>NZ_MUZV01000003.1 GCF_002000025.1 Cognaticolwellia aestuarii
ACGTCACTCGCATACAGGCGGTGTTTCACCTGCTAAGTTTGAGGAAGCGTATTTTTCTGAGTTAGAAACTGTCTAGTGAAAGCTGGGAAGTCCAGAAGTCACATTAATTATTAATAAATTAAGAATGCCTTTCCAACTAATTGTTTCTATTCTTTATGGCTCAGGTTTACGCTTAAATGAAGTATTGAGATTACGAATCAAAGATATCGATTTTGCCAACAAAACTATATTTATTTTTAGAGGGAAAGGACAAAAAGATAGACTAACAATACTACCTAAAGAACTAAACAACCCTATTACAAATCAAATAAATAATGTGGAAACTAAACACAAACAAGATTTACTTAACGGGTTTGGATTAACGTCTGTACCTGCTTCATTACATAGAAAATATAAATCAGCAATGAAAGACTTCGCGTGGCAATATTTATTTCCTTCATCAACTCGATGTGAACATCCAATAGATGGTTACATATGTCGTCACCATCTTCACCCTTCAACGTTGACTAAAAATTTACGGCAAGCTGTGTTAAAAGCAAAAATTTGTAAAAAGGTATCCGCACATACATTTCGCCATAGTTTTGCAACGGCTTTGTTACTAAATGGCACTGATATTAGAACGGTACAAACATTACTTGGACATTCTGATTTAAGAACAACTGAGATCTACACACATGTGATTGGGGAGAAACATGCAGGAACGATCAGCCCGTTTGATTGCATTTCGCATAATTTTAAGACATATACCCGTGACCATTGAAACTGCTTGTTTTGATTCGCCTAAAATGCCCATCTACTTCGTTGCATTCAATCCCTATAGCCAGCTATGGCTCAATCATGCGCCTTGCAGTTGAACCTTTTAGTCAGAACCAAAATCATGCATTTCCAATGATTACGGGTATAAAAAAGGTCACCGAAGTGACCTTTTTAAGATTAACGTTTGGTTAAGCAGTGCCTACCAACCCGTTTTCTCTTTAAGTGCTACACCGATATCCGCTAAAGAACGAACTGTTTTAACACCAGCCGCTTCTAATGCTGCGAATTTCTCATCAGCAGTACCTTTACCACCAGCGATAATTGCGCCAGCGTGACCCATACGCTTACCTTCTGGTGCAGTAACACCAGCAATGTAAGATACAACAGGCTTAGTAACGTTTGCTTTGATGTATTCTGCAGCTTCTTCTTCAGCTGTACCACCAATTTCACCAATCATTACGATTGCTTCAGTTTGTGGATCGTTTTGGAACATTTCCAATACGTCGATGAAGTTAGTACCTGGGATAGGGTCACCACCAATACCTACACAAGTAGATTGGCCAAAACCAGCATCAGTTGTTTGTTTAACGGCTTCGTACGTAAGCGTACCAGAACGTGAAACAATACCTACTTTACCAGGCTTGTGAATGTGACCAGGCATGATACCAATCTTAGTTTCGCCAGGAGTAATAACACCTGGACAGTTAGGACCGATCATACGAACGCCAGATTGATCAAGCTTAGCTTTAACGTCAACCATATCTAAAGTTGGAATACCTTCAGTGATAGTAACGATAAGCTCGATGCCTGCATCAATAGCTTCTAAAATTGCATCTTTACAGAACGGAGCAGGAACGTAGATAACTGTTGCTGTTGCGCCAGTTGCTTCTACTGCATCACGTACTGTGTTGAATACTGGTAGGCCTAAATGCGTTTGACCGCCTTTACCTGGGCTTACGCCGCCAACCATTTGTGTACCGTACTCAAGTGCTTGCTCTGAGTGGAATGTACCTTGACCACCAGTGAAACCCTGACAGATTACTTTAGTATCTTTGTTAATTAAGACAGACATTATTTGCCCTCCGCAGCTGCTACAACTTTAGTCGCTGCATCAGATAATGATTCAGCAGCAATGATATCTAAGCCAGAGTTTTTAAGAACTTCACGACCTAATTCAGCATTAGTACCTTCTAAACGTACAACTACTGGTACTTGAACGCCAACTTCTTTAACTGCGCCAATAATACCTTCAGCAATCATGTCACAACGTACGATACCACCAAAGATGTTAACTAAAACAGCTTTAACGTTGTCGTCAGAAAGAATGATTTTGAATGCTTCAGAAACACGTTCTTTAGTTGCCCCGCCACCAACATCAAGGAAGTTAGCTGGCTTGCCACCGTGTAGGTTAACGATATCCATTGTGCCCATTGCAAGGCCAGCACCGTTAACCATACAACCAACGTTGCCGTCTAAGGCTACGTAGTTTAATTCAAAACGTGCTGCATGTGCTTCACGCTCATCTTCTTGAGATGGATCGTGGAAAGCGCGCATTTTAGGTTGACGGTATAAAGCATTACCATCGATACCAATCTTGCCATCTAAACAGTGAAGATTACCTTCGTCAGTGATAACTAACGGGTTGATTTCTAATAAAGCGAAATCGAAATCTTCAAACATTTTTGCAAGACCTAAAAAGATCTTAACAAATTGCTTCATTTGCGTTGGGTTTAAACCTAACTTGAAGCCTAATTCACGTGCTTGGTAAGCTTGTGCGCCAACCAATGGATCGATTTCAGCTTGGTGAATTAACTCTGGAGTTTCTTCAGCAATCTTTTCGATGTCAACACCGCCTTCAGTAGAGGCCATGAATACTACTTTACGACTTGCACGGTCTACAACAGCACCAAGGTATAATTCGTTAGCAATATCTGTACAGCTTTCTACTAAAATTTTCGCTACTGGCTGACCATTTTCGTCAGTTTGGTAAGTAACTAAGTTTTTACCTAACCAGTTTTGTGCGAAGTCTTTGATCTCTTCTTTTGATTTAACTAGCTTTACACCGCCAGCTTTACCACGTCCACCTGCGTGAACTTGAGTTTTAACAACCCACATATTGCCGCCAATTTTATCGGCAGCTTCGGCAGCTTCTTGAGCGGTATCGCAAGCGAAACCTTCAGAAACTGGTAAACCATATTCAGCGAATAATTGTTTCGCTTGATATTCATGCAAATTCATGGTGTTTTATCCATTTATCTGTAGATGAAAATGGCAATAATCATAAAATTATTACCATCGAAAAAAGTCGATCGATTATAGTATAAAAGCTCTAAAGAACATAGTCCTTAGAGCTTAATACTATAGTCTACATCGAACAAAATACATTAATGCGACTACGAACTCATTACTTAACTAAATGTTAAGTAACAAGCGTGTAGGATCTTCTAACAATTCTTTAATTGTTACTAAGAAACCTACTGATTCTTTGCCATCAATTAAACGATGATCATAAGAAAGTGCTAGGTACATCATAGGTAAAATTTCAACTTTTCCGTTAACAGCCATTGGACGGTCTTGGATTTTATGCATACCTAGAATTGCCGCTTGTGGCAAGTTCAAGATAGGTGTTGAAATTAGTGAACCAAAAACGCCGCCGTTAGTGATAGTAAAGTTACCACCTTGCATTTCGTCCATGGTTAATTTACCGTCACGACCTTTGATTGCAAGGTCACGAATACCATTTTCGATACCCGCCATGCTAAGTTGGTCTGCATCACGTAATACTGGTGTTACTAAGCCACGTGGTGTAGATACAGCAATCGAAACATCAAAGAAGTTGTGATAAACAATGTCGTCACCGTCAATTGAGGCATTTACCGCTGGGTAGCGTTTAAGTGCTTCTGTTACGGCTTTCACGTAGAAAGACATAAAGCCTAAACGTGTATCATGTGTTTTCTCAAATACATCTTTATATTGTGCACGAAGATCCATAATTGGCTTCATGTTCACTTCGTTGAACGTTGTTAACATCGCGGTAGAGTTTTTCGCCTCTAACAAACGTGTAGCAATCGTTTTACGTAGACGTGTCATTGGGACACGTTTTTGCGTACGCTCACCTAAAGCGGCAGAAGCTTGTGCTGCAGGCGCTGGTGCCGCTGCTTTAGCTGGTGCTGATTTTGGCTTGTTCAAAGCTGTTTCAACATCTTCTTTCGAGATGCGTCCGCCTTTACCTGTGCCAACAACGTCATTAGCCGTTAAGCCTTTTTCGGTCATTAAACGACGTACCGATGGGCTAGCTAACTCATCTGAGCTGATCGCTTCTTCAGCTGAAGCAGCAGGCGCTGCACTTGCTGTAGCACCGGCGTTAAGTTCGCCAATTTTTTGTGCACCTAGCACGGTATCGCCTTCACCATGGATAATTTTACCAATTACACCATCGGCTTGCGCTACTACTTCTAAAACCACTTTGTCAGTTTCGATATCAACCAAGTTTTGGTCAACTGATACTGTATCACCTTCTGCAACATGCCATGTTGCTACCGTTGCATCAGCAACAGATTCTGGTAATACCGGTACTTCGATATCAATCACTTGGCTTGCGCTTGCAGCTGGTGCATTTGCTGGAGTTTCAGCTTTAGCAGCAGGAGCTGTTTCAGCAGCTTCACCTTCAGACAAAATAGCAATTACTTGCTCGCCTAATACGGTTGCACCTTCAGCTTGAGATATTTCAGTGATAACACCATCTGATGTTGCAGGTACTTCAAGTACTACTTTATCAGTTTCAATATCAACTAAGACTTGATCGCGAGACACTTTATCGCCAACTTGTACATGCCAAGTCGCTACTGTTGCATCTGCAACTGATTCAGGTAAAACGGGAACCTTAATTTCGGTTGTCATTTATAATATTCCTTACACACTCTTAATTAATCTCTTTATAAAAAAGAGGGTCTATTCTACATTAAGCGCGTCGTGAACTAGCGCCTGTTGTTCTTTAACATGTACTGACATATAACCTACCGCCGGAGCTGCAGAAGCCTTACGACCTGCATATGTCAAATAGCTGCTTGCAGGGATTGCCGCTCTAAAGTGATGCTGTGAACAGTACCAAGCACCTTGGTTTTGCGGTTCTTCCTGACACCAAACGAATTGCTTAACATGCTGATATTTCTCAATTTCAGCTTTTAGCTCTTCTTCTGGGAATGGGTACAGTTGTTCGATACGAATGATAACAACATTAGTTTGCTCATTCTTACGACGTTGATCGAGTAGTTCGTAGTAAACTTTACCACTACAGAACACAACGCGTTCAACACCTGCCGGATCTATCTCATCAACTTCACCAATAACATTATGGAAAACACCTGTTGAAAGTTCTTCTAAAGAAGAAACCGCTAACGGATGACGCAATAATGATTTCGGTGACATAACCACTAATGGACGACGCATAGGACGAACCACTTGACGACGCAGCATATTAAATACTTGCGCAGGTGTAGATGGCACACATACTTGCATATTGTGATCAGCACAAAGCTGTAAAAAGCGTTCTAAACGTGCTGATGAATGCTCAGGTCCTTGGCCCTCATAACCATGAGGTAATAACATAGTAAGACCACATAAACGACCCCACTTTTGCTCGCCTGAACTGATGAACTGATCAAAAACTACTTGTGCACAGTTAGCGAAATCACCAAATTGTGCTTCCCAAATCGTTAAACCACTTGGCTCAGCTGTTGTGTAACCATATTCAAATGCTAATACAGATACTTCTGACAGTACTGAGTCATGAACATCAAATGGTCCTTGATCTTCGCGAATATTTTGCAATGGTAAATAACGACTCGCATCATCTTGTGCATGTAATACTGCATGACGATGGAAAAACGTTCCACGACCTGAGTCTTGGCCGGTAATACGGACACGCTTACCTAAATCAACAATTGATGCGTAAGCTAAATTTTCTGCCATGCCCCAATCAAGTAGCTTTTCGCCGCTGGCCATTTTTTCACGATCGTCATAAATTTTCTTAACACGATTATGTACTGCATGGTCTGCTGGAATATGGGCTACTTTTGCTGCAAGTTCTTTTAGCTTATCAATTGAGATTTCTTTCTCGTAATCATCATCCCAGTTGTGGCCAATGTACGGTGACCAATCAACAGAATGCTCTGTCATTGGGCGCCATTGTTCAACGGTGCACTGACCTTCATCAAGCAATTTACGATAATAAGCCGTTAGCTCATCTGTTTTTGCTTTGCTCAGAGAACCTTCCGCGTTTAATTTATCAGCGTAAAGTTGGCGAGGCGTAGGATGCTTTTTAACTTTTTTGTACATAAGAGGCTGTGTGGCACTTGGCTCATCAGCTTCGTTATGACCATGACGTCGGTAACAAACTAAGTCGATAACAACATCACGTTTGAATTCGTTACGGTAATCAAGCGCAATTTGTGTTGCTAAAATTACCGCTTCTGGATCATCGCCATTAACATGAAGAATAGGTGCAGAAACCATTTTAGCGATTTCAGTACAGTATTCTCCACTGCGAGTATCTTGTGGACTTGAGGTAGTAAAACCGACTTGGTTGTTAACCACGATGCGAATCGTACCACCCACTTTAAACGCGCGCGCTTGCGACATGTTAAAAGTTTCTTGTACCACACCTTGACCGGCAATCGCTGAGTCACCGTGAATAGTGATAGGTAAAACTAAATCACCTTCATTACAATCACGACGGTCTAAACGTGCACGAACACTACCGATAACCACAGGGTTAACGATTTCAAGATGCGACGGGTTAAAAGCTAGTGCTAAATGCACATTACCGCCTGGCGTTACGAAGTCAGATGAATAACCTTGGTGATACTTAACATCACCTGAAGATAATATTTCATCATGCTTACCGCCGAATTCATCAAATAACTTTGATGGATTCTTACCCATAACGTTAACAAGCACATTTAAGCGACCACGATGGGCCATACCCATAACAACTTCTTTAGCACCTTGTGAACCAGCACGTGTGATAAGTTGCTTCAACATAGGTACTAAGGCATCACCGCCTTCGAGCGAGAAGCGTTTTGCACCTGGGAATTTAGCACCCAAATACTTTTCAAGACCGTCAGCGGCAACTAAGCCCTTGAAAATTTCTTCTTTCTCTTCAACGCTAAGCACGGCTTGTGACTGCACAGATTCAAGACGTTGTTGTAACCAACGTTTTTCATCTGTAGACGTGATATGCATATATTCAGCACCGATGGAACCACAATAAGTAGTCTTAAGCGCTTTATATAACTCACCGAGTTTCATTGTTTCTTGGCCGATAGCCAAAGAACCTAATTTAAACTCACGATCGAAATCATTTTCTGATAGATCATGGTGAGACAATTGCAGGTCACGTACTTTTTCACGCTGCCATAACCCTAATGGATCAAGGTTAGCATTTTGATGTCCGCGAAAACGAAAAGCATTGATAAGCTGTAATACTTTGACTTGCTTAGCATCACTACCACCTGAAACAACTACAGTTTTTTGTATTTGCTGGGCTAGCGCTTTATATTCGTCACGGATTTCAGAATGCCGATATTCAACGTCAGCACCTTCAATTTTAGGAAGTTGTTGGAAAATATCTCGCCACTCTGCAGAAACAGATTGCGAGTTATCCAGATAAGATTCGTATAATTCTTCAATATAAGCAGCGTTCGCACCACTTAAATGGGAAGACTCTATCCAAGCCTTCATATCACCTTCGGGCATTGCCTGTTCCTTTATGGGATAAAAGCAATAAAAACAAATTGTCTAATAAAAATAGCAGAGTACATCAGTTGTTCCCAATATACTCCACTGTTTTAGTTAAACCGCTCTTGTTAGCAACATTGACTTAATATGGCCAATGGCTTTTGTTGGGTTTAATCCTTTCGGACAAACGTCAACACAGTTCATGATGCCGTGACAACGAAATACGCTGTAAGCATCCTGTAAGTCATCTAAACGCTCTTCTGTTGCTGTATCACGGCTATCGATAAGAAAACGATAAGCATGTAATAAGCCGGCAGGACCAATAAATTTATCAGGGTTCCACCAAAAAGAAGGACAAGATGTTGAACAACATGCACATAAAATACATTCATACAGGCCATCTAATTTTTCACGTTCTTCGATAGATTGCAAATGTTCACGTGCTGGTTGTTCTTTACCGTCATTAATCAGGTAAGGTCTGATTTTTTCATATTGATTATAAAACTGTGTCATATCAATAATTAAATCACGTACTACTGGCAAACCTGGTAATGGGCGTAAAACAATTTTATTTGCTTTAATTGCAGATAAAGGCGTTATACAGGCCAATCCATTTTTACCATTCATGTTCAAGCCGTCAGAGCCACAAACACCTTCACGACAAGAGCGACGGAATGACAAACTAGAATCTTGCTCTTTCAGCAAAATTAGTGCGTCTAGTACCATCATGTCTGAGCCTTCTGGAATTTCCAGCTCATAATCTTTCATGTAAGGTTTGTTATCAACATCAGGGTTGTAACGGTAAATAGAAAATACTTGTTTCATCACAACGCTCCTAGTAAGTTCTTGCTTTCGGTGGGAAAGCTTCACGGTGAACCGGCGCCATATTTACAGTACGCTTGCTCATTTCTTCGCTATCTGGTGAGTAAACAGAATGACATAACCAGTTTTCATCATCACGTTCTGTGAAATCTTGACGAGCATGAGCACCACGAGATTCCGTACGGAAGTTAGCAGCTTTAGCTGAACAAAAAGCAGTTTCCATCAAGTTATCTAACTCTAAACACTCGATACGTTGAGTGTTAAACTCACTAGACTTATCGTCTAAATGGGCATGTTGTAGACGTTCACGAATTTCCGTTAATTCTTTCATACCTTGCGCCATTGCATCACCTTCACGGAATACCGAGAAGTTAAGTTGCATGCACTGTTGTAAATCTTTACGGATTTGCGTAGGAGATTCACCTTTACTTGATGACTCCCAACGATTTGTACGTGCTAAAGCAGCTTCTAGATCAGATTCAGAAGCATCTTTACCTGATTGCGTATCATTTAAGTAAGTTCCTAAGAAGTTACCTGCTGCACGACCAAATACTACTAAATCAAGTAGTGAGTTACCACCAAGGCGGTTCGCGCCATGTACAGATACACAAGCAATTTCACCAACAGCGAATAAACCTTCAACGATAGTTTCCGTACCGTCAGCTGCAATGTTAAGCGCTTGACCGTTAACGTTACAAGGTACACCACCCATTTGGTAGTGACATGTAGGAATAACAGGAATAGGTTCTTCAGCTGGATCAATATGAGCAAATGTTTTCGATAAATCACAAACACCTGGTAAACGTTTCTCTAACGTTTCACGACCCAAATGATCAAGCTTAAGCTTAATGTGTGGACCATATTGAGGATGGTCACAACCACGGCCTTCACGAATTTCTGTCATCATTGAACGAGCTACAACGTCACGACCGGCTAAATCTTTAGCATTTGGTGCATAACGTTCCATAAAACGTTCGCCGTCTTTATTTAATAAGTAACCACCTTCACCACGACAACCTTCAGTTACTAGTACACCAGCACCTGCTATACCTGTCGGGTGGAATTGCCACATTTCCATGTCTTGCATTTGAATGCCAGCACGAAGTGACATACCAACACCGTCACCGGTATTGATGTGAGCATTTGTTGTTGATGCGAAAATACGACCTGCACCACCCGTAGCAAGTACAGTTGCACGTGCTTTAAAGTAAACAACTTCACCCGTTTCGATACAAATAGCCGTACAACCGACAACACCGCCGTCGCTATTTTTAACTAAATCTAAAGCATACCATTCAGAATAAACGTTAGTTTTGTTTTTAACGTTTTGTTGGTATAGACAGTGCAATAATGCATGACCGGTACGGTCAGCTGCAGCTGCGGTACGAGCTGCTTGCTCGCCACCAAAGTTTTTAGATTGACCACCGAATGGACGTTGGTAAATTTTACCTTGTTCTGTGCGAGAGAAAGGTAAACCCATTTTCTCAAGTTCGATAATAGATTCAGGGCCTGTTTTACACATATATTCGATAGCGTCTTGGTCACCGATATAATCAGAACCTTTAACCGTATCGTACATGTGTTGTTCCCAGTGATCTTCATGGGCATTACCCAATGCAACAGTGATGCCGCCTTGCGCAGAAACCGTATGAGAACGAGTAGGAAATACTTTTGAAATCAAGGCACAAGATTTGCCAGATTCCGAGATTGCTAAGGCAGCGCGCATACCTGCACCACCAGCGCCAATAACAATGGCGTCAAATTCACGAATTGGAACGCTCACTTACACACCCCACACAGTTAATAAGCCTGTTGCAAAGTAAACGAGCAACAAAACAGAAAAGAAAAATTGTAAACCACCACGTAATAACGCTGGTTTGATGTAATCAGAAAGCACTTGCCATACACCAATCCATGCATGAATGAGTAAAGCAATCAGCGCTAAAATGGTGAATATTTTAGTACAAATATTACCAAAAAAACCTTGCCAAATTTCAAAAGTTACATCAGGTGTTACAACGAAAAAACCAATGAGAAATAAGGTATATAGTGCTAAAACTATTGCGCTAGCACGAAGAAGAATGAAATCATGTACGCCACTACGGCCTACTGTTGCTGCGTTATTTACCATAATCTAACTCCTACAACTACAGTAAGGATTAACCAAAGTGCGATGATTATTTTCGCTGTAGTATTACCTGATGGTAACTCTTCAAAATAACCTAAATCCATAATTAAATGACGGATACCGCCAAGTAAATGATAGATAAGAGCAGAAAGTGTACCAAGGATAATAATTTTAAAGAATAACCCACTAAGTAGTGACTCTACTTGCGCGAAACCTTCAACAGAAGATAGAGATAAAGAAAGCGTCCACAATAAAATACCAATAGCGAATACCATGATGACACCAGATATACGGTGTAAAATAGAGGCATTGGCTGCCGCATGCATTTTAATTGTTGACAAATCTAGGTTTACAGGACGTTGTTTTTTCACGATTGTTGCCTAAGGAGCTCTTGGAGCCTTCAACTTATTTTTACGTTATCTAGCCAATTGTTCTGTTAGATAACCCCCCTCCGATGTGCATTATATTTTTACACTTACGATATGAAAATAACATACGAATGTAAAAACAGAATTCAGATCGGCTTGATTATATAGGTGAAAATCATTAATTACAATTTTCTTCACTGACAAGTTGCAGCCAATTTTCAAGGCTTACGACTAATTATCAACCATACTTTACTAAAATAGATCCTTACATTTGACTTTAGTCTAAGAGGTTAACAAACGAATTGACTTTTAGGGGGTGATCTGAAGTAGAATACACACAGTTTAATATTCACAAAAATTGACTAAACATTTAGTTTAGAGATATTTTCAAGATAAATAAATTTTAATGGGGACGAAACATATGGCTGACTCAAAAGCCTCTCTTAGTATCGACGGTAATGTAGTTGCAGACTTGCCAATTCTTAAAGGCACTGCCGGTAACGATGTAATAGATATTCGCACACTAGGCGGCGCAGGCTATTTCACATATGACCCAGGTTTTTTAGCAACCGCCTCATGTGAATCTGAAATTACTTTCATCGATGGTGATAAAGGCATTTTACAACACCGTGGTTATCCAATTGATAGCCTTGCTAAACAAGCTGATTATCTAGAAGTTTGTTATATTTTGTTAAATGGTGAAGCACCAACTAAAACACAATATGATGAATTTAAAAACATTATTACCAACCACACTATGGTACATGAGAAATTAGTACATTTTTTCCATGGCTTCTTACCTGACGCGCATCCAATGGCGATGTTATGTGGTGTTGTTGGCGCTTTATCGTCGTTTTATCACAGTGATTTAGATATTAACGCACCAGATCAACGTATGCGTAGTGCGCATCGTTTAATTGCGAAAATGCCAACTATCGCAGCAATGGCTTACAAGTACAGCATAGGTCAACCTTTTGTTTATCCACGTAACAACTTGAACTACGCAGAAAACTTTTTACACATGTTATTTTCAGTACCTGCTGAAGAATATGTAGTTAGCCCAACAGTTGCTCGCGCAATGGACCGTATTTTTACTCTACATGCTGACCATGAACAAAATGCTTCAACGTCAACAGTGCGTTTAGCTGGTTCATCTGGCGCTAACCCGTATGCATGTATTGCTGCTGGTGTTGCATCACTTTGGGGACCTGCTCACGGTGGCGCTAATGAAGCATGTTTAACTATGCTTGAAGAGATTGGCTCTTTAGATCGTGTAGATGAATTTGTTGCTAAAGCAAAAGACAAGTCAGACCCTTTCCGTTTAATGGGCTTTGGTCATCGTGTATACAAAAACTTCGATCCACGTGCCACGGTTATGCGTGAAACTTGTCATGAAGTATTAAATGAGTTGGGTATCAAAGATCCATTGCTTGATGTTGCTATGGCACTTGAAAAAGTAGCACTTGAAGACCCATACTTCATCGAGAAAAAATTATACCCTAACGTTGATTTTTACTCTGGTATCATCTTGAAAGCAATTGGTATTCCAACCAATATGTTCACTGTAATTTTTGCCATGTCTCGTACAGTTGGTTGGATTGCACATTGGGATGAAATGCTAGGTCAACCTGGTCAAAAAATTGGTCGTCCTCGTCAAAAATACACTGGCGAAATTGACCGTACATTTGTACCATTAAGTGACAGATAAAAAATAAACTTATACTGATGCGCGTATGCGTTCATCACAAAAAGGCAACCTTAGTGTTGCCTTTTTTTTTAGCTCGCAGCCACTTTTAATATCCAACAACAGAATATGCCATTACATATCCAAGCGGCTATTTAAACTTCAGTACATTAACGTTACAATCGCTAAATTATTCTAAAAACAGGTATTTTATTTGTGCTTGACCATATTTTAATTGTTGATGAAAGTCGATTAGTTCGCGAAGCGCTCGCTAAAATATTACTCTCATGTGGCGTGAAAAAGTCAGCTATTGCCTGCATTGAAAATGTCGAAGACGCACTAGAATATGCCCAATTTTCATCCCTAAATTTACTCATTTGCTCAGACACCTTAACAGAAACAAGTATCTGTTCTTTTCGCGATGAATTAGCTACATTATCGAATAGCAAGCAATTGCCGTTATTGATACTGGCGCATCAACAAGAAGCGCCTGAGGGTAACAATGTTTTAACGGATAGTAACGATACGCCAGAAAAAATCAGTACTTTACTTTACCCCCCATTCAAGAAAAGCTCAGTGATCAACGCTTTATTTAAGTTAACACAAGCAGATGTTTTTGCTCCTAGTATCAATCCATCTGAGCCCAGTAATGCGTCAGTTAAAGCTGCTGCCAGTAGTAAAACAAATTTAAGCACTGAAAAAGCGACAATATTAGTAGTAGATGATGAGAGTAGCAATATTGATGTTGCCGCCGGTAATTTACGGGAAAGCTACCGTGTAATGGCAGCTAAATCAGGCGAACATGCACTAAAGATTGTAGCGAGTAATAAACATAATATTGCGCTAATTCTATTGGATATTATGATGCCTAACATGGACGGCTACCAAGTTTGTAAAAAACTAAAAGAAAGCCCTGTCAGTGCTAATATTCCGGTCATATTTTTAAGCGCTAAGGCACTTGTTGATGACATAAAATATGGTTTTGATTTAGGTGCGGTTGATTATATTACTAAACCATTAAACGGCGACTTACTGCGCGCACGTGTTGCCACTCATATTCGCTTACAACAGCAAAAGCTTGCTTTATCTGCACAAGTTGCAACGCTTGAAGAAAATGCAAAATTACGTGAAGATATTGAAAAAATAACCCACCATGACTTAAAAGCGCCGCTCAGTAATATACTGTTTGAAACCTATCGCTTAGCAGATCAAGACGCGGCAAAATCAATTAATCGCGCAGTAAACAACGCCATAGGTATGATAAATAACTCACTCAATTTATATAAAATTGAGCAAGGTATTTACACCCTTATGCCACAAAAAACCAACTTAAATATACTGGTTAATGACGCTATTAACGCTTCAGTCAAAGACTGTCAGGATAAGCAGCTAACATTTGAGCTGAGCGGCTTTGACCACGAGCATTATATTTTAGCCGAGCCATTGCTTTGCTTATCCATATTCAACAATCTCATTAAAAATGCTGTAGAAGCGTCCCCAACAGAGCAGAAAATAGCAATAACCTTGGCATATGAAGGTGAACAGGTTAGCTTTAGGTTAACCAATCAAGGAGCCATTCCAGAGAGCATGCGTGCAAGCTTATTTGAAAAATACAGCAGCTCAAATCACCGCTCTGGTACCGGTTTAGGTACTTATTCAGCTAAGTTGATGACACAAGTTCAACAAGGTGAAATTAGTTTTAATATTATTGATGAGCAACAAACAGAATTTACCGTTAAATTGCCCGCGGCTAACGCCGATTAAGTTTCGCTTATAGGTATTTTTGGCGATACTCTTTGGGTGTTACCCCAGTGAAACGTTTAAATAGCTGTCGAAAGCTACTGACGTCTTCATATCCGCTCGTCCATATAATTTGATTAATGGCTTCGGTGGTTTTTTCCAATCGCACTTTAGCATGTTCAACCCTTATTCTTTGTAGGTAACTGATCGGCGTTTCATCAGTGGCTTGTTTAAAGCGTCTTTTAAAGGTTCTAGCACCTAGGCCAACTAATGCCGCTAAATTATCAATTAAAATTTCCTGACTAAAATGGGATTCAATCCACTCTTGCGCTTTTAAGATCGCCTGATCATCATGCGATTTTTGCGCCTGAAACGTGACATAAGGTGATTGTTTCTGTCTAACTGGGTCAAAAACCAGTAACTTTGCACAGTCAGAGGCAATATCTTGTCCAATGTTTTTAGCAATTAAATGTAAAGCTAAATCGATATATGACATTGAACCGCCAGAGCAAACAATATCGCCATTATCAATTAACATGCGATCACAATCGAGGCGAATGGAAGGAAAAAGTCGTTTAAATAAATCGGCACTGCGCCAATGTGTCGTAGCCACCTTACCCTTTAGCAAGCCACAAGAGGCTAATAAAAAGCTTCCTGTACAATAACTTGCAATAGTAGTCCCTTGAATGTGACATTGAGTTAGCCAACGCTTAACCGCCGGTATATTCTCCACCATTATGTCATCTGCGCAACATTCAATCACAGCTCGTACTGAGGACGAAACCACAATAATGTCAGGTTTTTCTATTTCATTGAGCTCGGCATTAGGGGTAATACTGACACCGTTATAACCTGTAACCACTTGGTTATCTATGGTCACTATTTTACAGGTAATATTGCTACTTTCACTGCTACCATAGCGCTGTTCATGACAATAATTAGCCGCATAAAACACATCAACTAAACCATAAACAGCCGACACTACACATTGATTTGTTGCTAAAACTAGCACATTCATTCTATTTCACCTGAAAGCCCATGACTTAATTGCCACTAATAATGTCAAATATGCCACCTCTTTTTATCGAGTACAAGCGTTAGAATAAAAATTCGACAAACAAAATCCAACGATATGGAGATTTACTTTATGGAAACCATGATCAAATCGATAAAAATATTACATTTATTAAGCTTTGTTAGCTTAATGTTGGCAATTTCATTGTTGCCGATACTTTTAAATGCTGAAATATTAACCAGTTTGCTTTATTTACCCTTAGCTTATCTCACATTAGCTATCATAAGTTTTAATATTGAAAATAAGCTAAATAAATACTTAAACGAAATAAATAGCCAATCGGCCAAAATCAAAGCAAAAAAGTGCCTTATTTATCGGGGAATTTGTTGTTTACACTCTTAGTTTTAATGATCTAGGCTGTTATAATGCGCCACGATTTTTCAAGCTAGTGAATAAATAATGTCAGATTATCAATTAAGGTTTGGTGGTATAGCAAGACTATACGGTAACAAGCAAAGTAACGCTTTACAGCAAGCACACTTTTGTGTGATTGGCATCGGTGGTGTTGGGTCTTGGGTTGCCGAAGCACTGGCACGTAACGGTGTTGGACAAATAACCTTAATTGATCTCGATGATTTATGTGTCACTAACATCAACCGACAAATTCATGCCTTAACCAATACGGTAGGCTTAAGTAAGGTTGATGTTATGCGTGATAGGATCATGCAAATCAATCCAGATTGTTGCGTTAACACCATAGAAGATTTTGTTACGCTAGAAAATATTAAAGAATTACTTTCAAGTTCATACGATTACGTAATTGATGCTATTGATTCTGTTAATGTCAAAACGGCCATTATCGCGCATTGCAAACGTAATAAACTCCCCATTGTGACTATTGGTGGCGCCGGTGGGCAAGTAGATCCAAGCAAAATAGCAATTACTGATTTAAGCCAAACATTTCAAGACCCACTACTCGCCAAAGTACGTAACCAATTACGTCGTGAATATAACTTTTCTCGTAATGTTAAACGCAAGTTTTCTATTGATGCGGTATTTTCCAGTGAACAACTGCGTTATCCGGATACTGAAGGTAATGTTTGCCATGCTAAGCAGTCAAATGACGGTGCAATGCGATTAGATTGTAGCGGTGGTTTTGGCGCGGCAACGCATGTTACCGCCTGTTTCGCATTTTTTGCTGTTGGCAAAGCGATGGAAAAATATTTGAAAAAAGCGCTCAGTTAAGTGTATGAGCGTTTAAAAATAAGTGTAAACGGCCAAATAACTTCACTGAACTTAACTTGGCCGAATTATATCGAACTAGGCCGAGCAACATTATTCAGTAATAAGTTGCTGAATTTTATGAACAATAGCCCGAACACCATTCCCGCGTGATGGGCTTAAATGCTGTAACAGCCCCAAATCTGAAAAATAATTATTCATATCAAACGCATGAATTTCTGCTGCTGTTTTATTATCGACAGCCGCTAGAATTATTGCCAGTAACCCTCGGATCACTTTCGCTTCACTATCTGCTTGAAAGCGATAAACCCCTGCGGCATTAATGTCAGAAACTAACCAAGCATGGCTTTCACAACCTGCAATCAACGATAACGGGGTTTTGTTTTCAACAGCCATAGGCAATTGCTTTTTACCTAACAGCATAATTTCTCGGTGCTTACTGTCCCAACTTTTTGCCTTAGCAAACATGCTATAAATATCATCAACAGTTAAGCGAGCAATCTCAGGGGAACTAAAGCTAGCTGCTTTATTATCTAATGACAAACTCGCTAGCTTACTGCCTGTGATAACAGTCTGAGTTAATTTTTTCAGTTGCTCAATAACAAAGTCAATTTCTTGCACACTGTTATACGCCGATAAAGACAACCGGATGCAACCCGCCACATTAAGGTATTGCATTAATGGCATAGTACAATGGTGGCCAGCGCGTACCGCAATGCCAACGCTATCTAGAGCCGCAGCAATATCATGATTATGATGCCCTGGCAAAGTAAATGAAAATAAAGGTATATCAGGCGCTTCATCAACCAAGAATTTAAGCGTTGGTATCGATGATAGTTCGCTAAAGCAATACGATGTTAGTGCATTCTCATAGGCTACTAGACCCAAATGGTCTTGTTGTTCAAGAAACTCAAGTGCCGAACCAAATGCGATGACTCCGGCAATATTAGGTGTTCCAGCCTCAAATTTATGTGGTAATTGATTAAAAGTGGTTTGTTCAAAGCTGACGGTTTTGATCATTTCACCACCGGCTTGATATGGCGGCATTTTATCTAATAACGCTCGTTTTCCATATAAAACACCTATCCCTGTCGGACCATACATTTTATGAGCAGAAAAAACATAAAAATCACAGTCTAAGTCCTTCACATCAACCTTTAAATGAGCAATAGCTTGAGCGCCATCGATCAGGGTTAATGCCTGATGTTTTTTAGCGACTCGTATCACTTCTTTAATGGGATTGACTCGACCAATAACATTAGAGATATGTCCTACACAAACAATACGCGTACGTTCACCAATATAGCCTTCTAGATCCGCAATCGCTATTTGACCCGTTTTGCCTAAAGGTAATACCTTTATTGTTGCGCCTGTTTGTTTGGCAACTATTTGCCAAGGCACAATATTCGCATGATGCTCACTATAACTTAAGACAATTTCATCACCCGGCTGTAATGTTGTACGTCCCCAACTTTGCGCAACCAAATTAATACTTTCGGTGCTACCTTTAGTCCAAATTATTTCTTCTTCAGCGTTAGCATTGATTAAGCTTTTGACTCTTTTTCGGGCACTTTCATAATCTGCAGTCGCACTCGCACTTAACGCATGAGAAGCCCGATGTACATTGGCATTACTTTGTTGATAATACTCCTGATAACGCTCAATCACACAAGCTGGTTTTTGAGTTGTCGCCGCATTATCAAAATAAACTAACGCATGCCCATTAACCCGACTTTTTAAAATAGGGAATTGTTGGCGAAAATGAGTATCAGAAAATTTTTCCATAGAAATATAATAGTGCTTTCATTAAGTTGCCATAATTATATCGTAACTTGGTACGGTTAGATTCAGTGAATGTGCAAATATCGAGAAAAATATTAAACATCGGTCAGCAAAAATAGACAATTTACGCTATAACTTAATGTAAGTAATGTGAGGAGCCAGTGGTATGAAACTATTTTCATGGTTTATAAATACAACAAAAATTAACTCAGCTAAAAATGATAAAGCTTCGTTAGAGCGAGAACTCTTAATATTTAATAACAACACTATGTGGCCAATAGCGAAAGTCAGAAATAATATCGTTGTACAACAACAAACATACGTAAATGCAGCATCTAATTTAAAGGAAACAACTCAAGTTAACACATTAAAAGAACACACTAATTCATGATAGCTCTGGATGTTTAGTCAATTAATTTCAGCATTAATTAATTGACTAAGTTATTACTCAAACAATGTTGATTGCAGCACTTCCCTCGCCTGATCATAATCTCCCAGCTCCACTAAATCTCGGCTGACATTATAATGATAACTTGGCATTAAAAATTTGTTCGCCGCTAACCGTAAAATATCAATATAAGTCGGTGGAAAACTCAACTCAAAGTATTGTAGTTTTGTTCGTTGCGCCAAAGGTTTAAAAGCCTGCATTTGCCGCTGATTTTGACATGAATTTGCCGGAAAAAGTCCTATTTCGTTTTGGTATTCTTTCGGTGTCAATAATTGCCAGCCCTGGTTATAGCGAGATAATATTGGTGTGGTATCTTTAATTAAACTAAACCAAGGTACTTGAGATAACACCTTGGCTCTGACACTCGCACGATCACCTTGGTAAAACTCAGGTAAGACAACAAGGTTATGGGCAAACGGCTCTTGCTGATATTGTTGGCACTTTTGATGTTGAACGGGTAATGGATACTCATCAACAAAACCCATTAAATGGCTCAGTTCATGCACTAAAACATCAATACTATCATTCTGATCGATATACAAAATACCGTGATCAACATTAGCACCTCCCCTTTCAACAACAAGGCCGAGATAGCGTGTGTTTATATCTTTTCGCTGCGCCCAAGTGTTAGCCTTACAGGTGATTTTTTCATCAGCTTGGTGTGAACATTTAACGATATCAGCCGCAATATATTTAGGGGCATTCAAACAAACAAACTCTGCTAAATGCTGCTGTTGAAAAGTGTTTATTAACTGCTGTGTGTGTCTCAAACCAGCTAAATTTGTGGCAAAAAACTGAACATCAATAAGACATGTCAACGCTGAAGACTTACTTACTTTCGCTGTTAATGGTTCTGAGTCGGCAGCAAAAACAGAGAACGTTTCTAACTCTAAGTAAAATTCTTGTGCTTCACTGTTTGCAAGCTGATTTTTATAGCGTGTAATAAATGCGACATCACCTTGGTACAGCGCCACTTTATACAATATCGTTAATGCCTCAGCATTAGCGATGATCGGTAATAATAATGGTTTGATGCGCGCGTATTCTTGCTGTTGAAAATAGTTGTTGGCCAATGCAATCCTTGCCTGAATATGGTTTTGGCGTATTGCCACCTTGTACCACAGTTGTGCTGATTGCATTTGTTGACGTTGATGAAAATACTCAGCTAGTTGGTATGCTGTGCTTGCACTTTGATTGCCGTGCAACGTGGCTAAATGCAACCATGCCTGATTATTTTTGGCATTTTTTAGCTGTCTTAGTCGTTCATTGGTATTGGTGAATATATCGACAGTTTCAAGTAGTGTTAATTGCTGACGAGTAATATTGGCTTGATTGACTTTTTCACGATAGTCAGCAATGAAAAAAAATAAGCTTAGCAATATCATTATCGCTAAGCTTATTAATGTAATAGTGATTTTTTTACCGCGAGTCATCTACTACGAATTTACGGTGTACTGCTTTGCTGCAGGCTTTGACGCATTAAATCAAGTTCAAGTTTTGCGTACCTGTGCTCAACAAACTCATAAACATTGGTACTCATCGCAAGTTTGAAAAAGTTAATCGCGGCATTAACATCTCCACGGATTTGACTATATTTGCCTAAATAAAAATACGCTTCACACAAACGTTCAGTTAGCGCTTGGTTGGTGTGAATATTTTCAGTTAACTGAGCGATAAATTGCTCTTGACTCATTTCACCTAAATAGAGCGCAATAACCTTCTTTGCCCAAAGACTATCATCAATTAATTTAGCGGCTTCAATTAACTCTTGCTTGGCACTTTGTTGGTCTAATTCGACATCTGCTAGATATTGCCAAAGCACGCGATAGGGATCATTCACTTGATATGCTTTAAATGCCTTGAAATCGTCAACCGCAAGATTTGGCCGACCACCATAATATAGAGCGATACCACGATTAAAATAAGCAAATTGATAATTAGGATCCAATTCAATCACTGAGTCGAACGCGTCATATGACTGATTAAACTCTTGCAACTGAATAAAATGGATACCTAAAAAGTTATAAGCATCTACCATGTCGGGTTTTAAATTAATCGCTTGATTAAAGTCATTATGGGCTAAGGCTCTTAAACCAAACTTGTCGTATTTAATACCACGTTGGTAATACAATTCAGCCCGTTGTTCGTCATTAATTTTAGCTCTTTGAAGTACTTGGCTTAAGCGCTCAAGGGCTATTTCATCTTTCACGTTAATAGCCATTGGCTCTGCAATGATTAGCTCACCTATAACTGACTGTTGGTTATCTGTGGTAGTACAACCTTGGGCTAATAATAAGCCTGAAACAAGTAATACTTTGGAGAATAAAGCTTTGGGAATTTTATTTTTAAGAAGTAAGCGCACGAAAAACAACATCCTAGTGGGTATTTATGCCCATGAGTATATAAAAAAGGGAGCAATTAAGCTCCCTTTTTATCGACAAGAAATTAGCAATATATGCGTAATACAGCTAATGAACTCACTTTATAGCAGAAAATTACTCTGCGTTGTCAGCTTCAGCTGCCGGTGTAGCTGGCTTTTCAGCCGCTTCTTTCATACTTAAACGTACACGGCCTTGACGGTCAACTTCTAGTACTTTAACGGTTACGTCTTGACCTTCTGTCAATACGTCACTTACCGCGTTAACACGTTCTTCAGAGATTTGAGAGATATGTACTAAACCATCTTTACCTGGTAAAACGTTAACAAAAGCACCGAAATCTACGATACGTACAACTTTACCAGTGTAAATTGTACCCACTTCGATTTCTGCTGTTAATGCCGTAATACGGGCAATAGCATCTTTAGCTTGTTCGCCGTCAGTTGCCGCAATTTTAACTGTACCGTCATCTTCAATTTCAATAGTCGTGCCAGTTTCTTCAGTTAATTGACGAATAGTAGCGCCACCTTTACCGATAATGTCACGAATCTTATCTTGTGGAACTTTCATGGTGTGAATGCGCGGAGCGAATTGCGAGATATCATCACGATGTCCGCCAATAGCTTCGTCCATAACATTTAAGATATGTGTACGCGCTGCTTTTGCTTGGTTTAAAGCAATTTGCATGATTTCTTGCGTAATACCTTCAATCTTAATATCCATTTGAAGTGCTGTAATACCACCAGTAGTACCTGCTACCTTAAAGTCCATGTCACCTAAGTGATCTTCATCACCTAAAATATCAGAAAGAACAACAAAGTTATCACCTTCTTTAACAAGACCCATTGCAATACCAGCTACAGATGCTTTGATTGGAACACCAGCGTCCATCAATGCTAATGAAGTACCACAAACAGAAGCCATTGAAGACGAACCATTTGATTCAGTAATTTCAGATACTACACGAACAGCATACGGAAATTCTTCAGCTGAAGGCATAACAGCTAACATACCACGTTTTGCTAAACGACCATGGCCGATTTCACGACGCTTAGGTGAACCAACAAAACCTGTTTCACCAACACAGTATGGAGGGAAGTTATAATGAAGCATAAATGAGTCAGTTTTCTCACCCATAATAGTATCAAGACGTTGCGCGTCACGTTGCGTACCTAATGTAGCCGTAACTAATGCTTGTGTTTCACCGCGAGTAAACACAGCAGAGCCGTGAGTACGTGGTAAAACACCGGTCATAACGTCTAATGCACGGATCATTTCAGGATCACGACCATCAATACGTGGAGAACCTTGCGTGATACGACCACGTACAACCGTTTTCTCTAAATCGTGGAATAAGTCTTTTGCTTCTTGAACATCTAACTCTGCGTCAGCTTCAAGTAACTGTTCAACTACGCCATTACGAATTTCAGCAATTTTTTCATAACGAACAGCTTTTTCAGTAATTTGGTAAGCTTCATTTACAGCAGCTTCTGAAAGTTCTGCAATTTTGGCGACTAGATCAGCGTTTTTAACTGGCGCTTCCCATTCCCATTTAGGGTTATTCACTTCAGCAGCCATTTCTTTAATTGCTGTGATAGCAGTTTGCATTTGCTCATGACCGTAAACTACAGCACCAAGCATCACTTCTTCAGAAAGCACATCAGCTTCTGACTCAACCATTAATACCGCTGAATCAGTACCAGAAACCACTAAATCAAGTTGTGAGCTAGCTAGTTCAGACTGTAATGGGTTTAAAATGTATTTTCCGTCAGTGTAACCAACGCGTGCTGCACCAACAGGACCACTAAAAGGCATACCTGAAATAGCTAATGCTGCAGAGGTACCTAATAAAGAAATGATATCAGGGGCAATTTCTGGGTTAGCAGATACAACCGTGATAATAACTTGTACTTCGTTAGTAAACCCTTCAGGGAATAAAGGACGAATTGGACGGTCAATTAGACGTGCAATTAAAGTTTCTTCTTCAGAAGGACGACCTTCACGTTTGAAAAAGCCACCTGGGATTTTACCTGCAGCGTAAGTACGCTCTTGATAGTTAACGGTAAGTGGGAAAAAGTCTTGACCTGGTTTTGCTTCTTTTTTACCAACAACTGAGACTAATACTGATGTATCGTCCATGCTAGCCATAACAGCACAAGTGGCTTGACGAGCAATAACGCCCGTTTCTAAAGTAACGGTATGTTGACCGAATTCAAAAGTTTTAGTAACTGGTTTGAACATAAAGTAGTTCCTTAAATATTTTTAGATTTTAATCAATCTGTACAATTATTTATTCACTTAGTTTGTCGCACAAATATTCATTAAAATATTAAGCTGCTAACCGATAAGTTAAGCACTAAGTTGAACAAAAAATTATACAGTTTGATTGATTAGCTTTTTGTAAATACAAAATTTGCACGCACATTATACTTAACAGTTATGTTTTTACTAGCGCGAAAGCACAAATGTTGAATTTAAAAGGTAAAAAGCATGCTTTGTAGTCGTTATGTCTCGCTTTCGCACTGAATTGGATAAATATCAACCAATACATCTTAACGTTTATACTGGGCATTTATAACGGATTATTTTTTATCTTTGCTAGGCAGATTCGATATAAATATAAACTGCGAGTTATGAGAAAAAGTAGCCAGCTAAATTCAGCCAACAATGCTAATGCAAACAAAAAATAATAGCCTGTAGCGGCCATCGTCAATAGCAGAAAAAAACAAGAAACCAGGTGCAATTTAAATAACACTTGGCCATGCTTTTTCAGTAATAACTCATGCATATGTGGTAAAAAACTCATCGCACTAAAATCAGCTAAGCATAAATTTTGTAGATGGGTATAGGTCAGAAACGGCGTTATTTTTAACAACATCGCCTCAATAATACTGACCAAATAAAAATAGATGAATAGCGCACTCAGCAGTAACGCTTTATTTCCAGCAAATACTTGCTGATAAAAAGCGTCAGGGAAAAAGTATAAACAGACCAAAGCCAGAAAACTGACACCCGCAAACTGCCAAAAGCTAACACTGGTATCAACCACTTTGCGTTTGCGCTGCTTGAACAGCTTCAAAAAGGCAACATTATAAACACTGTATAGTACCAAAACGAATGCGATAACAAATTGCCCCGCGACACTATTAGGCTTAAAAACAAACAATAGTAATAGCAAAAGAACTAACATAGCGGGTAAATATTTTGCCAACCATTTGGGGAAGCTTGGTGTTACATGAAACATTGGTATTATTTGTAAACTTACCGCTAAAATCAGCAGCCCTGCCCAACCGAAACCACCCAATAAAGCATGCAAATCGGTATAATTTTTGTCAGCAATAAAACGTATATCAACATAGGGTATTAGGTAACTTTGTGCGATAAAAAGTAACCCTAACAAAACCACAAAAATTAACGATAACATCGCAAGGCGAATACCAATGATAGTCTGCCCTTGACTCAATTTTTTTACGAGTACCTGAATAACCGAAAAAATATACCCTGTAAAACCTATTCCCAAAGCTGACATCGCAATGATCTGAGCTAAAGTACTCGGCAAAATAAAGTTCCATGTCAACGCGAGAGTACCTAAGGTATGTAAACTATGGGATACCGTTGCAACAGTGCTGACATTTGCGATGCCCACACCACCAATAACCGGTAAAAATTGATAGATAGCGCCCATCATCACCATTGACACAAAACCTAAGGTGAAAAGATGAGTCACTGCCAACATCATTGGTTGCCATCGACTCAGCCCAAGGGGTTCCCCCGCGAACAATATCAACAACGCGGCTAGGATTAAAAATACGTTAGCACTAATAAAATAACGAAATGGGACGCTAATCGCAGGTAAGGCACTAAATGATAAATTAGCGATATTCATGAGTTTTCTACACTACTTATATTTTCTGTAACACCAACAACAGCATTATAAATACGCTTACAGCTAAGCATTTGCGGCGATAAAAGCATTAAACTGCTGTTTATCCGGCCCTTTTGCGATGTAAATAATATAACTTTCATCCAAAACTTGCTTACTATGATAAAGCCAACCATGCGCTAATAATCGTTCGTATAGCGGAAACGGCTCTCGTCGATGTATTACTTTTAATACCGCGCCATTGGGCAACTGAGCAAGTGAAGACAAAATTACTTGCATTGGCTCAGGTGGAGCCAATGCGCTGACATTTACTGTCATTACTTCCATTGCTACTCGCTATTTTCAAGTGTTTGACAATGTTCAACAACGCGCGTTAATAAAGCATCTGGCGCCGGAACACGCTGCTGCGTCATAGGGTATAGCATCATTTCTTCTTTCATATTATGCTGCTGCATCAACACCATCAGGGTTTCTGACGCGCCAATATAAGCGTCTTTATCTTCAGCGCTCAGTGCTTGCAACAAATCCGCCACTAAAGCTCGCATTTGCTGATGTTCGCCGCGCATCACTTGTGTAGGACCTTGTGTAATACCGGTGGCTTGTTCGAATTCAGGGAACAAAATATTTTCTTCCGCTTGAAAATGTAAATCTAGCTCTTCAGAAAATTGCTTAAAGCTATCTTTAGCTAAGGCCCAATTATTTTGTGTAATTGCATTCTCAGCGGCAATAAAAAATTCATCACATTCACGGTGTTTTGCCGTCATAAATTCAGGGATAGATGTCATAAAATAGTCCTCATCAATAATTAATGAGATTTTAACTCAACCATAAAATCATTCTTTGACTTAGCGTAATAATAGCGTTATTTAGCATTGAGTAATCGCAATACTAAATATATTTAGCCGCTAAATTACTTCACGAGGCTTTTAATGAGTTGATTTATCATGTTTTTGACTAAAGCAGTATGCGCGAACGGAGATTATTTAGCGTCGTCGGTTTTGGTCTATATTAAGCTTCGATAAAACAATCTTATCGAACACACTTAAGGTTATTGCTGGGCAAAGCTGCGTATCAAATGCATAATTGTCTACTCAGCGCTTGATCATAATGTATATTGCACACTCTATGGTTATTAAGAGCGAATGCAAGTAGCAAGGTTACATTTAAACCCTCAACAGGAAAAGTATGGCAATGAATACAGCATCATCTCTCGATTTATTGCATCAAGCGCAACTGTCAGAGGTTGCGGTTGCTGTTTGTTTTAATGGCATTAGTCAATCTGTGATGATGATTTCTCCAAATAATTTACATGATTTTGCTCTCGGCTTTGCCTTGACAGAAGGGTTAATCAGCTCGACTGCAGAAGTATTAGATATCGTCATTAAAAAGCAAGCGCTTGGTTGGCAACTTAACCTGCATGTACTGTCTAGAACTGAGCACCGTTTAAAACAAAGACGCCGAACTATGGCTGGCCCTACGGGTTGTGGCCTCTGTGGTATCGCATCAATTAATGAGGCAATGTCAGTGCCAACTAAAGCACTCAATAGCCCTATTTTACCTGACGTTGATATCATTATTAACGCCCGTGACTCGTTATCAAAAATTCAAAAAAATCATCAGGGTGTAAAAGGTAACCATACGGCAGTGTACTTCGATTTACAGGCTCAAGTAATTGCCGTCAGAGAAGATGTTGGACGACATTCAGCACTCGATAAACTCATTGGTAGCTTATATAGTAATAAACAAGAACGTGTTGCCGGTTTTGCACTATTAACGAGTCGTTGCAGTCATGATCTAGTCATTAAAGCAGCACGAGCCAAATTACCTATGCTAGTGACGCTGTCTCAACCGACCGATCTAGCCGTAGCTTCAGCCGAGCAAAGCGGCTTAGCACTTTTTAGCTTTCAACAAGGTCAACTTAAACGTTTTGCTTAAAACTAATTAAGAGAAAATTATGCCTAATTCAAATTCTTCTAAACCGCCTTATTCTTCACCTGCAGGAGGCTGGGGCGCGTTAAAAAGCTCTGCTAAACACTTAATTCAAAGTGAAAATGCGATGAAAAGTGTTAAAGCATTACTTAAGGCTAATCAACCTGGAGGATTCGATTGCCCCGGTTGCGCATGGGGAGACGGTACTCATGCAGGCAAAATTGACTTTTGTGAAAATGGCGTAAAAGCTATTGCCTGGGAAGCTACAAGTAAGCGGGTAGATGAAGATTTTTTCAAGCAATATACCGTTAGTCAATTACAACAATGGGATGACCATGCACTGGAAAAAAGCGGCCGTTTAACTGAGCCGATGTTGTATGACGCTAGAGATGATCACTACCACCCGGTAAGTTGGCAGCAGGCTTTTGAATTAATTGCGAAAAATCTCAACCAATTACCCAGCCCTGATCAAGCATTATTTTATACTTCGGGTAGAGCCAGTAATGAAGTGGCCTATTTATACCAACTTTTTGCTCGAGCATTTGGTACTAACAACTTTCCTGACTGTTCAAATATGTGTCATGAAGCCTCAGGAGTCGGCATGACACGTAGTATCGGCATTGGCAAAGGAACCGTCACGATGGAAGACTTTGATCACGCTGACGCTATCTTTGTTTTTGGCCAAAACCCAGGAACAAATCACCCTCGCATGCTAGCAACCCTGCGTAAAGCCAGAAAACGTGGAGCTCGCATTGTTGCTATCAATACCTTGAAAGAGCAAGGGTTACAAAAGTTTGCCGATCCGCAAAACCCTAAAGAAATGATATTGTTTTCAAGCACTGATATTAGTCAATATTACTTCACGCCAAAATTAGGCGGTGATATGGCAATATTACGTGGTATCGCTAAAGGACTATTTGAAAAAGCTGAACATGATAGCAACATTTTAGATCACACATTTATCGATGAACACTGTGATGGTTTTGAGGATTATCAACAGGCAGTAATCAATAGCTCTTGGGATGAGATAACACAGCAAAGTGGTTTATCTCGTCGCGAGATCGCGCAGATGGTCGACATCTATAGTAATAGCAAAAATGTTATTTTTACTTGGGCTATGGGGATCACCCAGCATCGACATTCAGTTGCCACGGTGCGCGAATTAGTTAACGTATTATTACTGCGAGGTAATATAGGTAAAGTTGGCGCAGGTGCTTGCCCCGTTAGAGGCCATTCTAATGTTCAAGGAAACCGTACCGTCGGTATCAATGAACAGCCATCAATGCAGTTTTTAGCTGCGCTTAAAGCACGATATCAATTTGAGCCTCCACAAACGTCTGGCTTCAATACAGTAGACTCTATTCATGCAATGCTTGCTGGAAAAGCGAAAGTTTTTATCGGACTTGGCGGTAATTTTGCTGCCGCAACGCCGGATACTGCCCGCAGCTATCAAGCATTAGAACAATGCGATTTGACCGTGCATATCAGTACAAAATTAAATCGTAGCCATGTCATCACAGGAAAATCCGCTCTAATTCTCCCTTGCCTTGGTCGCACAGAAATAGATCAACAAGCTAGCGGTCAACAACAGATTACCGTGGAAGACTCTATGAGTATGGTGCATGGCTCACGTGGACAAAATGCGCCAGCATCTGAGCATTTACGCTCTGAAGTCGCCATTATCGCCGGTATTGCTACAGCAACTTTAGGTGATAACCTTATCGACTGGTCGAAAATTAGCGCTAATTATGCGCTCATTCGTGATGAAATTTCTGCTGTTATTCCTGGCTTTAAAAACTATAACCAACGCATTGAGACTGAGCGCGGTTTTTATCTCGACAATTCAGCTGCACAGCGTGAATGGAAAACCCTTACCGGTAAAGCTAGCTTTTCAGCGGCAATTTTACCTTCGCATTTATCTTCTACAGTAACTGAAAGTCTGTCAACACAACCCGTTCTGACATTACAAACCTTACGCTCTCATGATCAATATAATACCTCTATCTATGGCCTTGATGATCGTTATCGAGGAATTCATGGACAGCGAAAAGTCGTTTTTATTAATGATGAGGATATGGCAAATCAGCGTCTACAAGATGGTGACTTGGTCAGTATAGTAACCGTCTCAAATGATAATATTACACGTTCTGTATCTGGTTTTCGCGTTGTACGTTATCAAATACCTGCTGGATGTATCGCGGCCTATTACCCAGAAACGAATCCACTCGTACCATTGGAAAGTGTTGCAGACGATTGCGGCACACCAACCTATAAATCTATCTCAGTGATATTAAAGCCCCAGGTGTAGGGTAAAGTTTAAGTTTGTCGTGCGTTGACTATCTTCTCAAAAGCAAGCTAAGTGGCAACGCGAATCATCTAGTGTTTGTTGTGCCGTTGCTCATAATAAAATCAGAGATAATTAATCAGCAATAAAAAAAGGAGCCATTAGGCTCCTTTTGAAGATCTTTTGCTTTTATTTAATAAAGCTAGTCTTAACGACGTAGACCTAATTTACCGATCAAAGCAGTGTAACGTTCAACGTTTTTGCCTTTTAAGTAATCAAGTAATTTACGACGTTGGCTTACCATGCGTAATAAACCACGACGAGAGTGGTGATCATGGATGTGCTCTTTGAAGTGACCTTGTAAGTGGTTGATTTGTGTAGTTAACAAAGCAACTTGTACTTCTGGAGAACCAGTGTCACCTTCAGCTTGTGCGTATTCTGCAACGATAGCAGCTTTTTCAGCAGCATTTAAAGACATAATATTTACCTTAATTTTAGTGTTTAAAAATCGCGTCGAGCCGAACACTAAATCAGCAAGACGTTCTAAAGAGCGCGTATTCTAGCAATATTAACGATAATTGCAACTTATACTGTTAGCCTACACATAGTAGCCGAGTTTATCCGACAACCGTAATACGTTTAGGCGCAACTAAACCATCATCATCTATATGGCCAATACCAATAAACTCACCGGTTTCAACGTCATCGCCAATAAAAACTTGTACTAAGCCTTCGCTTGGCGCGTTCGAGCATTGCACTGGGTTGCCATGGCGTAAAAAGTTAGCCGACATATCATCAACAAAAACAGCAGGAATGCCATCACAAGCAGAAGTCATCGGTAATAATAACGGATCTAAATAAACCGACGGGGCAACTTCTTCACTTTCAGCTTGTGCAAGTAAGGCTTCTAACTGCGCCATAGTGACCATACGATCGGTTGGATAGTTACCAACGGCACTACGGTGTAAATGCGCAACATGTGCGCCACAGCCAAGTAACTCACCTAAATCGTCAATAATAGTACGGATATAAGTACCTTTAGAAACATGAATATCTAAATCGACTTCGTCACCTTCAAAGCGTAATAAATCTAAACGAAACACCGTAATATCACGTGACTCTCTTGGTACTTCAATACCTTCACGTGCGTATTTGTAGAGTGGTTGCCCTTGATACTTTAACGCTGAATACATTGAAGGTACTTGCTTGGTAGTACCACGAAATGACGCTAATGCTTCTGCCAGTTGCTCGGCACTGACATTAACCGCTCTCTCGCTAACCACTTCACCATCAATATCACTAGTGGTGGTTCGAACGCCTAATTTAGCAGTAACTTGATAAGTTTTATCGGTATCAAGTAAAAATTGAGAAAACTTAGTTCCTTCACCTAAACATATCGGCAACATACCCGTAGCAAGGGGATCTAAAGCTCCGGTATGGCCGGCTTTTTGAGCAAAATAAATGCGTTTAACTTTTTGTAAAGCACTATTCGATGACATATCGTATGGCTTATCAAGCAGTAAAACGCCGTTAATTGCGCGACCTTTTCTTTTTTTCGCCATCGTTATTCACTCTCTGGAGCTTCGTCTACATCAGTTTCGCTTACATCGCCTTCATGGTTTTTCATGTCTTGCGCAACCGCTTGGTCGACTAAATTACCCATGCGAACACCTTCAACCATTGAGCTATCATAGATAAATCTAAGCTCTGGCATAATGCGCGCTTTAATGCGCTTAGCTAACAAAGTACGAATATAACTTGCCGCTTCATTTAGTACTTCAAGTGAGTGATCAACATTTTGACCTTCCAAGGTAAAGAAAGTAACAAAGATTTTTGCATAAGCTAAATCTCGCGTGATCTCAACAGCATTTACCGTGACCATACCTAAACGTGGGTCTTTAACTTCGCGTTGAATAATCATCGCGATCTCTTTTTGAATTTCTTGTGCTACTCGATCAGTACGAGCAAATTCTCTTGCCATGATGGCTACTCCTATAAGCGCTATAAAAAGTATTAATCATTAAAATAAACTTTATAGCAAAAAATGGAGGCAAAGCCCCCATTTTAATAAATCGATTGTTATTAATTATTGAAGCTGTTGATAACTAGAGCAAAGAAAAGCACGCAGTTGACGCAAGTCAGTGAGTACTTTTGATGCAGCTATTGTTAACAACAGCAATAATATTAATTACAAGGTACGTTGTACTTCTACGGTTTCAAATACTTCGATTTGATCACCAACACGTACATCGTTGTAGTTCTTAACACCGATACCACATTCAGTACCGTTACGAACCTCTTGTACGTCATCTTTAAAGCGACGTAAAGATTCCAACTCACCTTCATAAATAACCACGTTGTCACGTAGTACACGAATAGGTGCTGAACGTTTAATAATACCTTCAGTAACCATACAACCAGCGATTGCACCAATTTTTGGTGATTTGAAAACATCACGTACTTGTGCCAAACCAATGATTTCTTGTTTAAACTCAGGCGCAAGCATACCGCTCATCGCTGATTTAACTTCGTCAATCAAGGCGTAGATAACACTGTAGTAACGTAAATCAATTTTTTCAGCTTCAATGACTTTACGTGCAGTGGCATCAGCACGAACGTTAAAACCAACAACAATAGCGTTTGACGCTGCAGCTAATGTCGCATCAGTTTCAGTAATAGCACCTACGCCACTACCGATGATACGTACTTTAACTTCATCAGTTGATAGTTTAGTTAATGAATCTGAAATCGCTTCAAGTGAACCTTGAACGTCAGATTTAAGTACTACGTTAACTTCAGAAACTTCACCTGTTGCCATGTTAGCAAACATATTTTCAAGTTTAGATTTTTGTTGACGAGCAAGTTTAACATCACGGAATTTACCTTGACGGAATAAAGCAACTTCACGTGCTTTCTTCTCATCTTTAACAACCGTTGCTTCATCACCTGAAATTGGCACACCACTTAAACCAATAATTTCTACTGGGATAGATGGACCTGCAGATTGAATCGCTCTACCATTTTCGTCACGCATGGCACGAACACGGCCGTATTCTAAACCACAAAGTACGATATCGCCTTGATTTAAAGTACCTTCTTGAACAAGAATAGTCGCTACAGGGCCACGGCCTTTATCAAGTTTAGATTCAACCACCACACCGTTTGCCATTTTATCAACAACAGCAGTAAGTTCTAAAACTTCAGATTGCAATAATATTGCGTCAAGTAGTTCGTCAATACCTAAGCCTGTTTTCGCTGATACGTGACAGAATTGAACGTCGCCGCCCCACTCTTCAGATAATACATCGTGTTGTGATAACTCACTCTTAACACGCTCAGGGTCTGCACCCTCTTTATCCATTTTGTTCACAGCGATGATAATTGGCGCTTCAGATGCTTTTGCATGCTGAATAGCTTCAATTGTTTGTGGCATTACACCATCATCAGCAGCAACAACGATGATAACGATATCCGTTGCTTTAGCACCACGTGAACGCATTGATGTAAACGCAGCATGGCCTGGGGTATCAAGGAAAGTGATCATACCATGACCCGTTTCAACGTGATAAGCACCAATATGCTGAGTAATACCACCCGCTTCGCCTGCAGCTACTTTAGCTTCACGAATGTGATCAAGTAATGATGTTTTACCGTGGTCAACGTGACCCATGATAGTAACAACAGGTGCGCGGGTTATAGCTTCACCAGAATGTCCACGATCAGATAATACCGCTTCTTCAAGGGCATTTTCTTTCACAAGTACCACTTCACGGCCCATTTCTTCTGCAACAAGAGCTGCAGTTTCTTGGTCAATCACTTGGTTAATGGTTGCCATTGCACCCATTTTAAACATGGCTTTAACAACTTCAGCGCCTTTAACCGACATTTTGTTGGCTAGCTCTGCAACTGAAATAGTTTCACCAATACGTACTTCATTAAGCTTAACTTCCACTGGTTTAGTAAAACCATGCTTCAAGCTTTGAGGTGAAGATAGGCTTAATTTGCCTTTGCCTCTTGCATTGCGACCGCGGTTATTTCTATCTTGACCTGCTGGCTTTTTCTTCTTGCGACGACGGCCACTTTCATCAGCTGAATCACTTTTATCTTCAGCTTCTTGAGCATATTTAGAAGAGGTTAAATGTACCACTTCTTTTTCTTTCGCTTTACGTTCAGCTTCTTGCTCTTTCCAACGCGCTTCATTTTCTTCAGCAAGTTTACGAGCCGCTTCAGCAGACAAACGTGCTTCTTCTTCGGCTTTAGCCGTTAATTCAGCTTCTTGTTGTAAGCGTAGTTTTTTCGCATCTTCGGTTTCAGCAGCAACGACAGGTTTAGCTGCCGTTTCTTCAAGGTTTTTAGCTTTAGCTACTGCTGCTTGCTTGGCTTTGGCTTCTGCCTCGGCTTTTGCTTCAGCTTTCGCTTTTGCTTCAACTTCTGCTTTGGCTGCAGCTGCAGCACGAGCATTTTCAGCTTCTTTAGCATCCGCTTCTGCTTTAGCTTTCGCGTCAATTTCAGCTTGAATACGTGCTTCTTCCGCGGCTTTAGCTTCTACTTCTGCCTGTTGTTGCTCTTCTAAATCACTACGTTTCACATAAGTACGTTTTTTGCGCACTTCAACTTGTACTGATTTAGCCTTACTACCATGACCTAAAACTAAAGTAGACTTTTTCTTGCGGCTTAGCGTCATTTTACTTGGGCTAGCTGTTGTGTCGTCACCATGTTGTTTTTTCAAGTGGTCAAGTAGTGCTTCTTTTTCTTCTTGCGAAACAGAGTCGGTCGCCGATTTGTTCACGCCAGAGTCAGCCAATTGGCTTACTAAGCGATCCACCGGTGTGCCGATCTCTTTGGCAAGTTGTTCTACTGTTACTGATGCCATCTATATAATTCTCCCGGTGAGTTATTCTTCGTTAAACCAACAAATATTACGTGCAGCCATAATTAGCTCGCCCGCTTTGGTTTCATCTAAGTCTTCAATGTCTGATATTTCATCAACGCCTTGCTCTGCAAGATCTTCAAGTGTTCGCACACCTCGACTCGCTAGAACAAATGCTAAGTGACGCTCTAAACCAGCAAGGTCAAGTAGATCTTGAGCTGGCTCTGCACCTTCAAGTGTTTCTTCACTTGCTAGTGCTTGCGTAGTAATAGCGGCTTTTGCTCGTTCACGTAGTTCTTCGATAATGTCTTCATCCATGCCATCAATATCAAGCATTTCAGCAACAGGTACGTAAGCAATTTCTTCTAACGAGGTAAAACCTTCTTCTACCAACATCAAAGCAAAATCTTCATCAAGATCTAACTTATCAGTAAATAGCGTTAATACTTTATCATTTTCAGCTTGGTGCTTCTCGTTCATGTCTGCAACAGTCATAACGTTAAGTTCCCAACCCGTTAACTGGCTAGCTAAACGTACGTTTTGACCACTACGACCAATTGCCATGGCTAAGTTGCCTTCTTCAACAGCAATATCCATAGTGTTCTTGTCTTCATCAACAATGATAGAAGCCACTTCAGCTGGCGCCATTGCATTAATAACGTATTGCGCAGGGTTGTCGTCATATAAAACGATATCAACGCGCTCACCGCCTAACTCACTTGAAACGGCTTGCACGCGTGAACCACGCATACCAACACAAGCACCCACAGGGTCTATGCGTTTGTCATTACTTTTTACCGAAATTTTTGCACGAGAGCCAGGGTCACGAGCTGCGCCTTTGATCTCAAGCATTTCTTCGCCAATTTCTGGCACTTCAACGCGAAATAATTCAATTAACATTTCAGGTTTAGTACGACTGACGAATAATTGTGCGCCACGTGCTTCAGGTTTAATTTCATACAATAAACCACGAATACGGTCGCCCGGACGGAAGCTTTCACGTGGTAACATATCATCACGATAAACAATCGCTTCGGCATTGTTACCTAAGTCTAAAATAACGCTATCACGGCTAGCTTTTTTCACTACACCAGTAATAATTTCACCAATTTGTTCTTGGTAAGCGTCAACAATAAGACCACGTTCTGCTTCACGAATTTTTTGAACGATAACTTGCTTAGCCGTTTGTGTTGTTACACGGTCAAACTTAACCGATTCAATTTGCTCTTCAACATAATCACCAACTTTTAAGTCTGGTTCATCATATTGCGCCGCTGCTAAGCTAATCTCAGCGTATGGGTTTTCCATCGGCGTTTCACTTTCATCAACGATTAACCAACGACGGAAAGTGTCAAATTCACCACTTGTACGATCAATACTGACACGAACGACGATATCGCCTTCATATTTCTTTTTTGTTGCAGTTTCTAAAGCGGTTTCCATCGCTTCAAAAATGCTTTCTCGTGGTAATGCCTTTTCATTAGAAACAGCATCTACAACCAGTAATATTTCCTTACTCATGCTAGTTAGCCTTTCTCAGTATTTTAAATTATTTTTTATGGTTAAAAACAAGGTGAGCCTTGTCTATGTTACTGATAACGAGTTCATATTCCTCATTATCTACCATGACAATTAAGCTATCGTTTTCAACGGCAATTAATTTGCCTTTAAATTTTCGACGACCATTCAATGGCATTGATATTTTTACTTCTACCGTTTCATCAACAACCGCTTCAAAGTGCGCTTTGTCAAATAAAGGCCTATCAAGCCCAGGCGATGAAACTTCTAAGCTATATTCACTACTGATTGGGTCTTCTACATCGAGAATAGCCCCTACTTGACGACTTACTTCTGCACAGTCATCAACATCGATACCATTTTCATGGTCGATAAATAATCGTAAAACCGAATGGTTACCGGCACTAATAAATTCAACGCCTAATAATTCCTTACCCGTTTCTTCAACGGCAGGACGTAACATTGCGGTTAATTTATGTTCAAATTTAGCCAATCATTTTTCTCCAATTTGGAAGAGTTCAGAAACAAAAAAAGGGCATATAGCCCAGCGATTTACCTTGCTGTATTGCACCTTTTAACATTGTTAAGATACAAAAAAGCCCCATTACGCGGGGCTTATTCACTGAACCCACGATGTAAACCAAGTCATAACTTTCTTGGTTCTGTATAACAATATCTTAGAAAATTTATCTAACATTGATAAAAATCTATTCAGTGAAATATTGCTATATTCAAGCTGCGCAAATTATATAGACTTGCTATTTTTTTAGCAAGTTAATTTTAGTAAACAATGCCAAGTCAACAAGCTTAACCTAGCTTATTTTTAGTAGAAAACAAGATGAAATTTATGCTGCTTTAGGCTAAAAATTATTGCGGCATAATCAGATAGTTAGTAAATTAGTTCCATTCATGTTAAAAATAATTAACGGTAGTTCATCGGTGACTACTATAACGGCACTTACCAGCACTTTGGAATTATATGTATTCATATTCTCAATTACTTTTAAGAAACTTTCTTTTTGCCTTGGGCTTCAGTGCCTGTGTTGCTATTGCCGGTGTAGTATTATTGGCGCTACAAACATCGGGGGAGCAAAGTCAACACCAGCAAACCCTACTATCACTTGAAAAAAATACTCAAGCGTTCAGTGCACAAGCACTTGTTAAACACTTAGCACACTTTAATGGTTACCATTTTCTCAATATTACCAATGAAGAAGGTGCTGTTATTGTTAATCAGCAGCGCAACTCTACGCTGTTAAGTAATGTAGTTTTAGCCCCTATCAGCGAAATCACGCTACCTAATTCATCGTTAACTATACGTTATCAAGTCGATGTTACTGATAATCTACTTTTATTACGTAATATAATCTTATCTGTATTTGTGCTGAGTATTGTGTTCATTGTCATTGCAGCTTCATTTAGCATTGGTCGCTATCGTCGTTTGGCGGGAAAAATTAATCGGCAAATTAAACGTGACCTTGCAGTTGTTATCACCGGTGAAGAGAGCGATGATGAAATAGCGGATAACGAAATTGACTTGCCGGAAATTCAACAGCATTTATCGGAAATTAAGGCGCTCATTGCCACTAAAGTTAGTGCAACGGCTATATTGGAAAAAGATGCCTACATTGAACCCGTAACTAAGCTAGAAAACCGTAATCGTTTTATACAGTTTTTTGAGAATGTTGAACGTCGCTCTGACTTCGGTGTGCTGGCCATTACGCGTTGCTCCGAATTACAAACAATTAACCAACTGCATGGCTACAATGAAGGTGATAGCTATATTCGTCATGTTGCTGACATTATGAAACACGCTATCAGTCGCTATAACGGTGCACAAGTATTTCGCTTAAATAGCTCTGACTTTGCAACTCTCATTCCTAATATCACCTTAAAAGCAGCAGAAAGTTTCGCCACCGATTTAACCGGCCGCTTCAACGACTACCAACAAGCGTCTGACTTAGACTCTGTTGGTTACACTGGCATGGTATATTTTGATAATGACAAACCTCTAGGTGAGCTTTTAGCCTTAGCTGATACCGGAATAAGTATTGCGCAAACACAGCAAGTTAATGCCTGGTTTGCACAAACAGACAGTAGCATCTTAGAAAGTAGTAGCGCCAGTTATGGCAACCAGAATTGGCGTCAAGAAATCGATAATGTCATCGAAAATCAGCGAATAAACTTACTTATTCAAACAATTAAACCTAGCAGCCCCAATAATCGTGTCTATGGTGAAATTTTAGCGCGCTTTATCAATAGTAATAATGACCCCTTACCTACCGCATCTTTTTTTGCCATGGCAGAAAAACTCGATAAAATCGTTGCTGTTGATAAAATGATCATTGAGTCAGCTATCAAAGAAATTACTGAAAAGAACATGCTGGGTAGTTTCTTTGGTATAAATGTTAGTGCCCGTTCAATAAATGATGGTCACTTTTTAATTTGGCTAGAAAGGCGTTTACTGCGCGACACTAGCGTTGCAGCTAAATTAGTCTTTGAAATTACCGAGCATGGTTTACAGCAAAATATTAAAGCCAGTAAAAACTTTATTGATATGATCCATCGCGTAGGTGCGCGCATTACTGTTGAGCGTTTTGGTGTTGGCCTTACCTCATTTAAATTTTTTAGAGATCTAAAGCCTGATTTTATTAAAATGGATAGTACCTATACCCGTGATATAAATGAAGATAAAAATAACCAATACTTTTTGCGTTTGATGGTCGATTTAGCGCATAGGTTAAGTATCAGTGTGCTAGCTGAAAGTGTTGAAAGCCAAGAAGAAAAATATACACTTGAAAAGCTATTTGTTGATGGTTGCCAAGGGTTTTACATCGGTAAACCGAAAAATATTTCTTCAATATAAATTGATGCTATCGAGAATTAAACCTGCAATTTATCTTTGCTCTTTTGCTTAATTGAGAAACCATAGCTGCACTTTGTTTATAGAATGCGATAAACGATATCAAATAAAGCAATGATTTAGCATAATAACTGTACCTTTAAGGACATTTTTTGATCGCAAATAAATATCTGCAGATAAAAATCAATAACCCTACGCTTCATATGTTGTTTATTACTAGATAAACACGGATAATAGTGCGAATTTTCACGGTAATATATTGATCAAATGACTGATTATCTTCTGCTACTCGTTGGCACTGTATTAGTAAATAACTTTGTCTTGGTTAAGTTTCTTGGCTTATGCCCTTTTATGGGGGTGTCATCTAAAACTGAAACTGCTATCGGCATGTCGTTCGCAACAACCTTTGTTATGACGCTAGCCTCTCTATTAAGCTACATCGTTAATAGCTATATCTTAGCGCCATTAGGCTTAGAGTATTTAACCACCATGAGTTTTATTTTGGTGATCGCCGTTGTTGTTCAATTTACTGAAATGGTTGTCCATAAAACCAGTGCCAACCTCTACCGTACATTAGGTATATTTTTACCCTTGATCACCACTAACTGCGCGGTGTTGGGCGTCGCCTTGTTAAACCTTCAAGAACAACATAACTTTTTCGAGTCTATTATTTATGGCTTTGGCGCTGCCGTTGGTTTTTCTTTAGTGTTGATTATGTTTTCTGCAATGCGTGAAAAATTAGCGAATGCTGACGTGCCAACACCCTTTAAAGGCTCAGCAATTGCCATGATCACCGCGGGTTTAATGTCATTAGCCTTTATGGGCTTTACAGGGTTGGTTAAGTTTTAATGAGTACTCTTATTGCAATATTAGTCCTTGGTGCCATGGCAGCATTATTTGGCGCTTTATTAGGTTTCGCTTCTGTACGATTTAAAGTTGAGGGAGACCCACTTGCTGAGCAGTTAGATGCTTTACTACCACAAACACAATGTGGTCAATGTGGTTATCCAGGTTGTAAACCTTATGCCGAAGCAGTAGCTAATGGTGAAGCCATCAATAAATGTGCACCCGGTGGTGAAGACACCATTAAAAAAATTGCAGATTTAATGGGAGTCGAAGTTCAACCATTAGATGGCAATCACGAAACAGATAATTCTCCAAAGGTTGCTTTTATCATCGAAGAGGACTGCATTGGTTGCACTAAGTGTATTCAAGCCTGCCCTGTCGATGCCATCATAGGCACGACAAAACAAATGCACACTATTATTGCTGACGAATGTACAGGTTGTGATTTATGTGTCGCACCTTGCCCGGTAGATTGTATAGAGATGATCCCCGTAGCAACAACAACACAAAATTGGCAATGGGATTTAAATAGTATTCCTGTCGTACAAATAGATTAGATGAGGTTTGGGTGGAATCGGTAATTGAGCGTATAAAAAAAGGTAGTTTTTCACAGTTTCATGGCGGTATTCACCCGCCAGAGCAGAAATTCTTAACCTGCACCAAACCTATTGCAAGTGCACAAATTCCTGAGCAATTAATTATCCCTATTCGCCAACATATCGGCCAAGCGGGTAATTTAATTGTTAACGTTGGTGATAGAGTCCTAAAAGGACAAAGAATGAGTAGCTGCGACAGTCCAATGTCATTGCCTATTCATGCCCCCACAAGTGGCACAATCACAGCAATTCAGTCTATGGCGATACCTCACCCGTCAGGTCTGAGTGAGAGTTGTGTCATTTTAACACCTGATGGTGAAGACACTTGGCAAGAGCGCCATATCTGTCCTGACTTTACATTACTGGGCAAAGCGCAAATTTTAGAGAAAATTGCTAATGCCGGTATTGCTGGTATGGGCGGCGCAGGTTTTCCGACACAAGTAAAAGTTTCAACCTTAGCAAAAATAGACTATTTGATAATCAATGCGGTTGAATGCGAACCTTATATCACAGCTGATGACTTATTGATCCAAGAGCATAGCCCGACGATTTTAGATGGCATTAAAATTTTAGATCATCTACTCGCACCGAAAAACATTCTCATCGGGATAGAAGACAATAAACCGACAGCGATTGAAGTATTAAAAAAAGTTACTTCCGATATTGATCATATTCATGTCTGTGTAATCCCGACAAAGTACCCTAGCGGCGGCGAAAAACAACTGATTAAGATATTAACTGGGCAAGAAGTTCCCAGTGGCGTATTGCCTAGCTCATTAGGTATGGTCATGCAAAATATTGCCACGTGCTTTGCGATAGCTGACGCGGTAATTAACGACACACCATTGATCAAACGTGTAGTTACGGTTAGTGGTCAAGCCTTAGATAAACCACAAAACACTTGGGCGCTTATTGGCACGCCGGTTGGATTTTTAACCCAACAGTGCGGCTATAGTAATAGCCAAGATAAGCATTTGATTATGGGCGGCCCCATGATGGGCTTTAGCTTAGCGAACGATCAAATTCCAGTAATAAAAACCACCAACTGTATTTTAGCGCCTAGCGAAATTGAAATTGCCTCGCCTTTCTCTTCAACAAGCAGTAAAGAGGTAGAGTGCATTCGTTGTGGGCAATGCGCAGATGTGTGCCCAGCGCAACTATTACCTCAAGAATTACAATGGAGCGCGAAAGCAAAAGATCAATCACAACTTGAAAAACTAAACTTGTTTGATTGTATTGAATGTGGAGCTTGTGCTTACGTCTGTCCCAGCCAAATTCCTTTAGTGCACTATTATCGTGTAGCAAAAGCCGAAATTCGCCAACAGAAGCTACTCGATATTAAAGCTGAAAAAGCGAAAGTTAGATTTGAAGCACGCAAATTACGTCTTGAACGTGAAAAAATTGCTCGTGCAGAAAAACATAGAATTGCAGCTGAAGCACGTAAAGCGAGAATGAATGCGGGAACTGAGGCGGCAAAATCAGAGAAATCTGCTGTTGCTGCTGCCCTTGCTCGAGTAAAGGCTAAAAAAGCACAAAGCAACAATAGCGAAAATAGCCCTGAAATCATTAATAGCGCAGCGGTACAAATTGACGACAATAAAAGCCAAGTAGCTAATGCAATCGCCAGAGCTAAAGCGAAGAAATTAGCACAAAAAAGCCAAGCGACTGACAACGTAATAAATGAAAACCCGGATAATCAATTTAAAGCATCTGACAGCGCAACGCCGGCAACAACAGAAGCTGCGCCTGTAGTCAATGATAAAAAAGCTAAAGTAGCCGCGGCAATTGCCAAGGCGAAAGCAAAAAAATTGGCAGAAAAAAATCAACAAGCGTCAGCAACTGAAGCGGCCGTTAACACCACTGAAACAGCCGCTAAAATAGTAACTGACACTGTTGCTGAAGCAGAAGCCAATGAAAAGCTTGCAACGGCAGATGCACCAGTCAACGACAAAAAAGCCCGCATTGCTGCTGCCGTTGCAAAAGCGAAAGCAAAGAAATTAGCAGAAAAAAATCAGCAAGCGCCAGCAACTGAAGCGGCCGTTAACACCACAGAAACAGCCGCTGAAATAGTAACTGAAACTGTTGCTGAAGCAGAAGCAGAAGCCAATGAAAATATTGCAATTGCAGATGCACCAGTAAATGACAAAAAAGCCCGCATTGCTGCTGCCGTTGCAAAAGCGAAAGCAAAGAAGTTAGCAGAAAAAAATCAGCAAGCGCCAGCAACTGAAACAGCCGTTAACACCACTGAAACAGCCGCTGAAATAGTAACTGAAACTGTCGCAGAAGCAGAAGCCAATGAAAATATTGCAACGGCAGATGCACCAGTCAACGACAAAAAAGCCCGTATTGCTGCTGCCGTTGCAAAAGCGAAAGCAAAGAAGTTAGCAGAAAAAAATCAGCAAGCGCCAGCAACTGAAGCGGCCGTTAACACCACAGAAACAGCCGCTGAAATAGTAACTGAAACTGTTGCTGAAGCAGAAGCAGAAGCCAATGAAAATATTCCAATTGCAGATGCACCAGTAAATGACAAAAAAGCCCGCATTGCTGCTGCCGTTGCAAAAGCGAAAGCAAAAAAACTGGCTGCTTCAGCCAATAAATCACAACTTTCAGAGTAATTGAACGCCATGGCATTTTGGATAGCAAGTTCCCCACACAATCATCAACAAAGCGAAACATCAGCCTTAATGAGAATGGTGATTTATGCCACAATTCCCGGCATTTTTGCCCAGTGGTATTTCTTCGGCTGGGGGAATTTAATTCATATTTCGTTAGCCATCATCACAGCACTCGTTGCAGAATTCACGGTGTTATCGTTACGAAATAAAAAAATAACCGCACAGTTATTTGACGGAAGTGCCATATTAACTGCGGTACTACTCGGTATTAGCTTACCGGCTTTAGCACCTTGGTGGATCACCATTATTGGCAGTTTATTTGCAATTATTGTTGTTAAACAACTGTACGGGGGCTTAGGTCATAATCCTTTTAACCCAGCAATGGCGGCTTATGTCATGCTGCTAATTTCATTTCCAGTGCAAATGACCTTATGGCAACCACCATTGTCTCTATTAGCAATGGATATCCAGTTAAGTGATACTTTTTCTGTGATTTTTACCGGCTATACACCACAAGGTTATTCTGTTGAACAAATTCGCACCCATATTGACGGCTTTACCATGGCTACACCTCTGGACACGGTAAAAACCAATCTAACTCAAGGCCTAACCGTAGTTGAGAGTATGCAAGCACCGACCATAGGTAAGCATTTTGGGCTAGGTTGGGAATGGATAAATGCCGGATTTTTACTCGGTGGCTTATTTTTGTTGAGTAAAAAAGCTATTCACTGGACAACACCATTAAGCTTTTTATCAAGCCTTTTTGTGTGTAGTTTTATTGCCTTTATTATCAGCCCTGACAGTAGTGCTTCAACTATGTTTCACTGGTTTACGGGTGCCACTATGCTAGGAGCATTTTTCATCCTTACTGATCCAGTTTCAGGGGCGACGAGTGTTAAAGGTCGTCTTGTCTTTGGCGCATTGGCTGGCTTATTAGTTTACCTGATCAGAAAATTTGGTGGTTATCCCGATGCAGTCGCTTTTGCCGTTTTATTATGTAATATGGCAGCACCGCTTATTGACCAATATACGCGTCCTAGAACCTATGGCCACAATTTAGGGGCAAAAAAATAATGTCGACTTTACTCCCCGCTATCAGTAAAAATGCAAAAATACTCGCCCTATTTGCTATTGTTTGTACATTATCTGTTGGTTTGGTGCATGTACTAACCAAAGAGCGAATTAGCATGCAGGCGCAACAACAATTGATAAAACAATTAAATGAAATTATTCCGAAAAGTAGTCACGATAATGAAATGTTTCGTGACTGTATTGCAGCCCCTATTGATAACAATACTGATTTACTCGTTGATGTTATCTACCGTGCTCGACTTAACGGTGTATCAACTGCCGCAGCCATTAAAGCCATTGCACCTAATGGCTATAGCGGAAATATTGAATTATTAATCGCGATCAATGTTGATGGCAGTATCAGCGGCGTTAGAGCCCTTGAGCACAAAGAAACTCCGGGCTTGGGTGATAAAATAGAATTAAGAAAAAGTTCTTGGATTGAAAAATTTTCGGGTAAAGGTGTTCTCGATGATAATGATACACGCTGGGGCGTTATGAAAGATGGCGGCATGTTTGACCAATTTACAGGTGCGACTATTACGCCTAGAGCAGTTGTTAAAACAGTGAAAAAAACCATCGACTACTTTAAAGCAAATCAAGCGGTTATTTTTTCAAATACCAGTAATTGTGAGAACAAATAATGAAAATTAATCCTGAATATAAAGAGCTAGCCTGGCAAGGCTTATGGAAAAATAATCCAGGCTTAGTACAATTACTCGGCCTTTGCCCTTTACTAGCGGTAACCTCAACCGTGGTTAATGCTCTAGGGTTAGGTATTGCAACCATGTTTGTTTTAATTTGTTCAAATGCCACTGTATCGGCCATTAGACATTGGGTACCAAAAGAAATTCGTATTCCCATCTTTGTCTTGATCATCGCCGCTTTTGTTACTTGTGTTCAATTACTCATGAACGCTTACACTTACGGCTTATATCAGTCTTTAGGGATTTTTCTGCCATTAATAGTGACTAACTGTGCCATTATTGGTCGCGCCGAAGCTTACGCCTCTAAAAACCCTATTAAGCAAGCTAGCTTTGACGGTTTAATGATGGGATTAGGGTTTTTAGCCGTATTAGTGATATTAGGTGCTATTCGTGAAATTCTTGGCCAAGGCACCTTATTTGATGGTGCAAATTTACTGTTAGGTGCATGGGCAACTGACTTAAAAATACAAGTATATCAGCTTGATAGCCAGTTCTTATTGGCTATATTACCACCAGGTGCTTTTATTGCGATGGGTTTTTTAATCGCCGGAAAAAATGCGATTGATCATAAAATAGCGCAAGCAAAACCGAAAAAATTAGAACAAGCCATTGAGCGCGTACGTGTTAATTTTGAAAGCTAAATAAACATAAACCAACGATAGCAAACACAGCGCTACAACGTTTTACCATAACAATAGTGATATATAAGCCTGATGAATAAAGCAAAACGACTAGAAATATTAACCCGCTTAAGAGATGACAACCCAACGCCAACCACTGAGCTAAATTTTTCCAGCCCGTTTGAATTGTTAATAGCGGTATTGCTATCCGCTCAGGCTACCGATGTAAGTGTTAATAAAGCAACCGATAAACTCTACCCTGTTGCCAATACCCCGCAAGCAATACTTGATCTCGGTCTTGATGGCTTAAAATCGTATATCAAAACCATAGGGTTATTTAACACCAAAGCCGCTAACACCCTGAAAACTTGCCAGATGTTAATTGACTTGCATGGTGGTGAAGTGCCCGAAAACAGAGCTGCACTTGAAGCATTACCGGGCGTAGGAAGAAAAACAGCTAACGTTGTGCTCAATACTGCTTTTGGCTGGCCGACCATAGCCGTAGACACGCATATATACCGCGTCTCAAACCGCACTAAATTGGCTATGGGTAAAAATGTTGACCAAGTAGAAGATAAGCTCTTAAAAGTTGTACCTGCCGAGTTTAAAGTCGATGTTCATCACTGGTTAATTTTGCACGGTCGCTATACCTGTGTGGCGCGCAAACCAAAATGTGGTTCGTGTATCATTGAAGATTTGTGTGAGTTTAAAGATAAGACTGATTAGCCTTTTGTCTGCACAGAGCCTAAATCGGTCACAAATAGTTTCTAATATTCACCTCAATTAAGTCAGCTAGGATACGAAACCGGACACTAATGAATTCAAGAGTAAAGTCTCCTCCGTGCGCTCAGAAGACATTAGCCTCGATATTTTGTCATATATTTTCTAATGGATAACTGGCTATATATATTGGCACGTAATGTAAAGTTACTATAGTGGCTCGTTTATACCAAAAAAATTGGTTAATAATTGTTTTTATTATCTTTATTTTTTATTGGTTGGGTGCATAACGTGCCATTTGTTGGCTCATATATCTCAAGACCCGGTATGTAAATTCATAGATGAAGTTGAATGCAGTCAAACTTACTGGTAAGTTACTAAAAATATTATAAATTATTTATACGTGACCGAATTAATCAGAAATTGTCGACGGTTTAATTCGAAATGCGCACTAATAAGCTGTTATGTGTACAAGGAGGATTGAGCATTGGAAAACATACCTGAATATCCAATAAGCATTGATTATGCTGACGACACTGAAAGTGTTGTGCTAGCTAATGATATGGAGGTTATGACCCACCTCGAATGGTTTGATTCTGAGGATTCCGAATATTGCGCACAAGTAACAGACGCAAAAAATAAAGCTGTTTGTCTTAAGGTCGAGGCACTAGAAATTATAGTGCTAAAGTACACATAACAAGCTGTTAAACAAGGACAAAATACAGTTGGCTTTTGCTCCTTCGTCGCTTATTCTAGCCAACTATATTATTGCCTGTTAACAGGGCGTTAGCAGTACAAGGAAGTTATGAGCAAGCAAATCTGGGATATCACTCTTCAAGACTTATCAGATCATTCTGTTTGGCATTTTCCTATGTGGAAAGACGATAGCTGTGATGAAACAATTATTACCCCTGCAAATGAAAGTGATGAGTTAAACCCTAACTCAAACATCATCGTTAAAGCCCAATTTATTGATGCAGTCGGTTCTGAATTTGCAGGTTTTATATATTACGGTTTAACTGAAATTGGATATTCTCAACCATGTATGTTCGTAAAAAGTGAAATTGTAAATTTTTGGTTTGGTATTTCTAAACCAAACGAAGTTGATTTAATTAAGCTTAACTTTCCAATAGTAGCCACATCAATTCCGGTTTATGGTTTAGAATCTAAATCAGTGAAGATTGATGGTTACGGTTATATAAATGAAGGCTCTAGCACTTGCGTAATGCACTGCTAATAAGGCGTTAGGTGTTTCTTTGAGTCCAGTTATTAAATCGACTTTAGTATCAACAATCACAGTGTTTATTGTGAGTACTTTATTCTTTTTATTTTTTGGTGGTGCCTCAATTGAGTTACTGCTTAGTATATTTTCTGCGGCTGTAGTTACTGCGATAGCTTTAATGGTTACAGTTTTCTGGGTTATTCCTGCGCATCTCTTATTTCAAAAGTATAATAAAGCTAATATACGTAACTACATTTTGGTTGGGCTATGTCCGGCAACATATATTCCAATAGATCATTTTTTTACTGGTTTATACGCTGCTCCAGTATCAGATACATTATCTGTTGCATTAATCGGTATTATCGGAGTAATTAGTTTTAAATTAAGTTTTAGAGCTAAAAACACCTAACAACACGCCCTGAGGTGGACAACTACTAAAATTTAGCTATTTATTGCAAATTTTAGTAGCGGCGAGCCTCTACATTTCAATGCTTCTAAATACTTAGACTCATCAAAAGGTGTATTGGTTTTCCAGCACCTAAATACTATTCTTATCCACTTAAAAGCCAACGACCTTATTATTATATATTGAGACTTATGTGAGTTTAAAGATAGGACTGATTAAGGGCGTCGCAATTTAAAACGAAGAGTTAAATGAGCAAAAAGCCCCAATACTAAAACAGTAATCGGGGCTTTATTTTATATAAATAACTAAAACTAATATCTAGTCTTGTTTATTTTTCAGTTTTTGTATCGTTTTTATACTTATCAAACCAAGCTAAAATATATCCGACTTTACGTGCTAGGTTGGAAGGCTTAGCGGCAATACCATGATAAGCACCTTGAATACGAACAAGTGAGCTTTCTACTCCTTGTAAGCGCAATGCACCATAGTACTGTTCGCTTTCAGACATAGGTGTACGTACGTCTAACTCTCCTGTTAGTACCATCGTTGGTGTTTTTACATTGCCAACTAATGATAACGGCGAACGGCTCCAATATTGTTCGTAATCATTCCACGGTAAGTCTGTAAACCAATACTTGCTCATAAAGGCATAGATATCAGATGTACCTATCATACTGGTCCAGTTAATGACGGGTTTAGCCACAACTGATGCTTTGAAACGATCCGTTTTACCTATGATCCAAGAAGTTAGCGTACCACCGCCTGAGCCCCCCGTGACAAATAGGTTCGACTCATCGATATAGCCTTTGGCAATAGTCGCATCAACCATATCCATAAGGTCATTATAATCTTGTGATGGATAATTTTTATCGATTAAATTAGCAAATTCTTCACCTTGAGAAGTAGAGCCTCTTGGGTTGCCATATACAACAACATAACCAGCAGCAGCCATTAATTGCACTTCTGTTGAGTAGCCAGGACCATAGGCTGTGTGTGGGCCACCATGTATTTCTAAAATTAATGGGTATTTTTTCTGAGCATCAAAATTTGGTGGCGTTACTACCCAAGCTTGTAAAGCTCTATTATCTATACTGCTTTTTAACTCAATTAATGCTGGTTTATTCACTGTTTTGTGATCAAAAACATCACCATTTAAATCTGTAAGTTGTTTTACTTTGCCTTTTTTGGTCACAACAGCGAGATCCGCAGGACGGTTACCTTTTGAAGAGGTATAAACAACATGGCCTTTAGGTGTTACATCATAATCGCCAGATGTATAGGGTCTACCTAAGGTAGTACCACCTAAGTCATTTGTTACATTTGAAATTTTACCTGCTAAGTTAACGTAAGCTACATTTTTCTTGCCCATATCATCGTAGCTAAAATATAAGCCTTTACCCTTACCTGCCCATTTAATTGCACCGACAGAGCGGTCTAGTTTACTGGTTAAGTTTTTAATATTATCGCCATCAGAATCCATGACATATAATTGACTGAGCTGATTTGACTTGCCATTATCTTCATAACCAACAAAAGCTATTTTCTTACCATTAGGACTCAACTGAGGGCTGTATTCTGGCCCACTCATATCTGTTAATTTAGCAACTTTTAACGTATTGATATCAATACTGAATAAGTCGCTATTAAGCATATCGAACTCGGCTTCATCTCTTGTGTTTGCAGAGATAATTAACTGTTGACCGTTTTTAGACCATGCCATTGTTCCGGCGTGATCATGTGCACCAGAGGTAACTTGTCTTGGTGTTCCGCCAATGGTGGGTACTACATACACTTGCATGTTGCCTGGGCGTTTCATGCCCATACTATCTCGCTGAAAATTTGTTTGATCAATATACAGAGCATTCTCTGCCCACTTAGCGCCTTTTGGCTTAAAATCTAAACTAAACAAGGGCTTGGCTTTAGTGGGTGTAAACATAGCAAAAGCCAGGTATTTACCATCAGGTGAAAAGCTCATACTGCTAGGGCTCATCGCAACATCAGTTACGCGAGTTGTGCTGTTTGATGCTACATCTTTCAAATAAACTTGAACCTTGCCTTCTTTACTTGAAAGGTAAGCCATCTTAGCGCCGTCAGGTGAAAACACAGGATTAAAGTGATTTTTACTGTCAGAAAAAATAGGCAAATGAGCGCCACCATCTATTGCTATTGACCACAAATTTCGTCGTACAGAGTCCGTCATAATATCCATGCTGCGGCGCTCATAAACAACATGTTTACCATCAGGCGTTACTACAGGGTTAGCAGCATACTCAAGATTAAAAACATCCTTTAAAGATAAAGTGCGACTTGTCGACTCATCAGCAACAGCTGAATGAGTGGCAAATAACGTACTTATTACCAGCGTCAATGCTGACTTGGTTATATATTTCTTATTCATGACAAGTTTACTCTTATTGTTTTAATTAGAATTAACAGTGAAGTTTAAAAGATAACTTAAATAATTATATTAGCACCATGTATTTGATTTAAAAGGCAGGATTTATAAGGTGAACTGCATGTGCTAATAATTCAACAAGCTTCAAAAACTCTCTTTTTATCAAGCGTGCACGCTCATTTAAACTTCGATATTTATTGTCTTGGCAGATTTAACTCACATAACAGAGCAAAATATCCACCTTTATTATCTTTTGGCTAGCTCACCATAGCTGTAGATATGCATATTTAACGAGTCGCTAATCGTACTAAACTGGCTATAAACAAAATGTTGAGCAAGTGGCATGAGAGCTCTTCAAAGGAGTAAATCTGCCTGCTTTTCTGATAATGCTCCAAATATCATTGGCTTTCCGATATAAAATGCCAGATGAAGCAAAATGCTGGTTAAGTAAAACATTTTTCGGGGCTAAAACTATCACAGCAAGTAATAGTAAAGGGTTTCGCTTTATACTTCCTAAGTCACCGTTTTATAGCTAATTAATATAAAAAGTAGCTAAATTCGCTTGCAGCAATACACCTTGGAACTTAGCCAAGCTTTTACTGGTATCAATATTTTTTATGTTACTTAGCCTTTTGGCCAAATCTAATACCTTAAGTAAAGGCGCCTATTATGGCGCCCTATTGCTTTAACTTGATATTTTTCTCGTTGACATTAGCCAAATACTTAAACAGTAGACAAGGACAATTGAAATCCCGATAGCAAAAAGGCGTGACTCTGGAAAAATAAACCATGCTAATAAAACTAACACTGTACGTAATATTGCATGGATCAGCCCTACTGGGTGCTGAATAATCCACGAGTAAACAATCCAATGTAGTCCTAGACCAATACCAACACTTAAAGGTAAAAATTCTGGTGCATATAAAAACAAGGGAATATGCAGAGCCCACAATAAGTTAACCATTAAAACAGAAAGTCCCATCAACTTCGCCAACGGGTTATTTGGGGAGAAGACCTTTTCTTTGGTGATTTTTGCAATTAATAAAGCTATCGGGAAAATAGTACCTGAGCCAAAGAGTAGAATGAGCAAACCTAGTCTTTCAGAAACCTGAGTTGAAACAATAGCAAGTGCCAGCCAATATAATGCGCCAGCGATGGGCATCGCTAAAGATCTTTTGGCCGAGTGTTCAAAATCTTTTCTACATTCTTCTAAAGTCATCTCTGTATCCTAAATTTTTGGTTTTACATAAAGCTATACTAAGTAAAAAATAATGCTCGGTGGAATCGCCAAACGATATTTCACGACAAGTGTTCTTCGCCACTAGTTATTCGCTACTAGTTCTTCATCACGAATAAAGTAGCGCACTACGTGAAGGTTTATCATTAAATAACTGAGGCTTGGTAATAGAAAGGTATAAAAGTATTGATAATACTCACTTGCCAAAAGTTTTAATCGATTCTATGCCAAGATTAACAGCGAATAAATCGTAAACGAAATACACCAAAATAAACACGGCTAAAAAATCGCGGTATTTTGCCCCCTAAAAAAATCAAAATACCCTTAAATTCAATTAAAAACAAGTCGATATAAGTTTACCCTTATGGCGTGTTACCATGAAAAAAAACGTGAACAATTGCCAGTTACCGACCCAACGACGACCTAGCACAGCCTAGTACTGTATAAAAATCCGCTAAGTTTTGCCTTATTTTACCTAATCCCTTATCAATTTTGTCTGATTGAACTCGTTAGTATATAGAGGCTAAAAGCGTATATTCATCGAGCAGCAAATCGGGGTGAATTGGTGAACAGTATTAATACTGACCAAGGTGAAAGTAGACTATTAAATGAAACCTTTAAAGCAATTAACATTGAAGCTTATCGCTACTGATACTTTATGCTATCGAAGTGACAATGGCCTATAAATAAAGTCCAAATTATGTCACTTGTATTATCGTAAATACCTGTTAATTTAACGTTAAGGGCTAAACACAGGTATTAACTTGCCTTGAAACTTCTTCACAACGTATCTAACAGAGTTATTAAGCGTGCATTGATATATTCAACAGCCTTATAAATTACCAACCAGAGCGTTATAATATTTCTCAAGTTAAACTGAGCTGAAGTTAGTCTTACTTAAATATCGACCTAAAAGGAAGTTTGTGGCTATTCAAAAAAAGCTTAAAAAAAAGACGCGTCAATTCATCGACTCTAAGCACATGCTCAGTGGTATCACCACAGCATCTTTTTTAGAATCAACGATAGTGCCCATTCCATTAGAGGCGGTATTAGTGCCGTTAATGCAAGCTCGCCGTGAAAAATTATGGCTTATTGCCTTAATGGCAACATTAGGTTGTATTATTGGCGCTTTATTTGGTTATGCGCTGGGTTATTTTTTATTTGATGCTGTTGGCGATTGGATTATTAGTACATTTTCAAATCCAGAGCAATTTGAAATAATAAAGCAAAAAATGCAAAAGCAAGGCTTCTGGTTTGTACTCACCTTAGGGGTTGTGCCGATCCCCTTTCAAATAGCAATGCTTGCAGCCGGTGCGACCAAATATTCACTAAGCCTATTTTTGATTGCTGCAACGATTGCTCGCGCTATTCGTTATTTCGGTTTAGCCATTTTGGTATACTATGCCGGAGATAAAGCTGAACATATGCTACGTAAACATAAAGTTAAAACTATCATTGTTCTCACCACGTTAGTGTTACTTGCATGGGGGATAAGCAACGTATTCTCGTCATAAGTGCTGCTGTAGCTATTTAGTAGCACTATTCACTTTTAAAGCATTGAAATTATATGATATTAATACTAATTAAATAAGAATTATGCAGCGAACATGACTGAGCCGTATACATAATAAACAATTATATTTATTTTCCTCAATGGAGTTCAATTGCTACATTTCATCAAAAAATCATTACTGCTATCTTGTAGCCTCTTTTTATTTGGTTGCGCTACCAGCAACCAAGCAATTGAAAGAAAAAATTATCACTCTTGGGAAAATGATATTGGTTACTCGCAAGTCGTGAAAACTGATAACACTTTATATATATCAGGTATCACGAGCGAACAAACTACTTTTGAAAACCAAATTGATGATATTTACAATACTATTAAAAAAATACTTGCTGATTATGATGTTGGAACAAATGCTATCGTAAAAGAGGTAATATTCACTACAGATATTGAAAAATTAAAAGCCGCTATTCCAGCCCGCAAGGCTCACTTTAATGGTAAATACCCCTCTTCAAGTTGGGTTGAAGTTAAAAGGCTCTGGAGTAAGTCACATTTACTAGAAGTTGAAGTTGTTGTTGTGCTACCGTAGACATAATAAATTGTTAAATAAGGATATAATACAAATGACAGTGTTTCGTCCCCCAACAATTTCCGTCAACATTATTTAGCCTGTTAATAGGGCTTAAAATTATCTCAAGGTTCAAATGAAGAAGTTACTGTTAATTGTGTTGTTATTTCCTTTCTTTGTTCAAGCAAACGAATTGGCATTCAAATTACTAGAAACAAACGGGGCAAAAGAGTTTTTCGATAAATCTAAAGGTCAAATCGCGAACGTTATGTATATGACCGATCCAACATTAAAGTTACATTCAAATTTAGTTGAAGAGTGGGAATCATATTACTTTGCTTGGGATAAGGTTCGCCTTTCTATAGCGCCTATATATACAAGTAAGTTTTCTGATATCGAAATAGAAGAGATTATAAACTTTTTTAGCATGGGTAAGCCCGCATCATTCTTCGAAACTGATACCGGTAAAAAATTTCAGTCATTATCTCCTAAAATCAATCAAGAGTTCACTATAAATGGGCATAAATATATGTCAAAGGTTTTACCATTTTTATATCAGGCCGTAGCTAATGCTAAGCCATTAAAGCACGATAACTAACAGTAGCCTTATATTCGCTGCATTCATTATTTTAGCTAGCAACATTTTACAAAACAGCAGATGCTAGCTTTCGACCTTTAAATTTCAGTTAACAGCCCAGAGTTTCAAACGGGTTATTATTTATTTTTGTAAACAGATATACCCAAATTAGAGAAGTCGGTACACTAGCGACATTTTTCTAAACAGGGCTTTCCTACATGCCAATACTAATTGCCGTCACCTTAATGTGGGCATTTTCTTTTAGCTTGATCGGTGTTTATCTGGCTGGGCAAGTGGATGCTTGGTTTTCAGTATTGATAAGAGTAGCGCTGGCTACGGTAATTTTTTTACCTTTTTTAAAGATTCAACAAATTAAAATCAACGTTGCCTTAAAATTGATGCTCTGTGGTGCATTTCAGCTAGGCATTATGTATGGTTTTTATTACCAGTCATTTTTATATCTTTCAGTGCCTGAGGTCTTACTGTTTACGGTGATGACACCTATTTACATAACACTTTTTAATGACCTACTCGATCGCCAACTTAACACTGGCTTTATCTTAAGTGCGTTACTGGCAGTGATTGGGGCTATTACCATTCGCTACGAAGGAATAGACGAAGGTTTCTTAACCGGTTTATTCATTGTACAAGCCGCTAATATCTGTTTTGCCGTTGGTCAAGTGAGTTACAAACGAACAATGGCAAAGGAGCCTAGTAATTTAGCACAGCGAACAATTTTTGCTTGGTTTTTTTTGGGGGCATTAGCCGTTGTGATCCCTTGTTATCTATTGCTTGGCGACCCAAACAAGTTACCAACAACTTCATTTCAATGGTCTATTTTAGTTTACCTCGGTATTGTGGCATCTGGTCTGGGCTATTTTGCTTGGAACAAAGGAGCGACACAGGTAAGCGTTGGCACACTAGCGGTTGCCAACAACTTATTAATCCCAGCAGGTATTATCGTAAACGTAATTTTTTGGAATCGTGACGCAGATATTTTTCGATTAACCTTAGGCGGGTTGATTATCTTATTCGCGCTACAGGTGAATAACAAATTTCATATAAAGTAATAAACGCTAACATGCATTGCTAATGTAATAGGCAATAAAATGACTCATAAAAATTGATAACGTTATTTATCAATCACTTTATTGCTAAATCACTATCTATGGTAAACACTTTATAGATAAGTGAATTTCAAATAAAGTTATTTGTTTGAAGGCTAAGCCAAGGCTTAAATTATCGATTATCTCCAACTAATAAGAATTAAAAACAGGTTAACAAAATTGAATATTGTTTCAGCGCAGACTAACAATGCTTGAACTTGATACCCGCACACTTCTCGTTGTTACGGCACTTGTTTCAATGATCTCAGCTTTAGCTTTAATTGCGCTTTGGCGAGCTCAGTTAAAAGGCAATGGTAGTGGTTTTTGGGCTGCAGGTATGTCGTGCATTTCAATTGCAAGTATCCTGATATCTGGTCGAGGATCACTTCCTGATTTCATTTCTCTGATTATAGCTAACTCACTTTATGTAGCTGGTTTTTCGCTTTTTTTGAGGGGGATTTGTATTTTTACTGGTCGCTCACCCTTGTTCTTTTTTGATTATATCTTAACCTCTTTATGTTTCTTGTTGTTTTATTATTTCCAATACGTAGAACAAGATGTAAACGTTAGAATTATTATAATATCAATCGCATTTACATTGACATGCTTTATGATTGCCTCAATATTATTGCGTGATAAACACGCACCGTGGCGCCCTGCCGGCATAGCCGTAGCATCAGTTTTTACGCTATTTGGTGTGTTCCACGGTATGCGTGGAGCAATTGCTCTGCTTTCTCCTTTTCAACACAATTTTTTGCATGAAAGCATTTCTTCAACTTTAGTTTTTCTGGTCGGTATATTTATTCTTGCGGGTATTACCATCACCTTAATATTATTGGTTTATTCAAATCTCGAATCTAGGTTTCGCATTATCTCTTTAGCCGTAGAGCAATCAGCATCGTCAATAATTATTACTGATACCAAAGGTACTATTGACTATGTTAACCCTGCCTCAGCGAAGAAAACTGGCTATTTAGAGGAAGAACTTATTGGTGAAAACCCACGAATTTTACGTTCTGGGAGTAAGACCACAGAAGAATATGCCAATATTTGGGCAACAATTAGTAATGGCAACACCTGGCGTGGAGAGTTTCAAAACCGGAAAAAAAATGGCCAATTATATTGGGAAATTGCATCAATAACTCCTGTTAAACAACGTAACGGAGAGATTAGCCATTATGTTGCCGTTAAGGAAGATATAACAGCGCTAAAGGAAGCAGAGAAGCAGATTTTACATTTAGCAAACCATGATTTAGTGACTGGTTTACCCACCCGTCGCCTTGCTATGGAGCGTTTAATTAGTGCTATTTCAATCGCTAAGCGCAATAAAACTAAGACCGCCTTGATGTTTATTGATCTTGATGGCTTCAAAGGGATTAATGATAACTATGGACACCATGCAGGTGACGAAATTCTTAAAGAAACAGCTGTTCGACTATGCACTTGTGTGCGAGAAGTTGACACGGTAGCTCGGGTCGGTGGTGATGAGTTTTGGGTGATATTAATGGATATTTCCACGCAAGGCAGTATAACGAAAGTAGCCGAAAAAATTCTCGATGAATTAACTAGACCATACAAACTAAAAAAAGAGCAAGTTTCTATTGGTGCTAGCATTGGTATTTCTATCTCACCTGATCAGAGCAATAATCCTGAAACACTGATAGAACTGGCAGATCACACTATGTATCAAGTAAAGCAGCAGGGAAAAAATAATTATAAACTAGCCGACTCAACAACCCATTTGGGTATTCCCACACCCTAGGAACTATTAAACAGACACCCAATTCAAATAAAGTAACGCAAAACATTAACGAGAAAGGCTCGAGCACATTGGAAGCCAGGTACTTTAACAATAATCAATGATATTGTTCTATAATTTCACTCGATGGTGCCTAAAAATGTGATTTTCGGACAAGCTCACCTTCAGCGTGAGCTTTAAAGCGACGCTGTGCGAAATAAAAGAAACACTAAGATTTTGATATGCTGTTAATTGCCCTTACGCAAACAGTTTATTGCAATGGCTTAAATTCTGTCGTCGTTTGAGGTGCTGATGTTCGCAAAAGTCAGTTAACGCCGCTTCTCGACCCACGGCACCATGAAACTGTGTTCTAAATTCCGTGGTAATAATTAACCAGTGCGCTGCTGAAATATGTAAGCGTGTGAGTATCTCTGGCTGGCTTTGCTCGATATAGCCATGTTTATCTTCACGGATACTACGCCCTGTTATATCAATGAGTTGTAAATAGTCTGTTAGGTCAAACGGCAGGCCTTGGGGTATTCCTTCTCTCGGGTTGCCAACAAAAGGCATGAGTATGTTTGGCTGGTTGCTGATATTGTCGGTTTGACTGGCTTTTGCTTGCTCGCAGCGCAGTTTAACGCTGGTGTGGTTTGAATTCTCTGGTGTGTCAGCGATATTGGCGCGAACAGGATTTAAATCAACATGAGCCATACAAGCCACTAGCGCTGTTTCATCTAACAGCGCTTGGGATTTAAAGCGTGCTTCCCAGAACCGGCCTTTGCACTCATCTTCTTGATTCGCCTGACGTGCTATTTTTTCATTGATTTCACGCATAAACCAACTGATATCCATAAGGCGCTGGCGATATATTTCAGCCGTTGTGTTAACCATATCCACTAGCGGCGTAGCAAGGTTGTCACCATTGAGGTATTGCTGCGTTAATAGTGTGCCTTTGTGTAAACGATGCCAGCGCTCAAGTACCTCATTCATGCTCCATTGGTTGGCTTTGTCTTCATCGACAAATAACACCACATGGTAGTGGTTACTCATTACTGCATAAGCACACATTTCAACAGCAAAAACCGTGGTGAGGAAATGTAATTTATCTTCTATCCACCCTCGCCGATGTTCAAAACTTTGGCCTGAGTGCTTATCTTCACCGCATAAAAAGGCACGCCTGACACAGCGTGTCATACAGTGATAGTAAGGGGTATCCGCTAAACTAATTTGTTGCTTTCTGGGGGTAGTCATCACGCACCTGACATAAATAAGAAAGGGTCATCTGAGCTTAGTACACAGACTAGGTTAGTTCAATTTAGGATGGGTTAGGATGGGTGTCCTTTATATTCTGCAGACCTTTGTTGAATGGGCAGGTCAATCAGTGCGATATTCATTTTGGGCCAAGGCTTATTATGAACAACAAAAAAGTAAAGGAAAGCCGCACAATACTATCATTCGCGCATTGGCATTTAAGTGGATAAGAATACTGTTTCGGTGTTGGAAAACGAAGACCGCGTATGATGAATCAACGTATTTAGAAGCCCTGAAACGTAAGGGCTCTCCCTTGTTGAAATATGCGATGGAAAGCAAGTTTTAGGACTTGCGGTCCACCTCAGGGCGTGTTGTTATGTGTAATCTATTGAATTTACTTGCTAGAAGCAAACCATAAAATGCAACCAATAGGAATTACAATTGGCATGATAGCTAGAGCAATAAAGTCAGAAGTTTTACCATGCTTTTTAGCTTTGAAACCATCTCGGATTGAAAGAACTACGATTAATATAAATACCAAACCAATATAGGTATTTGCATGTTTAAAATCGCCAAGGGTAGAAAGAATAAATAGTGGACCAAGAACGGAACCTATCCACGCAAATGCTACGCCTTTTGCTCCAATAAAAGTTATATACGGATCTCGATTCATACTCATTTACACATAACGCCCTAATAACAGGCAAAAAATTGTTTGCTAAAATGTTGAGGGACGAAAACAGCAAACTGTTTTTTGTCCTTGTTTATTAGCTTGTTATATGGAGTGTACACCATTACTTATTAGCGGCGTTACCAACAAATTTAAAACTAATAACTGATGCTTCCTCAAAATCTTTATTGTTAAGCATAGTCAGCTCAACAAGTGGTGCCGCTGATTCAATCGCCTTGAAAGCAGCGTCATCAAACTCACTATCACCGCTAGAAGAGGTAAGTTTCATTTCAACTATTTCACCTAATTTAGTGAAAGAAGATTCCACCACCACAACTTTATCAGTGGATTTTTGATCACAAATCCACTTCGATTTCTCCCTTACCCGTTGCATAATATTTTGAGCGCAAGATTGAACGTCAGTACATTTCTGTACAGTGAGTTTTTTATCAGTAGTTGCGCATCCGGAAATTAAGAATAGGGATAAAATTAAGGCTGATAGGTTACTCAAGCTCGAACTCCATATAACAACTTAATAGGAGGCAACTTGCCTCTTTTACAGAGAAAAAGTTTCCACCTTATTTATTTTACATATTAATAACAAATCCTTGCAGCTAATACCAGCTCTTAGCTACAGATAAACACAACGTTTTCGTTATTAGACGAAATGAGGCAACATGCTTCATTTCTTGACTTGGGTGGAAACACCGCAACACTGTATAAAAACACAGCAAGCCAAGGTAATTAAAATGAAAACAAAGTCACCTTTTCTAAATAGTGTTGTCAAGTACATGTATAGTCGGCATCAGTATCATCGTTGCTTTCGTCGTGTTGTGTCTATTTCATTTCACGAGAAGCAAAACACGGTGCGGGCTTATAGCCAGTTATGCTAGTAAATTTATTAGTTTACATGGTTGCATGACCACTAGAGTAGCAGTAATTCATTTGCCGTTTAAGTTAAGCTAATGACATAAACTATTCAGTTTATTATCAAAATTATGTTAATATTTTTTTCTTTTTAATCTTATACAAAATAGATTTTCGATTACTTTGAATCATGATACTTAGCGCGTATTTAACGGCTATAAATTTGCCGTAAGTGACATATCAGCATGCTAAGGTAACGCAGATACTGAAAAGTTTAAGCCACGAATCAGCATAGGCTTATGCTACAAGGTCGGCGCATATACGGTTAGAAGATATCAGGATGGATCTTGCATTAGAAAGATTTATGTCAATTTACAGATAAAATTAATGGGTACATTATGAAATTTTTACACACTATGGTTCGCGTTAGTGACGTGGACAAATCACTCGATTTTTATATTAAACACTTAGGTTTAATAGAGACCCGCCGTGTTGACGTACCTGAAGGTGAATTTACCTTAATATTTTTAGCTACTGAGCCTGGCGCAGCTGAAATAGAGCTAACACATAACTGGGGCTCGAAAGAAGAATACACGGTTGGCAGAAATTTTGGTCACTTAGCTTTTGAAGTTGATGATATTTACGCTTTATGTGAAAAGTTAATGGCAGCAGGCATTACCATTAACCGCCCACCTCGCTGTGGTCATATGGCATTTATTAAATCACCGGATAATGTATCGATCGAATTACTGCAAAAAGGCGAACGCCTAGCACCACAAGAGCCTTGGGTTAGTATGGAAAACTCTGGCACTTGGTAAATAGCGGATAGTAAACGGTCAGGTCACCCATAGCTATTGCGCAAACAACATAAGCATTAAAATGGTCTTTATTACCGCCATTTTAATGCTTATTACTCACTTAATCACACCGCGACTTGTTTCAAAGTCGGTTAGCTTAATTATTGATTGCCACTATATTATTGTTGATTTTTTATCAGTGATTTATCTAAATTTAGTTAATGCATCATCTAGTGCTGCTAAACACAAAGCCACATTCTCACTACGCGCAGTAAAGCCCATCAAACCTATTCGCCAAGCTTGACCTGCAAATTGGCCAAGGCCTGCACCAATTTCTAAATTGTATTCTTGTAATAAGTATTGACGTACTTTCGCGTCATCAATGCCTTGAGGAATATATACAGAATTCAGTTGTGGTAGACGTTCTTCTGCCGGAACAATAAAATCTAAACCTAGCTTAGTTAAGCCTTTAGCCAAAGTATTATGTTGTGCTTGATGGCGCGCCCAACTGTTTTCTAAGCCTTCTTGTTGCAACATTAATAATGATTCATGTAAGGCATACAGTGAGTTTACTGGCGCTGTATGATGGTATGCACGCTTGCCCTCTCCTGACCAATACCCCATAACCAGTGATTGATCTAAAAACCAACTCTGCACTGGTAATGTTCTGTTGCGAATAACCTCACTGGCTTGCTCGCTAAAACTTATTGGTGAAATACCCGGCACACAGGATAAACATTTTTGACTACCTGAATAAATCGCATCAATACCCCAATCATCCACTCTTAACTCACTACCCCCTAATGAGGTGACAGCATCAACAATCGTCAAACAACCATGACGTTTAGCTATTTCACATAAGGTCTTTGCATCTGATCGTGCGCCTGTTGATGTTTCTGCATGAACAAAAGCAACAAAGTTAGCTTGAGGATTCTGCTTAAGTGCATCTTCTAATAACTGCAGCTCAATCGCTCTCCCCCATGCTGAATCTACAATCACCAATTTGGCACCAATACGATTAACATTTTCAATCATACGCGCACCAAAAACACCATTACGACAAACCACAACAGTATCTTCAGGCGTAATTAAATTAACAAAACACGCTTCCATGCCCGCAGAGCCAGGCGCTGAAATAGCCATAGTATTACTATTTGAGGTTTGAAATGCATATTGTAAGAGTTGTTTAACCTCATCCATCATCCCAACAAAAGTAGGATCTAAATGCCCAATGGTTGGGCGTGCTAATGCTGACAGTACACGTTGGCTGACATCTGATGGCCCAGGTCCCATGAGGGTGCGCTGTGGGGGAATAAATGATTGTATCGTCATAAATAAATTTCCAATTAACTGAGGTAGATAGCTAAAGCTTACCATCTATCGACTGAGCAGCTCAATTAATCCCTTTTATGCTAACTATTCAGTAATAGCATAGTAATTGGCTAAATTAAAAATCATTTGATTGCTATCACACAGAGTGAATAAAAGTTAATATATTGAATTAATTACTCAAAACAATATTTATAATCACCATGGCCTTAAAATCAACCATTAATAAAGCGACAATTCATTTATCTGACATGGATCGCAATTATTATGACACCTTACAATTAACGATCGCCCAACACCCTTCGGAAACTGATCGTCGAATGATGATCAGATTAATTGCCTTCGTACTAAATGCTAGTGAAAACCTGCAATTTGGCAAAGGTGTTAGTGATGAAGATGAAGCTGCTATCTGGCGAATTAATTACAGTGAGGTTATCGAGCTATGGATAGAACTCGGCCAACTAGATGAAAAACGACTTAAAAAAGCCTGTAACCGCGCACAACAAGTAAAGCTCTATTGTTACGGTAGTAGCGTTGATACTTGGTGGCAACAATCTAAAGGTAAACTGAATCAATTTGACAAATTATCGATTGAAAGCTTCAGCGAAGCGACTTCAGCAGCTTTAGAGCAACTGGCCGACCGCTCAATGGAGTTTCAAGTCAGTATTCAAGATGGCCAATTCTGGTTAACCTGCGGTGACGAAACACTATTGATTGAACTTACTAAACTCAAATAAGTTTGCTATTGCTAACGATATATCAGCTAGGATTATCGTTAATATATTGATTTATTAGCGCTTTCAATAGTAAACTTTTTTAACTTCTCTGCCACGGCAATATTAACTATTATGATAAAAATACCAGCTTTGAAAAACAGTCCACTGAGCAACTTCAAGCGTAAATCACTCATTGCCGCAATAGCGATGACAAGTGCATTTTCCAGTGTTGCCGAAATAATCCCTGCCGAGCAAGTGGCCAAAGATATTACCTATCTTGCTGCTGATGACTTAAAAGGTCGCGCAAGTTTTAGCCCAGAAATTGACCGAGCAGCAAACTATATAGCTAAACGCTTTGCTGACATAGGCTTACAACCAATATCGACAGAAAAAGTGGCTACGCACAATACGCGTTTTCTGCAAAAATTTACCGTCAGCCAAATACAGCCACAGGCGCTAACCGTATCAATAAATCATGCTGAAATTAGCCAAGAAAACCTCGCTATAGCAAGCACGATGAGATCAGTAAACTGGCAAGAAACAGGTGCTCAAGTCCACGTTATTAGCAAAGACGATGATATGCGAGATACGCTAAGGGCATTAAACCAAAAAGGTGGTCAGCATTTAGTGATCATCAATAGTGCCCATACAAAAACCTTTCAAGCGTATAAAAACTACTTTAATCGCGGCATTACTAAACTTTCACTTGAGCACCGTGGTGCGATTGTGATGGTATTAAGTGATATTAGTGACGTGAACGCTTATAACGTCAAAGCCAACGCAAAAATTACCGAGCAAACATTAACTAACGTGGTGGGGATCCTACCGGCAACTAGCACTGAAAATGCCAAGGAAGTCGTATTATACTCAGCACACTATGATCACTTAGGCGTTACCGAAGACGGCAAACAAATATATAACGGTGCTGATGATGACGCATCAGGCACCACTGCTATCATTAACTTAGCGCAATATTACGCAAAGCAAGGTAATAATAAACGTAGTTTGATGTTTAGTGCTTTTACTGCCGAAGAAATTGGGGGTTTTGGTTCAAAATACTTTTCACAACAACTTAATCCAGACCACGTCGTTGCCATGATAAATATTGAGATGATAGGTAAGCCATCAAAGTTTGGCGCTGGCACAGTTTGGATGACAGGAATGGAACGCTCAAATTTAGGGGCTTTGCTTAATGAAAAACTCAGCGCCCAAAACACCGAAATATATCAAGACCCATACCCTGAACAAGGCTTGTTTTATCGCTCAGACAATGCAACATTGGCTCGTTTAGGCGTGCCTGCTCATAGTTTTAGTAGTACTCAGCTCGATAAAGACCAGCACTACCATCAAACCAGTGACGATATTAAAAGTTTAGATTTGTCGTCAATGCATAAAGTAATCGAATCATTAGCGGTTGCTACCCAATCACTTGTTGATGGAACAGTTACACCAACACGTATTGATAAAGCCAAAGTTCGCGCACAAGGCAAAATTTATTAGCCTGACACTGAGGCCGCTGTAAACAATAAAAAACCAGCTTGCTAGACAAACTGGTTTTTTATTGTCTGAATTTTATTTTTAGCTTAATTACTGCCAGCGAATATCAAGTCTGGTGTTCTCTTTAAGTTAAAAATCAACCTGACCAACGCATCGCATATTCAAGTTCATTTTCCGCACAAATGACAAAACCGTGGCGCAAATATAATTGTTTAGCGGGATTATCTAGCAATACATTTAAGGTAATTGCGAGTTGCTTTTCTTGGGCTTTGCGTTTAACTAATGCTAGTACTCGACTGCCAATACCTAAACCATGATATTGAGGTAATAATTGAAATTGTCTTAAATGAATTTTATCTGGAAACTGTCCTAACTTTAATAAACCGATCGCATTACCTTGATAAGAAATAATATGAGAATCGGTAAAGTATTCATCGACCCGCTGCATATGCGCAATATCATCGAGGTAGATACCGGCCTTACTCAAGTGTTCGGTCATCGACGCTTTTCGTAGCTGTAAAAGAAACGCTCTATCACTTGCCGTTGCCCGACGAAAACTCACAATCGCTTGCTCGTTGTTTTTTCGCTTAAAGACTTTGCTCACCTCAGACATCGAATATAAAGAGTGTACTAAAACATCCTTCTACTATAACAAGTTAATAAACGAGTTAAAGCATAAATTACCGATAGACAAGTTAGCGATAAAAATAACCGGAAGTTGTCGCATAAAAACCACCATTGGGCGCGGCACACTTGATTGCTTGCTAACAATAACGGCAAAATGGTTGAAAACTAAAATAGGAATACCACATGACCTTCAATAAATCGCTTATCGTCATATCTCTGTCGGCTGTATTTGCAGTAGCGTGCAGTAATGAACCCGCATTAATGACGAAAACCAATAATACAGCGGCTGTAACGACTGACGCTGCACAACTTGATAGCATAGCTTTAGCTTCTCAAGCAGCCAACGAGCTATTTGATACTATTTTTATGGAAGGTGTTAATCGCAACCCTGTCATGCAAACTTACTTGGGTATTAAAACTGATTACGACAAGTGGCAAGATCTCTCGGAAGAAAATAGCGCAAAGGAATTAGCTTTTGCTAAAGAAGCCCTGCAACGCATACAAGTTATCGACATAACAAAAGTTGATAAACAAACTAAATTAAGTTTCAAATTATTGTCGCAAAAACTCGAGCAACAAATTGCTGACTATCAATGGCGCCACCATAATTATCCGGTTAATCAGATGTTTGGTGTTCACTCGCGTATCCCTGCCTTGTTAATTAATCAGCATAGTATTAAAGATGTAAAACAAGCACATGACTATATCGAACGAGTAAAAAATTCAAAACTTTTGCTTGAACAGCTTATTGAGCAACTTCAAATCAGAGCAGATAAAGGTATTATTGCGCCAAAATTTGTATTTGGTCATGTTATTCGTGACTCGAAAAACCTTATCGTAGGTGTACCTTTTAATGAGGGGACTGATAGCACTTTATACGCAGATTTTAATAAAAAAATAGCGACATTAGAGATTTCTGAGGCACAAAAGCAGGCATTAACGGCTGAATTAACATCAGCATTAACTAACGAATTTAAAGCGGGCTACCAACAATTGGTCAGCTACTTAACTGAGCTTGAGAAAAAAGCCGACAATACCGATGGCGCTTGGAAATTTCCACAAGGTGATAAGTTTTATAACAATGCCTTAAACCGAACCACCACCACGGATTTAACCGCTGATGAAATTCACCAAATAGGCTTAGATGAAGTTAAGCGTATTCATGATGAAATGCGCGTTATTATGAATAAAGTCGGCTTTAAAGGAAACTTAACCGAGTTTTTCGCATTTATGCGTCATGATCCACAGTTTTACTATGCTGGTGATGATGCCGGTCGTCAACGCTACTTAACGGAAGCCACAGACTTAATTAATACCATGAAAGGTGAATTAGACCAGCTCTTTATCACTAAGCCTAAAGCTGATTTAAAAGTTAAAAAAGTTGAAGCCTTTAGAGAAAAGTCAGCGGGTAAGGCATTTTATCAGCAGCCAGCACCTGATGGCTCTCGCCCGGGTATCTACTATGCGAACCTGTATGACATGGAAGCCATGCCAACATACCAAATGGAAGCCTTAGCGTACCATGAAGGTATTCCTGGGCATCATATGCAAATTGCATTAAAGCAAGAACTTGAAGGTATTCCAAAATTCAGAAAATTTGGTGGTTACACCGCCTATAGTGAAGGCTGGGGTTTATATTCAGAGATGATCCCAAAAGAAATTGGCTTTTACCAAGACCCATACTCTGACTTTGGTCGCTTAGCAATGGAGTTATGGCGTGCATGTCGCTTAGTGGTTGATACGGGCATCCATAATAAAAAGTGGACTCGTGTACAAGGTATAGCCTATTACGTAGATAATACGCCGAATGCAGAGTCTGATGCAGTAAAAATGGTTGAACGTCATGTTGTTATGCCATCACAGGCAACGGCTTATAAAATAGGCATGCTAAAAATCGTTCAGTTACGTGCTAAAGCTAAGCAGCAACTAGGTGACAAATTTGATATTCGTGAATTTCACGATGTTGTACTTACCAATGGTGCGGTACCGCTTAACGTATTAGAAGATATGGTGAATGACTATATTGCTAAAAATCGTTAATAGCTTGATACGTTAACATTTAATGTAATCATACGCTAAGTGCAGCCAGCGCACTTTAAAACGCCAAAGCTAATGTCTTTGGCGTTTTTATATCTTTAATATTATTTTGCTGATGCCCCTTCAAACGGTAAAATTGTGCTGAAAGTCATATCTTAAGATAAGCTTACAAGTTTACGCATTACCCTACTTTGGGCTGCTTTAGCGTGACTTTACCACCCCACTGATAAAGTGCTAAGCCGCACATCACTAACAAAGCCCCCAACAATAAATGCAAACTGACCGGCTCATTATTTAGCATCGCACCTAAACATAAGGCAAAAACAGGCGTCATCATGGTAATAAGTGCCACAGTGCTCGCCCTCAATTTTTGTAAAATAAAAAAATAAGCCAGAAAACCAACTAAAGAGCCAAAAATACCTAGGTATAAAATGGCTAAAATTGAACGGACTTTCCACTGCTGATAAGGTAATGTGCCATCAACAAAGAACCAAGCAAGAGCAAATAGTGGCACGCTAAACGTTAACGCGCCAATCGTTGTCGCCAATGGGTGAATGTCAATTTCAACACTCTTAACCATGACTCCGCTGATGCTAAAGAAAAAGACCCCCAGTAAAATAAGACCAATTCCAACAACACTATCTTCATTTAAGGCAATACTATCAAAACAAACTACAGCTAAACCGGCAAGCGCCACCGTTAAAGCTAATATTTTTGTTTTACTAAATTTAGGCTCAGCAAGAATTTTTTGTGCCAGTAGCCCTGACAATAGGGGTGATAAACCAAATATCAACGACATCAAACCAGAGGATAAATATTGTGCTGAAAGATAAGAGAACAGCATGCCACCAAAAACACCAACACACGAATAACCGTATATTTTCAGCGCTTGGGCCGACAAAGGTAACTTTATCTTAGCAAATTTCATGATAGCCACACCCGGCACAATAGCGATGATCATACGCATTAAAACGGCTAAGGTCGGATGCACCGTTTCACTGCTCCAAACAATACCAAGCGGTGTTGTTGACCAAATAATTACGACAGCTAAATATGCCACTGAAATAGGCAAAAGCATTCCCCTTGAATTAAAAATTAAATAACTTAAAAACTGAAATAATTTGCGTATAATTTAAATAAACATTAGCGAATAACCAAAAGACAAGAAATGGAATTAAAAGTAATCCCCGTTGTACAAGTGCTGATTGCCATGGCATTGATGACTATACTGAGTATGTATTTTCCGACGTTAAACTATAGCGCAACCTATAGTGATTATTTAGCAATACTTTTACTATTCATTGCTATATTGCTTGGATTTTTCGCTATTTATAGCTTTCGCAAGCATAAAACTACGGTCAACCCTAGCAAACCTGAAACATCATCACAGGTAGTTAACAGCGGTATTTATCAATACTCACGTAATCCGATGTATTTAGCCATGCTTTTAGGCTTACTTGCCTATGCTTGTTACTTAGCAAACCCATTAACCTTGGGGATATGTGCACTATTTACCTGCTACATCAGTAAATATCAAATCACCCCAGAAGAGCGCATACTCACGCAGCTATTTGGCAGTGAATATAGTAACTATACCCTTAAAGTTAGACGTTGGTTATAACCTCAGTAACGTATTCAAGGCCAAATAAAAAGCACTTACCAGTATCAACTGTAAGTGCTTTTTATTTATTTTTGCAAAAGCTTATACTAAAAGTAACTTGCTAAAACCGTTGAGTAACAAGCTTGCTGGTTTACAAGCTAGGCTTTCTTTAAATAAGCAGCTACTAAAACAATGCGAGTACCGTTAACTTTACCTTCGATATGCTCAGGGTTGTCCGTTAAGCTAATGCCGCGCACCATAGTCCCTTGCTTAGCGGTAAAATTTGCCCCTTTAACTTTTAAATCTTTAATTAAAGTTACGTTATCACCGTCTTGTAGCTCAGCACCATTGCTGTCTCGTGTTGGACCTTCTCGCTCTGCTGCTGCAATGCCCTGCTCTGCCCATGTTTTAACATCATCTTCTAAGTAGATCATAGCTAACGCATCTTGTGCCCAGCTTTCTGCTGACAACTTATGCAACATACGATATGCCATCACTTGAACTGCTGGCTCTTGATTCCACATAGCATCGGTTAAACAACGCAAATGGTTAACATCAAGTGCAACAGTGCCTTCAACTTGAGCTAAACAAGTATCACATAAATAAATACTTTGTTGCGCACTCAAGTCACTCGTTGGTGGCACGGGGTGTACGGCTAAATTATCAGTTGATGTACAAAATTCACAACTTGAGTTGCTACGTTGTTTTAATGCTTGTTCTGTTACCATAATAAAATACCCACAAAATTTTTGGCGCTATTATGCTCCTAATTTTCCGATTTAAAAAGTGGTGATCGGCACTAAAAAGCAATAAGTGCTATTTTTATTGATAACAAAAGGAAATTTAGGCAATTTTGATAAAGGCAGGTGGAGTGCTTTGCCAGTTCATCACGAACCAGCAAAGCGGCTGGGTGATTTTTAATCTATATTTTTTGTCGCATGATGTGAGGCTGCTGCCGTAAAGACCACATCAGTTGAGCTATTAAGTGCGGTTTCTGCTGAGTCCTGAATTACGCCGATAATAAAACCAATAGCAACGACTTGCATGGCGATATCAGTATTAATACCAAATAAGCCACAGGCAAGTGGAATAAGTAATAATGAGCCACCAGCAACGCCAGAAGCACCGCAAGCTGATACCGCAGCAACAATGCTTAATAAAATAGCGGTGGCAAAATCGACTTCAATATTTAAGGTATTGGCTGCCGCTAATGTTAGCACTGTGATCGTAATAGCCGCGCCAGCCATGTTAATCGTGGCGCCTAAGGGAATCGAAACAGAATAAGTATCTTCGTGTAAATCGAGTTTTTCACACAATTCCATATTTACCGGAATATTAGCCGCAGAACTTCGAGTGAAAAACGCGGTAATGCCCGACTCTTTTAAACAGGTCAGGACTAAAGGGTATGGATTTTTACGCATAATAAAGTAAACAATTAACGGGTTAACCACTAAAGCAATAATCAACATGGCTCCTAATAGTACCAGTACTAAATGACTAAACTCACCTAGTGTATCAAAACCTGTGGTTGCAACCGTGTTGGCAACTAAACCCATGATACCTAAAGGGGCGAAACGAATAACTAACTTCACAACGCTGGAAATCGCTTCGGCAAAATCATGCACCATCACTTTGCTGGTATCACTGGCTTTTTTTAATGCAAAACCTAATCCTAAGCCCCAAGCTAAAATACCGATAAAGTTACCGCTAATAACCGCGTTAAAAGGGTTATCAACAATTTTGAACGCTAAGGTTGTTAATACTTCACTTAAACCTTGTGGTGGATTCGCACTTGCGCCGGCAATATCTAAGGTTAGTTGTACAGGAAACAAAAAGCTTAGCGCTACGGCAACCAGTGCAGCACTGATAGTACCTACTAAATATAGACCGATAATTGGCTTTAAGTTAGCGTCGCTATTTGGCTTTTGGTTGGCAATAGACGAAGCGACCAACACCAGCACTAGGATAGGAGCTACGGCTTTTAAGGCATTAACAAATAGACTGCCAAGTATAGAAAATGATTTGGCAATATCAGGAGAAATAATCGCTAAGCCTATGCCTAAAACAATGGCAATAATGATTTGATTCACAATATTAATCGATTTTAGCTTATTAAAAATTGACGGTTTTTCTAAAGCAGTATTTTCTGTTGTCATAGTTTTTCTTATTTGAGTTGTTGTTTTTATCATTACGCTAACGTGTCAGGAAATTTTTTACCACTTATTTACCAACACTGTCTTGTTTATTCGTTATCTGGCTATTTTAAAACGACAGTTCACTTTTCCAGGCAATAAAATAGCGGTCTTCTTTGATATCAGCCAAGTAGTCCTGACAGACAAAATGGCCAACTACCGCTACTAACTCATCATCATAAAAAATGAAAGGTAATCTTTTTCTTTGCCAAGGTGGTATAGCAAGTTCTTGTAAAACCTTTTTTAATGAACGTGAGCGTTGGCGATACTCAGGTAAACATGTTGGATTAGCGTGGGCGAAGCGAATCGTCACTAATTGCCCAACGTTAGGTTGCTTGATAGCTGCTTGCCAAGTAGTGTCAGCGTTACTCGTATTTGAGCTTGTCGATATACTCACGGCTCCTACTTGATCAGGAAGTGCAATATTCACTGACGGTCCAGCCGCTAAGGTATCGAGATCAATGTTATGCTGCCATGATGAAATATCTTGATAAATATGCGTCAAATACAGCTCATGCTGAAACCTTCTTAAACAACAATTAGCGAGTTGAATAACCGGCGATTTATCAGAGTTGGCATTAAGCTGCTGACATATTTGTGCCAATTGCTGCCCTGTGGGCATTAACAGCTGATGACTCGCTAAAAAATGGCGTAAAAGGTTTTTCAGTCGAGCTTCGCTCAGGCTATTAAGCTTAACAATGGATAGTTTGTCAGGTGCTGTCTGGCATATGGTTAAATCCTGCTCTGCCAATTCATTCAGTAGCTGTTGCGCTTCAAAACAATGCCCAGCGCTGCGTGCAATCGTTTTATTGATACTTGGCCAACGCTCAGATAACGCGGGAATAATTTGATGACGTAAAAAGTTACGATCGTAGTGTTCATCAGTATTAGACTCATCTTCAATCCAACTCAGCTCATGTTGTTGTGCGTAAGAAAGAATTTCCTCACGTGACACAGATAACAAGGGGCGCAGTAAATTATGCTGCGCTAACTCTGAGTTTTCAGGCATTGCTGATAAGCCTTTTAGGCCAGAGCCACGCTTTAATGCTAATAAAAACGTTTCTGTTTGGTCATTAAGATGATGCCCGGTAACAATAAAAGCCGGCTCGACACTTGCCTGAACGAGTACCTGATAACGGGCATCGCGCGCTATCGCTTCTAAGCTTTGTTGCGGCTGTTTTTTTAATTGTAATTTTTGAGTAATTAACGGTAACGAAAATCGAGCACATTGTTGTTGTGCAAAGGCTTGCCATGAATCGGCATTTGGACTTAAACCATGGTTGACATGACAAACAACAATGTTATTTGATAACTGTTTTCGCTGTTTTAGTGCCGCTAGTGCAACCAGCAACACTTGTGAGTCAACTCCACCGCTATAAGCTATAATAACTTTTTTATCTGGCGCGCTGTTAAAGCACTTTACCAGCGCTGATTCAATAGTATTCACAGAGTTTAAAAATATCGCAAAAAAGAGTAATTAAGCAAGGCCTTGAAGTAAAAGCTTAGAAAGTAAAGGCTGCAAAGTAAAAAGCGACCTTGGTGGGTCGCTTAATATAAATTAACAATAACCGAATGACATTAATTTATCATAGCGGCTTTCAATTAATTCTTCATTTGAAAGCTTATCAAGCTCAGCCAGATCGGCTTTTAATGCCTGCTTAAGAAATGCAGCCATTTGGTCCATATCACGGTGAGCGCCGCCTAATGGCTCTTCAACAACACTGTCAATTAGCTCGAGTTCTTTAATACGTTTTGCGGTAATCCCCATAGCCTCAGCTGCTGTTGGCGCTTTTTCTGCCGTTTTCCATAAAATTGACGCACAACCTTCAGGAGAAATGACCGAGTAAGTTGAATACTCAAGCATGTTAACTTTATCACCAACACCAATAGCCAATGCACCGCCTGAACCACCTTCACCAATAACAGTGCAAATAATCGGTACATTTAAACGAGACATGACTTTTAAGTTCATCGCAATAGCTTCACTTTGGCCGCGCTCTTCTGCGCCAATGCCTGGGTAGGCACCCGGTGTGTCGATGAAAGTTATAATAGGCATTTTAAAACGCTCTGCCATTTTCATTAAGCGTAAAGCTTTACGGTATCCTTCAGGGCGCGGCATACCAAAATTACGTTTAACTTTTTCATTGGTTGAGCGACCCTTTTGATGACCAATAACCATCACAGGGCGACCATCTAAACGCGCAGTACCACCAACAATGGCACGATCATCAGCATAAGCTCTATCACCTGCTAATTCATCGAATTCGGTAAATATACGTGGTAAATAATCTAACGTATATGGACGTTGAGGATGACGGGCAACCCGAGCGGTTTGCCATGGGTCTAAACCAGAGAAAATCTTTTTAGTAAGCTCATTATTTTTCTCTCGTAACTGAGAAATTTGCTCTTCTAAATCAAGATCTAGTTCTTGGCCATTGTTGACCAATTGTAATTCTTCAATTTTCGCTTCAAGTTCCGCAATTGGAAGCTCAAAATCTAAAAAATTTAATGACATATGATTATTCTTACCTATGTTGTCTCTGCATAACGTTATCAATAAACGCTATCTATTTAAATTTTAATTCGACTTGCTCATCACCCAAGAGGGTTTTCAAATCGTATAATAGCTGGTCGCTTGGCGATACACGCCACTGTACCCCTAACTCTAGCATACCTTGCGCTTCATCTCTTTGATAAAAAACGCGAACGGGGCAAATCCCTTCTTTATAAGGTGTTAACACCTGTGTAAATTGCTCTATAAAGCGTCCCGAGAGCTGATTTTTATTGACTTGTAAATCCAATGAGGCGACATAATTCTCACGAGCATCGGCTATCGTCATAATATCTCGGGCGGTCATTGTAATACCCCCAGAGTAATCATCAAAGCTGACCTGTCCGCTACAGACTAAAATAGCATCAGAAACAAGCAATTCTGCAAATCTATCATAGTCATCTGGAAATAAACGTATATCCATGCGAGCACTTTTATCGTCAAGTGTTACTAACGCCCAACGCCGACCACGTTTATTAACTAATACCCGCACGCCTAGCACTAAACCAACCGCCACGGTTGTTTTATCTTTATTTGTCGGTTGTAAACTCACTAAACGACCAGTGGCGTAACGCTTAATTTCACTTAAATAGCGATTGATAGGATGACCGGTTAAATATAACCCCAAGGTTTCCTTTTCACCATCAAGCCATTGTTGTTCAGGCCACATAGGTACATTTTTAAAGGCCTGCCGATTATCTTCTGGCTCTTCGTTAATCAAACCAAATAAATCATTTTGCCCGATAGCTTGCGCTTTTGCATGTTGCTCTGCCGCTTTTAATGCTTCAGGCAATGATTCAAATAATGCTGCGCGATGTGGTCCTGATTCCGTTTTCGGCCCCAGTGCATCCATAGCTCCCGCTTTTATGAGTTTTTCTAATACTCGCTTATTGGTTTTCTTGGTATCAACACGAGCACAAAAATCAAATAAGTCTACAAATTCACCATCATTTTCACGTGCCGCTATGATTGCTTCTATCGGCCCTTCACCGACACCTTTAATAGCACCGATGCCATAAATAATTTGATCTTGTTCATTGACGGTAAATTTATATTGGCCGCTATTAACATCGGGCGGTAATAAATCTAAGCCCATGTTTTCACACTCATCAACTAAGGTGACAATTTTTTCGGTGTTATCCATATCGGCAGACATTACCGCGGCCATAAACGGTGCAGGGAAGTGGGTTTTCATCCACAGTGTTTGATATGACACTAATGCATAAGCAGCAGAATGTGATTTGTTAAAGCCATAACCGGCAAATTTTTCAACTAAATCAAAAATTTTCATTGCCAGTTCGCCATCAACACCACGCTTGATAGCACCCGCTTCAAAACCGGCACGTTGCTTCGCCATTTCTTCCGGTTTTTTCTTACCCATAGCACGCCGTAACATGTCGGCACCACCAAGTGAGTAACCTGCTAGTACCTGTGCTATTTGCATAACCTGCTCTTGATACAAAATAATGCCGTAGGTCGGCTCAAGAATCGGTTTTAAGTCTATATGCTGCCAGGTTTCATCTGGGTAACTGATCGCTTCACGGCCATGTTTTCGTTCGATAAAGTTATCAACCATGCCCGATTGCAAAGGCCCTGGCCTAAATAAGGCCACCAGTGCGATAATATCTTCAAAACAATCCGGTTTAAGCTTTGCTATTAGCGACTTCATACCGCTAGATTCAAGCTGGAAAACCGCCGTCGTTTCTGATTTTAATAATACTTTAAAGCTGGCTTTATCTTCGAGATCAATGGCAGCGATATTGATGGGTTCTTTGCCTTCTCTTAATAACTTTGCATCTGCCATTTCAATGGCCCACTGCAAAATAGTTAAGGTGCGCAGACCAAGAAAGTCAAACTTGACTAACCCAGCGTCTTCCACATCATTTTTATCAAACTGAGTGACCGGGTTATTGCCTTCTTCGTCACAATAAAGTGGTGCAAAGTCAGTAATAGTTGTAGGAGAAATAACCACACCACCGGCATGTTTACCGGCGTTTCGTGTCGTGCCTTCTAAGATACGACACATATCAATTAAATCTTTGACGTCGCTATCTTGGGCGTACACTTCTGGTAATTTGGGCTCTTCTTCAAAGGCTTTAGCTAAGGTCATACCCGGTGTTGGTGGAATAAGTTTTGATATCCGATCAACAAAACCATAAGGATGCCCCAACACACGACCGACATCACGAATAACCGCTTTAGCAGCCATAGTACCAAAGGTAATAATTTGTGATACCGCGTCACGACCATAAAGTTCAGCAACGTGATCAATAACCTCATCGCGCCTATCCATACAAAAGTCGATATCAAAATCCGGCATCGAAACACGTTCAGGGTTAAGAAAACGTTCGAACAGCAGGTCATATTCAAGCGGATCAAGGTCGGTAATTTTTTGGGCATAAGCTACCAACGAGCCGGCACCTGAACCACGACCAGGGCCTACCGGTATATTGTTATCTTTACTCCACTGAATAAACTCCATAACAATCAGGAAGTAGCCCGGGAACCCCATATTGTTAACAACTTCTAATTCTATTGCTAAACGCTCATCATAGGGCTTTCTTTTTTCAGCAAAGTCAGGTGCATCTTTATCAAATAAAAACTCTAATCGCTCTTGTAAGCCTTCTTCCGATACCTTAACTAAGTAATCTTCTATTGATAGCCCTTCTGTTGGAAAGTCAGGTAAAACATACTCACCTAAACGCACTGTAACGTTACAACGCTTAGCAATTTCTACTGAGTTAGCGAGTGCTTCTGGAATATCAGCAAACAACTCGAGCATTTCGTCTTCGCTGCGCAAGTATTGCTCTTTAGAGTATTTTTTCGGTCGCCGTTTATCATCAAGCGTGTAACCATCATGAATGGCAACACGTATTTCATGAGCATCAAAGTCATCAGGACTTAAAAACATCACTTCATTCGTTGCTACCACCGGTAAATCATGACTCGTCGCTAATGCTAAAGCCAAGTGCAGGTAATTTTCTTCGTCACTACGGCCCGTGCGAATTAACTCAAGATAAAAACAATCAGGGAAATATTGCTGATAAAATGCGACCATTTGCTCAGCAAATTCACTATTACCTTTGAGCAAGGCTTTACCGATATCACCTTCTCGGCCACCCGATAATAGAATTAAGCCTTCAGCGTGTTCAATTAACCAATCGCGGTCTATCACCGCTTTGCCTTGAATATGGCCTCGTAAATAGGCTTTAGAGATTAATTCTGTCAGGTTTTTATAACCTGCATTATTAGTGGTTAATACCACTAAGCGTGATAATTCGTTTTCTAACGCTGCGCTTTTTACCCAAAAATCACAACCTATAATAGGCTTTATACCCGCGCCATGTGCAGCATGGTAGTATTTAACTAAACCACATAAATTGGTTTGATCAGTCAGTGCTAAGGCTGGCATGTTTAAATCAGCGGCGCGAGCAACTATTGGCTTAACTTTTTTTAAGCCGTCAGACATAGAATAATCACTATGTATTCTTAGATGTATAAATTTAGGATCATTAACCACTGTTGCTTGGCATGATTCAGTCGTAGGGATTGGGAGATCAGATTCAGACATCTAGTGCTCTAATTATTTTTATTATGCGTTGCTGCATTAGCGAGTACATTGGCTACCGGTTTAAAACTTCTACGATAACAGTCGAGCACACCATGCTCTATAATTTTTTCTAGATGTAACTTAGTTGGATAACCTTTATGTTGTGCGAAACCATAATAAGGATATAACTTGTCTAAAGCGATCATTTCATCGTCTCTAGCCACTTTAGCCAAAATAGAGGCAGCACTAATTTCTGCAACTCGCGCATCTCCTTTAACAACACTTTGACAAGCAATGACGCCTCCGTCATGAGCAAATGTTGGACAGCGGTTACCATCAACGAGAACGTAGTCAGGTAGTACAGCTAGCCCCTGCACTGCTCGTTGCATAGCAAGCATAGTAGCGTGGAGAATATTAAGGGTGTCTATTTCTTCAGGCGACGCACGACCAATTGACCAAGCAATTGCTCGTTGTTTAATTTCTACCGATAATAACTGTCTTTTTTTATCTGACAGTTTCTTTGAGTCCATTAAGCCTTCGATTGGGTTATCGGGATCTAATATCACCGCAGCGGTGACCACGTCACCAACCAAAGGACCTCGCCCAACTTCATCAACACCGGCAACACAATAGGCGACAGGGTATTCAAATGGTTCAAATGTTTTTTTTACAGCAGGCATAATTACTCTGATTCAATATTATAATAAGTCGATTACGGCTTTAGCTGCTTGCTCACTCGCATTTTGCTTAAGCATTAAATGAATATCAGTATAGGCTTGGTTCAAAGCTGATTGATCTTCAAACATTCGTTCTTCAACTAACGGTAAAATATTGTCGACGGTGACTTTACCTTGCAGTAGTTCTGGCACCAAACTTTTATTAGCAAGTAAATTAGGTAATGAAAACCACTTCAGCTTCACGAAACCTTTAAACATATGATATGTCAAAGGGTTAAACTTATAACAAATTACCATAGGGCGTTTTATTAAGGCCGCCTCTAGCGTTACTGTCCCTGAAGCTGTTAATAAACAATCACTAGCAGCCATGACTTGTTGCGTTTTACCGACAATAACGCTCAAAGGTAATTCAGGTGCTATTTTTTCATGCAGTTGACGAAATTGTGCTGCCCTTTTTTCACTGACCATAGGAACAACAAATTTCAGCTTTGAAGATTGAGCTTGCTTACTTTCAAGCAGTTTTTTGGCTGTTTGTAAAAAAGGAGCAACTAATCGAGATAATTCGCCTCCTCTACTACCAGGCATCAGTGCTAATATTTTTGCTGACTCTGATAAACCAAGTGCCTCTCGCGCAAGTAACTTATCAGAGACTAACGGGATATCATCAGCAAGTGAGTGGCCAACAAAGGTACAAGGTATTTGATGCTTATCATAAAATGCTTTTTCAAAAGGCAGTAATGACAACACCATGTTAGTGGCTTTGGCTATTTTAAAGACACGTTTTTCACGCCATGCCCAAACTGATGGGCTGACATAATGTACTGTTTTTATCCCTTGAGCCTTTAATGTTCCTTCCAAAGTAATATTAAAGTCAGGTGCATCAATACCAATAAAAACATTCGGTTTATTGGCAATAAAGTATTCACCCAAGGATTTTCTAATATGTAATAAGCGACGAAGCCTACCCAGCACTTCAAACACGCCCATTACCGATAGCTCTTCCATATCAAACAAGCTATCAAAGCCTAACGCTAACATTTTAGGACCACCAATACCGACAAACTTTGCATTAGGGTGACTAAGCTTAAGTTGCTGCATTAAACCAGCGCCTAAGGTGTCGCCGGAGTGTTCACCAACGACAATAGCGAATATAATTTCAGGTTGATTCATATTTTGACTAATAGATTTTTATCGGCCATTAAAGCCTGTGTGGTTGCTTTGCTCACAAAAATTAACGGATAATGCCACGACTAGAGTTTTTGATGAAGTCGCTGAAAAAGCCCAACTCAACCATATTTCCGTCTAAACTCGCAATTTTATCCATGGCTTCATCAATAGTTAAACCTTGACGATAAACAGCTTTGTATGCGCGTTTGATATTCAAAATAACCGCTTTATCAAAACCGCGACGTTTTAAGCCTTCACTGTTAAGACCAAAAGGTTTTGCCGGTTGGCCTGAGGCCATGACATAAGGTGGAATGTCTTTAAGAATTAACGAATTGGCGCCAACAAAACAATGGTCACCAATATGGCAAAATTGATGAACACCCGTCATACCACCAATAATTGCATGGTCACCAACGTGCACATGACCTGCAATAGATGCACCATTTGCCATGATACAGTGGCTTCCCACCATGCAGTCATGGGCAATATGGGTGTATGCCATAAATAAGTTATTGCTGCCAATTTGCGTTAAGCTATTGTCTTGGATAGTACCACGGTGAACGGTGCAATATTCACGGAAAGTATTGTTATCTCCAATCACCAGTTCAGTAGGCTCACCTGCATATTTTAAATCTTGGCAATCTTCACCAATAGACGCAAACTGAAAAATTCGATTGCCTTTACCCAGTGTCGTTGGTCCATTAATGACTACATGTGAACTAATATGACAATCATCACCAATAACGACGTTAGCGGCTATATAAGTCCACGGGCCTATTTTGACGTTGTTACCAATAACCGCGCCATCTTCAATAATCGCTTGCGGGTGAATTAATGATGTTGAATTATCCATATTATATTGCTCTTCTTGCACACATTAGGTCAGCAGAGCATACTACTTTGCCATCAACTCTTGCTTCGCCATAAAATTTCCACATACCACGACGCTCTTTAACAAACTCTAAATGTAAATGCATGGTATCACCAGGGTGAACAGGCTTTTTAAATTTAGCTTTATCTATTGATGCGAATAGAAACAGCTCACCGTCACTTTGATCTTCCACAGACTTGAAGCCAAGTATGCCACTTGCCTGAGCAAGCGCTTCGAGAATAAGCACACCTGGGAAAATAGAGTAACTCGGAAAATGGCCCATAAAAGCGGGTTCATTAACCGTGACATTTTTTATCGCATGGATTGATTTCCCTGGCGTATAATCAAGCACTCTATCGACTAATAAAAACGGATAACGATGCGGAATAAGTGTTTTAATTTCTTCGATATCAATAATGTTATTTTGAGAATCCAAAATTCTTCCTCTTTTTACTTAACTATGGCGAGAGCTTACGCTAGTTTTTTAAAGCGTCTATGTCTTTTTCTACAGTAATTAAACGTTTAGTTAACGACTCAAGCTTTTTAATTCTAGCATTGTTTTTATGCCATTCTTTATTTGGCTGACAAGGCATACCTGATGAGTAAACACCGGGCTCAGATATCGCTTTTGTTACCATGGTCATCCCGGTAAATACACAGCCATCCGTAATACTGATATGGCCATTTATGCCTACTAGACCAGCAATCACGCAGTTTTTACCAACTTCTGTACTACCTGCAATAACACTACATGCGGCAATAGCGGTATTTTCGCCGATCACTACATTATGAGCAATCTGTATTTGATTATCTAAAATAACACCATTGTGAATAATCGTGTTACCTAAAGCACCCCGGTCAATGGTCGTACTCGCACCAATTTCAACATTGTCACCAATAACAACTGTACCCAATTGCGGTATTTTAACCCAGCTGCCTTTATTATTTGCATAGCCAAAACCATCGGCACCAATAACGGTATTAGCATGAACTAAACATTGCTCGCCAATCTCTACACCATGATAAATACTTACATTAGACCACAAGGTAGAGTTAGCACCGATTTGAGCGGCAACACCAATAAAGCTGCCAGCGCCTATACTAACACCATCAGCAATATTAGCACCGGTTTCAATCACAGCATTTGCCCCGATGGTAACCCCCTCTCCCAACATAACGCCATCAGCGATAACGGCACTAGGGTGAATACTCTTGGCCGGCTTAGGTGTAGTATCAAGCAACTGAGCAACTAAAGCGTAACCCATATAAGGGTTATCCATCACTAAAGCATTGGTTTTACATAAGTCAGCCTGAGCCTTTGTGATAATAACAGCGCTAGCTTGAGTAGTAGCTAACTGAGTACTGTATTTACTATTAGCTAAGAAGGCAATTTGTCCTGAGGTTGCAGAAGTTAAGGTGGCAATACTTGATATTTCACATTGCTCGTCGCCGATAACAGCCGCGCCTATTTTGTTTGCAATATCTGCAAGGGTGTAACTCATAAGTATAAACTTCTTTTAATGGTATCTAATTGCTATAAGCATAGATTTAAAGAAAAGCGCTTGCCACTTAAGGGCTAAACGCAATATTCCGAATCAATAGATTCGGAATATTTAAATAGACGAGAAAGCAAAGAAATAAAGCATTGCTGGCTTTATTCCTATTGCCTAACACAAGTTATTATTTCAACTTGCTTACTTGTTCAACTACTTCTGCAGTAATAGTATTGTCTGACTTGGCATAAACAACAGCACTTTGCTCAAGCACTAAATCGTAATTGCCTTTAGCAGCAACTTTATCAATGGCTTGACGAACAAGTGCAATGATTTTGTTAGTTTCTTCGTTTTTACGTGTACCAGTTTTCTGTTGGAAAGCTTTACCTCTAACTTGGTAATCTTGAAAAAGCGAGCCAATTTTTTTATCAAGTTCTTCAACTTCTTTTGAACTCATTAAAGAGCCGTCACGTTTTTTCTTCTCTTGATGATATTTAATATCTTGCTCTAATTGTGCAAGTACCGCTTTCTCATCTTTGAATTCTTCTTCCAAGCTTTTCATAACAGTAGCTGTTTGTGGGATTTTCCCCATAACTTCTTGAAAATTCACTACGCCAATTTTTTGATCTGCAGCTAATGCTGAGTTCGCTAATAAAAAGCTTGATGCTGCAGTGGCAATCACAATAGATTTAATCAATTTTTTCAATTTTTACTCCTAAAATATTTTACAATATTTTTTATCTTTATTTATTATGCGGTAGTTATACCGTCTCAAGTAATTTCGTTCAAGCCTATTTGTCTAAAGAGCGCAGAATAATAGTTATTCTAGCGCTCTATTTGCTTAGATTAGAAAGTTTGACCAATGTTAAAGCTGAAGAACTCAGTGTCATCACCTTCTTCTTCTTTCAGTGTTTTCGCAAAACTAAAGACCATAGGTCCCATGGGCGATAACCACTGTAGAGATAATCCGGCAGACGCTCTAAAGCGTCCAACATCAGAATAGTCAGCCAGTTTTGCTAACTCGATATCGGCTAACGTATCATAATCATCTAGGCTGAACTCTGTATCCCAAACATTACCAGCATCAATGAAGAAGCTCGTGCGAACACTATTGCTATAGCCTTCATCTAAAAATGGCGTTGGAACAATCAGTTCAAGTCCAGCTAAGGCGATGGCATTGCCCCCTACTGAACGCTTAGAAGTCTGAATAAAGTCATGGTCTGTGCCTAAACAACAGCCAGAATCTGAATCTACTGAATCAGGCGTACCTGAAATAGTTGTAGGTCTGCGATATATTGCTCTCGGTCCAACAGTATTAGATTCGAAACCACGTAAGGTGCCTGAACCACCTGCTCTAAAGTTTTCCCAAAACGGTAAAATTTGATCATTGCCTTCTATAGAGCCATAACCATTACCATAACCTAATTGGAATTTCGCTAAAACAGTCCAACTTTGATCACGTGTTATCGGAAAATACCATTTCGTATCTAAATTAATTTTAAAATAATTTACATCTGAATTTGGTGTAGTCATTTTATATGACAAAGATTGCTGTGAACCATCACTAGGGAATGTTCCGCGATTCAGTGTTGAGCGTGATAATGAAATATTCATATCAAAGTTTTCAAAATTCAAACCACCATCTGGATCATCCGGGTCTGAATATAATTCATAAAACTTCTGAATTTGTTCATAGGTTTCTAAGCGTGTAATGCCGTTATTTTTATAACCTAAGCCAAAGGTCAAGCGCACGTACTCATTAATAGGAAAACCAAGTGTCATACCTACGCCATAGGTTTTATTGTTGTATTCAACTAAGTTAGCGTTACCTGCGTCAAACTCTTGATAGAAAATATTACCACCAAGTGAGACACCATCAACAGTAAAATAAGGATCGGTATAAGAAACATTTGCACTTTTTGAGTAGCTAGAAGTATTGATACTAAAACCTAAACGGTTACCTGTACCCAAAAAGTTATTTTGTTGAATACCTGCGTTTAAGCTTAACTGTGTTGTAGAGCCATAACCAATACCAGCTGTAAATGAGCCTGACGGCTGCTCTTTCACTTCAAAGTCAATGTTTACTAGGTCATCTTCACCAGGCAACTGATTGGTTTCAAACTCAACCGTTTCCATATAAGGTAAACGTTGTAGCCAAGCCTTAGAGCCTTCAACTAAATCATTTGATAACCAGGCACCTTCCATTTGTCGCATTTCTCGGCGCAACACGTGTTCAGCAGTAACGTGGTTACCCTTGAAGTTGATACGATTAACATAAACCCGTTTACCAGGGTCGACTGAGAGTACAAGTTTAACGGTTTTGTTGTCTTCGTCAATTTCAGGAATAGTCACTACTTTAGGGTAAGCATAACCATAACGACCTAAAAATTTACTGATCAGTTCTTCTGAATAAGTAACAAGCGCACCATTGTAAAGCTCTTCAGCTCTAATGGGGGTAATCGCACGAATAGTATCTTCAAAACCGGCCATATCACCAATAAAGTCAACACCACTTACGGTATAAATATCGCCTTCAGTAACATTTAGTGAAATATAAACGGCTTTTTTATCTGGTGTCATCGACACTTGAGTCGAGTCAACTTTATATTGTAAGTAACCTCGATCAAGGTAGTAACTTTTGATGGTTTCCATATCACCTTGCAAGGTTTGCTTTTGATAGCGATCTTGCGCCATAAAATCCCACCAAGGCGAGTCGTAAGTAAGCTCTATACGTTCTAATAGCTCAGCATCTGAAAACTTTTCGTTACCGACAATGTTGATTTGCTCAATGGCTGCAGCATCGCCTTCTTCAAAAGCAAAGTCAATATTAACGCGGTTACGCGGTAAATGCGTAACTTTGGCTTTAACATCTGCATTATACTTACCAACACTGTGATAGAAGTTTTCCAAGCCAACTTCTATGCCTGAGATAACGGTCATATCAAGTGTTTCACCAACACGAATATCGCTACCGTCAAGGCTTTCAGTTAATTGTTCGTCTTTTAAGTCTTTATTCCCATCAAAGGTTATTGCGCTAATTGTCGATCTTTCTTGAACGCGGTAAATAATGGTGTTGCCATCTCTTGACACCACAACATCACTAAAGTGACCTGACTTATAAAGCGCTTTGATTGATTGTGAAACACGAAAGTCGTTTAAGTTATCACCAACATTAAATGGAATATGCGTTAATGCAGCTCCTAGAGCTACACGCTGTAAACCTTTAACTTGAATATTGTCTACTTGAAAATCGTCAGCTGCTTGCACTGATGTTCCCAAACTACCTAATAATACCGCCAGGGCAAGTTTTTTAATAATCATAAAATATTAACTTTATACTTCTTTTAGTTATAATCGCGATAAATCGTTAAATATGGCGATACTCATTAAGCTTAGTAGCGCTATAGTACCAAATTTAAAACCTATTTCTTGTATTTTTTCCGGTACAGGTTTCCCTGTTAAAAGCTCTACAAAATAATAAAATAAGTGCCCTCCATCTAAAACCGGCAATGGTAAAAGGTTTATTATGCCAAGATTAATACTAATTAGCGCCAAGAAGCCTAAAAAGTAAACAAAACCATAATCTGCACTGTTACCCGCGCCTTGCGCAATTGATATAGGACCACTCAAGTTTTTTACTGATACATCACCGGTAATTAACTTACCTATCATATCGAAACTCAATACCACTAGGTTCCAAGTTTTACTAGCACTTTCTTCAAGCGCTGCAATAGGACCATAAACATGTTCAAATAAATATGCTTCTGGATAAGGGTCTGAGATTGGTCTTACACCTAAATAACCAATAACTTTACCTTGAAATTCTTTTGCTTCAGGCTTAACGCTGAGCTCGATACTCTTACCTTCTCGCAATACCGTTACAACGACAGTTTCTGCTGGATATTGTTTAATCAGATCTGAAAAAACTTGCCATTGACCGTCAATATTCTTATCTGCAATAGAAAGTAATTCATCATTAACTTTTAAACCAGCTTTCTCTGCAGGGCTACCTTCGGCTACCACGGCCAGTTTTGCGTAAACATTAGCACGGTATGGCACTAAACCTAAACTGGTAATCGCTGATTCCTTCTCAGGAGAGAAGTCCCAGCTTGCGGTGTCTAAGCGAATATCTTGCGGCACCGTTCGGCTTTTTGCCTTTATAGTTAAAACAATATCACTATCACCTATTGCACTAACCAATGCTAAGTTAACATCTTGCCAATCCGCTGTTTTTTCTCCAGAAATAGCAATAATTTCACTACTTTTGGGTAATTGGGCTTTGGCGGCAATAGAGTCAACAACAACATCACCAATAATAGGTTTTACACTAGGAACACCGATTAAGAACATCAGATAAAATGCCACAATTGCAAAAGCAAAATTAGCAAAAGGTCCTGCAGCAATAATAGCAATACGTTGATAAACCGACTTATTGTCAAATGTTAGAGGTATTTGTGCCGCTGTGACATCGTCAACACGGCTGTCCAGCATTTTTACATAACCACCAAGTGGTATCAGTGCGATAACAAACTCAGTGCCATGACGATCAATCTTGCGCCAGATAGCCTTACCAAAGCCGATAGAGAACCGCTGCACTTGCACACCATTTTTACGTGCAACCCAAAAGTGACCGTACTCATGAACAGTGATCAAAATACCCAATGCAACAACAAAAGATACTAGGTTCCATAAAAAATCTATCATTCTACTACTCTATAATGGCTTTAATGTTCTGATTCAGCGACTAAAGATCGCGCAAACACTCGAACACTTTTGTCTAGTGCAATAACATCTTCTATTGAAGTTACCTTTTCTGAGACAAATTTATTCACGGAAGTTTCATTTATTTTCACGATATCGGTGAATTTAATTTTTTCGCTCAAAAAAGCATCAACCGCAATTTCATTGGCAGCGTTTAAAGCTGTACATGCGCCTTGGCCATTTTTGCAGGCATCAATAGCGAGTTTCAAATTCGGATATTTAGCAAAGTCGACATCTTCAAATTCAAAAGATTTTGCGGTAAAGAAATCAAATGCAGCAACACCAGAATCAATCCGCTCAGGAAAGCTCAATGCATGTGCTATAGGTGTTCGCATATCCGGATTCCCCATTTGGGCAATAACAGAGCCATCTTTATACTGCACCATAGAGTGAATGGTGCTTTGTGGATGCAGAACAACTTGAATATCATCAGGTTCAAGGTTAAATAACCACTTAGCTTCGATGAATTCTAAACCTTTATTCATCATAGTGGCTGAATCAACAGATATCTTTCGCCCCATATCCCAATTGGGATGAGCACAAGCTTGATCTGGAGTAACGCTATCAAGGTCAGTTTGCTGCCAAGTTCTAAAAGGACCGCCTGAGCCAGTAAGCAGCACTTTACTCACACCTTCATTAGGTAAGTCACAGTAACCTGGCTGCTGCTGTGCGTTTAACGGTAAGCACTGAAATATTGCGTTATGCTCACTATCAATAGGTAATAATTGCGCACCTGAGCGTTTCACAGCTTCAATAAAAATTGCACCTGAGGTAACAAGCGCTTCTTTATTCGCAAGTAATACTTTTTTACCGGCTTCAACCGCAGCTAATGTCGGCAGTAATCCTGATGCCCCAACGATAGCGGCCATAACCGTATCAGTTGTTGGCTCTTGTGCAATAGTTGCTAGCGCACAGGCGCCAGATAGCACTTCAATATGAGCTAAGTCGACCTCGTTAAGCTTACTTTTTAATAATTCGGCATGCTCTTCTGAAACCATCACTACTTTGTTGGGCTGAAACTCAAGACATTGCGCTACCATAATATCAACGCTCGCATGTGCCGACAGGCTAACAACATTAAACTTTGTCGGATGTAAGCGAACAACATCTAAGGTACTTTTACCAATCGAGCCTGTAGAACCTAAAATACACAATTTTTGCATTTATTTTACCAACCCAAATATGCGTAACATAGTGCATATATCGGCGCAGTTGCAGTTAAACTGTCAATACGGTCAAGTACACCGCCGTGACCCGGTAAAATAGAGCCACTGTCTTTGACACCCGCTTGACGCTTAAACATGCTTTCATTTAAATCGCCAAGTACTGAAATAGTCGTAATAAGAACCGTCACAGGTATAACAATAAAATACTGCGCACTAGACCAATCAATAAAATAGCCGGCAATTGCTACGGTGATACAGGCAAACACAACGCCACCCAAAAAGCCTTCCAAGGTTTTTCCAGGGCTTACATTAGGCAGTAGCTTGCGCTTACCAATAGACTTACCAACAAAGTATGCGCCAACATCCGCGCTCCAAACCATCAAGAATAGAAACATTAATAATTGTGCACCATGGTAAGCATCTACTTGGTAATCACTGCTTCTAAGCACCATAAAGGCAAGCCAGGTAGGGATCAGAGTTAACCAACCAAAGAGTCCACGCACCGAACGATGGCTTGACCAAAAGGTACTACAACGCGGATATAAAAAGGTTAAACCGGCAGATAATAACCACCAGGCAACGGCTAACCATAAGATAATATTGACTTGCTCTAACAAAACTTTAGGTGCATGCCATAACTGCTCAATAGGTATTAAAAACCAGATAGTTGCAATTAATATACTGGTTATGCCAACAAAAACTAAACGACGAGCTTTGCTAGCAAAGCCCATGAGCGGCCCCCACTCCCAAGCACCGATAGCCATAACGACCAGCATAACTGCTGCAAAGTTAATGAGAGATAGATAAAAGATCGCTAAAATCGCAGCGGGTGCGAGGATTAATGCCGTAATGATACGTTGTTTTAACAAACGATATTCCTTAATTTATGCACGGGCTTTAAGCTTTCATTTGAGTTTTTACCACACTCTGAAAGTTAAAAAGTCCCTAAGTAATTTTTAGTTTTTATTAGTTACTTGTTCACTGGTTTGACCAAAACGTCGTTCACGTTGATCAAACAATGTCATTGCTTTAGTAAACTCTGCTTCGTTGAAATCTGGCCAAAGTACTTCAGTAAAGTACAATTCAGCGTAAGCTGCTTGCCAGAGCAAAAAGTTACTAATACGATAATCACCACCGGTTCTAATTAATAAATCTAACTCTGGAAGTTCAGCTAAACTGGTCTGTTCATGCAATGATGCCTCGGTGATATCATCAGCGTTTATTTCTTGGCGCTCGACTTGTTTCGCTAACGCTTTTGCTGCATGTGTAATGTCCCAACGACCACCATAGTTAGCCGCTATAGATAGCACCATACCCGTATTTTCAGCGGTTAGTGCTTCAGACTCTTTAATCATTTTCTGTAATTTACTGGAGAACTTAGATAAATCACCGATCACTTGAAATTTAATGCTGTTTTTATGTAAGCGTTTAACCTCTCGGGTTAACACAAACATAAATAAATCCATTAGCACACTAACTTCGGTTTCTGGACGTTGCCAATTCTCACTGCTAAAGGCAAATAAAGTCAAGGCTTTAACACCATGCTTTGCCGCTGTAGCTACAGTAGATCTTACTGACTCAACGCCAGATTTATGCCCTGCTACCCGCTTCTTTCCCCGAAGCTGTGCCCAACGACCATTACCGTCCATAATAATGGCAACATGTTGAGGTGTTTTTACCTCAACCGTTAGCGTTTGCTTAAATTGATTTTCTGTATTACTCACATGTTCTCCATCGTAAGCTTAATCCTACATGTTAAATATTTTACTGGCATATGCAAAAACGCCGTAGTCATTATCTACGGCGTCATGGATTAAGCAATGAAAATTTTAAATTTCCATTAATTCCTTTTCTTTAACGGATAAAACATCATCAACTTGTTTAATAAATGTGTCCGTAATTTTTTGTACTTCATCTTCAGCTTGATGCATTTCATCATCGCTGATATCTTTTTCTTTATTCAACGATTTGATATCTGAGTTGGCATCGCGACGAATATTGCGAATAGCGACTTTACCACCTTCAGCTTCACCACGAACAACTTTGACTAAATCTTTACGACGTTCTTCTGTTAACGCAGGTAAAGGAATGCGAATTAACGTACCTTGAGATGAAGGGTTAAGTCCAAGATCAGATTTTAAAATAGCTTTTTCAACCGCACCAATCATGCCTTTATCAAATACTGTAATTGCTAAAGTACGAGCGTCGGGTACAGAAATGTTACCTACTTGACTTAATGGAGTATCCATACCGTAATATTCAACGACAATATTATCAAGTAACGAGCGATGCGCTCGGCCAGTACGTATTTTGTTCAAACTAATTTTTAATGACTCGATACTTTTCGCCATTCTTTCTTGAGCGTCTTGTTTTATTTCGTTTATCACTATGTTATTCCTGCACTAATTAATTTAAATTTTCAGCGTGATCGATTGTTGTACCTTCTTCACCGCCCATAATGACAGACTTTAACGCGCCAGGTTTATTCATATTAAACACACGTAAGGTCATACTATGATCGCGGGCTAAGGTAAAAGCGGCTAAATCCATCACTTGTAATTCTTTCTCTAGCACTTCTTGATAGCTCAAGTGGCTATATAAAGTAGCGTCTGGGTTTGCTACCGGGTCTTCTGAGTAAATACCATCAACTTTAGTTGCTTTTAACACAACATCAGCTTCTATTTCAATGCCACGTAAACAAGCAGCAGAGTCTGTGGTAAAAAACGGGTTGCCTGTGCCGGCACTGAAAATAACCACACGGCCAGATTTTAGTAAGCTGATCGCTTCAGCCCAATTATAACGATCACAAACACCAGCAAGATCAATAGCCGACATTAAGCGAGTATTAACAAAAGCACGATGTAAAGCGTCACGCATAGCCAAACCATTCATCACAGTTGCTAACATGCCCATTTGATCACCGACAACACGATTCATGCCAGCTTCAGCAAGACCTTTACCACGAAAAAGGTTACCACCGCCAATAACTAAGCCGACCTGAATGCCCATTTCGATTAATTCTTTAATTTCTTGTGCCATACGATCCAATACTTTTGGATCTATGCCAAAACCTTCTTCACCCATCAGGGCTTCACCACTAAGTTTTAAAAGGATTCGACGATACATTGGTTTGGGATTGACGCTCATGTAATAAACATTCCTTAAGAATTATTAAATTAAAATAGTCTAGGCCTGATCGACCTCAGCTATTTTAATACGTTTAGCCACGGTTCGAAAGTCTAATATGAAAAAAGTCTAGTGTAGAAGCTATTTATCACTTTTACCGAAATAAATAGTACAATATTTGCACGGAGTTTGTTGTTGTCGCCCGTCACAAGTAAGAAAGGAACATAAGGCTAGCTTTTAAGATAAGGGAAGTTAGCATATGGATAGGAGTACTTAGCTTTTATTTTCAAGCAACATTACTGTACTTCCTATTAAGTAATAAGCAAAATAACGACTCTGTGACTAATAACAGCAACCATAATTAAGTTATATAGAGGCGCTAATATTCAGCTTATTAATCGATAGTTAAATTCAATATCTGATTGACAAATCTCGATAAAAAAAGCGCCGATTGGCGCTTTTTACGAAAGTACTGTCATAGACTAAGACTAATTTACTAAAGTAAATTAAGCCTTAGCTGCAGCGATTTGTGCTTCTACTTCAGCAGCAAAATCTTCTTCTTTCTTCTCAATACCTTCACCAACTTCTAAGCGAACGAATGAAGAAATAGTTAAACCTTTCTCTTTTAACACAGCACCAACAGTTTTCTTAGGTTCCATGATAAAAGCTTGGCCTGTTAAAGAAATTTCACCGGTAAATTTCTTCATACGGCCGATGATGATTTTTTCTAGCAAATCAACTGGCTTTTTCTTGTTTTCTTCAAGCGCATCGTTTTCAGCTTTTAAGATATCCAACTGAATACGTTGTTCGTTTTCAACAACACTAGCAGGAACATCTTCAGGGTTGATAAATTCTGGCTTACTTGCAGCAACGTGCATAGCAATGTGCTTAAGTGCTTCTGCATCACCTTCACCAGCAACAACAACACCGATAGTTGCACCGTGTTTGTATGAAGCTAACGTAGTACCTTCAACATAAGCTACACGACGTACATTGATGTTTTCACCAATTTTAGTCACTAAAGCAACACGCTCTTCTTCAAATTTTGCTTGTAACTCTTCAATAGAAAGTTTTTCAGCGGCAGCAACATCAACAACTTTGTTAGCAAATGCTAAGAAGTTGTCATCTTTTGCTACGAAATCAGTTTGACAGTTAACTTCAACTAATGTGCCGTCTTTAATGATGATTTGGCCTTCAGCAGCAATGTTGCCTGCTTTTTTAGCCGCTTTTGCTTGGCCAGACTTACGCATGTTTTCAATCGCAAGTTCCATATCGCCATCAGCTTCTTGTAAAGCTTTTTTACAATCCATCATGCCCGCAGCTGTGCGTTCACGTAATTCTTTTACTTGTGCAGCAGTAATTGCCATGAAATTTTCCTCAATAAAAATTGTGTTCAGTATTTGCCACAACAACCTTTGTTGTTGTGGCAACAGCAGTAAAAACGTTATTTAAAACTGAAATTATTCAGTTTCAACAAAGCCGTCTTTTTCAGCTTGTACTGCGATGTTTTGCTCACGACCAGAAAGAACAGCGTTTGCAGCTGAGTCTAAGTATAAAGTCACAGCGCGAATCGCATCATCATTACCTGGAACGATGTAGTCAACGCCATCTGGGTTTGAGTTAGTATCAACAACAGAAATTACTGGAATGCCTAAGTTGTTAGCTTCTTTGATTGAAATATGTTCGTGATCAGCATCAATGATGAATAAAACATCAGGTAAACCACCCATGTTTTTGATACCACCAAGGCTTTTCTCAAGCTTTTCCATTTCACGAGTACGCATTAACGCTTCTTTTTTAGTAAGCGCTTCAAAAGTACCGTCTGAAGTTTGAGCTTCAAGATCTTTTAAACGTTTGATTGATTGACGAACTGTTTTCCAGTTTGTCAACATACCACCTAACCAACGGTGATTTACGTAGAATTGATCACATTTAATTGCTGCATCTTTAATTGCATCGCTTGCTGCACGTTTAGTACCAACAAATAAAACTTTACCTTTTTTCGAAGAAACATTGCTTAATACTGCAAGAGCTTCGTTAAACATAGGTACAGTTTGTTCAAGGTTGATAATATGAACTTTATCACGAGCACCAAAAATGTAAGATTTCATTTTTGGGTTCCAGTAACGAGTTTTGTGACCGAAATGGACACCGGCTTTAAGCATATCGCGCATAGAAACGTTTGGCATTTTTTTTCCTTTGTGGGGTTAAGCGTTCATACATCCAATATACACGACCCTTAGTGCGTTTTACGTAAGGTAAATTCGCTGGGCACCCCGGTATACCTTTGCTAGATGTATGTGAGTTTAGTTTTAATGTATTGAATTTTATCAATACCGTTTAAGGCTAAAAATATTTGCAAAATTAATAACAAATTCAGGCAAACAATTTAACGGCGCACTTTATACCACAAACGTAAACATCTGGCTAGTTTTTAGCTAGAAATCATGCTTAAAAGGATTTTATTTTACTAAAGGCTAGGATCTTTAATTACAGCGCGTTAAAATTACGCCAATTTTTCATCAAGCTAATTGAACCATGTCCTTAAATACGCAAAATGCAGAACTTTTTTATATCTACGATAGCCATTGCCCATGGAGTTACGCCTCAACTGTACTTGTTGAGAAAGTATTAAGTGCTTTCCCAGCAATAACATTTAGAGCCATGCATATAAGCTATTACGATGGTGATAATAAAGTATCACCAACAACAATTACCGCAGTTGGTGAATTCAGTAACGTGCCCTTTGGCGCTAACTATATTGACACGCTAAATTACGCGAAAGACTCAACATTAGTCGCCAATCTTATGGCATGGGTACAAAATAAGTCAGCAAAATCAGCTTTCGAATTACTGACGAAGCTGCAACATGCACATTTTATTTTAGGTAATGAATTAACTGATAAAGAAAGTGTCAGTGACATTATTGATGAATTAAAACTGTCACCGCCAGCAAAATGCTTACAATCAAATAAACTGACTAAAGATGCCGAATTTGCTATTCATGATATTACTGAAATTCAAGAAATTATTGGCACACAAGCCATTCCAGCTATGTTGTTAGCTTACAATGAACGTTTAGTTTTATTAAATCACAACCTGTATTTAGAGAACCCAAGCGCTATCATTGATGCCGTAACACTTGAACTAGAGAATATGGCATAACAGCGTTACCCGTATATATTGACAAAATAGCAGACATTCGCATCGTCTAATGTCTGCTCCCCTTCTCGCTTGCCACTTCTCTTTTAGCAGCCAACTTAAATAATTTAACTAATTAATTTATTTTATCTGATGTTTTACGATTGGGAAAAGTTAGAAAACCATGTAAAATCATCAACAATAAATATTTACCAGTTAGCTCCGCTGCTTAATGTAAAAAAGTAGTAAATTATCTATGCTAGCGCCACTAAAATAAAGTCACACTGAGGTTTTATGACAATTACGATTAAAGATCAGCAAGAAATTGAAAAAATGAGAGTTGCAGGAAAGCTTGCCGCAGATGTGCTGGAAATGATCGAGCCTCACGTTAAAGCAGGTGTAACAACCGACGAGTTGAATACATTATGTGCAGAATATACCGAAAAAGTACAAGGGGCTATTTCAGCACCATTGAATTATCACGGCTTTCCAAAATCAATTTGTACATCAGTTAATCATGTTGTATGTCATGGCATTCCAAATGATGTGCCATTAGTTGACGGTGATATTATTAATATTGACATCACTGTGATTAAAGATGGCTACCATGGTGACACTAGCAAAATGTTTTGCATTGGTGAAACGTCACCGGAAGATAACCGCCTTTGCCGTATCACTCAAGAAGCGCTATATGTTGGCCTTAAAAAAGTTAAGCCGGGGAACACTTTTGGTGAAATCGGTACTGCAATTCAAAAATTCATTAAAAAATCGGGTCGCTATTCAATCGTCAAAGAGTATTGTGGTCATGGCATTGGTAAAGAGTTTCATGAAGAGCCACAAATTGTACATTATAAGAATAATGACAAAGATAAAATGGTCGAGGGTATGTGTTTTACCGTTGAGCCTATGATTAACTTAGGCCGTGCTAACACTTTACTCGACAAAGAAGATAACTGGACGGTATACACCCTAGATGGTAAAAAATCAGCGCAATGGGAACATACGGTTGTGGTGACTAAAACAGGATGCGAAATATTAACGTTACGCAAAGATGATACGATACCTAGAATGCTGCATAACTAAATCATCAATTAAGTAGCAAACTAAAGGAATATTTGAAATTATAAGTCAATTGTACAATTAATTAAGATGTGAGAGCTTACTGTTGAATATTACCCCCCCCATTCCAGAACATTACTGTGAAGCTCTCGCTGTTAGCGCTCCTTCGTTAACTAGCTCACAAATTTGCACGTTAAGTCATGAGTTTTTGCAATGGCAAAAATCAGAGTTTCCGATCAGTGAAGTTACCTCTCTTGTAGCTGCTCGAGCCTACTATGTTGATCTGCTTCTAACTAAACTATGGTGCCAGCACCACTTGGACGAGTATCAGATTAGCTTAGCTGCTGTTGGCGGATATGGAAGAAAAGAGCTTCATCCTTATTCTGATGTCGATATTTTGTTACTGACTCAAGACATAGTTGAAGACGATTTAGCCGAAAAGATATCATCCTTTATTACCCAATTATGGGACGTAAAACTCGATATTGGCCACAGTGTTCGTAGTATCAAAGAGTGCTTAAATCAAGCAATTGATGATGTCACTATAGCGACAAACTTAATGGAAATGCGCCAAATTTGTGGCAATCAAGCATTAGTAACTCAGTTACAACCTCTATTAGTTGAAGACATATTTTGGACCTCGGAAAAGTTTTTTCTTGCTAAACGTGATGAGCAATATCAACGTCACCAACAATACCATGGGGCATCATACACACTAGAGCCTAATCTCAAAGCTAACCCCGGTGGTCTAAGAGATATTCAAACCATTGGTTGGGTCGCCAAACGACATTTTATGGCTGATACCCTTGAGCAGCTTATTGATCATCACTATTTAACCAGTAATGAGTTTTTTGAACTTATTGAATGTCAAGATTACCTTTGGCGTATGCGTTGTGCCTTACATTTTATCGCAGGTCGCAATGAAAATAGATTGCTCTTTGATTATCAGGCCGATGTTGCAGAACTTATGGGCTTTGGTGATGGTGGTAAGCTTGCTATTGAACGGATGATGAAACGATTTTTTCGCATTATATCTCGGGTTTCTGAGCTCAACAGGATGTTATTGCAACATTTTGAGTACGCTATTTTAAACAAGAAAAAGCACAGTAAAGAAATTGTTCTCAATGAGGACTTTGTCATTATTGATGGTCAGATCAAGGTATGTAACAGGCGTGTTTTTACCCGCTCAACCAAGATCATGGAAATGTTTTTATTGATCGCTCAGCACAAAGAAATAACCGACTTACACCCGGAAACATTACGTTTAATGCGTAATGCTCGCCGGCGTTTAGTTTCAGGCATGATTGATTACGCACGCTGTCGTGAAATTTTTATCAAACTCATTAAGCATCCAAGAGGCTTAGGCTTAGCATTTACCTTGATGCACCGTCACTCCATTATCGGTGCATATTTACCACAATGGCGTAATATTGCCGGCCAAATGCAATTTGATTTATTTCATGCTTATTCTGTTGATGAACACAGCTACCGTTTACTGAAAAACTTATATCGATTTAGTCAACCCAAATACAATGATGAATATCCTTTGTGCAGTAAAATAGTGCAACGCGTTCGTAAACCTGAACTTTTATATTTCGCCGGTATATTCCACGATATTGCCAAAGGTCGTGGTGGTGATCATGCCAAGCTAGGTGCTGTAGACGCCCTAGATTTTGCTAAAATTCATAAGTTAGGGGATCACGATGGACGAATGATTTCTTGGTTGGTAGAGCAGCATTTATTAATGTCAGTTACAGCACAACGAAGAGACATTTCTGATCCAGAGGTGATTAAAGCTTTTGCAGAAATAGTGCGTGATGAAGCACATCTTGACTATTTATATTGCTTAACGGTTGCCGACATGCGCGCAACAAATGAAAGCTTATGGAATAGCTGGAAAGCTAACTTACTTGAAGACTTATATTACGGTACTAAACGTGCTTTTAGACGCGGTCTAGAAAAGCCAGTTGATTTAAGAGCAAAAATTAGAGAAAACCAGCAGCAAGCTATTGCCATTTTAAAAACACAAATGGTTGATCAAGAACGATTACCACAACTCTGGAAAGAGTTTAAAGCTGATTATTTTTTACGTTATTCACCTGAACAAATTGCTTGGCACTTTCAACATATATTGTCGCACAATAAAGCCAAACCATTGGTTATCATCAGCCCAAAACCTTATCGTGGTGGAACCGAAGTTTTTGTTTATACCAAAGACAAGCCCAATATATTTTTCAATATTGTCTCTTTGTTGGGCGCGAAAAAGCTTTCAATCCATGATGCAAAAATTACGACCAATAAATCTGGCTACACTGCCAATACTTTTGTGGTACTTGATAACCGCAATAAAGCCATAAATGATAGTGCAAGAGCATTAAGTATAGCCCGCTCATTAAGCGTCAGGTTAGCGTCCAAGCAAATCAAGATAAAGCCGAAACCAATCGCTAAACGATTCCGTCAGTTTAAGGTACCAACGCATGTTAGCTTTATTGAAGGAACCACTAAAAATCGTACCATGTTAGAAATAGTCGCTTTGGATCATCCCGGTTTATTAGCTAACATTGCTGCTATATTTCAAAAATGTCAAATCCAAATACATTCAGCTAAAATCACTACTTTTGGCGAAAAAGCCGAAGATGTTTTTACTGTTTCAAATAATGATAATCAAGCGCTAACTAAAGAGCAGGAAGCCGCATTAGAAGCTATGCTTTGCGCTGATAGTCATCGATAAATTTACCCAATGAATACTAGGAATTCCCTGATGTCAGAATTACAAACAATTATTGAGCAAGCTTTTGAAGATCGTATGAATATTACACCTGCAAGTGTATCTTCAGAAGTTAAACAAGCCGTGTTAGATGCGCTAGCTGCATTAAATGATGGCTCTGCACGAGTTGCAGAAAAAATTGCTGGAGAATGGGTTGTTCACCAGTGGTTAAAAAAAGCCGTATTACTTTCTTTTCGAATTTGGGATAACGACGTTATTGATGGCGCTGAAAGCAAGTTTTTTGATAAAGTACCAATGAAGTACAGTAATTACAGCCATGCTGATTTTGTTGCTGATGGCGTTAGAGTAGTACCGGGAGCATCTGTTCGCACGGGTAGCTACATTGGTAAAAATGTTGTTGTTATGCCAAGTTTCGTTAATATTGGTGCCTATGTCGATGAAGGGTGTATGGTTGATGGTTGGGCTACAGTCGGCTCTTGTGCACAAATAGGTAAGAATGTGCATCTATCTGGTGGTGTAGGTATTGGTGGCGTATTGGAGCCATTGCAAGCAGGACCCACGATTATAGAAGATAATTGCTTTATTGGTGCACGTTCGGAAATTGTTGAAGGTGTAGTTGTTGAAGAAGGTGCGGTAATTTCAATGGGCGTTTATATTGGTCAAAGCACACGTATATTTGATCGTGAAACAGGCGAAACCCTCTATGGACGAGTACCTGCTGGCTCAGTAGTTGTTCCTGGTAACTTACCTTCAAAGTGTGGTACTTACAGTTTATATGCAGCAATAATTGTGAAAAAAGTTGACGCTAAAACACGTGCTAAAGTGGGCATTAATGCCCTACTTCGATCGGTATCTGAAGAATAAAAAATCACTTATGTTGTTAACAATGGATAATGACGTCACGCTAAAGCAGTGCATTATTTATTGTTAACAAACTTCAGAAAAATCTATAGCGTGGTTTTTTTGACGCTTGAATCACCGCGCTCCTATTCTCCTCCTTTTTAGCCCACCATACCTAGTAAAATAGCATTAATCAATATATCTATAATGATTTAACAACACATGCCAATTAATTTTTATACTTTAAATTCAATTAATTAAATAAAACCTCTTCGCTAATAGTTTCATATTACATTGTCAAAATTATAATTGGCATAACCTTTGCGATAGTGATAACAAGTCATCTTAATTATCACAACACTATGAAAAATTTATTAACACTCGGCGCTACTTTAGTTATCACATTACTTTCAGCATGTAGTTCAACACAGCAAACTATTGTTGAGAAAAAGCCCCTCGTTTCAGATCATTATTTAATGCTGAGTTTACTTAATCGCCCAATGACACAAGATCAACAAATGATGTTAGCTTTTGCAGAGCAACGTGAAAATTATCAGAGCCTTTATTTTGTTAATGCAGTTACGATAAAAGGCGAAAAAAATGAAAAGCAAACAACAAGAGCGCAGCATCGTTACAGCAATTTAATTGCACAAGACTTTAACTCAGTACAAATTAGTGGCCCAAACTAATCAATTTAAAAATGACTTATATGGATATCATAGTCCAGGTGATCTAAAAACTGTCTTGCTGCCATTGTAAGACAGAAAAAACTTGTTGCCATTGCTCATCGAACTCAGCTTCTATCGTGATCCCCAACTCTGTTACAGGATGAATGAAGTCTATACACTTCGCGATTAACATTAACCGCTTAAAACCAAAATACTCACCAAAGAACGGGTTTTGCTTGTTATCTCCGTAGTTTATATCGCCAATTATCGGATGACGTAAATGCGCAAGGTGGCGACGTATTTGATGACGACGCCCTGTATGAGGCTGACACTTAATCAACGAATATCTCACACTTGAATATTTACCTAGAGGGACAGGTAATGAAGCTGTTATTATTGACTGATAGTGAGTTTGCGCACTTTGAGCTTCTTTATCCCGGCTAACGTTTTTATCACCTAAATCATCGAGCTTTTCTTTTAAGGGGTGATCAACCACACCATCGTTCAACAGGTGTCCACGTGTTAAGGCATAGTATGTCTTTTTAATATTTCGATCGGTAAACGCCTGCCCCATTAAGCGAGCAACATCTTGTGTTAACGCAAAGAGTAAAACACCTGAAGTTGGTCTATCTAAGCGGTGCAGCGGATATACGTACTGACCAATTTGATCACGTACTAGCTGCAGGGCAAAATAAACTTCATCTTTATCCATAAAGCTACGATGAACGAATAAACCCGCAGGCTTATCAACCGCGACAATAAATTCATCTTGATATAAAATTTTTAATATCGGCTTATCAACAATAACCGTTCCAGCACTTTTAATGGTCATGTGTAGTTATATTCTCTATTATGCAAAGGCATTAAGCTGATTACAGCCTGATTAAATTAGTTTATTTCAATAATGTTGAAAATATAGCGATATACCATTCGCTACAATGACTAATTTATTAACTAGATAAGCTATGACTTAGCAAAAATACATAGTGGAGTTAAAGTCTCATTATCTCTATAATGGCGCGCTATAACAACTTATCTCCACTTTAATAGCGATAGTATTATTCTATGAGTACAACTTCCGACCCTATTTCTTCGATTTCAGCACTACTGAGCTTATCTGACTCACAATACCGTATTTACGATATTGGCCGTAAAGTCGATAAAATATCAAAAGCGCAATTTGAAAAAATTGAAGAGGCTCAATTGCCTTACCCATACCCATCTCAAGGCCATGCTTTACTCGCTATTGCATTTTGGCAAAAGCAATCAACCAGTCCATATTTATGGTTTATAAAGCTACCTCTTGATGAGCGTGGCTTATTAAATCAAGGGGCTCGAAATCACTTTATTGCCATAATAATTGAAGCCTTAGGCGAAGACCTATCGGTCAATCCTACCGAGCAGCAAGAAGCATTATTGAAAAAAAATCCTTATCACTTCACCCCAACCCAATATAAATTAGCAGCAATAAATAGTACGGTGTCAGCATCATTAAAATATCCTGCTAGTAAATTTTATCCCCCAGTTCAGCAATATTTGTCTGGTAAAGATGGTTGGGAAAATTGGCAAAACATTGGGGTTCAGGGCTTATCTGACTTCGGATTCAGGTTAAGTGAAAATAACAATAACAACATACTCGCTAATGCTATTGCTTTCTTACCAGAGCAAGTACTGCTGCCATTATGCTCGGCATTAGAGAATGTGTTGTTGCCTGCAAACGTTATCGAACAAATAGTAATACGCTTTAAAAAAGCTGAGACTAATAATGAATTGACTATCTCTATTGCGTTGCTGCGGGCTTTAGCCTCAAGTACTGATCATCAATTCTGTCATGAGCTGCTAACTGACTTAATGAAAAGCAATGTTCTACATGAAGAAATTCTCATTATTATTGCCGGTCGCCTCTGGCCAATACTCAATAATGAAAATACCTTATTTATCTATCTAGAACATTTAATACAGGATCACGATAATGAATTATTTTCTGCCGTTTTTAAAGACTTAGTTGCAATACCGACAATACGTCCCGTACTATTGCAAGCTATTCGTTCACCAAAGCGCAGCCCTGATTTGGCTCAAGCCATTGGTATGTTATTTAAATAAGAGACTTAATCATGGAAAATGTCTATTACTTACTCTTTATTGGCTTATTATTTTGGTATTTTGTCTATTTACGAAAAGTAGCAGAATACGCTCGTTCACATGCTGATAAGTACTGTAAACAAGAAAATTTACAATTTTTAGCTATCGCAAGACTATCTAGTCGACTGAGATTTTCCAAGCAGCTTGGGCCACATTGGTTAAGTAATTTTGATTTTGAGTTTAGTGGTGACGGTGAATCAACCTATCACGGTACAATGACGTTGAGAGGATATAAATTAGATAATATCGATACACCTGCGTATCGCGTTAATTAAGACTTCTTAACGTAAATCAGGTAAAAAAAAAGCGACATTATGTCGCTTTTTCTTTTTGACTATTTAACACTATCCTTGGTTTACCATTCCTTAGTAAGTACTCCATTACGTGTATGTTAACTTCATTAACAAGCTGTGCATCCCGCACACTATCCCTATTTACCTCAGTCTAAATAATCTCTTTCCTTTTATTTTGAAAAATCCATTTCAGCTATAAGTACAATACGCTCCTAGCAATGTAATTATTTGCTTTCCTTAACTTGTTGTCTCCCTGACAAAGTTAAGTGTAATTGAATAAACATCGAAATACAGGTGGGTTAAATTAACTTTTATTATGCTTACTATTCCCTTTTACTTAAGTAACAGGAAGAAAAAAATAATAATCTATTAAAATCATAATGATAAAGAGAATTAACAATAGCAAGATAAAATAACTATCGAACAAACTGACAAGAAATACAGATATGTCTTACAAGGATAGTATCTTATTGGCAATTAAGCCTTAACCATAGCAGTATAAACAAATTTCCATAGAGACTGACTTTGCCGCTAAAATTGGTTACCCTTGCGTAACTCAAATTAGGTGCTTATTTTAACAATTTTAGGCTAGCGAAATTTATTATCGTTCAGCTATTTTCCGGAGGTTTTGTGCAACTTATTAAGTCATTATTTTGCTGGCATGGTGTTGATAATCGAAAACGTTTTATCATTATTAGTCTTACTTGCTTTGTACTCTTTTTTCTTTTAACGGACAGCTTAACTAATCATAAATCAAGCCTAATGATTATGCTGTTATTCTGTGCAACCATATACCTGTTCACCACTCAGCGCCGCCTCAATGATGCCAAATTAAAAAATAAATGGAGTATTATTGCTACCGCTAGCTTTATCATTGCCGGCTTAATAACATTATTCTTTAATGATACTGTCAATTATTGGTTTTTATTGCTCGCTTTACTGCCGACATGCTTCATTTTAACTTACCCAAGCAGCGGTCAAGAGCAATATATATATGGTTATCAAGGTCCGGTCGATTTAAGTGAATTCCAGCAAATTAAAAAAGTTAACTCACACACCAGTAGACGTGTAGAGCCAACGATGCACAGTATTAATATTAATCAATCATCACATAATGAAACTAAATACTCAGCAGCTGTTGAAAACAGTAAATATGATCAGCCAACCACCAGCAATATTAACCAAGCTAAAACTAGCAAACCAAATCATTTTGATCTTGGCGAGACTATTCGCTTGTCATTATTAAACCATAAATACTCAAGAATAGCGCTTGCTGCTATTGGCTTTTTGCTATTGCTGATATTCTTGATATCCTTAGTAGTAGATCGCCCCCAGGTTACTGAAGTTAGTCCTGAAAAAATAACCGAAGTCGACGAAGTAACTGTTGATTTCAAACACCCAATAACTTTACCTGATAACTTTTCAATAATGATGTCAGCTAATAATGGCATAGTGATTAACTGGCAAGCTGACATTAATAATAATCAAGAAATCTGGACCTTGGCCAGTGCGATGGGCGACAGAAGCTGTGAAAATATAGCCTTTGATAAAGGACAGGCTATCAGACCCTATAGTGTCAGCGTAATAGACAGTAATTATTATGCCTACTTTTCACCATTAGACACAAAAGTCCTATTGCAGAATATAGCGTTTAAAAATAAATTTTCGCTATGTGGATTTAATTTCTCACTCAAAGGCAGTCAAGCGACATTAGGTAAGTCAAATTTTTATGCGAATTTGATCGAATATTAGCGGTAAAGCAGAAAAATTAGCCGTGTTGTTTTAGAATAAAAGTTGCTCGGCGAAAATGATAGTGTAAATTTAGCGCAAAAAAAATGCGGTTCAATGAACCGCATTTCTATAACTAGCTTATATGCATCCAGCATCAATATATAATGATCTCGCTTCATCCATAAAGAGCCTTCCTTAGCTTTTTCTAGCAAATCATTTGCTATCCTAATTATCCTTAACAGTAGTTGTCCTAACTACATCAATTGTCTGTACTCATCATCCTGACGACTATTCCGTGACAATTACTCCCTCTATCCTTATGAGATATCCTATCTCTTCGCTATACTAAGCTTCCTTTGGTATATCCTTACCGTTATCGATAATCCCTTTGTCTTCCTGACCCTTGTAATATTAACCGAAGCACTGATATTTAAAAGCTAGTGATTTTAAATAAATAACAGTAACATTATTTTAACAAAGCAAAGGTAAAGTGAAGGTATTATAAAACAATAACTTAGGCTCTATCGCGTGGAATTTAATCCACATTAAAAACACTATGTCTCACAGCAATGTAAGATATGTCGCACATTGAGTTGGCATATTTAGCTTAATAGATTATCCAAGATTTGTGGAGATGTCATAAAAAATGAGCAGTGCGTCACACGATGAAAAAATTTAACATTTACATTACACCTGAAGTTATTTTTGTTACTCGTCAATAATCCAATAAGGTCAGCTCAAATATAAGTGATCATTGAGTACATAACTTAGGAGGTTTTTAAATTTTCTTATTTTTTGTGACGTTTTTATCGTTTTCTTGCCACTTTTGACGTAAAGGTTTCAGCTGATTTATCCCAATCTAGCTACAGTCATAAAATCTGAAACGTGAATCCTCATTATTAATGAAGATCCACAGACTAAAGAGCTACAAAAAGTATGACCTACCTAGTTGATTTTCAAGAAACAGGTGAACAATTTGACAGGTAAATTAACCGATGAACAGGATGGTATTCGCTTTGTATCATGTTCATCATAAGGTGAAGAAAGTAATATTGTATTTATAAACAATTAATGAGCTGTTTTATCTCGATAATAAACCATTAACGAACCCGAAACATTGCCAACGGTAACCTCTTTAATAAATTGATAGTTTACATCTTTAAAAAATGCTTTATATTTTTTGCTGGTTGCATAGACAGCAACACCTTCACTTTCTTTATGTTCAGCTAAGATAGTGTTTACAGCTGCCATAAGATAATGACCAAACCCATGGTGTTGATGTAGTGGGTGAATGGCAATAAAAGACAGCATATGAAATTTTTTCAATGGCACGGCATCTAAAACAATTTTTTCTTTTTCAATCATTTGTTTGGTACCAAAATATCCCGCCCCAAGTAACATTTTTAAACGCCAATGCCAAAAACGTTCAGATGAGACACCATCTTCTGGATTATTTAAACAAGCGGCACCAACCATAGTTTCCCCTAAATACAGGCCGATCATTGGTTGTTTCGCCTGCCAGAAAGCATTAAGCTCTTCGCGAATAGATGCACGTAAACGTTGTTCATAATCAACTTTATCAGCAGAGAATATTTCAAGAAAAACAGGATCGTCATGATACGCTTGATATAGTAAAGAGGCGGCTAATTTCAAATCTTCAGCCGAAAGGTAAGCGGCTTTTATATCAACGTTGGCTTTATCTATGACAGCTGATGACATCTAGAATTCCTCATTTAAGTAAGACAAATTTTTTTTTGTTTTTATTTGTTCACCATATCAGGATAGTAGAAATCAGGTCAAATGTTATTGTTTTCTATAAATGCAAAGTTACGCTACTTTCGTTAATTGTTCAGCTTTTTGCCGTTAAATAGCGTAACTTACCAAAATTTAGCTAGTATTTTCAAATGTAACTATTAACGTAATTTCGGCGAATATATAATAGCAATAAGCCAATGATTAATAACCAACTGCTACTCCCGCCATGGTCATCGTAGTGCACCACTTCGATATATTCAGGGTCATAGTCAGCGCTTTCTAATGGTAAGGCATAAAGTGTATTGCTATCATTGGCGCTATAGGTTGCTACCACATCACTATAACCAACCTCATACAAATCAATTAATACATCATAATGTGCAGTTAAATACCCCGAATCCAATTGAGTAACCACCTCAAATTCATCTTGTGTATCTTCGCCTGTAATAAAAAAGCTATCAGTAGAAAAGTATAAAACCCAAGGACCACCATTGTGACTTAAGTATAAATCTGCATATACAAGCGCTTGCTCATGAGCAACGGGTGATGATATATCGGCATCGAAACTGACACTAAACGTTTGGTAATAACCATCTTCATCAATATCTGAGATAAGTTGACTATAAGCAGAATAAATTGAAAAGCCATGATGTGACGTTTTGCTCGCCTCTATACCATTTTTCGACAATAACGTTGTCGGCCGCTGCTTTGTTTCAAGCTGACGATGTTTTTTAACCTCCTGGCGATCCATACCTTGCAGTGACATTTTTTCACTCATAGATTTAGTCCGTTCTATCGATGCTACCTTCTTCAACTCATTAACAGATAAATTACTTTTAAGCCCTCCTATGGAGTAACTATTACTATTGTTTATGGCAAGATTTTGTGCGAAAGAAATTGGACTTAACAGCATCCCAAGCAACATTAAATAAATTAAACTTTTTGTTTTAGACATAAATAAACAACCTCCATATAAAATATGACGTTTATTTAACCTTAATAATACTGAACCGAAACTGAACAATTTTATAGTCATAGTTAAAGTGCTGATGTTCATAAAGCATTCAGTTTAAATCTTTTACACTCAACCCCACTTGGATTACATTACTCATTCTTTTAAACTGTTTAATTATGTCGTGTTCGTTAGGTGTCACAATGAAAAAGCAATTATTTATTCTAAGCGTAATATCCTCATTAATAGCAGCACCTGTGTTTGCTGCACTTGATCCTGCGATTAACAGCATAATGATTGTAAAAACCAAATATAATCAAGCAAGCAACACTAAATCACTGAGTGCTCAACAAGCCGCTCGTTTAGTAAAAAACAAATTTGGTGGTAAGGTACTAAAAGTAAGCAACAGTGGCGCAAAAAGTAATCCAGGTTACCGAGTGAAGTTACTAAAAGACAATGGTCATGTAATTTCTGTTCATGTTGACGCCAAATCCGGCCGTATATCAGGATAATAATTAATGCGTATATTGCTTATAGAAGACGACCAAAACTTACAAAAGCATGTTAAAGAACAGTTGAACAGTGCTAAATACAGCGTTGATGTGGCAAGTGATGGCGAGTCAGGTTTATTTCAAGGTCAAGAATTTCCTTATGATGCCGCGATTATTGATTTAGGTTTGCCAAAGCTTGATGGTATCAGTGTTGTAAAATCATTACGCGAGCAAAACTTCACTTTTCCAATATTAATTTTGACCGCTCGAGGTAGCTGGCAAGATAAGGTTTCGGGCTTAGACGCAGGCGCCGATGACTATTTAACTAAACCCTTTCATACTGAAGAGTTAATAGCTCGATTGAATGCCTTAATTCGCCGTAGCGCCGGGCAAGCAAGCCCATTGATTGAAAATGGTCCTTTTTCAATTAATACGGCAAGTATGCAGGTGAGTGTTAATCAGCAAATTGTTTCACTGAGCAGCTATGAGTACAAATTGTTTGAGTATTTAATGCATCATTTAGGTGAAGTAAAGTCTAAATCACAACTAACTGAGCATATTTATGATCAAGACTTTGATTTAGACTCTAATGTCATTGAGGTTTTTATTCGCCGACTACGTAAAAAACTTGATCCTGAGAATCAATATCAATTTATTGAAACCTTACGTGGCCAAGGGTATTTATTAAAAGATTTAACATCAGCATCGTTTTAACCATTTTCCATCGCCTTGAAGGTAGTTCAGTTGTTAAAAAAAATTAAAGTTTCATTAAAAGGAGCCTTAAACTCGTTAAAAACGAGAGTTCTGTTTAGTGCCCTGCTAATGATTTTCATCTTGCTACCTATCGTCGGTATCATTATCAGTAATGCTTATGAAAAACACATGGTTGCTAGCCTTGAAAATGAACTTTCAGCATATTCATACTCAATTTTAGCGATTATTGAAGTCGAAAATAACAAACTGATAATGCCTGAGCAATTATTAGAAACTCAATTCAATGTTAGTCAATCGGGTTTATATGCAGTACTTAGCTCCAGTAAAATAAATACAAGTCGTCATTCTGGCGATAATAACACGATAAACTCCGAAAAACTTTGGAGCTCGCAATCACTGTTATCGCCTTGGCAAGCAGATAACTTTCAGCAGCCAATCTTGGGTAGTAGTGTGTTCTATCAAGCTGAAATAGCACAAAAAGCGCATTTTGTTTATAGTCTAAGTGTCAGTTACGGTAGTGAAAACAAACCTTTTCCTATGACCTTGCATATTATTAAACAGCAAGACAATTTAACCAATATGATGACAGAATTTCACCGCCAGCTGCTGCTGGGGTTAGTTGGTTTAATGTTGGTGCTGCTCATGATCCAATACCTCTGGTCTTTATGGACTTTAAAACCCTTACAGACATTACAAACTGAACTCAGCCAGGTAGAACGAGGTAACAGTGATCGCCTTACGGGCGACTATCCAACTGAATTAAGCCAAGTTACAGAACAATTAAATTTATTATTGAGCGCAGAGCAAAAACAACGTCAACGCTATCGTAATGCTTTATCTGACTTAGCGCATAGTTTAAAAACACCATTAGCGGTTATGCAAACTCAAGAACATTTATCAGCATTAACCCAAGAACAAATAACCATTCTTAAAACAATTATTGAGTATCAACTTGGCAAAGCACAGAGTGCCGGACAATCTTCATGGTATTTAGGTACCGCGGTTGCTCCTACAACTAAGAAATTGATTGATAGTCTGAAAAAAATATATCAAAACAAAAACTTGTTATTTACAGTCAACATAAGTGATGAGTGCAGTTTTAAAGGTGACGAAGCTGATTTATTAGAAATATTAGGTAATTTGTTAGATAACGCCTGCAAAGCCGCAAATAAAAATATTCAGCTTGATATCAGTAATAACAACCAAGGAGTGACAATAATCGTTCAAGATGACGGCGCAGGCATAGACCCTGAAATGCGGGACAATATTTTACAGCGAGGTACTCGAGCTGACACATATCAACATGGTCACGGCATTGGCTTAGCCATCGTTCGTGATTTAGTCAATAGCTATCAAGGCAGTATTCGGATTGAGTCATCACAGCAACTGGCTGGGGCCAAATTCACTCTCGATTTCCCTAAATAATTTTCTCAACTAATTTTCTCAACTATAAATTATTTTGCTGAATATTAAGTGTTCAGCAAACGTTCAGTTTACAAAGCGTATTATTGCCAACAGAATTTAAAAAGTCACTTGAGTAGTATTTATATTACCCTGCTCGGGCATAGATGGCATTTTAAGCACCCCGCATTAAGGAATGATAATATGCAAAAATTTAACTTCAGACGTTCATTAGGCGTTTTAGCTTTCTCACTATCAAGTGCATTGCTTTATTCAACACCTGTGCTTGCTATCAGTAATGATAACACTACCTCAGCTGAGCAAACTGACAATAGTAACGTTTTTAGCAAAGCTGAATTAGCACAAATGTTAGCACCAATAGCTTTATATCCTGATGCTCTGCTCACTCATATTCTAATTGCGACCACCTACCCTATTGAAGTGGTTGACGCAGAACGCTGGTTAACCAAAAATAAACAACTAAGCTCAGAAGCACTTGCCGATGCAGCAGAAGCTCAAGATTGGGATGCGAGCATTAAAGCAATACTGCCCTTTCCTAACATTCTAAAAAAGCTGAGCGAAGATTTACACTGGATGCGCAATTTGGGTGATGCATTCTTACAAGATGAAGCTTTAGTGCTTGCTAGTGTACAGGCCTTACGTCAACAAGCAGATCAAGCTGGCAATCTTGAAAACATGAATAACGTCAAGGTAGTGCGTGAAACGCAAACAATTATCATCGAACCGAGGCAGCGTGATATTATTTATGTGCCTTACTATGATACACGAGTAGTATACGGGCACTGGCGCTGGTCACATTATCCACCTGTTTTTTGGCATCAACCTCAATACTATACTTCGCATCACGGTCCTTATTATTGGCATAACCCTGTACACCTCAGCGTTGGATTATTTTTTGGTGCCGTACATTGGAGCAATCGTCATGTTGTCGTACATCATCACAAGTCTCGTTATTATAAACATCATAGTAAGAGAAAGGTTTCAACAAGTTATCAAACTAAGCGTTGGCAGCATAACCCTCGCCATAGAAAGGGTGTAGCGTATCGCACCTCTAATATACAGAAAAAATATCGCAGCCACGTACCAAGTGTACAAAAACATAAAACGCTGCGCTCAAAACAAAAGCATATTGTTAATAAACATCAATACACAAAAAACATCAGCAATTCTAAACATCGGAGCTTTCAGCAAAAGTTAAAAGTTAATCGTGCGGTAAAAATTGATAGCCATCCAATAAGAAAAAATACGCAGGTTAAAACTGCAACACGAGAAACCAAAACAGTAAAGGCTATGCCTGTGCAATATAACCACAAGCATAACCAGACTAAATACACAGATAAAAAAAATTACCGGAAAATAAGTGAGAAAAACACTCGTAAAACGTCAAGTACAAAAGTAGCACGTCATCGTGATAGTCACAAAGTTAAACATATTACGAGGGCTCAGAGCAATAAGTCGCAACAACGTAGCGTAAAACGACAAAACTAAGTGTGAATTATTTATCTTTATTTGCTCAATACATAACATTTACACAAAGTGATAACACGATAATTTAACGGCGCAAAAAAAGGCAATATCATTTAAAAATATTGCCTTTTCTGTTTACTTATTTAATGTAGTTAAATTGATCAGACTATTGCTAGCCACTGCCCAATATCAAGCAACACACATTTGTATAATGCTATTCTATTGCCGTAAGTTTACTATCAACAAAAACAAGTTTTGTACACTCATCTTTGGTTGTTAAACCATCTTTATGTAAGCGATGTGTACGGTAATAAACAACATTAACAGTTTTACCATTATCTAAATAAGTTTCATTAAAGTCGGCAACCCCCATTTCACGAGTAACATCAGCAAAAGCTGTATTTAATGCAATACGAGAAATCTTCTTTCTATTTTCGTACTCTCTATCTTCAAAGCTGCCCGAAATAGAATGACCATCTTCACCGCCTACAGCAATAACACAACCAGTTAAGCCTAACGTTAACGGTGCAACAAGAATTAATGCTAATAATGATTTTTTCATTTTTTTTGCTCTCACTAAAAAGTAATTATTTCACCTTACTATTAGCAAATGTCAAACCAACATCGTAAATCATTGATTAATTTGAACAATAAAAAATAAAACAAAAATAACTCAAGACTTGGATAGTCTTTTTCGCTAAAATATTACTTCTTTCACATTCGAGTTATGCTTTATGACTATATCTGATGAAATTTCCATCATCGCTAATAAACTTGCCAATGAAGGTAAAACACCCACTGTCGCATTAATTAAAAGCCAACTAAGCCAAACAACACCATTACCGCAAATTATTGCTGTATTAAAGCACTGGCAACATGAACCAACATTCATCCAGTCTAAACAGCAAGATAAAGCGCTTGCTGCATCAACAAAACAAACGCCAGAAAACGAAACAATCAAATTATTAATTAATCAAGCCATACTGCCACTGCAAGATGAAATTGAACAACTAAAGCAACAGCTCAATCAGCTATTACAGCGTCAACAAAGTACTAAATAATATTGTCACCGCAACCATGAGCATTAATTAGTTTCTAACGCTTTTGGCGGTATCCGTGGCGTCAGTTGTTCAATGAACTCAGCAAGTGATTCGGCTAACTTTTTATGTGGTTCACAACCGACTTTTTCCACCCAAACGGCACCCGTTTCATTATTGAGCGAAATGATGTGATCGTCATCATCCGTCATAGCAAAAAATACGGTTAAATTTTGCTTTAATTTTGTTTTCATCAAAATATGCCCGATGATATTTTCCTGAAGCCGTTCGAAGTCTTTTTGATTCCAAGCAAACAACAATGATAGATCACCTTCAACACAGCTAGCATCCAAACTATCACAATAAATAGTCGTAAAATACGCTTTGATATCATCATGTAGTTTAATGTCTAACGCGGCTTCAACATTATCAAAGGTTAATGCTTCAACTATTTTTAGCGGCTGCCATAAAGAAAAAACATCTTGGTGTACACCTTGCTCACAAGGAGATGGCCAATCTTCAGATTGCTCAGTAATGGGTAAATGTTGAAACCTGTGTTGATAATCCTGGACATAATCTTGAGAAAAGCGCCATATGAGTTCGTCGAGGGCAAAATTTGATATTTTCATCTAAGCAAAAAATCCTATAAAATAAAACAAATAACTATCGATATTGTGACAACCAGAGAAGAAATCACTCAAAAATGAGCACTTATACAAACGCAAAAGAGTTAAGCAACTTAGTTCTTGGAAAAACAACAGACTATTGTAGCCAATATAACCCAGAATTATTACAAGCGGTACCAAGAAGCTTAAATAGAGATAGCTTAGGGTTAAAAGCAGAACAACTGCCTTTTTTAGGTGAAGACGTTTGGTACGGCTATGAGCTTTCGTGGTTAAACAATAAAGGTAAACCTGTTGTTGCTGTTGCTGAATTTAGCTTTCCATGTACTAGTGCTAATATCGTTGAGTCAAAATCATTTAAACTCTATTTAAATAGTTTTAATCAAACAAAATTCTCCTCTTGGCAACAGGTTGAGTCGCACTTAACCGCTGATTTATCAGCTACTGCTGGCGCTACTGCAAAAGTCAAATTATTTCCAGTCGATAACTGTCCTGCGCTGTCTTTGCCTGGAGATAATGCGATATGTATAGATGACCTTGATATTGAAGTTAATCAATATCAGCTAATGCCAGAAATATTGGCAACAGCAAACCATGCCCAAGAAAGCCAAGTTGAAGAGTATTTAGTTTGCCATCTATTGAAATCAAACTGTTTAATAACTAACCAACCAGATTGGGCAAGTATTTATATCAGTTATAGCGGCAAACAAATTTGTCATGAAACGTTATTAAAATATTTAATTTCTTTTCGCCAACATAATGAATTTCATGAACAGTGTGTGGAACGAATTTTTTGTGATATCAAACACTTTTGTGAAGTTGAGAATTTATCAGTTTTCGCCAGATACACTCGCCGAGGTGGCTTAGATATTAACCCGTTTCGCTCAACATCTCACAAAACAGCACCTAAGCTGAGAACAATAAGGCAGTAAATTAAAGTAGTGACTGTTTTTTCAGCAATTAAGTAATGAATACAAACTTATAGTCACTTTTTATCTTTAGTATATGGCTATTATTAGCATATACTGATGATATAGCTTTGACCTTAATGTAAACGTTATCTTTTAGCGTTATCAGTAACACGCCTTTTAACATCGGCTAGCCTATATTTTTTTAGGGAAATTTTTTATGAGTGAAAATTCTGTCGCGGAAAAAACCATCAAGCATTTAAAATCACGGCTTGATACCGCCATTAACGCTCGTAGCGCCTTAGAACTTGAATTTTCTGCGCAGTCAGCATTATTAACTGGCTTTATTGCCAAGTTATCGCAAGCTTGTAAAGGTACAGATATCCTGCTTGATAATAAATTAGCAAAATTACGCCTGACGCTGAAAAAGGCCACTAGCTTTGCTGATTTAGAAAAAGAAATTACAACGATATCCGCACTGCTACAACAACACGCATTGCAAAATGATAAAAACGTCAAACAATTACAAGAAACATTACAAACCTCAGGTAGCGCTGTACAAAAAGTTAAAAACTTACCGGCCAATAGCCGCAGGCACTTAAAAGCATTAATAGACAAAATTCAGCAAGATCAAGCATCACTGATACAGTTTGTCCCACTTATGTCTGAATTTATCGCTTTTTACGGCAGTTTAGTGCCTGAGAACATCAAACTAAATAAAATTAATTCGCTTGATACAACTCAAACGATATCCACAGAAAAAATCAACAAAGTTGAATTTAAAAACACAGAACAAAACAACTCGTTGCAAGAGCAATTCGCACCAAAAGAATTACTTGGACGCTTTAATACTATTTTAAATAACCTAGTCATTTCTCCTAAGCATAAAGCCAACCTCAATGAGATAAAATCTAGTTTGAAAGGCAATATCTCAAATCATATTTTAATGACAAATTGCCTTAATGTATTTGATCTTATTATTGAAGATTTAAAGCAGGAGCGAACGACCGCTAAAGTATTTTTATCAACCTTAAGCGAGTCATTAGCCTCTGTGCAAGCAACTGTCTATGCAACGATTACCAGTACTACTGAATCAAATGCTAAAAATGATAAGTTCAATCAAGAACTAAAAGATAAAATTGACGACATGAGTATCAAAATAAACAACTCAGGATCGTTATCTGATATGAAACAAGATGTCAGTAAAAAGCTAGAACAAATCGTTCAAACACTCAAAAATAAAACCCAATTAGAACAACAACAACGCATAGCCTTACATGATAAACTCACTAATATGTCCGCGCAGGTGCAACAATTAGAGCAACAAAGTAAAACCTTTGAAAAACGCATAAAGGAAGAGCAAGCCAAAAGTTTGCAAGACGCTTTGACTAAATTAGGTAACCGGGCTGCATTTGATGAGCACTTTGAGAAACAAATACTCCGCTACCAACAAAATAAATTTGATCTGGCAATAACCGTTATCGATTTAGATGACTTTAAACGAATCAATGACACCTACGGCCACATTGCAGGTGATAAAACCTTACAAGTTATCGCTAACACATTGAAAAAAGTCATCGATGATGATGTTTTTATCGGTCGATACGGTGGTGAAGAGTTTGTGCTTATTTTTAGTCATGTTGACAAAGAAGCAGTAATCAAGAAACTCAACATATTACGCAAAAAAGTTGCTAGCCTCCCTTTCACTTTTAAAAACGACCGAGTAAGTATCACCCTTTCAATTGGTGTAACTTTGATCGAACAAAACGACAATGTTCATTCCGCATTTGAACGTGCAGACGCTGCATTATATCAAGCTAAAAAAACCGGTAAGAACAAAGTTATCTACGGATAAAAATAAGATCGAGGAAGTAGAGTTATGCATACCCAAATTAATCCAGTCGGCAAAATGAATTTGTTGTCTCAAGCTGAAGTTGATGACTTACAGCACTCCGCAAGTAGTGAACTCTATAATCTTTATCGTAATTGCTCATTAGCTGTGTTGAATGCTGGTAGTCATACTGACAATGCCGAAGATATTTATCAGCAATATACTGACTTTAAAATTAAAGTTTTACGACGAGAACGCGGTGTAAAACTTGCACTAGATAATCCACCTGAGCATGCTTTTGTTGATGGCGTAATCATCAGAGGTATTCAGGAACACCTTTCGGCCGTTCTACGTGATATTTTGTTTATTGGTGATCGTTATAATACCAATACTAAAGAAGCCGAAAGCGCTACTAACATTACCTTTGATATGCTCCGTAACGCGAATGCGATCATTCCTGATAGTGCGCCAAACCTGATCACTTGTTGGGGTGGGCATTCAATTAACTGTACCGAATATAAATACACCAAAGAGGTAGGCTATCATTTAGGACTTCGTGGATTTAATATTTGCACTGGCTGTGGACCTGGCGCAATGAAAGGCCCCATGAAAGGGGCTACTTTTGGCCATGCCAAACAACGAAATACTAGTGGGCGTTATTTAGGGTTAACAGAGCCAAGTATCATTGCCGCAGAGCCACCTAACCCAATTGTTAACGAGCTAGTTATCATGCCAGACATTGAAAAGCGTTTAGAAGCTTTTGTTCGTATGTCACATGGCATTATTATATTTCCTGGTGGTGCAGGGACCGCCGAAGAGTTGCTTTATATTTTGGGTATCATGCTGCATGAAAAAAATCAATCTCAAAAACTACCCATAATATTAACCGGACCAAGTGAAAGCGCTGAATATTTTCAGCAGATAGATAACTTTATTGCTGCCACCCTAGGTCCCCAAGCCCAAAAACTTTATAAGATCATTGTTGATGATGCTGAACAAGTAGCCAAAACGTTAATATCAACAACAGAAGAAGTTGTTGCACATAGAAAATTAACAGGCGATTCATACCACTTTAACTGGTCATTGGTCATTGAGCCTGAATTTCAGCAACCTTTTGAACCAAACCATAGCAATATGGCATCGCTTGACTTACATCATAACCAAGGGATTGCTTCATTAGCGGCAAACTTACGTCGAGCATTTTCTGGTATCGTTGCCGGTAATGTCAAAGCAAGCGGTATAAAATCAATTCGAGAGCATGGTCCCTTTATCATTAGTGGTGACAGTGCAATGATGGCCTTAATGGACACCCTGTTAAATTCTTTCGTTAAACAGCAAAGAATGAAACTTCCAGGCAGTGCATATGTCCCTTGTTATCAGGTCATTGAAGGTTAAATTATATGAGGGTTCATTTGATATTGGTTGATGCATTAAATTTGATAAGAAGAATTTATGCCGTACAAGAACGACCATTTCTTTTAAATAATGAATTGGCTGATAACACTAAACAACAAGTGTTATCAAATACGGCCAAAGCTTGTGAACAAGCTTTACAAAAAATGATTGAGCAATTACAACCTAGCCATGCACTTGCTGTTTTTGACTCTCAATCACCTTGTTGGCGCTACGATATTTATCCTGATTATAAAAAAGGTCGTAAAAAGATGCCCGAGCATTTAGCAGACAAATTGGCGGATATTCAAGATAGGTTTATGGCACAGCATGTTGACTCATTAGTGTCAGAAGCAGACGAAGCCGATGATCTTATTGCAACCTTAGCTGTTAAGGTTGCATTACGTGGTCAAAACGTCACTATTGTTTCGACAGACAAGTGCTTTTTATCACTTCTCAGCCCTAATATACAGGTCTATGACTACTTTAATCGCCGCCACTTAGATCAAGACTACGTAATCAATAAGTTCAGTGTTAAACCTGATAAGTTAATGGATTTATGGACCCTAACGGGTGACACTACCAATAAAATTCCTGGTGTAGCGGGTATTGGGCAAGTTACAGCATCACAATTGCTTAACCAATACGGTTCAATTAAAAGTATCCTTAGTGCAAAAGATTTAAAGCGCAGTGTCAGTGAAAAACTCGCTAAACACAGTGAACAGATAAGTCTAAGCCGAAAGCTCTTAACTTTAAAAATTGATATCCCGTTAGGTTTCAACTTAAAAGACATAAGGTTACCTTATGAAAATCCACTTGCCAGCACTTAACAATCTGGTAACATCACAACCTTATGACATATTTGCGCCATATCAACCAATACAGTTTGATATGTTCGCTTTGTATAATATCAATTAAAATCACCGGTTAAAGAAAGGCTCAAGGAATAAACGTGAATAAAAAAGTCATCATCAGAATACTAATCGCCTTGGCCGCATACGGTGTATTTGTCGCTTTAGTTGTCAATTTTTACGATGACAGTCCAGCCAAAATGCAATGGGAAGATCGTGAAGCTTACAACCGTCAATTCATTGCTAAGCTACAGCTAAAGAACTTTAATTTTAACAGTGCGATTGAACAACTCGGCAGTCCTGATATTACTGAAGCCAAAATAGTTAATGAAACCAGCTATCAAGTCAGCTTTTACCGCACTCAGCATGTAAAGTCTGACGGTATAACAACGCAAGATGAATGTACCGCGCTACTCTTTACCAATGGCATACTTACTGCTATTGGTCAAACAGCCTATCAACAATTCACTGCATTATAAAACAGCTGACAAATCAAGACGATTATCGCTAATACTGTGCCTTATTTAACCCTTTATAGTACCGTAGAAACGTTATTGCGCTCAAAGATTAACCATAAGACTAAAGTTTAACGTTAAAATTTACTAACAGCTCCGATTAGTTGCTATAATTGCGACCATTAACTGAGTTGAATCAATAATATCAGTGTTAGATCAAGTGTAACTATCGCTCATTGCTGTATATTCAACCAATAATCTCGATCCCGCTATTTAAGAAAAGCAATACTCAAAAGGTAATTAAACAATGGCTAAACAAACCATAACAGTGATCCCCGGTGACGGCATAGGGCCAGACATTATAGACGCAACAATCAAAGTGCTAGATAAAGCCGGATGTGATTTTGATTATGAATACGCTGATGCAGGCTTAACCGCATTAGAAAACCATGGTGACTTAGTACCAGAGTCAACATTAGCATTAATTCAAAAGAATAAAATCACCTTGAAAGGGCCATTAACTACACCTGTAGGCGAAGGTTTTACCTCAATTAATGTGACTTTGCGTAAACAATTTCAATTATATGCCAATGTTCGTCCTGTATTGTCATTTAAAGGGACTAAAGCGCGTTATGAGAATATAGATATCATCACCATTCGTGAGAACACTGAAGGTATGTATTCTGGCCTAGGTCAAACTCTGTCAGCAGATGGTACACATGCTGAAGCCATGAGCTTAGTAACTCGTGAAGGCGCTGAGCGCATTGTAACCTTTGCATACGAAACAGCGATTAAAGAAGGCCGTAAAAAAGTAACAGCCGTTCATAAAGCTAATATTCTTAAGTCAACATCAGGACTATTTCTAAAGGTAGCACGTGAAGTAGCTGCCCGTTATCCACAAATTGAATCAACGGAAATGATCGTAGACAACTGTTGCATGCAATTAGTAATGAACCCTGAGCAATTCGATGTCATTGTTACCACAAACCTTTTTGGTGATATATTGTCAGATTTATGTGCTGGTTTAGTTGGCGGCTTAGGTATGGCTCCTGGCGCAAACATCGGTAATGGTTGCGCAATATTTGAAGCTGTTCATGGCAGTGCGCCTGATATTGCCGGTAAGAATTTAGCGAATCCAACGTCAGTTATTTTAGCAGCTATTCAAATGCTAGAATATTTAGGCATGGCTGATAAAGCTGATAACATTCGTCGTGCGATTACTGATGTTATCGAATCTGGCGATCGTACTACCCGTGATCTCGGTGGTACGCACGGTACAACAGACTTCACACAAGCGGTGTTAGAGCGTTTATAATAGCCTTTAAATGAAAAAACCAAGCGATTACGCTTGGTTTTTTTATATCTGAATTCTCAATGCAGTGAAACTGCAAGCATAAATAATGCACTAACCTATGTGCTACACTTAACGCGTTTTAGTAGGTTATTGAGTTTGAGCCCGCATAGATATCTAACGGAGCAGGCGAAAGTAATCTAGCATGCACAGTGATTTCTTCACGGTCATAGTATAAGTGCTTAGCATATAGCTCATACTTAACATTATGCTTGGAAAAAGCATCTTTAATACTTTGTAAATCATCACTGACTTGTTGATAGCGACCTTTCATGGGGAGCTTTAAATTAAACATTGCTTCTTTACACTGGCCTTTTAATAGCCAGTCACTCATTAATTTTGCTACTCGCTGCGGTTTTTCAATCATGTCACACACTAACCAATAAACATTCTGTTTTTGTGGCACATATTTAAAGCCATCCATCGTGCGATGCTTAACTTGGCCTGTATCCATCAAAGACTCAGCCATGGGGCCATTATCGATTGAAGTTACCATCATGCCACGACGCACTAATTGATATGTCCACCCACCTGGAGCTGCACCTAAATCAACGGCATTCATGCCCGATGTTAAACGTGAATCCCATTCATCTTTTGGAATGAAATACAAAAAAGCCTCATCTAATTTCAATGTTGAACGACTAGGTGCAGCATTAGGGAATTTTAAACGCGGAATACCCATCACATGAGGTGAGGTATTACGCGCTAATGAAAAGCCAAAAATCACTTCTTTCCCTGATAAGAACAAAGCATGTAAAACAGCACCGTCTTTATTGCCCTTTTCAGTTAATACTTTTTCTTTGCGTAATGCTTGGCGTAAAGGGACAGCAAGCTTTCGACAAAACTTCGATAACTCTTTACCATCATTTGTATCAGGCGTTTCCATGCGTAAGTCAGCATATTGCCACTCAGTACCTAGAGCTTCACAAATTGTTTCAACACGGTTGTAATCGGGTAGATCTATTTTATCAGTAACCGTAACAAACCATTGACGAGCAAAAATAAGGCGATTTAATGGCACTTTTTCCATTAGCATCTCGCCTTCTTCTGGCTTGTTTAAATGAAAATAAACCACGCCTTGGTTCTTACTCAGCTGAAGATAGCCATACACTTCATTCCATGAAGCTTTTTCTTGAATTTCTGCGCCACATTCTTTTTCAAATCCGGGGCGACAATATAAAACTATTGCAGTCATTTCGATTATTTACCTAACTTATGATCAAACATTTTAGTACCTGAAAATCCGACCAATAGCCATGCAAGTGCAAATGACAGGCCGCCAAATGGCGCCAGCTTTCCAATACTCAACACGTCGAATAGCGTTTTAATATATAAACTGCCACTAAAGCATAGGATGCCAAGCATAAATAAAACACCGCCGGCTAAAATCATTGGTTTCGCGTGAAGTTTATATAAGATAACGGTTAGCATTAACATCAAAGTGTGAAAAAATTGATAGGTTAATGCTGTCATTAGTCGTTCTTGTGACGCTAATGGTAGTGATTGACCACCATGAGCTAACCAAGCGCCGAATAATACAGAAAAACAACCACTGATACCAACAAATATCACCAGTAGTTTAGCAACAGTTGTGTATTTCATCGACAAAGTTCCTTATTTTATCAATCGCCAAACTTTGATGCTGGCGTAAGTTATAACCAGATTTAACTCTTGGCTTTAAATCATGATCACCGTCAGCAAAATAATGCAGCTGACAATGTGCTGATATTTGATAGTTGTTAATTTCTAACTCACTCCCCAGAGCATCCCTTTGTCCTTGTAAAATAAGTACAGGCAACTTTGCTTCTTGCAGAGGCTCTAAGCGTAGTTTTTCTGGTTTTTTAATTGGATGAAATGGATACCCTAAACAAATAACGCCAGATACATTCAGCATTTTCATTAAGCATTCATCGGTTGCTAGCGTTGCCGCCACTCGTCCGCCCATAGACTTACCAGCAATAAATATAGGTAATTGGGTATCAAGAGCGGCTAAAACTGAGCGATAACATGCAACTAAAACAGGCATTCTATCTGGCGGGCGCCTTTTCCCATCAAGTTTCCGTTTATCCATATAAGGAAAATTAAAGCGTAAAACGCTTAATTGCTTGCTATTCATCATGTCAACGAGCGTCTCAAGGTAAGCGCTTGACATGTCAGCCCCCGCACCATGCGCAAAAACAATCAGTGCCTTCGCATTCTCAGCCTCATTTAGCACACTACTAAGCGGAATTTCTTTTAGGGTCATACTATTTTCTCTTCGTCGATAATAACTTGTTCATCAGCAACCGTTTGTAATACCCACTCCCTAAATGCCGTTATTTTACCAATTTCAAGCTGCTGCTCACGACAAACAATATAATAAGAGTTTTTACTGACCAGTACCTCTTTAAAAGGACAAACTAATCGGCCACTATCAATATCTGGTTTAGCGAGTACGCTATGCGCAAGCGCTACCCCTTGTCCATGAATAGCCGCTTGCAAGACCATAGCAGAATGACTAAATATAGGCCCATGATTGACATTCCCTCCTCTGACATCAACATGCTTAAACCAACGTTTCCAGTCCCTGCGCGAGGTATCATGCAACAAAGTATGTTGTGCTAAATCAGCAATTTCATTAAGTGGTTTTTTGCCAGACAATAACAGTGGCGAACAAACTGGAATTAAATACTCGGTATGCAATTGTTCAGCATGAATGCCGCGCCAACGACCTCGACCATAATATATGGCTAGATCAACATCTTCAGTAAGTGAGTTTTCTGGCTGATCAACCGCTTTAATTCGTACATCAATATCAGGATGCAGTAAGTTAAAGGTATTCAACCTAGGTACTAGCCATTGTATGGCAAAACTGGGCTGCATACTGACAGTAATTGCCCCTTTCTCACCGCGGGCGAGTAACCTCTCTGTGGCATCATGCAAGGCATTAAAAATATCTTTAATGTCGAGATAGTAAGACTGCCCTTCTTCTGTTAATAATAACGCACGGTTTTTACGCATAAATAATTTTATGCCTAAATTATCTTCCAACGCTTTTATTTGATGACTGATTGCCGCTTGAGTGACGAATAATTCTTCTGCTGCTCGGGTAAAACTTAGTTGCCTTGCCGAAGCTTCAAATGCCCTGAGTGCGTTTAGTGGTGGGAGTCTATTGGCCAATTTACACCTGTACCTTTAGTTATGTAAATATATATTAATGCATAAATCATCACATTTTCTACATAACCATGTCGGATTAGTTATTCTAATGAATAACATTATAATTTGTCATTTTAAAAGTTACCAGCATTACCGTAATATGCTCGCCATAGATGAAGGACTTCATCTTTATCCCGAGATATTCGGGCAGAATCAAACAGGCTCCCAACCCTTGTTTGTATGTAAAAAGAAAGAGTCCCAAAACATCTATAAGGACTATTGACGTTTTATTACAGGTGACTTATGAACAACATTTTAAAAATATCAGCTATTGCTATTCTCGCTTTTGTTACACACAACAGCCATGCAACAGAACTAGTAAAAGCACATGCAATCAATACAGATGAACTCGTTGAAGTGGCTAAGTTAAACATAGCTCAATCAATTAAGTTTAACACGATAGCGTTTAACCCTATCGAAAAAACAGCGCAAGCTCAAGTAGCAATGAATCGTGGCCAAAATAAAAAAGGTCGTGAAAACAGCAATAAAGCGCTATCGCTTGCTGAATAGGTAATACTCAAGTTTTAATTTCTCTAGAATTAATACTGACAAAAAAGGTGCTATTTAGCACCTTTTTTGTTGTCTGATAAGCCAATAACGCTACCAATAAAGCTTCTGACACTAATCGTGCTTTTTGATAATATAGAGCTTCTCACGTAAGTAGTCGACCTCAAACCTACGCTGAGCAAAACGTTTATCATCAAGTTCGTGGCTAGCAAGGCAATCAACACTAAAACCAGGGAACAAACGTTTAACATCAACGCTATTAAGTGAGAATGGTGGCCCCGGTAATTGCTCGCTAGGAAACTCTACGGTAACTAAAAATAATCGGGTGTTTGAGGAGAAAAAACTTTGTAAATGATTGGCATATTGCGCTTGCATTGCCGAAGGCAGCGCTATTAATGCAGCACGATCATAAATCCAATCAACTTTACCTATGGTATCTGCACAAAGCTTAAAGAAATCCCCTTGCCATAGTGTCAACTGTTCAGCGGTGTATTGTACAAACTCACCTAAGCTTTGCAGTTGACATTCGATACCGTGCTCAATAAAAAAATTCCGACAAGCGATATCGCTTAATTCACTCCCAGTAACTCGCATATACTGCGCTAAATAAGCCATATCTTGCGTTTTACCGCATAATGGCACAAATACATGCTGATCAGAAGCTAAGATCAAGTTAGTGAAATATTGAGATAATAGCGGATGCACTTTATGTTGGTGGAAACCAAGCATATTGCGCTGCCAACAGTTATGCCAAAAGCTACTTTCCATTTAGTTCACTCAAACCTTGTCTTACTTCTCATTAACCTGGGAAGATACGATTATTTTGCCAAACCTTACTTATTATTGCGTCAAACGACAAGGACGCTGCTTTTGAAAACTTCTCAGCCAAACCTTTTTTAGTTGCATATTTAATTTGCACTAATTTATGAGATTTTGCACGAGCTTGCAGATAATCATCACTGGTTTGTAATTCATCTACAAGACCTAAATCTTTTGCTTGCGTCCCAAACCAATGCTCTCCCGTAGCCACCTTTGCAATATCAAGACTTGGTCGGTGCTCACTGACAAAGTTTTTGAATAAAATATGGGTCTCCTCCAGCTCTTCAACAAACTTTTCACGACCTTTATCGGTGTTTTCGCCAAACATAGTCACCGTTCGCTTGAATTCACCAGCAGTGAACTGCTCAAAATCAACATCATTTTTCTTTAATAGTTTATTAAAATTTGGTACTTGGGCAATAACACCAATCGAGCCAATAATGGCAAACGGTGCTGATACTATTTTATTCGCCACACAGGCCATCATGTAGCCACCACTCGCGGCAACTTTATCAACAGAAGCGGTTAATGGAATATTATGTTGGCGAATGCGATCAAGTTGCGACGAGGCTAAACCGTAACCATGTACCATACCGCCACCACTTTCTAAACGCACAAACACTTCATCAGTTGGTTTTGCTACCGTTAAGATAGCACTGATTTCTTCACGTAAAGAGCTAACTTCTTTGGCATCAATACTGCCATTAAAATCAACAACAAATAGACGTGGTAACGACTCTGGCTTTTCTTCACCCGTCTTATTCGCTTTTTTATCAAGTTTAGCTTGCTCTTTAGCTGCTTTTTTATCTTGTTTTTCTTTTTCTTTAAACTCTTCTTTTGAAAGTAAGTGATGAGTAATATCTTCTTCAACTTCATTATATTGCTCAGATAAATCAGTTATTTCTAACTCACCCTTTTTCCCGCCTTGTTTCATCGCTGATGACGCGATAGCAATAATAATGGCAATTACTGCAATGACAAAGGTAATGGTTTTAGCTAAAAACAAGCCATATTCGTACAAAAATTCCAATGTGTCTCTCCTAACTGACAAACTAACTCACGTTAGCTTTACTGTTGCGCTTTAATTTCTAAAATTATGATATCTAACAATATGGGGGATATAGTTTATAAAAAAAGGGCCAATAGCCAATTATGTAAAAAAGTTACTCAGTAGTATTAATAATTGGGGATATTGCTGCAATATATAGAGGTTTAATACCAATAATGTCTTTTATCCATAGCTAGCGTCAAATAATACAAAGCTAAATCCTGTTGATTAGATATAAAAAAGCCCTCATATGAGGGCTTTATAAAACAAAAATTAATTTAACTATTGTTTAACAACTTCAGGGTCAGTAATTTTAATTAATTGTCCCATCGAAGCAAAGAATGTTGCCACCTGTGTTTGCATTTCTTGTGTCGCACGGGCACTCAAGACAGCGTCCGGAGATGCAGCATTAGGTCGTGGGTCAAGAATAGAACTGTGATGACCATTAACAAACCTAACCACACCAGAACCATTTGTATCTTCACTTACGCCTTGTAATCCAAGGAAAGCAATAGCAGGCTCTGTTCCACCCATAGGTGTAAATGGCGCGGTGTTAGTAACGGTTTGATCTGAAAGATTATCAACACCATTACCAACAACTTCAATAAGATGTGTCGGTGTTTGTGTCGCTGCCAGTGCTTGTACATAAGCAATAGGGTCACCAGAATCAGTTACCGTTTGAGCTGCAAATGTAAATTGTGCAAAGCCAGCATCTAAAGTTGCTTTATCTGTTGCATCTAACGCATCATAAAATGCAAAATAAAAGGCACTCAACTCGTCTTGGCTATAGTCATCAGGGAGCGCTTCTTCAGCAGCCGCTTTAAACGCAGGTGATAGTTGTAAGGTTAAGTTTGACTTAGCTAAACCTTCAAACGCAGGTGAATCTAACCCAAAGTTAGCGAGCATTAAACCAGGCATAGCAAGTGACGTACTGCTAATTTTAAACAGAGGATCAACTTGAGGATCTAATGGCGTGTTAGCTAAACCAACAGTATTCATGCCATAAATGCCGCCCAGTGAATGCCCAAGTAAGTGGACTTTACTGGTATCAATGTTAACACTGTTATCCGCACTGCCTAAAAAGTTCATGCCAAGGCGTAAACCCAATAAATCAGCAGTACTTTGGCGTGTATTATCGCGCATGGTCAGCATACTGCCTAGATTAACATAATGTAATGTTGAAACTGTGCTGGTGTTTATCTCGTCACCAGGGTTAGTTGGGTCAAGATCAAAGCCGCGGCTACCATGCAATGGTTGATCAATAGCGATGGTAGCAATACCATACAATGACAATAAACCCGTAATTGGTAACATTTGCTCTTTTGTTGAAGTAATGCCGTGCACTAATATCGCAACAGGCCAACCATTTGCTGGTTCTTCAAGGGCAGGTAAACTCATGCTTGCACGCACCTGGTTAGCTACAGCTATATCAGGTGTGGTCATTTGTACATCAATCGGTAACATTGCGCTAGTAGCGGGAATAGGATTAAATTTAGTTAAATTACGCTCAGTATCAATTGCCATTACTGAACTTAAATCACGTAAACCAAACTCCATACAAAAGCCATCATTTGCATCTAATGGTCCGGCAGGTATCGCTGAGGGATTAGCCGCCGCTAAACCAGCAAGCGTAGCACCTGAATCACAACGAGCACGCCACCAATCGTTCACTGGTGCTAAGGCGTTTTCAGCTGACGGTACACCAGAATAATAAGGTAAAGTAATTGAACCTCGGATATAGTTTGCTGCTGAGTATAGTGGTACTAAGGATGCTGGAATTGCATCACCCAAAACAGTCGCTACAGAAAGGCCTGTATCAGCCACACCAACGGCAGGAATACCTTGTTGAGCATTAGCCACCATTTGCGGCAACGTAACTTTAGCCATTACCGCTTTAACGGTGCTTAATACCCGTGTTGTCGATTGTGTCGTCATTGCAGCACTATATATAATGCTATCCTTTTCAACACCAGCAGCAACCACAGCAGACTCATAACTATTAATTGCGCCTTGTAAAACTAACTGAGACTCACTACCCAAAGGTAAGGTATTGATATCTTGTCGAGCCAACTCATAAGTTGTAGAACCCGCAACAGCTTTACCATTATTATCACGAAGATTGTTTGTCATCACCATGACATAAGTAGTTTCAGCTTTTAGGGGCTGAATTGGCACGAACATAACATTATCACCCGACTTTTGGGTTACAAAGTGTTCACCAAACACTAGTTCACCGACAACTTTACAAGCTAAACCACGAGTAACAGTTGCACAATCAGCATCGGCGGCATTGCCACCCATAATAGTTTCAAACACACGAACCGAGCCTGGCTCTGATGCACTACTCGCATCTAATGATGTACCAGCAGGAAACTCTATGGCAAGCGGGAAAGGTTGAGATATAGACCATCCATCAAGTGCGCTAATCGCAACAAAAGGGTCTGAGCCGTCGGTTGCGTCCTCAACAGGGATTTCTAATGTACCATCTACGGTACCAGAGAAAATCAAATCGTTCGGAATAGAAAGTCCGGCAGCGCCAGCAGCTGGATCAAATTTAACACGAGCTGATGCTGTTACGGCAGTGCCATTTTCAACAACTTCATTTTCAACATCTTTGATTGTTTCATCGCCACAAGCACTTAAACCTAAAGAGCTGGCTATTGCGAGACTGAGTACTAGCTTATTCATTTTATCTCCCCACGGACTAATCTTTATGTATATACCTAATTACGTTTTTAAGAATATATTTATTATTTTCGTTCTTATTGTTGATTTTCATACCTATCCTAGTAATACCATCAACTTGTTAGACCAGTCAAACTTAACTCAAGAATAGATCAAGTGCTAGTGATTTTTTGATTTATTCGTAGTTTTTCCTCCGCAAATAGCGTTTACTGACGAAAACACTCGTCAATATAGTGAACAAAGTAGTAGAATTATTAACAAATTTTTTTAGTAACTAATCCTATGTTTGACTACTCAATTACTCCACAAACTCTAGCCAATAAAACCATTTTAATCACCGGGGCAGGTGCTGGCATTGGTCGCCAAGCAGCACTAACCTATGCTGAATTAGGCGCTACGGTTATTTTATTAGGGAAAACTGTCGCGAAACTTGAAGCCGTTTATGATGAAATATTGGCAAAAGGCTACCCAGAGCCCGCAATTGTACCCCTTGATCTAAAAGGCTCAACAAAACAAAACTATATAGACTTAGCCGCAACAATAGCGAATCAGTTTGGACAATTAGATGGTGCATTACTTAATGCATCAATGTTAGGTGAACTAACCCCTTTTAATCAAATTCATGAGCAAATTTGGCAAGATGTTATGCAAGTCAATGTTAATGCGCAGTTTTTACTAGCACAAGCATTAATACCTGTTCTTTTAAAAGCTGACAATGCATCACTGGTATTTACTTCATCAGGTGTTGGTAATAAAGGTAAAGCTTATTGGGGAGCTTACAGTGTCTCTAAATTTGCAACTGAAGGCATGATGCAGGTTATTGCCGATGAGTATGAAAACAGTACGTTAAGAACTAACGCTATTAACCCCGGCGCTACCAACACGAATATGCGCTCAAGTGCGTACCCTGCAGAGAATAAAGAAACTATCGCTTCGCCTATTGATATTATGCCACTTTATGTATATCTCATGGCGGATGATAGTAAAGCCGTTAATGGTCAAAGACTAAACGCACAAGGTTAATAGCATAAAACTGAGTTTCACATGCTTTAAACAGATAAAAAAGGCCAACATGATGTTGGCCTTTTTATTAATCTTTTATTTGCTAAACAATGCGCTAGCGTAATTCACGTCGTAGTATTTTACCAACATTTGTTTTTGGCAAATCGTCACGGAATTCAACAATTTTTGGCACTTTATAATTGGTTAAGTTTTCACGACAATATTTTATTAACGCTTCTTCCGTCAAATTAGGGTCAGTGCGAACAACAAATATTTTTACGACTTCACCAGAAACTTCATGTGGTATGCCTATGGCTGCAGCTTCAAGCACACCATCATGACTAACAACAACCTCTTCTATTTCATTGGGAAAAACATTGAAGCCTGAAACAATGATCATGTCTTTTTTACGATCAACAATTTTAAAGAAGCCATTTTCATCCATACAAGCAACATCACCTGTCGCTAACCAGCCATCTTTTAATACTTCATCTGTTGCTTCTTGACGTTTATAATAACCTTTCATGACCTGCGGACCTTTAACCCACATCTCACCTGCCTCGCCCATTACAGCGTCGCTACCATCTTCTTTAACGATACGAATATCTGTAGATGAGGCTGGTAAACCAATACTGCCACTATAATGCTGTTGATTATAGGGACACAAAGTTACTAACGGCGCACATTCAGTTAAGCCATACCCTTCAAGTAAACGTGATTTCGTAACACTCTCCCATTTTTCAGCGACCGGGCGTTGAACCGCCATACCGCCGCCAAGCGATAGTTTTAAATTAGAGAAATCAAGGTCACTAAAACCTGGTGTATTTAATAAACCATTAAAAAGCGTATTCACCCCAGTAATAGCGGTAAAGTCATATTTATTTAACTCTTTAACAAAACCAGGCATATCACGCGGATTAGTGATTAATAAGTTGGTGCCACCTAGCGTAATAAACGTCAAGCAATTAGCGGTTAAAGCAAAGATATGATAAAGCGGTAAAGCAGTAACAACTAACTCTTTGCCTTCTTCAAGCTGAGGTTTAATTGCTGCTTTAGCTTGCTCTAAATTTGCCACCATATTTCTGTGCGTTAACATCGCACCTTTTGAAACACCTGTTGTACCACCAGTATATTGTAAAAAGGCTAAATCTTCGCCACACAGTTCAACAGGGCTAAAGCTTAACTTATGACCTTTAGATAACGCTTTATTAAAGTGTTCAACATTACTTAAATTAAACGCTGGTACCATTTTCTTAACGTATTTAACCACACTGTTAACCACTGCACCTTTAATGGTACCTAAACGGTCACCAAGTGAGGTAAGAATAACTTTTTCAACAGGTGTTTTATCAATAACTTTCTCTAAAATACTGGCAAAATTTTGAATAATCAAAATCGCTTTAGTATTTGAGTCTCTTAATTGATGTTCTAATTCGCGTGGTGTATATAACGGATTCACATTAACAACAGTTAAACCTGCTAACAAAGCGCCAAAGAGTGCAATAGGATACTGCAAACAATTAGGCACCATGATGGCAAATTTATCACCTTTAACTAAACCGAGATCTTGTTGTAAATATGCAGCAAAGTCAGTGGCTTGTTGAGCAAGTTCACGATAGCTTAATTCCGCGCCCATATTGATAAATGCTGAACGATCAGCATACATCTTGGTATATTTATGAAACATATCAACAATTGAAGCGTACTTATCAGGATCAATTTCATATGGAACGCCGGGAGGATAACTCTTCTCAAGCCAAATTTTTTCCACTGTGCCTTTCCTCTTTTAATTCTTATGCTTAATTTTAATGATACGTTTTAACAAATTTTCACTGGTCGATCCAGTAAATTTAAACACTTGTTTAAATTTAACAGATAATTGCTCTGCTTATTATAGATGAAGTGACTAACGTTTTATCTATCTCTGCTTATTTTTTATGCTTAATAAGCTCAGTAATCAATTTCGCTGCCTGCTCGGGCTGCTCCATGTGAACATGGTGGCCCCCCAGTAATTTATGTTGCTGAAAGTTTTGATACAATGGTCCAAAGCATGCTAAACCGGTTGTAACCATTTCCATGCCTTTATCGCCATAAATAAGCTGTACTGGTGCTGTAACATCAGCAACAAGCTGCTTAGCTTGTGCCAAGGTAAATCGGTAAGGGGATGTTGCACGTAAGCGACTATCTGAACGCCAAATAAAGCCTTTTTCTGTCTGCTCAATCCCACGTTTTACAATCAGAGCAGCATGTTCTGTTTTTAAATCTGACACCGATACCCTTGCGGCAACAGCTGACTCGATAGTCATATGTGTACTTTTAGGTTTTACATGGCGAGTTAAGCGACTCAAAAGCCCTTTGCGCAATTGCACCGTGGTTTCCGCTGTATCTGAGGTTAAAATACCAATAGCATCAATCAAGGTTAATGATCTAACATGTTCAGGGAATGCCGCAGCAAAAGCTGACGCCACCATAGCCCCCATAGAGTGAGCAATAATATCAATCGCCTGCCATTGCTGAGCACGAAACAAAGCAATAAGATCATAAACCCAATCTAAGAAATGATAATGAGCATCAGGGCCACGATGGCTTGATAGCCCGTGACCGGGCCAATCGATAGCAACAACATGGTAGTCATTTAAATAAGGCATCAAAGGCTGAAAGCTAGCCGCATTATCTAGCCAGCCATGTAAGCATAAAAGCAGCGGTTGCTGTTCATTACCATTACTGATCCCACAAATCTGTTGACCATTAACAGTATATGTAACGGGTTTCATTACGTTAGCTCTAAACATATAAATCCTTTATTAAGTCAGGAGTTGTTACTCCTTAATGTCTGCTAGTAAACGATATCCTACTGAGCCGATAAGTTGCAAATAGCCCTGCAGTAAACCACAGTAACACCCATATTACTTCTGGAATATAGGTAATATCAGCCAAAGCTGCACCATCGCCCCGTGCTTGGCCATCAAGTAAATATAAAGGACTCATTAAGCTATTCGCTAATACTAATAACCCGGTCATTTTCAATAACGTTTGAAGATGTTTTTGAGAAGAGTATTTCAACTGCGCCAAGACTAAAGCAAGTAAAACCAGTACAATGAATAAGGTTAATAAGTCCCGTACCCACAAAACAATGCTACCCGCGAGTAAAATAACTAATAGCAGAGAAAAAAACTGTGCTACCTTGCGGTGAATGGATGCTAAAGAAAAGAATAAACAGCCCCATAGGATAGCTCCTCCATAGCCCATTAAACTGATAAGGAAGGATGATCCACCACGCGTAGTGCACAAACCAGCACCATTTGGAAATAATTGGATTCGTACAATATTACCACCGGTTACTAATGCTGTTAAACCATGGCTAATTTCGTGAAAATAACTCTCTAACCATTTGAAAGGGATAGATATAAAAGGTAGTTGCAAAATAATAAATGCTGCAAGAAACATCAACCAAAATTGATACTTTTGAGCCATACTCAAAGATTTTTTTGTAGAAACTGTACTGGATTTTTGCTCGAAGGAATTAGGCAAATAAATCAACACCAAAAACTTGTTCAATGTTATCGCGCGCTGCAAGAGTATCAACCGATTGATAAGCGGCTACAGCGAGTTTATTTTGATTTGATGGTGCATCATATCCACTGCTGTAGCTGTTTTGCTGATTACTTTGTTGTGCGTTGTTATTACTATCACCATAAGCCGATGGTTGTTCACGTTCGATTAAAGCAATAGCTTGCTCATCAATATCAAAACGTTGACGTGTGTCGGCATCAAGCTGTGACTTTTGACTTTTACTTTCTTCAGCGCTCTGCGTTTCACGCGCAGCTACTCTTGCACGCTGCTCTTGGGCTTGTACAGAAGAGTTATTCCCTAAAGCAATAGGTGCCTGGGAAACAAAATTGGCTGAGTTATTAACTTGCATAAATACTAATTTAACAAATTTCTAGTCAAGGTGAAAACTATTTTTTATTTTGATGGCGGTAAATTGATAACAATCAATAAATCTTACTCGCGACCCGGCAGCTTTTTCCATGACACAGTATCGCGCACATATTTCGGTTGAGCATGCTCTGCTGCAACGCTGTGTTCACTAAAATCAACTTGCCCTATCGTCAACATCGCGACGGCTGAAGGGAATAAGATATCAGGAGCTGCTTCATTTGACTTTAACTCACTCAATACCGAATATGCTTCCCAGCCAGTTCCTACACCATAAGCTGGCAGCGATAAATGACTATAATATTGCGCAACTAACTCAGGGTTTAACACCGCCTCTTCAGTCATGGCTTGCATGATACCCTGCTGATTAACTTCGAAATAACAGGTATAAACTTCTGACATACGAGCATCAATAGCGGCAATAACTTTATCTTGGCCTTTTTCATCATAAGCTTGTTGAGCCATAGCTTGCAACGTTGACACACCACGCGCATTTAACTGCGCTGAAAATGCTAAACCTTGTGTTACACCTATACCAATGCGCACTCCAGTAAAACTACCTGGCCCTTGACCAAAGATAATGCCATCTAACTCAGTTAATGTGCAGTTAGCTTGCTTTAATACGCTATCAACCATAGGTAACAAACGTAAACTATGGGACTGTGGACACAGTTCGTATTCACTAAACTGTTGATCTAAATATTTAATTGCTACTGAACAAGCTTCAGTTGAGGCATCAATGGCCAAAAAATTCACGTCAAAAACCTTTTTAAAATTAGAGTGCTGTTAATCGCACAAGTTTATCATTATTTTATCAATGGCATGAGTAATCTTTAGCCCTAAGCTGAGTTTACTGCTGAACTAACTTGCCATTGGCTGATATTTTATGACAGTTGTGATAAAAAATCAGCGGCTTGATTAATATTCCGGCTTCGCTTCATATCAGGCAAACTTTTCAAGAAAACTTGCCCGTACGGGCGGTTGACCAATCTATCATCACATATCACTAATATGCCATTATCATTTACATCTCGAATTAAGCGCCCTACCCCTTGCTTGAGCGAGATAACGGCTTGCGGTAATTGGATCTGCATAAATGGGTCTTTGCCTTGGCGTTTTACGTCTTCACTACGCGCTTGCAGCAAAGGATCATCGGGTGAAGCAAACGGTAGTTTATCAATGATAACGCAGGTTAATTTATCACCGCGCACATCAACACCTTCCCAAAAGCTTGCTGTTGCTAGTAATACGGCTCGGCTTTGCTCTACAAACTCTTCTAATAATTTTCGTTTGCCCATTTGGCCTTGCACTAATAAAGGGTTATCAATACTATCAGCTAATAATTCTGCCACTTGATGCATCACCCGATAACTCGTAAAAAGCATAAAGCAAGCACCTTTACTAGCCTCTATCAATGGTATAGCAAGTTCGCTCAATGCTTTAGCGCGGTTTTTGTCATTTGCTGCGGGCAGATAACGCGGAATAATTAACTGTGATTGTTTAGCATAGTCAAATGGGCTATCAAGCAATAAACTGGCTGAGTGTTCAATACCTAAATGACGAGAGAAGTGCTTAAATTCACCGTCCACAGCCAATGTTGCTGAAGTAAAAACCCAACCTGCACCTGAGTCTTTAACATAATTGCCAAACTTTTCTGCAACCGACAAAGGCGTTTTATGCAACACTACATGTCGCGATGTGGTTTCATACCAAAAACTCATGCCCATAGCATCAACATCGGCCATAACATCGTATTGTGCTAGTAAATTTACAGCCCTATCAAAACAATTATCAATGGCTTCATTGCGCGAAACACACAGTTTTATCACTTGATAAAGAAAGTCTAAATCCGTTTTTAACAACTTAAAAGCATGAGAAAATCGTTGTTGCTTGTGCTTTTCACGCCAATTTCCTCGTTCAGGGTCGTAGTTAAATAATAAGCGAAACTCTTGGCTCGTTTTTAATAGTTTCTCTGCCGCTTTACCTAACTGCTTTACGTCCGTGAGTTCACTGCGATATACCTGCAAAACATCACTACAAAGATCCAACAACTGACGAGTAGAGAAAGCCTCTCCAAAATATTCACTAGCAATATCAGCAATTTGATGTGCTTCATCAAATATCATCACATCAGCTTTGGGAATTAACTCACCAAAGCCAGTATCTTTTAACGCCATATCTGCAAAAAACAAATGATGATTAACCACCACTAAATCTGCATCAATAGCTTTCTCTCGTGCTTTTATTAAATAACAGTCATCAATATTAGGGCAATCTTTAGCTAAGCAATTATCAACCGTACTGGTAACAAAAGGAAAAACCGCTGAACCTTCAGTTACATTAACTACTTCGCCAATATCACCCGTGTGAGTACCATTTGCCCAAGTACGCACTTTAACAAAGTCGGCTAATGTCTGTGCATCAAGTTGACCCCGTGATTGCTGATACTGCTCTAAGCGATATAAACACAGGTAATTTGCACGGCCTTTTAATAAGGCTATTTGTGCATTGCTCGCTAGCGCTTGACGAATTAAGGGTAAATCTTTGTGGAATAGTTGCTCTTGCAGATTCTTTGTTCCGGTTGAAACGATAATTTTTTTCTGACCTTGGTCATTTTCAGCATTGGCTTTATTCGCCAACAGAGCAGGAATTAAATAGGCAAAGGTTTTGCCGGTCCCGGTACCTGCCTCAACAACAAGCGAAGTTTTTTTCTTGATAGCATTAGCCACTGCAAGTGCCATATCAAGTTGAGCCTGGCGTGGAGAAAAGCCCTTAATCGCTTTCGCTAAAGCACCTTGATGTGAAAATGCATGTTCTACAGCACTCATTGAGATATAACATTGATAAATTTGCGCGTATTATATAACGATATGAGCGCAAGATGCGAGTTTCACAATACGACTCATTTCAGCAAAAGTTAACCGCATAAAAGCCTTATAAATACCAAAACAAAATTTTGCAGTATTCACCTGCCTGAAAATAAAAACACAATAAACATAGCCTCAAACACAAATAACTAAGAGCATTTAGACAAAAAGATCTAAGTGAGGTTTACCATCTTTTTCTTCTAGCGTTGAGCTTTCACTGTCTTCAAAGACATCAATATGTTGACCTGTGTTATCTTCAGGTACCTTAGTGGCTTCAGGTAAATTATGGTCCTTATTTGTCTCTTTGTCGCTCTCTTCTTCTTTGTTGAGCCCTTTTTTACTGATAGGTTTATTAAAATATAGTGCAGGATCTTCAAGTCCTTCGATGTCATCAGATACATCATTTGTTGGCGAAGTTTTTTCTGGTGCTTTAACTTTTAAATCCGCAGGCTTGATCGGCACAGGTGCAACGCGTGTCAATGCGGTAGTAAAAATATCCATTGTAGCCTCCCTCTTAATCAGGTTATCAATAATACGGTGAGCCAAAATCCAATAACTTATAAATACAGTTACAACATAGTTATCGACATTAGCCGCACAAACTTTAAATAGTTAACCTGAACTCTGGATAAGCAGCACTCATTATCCAGAGTTCAGGTTAGTTAATATTACCTCTGCTTAGATCAAAACAATACTAGCTTAGTTCAAAATATAATATCGAGTTAAAATTAAACACTTGCTCTAGCTGAAAAATACACGTAATGTAAAAGCCAAATTAAAGTAACTACTTTAAAAAATCGCTAGCTTGGCTCAGCAACTAAAGTAGTCGTATAATAACTTACACCAAATACTAAGAGTAAATAACACATGACTTTAAACCTGATTGCTATTCATCTTCATCACCATCATACGAATTAGCTGCTCAGGTTTATTCGCTGAGGGGCTATGAACCTTTCAGCGGTGTAAGATAAATAAAAACTAATGTCTAAACCCCCGAAAGAGTTCATCTCTCTCGGGGGTTTTCGCATTTTTATGACCTTGAAATTGTATATACATGATATTTTTTCAGCAATTTTAGCCACATAAAAGCGCGATTTTACAGTACAAAATATTTAAAATTTAATAGGAAAAGACCATGACAACAGAACCACGCTTAAGAATTGCAATGCAAAAATCAGGTCGTTTAAGCGACGACACACAAGCACTATTGAAACGCTGTGGACTTAAACTCAACGTTTCAGATCGCCGCCTATTGGCACATGTAACAAATATGCCGATTGATATTATGCGCGTACGAAGTAGCGATATCCCAGGGCTTGTGATGGATGGTGTTTGTGACTTAGGTATTGTTGGCGACAATACCTTAGAAGAAACAGCATTAGAGCGTGCTTTAATGGGGCAGAAATCACAATACATTCGTACTTCAGGCTTAAATTTCGGTGGCTGTCGATTATCAATTGCCATGCCAGAAGGTTTTGATTATCAGGGTATTGAAAGCCTAAATGGACTAAGATTTGCCACAACCTACCCGCAATTATTAAATCGTTATGCCAAAGAAAACGGAATTAACGTTGAATTTTGCTTATTAAAAGGCTCTGTAGAAGTAGCCCCTCGCGTTGGATTATCTGATGGTATTTGTGACTTAGTTTCAACCGGTGCAACACTTGAAGCAAACGGCTTAGTTGAAGTAGAAGAAATTTTCCGTTCAAAAGCATCATTAATTCAAACAGCTAGTACCTTAGCTCCTGAAAAACAAAGCATTCTTGATACACTATTACCTCGTATTCAAGGTGTGATGAAAGCAAAAGAAAGCAAATATATCATGCTGCACGCACCAAAAGATAAAATAGCGCAAGTAAGCGCTCTAATGCCAGGTAAAGAAACGCCAACTATCTTACCTTTAGCAGGACGTGATGATCTGGTTGCAGTGCATGTTGTTGCCACTGAGACTTTCTTCTGGGAAACCATGGAGCAACTTAACGCTTTAGGTTGTAACTCTATTTTAGTGATGCCAATAGAAAAAATGATGGGATAAATAATCGTTCCTAGCCAATAAGTGTTTTACATTTATTGGCTAAACAACGCACTTCCTTTCTAGCGTAAATTATGAAAAGTTGAATATGATGAAAAACGAAATAATCAATTGGCAAAACTTGTCAGATACCGAGCGTAAACTTGCCTTATCTCGCCCTGCTATCGCAGAAAGTGGCTTGTTGTCACAACAAGTAGAAAACATTTTAAGTAATGTCAGAAAAAATGGCGATAAAGCTTTATACGATTTAACTGAAAAGTTTGATGGCGTAAAGCTGACGACCTTACGTGTGAGTCCAGCACAAGTTAATGCTGCAAAAAATAGATTAACCGCTGCTCGATTAAACGCCATCGAAAGTGCTTATGCCAATATCAAGCGTTTTCACCAAGCACAAATCAGTGCAGATATTCGGGTAGAAACAACGCCTGGTGTTATTTGTACATTAAAAACAGAAGCTATCGCGAGTGTTGGTTTATATATTCCAGCAGGCAGTGCCCCGCTACCTTCAACCGTATTAATGTTAGGCGTGCCGGCACAATTGGCACAGTGCCCACGCAAAGTTTTAGTTTGTCCTCCAGATAAAAATGGCCAACTAGCAGACGAAATATTAGTTGCTGCATCGCTATGTCAAATAGATGAAATATACAGTGTTGGTGGCGCACAAGCCTGTGCCGCTTTAGCATTTGGCACTGAAACTATAGCTGCGGTTAATAAAATATTCGGTCCTGGCAACAAGTATGTTACCGAAGCTAAAAAACAGCTATCACAACAAGTAAATGGCTTTGCTATTGATATGCCAGCCGGGCCATCAGAAGTTTTGGTCATTGCCGATGCCCAAGCAAATGCCAGTTTTGTTGCCGCTGATTTATTATCACAAGCGGAGCACGGCCCTGATAGCCAAGTAATACTGTTATCTGACAGCACAAGCTTAATTGAACAAGTGCAAACAGCATTAGTGAGCCAATTAGCTGAACTTTCAAGAGCAAGTATAGCTGAACAAGCACTACAACAAAGCCGTTTGATATTAACTAAAGACTTAGCTCAAGCTGTTGAAGTGTCAAATGAATACGGCCCTGAACATTTAATTATTCAAACCGAAAACGCTCAACAATTATTAGCGGAATTACGAAATGCGGGTTCTATTTTTGTTGGCGCTTATACCCCCGAATCGGCCGGTGACTATGCCAGTGGCACTAACCATGTATTACCCACCTATGGGTACTCAAAGGTCATTAGCAGCTTGTCATTAGCAGATTTTTCTAGACGTTTCACCGTACAAGAAATTAGCCGTGAAGGTTTAAATAATTTAGCACAGTGCATTTGTGAACTTACCGATGCTGAAGGTTTAGACGGTCACAAACGTGCCGTGACTATTCGCTTAGAAGCTGAGTCACCTGAGCAAAATAGCACGCAAAAACAACGCTCGGAGGCATAAATGAGTATTGCAAATAAACTCGCTCGTAAAGAGCTAATCGCTATGGTGCCTTATCAATCAGCACGTCGACTATTTGCCAGTAGTGGTGATATGCAAGGTAAAATTTGGCTCAACGCTAACGAAGCATCAGGCCCTGGAAATTATCAAGTTAATAGTGATAGCATTAATCGCTATCCTGACTTTCAACCTGAAAATTTACTTAAGGCTTACAGTCAATATTGTCAGCTACCAACAGAGAACATCTTGGCTACTCGCGGCGCCGATGAAGGTATAGAGTTGATCATTAGAACTTTTTGCCAAGCCTATCAAGATAGCGTGTTAATTTGCCCTCCGACTTATGGCATGTATGCCATCAGCGCCGAAAATCACGGTGCTGATATTATCAAAGTGCCATTAACTAAAAATCTAACACTCGACCTAGCGGGGTTAAAAGCTCAAGTAGGTCAGGCAAAAGTGGTATTTTTATGTTCGCCAGGTAATCCAACCGGCAATTTATTATCACAAGATGAGATCCAAGCTGCCCTTGAGTTATTTGCTGAATCAGCCATGGTTGTAGTTGACGAAGCCTATATTGAATTTAGCCCTGAGCAATCTGTGGCAAGCTGGTTAAAAAAATATCCACATTTAGTGGTTTTAAGAACACTATCAAAAGCCTTTGCTTTAGCAGGTTTACGCTGTGGCTTTACACTTGCTAATACCGATGTTATCGCTATGCTCAGCAAAGTGATTGCACCTTACCCTGTGTCAGCACCAGTTGCTGATATTGCTAGCACAGCATTAGCATCATCAGGTCTAGAGCAAATGAATATCCGTGTGCAAGAAACCAACGAACTACGTGTACAACTTATTCACTGGTTAGCGCAACAAGAATGGTGTAGTCAAGTATTTAACAGCGACGCTAATTTCGTTTTATTTCGCTGTCAAAATGAGACCATCAAAAGCTTTATTTTCGATGGTCTCGCTAAGCAAGGGATCTTAATTCGCGATCAATCCAAGCAGCTGAATTTAAGTGATTGTTTGCGTATTAGTATTGGTAGCGAAGACGAACTCAACTTGCTAATGAAAAGTATAAAAAATAGCTTTGCTAGCGAAAAAATTAACACCAATAACGTTATCACCACAAAAGCCTAAACGGCGGCAGAAGAGAATTAGTATGAGCCAAGAAAACATTTTATTTATTGACCGTGACGGTACCTTAATTGAAGAACCTGTCAGCGACAAACAAGTTGACAGTTTAGCAAAGTTAGTTTTTGAGCCTAACGTGATACCTGTCCTGATCGCCTTACAAAAAAAGGGTTATCGTTTAGTTATGGTGTCAAACCAAGATGGTTTGGGTACACAAAGCTATCCACAAAGCGATTTTGACCTGCCGCATGATAAAATGATGGCAATGTTTACCTCGCAAGGTATTAACTTCGATGATGTACTACTTTGTCCTCACTTTGAGGCTGATAATTGTAGCTGCCGTAAACCAAAGTTAGGTTTAGTCAGTGACTACTTACAACAAGGTAAAGTCAATTTCGCCAATTCTTATGTCATAGGTGATCGTGAAACCGACATTCAATTAGCCGCTAATATGGGCATAAAAGGCCTTAAATACGATAGACAGTCACTTAATTGGAACGATATTGCCGAGCAATTACTGACTCAAGCACGTACTTCACAAGTAACGCGCACCACTAAAGAAACCGACATTAATGTCGCGATTAACTTAGATAAAGTGGGTGATATTAGCATCAAAACAGGCTTAGGTTTTTTTGATCACATGCTAGAGCAAATAGCTGCCCATGGCGGATTTAGTATGCAAGTTAAGGTTGATGGCGATTATCACATTGATGAACATCACAGTGTTGAAGATACCGCCTTAGCTTTAGGTCAAGCACTTAAGCAAGCCTTGGGAGATAAGCGCGGTATTGGCCGTTTTGGCTTTGTTTTACCAATGGACGAATGTCGCGCCGAATGTTCGATTGACCTTTCTGGGCGTCCTTGGCTAGAGTTTGATGCCAACTTTACCGATAACATGGTCGGACAAATGTCAACACAAATGGTTTCGCACTTTTTCCGCTCACTCGCTGATTCAATGGCCATCACTTTACACCTTTCAACCACTGAGGGTAATTGTCATCACCAAGTTGAAAGTTTATTCAAAGTCTTTGGCCGTGCTTTGCGACAAGCAATAACGGTATCAGGCGATGATTTACCGAGCACTAAGGGATGTTTGTAAGATGAACAAAAACAAGCCAGCTAACTTTGTTATTGTTGATACCGGTTGCGCAAACTTAGCGTCGGTAAAGTTTGCCGTCGAGCGTTTAGGCTTTGCAATTACTATTTCCGATGATATCAACACCATAAAAAACGCTGATAAAGTCATTCTTCCCGGTGTAGGTAGTGCTCGCCATGCAATGGAGAATATACAAGCTAAAGGCTTAGTAGCGACTTTACAACAGCTCAAACAGCCTGTTTTGGGCTTTTGTTTAGGTATGCAACTGATGGCGCGCTCTTCTGTTGAAGGTGCAAAAACAGACGAAGTAGTGCAATGCTTAGCGTTGATCCCAACCGACATATGCCCGCTTGACGCAAAAGATTTACGTATGCCACATATGGGTTGGAATACGTTAACGCAGGTCAGCGACCACCCAGTTTTTGCTGGTATTAACGCTGAAGACTATTTTTATTTTGTCCATAGTTTTGCGGCGCCAGTGTCCGAGTATACTGTCGCACGTTGTCAGTATGGCAGCGAATTTTCTGCTGCAATTGCTAAAGACAACTTTATTGGTTGTCAATTTCACCCTGAGCGCTCAAGTAGCCTTGGCAGTAAAATTATTAAGAATTTTTTGGAGATGTAAATAATGATGATCCCTGCAATAGACTTAATTGACGGCGAAGTCGTACGATTATTTCAAGGAGATTACCAGCAAAAGACCCAATATCAGTACACGGCCAAAGAGCGGCAAGATGCTTATGCTAAGGCAGGTGCAACCGTGATGCACTTTGTTGATTTAGATGGCGCAAAAGACAGCACTAAACGTCAATTAACCTTACTTAAAACCCTCGTTAAACACGACAGCATGACCATTCAAGTAGGTGGCGGAGTTCGATGTAAAGCTGACGTACAACAGTTACTGTCTTTAGGAGCTGACCGTATTGTTATAGGCTCATTGGCTATCAAAGAGCCGGCACTAGTGCAACAATGGTTAACTGAGTTTGGTGGTGAACATATTGTCTTAGCACTCGATGTAAAAATTGATGCTTCAGGTAACAAAACACTCCCAACCCATGGTTGGATAAAAGACAGTGGCGTTAATTTGGAAAGCTTGTTAGATGATTACATCGCCGCAGGCTTGATCCACGTATTATGTACCGACATCAGTAAAGATGGCACATTAAGTGGTAGTAATGTCGAAATGTATCAAGAGCTTTGCCAACAATACCCAGGCATTAAATGGCAAGCCTCAGGTGGTATTGGTTCACTAGATGATATTAAAGCATTAATTCCTACCGGTGTAGACGGTGTTATTCTTGGCCGCTCATTATTAGAAGGTAAATTTACCTTAGAGGAGGCGATCGCATGTTGGCCAGACGCATAGTTAAAGAGATGACAGCTTGCCTTGATGTTTGCAACACTAAGGTCATCACTATGGTCACAACAACTAAATTGGGTGACTATAAAATGAAGGAGTTTTTCCTATGTTAGCCAAACGTATAATTCCTTGCCTTGATGTTCGCGACGGTAAGGTTGTTAAAGGCGTACAATTTCGTAACCATGAAATTATTGGTGATATCGTCCCACTTGCGCAAAAATACGCAGAGGCTGGTGCCGACGAATTAGTTTTTTATGATATTACCGCTAGCTCTGACGACCGTGTAGTAGATAAAAGCTGGGTAAGTCGCATAGCACAAGTTATCGACATACCTTTTTGTGTTGCCGGGGGTATCAAAACCGAAGCGGATGCGAAACAAATTTTAATGATGGGCGCTGATAAAATATCTATCAACTCTCCAGCATTAAGAGATCCAAGTTTAATATCACGTTTAGCCGATATATTTGGTCAGCAATGTATCGTGGTTGGCGTTGATAGCTTTTTCAATCAAGACGCCAATAATGGTTTAGGTGAGTATCAAGTTTACCAGTTCACCGGCGATGAATCGCGCACACAGAAAACTAAATGGCGAACACTCGATTGGATCCAAGAAGTACAAAAACTTGGTGCAGGAGAAATTGTACTTAACTGCATGAATCAAGACGGTGTCCGGCAAGGTTATGATATTGCACAGCTAAGCCAAGTGCGAAAATTATGTAATGTGCCATTAATTGCCTCTGGCGGTGCCGGTGAAATATCGCACTTTGTTGATGTTTTTCAACAAGCAGATGTTGATGGTGCACTTGCGGCTAGCGTGTTTCATAAGGGCATTATCGCCATGGATGAATTAAAGCAACACTTACAAAATGAAAAAGTGGAGATCAGATTATGCTAATAACACAGCAAAATATCAGCCAATTGGCATGGGATAAAATGGCCGGCATGATCCCTGCCATAATACAGCACCAAGATACTGGTGCGGTGTTGATGCAAGGTTATATGAATGTTGAGGCATTAGAGCAAACATTAAATTCTGGCCTAGCGACCTTTTATAGCCGTGCCAAACAAGCACTTTGGTGCAAAGGTGAAACTAGTGGCAACTATTTAAAAGTCAGCCAAATAATCACTGACTGTGACCAAGACAGTTTGCTTATTGCTTGTCGTCCACAAGGTCCCACTTGCCACTTAGGCACAGAGTCTTGTTTTCCGGAGCAAACCATTAGTCAGCAAAACTTTCTAAGCCAGCTCGAACAAGTGATTGCAAGTCGCAAAAATGATGCTCCAGAAGACAGTTATACTGCTCATTTATTCTCACGTGGCACCACGAAAATGGCTCAAAAAGTGGGTGAAGAAGGTGTAGAAGTAGCATTAGCTGCAGTTGCAGAAACCAAAGAAGACTTATTAGGCGAATGTGCGGATTTGTTTTATCACACCTTAGTATTGCTACAAGATCAAAATATCGAACTTAATGAGGTAATGGCAGTATTACAAGCAAGGCACCAAAAAAAATAAGCCATTAAGTTTAAATCCCCCTGTTTAAAGTAAGTTTAATTCGATTAATAGTTTTTTTCTTCGAATTAAACTTACTGACTACCTGCTCTTTAAGAATCAATAACCTATCAAAATCCAGTACAACAAAAGCAGCTTACAAAAAGTAAAATGAAATCCACAAAAGCCAGTGTACAAAAGGCTTACAGGCTTTTTTACTTGACGAATGAATTTTGAACAAACTATAATATATGCCTAAATTCTAGGATGTAAAAGGTAACGCTAAGGATTAGCATATGTTTAAATATTACTCACTTAAAAAGTACAGTAAAAAGCTTCTGCCGGCGCTTGAAAAACGCTATGGTAAGGCAAAATATTATAGCGCCTCGCAAGTGCGAGCCACTATTTATCAACATGATTTTAACCCCAAATATTTACCGCTAGCCTACTTACTATTTCTTGAAAAAAACAGCTTAAAAAATGTCATATATCTCGAGTTTCCAGAACTTAATATGGCGCAATATAAACAGGAAATCTGTCAATATCTTGCTCGAAAGCAAAGTAACATGCACTTGAAAGAGCTACATGCCCTTGTTATTAATGACTAAATAGCAATTAACCTGACGTGTTTAATATTGTTTCGATAGTTTTTAAATGGGCTATAAAATACGAATCTTTTATTTCTTGTGCTAGGATAATAATAAGCACGCTAGCCCATGCTATATCGCCTCCATTATTCATTGATAAGAAGTTAATCAAGTATGACGGTTAAATTAAAGCACCGCCCAGTAGAAGACAAAATACTTTTAACAGTAACCGCTTTAGCCATATTAGTGATACTTCCATTTCTTATTGGTAGTATTCAAAGCCAAGAAACAACTGCAATTATCATTGACCTTTTGGCGGTATTAGGGTCAAGCATTATTTTTTCCGGTGTTTGGTTTAGCAACAATACAAAGTTTTACAGCAGTGTACTTGCTGTTTTTATGCAGGCTCTAGTTTTAGTCGCTTTAAAGGTAGAAGGAGCAAGTTTACTATATTGGGTATTCCCAATTGTTATTGCCACTTTTTATTTACTCTCGCCCGTTACCGCTATTTTATGTAACAGTTTATTCATTACCTTGGCATGCTTTATTAGCTACCAACAATTCGATAACTTTACCTTACATCGTATTATCGGCGCACTAGTGTTAACCAATATGTTTGCCTGTGCACTTTCTCTGTTTATGCAAACTAAAAATCGTCAGCTATCAGAACAAGACAAAATCAACAAAGTGCGTAATAACATTTTAGAGTTAATCGCCCGCTCAAGTAAATTATCAAAAGTATTACCTGCTGTTATTAAAGGTATTGAGCATGAATACCCTAACGCTATGTGTAGTATTTTATTACTCGATAAAGCAGGAAAGCACTTAACATTAGGTGCTGCTCCGAGTTTACCCGACTTTTACAACGAAGCCGTAGAAGGCATAGAAATTGGTAAAGGTATGGGGTCATGTGGTACTGCAGCATACACAAGAAAAAGAGTTATTGTCAGCGATATAGCAACCCACCCTTATTGGGCCGCGTGGACTGCATTAGCAAAAAAAGCGCAACTTGCTGCCTGTTGGTCAGAGCCGATTATCGATAACCAAGGGAATGTTCTGGGTACCTTTGCGATTTATCATAATAAAATATCGGCCCCCAAAGAACTTGATTTTAAACTCATCGAACAATTTGCTAATTTAGCACGTATTGCAATTGAGCGTGAAAAAGCCAACAAAATAATTTGGCAACAAGCTAATTTTGATAGTTTAACTAACTTACCCAATCGTAACTTATTACATGAACATCTAACCACAGCTGTCGACAATGCCAAACGTAATCAAGAGCAACTCGCTATTATTATGTTAGACCTTGATAACTTTAAAGATGTGAATGACTCTTTAGGTCATAATGCTGGCGACATTTTACTTATTGATACCGCAAAGCGTATCAAACAATGCCTAAGAAAAAATGACATTGTTGCACGATTAGGCGGCGATGAGTTTATTATCGTACTGGTCGGTACTAGTACAGACAGCGATATTGATAACATTGGCCAAAAGTTATTAAATACGCTTGCGCAGCCTTACACTATTGAACAAAAAAGCGTTTATTGCACTGCAAGTATAGGCATTGCGCTTTATCCAAACGATGCCCTGTCGATAGACGCGCTGCTAAGAAACGCAGACCAAGCTATGTATGGCGCAAAAGCCCGCGGACGTAACAGTATTCATTACTTTACCGAAAATATGCATATCAACTTTCTCAAGCGCATGGAGATCATTCAAGATCTACGAATTGCCCTCACCGAGCAACAATTTCATTTGGTTTATCAGCCCATTGTTGACCTAACAAATAACCGTATCGCTAAAGCAGAAGCACTTATTCGTTGGCAGCACCCTGAAAAAGGCTTAATTTCACCCTTAGACTTTATTTCTGTTGCAGAAGAAACTGGACTTATTGTAGAAATTAGTGAGTGGGTATTTAATGAAGTATCACAACAAGTACAAAAATGGCGAAACAGCCACTGTCACAACCTAATGATCAGCATTAACACATCACCAGTGCAATACCGAAATAAAGGCCAACAAATTATTGCTTGGGCGAAGTCATTATTGCAACAAAATATACCTCCTGAAGCGATATCAATTGAAATAACAGAAAACTTATTGATGGAAAATCAAGCAGAAGTAGTGCGAGCACTGGATAATATTCGTCGGCAAGGGTTAACTGTGTCTATTGACGACTTTGGCACGGGCTATTGCTCTTTTTCTTACCTGAAAAATTTCTCAATTGACTATTTAAAGATTGATAAAAGCTTTGTTCAAAACATGTCTGTAGACAATAAAGATGTCGCGCTTTGTGAAGCAATCATCGTTATGGCTAATAAACTCAATATCAAAGTTATCGCCGAAGGTATAGAAACTGAACAGCAAAGAGAAATTTTAATAGAGGCCGGCTGTCGCTTAGGGCAAGGTTATTTATTAGCAAGGCCGCTATCAACGGCGGATTTTGAGCAATTACTGATTAATCAAAATATTTAATATCGCTTACTCTCTTGCGACATTTTTCAGAATAAATAAATCATTGTAAGCGCTTATGGCAAATGCGAAGCTGTGATTGCTCTGAAATAAAGTGACGAGTACTGCACATCAACAATTATTAAAAATTAGAAATAGAATGGAATAAGCCCTTGATAAAAAATGATATAAACTGGGAAAACAAAAAGTTTTCCCAACTTTCAACCAATGAACTTTACGATTTACTAAAATTACGCATTGATATCTTTGTGGTTGAACAAACCTGCTATTACCCTGATCTAGATGAGCACGATCGCCATCCCGAAACTCAACATTTATTTTGCTACCAAAATAGCATTATGACCGCATATTTACGCATACTACCCAAGGGCTTAACTTACCCCGACAACATCAGTATTGGTCGCGTTGTGATTGCGCCAAGCGCCCGTGGTAAAGGACTCGGACACCAATTAATGCAAGTTGCTTTAACTCAATGCTTACAGCACTTTCCAGAAGATACTATAAAAATTTCCGCGCAAGAACATTTAGAGAAATACTATAACCAACATGGCTTTATTAGAGCAAGCGAACGCTACTTAGAAGATGGTATTCCTCACATCAGTATGTTGCAGCAGTAATACACCCGATAGGTTGTAAAACAGAGCATGCCTAGGTCAAAAAATTTTTAGAACCCAGGCAAAGACTCGTCACGGTAAAGCTTTTCGTCTTTAAGCTACAACAAAACCACGAATATTTTCGATAGCTAAAATCAAAATAACTAAAAATGTCGACACCATACCAACTTGTCGTTGAATTGAAATTCCAATACTTTTTGTTAAACCAATCGCATGTAAGGCACGGCCAACAACCAAAGTAGCACCCAAGGCATGTAACACTATCACCGAGGCGCCATTTAACTCATAAACCGCCAATAAAATTAACGCTAATGGAATATATTCAGCAAAGTTACCGTGAATACGAATCGCCTTAGCTAAAAATTTATTATCTCCCGAGCCTATACCCACTTTAAACTTCCTACGTAAGCGAATAATGTTAAAGGCTAAGCCAATATATAAAATACCGAGTAAACTCGCGTAGAAGCCTGTTAACGATAGTGCTGCCATTTTTTTTCCTTATACTTTTTATTATTAGTGAATCATTATCTGGAGAAATCATACCGAGTAAGGTAAACGATTCATAGCGCCATTTAAGTAAAGAATGAGGTTATAAAGGTCAGTATCATTTTAAATAGCTAGCTTTATTGTGCATGCCATCATAAAACTCACGGGTAAAACTCAAATAAGTCACAGCTAAGCGTAACAACCCCTTACCTCCATCACCAAATGAATGGCCCAATCGAGCAATAAACCCCCATATATAGACAAACTTTAAAATAAACCACTACATATAGCTTTACTTCAACAAATACTTGATCCCGATCAACAGCAAAAACCAATAAAGCACTATATATTGTGCTCAACAACAAAAACATATCCACATATGGGTTTAAATATGAAATTTAACTGTCTACCTCCTTCGATTGTATTTCAGGAAGTACCTAATGAAATTAGCCTTTGTTTTAGTATTACGGGTTGTAAAGTTGCTTGCACTGGCTGCCATAGTACCGAGTTATGGCATGCAAACCACGGCAATCACTTATCAAATACAAGCTTTCGCAATTGGCTAACTAAATATCAAAACTTAATCAGTTGTGTACTATTTTTTGGTGGCGAATGGCAGGCCAAAGCTTTAATTGAAAAGTTACGTATCGCGAAAAGTTGGGGTTTAAAAACCTGTCTTTACTCAGGAGAAAAGCACATTGATATCAGTATTTGTGAACATCTAAATTTTTTAAAAACAGGCCCGTGGCAATCAACGCTTGGTGGTTTAGACAGCATTGATAGCAATCAAGTTTTTCGAAATGTACAAACCGGCGAAAAACTCAATCACTTATTTATTAAAAATAATCATCATCACTTATCAAAAGGAGTTAACCATGTTGCAGCTTAGTGAAAGCCAAATTAACCATAAAAAGAAGTTTATCAACGACTATTTTCTCGCACAAAATGCCGCTGACGGTTCAAAAATTGACGCCAACGCCAATGTTGAGCAAAAAAATATTGCTACCCTAGAAGCTGAACTATTAAAAGACTGCTTTGTACAAATAAATCGCGCTCTGGTACAAGAAAAAATACGCGAAACTTTTGGCGACGAACTTGCCACTGAGTATATACGCCAAATTGCCGCACATGAAATTTATGTCCATGATGAGACTAGCTTAAAGCCTTATTGTACCTCGATCAGCATGTACCCATTTTTACTTGACGGCTTAACTCGGTTAGGTGGCGAATCAAAAGCACCAAAGCATCTAGAATCCTTCTGCGGTGCTTTTGTTAATTTAATCTTTGCTATATCTGCACAGTTTGCTGGTGCCGTTGCCACCGTCGAGTTTATTACCTACTTTGACTATTTTGCGCGACTTGAATACGGTGATAACTACTTAACTAGCCATAAAAAAGCGATTGAAAATCACCTACAGCATGTGGTTTACGCGATCAACCAACCCGCTGCAGCACGTGGATACCAAAGTGTCTTTTGGAATATTTCCTTGTTTGATCAACACTACTTTGCCGCTATGTTCGAAAATTTTGTTTTTCCTGACTTTTCCAAACCTAACTGGCAAACCGTTGAACAGTTACAGCAGTTTTTCCTGCAATGGTTAAATAAAGAACGTGAGAAAGCCGTATTAACTTTTCCTGTAGTTACTGCCGCTATGCTAACGGAGAATGGCCGCTGCAAAGATGACACTTTTGCTCGACAATTAGCTGAGCAAAAAGCACAAGGAAACTCATTTTTCATTTATTTATCTGACAGCGCCGACTCACTTGCTTCATGTTGTCGTTTGCGTAATGAAATCTCAGATAATACTTTTTCTTATACCTTGGGCGCGGGTGGCGTGGCAACAGGCTCAATTAATGTGATCACCTTAAACATGAACAGATTAGTACAAGATGGACGAGATTTATTATGCGAAATAGAAAAAATTCAAAAATACCAAGTTGCCTACCGCAAGTTAATGGAGGATTACCAAATTAAAGGGGCTTTGTCGGTTTACGATGCCGGCTTTATTTCTCTCGATAAACAGTTTCTTACCATTGGCATTAATGGCATGGCTGAAGCTGCGGAGTTTTGTAATATCTCACCCACTAATAATCAAGCCTATAAAGACTTCGTCAGTAATAAGCTACAAGTAATTTATCATGCTAATCAAGTAGCTAAAGAATGTTATGGCTATATGTTCAATACCGAGTTTGTGCCGGCAGAAAACTTAGGGGTAAAAAATGCTAAATGGGACAGCAAGGATGGCTATCAAGTTAATCGTGATTGCTATAATTCATATTTTTATTTAGTGGAAGATAATAACACCAACCACCTAGATAAGTTTGTTCTTCATGGTAAAGAAATCACCCAATACTTAGATGGTGGGTCAGCGTTGCATTTAAACCTTGATGAATCATTGTCAACTGAAGCCTATCTAAAGCTATTCAATGTTGCGGCGGCAACGGGCTGTAATTACTTTTGCGTTAACGTAAAAATTACCATTTGTAATGACTGTGAAAAAATAGATAAACGTACTTTAATGCGTTGTCACGTTTGCGGCAGTGAAAATATTGACTACGGTACACGCATTATCGGCTATTTAAAACGCATTACGGCATTTAGCCAAGGCCGACAAAAAGAACATGCTTTACGTCATTACCATAAAAAACGTGCGTAGATAATATACAATCAAATTTTTAGCATAAAAAAAGCTCGCTTATGCGAGCTGTTTTTAAATATTTTGTAAAAGCAGGCGACTTAAGATAACTTCTCATCTAATAGTGCGTTAACTTTTTCTACGGCTTGTGTGCCATCAATAGTGATATAAGCGCAATCATTCGCTTTTGCTTGAGCTTGGTAGTAATCAACTAATGGCTTTGTTTGCTCGTGATATATACCTAAACGTTTGCGAACTGTCGCTTCTTCATCATCTGGGCGAACCAATAATTCATCACCCGTTTCATCATCTTTACCTGCCACTTTTGGCGGATTATAAACAATATGATAAACGCGACCTGAACCAGCATGAACACGACGACCAGCCATACGTTCAACAATGACTTCATCAGGAACATCAAACTCGATGACATAATCAACAGCAACGCCGTTTTCTTTCATCGCATCAGCTTGTGGAATTGTACGTGGAAAACCGTCAAGTAAAAAGCCCGCTTTACAGTCATCTTGCGTGATACGTTCTTTAACCAAACCAATAATTAATTCATCAGAAACGAGTTGACCTGCGTCCATAACTTCTTTGGCTTTTTTGCCAAGTTCAGTACCTGCTTTAATTGCAGCACGAAGCATATCACCGGTAGATATTTGTGGAATGCCAAATTTAGCCATTAAGAATTGTGCTTGAGTACCCTTACCGGCACCTGGTGCACCTAATAAAATAATGCGCATTTAGTATAACCCTATTTAATTAATGAAATGGTTTTGCGAAAGTGCAAACACTATACATATTCAAAGGGTTTCAAACAAGTAGCAAGCTATGCAAAAAAACAAAAAAGGAGCTAAAAAGCTCCTTTTTTTGACTAAAGTCTAAGCTCAATATGACCTAAGTCATTATTTAGTTAAACTCAGCATCAATTTGTTTAAACGTCCAACAAAACTTGCTGGGTCTTTCAAGCTACCGCGCTCGGCTAACATTGCTTGCTCAAACAATACTTCAGTCCATTGTTTGAATTGCTCGTCGTCTTGCTCATCAGCAACATGCTTGATTAACTCATGTTCAGCGTTAATTTCAAAAATTGGTAAGGCATCTGGCACTTCTTGACCAACTGATTGCATTAACTTCATCATTTGGCTGCTCATATCATGTTCGTCGGCAACGATACATGCAGGTGAGTCAGTTAAACGTTGTGAAATTTTAACGTCTTTGGCTTTACCTTCAAGTGCAGCTTTAATGCGTGTTACTACTGAATCAAACTCTTGCTCAAGTTTCTCTTGTGCTTCTTTCGTTTCAGCGTCATCCATATCACCTAAGTCTAAGCCGCCGCGTGTTACTGATTGCAGTTGCTTACCGTCAAATTCAGTTAAATGGCTAACTAACCACTCGTCAATGCGATCCGACATAAGTAATACTTCAATGCCTTTTTTGCGGAACACTTCTAAGTGCGGGCTGTTTTTAGCCGCTTCAAAGCTATCTGCTACCACGTAATATATTTTGTCTTGACCTTCTTTCATGCGCTCAATGTATTGCGCTAACGACGCACTTTGTACGCTAGTATCAGCATGAGTTGAAGCAAAGCGTAATAAACCAGCAATTGCATCTTTATTAGCTGAGTCTTCAGCCGGGCCTTCTTTTAAAACTTGACCAAATTCATTCCAGAATAGTTGGTACTGCTCTGCATCTTTTTTGCCTAATTTTTCTAACATTTTTAATACACGTTTGCTACAACCTTTACGGATAGCTTGCGTGATTTTGCTGTCTTGTAAAATTTCACGCGATACGTTTAATGGTAAGTCATTTGAGTCTAACAAACCTTTAACGAAACGTAAGTAAGCAGGCATAAACTGCTCAGCGTCATCCATAATAAATACACGTTGTACGTAAAGTTTTAAGCCGTGTTGTTTTTCACGGTTGTACATATCAAACGGTGCTTTTGATGGGATGTACAATAATGACGTATATTCAGTTTTACCCTCTACTTTGTTATGTTCCCAAAGCATAGGATCGGCGAAATCATGAGACACATGCTTGTAAAACTCTTTATATTCCTCGTCTGTTACGTCTGCTTTTTCACGCGTCCAAAGTGCGGTAGCTTTGTTTACCGGTTCCCACTTTGCAGGTACCGCATCACGAGCTTCAACGGCTGGCGTTGTAACATTGCCTTCTTCGTCTTTAACTTCAGCAACCGCTTCAACCGCCGGTACTTCTGGTGTTAACATTTCAACAGAAACAGAAATATGGTCTGAGTACTTAGTCACGATTGACTTTAAGCGCCAATCATCAGCAAATTCAGCTTCATCTTCTTTTAGGTGTAAAATAATGTCAGTACCACGACCAGCTTTTTCAATTTTAGCTGTTGTAAATTCACCTTCACCTTCTGATGTCCATTCAACACCTTCCGATTTCTCAACACCGGCAGCACGTGAACGTACCGTCACTTTATCTGCAACAATAAATGCTGAGTAAAAGCCAACACCAAATTGACCGATTAATTGTGAGTCTGCCGCTTGATCGCCCGATAATTGTGAGAAAAATTCAGCTGTACCTGATTTTGCGATAGTACCTAAGTGCTCAACGATTTGGTCATGAGTCATACCAATACCGTTATCAGAAATGGTTACAGTGTTCGCTTCTTTGTCTGAGCTCACACGAACACGTAAATCGCCGTCACCTTCGTAAAGGTCAGCATTAGACAAGGCTTTAAATCTTAACTTGTCTGACGCATCAGCGGCGTTAGAAACTAACTCACGTAAAAATATTTCTTTATTTGAATAAAGTGAGTGGATCATCAACTGTAATAGCTGCTTTACTTCGGTTTGAAAACCATGAACTTCTTTTTGACTTGTCTCAGACATTTGACAATTTCCTACGCTAACTAATATTAAAACGATTGTTTATCGTAAATACTGAACATTATTATTCAATACTCACTCGATAGTTAACATGTGGGGGTAGCAAAAATGTTTTCAAGCAAAAATTTAAAAATATCGTCATCCGAACTTGTTTCACCAAGTTATTATTTAATTAACAAGCCTCTTTTATTCATTTTTCATGTTAAACAACCATAACTTAAATTCGCCGTGAAACATGGCATCATAATGTCTAAAACCTTACTGACTCAAAAAACATAAAAATAGCCCGTCTAATCAATTAGTCGTAATTGTTAATAATCGTTTGCTTTCATTGCATGCTCTCCTTACATTATTACTTTACCTTATCTTGTGCTTGTCAGGTAAATGACGTTTCTGCTGCACTATCGAGCATATTTTCATTCTAGGATTTATCATGTGGTTCGATCGAAATAACAACGCCGCTATTTTACTAGCCGGCATTTTAGCATTAGTGGTAGGTGTTGGGGTTGCGCGCTTTGCTTTTACTTCATTACTGCCCGCTATGCTGGAAAACCATCTCAGCATTGCTTTTGCCGGAATGTTGGCATCAGTCAATTATGTTGGTTATTTATCGGGTTCTATTTTTGCTATTTTTATTAAAGATATTCATAGCAAAGTTAAGTTTTTCAGATTTGGCCTCCTGCTTTGTATTATCACCTCATTAGTATTAGCCACTACACAAAGCCAAATAGTTTGGTTAATGGCCCGCTTATTAGCTGGCTTTGGCGCTGCAATGGCACTTGTAGTTGGCTCAGCCATTGTCATGTCAAAATTGCAAAACACCAATAAAACCAGAGCTATGGGTATCCATTTCAGCGGGCTTGGATTTTCAATTTTAGTTTCAGACTTAATTATGCGGGCGGTTTTTACTGTGAGTGATCACTGGCAACATGCTTGGCTAGCACTGGGGGTTGCCGGCGCTGTGTTTGCTTGTTACTCAGGCTACATTTTAGCCTTTGAAAAGCAAAGTGCTGATCAAGTAATTAAGCATAAGTTTGATAAGTCATTATTTAGTCCGCTGGTGATTATTCTTGCCCTTGCCTACTTTACTGAAGGTGTTGGTATGGTGGTACAGGCTACATTTTTACCCGATATTGTTAATTCATTACCCGGCTTAGCAGGTTATGGTGGCTATGCTTGGTTGGCCGTTGGCTTAGCAGGTATTCCTTCTTGTATTATTTGGATGCGTTTAGCGCATCGCTTCAATAGCATTGACATGATGATGTTAGCAATGGCGTTACAAGTGGTTGGCATTTTAATTCCTATTTTCTCTAATAGCATTATGCTTAATTTAATTAGCGGCATGCTATACGGCGCAACTTTCATTGGTTTGGTGGCATTATTTATGAATTTTGCCGGTCAGCTCGCAGGAAAAAACCCAGTATTTATTATGGGGGTGATCACCGCCGCATATGGTGTTGGACAAGTGGTAGCACCGTTATATTGTGTCGCACTTATCGAACAATTTGGCAATTATAATGCTGCGTTGTATCTCACCGCTTTTATTGTAATTACAGGGATCATATTACTTAAATATGCGCAAACACGGTTGATGCACAGTAACCCTATAGCTCATGACTTATAACGAGTAATTTATAACGAGTAATTTATAACGAGTAATATAATACCTTGCTGAAACTAACAAAGCGGCTAATAACTGTTACAAAGCTATCAAAAAAACGTGCTGTGTCAGCTAAAAGCCGTATTCAAAAAAGTAATAAAACACCGGTTTTATTTAGTGTTTTTTTTTCATCTGACAATATTATTTTTCATGCAGAGATATCGTCGTTACGGACGCCACTGAGCGGTTAAAATATTTATCTTTAACCGCAAGGTAAGCTGGATCGGTAAAAAATGCTTCCATAACGTCTTTGCTTGGAAAGTCGATAGTAAAAACCCGGTTTATTGCCGTATTAGTTTTCGACTTTAAAACCTCGCTGACTTTTAAATCAAAACCAAATTTGCCACCGAAGGAGTGTAAAATAGGGGTCATGTGTTCACGATACTGCTGATATATTGCATCATCACTGACTTCTAACGCCATTATTCTTTCAAAAGACATACCTGCCCCACATTTAATAAATAAAAAGAAGCGCTTAATGCCTCAGCGTAACCTTCGGAAAAGTCACCTTAGCGATAAAGCATCGAGCGCATTAATTCGTTAATTCGTTAATCCGTTAATCCGTTAATCCGTTAATCCGTTAATAAGAATGTTACGTTGGTAACAACACGGACATTTTTATCAATTTTTTGGGTATCACCGTAATTTTGTCCAACATCTCGTATCACAAAACCGCCTTGAATTGCACTTCGAATACCGCCAACCTTCACTCCTGCATTCGTTGCAAATTCATTTGCCGCCAAACGAGCATTGGTTGTAGCTTCTTTAAGCATTGCCGGTTTTATTTGGTTCAATTTTGTAAAATGGTAAGTTGGCGCATTATTTTGTAGGTCGAGCCCTTGAGCTATTAAGGTGTTTAATTTCGCTCGACCTTCAGATACCAATAATACTTTTGAGGTTTGAACTTCAATTTCCCCCACTAAAACATGCTGTTCATCAACCAGTTTCTGGTTTTCATCTCGAAACTCTCTTTTGAAATAATTAACCACACCAGGCTTTATTTCTTGTGCGGAAAAGCCGCTCTGGTTTAACAACGTTATAATTTTTCCCTGATCTGACTCCGAGTCTTTATAAAGCTTAGCAATATCACTTTGTTTATCACCCGTGACGGTATACTCAATAGACCAAAAAGCTTTATCTGCTTGCACTTTTCGCTCAGCTAGCCCTTTAACTACGGCGGTATTAATTGCCACCCTTGACTTATAAAGCGTCTCACTAATAAAGTATCCCGCACTGGCAATACCTATCGCTAATAGCGACGCAGCTATGACCGTATTAATATTTTTACTCGAATTACTCATAGAGTTCGACTTCCTTTAAAAGCTTTTCAGACCTAATTACCACATAGTTGAACATTTAAAAAACCCATAAACTACAAGGTGACTTCTTCGCCTTCATTTAAAATATATAGCACCATTGTTGAATTCATCTCTTTGTGCATTTTTAATAACCGTAATAAAGGCGAGTGCGAGCTATGATCGCCCATTTTCCAACTGTTATTACCATAGCCCCATGGGATCATTACCTTACAATTTAGCTCTTGAGCAGCAACTAACGCATCTTCAGGCGTGGTATGAACATAGCGATACCATGCACTGTTTTCTTTATGATAATAAGAAGCAATAGGCATTAAGCAAACATCCATTTCACCATAACGCTGTTGTATATCGCTAAAGTGCTTTGAGTAGCCTGTATCACCTGCAAAGAATATCCGTTTATCTTGCTGCTCAATAACCCAACCGCCCCAAAGCGTAGCATCGTTATCCTCATAAACAAACGGCACTAAAATCCGACTACTAAAATGATGAGCAGGAACAAAATTAAGACTTAACTCTGCTAACTTGGTTGTTGAAAACCATGCCATTTCATGAATGTTATAACCACCACTAGGAAAGTGCTCACCAAAGCCTAATGGCACAAAGTATTGTGCGTTAGTTCCAATATTTGCAATATCGCCTTTGTTAAAGTGATCATAATGAATATGTGAATACAGAGCAGCGTCTACATTATTAAGTTCATCGGCAGATAGCCACTGAGGTTCATCGCGAAAGAAACCATTAGCCAACCTAAAAGCCCAATCAACCGGCCAGTCAAATTGTTTGCTAACTGGGTCTAATAGTAAGGTACTACCTGCTGAGCTTTTGAGATAAAAACTTGCATGACCTAACCAGCGAAAGGTAAACCCCGTATTAACCTCAGGTTTTAATTGCTTGCCAATAAAGCGACAATTTTCAGCTGGGCTTTCGCACTCAACGGTTTCTATCGGCTGATAACAGTTTTCTTGGCAAGTGATTGCGTAACTTTTTTTGCCTGGATACAAGTTTGAAAAACGCGTTGAATATTCAGGATTATCTTTGTACTTTACAATAGAATTGCTTTGCTCTACATGCGTTAACTGGTTAGTTGAAGTACAGCCAATAACAAAAATCGCGCTGATAATAGCGCTATTACGTAATAATTTTTTGATGATTATATTGATATTAATGTTCTCGAAAATAAGTTAAAGACCAATAACAATGAATTAAAAGCTATAGTTTTTTCGTCCCGATAAGGCATGCGATAAGGTATTACCGTCAACATATTCTAATTCTCCGCCAACCGGTACACCATGAGCAATACGTGAAATATTAACCTCATGTTTTTGCGTAAGTTCAGCAATAAAATGCGCAGTTGCTTCACCTTCAACCGTTGGGTTAGTCGCCAAAATAACTTCGCTAAACTGCCCTGTCGCTAATTGCTCTTCTAGAACATCTAAACCTAAGTCGTCTGGACCAATACCATCAAGCGGTGATAAATGCCCCATTAAAACAAAATAACGACCTTGAAATTCGCCGGTTTGTTCAATGGCAATAACATCAGCAGGCGTTTCAACAATACATAATTGTGTTGCTATTTTACGCTTTGGACTTTGGCAAATATCGCATAAATTTTCTTCAGTAAAATTACGGCACTGCTGACAATGGCCAATATTTTCCATGGCTCGTGCCAACGTTTGAGAAAGCTTGCTACCGCCATGACGATTTCGTTCAAGTAAATGAAATGCCATGCGTTGTGCAGATTTTGCTCCAACACCAGGTAAGCACTTGAGGGAATCAATAAGTTCTTGAACTAACGGGCTAAATTTCATTTCGACTCTTTCTAGGCTGAGTTAAGTTTTATCACCTATTTGTCTCGTTATTTCGAAATACTAACTTGTGGTAGCAAGCACGAGAAAACAATAACGATAAAACAAACAAGGGATTATTTGTCTGCGAAGTTTATCATTCGATTTAACGATTGATAATATATAATTCAAAAGATTTTTGTTCGTTAACTACGCTAATTTTACCCATAGTGGTAAAATTTCAGTAATATGCTAGGCAAACACCTGCATTCACCTTGAGCCATAAAGGCAAGCCATGTTAACAAACATCATCATAACGCTAGCACTATTATTATTAAGCTTTTTGGCCTTACAAAAGCTCTTCACCCTACCGAAAAATGTTTGGTTGCTGTTTTTAGTGCAACCTTTGGTGATGGCGGCATCGCCAGTGATCGTCTTTATTGGTGGCATTTTAGCCACAAGCATGGGAGCAGACCCTGCATTGGTGACGTTACCGGTTACAGTGATGATTTTAGGTGTGGCTAGCAGCGCTATTCCTGCGGCGTTGTTAGCTAAAAAGAAAGGTCGACGTTTTGCAACCTTTACTGGCTTCACGCTGGGTTTTTCAGGCACCATGTTAGCCATGTTGGCTGCGCTAAATGGTAGTTTCGAGTTATTAGTTATGGCTAGTTTATTATTAGGCTCGTGTACTGCTTTTATTCAACAATTACGTTTTGCCGCCATTGAAAGTATTTCAGATAGTAAAGATGTACCAACAGTTTTATCAATATTAATGTTAAGCGGTATTTTTTCTGCCTTTTTAGGACCTGAAATAGCGGTTACAGCTAAAGACTGGTTAAGTTCGCCGCATGGTTACGCCGGCTCTTTTCTTATGCTCGCAGGGTTATTCTTAATCGCAATGTTATTGATGCTAAATTTTAGTAACCCTGAAATAAAACAAATTGACAGCCAAGGCGAAGCTCGCCCTTTGCGTGTAATAATCAAGCAACCTATTTTTATAATTGCCATATTATCTGCTGCCATAGGCTTTGCCTTAATGAGCTATTTAATGACTGCAACACCACTAAGTATGCACCACCTTCATGGTCATAGCTTACATGACACTAAATGGGTAATTCAGAGCCATATCGCAGCCATGTTTATTCCATCATTATTTACTGCTTTATTAGTAAAGCGCATCGGCTTGAAAAATTTAATGCTCGCAGGCACAGTCATTTATGCCTTAGTTGCAGTAATTGCCTTATCAGGCGAGCAAGTTATGCATTACTGGTGGGCATTAATTTTACTCGGCATAGGTTGGAATTTTCTTTTTCTTACTGGCACCTCACTATTACCACAAAGTTACCGAGCAAGTGAGCGCCATAAAGTACAAGCCATTAACGACTTTATTATCTTTGGTTTTCAAGCTACCGCGTCATTAATGGCCGGATGGATATTATTTAAAGCGGGTTGGCACGTGGTGGTATTAACGAGCTTACCTTTTATTGTTATTTTGTTTTTAGTCAGTTGGTTTTACTATAAAAAAGAGCAAAGTAATGTAAAACAGGTCGTTACACACAGCACTAACGATAAAAGCCACCCGCAAAAAGAAGCATAATCATGACGAATACCAGCAACAATAAAAGTAAAGCCCCAAACAACTTAACTATTTTACAGCGCGGCGAGCCGATTTTGGCACAAGTAGCGCAAACCATACATAATGTTAATAGCGCAGACATAAAACAACTTATTGATGATTTAACCGTAACGGTTGCAGAAGCTAAAGGCGTTGGCATTGCTGCACCACAAGTTGGCAAAAGCTTACGGTTATTTTTAATGTGTTCTGCGCCAAGTGAACGCTATCCTGACGCACCGTTATTGCCGATTACTGTCGTTATTAATCCAAAAATCATCAAAACCAGCGAACAGCAAGTATTAGGTTGGGAAGGTTGCTTAAGTGTTAAGGGCAAACGTGCTTTAGTACCGAGATATAGCGATATTGACGTCAGTTATATTGATGAGACCGGCGCTTTACATAACCAACACTTAACAGGTTTTCTTGCGCGTATTTTTCAACATGAATTAGACCACCTCGATGGCATTACGTTTATAGAACGACTTGACAATGACAGTGATGCCATTGATGAACTGCAATGGCAAAAGCAACAATAAACTTTAACTTACCCCAAAGGACAGTCACTATGCTACAAGCGATTACCGGCTACCACCTCGATGACGAAAACCATTGGGTAGCAAGGCTCAAGTGCTTGCACTTTCAGCATGTACGCCATCAACCGCCATTTATTAATCGGCCATGGGTATTACAACGAGAAACAAGAGAAGCTATGCTAGGCCAACAGCTTGATTGTAAAAAGTGTGATCACGGTGAATTAGCTGACTATTAAATTAACAAAGGATGAATCATGATTGATTTTAATAACAAAGGTTTTTTCAAACTTAAACAAGACGCTGATTATGCTGATAAAGTCAGTGAGTTACTTTTACAAAATGAACAAATAGTTGACGCTTATAAAACCATGCGTGATGGTGTAGTATTTACCGATAAAAGGATAATCGCTGTCAATGTTCAAGGTATTACCGGCAGTAAAAAAGACTTTACCTCATTACCTTACAAAAACATTGTTGCATACTCTATTGAAACGTCAGGTACTTTTGATCTGGATTCTGAATTAGAAATTTACTTTTCTGCTATAGGTAAGGTTAGGTTTGAATTTACCGGCCAATCTTCAATGCTAGAAATATCAAAAATAATTTCTAGCTATTTACTTTAAGCCTAAGGCCTAACTGGCTTAGCCTCTAAAAATAAAAATTGTTAAGAATAAATAAGAGCGTTTATTCATTCTTAACAGGGCCAGCAAACACCACCTCTTCACCACTGTCTAACCACAGTGGATGTTTTGCCATTACCTTAGTAAACATAGAACTTTGTAAATAGTTATTCAGCCATCTTTTCAGATTTGGATAAGGCGACTGTAAATACCATTGACGTTCTATACGAGCAAACTGACGAATAAAAGGGAGCAAAGCAATATCTGCTAAGCTTTCTTTTGCTGAAAATAAAAACTCATGCTGCGTTAAGCGAGCTTCTAATTGCTTAATATATGCTTCGCAAGCAATTCGGCAATCAACAAGATTATCTTCATGATAACGTTTGGCGCATTTGTATGCCTCAATGCGCTGTTTAAATTCAACATCAAAATCGCTAATTAATGCCAACATTGCGCTGAGTGTTTCAGGGCTGTCACTGTGTAGTAGATCATGGGGATCAGATTTTTTTAATGACCAAAGCATAATATCTAAACTCTCATCTATTACATTAACTGCCACTTCTGCCTCGCTTTCATCACTATTTTGCGCTATTCCATTTAGCACTAAAACAGGTACCGTGGCTTTAGCTGAGGCTAAGACCATCTCAGGGGGCTTATTGGTTAGCACCACATCTCGCAGTGCAACAGGCTGCGCTGACTTAAATATAGCTAAGCGAGCTCGCATGGCATAAGGACAATTTCTTAAGGAATAAAGGGTAGGTAATGCCATGATTTTCTTCTTTTTGATGTTACACCGTTAATATTCGCTCACTTTAACGGTATTCATTAATGAAATATACGGGTAAAATCCCTGCTCTGAAATTTAGCGAATAAAAATAAGTTGTACAAATGGATCATAAAATAGAATTATTAGCGCCTGGTGGCGATGTCGATGCAATAAAAGCGGCCATTATCGCTGGAGCCGACGCGGTTTATTGCGGCTTAGATACCTTAAATGCTCGTAATCGCGCTTCTAATATATCTTTTGAGCAACTTATCGGCATTATTCGCTTAGCACATCAATATGACTGCCAAATATTTTTAACCTTAAATGTTATTATATTAGAGCGTGAATTTAAGTCGATTGCGAAACTATTAAGCAAATTGGTAAACACCACACTAGATGGTGTTATCGTACAAGACATTGGCATGTTTAATATCATTAAAAAGCATTTTCCAACCTTAGACATTCATGCATCAACACAGTTAACCACACATAATATTGGCCAAATTCCATTTTTGAAAAAACTTGGTGCTTCTCGAGTTAACTTATCTCGCGAGTTGAACCTACGCGAAATTACCGCGATAAATAAAGTGTGTGTTGAACATAATGTACTAACGGAAGTATTTGTTCATGGTTCACTGTGTGTTGCTTTTTCTGGTTTATGTTATTCAACCTCAGCCAGTGTCGGTAATTCAGGTAATCGCGGCCGATGCAGTCAAGCCTGTCGTGAAGAATATGAAACTACACCGTCAGGTAATAACTTTCCTCTAAATATCAAAGACAACTCTGCTTTTTTCGACTTACCTGCGCTAATTGAAGCTGGCGTGCATTCATTTAAAATTGAAGGTCGTATTAAAGGTGCGAACTACGTGCATACCGTAGTTGATAGCTTTCGTAAACAAATTGATGGTTTCCTCAATACCGGTGAATTGACTGAAGATGGCGAACGTTTATATAAAGTATTTAACCGCGATTTTTCAAACGCTTTTTTACGCGGTGATTTAAACCAGTCAATGTTTATTGATAACCCACGTGACAACTCAAAAGTACATGCGGTTAGTAAGTTTACACCTGATAGCAGCCAAAGTATCTCGGTTGTTCAAATTCAAGATGTTGAACAAAACTTACAAGCGGATAAAAATACGATTGAGGCTGAGGTTGTTAAGAAAATTAAACACTTAAGCATTGAAAAAATACCGTTAACCTTGAGCTTTGCAGGCGAACTAGCTCAGCCGTTAACGGTCACCGTTACTAGAGATATCAATGTCACCAGTTTTTCAGTTGAGCAAGACACCTTCACAGTAAGCTCAACTAGCTTATTACGAGCAAGCGAAAACGCCAGTATTGATAAAGCAACCATAGAAAAACGTTTTAAAAGCTTTAACAATGCCGAGTTTTTACTTACCGAACTGAACTGCGATAAGCTAAACGCAGGCTTAAGCATTCCGTTTAAAGAATTAAGCGCACTTAAACACGAAATTGCTAACACACTCAATAACTCGGTTAAGGTCTTGCCAGAAGTTACCCTACCAGCGTTAGTTAATCACGCTAAAGCCGATATTGCCCCTAAATTGTCAATGTTAATTTGTGATGAAGCCGATGTTAAATTAGCTGATATCACAGCTGCAGATATTTATTTTAAACTGCCTGATGCTTATAAACGTGGTTGCACAAAATATGTTGACTTTTTACAGGCAAACCCTCGCTTAATACCCTGGTTTCCAGCGGTGCTTATCGGCAAGGATTACGACGTTGCGGTAAATATTTTAGAACAGGTAAAACCTAAGCTCATTGTGACTAACAATACCGGTATTGCTTATCGCGCGAATGAATTAGGTATTAAGTGGATTGCAGGACCATTTTTAAACACCACAAATTCATACGCATTATTGGCAATGAAAGAAGACTTTGACTGCAGTGGTGCGTTTATTTCTAATGAAATTAACGCTATGCAAATGAAAAATATTGCTCGTCCAGAAAACTTTAAATTGTTTTACAGTATTTACCATCCTATTTTGTTGATGACCAGTAGACAGTGTTTCTTCCAGCAAAGTGTAGGTTGTGAAAAACCACGTATCGATAACGGCTGTATGTTGTCATGCGATAAATCAACCAGCATTACCAACCTTAAAGGCGTGTCGTTCGCTATTGATAAACAAAAGGCGGGATATCCAAGTATTTATAACCAAGATCAGTTCTTGAATATGGAAATTATTGACGACTTATCACACTTATTTGATGGCTTTATGATTGACTTAACTAACATAGGCGCTGGCGATAAAGCCTCGCCCGATAAAGCTCTGTTGATCAGTCATTTTGAAGAGTTACTCAATAATAAGTCGGCAGATAAACAGCCATTAAATAATTTGGTTCCTGAGTCTACTAATATTCAATACCACAATGGCTTGTAAGGCTTGGTTTGTAAGGTCTAGCTTGTAAAGTATGGCTTGTGATATGTGGCTGGCAAGCATAGCAATAAACAGATTTTAGACATTTAACCGATAAGCACTGTTATAAACCGGCCATTGGTTTTCATTAACATCAAATCAAGTTAATAAAAAAAGCTTATTCACCTGAATAAGCTTTTTTTATTTATGACCACTTGGGCTGTGTTATAGCCAGTACTTTTTATACCACTAACAAACACTAAAGGTTAAACATTCAGTTTGACACTGACAAATGCTCATCGGCATATCATTTTCAATCACTTGTAAGGTTTTTTTATTTAACTGCAAGGTATAATTGCCCGGTATTAACGCATAGACCGAACTTAAATCGAGCATAGTCGCCACATTACCACGAGCCCTGATAAGTTGATAATCAACGGTTGACGGTTTATCACGCTTAGCTATGGGGCCTTGATAAGGCATTATTTGACCTTGCTGATCTTGAATAATAAACAGGTTGGAATAAAAACCTTCTAACGGTGTATGCCAAGTTAATACTGATAAATCTTTATTACTTTGGTTTAATAAAATGAAATTAATAAAAATGCCATCGCTGATCTGCTGCTCTGCATCTATTGTCATTTTACAGCTAATGGCGCGTTGCTCTATTTCAAAAACATCTGTTTGAGGCTCTTTTGACAATCTTTCCTCCATAAATCACTCCTTTTTACTATAACTCATACCAATCCGACTCTAAAAAATATGCCAACGCTAAAGAGTTGCATTTTCAGTTACCTATAATCCATCGCTGTTAACTGTTCACAACAGGCCAATGGGTAAATTCCATTTACCTTTTAAGTAAAGCATCAATTCCAAAAACAGCACAATTAATTAAGGTAATTTAATTAACCAACCACAAAATAAGTCATTAAAAAATGAATATGCACTGACTAGAGTTAACTGCGCAGAAAAAAATATGTAAAAGCTAGACACAATTTGAATAATGTTGGCAACAGGACAATCTTGTAGTTTCTTGCAAAAAGCAACCTAAAATAAACAGCTCACTTTTTGTTGTTTTACTAGTGAATTAACGTCAGTTTTTAATACATTCACGACAATATATTGATAAAAAATCGCTCGCGTCGTTCGACGGTTAAAATTAAAAAATAATTTATATTCTTTTGTTTTATATATGGATTTTTTAAAAAAATTATTGCTAAATAGCTAACGTTAATTTTGTTAAAACCTATTTATCGACATTTTTTCTGAGCTATTAATGAATAACTTTTGCTTTACCATTTCGGCGCTATGCTTTTTTCTACTCTTTGCTTTGCCGCTGCAAGCACAACCCCCTGTGCTAGCATTGTCAAAGAACGTTGCAACTAAGGTTATTTATGCGGGGACGGAGCGCAAAAGCTATGCTATCGACCTGCTGCGTCATGTTTTAAGTTATGATCAAAAAACCGACTATAACTTAGCCGCTTTCGGTAAAAACTTACCGACAATGCGAGGCTTTAATTTACTCGGTAAATCACATGGTATTGATGTGACTGTCGCGGGCGCTACCATGAGACGTGAGCAACTAGCATTGGCCATTCGTTTTCCAATTATGCAAGGTTTGTACGGTTGGCGTGTGCCACTTGTTCATCAAGACAATAAAGATATTTTACGTAACATCAGTAATTTAGAGCAATTCAAACAATTAAGAGCGTTGCAATTTCATACCTGGTCAGATAGTGAAACCTTACACTTAAATAACATAAAATTAGTTAAAGGTAGTGATGTCGAGGGCTTATACCTAATGTTAGATAGCAAACGAGCTGACTATTTCCCCCGTTCCGTACTAGAAGTAGACAATGACTTAAACCGACATCAACATTTACAGATAGCAAAAGAACAACACACGTTAATTTGGTACCCCAAAGCGGTGTATTTTTATGTTGGTAAAAATCAACTAGCCTTAGCGGAAAGTATTCGCCAAGGTCTTGAACTAGCGCTGATTGATGGCAGCTTAGAAAAACTATTTATGCGTTATTATGGCGAGACTATTACCAAGCTAAAAAACGAGCAAAGGCGAGTATTCAAATTGCTTAACCCACTACTCTCTCCTTTAACGCCACTGGATCGCTCTGAGCTATGGTTAGACTTATCGCCATCGTCGACAATTAATCCTTAAGCCCTACAAACCTTAGAAAAAGGCATAAACTACGGTAATATTTTCTGTTCATTCATCGCAGCGCTGGTCAGGTGTTCTATGTCAAAGTCATCTGATGGCTGAATACCTCGAGCCATATAAAAAAAGCGCCATTACATTCATTGCAACTCGCGACAACTTAAACAACGCTTTTGCTATGGACATAAGGCTATCGCATAGCCTTATGTCCATAGCCTATAATGAAAAATAAAGCATAAGCCAATCCGTTTTTATTATGACCAATTTATCAATAAATTCTTAATACACTACCTGTACACTCTTAATACATTCTCAATTCATTTTTATTTACATATTTCAACTTCAAGCCCTAACATAATTACTTTATACTCGGTGCCACACATCATGTAAACAAGATGTAAACCACTAAAAATACTAATAATTACAAAGGGAATTCTTGTGAGAAAGTCAGTTAAGTACCGCCTGCTATTTCTATTTATAGCCGTCTCAACTTATTATCTAGGGTTTTCGTTAATACCTGAAACTACAGATTCAGCGCTTGGACTCTATCCAGTAATTTTAGCGAGTGTTACTTACTTTATCGTGCTCCCAATACTTTATTGGTTCATGATCATCAAAGCTGGCAAACAAAAAGCTTGGAAACTATTCATAATTTTCAGCCTATCTAGCGCTATTGCTCGATACAGCTACCCGGCAGATATTGCGCAATACTTCGACTTTATACTTTGGTTACGCTACCCAATCATGGCTATATTGCTGATCATCGAACTTTATTTAATTGTTATAATTGTAAAGGGCTTATGGCAAGCTCGTAATTTATCTGGCGATCCGCGTATCGGGGCTATTGAAAAGTACGATGACGATAAAAAACAGGGCTTAGCCTTAACTTTTGCAACCGAGCCAGCTAGTTGGTATTACGCGATCCCTCGCTTATCTAAACGCCATACTGAGTCATTAGATAAGATTAGATTATGGTCTGGTAGATCATGGTACTACTTACTAGTGAGTCTTTTATTAATCACAATTGCATTAACAAGTTATCAGATGTTGATTGATTGGAGTGAAACTGCGGCAATAATGGCTGCAACTTTTATTCTGTATAGCTTTATTTTACTAACAGCAAACTACCGTTTATCACGCCATTATTCGATTTATATTCAAGATAAAAAACTCATCATCAACAACAGCATTTTTAACTTTATGGTGATACCACTTGATGCAATTGAATCTGTTTCGATGATAACAAATCAGCATAGCCAAATTGCAAAGTCAGTAAGCAATGTTGAAAATAATGATGTTATAACACAGAGCAATAAACCTGAAGGTGTGGCGAAAAACAATGAGCAACTAAAAGTTGGTAGAGGTAAACACCACAACATGAGTATCGTATTCAACCGACCAATTAAGTATTGGGGCATGATGGGCAGCTTTGTTGAGTCATTCGATGATATTTTAATCAATGTTGAGCAACCAAAAAATATCATTAACGCTTTGGAACAAATTAATTCACCACATCAACAGGTTGCTTGATAGAATGTTGACAGTTTAGTGGCAAGCTAAGGTGCGCCAAATTTCAACATTCGCAACATTAAGGGTTATGCTTTGCAACATTTAGTTTGGGATCTCGATCCCGTATTCTTCTCGGTTGGTCCATTAACTGTTCATTGGTATGGTGTATTATTTGCAGCGGCTATATTGTCAGGTTTGCAAGTAATGAAATGGATTTTTCAAACTGAAAAACAAGATATTACAGCACTCGATAACTTACTCGTATATATCGTTATTGGCGTTATCGTTGGTGCACGTTTAGGCCACTGTTTTTTTTATGATCCTGGCTATTACTTTGCTAATCCGATGAAGATACTTGCTATTTGGGAAGGTGGACTGGCTAGTCATGGTGGTGGTTTAGGCGCAATAATCGCTGCTGGTATTTATAGCAGAAAGCACCAAATGAACTTTATTTGGTTACTCGACAGGTTGGCAATATGCACCGCTTTATTTGGTTTTTTTGTTCGTAGCGCAAATTTTGTCAACTCAGAGATTTTAGGGACGGCAAGTAATGTTCCTTGGGCGGTGGTTTTTTCACGCATTGATAATGTGGCTCGCCACCCTTCCCAACTGTATGAAGCTTTCGCCTATTTAACGATATTTTTTATCTTAATTATTTTCTATAAAGGTAAAAAAGCACAAACACCACAAGGTTCTATTTTAGGCGTGTTCTTAATTTTAATATTTACCGCACGTTTCCTAATTGAATTGCTGAAAGAAAAACAGGCAGCTTATGCCGCTGACATTACGCTCACAGCAGGACAAATGTTAAGTATTCCGTTTTTCATCGCCGGTATTGCCTTAGTTATTTGGTCAGTTAAAAATAGTAAAAAAATACAAAAATAAATTAACCTTAACGGTTAACGCCGCTACTCATGTGTGTAAAGTACAGTGGCGGTAAAATATAATTAATAAAATGTGGTTATAAATTCATGGCTAAAAAGTATTACGTGGTATGGAAAGGCGCAAAAACCGGTGTTTTTGAACAGTGGAATGATGTGAAAAGTTATACACAAGGGCGAGCTGATGCTCAATATATGGGATTTGAATCTAAAGCAGAAGCTGAGCTTGCTTTTCAATCAACTTACACCAAAGCGCTAACGAAACGCTCTATGAGCAAAGGTACTACCACCAAACCCACAAGCTACGTTAAGGGCAGTAATAGCGCAGTAAAAAGCAGCGCAGCGCCAACAAAAAACGCTGATATTAACATTTATTGTGATGGTGCTTGTTCTCCTAATCCTGGTAAATCAGGGACCGGTATGGCGGTTTACCAGCAACAGCAGTTAATTGAGTTATGGTATGGTTTATATGAACCCATGGGTACCAATAATACCGCAGAGCTTAACGGTATGCTTGAAGCCTTTAAATACGCACAAGTTCATATTAAACAGGGTAAAACCGTACAAGTACTGTCTGACTCTAAATATTCAATCGATTGCATCACCAAGTGGGCAAAAGGTTGGCAAGCTAAAGGTTGGACCCGCGGCAAAGGCGAAGAAATTAAAAACCTTGAAGTGATCAAGCAATGCTTTTCATTGTACCAAACATTAAAAGCACAACTCATCATTAGCCATGTAAAAGGCCACGCTAACATAGAAGGTAATGAGCTATCCGATAGAATGGCAGTATTAGCTCGTACTAAGCGTACTGAAGGTTTTGTTCAGTATCAAGATACTCTCGATATTAAAGCTATTTTAGCTATGCCTTCAGGTTAATAGAAAATATTTATCAACACCCTGTAGCAATCAGCTGTAAAAATTATAGTCAATTGCATTAAAACAATAACAACATAAATTAAATGGACTTCTAAATGAAAAAAAAGCTAAATATACTAATCATTTCTACATTATTGCTTAGTGCCTGTGGTGGTGGCAGTAGTGAAGATCCCGTGGTGACGGTTCCTGTTAAGCCACCAGTGACTAACACTGCACCAATAGCTGTCACTGATTCTGCCTTAGCACAAAACAATGTCTCTGCAACAATAGATGTTTTAGCTAACGATACAGATGCAGAAAATAGTACCTTAGCTATTGATGCGATAACCGTAGCACCAAAACATGGCACTAGTGAAGTAGTAAATAATAAGATTGTTTATAAACCTTCAGCCGACTATATTGGCTCGGATACGCTAACCTATCAAATAACCGATGGCGAACTTACTGCTCAAGCCTCAGTTACTATCACTGTTAATCATACCGTAACATTAATTGGTTTAGTTACCGATGCTCCATTAGCTAACGCCACCGTTACTGTGGATTTAAATGAAACAACCTTTACTACCTCAACCAATGATTTAGGCCAGTATAGACTGCCAATAACAATCGATACTGTCGATACTCCTGTTATTGTTCATGCTAAAGGCAACGCAAGCCAAGCTAACGTTGAGTTAATAAAGCTAATTGGTAGTACACAAAGTTTATTAAGCTTAATGGATGAAGAGCGAAATTTATCAGCTGGTGCAAAAAATCTAACTAATATCACGCAGTTATCAACGGCAACATATTTACTCGCAAAAGATCGTAATAACAACCAGGCGTTTAGTTCAGACGACGATTATCAGCTTGAAAAGTATGAACTTTCAGGTGAAAATATTATTAACACTGCAGGCTTTATTAAATTATTAGTAGATAACCCTAATTTTTTAATTCCTCAACAACAATCTCTTTTAAGCTTGCTTGATCCTATTAATGAAGATATTTCGACAGTAGCAGCAATTACCCGTTATTTGAAAAACAATAATCATATCGATGAATATGGTCAAACGACACCAAGTTATAATGACGCCCTTGCCCTTGCCATTACGGAAACCTTGAGCGATACCAATGTTATTATCCCATTCACCACACAGATGTTGGCTAATAACGTATTTATTAATAAACTTTATGAAACACAAAAAGGCTGGTTAAGATCAAAAGCTCCAGGCTTTCAATTCAATGCTGACGGCACATTAATGACTTATGAGAATACTAGTTTCTTGGATTCAAGCGGTGTTTTAGTCAAAACAAATAGTTGGCAAGTCACTGAAGGACAATTAGTTATTACAGCTGAAGCAGAGCTTACTAATCTATCTGTCAGTTATCCATATTATGAACTTATCGATACTTATGGTTTTGATGCCTCAGTAGTAGAAACATTAATAAATGCTGCTAACGTTGGTGCTATAGGAGAGTCGCTATTGATCAGAGCAACTTATGGCTTTAAAAATCAAAAAGGTACGATACTGAGTGAAAACACAGCATCAATGCAAGTAAGCTACACGGGTGAGTTTGTTTGGGAGCTTGATCTCAAACATTTAGGTCAACAATATGGTGTCAACATTTGGCCTGAAGCGAATCCAAAAGCAACGTCAATAAAATCGTATCAAGAAACTTATACTAAGGCCAATACCGAATTATTCTCTGATAAGACATTGGCTGATATTGCCGGAAAATGGGTAATGCCCTTTGACCATGTACTAGGAAATCATTATTTTGTTGGCAGAGAAGTTAAAGGGCTATTTCTTGACACCATTCAAATCACTACAACGACAGCTGTATCGAGTAAGTCGGGGCATCAATTTACTCCGACGCTTGAAAATGGTGTACTTACGCTAGTACAAGACGATTTAACATATAAAATTACGCCATTTAAACAACTTGGAAAAGGCTATTTGGCACAAATTGAAAAGTGGCAGAATAATACATTAGTTTATGTACTTGCAGAAAACATTGCTCAGTTTGATGATAGCTATACATTGTTGACAGACAGCTTAGTTACTGAGTTACCAATGGCACAATTAGCGTACAATAATGCTTTAGGTACAGATGCATGGGTAAATAATAAACTCAGTTTAAACCATGTATTTGGTTATCATTTTAAAAGTGACGGCACACTTAATCGTGGTATTAATGCTAGAACCGATGAAAATGGTAATTCAAAGTTTGTCGGCGACGATAGCTGGACATGGAGTGTATCTGAAAATTTAATCCACTTAAATTTAAGTAACGATGACACACGCAGAACTTGGCAAGTCATATCAGTTGATGATGATAACAGAGCATTAGTGATAGAATCAGCAACACAAAGTCGAGATCTCAATTCTGACAATGAGTTAAGTGACGATGAAAAAGAATTACTTCGGAGCCCGCCACGTATAAATATCATTAAAAAAGCGGATTTAAGTCAATGGCCGGAAGCATGGGGAAATACACAACTTTAACTTACTCTACGGACTAAGTTAGCGCATAAAAAAATCCAAAGCGATAAAGCTTTGGATTTTTTTTAATGACTTAGTCGTTAATATCAGAGCTAGATAGGTGGCACATGTTGAAAATTTGGGATGGGTTGGGATGAGTGTCCTGTTAATTTTTGCCGTTATGCCCGAAATCACTTTGTAGTATTACAACTATTTCAATACCCTCTAACTCACGAGTTAACCGAATCAAGTTAACTAATTCATCAATCCCACTTTGATTTTCTGGAGAACCAGTTAATGATACTTGAACGTTCTTACCCTGAAATTTAATATCAATTAACTGCTGCAAGATTCCTGATGAAGTTACTTTTATTTTGTGTATGCGATATTCATTGTTATTTAGAACATTAACATTCAACGTAACATCTGCTAGCTTTTGTGAAGGTGAACATGCAAATAGCAGCAATAATATTAGTGCTAATAACATCTGCTTCATATGCATACTCTCTTAGGTACATAACGAGTTGATGATGATAACAGAGATAGGTGGCACATGCTCAAAATTGGGAATGAAAGCTTGTTTTCCCGTCATATTTAAGGCTTTCATTCAAAAATAGCCTCTAGTCCCCTGTTTTGAGACAAATTTGTATCAACGTAATGCGAAAAGTACACTGTTGGTAATGGAATACTGTGTTGAGCTCTAATTTGTTGCTTTCTGGGGTAGTCATCATGCACCTGACATAAATAAGAAAGGGTCATTTGAGCTTAGTACACTGACTAGGTTAGTTCAATTTGGGATGGGTGTCCTTTATATTTTTATATTTTTTCTTTTTACCAATTTATGTTTTTCTGGTTACGTAACGGTATTGCGGAATCTAAAACTGGTACTTTATTTTGATCCTTGAAACCATTGTCATGTAAAAACAACTCCAACCCTTTTCGCGTAGTGTTACCCGCAGCAGGTGGTAAACAAACACTTTTAATTGGAAGTATTTCACGTTGAAATAGATTTTCTTCATCATCTTGAAGAAATATGCTTTCAACATAAGGTACAAAAGTACCTCCTGCGGTTCTAAATTTTCTTAAGTTCTCATTTTGAACTGAGTTAGCCAAAAATATGGCTCTCCACTCTTTTTCCTCAGCAAACCCTTCGTCTTTAAATGTTAATAAAGGAATCTGAAAAACATTTTGAAGTAAGCCAGTTATCATGCCTTTACGCTCTAGGCTTAATTCTGAAAGGTTATCATTATCAATTTGGTGTTTTTTAATAGTTTTAGACAATTCGTCAATGATGAGATTAACTATTTTTAGCTTTAATTTACCGTCATAAATGACAGGTAAGAAGTTGCAGATAACAACGGTGTTATTTTGACAAGTAGATAATCGAGAATCCGACAAATCAAATTCAATACAATAGCCTTCCGATTGATTTGCATAGGCTCGCCATTGACTCAGAAGGTCATGTTTAGAGCAGAATGAAATGATATATGGTGTAATAATTTCAGCTAAGTTTTCACTATGTTCTTTAAGGTGCTTAGCTAGTTCTTGGAGAACGATTTCTTCTCGATCAATTAGAGCTTTATAAACAACATCTAATCCATCTTTCATTTCTCTGGAGTCATTTAAAAAGCGATAATCGGTTGCCCACAAGTTTGCATTTGAGACTATTCCCTCTAAACCTTGCACTGAAGTATAATGATAAAATTTTGTGGTTTTTTCTTCTGGAGATATTTCAATTATTTTGTTTTGAACAAAATTAGATAAGGTCTGTAACTCTTCCATCATAGGAGAAAATGAATCTAAGTTACTTAAAAATTTATCGTATGACACTAAACCTCCTTTTAAACATAACAACGTATAGACAGATAAAATCTGCCTTTCCACAAGCGAAAAGTCCATCTATTGAATATTTATTCAAATCAATATACATAGCTTAATTTTTATAATCAATAGCTTATTAGCAACGATTGAATAAACCGATGTGGAAAGGCAGATCAAAACCGCCTTTCTACAATAAAGCGGGATACTCGAGCATACTGTATAAAAAACAGTTAGCATTATCAGTTATCAAATCAAGTGGTTTATTAAAATAATGACTGAGTTTAAGCAAGTGTTCGCAGTAACTTTTACAGGTACGTTATGAATAACCTCGGTAGGCTACTTCTGTTTTGACTTGTTCAATGAATATATTCATGACTTGGGTGGAAACAAGGTACAACTTCATTTCAATACTCAGTTCTTAAACTAAATTAAAAGCAAAATAATACAGCCACTATATCTGAATATCACGATTAGCGGCCTTTAGTTTTTAAATCAACGAAATCGGCTTTGAACCTACAAAGGCTATTAAAGTTAACTAGCGAAGAGTTTTCGTTAGCACCTAAAATAAAGCTATCATTTACAGGTTGACTCTTGGGCGAGATAACTAAAAACCAGCTTTATGCGGTAAGTCACACAGTAAGATGGCATTGCTATTGTCCGTATTTATTCTGCTGTGCTCTATTTGGCTCTGCTTGACTCTGTTTTGAACAAATTACCACCAAGACGAACAGCAATCACTCAGATCAACTAAAAGGCCTTGCCTAGTAATGAATATCTCAGTATTCTACGCGGCCTTTTTCTCTTTGGATCTCAACATGATCGGATTTGACTATGGCACATCAAACTGTGCTGTCGGCGTTATGGAAAATAACAAGCCAAAACTATTATCTCTAGGTGATCATGGCCGATATATATCGTCAACCTTATATGCCCCTAGTCGTGATGTCATTGTCAACTGGCTGCACAAAAACTTGACCTTGGCAGAGCAAAAAACCTTTCAACAGCAACGTCAAAGGCAGTTACAAAAAGGTCAAAATACCTTACGAGAATTGACGCTTGATGGTTATCCCACAGAGCTATCTTTTGGGCAGCAAGCCCTGAATAATTACTTACAAGAGCCCGATGAAGGTTATTACATCAAGTCGCCTAAGTCATTTCTTGGTGCAAGTGGCTTATTGCCGCAACAAGTGGACTTATTTGAAGATATTGTTGCAGCAATGATGAGTAACGTGAAAACGCTGACTGAAGCAGCACTTGGCAGAAGCGTAGAGCAAACCGTTATCGGGCGCCCAATCAACTTTCAGGGTTTACGTGGTGAAGAGAGTAATCAGCAGGCATTAACAATATTAACGAATGCAGCTAAACGTGTTGGTTTTAAAGATGTTGAATTTCAATTTGAACCTGTTGCTGCCGGCTTTGAATATGAAGCGAGCTTAACAAAAGAAACAAAAGTGCTAGTTGTTGATATTGGTGGTGGAACCACCGATTGCTCGATGTTATTGATGGGACCCAAACAAGCCGCTTTATCAGATAGAAGCCATGACCTATTAAGTCATAGTGGTGAGCGCGTTGGCGGTAACGACTTTGACATTGCTTTTGCACTAAAAGGTATTATGCCAAGCTTTGGTTTAGATAGCCGATTAAAAACCGGTAAACCTATGCCAAGTAACAGCTATTGGCAAGCGATGGCGATTAATAATATCAATCATCAAACGGAGTTTTACAGTGCTGCTAATGGTCGTTTTCTAGAACAGCTTATTCGTGATGCTGAGCAACCTGAGCTATTAACGCGCTTGCTAACCGTGCAGCAACAGAAATTAAGTTATCGCGTCGTTAACGCTGCAGAGCAAAGTAAAATCGCCATCACTGAGCAAACACAACAGCAAGTTGATTTATCTGATATTGATACTGGCCTCTCTATTACGCTCGACAGAGATGGCTTTGGCAAAGCCTGCCAAAGAGAACTCAATTCAATTGCGAGTTTAATGACAGATGCGATCACACAAGCTAATTGTCAGCCTGATGTGGTATTTGTTACTGGCGGCACGGCTAAATCTCCGGTATTGAATCAATTTCTTCAACAACAATTTAACCACGTACCTATTGTTATTGGTGATCATTTCGGTAGCGTTACCGCCGGTTTAACGCGTTGGGCAAAAACTATCTATGCCTAAAGCGGTAACTTACCGTGTTGAATGATACTAAGCTTTAGTCTCAATTTTTACTTACCACTTTGTCAGTAACGATAACTCGCCCCAACAAACGCCCCCAACAAAAGCTCATTAACCCAATAACAGGTAATGAGCTTTTTGCTTTGATAGCAGCAATTATGTGCTGGCTCTGTGCAATAAGGTTTTCTATCTAACAAGAATAAAATAACGCCGCACAGCTCATTCAACTGATTCAGTTTGCCCAACCTATTGCGGTGCAATAGATTAAAAACCCGTGAACAGCAAATGGATTCTGTTGCTAGCTACATACTTTCAGTTTGAAAACAGCGATCATGATTTGTAAATAATGCTGCTAGAAAAAGAAATTCTTGTTGGTTAATCAGTCATGAGCATATGCTTCAAAGATGATTATAAAAATCTTAGCCTTAGTATTATTGTTTTGATAAGGTAATGCTCTTCAAGCAATGTGTTTTCGCTACAAACTTTAACTTTTATATATTCATATATTCATCAAGCATTTATAGAACTGACATTACTTTACTCTACGGCATAAAATTTAAATGGCATCTAGTCGAACATACAAAACCTTATTCAAACTAGTTTTAATCGCAGCAATACTGGCTTATGCAGGTTATTACGCAAATATACTCTTTGATAGCCCTGCTTTCTTTGCCGGTAGTTCAAAAAAAGCGGGGGCAACTTCTTACCAAAGTAGCCAAACTAGCGCTCCCCCCATGGTAGCTGAACGCTTAAACACTATAGATGCCGCTAAAATAGGTAATGAAATAGCTCCATTGGGAAAGTTACGAGTTATAACTCAACCAAATTGGCATATATCAGGGCGCTTAAGTGAACAAATTTCAGCATTACAGTCACAATTTGAAGCCGGTGATTTAACGGCCGGCTATCTTCTTGCCATGAACTTAAGATATTGTTGGAATAGCCCTTTCAATCAACATGAATTTGATACTCGTAAACAAACACAACAAGAAACCCATGCAAGTGATGCAATGCTACAGCACTTAGAAGATAAATATGAAAAATGCCAAGGGGTTGAACTAAAACAACAAAAACAGTTTTATCATTATATGCGCTTAGCTGCTGAGCAAGGCTTTATACCTGCAAAAGAAAGTTTTGCTCAATTATATGCTGAGTTTTATATGACGTCACAAGGTCATGTGTCACTTCCTAGAGCTGAATATATTGCTATGCGTGAGCAGTTTATTAACACAAAAATCAATTTTCTCACTCAAGCTGCCGAGCACGGCAGTATCAAAGCGATGACCACACTAGCCAGCCTTTACTATTCGCAAAACTATGGTCCACAGGGCTGGGTAAAAGCTTTTGCTTATAATCAGGCTATTTTAGCGTTTACCGAAGACAATGCTCTGTATCAACGTAATCAATGGTATACAGAAAAATTAATAAAAAGTTTAAGCGCACAAGAATTGGCTGATGCACAAGCAATATCAGAAAATATAATACAAGCAATTAAGCAAAATGGTACTTTATACCTTGCAAACTAATTTAGGAGAAATGTCATTAACAACACGACAACTACTCAGCCAACTGAAAATGGCAAAGTCGCTTTAATTGTTGGTGCCAGTGGCTTAATTGGTCAACACTTATTAACAAAGCTACTCGCTAGCTCGCGCTATAGCAAAGTAATTGCTTTAGTGCGAAAACCACTCGTCATAACAGATCCTAAACTTGTTCAATGGCAAATAGATTTTTCTCAGCTAGCCGTTGAATTAGAACGCCGTTCACTAGAGCAGAGAAATGCTCAGGCAAAGGTTAATGCAATAACGCAATCAGAAAAGTCTTCGTCAATCAGTAAAAATCAATCTACGCTTAACGCGCCTTTAGCTAGCGATGAGCTAGCTATCGTTGATGATGTTTTTTGTACGTTGGGTAGCACAATAAAAAAAGCCGGCTCTAAAGACGCATTTACTGAAGTTGATTATCACTACCCGCTCATTATTGCCAAACACTTTTACCGCCAAAACGCATCATTGTTCGCCATCGTAACGGCAATGGCGGCAAACGAGTCATCCAAGCTATTCTATAATCAAGTTAAAGGTAAAGTTGAGACGAGTTTGCGCGCTATTGGCTATCAACATCTTGGCATATTTCGACCATCAATGTTATCTGGTCAGCGTGATGAATATCGCCTAGGTGAACACATTGGCACAATGTTCATGCAAGCTTTAGCTTTTATTATTCCGCAGAAATATCAAGTAATTGAAGCAGAAAAAGTAGCACGTGCCATGTTGGCCTATGCGGAAAATCCTGCTTTAAACGTTAGCGTTATTCAGTCTGATCAGCTGCAAAGTCATTAAGCGTTTTGCCTGTCATGCGATAGCCCACCCACTCTTCTTGAGCTACAGCTCCTAATGAATGATAAAACTCACGTGAAGGTGTATTCCAGTCTAAACAGCTCCACTCAAAGCGAGCGCAGTCTTTTTCTTTAGCGATATTCGCCATAGTTTTTAACAGTTTTACACCTGCGCCTTTACCACGATATTCAGGCATAACGTACAAGTCTTCTAAATACAGGCCAGACTTTGCTAACCAAGTTGAATAGTTAAAAAAATAAATTGCAGAGCCAATCGCAACACCATCAAGTTCACATATTAATGCGTAGACATGACTATCATGAGCAAAAATAGTTTGCTTAATTGTTTGTTCGGTCGCTAAAACTTCGTCTTCGGCTTTTTCATAAATAGCGAGATCTTTAATAAAGGTAAATAAAATTCCGGCATCGGCTGCGGTTGCCGCTCTCACGTACAAGTTGCTCATATTGTGCTCCTAATTGTTATCTTTCTAACGATAAATTGTTTTGTAAATAAAGCCTTATTGATTATTCAATGCTTGTTGCGCACGATTGATTATCGCCATTGAAAGTTGTTTAAATACACCTTTTAATAATACCCAATGATGCCAGTATAGTGTTCTGGTGATGGTATTTTCAGGCATTAAATTAATCAGCTGTCCATTATTAAGCTCTTGCTGTATTTGCAATTTAGGGATCAAGCAATACGCTAGGCCTTGTTTTGCAAAACCGACAAAAGCTTCCGATGATCGCACTGTGTGGCAAGGGTATGAGCCGCCTTTCAAGCCAAATATTTTTTCAATATATTTGATGTGCATGTCATCTTTTTGATCATAAGCAACGGCAGGTGCTCTAACTAATGCCTGTTCATTAATACCTTGAGGAAAATAATGTTCAACAAAATTAGGCGCGGCAACTAAGAGATACTGCATGTCACCGAGCTTTTCAAAAGTACAGCCCGGCAATGCGCTATTGTGTGTACTAATGGCACCAAATACTTCTCCATCTTTTAAATAATTGATGGTTCTATTTTCATCTGAAAGGCGAAAATTTACAGATACGTTATAGTGATGGCAAACATCACCAATAGCAGTAATTAACCAAGTCGCTAAGCTGTCAGCATTACTGGCAATACTGGCAGTGATTGTTTCACTGTTATTATTGCCTGAAATGTCTGGCAAAATATCTTGCTCTAGCAATTTCACTTGTTGGTAATGGCCAAGCAATTTTTTACCAATCGCTGTTGCCACTATAGGTTGTGCTCTGACTAATACCGGTTGCCCTATAGTTTGCTCTAAGCTTTTTATCCGTTGAGAAACAGCCGATTGTGTAATTGATAAAACTGATGCCGCTTTATCAAAATTTTGCTCATCAACCACCACGCTTAACGCATGCAATAACTTGTAATCTAACAACGTACTGTATTCCTATTCATATATTCACACATACCCAAAACACATCGACATTAGCAAAACTTATTAAAGATAAAAAGCATTAATTGTACTTATACTTGTTAACTTATTAAATTAGCCGCCTTACCCTGTAGGTTATTACTTTAGGAGCAACAAATGTTTTCCCCTTTGTTACAAGGATTAATTCTAGGCGCCGGTATGATTATTCCGATCGGCGCTCAAAACGCTCATGTACTTAATCATGGCATTAAAAGAAATCATCACTTCTTAGCGGCAACAATTTGTATGCTTTGTGATGTCATTCTCATTGCATTAGGGGTGTTTGGTGGTGCCAAGTTAATCGCAACATCACCAACCTTAGTGACCATTATTTCTTGGGGCGGCATCATATTTTTATTAACTTATGCTGGCTTATCTTTTCGTCAAGTATGGCAAAACAACTATGAAGAAAATCAGCAATTAGCAAATGAATTGAAGCACAAGCCTTGGTTAGTGATTATCGCAACGCTTTCTGTAACGCTATTAAATCCGCATGTCTATCTAGATACTGTGATGATATTAGGCAGTGTTGGCGGACAATTTCAAGGTCACGAAAGGTTCGCTTTTGCCGTAGGCACTATGCTGGCATCAATTATTTGGTTTTATAGCTTAGCCGGAGCCGCAGCGAAAATGTCACCTTGGCTTAATCAAGCAAGAGTAAAACGCTCTATTGATATGGTGGTAGGGGTGATCATGTGCGCAATAGCCATATCGCTATTTAGCAGCCTGTAAATAAAGTGCCGTCAGCCCTAATACAGCGCTGATAGTTAATCATCACTAGCAACAGCCCGGTCAAGAAAGTCTTTTTTGCCAATTGCCGGCATGATAAAGCCAGCAACTCTCTTCACTATCAAGCTCAACTTGGTTATTAACATTGCTCAGTTTCAAACCAATATTTGCCAGCTTGCTAGCAATAAGTTGTAGCAAATAATTTTTGTTATGTGATTTTGCATAGTCAGCTAACTGGCTATTATTGTCGAATACACAGGTAACTTTTAAACTTTGCTCAACATTATCAAAATTAACCGTATGCGTTAGCCATTGAAAACCATCAATATCTTCTAAGGCATGATGACAAACCTCAGTCAGAGCTTTAATGATTTGATTATCGAGTTTTTTATCTGATTTACGCATTATTTATCAACACTTATACTTACTATTATTGCAACGGGTCATAGTGCCTTGATAATTAGCTATTAGCAAAACCATTTGAAAAATTTTTACTCGCTGAATGAAGAGGATTATTACCCAAAAAATTATTTTTTCCTGCTTTTTTTGTTGCTAATAGGTATTCATCAGCGGCGTTTACTAAGTCATCAAAATTAAACGCTTTCGTTTTATCATGCAAAGCATAACCTGCTGATACAGTGACAGAAAGAGTTGCTTGCTCATATTCAATAAACATATCATTGATACTGGCAATAATTCTTTCTGCCAATTCACGCATTTGTATTTGGCTAATAGATTCACACACTAAAACAAACTCATCACCTCCCCAACGTAGTAAGAGATCATGCTCTCTGATCTGAGTTGATATTGTATTAACAATGGCTTTCAAGGCCTTATCACCACCTGCATGACCGAACGTATCATTTATAAACTTAAAGTCATCACAGTCAATAATTAACGCCCCTATAGATAATTCAGGGTTTGCTTCTCGTTCAAAGCGAGAACGCAAAGCAGGTAAATATACTTTTAAATAATTACGACAAAATACCCCAGTTAATTCATCTTTCATTGATGCCACTATTTGTGCTTTCAATCTACGGTGATGAACAATAAATAACACAACAACAGCGCAAATTATCACAACTAAACTGGCAATAATAAGACTTAATACTGCCGTGTTATTGACAGTTCCTTCGATCAGCACTTCATTAGTAGGTAATATGTCTTCGGATTTAACAGAGCTTGCTATCGTGTCTTGGGCATACACTTCGCTCAGCAAAAGCAGGGTTAAAATAAAGCAAGTAGGGATAAAAAAATTAAGAATAGGTTTTCGGTTAACTAATAGCATTTGGTAAATTCCATTTAAACAAACGTTCCATCGTCAACCCATAAATATACGCTATTAAATACGGCTATGTATATAAGAAAAGTACAAATTAGCAAAATTTTTTATCTGATGAGCCTGAACACTTAATGCCAAATGTGAGTAACGAGCGGCGCTTATGCTTGCTCATGTTGGCACTGCCAACATATTTCAAATGAGGCATCATTTTTTTCGCAACATTTATTGCAAATCCAGTCATCCATACTGATTGATTTTTGTGTGCTAGCAACAACCGCTATAGCTTTTTCGTAATCACTATCTTGCTGCACCCATATTTCGGGCCAGCAATCAAAGGCTGAAATTTCACCAGCAGCCCCTTGGCTAAATTCATTTTTCAGGAAAGTAACAATACCTGCAGCCTCAATAATATTTTTAGTATTGTTAACTAAAAATAAGCTTTCGTTGGTATAAACCATTTTCATATTGGGTACCTTAGCTGTATTGAATTAACTTAGCCGTATTGGGTTAACATACTATTGGCTTAACATAGTATTGAAAATTGGATTTTAGTTTCACCAACATATACTTACATTAAAAGTACACGAACTTAGTCTTTCCAACGCTCTTTTATCTCAATAATTTGCGCTATCTGTTGCTCAAATATTTCCACTAATTGAGGATCGAAATGTTTGTTTTTTTCACTATGAATAAACTCCATGGCCTTTGGAATTGACCATGCATCTTTATAAGGGCGAACACTGGTCAATGCATCAAAAACATCAGCTAAGGCAACTATACGCCCTTCAATAGGGATTTCAGTGCCTTTTAGTTGTTTTGGATAACCCGTGCCATCCCATTTTTCATGATGGGTCATTGATACGAGCTTCGCTAATTCAATCAAATCTGAATCAGAATCACCTAAAATTTCCGCCCCAATTTCTGGATGTTTCTTCATAATGGCAAACTCTTCTGTGGTGAGTTTACCGGGTTTAAGCATGATACTATCTGGAATACCAATTTTACCAATGTCATGCATCGGCGCAGCATTAAATAAGTTATCGGCCTCAGCCTTTGAAAAGCCATAATCTAAGGCAATAATACGCGCATAATGACTCATACGCATAACGTGCATACCGGTTTCATTATCTTTGTATTCAGATGCTCGACCAAGGCGTTGTATAACTTGTAAGCGTGTTCTTCGAAGCTCTTCAGCATCTACCAAAGATAAATGCGTTTTTACTCGAGCTTTTACCACAGCAGGTGAAATAGGCTTAGAGATATAGTCAACAGCGCCGAGGTTTAAGCCTTTAGCTTCATCATCAGGATCACTTAATGCGGTAATAAATATGATAGGTATCGACTTAAATTTGGGGTTTTGCTTCAAGTGCTCGCACACTTCATACCCTGTAAGCCCAGGCATCATCACGTCTAACAATATCAAGTCGGGTGCTTCTTTCTCAACTAGGGCTAGTGCCTCTTGACCACTTTTAGCAAAAATAAGCTTATAGCTATCATTCAGTATTTGATTTAAAACACGTAAGTTGGTCGGTTCGTCATCAACAATTAAAACACTTGATTTATTCTTTCGCATTTATCTTATCCTTTACCCAACGCTAGAGGGTTGATTTTAGAGCATCAATCAAATCTTGAATTTGCTGAGATGCTTGAGAAAATTCAAAATTATTACATGAATCAACAATAGCGTTGATTTCAGCAGGCTTAATAGCAGAAAAGCCGTGAAGTTCTTCTAATAAAGCTTCATTAAATTCATTATTACTTACATAAGGAGCAAGTTTTTGTAAAGTAGCTAACACCGCCTTGAGACTATCACTTCCAACATTAGTCTCCAATGTTGGTAGCAGCTTTTCCTTATCGCTCATGGTATTAACACAATTTTTAATCACATGAAATTCAGCAATAGCCTTGGCAATATTCACTTTACAAGCATCAAGGTCTTGCTCAGCACTTGAGCGCTCTAGCGCGTCAAAAATGGTCATAAAACGATTTAATGCAAGATTACCAGACCCACCTTTAAACTTATGACACTGCTGCTGCAATTTTTGCAGTGCTTGTTGTTCAAGTAAGCTATCGAATTCAAGTATCTCTGCTTCTGCCTGCTTAATAAAGCGACAAATTTCAGCGTAGAGACTGGTTTTTGATCCCCACAAAGCAATACCTTTTTCAACATCGATAACCAATGTCGATTTATCAACCGACTCAGGCTCAATGGCTAACTCATTACCTAAGACTAAAACATTTGAAATTTCATTATTAAGCTGCTGCATATCAATAGGTTTATTTGCAAAGCCATCCATGCCCGCCTGTTCTGCAGATAATCTATCTTGCGGTAAAACACTGGCGGTAAGTGCAATAATAGGTAATTTAATTAACTTATTTTCAGCTTCATATTCACGGCGTAATTTCGCCGCGGTTAAGCCGTCCATCACGGGCATTTGAATATCCATCAAAACAACGTCAAGCATATTGTTTTTCATTTGTACTAATGCTTGCTCACCATCACGCGCTTCGATAACCTTATGGCCATGACGTTTAAGTAATAAAGTTAATAAATCAATATTGTGGTCGATATCATCAACAACCAGAATATGTAATTCAGGTAAACTCTCAGATTTTTGTACAACAATGTTTTGAGCGCATGCTGTTACCGGTTGCAAAGGTAAGCTAAAGGTAAACGCAGACCCCTGCCCTTCAATACTTGTTGCCGATATACTCCCTTTCATTAACTCAACCAATTGCTTACTAATTGTTGTGCCAAGGCCTGTACCACCAAAACGTCGGCTCATAGATTCATCTGCTTGGGCAAAAGCATCAAATATTGTGCTCAATTGGGCTTGGGTCATTCCAATACCGCTATCTTGAATAATAAATGTCACGAACTGATTAGCTGAGTTCTTGATCTCAATATTGACTTTGCCGTGCTCCGTAAACTTAATGGCATTACCGATGAGGTTGGTCAACACTTGACGAATACGATCAGGCACGCCGTTATAATGCCCTTGAACATCACTATGAATATTTAGCGCTAGCTCTAAGCCCTTATTTTGCGCTTGTAGCCATAGCGTAGAAACCACCGCATCAACTTCTTCAACCAATGAAAAATCGCGATACTCAAGTTGAAACTTTCCTTTATCTAATTTAGCACTATCAAGCACATCATTAAGAATATGCAACAAGGACTTAGCCGATTGATTAATGGTATTAAGGTGCTTACGTTGGCTATCGCTTAACTCATCATCTAATAAAATATCACTAAAACCGATAACGGCGTTCATGGGTGTGCGAATTTCATGACTCATATTGGCTAAAAAGGCAGAGCGTGATTCAGCCGCATTTTCTGCAATTTCTTTCGCTGAAATAAGCTCCGACTCCATCTTTTTACGATCGCTAATATCCATGATAAAACCGTCTAAATAATGGTCATCACTACCTTCTTCTTTTATCGCTCGGCCGTAACCCAGCATCCATTTCATCGTACCGAAACGGTCGATAAATCTAAATTCAATTTGATAACCTTGTGGATTACGTAAATCAGTTTCTTCAATGATATGTAGATCATCTGGATGAATAAAATCACCTAAACTTCGTTTTGGCGACGGTAATAAAAAGTCGACAGCGGGATACCCGATCACCTTTTCAACTTCATCATTAATAAACAAATTAGGCCAGCCAGGACTGTCGATACATCGGTAAGCAATACCGGGAATATTGGTTAATAAAGCACGGATGCGGGCTTCATTTTTCCTGAGTTCAGCTTCCATTTCTCTACGCTCACGTAAATCGGCGATAAAAGCAACAAACATATGTTCATTGTTTAGTTCAACATGACCAATACCTAACCTTACTGGGATCTCTTCACCACATTTTGCAATGGCATCAACTTCTCGGCCGGTACCAATAATTTTAGCTTCACGAGTTTTTATATAGTTTTTAAGATATTGATCGTGATGCTGTTTAAACGGCGCCGGTACAATCATACTGACATTATTTCCGAGTAATTCTTTTTCTTGCCAACCTAAAATGGTTGTTACCGCTTTATTAACGCTAATGATTATGCCATTGGCATTAATCGTTATAATACCGTCAACGGCAGTATCCATGGTCGCCATAAGGCGCTTTTCATTACGAATGGCAATGGCTGATTTGTCTTTATAGCCAAACACTAAATTCGCTGCCAACACTAAACCAATAATAAAGACAGTAATAACTGTTATACCAAAAGCTAGATATAAAGATATTTGGCCCGTTTGTTGTGATATTTCAAAGCCGGGAGGTAAAACAAAACGCGCAGCTGCCATACCAGTATAATGCATACCTGAGATTGCAGCGCCCATTACACAACTTGAAATTAACATTTTTGCTGTTCGACTTTGCTCTGTTTTATCTAAGCGATCAAGACCAAAGCTTATCCAAAGTGACAAAATAGCCAGTATTACTGCTACCAATATCGAGACGGAAAACATGAATAAGTCATAGCGTAGCAATAACGCCATTTCCATAGCGGCCATACCAACATAGTGCATGGTACCTATACCAGCACCAACTAATACCCCACCTAACACCAGTTGACTTACTTTTAGGTTTTCACGGGTAATGAGGTTTAACGCTACCCAAGAAGCAGCGATAGCAGGCAATACTGAAAGTGCGGTTAAATCGAACTTGTATGAAACATCAGTACACAGCTCAAGTGCCAACATACCAATAAAGTGCATTGACCAAACACCACCACCTAAGGCAAAACTACCAAGTAATAATGATATATGTTTGCCAATAACGGAGCGGCTTGCCGCTTGAGAAGCCACTTGAAAGCCCATAAAAGAGGCAAATATCGCAATAGAAATTGACAAAAGCACTAACCATGGGTCGTGTGCTGCCGCAGCAAGCAGGCTTTCATGAGGGTATTGAAACACTTCAGGTATGTTATTTTGCATAAGACTCCATTGCTTTAGAAATATAGCTAAAATTAAGCTCAGATATGCCTAACTTAAGTATACAAATTACATCGGTTCGTAAAGGAGTAAAGCCAAATATGCTCAGATGCCTGTAGAAAAGAAATAACCCATGTTATATGTGAAAATGACCGTCAATATTATGGTTAATTGCCATTAAAATTTAATTTAATGTACCGATTGATATAGCCAGATAATAATTTTAAATTGCAGTCGTTTAATGTCAAGTTTAAATGCCAGTTAATGTGAAATAATCTTAGCCTTAATGGGCATAATCACCTTAGCACCATTTATTATGGCTAAGTATCGTTAAATCACAAATTCAGTCATAGGATGAAAAATCGCTATGATAAAGATGTTTTTATTTACTATCTCATTTATTATTTAGTTGAAATAGCGTAAGTTTATCTAAAGCATAAGTATAAACACCCAGCTATATTGATAATTTAAGTTTAACCCTACTACTGTGCTTAGCCATACTATTGATAAGGAACAGGCAATATAAGTGAATAACATAAAACTCACCCAAGACGAAAATCTCTCTATAAAAGTCAGTTACCAGTTATTGCCCAGTGACCATCAAAGACTTGATCTTTATTTTTCTTTACCTAATGAAATGGGCATCAGCCCTAAAACCTTAACTGAAGAGCATTATTTTCATAGCAGTATACAAAGCCATAGTGCTTATTATTCAGATCAACTGCACCTACCTTTAGTACGCAGTCGATTTATCAGTCAAAAAAAAGGTCAACAAAGTGACTATCGCTTGAACTTAAACTTGTTTTCTTATCAAATTAGAATCGCCTTAGATACCGATATAAAACAAACCATTAAGTTAAAAGAAAGCGAAGAATTTTACCCTCAAGCCATTGTTTTAGCTGAGCAAATAAAATCGTTACTTAAAAAACTTAGAAGGTATACACCACCGGATCAAAAACTGAGGTCATTTTTTGAAAATGCTGATAACTACCTTAGTTGGCAAGTAGAACAGTCGTTTTTAAAGTTGTTATCTCGCGGCCCTAAAAGTAGTGACTTCACCACTGAAAGAAACTTCTTAATTGCACTGTGTCGAAGCGAAAATGAATACCGCCAAGAAAACCAATATAATTCGCAAGTCACTTTAGAAGATCCTAACCGCATCACCAATAAAATGCGTTTACTAGAACGATTAATTGAATACGGCGTGGTATTTCAAAAAGAAGTCAAAAACCTCAATAGTAATTTAAAACGAGTTGTACGCGGAACTGTAACCGCTATTATCATGACCTTCGTGATGATGCTGGTATTAAATGCTCGAGCAAATTTTACCGAAGTCACCATAGCATTAGTTGGCATGCTAGGTGTTATTTATGGTTTAAGGGAAATTTTCAAGGAAGACATTACCCGTGTTATTTGGCGCAGTATTCAAAAAGGCCTACCTAAATGGAAAAATATCTATAGTAATAGTGTCAACAAAAGTCGCGTTGCGAGTCAAACCATCTGGCTTGAATACATTCGTAACAAAGATTTACCTAAACAAGTTGATAAGCTATTTCAAACACGACGACAACAAAATAAACAAGCAGCGCAACTGCTGCACTTTCGCAGCGATACTAAAGTTAATGTAAAGAGCTTTTTACCTGGCTACGATGAAATTCAACAACGTATATACTTTAATTTAACGCCCTTTATTCGTTTTTTAAAAAAAGGAGAAGGTCGGTTATATTCATTAGATGGTAGTAAGATAACCAAGCAAGCTGTTGAGCGCCGTTATCAAATAAATGTTGTTTTAATGCAAACAGATAAACAGTATCAACAAGAAATACAGCGTTTTAAAATCACTTTAAACCGCTCCAATATTATCAATATTGAAGCGATGAAAACTGATAATGAAGCGCTCTAATTAACTATGTCTGTGCGGTTATATAAGCCGCACTATTGACTATGTTGCCATAACCATCTGGTCAATTGTGGGAAATGGTCATCAACACTTTTAGCATGAGTTAAAATATCAATATGATCATAATCGACAAGATTTCCAGCTTGCTTCGATAACACGGATAATTTTGCCTCAGTATTACCACACTCATTAATAAACAACTTAACATCTTGTTGATGCCCTAATGCATGGTCATTAATACCAGTAAAGTGCCAAGTAGGTGGCCAAGAAATCTGTTGTGCTGCATTAAAATAATCAAAACTGTCGTGTAGATCACACCATGTGCTCGACTTGACCCAGACATTACTTTCTTTCAATGACTGTTTCGTTTCGCTATCTGAGCCAAAACGAAACTTTTTGGCATCAAAATAGCCTAATTTTTTTGCCAGTATAGGTGCAACGTAACGCCACATAAACCCGAGCTTAAAGTAGGCTTCGAAGGTTTTCGCGGTGACAACTCGCTTAGTACCAAAGCAAGTTTTACTGAGCACCTGCTCAAGCCATTGCGGGTAACGTGATAAAAAACTAGTTAATAGTACACCACCCCATGAGTGAGCAATAAGGTGAAGTTTTTGTTGATTTAATTGTTGAATTTTTTCCAAAAACAACGGAATGTCTCGAGTTATTGCTTCAAATTGTCCAAAGGTCGAATTACCATCAATTGCGGGTCTGCTTTTACCTCTGCCCCGTAGATCCGCCACATAGACATCAAACCCCTGTTCGGCAAGATAACAGGCTAAACCTTTGCCTTTTTCAGTGTAAAAAATAAGTCCATTTTCAATTAAACCATGCAACATAAAAATAGGCACACCGCCGGGCTTTGTCCAAATATGCCTTAAATGGAGTTCATGCCCACCATCAGCAATAAAAATTGATTCTTGTTGCATTAATACTTATTCCAAACTATTGATTAGATTTATAAATTCACATTATTTAAAGAGTGACCTAATACAGGTCGTACCAGAGTACTTATTTTTATTCAAAAGGACAAGGTGAAAAATACCGACCATTTAAATAACTATCAAACCTATGATTTTATCACGATAAATCAAGCACTGAACTCAATGCACGGCGCAATGACGACAGTAAAGTTAGCGCTTATCTTTATTGAAGCGACGAAAACGCCTACGATATTAGTTTATTTCTTATTTTTAGCGAGCTTAGTCCTAAAATTCCCCGCTTAACGGGGCGATCTTTCGCCCTTCTGTTTTTACCGTTATTCACCACGATATCTCGTCATAATGTTGTTATTTAATTGCAGCCATTATCTCAACGACAGTGAACGTAGATTTATCAATCTGGGCTTAACAATTAGCCATGTGGTTGACATTGCCTGATGTGCACAACGGTTAGTAGCAAAATAATGTCGGTTAAATGTTCAATAAATCAACGGCTAGCTCCATTAATTATCCAGCGGTATTAATAAATTAGCTTGATGATTTAGCCCATACCGTAGTTAAGGAGGTGAATTGTTTGCTTTGTTGCTATGATTTTTAGTTTTGAAAAACGTGTTATTGATCTGTTATTTATTATTAGGTGAAAAAATGTCTAAAACTGAAAAAAGAATCAAGTAAAGTAGCAGTTGTAAAACCGAGTAAAAGAAAAGGCTAAGCTTGTCTGGGCGCCAATAACGTTGGCGCCCTTTTTCATGCCATATCAGCAAAAAAACACTGATAATATTGTTAAACACGCTCTGGCTAACGCAAAAATATCACTAGCACACAACAATAGTTTAACTGTTGAATATGCCAACAGAAATTGTTGCTTAAGCCACCAGTTTAGACTTTATCTGCTTAATTAGGCTTTATCGCTTGCGTTAGACGATTTTACACGTATCATGCCGCCCTATTTTTATATTTTTACCGTCGGAAATCCTTGTTTCATGAGAAAATTGCTTACCTCTCCTAACGCCATGTCGCTTAGTGCTACCGAACAAACTATTTACCAGAGTGCTTTATCGTTTGTTGCTGACCTTAGTCTTAATTTAATGGCTGTAAAAGTTGAAAATCATCCTGATAATTTTCTTAACTGGTGCGGTGAGTTACATCGAATTTGTTTACACGACGTTAATCGCGATTTATTAGAGCCCAGCCAAGAGAAGCCGTTAAAGAAACTACAAGAAACATTATCTACCGGTGTTAGTGCCTGCCAGTTAAAGCTTGCTCGTGTTATTCCTTGGCCTATATTTGTTGGTTTTGTCCAAGAAGCATCAAGCTTACAAGCATTACCTGAAAGGCTGAAAATGTTAGATTATATTGCGAATATACGCAGCAATAACCTAGCAGACATGATTGAAGAAGACAGATTAGCTTTTGCTGGTAAACATACATCGCAGCATGACATTAGTGTTTATGACTTTGATGTTGAGTGGTTTGCCGGTACACGCGGCGCGAAAACATTTCATCAATTATTAAAATCTCACCCTGAAGCTTTTGATAGCGCGCTGGCTAATATCCCGCTCAGCGGCGATGTTGATTTAGCTGATTATGAAAACTTTGTACAAGCTTATAAAGCTATTTTCAGCACACACACCGATGGCGAAAAAGCGCCATTAAGTGCTGCAACGCGTTTATTAGCATTGCGCAGACCTGACCAATTTGTCGCTTTAACCAGTGGTAAATTAGACACACTTTCACAAGGCTTAGGGCTGGTAAAATTAAATAACCAGAGCTTTGATGATTACTGGCACGAGATGATAGTTTGTATTAGAAGCACACAATGGTGGCGTAGCGACATGCCCACTGACGAAAATGAATTACAGCTTTGGCAAAACCGTGCCATTTTAATTGATTTATTTTTGTTTGCTGACAATAGTTTAGCTGAAAATTCAAACTATATTCGCATGCGAGATAAGCCTAAAAAAGTAAAAATAGGTGTTGCTAAAGCAATGAAGCGAAGTCAAGAGTCAGCCGAAGCAATTGTTGATAAGGCCTTTGCTGCTGAAGACCTTCCTGAATTTATTATTAATATGCGCAGCACGATAGTAAACAGTGTCAAAGACGGTAAAACGGTTGATCAAGCCATCACATTGATGCGCAATATTTTTGGTTAAGAACAAGACTAGCAGTAAATTTGCTTATTAACCGCTGACGATTATCACCTGCAGATAATGAGCGTCAGTAAACACAATTAAGCTCAACTTTTGTTGAGCTTTTTTATCATACCTGCCTACCGAACTGCTAACTCGCTATGCCTTGTTATTTCCTTGTTATCGCCTTGTTCTATCGAAAAACATTATTTTTTTCTGTTTAACGCTTTTCTGTCATATTTTTTTCTATTTCGTTTTCTATTGCATTGTTTTGCTGATTAGCTTGCTCTCGTTTCATTAACAAAAACGTTAAGTACATTTTTGTTGGCAATGAAAAGATCAAACCAAAAGCAATGCAGCTGGCAGAAATAATAATACCACTAACGCCCATAGTAGCAGGAAGATCTGCATATGAAAGTAAATAATGGCCAAGTATCAGTAAGGATATTCCCAGCACAATAAATACTTTCATTAAACGTATTTGTATTAGTTCAGACATACAGTTCTCTGTAATTACATGCTTATCAATTCAAGCAATTACTCGCTTTATAATATTAAATAAATTAGTTAGTTTGAAATAGCGTCCACTTAAGTCCAACACCAACATCATAGTTAAAGTCTTTCTTGAATAGGGGGCTATCTTCATTGCTGGCGCCGGTATAAAAACCTAGCTTAGTACTGATAAACACTGAAACATCTTGACGTACAACAAAACGATTAACCAGTGTGATTTCAGAGCCTAAATAACCACCACCGGCATGATAAGCTGAGCGTTCATTGGTAATAAATTCGTTATCTACTTGATAGAAATATTGATGTGTTTTCTTGGTGGCAAACAACGGTGAAAAAGTTAATTTAAAGCGATCATTTTCACTCAATAGCCCTTTTCCTTGGTATGCTATTTCAGGTTGAAATATGTAGCCCCGATCATCAATTTTAGAAAAGTCAGTAGAAAACACTTTTCTAAACTGCAGGTTAAACCAAGTTTCGCTCTGCTCACTGTCATCAAGTAGAAAGCTCACTTGTGGGCCAACTTCGAATATAAAGTCTAAATCTGGCATACCTTCTCGAGCAGATGAGTCATCTGAATTCGCGTTAAAAGCGGCTCCAAGCGATAAATCAACTTTAAAACGAGGCTTATCAATAGCCATCGCTTTAATCACTCCACCCTCACCTACACGAAGACGCTCACCTCGATATATAACAAAAGGAACGGGTAACAGTTTGCCTTGTGTTTGCGCTGACGCTGGATATAAAGAACTATGAAAGGCGGCAACTAAAATGCCAGCTTCCCATTTAGGCTTAGTAGTATCAGGCTGAGTAGTATCAGGCTGAGTAGTATCAGGCTTAATAGTATCAGGCTTAGGTTTTACAGCATTAACGGAAGATTGCGCTAACATCGGAAGTAGCAAGCTAAACATAGCAACTACACGGCAACACTTAGCAAATACATTATCAGTGATCTTTTTCATTTATTATGGCTTCTTCTGTTAAGGTAATTGTACCCATGATACCTAGAGCTCAATTTTGTATTTTGAGATATCGTGGCTATATGCACATTAAATAATACTGATTAATCTATAAATGTCATTATTTTAGCCTTTTTAGCCGGTTATTTAATCTAAACACCTATAAGGTTTGACTATGATCAAAAAATAACTTATTCAATAGAGCATACTCATTAAAAGATATAAAAACGCGATTTCACCGATAACCGTTGATATTAGTTAAAACACCTGATGACACCTAAACATTTGAGAGAAATTATGCCATTGAAAAAAAAGCAAAAGTCTTCTATCGATTGGTCTCAATACCTTAAATCTGGGAATCGAATTTTTATTGGTTCAAATGCAGCAGTACCCAATGCATTAATTGATGATTTAATTGCTAATAGTGCTGGTTTGCATGATATTGAAGCGGTACATATTCTGACCCTCTCTGAGAATGTTTGGGCAGAAGAACAGCATAGCGATTTATTTAAAGTTAATGCTTTCTTTATTGGTGGCGAAAAAATTCGTCGTGCGATCAATGAAGGCAGAGCAGATTACACACCGTCATTTTTATCTGAAATTCCCAAATTATTTAATGAAAACATTCTTCCTTTAGATGTTGCGCTGATCATGGTTAGTCCACCGGATGAGTATGGCTATTGCTCGTTGGGAGTTAGTGTTGATATTGTTTCTGCAGCCATCAAAAAAGCAAAGTATGTTATCGCACAAATTAACCCTAAAATGCCACGAACAAACGGTCATAGTTTTGTGCACTTAAATCAAATTCATGCTCACATGACAGTGAAACAATATTTACCTGAAATGCCAGAGCCTGAAGTTGATCAAGTGACTGAGCAAATAGGTCAATATGTCGCCATGTTGGTGGAAGACGGCGCAACTATTCAAATTGGTATGGGTAATATTCCATCAGCCGTATTACGTTATTTAGCTAATCACAAAGACTTAGGCGTACACAGTGAAATGCTCTCCGATGGTGTTATTGATTTAATGCTTTCAGGTGCCATTAATAACCGTAAAAAAACCTTTCATAAAGGTAAAACCGTGGTCAGCTTTTGTGTTGGTACACGGCGCTTATATAAATTTGTTGATGGCAATCCACATGTTGAATTTTACCCTAGCGAACATGTTAATTCGCCCGTAAACATAGCGCGTAACGACAAAATGGTATCGATTAACAGCGCCATTGAAGTTGATTTAACCGGTCAAGTTGTTGCAGATTCGATTGGTTATCATTTTTATAGTGGTATTGGTGGTCAAGTAGACTTTATTCGTGGCGCCTCATTAAGCAAGGGCGGTAAACCAATTATTGCTTTACCGTCAACCACTAAAGATGGAAAAATTTCTCGTATCGTCGCCCATATAACCGAAGGTGGTGGTGTAGTAACTTCTCGAGGCCACGTCTCTTATGTAGTAACTGAATACGGCATAGCCTCATTACAGGGCAAAAGTATACGTGAACGCACCTTAGAGCTGATCCGCATTGCTCATCCGAAATTTCGCGATCAACTGCTTAAAGATGTTCGTAAACATTACTGGGTACCTGAGTACCAAGAAAACACCCCAACATCGGTACCTGAGCTAGGTAAAGTAGAAATGAAGCGCTTTACTTTTGCGGATTTAGAATACTTTTTACGACCATTGTCACCTGCTGATGAACGCAAACTACAAGAGTTTTTCTATTCACACAATAAAGAAACCTTAATGATGCGATACAATCATCATGCGACTCAAATGACTCGGGAAAAGTCTTGTAACTTAGTCAGTGTCAATCAGCATGTCGACTTAGCATTATGCTTAACCGAACGTGATCATCTAGGAGAATCGATTCAAGCCGTTGCTCGATATTACTACCTTGAAGCGACAAATAGTGCTGAGGTTGCTTTTGTTATTAAAGAAAGTAAGCGTGGTAAAGGTATGGCAAAAGCCCTACTGTCTGAATTAATTGCTATTGCAAGAGTTCGCGGCTTAGAGCAATTAGTTGCCTGTGTTCGTCGTGATAATGCTCCTATGCTTAAAGTATTTGAAAATGCGGGCTTTTTAAGAAAACCATCTGATGACTACGACGAGGTTAGTTTGGCTTTTACGCTTTAATCTTGCTATCAAAAAACAATTTTAAACACTAAGTGAGCTACTACTTAGTCTGTAATCTATAAAGGAATTTATTATGACCGTTGGCGTTATTAGTCACCACCAATGCCTAACTCACGATATGGGCGAATATCATCCTGAAGCGCCTGAACGTATGGCTGCGATTCAAGATCAACTTATTCGTAGTGGTTTAGACTATGTACTACGACAATTTAATGCCACACCAATAGATAAAGAGTTACTTTATTTAGCTCACGACCCTGACTATATCGAGTCTATCTATAGCAATGCTCCAAGCGAAGGCACCTATCGGGTTGACGATGATACTATCATGAACCCAAACACGCTTAATGCGGCATTACTCTCGGCTGGTGCCGCTAAAGATGCGGTAGACTTGGTCATGTCACAGGAAATATCATCTGCTTTTTGCGCAACACGACCGCCGGGGCATCACGCGGAATATAGTAAAGGTATGGGCTTTTGTTTTTTTAATAATATTGCCATCGCTGCCGCCTACGCAAAAGAAAAGTATAAATTGAAACGGGTCGCCATCGTTGATTTCGATGTGCATCATGGTAATGGCACAGAAGATATTATTAAAAACAAAAAAGGCTATTTATTTTGTTCTACTTATCAATATCCCTTTTTTCCTTTTGAAATAAAAGAAAGCACCAAGGCGCCGATCATTAATACCCCATTAGATGCAACAACAAAAAGTGCTGATTTTCGTCAAGCAATTTTAGATACTTGGGTGCCAGCATTAAATAAATTCAAACCACAAATGATTTTTATTTCTGCCGGCTTCGATGCCCACGTTGAAGATGAAATGTCGCAGGTCAGTTTAGTTGATGAAGATTATCGCTGGGTTACCGATCAGCTAAAAGATATTGCAGATAAATACGCACAAGGACGTATTGTTTCAGTGCTTGAAGGTGGCTATGCACTTAGTGCGCTTGGACGTAGTGCTGTTGCGCATATCAATGGTTTAATAGGTTATTAACCCGGCTAGGTAGCAGGGCTAGATAATCGGTGTGCTTAGTACGGGGTCAGAGCATACTGCCATTGAGGTATGAAAATAAGCCCCATTAACCTCTTTATTGCTTAAGTAACCTGAAGTCTGGTTAAGTTTAATTACGCTTAGTCTATATTCGACAGTTAAGGTGATAACATTTGGGTAAGTTTTGCTGAGCTCACGTGAGTTATCTTGATTAGCCTTGCCCCAGCTTTTCATAAAAGCCTGATATTTTTCTTGGTTTCGCTCTAAGTCGGCACTACTGTTAAAAATCACCATTAAAATTAAATTAAAGTGCCCACTTTGTGGTAATTCACTAGCATATATTTTCTAATCTTTAATGTAACCTAACTTTTTTTAAACGTACCGCTTTTACCTAACTTTCTTTAGCCCAGCTAAATAAACACCTTCCATATTAGGGTCAATACGTACAGTAGTCATGGCAATAACTTCACGACTCAGATCATAGCTTTTATAGATCTCAAGCTCTGCTTTAATAGAAACGGCAAAGAGTATGCAACAAAAGCCAACTAGCTATATGATATGTATCATAGACTCTCCCCTAAATTTACCGAAAATTCGGTAAAGAAAATATAGGTACTGAACATCAGTTTGCGAGTAAGAGTATGGTGAAAATTAAGGGAATATAAATGTTAAAAAGAAAGAGGAATGCTAACTGATAACGAGAGTATCATTGAGCTCAGTCAATTAAGCCAAGTTCATTGAACTAAACCAACCGAACTAAACCAACTGAACTAAACCAATCGAATAAAACATTTGCCTGTCGCCGATGCTTTATTTCGATTGGTAGAATATTTTTACTGTCCGAAGCTAAGACTAATAACTATTTTTCTTCAAATGAACGAGTAGCGGGTTTAACTAATATTTCAAGATAAAACGAGGTAACACCTTCAGTAACCAGGGAGTCTATTTGTTGATTAATGGTTGCGACATGTATCACATCAGCTGTTGTTTCTGATTTACCAATTTTACAATCAAAATCCCAATAATCTGCATCTTCAGGTAAAGATTTATTGCGCTCACGCTTTAAATATTTTTTAACTTCGTGTTTTACTGACTCAACCATTCTAGCGGCTTTGATTTTAGGGTGAGTTAACTCGAATGTTTTTTTCATGAAATTCCTTGAGGATATAAAAGTACGCTTTATGTTGTTATGCAACTAAAGCCAATAGCGTTATTTTACGTAAACATGACTGAAATATCCATTCTTTCGGTAGATTGTTAAATAATTAACCTGAACTCTGGATAATGAGTGCTTGATATTCAAGTGGCTCAAAAGCTTAGGTGGCAAAGTAAATGCTATAGCAAGGTGAGCATCACTAATAGACACTATCAATGCTTAATTTTATGCCATTATCTACGTTAAAAGGGAGCATTGAGCAAGTGCTGCTTATTCAGAGGTCAGGTTAAATAAGCTAGGCTAGTTTTAAATGTATAATAAGTTTATCTATTACTAGTCAGTAAGAAACAAAAAAGGCCGTTTAACGGCCTTTGTTTGTCAATGTCTACAAGCTAAAATTAAACGCTTTCAAAGGCATCTGATTGCTCAACTTCATATTTCTTTTTTTGCTTAGCTGACAATACGCCTTTACGATGCGCTAATGCCGCTTCAAGTTTACTGGCTGCACTCGCTATTGCTGCATATAGCTCTTTATCAGCAGCATTAACTGACACAGTTGCTCCTTCATAACTGGTAGAAACTTCTAGTTTCTGCTCATTGGGCTCTACGGTAATAATGACATCTAAGGTCATTAAGCTTGGGAAATGTTTAGCAACTTTGGCAAATTTATTTTCAACTGCTTGATTTATGCCTTCGGTGATTTCAACGTGATGTCCAGAAATGATAATTTTCATATTGCTACCTTTTTTGTTGTCTTCAACTATATACTCTGGGCTGTCACAATAAAAAACAATAGCTAAAATGAACTAATTTGTAACTTTTATGCTAGATAGTTGAAAAGCTTGTTTTAAATCAACCTGCAGGTTTAATTATTTACTGGCAACTTGACGATTTTTCAATCGAGTCACTAAGTTAACAACGGCTAACACTATGCCACCAACTATCATGCCGGTAAGGCCATCAAGTAAAATGGGTAACGTCATTTCTGATACAGTACCTAGGTATTGACTAACCTGCTGCTCAATATGATGAAATTGCTGATTTAACCACGAAAAACTATGTACGATTATGCCACCGCCGACCAAAAACATCGCAATAGTGCCAACAATGGTCAACAGTTTCATTAAAAAAGGGGCAAATATCAAAAGACCTCGCCCCATAGACCTTTGCAAAGCGTTAAAACCACCTGATACTGACTTTCTTAACAAATAAAGGCCTAAATCATCCAATTTAACAATCGCTGCCACAAGCCCATAAACCCCAACAGTAATTGCAATAGCTAAAGCTGAAATAACCATAACTTGGGTTTCAAAAGCCGCTTCTTTAACTGAACCAAGTGCAATAACAACTATCTCTGCCGAGAGAATAAAGTCAGTACGAATAGCGCCTTTTATTTTTTCTTTTTCAAGTGCAACAATGTCAATATTGTCTTGATTAACAGTGGCAATCACCGCTTCGTGTTCTTGTGCTAAGTCTTTTTTGCTATGGAAAAATTTATGGAAAACCTTTTCAAAACCCTCAAAACAGAGGAATAAGCCACCAAAAACTAATAAAACGGTGATCAAAGGCGGAAAAAATGCACTGATCAACAAAGCCGAAGGCACTAAGATCAATTTATTTAAAAACGAACCTTTTGCCACCGCCCAAACAACAGGTAACTCTCTATCGGCTTTCACACCAGAGACTTGCTCAGCATTTAATGCTAAATCATCACCCAGTACGCCAGCCGTTTTTTTTGCTGCAACTTTCGATAAAATAGCCACGTCATCTAATACCGTTGCTATATCATCAATTAATGTTAATAAACTCGAACCTGCCACAAGCAATTCCTTTTTATCGGCTTAGGGTTAGCATTATTTTTTCAATAATGATTTTAAATCAGCAAATGGGTTATAAGTTGCCGTATCTTGATTGTTGTCGCCAGCTTTTACTTCTGTTTGATAATTGGCATGCTCGGTATATTTTGCATGTTCATTATCATGGCAATAAATACAAAGTAACTCCCAATTGCTGCCATCATTTGGATTGTTTGTATGATCATGATCCATATGATGTACCGTTAACTCTTTAATATTGGAATATTCAAATTCGCGGGCGCAACGACCACATACCCAGGGAAATAGCTTTAATGCGCGGTCACGGTAGCCTTGTTCTTGGCGTTTATAATTTAGGCTGGAGCCCAGTTTATCTGAAGACATAATATTAACTTTTTCAATAACTAATGCTGTTATTGTATGAGTAAGACCGGATAACTGCAATACGATACAGTTAATCAAATACTGATCTCTAGCTTATGATACGGCTTAGGAGTTACGTTGTGGCACCTAACTGCTGGTCAGCTCTCTTTACATATGCACTATAACTTGCCATTATATTTTACTAAATAACAAGAAGGAACTGTCATGAAAACAGTCGAAGTTCAGCTAGCAAATTACAAAAGTGTGCATTTTAATAAACAAAACATTAAATCTCATTTTATTGGTATCCCACTTATTGTATGGGCAATTACCCTATTACTGAGCCTACAAAGCATTAACGTTACCATCGGTGATGATGTACTCACTTTTACTCCTGCGATGGTACTACTAGGCATCAGCGTATTGTATTACTTCACATTGCACCTTAAATTAGGTTTTGGCATGTTAGTTTATACACTCGCTAATATATATCTTGCTAGCTTAGTGTCAGCAATGGAGTATGCATTCTGGCTAGCAATAGCGACCTTTGTGCTAGGCTGGGTCATTCAATTTATTGGTCATATTTACGAAAAAGCTAAGCCTGCATTTTTAGACGATATTATGGGCTTAGTTATTGGGCCGTTATTTCTTATGGCTGAAGTGTATTTTGCGTTAGGCTTCGAGAAAAAGCTGCATGATGAGATCACGCCCATGGCAATCGAAAAAAGGCGCTTACTCGAAAGAAGCAAAGCATAACCTTGTTAATATAGCTTGTGTTTGCTCAATAAAGTCAACGATTGGCCCATTTTTTCAAGCAAGACTGTCTAGTAGCATCTAGCAGTCTTAGTCTTATATTCAATGCGTTTCAGCGCTAACAACTCAAGCTTTTTGCCTTAACTGCTTGATATTACTTTGCTCTCTTTTTGCAATATAATCTACCAAATCTGACGCACTGAGCGGTTTGGAATATAAGTACCCTTGAATATTATCACAACCTAGTACCTGCAAGGTGCTTGCTTCCGCTTGATTTTCGACGCCTTCCGCTAATACTTCAAGGCCCAGGTTATGGGCCATGGCAATAATAGTTTTAACAAGCACAGCACTTTTTGTTTTTTTATCAAGGTCAATAACAAAACTACGATCAATTTTTAACTTATGCAGTGGCATGGTATTTAAATATTCTAATGATGAATAACCGGTACCAAAGTCGTCAATAGCAATCGAAAATCCACATTGATTCAGTTTGTTTAATATTGCGATGCTGGCAGTAGGATCTTGCAACAATGACGTTTCCGTGATTTCTAATTCAATTTGTTTCGGCGAAACTTTTACATCATTTATCCAACGCATTAAGTTGTCATAAAAACTATGGGCTAGTAGCTGTTGTGGTGAAATATTAATACTGACTTTAGCAATGGTTAATCCTTGCTCATTCCATTGCGCAACTTGGCTAAATACCTGTCGAATAATGTTTTCACCTAACGACACCATTAAGCCATTAGATTCGGCGATAGGAATAAACTCAGCCGGAGAAACGGTTCGATTAAGCGTCTTTGAATGCCAACGCACTAATGCCTCAACAGCAAAAAGTTCGCCTGATAAGCTATTTATTTGTGGTTGGTATACCATGGTAAATTCTTTAGCATACAATGCTTTTGTCATGGCATTATGTATTTTTTGAACGTCACTAAATTGCTGATTAATTTTCGGAGTAAAAACAGCAAAAGTATTATTATGTTGTCGACTAATACTCGCCAATGCTGAAAATGAATTATCAATTAAGGTTTCAATATCATTGCCGTGCTCAGGAAAGTCGCAAACCCCGATCCTAAAGTTACAGTAAATTTCACCGCCTGCTACTTCATATAATTGAGATAGTGCTGAGGTCAGTGCTATCAGTAATGCATGATTATCTCCTTCACTCAGTTGGTAATAAGCAATGTAACGACTTTCTGAAAAGTTACCCAATAAGGAGTGTTCAGTTAATTGTAGTTGAATACGCTCTTTAATTTTATTTTGCAGTAAATTAACCGTTGTTGCTGGGTATGCCGCGGTAATCCGACTAAAATTTTCCATATTAATGATCAGTAAACGGCCTGGCTTGTTTAAGGGTAAAAAATCTTGTGTAATTTGTTGTTTAAAGTGTTTTTTACTGGGCAGGCGCGTAACACTGTCGAGTTCAAGGTAATTAAAAAGTGGAGCAAGTAAATGCCGATTAGATAGGTATAAGGCAAACATCACGAGGATAAAGATCAATAAAAATTTTATCAATAATGTCAAAGTATCTTGATAGATTTTTTGTGAAACGGCGGCTTTTGGCACTGCAAAAACAATACGGCTGGCAATATGTTCAATAGCATCCGTTATATAAAAGAGTTGTGTTGACGAGTTTGTTGCATTACTCAAACTCGAAGTCACTCCCTGTTTAATAATGTTTTTAACTTCTGCCTGCCACGTTAAGTCAACGTCCTGTATTTGAGGTAAGTCAACGTTTCCATGCTGATCGACTAGAAATGCCTTGCCTGCTAAACCCAGATCAAGATCACGTAATATTGCTAAGACATAGTCAAATTTTATATGAGCGGTAGCTAAACCAACAAACTTACTGTTTTGTGTGATCGGTGATGTTACAGCTAACAGTGCTTGTAAATCACTATCAACACTGATGTATGGTTTACCAAACCTTTCTGTGTTGGCTTTTTTCCCCTCAATATACCAAGGTCGCTTTCTTGGATCATAGCCGGCAGGTGCTTGCCAGTTAGCGATACCATAATAACCATCAGAGTCAACCACATAGCCTAAATACTCTAAGCCATTATGGTTAGGGTGGCGTAGTAAGAAATATTCAAAACTGGGATGTTGCTCAAGTTCGATACCAGATAAATCAAGGTGTAGAGCAAAGTGATTAACTTGCTCTATCGTATTTTGCGTTAAATGATTTAATTTAACCGCAACTAAATCAGCTTTTAGTTGTATTTCTTGTTGAATGGCAACTTCTAAACGTTTTTTGACGTGGAAATAGGCCACCGTTGTTGAAGCTAACAGTCCAATTAAAAGTAAAGCAACAAAGCTGGCAATGAGTTTATTTTTATTACTGATCCTTAGCATCATATCTAAACGCGAAACCGGCTTGCTAAATCTTGCATGGTAGTTGAAAGGTAGGCCTGCTCTTTCGCTGTAGCAGCTATTTGTGCAGCCCCAGTAGCTGTTTCTGTCGATTTTTGCTCAATATCAACAATGTTCTGTGCGACATCTTGTGTTACCACTGACTGTTCTTCAATAGCGGTTGCAACTTGTTCTGTCATAGAGAAAATATTGCCGATCGATGTTGTAATCTCTTGCAGAGTGTTTTCAACATTTCTTGAGTTTTCTACAGCAATAATCGCTTTTTGTTGGCTGTTTTCTATCACCTGATGTGCAGCACTCGCATCAGCCTGTAACGTACTAATAAAAGCTTCTATTTCTGATGTGGAGTCTTGAGTACGTTGCGCTAAGGTTCTAACTTCGTCAGCAACCACAGCAAAACCTCGACCTTGCTCTCCTGCTCTTGCCGCCTCAATAGCCGCATTAAGGGCTAGTAAGTTGGTTTGCTCTGCAACTGACTTAATAACATCAACGACTTTAGTTATATCGCTACTACTAGCATGTAAGCTATTAATTCTTTGCGCTAAACTATCAATCTCTTTGGAAAGGGCTTCAATTGAATCATAAGATGCTTTCACCACACCCAACCCATTGTTTGCTTGGTTGTCTGCTTCTTTTGTTGAATCAGCAGTAACTTGCGTATTACTGGCAACTTCTTTCACCGTTGCAGACAGCTCTTCTACAGCTGCAGCAATAACACCAATGCCTTCCTGCTGCTCTACTAACGTACGCGCATTGTATTCACATGTGGTGGAGGTTTCTTCGGCTGCGGCTGATAAGGTTAAACTAGCATTTGAAATTTCATTAATGGTTTGCGAAAACTGCTCTAAGGTGAGGTTTAGTGCGATAGATATTTGTCCTAACTCACTCTTCCCTTGCAGCTGAGTTCGCACTGAAAGATCATTGTCATTGCGCACCTTGCCCATAACATAAGTCAATTCATTGACCCGTGAGGTTAAGTCTTTTATTGAAAAGGTAGCAATAATAACCACTAATAATAGCACTATGATGGTAGCAACCACATCGACAAGTAATGCGTTATAGGCCTTAGCATGATCTGCGTCAGCTAATAAAAGCAAATTTTTCGCTACGGTATCTTCAACCTCTTTTAACAGGCCGATTCTTAGTGTCGCCTGTTTGAACCAATAAACGGCATCAACAGAAAAGTTAGCCTGACTAGTTTTGGCTATCTGACGTAATTTGAGCACTTCCTTAATTGCTGGTTGCGACATTTTTTCTTGATAATAGCTCACATTATTAGCATTAGTTGCCGCTAGAAAGTTAGCCATATAAGTTTCTTGCTCAGTGACTAAAGAGATAAATTTAACAAACATTCCGGCTTTAAATTCATCTAACGCAAAAGTATTACTCATAACGGCCCGCTCAATACCTGCACGCTCTTTACCTTGCAAGAAATTATAATACGCCATCGTTTGCTTCGTGATACGTGCATCCGTACTAAGCTCAGCAATCAGCGTAGACACAGACAGTAACTGACTATTAAGGTTGGTGTAATAGCTGATCGCCGTTGAACTGTCTATATTTAATTGGCTAACTCTTGTGCGTATACTGTCAAGTTTTTCGAGTTCTGTAGCAATATTTTTATTTAGGGTAATAATGAGCTCATGCTGAAAATTATTGTTCGCTAAAAAGTCGTCGCGATTGGATCTTTTGGCATCGCTTGCAATTCGCTGATTTTTTAGCTCATTAGAGAAGCTTTTCCCTTTAGAACCTATAAACCCAGCAGTAGTTCCTCGTTCTTTTTGCAGTTCATGAACCAGTTCACTATAAGTAACAGAGAGACGGGTTAACTGAGTGAGTGTTTCCATCTCCTGTGTCGCTACATAGTTTTCCTTAATGGTTAAAGCACTAAGCCAGACAAAACCTAATACTGGCAGTGCCAATAAAAGAAATATTTTATTTTTGAAAGATATATCAGAAAACGTCACAACTTATCCTTTTAATAAGAGTAATGTAAAGTTTAGGAATGAGTTACACAAAAACGACAATCAAAGGCAGGTGCGTGAATAAAACTCAACGACAAGTTGCGAACAATTCTACCACTTCCTTTGGCTTTAACTTTTGATATAAATCAACTTTTTCCCTAAAAACTTGAGGCAAGTCTTTATTATAGAAAAGATTTTCAAAGTCGCCATTATTCATTAGTTTAATTTACTGACACGATAACTCTCTGCACTTCATAAAGGTCAGAGCGAGGCAAGAAACAAACATTTAGGGTGACTTTGATATTCCCAAAACATCACCAAAGCATAGCGACATTAGCTTATTTCTGCCAAATCCCAGGCTCAACTTTACCCTGATAATTTATATCTGTACTTTTAAACACCATTTCAGTATCGCTGACATTGGTCATTTTACGTTTACTATTGTAATCACGAGTTAAGGCAACAATTGTCGGTGTAAGTTGAACAATAGCAACAACGTTAACTAAGGTCATAAGCCCTAATGCAACATCAGCCATACTCCATACTTGTTTCAAACTTGCACTGGCGCCCCAGAAGACCATAGCCAAATACATTACGGTATATAGGCTGCGTCCGATTTTGTTATCAAGCCTGAAAAAGTGTAAATTGCTTTCAGCATAAGCATAATTTGCCACCACTGAAGTAAAAGCAAATAAGCTGATTGCTGCTGAAACAAAATAAACGCCACTTTCACCTAAGTGATGGGTAATAGCATTTTGCGTTAAACGGATACCTTCCATTTCGCCACTGACATTGATATCAGCAAGCAAAATGATAACGGCAGTACAAGTACAAAGTACCATAGTATCTAGGAACACCCCTAGCATTTGAACATAGCCCTGGGTAACTGGATGATTAGGTACAGGCCGAGCACTTGCAGCAGCATGTGGCACGCTGCCAGCCCCTGCCTCATTAGAATACAAACCACGTTGAATACCATTTTTTATCGCCGCACCTAACATACCAGCCCCGGCCTCTTGCAGGCCAAAAGCTGAGGTAATAATATCGTATAGCATCGCGGGTACTGCTGATATATTCATTAACGTGATAAACAGAGCGGCTAAAATAAAAGCGATACCCATAAAAGGTACAATCAACTCAGCAAAGCGGGCAATACGTTTTAGCCCTCCAAGCACAATCGCGCCGGCAAGTATGGTGATCACAGCACCAGAATAGGCACTTGGAATATTAAAAGCATGATTTAGAGAGTCGGCAATGGTATTGGCTTGCATCGCACTGAAGCTAAAGCCATAACCTAAAAATAAACACAGCGAAAATAAAATAGCTAACCAACGCTGATTAAGGCCTTTTTGAATATAATAAGCGGGACCACCTCGGTACTCTTTATGGTCATCACTGACTTTATATAGTTGACCTAAAATACTTTCAGCAAAGCCTGTTGCCATACCCAGTAGAGCGATCATCCACATCCAAAAAATTGCGCCGCTGCCGCCAAGTGAAATTGCCACAGCAACACCGGCCAAATTTCCGGTACCTACCCTAGCTGATAAACCAATAAATAGTGCCTGTAAAGAACTAATACCTGAGCTTTCTGTTGCGTTATCGTCAGCTTTAGCGCTGTTTTTCATCACAGAAAACATATGACGAAAGTTAAAAATTTGCACCAGCTTTAATTGGTAAGAAAACCAAAAACCGGCGAACAGCAAAACATAAATAAGTACTTGGCCTTCACCCCATAAAATATTATTGATACTTGCAACAACCTTTTCAAAAATTATCATGGTTAATTCTCATTGTCTTTGCTCTATTTACTGCGGCACTATGCTAGTTAATCTAATTAAAAATTATCATCAATCGGGCAGTAAAATTAATTTAATAACAGTTAGCTTCGATGCAAGCACCTTGCCGATTCACTTCAATGGTCGAGTGCTTAATCGCATATTTATTTTTCAGCATACTTTTGATCTCGGCCAAATTTACCTGCTCAATATTAGCGGCAAGCTCTAATTTGCATTCTAAAAAAAATTTATGTTCATCAAGCTGCCAAACATGAATATCATGGGCATGAGTGATATCTAAATTCAATTCAATGTCTGCTTTAATAGCACTTACATCACATGCCTCTGGCACCGCCTGCATCAAGATTTTAATACTCTCAAGCGCAAGTAAGCCACCATGATAAAGCACATAAATAGAAATCAAAATAGTAGCAATAATATCAACAACATACCATTGATAAAGTATGATTAAGATACCAGCAACAATAACGGCAACAGACGCCAAGGCATCAGAAACATTATGAATAAAAGCGGCACGTAAGTTCATGCTATCTTTTGCACCAGACATATAAGTGAGTACCGCGGTAGCAATATCAATAATCAATGCAATTCCCGCAATATAAATCACTAGCCAACCATTAATTTCAGTCGGATTAAAGTACTTGTTTACAGCTTCATAAATCAGATAAAAACCGATAAAAATAAGGGTGATGCTATTAATTAATGTACCAATAATCTCGGCTCTTTGATAACCAAAGGTCATATTTCCATCAGCATTTTTGGCTGAAACTTTACGAGCAAATATGGCAATAACGATTGCACCTGCATCACTTAAATTATGCAACGCATCAGCAATTAATGACAAACTGCCGGAAAGTATGCCACCGACAATTTGTACAATCGTCAATAAAACATTAATAAAAACCGCTAGGGTTAACTTTCCATTAGCAGTATGAGAATGGCTGTGAGAGTGACTGTGCGAATGACCATGAGAATGGGACATTTTGACCTCTTAAATATAATACTAGCGCTTAAAAGTTAACCTAAAGCCATAATATAAGCCTAGCTTATACCATTTACATTAATAATGTGACCAATTTTGTAGCGAGGATAAATGAATAAAATCAAGGCATTTATTTTTCTATATAGTTGTTCTATATATAAAATAAATAACGCAGCTTTTATTCATTTAGACCGTGAAAAATGATCAGCTTATTAGTGTAATTGGTATTAACAAGTTCATGTTATAACAATAATTCTTTATCTTTAATCGGTAAAGTCTAGCGTTGTAAACTGACTATTTTGTTTTTGAAAACCCGCTAAAAAGCGCATATAAAAACCACATGGAAATAAAATAATATTTTGATTTACAGGAGGTATAAATTAACAGTCTGTTAACTTATTGCAGGACGGTGATCGGATGCTAGTAGAAAAGCAAACAACGCTGTTTTACCTGCAATAACACTGTTATTGCTTTTATATGACGAATTTGACTCTTTAGTACAGAGAATAAAACACCAGCAGGTACAAGGTAATGATGACAGTGATGAGAACCAACTTTATCTTGCCTATCATGACTAACAGCGCCAGGCTGGTCACTCGACGTAGATAAGGGACCTTCAGGGGGGGGAATTTATGTGATATATCCAAGCTGCGGTGAGATAACTGCTGCCTAGTATGAATTTTTTGCAGAATGCTATGTGCATAAAACGCTACAGCTACTGTTAGATTAACAAGAATCAAGACTAGATTGTGATTAATATGTGATTAAAGACAGCCAAAACTTCCTCAAAAAACAAGCCGCTGTTTAAGATGATGACTCACGAGCTTTAACTGCCCTAAAGGAGTTGCTCAACAATACATCAACTCAGTTACTCAGCAACTTGTTGACTTAGTTAGCAAAAACAAACACACCTAAAAAATACTTTACTTTACAATAACTTATAAAAGTAATATTGATAGTTTCGTGATAAAAAACCATGCACTATCAGTACAAACTTTAACAATTAAAACGCTACTTAACCTTAACTCTGGATAATGAGTGCTTGATATTCAAGTGAATCAAAAGCTCAGGTAGTAAAGTAAATGCTATAGCAAGGTGAGCATCACTAATAGACACCATCAATGCTTGATTTTATGCCATTTCCAAGGCAAAGCGTTGATGAATAGCGTGCTATTTATCGACCTTTTAACGCAGATAATCGCTTAAAACGGAGCATTGAGCAAGTGCTGCTAATCCAGAGTTCAGACTACTTAAGCTAACTTACTATGAAATTCATCAATGTATTCATGCAGCCATATCTGCGCATCATCTTCATTGTCGAAATATCGAATATTTTGCGGAGCTTTTGATTTTACCAATATCCGCTCAATAGCAATAAGTGCTGGAGAGGTGAATATTAATGCCTTAGCCACCATATTGGTATTATTGAGCCAAGCATTAAAGCTTTCAGATTCTGCAAATACTTCAGGGGTTCCACCATCAAACGCCAGTAAATTCATCATGATGGTAAATGGCGCGTGCTGATAAGCCTTGACATTATTTTTCAACTCAACGGCTAATGCTTTTGCACCTATATCATTAAAACCACCGCGTAAAACCACTTTAATTATGCTGCCATATACTTCAATGTCGAACTCACCATGCATTGTCTGCAATTTCATTTACCAAGCAAAATTAAATGTTAATTTCATCATTACATTGAGCCAAATTATTTTCAATAAGTTTACGCTAATATTACATATATTTTTTTAGCTTATGATCAAGATCAACTTACCTCCTTGATTAAATTAGCATATTTATTCGTTGGCCATTAAGGTAACGCAGTCAAATTTGCGCTAAGTACAGGCGTAATGTGTCTAAGTATTTATACATGATTGAAATATTTTCGACACTGACGAGGTCTTTTCGCTAAGTAATAACAAGCTCGCAAGATTCAAATTCGCAATTTACTTTACAAAGAAAAGATATTTAAATGAAAAAATTACACTTTACAGCCCTGCTAACTTTACTCGCAATATCGCTAGGATTATTAGGTAGCAGCATTCTATTAATGGGTCATCATCGTCAAATTGGCTTAGCAACTGACTTTTTCGCCATCAGCGACTTGCTACCAGATGTTGTATTCAATCAACTCGCTGGCTTAGCTTTTTTAGCGGCAGCAGCACTCTCAGTGCTAGCAATCAAACATATTGAATTAAGAGCCAAACTTGGCGCTCTCATCATTGGCCTAAGCATCATTGCATTATTACCACTTTTAGGTAGCAGTATGTGGATTGAATCTTTAGGCGGATTTCCAGCTATTGGCTCAGGTCAAGGGGTGATCAAATATTTTGCCTTACTCTCGATCGGTATCTTTTTGACTAAACCTTACTTGGAAAGCCATAAAGCCATTTGGTTAAATGCTTTTCCTGTGGTCCTGGTATTGCTTTGGATAGGTGGTATGAAGTTTACCTTACTTGAAGCGAAAGGCATTGAAGGTTTAGTGAGTAGTTCACCTTTAATGGCATGGATGTATGGTTTTTGGGACATTCAAACCACATCTAACCTCATTGGTGTATACGATATACTAGCGCTATCACTGGTCATATCAGCCATTTTTCAGCAAAAATTATTAATACCGGCTGTGCTCATGTCAGGTGCCGTGTTTGCAGTAACACAAAGCTTTTTCTTAAGTTTCTCAGGGGCATTATCAAGCGAAACATTACTGACAACTACCGGCCACTTTCTGATTAAAGATTTATGGTTTATTGGCAATTTACTTATTTTTACCACGTTAATTCGCAACAAATCAGCAAACTTAGCTTAGTATTCACAAACGCTCATTGTCGCCAGACAGCTTTAAAAGCCGTTTGGCGACATCGTGTATGTACAAAAATTTACTGACACAAATCACTAAAAAGTTGCTCTGCCAACTCATGCATTATTTCTGCTTCGGGATGAGTTTGCGCATAAGTGCGTAAGCCATAAATTCCCATGATAAAAAACCGAGATAATTTTTCTGCCGAACGTTTTCCCGTCAATTCACCAGCCGTAATGGCTTGTCTAAATACCTCTGCCACTGACGATTGCCAATCAGCTAAATTTTCAATCAAAATACCCTGAACTTCATCATCTTGCTCTGCTAATTCATTTAACGCTTTAGTTAACAAGCACGCTTGTGCTGCCTCACAGCTCAGACATTCTTGCACAATATGATCAAGGTATTTTTTCAATGCTATTAGTACTGTACCTTGACCAGCAAAAAAACATTCAAATTCAGTTGCTCGATCGGCACGATACTGACCTAGTGCTGCTAATAACAAGCCCCGTTTGTTTTCAAAAGCGCAATATATAGAGCCTGGATGCAAGCCCGTAGCCGCTTTTAAATCTTGCATACTGGTTTTTGCATAGCCTTTGTCCATAAAAGCAATCATAGCGGCTCTAAGCACGGCTTCTTTGTCAAATTCAGCATTTCTCATGGTTAAATCGCCTAACGCTACTGTATCAATGATGCAGTGTACCCTTATTTGAATGTTTGTTCAAAATAATACTTGAACGCGCATTCAAATAAAGGTATCTTGAATGAATATTCAAGAAAGAGATATTGTCATGACTGAGAACCTATTCCAACCTTATGCCCTTAACGACACAATTACGCTAAACAATCGTATATTAATGGCGCCATTAACACGTTGTATGGCAGATGAAAACTTAGTACCAACTGAAGCGATGGCGCAATATTATGCTCGCAGAGCTGACGCGGGTTTGATTATTTCTGAGGCCGTTATTATTCGCCCTGATGGTCAAGGCTACCCAAACACTCCGGGGTTATTCAGCCCAGCCCAAATTAAAGGTTGGCAGCAAGTTACCAGTCAAGTACACCAAAATGGTGGCAAAATATTTGCCCAGCTTTGGCATACAGGTCGTGTAGCACACCCACACTTCTTTGCTCAAGGCGATGTGCTTGCGCCATCAGCAATAGCAGTTGAAGGCAGTGTACCTAGAATGCGTGAACTAACTTATCAAGTGCCAAAAGCAGTGACACAAGCAGATATCGACGGTCTAGTTAATGACTATGCACAAGCTGCAGAAAATGCTATTTCAGCTGGCTTTGATGGGGTAGAAATTCATGGTGCTAATGGCTACCTTATCGATCAATTTTTACATTATGGTAGCAATCAACGTAAAGATGAATACGGGATCACCGCAGAAAACATGTCACGCTTCCCGCTAGCCGTTGTTGATGCAATTATTGCACGGATCGGAAATGAAAAAACCGCATTAAGAGTATCGCCAGCGGCCTACTTTAATATGCCAACAGACGAAAAAGATCGTACGGTATTCGATTATTTACTGCCAGAACTCGAAAAAAGATCTTTAGCCTTCTTACACATAGGTATTTTCGATGATGCGATGGAGTTTGATTACTTAGATGGTAAAGCTTCTAGCTATGTAAGAGCAAACTATAACAAGACCTTGGTTGGTGTAGGGAGTCACACAGCTGAAACTGCCAGTAAAGCAATTGCAGATGAACATTTTGATTTAATTGCCATAGGACGCCCTTTTATTGCCAATCCAGACTACGTTGAAAAAGTTCGTCAAGGCCAGGAAACTACAGCTTATTCAGAAGAAATGTTAACTAGCTTAATATAAGCTTCTTTGTACTATCGTAAGAAAAAAGGCCGATATAAAATTTATATCGGCCTTTTTAACATCATAATTTTTTTTTATTCGTAAGAGCGCTCTAACCAAGCAATTTGCATTTTTAGGTCGGCAATTTCATCATGCGCATCAGTCAACTGTTGCTCAATAGTTTTTGCTGTATCCATAGTATGGTTGTTTGGTTCAATTGCTATTACAGTTTCTTCGTGAGACATCATGCTCTCCTAATTCACGTTACAACAGCTGTATTATTACATACTAACTTTCATTTCACCTAAAGAATCAGTAAATAAATTTCACAATGAAAGGTAAAAACAAACAAAACGAAAGGAAATCAAAAGTAAAAATGATGAACCAAAACCTTTAGCAAAAGTAAAATATGAAAAGACAACAATTAAAATAGCGTTGTCGAACTTTATGTAACATTTCATTATTAGCACATTACAGTTTACTATTGATTTAAGTGCTCGCTATCCCCATAAATGACGAATATTTAACAAAAAAAATTACCTATGCGCATATTGAAATCAACTAAAGTCTCCGATCTTCACCCTAATATTGACAACCGCTTTACCCGCAAGGCAACTCGCGCCATAGTCATGAAAGGTGAGGAAATTCTGTTACTTTTTACTGAGCGTTATCACGACTATAGCTTACCTGGTGGTGGTATCGATGAAGGTGAAGACCACATTAGTGGTTTAATTCGTGAATTGCGAGAGGAAACAGGTGCCCATAGCGTTACCAATATTCAAGAATTTGGCTGTTATGAAGAATACCGTAATTGGTATAAAGCAGAGTTCGATGTGGTTCATATGTTATCTTATTGCTATACCTGCGATATTGATGCTGAACTATTAGCCCCAAAACTTGAACCTCATGAATTACAAAATGGTATGCAAGCTCTTTGGCTGAACATTCATGAGGCTATTAAACACAACGAAGATGTAATTAAAAATAGTCACAAAAAAGGCCTATCAATTGAGCGGGAAACTTTCTTACTCAAACGAATCGTTACGGAATTACTTTAATGGCATTGGATGAATTATTTACTTATTTTTCAGCCACTGTTTGTACATTTTTTATTAACACGTTAGTCTGTTAGCAAATAGCCAAATTGCGATATAAATTAGCATGATAAAAAAACTGTTTTTCTCAATCACTTTACTTAGCTATTCACTATCTTGTTGTGCTGCCAGTGCAATACAGGCCAAACAACAAGCTGCTGTGGCCATGCCTGACAGTTTTAGCGCTGATGTTTCAGCGCAAATATTGGCCCAAGGTGGCAATGCCATTGACGCTGCTATCGCTGCACAGTTTGTCTTAGCCGTTACCCTACCTGAAGCGGGTAATATTGGCGGCGGTGGCTTTATGGTGATTTATAAAGATAATGTTGCCGATTTTCTTGATTATCGTGAAGTGGCTCCAGCAAAAGCCCATCGTGATATGTATTTAGATGAAAACGGTGATGTTATTCCTTTTCAGTCTTTATATGGCGTTTTATCATCCGGTGTACCGGGAACAGTGGACGGTATGTGGCAAGCGCATAAGAAGTATGGTTCGCTGCCTTGGAAAACTCTCGTTATGCCTGCAATAGCATTAGCTAAAAATGGTTTTATCGTTCATGAAAATTTAGCCGAAAATATTAAATGGCGAATAGACAGCTTCAAAGAAGACGGCATACGCGTTAATTTTTCCAAACATTTTGCACAAGCAAAAGCCGGTACTGTATTTAAACAAACTAACTTATCAAAAACCTTACAACGTATTGCTGATAAAGGTCGTGATGGTTTCTATCGAGGAGAAACCGCAAAAATAATCACAGATTTTATGACCAAACATGGTGGTATTATTACTAGTGATGACTTAGCAAATTATCGCACTACTTGGCGTAAGCCATTAGAAAAATCTTGGCGTGGCCATCAAGTGATTACCGCACCGCCTCCAAGTTCAGGTGGTATTGCGATTCTACAGTGGCTAAATATGTATGACTTATTAGCCGAGCAAAAAAAACCATTAAAACATAACTCAGCCGCTTATATTCATCGTTTGGCCGAAATAGGAAAGCGTGTGTTTGCTGACCGCGCAGAGTATTTGGGTGATCCAGACTTTTATGACGTTCCCCAAGAGAGTTTACTAGCCGACAGTTATTTAAAACAACGTATCTTAGGTATTTCGCCTGATCGTATTTCTGTAACTAAAACGATTAAGCCTGGGTTGAAAGAAAGCCCAGACACGACACATTTTTCAATTATCGATAAATGGGGTAACGCCGTATCAAATACCACAACCATTAATTATACATTTGGTAGTGGCGTCATTGTCGATGGCGCTGGCTTTATCCTCAATGACGAAATGGATGACTTTAGCATTAAAGCCGGGGTTGCTAATGTTTATGGTGCGGTTGGCGGTGAGGCCAATGCAATTCAAGCCAACAAACGTATGCTGTCATCGATGACACCTACAATACTTGTAAAAAATGACAAAGTGAAGCTAGTCACAGGCTCACCTGGTGGTACCACTATCATCAGCTCTGTTTATCAGTCGATCCTAAATGTAATCGAGTTTAATATGACTGCTGATCAGGCGGCGAACTCGCCAAGATTTCATCATCAGTTACTACCTAAAGATGTTATCAAACACTACCCAGGTATTGCAGAGAAGGAAATAGAAGTGCTTAAAAACATGGGGTATACACTCAACGAGAATAAATTTGGTTTTGTTCAGCTGATCATAAAAAATCAACAAACCCTCGATGCAGCGGCAGAATCTGGTGGTAGAGGAAAGTCAATTGTTATCAAAGAATAATAAATAATATAAGCACTCATTAATTGCCAGTTGGTATCACATTATCTCTGGCCATGTAATCTATAAATACATCAAAATTAAGCTTTAGCTATTTTATTAAATAATATCAGTACATTACTATCAGTTAATATTTACATGCAAATAATTCTCATTTAAAATAAGATTTTGTAGTCAATGAGGATGTGCACAAATGAAGCATTTATTTGTGTCTGCAGATGAATAACAAGCCAATCTCCCCACTAAGTTTAATTGAGTTAATAGAATCACAACGCTATGGTGTTGAGTATCAACCTATTGTTGATTTAAAATCTAAAGATATTATGGCTTATGAGTGCTTAGCGAGGTTTTCAGATAGCAACAAGCAAAATATAGCTCCTGACATTATTTATGCTGCACTACATGACAGTCCACTGACCCTGTTCCAAGTTGAATATCAACAAAAATTACTGCAATTGGATTACGCACCAAGCCAAAGCGATATATTTGTTAACTTAGATCAGGACTCATACTTTTCTACCGGTGAAGATAGTGACAAAAATCCTTTTCTAACATTATTTAAAAGCTTTAAAAGTGCCAATATTGTGGTTGAATTAATAGAGAATTCAGAAGTTAACGATGCAATTAAAAGTTTAGCGATGATAGATACTTTGGCTAAAAGTGATATTAATACAGCGATTGATGATGTTTGTAATCCACTTTCAATGGTATCAACATCTGTTATTCAGCTCGTTGATTATATTAAGCTCGATAAACATGTGGTAGCAGAAAAACACAATAACCAGTTTATGCTACTTGTAGAAACATTAATTAATTATGCGCATAGTGCTGGTAAAAAAGTTATTCTTGAAGGAGTTGAAACAGCAAGCGATATTGTCTTTGCTCGCAAAATTAATGTTGATTATGTACAAGGCTTTTTATTTAAAAAGTGGTTTCATTATTATAAATAAATGGCTTTAAGCGAAATGTGTTGGTAAGTGATTTACTCGCTAATAAGACTTTAGATAAAAAAACCAGTGCTTAGCGCACTGGTTTAGTATTCAATAAGTTTACAGTTAATACTTACTTATCTGCGCGGCCCATAAACTTACGCTCTTCGGTATTAATTTTAATTTTATCACCGGTTGAGATATGCTCAGGTACTTGTACTGTTAAGCCTGTTGATAAAATAGCAGGCTTAGTACGAGCTGTAGCAGAGCCACCTTTAATGGATGGGTCAGTTTCTGTGATCACTAACTCTACACTTGATGGTAAATCAACAGCAACAGGTACACCGTCGACAATAATCACTAATAAACCCTGCGTATCTTCATTTATGAATAACGCTTCTTCTTCAATGGATGATTTGTTTAAGTTGTATGGCGTGTAATCTTCGTTATCCATAAAAACGTATTCTTCACCATCGATATAAGAAAACATCGCTGGGCGACGCGTTAAGTCGGCAAAGTTAAGCATGTCTTCAGCTTTGAATGTTTCGTCAACTTTACCGCCAGTCACAACATCGTACATACGCATTCTATATAAGCTGCCACCTGCACGACCTTGAGGTACTGAGCGTTCAATATCTCTAACAATCATTACTTTGCCGTTATATTCTATCGCGGCATTCTTTTTAATATCACTTGCTTTTGGCATGAAAAAATCATCCTCAATTATTTAATGCAGGAAAAATAACATGTATCACTGATTATGCAAGGAAATATATCAACATTCGCGCTATATACCAGGTAAATTACCCTTCGCGCCGATTAGACAATAACAAAAGATAGTAACTCGGCTCCCTTGCATAATATTATGCAAGGGAGCCTAAATTATAACGTCAAAGAAATTATAGTGTGCTTAAAAAATTCAGTGCGCCGGTGATCACCGCAACTTGCGCTATAATACAGCTTTCATCGGTAGCTCGCTCGCTATCCGGATAGACTTCGGTCGTGGTGACATATTCAGCATCAGTTAGCCCCATACACAAACCAAGCTCACGTGCAGCGTAATTTATCACTCCAAATTGGGCTAAAGGCACGCCAATTAATTTATTTTCATCGTCTGCTGGGGCAATATGGGTACATTGCTCAACTGAATCAATAATAGCTTTTTGAAAATTGGCTTGAGGTTTAGTACTGTCGCCAACTAAATAAAAGCCATCGGGTATATTCCAACTTTTCTGTTCAATAGCATCTCTTGCAGCAAGTGCTGGTCTAAATTCACTATTATCACTATCCGTTGTTTCATGCAGGTCGATGTGCGCCATGAATTTAACAGCAAGGGTTTTAATATATTGCATTACCGCTGAAGACTCTTGAGCGGGACTGTTTTCATAGAAACAGCGATTAGGATCTAGCGTTAAAGGGTTCCAACGATTAATCGTTTCATATCCCCATGGACTAATACAAGGAAGCACAACAAAGTTAAATTTACCTTGATATTGTGCGGCTGCATCCTTTAAAAAACGTATCGCGCCTTGTACACCACTGGTTTCATAACCATGCACGCCACCGGTAATTAAAATAGCCGGTTTATCTGCAAGCCAATTAACCGACTTTAACGCATACAATGGATAATTTTCAGTATCGTAAAGTAAATTACCATATTGCTCGATAATAAAATCCGTGCTCAATTCATCCAACTTTGTGACAACTTGTTCAAAGTAACTACGCTTTTTATGTTGTTGTTGGAACCACGTTTCCTTGTCACCATCTGTCCACTTCTTGCCAGGAGTTCCGATAGCATAGGCTGCTTCTGTGTTCATATTACTTCCTAATAATGCCTTTTTGGTCAAGTGACAACTCACTTAACGATAGTTGTAAATTTAGAAGGTCGTGCTGATATACACCAACATAGTTATCACCGTTTCAAACAAGTTGATGCGCCCCTTTCATGCTTAGCGACTGTAGAGCGACAGCAAAAGTCGTGTCTCTTAAACCATTTAATCGTTTGTTGTATCTATCACAAACTTAAAACAAACATTATAGCTTGAGAAAGCTGTGCTCGAATATAGTTAAATTTTTTAATCTATCAATAAACATTTAACAAGCTCAACACCAAGTTATTGTGACAAGTAACACGACAATTTTGCGGTAAATAAAATGTAAAATTGACAATTGTTACTTGAATTTATAAATCATGCTAATATTCTATATAACTAATTTGTAGTGTAAATTTTGATATATATGCTGCAATCACTATCGATATACAATAAAATGATCATAGTGATACATTTCATTAACAATTTATCTCAAAAGGAATTTTATTGTGCGTTTACAAAAAAAATCAGTTCTATTAATTTCAAGTATACTCTGTGCATTGAGTGCTAACGCACAAGAACAACCTAAAGCAGAAGATCTTGTTGGCAAATATTATGGCGGTATTCACGGTATGCGAATGAATACTGATGATGATAGATTAGCGCCAAATGATGTAGACTTCATCAAACACGCTAATGGTATTGGTGCTGAATTCGGTTACCGTTTAAGTGAGTTTTCAGAATTAAGAGTTTCTTATACTGACCTTAACTTGACTCGAACGGGTTGGGCTCCTTCGACCCCATCAGGCAAAAATATCGCAGCAAATTACTTATATTTCCCTAACAAAGAAAATTTTTATGTTATGGGTGGAGCGAGTGCTATAGACGTTATTGATACTGAATTGTCAGCAAATGTTGGTGCTGGCTACCGTCATTACCTTAGTGAACGCAGTGCTGTTTACTTTGAAGGTAATGGGCATTACCAATTCGATAACAAATACACCGATTTAAGTGCGCAGATTGGTTTTATTTACTTTTTTGGCGATAGCGCTAAAAAAGTTGTACGTTCTACCCCTGTTAAACCGGCAGCAGTAGCGCCAGTTGCTGTTCAACCTATGGATACTGACAACGACGGTGTTGTTGACAGTAAAGACCAATGTAAAGCAACGCCAGAAGCAAACAAAGTAGATGTAAACGGTTGTACTATTTTCACTGAAGAAAATGACGCTTTACACTTACATGTTAAGTTTGATAACTCAAAAGCTATCGTCAAAGCTGAGTATTTAGAGAACATTAAAGAAGCCGCGGACTTTTTAAAGAAATATCCACATACTTCTTTAACGATTAAAGGTCATACATCAAGTGTAGGTCCTGCAGCATTTAATAAAAAGCTTTCTCAACAGCGTGCTGATGCCATTGTTGAGGTTCTAGTGAATACATTTAACATAGATTCATCACGTCTTACCGCATCAGGTATGGGTGAAGAGGAGCTACTAAGCAAAGCTAATACAAAGCAAGCTCATGAAGCAAACAGACGTATTGAAGCTAAAGTTCGTGTTGAGAAAAAAGTAGCCGTTAAACGTTAATCCTTATTAACTAAGCTACATTTTATTATCTAAAACGCTGTTATCATTTGTTGATAGCAGCGTTTTTTTTACTAACGTTTTTGATCATTACACAGCCCAGATAGCAAAAGGTTAGTTAAATTGTCCGAAATATTTACTCAATTACTTAATGATGTTCATCAATGCACGCTATGCCATAATTTTTTAGCGCTTGGTGCTAACCCTGTTGTACAAATATCACCATCCGCTAAAGTACTAATTGCTGGCCAAGCACCAGGACTAAAGGTGCATCAATCAGGAATACCTTTTGACGATAAAAGTGGTGAAAGGCTGAGAGCTTGGTTAGGTGTTGATGCAGCAACTTTCTACAATGATAAATTTTTTGCCATACTGCCAATGGCGTTTTGTTATCCTGGTAAAGGTAATGCAGGTGATTTACCGCCAAGCGTTGAATGTGCCAGACAATGGCGAGAAAAAATACTTCAACAATTATCACAAATAGAGTTAATCATCGCCATTGGTAGTTATGCGCAAAATTGGCATTTAGCTAAAAGTAAAATGCCTACTTTGACCGAAACGGTAAAACATTGGCAACAGTATTATATTAATTCTACGCCTGCAATCATACCTATCCCCCATCCTAGCCCGCGCAATAACATTTGGTTAAAGAGAAACCCTTGGTTCGAAACAGAAGTTATACCTATTTTACAGGCACATATTAAAAGCTTACACAGACCCGTTTAATGAACTGAATCAGTACATGAACATACTAAAGTCAGCCATAAATCATCCGAAAGAAAAATTATTAAGTCAATTGTCATTAAATATATGCTAATTTAAAATACCAACGTTAAAATTACTCAAGAGCGGCATGCTAAGTGCCATAAGAATTTGTCAAACAACAAAACATATTCATTTGAAGTTCAGTGTCACGAATGTGCTCTGATAGTCAAACTGCCAGATCTGCAAGAAAATCAAAAGGCGCAATGCCCGCGCTGTGGTTATACCTTGAGTACAATTCATCGAAATGCGGTCGAAAGAGTTATCGCTTTTGCTATTACAGCATTAATTTTTTTATTAGCTTCCTTACCTTTTAACTTTTTGTCATTTAGCAGTAACGGTTTAGAAAATCACTTTGCCGTTATCTCGAGTTTTTTTGTGTTAATCGATAATAATTATCATATTTTGGCGCTGATTGAATTACTGACTATTTTTGCCATTCCTAGTGTGGTGTTGTTATCAGTTATTTATTTACTAATTCCTTTGAAAAAAGGCCTCTACCCTAGACATGGTCGCAAAATATTAGATATTGTTTTTAAACTGTTACCTTGGAGCATGGTAGAGATTTTTCTCATAGGCACATTGGTCAGTTTGATAAAAATTATTTCTATGGCTGACATCGCATTAGGTTTATCTTTTTATGCCTTCATTTTATTTACAATATCAATGACGCTCGTGGTATTACATATTGATAAACGACAGCTTTACCAATTATTAGCGCAAGTTGAATCCGCACATAATATTGAAATTCAACAAAGTCAGCATAAAATTGCTCGGGTAGATCCAACATCGCAAGCGCTAAGCGTACAAAAAACTTGGGCTTTGCTCATTACCGCTATTATTTTATATATCCCTGCTAATGCTTACCCAATCATGACCACACACTTGTTAGGTCAAGATGACCCTAGCACAATTATTGGCGGGGTTATTTTACTATGGCATTTAGGCTCTTACCCTATCGCTATCATTATATTTATTGCCAGTGTTCTGGTGCCTGTCGCAAAAATATTGGTATTAGTTTGGTTAAATTATAGTGTTCAAAAACAAAGTGATAGATTAAGCTTAAAGAGAGTAAAATGGTATCGAATGGCCGAGTTTGTCGGTCGTTGGTCTATGATAGATGTTTTTGTTGTTATTATTCTGGCCAGTTTGATCCAACTTGGGCCTGCCATGAGTATAACACCAGGTGTCGCAACATTAGCATTTTCGGGTGTTGTTGTTGTTACTATGCTAGCCGCGATGAGTTTTGAGCCTCAATTAATTTGGAAAAATACAAACGATTATGAATGATGTACAAACACCCAACGCAAAAATAAAACCTGTTAAAACCGTCTCTACAATCTGGTTTGTACCACTTATTGCCGTTTTTATTGGCTGCTGGATGCTCTACTATCAATGGAGTAATGAAGGAGCAGAAATCACCATCAACTTTTCTACGGCTGAAGGCATGGAAGCAGGAAAAACGAAAATCAAATCACGAAATGTTGATATCGGTGAGGTGAGTCAAATAGAGCTAAACGACAGTGGCGATGGTGTTATTGTGACGGCTAAAATAAAAAAAACTGCGAGTAAATTCCTCGTTTCAGATAGCTTGTTCTGGGTAGTTTCTCCACAAATATCACACACCGGCGTCTCAGGTTTAAGCACTTTAATATCAGGGGTTTATATCGAAATATCACCAGGAAAAAGTAATAAGGAGAGTGAACAATTTGACGCTATCGACTCCCCGCCTTTAACGCCTGCGGGCACTCCTGGCTTACACATCACCCTCAACAGTAATGATCAATTCGCCTATAAAAAGGGAGATCCTATTATCTATAAAGGCTTAACCGTTGGCCAATTTGAAGATATTTATTTCAACTTTGAAGAACGTGTTGTTTATTATAATGCTTTTATTAAAGCGCCCTATCACCAGCTCATTACGAGCAATACCAAGTTTTGGGATGTCAGTGGCTTACAATTTGATTTAAATGCCGATGGTATCTCTGTAAAAACCGGTAACTTTGAAACGATGTTAACCAATGGAGTTACCTTTGGCGTTCCTGATGGTATGGATATTGGTGATAAAATTGGCGAACGTTCATATTATGATATTTACGAGAGTTATGATGCCGCCAATGATGAAAGATATCGACGTTCTATCGAATTTGTTGTTCTCGTCAGTGACTCCATTCGAGGGCTTTCTGTGGGGGCACCTGTTGAATACCGAGGGGTACAAATAGGTAAAGTAAAATCGACCAACATAGCACTGACGAGAAATGAAAATAAACTCACCAAAGCAGATTTTAAAATTCCTGTGTTGATAAGTTTACAGCCTGGTCGTATCGGTTTGCCTGATAACCAAGAAGGCGAAAATTTAATGCTAGAGCAAAATGTTTACTGGATCAAACATGGCTTAAAAGCCGTACTGCGTACTGGTAATATTTTAACGGGTAGTTTGTATGTCGATTTACAGCACAATAAAGATCAACCCATCAGTAAAATTGAACAATATGGAGAGTTCGCAATTATACCAACCAGTAGTGACGATTTTGCTCAAATTACCACTAAAGCTGAACAATTTATGGATAACTTGAATAGCATTCCACTAAATGACTTAAGTAATAATGCCAACCAGTTAATGTTAGATGTTGCACAAACAGCGAAAGAATTACAAAGTGCGAGCCAAAGCCTGAATAAATTGCTCAGTCAAGTTGAGCAACAAAAAATCAGCAGTGAGCTCAATAAAACCTTACAGGGTATTAATAACTTAACGAAAGATTTATCTTCCGGCTCTCGGGGGTATGAAGATTTACGTACAACATTGAACACACTAACGGCAACCATGAATGAATTAAAGCCGTTACTCAATCAATTAAAGCACAAACCGAACAGTTTAATTTTTAATAACGGTGAAGTGTCTGAGCCTATGCCGATAAAACGTAATGGAGCAACACAATGAAACAGGCTTTAATCGTCTTTAGTTTGTCAATTATGCTAATAACCGCTTGTAGTAGCAATAATACAGCCAAAACACAGTATTATTTGCTCAATAGCCCTACGCTAAATAAAGCTAGCGATAATAACAATAACAACAAGCCTGTGGTTATTATCAACTTATTAGAGTTACCTGAGTATTTAAGACAGGCAAGCTTGGTATTGCAGCTTTCAGAGCATCAATTACATTACGCTCATTTTCATATGTGGGCTGAGCCATTACAAGTGAGTATTACTGAGGGATTGCTGCAAGATTTAAATGCGATAGATAGCCACCATAATTATATGCCGGTGTTGAATCCGCAGCAGTTAACATCAACCACAGAAGTAATATTGAAAATCAACGCATTTCATTCAACTCACCAGTCACAAGCAATACTCACGGGACGTTATTGGCTGAAAGAAAAAAATAAGAACAACGCGGTAAAAGTACATAATTTTACCTTAACAGCAGATTTAAACGCTAATGGTTACCCACATGCTGTAGAGAAAATGCGTGCAGTTATCACTGAACTAGCGAATGACATTCGCAAAAACATGGCTGTTGACACATTAAATACAGCAAATTAACCTATAAAAACATTTTATTTAAACATTAGATGCGAGTTAGGAAAATAAGATGACACCAGCGGTTAAACAACTAAAAAAATTATCTATCCCTTATAATTTACATCAGTACCAACATGATACTGATTGTAAATCTTTCGGCTTAGAAGCTGTCGAAAAGTTACAAGTTAGTCCCAATAGCGTTTTCAAAACACTGGTGGTTGATGTTGATAATCGCTACTTAGCCGTTGCAGTTATTCCTGTCAAAGAAAAGCTGAGTTTAAAAAAACTGGCAAAAATACTACAGTCTAAAAAAGTAAAAATGGCTAATGAAAACAAAGTAGAAAATTCAACTGGCTATATTCTTGGGGGTGTTAGTCCATTAGGACAAAAGAAACGCTTAATAACGATACTAGACCAAAGTGCTGAGTCATTAGATTCACTATTTATTAGTGGTGGCAAGCGCGGTTTAGAAATAGAATTGTCGCCACAAAATCTTGTAATAACCTCACAAGCTAGCTACGCTAATATTACTATCGATTGATGCTAGTAAAAGTTTAAGTGAGTTAACTATAAAATCTATTCTTCCAAAACATATTATCGTGTTTATCATTGCCCTGTTCACATCAACAAACAGTGTTGCAAAACAAAAATTTAAGGTTGTTGTTGGGCTTTCGAAACCCCCTTATGTCATTAAAGAATCACAAGCTGGATTTGAGTTAGAGCTGATTCGTCAGGTATTAACGAATATAGGGAAAACACCTGAGTTTATCTTTATTCCTTATGGCCGCTCAGAAAAAATGCTTGAACTGTCTGACATCAGTGCGGTTATGACGGTTAATCAACAGATGTTTCCAAAAAATGATAAACTCAGTGAAAGTTATATTAACTATCAAAATGTTGCTATCTCATTAAAAAATAGAGCAATAAAACTTAGGTCTATTTCAGACATAGCAAATTATTCTGTTGCTTCTTTTCAGCTTGCTCACAAAGTATTAGGTCAAGAGTTTGCTGCGGCAGTCACAGATAGCGCTATTTTTATTCAGGTAGCAAACCAAAGAAAACAAGTAGAACTGCTTTTACTTGGACGTGTTGATATTTTAGTCATGGATATTAAAATATTTTTACATTACTTACATGCCCTTGGTATGAGTGAAAAACAAAATGATATCCAGTTTCATTATATTTTTCCATTAAGTCCTTATCGCGTAGTTTTTAAAAATGTTGATGACGTTGCACGCTTCAATCAAGCAATGCATAAGTATAAATTGAGTGCAGATTATAAAATTTTACTCAAAAAATATAATTTCTAAAATTCAGCTTCGAATTAAAAACATATAAATTGAGTCTCTTTACCAGATACAAATCTACAACAATTCTCCCGTCTATTTACTTGCTGTTCTACCTTAATTAGCCTGATAATTGGATAAAGTAGACAAAATCACCTATTTTATAAATACATCGATAAGAAAGCTGCGGGTTTACAACCATTGGTTTCATCATTGATAAAGTCAAACCACAGAGGAGCAAAAAAAGTATGAAGTTGAATACTAGTTTTGGCCAAATTAACTTTCTTGATACAAATATTGCTGAAGTCATCATTAATGAAAATATAGAAATAACCTTAGAGATAGTTGACGAATACGATGCTTTATTGGCAAAACGATTTTCGGGTAATTACGCGGTGCTGGTTAATAGAATAAACAGTTATAGCTTTGCCTATGAGGCACTGCTTTGTGTTGGCTCTGCCGAAAATTTAAAAGCACTAGCTATCATTAATTACAATAAGGCGAGCGAACAACAAACAAAAGAATTGATATCAGTGCGACATATGGACAACTTAAATCTTAAAGAGTTTTCTGGACTAGAGTTGGGGCGTGATAATGCTATTCATTGGCTTAATGAGCAGCTAACAGCAATAAACAAAAATGAAGCGATAGTACAACCATCAAACTAAGCTATCTATCAAGTTAAAGGGTCTTATTCGCGTAATAAAGACCCTTTTCAACAATGCTATAGCCTATCGGCATAATTTCTCAGCAACTTAATCACTTGTGCTTTTGGCGTTTTCGCTAAACGCTTAATTAAACTAAAAGGAATATTATCTAAGCCAAAACGTGCTCGAATATCACTTAACATAACTAGCCATAACTCAGCGGTCATTTCTGCATCAAATAATGCTCTATGAAAATCACCGTCAACAGCAATATTTTTATAATTAATTAATGTACCCAACTTATGATTTGGTGCATCTTGGTAGATACGTCGAGAAACTAATAGCGAACAAGTAAACTCACCGATCACCTGACGATTTAAACGAGCAAGTTCCGCCTCCAAAAAACGAGCATCAAAAGAAGCGTTATGGGCTAATAAGTTGCTATTGCCAATAAAATCAGAAAAATCAGCCATGACCTTCGCACAAGATGGAGCACCAGCTAACATACGGTTATTGATACCCGTATAATTTTCAATAAAACTATTAATGCGCCGCCCTGGATTCATCAACGCTTGGAATCTATCGGTAATGACACCATTTTCAAGTTTGACCGCACCTATTTCAATCGCCCGATCCCCTTGATCAGGTGATAAGCCAGTGGTTTCAAAATCCAGAACAACTATCGAATCAGCAAACACCTACACTTCCTTTACGACTAATACATTAACTAAAACAAAATTATGTCATATTTTTAAAAATATAACCTACGCTCGTTCTAGCAAAAGGCAGAAAACTGTCATTACCTTCACTGCAATAAGCGCTAAAAGTATGTATGTTGACTTATGTCAACTTAACCGCCAATGAATACATCAATATCTTGCTTTAATAAGTCAATAAGCGCATCTTTTTGATATGTACTAATACAAATAATCAAGCTGATAGCGAAGCAATTGAGACAATGGAATATGCAGAGACGATTAAAACAGCCGAAAAACAATATATACCCAAGCCACTTGAACATGCATTTTCAAGTGGCTTGGGTATATCGCTATATGACGCTAATCTCCATGGCGGGCTTATGTTTAACATGCCATAGTGCAACATCCACATGATAAGGCGATCGGGTTTAATCTAGGTGATGTTAAAGGCGCATTTACTCTGCAAGAAATAACGTTATCAAACATTGAATAAATGCCTTGATTAATCTTCGTTACAGACATTTGATGGCCGGCAGATTTTATTGAATTGTCATGACAGATAATATAACAATATAAATAATTTTTTTACCGTCAGTAATTCTATTAAATTGAACAATAACATCAGTTTTTATTATTTTACAGGACATAAGTATTTAGTAATAATAACTACATCTTAGTTATACAAAATTAAATAAAATAAAGAGCTCTGATTAATTTTTATTTTTCAGCTGTTAACATTAACGCAGTTCAAAGCGCTTTAAATTCACAACACGACATATGAGGTAATAACATGACTGATATCAATATTGGTATTAATAAAGAAAATAGACTAGAAATCGCTAACGGTTTAAAGCGACTTTTAGCTGACTCTTACACGTTATATTTACAAACTCACAACTTTCATTGGAATGTAACAGGTTTACAGTTTCGTGAATTGCATCTAATGTTTGAAGAGCATTACACTGAATTAGCGGTTGCTGTTGATGATATTGCTGAACGTATTAGAACGCTTGATGTCGCGGCACCAGGTACTTATAAAGAGTTCTCAACACTTAGCTCAATTAAAGAGGTTGATGGCGTGCCTAGCTCTGCTGAGATGGTAGAACTACTGACTAAAGGTCATGAACAAGTGATCCGAACAGCAAGAGAAGTGTTAAAAGTAGCGCAAGCGGCAGATGATGAATCTACAGCATCTTTAGTTTCTGATCGCATGGGTATTCATGAAAAAACAGCTTGGATGCTAAGAGCAAGTAAGAAATAGCTCGCCCCCCATGAAGCGATAATACTATTATCGCTTCAGCTTTTTACTATCATTATATGAGCCAAGCTGCTGATTTAAAGTCTAAGTAGATGGAAAATAAAAGTCAGTTTAAACACTCCCTAGGATGTAAAATAACTCTATTCTTCCTATATCTTAAACAATCTACACTAGTGTAATGCGCCGCATCAATGACAAATGAGTGATGTTATTGTGATGTAAAATACTTCAACAACACCTGTGTTTATCCTAATATATAACATTTTAAGTACGGAGTCTTTTGCATGATCACCACCAATCAACTTGCGTTATTTATTGATGTAGTTCAACAAGGCTCTTTTGCTAAAGCGGCAGCACTCCATGATATGGATAATTCATCGTTATCAAAACAAATTAAAAAACTTGAAACCAGTTTAGGTGTGCAATTACTTAACCGCTCTACCCGCTCGTTTGCTTTAACACCTGCAGGAGAAGAGATTTTAACGCAAGCAAATGTGCTAATTAACACATTGCATCAAATACAAAACATTGCTGATTCATATCAAAAAACGCCTAAAGGGCACATTCGCATTACCTCTTCAATAGCCTTTGGACAAATGTACCTTCAACCGACAATTTCACAATATTTAAAAAAATTTCCAGAGGTAAAAATCACTTTATCATTAGACGATAAAAGAAATGACATTATCGCAGATCACTTTGACTTGGCATTTAGGGTCGGTAAACTTAGCGATTCTAATTTGATCGCTAAAAAAATAGCCAAGACCAATTTCGCCATTATTGCTTCAAAAACCTTTATTGCAAAGCATGGTATGCCTGAAACGCCCAATGAACTGATAAAGTTACCTGCTGTTATTTACAGCAATGGCAAGGTAACACTTGATCAAATGCAATTGAGCTCATCACCTACAAGTAATGAAATGAATAGCTATCGAATGAAAGGTAATTATAAAGTAAGCGACGTTAAATCGATCATTGAAGCCGTAAAGGATGGTGTCGGCTATGCTATGGTAGATTTATTCAATTTAGAGCAAAACATTAACGAACTTGACCTAGTTGCCTTATTGACAGACCATAAAATCTCTATGATGGATACAGGAATATACGCAATTTATCCACACCGCAACCAAACACCGTTAATTACAGAGTTTATTAACCATTTGCAAAATAATATCGGCACACCGCCTTATTGGGAGCGCCATATCACTAACTATCATAGTTTATATCGTTCACAAGAAAATTAATATCGACGCACTTTAAGCCGTGACTTTACTACATTTTATCTTAATGCTTCTGGATAAAAACTTGTTAATTTGAGGTTTTGGGCGATATATCAGATATCATTATTATACCCTTAGTATTTTAGCCTGCGTGCTAAACAGGCTACTTTCTTACATTAGCATTCTTCAACGAAACTCATGTATTGCTTTAAATCGCCTACAACGGCTTCATTAAGTAGCTTTGCTGTTTCAACTGCATAGGCTTGATTAAAGTGAATATCCCATAGATCAGACTCTTTACGCCAATGTTCATAAACAACAAATTTATTTTCTTGGCCCGCAACCGTGTATAGATCAAATACTAAATTACCTTGCTCTAAACGGGTAGCACTGACATGACTATTAAAGCATTCGAGCAGCTGCTGTCGGTATTCAGGCTTGATGTCAAAAATGAAGAAAACAGAGAATACATCATCATCATCTTGAACCACTTTACTGTTACTTTCATGCAAGGGTGTGGGCGTAGTATCGTTAAGCACCATTACCTGCGGCGCGCACTTTGCAGCAGTTTCAAGCATAGCTAATACAGTATTCACATAAGGTTGCTCAGCATGTGCGGCTAAGGCTGCTTGGTCTTTGAAGCGTTCATACGCGAAAAAAACACCCGCTTGATTTTTATCTTGGAATAAACGTAACTCAAAGCAGCCTTGCTCATTATCTGCGCCTTGCTTATCAATAATGAGCGCCGCTTTGAATGTTTCAATGTGCTCTGGTTTTATCTCAAACTTTACGATTTGTGTGATCATTTTAGCTCCGAATTATAGCAATTTGATTAATTAAGTGATCTACTTTTTCATCAGGATAAATGGATAATGACAAGGCATAGAATTTAGTCAGTCGTTATGCTACAGAGATATTATAAATCGCCGTCATTATTGATGTTAGCCCTTAAAAATTAGCAGTTAATTAATCAATTGGGGATTATTTAACGGTTATCGATGGAGCTAGTGGCTTCATCGCTAATGTTTAATTTATACTTCTGTTAAAATATCTGAATAAGGTAATCGCGATTTTGGTAATGTTGCGTTAAAGTCATTCTTAGCATCGCTATACCCTAGTGTCACAACGAATAAGCTGGTAAATCCTTTTTCGGTCAGTCCAAACTCTTCATCTAATACCGAAGTATCAACCCCTTCCATTGGCGTAGCATCAATACCAAGTGTTGCTGCACCTAATAATAATTGGCCTAAGTTCAAATAGACTTGTTTATCTAGCCAGTGATTTAAATCATTAAATTTATCTTTGTGTAAATTAATGAACATTTTGCGACCTGCATCCATACCGGCTCTGAACGTTTCAAGATCACCATCAAAACGACCATCTTTTTCTTCTTGAACCAGTAATTGTTCTAAATACCCTTCAGGTGTTTCCAATCGACTCGCAAAAACAATAACATGTGAAGCATTGCGTATAGAGCCGCTATTAAACGGGTAAAGGTCATCTGTTGATTTGGCAATTTTATTTTTACCTTCTGGTGTTGCAGCAAGCACAAAATGCCAAGGCTGAACGTTAACACTTGAAGGGCTATAGCGAAGCAGCGCTTTTAGTTTAGCGATATTCTCAGGAGATATTTTTTTACTCTCATCATATGCTTTTACTGTTTTTCTGCGTGTGCTGTAATAAGTAATGTCATTATTCATCATGGTCCCTTATTGTAATGCCCTGATTAAGAAATAAAGTTTAAAAGCCTGCTAACACTATTTTACCTTTAGTTTTTCCAGTCTCTAAAAATTGATGCGCTTTACGCAAGTTCTTTGCATTAATTTCACCAAAGTTTTCACCCACCGTTGTTTTAAGTAAGCCATCATCGATGAGTTTTGCCATTTCATTCAAAATGTCATGCTGCATCTGCATATCTTCAGTTTTAAATAATGAACGAGTAAACATAAGCTCCCAGTGCACAGAAATAGCTTTAACTTTGAATGGCATAATATCGAGTACTTCAGGGTCATCAATCAAACCAAACTTTCCCTGAGGCTTAATGACTTTTTCTATTTCTACAAGGTGTGAATCGGTATTATTTAAACTAACCACGTAATCAACTTGCGCTAAATTTTTCTTTTCAAATTCATCACTCAGTTTATTACTGTGATTAATAATATAATCTGCACCTAGCCCTTCTAACCATGAAACAGTTTCAGCGCGAGAAGCAGATGCTACAATAGTTAAATCGGTTAATTGTTTCAGTAATTGCACCATGATTGAGCCAACACCACCCGCAGCACCAATAACTAAAATGCTCTTTTTACTGTCGCTTTTAGAAACATCCAAACGATCAAATAACATTTCCCATGCGGTTAATGAGGTTAAAGGTAAAGCGGCAGCGTCACTAAATGAAAGTGATTTGGGCATATTGCCTACAATACGCTCATCAACCAACTGCATTTCGGCATTACTGCCTGAACGGGTAAGGTCTCCGGCATACCAGACATTATCGCCAGGTTGAAATAGCGTAACGTTATCGCCAACCGCTTTCACAACGCCAGTAGCATCCCAACCGATAACTTTCCACTCACCTTCAGGGGCAGGTGAACTCGCTCTAATTTTATAATCAACGGGGTTAACAGAAATGGCTTTTACTTCCACTAGAATATCGTGTCCGCTAGCAGTAGGTTGATTAATCTCAATATTTTGTAATGAATTTTCATCTTCGATAGGTAAATTTTGTTGGTACGCAATTGCTTTCATCTTCAACTCTTTTATTTGTCAGGTCTTGTTACTTCAATGGATATAGTATGACGCCAACAAAAAAGAAATAAATGACCACAAAGCAAAAACATTATGGACATTATGTACCACAATAGAAGAACTGTACACTAACTTAAGGCTGAGCTTAAGACACTAAAATTACAGTAGGTTTCTCTGTGAGAGCCGCTAGCAATAATATTAGCGGCGAGCAAAAACAATAATTTCATAGACGATTACTAACTTAAGTCAATTTTATATCTCTTACTTCTGTAGACTAAATCATAGAAAGCATAGCAACCGAATAGATTATAGTTGCCATGTTCATCGGCCGTTCTAATGTTTTTTTTAAATAAAATTAAATTATTAACTTAATGTATTACAATGATTTATTAATTCCGATATACGGACGTTAATCTAAGATTAGCACAATTGCTAACGGCGACAATAAAAAGGACCACTATGAAATTAACTACACTTGTTCTGTCTTTATCACTAATCTCTTTATATAGCTCTGCTAACGAATACGAAACAACCGTGGGTCTCGGCCACCAATATGGTGGGGTGCTAGGCGCTCAGTTTGCATATAAAACAGCATCAACCAAATACTATGCTGCCTTAGGTCTAGTTGGCGTTTCAGCCGGCTTTCAAACAACATTTAGCGAAAACTCTCACCATGCTTACGGACTTTCTGTCGGTCAAGAAGAAATACAAAGTGAAGATGGTTTTATTTTTGCTACTTATGATTACCACTTCAATGGTTTTTTACAAGACGGTCTGGTCATTGGTACAGGTATTGGCATAACTCGTGAAGATAAAGGTGGTTTTTATTCAGACTCCGGCCAAAGTGAAACATCAGCCGCTGTAACCTTAAGCATTGGCTATAAGTTTTAAAACTGACTTGCACGCTAAATCACTTTGCTTATTATAAATAATTTAGTTAACAAGTAAGTTATTTATCAGTGCTGTTTTACATTAAAAACAGTACTGAATACTAGCAGATATGACCCACGTATACTTTACAGCGAGCAACTAAGTTTTTATCGTTTGCTTTAACGCATTTAATTGTGTCGCTATTTCTTCCGCTTCAGCGGTGAGCATGGCGTAACCTTTAATGTCACCATTTCTTTGTGCCAACATAGCCTGCTCTAGCTTAGCTTCATAACTTTTATTTAATTTTTTACTCGGATCTTTTTTAAAAATAGAAAACATAAATAGTACTCTTAATTAGACTGATGAATTTTAATCTCAACTTCAATTGTGAACATATAAAATGTTCTCTCCTACACAACTCCTGAGTTTTCAATAACAACTACCTTGCTATATAGCAACGTGATTATCTTTTACTTGTCCTATGGTTAAAAAAATACAAGTCACTATTTATAGCGATGTATAGCCATATCAATATACATCACTGGCAATAAAAGCAAGATTGGTGTGGCTATAACAGTGACAATAGCGTCCATAATGATAATCGCTGTCGCATTGTCCCCCTGATATCATGCCCTCGACATAAAGAGATTATCCGAAAGTAATGTCCGCGCCATCTAAATACGTTTAAAAGTAAGTTTTAGTTTTATTATTGAGGTAAATTAATTACATTGATCGCCAAAGTTAACTATTTAGTTTAAGAGTCCAGCCAATATGTTATTGACACTCATCTGTTGCACACTGTTTATTTTACTGGTTAGCTTATTACCTTTATTGCGTCATCCCCATTGGTTTATCAGAGGCATGGACTTTCCACGTTTGCAATTTACGATTTTAGCCGTAGCCTTATTATTCGCTCACTTTGTTTTTTTAGATATAAAAGCCCCTATCACGCAAATATTGCTTTTAGTTACCACATTGTGTGTTGTATGGCAGTTGTGGTGGATATTACCTTTTACTTTTGTCTGGCCAAAAGAGGTCAAGAACTCAGATGATCACAGCATCGATAAGCAACTAACGATACTGACATCAAATGTCTTTACACCCAATCGCCAAGCTGATGCCTTAATTACCCTCGTTAAACAATATCAACCTGACGTACTCGTAACATTAGAGTCAGATAAATGGTGGCAAGAGCAGCTTAAAGTAATTGAAGTTGACATGCCATACTGTGTTAAATGTCCGCTAGATAACCTTTATGGCATGCATGTTTACTCACGTTTACCGTTAAGCGAACAGGAAGTATGTTACTTAGTGCAACAAGATGTACCCTCTATACATACCGCACTTAAGTTAAGAACAGGAGACAAAATTCGTTTACATTTTCTTCACCCTGCACCACCAAGCCCAACAGAGAATACAGAATCTACAGAGCGAGATGCTGAACTGGTGATTGTTGCTCGTAGTATTGCTCAAACCAACCACCCCGTGATTGTAACGGGAGATCTTAATGACGTTGCTTGGTCTGCTACTACACGACTATTTCGCAAGATCAGTGGCTTATTAGATCCAAGAGTCGGTAGAGGTGCATTTAATACTTTTCATGCTGACTACCCCTTTGCTCGTTGGCCGTTAGATCATTTATTTCATAGTGATCACTTTACCTTACTTGATATTCAACGCTTACCCTCAATCGGCTCTGATCACTTCCCTTTACTTACTCGCCTATCATTTACACCACATCAAGGTGCTAATCAACAAGGGTTGCAAGTTCAGAATGAAGAACAGGTATGGTCAAAGGAAATTGCTGCATCAAAAGATGTCAGTAAAAGTGACGTGCCTAAGCCGATGAATTAAAGCCACTTAACAACAGTTAAATTAAGTCCTGTTCTGAACTCGATTTATCGGCAAATAAAGCCATAACAGTGTTTAATCAGCTATAAATGCCCATATATACTAAGCACAGTGTGGCTAAGTTTATCAGCCGACGTTTTATGGTTAAGCTATTTAATCACACCTGAGCTTCGCGACAGAACTTTAGCTGCTAAAGCGCACTATAACGACTTTTTATCAATCCTTATTATGGAATAAACAATGCAAGCACTAAATAAACAATTAGATTTTATTATTGAATTAGATCGACTCAAAGGTGTTTATCGACAAGCGCTTGTTAAATCTGATAAAAACAGATTTGAGAATAGTGCTGAACACAGTTGGCATATAACGTTAACCGCTCAGATCCTTCATGAATATGCTGTAGAAAACGTTGATATTTCACGTGTTATGAGTATGTTGCTCATTCATGATATTGTCGAAATTGATGCTGGCGATATGTTTGCCTTTTCCGATAAAGCAGCACTTGAAGAGCAAAGAGAAAAGGAAATGGCTGCGCTAACACGTATTTTTGGTTTGTTACCTCAAGAACAGTTTCAAAAGTATAAAGCCTTGTGGTTAGAGTTTGAAGGTGCAGAAACTATTGACGCAAGATTCGCTAAAGCAATGGATAGTGTTTTACCTTTACTGCAAAACATGAGAAATGAAGGCGGCAGTTGGGTTAAACATAACGTGAAAAAGTCGCAGGTTATTAAGCGCAACCGTTACCTTGAAGGCTTAGCACCTCAGCTGTGGCTGTATGTTTGTCAACAAATTGATTTTGCTGTCACACAAGGCTGGTTACTTGAAGATTAATATAAGCATTTGTATTTTATCGCGTTTATTTTAACTAATATCTAAGTGAACTTTTAGTGAACAAGGCATAAAATCATTTCTGCTGGTCAGCCTCATTATTTTTGTCTTAACACAATCAGTATTGCAAAATAACAAAAAGGCTTAGTATTACTACTAAGCCTTTAAAATTAGCTATGGTGTCTTACATGACCTAAGCAGCATGTATTACTTATAACTGTTTATCAATACGCACAGTACCGTTAGCAAGATAAACCATGCGAATAGCATCTGTAGGTTGAAATAGCATTTGACGGTCTAAGTCTTGTATCACCATATACTCATCGCCACTTTCTACTTTTATCATCAGCTCTACTAAATGTAGTGTTTTTTCACGATATTCGGGGTGGCGGTCATGAGCTACCGAACCACCAATGATAGCGCCTAATACTGTTGCAACACCTCGGCCACTTCCGCTACCGAATTGATTGCCAATAGCACCACCGATAAGCGCGCCACCAAAGGTTTTCCAGCCTTGATTTTTATCTTGTATCAATTCTCGTTCAGTAATATTACGCACTGATAAGATGTGGCCAAATAAGATCTTTTCTACCGGCACAGCCTTATTACGTTCATAATCAGCATGCGCAAAAGGCATTACTAACAGCCAACAGATTAATGATAAATAGATAGTTTTCATACTGCCCTCCGGATGAATGTTATGGCTTTACAAAACAACTGACTTACCAGCCGACTGATGCTTTAGTTTTGGTTTTACGAATCTCAGTTTCATCTGCCCAGTCCACTAAACCACTTTCAAGATCCATTAAACGTAGGGTAAATTTATAATACACGTCTGACTTATCCTGATTGCTTTTTACAATGCTCGATAAATTGCCGTATAACATATATTGTGCGCCAACTTGACGACCAAACTGTAGCGCCTTGCTTGGGTCAACCATACCACCATCATGTTGAAATTTTAATTGCTCACGTGCAGCTTCAACGCGTCCCATATCTATAAAACGAAACTTACCTGAACGCAATAATTTGGTTGATATTGAATCAGTAATCGACTCAGTATCTATATGTTCACTGGTTTTGTTTTTTAAGCGCTCAATAAATATTACGGGGCGAGTATTTTGCGTTAACGTACCAACAACCGGTGACAACAGTAATGAATCAGTCATTTGAGCTGCGACTTTTTGAAGATCTGTTGAGCCAAAATTAATATCAGTGGTTTCTACGGCGGTGGCGTCTCCATAACGAACAACTGATTTATTAGCACAACCAGATGCGATAACAAGGGTTAAGCCGAGTGTTGTTACTAGTGCTAATTTATTCATAATACGTTTCCTTAACTATTAATATTCGTATGCTTTTTCAGGGACTTCACGAACATAAACACTGAATGTGCTGACATTAATGTTCGGTGCTAAACCTCGTAAAGTCGTTGATTGTTGGCCATGTAACTCTATTGCTTGCCAGGGTGTTTTTCTTGCTTCAATCACAAAACCATCAGCGTCAAACCAATTAAAATGATATTGCAATTTTTGTGATCTTTTATAGCGGCTGCTAAGTTGCAAATTAACTTCCAATAACCCATTGTTTTTACGTGACTTTACTTCACTAATAAACAAGCGTTTAGCTAAATCTGCATTATGTACTTCCAGGTGCTGACTAAAATCATCACCTGGGGTCATAAGCCCCGTGCCTATTCCAGACGTTACCGGTGGTGTTTTATTTGCACATCCAGCAAACGCCAAAGTGCTCAGTAATGTCACAGCTAAACTCGCCGTGAGTTTTTTCAATTTATTGTTACTATTCAACATACTTCCTCCTGGCTTATGCTTATACAAGCCCTAATAGTGGTTTATAAATTAATCACTTGATAACCAGTATAGTTACCAATAGCTGAATAATAGATTAACGTCATCTTATTGGGCTTCACATCTAGGTTAATATCTTGTTGTTTTGTGTTAATTTGCACTTGTAACACTTGCTTACCTGCCGGTACCTGCATCCGCAAAATATCAACCTGATCAGGCAGTGTTGACCAACTTCGGGTATCAGCTCGCTCAGACGCTATGTTATAAATGCTAGCCAAAATATTGCCAACATCACCTGCTTCTCGACTCAACTTTTGCCGCATTTGTTCTTTGGCAACAACTCGTACAACTTGACGCGTTAACAATGCTGGTAATTGTTCTTGTAAGTCTTTTGCCGCTAATGATTGGAGACGAACAATTTCATTAGATTGATAACTTTGCCCGCTATTTTTAACAATCGTGCTACTGTGTTGTGGTAAATTTTCTGAGTAAACGGGTAAAGAAAAACTAAAAAACTTTACCCCATTGTTACTTCGGCCAATGGGTAGGTTTAAGCTGACATCTTGTTTACTATTCACAATATCTTTTTCGATTAGAAATACTACTTGTCCTTGCGACCCAGCGGGCTTGCTTTGATATTTCCCAAAGCGGCGCTGAAAATGCTCTAAATCTTCTGTCATGCCTAACTTGCTTGCTAAACGCAGAATATCTTGCTGTAAATAAGTGTTTTCAGGGTATATTTCTATCGCCCGCTTATAATCAATGTAAGCATCATTTAACTCACCACTGGCTTCATATAAAATACCTGAAAGGTAAAAAGTAAAAGCGTTTTGAAAGCCATTTTTTACTTGGCCAATAGCACCAGCCATACTCGGGTAAGTATTTGCTAAACTGTCGGTATTCATACCTGACTCATATAACGAATTTTTGGTGTTATATATGTCGCCTTGATAAGCTTTAAGGGCATTTTCTTGCACTAAATTAGCACGACGAATTTCAACTAACGCCCCCGTAAGGTCATGCTGAAATAAATAATTCAACGCTTGATAGCTGTGCAGCATACTTTGTTCGTAATAAGGCACTTGGTAAGAAATAGCATTATCATTACTCACGGAAGCGCCCAGTTTTTCAATGCCTCGACTCAGTTGAATTTTTGCTTTATTACGTTGTTCTTCAAGTTCGCTATAAGCTTGCGCAAAATTATTTTGGCTGGCTTGCCAGTTTGCCGCTAAAAACGCTAATCGTCCTCTTTCAAGCAAATTGAGTACATAGCTACCATCATTTTTTGATCGCTCTGCCAATAATGTTTGCGCCTTAATAAAATCCCCTTGGCGTTGTGCCGTTTTCACTGCTTGCATCTGGCTACTATAGCCTTGAAAAATATCAGCAAACTGTAACGAACTACAACCGAATAAAGTGCTAAACATTACGGTTACAAGGATACGTTTCGAAAGAGGCTTTATCATTTGAATTAATTTATTTCCATACCATGGTACTGACAGTTTTTACTTTCGTTTTATTTAATGACGATTTCTATTGGCAATCTTCATTGCTCATAACGTTGAATCAATTCACCACTTTTATAGTGCTAAAAGTAATCCTATTTAAGATCAGTAGCAATGATTACTTTGTTGTGAAAATGTAAGAAAGTTGGATGTTTTTGCACTTAGCGGTATAAGCTAAGTACAATATTATTGATTGATAAGTATGCCGTCATCCACCCATGACAAGAGATAGTTTAAGGCTAATTGACTGATATCTTCATCAGAACTTTGACTTAAAAGCTGTTCACACAACTGAGCAAAATTATCACCGCTGAGCATCAAGCTTATCAAGCTATGCTCTTGTTGTGATAGTGATCTAAATTGCGTTAGCCGCTCGTTATTGCGCCATAATAGCCATACATTAGCAGCATGCTTGGCTGGCTCAGGCGCGTGTTGTTGTTTTAATGCTTGCCATGTTTCAACGGTATTAAAGTTAAAAGCAGCTATTTGTACACTCGGGTGAAAGCGAAAAACTAAACTAGGCCATTGCTCATGAGGTATTTCCAAAAGCCTTTGTCTTGTAAATCGTGCCGCATCTTTCGCATCAAACGCTACCATCAATAAACGTTCAAAATGAGCTAATTCACTAATAATAGGATGATTTTTAAAAGGTGTATGGTTAGCCAGGAAATTGGGCAATGCATCAGCAAAATTACGTAACGAGGTTTTATTTGAAGGATAAGCTGTGACATACCCGCTAACCATTTGCTCAAACAAATCATCGCCTAAATACATGCCTAACATTTGATGATCATTCTCAATAGTTTCTTTCAAGCGCATTCGGTAAGCATTTTTGTATATATGCAAACGCGCTGTACGGTTAATACTTCCATGTTCAACAACATGTTGAGCAATATCCGCTTTATCATCGATTAAATAGTTCATCATCTGCTGTTGCAGGGAGTGTAATGAAAGTTTGCTCACGTCATTTATACTCTTAGTCTATGCCTCATTATCATAGCGTTATTTTACGGTTAACAAAACGATAATGTCTTTATATGAACATCTACTCATTCGACAAGCCTAGGGTCTGCTGAGCAATTTTTCGCGCGGTATCAACCTCTGCTAACAAGTCTACTAATGGGGGAATGTTATCATCACGTTCGATCATTGTACTGATCAAACCAAATCGTATCAGCGCCTGTTGGTAAAGTTGCCATACGGGATCTGCTACAGGGTGATCATGTGTATCAATAACGTAGTCACCATAATCACTGTGCCCTGCTAAATGAAACTGTTTAACTTTGTCTTTTGTAATGCCGTTAAGGTAATCTTGCGGATTAAAATGGTGATTTCGTGCACTAACATAAATGTTATTTATATCGAGTAGTATTTCACAACCAGAACGACGTGCAACCTCATTGAAAAATTGCCACTCTGTCATTTCTGAGCTTTTATAGCTTAAATAACTTGAAACATTTTCTAAGAGTATTGGTCTACCAAGAAAGTCTTGTACCTGCTCAACACGCTGGCATACATGCGTTAATGCTTCATCATTGTAAGGTAAAGGTAATAAATCATGACTATTTTTTTCATGTGCGCCAGTCCAGCATAAATGATCAGAAATCCATTCAGGCTGTAATTCATTACTGAGCACTTTGAGTTTGCGTAGATAATCGAAGTTTAGCGGGTCTGTGGAGCCTATTGATAATGAAACACCGTGCATCACCATAGGATAGAGTTCACGAATACTGTGTAAATAATGCTTTGGCTTGCCTCCGTCAACCATAAAATTTTCTGAAACGACTTCAAACCAATCAATGTTAGGTTTGTCGTTGAGCACATCCTGAAAATGTTCTGTTCTTAAGCCAAGGCCAAAACCAAGGAAGTGTTCAGGTACCACAACATCAGACAGAGAGAGCAAAAGCTCTCTTGTCAAATGATTAATAGGTTGATTATTCGCCAACCGTACCTCCAACATCCTCACATGTTTGTGCAGCAAGTGCGACAAAACCATGACCTTTACATGCCGCTTGACCTTTACAGGCATTTTCTGCGGTTTTACAGTCGTTATGACCTTTACAAACATTTACCCCATAGCAGTGCGTCAACTCAGCCGTATTTACTGCGCCACGCCAGTCATCTTTCACTGTGCCACCAATGTCGTCACAAGTTTTTTCTGACATGGCAACAAAGCCATGGCCTTTACATGCCGCTTGACCTTTACAGGCATTTTCAGCCGTTTTACAGTCGTTATGGCCGTTACATTTGTTGACACCGTAACAGTGTGCCATTTCAGCAACATTGTTATTAACTGCAGCGGTTTTACTCGTTGACTCAGCAGAAACAGCTGTACAACCCATTAAACCAGCAACCGCTAATGCAACAGCAGCGCCTTGAAACTTAGCTTTAGTATTTTGACTCATTATCTTCTCCGACCTTTCTGTTGTATTTATAGCTTTATAAGATATTTATGCATTTGGCAGTATTTTGCGTTTTAACCAGTAATCAAGACTGACATAGCGTCCGCCACCGATGAAAAACAATGCCAAAAGCATAATGAAATAAGTTGCCGCAAACTCAATACCGTTATTTAAAATAGTGATATTTCCGCTACTTGTTAGCCACTCATAATTACCATGCTCTTTTAAAATAGAAACAATGATCTCTTTTTTCTCTACGGAAGCTTCAACTCTTTCATTAGCAAAAGGAGCATTAGCATCAGCAATCGCCTGCCAGCCATACTGTCCATGCACGGAAGTCATCGCAATAATCATCGTAAACATCATAGGAACAGCCATCAAACGCACGCCTAAACCGAGCAATAAAGCAATAGCACCAATAACTTCAGCAGCAATAGCTAAAATGGCTAAAATAAAAGGAAAAGGCAAACCCAGTCCCCAGTCATCATTACCAAACCATTGCACAATATTTTCAAAGCCGTCAATTTTATGTGTACCTGCCATCCAAAAAATAGGCACTAAATATAAACGCATTAATAGTGGTGCAAGAAAATCCAACTTTTTCGTTGAATTTAAAACCCCATAACCTTTTTCCAATATTGCTTTCACCATGTTTTATTCCTATTTGCTTATGCATAAAGTTTAACTTTAGTCCAAATTACCCATTGCCTAATAAAATGCCTAATAAAATTGTCTAATAATTCATTTCATACAATATTAAAAACACAAGCTGGATAACTGCCTAATTTGACCCGAGAAGTTGTGGCACTATTTCATTATTTATTATGAAAATATAGCAACAAATCAGTGAGGTTTATTTTTGAAATATAAATGTCATTTATCAGGTCGGCAGAAAAAATGATTACTATGCTTTACCATTGGCTCAGTAACGCCGGCCTGTAACTAAGTGTAAACAACTGAAATTAAATGTAAAATAATTAAGGGGGTATGTTACTGGTGTATTATTTAAGTAGGCAGTTCAAAAACTGTTTAATTGCATTTAAGCCACAAATTCCGACAGCTAACGAGAAAAAATAAATTTAATTTTTATTTTTTCTCTCTTATTTTTATCACGACAATCGATTTTTAAAGTATTGTGTGTGTATTTTACAAACCACTTAACTGTTAAGAATGAATAGCAACTACATCATGTACAGCGTGATCAAAATGGTATTGAGAAGGGAAAGTTAAAAATAAAAAAAAGAAATAACATCTTGAACAGCACTGTGGCTATTCAAGATGTTTAATATACCATGCTAAGGTGTTGATTTAACTTATAGCGCTTCCACTGTTGCTAACGATTGAGTAAATTCAGCTAACTCTAGTTCAAAGCAATCGTCATTTTCTTGCCAATTTAGGCCAATTATAACGCCATCTTCTAGTAAGTCTTCAACCCAAAACTCCATCCAATCAGCAACGGTTATTGCTACAGGGATATATTCAGCCCACTCTTCAACACAATGACTTTTTGCTAAAGCTTCTGTTGACCAAAGTGGCATGACATCAGTATCTTCAAAATTAATTGAATCTAGTACTACCCAATCTTCGCTAGCTTTGTCTTGTAATGCCCAAATAAGTTGATTTTCTTTTACTTGTGTTAAAAAGTCACTGAGCGTGTTTGGCGTTGTCATATTAGCAATGTACCTTAAGAATTTTGCCAACATTATACGGGGGCAAATGGCATAACTCAACGGCTCAAGCCTAGCATTGAAAATTAATACGCAGCTATACCGCGATAATGTCTGGTGTAAATTTAAGCAAAGTCTTTAATAGCTTATTCAAAATCAAAAAATGATTATTTACTATATAAATCAAGGATAAATGCGACATTATGTCGCACTATGAAATAAAACTTTTCAGATATAGTTGCGTTAGTTATTAATTATCACTGATGAGTTTCACCTATGTTATTAAATAAGTCTTACCTAAGTATTTGCTGCGCCCTTGCCATTATTCCAACTCAACAAGCTGTTGCACAATTGACAAGCGATCAATCAATAAGTACTCAAGCAACAGAGCGTATAGAAATTACCGGTTCACGTATTAAGCAAGTTGATCTAGAGTCAGCAAGCCCGGTAACAGTTATCAATGCTGAACAAATCGCCTTTTCAGGTATTTCGAGCGTTGAAGAGTTATTACAAGAAATGACAGCTTCGGCCGGACCCGCAGGAAATGCGACCAATGCTTATTGGACAAGTAATGGTTATGCCACAGCACAAATAAACTTACGTGGCCTAGGCATTAAGCGTACCTTAGTGCTATTAAATGGCCGTCGACTTGTTGCCGGTGGCACAGGGGCAAATGACAGCCCTGATCTTAATATGATCCCCGTCAGTTTAATCAAGCGCATTGAGGTGTTAAAAGATGGCGCATCGGCAATTTATGGTGCTGACGCAATTGCAGGTGTTGTTAATATCATTACTAAAGATGACTTTACTGGCGCCCAATTAACCCTAAAAGCAGGAGCAAGTGATCGAGGAGATGCAGAGAATCAAGAAATAAACTTAACATTAGGTGGTGATTTTCAACGCGGTAATATGGTCGTTAATCTTAATTATGTTAACACAGGTAATGCCCTTCAGTCAGAGCGTAACCCATGCCCACTAACAGAAAGTGGCAGTAAGCTTGAGTGTTTTTATTCAGGCTCAACAATTGGCGGTCGCGCTACATTAGCTGATGGTAGTGAAGTACAATTTAACCAAACAGCTAACGGCAACGGTAATAGCTATAGTCAGTATAACAACAGTGAACATGGTTATAACTGGTTTGAATCACTTAATTCATACAGCCCAATGCAACGTTTAAACATTGCCACCTTGGTAAACTATGAGCTAAGCAGCACAGTACAGCTAAACACAGAGCTTATTTATGCTAACCGTCGCTCTAGCCAAATTGTTACGCCACGCGGCTTCACAAGCGTAGCGGTCGCGAGCGACTTTATCTACAATCCTACGGGGCAAGATTTAACCTTAAAAAACCGCCGCAATGTCGAAGTCGATAATCCAGAGTTTTATCAAGAAACAGATACCTTACAAACCAGTATTATGCTCAATGGTGAGTTGGCAAACGACTGGCAATGGCAAATCGGTTATAGCTATGGTCGTAATACCGGTACCGATGGTTGGAGTTATGACTTTAATGACGAACGTGTTGCTCAAACACTTGACCATAGCACCTGTAGTAACGAGCTTAATGCAGCTATTCCTTGCGGTGACTATTTTGGCGTTGATGAACTTTCACAAGCCGTGATTGATTACGTTACCTATCAACGTGAAGGCACTGGCGGAAATGAGTTACGCGCTTGGACAGGTCAATTAACCGGCGAAATACTTGCCTTAGAATCTGGCAGTTTAGCTTTCGCCGCTGGACTTGAACAAAGAGACGAAAAAGGTTGGCGCAAGCCTGACACCATTGCCCAACAAAATGGTGATGAAGAGGCTATTTCTGGATCATACCAAGTCAAAGAAGCCTTCTTCGAACTTGCCATTCCTTTAGCAAAAGATGCTGCATGGGCCAATAATTTAGACGCTGATATCGCATTACGTTATTCAGACTACTCAACTTTTGGCTCCGACACCACATTTAAACTGGGTCTAACATGGCGCCTAAACAGCGCGTTAATGCTAAGAGCGGTACGCTCATCTGCCTTTAGAACACCAACAATTACAGAATTATTTGGTGGCACTAATACTGAAAACCTGATCACAGTTGATCCTTGCGAAGGCGCTACCGGCACTATTCAAGCCAATTGTCTTGCCGCTGGTGTTCCAAGTAACTTCATTCAAGATGGCGCAACGGTAAAAACAAGCGTTGGCGGTAATCCCAATGTTGGTCCTGAGCGAGCAAATACACTAACCTTAGGTGCCGTATGGCAAAGCCCTTACGCCGATAACTTAGCTATAACACTCGATTACTTCGATATTAAAATTGACAACGCGATCAATGCCGTTGCGGGCTCTAATATGCTCCGCCTGTGTTATTCAGATCCGATCGCCTATGCTGAATATTGTCATAATATCGTGCGTGATGATAATACCCATCAAGTAACTGAACTTGAAAAACGCCCAATGAATGCCGCAAATGAACATGTTGCAGGTATTGATGCTAACTTCAAATATAAAAGTGATTATCAAGACTATAAGTTTTCACTAAATTGGGATATTACCCGTTTATTGACACATGAAAATACGGCTTTTTCGGGTGCAGAAACGGAAATACTTCTCGGTAAGATAACCGCTGATCGTGGCATTTTTTCTAAATGGAAAAGCAACCTCCAAGTATCATTAGCAGCACAATCATGGAAATTAAATTATAGCTTACGTTATATCGGCAAAGCAGATGATGAAAATGGTGGTGGCCCCATTGGCAGTGCGGTACCTAGTGTCGTATATAATGATATTCAAGCAAGCTACATGCTAGCGGATGACTTAATAATATCAAGTGGTATTGATAACTTATTTGACAAACAGCCCCCCTTCCTTACCTCATGGAATGATGCGAATACCGATGTCTTTACTTACGACACTGTTGGTCGTCGAGGCTATATTAAGGTTAATTACGCATTTTAAGCCTAATTAATTGTTTTTGAGTTCGGTTTATTGACGACTACAGCTATCGATAAACCGAACAAAACCTAGTAAACGAATAATTAACGAACAACAAGCCAATAAGCACTGAACAAATAAACAAAAAACCATAAGCATCTGATAAGCTGTCATTATCAACCACACCTGTAACAGAATTATCAGTGAAAATTGAGTTTGTAGATAACATTACCGATATTGCCGAGCAAGACTGGCAGCGACTAAATAGCCAAGCCTCGCTATTTTCAAATTATCGATTTTTTCAGTGCTTAGAAGCGAGTGGCTCAATTGGACAAGCACAGGGGTGGCAACCTCATCACCTACAGCTTCACGATACTAATAATGACGTTAGCGCGATATTACCAAGCTACATTAAGTCGCACTCTTGGGGCGAGTATGTTTTTGATTGGGCGTGGGCAGACGCGTACCAACAACATAATATCCCTTATTATCCCAAGCTAGTTACTACTGTGCCTTTCACGCCAGTTACGAGTCATAAGTTATTATCAAACAACATCAAACTGACCGACACTTTCGAGCTATTAAGTCACCATTGCCAGCATCAACAACTCAACAGTTGGCATTTACTTTATAGCCAAGATGCCCCAGAAATAACAACTCAGCAATGCCATGATGTTTATCAGCGTAATACCGTACAATTTCATTGGCTTAATTATGGTTATCGAGACTTTGATGATTTTCTAGCAACCTTTAATGCACGCAAAAGAAAAAACACTCGCAAAGAACGACTCTCGATAACTCAGCAAGGCATATCCGTTAGACAAGTTTTGGGCAAAGATATTAATGCCGCAGAGCTTGCCTTCTTCTATTTAACCTATCAGCTGACCTATTTAAGACGTGGACATACGCCGCATTTAACTTTTGAATTTTTTCAAAATATAGTGAAAAAGTTACCTGAACATATTTTGTTGATTATCGCTAGTTGCCATGGTGAAGACGTCGCTTGCGCTTGGTTTTTCTTTGATGATGACAATTTATACGGTCGCTATTGGGGCTGTACGCAGTCGTATAATAACTTACATTTTGAATTATGTTATTACCAAGGCATTGCCTTTTGTATTGAAAATAAGCTGGCTTTATTTCATCCCGGTACACAAGGCGAACATAAGATAGCACGTGGCTTTGAGCCCAAATTAACTACGTCATATCATTGGATAAAACATCAGGCATTTAAAACGGCTATTAAAGACTTTTGTCTACAGGAGCAACAGCAAATGCGCGAGTATCAACAACAATGCCGGCAGTTGTTACCTTTTAAATTATCCGAATAAATAGCAAGCCTTAACGTTACTAAACAACCATCAGCTTGCTCGCTAAACCATAATGAACTGAGAAAAACTCATGAATAAACCTTTTTCCCAAGCATGTGAAAATAACAAAACGGCTATTCTGCCTTTACTAACACAGAGCTTAAAAAGTGCTAAAACACTACTAGAAATAGGCTCGGGCACCGGCCAGCATGCGGTATACTTTGCGCCAAATATGCCATGGTTAACATGGCAAACCAGTGATAGAGCTATTAACCACCAAGGTATTAATTGCTGGCTTAAAGAGCAACCTAGCGATAATTTACTAGCGCCGCTAACGCTAGATTTACATCATGATTGGCCCATCAAGTCTGTTGATGCTATTTATACCGCAAATACGCTACATATTATTAGTTGGCCACTAGTACAAACGTTTTTTGCTGGTGTAGCACAGCATTTGGCGCTAGCTGGAAGGTTGTGTATTTATGGTCCTTTTAATTATCAAGGTCAACACACTAGCGAAAGCAATGCTAATTTTGATCTTTGGTTAAAAGAGCACGATGAACTAAGTGGCATTCGCGATATTGAAGCAATTATAGCTTTAGCAAAAAGTGCGGGTTTGTTGTTAACCGATGATCATGCTATGCCAGCGAATAATCGGCTGTTGATATTTAATAAAGTAAATTAACCTGGCACTCAACATGAATAACGCATAAAAAATGCGCTAGCAAATTACTAGCGCATTTTTATAAGTCTATTCAATGCGCCTACATGGGGAGCTACGCAATGTAGTAGCTCAGTTTCAATAAAACCGAGCTTTATAGCGGCTAGTGCCGTTAGGCAATGGAATGACTCAATATAGTAACTATATATAATTACTCATTGACGACTTTCACCGACACTTCAATCGACTTGGCACTGCCGGCCAGCCACTTTTGCAAGTAGATACTGCCTAACACTTCTGCTTTTCCTGGCTCAGGCACTTCTTTAAACCGAATACTGTTTTTATTTTCTTTTTCAAAAACAAGCTTAACATTAACTTCTGGCATTTAACTGTCCTTATAGTTTTAACAACCTTATGCAATATTTAAACGTGCCACTAACCATTGAGCAATATCACGAATCTCTGTTGGGTGAACACTGTGCGCCATGGGATACGTTTTCCAGGTAACTGGATAGTTTTGCTCATTCAGTAATTTATTGGCCATTTTACCAGCGCTTAATGGCACAACATCATCATTAGCACCATGTAATTGTAGGATGTTAGTATCACTATTTGCCACGCTAAGCTGGTCTGGTAAGGCATCTGCATTAGGTAAGTAACAAGATAATGCCATAATACCTGCCAACTTCTCAGGGTAGCGCAAGCCCGTAAACATACTTACCACGCCACCTTGGCTAAAACCTGCTAAAACAATATTACTGGTCGGAATACCTTTATCATTTTGTTCTTTGATCAGCGCTTTAACTTTCGCTTCAGATTCAATTACGCCCTTCATATCAGCACGGTTATGCAAATCCATGCTTTTAATATCGTACCATGAGCGCATAACATAACCTTGGTTAATGGTTACCGGTTGTTCAGGAGCGTGAGGAAAAATAAAGCGTACCGAATGGTTAGTCGGTAATCTTAGTTCAGGTACGATGGGCGAAAACCCAGCTCCAGAGTCGCCTAAACCGTGTAACCAAATAACACAGGCTGTGGCAGGCGAACTTGGCTCAATGGTAATTCTATCTAATGGAACAGCTGACATGCTTCTCTCTTTATATGGGTAACAGTAAAAAATGCCGATATCATAACGTTTCTACAGAAGTCGATACAACTAACTCTGGCTCAATTATGATAATTTTTATCATAAATTAACCAAACTTTGGGATAAATGACTCCATAATAATGGATGAATGATTTGTTACTAAATTATTCAAAGCAATGATTTTAATTGATCCCATAGCGCAACAACAATACAGTAGGCGTTACTTGGCAAGCAAACATGGATGAAGGAAGAAAAACCAACAGATGAATTTCCCGAAAAAAACCTTACTTGTTGTTAGCATCAGTCTTAGTGCCTTGATTATCGGCTATATTTCCCGTGTCAGTATCATAAACAATATCAGCAAAACAGAACTAGCCTTATACCAAGCTAAAATCACTTGTCTCGATTTTCACCTCAGTTCTGACTTAGCACTAACAATAAGTGCTTTATGTATAGAAACACCACAAGCCAGGGTCGATATTCATGATATGGTAATAAACACTGAGTTGACCTCAGATCAGAAAATCAAAGCTGTTGATATTGCATCGGTGCATATTGATGGTAAAGCGGAGCTAGTGCCTTACCTGATTGATCTTCAGAAAAACACTGAGCAAAAATCAAGTCAATTACCCGTTTCACAACAATTAAAAACGGCTTTAGCTCAGCTAGCTCAATTTGGTTTACCATTTGATATAGCAGTAAAACAGTTGCGCTATACTCCCCACCAAGTTATCGATAGCAGCACATCACCTGTTTTAAAACATAGCGAAATAGATAAAAGTAGTTTACCAAGTCGTTATTTTGGGCATTTTTTGGCAAACAATAGTCAGTTTGAAATACAACTACAAGATCATCAACAACAAACCTTATTTGCGGCTACATTTTCAAAAAATGAACAAACAACACAAGAGAATTTTTCGTTAGAACTAAGTGCTCAACTATCGCTATTAGCTGAGCTTATTGACCAACATAATATAGCGCTGCCCTTAACCATAAAAGAACTTACACAAACAATAGAAACTCATGGCGAGCTTTATAGCTTAATCAATTATCAAGACAGTAAACTAACCCTAAATAGCCAATTGAGTGCTTTTAGTCTTGAGACTGATACAGGGGTAAAAGCAAGTGGCCCCTTCAAGCTCAGCGGTGCGTTAGGTATTAACGGTGAAATTCATTTTTCAGCCAATAGCACAGAAGATAAAAATGATGCTCAACTTGCTTTATCTTTTACTGACAGCACGGCCTTAACGTTACAGTACAGCCAGCCACATTTATTGGCACTACTAAAGCAAAATGATATAGCTCCTGAAGTTGTCACCGTGCTAAAAGACAATCCTATCAACCAGCTATCGCTAAGCCCTGGAGGTGATTTTATTTACCGTTTCAAGACACAACAACTGACGCTTTCTAGCTTAAACGTTACCGCAAAAAATATTGTTAACGTTACGCTAAGTTCAGCGCCAGTAAATAGTCAGATAAATGACCTGGTAAATAAGCAAGCCACTAATCCCGCAACCAAATTAGGTAACAATATACACAACACTGAGCCTGCTCATCAACTTAACCTAAGCAACATTGTCTTAGATCTTCATCAGTTCATCACACTTAACCATAAAAGCGCTAAATTAGCCGACCATAATATAACAGCTAAAAACGTTATCTTAGCTGAACTAGACTTTATGCTTAATGGCTCATTGCAACTGTCAGCAATTAGCAGCTTATCTTCTGAGGCTGTTGGGATAATGCTACTAGGCTCTATTCGTCAAGCGCAAAATGAAACGTTAATAAAAATTTCTGAAAACTCGTTTTTGTCGAACAATAATATCGCCATATTATCTGCTCAAAGCGCCGGTAATAAGAAACTACTTTCAATTAAAAACATCAAAAACTATCTGCAAGGTGATATAAAGCTTCAAGATCAACAGGCGATCCGGTTAGATTTGTCAATCGACAGCGTGGCGCATAAATTACAAGTTCCAAAATATCTCAATATCAATAAATTAACCTTGAACAGCAAAATAACGGGCAATATAGATAACATTTCAATCACAACTCTTGCCAGCGCTGATCAGGTTCCACTAGGACAATTAGCGATTTCAGGCACTGCAGAGAAACCTCATATTACCCTCACCGCTAAGGCATTACCCTTAACTGACTTACTGTCACTTAATTTGCAATTGCCGGTAAAGGTAGCATTAGTCGACGGCACACTCAGTTATAGCGTTGCCGGTCAAGTCAGTGATTTATCTAACATTGCAAACACACCGTTGCTTATCTCATTAGGGCTAACGTCGGTCAGTGGAGAAGTTGAAGATATTTGGCTACAAGAACTAAATTGGCAGCAAAGCTTTAATTATTCTGCAGGCAAATTAACAACGTATTCTGGTGTAGACGAAAACCTCACCATTGCTTTAATCGATACACCAACCCCAATCGCCAAACTGTCCATCACCACAGGATTAAGCTACCAAGAAGATTTTAAAATCACGGCAAGTCAACTCAAAGGCGATATTTTAGGTGGCAGCTTTGCGATTCCAAGTATTCAGTGGCCATTAGAGCATAAGCATTCAGTTGACGTTCAGCTTACCTCTATAGACTTAGAGCAAGTATTAGCATTAGATAAAAAGCAAGGCATTGTCGTCACCGGTAATGTCTCAGGCCAATTACCGATAATTTTTGATGGCGAAAAATACACCATGGAAAAAGGTGAGTTACATAACGTTACGCAAGGTCTTATCCAAGTAATGAATAACCCTGCAGTCGAAGAGCTAAAAGCAAATAACAGCCAATTACAGTTAGCGTTTGATGCCTTGCAGAACTTACATTATCATCAACTGTCCTCTGATGTTTCTATGGCAGATGACGGCTACATGCTATTGGCAACGGTAATAAAAGGCCGTAACCCAGACATCGATAACGATGTAAATCTGAATTTGAACTTAAGCTATGATTTATTAGGCTTGCTTGAATCAATGTCAATTACCGAACAATTTGAAGAACGTATTATCAAAGGTTTACAAAAACATTAAGGAGTAAGTATGAATAAAATACTAACCACTGTGTTAGCTATTTTTATAATAAGTGGCTGTACACATAAGATAGAAGTCAGCGCAAAAGAGCCGATCACGATCAATTTAAACTTAAAAATAGATCATGAAATTAAAGTGAAAGTTGACAAACAACTTGATGACATATTTAGTGATGATAGCGACGTATTTTAGGAGATAATCATGAGTAAACTAAGTAGTAATATAACCAATAAACTAGTTAAAAAATTAACCTGCGCGCTATTAGTATCAACCATGGCATTTTCAGCCTGGGCTATTTCACTTGATGATGCAAAGCAGCAAGGTTTAGTGGGTGAAATGCATAACGGTTATTTAGGGGTAGTTGTAAACAGTGCAGAAGCAAAAAGTTTAGTGGCTAGCGTTAATAAAAAACGTAAAGAAATTTACCTTAATTTAGCCAGAAAGAATAAAATTACACTGCAGCAAGTTACTGCCTTAGCAGGCCAAAAAGCCCTAGCAAAAACACAGCCTGGTCACTTAATTCAAAATGCAGCAGGGCAATGGGTAAAGAAATAGTCAGCTGTTAATTAATAACCGATAAATCGAGAAAGGGACTAACGAGTCCCTTTTTTGGTTTTTATAACGCCTAATATTTACCGGTCGGTATCATCCATTTGCCCAGTCAAAAATTCAAGCACTCGTTTATGTCGCATTTTTACCGCAGACAGTTTCATTTCACAAATATCAGCAACTTCTTGAAACTCTAAACCTGTTCGGTAACGCAACAACATAATATTACGATCCACAAATGATAATCGCTCAAGCATGGTTGAAATTAACGCCGCTAAATCTTGTTCTGGCAATGTTGCTTCTAAGCTGTCTAAGTAATCATCATCATATTGCATAATATCCCAACGACGCTCTCTGATCTTATTAATGCATTCATGATGGGCAATTTTAAACAACCAAACCTTAAACGACACTAGCCACTTAAAGCCTTTTAAATGGGTTAAGGCTTTAATAATAGTTTCCTGTACTGCATCTTCAGCATCAGATTGGTTATTTAGCACCTTGACACAATAGCCCTTTAATTTAGGCAAGTAAGGGCTGATCAGCTGCTGAAAATAGCGCGTGTCATAAGGCAAGCTCTCTTGCACAAGTGCAACGAGCTGTCGTTCGTTAAACGAATTCAAATCAAAAGTAACCTATTTCCTACAATTTATTGTTTCGTTACTTTATTCGCCAACAAAAACGTATTGGGTACAGTAATAATTGCTTCGCCTTCAGCCATCACCTTACTGGCAACACTACCAATTGAAACTAAAGCCCCTTTAACTTCCTGTACTTCAATGTTGTCACCAATTTGATACATCTCTCTGAGATACACCCCAGCGACAACTTCTTGTGCCATTGATTTTGTTCCAATCCCCAAAGAAATAGCAGCAGCAAGGCCAACACTAGCAATAACCACTGAAAGAATATTATTGAGTAGTGATACATCAATATCTAACTGCGTAATCGACAATGAAACAGTGATGACAATAATAATGCCGCGACACACTTCTGCAACAGAGCGGCCATAATCAACGCCGGTATTTTTAGCCGCAATTTTTACACCATTGAAAACAATTTGGGCAACAAAAAAACCACACAGCAATACGGCTAAAGCTGCCAATAATTTAGGCAAAAACAGAGCAAGTGTGTCAATTAAACCAGACAGCATCTTAAGGCCGACAATATCCAATGCGGCCAATAAAAATATTAATAAGATAAAGGTAGATATTATACTGGCAACCACTTGGCTACCTTGAACATTAATATCCATTTTTTTTAGCAAAGCCTCAAGGCCAAGTTTATCCAAAAATGTATTAAAGCCAATTTTGATTAACGATTTATTAAGTAGTCGCTTCACTAAAGAAGCAATGGCCCAACCAACAAGTAAAAATAAAATAGCGACAATGAGATCCGGCATAAAAGTTACCACTTTATGCCAAACAGCCATCAGACCCGTATAGGTTTTTTCTGAGATATTTTCGGTTTCCATTATTTTTTCCTATTACTGTTAGCCATATTTTTAAAAACAGGCTTTAAAATTTTCATAAATATGCTAGCAAAAACCACCCAAATAGAGGCCATGCCAAGCGCAATTAAATCTTTACTGCCCTGCTGTACATTTGCAGTTGTCACCGCACGCTTAAATAATTCTTCATCAGGTGTCGCAAAAGCAATGTCATCATCTTGCTCAAACTGATCTTTTAAGTTTTGTTCTATGTTGTTCATTATTTTCCCCAAGCAAATAACTAATAACTTTGCTGCTTTTATTAATAACGATTTTTATCTGTAAAAGTCACAATTACTTTACTTTCATGAATAAAATAATCTGTCGCTAAAAGCAAGGTGGCAAATTCTAGTGTATTTTGCGTATTATTGTTACGAATAGATGAACTTTAAGGACGAATAAGCCAAGTATTGTTACTTAGGGATGTGTCATTATTTATTTTTCAGCACTAGCTAAAGTTTGTGCTAGCAGCACTTACCTATCGGCAAAATCAATACTTTGAAATAAATAATAATTAATTTGTGACTTTTACCCATTCTCCTCGTTATAGAGGATAGAAACTAATAAAAAGTATTTATCTCTAAGCAAGGAATTACCTATGAAAGCATTTAAAATCTCTCTACTAGCAGCCCTTATCAGTTCACCACTCGCTGCAGAAAATATCGATAAAACATGGGAGCTTGGTGTATTTGGCGACTATATAAAGTCAAGCACCAATAAAGAAACAGACAATGATTGGCAGCAAATTGAAGCCGGAAAATCTATCGGTATCGATTTACAGAAAATAATTAATGACTACTGGGATGTTCGCTTTGAAGTTGCCAAAACTCGTTATGAAATTCAAGACGGTGGAGATCATGATTACGGCACACGTGCTGGCCTTGATGCCATTTACAAGTTAGAAGATAGCGATTTATACCTCTTTGCTGGTGTAAAACGCTTTCGTAATGAACGAAGCTACAACGCTGTAAATGTTGGTGCAGGTTACAACTTTCAAGTCAGCGATCGTTTTTCACTTTACAGTGAAGCAGTCGTTTATAGAGATCTAGACTATGGTTTTACCGATCAAGGTATAAAGTTAGGTGTAAAGTATGCATTTGGTGATGCTAAACAAGCACCAGTAATGGCTAAACCTAAAACCGTTGTGGCTGCTAAGCCTGTGATCAAAGATAGCGATAATGATGGTGTACGTGACGCTATTGATCGTTGTGATAATACGCCATCTACAGTAAAAGTAGATTCTACCGGTTGTACATTGTATTCAGAGCATGAAGTAGAAATTAAGCTAAATATAGCATTCGCTAATAACAGCTCTATCGTTCAACCTGCTTTAGTTGATGATATTCAAAGATTAGCGGACTTTATGAAAGAATATAAACAAACCTCAGTAGAGATAGAAGGACACAGCTCTGCAACAGGCAGCGCCGATTACAACTTAATGTTGTCGAAAAAACGTGCCGATGCCGTGAAAAGCATTTTAGTGAATAAGTTCAACATTGAAAGCAGTCGCTTAACCACCAAAGGTTATGGCCAAGAGCAATTACTTTCAACAGAAAACACCGTCACAGCGCATAAGTTAAACCGACGCGTAGTTGCAAAAATTACGACTAGCACTAAAAAAGTAATTTCAAAAAACTAATACTTAGGTAGTTAAGTAATATCTCGTTAATAAAAACAATGCCAGATATGGCATTGTTTTTTATTTTATATATGTATTTTCTATTGATATCTCACGGTAAGCATAGTAATGAAAAAAGTAAAATTAACCGCATCAACCTTAAATTTTATCGCTAAAAATATAAAAAATAATGCTGACTCTTGCTCTTACCCTTTACGTACCCGCAACGCTGAATCGTCAATAAACGTCAGTAAAAATCATCAAATAACCACCGCTAGCAAATCAAAATCATAATATTTGCTACCAGCCTTAGTCTTTAATACTCAGTGTATAAGCTATAAAATCGAAGCACGTTATCTCTTCAGTCACGACTCAGAAAATACCTCATTCACGCCCGCGCATAACCCCAGGGAGTAAATCCTTACGGCAATTAACCTGCTTAATATGCGTTCTAGCCAGAGCTTTATCAGCAAAATATTTAACAGAAATTTAGTTTATAGCCTAGCTTAACTTTACCCGTGTAACTATCAATAGCGCAGTATGATAAATCAATCTGTTTTATTCTAAGTTTAGCTACTTTCCCTGAAGTACCTGTTTGTTAACAGTATTGTTAGCTTTGGAGCCTCAAGACCTATGACTCTACATTGTTGATATGAAAATACAGACATAAAAAAACCGGAACACCTTAATGATAAAGGTTATTCCGGTTTTTATTGGTTCTAGTAGAACCTGTATTTGGTGCAGATAGAGAGACTCGAACTCTCACGCCCTAAGGCACCACCCCCTCAAGGTGGCGCGTCTACCAATTCCGCCATATCTGCAAATTTTTTAAACTAGCCTGGTACGTCGCTATCTTTTTCTGTCACTGTGTCACTACTTGGCACATCAGAGTTGTTCACTTTTGGTTCAACACTGTCAGTTGGAATCGCATCAGTTGCAGGTGCTACTTGTCCAGCAGGAACGTCTATGTTATTCCATTCATCTGTTGCTTTAACACGATTAGCCGTTAAGTTACCTAATACTAAACTAATAACAAAAAAAGCAATCGCTAAGTAAGTAGTCGCTTTAGTTAAGAAGTTACCAGAACCGCTTGAACCAAAGATGGTTGCTGATGAACCAGCACCGAATGATGCGCCCATATCAGCACCTTTACCTTGCTGAATCAGCACTAAGCCAATTAAACATAAAGCAACGATCAAATACACTACAATTAACACTTGATACAACATTTTATTATCCCTTTGCTGCTGAGCAAATTACTTTGAATTCATCAGCTTTTAAACTAGCACCGCCGATTAATCCACCATCGATATCAGCTTGTGCAAATAATTCTTCACAGTTTGTCGCATTGACACTGCCACCATACAACAATGGCACTCTAACTGCGACGTTTTCATCAATTTTCGCGATAAATTCTCGAATAAACTGATGCGTTGCTTGCGCCATTTCTGGCGATGCTGTTTTTCCTGTACCTATTGCCCAAACAGGCTCGTACGCAATAACAACATCTTTAAAATTTTCAATACCTATTTCGTCAATCACCGGCTGTAATTGCGCGGCTAAAACGACTTCGGTTTGCTCTGCTATTCGCTCTTCTTCGCTCTCACCTATGCATAAGATAGGTTTAAGGTTTGCTGCTAGCGTTGCTTTCACTTTTTGCGCAACTAAACTACTCGATTCTTTATATATACTACGACGTTCTGAGTGTCCTAGTATGACATAATTAACACCAACTTCTTGTAACATTGAGGTTGATACTTCACCAGTAAATGCACCTTTAGCATGCTCATTTAAGTTTTGTGCTCCTAAACTGAAAGCCTTTGGCAACTTCATTTCAGTGCTGACTAAATTAAATGCCGCTAAGTAAGGAAAGCTTGGACAGACAACAACTTCAACATTTTCATTTAACGTTAAACTGTTTAACTCTGAAACCATTGAGTTGACTAATGCTAAACTGCCATTCATTTTCCAGTTTGCTGCAACTATTGCGCGTCTATTCATTTTTCATTCCTAAATCAAAGCGGCGAGATATTAACTAACCTGTCGACAAGATACAAGTCTTTCAAGCAATATCTTGTTCAATTGCCTAATATTTATTCGACATATGTAAATGGCCAAATTATTACCACTAACATGCAAGCTTAACGGCGTCAGCAATATTGTTTGCTAAAGCCGTAACTTCGTCGTGTTCTGGGCCTTCAACCATAACTCTGATCAGTGGTTCAGTGCCTGATTTTCTCAACAGTACACGCCCACGACCCGTGAGGATTGCATTAACTTTGTCAACAGCCGCCACAACATCATCATTAACTAATGGATCGCTATCACCAGAAAATCTAACATTAACTAATACTTGTGGTAATTTAGTCATACCTTGGCGTAATTCAAATAAGCTTTTACCCGTATTACAAATAGCGGTTAAAACATTCAAAGCAGCAATAATGCCATCACCGGTTGATGTATGGTTTAAATTGATGACATGGCCAGAGTTTTCTGCCCCTAATTGCCAACCTTTTTGCTTAAGCATTTCCATAACATAGCGATCGCCCACTTTACTACGAGCAAACGGAACGCCCATATCAGCAAGAGCAAGCTCTAGGCCCATATTACTCATTAAGGTACCCACAACACCACCATCGATATTACCACTTTGTAAATCATTACAAGCAATGACATAAACAGATTCATCGCCATCAATAACATAGCCGGTATGATCTACCATCATCAAACGGTCACCATCACCATCTAAAGCAATACCTAGGTCTGCTTGATGATCAACAACCGCAGCGCTTATTGCCGCCATCGAGGTTGCGCCACATTCATGATTAATATTAGTGCCATTGGGCGCCGTTCCGATTTCGACCACTTCAGCACCTAACTCACGAAAAACATTAGGGGCAATGTGATACGTGGCACCATTTGCGCAATCGACAACTATTTTCATGCCTTTTAATGAATATTGGCTTGGAAAATTACTTTTACAAAATTCAATATAACGACCGGCAGCATCAGCTATGCGATTAGCTTTACCTAAGTGAGCAGACTCTACACAGCCCATGTCTTTATCAAGTTCGGCTTCAATAGCTAACTCAACATCGTCTGGTAACTTTTGTCCGTCTTGAGAAAAGAATTTGATACCATTGTCGTAAAAAGGGTTATGTGAGGCACTGATCACAATACCGGCTTCAGCACGAAAGGTTTTAGTTAAGTAAGCAATACCTGGCGTAGGCATTGGCCCTAATAAACCAATATCAATGCCAGCTGCTGAGAATCCTGCTTCTAGCGCAGACTCTAACATGTAACCTGATATGCGGGTGTCTTTACCAATAAGTACTTTTTTGGTGCCTTGCGCGGCTAAAACACGTCCTGCGGCATAACCTAACTTCATAACAAATTGTGGGGTAATTGGGTATTGTCCGACTAAACCACGAATTCCATCGGTACCAAAATATCTTCTTTCTGACATGAGTTTCTCCATTACGCTAATGGCTTACCTATTAGCTTTTTGACCCTAGCTGTTTACTGGTTATCAGTTACGGCTTGTAATACAGTTAATGCGTCCACGGTTGCTTCAACATCGTGCACGCGAATAATATTTGCCCCTTGTTGAGCGGCAATAATGGCAGCACTTAAGCTGCCAGCGAGACGTTGCTTAACGTCTCGATTTAATAAGTTTCCTATCATAGATTTACGCGAAATCCCGATAAGCAAAGGTAACTTTAGCTGAGAAAATTTCGATAAGTTAGCTAAGAGATGAAAGTTTTGTTCCAGTGTTTTTCCAAAGCCAAAACCAGGGTCTAAAATAATGCGTTCACGTGCAATACCGGCACTAATACAAGCCTCAATGCGTTGTTGAAAAAATGCCACTATATCGTTAATTACATGATCATAACTGGGGTTATTTTGCATCGTACGAGGTAAACCTTGCATATGCATTAAGCAAACAGGCACATCACTTTGCGCGACAGCGGCTAAACACCCTTGATTTTGCAAGGCTGCTACGTCGTTAATCATATCGGCACCCGCAGTTATTGCCGCGTTCATTACCGCTGCTTTGCTAGTATCAATAGAAACTAAAACATCAAAGCGTTGCTTAATGGCAATAAGCACAGGAATAACACGTGCCAATTCATCTTCTTCACTGACATCTTCAGCTCCTGGTCGTGTTGACTCACCACCAATGTCAATGATGCTAGCACCATCAACAATCATACGTTCAACTTGTGCTAACGCAGATTCAAGTTGCGTGTAGCTACCACCATCTGAAAACGAATCAGGCGTAGTATTAAGAATACCCATCACTTGCGGTGTCGATAAGTCGAGGTTTAAGCTGGAACAATTAAGATGATTTAACACCAGATTCTCTTTATAAATTCTTTAATAAATACGGTTAAACTTTACATAAAATAAAGCCTCAATAGTTGATAAATCTAATGATTTAACCATTGAGGCTTATTATTCAAATATGGCTATTTATTTAACTGGCATATCTGAAGTTTCATTTGAACTTGAAGATTCCGTTGGTGACGCTTTCTCGTCATCCTTTTTTGCTGATGGTTTACTAGAATCTGCATTATTATCTGATTTACCATCAGAACTTGTGCCGTCAAAATCAGCCGGTGGGCGAACTTTAGTACGATTCATTAGATCATCAACCTGTAAGGCATCAATCGTTTCATATTCCATTAGTGCATCTTTCATTGCATGTAGAATATCTTCATTTTCTTTTAAGATTTTCGCTGCACGTTCATAGTTACGGTTAACAAAATCTTTAATTTCTTCATCAATAGCACGTGCTGTTTCATCAGACATATTCAGTGACTTAGATGATGTTCTACCTAAGAATACTTCGCCCTCTTCTTCAGCAAACAGCATAGGACCCATTTTTTGAGAGAAGCCCCATTGTGTCACCATTTTACGAGCAAGCTGCGTGGCACGTTCGATATCGTTCGATGCACCTGTTGACACTTTCTCAAAACCGTAAATCATTTCTTCAGCAATACGGCCACCGTATAAAGATGAAATGTTACTTTCCAAGTGCTGCTTACTATGACTAAACCTATCTTGCTCTGGTAAGTACATAGTGACACCTAAAGCGCGACCACGTGGCATAATACTGACTTTATAAACAGGATCATGATCGGGTACTAAGCGACCAACAATTGCGTGGCCTGCTTCATGATAAGCCGTCATCTCTTTTTCAGATTCAGTCATTACCATTGAACGACGCTCAGAACCCATCATGATTTTATCTTTAGCTTTTTCAAACTCAGCCATACCCACGACACGTCGCGCTGAACGGGCTGCAAATAATGCGGCTTCGTTTACTAAGTTAGCTAAATCGGCACCAGAAAAACCAGGTGTACCACGTGCGATAACTGACGCTTTTACATCGTCACCTAATGGTACTTTACGCATATGTACTTTCAGAATTTGTTCGCGGCCACGAATATCAGGCAAGCCAACAGTTACTTGGCGGTCAAAACGACCAGGACGTAATAATGCAGGGTCTAGTACATCAGGACGGTTAGTTGCAGCAATAACGATAACCCCTTCATTGCCTTCAAAGCCATCCATCTCAACTAGCATTTGGTTAAGTGTTTGTTCACGCTCATCATGACCACCACCCATACCAGCGCCACGTTGGCGACCAACAGCATCGATTTCATCAATGAAGATAATACAAGGTGCTGATTTTTTTGCTTGTTCGAACATATCACGTACACGTGATGCACCAACACCAACAAACATTTCAACAAAGTCTGAACCTGAAATAGTAAAAAACGGTACTTTCGCTTCACCCGCTATGGCTTTAGCTAATAACGTTTTACCGGTACCAGGTTGACCAACCATTAAAACACCTGATGGTATACGACCACCTAGCTTTTGAAAGCGTGACGGGTCTTTTAAGTAATCAACTAACTCTGATACTTCTTCTTTTGCTTCATCACAACCTGCAACGTCAGCAAAAGTCGTTTTAATTTGATCTTCGCTCAATAAACGCGCTTTCGATTTACCAAAGCTCATGGCACCTTTACCGCCACCGCCTTGCATTTGGCGCATGAAGAAAATCCAAACACCAATTAACAATATCATTGGAAACCAAGAAACAAATATTGTCATTAAGAAGCTAGGCTCCTCAGGTAATTCACCTGTTGCATTAACGCCTTGCTTTACTAGATCATTGATTAAATCACGATCATAGCCTCCAGGGATAACCGTGACAAAGTTCTCACCGCTACGTTTAATACCATTAATAACGCCATTTCTATCAACGTCAACTTCTCTAATTTGTCCTTGACGTACGTCTTGGATAAACTGTGTGTAATCTACTTGTTGTTCATTGCCGTTTCCTGGAGTAAAGCTCTGGAAAACAGACATAAGTACAACTGCAATAACTAACCATAAAATAAGATTTTTTGCCATATCGCTCAACTTAATGACCTCTTGCTAATGTTCAAAATGGTGCGATGAAATATTTCCATCTAATTTACTACAATTTAAAGCCGGTCGCCACTAGATAAACTTCACGTGAACGAGCACGCGATGATTCTGGCTTGCGAGTTTTAACGGTTTTAAATGCGGCTCGAGCATCTTTCATAAATTGCTCAAAGCCTTCGCCTTGAAACACTTTCACAACAAAAGCGCCATTTTTCTTTAAAACTTGGTTACACATATCAAGTGCTAATTCCACTAAATACATGCTTCGTGCCGCGTCTGCGGTATCATTACCGGTAAAATTTGCCGCCATGTCAGACATAACAACATCAATATTTTTACCATTAATTCGGTTCAATAACGCATCAAGTACGGCTTCTTCTCGAAAATCACCTTGCAAGAAATCAACACCTGCAATAGGGTCCATCGGTAAAATATCGCAGGCAACAACTTGCCCACTGTCACCAACAACTTTCGTTGCGTATTCAGACCAACCGCCTGGTGCTGCACCTAAATCAACCACTTTCATGCCAGATTTAATCAACTTGTCTTTCTTATTGATTTCTTCAAGTTTAAATACAGCGCGTGAGCGAAGCCCTAACTTTTGCGCTTTTTTTACATATTCATCATCAAAATGCTCTTTCAACCATCGAGCACTACTGACACTGACCTTATTCTTACTCATTCAATCCACTTATCTATTATGCTATTAAACGTTACTTAACTTTCGAATATTCGTTAACTTTATTTACTTTCTAAATAAGGTCAGGTCTATATTAACCAAAAACAAAGCAGAAAAGTACGTTAAAAAGCTATCACTTTGTAAACAATATTAGTATTACAAACTAGATGGAGGTAAAATAGCGATAATTCAAGCTAACTTGTAACGAAAATTGTTAATGAACCTAAATAAAAAACAAATCCAGTATTTAAAAGGCTTAGCTCATAGCCTTAAACCCGTGGTATTACTAGGTAATAACGGCCTTACCGAAGCTGTAGTTGCCGAAGTCGACTTCGCTTTAAATCATCACGAATTAATTAAGATTAAAATCCCTACCGATGATCGTGAAACAAAAGCACTAATCGTTGAAGCCATTTGTCGTGAAACCAATGCAACTAAAGTGCAAGTGATCGGTAAAACCTTAGTTATTTATCGTCAATCTGAAGAAAAGAAGATTCGCATACCAAAAATTTAATGTTATTTACTGAGCAGTAAAATAGGTAAGCAAAACACGAAAATGAAAAAGGGCATAAGCCCTTTTTTTATCTCCAAAGAAAACTTGTTGCTATATTAGGATAAACTAATATACAAACTTTCCCCTTTGTCATAGAATAAAGTATTACCTTCTATTTTACGGATTAAAAAATGATTTTATCAGTGCCCGAACTCGTTGCTTTAGCAAAAAAGTCAGTTACTTGTATTAGCGCCGCTCAAGCGTTTACCGATAAAAATGCGACATTTATTGATGTAAGGGAGCCAGCGGAGAATGCTGCTTCTCCAGTCGACAACTCATTACACATTCCACGTGGTATCTTAGAAATGAATATTGCTCAGCATTGTCCTGATGCTAATATGGCGATTTATTTACATTGTGCCTCTGGCGGACGCGCAGCACTTGCTGCTGAGCAGTTACAACGTATTGGCTATACCAATGTAAAAGCGATCAGCTGCCCCCATAATGAAATTTGTAACGCAAAAGTCGCATTATAATGCTTAATAAAAAGTGCGTTGTGCTTTAATAACTAAAAAGCGCCTATCATAACGATAAGCGCTTTTTTTAAACTAAGTAGTATCAGTTCTTGCTGCTGTAAATTGAATAATACTTAAATGTGATCTACCGAAACAATCTCATATTCAACTACGCCACCAGGGGTAGTGATCTCAATTTCGCTATCCACTTCTTTACCAATTAAACCGCGTGCAATCGGCGAGTTTAAAGAGATACGACCGGTTTTAAAATCAGCCTCATCATCACCAACAATCTTATAGCTTACTTCTACTTCAGTATCGATATTCAATAATGTCACTGTTGAGCCGAAGATAACTTTACCGGTATTAGGTATTTTAGTTACATCGATAACTTGTGCATTACATAAACGCCCTTCAATATCTTGAATACGACCTTCACAGAAGCCTTGCTCTTCTTTAGCGGCATGATATTCAGCGTTCTCTTTCAAATCGCCATGTTCACGCGCATCAGCAATATCTTTAACGATACGTGGACGCTTTTCAGTTTTTAAAATTCTTAATTCTTCTTTTAATTGCTCGGCGCCAAGCAATGTCATCGGATATTTTGTCATTTTACTCTTCTTTTATAACAACAAAGGCGGCTTACCCATGTTAAAAACTAGGTAACCACCTTCAAAAAATTAATCGCTGGTAAAATCAGTTGAGTGAATTTTCCTCGATAAGAGCAAACCCACTCAAACAGCTTTATTTACAACGCTTATGTAACTCTTGTATTGACGTTACAATATTTCGGTCATCTGCTGCGTGTGATTGACAAGCAGCAAATGCAGCGTTCAGTGTTGTAGTATATGCGACTTTGTAACGTAAAGCACCACCACGTAACACTTTAGAATCTTCAATCGCCTTGCGACCTTCTGTAGTGTTAATAATGTAGTTGTATTCACCATTCTTAATTCTATCAAGAATATGTGGGCGACCTTCGTGTACTTTATTCACTAATCGACAAGGAATATTTGCTTCACCTAAAATGATTGCAGTGCCATGTGTTGCATCAATTTGGTAACCTAATGCTACCATTTGTTTTGCTAAATCGGCAACCCGACCTTTATCACTATGACGAACTGAAATTAATGCGCGACCATCTTTAGGTACTGAAACACCTGCACCTAAGTTAGCTTTAGCATAAGCTTCTTCGAAGGTATCACCTACCCCCATCACTTCGCCCGTTGAACGCATCTCTGGTCCTACTAATGGGTCACTACCATGGAACTTGTTAAATGGAATAACGACTTCTTTCACTGAAAAGTACGGCGGTACTACTTCTTTTATAATACCTTGCTCTTTAAGTGACTTACCAGCCATTACACGCGCACCTACTTTAGCTAAAGGCACAGCTGTCGCCTTAGACACAAATGGTATAGTACGAGCGGCACGCGGGTTAACTTCAATTAAGTACACTTCGCCGTCTTTAACTGCCATTTGCGTATTCATTAGACCAATAACGCCTAACTCAAACGCCAAGTCAGTCACTTGCTTGCGCATAACATCTTGTACTTCTTGGCTTAAGCTGTACGCAGGTAATGAACATGCTGAGTCACCCGAGTGAACACCGGCTTGTTCAATATGTTGCATAATACCGCCAACAACAACATCAACACCATCACAAACTACATCAATATCAACTTCAATCGCGTCATCTAGGAAATGATCAAGCAAAACAGGAGAGTCATTTGAAACGCTTACTGCTTCGGTCATATAACGACGTAAATCATCTAAGTCATACACAATTTCCATTGCTCGACCGCCCAGTACATAGGATGGACGAACCACAAGCGGGAAACCTATAGCTTCAGCTTTTGCCATCGCTTCGTCTAACGAAGTAACAGTGGCATTTTCAGGTTGTAATAAACCTAAACGGTCAACCGCTTGTTGGAAACGTTCACGGTCTTCGGCGCGGTCAATGGCATCAGGTGAGGTACCAATAATAGGTACGCCCGCCGCTTCTAAAGCACGCGCTAGTTTAAGTGGTGTTTGACCACCGTATTGCACAATTACGCCTTTAGGCTTTTCAATACGTACAATTTCAAGCACATCTTCAAAAGTGATTGACTCAAAATATAAACGGTCTGATGTATCATAATCAGTTGAGACTGTTTCAGGGTTACAGTTAACCATGATAGTTTCATAACCGTCTTCGCGTAATGCTAATGCGGCATGAACACAACAGTAATCAAATTCAATACCTTGGCCGATACGGTTTGGACCGCCACCTAAGATCATGATTGATTCTTTATCTGTCGGGTTAGCTTCACATTCTTCATCATAAGTAGAATACATGTAAGCGGTATCTGAACTAAACTCAGCCGCACAGGTATCTACACGTTTATAGACGGGGAAAATGTTGGCAGTATGACGTTTTTTACGTACTTCAGCTTCAGCTACACCAATCAAAGCTGCTAAGCGTGAATCGGCAAAACCTTTACGCTTTAATTTACGTAAGTAACTAGGTGTTAATACTTTTAACCCCCCTTCGGCAACTTTCGCTTCTTCTAAAATAATGTCTTCAATTTGGACTAAAAACCAACGATCAATTTTAGTTAAACGGAAAATATCATCAACAGTTAAGCCTAGGCGGAAAGCGTCAGCAACATACCAAATACGATCGGCACCCGCTTCTTGTAACTCATGCATTATTTTGGTTTTAGCACCAGGCTGTGTCACGTCAACCATAGGATCAAAACCATTAACGCCCACCTCTAAACCACGAAGTGCTTTCTGCAATGACTCTTGCTGATTACGGCCAATTGACATTACCTCGCCAACAGACTTCATTTGCGTAGTTAAACGATCTTCTGCACCGGCAAACTTTTCAAAGTTAAATCGAGGAATCTTTGTCACAACGTAATCGATGGTCGGTTCAAATGATGCTGGTGTTTTACCGCCAGTAATATCATTAGTTAATTCATCTAGCGTGTAGCCGACAGCTAATTTTGCAGCAATTTTAGCAATTGGGAAACCTGTCGCTTTTGACGCAAGTGCAGACGAGCGTGATACCCGAGGGTTCATCTCAATGATCACCATACGTCCAGTGTTAGGACATATACCAAACTGCACGTTTGAGCCACCCGTTTCAACACCAATTTCGCGTAGAACTGCAATCGAAGCATTACGCATGATTTGGTATTCTTTATCGGTTAACGTTTGTGCTGGTGCAACTGTAATTGAATCGCCGGTATGAATGCCCATAGGGTCGAAGTTTTCAATCGAACAAATAATGATACAGTTATCATTTTTATCGCGTACAACTTCCATTTCATATTCTTTCCAACCAATTAATGATTCATCAATCAATAATTCAGATGTTGGAGAAAGGTCTAAACCACGTGTACAAATTTCTGTAAATTCTTCACGGTTATAAGCAATACCACCACCGCTGCCACCCATAGTGAATGACGGACGAATAATACAAGGAAAACCTAAGTTTTTGCTTGCCGCGTGTGCTTCTTCAAGCGTATGTACTATTTCAGCACGTGGTGTTTCTAAGCCAATGGCTTTCATTGCTTTATCAAAACGACTACGATCTTCAGCTTTATCAATTGCATCAGCTGTCGCACCAATCATTTCAACGTTGAATTCTTTTAATACACCTTTTGCTTCAAGCTCAAGTGCACAGTTTAATGCTGTTTGACCGCCCATAGTCGGTAATACCGCACAAGGACGTTCTTTTTCAATAATTTTGCGAACAACTTCCCAGTGAATAGGTTCGATGTAGGTCGCATCAGCCATTTCTGGATCGGTCATTATTGTTGCTGGGTTTGAGTTAACCAATACAACTCGGTAGCCTTCTTCACGCAGTGCTTTACAAGCTTGTGCGCCAGAGTAATCAAACTCACATGCTTGACCAATAACAATTGGGCCAGCGCCTAAGATCAAGATAGTTTTTAAATCAGTACGTTTTGCCATTTTATAATCTCTCTTCTCTTGTCTAGGTTCTAAGCTTTTTTAGCAGCAACAATTAAGTCGATAAAGTGATCGAACAAAGGTGCGGCATCTGCTGGTCCAGGGCTCGCTTCAGGATGGCCTTGGAAACTAAATGCGGGTTTATCTGTACGGTGAATACCTTGGATTGAACCATCAAATAGTGAGGTATGCGTCACTTTTAAGTTTTCAGGTAAATTGTTTTCATCTACAGCAAAGCCATGGTTTTGGGCTGTAATCATCACCACATTTCGTGCAAAATCTTTTACTGGATGGTTGCCGCCATGATGACCAAATTTCATTTTAATGGTTTTAGCACCACTCGCTAAACCTAGTAGCTGATGACCTAAACAAATACCAAATACCGGGATATCTGTAGTTAAAAATGTTTTAATTGCATTGATCGCATAATCACATGGTTCAGGGTCACCAGGGCCATTTGATAAGAAAATACCGTCAGGATTCATGGCTAGTACTTCTTCTGCTGAGGTTTGCGCAGGCACCACTGTTAGCTTACAACCACGGTCGACTAACATACGTAGAATATTACGTTTGGCACCGAAATCGTACGCAACCACATGAAAATCAGACTTTTCAGGTGTAACGTGCCCTTTACCTAGCTGCCAACTACCTTCAGTCCATGTGTATGCTTCTTTAGTCGAAACCACTTTAGCTAAGTCCATTCCTTTCAAGCCAGGAAAACTTTGTGCTTGTGCTAGCGCCTTTGCTTCTTCTGCACTTACGTCAGTAAAGTCACCTGCAATGATACAACCATTTTGAGCGCCTTTTTCACGTAAGATACGTGTTAATTTACGCGTATCTATATCAGCAATACCTAAGATGTTTTTCGCTTTTAGGTAATCGCTTAAACTTTGTTCACTTCGAAAATTACTCGCTAATAACGGTAAGTCACGAATAACTAAACCTTTAGCCCAAATAGTGCTAGATTCTTCATCTTCACTATTGGTACCTGTGTTACCTATATGAGGATATGTTAGGGTAACAATTTGCTCTGCATATGAGGGATCAGTCAGAATTTCTTGGTAACCCGTCATTGAAGTATTGAATACTACTTCACCAACAGCTGTCCCTTCTGCACCGATAGCGGTGCCCTTAAATACAGTGCCGTCTTCAAGCACTAACATGGCAGATTTAGTCAATTTAACCTCCGTTAAGAAGAAAGAATATTAATGGTAAACAACTAAGAACCTACCATTAACTGTAAAAGCGATACGTACAAAAATGCCAAAAACCTTAACCAATTCATCATGAACTGTAAATTTTTGACAAAATCCACTTATTTTACGCTTGAAAGCTTCTTTCGTCTAGTAATAATTGTGAAAAACCTCTGCTTTTGACGTAATTGATGTAAAGACGCCAAAAACAATACTTATCTATAATAAAAGCCTTAAAATACTTACCAATTAGTCAGGTTTTAATACATTTATCTGACGTAGATACAGTAAATATAACCTGCTTATTAGTCACTAATAGCTTGTGATTAATCCTTCAAGCCTAGAACATCTTGCATATCGTAATAACCCGCATCAGCTTCACTTAACCAAAATGCTGCACGCATTGCCCCTAAAGCAAAGGTCATTCGAGAACTTGCTTTATGAGTTAATTCAATTCGCTCACCAATATCAGCAAAATAAGCCGTATGCTCACCAACAATATCGCCGGCACGCACGGTCGCGAAACCTATCGTGCTTGCATCTCTTTCATCAGAAATGCCTTCTCTGCCATAAACCGCGACTTTATTTAAATCCCGACCTAAGGTATCAGCGATCACTTGCCCCATTTTTACCGCAGTGCCTGAAGGAGCGTCTTTTTTAAATCTATGGTGCGCTTCAAAAATTTCTATATCAGTATAGTCGCCAATCGCTTTTGCGGTGATTTCAAGTAACTTAAATAACAGGTTGACTCCAACACTGGTATTAGGTGCTAAAACTAACGGAATATGCTCTCCAGCAGCTTTAATGGTTTCAACTTGTAAGTCTGAGAAGCCGGTTGTACCGATAACCAAGGCTTTATTATGTTGCTTACACCATTGTATGTGCTCAAGTGTCGCGTCTATAGAAGTGAAGTCAATCAGCACATCAGCTGTTAATAGGGTTTGATAATCTGTGGTGGTTTTTTTATTAATCGCACCGATTCCGGCAATTTCACCTAAATCGAAATTTTCAAAAGATGAACCAACACGAACACTACCACCCACTAGCTCAATAGATTTATGCTCAATTGCCGCTTGTATTAAATTACGGCCCATACGTCCGCTACATCCTAAAATAGCTACTTTTACTTTCATAGCAAAGTCTTCCTACTGTGTAATGTTAATAAGGTGTCTTATCAATAATGTCAAAAGTGTCACTTAAGGTGATTGACTGGCTAAGCTCTTGCGAGACAACATTAAAAATTTGCCATTGCTCATCATTTAACGCGATATGATAAAAAGCTGAAAAATCAGTAAAAACGTCACTTTTGGCGTCTATAAACTGCCAATCAACACAAGCGATTAGCAGATGTTCGCTTAATACGCTAAAACTAGCTTTTAAAGCAATAAAACGCTTTATTTGTGCATGACTGAGCACGGTAAAAATATCTAAAAACGCTTGTTCGAAGCTATTGTTATCAGCCATTAACACGACTTTATCTGGTGTATGCAAAGTACAAGGCAATTGGTAGCAGCTTTGCATATCTAGCATATTTTGTTGATGAAACGCTGTTAAGTAACGTTGAAATAACTGCTCAATGGCTCGCTTATACATGGCTGTAGCACTCAAACTTGTAGATACACATTTACGGTCAATATAAATAACGCTTAATTGCACTCAAATTAAGCTTATAAAAAAGCCCTCAAGTGAGGGCTTTTAAAAATTAAGCTAATTAACTAACGATAGTTAATAACTCAACATCAAATATCAAAGTTGCATACGGAGGAATTGCACCTTGTGAGCCACGCTCACCGTAAGCTAAGTCGTATGGCACATATATACGCCATTTTGAACCTTCAGTCATTAACTGTAATGCTTCAGTCCAACCAGCAATAACACCACCAACTGGGAATTCTGCAGGTTGACCACGGTCAACAGAGCTATCAAAGATATCGCCGTTAACAAATGTTCCGTGGTAATGAACACGAACTGTGCTAGCAGCTGTTGGCTTTTCGCCTTCGCCCGTAGCAATAACTTCGTACTGTAAACCTGATTCAGTCGTTGTAACTTCATCACGTTTAGCATTTTCAGCTAAGAAAGCTTCGCCTTCAGCTGACTTTTCTTTTGCTTGTGCTTGTTCTAGTTCTTGCATCTTTTGAGATACAATACCAAAGGCTTCATTTAAATCTTCATCAGATACTTGGCTAGCAACATTAGCAATAGCATCAGCTAAACCTGCTTGTACCGCTGATACGTCAAAATCTTTAAATGGGTTATTACGAAGTTGATCACCTAATTGACGACCTACACCGTAACTTACGCGTTGTTCGATTGTTTCGATTTTATTTTCAGACATTATTTAATCTTCACATTAATTGATACGATAAAAATTCGCGAGATAATAGCATAAACTAAGCTTCGTCTGTAGTGCTAGTAAAAGGAATTTTGTTATTTATTATAAGTTTTTTATCTTTGTGGATAATTAACACCTTATGACCCGCAATGGCTTTAACCATGTGAGCTTTCAAGTATTTTTTTATAACATTGTGTTAACACCGGAGCCGATAAATTTAAATCTTCTACGATTGCCATTGGGTAAGCAATTAACACGTCAAACTCAGATTCACCGCCAGCTGCTAAATCTCTTTGCATAGAAGTTTCACTATTATCAGCTAAACGTGATAAAAAGCTTAAAGTCTCCTTTATATGCTTGTCGCCAAGTTGCACTCCTACCTTGCGGCCAATATCAGCATACTCATTAACAATGCGCTCAAGTAAAAAGGCGACATGACTTTGTGAACGAATTTCGCCTAAATTAAGCTTTCTAGACGCCGCCAAAGCTCCCCAGGCTGCAACTAATATAAACTTACGCCATAGTGCGAGTGTTATATCGCTAGTTACCCCGACACTAATACCTGCGAGTTTCAACCGCTTAGCAATCGCACTAAGTTGTTCTGTCTCAACTACTTTAGCATTTTGCTCGGCAAAGCACCCTAAAGTGATATGAGGCTTAGCTCCCGTATGGTTAATCACACCATCCGCTGACTTTTCAGCAATTATTTTCGCTAAGCCACCAATGATATTGGCGCTAGCGATGCCTTGTTGTTGCATGACATCGGCAGCATTTACCCCATTCAAGAGCGGAATTACCCGAGTTTTCGCTGAAATAAGTGGTTTAATTTGCCCAAGCGCAGCACTCAACTGATACGACTTTACACAAATAAAAATCACATCGGCAGGTGTTGTAAGGCTATCACTGGTCAAGCTTAATGCATCAATCACATTGATCTTAGCAAGCTTTACATCGCCTTCGATACTGTTAATCGTTAGGCCGGAAGCTTTCATGCTTTCAAATTGCTGACCACGTGCGACAAAGGTAACATTTTCACCGTGTTGTGCTAAACGACCACCGAAGTAACCTCCGACAGCGCCACAACCAAGGATAACAAAATGCATAACACTTCCTTTAAATACATAAATTTTGCTCAGTTTATCATGTAAAAACCTTCAAGGTCAGGCGCTTAAAATAAAAATCTGTCGCCTAAATATCATCAGTTAACATCGTTTATTCATAAGCGCTTGGTGTTAATGCATTTCAAATAAGCAATTTACATTGCAATAACAGCCACCAAGAGTGAATTAAGCTATTGAATTATTATACTAAAATATTTTAACGTTCAAATTGTAGCTATTTTAATGACAAACTGGTTGACGACAAAAACCCTTTCGTGGGATTATGCTCACGCATCGAGCTAATGCTCAGGCGATTGTTTTTTCCATTAACGATAAAAATAAAAGCTGATTCATTACGCGCTAAAGTGCAAATAAATATATTGATGACAATAAAACTGTTAAGACAATAAACGGTTAATTTTCAATATTAATATTTTAAATACATTTATCAAACAACAGTCTATTCAACGTTGCTGATAACGAGGAAAGCAAAAAGTGGCTAATATTCATAGAGATAACTCATTTAATGATATAAATGAGGAACAAATGCCCGTTGCAAAGAATAAATTGCATGGTTGGAAACACTTTGCAGGCTTATATGCTGGGGAGCATGTAGCGGCAACTGAATTTGTTATTGGCGCAACGTTCGTCGCATTAGGTGCTGCGACTATTGATATATTACTCGGCTTATTAATTGGTAATTTATTAGCCATGTGCTCATGGTGGTTATTAACAGCGCCAATCGCAGTTGAAACACGTTTAAGCTTATATAATTACCTCAATAAAATTGCTGGTAATTCAATGACCAAGCTCTATAACTGGGCAAATGTGGTGATTTTTTCGGTGATCTCTGCTGCGATGATCACCGTGTCATCTACTGCCGTTAGATTCTTGTTTGATATTCCAGCTCAACTTAATTGGTATCCTAATAGCTTTTGGTTTGTTGCTATCGTACTCGCTGTCGGCTCTATTGTTGTCGTGGTCGCTATGTATGGTTTTGCCACCGTCGCTGATTTTTCTAAAATATGTGCCCCTTGGCTATTTGTTATCTTTATTTCCGGTTCTTTTGCTTTGTTTCCGGCTTTATCAAACCATGTTTTAGGAACAACAACACTGACCGGCTGGGGCGATTTTATGACCATAGGTGACAGTTCCATTTGGACAGGATTTACCGGTGATGGTGAAGAAGGCATTGGCCTACTTGAAGTCATAGGCTTTGCATGGGCTGCTAACTCAATCACCCACTTTGGTTTAATTGATATGGCAATTTTTCGCTTTGCTAAACGAAAAAGCTACGGTTTATTATCGGGTGTTGGTATGTTTTTTGGTCATTACCTTGCTTGGATTTCAGCGGGTATTATGGGCGCAGGTGCTGCGGTATTACTTAAAACCACCATTACCTCATTAGATCCTGGTGATGTTGCTTACCACGCGTTGGGCTTAACTGGCTTTGTTATCATTATTATCGCTGGCTGGACCACCGCTAACGCCAACCTTTATCGTGCAGGCTTAGCTGCTCAGTCTATTTTTGTTAATCATTCTCGTGAAAAAACCACTGCGGTTGTTGGTGTCGTCACCGTGATCATTGCTTGTTTCCCTTTTGTTTTTTCTCAAATGCTACCGTTACTGACTTACGCCGGCTTATTAGTTGTACCTGTTGGCGGCATTGTATTTGCTGAGCATGTGTTATTTCCAAAAATTGGCTTAACCCGCTATTGGGCTAAATATCAAAACATTGCTCGCAGTATTCCAGCCATTGCAACTTGGGCACTTGCCTTAGTGTTTGGCTTTGGTTTAAACGCGCTAGATGTTATGTCCTTTTACTACCTGTTTATCCCAACGTGGATATTTAGCATTGTCACTTATACTGTATTAGCGAAAAAGTATGGCGCCGATAAAGATTACAGCGAAGAAGCTGCTGCTGAAGCACTGGAGCAACAAAACATTGTTACTTATCAAGCTGAGCAAGCACGAAACGATAAAGCTTTTGTTGTTGATACCAGTTTATTAAGCAAAGTATTAAATGCCGTATCCGTTATTTCATTATTAATCATTACCGTATTCGCATGTCAGGTGATGTTTTTCAGTGAAACCATGGCCATTTATGAGGCCAATAAAGCGCAATTTGAACTTTACTGTTTCATCTTTACCATCATGTATTTTGCCAGTGCTTATATCGTATTAAAACGTCATAAAGTGCTTAATAATTAGTGATTGTATCGTTAACTAACACTTAATTACGAAGCATAACGTTAGCTGACAATAAGACAAAAAAGCAATAATCCCTTATAGCTAAATACTAAGTAAGCTTTAGCTATAAGGCAGAAAACAACCATTAATAGGGTAAGCAGTAGTAGCACTACCCTGATTAATTTTTAGGTTCAATTTTATTGAGCAAGGTAAAAACATGACTGATACGACAAAAAATAAAACACTAAGCCAAACCCTGTGCAAAGGCAATTTAGCTAAATTACCTACATCTGTTGATATACCAACGTATGATCGCAGCCACCTCAAAGCGGGCATCGTTCATATTGGTGTTGGCGGTTTTCATCGTGCCCATCAAGCGGTATATATCAATGAATTATTGAAAACACCGGGCGCTGAGCAATGGGGCATTTGTGGTATTGGTTTATTAGAAAATAACCGCGGCTTGCGTGATATCTTGGTAAAGCAGGATTACTTATATTCGTTAGTGGTACGCCACCCTAATGGCAAAATTGACAATAAAATCATCGGTTCAATGATAGATTTTATTTTCGCTCCCGATAGTAAACAAGCCGTTATTGACAAATTAGCCCATAGCGACACTAAAATTGTTTCATTAACCATTACTGAAGGTGGTTACAACATACACCCAACCACTGGCGAGCTTGACTTAAACAACGCAAGCATTGCCCACGACATTGCCAATCCTGACGATCCAACAACAGCATTTGGTTATATTGTTGCCGCCTTGAAAATACGAAAAAATAACGGCATGCCGGCTTTTACCGTGCAATCTTGTGACAACATTCAGCACAATGGCGCCGTAACACGCAAAATGCTGTTAAGCTTTACTCAACAACAAAATCCCGCAGATGCCGAGCTAAGCCAGTGGATTGCCCAGCAGGTACAATTTCCTAATGCTATGGTCGATCGCATTACACCCGTAACAACAAAAGCCGATATTGATTACGTAGCACAAACCTTTGGTTTACTTGATGAATGGCCAATTACTTGTGAGTCGTTTTCACAATGGGTGATTGAAGATAACTTTAGTGACGGCCGCCCGCAATGGGATAAAGTCGGCGCGCAATTTGTTAGCGATGTCACGCCATTTGAGAAAATGAAAATTCGTTTATTAAATGCCGGCCACTCAGTGTTAGGTTTACTAGGCTCGATTCATGGTTACGCGACTATAGATGAAACCGTATCCGATAAAGATTTTGCCGATTACCTACGTGCTTTTATGGATTTAGAAGTAACCCCGCTCTTAGATGAATTAGACGGTATCGATTTAGCACAATATAAAGACACCTTAATTGAGCGTTTCTCAAACCCTAATATCAAAGATAATTTGGCGCGTATTTGCTCAGAAAGCTCAGCCAAACTGCCTAAATTTTTAATCGCTACTATCACAGAAAATTTAATAGCAAAACGTGATTGTTCATTAGCCGCTTTAGTCATTGCCACTTGGTGTTTATATAGTGATAAGCAAGTTAACCAATCTCAGCAAACCTTAGATATTCAAGATGCCATGCGAGATGAGCTAAGCAAATATGCTAAAAAAACGCCAACAGATAAATTCGCCTTCTTAAAACTAGATAGTTTGTTCGGCGATTTAATCTTACAACAGGCATTCACTGAACATTATGGTAACGCCATTAACGCGCTGTATTCACCAAGTTGCTATATTAAAGACATTATGAAAAGCACGCTTGAGAAAAAGCATAAAAAAGCCAGTGCGGAGACAAAATAATGAACAGTTTATTCATTAATCATAAGGCGCCAAGTGAAATATCTATCAGCTGTTTTGGTGAAGTATTATGGGACTGCTTTGCAAGCGATAAACGTTTAGGTGGAGCGCCGCTTAATGTCTGCTTGCGTTTAAACTCACTGGGCATTAATGCCCAAATGTTAAGTGCCGTTGGCAATGATACCTTAGGCAACGAGCTGTTAGATATTATTAAAGCACGAGATATGAACACTGATTTTATTGCGATTAATAGCGATAAAAAAACCAGTACCGTAGAAGTAACAATAGATGATAACGGCTCCGCATCTTATGAAATTGTTGCCGATACCGCTTGGGATAACATCGCTTTAACCCCTGCCCTTATTGAGCAAGTAAAGTCATCAGACATTTTTGTTTTTGGTAGTTTAGTGGCCCGCAGCCCAGTGTCATTAAATACCCTAAAGCAGCTAATTGATATGGCACAATTCAAGGTTTTTGATGTTAACTTACGTAAACCTCATTACCAGCTTGCAACCTTAATACAATTTATGGAAGTTGCTGACTTTATTAAATTAAACGATGATGAATTATACGAAATAGCACATGCGATGGGCTCTAAATTTAACTCCCTAGAGCAAAACATTGAATTTATTGCTGAAAAAACTAATAGCCCTTATATCTGTGTAACGAAAGGCTCACATGGCGCTTTACTGAAAATTAATGATAAAAATTATTATAATTCGGGTTTTTTGATCAATGTCGTTGATACCGTAGGGGCAGGAGACGCTTTCTTAGGTTCGTTAATTTACCAGTTATGTAATACAACTAACGCGCAATATGCGGTTAACTTTGCCTGTGCGGTCGGTGCTATGGTCGCGAGCAATCATGGTGCGACTCCGCAATTGTCACTTGCTGATATTGAGCAGTTTATTAATCCGGTGTAATTACTGGCTTTATTTTACTGCACTTAATTTGATTTTCAGCGCGCTACCTTAGCTATCTTGGTATCATCATTTTAGCTGTAACATATTGATAATTTGCTCTAATGTTAAAAGGAATAAAAATGCCTCAAACCACAACGTTTTCCATACCTGAGACAATTGAATTAGTAATTTTTGATTGTGACGGTGTATTAGTCGACAGCGAAATGTTAAGTCAACGTGTATTACTTAGTATGCTCAAAGATTTAGGTGTTGTGGTATCAAAGCAATATTTTCTGACTAACTTTTTAGGTTTCAATTTTGAGCATGTTACCGCTAAAGTGTTCGCTGACTTTTCAGTAACGTTAACTGAAGCGTTCCGCGACAATTATCGCGCAGCGTTAATTTCCGTATTTGCGAAAGAACTGCAAAAAACTGATGGCCTAAACGCCATATTGGCTGATCTTAAAGTAAAAAGTTGCGTTGCTACGAGCGGTAGCCCTGAAAAAGTAAAAAATTCACTGCACTATACCCAGCTTGAAAGTTACTTTGCTGGCCATGTTTTTACCTCTTCTGAAGTAACAAATGGCAAACCCTCCCCTGATTTATTCCTACATGCGGCAAAAAAAATGGCGGTCGCGCCTGAGCACTGCTTGGTAATCGAAGATTCTAACGCAGGCGTCAGCGCAGCACTCGCAGCAAATATGCATGTTATTCGCTATGCTGGCGCTAGTCATCTGAAAAGTAGCAATAACTCTACTCAAGCGCTAGCAGATGTTAGTACAATAACGCATTGGAACCAGTTATTTAAGCAAATACCATCACTGAGTTCATCAGCTAAAATCGAGGGGTAAACTGTGTTAAAACGCTCTAATTCAGACATAAGAAAGTTAGACGATGCCGCCAAAGCGGGTTGGTTATATTATGTTGCCGGTTATACTCAAGAAGAAATAGCCAAAAAACTCAATGTATCACGACAGTCAGCTCAGCGTATGGTTGCATTGTCGGTCAGTGAGGGCTTAATCAAAGTCAGGCTCGAACACCCCATCGCTAAATGTATGGATTTACAAGTAAAGCTCAAGGAAAGCTTCGGTTTACGATCTTGCATCGTGGTACCGAGTGCTGATGGCGAACCATCGTCGACTTTAGGGCTTGCGCAAGCGGGCGCAAAAGAAATAGAACTACATTTAAAATCTCCACAACCTAAGGTTATAGCGTTAGGTACAGGTCGAGTGCTGCGCGCTTGCGTTGAAGAGCTGACTTTATTGAACTGTGAACATCATCAAATTGTTGCATTGCTGGGTAATATGGCATCAGATGGCTCTGCATCATCATACGATGTTGTGATGAGAATGGCAGAGCATATTAATGCTAAGCATTATCCTATGCCACTTCCTGTACTGCCGAGCAGTAAAGAAGAAAAAGAACAGTTACACGCCCAACATTATATCGCTAATAATTTAAAATTAGCCGCGCAAGCCGATGTTACTTTTGTCGGTGTCGGTAATTTAGCGGTCAATTCGCCGTTACATATTGATGGTTTTGTTACCCCTAAAGAGCTAGAAGAGCTGCAAACTAAAGGCGCAGTCGGTGAAATAATCAGTTGGGTTTTAGATGTTAACGGTAATTTAATTGATTGTGCGGTCAATGAGCGTGTTGCCAGTACACCACTGAAAGTAAACCCTGAAAAAGCGGTTTATGCCATCGCTGCTGGTGAAGAAAAAGTACTCGCAATTCTAGGTGCCCTTCGCTCTAAACTAATCAATGGCTTAATAACCAATGAATATACTGCTGAGCGTTTACTCGAACAATTAAAGTAATTGAGCCGATGCATTTAACGCTTATATACCCAAGCCACTTGAAAGTGCAGTTTCAGAGTGGTTTGGGTATAACTTTAAAAGTCATTCATAACCGTAAGCGAAATGACAGCGTTTATGGCTTAGTTAGTCAATACATTTACAGAAAACAAAATATTATAAAGGCTTATTAAACATGTTAACGAATTCTCTGGCATGGCAAAATTTACAAATTCACTATTTAGACAGCAAAACAATACACTTGAAATCTTTATTTCGCATAGATGCTACACGATTCGATAAATATACTATCACTGCTTTGGGGTTAACCTTAGATTACTCAAAAAATCATATCGTGGCAGAAACTAAAAACTTGCTGGTTGATTTAGCAAAGCAATGTGGTGTTAGTGAAAAAATAGAACAAATGTTTTCTGGTGCGCCAATCAACACCACAGAAAACCGTCCAGTATTGCACACTGCCCTGCGCAACTTTTCTGATCAACCGGTATATGTTGATGGCAAAAACATTATGCCCTTGGTGAAATCGACTTTAGAAAAAATAAAAAACTTTGTTAACGATGTTTCATCAGGCGTGACAAAAGGCTATAGCGGTAAAGCCTTTACTGATATTGTTGCTATTGGTATTGGTGGCTCGTTTTTAGGGCCTAAAATTATGTCTGAAGCTTTAAAACCCTATCGTCAAAAACATTTGAATGTACATTACGTTGCCAATGTCGATGGTTGTCATATTCATGATGTGTTGTCGACTTTAGACCCTGAAACTACATTGGTGATCACCTCATCTAAAACCTTAACCACGCAAGAGACGCTGCGAAATACTGAATCAGCAAAAGAATGGTTTTTAAAACAAGCAAACGTTGCAGACATTCAACATAACTTTGCTTGTGTTTCGAGTAATATCGACGCCGCAAAAAGTTTTGGTATCAATGAAAAAAATATATTTCCAATGTGGGATTGGGTTGGCGGACGCTACTCTATTTGGTCAGCTATTGGCTTACCCCTTGCTATTGGTATCGGTTTTGACAACTACCTAGAGTTTCTAACGGGTGCTTTTGAGATGGATGAACATTTCAGAAAAACACCTTTTGAGAAAAATATGCCAGTGATCATGGCATTGTTAGGTATTTGGTATCGCAACTTTCATGGCGCACAGTCACAAGTACTATTACCTTATTATCATTATTTACGCGGTTTACCGGCTTACATTCAGCAACTAGATATGGAAAGTAATGGTAAGTCGGTTAATTTAGAAAACAAAGAAACCAACTACGATACGGGCCCTATTATTTGGGGCAGTGAAGGCACAAATGGTCAACATTCGTTTCATCAATTAATCCATCAAAGTAAAACCCCTATTCCGGTGGACTTTATTTTGCCGCTTAATCCACATAGTGATATTTGTGATCATCACGATATGTTAATTGCCAACTGTTTAGGACAAAGCCAAGCGTTAATGGAAGGACAAACACAAGAGCAAGTTATCGCAGCAATGACAAAAGCAAAATGTAGCACTGATGAAATCAGTTATTTGTCATCTCATAAAGTCATGAAAGGTAATAAACCAAGTAACACACTATTAATGCCAAAATTAACACCAAAAGCTTTAGGCAGCTTAATTGCGTTGTACGAACATAAAGTCTTCGTTCAGGGCGTTATTTGGCAAATTAACTCTTTCGATCAATGGGGTGTTGAACTAGGTAAAGCGCTAGGTAATGATATTTTCAGCAAACTTGCCAATACCGATATACCCCTTGATATGGATGGTTCAACGAAAGGCTTGATCAATATTTGCCGACAAAGACGCAGTATCTCTGAGTTTAACTAACCCCTTGATTAAGTAGCGTTAAAAGTAGTGTAATAACACTGGAAAGTAGCCATCGGCAATGCTTGATGGCGACAATTAATGACTATACAATTTGTGGTTAAAATGAATACTTAAGCTGATAGCTCAGCTAACCACAGTCGTTAAATGTTAATCGCTGAGGCTTACAAGACAGTTTGCGAGGAAAAGTTCGTTCATATTGCCACTTTTCCCCTTTTTCTTCATTTCACATTATTTTTCTGCGTTTAATATTTGCTCAAAGTTTAACTTTGTTAGTCGCGTTAACGTCTTTACCACATAGAACATGATGGCAATTAACATCAACATTGACGGTATCGCAATAACCGGATAACTTAACATCGTCATTTCACCCAGTTGCTCATTAAACTCGGCAGTTCCAGCGGGGCTAACCACAATCCATTTAGCGAGAAGATAATTCATTGTTGCTGAAAAAACAAAGGTGATGGCTAACAGATGATTGGCTCGTTGAATTTTGGCTTTAAACTCTTCTGTTTTACCGTTATCTGCCAATGTTTGATAAATAAGGTCTAAATTAAACAGCATCGGATTTAACAACATTTTGGCAATTAATGGTTTACCCCAAAAGCCAGAAACTAACACGACTAACCCTATTGCTGATGGTATCGCCGCTTCTTTAATAGCTAGCCATTGAACATCGAGCTCAAACAAGCCAATACCGCCGGTTAGCAAAGTACTTAAAAAACCCAGTAACGAGATAAAGTTCATCGATTTGTTTTTTATAAAGTCATATAAGCCATAACCTAGAGGAAAGAGTAACGCTAAAACTAGCGCGTACATCGAGCCTAAATAGTCATCTCCCGATAGCTTCATTAAGATGATCGACGGAATAGCAATATTATAAATAATTTCTAGTAAGGTATTATTAGCAGGTTTAGTTTGTGTTTTAGTCGACATTATTTTTTCATTTTATGGAGAGCTGATCATTGTCAGTCTATTTAGATCTGCGTTGATTTTATAGAATATTAAATAGAATGTCATATATAAACCCTGAAATGATGCGAGCGAGTGCTGATATTCAATAAAACCTGAAAATACTGTCACGATAAACAGCGATGTCGACAATAAAGGCTACAATTACCCAGTAAAAAATGCAGTAAACGCAGAAATGAACGAAACAAGAATAAACGAACTTCTAGACGTCTAGATTGACATGAAGTATTAAATCCCTATAATACAATTCTTCATAGACATTCCATAGAAATTAGTTATTGTTTACACAGTATAATAATTATAAAAGACCCCATACATGACCACTAATATTTCTGAAAAGCCTGCGACAACATCAAGTAATATAAGCCCCCCTGCCCACAGTTTGAAAAGCTTACTGCCATTCGGTGTTTTTCTCGGCTTATTTCTTGGTACGGGTATTGTACTAACGTTGCAAGGCGTTGATTTTGCGTTTTATCAATTACCGGCAAGTATTGCCATTATTCCAGCCATACTCTTGGCGGTTTATATGGGGCGAGATAGCGTTAATGAAAAAATCAGCCAGTTTATCCAAGGCGCAGGTCACCAAAATATTATCACCATGTGTATTATTTACCTGTTAGCTGGCGCTTTTGCTACCGTTGCCAAAGCCACGGGTAGTGTTGATGCGAGTGTGCAACTTGGCTTATCAATCTTTCCTGATTACCTATTATTACCAGGACTTTTTTTAGTAGCCGCATTTCTTGCTACCGCAATGGGAACCTCAATGGGTACCATTGCTGCCATAGCACCTATAGCTTTAGGTTTTATTGAGTCAGCCGATGTTGATGCCAGCTTAATTGCCGGTTGTATTATTTCAGGGGCCATTTTTGGCGATAATTTATCAATAATTTCAGATACCACCATAGCGTCAACCCGTAGTCAGGGCGCACATATGAAAGATAAGTTTCGAGTAAATTTCAAGTTTGCCGTACCAGCAGCTCTCATTTGCTTAGCGATTCTCGCCGCCAATGGTGTAACGATTGACCATCAAGTTAGCCAAGAACTCGATGTTATTGGTTTTTTACCTTACATCGTTATTTTAGCGTTAGCACTTTCAGGGGTGAACGTTTTCTTAGTATTGCTGATCGGCATAGTATTAGCCGCAGCAATCGGCATGGTAAATAATGGATATCAACTCGCCAGTTGGGTCAACGATATCAATAAAGGCTTTGCTAGCATGCAAGATATCTTTATTTTATCTTTATTTATTGGCGGCTTAAGTGAATTAATTAAACGCCAAGGCGGGCTAAGTGCACTCACAAACAGTATTGAGCGTTTGACCCGTAAAATCAGTCCTAATAATCAAAAACGTGCCGCTGGCATTGGCATTGGCGCACTAGCCTTTTGTTGTAATTTTTTTACTGCAAATAATACCGTCTCTATTATTGTCACCGGTGAAACCGCGAAAGACTTAGCGCAAGATGGTCAGCTTAGCCCTGCCCATTCAGCAAGTTTGCTAGATATTTTTGCCTGTATAAACCAAGGCTTATTACCATATGGCGCACAAGCGTTATTGCTTGGCGCTACCTTAAAAATATCGCCGATTGAGGTTGTAGCAAATGCCTATTACCCGATGATTTTATTTGTTGTTGCTAGCTTTGCTTTTTGGCGTATCACCAAGAAGTAGCATGATATTTTCAAACTAAAAACGGCGAATTAATTCGCCGCTTTGTTCCAAGTTACCTAGCTAGATATTCCAGTTAACTATTGATAACGCAAAGCGTTAATTGGCTTATTGCGAGCAGCGACAGTACTCCACGCTATTATCAATGATATGACAACAAAAAAAACATTAACAACAGTATGTTAGCAAAGGTAAAACGGTAAAGTCATCACCGCAACAGCACCTTGTTTGTCTGTTCTGTTAGCTAAAGATAATTCGCCTTTGTGATTGGTTATTATTTGCCTGCTTAAGGCTAAACCAATACCTGAGCCTTTAGCTTTAGTGGTGTAAAACGGTACAAATAAGTTTGCCGAGTTAGCAATACCACATCCTTGATCTAGTACTTTAATGACCACCTTCTGGCTGGTTTTAAACATTTGTACTTCAATGTTTCTAGTTGAGTGTTGCTCTAAATCTTTATTTGAATGTTGTGCTTCATGGGCATTTTTAATCAGATTCAATAGTACTTGTTCAAGCTGAGCTTTATCGGCATTAATAAATAAAGCTTCGGAAAAACTCATCGTGACATGTTGCACTAAACTGGCAATCCCCTGCAACAACTCGGCTAAATCAAAGCGCTGATAATTAGGTAGCGGTAGTTTGGCTAAATCTGAATAACTATCAATGAACTGTAATAAGTTATTGCTGCGACTATCTATAATTTTAATCGCTTGTTGGCACTGCTGAGAAGTTAAATCAGGCATTTCAAGTAAGTTTTGGCTTAACGCTGAAATCGGCGTTAAAGAGTTTCGTACTTCATGGTTGAGAATTCGGATAATATTTTGCCAAGCTTGTTGCTCATTCTTTTGCAGCTCTTGGGTAATGTTATTCAACATCAAAAGATGATAATTATGGTTATTTTCTTTGAATTCGCTTTGCCTTATTTGCCATGTTGTTGTCATATTAAATGGATTATCTTCAGATAAATGCCATAAACCATTTCGTATCTCTAAACCTAGGCTTTTAGCTGATCTTTGTTTAAGTGTTTGCCACGGCACAGAAAACAAGATGCTAACCGCTGGGTTAGCATGTTTAAGCTGAGCTTTTTGATCTAAGATCAGCACTGGAGAGTCTAATTGTTCAATGAGGCCATACAATAAAAACATCTGTTGATCGTAACGGCTTTTGTTAATTTGCAAGCTTTGACTGAGCGAGGATAACTCATCAAAAAGTGACGCGACAATACCTTGGGTAAAAGGTGACTTAGCTCTGAGCGTATAATCTTCCATTTTCAGTGCTTCAGTTAAGCTGGCTAAACTATAATAAGGCGCTAGTACTAACCTATAAAGTGCAACGAGCAAGCAGGTGTATAGGACGATAAGCAACAATATTGATGTTGACCAACTTAGCCAATCGAAGTCGAAGGCAACGCCTGTTGTGATCAAAAGCCCTATTGGCGGCAGCAAAATGGCAACAAGTAACCAAGTAAATCGGCGCTCTAAACTATAACTTTGGATTAATTTGATATTTTTCTAACCTTCTATAAATGGCATTTTTACCTAAGCCCAATAACGCTCCTGCTTCAATGACGCGTCCGCCAGACTTTTGTAAGGCCTGTATAATTAACTGCTCTTCCGCCTCATCAACTGTCATAAATGGTATTTCACCACTTGCTTGTATCGCCGGCTGAACATTTAGCCCGCTCACTTGTATTTCAGCTGAATCATTTAATAATACTGCACGTTCAATGACATGACTAAGTTCTCGAATATTCCCTGGCCAATCATATTGATATAAAGCTTTCTTTGCTTGCTCTGATAAATACAGCCCACTTTTATGGTACTTGTGACTTTTTTCCACAAGAAAATGCTCAGCTAAAGGCAATATATCGTCTTTTCGTTTTCGTAACGGCGGAATATCGAGCACAATAGTATTAATGCGATAATATAAATCTTGACGGAACTCGCCGTTAGCAATTGCTTGCTGAAAATCGGTATTACTGGCAGCAATTAACCTAACGTCTGCTTGTTGTGTTTTACTTGAGCCTACCGCTTCAAATTCGCCAGATTCAAGCACTCGTAATAACTTAGGCTGTAAACTCATCGGGATTGTGCCTATTTCATCGAGAAATAAACTACCCGATTGCGCAGCCTCAAAACGCCCCATACGATCATTTTTTGCGTCAGTAAATGCTCCTTTGGTATGGCCAAACAGTTCACTTTCAAACAAAGTTTCAGGAATAGCCCCCATATTTACCGTAACGTAACTCTCTTGATTACGTTGAGATTTTTGGTGAATGTAACTCGCAAGCAAGCTTTTTCCGGTGCCATTTTCTCCGGTAATTAAAATCGCCGTGTCTGTTACCGCTAACTTTTGGGCTTGTGCAAGCAAAAGTTGCATAGCCGAAGATTCACCTAACATAATAACTTCGTTGGTTGAACGTTGTGCTTTTAGGCGTTTGTTTTCTAATTGCACTGAGTCTAATTGAAACTGTTGTTCAATTAGGCGAATTAAGCGCTGATTTTTCCACGGTTTTTCAATGAAGTCTTTCGCGCCAAGCTTAATAGCCTCAACGGCTATCTCAACAGTAGACCAAGCTGTCATGACAATAACGGGGAAGTGATGATTTTTTTCTTTTAAGCTCTTCAGCATATCCATGCCTTCCTGACCAGACGTGGTATCGTACTGAAAATTCATATCAAGCAACATTAAATCAACTTGATGCTCGACTATTTTATCTAATGCTTGTTGTGGTGAGTCTGCTTCAATGACAGTAAAGCCATAATTTTCGAGAATAAACCTAGCAGAGAGCCTTAAGTCACTTTGGTCATCAACAACCATGATTGTTTTTTTCATTTTGCCTTCTTTCTAATAATTTTTATTGTTTTTTATAAACACTGAAATTTGTGACTTTGAATAATCCATTAAAATGAATAGCCCATTAAAATCAATAAAACGCAGTAGCGATATAGCTACTATGCGTTTTTTTTCATCTATTTAACCTGAACTCTGGATAACGAGTGCTTGATATTCAAGTGAATCAAAAGCTTAGGTGGCAAAGTAAATGCTATAGCAAGTTGAACATCACTAATAGACGTCACTAATAGGCAGCATCAATGCTTCATTTTAAGCCACTCCCAAGGCAAAACACTTATCAATAGAGAGCTATTTATCGACGTTTTAACGCAGATAATGGGTTAAAACGGAGGGTTGAGCAAGTGCTGCTTATCCAGAATTCAGGTTATTTAATATTTATTCATTTCTCAATGCTTGTATCGGATCTGTGGCAATAATCTTTCTAGCCGGAAAGTAACAAGCGGCTAACGCGATGGTAATTAACACCAATATACAGCCAGAGGTCAGTAACCAGTCAATAGATAACCATTGATTAATATGCTGTTGCGCCCAGCCATAAAGCACAGCGGCTAATAATAAACTTAAAACAAAGCCCAAGATAATAGGCGTAAATGACTCTTTAATAAAATCAGTCAATATGTGCCGACTTTTTGCGCCCAATGCCATACGAATACCTAGTTCATAACGTCGCATTTGACTGTTGTAACTGATCACGCCATAAATGCCAACTGCCGCCAATAATAAGGCGAAAATAGCGAGCGTCATGCTTAACCATAAAGTTAATTTTTTATGATAAACCAAATCACTATAAATGTCAGAAACCGAGGTAAAGCGCCAGACCTTTAAATCAGCAAATTTTTCATCAATTAGATTAAGTAAGGTCATTTTCTCCAGCACTTTGCCTGCTTGCATTCTGATAATGAAATTTGTTTTAGATGCAGAAAAGCCAAAATACATCATCGAACCTTGAACTTTCTGATGTGTGAATGGATTATAAACATCTTCAACAACACCAACCACCTTGAAAGCTGAGCCACCACCGGAATATATCACGGTCCCCACAATATCTTTATCGCCAGCTATTTTCTTCGCTGCAGCCTGACTTAAAATAACAGGGTCTTCATCATTTCTAACTTCTTGGGCGGTAAAGCCTCGACCGGATAGAAGTTTTAGACCAACAGTATCAAAATATTGAGTATCAATAGTGGTAAATGGAAATTGGCCTAAACCATTGCCAGCACCATCTGAAATACTGGTGCTAGAATTTCCTCTACGAATCGGTGGATTAATTGCTCTGGAAACTTGTTTTACCCCCTCAATTTTTTGTAACTCACTCATCAGATCTCTTGATAGCTGCATTCGGTCAGCTTGCTCTGGATATGCGTCGCCGATATCTAACCTCACGCTATATAGGCCTTTATCTTCAAAGCCCAACGGCTGACTTAATACACTTAAGACATTATTCATAATAAGGGAGGTTACTATTAACAACAAAGTCGCTAAACAAATTTGACTCGTCACCAATAAATTACGCACTTTAGCGTTAACCTGAGCCCCCGTGCCCTTACCACTAGATTGTAGTTGTGAAATTAGCTGTTTGTAATTGATCAGTTTTAGCGTAATGGTGGCAAATATAAGTGATAAAACTATGGTTAGGAGACCAGCAAAAACAACCGCGGCCCAATCTAAAGAAAGCTCTGAAAGCCTAGGCAAAACACTGCCCGCTGTGTTGCGTAATAATTTGATACTCCAACCCGCAATGACTAAACCAATAATCATAGATGCGCTGCACAGTAAGAAACTTTCTAACCAAATACTAAAAAACAAATGTTTCAGTTTTGCGCCTAAAGTAGCTTGAATAACCAAGGCGCGTTGTCTTTGCGCCGCTCTGGAAAAAAATAAATTAACAATATTTGCACAAGCAATAAGTAATAACACGCCTGCGCCTAATAACACCAATAAACCTATGTACTTGTTATCACCTATAATAGCGACTTGTAAGTTTTGAAAATTTGCTACCAAGGCTTGATGTTTATCTTTACCTATACGGCCATTTTGCTGGAACATAGGATCAATTAACTGATTAAACTCTTCACTCGCCTGCGCCTGTGATGAATTTGGCAATAATTTTCCAATGGCTCCGGTACTTGTATAAGCATTATTCCAACTATCCTCTTCCTGAGCATGGAAGTCCCATGGTAACCAGACTTGGCTTTGTTCTTCATCATTAAATAAATTAGGTTCAATAAAACTTTTTGAGATCACCCCGACAATTCGAAATTGTTTATTTCCCAGGGTCATGCTTTGACCCAAAATATTACTATCGCTAGCAAAACGTTGCCTCCACAACTGTTCGCTGATCATTGCCGAGGGATTATAGCTATCTACTTGCTCTTGTTGGTTAAATGCTCTGCCCATTAATATCGGTGTCGCTAATATGTCAAGATACTCAGGACTAATATAACTGATTTCTGTCAGTGGCTTTTCAACATGGCTAGCTAACACACTACGGTTACGATAAACCAACGCCATTGACGTTAAGCTCTTTTGCTTTTGATACATTAATTTTTGTGCGACAAAAAATTGCGAGTTTTTATAAACGCGATCTCCCTGCTGTATCTCTTGTTTCATTAAAATCAGGCGTTCAGCGTCAGGGTAAGGTAATGCCTTAAAAATTAATAAATGATTGAGACTAAATGCAGCCAACAATACGCCTAAAGTTAACGCCAACGTAAATACAGTGGTTACCACAAAACCAGGGACTCGCGACAAACTGATGGCGGTTGCTTTAACTTCATTGAGTAAGGTGCTCATACCGCCTCCTGTAACGTACTGTCACTTAAAGTAATGTCATCTAAAATAACACCATCTAATAAATTCAGTTTTATGCTCGCGTGATTGGCATACCTTGGGTCATGAGTAACCATACAAATGGTCGTGCCTTCTTTATTGAGGTTGTCTAATAAAGCCATCACTAAATCACCATTTTTAGAATCCAAGTTGCCGGTAGGTTCATCGACTAATAATATACTTGGTTTGCCCACTAGCGCTCGAGCAATGGCAATACGTTGCTGCTGACCACCAGAAAGTTGATTGGGCTTATGCGAACACCTGTGCTGCATTTCCACTTTTTCTAAACTTTCCATCACCTGTTTATTCACTTCTTTGGCTGACAATCTTGGCTCTCGATACTTTAACGGCAAGGCAACATTGTCATAAACACTAATTTCATCAATTAAGTTGAAAGCCTGAAAAATAAAACCGATATGTAAGTTTCTAATTTCAGCTCTATCATCAGCGGTTAAATTAGCCACTTGCTGATCTTTAATCAGGTAACTGCCCGTTGTTGGCGTGTCTAGTAGACCTAAAATAGACAATAGTGTTGACTTTCCACAACCCGACGGCCCAGAAATAGAGACATAATCACCTTCATAAATAGCCATATTAATGTCTCGAAGTGCATGAGTTTCCATATCTATTTTTGAATAAACCTTACTGATATTTTTTAATTCGATAAGAGCTTGCTTGTTCATAATTCGGTCCTTGTTAGTCTGTGATCATCATTGTTTGGTTTTGTAAATAAGCGCTAGTATCAGAAACAATAAATTGCTCTCCCATACTCGCGCCTGAAAGTAGTTCGATATTATTGCCAATAATTCGGCCAAACTTTATTGTTCTCTGTATGGCACTTTGCTTGTTATCAGCCAGAGTAAATAAAGTTTGGCTTGAATTCGCTTTAACCCCAACAGGGTGCTTGACATAAAGTGCATTGCTAAGCATACCAATTTCAATTATCCCTTCGACCTTCAATTCAGGTCTTGCATTTGCGGGTAATGCTTGTGTTATGTCGATATCAATAATGACACTGCCGTTAGTAATTACCGGGTCAATACGATTTACTATGCCTCTAACCAAAGCTCCACGGGTGTTTATTTCAGCTTGATGACCAATGACAATCTCTTGTGCCGCTTCTTGTGGAATTTGCAGTTGCGCCATCATGGTTTTATTGCTGGCGACCAGTGCTAATTGCTCTCCTGATGCGACACTTTGCCCTAACGTTACTGGTAATGACTGTAATACCCCTTCGATATCGGCATGAATCACTAACCCGGCCTGTAAAGATAACTTCAATGCTAAATTAGCTTCAAGTTGCTTGGTAAACTGCCCTTGTACTGCTATTTTTTCTTGATGTGCTGTTTTTAAATGCGCCAACCTTTGCTGCTCTATCTTTAGTTGTTTTCCAAATTGCTCTTCGGTTAATTTTGAACGTTTAAAGTCTATTGCCGAGACAATACCGCTAGCGGCTAGCCTGCTTTCTGCTTCAACTTTTAATTTCGCCGCAGCTAAATCAGATTCAATATTCACTAAGTTAGCTTGATACAACAAATACTCACTTTTTTGGTTAACTTTCAGTTCACGTAAACTGGCATTATGTCTAACTAACTCCATCTCAGCATTATTAACTTGTAATAAAAGATCAGGATTACTTAAGGTCATAATAACCGTATCTGGGGTAACCTCAGCACCAGGTAATACCCGTATTTCTTCGACCGTTGCTATCGTTGGTGCGGTGAGTAAACGCTTATGTTTTGAAATAAGCTTACCAAAGCCTGAAATGGTAAAAGGTAAATCACTTTGCTGTACTGAAGCGACTCGAATATCACTTCTAGTGAGTTTATTATCTGAACTTGGGCTATTAAATTGCCAAGCAATAAACACTAATACACACATTACAAAAGCAAAGCGCTTTACCCATGATACTTTTTTAACTTGAGTATTTTTCTTTATATCCATGACTATCCTTAAACAACATTAATCGTTACTTAATGTTGATATAGCCAATCACATGCCAAAATGTAAGTCATTAATTTAATTGAATTTAAATTTAAACTCATCTGTATTTGACAATAGACTATACCGAAATGGGGAAAGGTTTCTGCAAAAGGTGAAAGTAAATAGGTAACCTGAGGAATAAATAATCAGCGAAAATTTTTGAGTAGCGCAGCACTGCTCATTCACTTAAATGATGGGTTATAATCAAACTAAAAAGATAAGACTTAGCGCACTTTTCGATAAATAAAAGCCTGCATCAACAGGCTTTCATGACAAAAGATATGACCGTTAATACTAAATAGATGGCTTAGCACATTTAGCTGGCGTAGACTTTGTAAAAAAAGGTATTGATTTAGGCAAATGCTCAGTTAACTGCTTAATACGAGTGGTATTTGATGGATGAGTCGACATAAACTCAGGCGGTGCATCGTTAGATAATTTAGCCATGTTTTGCCAAAGTTTGATGCTTGCTGCCGGATCAAAGCCTGACTTAGCCATTAAATCTTGACCAACAATATCAGCTTCACTTTCATGGCTGCGACCATAAGGCATTAATACGCCATATTGCATCCCCAAACCTAGGCCTGCCATAACAGTATTACGGCTTTCAACATTTTGACTTTCGAGTAAAACATTCACCAAAGATAAGCCCATTTGACTAGCTTGATTTGATGACAAACGCTCGTTCGAATGGCCTTCTATCACATGACCGACTTCGTGACCAATAATAGCTCCCAGCTGGTCTTGGTCTTCAGCCACTTTTAATATACCGGTATAAACGCCTATTTTGCCACCAGGTAACGCAAAAGCATTCACTTGTTCAGAGTCAAAAACAACCACTTCCCAGGCGCCATCATGAGCAGATTTAGAAACATTTTTAGTAATGGCACTGGCAACACATTGCACGTAACGGTTAACCTCGGGAGATTGGCTGATTTTTTCTTTTGTTTTCATTTCTTCAAATGAGGCAGCACCCATTTTATTAAGCTCATCGCTAGACATCATCATTAACTGCGATCGGCCTGTTGAAGAAGTTGTACAGCCGGCTAATGTCATAACAGCAAAACAAAGCGCTAATTTAAATTTCATTTAATTTCCTAAAATAATATCCTTGTTAGCTTATTTTAAGTAATGAAAATATAAATATCTATGCTTATTAAATAAAAACCAACAGTAATTATTTTAATGACTTACCCGCCTTAAATTAAACGAAAACGAACTTCCCTCACCTAAAGTACTTTGCACTTTGATATCAGATTTCAATAATTCTAGTAGCTTCTTAGTAATAGCTAAACCTAAACCAGTATGCTTGTTTTTGTCCTGTATCGCATTACTGGCTCGGTAGCGAGTATCGAAAATGTAAGAGAGTTCTTCTGCTTTTATCCCGGTGCCATTATCTGTAATGCTCAATCGACATTGGTTGTTATCAAGCTCGTCAATCGCAAAAACAATTTTACCGTTTTCACTGGTATGGCGAATCGCATTCTCGAGTAAGTTACTGATCACACGTTCAAGTTTAGCAATATCACTATGAACTTGTGTGTACGAACATTTAGGCTCTACCGATATTTCAATATTTTTTTCACTTGCCTCTAAAGTAAACTTTGCCAGCACATCGTAAAGTAATTCGGCAAGGTTAAATGTTTCAAAATTTAGTGATACTTGCCCGCCTTCAAGGTGTGCTAACTCAAATATTTGGTCAATAAGTAACTTCAGCTGTAAGGTGTTTTTTAATACGATATGAATATATTTTTCTCGTGCAGATACTGTTAACTCATCGCCTTTATGCGCGATCATTTCAATATAGCCCTGTAAAGACGACAACGGCGTGCGTAAATCATGAGAAATATCCGCCAAAAGCTCTCTGCGTTGCACATCACTTTGCTGTAATAAATTTAACTGACCATTAATTTGATTAACCATTTCTTCAAATGCCACACCCAGTTGGTGTACTTCATTGCTACTATTAGTCATCCAAGGAGTTAAAGTTACCTTAGATTTATCAAACCCCGCCTCTTTTAGTTGTTGTATGTCACTGTTTAATCGGCGAAGTGGTCGAGTGAAGTAATAAAAAATACCGAGCATAACAATAAAAAGAAACAATAATGCTCCTACCAACATCACCATCGAAAGTTCAGCTTGACGGTCTGAGTCTAAGCGACTGTACGCTGACTCATATCGCTCACCAGCAACAATCACATAGAGGTAGCCTCTTAACTCACTACCATTAAACACCGGGGCAGCAGAGAATATTTTTTGTCTGCTTTCATGTTGAGGATCATCACCATAAATAGGTAAACTGACTTGGTTTTGTGTTAATTGAATTAACGGGGTTAAGTCAATTCGATCTCGTTTTATCAACGAGGGGGTGATTGAATGGGTAAGAATAACGCCATTTGGGTCAACAAAATAAAACTCAAATGCGGGTCCTAACACCATTAAGGTATGAAACAAATTTTTCAGCGCTTGATGATCATAGGCCCCTTCTTGTAGCAGCGGATTATCGCGCGCTAAACTGGCGGCAAGTGAAAGGTGTAAATGTTGCTCAGACTCATAGCGTGTTGTTTGCTCTAAATGCTCGGCCCAAACAAAAAATACCGTGATAATAACTAAAAATACCGCTAATAACGATAAAGATAGTCGGTGGTAAAGCGATAGCTTCACGCTAAAACCCCTTGACGACAAAGCTTGTAGCCCACGCCCCAAACAGTTTGTACAATTTCAGGCTTAGTGGCATTACGTTCAATTTTATTACGTAAACGATTAATGTGTGAGTTAACAGTATGTTCATAACCACTATGATGATATCCCCAGACTGAACTTAACAATTGTTCACGGGAAAAAACTTGTTCTGGGTGAGAGGCTAAATAGAATAACAAATCAAATTCGGTTGAAGTTAAGTCAATATGCTTGCCATTAAGCGTAGCACTGTGAGTAATGTTATCAATTTGTAAGGTCCCTAAAGTTAAGTAATGCTCAGGCGACTGCTGCGCTAACTGTTGCTGGCTTATTTTTGATAATAAATGCACACGTCTAAGCTGGCTGCGCACTCTAGCTTGTAACTCTCGCACACTAAATGGCTTAGTCATATAATCATCAGCGCCGAGTTCAAGGCCTAATACACGATCGATTTCGCTATTTCTTGAGGTTACCATTAAAATCACCTGCTCCGGCTTTTGTTCGCGTAACTGTCGACAGACATCTAAACCCGATATACCTGGCAACATGACATCAAGCATCACTAAGTCGTATTGATTAATTTTTAACTTTTCTAAGGCGACTTCACCAGATAAACAATGATCAACTGTTAAGCCAATTTCTTGTAGGTTTAAGGTCACCAAATCCGCAATGTCTTGCTCATCTTCAACCACCAGTATGGTATCCATGCTTTGCTCCATTATTATTATCTTTTATTGACAAGAACGAAGCACAGATACAAAAATAGCGGCTAAACCATCATGTAAACATCATGATTTAGCGTTAATGATCACTCTACACGAGTAACCGATATCGCTAAGGTAGGGTTATCAAAACGATGCGCTTGGGTTAATACTGACTGCATTAAGCCGTCGTCACTAGTGATCACACCCGCGTGCATACCGATAAAGTCGACATCATCACGTTCAGCATTAAAACCTTCACCGCCAGCAGCTGGACCCGGTATTGTTGCCATTGTTTCGCTATTTTTCTCTGTGCCTGAATCATAAGAACTTGTTCGCAACGAAATACTTTCGCCAACAGCCATATTTTCCAGCGACATAGCGCTGATGCCACTAAAAGCATCATTGGTATTTACTAACATGGTCGCCGCAGATAGCATCATAGGTTTTGTATCAACCAGACTGACAGATACCGTTTCGCTCATCCCTGGCATAATAACACCCGCTCCACTTGCGCCCGCTAACACCATGTCTTGTGCCAGAACTTGCGAGTTATCACCGCTTTCAGCTAAATTTTCCAATGCCACTGTCGCGCTAGCGCCGAGTTCAAATAAAGCTCCTTCATTATGTAAAACAACAGCCACAGGTGATAAAGGCTGTGCATGCGTTAAGTTAGTTACACTAACTTCATAAGTGTAGGTTACCGGTGTTGGCGGTGTAGGCGTTACTGGCTCAGGTGTTGAATTATTATCACTACCACCACAGGCTGACAGCAAAACCGTAAAACCTAATGCCGACCAGATACCTTTACGGGCAAACTGATTTTTATAAAAAATAGTCATAATAGTCCCCTATTTTACTGTAACAGTGACACGTGCAACCGGATTTAACCAACGATGAACGGTATTATCTAAATCACTTTTACCTGCTGTTAAATCGTCGTCACCTAAACTACCACGATGAATATGCACAGTTTTATTCGCTTCTTCAGTCGTTACACCTGTACCGCCTGTACCCGCATCCATACCCGGAGCCGCTGGAATACCTAAAGCACCTGGAGCACCACCACCATTAACAACTTCGTTGTTTGCTTCAGTACCGGCATCGTATGCATTAACATTAAACGTGTAACTACCAGCTTCAGTCGGTATTTTCCAACTACTTACACCAGCAAAACCATCATTGGTTGGTAGTAACATGGTTACAATCGACAAATAAGTATTACTGTCATCAGTACTTAGCATCGCAGTTGTTGATTGGCCTGGTGCAAGTAAACCGCCAGCTGGGTTGGTCGCATTATTTGCATTTGCACCGTCAAGTAAGGTAACAAGGCCAGAGATGTCTCCACCTTCAGCCATCATTTGTAATTCAGGTGTTGCGGCAGTACCAGCACTAAAAAGTGACATAGTGTCATCATGAGCTGACATTAAAATAGGCGTGTAGTAAATACCTTGAGTGAGGTTAGTAAACTTTATTTCTAATTCTTGTGCCATTAACGCTGAACTTGAAAGCGCTAATGCGATCGCTGATGCTGTTTTAAAGTATTTCATATGTTTCCCTTGATAACTAAATGATTTCGCATTCAGTATGCAAAGCAAACATGGCTAAACTTTCACAGAGTTATCACAAATCTATCACAAGTTTATCAATGAAAAGTAATGAAATTTATTTCTTGATTAGCGTGTCTCGGCCCTTACTAACACCAAAAACATCTGTTGGAGAAAAACCCAATGTTATGTGGAAGTCTTTGTTTTTTAATAAGAGTTTTTGGCGAATAAATTGTCCGTCAGCAGACGATGCAACAACAAAATAACTGCGTTTGCCTGCTTTTTCTGCAGTACCTAGGCCATGTAAGGTAACGCTAAAGTTTTGTGATAAGTTAAGTTTTTCTTTATCAATAGTTTGATATTCGTAAGGATTAATTAAAGTAACATGAAAAGATTGATGATCACGCGCCGCTTGCAGCTGCCTAAAAGTCGCATATTGCTCTTCACCTAGTTCGTTTTTCAACGCTGATAAATAATGACTCAGCTCGGCCTCTGACACTTTTCCGCCAAAATACACTAAACCACTACTATCTTTAAGCTCACTGATTGCTAATCGTAAGGTTTTATCCGTATGACTTTCATCAACCGATGATTCAATGGCTGACTGTGACATCATTCTCGCTAAAGGTGTTGCTTTATGCTCCTTGGTAACGGTTAGATTTTGTTGAATTGTATCAACTTTAGCACCTATACTCGTTGCCATTACAGCGTGTGTCATAAACGTTGTCATTGCTATGGTGACACTAAAAAAATGGCTAATTTTATTATTCATTCGGTTTCCTAATTTCGGTTTCCTAATTATGGGTACTTCAAGGTGAATATTTCACCTTAGCTGACAACAAGTGCCGGCAAGTTTGATGATAATGAATACCTTGGCGACGCTAGCTATAATTTTCGTTAACGAGTCGCCTTGATACTGGCAGATAAAAGCATTTAATGTCATGCTATTACTGACATTTACTCACATAAATCGCTATACTTGATACGTTTTAATTTAACGCTTTTAAACACAGTGTAATAGTAATAGTTGCTTTATTTTAGTTAACACCTTCGTCATTCAATCATCTATTGGAGTTATTTTTCACTTAATGAAATTCTCAATTAGCCCTGAACTTTTTAATTATATTGCTATTACTTTCGCTCGTTTTAAATGGCAACTTTTAGCCTGGTGTTTGTTCTTTTTTGTACTTTTTATTGGCTTGCAATCACAAATAAAGATGCAAACCCCCAGCGTATTAGTCTGGTTAGCTATACTTATTTTATTTATTGCCATTGAAAGTTTGGTGATTTCGGCATTTATGTTTTTCTTTCAGGTGTTACCGTCAACCCGTGAAGAAAACGCCTCTTGGTATCGCTTTTATCGCACAATTGAATGGTGCGAAACTATCCTCTTTGCCATACTACTGCCCTTACCCATAGTATTATTTTGCTATGCCTTTATTCGGCTATAAAGGGCAGATAAAAATAAATTATCTCCCCTAGCACTTAAATATGTCGACGCTTTTGTGCATAAACACCCAAAACACTAAAAATCGCCACGATCAAAGGTAGTACATAACTATTAGGTACTTGTGATAATTGCTGCGATAACAGTCGAGTTAACCAAACCGTTAACAAGCCATAGCCAAACGCACAAACCACAATAAAAGTGAAACAACGAATAATAAAATGCTGCTTAGCAACCAGCTTACGCACAGCATTGTTAATATCATTACCAAAAATCACTAATACCGTGGCCACAATCGCCATAGCCGTTTGATATTGATATCCGCGAAACCACTGGCCAATATCAATCAGTAACTCAGTCATACTACCTCAACAGTTTATTTACATGACAAAAGCCTTTTAAAGACTAAAATCAGATCCTATTTAGTTATTTAGCTATTTAGCTATTTAGCTATTTAGTAAAGCAATCATTTCATCTTCAGTTAATACGCTGATGCCTAAGTCTTGTGCTTTAACCAATTTAGACCCCGCTTTTTCGCCTGCGACTAAATAATGCGTTTTTGCTGAAACACTACCAGACACCTTTGCTCCTAAAGCTTGTAAGGCGGCTTTTGCTTCATTTCGCCCCATTTTACTCAAGGTACCTGTTAAGACAAAGGTTTGATCTTTAAGCGGTAATTCATCGTCACTTTTCACTTCAATATCAGGCCAAGACATTATCGCTTCTAACTCTTCAACCACTTCTACGTTATGGTCTTGCGCGAAAAAATTGACAATATTTTTTGCCACAATGACACCGACATCAGGCACTTGCTGTAATTGCTCTTCATTGGCCGACTTAATTGCTGAAAAAGTATGAAAATACTGCGCTAAATTCGACGCAGTCGTTTCGCCAACTTCTCGAATACCTAAAGCATAAACAAACTTTGCCAAGGTAGTATTTTTTGCCGACTCAAGGCCCTTAATTAAGTTGTCTGCAGACTTTGCTCCCATTCTCGCCATCGTACTGACATCAAGCGTGGTTAACTTAAATAAATCGGCTGGGGTTTTTATCAAGCCTTCATCAACCAATTGTTCAACTAATTTATCGCCTAAACCATCAACATCAAGTGCTTTACGCGAGGCAAAATGTTTAATCGCCTCTTTACGCTGCGCCTGACAATATAAACCGCCAGTACAACGCAGTACAGCTTCACCCTCAGCTTTCATTACCGCAGATTCACACACTGGACATACCGATGGAAAGGTAATCACTTCAGCATCTGCAGGTCTTCGTTCAACGACAACACTGACGATCTGAGGAATTACGTCACCGGCACGGCGAATAATCACCGTATCTTTAATTTTTATGCCTAGGCGGTCAATCTCGTCTTGATTGTGTAAAGTGGCATTACTCACCGTAACACCGCCAACAAATATCGGTTTAAGGCGAGCCACCGGTGTTATTGCCCCTGTTCGTCCAACTTGAAAATCAACGGCTTCTAATACCGTTAATTCTTCTTGCGCAGGGAATTTATAGGCAGTAGCCCAGCGAGGTGCTCGGGCAACAAAGCCAAGTTTTTGCTGTAAAGCAATATCATCAACTTTAAAGACCGTGCCATCTATCTCATAACTCAAGTTTTCACGCTGTTGTAAAATATCTTGATAAAATGCTTCAACTTCAGTGGCATTTTCCAGTAACTTAACTTCCGGGCACATAGGTAAACCAAGGCTTTTTATTTGGCAAAGACGCTGATAATGTGAGTCTGCTAGCCAGTTTTCATCAATACCATTGCCATCCTGGCTTGCGCCGACAAAACCAATACCATAGGCATAAAAAGCAAGATTTCGTTTAGCGGTAATTTTAGAGTCTAGTTGCCTTAGGCTACCAGCGGCGGCATTGCGTGGGTTAGCAAAGCCTTTTTCACCTTTTTTAATCGCTTGTTGGTTTAATGCTTCAAAGCTCGATTTTGGCATAAATACCTCACCACGAACCTCTAACACATCGGGAAAATTAGTGCCTTGTAAACGCAAAGGGATCGACTTTATCGTACGGACATTCTCAGTAATATTTTCACCTACTGTACCATCACCGCGTGTAGCGGCTTGAACAAAAACACCATTTTCGTAACGTAAACTTACCGCCAAACCGTCAAGCTTAGGCTCGGCACAAATGGCAAAGTCTAACGATGATTTTAAGCGGTCTTTTAATCGCTTAACAAAGGCTTGCCATTCTTGTGCAGAAAAAACATTATCTAACGACAACATAGGTAGTTGATGTACAACTTGGCTAAATGCTTTAAGCGCCTCACCACCAACCTTCTGACTAGGTGAGTCAAGCGTTTTAAATTGCGGATACTCAGTTTCTAAAGCTGTTAATTCGCGCATTAATCGATCGTATTCAACATCAGGTACAGTCGGTTCATCAAGCACATAATATTGATGATTATAATGGCTAATTAACTGACATATTTCAGCGATACGATTAATAATATTTTCTTCAGACATAGGTTTTAGTTACTTTGAAAGTGAGTGTACTAGCGTCAATAAAGTGCAACAAATACTGATTAGCTTAGTTGTTGCTGCAATTTATTGACAGAGGTTCATGATTACTGGAGGTGTAGGTTTAAAGCGAGCCGATGCGACTCTTACGCTCAAACTCTCGAATAATACCCATATAATGTTGTTCAGTTTGCTTGGTCATGACGCTGCGTTTGTCGTCTAACAATTGCCCTTTAAATTCAACTGCAAGCTGTTTAGCTGCATTAAGCATTTGTTCAAATACTTCAAAGGCATCTCCGGCATTAGGTAAGGTCATAAATAGCGTAATGCCTTGGGTAGTAAAGTTCTCGATATCATCCAAATTAAAGGTTCCTGGGTTTAGCATATTGGCCAAGCTAAACGTGACTTTACCGTTACCTGCATTGTCTTGATGACGGTGGAATATATTCATTTCACCGTATTTCATGCCTAAAGTAAGCAATATAGGTAAAAGCGCTGCACCAGACATCGTTTGCCCTTCAGGCATGACAACAGAAAGCACAATAACTTGCGGTTCAATGTCATTCGCAGGTTTTTTAGAGGATTCAGTCGCCGACATGCTTGGCATATCTTTTACGGCTTCATCACCAAAATTGATCTCCATTTGGTTTCGTTTCGCTTTAGGCTCACGCACATTTTTTTTACGTGCAAGTGGCTTATTTCGAATAACCTCTGGTTTTGCTTGAGTAACAGGCTGTTGGTAAACCGGTTGATATTGAACAGTTTCTTTCTCAATAATGTCGTTCTCAACTGACGCATTAACCGTAGTTTCAGCATAGCCATTGTCTTGATAGTTTTGTCTATCAGCATAACGCTCAACATCTGATAACGCTTGTTGCTTTAAATGCGCAGGAACTTCTTCTGTATCATTAAGTAAAGCACCAAAATTCAAACTTTGATCTAACGGCTTATCTTCAAAGTCAGCATGAGGAACGTCATTTGGCATTGGCACATCACTATGAAATTCGTCATTATCTTCAAGTGTATGCGACTTTACTGCGACATCATCTAATATTGGGTTGGCACCAACAACTTTCGGCTTACTAACACCGTCTTGGTCAAAACCCGAACCATCAAAGCCACGCGGTTGTGGCGCTATAGGCTCTTCTTTGGTTTTTAATTTGTACGGATTTTTTTGTTTCCTGATGGTCCAATAACCATGAATGAAAATAGCTGCTATTACGAGAGCACTGATAATAATTAATGTATTTCTGAAATTATCTTCCATTACCTAGCCTATTCTTATACTTCTGCCATAGCGATTGCTTCGTCAATATCAACCGCTACCATACGTGAAACACCTGGTTCAAACATAGTAACACCGGTTAAATGTGACGCCATCTCCATAGCGATTTTATTATGACTTATATATATAAATTGCACTGTTTGCGACATTTCTCGCACTAGATTACAAAAACGACTGACATTTGCATCATCCAAAGGTGCATCCACTTCATCAAGTAAACAAAATGGTGCTGGGTTCAATCGAAAAATAGCGAATACCAATGATAATGCGGTCAGCGCTTTTTCTCCACCAGATAATAGATGAATTGTGCTATTTTTTTTACCTGGGGGTCTTGCCATGATAGTAACCCCTGTTTCTAAAAGATCTTCACCTGTTAGTGACAAGTATGCTTGCCCACCACCAAAAACCTTAGGAAATAGCCGTTGCAAATCTTTATTTACTTGATCAAAAGTTAACTTAAACTTATGTCGACTTTCTTTATCTATTTTTGCAATGGCTGCTTCTAAAGTTGTTATGGCATTATTAAGGTCTTGATCTTGTTGGTCAAGATAACTTTTACGCTCAAACTGAGTTTCATATTCTTCAATCGCGGCTAGGTTGATCGCCCCTAACAGCTGAATATCTTTAGCCAGCTTAACTAAATGGGCTTGCCAAAACGCTTCTTTGGCATTGTCTGGCATAGCCGCAATAACATCATTAATACTTTGCTTTAACTCAGCTAACACTTCTAATGCACTTTCAGCTCTTAATTTAAAACCTTCACTGTCTAACTGCAAACGCGCTAACTGTTCATTCAGTACAGCTATTTTATTTTGACTGGTTTTCTGGCTTAATTCTACCTCTGCCAAACGTGTTTGGCTGTCATTCAAGGTTTTTTGATTAACATGTAGCTTTTCATTAATCGCGGATAGGTTATCAAGCCACTGTGGCAATTGCTGTTCAAACGCTTGCAACGGTTTACTGTTATCACTAAAAACTTGGCTGTTATTACTTAGCCTTTGCGTCAATAAATTAATATTTTCTTGATTCGCTCGAATACTTTGCTCGTGCTGTAATCGTTGGCTTTTTAGCTGCTCAACAACCAAACTCAACTGATGACGCTGTTGATGTAAGTCTTGACTGCGACTTTGTATTTCTTCTATTGACTGTTGTAATAGCGTTTGTTGTTTAGAAAACCCATCAAGATCATATTCACTATCGTCAAGCAATGGCGTTAATTGACTTTCAAACGCCGTTAATTTTTCTTTGGCAAGCTGCTCGCTTTCAAGCAACTCTGCAATCTCTGCGGTTAATTTTTTGTGCTGAGCTTGTTGATAAAGTTTGTCTTGCTCACCCGAGGAAATCGTTTTCTCCAGTGTATTGAGTTTATCTTGCTGTAATGCTAAACGTTCACTTTGAGCTTTTTTCTCTATGGCAATAGACTTAAGTTGTTGATTATAAATATCTTGCTGCTGCTCGAGCTTTTGTTGTTGCTGTTGTAACTGCAGTAGTGCAGCTTGTTCGTTTTCAAGCTCTCGCTGTAAACTTATATAATCATAGCCTTGCTCAAGTTTTCCTTTGATAAGCCTATGATGACTCAACCAAGTACCATCTGGGCAAATAATACTTTCACCGTCAGCTAATGTTGCTAACTGACGTTTTGCTTGCTGATATGTTTCAGCGATCAATATACGATTAAAATAGCTATTTAACGTGGCAATCCCTGTGACTTTGCTCGCTAATGTCTTTGCTTTAGTGGCTACTATATTATCGTGAGCAGCTGTAGACTCTGCCGTTTGATATACAAAGCATAAGTTATCTGCACTTAAACTACCGTCGGTATCAGCTTCAGGTAACGTTGACAAAACATGACCCGCAAGCCAATGTGATAAAGCAACTTCAACGGCCAGTTCCCAACCATTAGCCACCGTTAATTGGCTTTGCAGCGAAACGATATCATTGATACCTAGAGTGCTCAGCCATTTCGCTTGTTTTTCACTCCAAGGAGATTTATCAGCTAGCTTTTTTTGTCGCTCTTCAATCACTTGTATTTTCACGGTTGACTGCCCCGTAACTACCGCTAATTGTTGGTGAAGCTCTTGGCTCTGCAGCTGTAAATGACTTTCTTGACTGGCCAGTAAAGTCAACTGCGCTTGTATTTGTTTTAACGCACTTAACTCAGTAGCTTTTTGTTGTTGCAGTTGCTGCTCAACGAGCACATCCGTTAAAGGTAACAGGCTAACTTGTTCACGTAGTTTTATGACTTGCTGCTTAACCTGTTCAATAATGGTTTGTTGCTGCGTGATATTTGCCTGCACGGTCTGTTTTTTCTGCTGCAGATCTGTACGCTGTTGCTGTTGTTGCTGCCAATGGCTCTGCAATTGCTTTTGCGCAATTTGCTGCTGTTTCAGCTCAGCTTGGCAACGTGCTAATTCTGCTTCTACTTTTTGCAGTTGTGGTTGTTGCTCATTTAATTGCTGATCACCCAATTGCAACTGCTCTTGCTCAGCTAAAATTAACTGCTGGGCATTAAGCAATTGTTGTTGAGTTAATTCATTATCACTCTGTGTTTTTTCGGTCTGCTCTTTTAAATGTTTTACTTGTTGCTCAGCACGGGCAATATCTTGCGTTAAATTGAGTTTTTCTTGTTGCCAAGTTTGGTTATTATCATTGCAACGCAGCAACGTCTCTTTTAATTCGATAATCACCAAATCATTTTGACTGAGCTGAGTATTTTGACTCTCAATTTTATTTTCTAGCGCTAAGATACGCGTTTGATGCTGCTGGCGTTGCTGATCAAATTTTTGCCAACGTAATACCGCTAATTCAGCCTTATACTTTCGTTCTTGCTGTTTTAAAGCACGAAAGCGCTTGGCGGCTTCAGCCTGTTGATGAAGCTTATCAATTTGCACATCAAGTTCGAGACGAATATCACTTAATCGCGCTAAGTTTTCTCTGGTATGGCGTATTCTGTTTTCAGTTTCTTTGCGACGCTCTTTATACTTTGAAATACCTGCAGCTTCTTCAATAAAAACGCGTAGCTCTTGCGGTTTTGATTCAATTAATCGTGAAATGGTGCCTTGTTCAATAATGGCATAACTGCGAGGCCCTAAACCGGTACCAAGAAAAATGTCAGTAATATCTCTACGTCGGCATTTTGTGCCATTTAAAAAGTAGCTGTTTATGCCTTCGCGGTTCACCACTCGACGCACAGACACTTGGCTTCTGTCCGCCATATTCCCTTGAATACGCCCCTGAGTGTTATCAAACACTAATTCAACGCTGGCTTGGCCAATTGGTTTGCGCGTTGCTGCACCATTAAAAATGACATCGGTCATGGCATCGCCACGTAAATTTTTAGCCGAGCTTTCACCTAACACCCAGCGAACAGCGTCAATTATGTTTGATTTTCCACAGCCGTTAGGACCAACAATAGCGGTCATCTGCTGTTCGAATGGCACAGTTGTTGGATCGACAAATGATTTAAAACCTGCCAATTTTATATGCTTGAGTCGCATTAAATCGAATAACCTAATCGTTGCTATCTATTGCCAAAATTTTAGTAAATGTTTTACAAACTTCGTACAATGAGAAAAAATATATTAAAACCCGTGTAATTGCCGCCACTGTACCAGAGATTGATGTATTTTGTAACATCACAATACTGTTCATATCACGCGAAGGATCCTATAATCGAGCCATGAATATCAATTAGTTAGGTTAATAAATCAGCAATGAACAATAACAGACCCCAGCCTTTAGCAAACGGCGGTGCCGGATATTTTATCAAAGGCTTTGAGTTAATTCGCACACCGGGAATTCGCCGCTTTGTATTTATCCCACTAACGGTAAATTTAGTGCTTTTTAGCTGCGCTTTTTATTATATGTTTTTACAACTAGAGAGCTATATGTTGACGCTAGAAGATTGGCTTGGTGAGTCTTTTGCTTGGTTAAGTAACTTTATTTGGCCATTAGCGGTGTTGTTTATTTTAATTATTTTTTCATTTATTTTCAGCTCAGTTGCCAATTGGCTAGCAGCTCCGTTTAATGGCTTATTATCAGAAAAAATAGAAGCCTTGTTAACTAATCAGCCATTAGATAGTGGTGGCGCTCTTGATGTGGTCAAAGATATCCCAAGAACACTTTCACGTGAACTCAGTAAGCTGGGTTACTATCTGCCAAGAGCAATAGGCTTCTTTTTACTTTATTGGCTACTGCCAGTAATTGGCCAAGTGCTCTGGTTCTTATTTCTTGCTTGGATGATGGCCGTACAATATAAAGACTATCCATTTGATAATCATAAGATCAGTTTCGATCGTATGCGACAAGCACTAAAACAACGCCAAGGTTTAAGCTACAGTTTTGGTATAACCACGGCAATATTCTCAATGATCCCTATCGTCAACCTAGTCGTTATGCCAGTCGCTATTTGTGGTGCCACTGCACTATGGGTCGACCATTATCGTGATGATTTTGTTGACCGTTCATAAAAATCAATTAATAATCAACATATTATCAAGATTTAAACAAACCGAACAAGCATCAAACACAATTTGATGCTTGTTTACACAACCAACCAAATTACCCTCTTCGCAGCGCTTGCAACTTTTTGCCGACATTTGACAGAAAAATGATCAACGTGCACACTGATACCAATCTGTTTATATCAAAAAAAAGCACGCCCTTGAGCAAATTTAAAGGCGTAGCAACACAGATTTATAATGGCAAACCTCAATACCTACATGCATCTAGCAAGCTAAAGTTTCATTATCAATAAGGATCTATTCATGCGAGTTCGGTTTTTTATCACTAAGAGCCAATTTTTGCGCTGTACATTATTAGTCGCTTTAGCAGTCAGTGCCAACCTTAATGCCGCAACGACTGAGTTAGAAAGTCATAAAAGTGACAATAGAAAAGTGCATATTCCGGTGCTTGATAATGCACGTATATTTGCTCAATTTGATGATACTACGCCAGCAGTAATAAACTACTTCACCTCAAAAACCGAGACAGCAATAATAGCGTTTTACAATGATAATTATGGTCAAGCAAGTCATAGCGAACGTAAACGAGGTCGATTAACGTTACATTATCAACAAGGGTCTCAACAGATCCGCGTGGTTATTTCACCACAAGATAAATTACGACAAGTCGATGTCATCGTAAATTCAAACTAACTGGTATTAGCGATTTAAAGTCATAAACGACAACCAGATTTCAATATTTATAAACAAAAAAACATCGCTAATTGCGATGTTTTTTTATTATGACGAGCAAGTCTACATTAGTTTAACAAAATAGCATCTACTGTACCTTGCGCTAATGGGTGGTAGCCAGGTCGCGCTTTTTTATAAACCGCTTGTGCCCACTCTTTACCTTTAGCTGATGTAGCCAATTCTTTATACAATGGCACAATTAATTTGCGACGACCAATCGACTCTAAATAAGTTGCCATCGCCGGATACACAACGTCGTAACCTGAGCGTAATGCTAATAAATACCATGCATGTGCTACTTCAGCATTAGTGCTGTTCGTTAGATTAAACATTTCATCTAAATTGCTCATACGCTCGTTAGCAATGTTTAATGGCAAGTTATTAATAAAGTGCAACCATTCATGTAATGTCCAATTTTTAGTTGGAATTTGCGCTAGCTCAAGCTGTCCGCTAGTCCACTTAGCAATATAGTTATCAATTTTAACGAAAGCATCAGAACGTGGTTTAGGGGTATAGCTAGGTAAGCCTTGCTCATAAATCCATTCGTTAAGTTCTTTATCGCTAACAATATTAGGGTATTTGTGCGTTAAATTAGCTTTTAAATATTTAACAAAGTTTTTCGTACCTAAACTTTCAAAAGCATGATCGTCAAAGTATTGCATGATGAAAGTATCAAACTTTTCACGACCAAATTTTTGCTCTAAGTACAGTAAAAATAACTGCCCTTTTGTGTAAGGCACACCTGAAAACGCATCATCTGGATCACGGCCATTCAAATCGATATATAGCTGTGTATCACCTGGTGGTAACTCAGCAATTTCATAACTTAAGTTCTGTGCATCTAACGCACGTTCCATTAACGCTCTATCGGCACCAAATACCGCTTCCATAATGCGGTTTTCAACATAACTGGTAAAACCTTCGTTTAACCATAAATCTTGCCAGCTTTCATTAGTCACTAAATTACCAGACCAAGAATGCGCTAATTCATGAGCAATTAAATTTACTAAACTTTTATCACCAGCAACTACAGTTGGGGTGATAAATGATAATCTTGGGTTCTCCATACCGCCAAAAGGAAAGCTTGGTGGTAAAATCAGTAAATCGTAACGGCCCCAACGGTAAGCTCCAAATAGCTTTTCTGTTTCGTCGATCATCAACTGCGTGTCATCGAACTCAGCAACCGCTCGGTCTAAAATATACGCTTCAGCATAAATGCCCGTCTGTTTACTCATGGCTTTAAACTGTAAATCACCCACGCCTATGGCAATAAGGTAAGCAGGAATAGCTTGCGGCATTGAAAATGAATAATCGCCATCGCGTTCTGTGTTCGGCACGTTATTGGCGCTCATCACAGCAAGTAAATCATCAGCAGTAGTAATACGAGCATTGTATGTCATACGCACACTTGGCGTATCTTGAATTGGGATCCAAGAGCGTGCATGAATAGCCTGGCTTTGGCTAAACATAAACGGCTTGTCTTTACCGGCTGTTTGCTCAGGAGTTAGCCACTGTAGCCCTGACGCTTGCGGTAATGAGTTGTAATAAACTCGAATGGTTGGCGTTTGAAAAGGCGTTTTAATAGTCAGTTTTGACCCCATAACATCATCACGCTTAGCCAACTTATAATTTAATTTTACCCATTGGTTATTAGCATTTTTTGCCATCACACGATGAATTTCTAAATCACGTGTATCTAAATAAACATCGGCAACATCATCGTTAAGCCAATTAAGTGTTAATTCAGCAAAACCTTTTAATGATTTTTTATCAAAATCAACATCAAGATCTAAGTAAAGGTGACTCACTTTAACTTGATCATAATTGGCATAAGTTAATGCATCAGCAACTTGCGCTGAGGCTAATTGAGCCCAACTGAGCTGCACAGCACAGCACAATATGGCGACAAGGCGAATAAAAATTTTCATAAATGGTACCCCAAACTAAAAAGGCCTGTAGATTACAGTGAATCTACAGGCCTCTTCAAGTGCTATTTATAATATGCTGTTAAACGATGTCAAATATCACCTTGAAATCGTTTAATTAAAAGCCTTAAGGTTGCTCCATGCGGATAACAACGCGACGGTTTTTACTACGACCGATAATGGTGGCGTTAGAAGCAACATGGCGTTTTTCTCCGTAACCATTTGCTTCGATTCTACTCGCGTCAATACCGCGACTAACAATTAACTCTCTCACTTTATTCGCACGACGTTCTGACATTTTTAAGTTAGTATTTCGGCCACCATAACTATCTGAATAACCGTCAATTAATACCAGCTCAAGCTCAGAATCAAGTGACAAATACTCGACAATCATATCCATGCGTTTCTGTGATGATTTAGTTAATTTATCAGAGCCAAATTGATAATTTAATACCGTATAAGAAATATCATCGAAACTAAAATCAAGTAAGTTACCTACACAACTAACAAAGGCTTGATAAGCTTTCTGAAAACGCGCTGTCGACAAGCCCACAGTAATTTTATCATTATCACTGTACCAGTCATTGTAATAAAACGTTGGACTCATACCTTGATCCAATTCGTTGAGCATATTCCAAGCTATTTTTTTCGGTAAACTCGGTGAAAACTGTTTATGCAATTTCATATCAGCAAGTACGCGGCCAGCAACACCTGGTCGCCAGTTAGGCGCTTCTGAACGAACTTCAGCTAACGAGTAACTATCAGGCAGTCGCATCATCTGTAGTTCAAACTCCATATTCATCTTGCGGTTTGCTGAACTATAAAATTTAGCTTCGCCGTAACGAGGAATTTGATGTGACAATGTACATTGCAGCCGAGAATCATCAGTTAATTGCCAAGTTGAGTTTTCAATATCGGCACGATACTGTCGAATTCCAGCATGAGAATGCAAAGTAAATAATGATAAAATAGCTAAGGTAATAATTTTTTTCATAACAATAATTTTCATGTCAATTAATCTAAGTTTAATAGCGACATCTTTTACTATCGACAAAATCACTAATAACTTTAACAGTTAAATAAAATTTACCCAAAATTAATTTCACGGCATTTAATTTCGGTGATGTCTTATAGCCTGATTTCTGCGATAATCTCGAACATTATTTTTGTTAACTCATGCTCATCGCCTTTATGTCTGATAATTCCAAAGCTCTGCAGAACACTGCTGAAAAAAATTTACTCTCTCAACGCTTTCGAGGTTACTTCCCTGTTGTCATTGATGTTGAAACTGCCGGCTTTAATGCCCAAACCGATGCATTGTTAGAAATAGCAGCAACTACTTTAACCTTAGACGAACATACCGGACAATTTAGTTTAGACGAAACTATACATTTCAATGTTGAGCCATTTGAAGGCGCCAACCTTGAGCCAGCAGCTTTAGAATTTACCGGCATCGACCCAACAAACCCATTACGCGGCGCGGTTGATGAAAAAAAAGCGCTCACTGAAACATTTAAGCTTATTCGTAAAAAAATGAAAGCGGCAGGTTGCCAACGCGCGATTATGGTGGCGCATAATGCCGCTTTTGATTTAGGTTTTGTTAATGCGGCAACCGAGCGATGCTCAATTAAGCGTTCACCTTTTCACCCTTTTGTTAGTTTTGATACCACTACCTTGTCTGGCTTGGCGCTAGGTCAAACCGTTCTAGCGAAAGCCTGTGTCACCGCGCAAATAGACTTTAATAATAGCGAAGCCCATTCAGCATTATATGACACGGAAAAAACGGCTGAATTATTTTGTTATATTGTTAATAAATGGCAGCAATTAGGTGGTTGGCCTTTAGCTGATATTGCTGACGATAACGAAGCATGCAATAACGACATAAATTAAGCACACGTGAATAGCCTGTAAAATCTAATCAACAAAGCTAAGCGTCTAAAATAACGACTTAGCTTTGCGTCGGTTATTACGCCTAAAAAGTAAATTTCGTAAAGCAACAATCATCAAGCATAAAGCTAAAAACTGTAATATTGCCTGTTCAGTTTTCAGTAGTAAGATCATAGCAGTTGCAGCATACACGTAAGGTAAGTATTCATAAATCAGTACAGGAAGCGCTTGCTGAGAGTTTAGCGTACCTTTATAGCGATCAATTCGACGGTAGTTTGAGCGTTGAACTAACATAAAACACCCGACAAAATAAAATATCCCCACCGACGCATATACCATCCAAGTATCATAAAACGCCAATAGGTACGCACTGATCAAAAAACACAAATACGGAGAATTTTCATAGATACTCTTTGGATAAAACACCCTCGCTCCTTGTGGTATTTTTTCACTTTGTATTATCAGCATAGCTATAAAACACGAGTTTTCAACGCGAATTTCAACACAACAATTAACAGTGCAGTAAATTCAACAAACAAAAAAAGCCGCTTAAAGCGGCTTTTTTAAACAAACAATTTTACTTAATGATTAAAGCTTGTCTGCATTATCTGTAAGGTAAGCTGCAACACCTTCGGTAGTTGCTGTCATGCCTTTATCGCCTTTATTCCAACCCGCTGGACAAACTTCACCGTGCTCTTCGTGGAATTGTAAAGCGTCAACCATACGGATCATTTCATCAACGTTACGGCCTAATGGTAAGTCGTTAACGACTTGATGACGTACATTACCTTCTTCATCAATTAAGAATGAAGCACGAAAAGCAACACCAGCTTCTGGATGCTCAACATCATATGCTTGACAAATTTCATGTTTAACATCAGCAACTAAAGTGTATTGAACTGGGCCAATACCACCGTCGTTTACTGCTGTGTTACGCCATGCGTTATGAGAGAATTGTGAATCGATTGAAACACCAATAACTTCAACACCACGGCTTTTGAATTCTTCCATGCGGTGATCGAATGCTAACAACTCTGAAGGACAAACAAAAGTAAAGTCAAGTGGGTAGAAAAAAACTACGGCTTTTTTACCTTTAATTGCTTGTGCTAGGTTGAAGCTATCAACGATTTCGCCTGAACCTAAAACTGCTGCTGCTGTAAAATCTGGTGCTGCGCGACCGACTAATACACTCATTATATTCTCCAATTTTTAAAATAATTATTTAGGTTTATTGAACATCTAAGCTTATCAAAAACAAGCCTTAGATAATTCTAATAACCTGGGTTATTTAACGTTAACAACACCTAGTATGGTGATGTTAAGTGATAATTCAATAGTTATTCAGAACTTTCTTCTGAACTATGCTTAGCGGCAGTTTCAGTGATCAAGGTTTGTAATTCACCTTGCTGATACATTTCCATAATAATGTCACAACCGCCAACAAGCTCACCATCAACCCATAGTTGTGGGAATGTTGGCCAATCTGCGTATTTTGGTAATTCAGCACGAATATCTGGGTTTTGTAAGATATCAACATAAGCGAATTTTTCACCACACGCCATTAACGCTTGAGATGCTTGAGAAGAAAAACCACAACTTGGTAATTTTGGCGAACCTTTCATATAAAGGAGAATTGTGTTTTCACTGATTTGTTCTTTAATGCGTTCAATTGTGTCCATAATAACCTCGAAAATTAATACTTACTGTGCTCAATACTTAGAGTAAAACTGACAAAATAAACAGAACAATAAATACTAAAGCAAAAAATTTATATATTAAAACATAATAGCCTTGATAAAACCTATGGTAATACCTATATATTTGAGTAAACTATGTAAGCTTTAAATACCCGAGTAGTTTACTAGGTTTTAGAAAAAAACAAACTACTTCTTTAAATTTTGCATAAGAATAAATTTTTATAATCACTTCCTGGAGAATATAATGGCTATCGAGTTACCAGCACTACCATATGCAATGGATGCACTAGCACCACACATTTCACAAGAAACATTAGAGTTTCACTATGGTAAGCACCACAACACGTATGTTGTAAAACTAAACGGTCTTATTGAAGGCACTGATTTTGAAGGTAAATCTTTAGAAGATATCGTTAAGTCATCTACTGCTGGTGTTTTCAATAACGCAGCACAAATTTGGAACCACACTTTTTACTGGAATAGCTTAAGTCCTAACGGCGGCGGCGAACCAACTGGCGCATTAGCAGACGCTATTGTTGCAAGCTTCGGTTCATTTGCAGAATTTAAAGCAAAATTCACTGATAGTGCTATCAACAACTTTGGTTCAAGCTGGACTTGGTTAGTGAAAAATGCTGATGGTAGCCTAGCTATCGTTAATACTTCAAATGCAGCTACACCATTGACTGACGAAGGTGTTACACCACTTATCACAGTTGATTTATGGGAACATGCTTACTACATTGATTACCGTAACCTTCGTCCAAGCTACATGGAAGGTTTCTGGGCACTAGCTAACTGGGATTTTGCGGCAGCAAACTTCGCATAATCTATCGTTAGTAAATTAGTTTATATGTTAAAAGGTCAGAATCATTCTCTGGCCTTTTTATTTGCCTGAAATATCCCTGCCATAACAAGTAAACACCAGCCCTTAAAAGTCTTCAATCAATAAATAAAAACTATAAAAAAAGCAACTGTATTGCTTTATCAGCACAGTTGCTTTTTTTATATAATCGGTTGGCTTGCTTTGAATGCTATTCAGCGAGCTCTTTTAACACTTCATCTTTTAATTCAAGCCAAAGTTTACCTGACTCTACACCATATTTTCTTACCGCGAAAACTGATTCATCGAACTGTTCAGCCTTGGCTAATTCAATAAGGTTTTTATAATAAATACGGGTAATTTCACGACCTCTAGGATGGGCAAAATACAAACTACCTAAACGCGAATACAAGCCTCTAAAACCATTTAAAATCAATAAGTAAATCGAGTTTCCTGACGCTACAACTAACTCTTTATTAAGTTTATAGTCAAACTCAGCAAAAGCTTCGCCATTATCTTCAACATCTTCAATTGCTGATAGTAACTCAATGGTTTTTTCAGGATTATTTTTAATCGCACCACGTACGTAAATAGCACTAATATTGGTACGCGCTGACATCAAGTTATCAACTAAATCAGGAATACCTTCTTGGTCAAGTTGCGCCAAGGTTTCAAGTATATTAAGACTAGATGTTTCCCAAAAGTTATTCACTTTGGTCGGCTTGCCGTGTTTAATTGTCAGCCAACCATCACGTGCTAATCGCTGTAATACTTCTCTTAATGTCGTTCTTGTGACGCCAATAAGTTCTGATAATTCACGTTCAGCGGGTAATATAGTACCCGGTGGAAATCCACCATTCCAGATAGATTCAACAATATACTGCTCGGCAAATCCTGCTGGACTGTGCGCTTTTATGACCATGTGGCTCCACATCGCTTGGGTTAACTGTAATTGAAACTGATTGTACCAGAACAAACAGTTGACACAAGCGTAAGCGAAATATTGCTATTCGACGAGTGCCACTTAAGGTTAAAATAGGCGACGAAGGAGCAAAAACCAACTGTTATTTGTCCTGATTAATTTGCTTGATAGCTTTTGTATTTAACCCTAACTCTTTACATGAGTGCAGTACACCCAAAAAGAACAATGCTATTAAATCAATTCCTACACCAAATTGTCCTATATTTTCACCAGTAATTAACCTGAAATCGGTGCTTAATAAATTAGCCCTAAAAAATAAACTATCCTCAATACCTACGAGGAAACTACCTAATCCAGTGTAAGTAAAAAACAATGTACCTGTATTTATGGTTAAAATTTGAAGAATTTGATTAATGTAAGATAGTTCATAACCATAACTTGCACGGTTTAATAGTCTATAACCAGCGAAACCATTAAAAATAGCAATGATTCCATAGACAGTTAAATCTATTGCTTCTTTTGAACCTAAGAGTACATTTATGAATGCAATAGAAAAACCAATAGCTGTTGCTATCTGGAGCCAACTTAAAACCTTAATTCTATTTTCAGTAGAAAAAGTAAACTCTTCATGTTCCTGTTTTAGTTGTGTTTCTATTTCCGGTTTTCTTTTTTCCATCTCAAGAATTAGTTTTTTATAATTTTCAGGGTGCGTATTTTTATCTATATTATTAAGACAATCCATGAGTTCATCGATTGAATACGTTGAGTAATCCATACTTCTCCGAAAAAGCTAAACGCTTAACATATGGGGATTCTAGGAACGCTTTTCAGCGAGTAAAATTCCCACCATTATGTTTTTGTTAACTGCCATTGCCAATTACTACCACTGGCTTTTGACTATAAACATATTGATAACCAAAAGCGCTGATAATGACAATTACACCAAAGATATTAAGATACCGAGAAAAGGTTTTGTATTGTGTTTCATTGTTACTCTTATCGTAGTGGTCTACAACTACCAAAAGAGCATTTATGGCTGCGGTGATTAAAGCGCAAATGAATAAAATCAAACCTAAATTGGTGAACGTAACACCATTACTACCAACCCGGCCCGGAAAATAAAAGCTGCCAGACAACCAACCATATATAGCCAAAAATATAAGGATGCAGGCCCATATCACATTGAAAATGCGCGTCTTCTTCGGAATGTGATTATGCTTAAATTTTTCCATGACTCTCGTTGGCAGTTAACGAGCCTGTAGAATTACTCGTTTTTTATTTAATTTTTAATCAAAATACTCTAACTGGATTATTTTCTTTTAACAATCAAAAACGTTTACGTTTTTGGACGATTTTTATTTTTGCATCGCTAAAGGTTTATTAACATTTGAGATGGATGTCCTTTAAATTTATTACAGGTTCCAAAATAATACCTGTATGAAAAGAGTGTGATGCATTCCAAGAGTAAATAATTTCAGGAATTGATGATCGTTCTTTAACACAATCTGATGGTGAAGCAATGAGGATTCTATAAATTATTCCATTTTGAGGCATAGCCTAACTCCTTGAGAACACATAACGCTTACTTAAGCGGAAAAATATTGTTGGGTAAAATGTTGAACGGAGTGAAAACAGCCAACTGTATTTTTTCCGTTTGAAGTTGTTAGCTCACTTTAAGCTGTCCAAATCATCCATGTTCAATGAAGACCAGAAACCTGAACCATATCGAAAATCATTCCAAGAGTTCCTAGCGTTATCGTACCCGAGTTTTGTTTTTGCTCGTAACTCTTCAGCTGACTGAATACCAGTAACTTTAGCAAGCTTAAGAAAATTCTTATGTTGAGCAGCCCTGATAAAAAAAGGATAGTCACCTCCGCCATAAGAAGAGTAATGTAAAGTTCCAGGATACCAGTTTGCTTCAGGTGTTATTAGAGACATTAATAATGTAAGGAGTTCAGCCTGTTGAATATCTGAAAAAGGAATATCCTCTCGATCTGATTGACTTTTAATAAGTTCAGCAGCAGGAGCGTAAAGGCGTTGGTTTTTAGGAGCTAAAACTGATTGTAAAGTATTTGAACTACCATAGAAACAGTCGAATTTTTCAAAGTGTTTTTGTCCATATTGATCTGTTGATGGCATTAAATAGTGAGAATAATAGATTTCATTTAATACACTATATGCACCTGATTTTAATAAAGCCGCAACAATATAAAGAAATGTTTCATAAACAAAAACAGAATGGGCTTCAAACCACGAATCATTCCAACTTGATATTTCTGCTGGCTTAGATTTTAATTCTCTTAATTTTTCGAGTACATCAATTAACGACTCAGCGAAAATTGTTTCATCGCTAATTTCACTTTCTAACAAAACCCAATCACAAAGATAATTTCTAACAGCTTTTAGCTTATTACAGTCTTCTAGGACTTTTTCGCCGATTGAGTCTACTTCAGGACGTTCTCTAACTCTTAAGTCATCCGCATATGAAATACATGAATCAATGAAATCTCGTCGATAGTGATTAAGTCCTTTTTTATCTTGTAGTATTGCTTGTTTTAAAGAGTTAAATTTGGCGAACGATTCACTAGCAGGAATAGGAGTATCACTTGTGATAAACGTCGGAACCTTTCCCTTTTTAGGTTTTACGTGCTGAGGTTTTCCATAAAGCAACCTAATAAGTTGCTCCCAATTTTCATTTTCAGCCTCGGAGCTAGAAAAGTTAATCCACATTCTCGATTGCATAAAAGCAGGCAGGATTGGATCTCCCTCAGGAGAAAACTCACAGACTATTGGTATGAATTTTGACTGCTTTACCTTTTGATAGACTTCTCCTGAGATAATTTGAGACTCAGTGCCTACCCCCGCTTTGCGAGCATTCGCTTTTTCAGCATATACGTTGTCACAGATAACTAACACATGAGTAACTTCAGGATCTGTAACCATGCTTTCCATAAATACATACTTATCATCACCTTCTTTCAGATCATAAATATCTAAAATTACATCAACACCATCTGAAACAAGCCGGTCTGCCCAATGCTTCACTAACTCTTGGTGATTTTGATCCGACCAACTATACGAAATAAATACTTTGGGGCTTTTCATAAATGCCTCCTTAATACGGGAAAATAATGTAGTGAGCTAACGCCTCAATCAGAGGCAAAAAACAGTTGGTTAAAATTAGCGACGCAGGAGCAAAACCAACTGTTTTTTGTCCTGCTGAATTGACTTGTTATGTGTAAGAAAGCACATTGGGTTGAAGGTGGACCGCGCCGTATGACCCCAGTGAAACAGTGATAACAGTCGCTTTTACCCAACGCAGAAGTTTGTTTACTAATCTAGTTTTCATAGGCTTTCTCCCTTTATCTGGTGTTTCTAAGACAGTCGTTTTTTTATTCATAGTTTCAGGAAGATTTGAACTTCCAAAATAACAGGTTTCTACTTTTACGTTTTCATTGCTGTACGTTAGGCAAAGACCGTTATCACCTTCATGCCAATATACTCTCCTTACACATAACAATTTAATAGGAGGCAACTTTCCTCTTTTACAGAAAAAAAGTTTCCACCTTATTTATTTTACATATTAATAACAAATCTTTTTAGCTGATACCACTCCTGACCTAAAGATCAAAACAAAAGTTTTGCTTATACACGAAATGAGGCAACTTGCCTTATTTCTTGACTTGGGTGGAAACACTTTAGAGCTGTACATAAAAGAAGCAACAAAGATAATTAAAATAAGAGCAAAATTGTCTTTATAAATAATGTGCCAAATTGATTAACGATTAATTACTGGTAATCGTCGTTCTAGCCTGTTTAGTTGCGCTAAAAGCTCTATAATCACTGATATATTTAAAAAATCATAGGGTAAAAATGAATACCAAGATATACAAGCACGTACACACCTTGGCTAAAGACCTACTACAAGCTTCTGTTAGAAAAAATCAAGCTGTCTTCGATGAATACTACGATGAATTAAAACAAGTTTGCGAAGATAATGAAGACACTGACAAAGACCACCCTGTGCAGTGGGAAACCCTCGCTGACTTTACTGATGATTTGCACTTAGCCATTACGCTTTACGAAAAAGCCTTAGTAAAAGCACAAGCTATTAACTCGAAAGATTTTCTTTCATCGATTGCGTTTGCCATTGCATCGTTACAAGTTGAATTAGGTAATAAAGAAAGTGCTATTAACCACTTAGAGAATGCTAAAGTCAGCAGCAATAAAATTGCAGATAAAGACTTAAAGGCTGAAATAGATGACTTATTAACCGCGTTAAAAAGCACTTAATTAAAATTTAGTAAACAAATAATTATATGATGCAAATAATAACGTGATGCAAATTTTATCAATATCGCGATAAAATCATGGCTATTTGCAGCTTAGTTGTTTTATTTAACGTAATAGTAATGGCTGTTATAAATTAGCTTAGCGCTTAACACATTCCAAAAAAAAGCACTTAAAGGTAATGTTATTACTTTTAAGTGCTTTAACTGTAGCGGCGAATTTTTACTTTATATAAAACTATATAAGACTATGTAAAAATAAGGCTATGTAAAAATTCTCTGCTAACTCGACAGTTATTAACCTAACAACTTACCTAAACCAGCCGTTAATACTTGCTTTGCTTGTTGGCCTTGCTCGGTATCTAGGTATGTTTGTGCGGTAGAAATAAAGCTCGTGATCATTTCAGGTTTTAAACCTAAAGCTTCAAATTGTTTTTTTACTTCATTTATAGATTTTAATGAATCACTGTATTGTGATGCTTGATCAAGTAAACCACCTAAACCACCGGCGCTAGAATCTGAACCTGAATCAAGTTTGCTCGTATCTGGCATTTGTCCGATGAGACCTTGAACGCCAGGTACCGCACTTGCTAACTGGCTAAATTGCTCAGCTGACACATTGTTTTTCACGTAATTAAAAATAGCACCCATGCCACCTGTGGCTTGATCTGAGTTAACATCTAAAGAGCTTGTAAGCATATTAATTAAGCCATCGCTGTTTGGCGTAGCTGCTGCTTTTGCTTCAACCGTTTGCTCTGTTTTATCACCCAAACCAACGAGATTTTTTAAACTATCGAACCAGCTTGTTTCCTCTGCAATAGCAGATGTACTCAAGGTTGAAATGGTCAATAGTACAATTAGTTTTTTCATAATGATTTCCGTAGATTTTTATTAAGTATTATATTGTTAACGTTAGTGTACAACATTTAACATAATTGTACGCATTGCTTTATAAGCTTTATTTCACAACTGTTTAACAGAGAAGTTAAATCAAGACTTATAACCCTATCATTTAGGTGTATAATATCAACCAAGCAAGTCTGTTAAACTAAGTCATAAACGAGTTAATAATGAGTCAAGAAAACGAGCAATTAAACAACCCTTTACACGGATTAAAGTTAGACATATTACTAAACGAATTAGTCACACATTATGGCTTTGATATTTTGGCAGAGTACACGCGAATTAAGTGTTTCAAAAACAACCCGAGTATGGCGTCAAGTTTAAAGTTTTTACGAAAAACTGACTGGGCAAGAGAAACCCTTGAGCGTTTCTACCTTTATAGTTTTAAAAACTTACCTGAGCCGAGTGACGATGAGTTTGAAATTCCGCCGCGCCAGCGCATTATTCCATTGCATATCAAACCCAAAGAACCAAAAGTATTGGTAAAAGGTGAAGCGATTGTGCCGTTAAGCAAAGACAGCTTTAAAGAAACACACCGCGCTAAACCTGATCATAAGAAAACATACAAAAAAGATTTTAGTCGCGAAAACAACAGTGCGAGAACAAATAATAAGTCAAGCAATAAAGGTACACCTTCAAGTGACGAGCATAAGCCATTTGACCCTTATGCTGACGCGCCGCGTTAATCGCAACACTTCCTTTTAGCTAAAAACAACCACAAAAAAGCCTAAGTAACTCACGTTATTTAGGCTTTTTTGTAGCTATATAGCTTACCATTTAAAACAATATCGAGCGCTACATATACTCTTAATTCGACCCCTTTTTCTCTTGTTGCTCTTGTTGCCAAGCCCACGTAGGAGATTTAACAAATAACTTAAAGCGGTGTGACCACGACGGAGCATGCCATAACCTTAAGAAAAACGTACCATAACCAGAGAAAAATACCGTTAACGGATTAACACTATTAACTCTAGGGAATACGCCATAATTAACCGTTTCTTTTTCTTGTGCAAAACTACCAAACATTTTGTCCCAAATAATCAAGATACCGGCATAATTTTTATCTAAGTACTGTTTATTTGTCGCATGATGTACTCGGTGATGCGATGGAGTATTAAAAATAGCTTCAATCGGTCTAGGTAACTTTTTTACCGACTCGGTGTGTAAAAGGGTTTGATAAATCTGCACAATAACTTCCGCTAAAAAGATAATGAAAGGGTTAAAGCCAAGTACTGCTAACGGTAAATGAAAGAACAATGGGAAAAACCAATCCATAGGGCCGTGACGATAGGCAACCGAAATATTGAAATGCGGGGAACTATGATGAACGGTATGTGTTGCCCAACCAAAACCATTCATATGTAAAAAACGATGTTCCCAGTAGTATGCCAAATCTGCAAGTATGATACAGGCCAAAATTGTCCAACCCGTAACGGGAAGATCAATGATACGGAAATTTTCATAAACATAAAAAAACACTCCCGCATATACGCCAGCAACAAGCGCTACAATAACAATAAACATCGCTAACGTGGCAAAATTAGCTACGCTATCTCCCATCAAATCCCAAGATAACTTTTTCTTGAACGCATAACGTATTAACTCAAAAACAAATAATGCTAAAGCGAAAACAAGAAACCAATCATCTAACCAGGTTTCTAGACCATAAATAAAGTCAGTTGATACTACTTCAGATAATGTTTCCATACTTTTCCCCTTATTTGTAGATAACTTGCATGCGAACACTAGTCACATCAGCTGATTTATTTAACTGGTGGCGCTCTATAACAGCAGTCACCTCGCGGCTAAAATCAAGCTTTTGCCAAGCTTTTAATAACTGTATTGAGGTTATGTCATTACCGGTGAGCACTGTTTGATAATACCCTACAGGCAATAAGACGCCTGTAGGTTTATTGCTTAACTCATCACTATGGTAACCAATAGTAATATCTGCATTTTTAAAATCTTTTGATATGTTTCGATATAGTACATAAGCCGCTGTTGGGTAATCATTAAGTTTGCTCTGCAATGCCTGATCGCGATAAAACTTGCTCCACAACTGCTCAATATCATTTATTTTCATATGTTGTTCAACACCGAAAACACTTCGTACTGGCGTATTATAAACCGCGTACTTAACATCATTTTTATCGGTGTTCGTTTTTATTTTTTTAGCAATAAAAGGAGATGTTCCAGCTGTAATTTCCTTTGCTATTTCATGTGCTTGATCAGAAGTAATAATGTCGATATCTGTCGAGCTTGGCTGATAAATAACCCCGAACCAAACAATAACAACAATGATGATACTGGTTAAAATTGAAACAAATAAATTCATAACTAACACTTGAGTTGTAATAGGTAGGTGCAAGATACAGTACCAACTATAAATTGTCAACATGACAATTTATAGTTGGTGAAACTAAACGAGTGTTGAAATCAGCAATAACGTAGATTTTTTCAGCTTTACCACTTCGTCCATCATGCCCAAAGGTAATAAAGATTCACTCATTAAATAATTAGCATAGACGCCTATGGCAACTAATTCTATTTTTTCACTTTCGGAATCTGGGTATTGACTGAGTAGCTCTTCAACAACATGATGAATAAACTCTGCCATTATTTTTTCTTGGTCACGCTTAATATCAGGTAACCTCTTTGCTTCAGAAAACAGCGCTTCTCCAATAATCGTATTATTGATATGCTCAGTTGACCGTGAAGAAAAGAGTATATCTATCAAGGCCTCTGCCCTATTTGATGACGGTAACCATACTTGCATATCTTGCCATTGTTGGGCGTAAGCAGCTGTCCATCGTGCACTTAATGCACAAATAATTTCATCTCTGTTACCTATGTAATGACGTAAAATAGTGCGCTTCATTTTAGCTGTTTCCGCTAAAAGCTCTAATGATACCGCTTGAATGCCTTTATCTAGAATACAAATTTCTAATGCATCTAGTATTTCTTCCCGACGCTGACCAGCCATACTTGGGCGTGCCATAACTCTCCCCTTAAGCAATAAATTTATTTAATAGTAAGTACTGTTTAGCATATCCTACCTCTTGAAAATTGTCACCTTGACAATATACCCATTTCCATCATAAGCTATAAATTGTCAACATGAAAATTTACACTAAAATGGAACATTTGAATGAAAAAACTTATCTTACTTGCCACAATTAGCTTGGTAACGGCTTGTGGTGGAGGTGGTGCAGATACAGCAAAACCTGTTGTGCCGCCTGTGACTGTGTTGCCGCCAGTAATACCTGCTCCACCAATGGTAATGCCGCCACCACAATTAAGTGACTTTGTAGGTTTTGAGTCAGCTCCCGTGCGCCCAATTGCCATGTCAGCTGACAGTAAAACCTTATTTGTTACCAATACCGCGAATAATAGTTTAGAAATATTTTCTATTAATCTCGAGGGGGATCTCACCCTAAAACAAAGCCTCCCTGTTGGTTTAGAACCTGTCGCTGTGGCGATATATAACCAAACAGCGTGGGTGGTTAACCATCTTTCAGATTCAATCAGCTTGGTTGATATATCAACAACCCCAGCAAAAGTTTCACGCACATTATTAGTTGGCGACGAGCCAAAAGATATTGTTTTTGCAGATAAAAAAGCCTTTATAACCACGGCACACCGAGGGCAGCAACGTATGAATCCTGCGCTTGCTGATGTTAAGGGCAGTGGCGATCCAAAATTACATCATGCTAGTCAAGGGCGCGCTGATATTTGGATATTTGATGCCATAGAGCAAGGTCGCACACTTGGCGGCAAACCGCTAAAAATAATGTCATTATTTGGTGATAACTTAAGAGGATTAGCAGTAACACCAGATCAGTCAACAGTATATGCAGGGGTTTTAAACTCAGGTAATCAAACAACAGCAGTTCATGAGTCTGTGATGTGTTACGGCTATGAAGACGATGAGTACGGGGCTTACCCATGCAAAGTACTTGATGAAATAACCAGCCCAAATGGTTTAAGCGATGGTTACTTGCCAGGAGGAAGAACTGCGCCGGGGAAAAACGCTGAAGGTAAGCCACAACCCTGGACAAGCATGATAGTAAAGTTTGATAACGACACAGGACGCTGGCTTGACACGAAAGGGAGAAACTTTTCCAACGGTATCCGCTTTAATTTACCTGATTTAGATGTTTTTGCTATTGATACAAATAGCTTACAGCAGAAGTCGGCGTTTAAACATGTCGGCACCACCCTATTCAACTTGGTGGTTAACCCTATAAATAATAACCTTTATGTTAGTAATCTCGAGGCCAACAATAGTACTCGTTTTGAAGGTAACGGTAACTTTGCTAAATCTACTGTACAAGGCAATATTGCACAAAGTAGGATCACCGTTATCGAGCCAAATGCGAATAACGTTAAGCCTCGCCACCTAAATCGGCATATTAATTATGCTGATTTAAAAGGTAATAGTAAGGTTAAGCAGCACAGTTTGTCGACGCCATTGCAGCTTGCTATCACTGAAGACGGCTCTACGCTCTATAGCGCGGTGATCGGCTCAAATAAAGTGGCTAAATTACCCACAGCGCAACTGGAAAACGATAGCTTTTGGGACAATGAAGCCGAAGAGTTTAATCCTAAAAACTTGAGTAAGCACTATATTAATATAGCTGGCGGTCCGGCTGGATTATTACTCAACGAAAGCAAAAAACGTTTATATGTTTACACCCGTTTCGATAACGCGATAGTTACTGTCAATTCACTTCATGATAGTGAGCTCCAACGCATTGCACTTTCAACACCCGAACCTGAAGATTTCATCGCTGGTCGCCAACTGCTTTACGATGCCAATCGCTCATCTTCAAACGGTGAAGCCGCTTGTGCTAGCTGCCATATTTTTGGTGATACCGATCATTTAAGTTGGAACTTGGGAAACCCTGATGCTAATAACGGTGAAAACCCATTGCCATTTCCCACCGAGAACCTGTCTGAATTGGGCTGTACTCTGGTTGGTCCTCAAGATGAAAGTTGCCAATTATTAGATATTATAAATGGTGATGGAAATAAACGAACATTTGCCGCGATGAAAGGCCCAATGGGAACTCAAACCATGCGTGGCATGCATAATCATGGACATATGCACTGGCGTGGTGATCGCTCTACCGGTTATTTCGGTGATGATATTGCCCAAACACTCGATGAGCGTACTTCATTCAAAAACTTTATTGTCGCTTTTGAAGGCTTACTTGGACTTGATATTGATTTACCTGCATCGGTGGCGTCAGCCAATAAAACCGCTGATGTTATAGCACTCGAACGTGATATTGATCAGTTTGCTGATTTCATGCTAAAGGTGGCGTTACCTCCAAACCCCATTAGAAACCTTGATAATAGCTTGTCGAGTTCAGCTCAAAAAGGCGCTGACTTTTTTCATGGATCAAGGCGCTCTGACGGCGTTGTAAATGACACGCCTATTAATGGTGACTCAGCTGATGGTGTAAATTGTCAGGGTTGTCATGGTGTTGATCACAATAAAGGTTTTTATGGTAGCCGCGGTGAAATAGCTCATGGCGGTGAAATTCAGATTTTAAAAGTACCTCAACTTAGAAACTTATATACTCGAGTTGGCATGTTTGGCTTGCCTGATAGGGAAGGTTTTTTACCATCTGATACCAAACAACATCAAGGTGATCAAATTCGAGGCTTTGGTTTTTTACATGACGGTGCAACTGACAAGCTATTAAACTTTCTCAGAGGCGCCGTATTTGATAACGGCCAAATAGGCTGTCCTCCTGGCGCTGATGCTCGTTATGGTTGTCATTTTAATGACGGCGCTATCGGTATTCCCGATGAAGCAACACGACAAGGTTTAGTCGATTATATGATGGAGTTTGACAATGACTTAGCACCAATAGTAGGTCAACAGATCACCTTAAATAGTCGCTCTGCTTTGCAAGTAGTACAACGTATATCACTGTTTGAAGAACGTGCAAAAACAGTATTTACATCAAAAATACTTGGCGGTGAAGTTACTGAGTGCGATTTAATAGCACTGGGTAGCATTGATGGTAAGCAACGCGGATATTTATTTGATAATAAAGAAAATAAATATCGTAGTGATGCAGCTCGTGAGCCGATGCTAACGTCGAGCCAATTACAAACATTGGCCAATACTGTCACTAATAGCTTAACTTTCACGTGTACTGTACCAGGTAAAGGCTGGCAAAGTGCTTTAGATAGCAATTTGAATGGTGTACTAAATTTTGATGAGGGCGCTTAACATGGCGGCATCTTTTCCATGGCCATATTTTCTAGGTAGTGCATTATTTATTTGGCTACTTTTCGATTTAATAAGAGGTGAAGTTTACCTTTGGCAACCCTATGAGCGCACAACGCAACCAAACATGTATTGGTTTTGTATCATGCTTTGGGCACTAGTAGCGCTAAGTTGCTTTATTTACCCTCACTGGCCATTTTCATAATTAAATCGCCAAAATAAAACTTAAAAAGTGCCAAATATCGGCACTTTTCTCATCTATCGGAGCATAAGATGCTTAAAAATGACTATTTACCGGCCAAATCCTATACCGATCCCGCCTATTTCACGTTAGAGCAGGAACACATTTTTTCAAAAACATGGGCCTTTGCTGGCCTCAGAGAAGACATTACGAAGCCCGGCCAATTTATCAGTGTGCAAGCAGGTTTAAATAATATTATTGTGATTATGGATGAAAATCATACACTACGCGCATATCATAATATTTGTCCACATAGAGGCACACAACTACTAGCACCAAAAGGCAAGGTTGATAAACATATTACCTGCCCTTACCATGACTGGCGGTTCGATTTAAATGGCCAGTTACGTTCTTTACCGAAAAAGAATATTGAATTTAAAGATCTCGACAAAAAATGTTTTGCTTTAAAAGCGGCGAGTGTTGAACTTTGGCGAGGCATGTTATGGGTACATCCAGAAGAAAACCCGATCAAGTTATCACAATGGTTAGGTGAAATTGTCGATCATATTGGTCCTCATGATGTTGAAAAACTTGTCGAAGCCACTAACGATGTCGTTGTCAAAGATGTAGCAGCAAATTGGAAAATTGTCATTGAAAACTACATTGACCACTATCACTTAGCACAATTACACGCTGGCACACTCAATATGTATGATCATGCTAAAGCTAACTTTCAATTCTTTGGCCCTCACTTTGCATTTCATGAGCCATTAACTAAGAGTTATCATGATAATATTGAGCGTAATTCACCACTACCTCTTATTAAGCATATTGAAAAAGCTGACTTAGCCGCATGGGTCCCTATGTTATTTCCTGGTATAGGGCTGACAGCAAGCGAGTCTTCATGGTCAGTATTTCAAGTTATCCCTTTAGCTGTAGATAAAACCCGTATTGTCATCAGAACGAAAATACAGCCTTCTTCTGATTTAACTTATCTTAGCCAAAGCATGCGCAGCGCATTTTATTGGCGAAACTTAATATTCGCCAAAGATGCAACAGCTAGTGATGATCATCCGCTTGCCTCAGAAGATTTTTTAGCAGAAGACATATATGTTTGTGAGCAACTACAACGCTCGCTCACTAGCCCTATGTATCAGCAAGGCCCGTCAGCCCTATTTGGCGAAGCGCCTGTACGCGAGTACCAAAGAATTGTTTGGCAATACATCAAAGCTTACAGCCCTGAACAATAAGTTGATAGTCATTGTTTTTGTTTTTGTTTTTGTTTTTAGTTACTTAAGCGAATAACTTTGGCGGCAGACTTTCGCAAGCCCCTTTAACGAGGGATTTTAGATAGAACTTTACATCGAAACTTATATCGAAATTTTATCTCGATAACTTTATCTTGAAATTTTAGGTAGATGAAAATGGCGCTATTGACTAATAGCGCCATTATTCACTTTTTGCTTGGCTTATTTTGTAATTTCTTATTGAGAGATTAATAGCCTATGATGCTAAGTATATGGCAGCTCAACCACTGAGGTTTACCACCAAGTCCACTAATATATTCCCCACTAACATATTACCAAATATAATTATTTTATCTGATATTTTAAAGCTTAAAGCGGGCAACTGAAGCCGTTAACGAGTCAGCTAATTTATTGACCTCATCACTTCGGTTAGATAAGTCTTGTGACTCTGCCGCGTTATGCGTTGCGGCCTCTGCTGCTTCGCTCATTGTTGCTTCAATATCTTGGCTAAAGCCTAACTGCTCATTAGAAGCAACGCTGATACTTTTACTCATTTCATCTATGGTGTGCAATGCACTTTCAATTTGTTTAATCGCATTGCTCAATTCTTGACTTTGCGATACACACTCCGCAGCTTGGTTTTGTCCTTGTGTAATTGCCGAGCCAGCGATTTGTGTTTCTTTTTGTAGTGCATCAATCATATGCTGAATTTCAGCGGTTGAAGCTTGGGTGCGTGAGGCAAGCGATCTCACTTCATCAGCCACTACAGCAAAACCTCGGCCGTGCTCGCCTGCTCGTGCCGCTTCAATAGCTGCATTTAACGCTAACAAGTTGGTCTGATCGGCAATACTACCAATCGTATCTAAAATGCCGCCAATACTGTCGCTGTGTTTACTTAATCGTGACATGACTTCAACTGAGTCACTCAAACTCGTTGATAAAGAGACAATACGATTACTGTTATCATCAGCAATCGAACGTACTTCAAAACTGTGCTTTGAAGCTTCTGAAACATTATTAGCGGTTAAGTTTGCTTCATCGGTCACACTTGATGAACTAAGAAATATTTTTTCAGCAATTTGTTTCGCATTTGTCACACGAGCAATTTGTGCTGATGTAGATTGCGCAATACGGTGACTTTGCTCACTTGTTACTTTGGCTGACTCATCAAGTGAATAGGCGTTTTGACTGATATTTTTTAGTAATGAAGTTAAATCATCACTTAGCTTATTGATGTTCTTAAATAAATCACCAAATTCATCTTGGTTTTTAATGGTTAACCTTTGCGTTAAGTCACCTTGTGCAATCAAGGCTAATGACTTATTGGCATTTCTTAAAGGTCCTAACATAGCGCGCGTTGTTACCACGGCGATAAAAGTTGCTAAAACAAGGAAAATAACGGCCATATACATTGCCAAATTTTCGCCTGTCGCTACCTTAGCTTTCGTGGTCAATTGCAGTGCATCAAAGCGTGCCTCAGCAAGCGATAACAATAAAGTTAGTTGTTGATATGTTGCATTAAAGCTGGTTACTGAGCTTTTATAAGCCGCATTGGCATTCGTTGCTTCATTAAGTGCCTGTTGCTTTTGCTGATATAACTTACCTGGCTCAACTAATAAGTCATTTAATATCGCAAAATGAATAGAAAAGTCTTCAAGTAACGCTTTATCTTCAATGCCAGCAAAAAGCTGGTGCATAAAATCAAAGTTATTTTTTGCATTTGTCACTAAAAAGCCAACGTCCTCTTTATGCTGAGCTAACACGGTAAGGTCAGCCACTTGCTTTAATCCTGACATGGTGTTTCTTAGTGTAAATAGCATATCGTCTATGCGTGTGCCGTTACCAATAATGTCTTCTAATAGTTTCGCCTGCCCTGGTAATTCCAGAAGTTCAAGGTCAAGCATATCATTACTCGCTTGATCTAGGCTTGCATTAAATAACTGATAATTCGCATCAAATTTATCATTAGCTGTGGCAACATTTTTTTTCGCTAAGTAAAAACGTTCACTTTGAGAAACATAGTTTTGATAGTGTGTTTGCGCCTGTTTTAAGGCTTGTAACATTTTCGGCTGATCCATTACTTTACTACGTAAAACATTTACCGCTGACAGGAACTGCTGATTTAACTGTGCATATTCCTGCTCACTTTGTAGCAAGTCGTCAGTATTTTCCTGCGTAAAGCCTAACGCGCCTACTTTCATCATATTAAGTAGTTTTATTTGCAAAGCGTTACTTTGTTTTTGCACCGGAACAGCGAGCAGTTCAACATTACTGTTCGCCTGACTTATTTGGGTTAATGAGTTATAAAAAAAGATGCTCCCCGCAACTAATAAAACTCCGATTGTCGTGAACCCCATTATTATTTTTTGTTTTATTGTTAATGGTAGGTTGTACATAGACACCTCTGAAATAATTAAGTTTTTATGCTCTCGCATATATCTTTCAATCACTTAGATTGATACCCGATTATAAATAGCTAAAGCTAAATGTAAAGAGTGGTCTTACCAGAGTGATCATAGTCAGCAACACTCTGACATATCCACCACTTATCATTATGGTTGCTAATTATAAATTTTGGTTGTTATTTCATTACCCATAATACAAACAGCCAGCTCTTATTGAATATCACATTTAAGTCACTAAGGCATGCGCATAAACTGTTCTCCCTGTAATACCATTAGGTTTAAAGAAACACTATTATTTCTTAGCAACGCTCAATGACATGCACCAAAACAATGCAAAAATTCAATAGTAACTAAAGCTTTATTGATATTAATAAGCTAGCGCAACGCAAATATAGTTTTTAAGTTTATAACCTCAGTTATTAACATGAGCGATCGGTGTTACCTGTAGTTTAAGGCGGCTAAATAAGGCGTTCACCCCAACTACGCTACGGATAAGGAGTTCGATACTGTTATTCAATTTGATGCATTATTTATTGAATTCGTGCAGCTGAGTTATGCGCTGGTGCTGGGCTAATGGCTTGCAAAAATGCTATCAGCGCAGCAATTTCTTCGTTATTTAAAGATAATGGTTTAAGTAAGTTGGATGTTTTAGGAGAAAGTGCATCTAAATTATTTTTCTTTATTTGCACGCCGCCGGCATTATAAAAGTTTAATAGCCCGGTTAAATCACCAAAAAAACCATTATGCATCCAAGGCTTAGTATTTAATACTCCCCTAAGCCCAGGGGTTTTAAACTTGCCAACATCTTCTGGTTGCTTGGTATATTGATAACGTCCTAAATCTTGATATTTTCTTTTGTAGTAAGTTAACCCTAAGTTATGAAATTTTTTATCAGAAAATGTTGCTCCATAGTGGCAATTCATACACCCTGCTTTTGTTCTAAATAAATGCATCCCCCAAATAGCTTTATCAGACATTGCCGAGTTATAAATTTTTTGCATTTTATTGTTTTTTTGCTCTGGTGCTAACAAAAACCGATCAAAATCACTTCGTCGAGAAACTAACGTTCGTTGATACGTAGCCAGTGCCATTGCAATTTTTTTTGCTGTAATTTCATCACTACCATAAGCAGCTTTAAATAAGGTAAGATATTGTCTATCTTGCTTAAGTCGAGCTTCAAGTTCTGGTAGTGTAAAGTTCATTTCAAGCGGATCTTGAATAGGCATTAAGGCTTGTTGCTCTAATGTTTGAGCACGACCATCCCAAAAAAATTCTTTGCCAAAAGCAACATTTTCAATTGTTGGGGCATTTCTTTTTCCTTTCTGTCGGTTGTGACCAAATGATGTTTTTCTCCCATCAGCCCAACCTAGGTCATGATCATGACAAGTTGCACAGGCAATTTGCTTTGAACGCGATAGCTTACCGTCATGAAATAAATGTTCCCCCAGTTTATGTTTATTTGCTTGATAAGGGTTTTCTTTAGGAAAAGTAACCGCAGGTAAAAGCCCTATTTCTGTTGCGTTAATACTTTCATCTACTTCAGCTTTGGGCCACAAGTGGCTTGCTTGACTGTATATTTTTCTCAGCGCTTCAAAGTCTACCGAGTAAGAAGCGCAGCTAGTGAAAATAGCGATAACTGCGCATATTTTCACTAAACGATTAAATATCACAAAAGTCGTTTTTTTGTACATCATGATTACTTTAACGCTAATGTGCCCTCAGTGGCATCCATACTGACCAATAATGTCGCTTCTTGTCGTTGCTTTTCGCTACTTATTATCCAGCACTGAGACTTCTTTTGCTCCATAGCCTTAGCTAGTACCTGCTGATAATGACTCGCAGCACGCATAAACTCTGCAGAGTTAATATCATGATCTGCGTTATAACAAAGTTGCCCTAAACTCACCGTTGTTGCTAATAATATACTCATGCTATCTCCTAATGATCATAACTTATGCCCAACCAAAACCGTCGTCCAAGTTCTAACCCGGTATTGAAAGGACTAACTTGATAAGTGCGCTTATTTAATAAATTTTCACCATCAAAACTTAAGGTGATACTACTATCATCAGACAAGGTCCAATTGTATCGAACACTGCCACTTAATAACCAAAACGCTGGTCGCTCTGATAAACGATAAACTGGATACTCTCTTTTATTTGGCGCGCAACCATTACAAATAGTAGTAGCCTCTTTGATTGAGCTTAATTCGCTGGTTGGGTAAATAGCATCTTGCTTGCCATTAAAGCGAGCATAAGCAGACAACCGCCAACTCTGCCAATTGGCTGCCCAGCTTAAGTTAGCAACAATCGGTCGATTCGCATCTTGTTGTTCTAAATTAATATCATGACGGGTAACAAGCTCATAGCGCGTGCGTAAATCACCTGTAGCTGTGCTTTCATCTGTGCGCAAGAAAACCAACTCTCGATCATCATAGCTATAGTTCAAAGTATCAGTGAGTTGATTATCTTCAGGGTCTTCAATTGTAGTATCACCATCGAAACTTTTACGACTGACTTTATTACTGGCACGTGAAACATTAAACTCGATATGTTGATTTTGGTATTGCGCCATCCACGATAACGACCAACGCTGGTAGTCACTTGCGCCATTGTTGCCAGCATACAAAATCGCTTCGCCTTGATCGTTGTAACCTTTAATACGGTTAATCGCACTTTTATTGGCTCGATTAATCCATTTCAATTCAACCGTACCGCCCAATATAGGTTGCCGATACGCTGTAGTTAACTCATCACTATAAGGCGTTTTGGTATCCTGATAATCGTATTTATAGCCACTCGTTAGTAATGCAGCTTGCCATTGCTGCGGACGATTATTTACGATTGAGCGCACTTCGTTGTGTACTGGCTGCATTGCTTGGTTTAGCTTGTAGTTAGCTAGGTCGCTTTGATAGTAACGGTTAGCACCTAAAATAATTTGATGACTATCAATAAATTCATAGCTTAAGCGTAGTCTAGGTGCAATATTATGATTTTTGAAAAAGTCATTAAAATCATATCGAACACCTAATGATAACTGCATGTTTTCAAAACTAATATCATCTTCCAAGTACATTGAAAGATAAGAGATATTGGCTTCTGCTACAGACTTTGGTGACACTTGTCGTGATTGAAAATACTGACCGGTTGTTTGTAAGTTATTTTGATAAATTAAAAAATCAGTTGAATTGCTTAAATCTAAAGCACGCCCTAATTCTTCTTCAATATCTTCAATGGGTCTGATAAAGCTTGTTTCAATGCAATCATCAAGGTAGCCATTACAGTTAATTTTTGGCGAAATAACAGCGCCGTTATAAACTACAGAGCTTTCGAGGCGATCAAAAATAGTTTTTTGATGTTCAAGTTGATAGCCAAAAGAGAGTTCATGCTCACCAATTCTTTGCCAAATATTAGGTAAGGTAAAGTCTTGTTTAAAGCTATAGCTATTTTGCACTTTGTCGATATCGCCATAGCCACCTTCTAAACTAGAAGTAGCGCCATCATAATTACCCCAAGCCTTGCCTGGAGCATTTAACCAAACATAACGAGCTGATGTTGTATCTTTACTATTTGTACTTTGTCGCCAATCAAGCTGGGTATCCATATACCCCCATTGACGATCTGCCTGCCATTGTGCAAGAAAAGATTGACCGCCGCCATTAACATCATAGTCACTATTAATGGCACCTACATCAAAGTACTCTCCTTTATAAGGCGCATTGAGATAACGTAAGGTCAATTCATCTTCATCTGTCAGGCTATAGTGATATTTTAACAGTGCATTATAATTTGTTTGTTTTTGTACCCGCAGCTCGCCTAATTGATTGAGCGTTTCTTCAGATTTTAATATCTGAATTTGCGCCACGACACCACTGTTATCATTCAATGGCATAAGCAAATAGGCATTAAAGTCTTTTTTGTTAAATGTGGCGGTATCAAACACTTTATCACCGTCAAAATCCGGGGCATAAAACTTATGATATTCAACAAACTGATCGGCAGTTTGGCGATAACTAAAGCCAAAACGGGTTTTATTGCCAGCATTTTGGGTTTTCGCTAGTACTAATCCTCCAGAAAACTGACCATATTTTGCAGGTATATTGCTATCGTATACTTCAAGCTGCTCTAAAATATTTACATTAACAAAGGCTTCTTGACTGTGACCTGAAACATCTTGAGCTAAGTTTTTATCCCCTTGCCCATTACCGGTACTCAAGCGCGAATTATTACTCACGCCATCAATTTGGTACCCTGATTGATATCCCTGCGCACCTGAAATAGACACTTCACTAGGTTTTATATTTGTCACTTGATCAGCCGCATAAGCGGACTCACTAAACTGTACTCCCGGCAAAATACCTAAAACATCATTGAGATTACCGTTTCCAAATAGGTAAGCTTTCAGCATTTGCTTATCTAAGGTATAAACACCTTCAGCAGAAGTAGAAATGGGCGTAATATTTCGTCCAATAATCTCTATATGCTCAATGTCATCATCACAGCCTATGTCATCTGGATTACACGCTTGGTATTCACTGGCGACAATGAGTTTATCGTGATCGGGAACAGTCGCCTCTGATTGATTAGAAGCGACCTCCTTAGAACCGGTTGTTTGCGATAATGCTATTGGTGCAGCCACTACAATGCTGGCTGCCAATAACGCTAATAAGCTCTTCATTTAGTGCTTATCTTTATCTAATGGATAAGCATCTAGCTCATCATTAATACCGTCATTATCACTATCTTCATCGAGTACAATACCCGAATTAACAATGGCTTCATCACTCGCTATATTGAGGAAAAAGTTAGCTTTACCGTCTCCATCGGTGTCAACACTCGCCACTAAGGTTTGCTTAAAGTCATTTTTGACGCTCAAACTAGCGGCAACCTCTGTGATGATAGACTCTTTCTCTACGACACCTAAAGCTTCGTTATCTGCAATGGCTAAGGCTTTATCATGTAACCCTAGACGCATATATTGTTCAGCGTACTTAGGTAAGTATCTTAACTTTTGTTGATCCGCGGCAGTCAATAGTGCTGATAAACGATTTTCGATAACCTTATGCCATACGTTATAGGCTGTTTCTTTAATCGCTGTGTACTCATCAATAACCCCAGCATTATTTTCTATTTCGCTAAGATAACTTCTATAGCCTGAACCACTTGTGCCAATAAAAAACTGCTCTGTAGCCGCACCAACTTCTTCTTCTACCTTGCTCTGTTCTAGCAAAGTTAGCTGTACAAGGGCACGATCATAATAACCTTGTGCTTTAGCGAAATCACCACCGACAGCTAGTGCCATACCAACCCCCTGTAAACGTGTGATTAGTTCACTGTAGTCTTGAGGGTTAATTTGGGCGATGTTCTGCTCAATGTTGCTCAGTAGCGTCGGCACTTCTGCACTAAGCGTTAAACGCTCAGTAAAAGCAAGAAAACGAGAATGTGCTCTCACTGCATCAGAGATTTCAACATCACTACCATCAATACCGTCAGCATAATATTTCTTAGCAATAGCGATACAGGTTTCTAGGGTTGTTTGCGCTTGATTTTTGTATGCCGAGTTTTGCGATAAACGATAAATCTCTAGCAACTCATTTAATACCATTTCGCAACCCGTTTGCCCAGTAACAAAAGCTTCGCTAACAAGGTTCTGCGCTATATATTCATCCGAATTTAATACCAGCATACCTTCCTGTAAGAAGTTAGCAGCGGCAGCATATTCCCCCTGTTCACGCAAATAAATTGCCCCGCCGGGGTTTGAACTATTAAAAGCAACTAAATTAGTGAAGTGATTACGTAACTTTAATGGATCTTTTTCTGCTATTACCAGCGCTAATGCCGCATCTTTATCTGTCATATTGCGCACGCGTGCCATCAATAAAATGTCTGCTGCATCCCCTGCTGCACGATTTATATAATTGCTGTCTGCAGGAAACCCTGTCAAAAAGGTGTCGAGTGGAGTATCAGGGTAAAGCATTACAAAACTTTCTATTGCGCCATATAAACCATATTGATACTCAACTTTTGTTACTTGATAATATTCATCAGGTGTACGAGGATAATTCGGATCAATGCCCACTACGCCATGTAACGCTAAAATGTCATGTAATGCTTCCTTAGCATTGTCAAAGTCATTCAACGTCATAAATGAGTCAACAACATCAAATAATGCGACTTGTCTCACACTATAATAAGGCTTGCCTTCATTACCATTGCGATCATTACGAACAAAGCTATGGCTGATAAGTTTTGCATAACGATAAAGTCTTTCGGTCATGCTATGCGCTAAAGAAAAATCACTTTCACTACGGCTGACTTGCCAAATTTCAACCGCTTCATCAACTAAATTACGGTATGCAAAAAATGTCCTTAAGGCACTAGTGGTACTATTCCCTTCAAGTGCAGTACTAAACAGTGAATCTAAAATGTTTAACGCTTGCTGTGCTTGCTCTGTTTCACCTACATATTGATAACTTAGCGATAAATCGTTAAAAAAAGCAGCGTCGTCATTATTAAAAGTACTAATACCTTTGGTCGCAACATACTCTGTATAAAGGGTATTTGCTAAAGATCGATACTCATTACCTTGCTCAATCAAGCCTAAATCATTATATCTAAATGAAACGGCGAGCAAAGTGCGAGCACGCATTTCATCTCGAACAATTTGCTCCTCACTTACCAGTCGAGCAACTTGTTCTATTAGACCTGCTTGCGCATAACCAATGGCCAAGTCATTAAATACCAAGCCTTGATTAATATCGTTATTTAACGATGTAATATGCTGCTCTGCTTGCTTTAAGTGCGATAGCTCATTGGCATAGTAATAATATGCTCGATCTACGTTAGTCGCCAAACTGGTTTTTATCGATAGTTCAGTGCTAAGTTCTCCACCATTACCATCACTTATTTGTAATGTGAAACTATCGTTAACATCAACCAACGCAACCGGCTTGTAGGTCACCTCTCCGGTTGTTGCATCAACAGAAAGTTCACCATTTTTTGTTGTTTCTGTCACTTGAAAAGTAAGTGTGTCACCATCAACGTCTATCGCTTCAAGCATACCTTTTTTGGTTTCACCTCCTGAAACCAAAACTTCTGTAGTACTCAGCATTGGCGTGTCATTTACCGCTTCTACAGTAACATTGACCGTTACTGTAGCCGTTTCTTCACCATCTGTTGCGCTGACTTGAAAACTATCTTGACCATTAAAATTAAGCTGGGGTTGATAGTTGATTTCGCCAGTTGAGTTATTGATATCGATTGTCGCATTTGCTGAAGCATTGGCTAGTCCGTAAGTTACAGAGGTTTTATCCGTTGCTTTAACCATTAAACTTGCGGCCTGATCTTCTATTGCCGTTAATTGATAGTTCACCTGTTCGAAAACAGGTGCTTTATTACTACTTGATCCACCACCGCATGCACTAAGTGCTGTTGCAGCTAATAAAATTAGAGCTCTATTTTGTTTCATGATGTCTTCCTTTAAAAAAGCGAGACGATCTTAATGCTAATCATTCTCATTTGCAAGTTGAATAATAAAAGATTACTATGAGGCCTTAAAGTTAACTAATTCAATTGCTTTGGTATGTTTTATAGCCAACAATACTTCAACTAAGAAATAATAAAATTGAGATACAGTTAATTATCCTTAACATTTAGATTAAAAAGGTAAGAAGAATGTCAGCGCTAAAATTAATGATCATCGTGATGCTTAGCGGCATCTTTTCAGTTTTCAACTTCGCATCAGCAGATCAAGATTTTGGTAATGGTGCAGATATGGCACACCTATCTGCAATCTCAGAAATTTTAACGTCACCAAATGATTTTATGAGCTCACCGGTGACGGTTGAGGGAACCATTGTCAAAGTCTGTAAAAAACGAGGCTGTTGGATGGAGTTAGCATCAGACAAAAAATTTCAAACATTGCGAATCAAAGTGCGTGACGGAGAAATGGTATTTCCTATGACTGCGATGGGCAAAGTCGCATACGCAACAGGAAAGTTAACAGCAATACCACTTAATTTGATGCAAACTAAGAATTATTTAGCGCATATTGCACAGGAGCAGCAAGAGAGTTTTGATGCCAATAAGGTGACAAAAGCTATCACTGTCTACCAACTATCGCCGACCGGCGTAACCATTGAAGATTAGGGGCGTTGGCTGTTTTCATTGATTACTTAGTTATATTTGCAAAAGCTGATAATCATGGCACTTGTTACAACGTTTAGTTATGTCAAATACCCAAGGCACAACAATGTTAAGCGCTTTGATAAAATAACTCAAAAAACAGAGACTAGATAAAAGAGCTATTCAAAAAATGAATAAAGATATTAATTGGTTCAAACTAAACCGGAGTTTACACCGTGACATTGGTTATTTTTGTATTGGCTTAACCCTTATATTTGCCGTATCGGGCATTGCACTTAATCATCTAGATGATTGGAACCCAAATTATCAAGTTACACAAGAAACACATTTAATCCCTGATATTAACAGTGTTATTAACCAAGAAAATTTTGAGTCTTGGTTATTAAAAAAATTAAATATCAAGACAAAAGTTAAAGCACGGTTTTGGCAAACACCTACCGAATATAAACTATTCACTACCGATAACCATAGCCTATTGATCAATGCCCAAAACAATAGCGTTGTTGTAGAGCAAGTCAAAGCTCGTTTTCTCTTAAAAAGTCTTAATACTTTACATTTAAACGAAATAAAAAGTGCTTGGACATATTTTTCAGATTTATATGCGATATTGCTTATCTACTTGGCTTTATCAGCCTTATTTATGGTGAGAGGTAAGAAAGGTGTTAAAAGTTTACGTGGTTTATTAGTTGCTGCCGGCTTTATTATTCCCGCGATCTTTATGATGAATTATAGCCTTTAACGTAATTCGTAACTGTTTATACCGGCATTAGCTTAAATAACTAAATAACTTAAATGCATCTTAGGGTGAAATCCCCCCTAACACCATGCGAGTAGCTAACTTGCTTGCTGTTAAATCAAGGTTAGAGCAGATCCTGTTATTTATTCTCACAATCATCTGGCTATAATGCTTGGTAATAAAAGTACGCTTTTTCGAATCAATCGGTTACGATAAATTATCTATTGTAATAACAACGATATATCTCTCTCGATAACGAAGGCAATTATTGTGGCTAGCATTCATTTTAATACTCTTATTTTTTGCTTGATAGTTTTACTCATGTCGCTATATTCTCCAGCGACTTTTGCAGCGTTCCCAACACAAATTATTGAAAATGAAGACGTGCAGCTTGAACAATTTGAAATGGGATATTTTATCGACAAAAGCCAGACCATGTCTTTTGAAAGTATAAAGCAACAAGAATTTAAGCTCACACCAAATGCACTATCATTGGGCACTGAGGCAAAAACTACTTGGTCAAAAATAGCACTTCACAATACCACTAAATCAGCTTTGAAAATTTACCTCCATCACCCCTATGCTTATCATAATCGTGCAGTGGAACTCTATGAGGTTGTCGATGATCAGCTTTTAAATCATCGTGTGCTTAACATGGACGACAAAGATACTCAGCAGTGGATGTATCGTGGCAGTGCCGTATTCGAAATCACACTATCTCCAGATAAACAAACCACCTTGTTCGTGAAAGGTGTGGCTTTTTCACATCAATGGTTTGCGCTTAACTTATATAGTGAAGAAAACTCAAAAAGAGCGTTATTAGGACAATATACTAACATTGCCTTAGCTGTTGGTATGATACTCGCCCTGATTATTTATAACTTTTTATTATTCTTTTCATCGCGCTTAAGAGAGCATTTTTATTATGCCTGCTACCTCGTTGCGGGTGGATTTTGGATAGCACTTTCTTATGGCCTACTCGCTGATCTGTTTAATGTTTATGGTTCAATTACATTAAAGTGGCATCTTTCATTAGTTGCAATGCCTATTTTCTTATTGTTATTTATGATTAATATTTTTGAGACCCAAAAAAAATATCCCATTGAACATTGGGCACTATTGTCTATTTTAACGTTATTGATTGTAGATTTTATCTATGGGTTATTTGATATTGTAACCGCGCTGCAATATTCAAGCACTTTAGCTGCAATCATGATGGCTGTTAGTCTTTGCGTTACTTTTTCAATGCTAATTCGCAAGCAACCTATTGCTCCTTTCTTTTTGTTAGGTCACGGATTATTTGTATTTTTTAGTGCCTTAGCTGTTTTCTTTTACAAAGGCAAAGCAGAGTTTAGCTATATTAATAGCCATGGCGTAGGCATTGGAATATTGCTTGAAGCCTTAGTTTTATCGCTGATTGTCGCATATCGAATTCGAATATTAGAAAACTTAAAAGCAACGCAAGCTGATCTTCAAGTATTAGCCTCAACAGACCCGCTAACACAGTTGTTTAACCGTCGTCATTTTAGTCATGCGGCAAATCAACTATTAAAACAAGCAAGAATAGCTCAGCAGCCCTCTTCTGTGGCAATTATCGATATAGATCTCTTCAAAAAGATCAATGATACTTATGGGCATGCCTCAGGAGATGAGTCTATTAAACACGCAGCTAACATGATTAAGGGGTTGTCTCGACACCAAGATCTAGTCGCCCGTTATGGCGGTGAAGAGTTTATTATTTTAATGCCAAACACAGTTGCAAATGACGCTTATAAACTTACTGAACGCATAAGAATAGCACTTGAAAGTGCCACTCTTGCAAACAATAAAAATCATCTAAACTTCACTATTAGCGCAGGTGTAGCCGAAATTGATAGCCAAACATTTAACTTGAAGGAAGCGATGGACAGCGCAGATAAAGCGCTCTACAAGGCAAAAAACAATGGTAGAAATCAATCTCAATTAGCCGGTGAATAACGCTTACAACGCAGAAGCAGTCAATTATAGACAATGACAATAAAGAACGCTATAAGCCACTGTTTTACATTGCTTTTATTGACTTCGCTTAGCCAAGCTTAACCGCAATTGATATAATGCATTTATATCAATAAAATTGTGCCATTTAACCTGAACTTTGGATAATGAGTGCTTGATATTTAAGTGAATCAAAAGCTTAGGTGGCAAAGTAAATGCTATAGCAAGGTGAACATCACTAATAGGCATCATCAATGCTTCATTTTATGCCATTGCAAAGGCTAAACGTTGATAAATAACGCGCTATTTATCGATGTTTTAACGCAGGTAATGGCTTAAAAGGGAGGATTGAGCAAGTGGTGCTTATCCAGAGTTCAGGTTACTTAATGTCTGCCATCATAATGTCGCCCTGAAACACACCATTGTGTACAAAAATCAAATAATGGTTATCAGCTTCTTTTCTCATGCTAAATCCCCCTGCTGCGTATTGTGCAACACTATTCTTGGGTAGAGATGAAACTAACTCGGTGCGCTTTGTAATAAGGTTAAACCGCATCACATTATCTTTTTGATTTTTGTTATCTAAATAATAAATATATTGTTCATAGGGCAGCCAATTAGATTGATTTTGAGGTTTCAAATCTGGAATAACTAAAACATCTTTTGCTGTTTGTGTATCGAAGCGCCATAAACCGTCTTGATTTTCTTTATTATAATATAACACACCTGATTTTTTATCCGTTTTGGCAATGTATGCTCCTTCACCAGAAACAGCCTTGACACTATTGTCATCTAAAGATATTTCCCAAATATAACGCTGATTGTCTTTACTGCCACTCACTAAAATAGCATCTTGGTTATAATTGAATTGCGGTCCCCATAACTCGGTTAACTCGGTATCAATAACATTAACTAACTCGGTTTTGGTATCTAACCATTGAATAACTCCATGCTCTTTAGTGTCATATAGCACGTAGACAAGTTTGCTGCCATCATCTGACCAAGAAGGTGATAAAGCGCCAACCTTTGATTGTGTTATTTGTTGATACTCTGAACCATCAAGTTTAGAAAGCCAAACTTCAGAATGGCCTGATATATCTGAGGTATAAGCCACGCGATTAGAGTGCATATCAAATGATGGATCAAAGTTTGATGAATATGACTGAACCAAAGGATAAATTATTGGTGTGGGCAAACTAATATTCGTTTGTCCTATATAAAATATACGTTCCTGTTTGCTAAATACTAGCTTGTTAGCTCCGCGCCATACCGATGGATAAATAGCAATAACACCACTTGATGTTAACTGTGCATGTGTTTTCATTTCCACATCATATTGCCAAATTTCAGGGCTGCTATTTTTTAATGTTGAATAAAAAAGCGTTTTACCATCATCCGAAAAACTGTGACCTAAAATTTGAACTTCATCAAATGAGATCCGAGTTTCAGGTACAGTGAGATCGGCTGAATATAAAAACAAGTCTTGTCCTGTTAAGCTAATTTGTCGTGTTACAACAAAATGCTCACCAGATGGCGCCCAACTAATATCCATATCTTCATAATGACAAATAAACCGACAAGGCAGCAAAGTATTGCTAGTTCCTTGTTTATATATACCAATAGAGCTCGTGGTATTTTTCTCAGCACTTTTAAAATAAATACTACCATCAGGCGCCCAAGCTAAGGTATCACCGGCAAACTGACTATCCCCACAACGCACCAAAAAAGACTCCTTTCGCGTTGCTATATTTAGCTTGATCACGGCACATTCATTTTCGCCCGTAATACGAACAAAAGCGATATTTTTACTATCAGGTGACCAAACGGGCCTCATCTCTTTAACATTACTGTTAGTTAATTGAATTGGTTTTACTGACTTGTCATCTAACGATGATAAAAAAATATTACTCGGCTTTTGGTGGTTTTCCCAAGAAAATATTAACCATTTTCCATCAGGAGAGACTGCCGGAAAACGTTCTACCCCTGGAAAATTTGTTAGTGAGCTAACATCTATTTTATCAACGGTTGTACGAACCTTGCTTTCAGGCATTATCGCACTATAAGCAAAGAGCATAGTTGCTATGAGTATGACCAGAGTAAAAAGTGCAATAGACTTTGTTTTTTTGCTAGTGGTTGTTAGCTTTAGAAAGTTTTCAGGACTTTTATCGATATCGTTATCAACGCCTGGAGCGGAAATGACTACTGTTTTGCCAATAAAGCGATAACCCTTTTTCGGAATTGTTTCAATGTATTTAGGTTTTTTTGAGCTATCACCCAGCACTTTGCGAAGGTTGCCAAGGAGTTGCGTTAAGGAGTGATCTGATACCGTCACTTTTTCTTGCCAAACGGCATCAATGAGCTGGTCTCGACTAACAACAATATTCACATTCGCTAAGAAGTAACATAGCGCCGTCATAATCCTTGGTTCTATTTTATAAATGGCGCCATCTTTATCTTCAAGTTCACATGATGAGGGATATACTTTCCAATCATTAAACACATGAACATCATCATTTCCATCTGCCTGTTCGACATCATTGTTATTATTAATCAAAACACATCCCGTGTAATCCATTGTTTTTATTTATCTTTATATTTTATTGATATTAAAATTAGTTGTTGTTTAGGTTTTATATTCTCTATTTTGTACCTTAGTTCTGTCAAGGTGAATTCCTTGGTGACAATAAAAATAAAATTAGAGAGAAGGATTGAAAAGTGATTAAAAAAATCAGTATTGCTGTTTCAACAGCCTTATATGTTTCAGGTGCCGCACAGGCAGGTGGACTTTATAAGACGAGTGAAGCAAGTCCAATCATAAGTTCCACTGAACCGACAATAAAAGCCGCGCAAAAAAGTTTTACTAAAAAACATTTACCTCATGCATTGCTGAAAAATCATGTTGCTCATACAAATGATGCCGTTAGCGACAATGAGCATACCTACATTATTACTTTTGTTGATGCCCCCGTTGCCACTTATAAAGGTGGTATTACAGGTTTAGCAGCAACCAAGAAAACATTACTTGATGGTGGTAATGACCGAGAAGCACAATATCAAACGTTAACAGGTCAAGTACCAACGAAAACAAAAGCTAAGAAGAAAAGATATTCTCAACATCCTGATGTTATTGCTTATAAACAATATCTAGATCACTCTCAAAAGCAATTTATTGTTGGTGCAGAAGGTAAATTAAAGCGAAAAATTGATTTACTGCACAGCTATCAATTGGCCCTTAACGGTATTGCGATAAAAATTACTGCGCAAGAGGCTAAAAAGTTACAAAGTATGCCGGGTATTGCACGTGTTGAAAGAGAGGTCATGAGACAGCTTAATACCGATACTGGGCCTACTCATATTGGTGCTGCTGATCTTTGGTCTGGCATGGTTAATGGTTTAGCCGTAAAAGGTGAAGGGGTTACCGTTGGTATTATCGATACCGGGATTAATACTGATCATATATCCTTTGAAAAAACAGGTGACGATGACTACGAACATACCAAGCCAAATAGTAATTATGTTGGTGACTGTGTTGATAGCCCAGAGCTTTGTAATGATAAGCTCATTGGGGTATTTAGTTATTCAGACGTAACCAGCGAATATGCGGGTATACGCCCTGAAAACGGTGAAGATTACAACGGTCATGGTAGCCACACCGCATCAACAGTTGCAGGCAATGTACTCAAAAGTGTACCGCTACTTTCTCCATCAAGCCAACAAACTAATGATGGCTATACAACAAGTGATTTTTCATTTCCTGAAATATCAGGTGTTGCTCCGCATGCAAATATTATCTCTTTTCAAGTTTGTTTTCCTGGTGATCCTGGCGATACATTAGTCGGTTGTTTTCCTTCATTAACAGTACAAGCCGTGGAAGACGCAATTGCAAATGACGTTGATGTTATTAACTATTCTATCGGTGGTGGCTCATCTAACCCATGGGATGACGCTGACGCACAAGCATTTCTTTCTGCACGTGAAGCCGGCATTGTGGTTGTATCTTCAGCAGGTAACTCAGGGCCAAACCCTGAAACAGTCGGTTCGCCTGCAGACTCGCCTTGGTTAACTTCGGTAGGTGCTTTTACACATGGTCGTACATTTGAGCGAGAATTAAGTGAATTTACCGGTGGCAGTAATCTCCCAACAGAAAATATAATCGGCTTAGGCCAACCCGGAAGAAACACAACCGCTGAAGTTGTTTACGCTGGTCATGAACCGTATAACGACCCTATGTGTTTGTCGCCACTAACAGCAGTAAGGGTTAGCCAAAAAATTGTCGTTTGTGATCGTGGTGAAATTCCTTTAGTAGAAAAAGCTGAAAATGTTTTTCAAGGTGGTGGTAGAGCTATTATCATCGCTAATACCGATCCTGAAAACGACAGTTTACACGACACACCATACAGGATAGACGGTATTCATGTAGATTATGCTTCTGGTGAGCTATTACGCAATTGGTTAAGCCCTGACACGGTACAGCAAATCTCTCTCAGTGCGGGAAACGTAACTAATGATGTCACTAAAGCAGATCAGGCTGCTGAATTTTCATCAAGAGGTCCGAACCTATCAGTTGCTGATGTTATTGTGCCAAGTATTGCCGCTCCCGGTGTATCAATTTATGCCGCTTACGCTGATGACCAGCCGTTTAAAAGCGCTCCAGGCACAACTGACTTTGCTTTTTTAAGTGGTACATCAATGGCAAGTCCACATGTTGCAGGTGCTGCAGCACTATTAACACAATTACATCCTGACTGGACCGCAAGTGACATTCACTCAACTTTGCAATTAACAGCAAATAACACTGCCGCTTATAAAGAAGATGGCACAACACTAGCTGATCCTTTTGATAATGGCTCAGGTATGGTGCGTGTTGATTTAGCTGCAAAAGCAGGTTTATCATTGCGTGAAAGCATTGATAACTTTACTTCAGCTAACCCTGATGAAGGCGGAGATCCAAGCCAATTAAATATTGCTTCTTTGGGTAAAAGTCAGTGTGTTGGTACGTGTAGCTGGACTCGTACTTTTACTGCGCTAAAGTCAGGAAGCTATAGTGTCAGCGTTGAAGATGCAAGTACGGGCTTGGTTATTGAAGTTTCGCCTGCTGAGTTCACTGTAAACGCCGGAGAAACACAAGTTATTGAAGTTTCTGCCGATGTTTTTTCTGCTGAGAATAACAGCTGGAGTTTTGCAAATATTAACTTAACTCCAACAGAAGCTGATCTTTCTTCATTACACCTTCCTTTAGCAGCCTACGCTTCTTTAGGCAACTTACCAGAGAAAATCACCATTCGAGCAAGCAGAAATACTGATAGCTACACGATAAAAGATCGTCAAGCTGTAGCTATTGAAGAGTTTACCGCTCGCTCATACGGCTTAATCGCACCAGAAACAATTGATGCACAGGTAGCCCAAGATACAACACCTGATGACGATTTATTTGAAGATTTGAGCGATGGTGCCAATATTCATTATTTCGATATTCCAGAGGGAGCTGTTCGATTTATTGCTGAGATATCTAAAACAACATCTACCGATTTAGATATGGTTTTAGGTATGGATAATGATGGTAACTCAGAGGTTGACTTAGATATCGACTCGGTAATTTGTGTCAGTGCTGAGTTTCATGCCTTTGAAAATTGTGAACTAATGTCACCTCCAGCTGGACGTTATTGGGTAGTTGTTAATAACTACAAAGGTACAGCAGCTGGCGCGATTGATAGTTATACACTTTCTCACGCACTGATCACACGAGATACTGATTCTAACGTTGAAATTATTACCACAGAATCAAGTATTGATCAGTTAACGCCATTTGACATCAGCGTTACTTATAACCACGAATCTTCAATTGGTACAAAATTGTACGGTGCTTTTGATTTAGGTCCCGATGCATCAACACCTGGAAAAATTGGACTGGTCGCCATTGACTTAGTGAGAGAGAAAAATGATATTTCACTAAATGTTGTCAATGCAAATGAAAGCGATGAAGTTAAAGTAGGCGACACATTGAATGTCGAGCTTGCTATCAATAAAAACTTTAACCTAGTCGACCGTGAATATAATATCGACCTTGCAATACCAGATGGCCTAACACTGATAAAATCGAGCTTACCTGATTCAGTTTCAGCCTCAGATACGGGCTTTTCATTAAGTTACTTAATGCCTTCTCAAAGCGGTGACACACCTGGTTATACTCGTGTAACGAATGCAGAAAACCCAAGCTGTAAGGTTCCCGACTTAGGTCAGGGTGAAGGTTATATCAACCTAGTCGACTTTGATGTTTATCCAGATGAAGTTCTAGGCAGTAATGGCTTTCAAACAGAAGTACTAACTTATTTCCCGAATGAAAAATTTCACTTCTTCGGTGAAGACCGCAACCGCGGTATGGGGGTTAGTGAAGACGGTTTTGTATTTTTTGACTCTGAAACTGACTTGTTTTCATTTTCGAACCAAGCATTACCAGACCCTGCATTACCAAATGATGCGATTGCATTGCTGTGGCGTGATTTAAAGTTTGATCACAACATTGATCCTAATAGTGGTGATTTAGCGGGGATTTCTGTGGCAAAAGCCACCGATGCAAGAAACCAAAATTATGCGGTTGTTGAATGGCAAAACGGCTATGGATTTTTTGATAATGGTGGCTACAGCAACTTTGAACTCATCATGAAAATGGAGCGAGACTTAGCTGAAAACGCTTTCGAAATTATTCTTGCTTATGATGATATGGTTTATAATCCGTCAGCATTTTTTACAGGCACAACCGTAGGCTTGGAAAATAAAGATGCTACGTGGGGTGATACTTTTGTATACAAAGGTTTTACTTTCTTTGGTCCCCCAGAAGTTGGTGATGTTGCAAACTTAACAAAAGGTTTAGTTATTTGTTATGACGTAAATGCTGAGTTTTTCTTACCAGCAACTATTAACTTTCAAGTACAAGTCGATGAAAAGTTTGCCGGTGCATCAATTGAATTAGCCGCGAAACACAGTGTAAACCTAAATCATACTGATGAAGAAAGTGCTACTGCCACGCTAAAAGTAAAAAGTAACTTAAGCCTAAGTGACATTGAAGATGTTGTTCTTACTGAAGATACAGCAAGTAAGATTATTAATATTTTTGCTGCTGATGCAGACAATATTGACAACACAATTAGCATAGCGTCTGCTAGCGGACAGCTAACTATTGTTGATTTTGAACAACAAGGTAATAACGCTGCATTTATCATTGTGCCAAATCCAGATTTTTATGGTTTTGATCAGGTTATCGTGACAGTTTCTGATAACAATGTTGCAACAGATAGTGTATCAACAACCTTTAACGTGACAGTTGAAGGCGTTAATGATGCACCAAGCGTTTCACTCAGTTCAACGTCATCAAATGTCAAGAAAGATGAAAATTTTACCTTAATAGCAAATGCGTTTGATATTGATGATACCGAACTAAGTTATATGTGGCAGCAAACTGCCGGCACTAGCGTCAATATTTCTTCGCCAGAAAGTACGAGTATCCAATTAACTGCACCTAAAGTTAAGAGCGATGAAAAGTTAACATTTGCAGTTACCGTTACTGATGTAAACGGAGAGGCAACCACATCAAGCATTGATGTTAATGTTAAAGCCTCAAAGAGTAGTGGTAGCTTTGGTTGGTTAAGTATTTTCTCTCTGGTATTTTTAATACGACGTAAACGTAAATAGCATAGCTTACCGCTAAGTTTTTAGTGTGATGGTAGGTTAGAAGGACCTAACTACTGTCGCACTACTTTCTCTTAATTGCCCTTAGCTTGCCTCCCTAAGCTTTGGGCTTTTTTAGTTTTATCAAGCGTTTCCATCACGATTAACTTGTGCATACTTCCAGCTAGAAAACCACACTAAAACTCCCCAAATAAGCTAAAAAATAATGGCCACAGCAATGATATTTTGACGGTTAATGTTATTGGAAACAGTTAGCTAGATTTTTTAATTTTTACCAATAAGTTTGATCTAGCTTATTGAAGTACAATTTAAGCTAATAGAGCCGTTTTTGAATGGGTCTGATATTAAATGTGACATATTTACAATAGCTACATTTGAGCTTAAACTGCTGAGCAGTCATAAATTTATATAAAAAATAATTACACTAAAATAAACACTAGAGGCTATTGATCTTTGCTGATTAAAATTAATTCAATTAATTTCAAAAGATCAACACCCCCAAATCCTAGCTCTTAATATTTTTAAAAGGTTCATTATGCAGCAATCATTTATGAGTGCGTTTTATAAAAACTTTCTCGGCAACTCGCCTGAGTGGTACAAACTCGCAATAATTTCATTTTTAGTTCTCAACCCAGTACTATTTTTCCTTGTTGATCCGTATGTAGCTGGTTGGGCATTGGTCATTGAGTTTATCTTCACTTTAGCTATGGCGCTTAAGTGTTATCCGCTGCAACCAGGTGGTTTATTAGCGATTGAAGCTGTTGCCATTGGTATGACAAGTCCAAACCAAGTCATGCATGAAATGATACTCAACTTTGAAGTTATTCTGCTATTAATCTTCATGGTTGCTGGTATTTACTTTATGAAGAACTTATTACTATTTTTATTCACTAAAATAGTCACTAAAGTTCGCTCCAAGATCATGGTTTCTCTATTGTTCTGCTTCTCAGGTGCTTTTTTATCAGCATTTTTAGATGCATTAACGGTTATTGCCGTTATTATCAGTGTTGCCGTTGGTTTCTACTCGGTTTACCACAAAGTAGCTTCAGGCAAAGAAGTGCATGTTGACCATGATCATGACCATACCACTGACAATGAATTAGCCGAATATTCACGCTCTGACTTAGAGCAGTTTCGTGGTTACTTACGTAACTTAATGATGCATGCCGGTGTTGGTACTGCGTTAGGTGGTGTTTGTACTATTGTTGGCGAACCACAAAACTTAGTGATTGGGCAACAAGCTGGTTGGGACTTCCTTGAGTTTGCTATTCGTATGTCGCCTGTGACTATCCCGGTATTTATATCAGGTATGTTAACTTGTGTTCTATTAGAAAAATTAAAATGGTTTGGTTACGGTGTTGCATTACCTGACAATGTTTACAATGTTTTAAACGAGTATGATATTGCCGAAAGTCAAAAGCGTAACAAACTTGATAACGTCAAACTTGTCATTCAAGGCGTTATCGCGGTTTGGTTAATTGTCGGACTTGCTTTACATTTAGCACCTGTTGGTATGATCGGTTTATCAGTCATTATTCTCGCAACGGCATTTACTGGCATCACAGAAGAGCATCAAATTGGCCATGCTTTTGAAGAAGCTTTACCTTTTACTGCCCTACTTGCGGTATTCTTTGCTGTTGTTGCAGTTATCGTTGATCAATCCTTATTTACACCGGTAATAACTTGGGTATTAACCTTCGAAGGTAATATGCAATTAGTTATGTTTTATCTAGCCAATGGGTTGTTATCTATGGTCAGTGATAATGTATTTGTTGGTACGGTTTACATCACCGAAATTACAAAAGCATTAGCTGCTGGACAAATTACTCGAGATCAATTTGATTTACTTGCTGTAGCAATTAATACGGGTACCAACTTACCTAGTGTTGCAACACCAAATGGTCAAGCTGCGTTCTTGTTCTTATTGACGTCAGCATTGGCACCTTTGATTCGTTTATCGTATGGCCGTATGGTGATAATGGCGTTACCGTACACTATCGTACTGACTGTCGTTGGCCTACTGGCTATTTCAACCGGTCAACTATCGAAGTTTACCCAGTCATTTTACGATTCGCACCTAATTGAACACCATAGCGCTAAGCCTTCAACAGGTACGCCAGGTGGGCACTAGAACGGCTCATATTAAAAATAAGTTGATATAAAATCTAACAAAAGCGCCCTTGTGGCGCTTTTTGATTATTGTTAGCATGCATAAAACTTCTATACCCAAACCACTTGAAAATACAGGGTTCAGCAAGTCGAAAAAGGGTTAGCACCAAGGCATTGATTGAAAGGAATGGTTGTTCCATTGTCGAAATCAATAACGCCGGAGATGACCCTTTATCGTCTTGCCCTGCGGGAGCTAAGCTAGAAAATCAGTGCAGCGTTGCATACATGGATGTATGTACTTAGCTTTTGTCTGGAGCAAAAAAGCGTTGCAGCGCTTGATAAGGGAATAACCATTATCTGTGTGCTGCGCCTTGCCTGATTTCCTAGTTTAACGCTGAAACTGCATTTTCAAGTGGCTTGGGTATAATAACAATTACTCAGTCATAGGTGACATTTAGTGAATTTTTTAAGCCAATTACCCCTTAATCAACGTGCATGGCAATTACTTGCTGTTAGTGCCTTGTGCTTTGAATTAATAGCACTTTATTTTCAATATGTTATGGGGCTTGAGCCTTGTATTATGTGTATTTATCAACGTACCGCGGTTTGGGGAATATTTTTAGCGGGCGTGGTTGGCGCATTGGGCTGTCAGTTTTTAGTCGTACGCCTTGTTGCTTATGCTTTATGGGCAACTGGCGCAATTTGGGGGCTAATGCTTGCTTTAGAGCATGTTGAGATGCAGTCAACAACGATGTCATTCTTATTTAGTTGTGAATATATTCCGAACTTTCCGTCCTGGGCTCCACTACATCAGTGGCTACCCGCTTTGTTTGAAGCCACTGGTGACTGTGGAGATATTAAATGGCAGTTTTTAGGTTTTACTATGCCACAAGTTATGGTATTGATATTTGGATTTTATAGCGCGGTATTAGCGATAGCTTTATTAGTACGTTTGCAAAAACAAAGAAAACTATAAATATCAGTGTGATATAACCAATACTTATCAGTGTTGGTTATATCAACTAATCAAAGTGAGCTTTACAGTGAAAGTGATTGCTGACGAAGGAAAAATATAAAGAAAAATCTAAATACCTCTAGCGCACTATTAACCGTGCACTATTAACCGTGCTCAATAAAATCCCCCGCTTAACCACCACTCTAAATGCTAAATAATAGCGAAACATATCCCTTAAATACTAACGATAATGATTGAGGGTGTCAGTGGCTTTTTTCCATGCTGAGTCTTGTTTTAATGTTGACCAAGCATTTGTGTTTGCTGCTGTTTTTAGTAACTTGCTAAGACGTTGCCCTGAGGTTAATGAAACCGAGATATTGGCATGATCAAGCACATCTATACATCCTTCGCGATTATTACATAACAACAACATGTCACAGCCTGCAGATTGTGCAGCTTCAGCACGCTCAACAAAGCCACCGGCACTTGCCGCACCTTGCATGGATAAGTCATCACTGAAAATAACGCCATTAAAGCCCAGTTGCTGACGTAAAATATTTTGTAGCCAATAATGTGAAAAGCCAACGGCTTGACTATCAACATCAGGAAAAATAACATGCGCAGGCATCAATGCATCAACCTTACCTCTTGCAATAAGTTGCTTAAAAGGAAGTAAATCTTGTTGAAAAATATCAGCACTAGAGCGTTCATCAATAGGTAGGTCAATGTGAGAATCTGCTTTGACACTGCCATGACCGGGAAAGTGTTTGCCAGTAGCTTTCATACCAACCTGATGCAAACCACTGACAAAAGCATCCGCAAGTTCAGTAACATGATCGGGTTGCTGATGAAAAGCACGATCGCCGATAACATCACTAATATTATTAATATCTAATACCGGTGCAAAGCTAATATCTATACCTACGGCTTGTACTTCTAATGCCATTAATATCGCACTTTGTTTCGCAAGCTCTTTGGCTACCGTTAAGTTTTTATCGGCCATTTGCCATAATTGTCCCATTGCTGGGATCAAAGAAAAGCCCTCACGAAAGCGCTGTACACGACCACCTTCATGATCAACAGCAATTAATAGTGGCTTCTTAGCCGCTATACGTATTTGCTGACTTAACTGCGCAATTTGCTCAGGAGAATGATAGTTTCGAGTAAAATATATTAATCCACCTACTAGTGGATGTTGGATGATTTCTTTATCTTCTTGAGACAGTGATGTGCCTTGCACATCAAGCATGACTGGACCCATAGCAACACTTTAAAAAATTATGATATGGGTACTCTACCTAAATAACATCAACAAACAAAGACACTTATGACTCAAAACATTAAGAATTTCTTGATAGTAACCTATTGACTAGCCTAGTTTGGGCATAGGAGCACCAACACCTGCAGCAACATATGGAATAACATTACGAATAACATCAGATATTTGCAAATCACGATCAAAATCACTTTTAGCTATATCAATCAAGGCATCACTTGATGACATAGTAAATACGACCGTTCCCATCGTAAAATGTAATCGCCAGAACATCTCTTCAGCAGTCAATTCAGGGTAAGATTTTTGTACCGCTAGTACAAAGTTATCGATAACTTCTGGATATTGTGTCGTTAAGAACCAACGCAAAAAGCCCTGGCTGTCAGTATAACCGCGGCCTAAAAGCTGTAAGAAATTACTGGTACCGTTATCTTTAAATTCATTTAATGATAATAACGGATCAATAAAGGCAGAAAACACATCAATTAAACTTGGCGAGTTGGTTTCACAAACTTGCGTTAAAGCAAGCTCTAAACGTGGAGATAGCTCGTTCATATAACGAGACATTACGGCTTTGATCAATTCTTTTTTCGAACCAAAGTGGTAATTAACTGCCGCTAAGTTCACTTCTGCTTGACTGGTGATCTCACGTAGAGAGGTGCCGTTAAAACCTTTATCTGCAAACAAATTCTCTGCAGCATCTAATATTTTATTCTTCGTACTCATAGGTAAATAACGCCGTAGTGCTCATGTAAGCAATAAATTAATACAAGCAGTTTAAACAAGCGTTTTAAATAACGCAACTAGCATTAAAGCCATAAACCAAAAAATTTGATATGGGACTTGCACATAACAAAACGTTAATTAATAAAGCGTATAAAAATTTACTACCAAGCCATCAAACGGATATTATTAGTAGTATTTTAATGACTTTGTAAAAGGGTAAATAAAAGACGGTAATATTTTCTTAAATATATTACAAATAGTTACGTTATTTGCACAGTAATAAACAATCAACAAGGTTATTATTAACTTAACTTTTTAATTCCCCATATTTAAAAAGTTATTTTGATATCTTCTCTAGGATAGCTTAATAGCTCAACTTTTATCGTTGGGCTTTTTTTTGTCTAAAATTTACCTCGCCGCACTTGCATTACAAACTGTTACAGAATCATGACAGTTAAAAACAGCCAACTTAGCTATTATTATTTTGCTTTTCAAGAAGAGACTTTTGAAATGCAATTTCATACTTTCCCTAGTATATTTTATATGATGGCTCAGCAACCCTTTCGCTGAGCTTTTTTTTGTCTAAAATTTATCAGCGCTCATTAAACTAAAGCAGCATAAGCCAATACAGTTGCCAATGCCTTCATCTCAATCTAAACTAGCCAAGAGCTTTTTATACCAATTCTAATCAGTTTGTTAGCTGCTCAGCGTTTCATCAATGGGCCAGCACGAACCAAATTACTTAAAAATAGCCTTCTATGTTTAAGCAATGGTATTACGTTAACAAAAGCGTAGATTTAGCGCTAACAAAAACAATAACGGATATTTATGAAATCAACATTTAAATTAACCACTGTCGCTATTTTAGTTGCCGCAAGCATAAGTGCTTGTAATGGTGATAGCACAGCCAAAAATGACACTCAAGCCACAAATACAGCTAGCCAAGCTTTAACCGCTCAAGACGCTGAAAAATTCTTAACGGAAACGGCAAAAGAAATGGTGCAGTTAAACCTGGAAGGGAGCCGTGCTGCTTGGATCAATTCAAACTTCATTACTGAAGATACTTCAGCACTTGCAGCTGCTGCCGATCAAAAATCAACAGAAGCAGGTGTTCGATTCGCCATGGCTGCTGCAAAGTTTGACCATGTTGACGTTAGTGCCGATCAACGTCGAAAACTCAATATTTTAAAGCAAAGCTTAGTCATGCCAGCTCCGCAAGATTCTGCTAAATCAGCAGAATTGGCAAAAATAGGTGCTGAACTAAATAGCATGTATGGTAAAGGTAATTACACCACCAAAGCGGGTGATACCTTAAGCTTAGGTCAAATGACCGCTAAAATGGCCACATCACGTGACTACGATGAACTGTTAGAAATGTGGCAAGGCTGGAGAACGATCAGCCCAGACATGAAACCGTTATATATTCGTCAAGCAGAGCTAGGTAACGAAGGCGCACAAGGTCTAGGTTACCCTGATTTAGGTGCAATGTGGCGCTCTAACTATGATATGCCTGCCGATGAATTTGCTAAAGAGCTTGACCGTTTATGGGGACAAGTAAAGCCGTTATACGATGATTTACATTGTTATGTTCGTTCTGAGTTAGGCGAGACTTACGGTGAAGATAAAGTACCACAAGACCAACCTATTCCTGCGCATTTATTAGGTAATATGTGGGCACAATCATGGGGTAATATTTATGATCTCGTTGCTCCGGAAAACGCAGATCCTGGTTATGATGTTACTCAGCAACTTGCTGCCAATAACTACGATGAAATTAAAATGGTTAAAGGCGCTGAAGGCTTTTTTACCTCACTTGGATTTGAAGCGTTACCAGAAACATTTTGGCAACGTTCGTTATTCACTAAGCCTGCAGACCGTGACGTAGTTTGTCATGCATCGGCATGGGATTTAGACGCAAAAGACGATATCCGCATTAAAATGTGTATCCAGAAAACTGGTGAAGAGTTTTCAGTTATTCATCATGAACTGGGACATAACTTCTATCAACGTGCCTACCAAAATCAACCGGTGTATTACCAAAACAGTGCTAATGACGGTTTCCATGAAGCTATTGGCGATACTATCGCTCTATCAGTTACACCTAAGTACTTAAAAGAAATTGGCTTAATTGACACCATTCCTGATGAATCAAAAGATATTGGTTTGTTAATGAAAATGGCATTAGAGAAAATAGCCTTTATCCCTTTTGGTTTGATGGTTGATCAATGGCGTTGGAAAGTTTATTCCGGTGAAGTTACCCCTGAAAACTATAACACGGCCTGGTGGGAATTACGTGAGAAGTACCAAGGTGTAACAGCTCCTGTTGAGCGTGATGCCAATGCATTTGATCCTGGTGCTAAATATCATGTACCAGGTGGTGTGCCTTACTCTCGCTATTTCTTAGCTCATATTCAGCAATTTGAATTTCACCGTGCCTTGTGTGAAATTTCAGGTAATACCGACCCTATTCACCGTTGTTCTATCTATAACAACAAAGATGCAGGTACCGCATTAAATACCATGCTAGAAATGGGTTCAAGCAAGCCATGGCAAGAAGCTTACAAAGTATTAACCGGTAACGAGCAAATGGATGCTACAGCTATTATTGATTACTTTGCGCCACTTCATAGCTGGTTAAAAGAGAAAAACCAAGGTAAGCAATGTGGCTTCTAGCCTACTTCGTGTTCGCTGAAAGTGATTGATAATTTATTAATCATTAAACTTCAGTAACCTAAAAAGCCGTTAACGTTCATGAGTTAACGGCTTTTTTATTTACTTTATCGGTTATAAGCTCAACAATCTTCAGCTTCATTTCGATTAATCATACATATTTCGATAATTTATCTAGGCGCTACTTTTAATTTTGATTAAACTAGGGACATTAAAAATTAAAAGCATATTGTCATGGAAAAACATCAAGAATTATTAATTGCACTACGAAAAGTCATCAGGGCAATAGATTTACACTCAAAACATCTCAGTAAAACTTCAGGCTTAACAAGCCCACAATTATTGATCATGTTAGAAATAGATAAAGTGCCAGGTGTGAACTCAAGCCAAGTAGCTAAAAGCGTTAACTTAAGTGCGGCTACCGTAACTAATATCCTTGATCGGTTAGAAAATAAAAGCCTTATTTCTAGAGTACGTGACACGCAAGATAAACGTAAAGTCGGCTTATACTTAACTGACAATGGCAAAGCACTGCTGCTTAACGCCCCACAAGCATTGCAAGAACACTTTATTGATAAGTTTTCCAACTTAGCCCAATGGGAGCAGTCTCAGTTGTTATCTTCAATGGAGCGTTTATCAGAAATGATGGATGCCAATGAAATCGATGCCGCTCCACTATTAGAACTTAATGCAATGAGCGCCAGCAGTATCATTAAAACTGACGCTCCTAAAAGCTAACGTAATAAATGTAAAAAGTGTAGATGCTTATGGTATTGATCAATAATATTATTGATCACTGCCGTTTTTGACCAGCCCATAATATCGTAGTCCTGACCACCTTCACCTAAATGTACTTCTGCGCGGTAGTAGCTTTGCTCATCATCATCGCCTTCTGTAATGAAATCAGGTTGTGAATGTTTGCGTGCCAAAACGCGGTAAATGAACTGCTGCTCTTCACCGTGATCAACAATAAGACTCAAACCATTTTCATGTGATATCAACACACTAATTTGGTTTTTCTCTAGCTCTTGCGCCACAGATTCAAAAGCAGGAGCAATAGTTTGGCTAATAAATTTATTAACATTGGCTTTGTTTGGGTAATCTACAATGTTTTTCAATCGCATCTGCCAGCTATCATTATTTTCATTACCAGCATGAGGTACAGCATTAATAAGTTGGCTTTCTTGCTTGAAAGCCTCCACTCGTAATGCCTTAATTAAGCCAACAATGGCCAGTAATAGCACGATCGCAAAGGGCAACGCACTGGCAATTGTCATCGTTTGCAAGGCATTTAACCCGCCGGCCAATAGTAATATTGCCGCAACAACACCAATACCAACAGCCCAATAAACTCGTTGCCATAACGGCGTATTATTGCTGCCGTGTGAACACAGCATATCAACAACCATAGCGCCAGAATCACATGACGTGACAAAAAATATCACTATCATCAAGACACTAAAAAATGATAACACGGTACTCAATGGGAAGTTTTCAAGAAAAACAAATAGCGCCACAGATGAATCTTTACTGACCATTTCACCTAGCTCTACCACCCCTTGGTTGTGCACTAAATCAATAGCACTATTGCCAAAAATGGTCATCCAGAACAAAGTAAACACTGTTGGTATCAACATAACCCCAATAATAAATTCTCTGATCGTTCTACCACGAGAAATTCGGGCAATAAACAAACCAACAAAAGGTGCCCAAGCAAGCCACCAGCCCCAATAAAAGATTGTCCAACCACCTATCCAGTCAGTCTTTTTATAAGCAAATAAATTAAACGTGTTATGAATAATATCAGCAATATAATCACCAATATTTTGTAAATAAGCTTGTAGGAGAAATACTGTTGGCCCTAAAACAAAAATTAATAACAACAAAATAACCGCTAACACCATATTGGTTTCAGACAATATTTTTATGCCTTTATCCAAACCCGTTGCTACCGATACAACCGCTAACCCGACAATAACAATCATGATAATGATCTGATTAGTCACAGAAACATCAATACCGAATAAGTAGCCAAAGCCTGAGTTTACTTGTGATGCACCTAAACCTAACGAAGTCGCTACACCGAAAACGGTACTTACTACAGCAAATACATCGACTAAATGCCCTGGCCATTGATAAATTCTATCGCCAATTAAAGGATACAACGCCGAACGCAGTGTGAGGGGCAAGCTATGTCGGTAACTAAAGTAGGCTAATACTAAGGCGACAATGGCATAAATGGCCCAAGCATGAAGCCCCCAATGGAAGAAGGTCATTTTCATGGCTTCTTGAACCGCTTCAACCGTACCTTTATCGGCTGTTGGTGGCGACAAATAATGCATCAGTGGCTCAGCTACACCAAAAAACATCAACCCTATCCCCATACCTGCGGCAAACAACATCGAAAGCCAAGTCAGCATAGAATAATCAGGCGTTGCATGGTCTGGCCCTAAGCGAATATCACCATAACGTGACAAGCCCAAAAAAATCACGAAAAAGAAAATAAATGCCACCGTCAGTACATAGAACCAACTGCCATTATCGACAATACTTGATTGAATAAGCGTAAATAAGCTCTGCGCTTGCTCTGGCAACGCTACGGTATATAGCATCAATGCAATAATAATTGCTGACGCGCTGGCAAATACCTTTTTATTTAATTGACTATTAACGTTTGTAAGCAAGTCATTCCCCTAGTTTTAATTTGTGTTGATATTATATCTGCTTTAAGCAAGCTGTAAACAGCAGACTCGACACAGAAAATATCTGATAAATAACGAGAAGATGAGCTTTTTTGAAATAAAAGTGATTTATTGCTAAGCTTGTGACGAGAAATATAGTTATAACTCTAATAATATCAACTCAAACATAATATAAAATCTAATTAAAAAGCCAAGGGATAAAAAATATGAAATTCACTAAGCTGCACTGCGCTGTATTAACAGCCATCGCGGCATCAAGCTCTCTTTACGCTGAGGAAGTTAAAAAGCAAGAAAAAGCCTCAATAGAAGTCATTGAAGTTACCGCAACAAAACGCGCAGAATCTATCCAAGAAGTTCCCGTTACTGTTACCGCCTTAACCGGTGATAGCTTAGAAAAGCTAGGGGTGTCAAATTTTGACCAATATGTTGAGTTCTTACCAAACGTAGTTTTTCAGGGCACAGGCCCAGGGCAAAATGAAATATACATACGCGGCGCGGCGACAACACAAACCAATATTTCCGTTTCATCTGTTCAAGCATTACAACCTTCTGTCGCCTTTTATTTAGACGAACAACCTGTATCAATGCAAGGACGTAATTTAGATATTTACGCTACTGACGTTGAACGCATTGAAGTGTTACCGGGGCCACAAGGCACACTTTTTGGTGCTAGCTCTCAGTCAGGCACTGTTCGCTTAATTACCAATAAACCAAGTCATGACGGTTTTGCTGCTGGCTTTGATACCAGTATGAGCACAACCAAGGGTGGCGACATAAGCAACTCTGTTGAAGCTTATTTTAATTTATCACTAACTGACTCACTGGCTGTGCGTGTTGCTGCATATAATGACCATCAAGGCGGCTGGATAGATAACATATTAAACGATACAAATAACGGCGGTTATACTGGCAGTGCTGAAGTTATCAGTAGAATATCAGGCGGCGTATTAACAAACCCTGAAAATATTCCAGTTACAGCACCACAAAATGATGCTTTAGTTGAAGAAAATTTCAATACTGCTGATTATGCTGGGGCTCGCTTTGGCTTATCTTATATAATCAATAATGACTGGGACCTGTTAGTGCAACATACTCAACAGTCACTTGATACTGAAGGTGTTTTTGCTTACGACCCTAACCTAGAAGGTGAATCATCAACTAACCGCTTCACCCCGGAAAACAACAATGATGATTTTGGTTTAACCACCTGGACATTGGAAGGTCGCCTCGAACATCTTGATATCGTTTATACCGGTGGCTACCTAGATAGAGATATCAATTCAACCATCGATTATACCGGTTACACTAATGGTGGCTCATTTTCAGCTTATTATGTTTGTAATTATTCTGGCACACCTGAGGCGCAAGAATGTTTAGATCCAACTAAGTTTTATAAAGAAGCGACGAGTACCTCGCGTATTACTCATGAACTACGACTCAATACCTCAGCAGAAAATCGCTGGCGTGTCACTGCAGGTGTTTTCTATGACTCACAAGAGTTATCAACCGTAGGACAGTTTAAAATTGCCAGTACAGAAAAATTCCCAGACTTACAAAGAACGCTAAAAGGTAATGATGGCATAAATAGTAATGGTGGCCCATTCCCATCAGAGGTTAGCTTTGTAAACGATATTACACATACCATAGATCAAATCGCAGTATTTGGTCAGTTAGAATATGACATTACCGATACGGTGACGGCAAGCTTTGGTGCTCGTTGGTATCAAATTGATGATATTTATAAAGGGGCAACCACAACCGTTGATGTTAGTGGCAGATTACAAGCCTTTGGCGACGGTAGCGATGAAGCATTAACCGCGTACTTTATTACTACCGGAATGTCACCTGAGCAAGCCGCAGCAGAAACTGCCGCGACTCAAGCCGCTATTGCCAGTGGCCAATTAGACACAAGTTTGCTTGATAGCGACGGTACACTGACGGTAGACGATACCATCATCAAAGCATCAATTGATTGGCAAATAAACAAAGATATAATGGTATTTGCCTCTTATTCTGAAGGCTTTAGACCTCCGGTGACTAACCGTGTTGGTGGCGGGCTCGCTAAAAACCAAGAAGGTGCATTTGATGGGTTTCGCATTCCGGTGTATTCAACGACGGATAGCTTAGATAATATTGAATTAGGCTTTAAATCAACATTGTTTGATCAAAGCTTACGCTTAAATGCAACGGCCTATTATTCTAAAATATCGGATCTACAAACATCACGCTATGACCCTACTAATATTAGTTTCTTAGTATTTACCGATAATGTTGGTGAGGCTGAAATTAAAGGTATTGACGGTGACTTTACTTGGGTAGCAACCGATAACTTAGTTATCTCTGGTGCTTTTAGTTTCCTTGATACTGAATTAACGTCAATTAATAACCAGCTTGATGGCATTGCCCCAGCAGCGGGTAGTCGACTGCCATATTCAGCTAAGTTTTCCGGCAATTTACAAGCACAATACTTTTATAACATTGATCAAGACATGACCGGTTATGTCAATGGTTCAATTAGTTATACTGGCGATAGATTAGCAGGTATGGCGATGGACGCTTATGTTGTTGAAGATGCCACTAACTTAATCTACGGTACTGGCTCTGGCTTAAGTATTGAAAAAGAAGCTGATGTCTATTCTGGCGTTAATTATCAAGACAGTAATGGCAATACCTTTGCAGGTGGCCGTTATGTTCAAGATAGTTACGTAGTTGCTAACCTAAGCTTTGGTGTGACTAACGATGAATGGAAAGCTGAAATTTTCATCGACAATATCACCGACAAAAGTGCCATCCTCTATATCGACACCCAACAATTTACACCTAAGGTCGTCACTAATAGACCTCGCACGGTTGGTTTTAGATTCTCTTATGACTTTTATTAAGTCTTAAACTTAATTAGTTAGCCCGTTTAAAAACCGTTTGATATGTTTATCAGGCGGTTTTTTATTGTTAAAGTACGAGACTCATTTATTTTAAATATAAAAACCTGTCGCGTCATCTTGGAGTAAAATCGTTGAAAAAAGCCCCTCTTTCTGTCACTGAATCCCAGCTAAAATCGATCCAAAAACTTATTCAAACAGCGAAATTCGACGATGCGATTGAACAAGCAAAACAGCTGCAACAACAAACAAGCGATCGCCAAGACCAAATACAACTATGGTACTTAATCGCTGTTGCTCAGCGTTACACAAAAGCATTTTCACAAGCACTCACCAGTATTGAAGCTCTATTGAAGCTTGACCCGTCATATAGCAGAGCACATCAAGAGCAAGGCCATATATATATTGCGTTGGCAAAAGCACAACAAGCGACAGCCGCGTTCGAACGGGCAACAGAGCTCAATCCATGTTTACTCGCGAGTTGGCAAGAGCTTATTGAGCTATATCGTCATGCACAGCAAATGGATAAAGTACAACAGGCAGCTAATGCCATGGCTAAACTTAAAAGCTTACCGCCTGCTTTGCTTGCCGTTACCGAATTAATGCATGAAGGAAAATTATTAAAAGCAGAGCAAATTTGCCGACATTTCTTACAACAAAATAAACGTCATATCGAAGGCATGTGCTTGCTGGCCGAAATTGGCATTGAGCTGAAAATATATGATGATGCTGAATTTTTACTTGCAAGTGCGCTTGAACTTGCACCTAACCACGTTTACGCTCGCTCGCAATACCTCAACTTATTGCTGCGCTTAGGTAAATACAAAACCGCTGAACAACAAGTTGAAAAACTGCTCATTGAGCAACCCAATAACATTAGTTTTAAAGTGGCTAAAGCCAATGCATTAACAGGCTTAGGCGAGATAGAACAAGCCGTACAATTATATCAGCAAGCAATTCAAGAAGACGAAAGCATTGCTGGTTTTCATTTACAGCTTGGCCATGCACTTAAAGCAAAGGGTGAAATAAACGAAGCCATTAAGGCTTATCAAAAAGCGTATCAGTTGAAGCCAAATTACGGTGATGCTTTTTGGAGCTTAGCAAATACTAAAACGTATCGTTTTAGCGATAACGAAATAGCGCAAATGCAAACTCAGCAAACAAGTGAAAGCTTAGCCATAGCGGATAAAGTACAGCTGTATTTTGCCACAGGCAAAGCGTTTGAAGATCGAAAACAATATAACCAAGCATTTCAAGCATACCAACAAGGTAATGATTTGCAGCATGCACACAATGGCTTTGACATTAGAAAAATTGAGCAACAAGTCGATGAACAAATAAAATACTGTACCGCAGAGCTATTCCAAAACCGTGGACAGTTAGGGCTAAAAGCACCTGATGCCATTTTTATTGTTGGCTTACCGCGCGCTGGTTCAACCTTACTTGAACAAATACTAGCCTCACATAGCCAAATTGATGGCACCATGGAGCTACACAATATCTTAGGCTTAGCTGCCCGATTACGTGGCCGTAACCCGGCAAATCAAGTAAGCCAATACCCTAAAAATCTTGCTGAGATCAAAACGGAGTATTTTCAACGTTTTGGTCAGCAATTTATTGATGAAACTCGCATTTACCGAGAACAAGCGCCGTTTTTTATCGATAAAATGCCAAATAACTTCCTCCACATTGGCTTAATTCGATTAATCCTGCCCAATGCTAAGATTATTGATGCTAGGCGCGCCCCTATGGCTTGTTGTTTTAGTGGTTTTAAACAGTTATTTGCTGAAGGACAAGATTTTAGCTACAACCTTGAAGATATTGGTCGCTATTACCAAGCTTACCTCAAACTAATGACTCATTGGCAAACGGTGCTTCCTGACTTCGTTTTAACTGTCAATCATGAAGATATTGTCGACGACTTAGAGCACCAAGTCAGAAGAATGCTTGATTTTTGTGGCCTAGAATTTGAACAATCATGCCTTGATTTTCATAAGACCCAACGCACAATAAAAACACCAAGCTCTGAGCAAGTTCGCCAACCTATTTACAAAAGCGCAACTGAACAGTGGAAAAACTTCGAGCAACATTTAGCTCCATTAAAACAAGTGCTAAATATTAAATAATTTAACCAATAGCTAAGCTTATAAAGAGACAATATTTTATGGTTTTTCACTAACCCGTAGTTAATTTCACAAAACGCTAAAGCTAAACAATAGTAAGTCTATGTATTTATTAAATTAAAATAGTGGCTTTATCTTTGCTACTCTTTAAACGTAAAGTGAATGAACTAGCTTTTAAGCCATAAGTATTACAGTAATAAGTCGCTAAAAGTTTGGAATACTACTGACAACTCAACATAAAGCGCTAACAAGTACTAATATGAATTGTCATTAGCACATAACTAACCTAAGCATTAGTCCTAACTTAAGTTAAATAACATCAGCAACGGAGTGAGCCATGTCAGTAATTCTTGAAGATCGTCCAATCGAACAAGTGCGTGAAGAAACTATCGATCAACTAATTGTTAATTATAGCCATGGGGTGATATCTGCTGAAGCATTTGAACGTAGGTTAGATCAAGCAATGAGTAGTGATAATCATCAAGAGATTATCGATTTAGTGGCTGATTTAACGCTAAAAGCAGATAAACAATACACCAGCAATAAAGAGCACCAATTTACGCCAAGCTATAGTAACGCTGATAATGACAATACCTTGAGCCTGCAAAGTATTTTAGGCAATGTTGAGCGAAGCGGTCAGTGGTATGTCCCTAAAACTATCACAGTCAACAACATGTTAGGCGAAACCATACTCGACTTTACAGACGCGGTATTTCAACATCAAAATGTCACCATTAAGTTAAACTGTGTTTTAGGTAGTAGCAAAATTTATGTGCCTGAAAACATAAATGTTGTTTGTAAAAGTTATGGCATTATCAGCAGTATAGAAAACAAAGCACCTTCCATGGCAAGCCGACAAGCGCCAATAATTACTATTGAGGGTAAAGTGGTATTAGGCTCACTAGATATTGCCGTGAAAAAAACCATTAAAGAAAAATTTATCGCCTTTGCTAACAATTTAAAATCGGCTTTCGACAGCAATAAATAGCGGTAATACAGCCTGAATAGTTATAGGGTTATCTACATTTGAGCATGCCTCAATAGCATGCTTCAATAGCATGGCTTAGGCTAATATGGTACATAAACGCCTAGCAGTAGCAGAAGAAAAAAATCAACATCTAAAGCAAGCTTTATGCTGCAGTAAACGTTTAGCGTTTTTAACGCTCACAACAAACCAAAAGCAGACAGTAAACTTCGCGCACTTAACATCAAGGCAATAAAGATAACGGCCGCGCCAGCGATGTTTTGCCAAAGGTTATTACGATATTCGCCTAGCACTTGACTATTCATGATCCATAATAAAAACACACTTATAACCGGTAATAATATGCCGTTTGCAACCTGAGCAAACCAAATAATAGCAATAGGTTTGTAGCCTAAACTAGCGACAACAACACCAATAACAAGAATTGTCATCCAAGTCATTTTAAAGCTCAACGCGTTGAGGTCTTTATTCCAATTTAAAATACCACTTAAGGCAAATGCAGCTGCTAATGGCGCCGTTATCGCAGAAGAAATTCCAGCAGAAAACAACCCAATAGCAATAAATATACTTGCCCAATCACCAAATAATGGTTGTAAGGATGGCGCTAAATCTGCTGCGCTTTGTAGCTGTAGTTGTTGACCAAAAAACGCCGACGCTGCGGTCGAAACAATCGCAATTGAAATTAATCCGCCTAACGGGATAGAAATAAATAAATCTTGTCTTGCCTCGGTTAAGTCACTACTCGATTGCCACTTTTTACTGGCTGTAGCAGCATGTAAAAATAAATTATAAGGTACAACAGTGGTACCAATAAGCGCAATCACAGTTAAGCCCGCTCCTGTAGGTAATTCGAAGGCAAACATACTTGATATAAGCCCTGTCCAATCAGGTTTAGTAAGAAAAAAGCTGACAAGAAAAGCCATACTCATTAATCCTACTAACACCACAAGTGCCCGTTCAATCAACTTATAACTGCCGGTATAAAGTAATATAAATGCCACGCTGCCGATTAATACCGGAAAAACAACATTGGTATAGGCAATAGACAATGAAAGTTGCTCACTGATACTAGCCAAACCTAAACTCGCCCCTGAAATATTACCGCTTTGATAAGCACCATTGCCAATAACAATCGCGCTAACGACTAACAAAATGGTCAGTGTTCGCCAAAATGGCTGGGAAATCGCTTGGCGAATATTTTCCCCCAACCCTTGTTGAGTAATAATACCTAACCTTGCGGCCATTTCTTGTAAAACGAGCGTTGCGATCATCGCAAATAACAACGCCCAAATCAGGGTTAAACCGTAATTTGCCCCGGCCATGGAAGCAGTAATAACCGTACCCGGACCGATAAATGCTGCAGTGACTAAAAATGCTGGCCCAACTTTTGGAAGTTTCATGTTTATCTACCCACTTGTTTTTATATTTATAAGGTAACTAGCGTTCTTCATCAGAATCATTGATAATTTACTCTATATCTTGGTATTTTTTCACTCAGCAGCCATTTAGTTACACACTAAAACCATCTTTGTGTGTTTCCTCTATGGACAGACAATACCTTTACAGCATTTAACAGTACGTCAGAGCTAACCTGCAATATACATAAGTTAGCTTCATATCACAGAAATACAATTCAATTTATGAGTGATAGTATTGATTATATTTGTCGATGCTATTTCAAAGTACAGAGTCGATTAAAGTGACATCCTAGGGCTGTAAATACTGAGCGTAGCTCGCTATAAAATATTTTTAAAAGTAACAGTCGATAGAAAATAAGGCCATTGCAACGCCCTCTCCTTCAAGATAATTTACTGATATACGTTGTCAGAGTATTTAGCTGCTTACCACTTTTCTATGCTTAATAGAGAGTGCTTAATGCAGCATGCAGACAGGAAAACACTGACTAACATTAACAGCTAACTTAGCCGCTTAATTTTAAAGTTAACATCTACAATAAAGCAAAGGTTGTCAGTAAGTTCAAAAGTGTAATAAGCCATTAAATAGACCTACTATAACTAACATTCAAATATTTTTAGCGATTACTCTTTTACTTTGGCGTAATACAAAATGAATAACGAAAATATTATCTCAAACGTACCACCCAAAAGCGCCCCTGTAATAAAGGGCGCACCGAACAATAGGCAAAACATGCCGACAATAGTAAGTGTAGCGCCCAAAAGCCAATAAAGTTTGATACCGTAAAGTGTTTGAAAAACCAGATAGCGAACACCAATAATCATCAACATAATGGGATAAAACCAATCTACTCGCAGCTTTGCTACTGAAAAAGCTATAAATAACCCAACAAATAAAATGGCGGTACTTTCTAAGGCAAGTTTACCAAGCGGATTATTAACTTTGTGACGCCCTGAACGTTGTAATAGTTTCGATAACAATAAACTTAATGGATATATAACCATACCACCAAAAAACAGTGTCAACATACTCGTTTGGGGTGAAGAATATACGGCGACTATACCCGCAACACTCCAAATAAGACCGGAAGCAAGCACCCCCGTACCGCCACCGAAATATGCATCGTTCATATTCTTTTGTGCATCATCAAATATCATCAGGGCTCCTTATTGTTATTTTTACCTAGGAAGTACACAAAATAGTAATATTAACGCATTAAATACACTTGCCTTATTTTTCAAAAAAACCTAACTCAGAACTGCCCTTGATCTCTATTTTCTGTTGAATAATGTCACCAGTTTCTTTCAACTCAATCCATACCGCCGAATAACTCTCACCTAAAGTCCCTTTAACAACATATTCTTTATTTGCTTCAGGTTTAAATGTTATATCTCCTTTGACTTCATATACCTCATCAGTAAACGCTTGGATCGGAGCCGCGTGTTCAGTTCTCCCTATAATGCTAAACACCGCTTCCTCGGAAGGAACGTTAGTTTCAAGCAACTTAGTGGTTAAATAAAAACCTTGACCATAGGTCGCATTCCTTGTCGCGCCAAGCGTATTTTCAATTATTTTACCGTTAACTTTACTTAAATAGAATAGGTCTGACTTACCTGTTGAATGTCTTTTTTCTGAGCTACCAATAACCGAAAGTTCACCTTGATAATTTTCAGGTACTGGCGAATAGGTTGATGCACAACCGGTTAATAATAGTGCCAAACATGCGAGTAAAGTTTTCATTTCATTTCCTTTTTATTATTTTATTATTTTATTATTTTATTATTTTATTATTTTATTATTTGGAAGATGGTAATATCGAGTTAATTTAATAGTGAATAAATACAGTCTGGTTATTCATGATACTTGCGGATCACAGCAACTTTACCATCTTCCATTTCCAGTACTTCCATCATGGTTTGCGTGTAGTCAATTGCTTGATTGTTTTGCGGGTGGATGCCCTTCGCACTACTTTTATAACGAATAGCAATCGCTGAATTATTAAAAATAAAAACATCTAAGAGCTCAGCCTTATATTCACTATGCGCCCCTAAATAAAACAACATACCTTTACGCATATCATCTTTACCACTAGGTAATCTAGAATCATCTGTTTGCCATGGTAAGTGTGAATGACCAATATCATCAACAAGTAAGTCAAAATAGCGCTCTAAATCTGCTTTAGTTGCATTGGGTGCTTGAGTTGCAGTCATCACGTTGAAATAGCGTTGTGCAAATTTTTCCAGATCAGCGGCATGTGTACTCAGTGATATAGTAAAGGTGAGTGTAAAAGCCAACAGTAATCGTTTCATAAAAATTCCTTTTTTAGATTTTTCTCGCTGTTACTGATATTAACAACAAACTTTTTAGGCGAATTTTAAACTAAACTTAATATCACATAAAATCAGCCGATTAGGAACTATAATAATAGTTTTTATATCTATCAATATAGTGAGATAGAACTCGATGTGCGTAATTGATAAATTTTACGAGGGAAAATTGAATGAAAAGCTTATGCTGTAGCCCGTTTGTTGTTCGCATATTTACTAATGATAGAGCTTTAAAAATAAATTAGCAGCGATAATTTGCAGTTACTTATTGCCATTAAAGCGCTGCAAGTCATACCAGCGACTTATGTAATGGCAATAATAGCAATGGTGAATAATATTACTGACGAATACCTTCAATATGTAATTCTAAATCAACTTGACCGTAATCTTGTTTAAAACCAAAATCAGCCATACTAATCGTTGCTGTACCACTAAAACCTAAACGATAACCACCCCATGGGTCACTACCTTCACCCACTTTAACAGCATCAATGGTCATTGGTTTAGTAACGCCATGTAGCGTAAAGTTGCCATTAATAGCGAGTTTACCATTACCTTGGTCGGTAACCTTAGTGCTAATAAAAGTCGCTTGGGCAAATTTATTCACATCAAGAAAATCATCTGAGCGTACGTGCTTATCGCGCATTGCATGGTTAGAGTCAAAACTTGAGGTATCTACTTTTACAGATACTTTGGCTGCGGAAATATTTTTTTCATCATAAGAAAACGTGCCTGTAAATTTATTAAATCTGCCCGTTAAAACACTAAAGCCCAAATGACTTGCTTTAATGTTAATTGACGCATGCGCACCTTCATGATCAATTTTATAATCTGCTGCAAAAGCAGGTAATAATGCGCTTGAGGCAAACAATGTGGTGACTAAAAGTAATTTTTTCATGGTATATCCTTTTGCCTTAAAGGCTGTTACGTAATGGCTACGGCCAAAATTTAGTTAATTAATTACATAAAACTTTTATCTAATAAACGCTATTTTAACATTCTGCTTAGGGTTTCATCTTTATCAATTAGGTGATGCTTGACTGCTGCTGCGCCATGTAACAAAGACAAAGTAATTAAAATATAAGCGCTATATTCGTGAACTAAACCAGCAATATCTTCTTGGTTTTCCAGCAAATCACCTAACCCGCCAACACTAAACCAATTAAAAACCTCGATAGAGCGCCCATCAGCACTAGACATTAAAAAACCACTGCTCATCAATACAAACAAAAGTAGATAAAGCCCTATGTGCGCAATTTTTGACGCTTGTTTAACCTGTAAAGAATGGCTAGCGATAGCCTTAGGTTGAAAGCTTATTAAGCGCCAAATCAAGCGCAGTATGGTGACGATAAATAGCAGTACTCCAACACTTTCATGCCAGTGCGGCGCAGTTTTATACCATTGACTGTAATACGTTAAGTCAACCATCCAAAAGCCTACACCAAACATTGAAAAAACGGTAATTGCACTGAGCCAGTGAAATAGTTTACTGATTAAGCCGAATTTTTCTTCCGTATTTTTCCACATCGCGTTATTCATCAAATGTTAAGATGCTGTCACTTTATATAATACGAACAACGTAATAAACACCGATTTAAGTAAATAATAATTACGGTAAACGCAACAATAATAGCATCTATAACAATAAAACAAACACCGTCAATACGGAGTTAACATCAGCCACTATGCTGACAGCCTTTATTAATGAATGACGACAAATGATGAGCAAAAGTTACCAGTACTTAATGTCCAAAGTACAATCGAAAAAACGAGTCACATCTACAACCTGGTTGGAAGGCATTGTAATAAAAACATAAAATCGTGTATCATCTGTACAACTTAATATCATATGGAGCTCGTTTTGACACATACGCCGCCCTAGGCCCTCACCTTATTTCATCTCGCTCAAGACTATGAGCAACTTTATCGCGCTTGTCGCGAGACAAACTTGTACACGTTTTTCATAACCTCACTTTGAGGCACTAAATTTTAGGTAATTTTGCATGTTCGAACACGTAAAAAGAGACTGGCTCTCTAATATTCGTGGTGATGTACTTGCGGGTATTGTTGTGGCGCTAGCCCTGATCCCCGAAGCCATTGCTTTTTCTATTATTGCTGGCGTTGACCCAAAGGTCGGCTTGTATGCATCCTTTTGTATCGCTGTGATTATTGCTTTTGTTGGCGGTCGCCCAGGCATGATTTCAGCCGCTACAGGTGCAATGGCTTTGTTAATGGTCACTTTGGTCAAAGATCATGGCCTTGAATATCTTTTAGCAGCTACGCTACTGACCGGTGTTCTACAGATAATCGCAGGTTTTTTACGTTTAGGGGAATTAATGCGCTTTGTTTCCCGATCCGTTGTTACAGGCTTTGTAAATGCCCTCGCTATTCTAATATTTATGGCGCAATTACCAGAGCTAACGAATGTGACCTGGCACGTTTACGCGATGACAGCAGCGGGTTTAGGCATAATTTATTTGTTCCCTTATCTACCAATAATCGGTAAAGCTATTCCATCACCTTTAGTTTGTATTGTCACACTAACCGTTGTCACTATGGTTATTGGAATAGATATTCGTACGGTCGGCGATATGGGTGAGTTACCCGATACACTCCCCATTTTTTTATGGCCTGATGTGCCACTAACTATGGAAACACTGACGATTATTTTCCCTTATGCTGCAGGTTTAGCCGTGGTTGGCTTATTAGAGTCGATGATGACAGCCACCATTGTTGATGATTTGACAGATACCAGCAGCGATAGAAACAAAGAATGTAAAGGGCAAGGTATGGCTAACATTGGTGCCGGCCTTTTAGGCGGTATGGCGGGCTGTGCCATGATCGGACAGTCTATTATCAATGTAAAATCAGGTGGACGTGGCAGACTTTCTACTTTTGTTGCTGGCGCTTTTCTTCTAGTCATGGTGGTGTTTTTAGATGAGTGGTTACGACAGATCCCTATGGCAGCACTGGTTGCCGTTATGATCATGGTATCTATTGGTACATTCTCATGGTCGTCCATTCGTGACTTGCGCAAGCACCCGCTTTCAACCAATATCGTGATGATCGCAACCGTTATTGTTGTGGTAGCAACACATAACCTCGCTTTAGGGGTTTTAGTCGGCGTACTGCTGGCAACATTATTCTTTGCTAATAAAATTGGTCACTTTATGGCAGTTAAATCACATTACTCAGCAGCAGATAAAGTACGTACTTATGAAGTTGTAGGACAAGTATTCTTTGCTTCTGCAGAGCAATTTATTGCAGCATTCGACTTTAAAGAAGCAGTTAACACTGTTGTCATCGATCTTACTCAGGCACATTTTTGGGATATTACAGCGGTTTCCTCATTAGATAAAATGGTGATTAAATTTCGACGTGAAGGTGCCACGGTTAAAGTAATAGGCATGAATGAAGCCACAGAAACAGTTGTTGATAAATTTGGCGTACATAATGACCCAGCACAAGTAGACAAGCTATTGGGTGGACATTAGGAGATAAGTTATGAATAAAATAATTACTTGTATCGATGGCTCAGCCATAACGTCAGCAGTAACAGAAGCTGGAAAATGGGCCGCAAAAAAGCTAAATAAGCCGTTATGCTTTCTCCATATTATTGAGAGGTCACAACAACACGGTGCTGACGATTACACCGGAGCCATAGGCTTAGGCGCTCAATCAGCCCTGCTTGAAGAAATGACGAGACTCGATGAGCAAAAAAGTAAGCTTGCATTAACATTAGGCAATGACTTACTTGATTCTGTGGCTGAAGACGCTGCTACTTATGGTATTGAAACGGTTGAAACAATGCAGCGACATGGTGATATTGTTGAAGAGTTAATGGCATTAGAGCAACTGACTCGTTTGATTGTTATTGGGCGAAAAGGCGCTGGCCACGCACATGAGTTTAAAGCTCTTGGCTCACACATAGAAACCTTGTTACGAAAAGCAACACAACCTATCTTCATTGTACCTGAGGCATTTAGCCCGCCTAAATCATTTATGATTGCTTACGATGGCAGAGAATCGGCTGACCGTACTTTGCAAAAAGTATTAGACGGCGGATTATTGCACGGTATTGATTGTCACTTAGTGGCAGTAAAAAATAACGAAGTCATGCTAAAAGAAAAGTTTGATACAGCTAAAAACAAGCTTATCGAGCGAGGATTGAATGTTATTCCGGCGCTGTTAGAGGGTAACATCAATGAACAGTTAACTCGTTATCAGCAAGAGCAAAACATTGAGTTAATTGTCATGGGGGCTTTTGGTCACTCTAGGTTACGACAATTTTTTGTCGGTAGTAATACCTTAAAAATGTTGGAAAACACTCAAGTTCCGTTAATTATTATGCGTTAACGCACTTTGGCCTAGTTTTTAATGTTGGTAAAGGTTAATACGCTTTGCCAACATTTTTATCTTTATTAGCAACATATATTTTGTCAAATATCTAGGACTACCAATATCGTTATCGTTATCGTTATCGTTATCGTTAATTATAGGCTCAAGCTTTTTATTAACGTAAACTCTGCTTATCTTACATAACGCTATTTAATACATTATGCTGCCTGCTATTGCCCACCTAAAATGCACCCTTGAAAGTTATTACCCTATATCAGCCGCTGCATGGCACGACTATCAACAATGTTTAACGTCAAAGCAGCTTAATAAAGGAGAAGTACTTTATGCGCAGGGAGAAATAGCAAGCCATTTTGCTTTTATTCATAAGGGACTCATACGAGCTTATGTGACTGACCTTGAAGGAAATGAATATAATAAAAATTTCTTTTGTGAAGGACGATTTCCAGGGGCTATGACATCACTCATTAAAAGTGAAGCGAGCTTTTTAGCACTTGAGGCACTGGAAGATTGCGACATTATTGAAATTAACTTTTCTCAATTTAGAGCTGCGCTATTTAACAACCCAGAGTTAATGACATTCCATATTCATTATCTTGAAAAACACTGGTTACTAGAAAAAGAAACCAAAGAGATTAGTTATTTACAGTTTGAAGCAAAACAGCGCTACCTACAATTTTTAGAAGATTATCAAGTCATGCTGCCACGCCTAGCTCAGTACCATATCGCCAGTTATTTAGGTATTACACCGACACAATTAAGCCGTATAAAAAAAGATTTAAAAAATTAAGTGTTATCAACATATGTAAATGAGTGTGGCAAATAAGCTCAGTACACTATGTGCATCAAAACAAAATAAAACAAGGTAGATATTATGAATTTTATTGATGCACTCAATTGGCGTTATGCCGTAAACCAATTCTCAAATGAAAAATTAAATCAACAACAAGTTAATGGCTTAATTGAAAGCGTACGCTTAAGTGCGAGCTCTTATGGATTACAACCTTATCAGTTGTTTGTAATAGCAAGTGATCAGGTTAAAAATGATTTACTGCCCTTTAGCTATGGACAAACGAAAGTCGCCAATAATTCACACCTCTTAGTTTTCGCCCATAAGACCCAAATAACCTCAAAAGATATTTCCTTATTTATCTCTTCATTAGCCAAGAGTCAAAACAAAACCGCATTGGCATTAAACGATTACCAACAAGTGATCAGCAATGATCTGCTAGCAAAAAACGAAAACGAGCAAAGTGCTTGGGCAGCTCAGCAATGCTATATAGCCCTAGGTAAATTACTAAGTTATACAGCAATAAATCAAATTGACGCATGCCCAATGACCGGTTTTGATAGCCAGGGCATCAACCAAGTACTGGGGTTAAATAAACAAGGATTAAATGCCGAAATTATATGCCCCGTCGGCTTTAGAAGCACTGATGACATCAGTGCTTTACGAGTAAAATATCGAAAACAAACAGCTGATTTGGTCACTATGTTATGAGTATATTATGGCCTTTGGCATTATTCGCGGGGAGCTGTATTGCTGTGCAAGCGGCAATGAATGCTCGTTTAGGCCAAATTGTTAATAATGCTTGGCTAGCAACGGGCTATGCTTTTTTAAGCAGTTTCTTGTTAGTGATAGTGTTACTTTACTTGTTCAATGCCAAAACCAACACTATCCACTGGCTGCAAATTCCCTTTAGCAGTATCCCTTGGTATTTGTGGCTGTCGTGTCTATTAAGTGCTTTTGGTGTCGGCAGTATGTACTGGCTTATTCCTAAAATGGGCGTTGGTACGGTAATGAGCTATGCCTTAACCGGTCAATTAATTATGGCGATGCTAATCAGTCACTTTGCTTTATTTGAAAGCCCGCAAAAGTTAATATCAATAACGAAGCTCATAGGTGCGCTGTTATTGATAATAGGCCTTGTTTTACTTAATAAGGATTAATATGTCTGAGATGTTGCAAAAAAACTTAGCTAACTTGCATGCATTCTGGCGTGCAATGACGGTTATCAGTAGCGAAAATGAGATATTTTCTCATCCTAGTTGGCCAAACAAAATTTGGCACACCGACTTTATAAAAATAAACAGTAATCAATGGCGTGACCATATACACGTAACGTTAGCAGAGCCACTTCCTTTAGATAAGGTCACTATCAAAGCGCAATTAACGGCAATGTATTTAGCCTTAGAAAATGCCAAAGGCGTAACACATCAGCAAATAGTATTGGTGCAATCTCTTAAAGAGCTTCAACAGTGGTCTAGTGCATGTGGTCAAGCATTTGGTTATGAGATAAACACACACTCTCTCGTGCCGCTTCTGGATGACGAAAATGCGACAATAGTAACATTTCAAGTTAACGGTATAATGGCCGGCACAGCTATTTTATACCAATCAAACAATAATATGGGCATACATCAAGTTGGCGTATTACCCAACTTTCAAGGACGTGGCATTGGCAAAGCGCTGATGCTTCACTTAGTTGCTTTGGCAAAACAAAAGGCATGCAAATCAATGACGCTACAAGCATCCCAAGATGGCATAGCTATGTATCGAAATATGGGCTTCACGCCATTGTCGAGTTTGTATCACCTTGAGAAAAAATAGCTATCACGAGTAAAGTGTAGAATTATAAACCGAGGAAACTAACTGATTATTCTGCTAAGGTTGCATGCTAGCAAAGCGTGTAAACAAAGTACGGCTGACTATAACTTTGCTCAATCTATTTATTTTTAGGCGTTTAACAAAGCGTTAGGTTTTATCATGGCATTTGAACGCATTCATAAGCAAACCCATATAATTGCAGATACAACGGTACGTGTTTGTTATGATCGTTTTACTTCTCGTTTCGAGGTTAAGAGTGAATCCGAGGTAATATACTCCTCTCTCTTACTTTTATTACCTATAAAGAATGTCGATATCTCAATCAACAAGCAAAAATTTACCTTGAAAATACGCTGGTTTATTTTATGGCAATCTACATTAGTAAATTCAACAGGAGTCGTGGTTAGTGAGCTGCTTTATCGCCGCCGTAAAAAATCTATCAATTTGTTTATATATTTCATGCTAATTAGCAGCATAAAAATAGCCATTGGATTAACAGCGCAATAACTGACGTTCAGTTAACCCTTGCGAAGTATAAAACTATCTCTAAGTAGCAATTTAAAGATAGTTTTACTGTTTATTGCTGCTCTAACCATGCCTTGGGTGACATATGAGTATGCTTTCTAAAAACACGTGCCAGCGCAGACGCTGTTTCATAACCAACACTATTGGCAACAATGCTAACATTCTTACCTTGTTTTAATAACGACTGAGCAACACCTACCCGCCAACTAACTAAGTAATCGTTAGGTGTTTGACCAATAACGTTTTTAAATACTTCTGCGAATTTTGACCGAGACATTAAAGCTATTTCAGCCATTTTCTCTAACGACCACTGCTCTGCACAATGATTATGTAACTGCTGTAGAACATTTTTTAATTGCGGATGCATTAACCCCGCTAGCATGCCTTGTGCTATTTCACCTTTATTGATCAGCGAACGCATCATACTGATAATGAATATTTCCATCAATCGATTCATTACCGCCTGACGTCCCTGCTGCTCTTGCCCTGCTTCAGCAATAATCCAATCTATATTAGTTTGTAAAAACGGCGACTCAGCTAAAGGTAAAATTAATAAATCGGGTAAAGCATCAGCCAATAAATTTGAACTGCCACTACCGTAAGTCACGGTTGCACAAATAAGTTCAGCATTATCAGTGTCTTTAGCTTGCAAACCATGCTTAATCGGACGAGGCAAGAATATAATTGAAGGTTTGTCTAAAACAATGGTCGATTTGTCTAAACCAATAATAGATAAAGTACCACGGCGTAATAAATGAATATGACCTTCTACCGCAGCCCCTTCATTAAAGTTAGACAAGCCACAAAGTTTGCCAGTGTAAAACACCCCAGCTTGTAAACTAAAACGGTCAATAATTTCAGATAAATGGTCCATAAATAGGCAACTTGGACGATCGGGTTCAAAGTTTGGACGATTGTATCCCACACGCCAAACAATCAACACTATTATTTCCACTGTCATTAACAATCAAACAAATTAGGAAATATCATGTTGAAAACAACATTAAAAACAATACTCGCAGGTTCTATTTTAGTCGCAAGCAGCTTCGCATTTGCTGCAGATATTGACATGAATGCTGATGCAAACGATCTCGCCATCAAAGGGTACGACCCTGTGAGTTACTTCACAATGTCAACGCCTAAAATGGGCAATGCCAGTTACACAGCAACTTATAAAGGCGGCATATATCAATTTAGCTCTGAAGAAAACCGCGACATGTTTAAAGCATCTCCAGCTAAATACGCACCACAATATGGTGGCTATTGTGCCTTTGGTGTCGCCATGGAGAAAAAGTTTGATACCGACCCACTTGCTTGGAAAATTGTTGATAACAAATTGTATTTAAACCTAAACAAAGACGTGCAAACAAAATGGTTAACTGACGTACCAGGTTACTTAGATCTTTCGAATGATAACTGGGGCGACATAAAAAATGTTGCTGCCGGCGAACTATAAAAGCGCTCTTTTATTAAGCGCTTAACCAAGCGCTTAATAACCTGGTGTCACAGTCACGATAAAAGAGGTAGGAACAATAATGAATGTAGAAGAAATTCGTAGTGAACAACATTTTAATGATGTTTTAGCGTCAAGTAGCGACGTGTTAATCGACTTTTGGGCATCATGGTGTGGGCCATGCAAATCAATGACCCCGGTATTTGAACAAGTCGCCAATGAAAAAGTAGCTGAACTTAAAGCGATTAAGGTCAATATCGATGATATACCCTCTTTAGCTCAAAAATATGGTATTCGCAGCATTCCATCATTATTGCTACTTAAAAATAAATTAGTAACGTCTGAACACTTAGGTGCAGCATCGAAAAGCGATGTTATCGAGTGGTTAAACGAACATTAATACAATCCAAAAATAGAAAGGAAAATAATATGAATCACAATATTGCATTATCGACCGCATTTGCAGCGGCCTTATCTCTGGGTGTGATGGCTGACGCTGAAGCGGCAGAGAAGCGAGTAAAAAAAGAAAAATGTTACGGCGTATCTTTAGCGGGACAAAACGACTGTAGCAACATTGCCGGCACGCATTCATGCGCAGGACAATCAACCCTTGATAACGACCCTGGTGAATGGCGTTTAGTCACAAAAGGGCTTTGCAAAAGCCAAGGTGGTTTAACCCGTAAAGAAGCTCGTGAAGTATTGAAGCAAAAAGCTTAAAACAACTGACCTAGGTTCAGTTAATGCAAATAAAGTCGTTCTAACGGCTTATTTTTTCGATGTTACTGGAGAAAAACTATGTTTTCTTTAAATAAAAAGCCAACAGCTGGTTTGCCATTAATTGGTGTTGGTTTAAGGCATCATCATTTTGAAGATGCTTTGAACTCTCCAGCTAACATCGACTTTATTGAAGTGCATGCTGAAAATTTTTTCGCACAAGGCGGCGCAAGTCATGCCATGCTATCAGATATAGCACAGCACTATCATATTAGCTTACATGCCACATCGTTAGGCTTAGGATCGTCCTTACCTGCCCCACAAAAACAGCTAGCACAGTTATCGAACTTAGTTGAACGTTATCAGCCAATATTAATATCGGATCATGCTTGCTTTAGTTGGGCTGAAGTATCGGGCATCGACACGCATGCCGGTGACTTGTTGCCAATACCTTTTAATGATGAAAGTTTACAAATGATGGTGGCCAATGTTGAACGTGCTCAACAACAATTAGGCCAACAAATTTTAGTAGAAAATTTATCGGCTTATATAGAGCTACCCGGTTCAACTTACCGCGAGGCCGAGTTTTTAGTAAAACTTTGCCAACAATCTGGCTGTAAGCTACTGATTGACCTAAACAACCTGATCGTTAATGCCACTAATCAACCCTTGTTAAGTTGTAGTGCTAAAACGCCATCGTTTTCAGATCAAGAAAATATTTTAGCCTACGCTAAACAATGGCTAAATAGAGTGCCTAAGTCACTTGTAGGAGAAATTCATCTAGCCGGTTGTACACAAGTAGCCGATGGCGAAATGATGATTGACGATCATAGTCAACCGGTGTCTGACACTGTTTGGCACTTATATCACTATGCGTTACAACAATTTGGCGCTGTAGCTACATTAATTGAATGGGATGAAAACTTACCGTCATGGCAAACACTGATTGCAGAAGCAGAAAAAGCTAAGCTCATTGCGAAAGAAGTTTTTTCTACAGCGCAAAAAACAGCAGCATTAAACAAGCTTTCAAGCAATCACCTAAAAGACATTTCGGGTGAGCAATAATGAGCTTAAAACAGCAACAAAACCAACTGCTATCAGCAATATTTGCATTAGATAACGCAAATAAAATCACGACTGATAATGTCACATTGGCACAAAATAAGGGCTACACTGCGGGGTTAGAAATTTATCAACGCAGTTTACTTGCTAACGCTAACCGTGCACTCGCCATTACTTTTGCCACCGTACATTCATTTATTGGTGCAAGTACATTTAAAAGGTTAGTTAAAAGCTACTTACAAACGCATTTAAAAGACGCTTACGACTGGGGAGAGCTAGGTGCAAACTTTGCAAGTTTCATTAAACACCAGAAAATAGCGGACCTTGAAAACAGCGCCATACTAGCCGATATAGCTACATTAGATTTTGCCTGCCATCAAACAGAGAGAGCAAAAAATGTCGACAAAGATTTAGCTAGCTTATCATTACTAAGCAGCAAAGACGCTTACCAGTTAACGGTTAACTTTGCCGCCGGCTTTAAGGTATTACCCCTGAGTTACCCCGTAGATACAGTGATTGAAGACATTAAAAATTCACACAAAAAAAATAATATACTAAGTGTCGAAGCGATTAAGCAGCAATTAACACATGCCGAGCTAGCAGGAAAAAAAGCAAACGCATACTACTTCCTGATTTGGCGACCCAGCTTTCAAGCCCAATATCAGCAAATTACGGAAGAAGAATATCTATGGTTAGCATTATGGCAATCTAACCAAACCCAACCCGTTAATCAGCAACTCAGTCTTGGCAGAGCATTAGATAAAACTAAAACCGACCGTTTCTCAATTGTAGATTGGCTCCCCAAAGCCATAGAGCAACAGCTGATTAATTCAATTTCGACTCAAACACCAGATTAACCACAAGCGTTAATACAAGGATAAAATTGTCGCATTAACTAAAAGCTTAATGTGCCACGTCTATCAATATTAACCATTATGATACTTTACAATAAGGAAACTAATCATGGCTTTGCAAAAAGTTAGAGCAATACACAACCAAATTTTTGATTACAGTAATTACTTACTTATTCCACTGGTACTTTTTATTAGGCTTTATATTGCCAATATATTTTTTAAATCGGGCTTAACCAAATTACGTGACTGGGAATCAACATTAATGCTCTTTGAATATGAATATGAAGTACCGTTAGTATCTCCTATGGTAGCCGCATGGGCAGGCACTATCGGCGAATTAGTCTTACCGGTATTACTCGCGATAGGTTTGTTTAGCCGTCTTTCTGCTGTTGGTCTATTCATCGTTAATGCTGTGGCAGTGATCAGCTTGGTAGATATTAGCCCCGCAGCAATGAACGAACATATTTTATGGGGCAGCTTATTAGTCTTCGTGTTTTTACTTGGTGGTAAGAAATTATCGCTAGATAATAAGCTTAAGCTTTCATAAGCATATTTTGCATCGCTATATCTCCCGAGGCTATACCTGTGGAAGATATAGCTGTGGAAGATATAGCTGTGAAAAATATAGCCTTAAAATAAAATACGCTGATAACTTAACAGCCAACATATTTAAAGCCGACCTATTTTCAATAGGTCGGCTTTTTAGTTTGATCAAGCGAGCACAATTCAAAATAGCGATTAAGTCGTCATCAAGTAGTCGTAAAAATAATCGTTATTGAAATAAACTAGCACAAAAAAAAGCCTTAAAATACTGAGATAAAATCAATACAGAGAAGTGTGACTGCGCATAATGTTTAACACTACCTGTCACAAATGAGATTGGCTTCGAATGATCACTTTTGCCACAAACCTGACCTAATTCACTGGTTAAAACATCCCTGTTTTATATTCACTTTGATACGATGGCGGACTTTAGCCTAGGATTATCTAACGACAAGTGAACCGACAAATAAGACTTAAGTGAATTCAAAATATCAAACGCTAATGAGGTAAACAACATTGCTGACATTTCAACGAACCTGACCCCGCAGGTTTCAAAAAATAAGCCTTAAAATACTGAGATAAAATCAATACAGAGAAATATGACTACGCATAATGTTTAACACTACCTGTCACAAATGAGATTGGCTTCGAATGATCACTTTTGCCACAAACCTGACCTAATTCACTGGTCAAAACATCCCTGTTTTATATTCACTTTGATACGATGGCGGACTTTAGCCTAGGATTATCTAACGACAAGTGCACCGACAAATAAGACTTAAGTGAATTCAAAATATCAAACGCTAATGAGGTAAACAACATTGCTGACATTTCAACGAACCTGACCCCGCAGGTTTTAGAAGCCCTGAAACGTAAGGGCTCTCCCTTGTTGAAATATGCGATGGAAAGCAAGTTTTAGGACTTGCGGTCCACCTCAGGGCGTGTTGTTATGCATATTTTTTCATCACACTATTTCTATTTTGTAAGTGTTATCTTTTAAACGTGCCGTTTTAACCATAATATTTGGATTAGAAGCTTTAACCACGCTCAAAAGTAAACTCTTTTCAGATGCTGACATCTTATCACCTACAATAATTTCTTTTAATGTATTGGGCATGTAACAATGAAAATCACTTTTATTTAACGACATGATTCTGAATTCATTTTCGTATTTCCAATCACTAGATTTAGTTGCAACTGTTTCAGTTACTTTCTCCACAAAATTTATATCATCACCATTTAATAATCCTTGGGATTGAAGGAAATCATTAAGCTTTATAACATTTGGGTGGTCTTGATATTGAACAATGATTGGTCTAATTGACTCTGTAGTAGAAGAATACATATCTTTCTGTAATTCATCTCCATCAAATACAAGACAGTAACCTCGAAGTCCATTAGCATAATGAGACCACATTAAATTATTAGTTAACGGGTTATTTTCTACTTGTTCAATTGAAAGGCAAACGATTTTTGAACTATGAACAATATTAATGAATTTTTCTAAATCATGCTCTACTACCTTTTGAAAAAACTCTTCCTTCGTAAAAGATCCTTCAATTAAGTTCAACTCATCAAGAATTTCTTGATACTTATGTTCACCAACATCATCTTTAAGTATTAATTCGAAGCCCGAAAGTAACTCAGAATCTATATTAATTTCTTTAATATGAAAGCCTTCAAAAGGGTCATTAAAGTCATTGAGGCTAGAAAACCAAAGCTGATTATTTGCTAGTGCAGATAAATTATTAGTATTTACTTCTCGAAACTTGTATAGATGCATTCTTTTCTCGAATTAGAGTGACAGACATTTCTTATAAAAATTGTGTAGCGAAGCGAAACGTAGCCAACTGTTACGTGTCCTTGTTGATTTGCTTGATAGTTTACATTAATACTTACTGTCAAAATCATTGCAATCTGGACATGTATAGCTATATGTATCAACCCAACTACTCATTTCACCATTTGGCCAAGATGAACCACAAATTTCACAATCAACCTCAATATCCTCTGAGTCTTCATTCCCACACATAGTGCACTTAAAGCCAGTTGAGGAATCGACATTAGGAATCATTAAGTCACTAACATTACATTCTGGACAATCATAGGTTGCCCAATGCACGTCATACTGGTGTTTTGGTCTGACACCTCTGAAAGCAGCGCTGTGCGCTTCTCTTACTTCAACTTTAGCTTCTTCTAATTCATGTTCATATTCATCAGCTAATGTTTGAAAAACACCTAATTGTTTTTTACTAATTACATCTTGCAATCCAACAACACTAAATATATCCGTAAACTCGTCGAATCCTCGTGTTAGTCTGCCTAAAACTAACCGTACTTCTTTGGTGTTCATTTCAAATTTATGATGCTCAATATTATTTCTTAGATCTTTCAACGATCTAATTTCAGAAGCAAATTCTGAGTCGAAGTATTCTTTATCAGATTCTACGTATTCGAGAGCCATATCAAGAGTAATTGTATGGGGGTTTTGATGTCCTTTAATAGGAGACTCAAAGTCAAACTCTTCATTTTCTAAAATTTCAAATGCTTCAATTAATGGAACTCCATCGTCTTTAGCTCTTTTGGCTACAACTCTGAATACCTTTGAATATATTAAGTTTTCTTCTACCGTTGAAATATAGTGCTTTAAAATTAACTCCATAAAATGACAAAAATGCAATAGCGCAAATTTATGGGATCTTGTACATCCATTTTGCCCTTGCGCGTACTTATCTAGAGCTTCGTCCAAGCTGTCGATTGCATTGCCGATAATATCCAATTCGTATTTATGCACGAGCCCTCCTTAGTAAACTAACGCCTCGTTAAGAGGCAAATAATTGTTGGCTAAAATTAGCGACGAAGGAGCAAAAGCCAACTGTTTTTTGTCCTTTTAAACGACTTATAGTTGCTCTACTTCTTACTAATCGCTGTCTTTAATAAATCGAGGATAGCTACACTTGAAACAGGTTCTTCTACTTTTTTCTCTTGAGAATTTAAGCCGAAGAATTTTTTAGTAAGTTCCTCTTTCACTTTATTTCTTGTATCTTCAGGTAGCTTTTCTAAATATGGATCTAAAGAGGCAAGTTCAAGCTCTGAGCGTCTATTATGATTCTCCAGCAATCTATGTTTTGCCGATTCTTTAGCTGCATATGCTGCAGGAATTGCTAAAGCTAAAGCCGCACCAATTCTAAATAGCGCGAGTTTCCAATCAAAACCATTTGTGGCAGAAATAAATATAGTAAAGCCAATAACAGCAACCATTGAAATCATTAACCATAAAGCAATATTACGCCATTTATCTGCTGCTGCTTTTTCAATATTAGCAATATTCTGGTAGTTTCCAGTGATTCCAATATTCCCAATGATTTGAAGTAAATTAGATGCTTCTTCCTTTTTTTCTTCAAGTACGTCAAGTACGTGTTGTGCATCTATTTTTTGCGATTCTAGTTGAGCAGAGAACGTCTCCTTTTGTTCACCTATTTTTTCTTGAAGTATATTTTCCGTGCTTTCAATTTTATCATCGAGTTGAGAGTTGAACTCTTGAGTATAACTCTCATATTTTTCTTCAATTTCACTAACGGTTGAATCAAATTTATTTGTGAAATCAGCTTCTGTATTCTCAAACCTTTCAGTGAAGCTGCTTAATGAGGTTTCAATATTTTCGCTATGACTCTGAATTTCTGAAACCAAATTCTCTAAATTTGATTTTTGATCAACAGCATCTTCAGAAATAGTGCTAATAGATGCATCCAAATTATCTTTTGATTCTTTTATTTCTGATAGTGACTCTTCAGCTAACGATTTAAATTGAAGCAGTGATTTGGTAAACGATTGTTTTGAAATAGGAAGGCTCTGCATTGGAAGAGCAATAAGTTGAGCCATTGCATTATCAATATGCGATGAGGTGTTATTTAAGTGCGCAACGTTTTTATTCGCAATATAATTGTTAAGTTCAGAGATTAAGCTCTGGATATAACTATTGGTGTTATTAAGATGCCCATGATTAACTAATGCTGGAATTAGATTCTCAAGACAGGTTTCTGCATATAATTTAAGTTGAGCAATTCTGTCAATATGCTCAAGAACTGATAAATCATCCGTTTTAAGAGTTTCATCAGATAAACGCTCCTCTAAATTATCTAAAGTGGCATGTATCGCATGATTTTTGAATTTATCATCCCATTGAGACATTTGAACTCCATTCTATGATTGCAATGTAACAGCTTATTAGTGAGCATTTCAATTTAAAACAAATATTTGAAACAATTTCATTTAAAGATAACCCACTTTTTATTAATGATTTTAATACGTTACCAGTAATTATTTACCTTATCAAACAAAAATTCATGTGGAGAAAGTGAGCATTGAGATATGTGCGACTTTTAATGACTCGCTATGTAATATTTTTAATTAATTTATCCTAAATAAAACAATAAATTATAAAGCCACTCTTATATATTCTTGCCGCTTATAAAATTACATAACGTGCCATCACCTTGTATTTTCAGAAATTAGCAGGACACCCTTCCTAAACTCCTCAATCCCAAAAGAATTAGTTGACCACAACACTCACTAAATTATCGTAGGTAAGATAAATACTTGAAAGATCCATTCTAGATTGAATGCAACCAAAAAAATGCCAAAAAAAAGCGAACCTAAACAGATCCGCTTAATATTTTATTTATGGCTTATAACTATCAGTTTAACACTAGTATTTCGTCACTTTAATTTTATAAAACACGCTGTAAAGTACCGGTACCGCGATCATTGTTAAAATAGTAGCAAACGCGAGGCCGCCCATAATAGTGACCGACATGTCAGCAAAGAATGGGTCTAATATTAGTGGCATAACACCTAATATCGTGGTGATAGCCGCTAATGAAACCGGTCGTAAACGACTCAAGCTTGCTTCAACAATAGCGATGTCTTTTTCTTTACCTTCAATGATTTGTAGGTCAATCTCTTCTAACAGCACAATGGCATTTTTAATTAACATACCAAATAAGCTTAAGAAGCCGAGCAATGACATAAAACCAAACGGTAAATCAGCTAATAGCAAACCGGCTACTACACCTACAACAGCCATTGGTACAATTAACCAGATAATAATCGGTTGTCTTGCGCGCCCAAACAATAGCACACTGATCAAAAACATCACTAAAAAGCCTAGTGGTAAGCCTTGTCCTAACGCGGCTTGTGCATCACGTGATGATTCATATTCACCGCCCCACTCTAGCTTGTAACCTTCAGGTAAGGTAATAGCTTCAATTTTTGCTTGTGTGCGATTAAAAGCTTCGCCGGTGGTTTCGCTGTAACCTGCTTCTGCCTTAACCGTTATGGTACGCACGCGATCACGGCGATTAATCAGTAACTCTTCACTGGTGTAATTCATTTTACCGCTCACTTGCTTAAACGGTACGTATGTGCGTTGGCTACTACTCCACACTAAGCTATTTTGTAAACCTACTAGCTGATCAGGGTTGGTATTACTATTTCTGGCGATTATTGGATACAAGTAATCACCATCTTGCAACTGACCTATTTGCAAACCGTCAGTGTAAAACTTAATGGCTTGACTGAAATCGCTACGTGAAACTCCGGCAATACCAGCGGCAATATCGTCATACTCAGGGGCTAAAACAATACCTTTGTCGCGCCAGTCGTCACGAATATCGCGAATTTTGCCATCAGCAAAATATATCGCTTTAGCTTGCTCAGCCAGGTCACGTAAAATAGCGGGGTCTTCACCAGAAAAACGTGCTTGAATTTTAGCGCCCGCACCTGGGCCAAATTGCATAATTTCGGCGTAAAAATTCACATTAGGGTTTGCTGCTCGCAATTTATTGGAGACTTCTTGCGCTAAACGCGGAATATCAGCCGCGTCATATGCGCGCACTAAAAATAAACCATAACTTTCATTGGGTAGCTCGGGGCCAAACACTAAGGTAAAACGCTCTGAGCTTTCGCCGATAAAGGTGGCAGTAGATTCAATCCCTTCAGTGTCGAGGATCAGCTTTTCACCTGCTTTCATATGCTTTTCTGTTGCACGAATATCTGAGTCTTGTGCCCCCCAGTAATGAACAAAAAATACTGGTGTATTCGACGGTGGGAAAAAGCCTTGTTTAATAAAGCCAAAACTTGCATAAGCACCAATGGTAATAGCAACTAATATCGCCAAAGTTACACCGCGCCAATGCAGTGCATTACGCAAAACCACTAAGTAAGCTTTATGAAATAAAGAGTGAGACGCTTCCTGACCTTCTTTATCGCCAACTTTATAAAAGTATTTACCCAGCAACGGCGTTAAGGTAACAGCCAGCACCCAACTGAGCATCAAAGAAATTAACACCACGGCAAACAATGAAAACAAGAACTCACCTGTTGCATCATCTGACAGGCCAATACCTGAGAATGCAGCTATACCTATCACCGTTGCACCAAGTAAAGGCCACTGGGTTCTTTTGACAATAAAGCTGGCAGACTCCATTGCTGATTTGCCTTTTTCCATCCGCAGCATCATACCTTCAGCAACTACAATGGCATTATCAACTAGCATCCCCATAGCAATAACCATGGCGCCTAAAGAGATACGTTGCAATTGCAAATCATACAGCCACATGATCAGCACAGTACCTAATACGGTGATCAATAACGTACCGCCAACCACAACACCTGAGCGCCAGCCCATAAAAATACACAGTGCTAGGGTTACAACAGCCACCGATGCTTCAAGGTTTAGAATAAAGCCATCAACCGATTCATCAACAATTTTCGCTTGGTTGTAAATAGAAGACACTTCAATGCCGGCCGGCAACTTCGCTAGCACCTCTGCTAATTTAGTTTCTATGTGCTGACCAACATCAACAATATTGATATCATTTTGTGCAGACACCGCCAGTGTAATGGCTTGTTCACCATTAAAGCGTTTTAAACCACTGGGTATGGCTACCGGTTGAAGGCTTAATTTGGCAATATCTTTTATTTTAATTGAAGCATTATTACCTGGCACAACAATCGATAAGTTTTCTATCTCTGCTATTTTATTGGTTGAGCTTTCAATCGGAATGCGAATTTGTTTATCGCCGACATACAATCTGCCACCGCTAAAAGGCTTTAAATTACTGGCCAGTACTTGCTGAATATCAGGAAACGACAAACCCAAACCTGCAATTTGATAACTGTCGATAGTGGCAACTATTTCTTCTTCTAAAATCCCCCCCACTTTCACCTTAGCTACGCCATCAACGGTGAGAACTTCACGACGAATAATACGGGAAAACTCGCGCATTTGATCGGCGCTAAAATCAGGTGCTGACAACGCATAATAAATACCATAAACATCGCCAAAATCATCGATAACCACCGGTGCACTTGCCCCTAATGGTAAGTTCTGTTCAATATCACGCAGCCGCTTACGCAACTCATCCCAAATTTGTGGCAGTAATGGGCCATCAATGTGAGGTTGTATTTCCATGGTTATCCGAGAAAAACCCGGCTTACTGACTGATGTCAACGTATCTAATTGCCACATTTGCTGTAAGGCAATTTCAACTTGTTCAGTTACTTCTTTTTCAACTTTTTCTGCACTGGCGCCTGGGTAATAAGTAAAAATAACCGCTTGTTTGATGGTAAAAGCAGGGTCTTCCAAACGCCCTATTTTTCCCATCGCGACAATGCCACCAATAATAAAGCAGATAGATAAAAGCCAAATATTAATTGGCTTAGTTAATGAAAAACGTGCGATATCCATCTTAATAAGTCGCCTTATATTCTCTAACAGTTAGTCCTTCACGCATTTGTCCTACTGCAGCAGAAACCACTTTATCTCCGGCACTGAGCCCCGAAGAAATTAATGCAAAATCGCCCTGCAATTGAGAAACTTCTACCGAAACTTTCTCGATACTGTTTTGCGTACTATTAAAGCGCCAAACACTAAAGCCATCATCACGGCTGCCCACCAAGGAATTTAATGGAATAAGTAGTGCCTGGGCACTGTTATTATTATCTTTAATATTTACGATAGCTCTTGAGCCAGGATAAAATAAGTTGGTTACTTCTGAGTCTAGGGCAAACGTAACATCATAAGTTTGGGTAACGGGATCAGGGGTTGTTTTATGTTCAACATAATGAATATCAAATACTTTGTCAGCTTGACCAATGATATGCGCCGTCGCTTTTACATTTCGATTACCCGCATTGGCTGTCATGATTCGTTCAGGTACTTCAAAGCTAAAGTAAAGCTCTGATCTATCTTGTAAATTTGCTACGGTATCACCGGTTCGAATTAAACTGTTATTTTCAATGTACCTTGCACCTACAACAGCGTCAAATGGGGCTCTGATAGTACAGTAACTTAAGTCTTGCTCGGCGTTTTCTAGTGCAATTTTGGTGATAGAAAATTGCGATTTAGCTTCATCATAGTCTCGCTGTGAAGCCACATTTTTTTCAAAAATCCCCTTAATGCGCTTTAAGTCTCGCAGAGCATCTTGATGGCGAATACGACTTTCTTCAACTTTACGTTGAAAAGGCGCAGGGTCAATTTTCGCTAACACTTGGCCTTTTTTTACCTCGCTGCCCTCAACAAGCCCCTCAAAAATTAAGCGCCCTGAAACTTCAAATTTAAGATCTATACTTTTTACAGCAGATACTGTTGCAGGGAACTCATAATCATTAGCTAAATTAGTCATTTGTGCTGAGAACAACTGCACAACTACCGGCGATTTTTCTTTCACAACTTCCGTTGATTCAGAACAAGCCTGCAATAAAAAAACTACTGCGAGTATAAAAATTCGATTCACGTTAACTCCAATAAATTAAGAATAAAATAAACTTATCTCAGGCTTATTGAGCAAAAAGCAGCCACTTAGCCCGTAAACAAAAAAATAAAGCGCAACTATAGCACAGGTTTACACATTAACAACTATTGTAAACCTGTTGTTTATTGTCATCGCTCACGTTAAAATAATATGATTAGCCTTACTAAGAGACGATACTTTGCAAAGCACTACCGATAAGATACTCGCCCTAGCGATGGAATGTTTTTTCCAACACGGATACGACACGACTAATATATCTATGGTAAGCCGTTATGCGGGTATTTCTCGTGTTACTATTCATAAACAGTTTAAATCTAAAGAAGTTTTATTTAGGGCTGTTGTTAAGCAGCACTTTAAACAACACAATATACAGCTTAATAATTATAGTAGATCAGAAAGTGACTTTTGGCAGGAAACCTATGAGCTAATTATTCAACGCTGTGAAGGCTTATTTAATGATGTATCAAGTAGTCTAGTTCGGGCAAATTTATTGCATGCTGGCCACGCTTTTTGCAAAGACTTAATTGAGGCCGAAGAAACCGTAATTAAGCAAAGCATTCAAGCAAGAATTGAAAAGGAAGTAGCAGAAAACCGTTTAACATTGCAAAGAGTTGGCCTATCGGCAGAAACTTTAGCAGAAACGCTGCACTATGCGCCCTTTGGCATTACGGTGTCAGTGTCAAACCAAGATAATTTAGTGTTTGTGAAAAACCTTATGTCGGTTTTTAAAGCGTCAACGTTACCGCTATAGCGTAATCAATTGGCATTATCAATGTAATGTATCGGGTCTTAGCGAAATATTTTCGTTCCGTGCAGATTGCTAAAGCTAACACCCAAAGCTTAACTTTATGAATACAATTCAATAACTTCAGAAATAAGTTCGTTTTTCACGTACTAATGCTCCACTCTGGTTTATGACAAAAAAACCAACAACACTTAGTTATCACCATAATAAGCTTTTAAGTATGCGATAAAAGCATTCACTTTTGCCGAGGTAAATTTACGTGATAACTTAACCGCATACAATCCGAAAGGCTCCGGTTTATAGTCAGTTAATATTTCGACTAACTGCCCTTTTTCAATGGCATCATTGACAATAAACATTGGCGACTGCAATACACCTAGCCCTTCAATAGCGGCGTCTTTTAGCGCATTACCATTATTGCACGTTAGGGTGCCGTCAATATCAATACTGTGTTGAACATCATCATGTGGGCTCTGCCAAACATATTTAGGGCTGACTAAGCTATAGCGCAAGCAATTATGGTTAATAAGCTCTTCAGGTGACTTTGGCTCTCCATGTTGTACTAAGTAGCTAGGCGCAGCACAAAAAATAGCAGAGACTTTCGTTATCGGCAACGCCACTAAGGTTGAGTCTTCCAAACGACCAATACGTATACCCACATCAATACCGTCGGCAACAAAGTTAGTACGGTGATCTTCCAATTGTAAATGCACGTTAAGTTCAGGATGAAGCTTCATAAACCCAGTTAGAATAGGGGTTAAAGAAGTAATACCAAAACTTAAAGGTGCTGAAATGCGTAAACTCCCCTTAAGGTGTTGACTGCCGGTCTGAATACGCTCTTGTGCTTCATCTAATGACTGAAAGATATTCACAACATCTTGATAAAACTGCTGACCCGCTTGTGTAAGCTCAACTCGGCGTGTGGTCCGATTTAATAACCTGACATCAAGCGCTGACTCTAAGCCAGATACCCGTCGACTCACGGCTGCTGTGCTAGTATTTAATAACTGCGCAGCTTGATTAAAACTTCCGGCGTCAACCACAGAAATAAAACTGCGAAGTGCGACTAAATCATATTGTTGCATATTGAGAAACTATAATGGGGTTTATTACCTGTTTGTTACGCCAGTATATACTTAAATTAATAACTGCACGATATTATTAGTACACGAGACAATTAAAATAATCAGCTTTTATGTTATACGCTTAATCAAGTTCAGTGGTAGCATTCGAGTTAAAACAAAAGTTAACCAAGTGGTCAAGTAATAACTAATTAGCAGCTCAATAGATCGATAAAGTATTAGTATAACAACTGAATATAGTAATATTATGAATGGATGTTACTCTCATATATCGCGCAAGAACGACACTATTGACCGACAAACACATTATTGGAGAAAAGATGCAAGATAGAACTTCACTACCTAGTTGGGAAAAGCTAACTCAGCATGCTGCACAAATGAAACAACAGCATATGAGTGAGTTATTTAAACAAAATCCGGAGCGTTTTCAGCAGTTCTCTATTCAACTTGCCCCTTTTCTTGTCGATTATTCAAAAAATTTAATATCAACGTCAACCATGGATTTGCTTATTAATCTTGCCAAAGAGTGCGAGGTTGAAGCTTGGCGTGAAAAAATGTTCAGCGGCGAACGTATCAATAGCACCGAAGAGCGTGCTGTACTGCATACGGCACTGCGTAACCGCAGTAAAACGCCTATCATGCTCGACGGCAAAGACATCAACCTTGATGTCCAACTCGCCTTAGACAAAATGAAAGAGTTTAGTAATAAAATTCGTCAAGGTTTATGGAAAGGCTATTCTGGAAAACGCATTACTGATGTTGTTAACATTGGTGTTGGTGGCTCAAACTTAGGTCCACAAATGGTAACCGAAGCATTAGACCAATACAGTGATAATAGTGTTAATGTGCATTATGTTTCTAATGTTGACGGCACTCAAATAGCCAATGTGCTTAGGCCATTAAATCCAGAAAAAGTACTGTTTATTGTTTCCAGTAAAACCTTTACCACCACTGAAACCATGACCAATGCTAAAACAGCAATGAAATGGTTAGTTGCTTCATCGTTTGACCAATCCGCCATTGCAAAACATTTTGTTGCTGTGTCATCAAATAAAAAAAATGCCACTGAGTTTGGTATTGCACAAGAAAACATTTTTGATATGTGGGATTGGGTTGGTGGACGTTTCTCACTTTGGTCAGCTATTGGCTTACCAATCGCGATTGATTTAGGCTTCGAACGCTTTATCGAACTACTCGAAGGTGCGCATGAAATTGACCAACATTTTTGCAATGCTCCATTAGCAGAAAATGCCCCGGTTATTTTGGCTTTATTAAGTGTTTGGAATTGCACTTTTCTTGGTGCGCAGTCTCAGGCCATATTACCTTATGATCAGTCATTGCATATGCTATCGGCCTATTTACAGCAAGCCGAAATGGAAAGTAACGGTAAATCAGTAACCTGGGATGGAAAGCCGATATCTTACCCAACGGTTCCCTCTATTTGGGGTGAATTAGGCATTAATGGTCAACATGCTTTTTATCAATATTTACATCAAAGTAATAATATTGTACCGGCTGATTTTATTGGCTCTGTGGAAAGTGTAACGCCTGTACAAGGTCACCACGAAACACTGATGGCAAACTTCTTCGCTCAAACACAAGCACTTATGCAGGGCGTTGACGAAACTCAAGTTAGAGATGATTTAAAGGCAAAAGGCAGAACGCCAGATTACATTGATAAAGTTGCCCCGCATAAAGTACATAAAGGTAACCGACCAACCAATTCTATTTTAATGAAACGCATATCACCGCGCTCATTAGGTAGTTTAATCGCCTTATATGAACATAAAATATTCGTTCAAGGCATTATTTTACAAATATGTTCATTTGATCAATGGGGTGTAGAGCTAGGCAAAGGTTTAGCCAATAATATTCAAGAAGAGTTATCTTCGGGTAATATTAGCGAGCAACATGACAGCTCAACAGCCGGCTTAATTAATTTTTATCAAAAATACACCAAGCCATCCAAGTAAAGCCTTATGATCTGAATGCCAACAGCAGAACAAGTAATGAAAATAGCGTTTATCACCCTCGCTATTTTCATTTATAATTTGGCAGTAATTTAGCCTTAACATTTGGCTTATGCATTTATGTCACGCTAGTAAATAATAAAAACAGATCAAATAAAATGACCACATCATTAAAGTACCTCGCCCACTACTCACAAGACATACAACAACAAGTGCGTACGCTAATTGACGAAAATAAACTCAAAACTTATTTGCTTAGTCATTTTCCTAAGCCCCATCAAGTAACTTCTGACAAGGCATTACGACAATATTGCTTAGCGTATAAACAACAATATATAAAACAGTCTGCGCCGCTTAGCCAAGTTAAATACGATGATAAAATTCATATTATTAACAACGCACTTGGCCTACACACCTATGTTTCTCGGGTACAAGGCAACAAGCTGAAAAGTAAAAACGAAATTAGAATTGGTAGCGTATTTAAGAAAGCGCCAGAAGCCTTATTGCAAATGATAGTGGTACATGAGCTAGCCCACATAAAAGAGAAACAGCACGATAAAGCTTTTTATAAATTGTGCGAGCATATGTTGCCCAATTACCACCAACTTGAGCTAATGACCCGTATTTATCTCACCGAGATAGAAAGCAACGGCAACATCTACTCATAAGAAAACAGCACGCTTTAGGTTTAGCTATCCATGTAAACGTGCTGTTGTTAATGCTCAATCGTTACGCCCATGAGCAGACGTTAATTTTCATGCCCTACTCTTGCTTTTGTAAATAGCGCTCCCATAGTCGATGTTGACGTGTTAACTCGCTAGCCATTTCACGATCTTGAGCAGCTTTATCAAAGTGAGCATTCATGGTATCTGACTGACGTTGAATAAAGCTATTGAGTTTACCTACACTCTTGTTGATATCATCTAAACGTGTTTCTAGCGATTTCATTGCACGATTAAAGTCACGATGAAAGTCTTTAAACTCTTCTGACTCTAAATAACGCAGTGTGGCTTCTGCACCTGGAAAGTTATCTTGTAGTAAGGTATTCATGCGTTCAATAATCATTAAATACCCAACCGTATCATATGATTGTTGCTTTGCTTTTCGAGCAATTTGTTTCGAACGCACTAATAAACGGCGTGATAACTCATCATCACTACTGAAGAAGCTCGAGTATTCGTCATTTTCAAGCACACGTGCTAATTCATTTGCCTCTTGAGCTTGCGTAGCCCATGGATAAGCAATAATAAAATCATTATAGGCTGCGATAGTCGCTCTATTTTCAGCAAGCTCAAAAGCCAATTGATGCATATTTTTTATCGCCGCTTTCGCTTGCTTACTGTCAGGTAAGCTTTCACTGAACCATAAATAAGCAGCAATAGATTCTGCTTTTTCAACTTCTTTATATATATCAGCGATAACGTTTTTAGTTGCTGGGTTATCTGCAAACTTATTAACAAACTCAAGTCGTTCATTTAGCGATAAAGACTCGGGCATATACTTAACCGCTGATGAGATAACAGAATCAGCGATCGTTGCAGGTAAGTTAGCAAGCGTTAACATAGCTAATAAACCTTGGTAATCTTTTTGCTGTTGATAAATAGCGAGTATCGCAGGTAATACCTTACGTTGATAAAAACTAATTTCTGACTGAGGTTCAAGCAGATGTTGCTCGGCTAACGTTATCAGGAGCTGAGCATTACCCGTTTTTTGCGCTAAAGCGACTTGCTCGGTGCTGGCCTTCAACCAATCTTTTTGTGTTTGCGCTAATAAGGTATTAATAGCAGTGACATAAGTGGTATTGCCATTAGACAACGCTGTAAATAACAATGCATACTGCTCAAGCTGTTCTTGCCCTTGGAAATTATTCAATTGTGCATATTGCGCTTGTAGCTTTTCAACTCGCTCTTCTGAGACTAAGTAATCTGCTTTTTTGCGAGCTTCTTGGTAGTTATCATCCTTATCACCTAAACGGCTAACGACTTTTTTCTTGACCATGTCATACAAATAAATACCAGCGGTTGGCGCTTTCAATCTTTTAGCATCAGCCTCATCATGATAGCCTCCTCTACCGCTAATAAACGTCACTAAAGGTAAGCGTTCATCTGCAATAAAGTCTGCCATAATATCTGAGCGGGAGGCCAAATCTTCCAAAACATAGGTGATCTTCCCCGTTTCAACATTCACCATAACAAAACCAGCTGCCCAAGCTGATAAGTAGTGCGTTCCAGTCTTATTAAAACGTATTGGCCCCCAACCGTGTCTGCCAGAATTTTTTTTCCTATCAAAGGTATTTAGCAGGAGCTTTCCTGTTGAGATATCCCAAACATTTAATGATTTTTCTCTTGAAACAACTAACTTTTGATCGTCCGGTGTTATTGCACCCACCTTAAAGTCATCATGACGAGGAGTGACACCTTTAAAAAGTTGTAGTGTTTTACCTGAGTCAACATCCACAACTACACTATTAGTATAAGATTGAAGATATAAGCGCTTTTCAGAGACAGAAAACTCTGCCCCTCGATCCCAATCCCAACTATTAGGAGACGGAATTTTATGAAGTAATTTTAGAGGAGAACGTTGATAAACATAAAAGAAACCTTTTCTTTCATATTTTTCAGCCCAATACCCAAAGTATTTTCCACTAGGAGACATAGCAAAATTAAAAACTCGCCCCTCATTTTTTCCATACTCTTCGTGAAATATTTGCTTGCCTGTATGGTTGTCAATAACACTGACGCCATTGGCTGAAGAACTATGACGTGCTCTTTCATTACCAGTTATCAAGTAGCGACCGCTGTTGTCCATTTGTTTTAATACATCTTGATAATGTATTCTTGTAGCGTTTACTTGCGGGCTTGATAGTATAAATAATGTACTCAGTAAGACCAATAAAGAGGTAATTCGCATAATTATAAAGTTTACTTATTAGACAGTTAGGTAAATAGCATAACGGTTTGTTTTATTACTTTCAAATTATTACACATGATTAACAATAACTTATAAACATATACGTTCTACTTTTATTAAACAGTTAATTACTGGGGAGCATCGCTAGTACACATCCACAGGCCAAGCTTAGTGATACAGCAATAGCTTATTGCGCGACAATGAAGATGCACAGTACCAATCAACGCAAGTAAACTAATCAATGCGAGTAAGCTGAATAAGAAAAGAAGTTTATACCTTTTATAGCTGACAATTCACATCAGCGATAAAATTCAATTAGCCACGATGGTTAATACCGGCTATTTATGAACCATTTTGGCTAATTATCTCGGTTTGATACTATTGCCGGTTTATTATCTTTTCTTATTCCAATAAGCACTGGCGTAGAGCATTGCTTTATCATACTGACAATAATCATTAAGGTGGGCTTTTAACTGTTTGATAATACTTGCTTCTGCAGCGATAAATATTGCGGTATCAGCCAAGTGTTGACCATGTGATTCAAGCCCCGTTATAAACTTATCAGTTAACTTATTATCAGTGACTAGCCAATGCAATTGCACTCCTTTTGGTGTCACTAAAGCTTGAATATCTCGCTTGTCAGGCACCTGAATGTAAGCATGACCCAGAGCATTAGACGGCAGTTTCTCTAAGGTTGCCGCAATAGCTGGTAATGCCGTAATGTCTCCAAAAAACAAGTGTTTGGGTGCTTGTAAATTATTATGTTTTACCTCTCCTGGTCCAGCAATACCCAGATAGTCGCCAACCTTAGCTTGTAAAGCCCAGTTACTTGCTAGCCCTTCGTGATCATTAACAGCAAAGTCAATGGTTAAGGCTAATTTTTCTTTATCAAAAGCGCGAATGGTATATGAGCGCATCCATTTTTTAAATCCTAAATAAAGACCCAGTTTTGGCTTTTTATGCTCGCTATTTACATCAGGAAAAATGGCTTTAACGTGTGCACTTTCTTTATTTTGAGGAAAGTCAGCAAGTGACTCTCCCGTTAACACGATCCTTCTCATATGTGGCGATAAATCATGCACTGATAAAACCTGTGTCATTCGCATAGTAGGACCCATAATAATTTACTCCTGTTTTTTAATTTTTAAGCAATAGCTGCTGATTTTGCTAACACCCGTGCCATATAGCTCACCACGGTTAAATGACAATTAAATTGTAAAGTAACCGCATTGCGCAACTAAACATGCTTTACATAAAGCTACTTAATAGCCCTTGAGGGTAAGCAAGGGTAATAGCGAAACTAAAAGCAAGATACTTTAAAGCTATACGAGTAGTTTTTTTATTTACCCTGTATAATAAAACTCATACAAAAAGTTGATAAAGTCTACTATAATTCAATTTGGTTGATATTGTCAACTAAATTCATCTACTATATCTCGGGAGGCTCAATGGAGTTAAGCGAAGCGCTCTTTAGTTTGGTGCACACTGTGCGCATTAACATGAAGCATGAAATAAAATTACTGGCATTAGATTTATCACCAATGCATCTAAAGGCTTTAAAAGTTATTTCCATCATTAATGATTGTACTGGACAAAAGTTAGCTGACTTTATGGGGCGAGATAAAGCGCAAATTAATAGATTGATCAAAGAATTGGTTAATCAAGAACTGATCACTAAAATCGATAATGAAAAAGATAAACGCAGCCAATTTTTAGTACTATCTACTCAAGGCACTGAAATAATGACGATGTTTAAAAAAGTTGAAAAGAAGGTGTTTAACTCCATGATAAAAGACATTCCTTCAGCGAAAATAGAAGACTTTATAGCAATAACGCAGCTACTTAAAAGTAATTTAACCTGATGATAAGCAAAACCTTACCGCGACAGCTGACTCAACAGTTTTGTTAATGATGTGGCAAAAATGGTGTAACAAAAACGGTGTGGCAAGGCAGCACAATAGTGTTTAACCGCGTCAATTACCCGCTTAGTTATTTTTATTTAACCAAGCTTTTAGAGGGTCTAGCCACTCAGGTATAGGCCTAAAAAAAGCACCATGTTCCTCACCAGTAGTAATCGCAATTTCTTCAAAACGGTCAACATTCTTACTTTGTGCGATTAAAAATTGGCATGAACCTACCCTATCACTTGTTTCATAGATTGAATAAACCTCACCGTAAACTTGGTAATCAGGGTGATCTTCCATAAAATTCGGACAACTGGCCAGTAGAGCAAGCCTTACTTTTTTAGATTTTAAGTAGTGGCTAGTCAAAATACTAATTTCCCCGCCACGAGAAAAACCTAATAAGGTGATATTTTCAGGTTTTACCCCTTTAGTGATCAGTAAGCTAATATCATGTTTTAATTTCTTGGCAAAGATTTTTGCCTTGGTATTTTTAGCACGATGATAAGCAATTAAATGATAGCCATCGTCAGTGAGTGCTGATTTTACTTTAGGGAAATCATACTTTCCCCAACGATTGCTTACCGGTGTTGGGTTATTCCCTTCCACAATGAGCCCATGCGAATAGAAAACATACTTTGCATTTTGATCAATTTTTTCAGGAAATTGCTCATATAACTGCCCGGCAAAAACACATGAAGAAAAAAGTAACATAACAAGCACTAAATATTTGATAAAAGCCTCCACTTTAGCTAATTAATATTCGATAAACTTCACTGTTGGCGTTAGTACTTACTACGTTCAACAGTTTCAAGAGATAAACCAAACCACTCGTAATATCGAATAGTTTTGCTAAGTAACAGGTTTCACTTTAATCGCAGGTTGAATTTCATTGCGCTATGTTCTCCCTCCAACAGTCAGGTTTACAATGAGGCAACTAACGACATAAAGTAATAAATTTTGTTGCGTTTATTGTTACATCATGGCAAGTTACGCGCTAACAAAGCAAGTGTTTTGCTAAACATCGTATACTTCGAGGTTTAGTACTTTTATTAAAAATATAACAACTGTCTTATGATTTCCACATCAATAATATTTCTCCACAACAAACGGCAAAAACATTTCAAAGTGACATGTTTTGCTTTGATATGTTTGTTGTTTATGCAATCGCTTTTTGCTGCTGAAGAAAGTTATGTGTCAAATCAGTACCGTCAGGAAGTAACAGCGCCTAGCATTGAAAAACCTGTGCTTGATAATACTGCCAATCAATCATGCGATACATTAGTACAATGTGCTGATCAAGATACCTGCTCTGATTGTCATTTAAATTGCTGTACTTGCTGCGCGGGTACTTTATTAAGCTTTGTAACGGTTTTAAATAAAGTAAAGTTATTAGCTTTAGCTTTTTCTGACAATAAGCTAGTGCGCTCGTCCAATCCCTACTATTCCTTACTTCGCCCGCCAAAACTATAACCAATATCCACAGCACTTCTTCCGCACTTTATAAAATATTATAAAGCGCTAGTACGACTTTATTTAAAAATAGGAAAAACGATGCATTATTTCGTTAATATGCCTCCTGGACGCAGTAAAAATTTAACCATTGTTGCTAAAGCAACATACTACCTGCCACTTTTTATTATTACTTTGGTTATTACTTTGGCAGTTTTCAGCCCATTAGCCCATAGTAAAAATGTCGAGCAAACGTTAACACTATCCTCAGCAATAGCAAGAACACTCGAAGATAACCCACAATTGAAAGTGTTTTCCTTTCGTGAACAAGCACTTTTAGGCAAACAACAAACACAAGCGTTAAAACCACGCTATGAACTTGATTTTGAGGCAGAAAACTTCACAGGTACAGGAGATATCGGCACATTTAAAAGTGCAGAATATACGTTATCTTTATCTTCGATTTTGGAGATGGGTGGAAAAAGAAATGCACGTATTGGTGTTGCTAAAAGTCAGCTTGATCAAGTTGAAGCAAAACGCAAAATTACGGCTTTAAACTTACTCAGTGAGGTGACCCGTAGATACATAGACGTTATTGCCGCGCAAGAACGATTGTTATTAGCCAATCAAGCTACTTTATTAGCAAAAGAAACCCTACAAGAAGTCAAAAATCGTTCAAAGGCTGGGGTTACTCCTGAAGCAGAGGTAAAGCGCGCGATCGCTGCATTGGAGCATGCCAAGCTTATTGCTTCATCTGAACAACAACAACTTCACTACAGCAAAATGACCCTTGCGATGATGTGGCGTGAAACAAGCCCTTCATTCACAAGAGTTGAAGGAAATTTGTATCACTTTTCTGCTGATATTGATTTTGACACTTTGTATAACAAGGTTAAAAATAATCCTGAAATATTAACATATGCTGCTGAAGAACGCTTAAGAGATGCCCAACTTCGCTTAGCTAAAACAGAGTCAAGTGCCAATATAAAATGGAGCGTTGGCATAAAGCAAATACAAGATATTAATGATACCGCGCTTACTGCAGGCTTTAGTATGCCGCTGTTTGCTGCCAAAAGAAATACCGGCGCTATTATCGCAGCGCAAGCTAAGCGTGATGAGGTGAAAGTAAAAAAAGCCTCAACTTTATTAGCATTACGTCAACAACTATACCGTGCGTATGCCAACAGAAAACAAGCCATTTTTAACGTTAATAGCTTAAGAGTTAACATTATACCCACGCTAGAGTCTGCTCTCGATGAAACAAAAGTGGCTTTCCAGGGTGGTCTTTATAGTTATTTAGATTACTTAAGTGTACGCCAAGAGCTACTTTCAGCTCAGCGCGCAATGATTGAATCTGCAACTTCAGCTTTAGGTTACGGCATTGAAATCGAACAGTTAATTGCCGAGCCACTTCCCGCTAATCAATACAGTTTAACAGCACTATCAGTTAAAGATTATTAAGGACATATCATGAATAAATTTTTCTCAGTATTGAAAAAAATCAGCATAATTATATGCATACTAAGCGCAGCGATGAGTGTAACTGTTGCTCAAGCGACTTCTGAAAGCACAAATGAGCATCACCACAAAACGGCAGACAATGACGAGCATAACGATGCTCATGTAAGAAAACATAACGATAAGCACAGTGATGAGCACGGTGATGAACATCATGACGAAGGCCATATAGTGATCACAGCTGCCAACGCGCAAGCTGCGGGTATTATTAACGCAAGCGCAGGTGCAGGTGAAATAAAGAACATGCTAACGGTATATGGTCGCGTGGCTGTAAGCCCAGAAGCGACGAGCCAAATAAGTGCTCGTTTCCCAGGACTACTAACAAAACTAACGGTTAATGTTGGCGATACAGTAAACGCAGGCGATGTTATTGCACAAGTGGAGTCAAATAATAGCTTTAAACACTATAACATTGTCGCGCCAATTTCAGGCCTAGTCACGCAACGATATGTAAACCCTGGCGAGCCAGTCAACCAGCAAACAATTATCACTGTAGAAAATTATCAGCAGCTTTGGATTGACTATAAAATTTTTCCTAACCAAGCTCACATCATCAAAAAAGGCCAAACAGTACTTGTGTCATCACCATCAGCTAAAAAATCATCAACCATAGCCCACCTTATGGCAAATAAAAACCAATCGTTTTTAACCGCAAAAGTGCCATTAGACAACCGTGAAAATTTATGGACACCAGGGCAAATACTTCAAGGTAATGTGATAACTAACCAAGTCAATGTAGCTATGGTAGTCGACAATAGGGCTTTTCAAGAAGTTGAAGGTAAACGGGTTATTTTTGTCACAAATCAGGCAGGATATGAAACGCGTGAGCTCGAAATAGGACGATCAGACGGCCAATTTAGTGAAGTGTTATCTGGGCTAAATGTCGGCGAACAATATGCGCTTATCAATAGTTACTTATTAAAAGCAGATTTAGGTAAAGCTGGCGCAACACACGCCCATTAAGCTTTAGTTACTAAGGATAAAACTATGATTGAATTAATTTTACGCTTTGCCATTGCTAGGCGCTGGCTAATAATGAGCATGACATTAGCGATAGTGGGCATGGGCTTGTGGAGCTATCATAAGCTTGCTATTGATGCGGTTCCCGACATTACCAATGTACAGGTGCAAATTAACACCCGAGCACTAGGTTATTCGCCGCTTGAAACAGAGCAGCGGGTTACCTTTCCCATTGAAAACGCGCTGACTGGCATCCCACATTTGTCATACACCCGATCTATATCACGATACGGTTTATCACAAGTTACCGCGATATTTGATGAAGATACCGACTTATATTTTGCCCGTAACTTGATCAACGAAAAACTGGCAACAATTAAAAATAAAATTCCTGCGGGCTTAGCGCCCGAAATGGGCCCTATTACAACAGGGCTTGGCGAGATATTTATGTACAGCGTTGAGGCTTTACCCGATGCATTAAAGGCTAATGGTTTACCCTATAACGCTACTGACCTGCGTGAAATTCAAGACTGGATCATCAAACCACAACTGGCTTTAGTACCTGGCGTGACAGAAATTAACACCATAGGTGGCTATGACAAACAATATCACATAACCCCCCTGCCGAAGAAAATGCTCGATTTTGCTATTTCGTTTCAAGATATAAATACAGCATTGCGCAGTAATAATAGTAATCAAGGCGCAGGATATATTGAACAAAATGGTCAACAGCTTACTGTCAGATCACCTGGACAATTAACTAACATAAGCGATATTGAACAAGTAATAATTAAAGTTGTTGATGATAGCCCGATAACAATATCCGATATTGCGCAAGTGTCTATCGGCCAAACTTTGCGTACAGGCGCGGCCACACGCCACGGTAAAGAAACCGTGATCGGCAGCGCCATGATGCTCGTAGGTGAAAACTCGCGTGTTGTTGCATTAGCCGTGGCCGAAAAGTTAATGCAAGTAAAATCATCATTACCTAAAGGCGTGATTGTTGAGCCAGTTTATAACCGAACAACATTGGTTGATAAAGCCATGTACACCGTGCAAAAAAACCTCGTTGAGGGGGCTTTATTAGTCATTGTTGTGCTATTTTTGCTTTTAGGAAATATACGTGCAGCTTTGATCACCGCAGCGGTAATTCCACTGGCTATGCTGGCAACCATTACCGGCATGGTAAAAGCGGGTGTATCGGCTAACTTAATGAGCCTGGGCGCGCTTGATTTTGGCTTAATTGTAGACGGCGCTGTTATTATCGTCGAAAACGCTACCAGGCGCTTAAGCAATGCGCAAAAACGACATGGCTCAATTTTAAGTCAAAAACAACGTTTAAGCGTAGTATACTCAGCAACTAATGAAGTGATAAAGCCCAGCCTATTTGGCGTGTTTATTATTACTATTGTCTACATTCCGTTGTTCAGTTTAACGGGTGTTGAAGGCAAAATGTTTCACCCAATGGCGGCAACCGTTGTGATGGCGCTAATGGCAGCCTTAGTGTTGTCATTAACACTGGTTCCTGCTGCTGTTGCCCTCTTTATGACCGGAGAAATTAGTGAAAAAGAAAGCGCTGTATTCAGTACAGCTAAGTCACTTTATAAACCACTCCTATTAGCCGCTATGAAGCTGCGTTGGTTTTTGCTTGCTGCTTGTGCCGCTTTACTTGCTTGCACTGTTTGGTTATCAACCACCCTTGGCTCAGAGTTTACGCCACAACTTAATGAAGAAGACATCTTGCTGCAGGCGATTCGGATTCCAGGTACGAGCTTGAATCAATCCGTGACAATGCAAAAAGCTATAGAGCTAAAAGTTCAGCAGTTTCCACAGGTTAACAATGTTTTTTCAAGAATAGGAACGCCTGAAGTCGCAAACGACCCCATGCCACCCAATATTGCAGACACTTATGTCATGTTATTGCCACGAGAGCAATGGCCGGATCCAAGTTTAAGTCATGCTGAATTAGCAGCAAATATTGTTGAGTCATTGTCAGATCAGCTAGGAAATAATTTTGAGCTAACGCAGCCGATTGAGATGCGTTTCAATGAACTGCTATCAGGTGTTAGAGCTGACCTGGGCATAAAAATTATTGGTGACGATTTAGGGCAACTGCTCAAAACAGCCAATGCGATCAGAGAAGTAATCGAGCCTATTAAAGGCGCTAGTGACATTCAAGTAGAACAAGTCACTGGCCTACCCATGTTATCAATATTACCAAAACGTATGGAGCTAGCCCGTTATGGCCTTAATGTCTCACAATTACAATATGCGCTATCGACGGCCATTGGCGGTAAAAGTGCGGGCGTTATATATGAAGGTGATAGACGCTTTAATATGGTGGTAAGATTACCCGAAAACATTAGGCAAGATATACACCAATTAAGCGATCTACCAATCACTTTACCTAATGGTGAGTATGTACCTTTATCAGAGGTTGCCATACTTGAATTAGCGCCAGCACCTAACCAAATAAGTCGTGAAAATGGTAAACGACGTATTGTGGTAACAGCCAATGTTCGTGGCACTGATTTAGGCTCCTTTGTTGCTCATGTCAAAAAAAGTATTGCGAACAAAGTTGACATTCCCCCAGGATACTGGCTTGAATATGGCGGTACATTTGAGCAATTAGACTCAGCAAGTAAGCGCTTAACCCTTGTTATACCCGTTACTTTAGCAATAATTCTAGCTTTGCTAATTTTAGCCTTTGGTAATATAAAAGATGCCTTGATCATTTTCTCCGGCATACCGTTAGCACTTACTGGCGGAGTTATCGCACTTTGGCTTCGCGACATGCCACTGTCAATATCGGCTGGTGTTGGCTTTATTGCCCTTTCAGGCATTGCCGTACTCAATGGCTTAGTTATGCTGACCTTTATTCGTGATTTATGCCAAGAAACAGGCCAATTAGTCAACGGTATCATCGAAGGTGCAATGCTAAGACTTCGACCTGTAATGATGACGGCTTTGGTTGCAGGGCTCGGTTTTGTACCCATGGCGCTTAATGTGGGTACGGGTGCAGAAGTACAGCGTCCCATTGCCACTGTTGTTATTGGTGGAATAATTTCATCTACCTTATTAACGTTATTTGTATTGCCAATTTTATATCGTTTGGCATATCAAAAAAGTTTTACCAAAAATAACGTAAAAACGGCCAGCCCCGTAACCTTTTAACGATCAGCAATCGTTACGCCTGTTACGCCTCAATGTTTTGCTTTAATGCGACATTGAGGCGTAATAAAAGCACACAAGCTAATTACTTATCAATATCTCAGCAAAAGCCTATAAAACAAAAACAATATATCCATGCTTGATGATTCACAATAAATTAACATAATGTATACTGCTAACAACGAGATAAATACCAAGTTGGTAAACCCCAATAAAGGTGTTGCCATTAGGTTATAAATTTGCAGATTACATATAAAAAATTATTTTTAAGCGTTAGTATCATTTTGACCTTGTTCCCCTATTTTTTGATAAATGATATTTTACATTTTGATGAAATATGGCTTAAAAAAGCACCATTATTACTACTGCAAAGCTTAAGTGTTTGTTTTGTCACTACCTGTTATTTGATTATTAAAAAAAGAGCGTTGAAGCTTTTTTGGCAATTTATCACTTTAGCATTATTATCCTCGTTGATATCAAACCTATTATTTAGCTTTACGATCATCAATTACAGCCTGTTATTACAAGATTTTTTCACGCTGTGCAGTTATTTTTTTGTTATTTTAGCAATAGAAACTAACCCGCATATAAGTGAAACAAAAAACAATAAGAACATTAGTAGCCGAGTTGCAGCCATTTTTTTCACGCTAATCTGTTTCAGTTACTTTGTTTTATTGCCGACTGAGTTTGCTGATAACGCCAAAGATAAAGTCGCCTCTTCACAGTTATTTCATCTTTTGATTGCGGCACTGATTTTTATCCGTCTTGCAATTAACAGTTACCAATGTCAGAGTAAATTTTGGTGTCGAATTTATAGCATACTCACCATAGCTGCTGCAGCCATGCTATTAGAAAACCTTATTGAATATTTAAATCATTGGCTGTTCATTTCATTGCCAATATATCTAGCAACGCTATTAACTTTTATACCTTATTGCGCCCTGAATATTGCCGCTAGTCACTCGGCAAGACCATTATCTGAGTCAAAAGAAACGACAGCTTCGTCAACACCTGAAGTCTACCTTTTAGTGTTAATATTTAGCTCAATATCAATTCACTTAACCGGTGTAGAACTTAAATTACACTACAATATTGAATCTTACTTACAGTCAATTTTAATTATCACTTGGCTTGGTATCGCGCTGACATTATTGGCAACCATAACCTATCGTAAGAATCGAATTGGCCATAAAAGACAACAAAAAATCAAACTGCAAGAATCAGCACAACAAGCCTTAGTTGAACTTAACTTACGCTTAACTAACGCTATGCTTAACAGTGAAGATAAGGCGATAGTGAATGCCTCTAGTAATGCCATATTAACCACTAGTACCGATGGTGCTGTTCTTTCTGCAAACCCTGCGGCAGTGCAACTATTCCAGTGCTTGGAGCGCGAAATCATCTCGACTCGAGTCAGTAATTTTTTTTCCGTTGACGACCAAATGCATTACTTTTTTGACTTTAAAAGTAATGTCTATACTTTACAACGTAAAGACGCTGGCATCTCAATTGAGTGCACAGCAACACGTAAAGATGGTACAGAATTTCCAGTGCAAGCAGAGTTACAATGGGCGGAAAGAGAAGAACAGCCCCTAGTTGTTATCACCTTTATTAATCTCACGGCTAGAAAACTTGCGGAACAACAAGCATTGGATTTAAAAGATAAATTTATTGCCAATATTTCACATGAATTTAGAACACCGTTAACCATTATCAATGGCATTTTAGATCGCTACTTAGTTAAAGCTCAAAGTGACGAAGAAGGCAAAGAACTTAAAACAGCGAAACGCAATGGCTTACGACTCGTTCGTATGGTTGAACAGTTGCTCGAACTTTCCCGTTTATCTGACAACCCACAACTCACCATGGCCACATATCGCCTAAAAACATTAATGTCGATGCCTGCGGATTCATTTAGTCGCTTAGCCACACAAAACAAGCTAACGTTAACTTGTGATATACCTGACACTATATGGCTTGATTGTGACGCTCAAGCATTTGATAAAATCATTTTTAACCTAATAGCTAATGCCATTAAGTACACACCTGCAGGTGGTAGTATTCAAGTTATCGCACATAGTAATAGTGATAATTTTACACTTGATATTATTGACACGGGTATTGGTATTGCGCCCGACTCACAAAGTAAGATTTTTGAACGTTTTCAACGTGCTGATGACGAAAAAAACCAAGGAGTGTTTGGTGTTGGTATCGGTCTATCGTTAGTTAACGAGCTTGTTAAAGCCCACAATTGGCAAATTAATGTGGTTAGTGAATACAATAAAGGCAGCAAGTTCTCTTTAATTATCCCTTCAGCAGCAGCGCTAACAGAAGAGAAGTCAACCCCAACGTGTATATCTCAAATAGAAGTCGCGTCATTATTAACAGAGCCGCACAACCCAATTAAAGATACCAGAAACCACAGCCAAAAGGTGGTACTGGTCATAGAAGATAATTTAGATATGCAAAGCCATATCAAACAAGTTATTGAGCAAAGCCATCATACATTGCTCGCAGGTAGCGGAGAGCTCGGTTTAACTTTAGCCCAAGAGTATATTCCTGATATTATCGTGTGCGATATTATGCTAACGGGTATAGATGGCTTTGCGGTTTTAAAACAACTCAAAAGTCATGAACTAACCTCGCATATTCCTGTCATTTTACTAACAGCTCGCTCTGACTTAGATAGTCGTTTACATGGCTTAAATTTACAAGCAGATGAGTATTTAAGTAAACCATTCAATCATCAGGAATTATTAACCCGTATTGGGAATTTGATCCGAAACCGTGAAAAACTACAAAAACACTATTTAAATAACTTACAAAAAGATCTGCAAATAAACAGAAAAAATACCAGTTTTAATAATGTAGCCGAACTCACACACGTTAGTAGTGACGAGGTAACGCTTGACAATAAATTCTTGGAAAAACTAGAAGCAATAACAGCCCAAGTTTACACTGATACCGATTTAGACATTGTGCAATTAGCAGCAAAAATGGCAATGAGTGAGCGACAATTACAACGCAAAATTAAAGCATTAATTGGTATAACCCCCAATAATTTCATTAAAGAGTTTCGCCTTAAAAAAGCAAAAATATTATTGCAGAACGGCTCTCAAATTGGTCGCATTGCCCTTGATGTTGGATTTTCCTCACAAACATATTTTGGCCGTTGCTTTAAAGAAATGTTTGCCTGTACTCCTAAGCAATATCAACAACAGCAATTAAAAAAGCAGCGTCCATCAGTTTAAGCCTGACTTAGTTATCACCTGCTCTTTTAGATTAACAAGACTACGCTTTTGCATAAGTTGTAAGTAATCAAAGCGAGCAGACTTGGGCCCACATAGCCCCAACCAAGCAAGTTGTGGGTCTGTATCGGTAAAGGTAAGCGCTTGTTCAATCAATACGCTGATTTGATCCCACGTTAAGTCTAATGGGTTTTCCCTGCTAAATGGAAAGAATGAATAAGCCATATTCATTGATGTACTATCATCAATTTCGCTTTTCAGTCGAGCGGCTAAACGTGCGGCTAATTCATTGGCATTATTACCCTTTTCATAACCAATGACAGCAAAAGTATCATGAGACCAGCGAATCACAAGATCGTCATTATTGCGACTATAAAGTAACAAGTCTGTAATATTAATGAGTTGGCTGTTACTAATCTCTGAATAGCTTTTTAATTGCACCATCAAAATATAAAGGCGTGGCAACATATCTCTTTGCACAGGTAGCAAGTTTTGATGCATTTGGTTCATCAACTGACTAGTTTGTTCGATATAAATATCTAAATAGCGCCGGCTTTTGACCCCGGTAACCTTATCAACAATCGCCGCTTTTTCGAGTTGTTTATTAGCTTGTGCTAGCTCTAGATTTTTCGACTTAAACTTCTCTGTTTTTTCGTGAACTTGTTGCTCTAAATACAATTTTTGTTGCTGTTCTATGACCAATTTACGATTTAATAATCGAGAGTAAAACAATAAAGATAAAGCCACGGCTAAGGTATATAAAATGTATGCCCACCAAGTATTCCAAGGGGCTGATTTAACAATAATATTAAGTGATAAGCCGGGGTCACTCCATATATTGTCATTATTGCCTGCAATAACTTGTAGTTGATAATTACCTGCTGGCAAATTGGTGTAAGACACTCGGCGCGACTTGCCCGCATCAAGCCATTCTTGATCAAAACCTAAGAGTCGATATTTATATTGAGTAGAGTCTGGATTAGTATAATTAAGGCCAACATATTCGAATGAAACAAGCTGATCATCATAGTTCAGTGTTAATTTCTTTACTTCGGATAATGCTGTTTCCGCTTTTATGGCGGTATTTAATTTCAGTATATTGGTTAACCTAACTTTGGGAGCAGAAAGAGTGATATTACTTTGTGTGGGTTCAACACTTGAAAAACCTTTTCCTGAGCCAAAATACAGTGTTCCCATTGAGTCTTTAAATATAGCGCTATGATTAAAATCTAAATCAACTAACCCGTGGCTTAGATCAAAATGTTTAAAACGCTTTGATGACGGCGTAAATCGAGAAACGCCTTGATTCGAGCTTAACCAAATATCGTCATACTCATCTTGAGACAAGCCATAAATAGTTTGGCTTTTCATACCGTCTTTTGTATCAAGGTGGGTAAATGAAAAATTCTCTGCCACTCTATCTGCATAGCTTAATATGTTTAAACCTGCAGCTTGCGTACCGACCCATAAACTCTTGTTGTTATCAATAAATAGAAACCAAGTTAAGTCACTTGAGATACTCGATACATTGTTATCGTCGTGGTTAATATGAAGAAATTTTTGGCTAATAGGATCATAACGATTTAAGCCAGCCCCATATGTAGCTATCCAAATTACGCCTTGTTCATCTTCTAATAGGTGTAAAATTGAATTACTACTTGGACCAAGCTCTGGCCTATCTTTATCGTTAACATAGCGGGTAAATTCATCATTTTTATTCAGGCGATTAAGCCCTTGATAAAAAGTTGAAACCCAAATATTTCCAGATTTGTCCTTAATTATATCAGTAATACTATTCGCAGAGATTGACCTGTCATCTTTTTCATCATGCTCGTAAGCAACACTAGTGCCTGTAAGCATATCGATTTTATAAAGACCTGAAGCCCGAGTGCCAACCCACAAGATATTTTCATCCGAAAATAATGTCATAATTCTCATATCTGTAAAATAACTAGAAATCGTTAATCGTTGTATACTATTTTCTGACTTATTTAAGGTAAAAATACCACCACTATATGTACTGAATACAATTTCATTTTTATTAATTTGCGTAAAGCTTGTTACATTAGGAGCATTGAGAATGGGGAAGCGGGTTTCTGTATACTGTTTAAATGTAGTCATTGTTGGATCCCAACGATTAACACCAGTAAATGTACCAATCCACATTAAACCGTCATTATCTTCAAACAGAGTCATAATAAAATCATTACTAACACTGTATTGGTTATTTGGAGAGTGATTAAAGCGCTCAAAGTTTTCCTGTTTCTCGTTATATATAGAAAGACCATTATCGGTAGCAACCCAAATTCTTTTGCTTAAATCTTGATAGACATAATGAATGGTGTTACTGCTAACACTTGAGCTATCACCTTCCATGGTCTGAAAACTGATAAACCGATCCAATTCTGCATCATATTTGACTAACCCCTTATCTGTAGTGCCAATCCAAACTACGTCATCAGCATCTGTGAATAGAGAGTTTATGAATTTAGTTATGTAATCTTTCTTATTAAATCGAGAGTTCATCGTACGTTGAAACTCCCCTTTAAAATTAAAAACTGATATTCCGCCACCATTTGTTCCAATCCAAATTTCATTATTGGTTTCGGTAATCGCATGAATAGTATTGTTTGATAAGGTATTTTCATTACCAAGCTGTTGGTAAATTTGTTGGACACTCCAACGTTCGTCCTGGCGACGAATAATATTCAAGCCATTCTCTGTTCCGACCCATATTTGTCCTTTAGTATCTTCGTATAGGGTATTAACAGCATCACTGGTTAATGCTGTATCATGGGTTTTAGTCGTAATATGTGTAAAACTTTGCATGTCATTATTAAATAAATTGACACCGCCTCCACGAGTTCCTATCCAAAAATTTTGTTTTTTATCAATAAGTACACGACTAATAACATTAGAGCTTAATGAATTCTCTTTTTCCGCTTCATGATAATAACTAACGAGCTTATGACCATCGAATCGATGTAAGCCTTCTTGGGCACCAAACCACATAAAGCCATCTTTATCTTGTGCAATAGACATGGTAAATCGATAGGACATTGGATTATCAGAAGAGAAGCTCTTGAATAACCGGTCTTCGCTCGCATTACTCGTCGTGCTAAAGAGAATAATTGCTAGAATATATAATATTTTTAACATCGAGTATTAAGCCGTGAGTTATAGAAAAAGTTAAGCTGCTTCAATAAAAAAGCCACTAATTTCTCAGTGGCTTGTTAAGGTAAGTTTTGCCACTACTGTGGTTCAACCCAACTATTGATACCTATAGTTGCTATATTGATGTCACTTAGACTTACTTTCCAAAGCAACCCTTCCGTTGTAACATCATCATAATCTACCTTCCAAAGTAAGCCTTCAGTATTAATATCATCATAGTTTACTTTCCAAAGCAAACCATCTGTCTCGAACGATACTTTCCAAAGTAAACCATCAGTTGTTGCTGTATCTTGCCATGCGGAAGTATCTTCATTTGAGACCTTCCAAAGCAAACCATCACCAATAAAACTATTATCTTCATTATCCCAAATATATTCTTGACCTAAACCTTCAACATAAAAATCACCATCTTCGTTAATATTAGCAGGACCAAAATAATGCTCTTCTTCATTTAAATCTTTAGCAATATCTAACGCTGTATTAGCACAATCATCGTTGTTACTTTCGATCGCATAATAAGCACTGATTAATCCTGCTCCTTGCTGAAAAACACTGTAACGTAAACTACCGTCCGTATTATCACCTCGATAAGCACTACTCATAATTCGGCATTTAACTTGGTCTGGGGTTAGTGTTGGGTTATCCGTCAAAATTAGCGCCACTACTCCAGAAACCACAGCTGCTGCTTGGGAAGTACCCGACATTTCAAAGTATCGTCCACCATCATGAAACTCCGGATGTTCGGTCACTATTTGCGAATCAAAAGACATTAAACCAGAAATATGTCCTCCTGGTGCAATGATATCGGGTTTAACGAAACCCTCTACCGTAGGCCCAGCACTACTAAAAGATGCTACTTTATCATCACTATAATTAAACGACGTATAGTCATCTGTCATCGCACCAACCGTTATAATATATGGAACATTTCCAGGAACACCTATCGTCATTGGGTCTGGACCTTTATTACCTGCGGAGGCCACCACAACAATGCCTGCTTGCCACGCTTTCATTACCGCTTTATTTAATGGGTCATCCCAATAAAGCGATCGTGCAGGGCCACTAAAAGACATATTTAAGACCCGTAAATTAATTTGCTCTTTAACTTGTAATGCCCACCCTATTCCTCGAATAACATCAGCGTAAGTCGCCTTACCCTCAGCATCAAAGGCCTTTATACCCACATGAGCGGCATTAGGTGCAACACCATAAATTTGCCCATTAACATCAAAGTCACTGTTAACAGCGATACTTGCGACATGGGTACCATGACCGCTTTCTTCCTGACCATAATTGCTGACAGTATCGTTAATAGCATCATAAGTACCCCATGCCTTATCTCGACCATCTAGGTCTGTTGATAAGCCAGGTAATTGCTCAAGACCAGTATCTAAAAAGCCAATTGTGACACCTTCGCCAAAATTGCCTCGGTTATGCACATAAGTTGCATCAACTTGCTCGGTAACAACCGATTTAGGCTGCCAACGACGTTGACCATAGTTGAGCGCACTCAATTCAACTTTATGGTTACTCGAAACTTTAATTTCTTGCTGCTGTTTTAATTGCTTTAATTGATCTGGCGTTAAATCAACCGCAACGGAATCAATGATACTTAATTCATGGCTTGGCTTAACGCCCATTTTTTTCAAGTTGTCTTTTAAGACAACAAAGTTTTTCGCACTAATAATATAAGAACTCTTACTATTATTTTCTTTAGCTACCGACATAAAGCCAGTTAGCATTACGACCGAAATAACCAGAGAAACTATTGACAGTGGTTTTATATTTTTTTTTATTGAAGTGAACAGCATTTAATATCCCCTTTGCTTGTTACATCTTGCTAAATTATCTTAAAAACATCAGGGTGAATAACTTCATATGTTCAGGTTCGTATACATTAAGTATCAACTATTGATGATCTTTGTAACTTCAACACTATGACATCAAGGCTTGCCCTCGATTATCTAACCAAACACTACCACACCTACTAATGATTTTTAATCTTGTCTTCATAACTAAAATCAAAAAAACAGTTAAAATTGTTTTGTTATTAATAGGTAAGTTAACGCTAAACCTAATAAGAAATTTGATAGTAGCATTTAATAAAAACCCACCTAGCACTATTGCGACATTTTTTCGAAACAAACCGACATGAAAAAATTAAAGCATTTATAAACAAAAGCTTAAATAAAAAAGCCTTTTCTTCACTTGTCGTTTTTATGCTAAAAAAAGTCTTAGACTTACTATTCAGTCGCTGTAAAAAACGACAAGCTTGTTAGCGATGACAAATCATCCAACGATAAAAATAATACGTCCTATGTTGCATCTAGCATGCTCCATTAAGCGTAAAAACAAATTCAAATTGGAGTTCGACTCAGATGAGAAATAAAAAAATACTAGGTTTAAGTGCATTAACACTATCAATTCTTGCGGCTAGCAGTATAAGCAACGCACAAACATTTGAAGCAGCTGAAATAACCCAGCCGATCCTCATTGGTGCTCAGAGTTCATCCACGGCGGTCAATAAAGGCTTTAGCCAATGGCGTGAACAACAAAAATTTAAGAGTTATGACTTTACCGACAGAATCATTGTTAAGTATAAGAATGGTTTTGAAGCACAAACTTTAAATGGTGTAACCTCAGAAAAAGCTATGCCGAAAGGTTTGGCTAAAAAAGCAGGCAATAGCCTGAAACATCTGAAAAAGTTAAAGAATGGTCGCCACGTTATCTCACTAGGTCAGCAAAAACACATTAATGATGTTAAAGCAATGGTGATGGAGCTGAACAGTCATGCTGATGTAGAATTTGCAGAACCAGATTACAAACGTTATTTAATGGCTCAAAATCAACCTTGGGGCATTGCCGATACCCAATCAGATCTTATTTCTGACAACGATGCAGCGAATATGACGGTATGTATTATTGACTCAGGTTACGAACGTGCTAATCCTGATTTAAATGCAAACAATGCTTCTGGTACCAACAATTCAGGTACCGGTAATTGGTACCAAAATGGTGGTTCGCACGGTACACACGTCGCAGGAACTATTGCAGCAGTAAATAACTCAGAAGGTGTTGTTGGTATTATGCCAAACACTAATGTCAACCTGCACATTGTTAAAGTATTTAACGAAGCTGGGTGGGGTTACACAGGTGAACTCATTGATGCCGTTGACACCTGTGTTAACAATGGAGCAAAAGTTATTAATATGAGTTTAGGTGGTGCTGGCTCAAGCAATGCAGAACGTAACTCATTACAAGCTGCAGCTGATGCAGGTGTTTTACTTATTGCTGCATCGGGTAACGATGGCGATTCAACACTATCTTACCCTGCATCTTATGATTCTGTTATGGCTGTAGGTGCACTTGATCAAGGTCGTCAACATGCAGAGTTTTCACAATATACTTCACAAGTTGAAATTTCAGCACCTGGTGAAGCTATTTTATCAACCGTGGCGGGTGATGGCCGTTTAGGTTATATCACCTTAGGTTCAACAACCTATGGTAACGATGAAGTTGTACCACAAACACACTACATACAAAGCGGTGGTAGCTTCACCGTCAGTAATGTTAACAGTGCCGCAAACGGTGTTTTATCTGCCTGTACGCTTTCAGGTAGCAGTTATAGTTGTTCAAATGTTGCTGGTAATATTTGTTTAGCTGAACGTAACGATAACCAAAAAGGCAGTAATTATCCTGAAATAAACCCAGCTAAAGCTTGTGCTGATGCCGGAGCATCTGGCGTAATTGTTTATAGTAATAGCACTCGACCAGGTCTTCAAAATCCATTTTTAGTTGATGCCAATACCGACGTTACTGTACCTACTGTGTCAATAAATCGCGATCTTGGCTTACAACTAATGGGACAACTTGGAGCAAACGTTAGCTTGAATGTAGTTGGCAATCAAGATTACGCTTATTATAACGGTACATCGATGGCAACCCCACACGTTACAGGCGTAGCAGCCTTAGTTTGGAGTAATAACCCTGACTGTTCAGCAACAGAAGTACGTAACGCATTAAAATCAACAGCTATTGATTTGGACGTTGCTGGCCGTGATAACAAAACCGGTTACGGTTTAGTGCAGGCAAAAGCTGCTTCTGACGCATTAGCCGCAAGTTGTGGTGATGGTGGCACTACACCACCAACAGGTGGTAGCAGTGTCTTAGAAAATAACATAGCTAAAACCAACTTGTCTGGTGCTGCAGCACAGGAATTAAGCTTTACTATGGAAGTGCCTGCCGGTGCAACCGATCTTAACTTTACCATGGCTGGTGGGACAGGTGATGCTGATCTTTATGTTAAATTTGGCTCAGCACCAACAACTACAAGCTATGATTGTCGACCATATAAGGGCGGAAATGCTGAGTCTTGTCCGATAGAGACAGCACAAGAAGGTACTTATTATGTGAAAGTTATTGGATATTCTGCCTTTTCTGGTGTGAATTTAACAGGTAGCTTCACTGAAGGGTCAACTGGCGGTGGCGGTGATGCTACAGGTGGTAGTGCCTCAGTAACTGATATAACAGTTGCACGTGGCGCATGGACTTATTACACCATTGATGTACCTGCAGGTATGGCAACACTTGATTTCAATATGAGTGGTGGCTCTGGTGATGCTGATATGTACATTCGTCGTGGTGCGCAACCGACAACTTCAACTTATGACTGTCGCCCTTATAAAAGTGGTAACACAGAAGCATGCCCATTTACTAACCCAATAGCCGATACCTGGCATATAGGTATTTATGGATACGCTGCGTCAAGTGGTGTGAGCTTAGACGTAACATACAACCCATAAAGATATAGAAATACCCCGAACTAGACTCCCAACTAGATTGTAACTAGGGAAGATATTAATTTATCTTCCCTTTTTTTTATCCGTCAACTTGGTCAATCACTCACCTCGCCTCGCCACTGCTGATTTTATCAATAAATATATACGCTAAATTAAAGATAATTTTTTCAACTTATACCGGCAGTGTTATAGTCCTGATAACTTATTATTAGGTGCTTGTTACTTACTTTTAGTGGGTAAGTTCAGGAGAATAGGGAAATTGGTGAAAATCCAGTACGTGCCCAACGCTGTAATGACGTATTAGTTTGAAAATATCGGAGAGCAATCTTATGCACTTGCACAATACCTTTAGGTTTAAAACCGATATTAAAGCCACTGGCAATAAATGCTGGGAAGGTATCAAACTTTAATTTATTTTATCTAAATTTATGTCTTAGTCAGAAGACCTGCCTAATAATGCCAACAAAGTGGAAGGCCGACCGCTTTTAAAGTCCAAGAAGGGGAATATTTTGGATTTATTCAATAACAACACCGCGCAGCCAAAAGCGACGCATCAATTTAATGAACAAGAGCAATATGGCTTATATAAATCAATTTTTAACCGCAGAGATGTTAGAGGGCAATTTCTAGCCACTAAAATTCCAAATGATGTACTAAGCAGGATACTATATGCTGCCCACCATGCGCCATCTGTTGGTTTTATGCAGCCTTGGAACTTCATTGTTATACAATGTCCTGAAGTAAAAACTAAAATACATCAAAGTTTTACCCTTGCTCATCAAGAAGCCCAAACAATGTTTGAAGCAAGTAAGCAAGAAAAGTATAAGAACTTAAAGCTTGAAGGCATTATTGAGTCACCTATCAATATCTGTATTACTTGCGATCGCAACCGAACAGGCAAAACAGTGATTGGCAGAACTCATATGAAAGAAATGGATTTATATAGCTCGGTATGTGCGGTACAAAACTTTTGGCTTGCTGCTCGTGCGGAAGGTTTAGGCGTTGGCTGGGTTTCAATTCTGCATCATGACACCTTAAAAGCAACACTCGCTTTGCCTGATTCTGTCGTACCAATCGCTTATTTGTGCCTTGGTTATGTCAGTCACTTTCAGAAAAAACCAGAGCTAGAGTCTGCAAACTGGTTACCAAGAAGACCTATTGACGAGTTAGTTAATTTTAATGGTTGGGGCCAAGAGGCTAGAAATGAAAGCGAACAAGCATTAATTAAAGCATTAAAGTCAAATCAAACATTTCCACAATCATTTCACCCTTAAAAAATAAAGTGCGGCTCTAATAAGTTCAGCTCAAATAATAGAAGCGTTTATAAACAAACGCTTCTATTTCTACCGTTGTTTTTAGCTTGGTATAAAGCGGTATCAGCCTGTTCAAACAATGCGGTCCAATTAAGCTCATCTTGTCGTTGAGCAATACCAATCGATACTGATATTTTAGGCAAGTAGGCTTTAGAGTCCCTTTGCATTAACTTTAATTGCGATATTGCCAGTCTAATTTTTTCAGCCACTTCATGTGCTTGTGTCATGGTTTTATTAACCATTACAACCACAAACTCTTCACCACCAAAGCGCACAGCAATATCTTGATCTGAGATGGTCGCTTTAATGACTTTAGCAATACGCTGAATCACCTTATCACCTATAAAATGACCAAACTGATCATTTACACTTTTAAAATGATCAATATCAATAGCTAATGAAGAATGAACCTGCTCTATATCGAGTTCTTGTAACTTCATATCACAGCCTCGGCGATTATATAGCCCTGTTAAAGAGTCAACAATAGCCTCATGACGTGCGGCTTCGAGTTTAGACTTAAGAAAATTAACCTCACCACAAGCTCTAGTTAACTCTAGAGATAAATCACCATGCTGTTGTTGAGATGTCGTTATACTGCTCATTAAAAATGCCACAATACTTTGCATGGACTTATGATACTCATGCTTTGTCAGTGCTTGCTCAGCCTTTTTTAAGTTTGATGCTACCGTTTTATCACTATCTACTTGTAGGTTGATCTTCTCCAAAGTAGAAGCTAAAGCTTTTTCAATAGGATCAAGTATTTGCTTATCAATAGTATGAGAGTTTGAAATATATTTTTCAAATAAGCCTTCGATAAAGATTAAATCGATTTCTTGATAGGTTTGTAGATGTCGTTCTAACTCTACACTTAGTTTTTCATTACGCTTACTGACATGCAGATAGATAACCGAGTAGTTTACCGGGCTAGGTGGAATTTGGTAATGCGATAAAAATTCATTGGTCGATTCACTGAACTTTAACGCCTCATCAAAATTATCTTTAATAAGCACGAATACTCCTTAAGAGTCTCTTTATTTAGGAAGTCTATAAAGTGAGATAAATAAAAGTGTAGATATTTATTTACTGGTATTTGTAAGACTATAGAAACACGTCGCATTCAACAAGCATTAAAGAACTAATTTTTATTGTTTAATGCTTTTAATCAAATAGTTGGCTTATTTTATCATCGCTGTTTAGCTACAGAGTAATTAACAAATTTTTTTGACTAATTATCGGTGATACAGCAAACTGCTGCTAGCCTTAACCATTAACTTTTTGAGAAGAATAACAATGAAAAAATTTGCTTCACTATGCTTTGCATTAGCATCGACAGCAACAATAGCAGATGAAGGGATGTGGCAACCGCATCAACTCCCTACTATCGCTGAGAAACTTGTTGATGCAGGATTAAAACTTGATCCTAACTCATTAACCGACCTTACTGGCTTTCCTATGGGTGCCATCGTCAGTTTGGGCGGTTGTACTGCCTCTTTTGTTTCAGACAAAGGTCTTGTTGCTACTAACCACCATTGTGTTTATGGCTCAGTACAGTACAACTCTACTGAAGAAAACAACCTACTAAAAAATGGTTTCTTGGCCAAGTCATTCAAAGAAGAGCTACCAGCAACGCCAGGAAGTAGGATTTATGTCACAGAAGAAATAACCCCCGTGACTGATATTATCCAAGCAGCATTAAGCTCAGATATGACAGGTTCACAGCGTTTTAACAGTATCGACCTTAGCTCTAAATCACTCGTTGCCGAGTGTGAAAGTGACAGTAAGTACCGCTGTAGTGTAGTTAACTTTCATGGCGGCCTAGAATATTACCTATTTAAGCAATTGACCATTCGTGATGTGCGCTTAGTACATGCTCCAGCTAGCAGCATTGGTAAATACGGCGGGGATATTGATAACTGGATGTGGCCAAGACACACCGGTGATTATGGCTTCTATCGTGCTTATGTAGGCAAAGATGGACAGCCAGCTGACTACAGCGTCGAAAACGTACCCTATGAACCAAAACATCACTTAAAAGTTAATAAAAGTAGCGTTGATGAAAATGACTACATCATGGTGTTAGGCTACCCAGGTAGAACAAACCGCTATCGTACAGCGCTAGAAGTTGAAAACCAATTTACGTGGACATACCCACAAGCTAAAGCTTACCGTGAAGAAATAATTGATATTATTCATGATAATTCAGCCCCAAGTAGCGATGTAAGAATTAAATATGAAAGTACTTTAGCTGGACTTGCTAACTACGCAAAAAACTATGGCAGCATGGTTGAAAGCTACAACAAAGGCACAACTTTAGTGCGTAAGCAATCACTAGAGTCTGAACTTACTCAATGGATAAATGCTTCAGCAAAGCGCCAAGCTAAATACGGTGATGCCTTAAAAGGTTTAAATGGCTTAATTAAACAAGATCAGCAAAACCAAGCCAGAGACTTAATCTTAGGTTATATGAATTACAGCAAAATGCTAAGCACTGCTACACGTTTACATCGCTTATCACTTGAGAATAAAAAGCCTAATGTTGAACGTAAGCGAGGCTACCAAGAACGCGATATTGCTGGTTTTGAGCAAAGTATGAAAGCCGTTAATCGCCGTTACGATGCTCAAATGGACCAGAAAATTCTACTGGCTATGTTTAAACACTATATTCAATTGCCAAAATCACAACGTTTAGCTTCACTTGATAAATTTTTTAATATTGAGCAAAACACTAATGAACAGCAATTGCAGGCTAAACTAGCAAAAATGTACCAGGCAACAACATTAAATGATCAAGATACTCGTTTAGCTTGGATGAATAAAACACCAGTAGATTTTTCAAAGAGCAATGACCCTTTCATTCAATTAGCCGTAGATACCTATGAAGAGCGCAAGCATATTGAAGAATCTAACGAAGAACTTTCTGGTAACATTCAGTCTTTTCGCCCTAAATATATGGAAGCATTGATTGCGTACTTTAACGCAAAAGATCTACCAGTATATGCTGATGCTAATAGCACCCTACGTGTAACCTACGGTAATGTTAAAGGCTACTCACCTCAAGATGGACTCGTGGCAACTCCTTTCACAACACTGGAAGGTATTGTTAGAAAAGATACCGGCATTGCCCCATTTGATGCTCCTAAGAAAGAGCTTGCTCTAATCAAAAATAAGCAATACGGCGAATATGCTAAAAAAGAACTTGGCTCTGTACCAGTAAACTATTTGGGAACCTTAGATATAACTGGCGGTAATTCTGGCTCTCCAACCCTGAATGATAAAGCTGAATTTGTCGGATTGGTGTTTGACGGTGTTTACGAAAGTATTATTGGCGATTGGGATTACGATACAAAACTAAATCGTTCAATTCATGTCGACATTAAATACATGCTTTGGGTGATGGAACATGTTGATGATGCAACCAACCTAATCGAAGAAATGGATATTGTTGAGTAAAACCAATAGGCAAAATCTATTAAGTAAAAATATGACGTAAAAAAATCCAGCTACTGCTGGATTTTTTATTATTTAATAGCAAACGCTCTACTTATTTTAATTAACAAAAAACGCCTTGGTTTATTATAGTTTAAACTTTAAATTGGTTTACCACTGCAGCTAAGCGATTTTCTAAGGATATTAATTCGGCAGAAGTGCTCTCTAACTCTAAAGCCTTCACTGAAGAGTCTTCGGCAATATCAGCAACTTGTTGAACATTTCTACTTATCTCATCAGTCACGACAGTTTGCTCTTCAGCAGCTGTTGCAATTTGAGTATTCATATTAGTAATGGTGCTCACTGCAGCCATTATTGTTTTTAACGAAACACTAGCTTTCTGAGCTTGCATTACAGTATTTTCACCTTGTGAGCGACTATTATTCATGACACCTACGGCTTCTTTTACACGACCCAATAGTAATTCGATCATGTGGTTAATTTCTTCCGTACTCTGTTGTGTACGATTTGCAAGTGTTCTTACTTCATCTGCAACAACCGAAAACCCCCTACCTAGCTCGCCTGCGCGCGCAGCTTCGATGGCAGCGTTTAAAGCTAATAAGTTAGTTTGATCAGCAATGCCTTTAATAACATTAATCACATCACCAATTTGTTCAGCATCATCACTTAGCTGATTGATCACATCTGTTGCACGGTTAACATCCTCAGATAAATGAGATATCGATACTATCGTATCTTCAACAATAATTTGCCCTGAAGCGGTTTCACTATCAGCTTGTTGTGCTGCCTCAGCGGCCCTTGAAGCATTTCCTGCAACATCTTCAGCCGTCGCAGCCATTTCATGCACAGCAGTTGCCGCATGCATAGTTTCATCTTTTTGTTTAGCGACGTTTTCATTGGTGCGAGTAACAACAATATTCATTTGACGAGTAGATTCACTTAAATCTCCTACACTGTCTTTTATCTCTAATACTAGTTGATGAATTTTTTCTACAAAGTGGTTAAAACTAATGGATACTTGGCCCACTTCATCATCTGCATATACCTTTAATCGTCGGGTCAAATCTCCCTCTCCATGGCTGATATTGTTAAGCGCAGAGACTGTATCTTGTATTGGTTTCGTTATACGCCCAGTAACAAATAGGCTAATAAAGGCAACTAAAACAATTAACACTAATCCTACAATAGCTATCAACATCATTGCTCTATTGATTCTTTTGTCAATCTCCATATGTGCAGCCATAACTGCATCATCAATATCATCGATATAAAAACCAGTGCCAACCATCCAGTTATATTGTTCAATAGCTTGAGCAAATCCAAGTTTAGGTGCTTCGGCATTCTTTGAGGGTTTATTCCAGCTATATTCAAGAAATCCGCCGCCGCTTTTAGCGCTGTCGATAAGATCTTTAATGACATTTACACCATTCGCATCTTGTAACCCATACAAGTTTTTACCTTCTAGCTCTGGCTTTGGCCCCATGACGATATTAATACCGCCATAGTCGTAAACAAACATATAACCGTCTTTCGACTCGCCAAAAAGAATATCTCTCAATTGATCTGCCACTTGTTTTTTGATTACAGCATCATCATAAGAGCCGCTAGCAACGACGCTTTTAATTGAAGTAAGTGCAATATCTACATAGTTTTTAAGGATGACGCGTTTTTCGTTCATCATAGAGCTTCGAATATCTTTTACTTGCTCATCACCAAGGGCGCTAAGCTCGAAATGAACTAAAAACATGATTGTTGAGATAGCAAAAACTAACGGCAAAATGCTAAGCAATAAAATTCTATTTTTTATCGTCATTGTTTTCATTGAGTATCCAATTTAATAAAAATAATTCATTAAAAAAGTATTACACGTTATAAAAATACCGTTTGAACAAATACGCTTTTAGTTGTTTTATATCATGTATAGGATAAATAATTTTTAGACTAGATAAGCCCTCTGCTACAAAAACCAACAATATACTTGATTAAAAATTAATACAATCGACACTATTTTGCTCAATAACACTCCTCACCCCATATAGTCACAAAAACTTAAGCATCTGATTTTACGCAACAAAATATAAAGTCTGGGTAGTTAACCCATTATAAGTACGAATAAAATCGTAATTAAAACTTGCAACTACGTAGGTCCTCGTACATATTAAATATCAAACAAAAGTTACTTGTCACACTAAGGGAATCGAATGAGCCGAAAAAAGCATATGCATGAAGAACAAGAAGCTGATGTAGATATGACGCCAATGTTAGATATTGTTTTCATCTTATTAATATTTTTCATCGTCACAACATCCTTCATCAAAGAAGAAGGGCTACTAATTAATAGACCAAAAGCGAAAAACAATCCTTCACAGGTAAATAGCCCAACTGTAGTTGTGCAAATAGCTGAGACAGGTCAATTAAAGTTTAATGGTAAATTAGTTGATATCGAGAGGCTATCAGCTCGTATAGAGAGCTTTTTATCGGAAAACCAAACCAACAGTGCAGTAGTCATTGCTGATCCAGAAGCAACTCATGAAATGGTGGTAAATGTAATTGACCGAATTAAACCATTTCAACAGCTAACAATATCAATTGGTAAGTAAAATTTAGTGCATCACCTTAAAGTAATACCAAATAAGAAAGGCGGCTCAAAATAGCCTTTCTTTAATAAATGTACAATGTTCATTTGCATAAACGAAATAACTGGTAGTAAAGGATGCCAGATCGAAGCTCTCAGGTGTCGGTGGATTATGTCTTAAACTGAAAGCTTATTAGTGATAGCTATCTTTAGTGGATTTCAGAAAGCAAAAAACCCGTAGCGTTAGCTACGGGTTTCTCTAAATAGAAGCCTAGCAATGTCCTACTCTCACATGGGAACTCCCACACTACCAT
>NZ_MUZV01000030.1 GCF_002000025.1 Cognaticolwellia aestuarii
TGGAGCCAACCTTGAAATACCACCCTTGTATGCGTGATGTTCTAACCTAGGGCCCTTATCGGGCTTGGGGACACTGTCTGGTGGGTAGTTTGACTGGGGCGGTCTCCTCCCAAAGAGTAACGGAGGAGCACGAAGGTTGGCTAAGTACGGTCGGACATCGTACGGTTAGTGCAATGGCATAAGCCAGCTTAACTGCGAGACAGACACGTCGAGCAGGTACGAAAGTAGGTCATAGTGATCCGGTGGTTCTGTATGGAAGGGCCATCGCTCAACGGATAAAAGGTACTCCGGGGATAACAGGCTGATACCGCCCAAGAGTTCATATCGACGGCGGTGTTTGGCACCTCGATGTCGGCTCATCACATCCTGGGGCTGAAGTCGGTCCCAAGGGTATGGCTGTTCGCCATTTAAAGTGGTACGCGAGCTGGGTTTAGAACGTCGTGAGACAGTTCGGTCCCTATCTGCCGTGGGCGTTTGAGAATTGAAGAGGGCTGCTCCTAGTACGAGAGGACCGGAGTGGACGAACCGCTGGTGTTCGGGTTGTTATGCCAATAGCATTGCCCGGTAGCTACGTTCGGAACTGATAACCGCTGAAAGCATCTAAGCGGGAAGCAGGCTTTGAGATGAGTTCTCACTGGAGCTTTAAGCTCCCTAAAGGGTCGTTGGAGACTACAACGTTGATAGGTTGGGTGTGGAAGTGCTGCGAGGCATTGAGCTAACCAATACTAATTACCCGTGAGGCTTAACCATACAACACCCAAGTGGTTTT
>NZ_MUZV01000031.1 GCF_002000025.1 Cognaticolwellia aestuarii
AAGCGACTTACTTAAGTGGTACAGGCTCGAGTGCTTTATTATTCCGTTATACCGTGCAAGCAGGCGACAACGACAGTGATGGTATTGCTATCGGTTCCTTATCAGCTAATGGCGGTACCTTGCGTGATGCAGCTTCAAATGATGCTACCTTAACTTTAAATAGTGTCGGTGCAACGACGTCAGTATTGGTTGATGCAGCTGCGCCAACCATTTCGTCAGTCAGCTCATCAACCACTAATGGTAGCTATAAATTAGGGGATGTTATTGCTGTCACCGTTAACTTCAGCGAAGCGGTAACTGTAACGGGCACACCACAACTCACCTTAGAAACAGGTACAACAGATAGAACCATTAATTACAGCAGTGGCTCAGGCACTAGCACGTTAACGTTTGCTTATACGGTGCAAACAGGAGATGTTAGCAGCGATTTAGATTACGTTGCCACCAACTCCTTAAGTTTAAATAGTGGCACTATTAATGATAGGGCAGGTAACGCAGCCAACTTAACCTTGGCAACACCGGGAGTGGCTAATTCTCTTGGCGCTAATAAAGCGCTTGTTATTGATGGCGCCGTACCAACGGTTTCTTCTGTTTCAGTTCCATCGAATGCCACATACATTA
>NZ_MUZV01000032.1 GCF_002000025.1 Cognaticolwellia aestuarii
ATTGGTGGTGTGACTTATACTATTGGCTCAACCGCGGTATTAGCAGAAGGTGAGTTAACCTTAAATGCTGATGGTAGTTACAGTTTTGTACCGAATGCAAATTACAATGGCCCCGTACCGGTCGTCACCTATACCGTGCTAGACGGTGTCGGTGATGCAACCGATTCAACCTTAACTATCTCAGTGACGCCAGTGTCTGATTTACTTGATGATAGTGAAGTGGTCAGTGTTGCAGAAGATACAACTGCCACCGGTAATGTCTTAGATAATGCTACCAGCACTGATGGCCCGCTCTCAGTAACCAGCTTCACTGTTGCAGGCACAACCTATGCGATCGGCTCAACCGCGGTATTAGCAGCAGGTGAGTTAACCTTAAATGCCGATGGCAGTTACAGTTTTGTACCGAACGCAAATTACAATGGCTCAGTCCCTATCGTCACCTATACGGTGCTAGATGGTGTCGGTGATGCAATAGATTCAACCTTAACTATTTCAGTGACGCCAGTGTCTGATTTACTTGATGATAGTGAAGTGGTCAGTGTTGCAGAAGATACAACTGCCACCGGTAATGTCTTAGATAATGCTAC
>NZ_MUZV01000033.1 GCF_002000025.1 Cognaticolwellia aestuarii
AATAGTAACTTCAATGGCGTTGACAGTTTTACCTATCAAGTCAGTGATGGCAATGGTGCAACAGCACAGGCTAGTGTGGCATTAACCATTAATGCGGTTAATGATGCACCTAATGCAACCGCTAATAGTTATAGCCTTGATGAAGACTTGAGCTTAACTAAGTTGGTGACTGACAGCGATCAATTACTAGCGAATGATAGCGATGTCGACGGTGATAGCTTAACGGTGAATACAACGCCACTAACGAATGTCAGTCATGGTAGCTTGACACTTAATAGTGATGGCTCGTTCAGTTATACCCCGAATAGTAACTTCAATGGCGTTGACAGTTTTACCTATCAAGTCAGTGATGGCAATGGTGCGACAGCACAGGCTAGTGTGGCATTAACTATTAACGCGGTTAATGATGCCCCAACCCTGAATGCGGATAGTTTCAGCTTGAACGAAGACTTGAGCTTAACTAAGTTGGTGACTGACAGCGACCAATTACTGGCGAATGA
>NZ_MUZV01000004.1 GCF_002000025.1 Cognaticolwellia aestuarii
CAACCGCGTCGATGTTCAAAACTTTGGCCTGAATGCTTATCTTCACCACATAAAAACGCACGCCTGACACAGCGTGTCATACAGTGATAGTAAGGTGTATCCACTAAACTGATTTGTTGCTTTCTGGGGCTAGTCATCACGTATCTGATATAAATGAGAAAAGGTCATTTGAGCTTAGTCCATAGACTAAAATTGTTCAATTTGGAATGGGTGTCCTTTAAATTTTTCTTAAACACGCTGAGTCTTTAACAAGCGACAACGCTATCATCGGCCCCAACTTGTTATTGGTTGAATGCTTGGTGGGTCAACTCAAACAATTAATGCTATCCATCGAACGTTTCGACCATGAAATTAAATCAATTTATAAACAACATAGCGACCGATTTATATTTGATAGTTTGCCAGGGGCTGGTCCGCAAATGGCGCCAAGATTATTAGCGGCGATGGGCTCAAACCGTGAGCGTTATCAATCGAGTGAAGAGGTACAGAAATATGCGGGTATTGCACCAGTAACAGAACGCAGTGGCAAAAAAGAATGGATACATTGGCGCTACTCATGCACCACATTTTTACGGCAGACCTTTGTTGAATGGGCAGGTCAATCAGTGCGATATTCATTTTGGGCCAAGGCTTATTATGAACAACAAAAAAGTAAAGGAAAGCCGCACAATACTATTATAAGAGCACTGGCTTTTAAGTGGATAAGAATACTGTTTCGGTGTTGGAAAACGAAGACCGCGTATGATGAATCAACGTATTTAGAAGCCTTGAAACGTAAGGGCTCTCCCTTGTTGAAATATGCGATGGAAAGCAAGTTTTAGGACTTGCGGTCCACCTCAGGGCGTGTTGTTATGTGTTTTTACACTATCAATATGATTATTAAGAGTAAAGTACCAACAGTTAGATAAATAAAGTTATTACCAAGACCTTTATTTTCTTCTTGTAAATCACCTTTCAACTTTAGAGCCTCTAGATTTGTGAGGTGTTTACAATGAGGACATTTAGCCTCCCTCTTATTAAACTGTAAGCCGCATCTAGAACATTGTTTAGAGTGAATGTAGTACCGGGGAAAAATTTTAATTACTCCAAACTAGAGAAACACATAACGCTATTTTAAGCTGCAAATTAGAGTTGGTTATAATCGCGAAGCGATTACCAGCTGTAATTTGTCTGCTTGAAAATTCTTGTTAGCAATATAAATTTCAGTTGCGCGCCTTAACTTCGACAGTGTATTTCCACATATCTGCCTCATCATCACCAAGTTCAATACTCGCACTACCACCTTCAGTACTGAGAACAAATTCCGGCATGTCCATATAAGACTCGCCGTCTTCGTTAATACAAGACATTTGCCCTTCTAGCAAAATAGCCGTTTCATCTTCCTGCGAGATCATCCCCGAATAAGTACAATCCCCCGTTTGAGTCGTTCCTTTATGACCAAAAGAAAGAATTTCGAAAGATGGAAAATTCAGCATAGATTTCGCATCTTTCACAATAACCGATACCTCATAGCTACTTGCTGAAAGCGTTAAACCGGGGAACCCGAATAACAGTAAAGCTAATATCTTAGTTCTCATATGACTCAATTTACCTCCATATTGCTAACAGCTTATTATGAGGAAATAATCCTTGTTTAAACAAGGAAAAAATCCTTCTTTCATATTTTTATGATAATCAAAACATACCTGATTTATTCACTGCCTACAATAAGTTACTAATAAAACATCTCGTTATGCCAAAGACATAAACGAGAATATTTCCTTTTTATTGGATGAAAGCAGGAAACTACACAGAACTGTATAAATAAACAGTTAAATTATTAACTCTCTTTTTCTTACCCATATTAAAGAGCAGATGTGGACATAAAGGTATGCAAAACACACTATCGAGTCTTATTTATATTGGATAAAAGTGTTTATCATTTTTAATAAAAGAAATAAAAGGAGGCAATGTCGACTTAAGCAATAAGCACCAAAGTAAGCTGTATTTCACTGATTATAAAGAGCCAAGAGAGCGATGAGTCGATTACAGGTTAACAATATATAAACTATTTACTCTGTTCTACAATGGTGATGATTCATTCAAATCCTGCCGCCCTGTTAACGTTTACTGCTGTTTCCTTGCTATACGTTTTTACATCAATACTTTTTTATTTGATGATTGTGCTGCCTTTCACCATAACAATCCAAAACTTTAACAGTGTTTTATTAATAATTTAGGACAAGTATCCATCTAATTTTTGCAGTAGCTATTCAGTTTTTTGGGCTAGGCTGATTTTATATAAAGGTTTGACTTACCAATGCGATTGCAATGAAAGACAGTAGTATTTTTAGTATTGTTTTATAATGATGTTCACTGATGATTGCTTTAAGTTTGATACCTAATGGCAGAAAAACGATAACAATGACTAGTACCAGTGTTGAGCTGTAAATGGTTTCGGTAGTAAATTTAAGACTGACTGTAAACAAAACCAGCTGTACAAGTTTTCCGAATAAAAAACAAAGATTGGTTGATTGTATGATTTCACTTTTTGATTGGCCTGATTCAAGCGAGTACATAATGAGTGTCGGAGCCATAACATTCGTTAAGCCTCCTAAAAATCCTGATACTAAACCGAAAATTACTTTAGAGATCTCTGGGTGTTTTCCGATCCAATGAAATCTTACTTTAAATGTATCCGTAATTAAGTAAATCACAATCGCTAAAGCAAGAATAACTTTGAATATTGGGGTATCAAATTGGATTAAAAAAACTGTACCAAATAAACTACCAAAAGCAGTATAAGCAACTAACTTGTAATGTTTTTTAATGGCTTTGAAAACTTTACCTTCAGATTTTATGCTGACTACATTAATAAATATATTTGGAATAATCGTCAGCATTATTGCTGTTTGCACATCAGTGAGTAGAGCAAGCAATGGTGTTGCTAACATTGGAAATCCAAAACCAATACTGCCATGAACAAGCGCAGCAAAACCACAGATAGTAGTGAAATATAAAATCAACTCAAAATTCATAAATACCTAATGCTAATGTGATGTTCTTTGCCGACTAACAAAATCCGAAAGGTTACTCATTTTTATGTTATTTTTGATTAAAAAATGTTATCTGCATTATTTTATTTTCATAATTAATGTTTTGTAGGGCACTCTAAATCAACAACCTAAAAGTCACTAAACTTTATCCGCATACCATCATAAAAAATGACATAACCCATAGAGTGATGTCATTTTGATATTTTTATCAAACGTGTCTAGCGCAGAGTAACACAGTAAAATAAATTACGATGGCTCATAATCTAAATTTGCCGACAGCCAACGCTCCGCTTGTGGCATGGTCATTTCTTTTCGGGCGGCGTAACTTTCTACTTGGTCTTGTGCTACTTTAGCTACCGCGAAGTATTTAGACTCTGGGTGGGCAAAGTACCAACCACTTACCGCTGCCCCTGGCCACATGGCAAAGCTTGAGGTTAGTTCCATACCAATGTTTTCTTCAACATTAAGCAGCTGCCACAACAAACCTTTTTCGGTATGCTCTGGGCAGGCAGGATAACCGGGTGCGGGTCGAATGCCTTGGTATTTTTCACGAATTAAATCGTCGTTCTCTAAGTTTTCGTCTGGCGCATAACCCCAATATTCTTTACGAATTTTCTCGTGTAGATACTCAGCGCTTGCTTCGGCTAATCGGTCGGCCACGGCTTTAATTAAAATGCTGTTGTAGTCGTCGTGCTCAGCATCGAAGGCTTTGACTAAGTCTTCTACGCCAAAACCTGCCGATACCGCAAATGCGCCAACATAATCGTTAACACCTGAGGCTTTATCGGCCACGTAATCGGCTAAACAGCGGTTAAATTGCCCTGCTGGCTTTTTACTTTGCTGACGTAGCTGGTGCAGCTTCATTAGTTTTTCCGTGCGTGAATCATCAGTATAAAGTTGTAAATCATCTTGTTCACGATTGGCAGGAAACAAGCCAAACACGGCTTTTGCGGTTAGTTTTTTATTGTTGATAACATCGTCCAACATGGCGTTGGCGTCATTAAACAATTTAGTTGCTTCTTCGCCGATAACTTCATGTTTCAATATTAACGGATACTTACCCGATAACTGCCAAGTCATGAAAAACGGTGTCCAATCGATATAGTTTCTAACAATGTTCAAATCGATATTATCAAGCACACTGACGCCTAATTTATTCGGCACTTTCGGCGTGTAGCCCTCAAATGAAATTTGCACGGCATTCGCCCGTGCGTCTTTTAATGAAATTAAACTTGAACGCGGGCCTTTTTTATAATGGCGTTCGCGCACTTTTACGTATTCAGCATTTTGGCGCTCTATAAAAGCGTTTCTGTGCTCGTCAGAAAGTAAGGTACTAACTACCGATACTGAGCGCGATGCGTTCGGTACATACACCACAGGATGATCATACTGCGGCGCTATTTTCACCGCTGTATGAGCTTTTGAAGTGGTTGCGCCACCAATTAGTAACGGCAGGTCAAAGTTTTGTCGCTTCATTTCTTTGGCAACATGCACCATTTCGTCAAGCGATGGCGTAATTAAGCCCGACAAGCCGATAATATCGACCTTTTCTTCGCGGGCAACGCGTAATATGTCTTCACACGATACCATTACGCCTAAGTCGATAATTTCGTAGTTATTACATTGCAGCACCACACCAACAATGTTTTTGCCAATGTCGTGAACATCGCCTTTTACTGTCGCTAGTAATACTTTACCGTTAGATTTAACTTCGGTTTTTTCTGCCTCAATAAACGGGTTTAAATGCGCTACCGCTTGTTTCATTACCCGCGCAGATTTAACCACCTGGGGTAAAAACATTTCACCTGCACCAAATAAATCTCCTACCACATTCATGCCGTCCATTAACGGCCCTTCAATAACATCTAAAGGTCGCTTAGCTTCTAATCGTGCTGCTTCGGTATCTTCAATAATAAATTCGTTAATACCTTTAACTAAAGAGTATTCAAGGCGTTTGTTGACCGCTAATTCACGCCATGAAAGATCGGCTTTACTGTTTTGGCTTCCGGCTTGGCCACGAAATTCTTGGGCTATATCTAATAAACGTTCGGTAGCACCATCGTCTGAGTTCTGAATAACATCTTCAACTGCTAAGCGCAGGTTGTCAGGAATATCAGAATAAATCGCTAATTGCCCAGCGTTAACTATGCCCATGTCCATACCCTTTTTTATTGCATGATAAAGAAATACCGCATGAATCGCTTCACGTACTGGGTTATTGCCACGGAACGAAAATGACACGTTAGATACGCCGCCTGAGATCATAGCGTGGGGTAAGTTTTGCTTAATATCGCCTACCGCTTCAATAAAGTCGCGTGCGTAGTTGTTGTGCTCTTCAATACCTGTAGCTACAGCAAAAATATTCGGGTCGAAGATAATATCTTCTGCTGGAAAACCAATTTCATGCACCAAAATTTGATAAGCACGCTTACATATCTCAAATTTTCGCTCACGTGTGTCGGCTTGGCCTTTTTCGTCAAACGCCATAATAATAACCGCAGCGCCGTAACGACGTAGCAATTCGGCTTGTTCGCGAAAGTTATCTTCGCCCTCTTTTAAACTAATGGAGTTAACCACCCCTTTACCTTGAATGCATTTAAGGCCCGCTTCTAAAATATCCCATTTAGACGAGTCGAGCATAATTGGCACTTTGGCGATATCTGGCTCGCCGGCAATTAAGTTTAAAAAGCGTACCATGGCGGATTTTGAATCCAACATGCCTTCATCCATGTTGATATCAATAATTTGCGCGCCGTTTTCAACTTGCTGTAAAGCAACAGCAATGGCTTGTTCGTAGTTTTCTTCGGTAATTAAGCGTTTAAAAATAGCCGAGCCAGTAACATTGGTGCGTTCGCCAACGTTAACAAACAAGCTGTCTTCTTTAATGGTTAGCGCTTCTAGCCCCGATAAACGACAGGCAATTTCTTTCGGCTTAATTTCACGCGGCGCAATGTTAGCCACGGCATCAGCCATGCCTTTTATATGATCAGGTGTGGTACCACAACAGCCGCCAATAATATTTAAAAAGCCAGATTTTGCCCATTCAGCAACATGTCGGTCCATCTCTTCAACGGTAAAGTCATATTCACCAAAGGCGTTGGGTAAACCGGCATTAGGATGAGCAGAAACAGCCACATCAGAAATACGGCTTAATTCTTCAACATATTGGCGTAACTCAACTGGGCCAAGTGCACAGTTTAAACCAAATGAAATCGGCTTAGCGTGGCGAAGCGAGTTATAAAAAGCTTCGGTGGTTTGGCCTGATAATGTGCGCCCAGAGGCATCGGTAATGGTGCCTGAAATCATGACAGGAAAACGCTCGCCGCGAGCTTCAAATACGGTTTCAACGGCAAAAATAGCTGCTTTTGCATTTAAGGTATCGAATATAGTTTCGATTAAAATAATGTCACTGCCGCCATCAAGCAAGGCGTTAGTTGATTCAATATAAGCGTCTTTTAGTTCATCAAAGGTAACATTACGATACGCTGGGTCATTAACATCAGGCGATATTGAGCAGGTACGGTTTGTTGGCCCTAACACACCGGCAACAAAGCGCGGTTTATCGGGGTTTTGTGCGGTAAATTCGTCAGCCACTTCACGGGCTAATTGCGCTGCCGCTAAGTTAATAGCTGCGCTGTAACCTGCCATGTCGTAATCGGCCATGGCAATGGTGGTGGCATTAAAGGTGTTAGTTTCAAGAATATCAGCGCCAGCGACTAAATATTCACGGTGAATGGCTTTAATCACCTCAGGCTGGGTTAGCACTAACATATCGTTATTGCCTTTAACATCACTGTGCCAGTCAGAAAACTGCTCGCCGCGATAGTCTTGCTCTTCAAATTTATACGCTTGGATCATAGTACCCATTGCGCCATCTAAAATAAGAATGCGTTTATCTAACTGCGCTTGTAATAAGCCATAAGAAGCTGATTGCACAACTTTTGTTTGAGAATTTTCTAATTTAGACACGAGATTTTCCTGGATGAATAGCTTTAATATGGTCTGCATCTAATTGATACGGCGTAATTTGATAAACGTAATAGTTTAACCAATTGGTAAAAAGCAAACTTCCATGACTGCGCCAGGTATTGGCCACATCGCTTTTTGGGTTGTTATCGCTAAAATAATGTTCAGGTACGGCGACCTTGCCACCCGCATCAAGATCACGAAAATATTCGTCGCTTAATGTTGATGCGTCATATTCGGGGTGGCCAGTAAGATAAACCTGCTGCTTATTTTTACTGGCGGCTAAATAAACACCAGCGTCAGCCGACTCGGCTAATATTTCTATGTTATCAAGTGATTGATAATCGCTTTTATCGATATAACCATAACGAGAATGTGGCACGTTAAAGCTTTCGTCAAAACCTCGCGTGAGTTGATCATTCGGCTTTAAACAACGATGGCGGTAAACACCAAAAAGCTTTTGCTCGCGTAAATGTCGCTTTAACCCGTAATGATGATAAAGCGCAGCATGTGCTGCCCAACAAGAAAACATGGTGGAGGTGACGTTTTGCTCTGCCCAGTCAAACACTTGGCAAATTTTGTCCCAAAAAGTTACCTGCTGATAATCGAGTAATGCTAATGGCGCACCTGTAATGATCAAACCATCATACTGCTTATGCTTAATATCATCGAATAAGCGATAAAAGTTATCTAAATGTGCTTGCGGTGTATTTTTAGATTCATTGGCGTGAATACGTACAAATTCAACATTAATTTGTAACGGCGTATTCGCCAACATACGCAAAATTTGCACTTCAGTTTCAATTTTATTAGGCATTAAGTTAAGAATGGCTACTTCCATTGGTCGTATTTCTTGATCGGCAGCACGACGTTCAGACATCACAAAAATATTTTCATGATCTAAAATCGTCAAAGCTGGCAGTTCATTGGGGATCTTAATGGGCATAGCACTAACCTAATATCAAATATTCTCAAAGTATAAAATAACGCTGGAAAACAGCATTATTACTCACAAATTTTATCTGTCTATAATGTGACTTGGATTTCTAGCTATGTCAACCTCTAAACGTATAGACGTCTAAATGTTTTTTTTATAATAAATCAGTTTTATTTATTAAGACGATAATTCGGCTGGAGGAGCTCATGATGAAATGACAAAAGTAAAGTAGTGTTCAAGCAAACAAAATCAATAACTCGTTCGAGGTTTAATGGACTAGTGAATTTACAGAAACTGAACTTACGAATAGCGCTATATCAGCTGAAGCTGAACGTTTTCAAATATAATATATTGCAGAGAAGACGCGCTCTAGGCAGGTAGGTTTTTAATAAAAATTACACGTTGATTTGTTAGCACCTAAAGGTTATACACCTTAGGAAATATGCATGGTACTGTAATAAATATTAAAATAGTTAGCTTAAGCGCTTACCAATAAACACAACGCTATTAATAAACAATTAAGCTCAGCGCGAGTTACTTTTTACGGTACTTAACATAACCATAAACGTAGTTTAACAACACAGCTATAACTAGTAGCAAAACACTGGAAGACATCTGTTTTTCACTCAAAAGATTTAAGTGCCAAAAGTAAGCGATAATGGTCAAACATATCGCAAATAGTAACAGACTTATCCCGATACTTTTTACAAAAGCTTTCGGCTTAGAGAAACTCCCCTCTTTGTAGCCAGTAATAAGACCCCTACGCCCTTTGAAAATAATCAAATAACCACAAATAGCACAAGGTAAAATGGCAAATGCTAAAATAAATAAAGCTTCTATTATCGACTCAAGCATAACGCACTTCCTTGATGCTACCGTTAAGCCTAAGCTCAACAAAAACAGTAAATCAATTAACTAAAATCAGGCAAACAGACTCTTAGTCTTGTTGTAGCCTAACAACCAATATTTTTTATATCATACTGACAAAAATAAGCACAAAAGCTAACAGTAAATATTTAATACTATCCCTTGAAAAGGTGATCTTAGATTGAAACCAAGTTTTAACAGGCACAATTAACAACATCGGCGACAACAACAAAGCCCTAAATAGGGCTAATGTACCAACGGCTCCAGCTAACTCACCAAAATCAATAACCTTAGATTGATAAAACTGCAGCGCATAAGTCAGTACAACAAGTGCCATAAAGCCTTTGATAAGCCTTGTACTGCGTTGGACTTTACTGATTTGGCTTTTCGATAAACTCAAATCTTCCATAATATAAGCTCCATAATGATCTCACAGGTCATAAAGTTGGCTATCACTAAGTTAGTGGCAATAATAAAAGCCAACAGTATGTTGAATTATTTATATAATTTACTATTAATTTATTTCTCTTTGCAATAGCGCAACCATGCTGCCTGTTTTAGCTGACCAAACATTTTGTGCTAATTCTGGTGTTAATATCTGCACGACTAGCCACCCTTCCTTGCCCTCTCGATTAAATATTTCAGCAAAGTCAGGCAGTTTAGCCTTTTTAATTCCAGCTAAAAAGCCTTCTTTATTCGGTAGTTCTAGCGTTTTATATTCGTATTTTTTCATTTTTATCACTTCCTGGTAATCGAGGTCATGAATACTAATATCAAATACAGACGCTAATGCTTTTTTAGATTGAAGCGATGCTGATGCTTCATTTTCAATTCGTTGTATTGTTCTAAGATTCAACCCTGTTGCTATCGCAAGTTCATCTTGTGACCAGTGCTTTTTATTTCTTAAATCAATAACTAAATTTGCATTAATTTTCATAAGTATCACAACCTATTATTTTAGAGACTGATAAATTACCGACAAAATTACTAAAATATTTACGACAAAGCGACGAGATAGTAACGACAACTATACGACACTTTTACGACAGTTGTGAAATAAGTAAACAAGTTAAAAATAACAGCACTTTACATATCGATTTATCAGCCTGCAACCTGCTCTGAATACTTAATAGGCCATTACTACCCAGCAACGCCTAGCATAAAAAACATCTTGTTAATTACCCCCTGAGAAAGAGGATGATACAAGCAACAGCATATTACGCTAAAGTGCATGATTGGTTATTAAGTTACTAAGTTGAGTGAGTGGTTTGGTGGTTTGGCGGTTTGGCGGTTTGGCGGTTGAGTATGATCGAATTAATGGACTCAACAACCAGTATAAACAAGCAAAGAGGATCATCGTACCATCAACTATATAGAAAACGACGTACGTAACCCTCTATGTGAAGAGCTATTTAGTAACCTAGTTATAAAAAGCTTCAACTGTTCCTTTTAATGTTATCAAAAGAGGTTGTCCTCGACGATCTAAGGCTTTAGGGTGAGGGATTTTTACCCATCCTTCACTGATGCAGTACTCTTCAACATCTGAGCGTTCTTTGCCGTTCAACAAAATACCAATAGCGTGTTCAAAAATTTCTGCTACGTGGTGTGGGCTACGAGGGTTACCTGAAAGACGATCCGGTAAAGCCGGCAACGAAGTACTATCGTTCATGTTAATGACCTGAATTAAATAAAAGTGCGCTATTGTAGACAATATCATCGTAGCGCTCAAGAACTGCCATCGAGTTAAATAACAATATTATTGCCTTAAAGCAAAGGTTTGTCTGGCTAAGCTAAGCTGCCGCATTACATAAAACTACCACACTTTATATAGATTTTATGTCGATATATAATCTTTCTTGCTCAGTAAACAATGATTCTACGTGTTGTTTTATTTCAATATCGGAACCAACTAGCTGAAAATCATAACCGTTACCATTACCGTCAATAATAACTGACAAACAATTACGACCAATATTGACTGTCGACATTCGCGACACACTAACATCAACTTGCGCTGATTTTTTTACAAAAGGTACTGTTTTCAATCTCGAGAACTCAATCATATTGCCATTTCGCTTTATCAAATTAGCTGGCGAATTTTTAAATTTATATTCATGACTAAAACGATAAGACACCATAAAGCAAAAAATCGACAAAAATAAAAGGTATATCTCAACTTCGTTATTATAATGCCAACTCATAAAAGCAACGGCTAAAAGTAAGCTAGCAAGTAATATTATGCTGTTTCTATAAAATATATTAGTCATGTTCAATTGGCTCATCTCTTCAATATCAAACGTATGAAAATAGTGAAAAATTTCGAACAGCATAAACTATCGCAGGAAAAATTTCTAACGAAATAAAGGCCTATTCATATGATTTTAATAGCGATATTATTGAAACAACGAGTCGATATTAAGCAAAGCGATACAGCCTTGATGATATCCATTTCGGTTTTAAAGTACCCTCCACCTTAGCGATTATTTATGACCAAGGGTACGTAATTTACTATACAAAAGTGAAGTTGAGCCAAGCATTAACCGCGACTTATTTAAAACTTTATTTGCAGCGTTATGATGGCGATGCTAACTTAGCAATAAGTGGCTCATTGCCTTTACCGTTGACCTTTTAAGAGATAAACCATGGACTTATTACAAGGACTACTGTTAATTACCTCGATACATTTATTAGCCGCAGCTTCACCGGGTCCTGACTTTGTTTTAGTATCACAGCAAACACTATTAAACGGCAAAAAATCAGGTTTTATGGTTAGTATCGGTATTGCCCTAGGCCTGTCTGTACATATTGTTTATTCAACGTTAGGTTTAGCTGCAGTTATTGCTAATTCCAGTGCCGCTTTATGGACAATAAAAATTATTGGTGGTTGTTATTTACTTTATTTAGGTATTCAAGGTTTACGTTCGAAACCCAAAAGCAACAGCGCGGATGGCGTTACTGTACAGCCTGTAGAGAAGCATTCAAGCTTAAAGTCGCTAACAAAAGGCTTTTTATGTAATGCTTTTAACCCCAAAGCACCAATTTACTTTGTTGCATTATTTACCGTTGTTTTATCGCCAAATTTACCAACATTACATCTAGTTATTTATGGCATTTGGATGATGGTATTACAGCTATGCTGGTTTTCAGCCGTAGTAATATTACTTTCTCGACCAAGTGTTAATAGAAAATTTCAACATTTGAGTCATTGGATTGATCGCGTACTCGGTGGGGCTATGGTTTTACTCGCCTTAAAAGTACTGAGCAGTAAAATACATTAGGTAATCAACATGACAACTTCACAAGAAAAAAAATATACAAGTTTTGCCTCATTCTACCCCTTTTACTTAAGCCAACATCAGAATACTACCTGTCGTAGATTACACTTTATTGGTTCGAGTTTAATATTAATTATGCTGTTATACATAGTGCTCAACGGTGCTTGGGTGCTGCTTTGGACCTTGCCTTTATTAGGCTACGGTTTTGCTTGGGTTGGTCACTTCTTTTATGAAAAAAACAAACCAGCCACTTTTACCTACCCTTTATATAGTTTTATTGGAGATTGGGTTATGTATAAGGACATAGTAACCGGTAAAATTAAATGTTAACTTGCCCTTATTTTTATTGCGCTAAGTGATGGCAGCACTGCCAAGGAGTAAACCCAGTGACGATATATATTTCATTACTCAGAGGTATTAATGTCTCAGGCCAAAAAATTATAAAAATGGCCGATTTAAAAGGCCTTTACCAATCACTGTCATTGCAAGATGTTAAAACCTACATTCAAAGTGGTAATGTCATTTTTACCAGCGATATCAAAGCACCGGACGAACTTGCAACAAAGATAAGCCAAGCTATATTTGCCCATTATCAATTTGAAGTGCCGATATTTGTGCTTACGCTTGAGATGTTAAAAGCTGCGCGACAGCAATTACCGTTTGACGATATTAACCTTGATAAAGAAGGCAGTAAGGTGTTGTTGTGCTTTTTATCTGGCAAGCCTGACAACGCGATAGAGCTGTTATCTCCCTACTTAAAAAGTAATGAGCGATTGTGCATAAATGACAACGTACTTTATATCTATTGTCCTGATGGCTCAGGACGGACAAAGTTAACGCATCGAAATATTGAACAAAAGCTTGCGTTAAGCGCGACAAGTCGTAATTTAAAAACTGTCGATAAGCTTATTGAACTTGGCTCTTGCTAGTAACCCTACTAGTGACTGTAAAGTACTCAAACGATTTACGACATAATAGCTAAAGCAATTGAGTACTCTATATCAGTGAGGAAAAGCAACTGATAACAACTAATGGCAACTAATGGCAAGTAAAGTAAAACTTATCTAACATCATGTAAAAAATATTTGACTCATAATAATTTATTATCTAAAGTCTAAATATTGTTACATCAAGTCTAATATTTTATACACCACTTTTGATAAGCCTATTCTATATGTCGGGCTTTCTACATTTTGAGGTGATAAGTAATACCAGCTCCATTAATGGGTTGATTTATTTTATACGTTGAAACAAACGGCCAAATACAAGGTAGTTACTTTAATAACGAGTTGTTCTAATGATTAAATAAATAACGAAGCAGTTGGTTGTTTTAACAAGTAGAAATGATCACACAGTTAGTGCGATTGGGTTAATAACGATAAGCGAGGATAGGTTATGTCATATAAAGAAAGAAGTATTTGGGTATCACTCGCTATTACTGTATACATTTGGTTTAATTATTTTTCGGGTATTTATCACGCTGCGCAGCAAAATGAGTTAACCATTAGCAGTATGCAATCAGCTTTACTCAATGTAGTAATAATGACCATAGCGTTAGAAATACTGCACCATATTGTTATGGCGATAATTGACCATAAAAACACTAATTACGACGAAGATGAACGAGATAAGCAGATATCATTGATAGGTAATACAAATGCATATTATATTTTAAGTTTCACCGTTATTACTGCGGTGCTGCATTTACTCTTTCCTGTGATGACACAAAGTTTGGTCAGCGCACTTAATTTACCCAGTGATTATGTCATTATTAATATAATTATTTTTGGCGCTTTGATCGCTGAAATTACAAAATTTTCGACACAAGTGTTTTATTATCGTAGGGGCTTTTAAAGTGACAAAAAGCATTTCTAATCAGATCCGCCGTTTACGTTTTAATCGCAATGAAATGACCCAACAAATGTTAGCCGACGCTGTCGGGGTATCTCGACAAACTATTGTCGCGATTGAAAAAGACAAATATTCGCCATCATTAGAAGTGGCATTTAAAATTGCACTATATTTTGATGTGCCATTAGAGTCAGTTTTCCAATACCAATAGCACCGGTGTAAGCAGCATTTACCATAACACTTGATCTATCTCGTTTAACAATTCTTGAGCTTGCTGATTAATACTGTCAATTTGATGCTTTTTAATCACTGTTTCTAGTTTGAGAGCAATTTTAGATAAGTCTGCAAAACCGAACATTTGTGCTGCACCTGCAATACGGTGCGACAACCTCGACAGTTGCTCAAGATCATTGTTATTGATATGTAAAACTAAATCTTGCTGCTCTAATACTAAGTTAGATTTAAACTCCTCTACTAAGTCTGACATTTCTACTTTATTGAAACTATCATTTGCTTGTTCTTGAGAAATAGCATCGCCATAATACTTAGCTATAGTAGGAATAAATATCTTACGCTCAATAGGTTTGGATAAATGACCATCAAAGCCTAAAGACAAGTAATGTGCTATTTCATGTGACATTGCATTGGCTGTTAAGGCAATAATGGGGGTTTCACAGCCTTTTTGCTGCAATATTTTAAATGCTTCAATACCATCCATTTCAGGCATTTGTATATCCATTAGCACTAAACTTGGCTGATGTTGTTCAAATAAAGCGACTGCTTCCCGCCCATTTCGAGCTGTCAGCACCTCTAAGCCCAACGAAGCTAACAGACGAGCAATGAGTCGACGATTATCATTGTGATCATCTGCAAGTAATATCGTGCCTTGTAGTTTCTCATGTTCCGTCACTAAATGATTATTGGCATCATTTGCAAATATGCTGCTTTCATCACATTGCTCAGCAGTGCTCGCCTGACAAGGTAAACTAAAAACAAACACGCTGCCTTGATTTAGTTCACTTTCAACATCTATTTTACCGCCCATAATTTTGGCTAATTGATCGGATAAACATAAGCCTAAACCCGTACCACCAAAACGTCGGCTGATACTACTATCACCTTGAGTAAAACTTTCAAATAAATTTTGCAGTTGCGAACTGCTCATACCGATACCACTATCAGTGATCTTAAATATTAAGCTGCCATCATTACGAGTAATTTTAAGTTCTACGTGACCTTTGGGGGTAAACTTAATGGCGTTTGAGCATAAATTAATTAAGATTTGTTTAACACGGAAACCATCAATTTCAATTAAAAAAGGTTTTGGCAGGCTATGCACAATTTCAAATGTCAGGCGTTTTGAGCTCGCTTGCAAAGTGAATATGTTGGCAAGTTCTTGCAATATATCATGTAAGTTTTGTGTTTGTAGTTCTAACTCTATTTTATTGGCTTCAATTTTACTTAAATCAAGAATATTATTGGTTAGCTCTAACAGGTGTAAGCTATTTCCATGAATAATTTCCACTTCTTTATTGATAAACTCATCATCTACATCACCACTAATAATCGCCTCTGCTTGGCCAATAACCGTTGTTAACGGCGTTCTGATTTCATGGCTCATATTGGCTAAGAACTGACTTTTGATCTTATTAGCATTTTGTAATTCCTGCATTAAGTACTCAAGTTCAGTTGTTCTTTGTTTTACTTTTGACTCTAGATCTTGCGTCGAGCGACGCTCAATATCTCGTCGGGCAATTAAAAAACCAATTAATAAGGCAGCGAAAATAACAATAATAATAAAGTTGCGTTCTTGAGATGAGCGTTCGCTTTCAAGCTCTTGTAAACGTTTTTGTTGTTTCAATTGCTCAACTTGTTGTTTAAGTTGTTCAGAATCAAATAAGGCTAATTGCGAATTAAGCTGACTATTCGCCATTTCAAGATGAGTTTGTAAAAAATCTGCTTGGCTTTTTACAGCTTCAAAAGTTTTATTTTGTGCTGCCAAGATCAGTGAGCGCAGCGACAGGTTATGCTTTAGTTGTTCTTTGTATTGCATTTTATTCGCAACTTCACTGGACTGCTTTACATACCTTAGGGCTAATTCTAGTTTACCTTGGTGAAAATAGGCTTTGGCTAAGCTATAAAGGCCGCCAACATAAGCATTGTCATGACCCTGTGCCACGCTTAACCGTATGCCCTCTTTGGCATATTTTATCGCTTGTTCTATATTGCTTTTATGGTTATTGAGTTCAGCTAAGTTATGTAAGGTTGAAGCTGCATTATAGTCGTCTTGGTTTTGGTGGTGAAAATCAAGAGCCAAGGTCATGTAGCGTTCGGCTTGCTGATAATTACCGGCATACCGGTAAGATGAGCCTAAGTCACTATAAGCCATTGCAAGGCCGATTTGATCATTGAGTTCTAATCGCTTTTCAATCACCGCATGAAACATCGATATTGCGATATCAAAACGTTTAAGCCGTAAATGTAAGCCCGCAATATTGTACTGAACGTCGATTTTATCTTTCTCACTACCAAAAGACTGATAAAGTGGCAGCGCTTGTTGGTAACTTACTAATGCACTTTCAATTTTTGACGTTGCAGCATGCACCAAAGCAATATTATTGTATAAGTTTGCTTGAGCAATAGGCGCATTAATTGTTAGATAATAATTTAGTGCTTGTTGGTATGACTGTAAGGCTAAAACATTATTGCCTTTGTAGTATGCATAAACCCCGATTCTTTTATAGGCATCGGCTTCAATAGCGTAAAAATCAAATTTATGCGCAAGTTGTTGTTCTTCTTTAGCAACCTCAATTGCTTTGTCGAGTCGGCTTAGTTGGTGATATATTTTGCTTTTACTTGCTAAAATTGAAAGTTTATTTAGTGTTGATAGCGTTTTATCAGCACTGAGGGAGTTAACCAAAATTAAAGCTTGATTTTTATCTGTCATTCCTTCAAGAGTTAATAATTTTTGTCCTAGGTTTTTACCAAGGTATTCACTTGTTCTCTCACTGTTAGCTGCAAAGCTAATAATAAGCGGGAAAAATAATAACAACAGTCGACTGGCAAAAGCCATTGAGACACCTTAAAAACACCAGAAACTCTTATTACCGTTAACAATAATGCTTCTTCACGATAAACAATTATTTCAATTGAAAAAATATATGAGCGCTATTTATAGCATTTTGCTATTACACTAACAACGCTAACAGTGAGTGATTTCGAGATTACCTTACCCGCTTTGATTTAATCGAAAAAATTATAGCTATTAGACAGATAAATAAGGAAAAAATGATTTTACCCTGACTGCTTAAATGAAAATAAAACAAGGCTTAAATATTCTTATTTTGCCCCTTTGAGGTTTTGTAAAAATATAAAAGCAGCTCTGTGAATTACTATTTAGACAAGCCAAAACGGCGGTGAAGTGAAAGTTCAACAGGTGCTAGTAAAGAGCGAGAAAAAAAGTTTATAATTCGCGCCTAAATGCACCACTCATCAAATGAATCGTATTCACAATGTATCAGTCGACTAAAGCCGCCTTTATTAAACTTAAAAACAATAAACTTTTCGAGTTAAGTGTTATTTGCGTAATCATCATTTCAGCACTTGAAATTGGCGCTAAAACCTTTCCATTGTCAAATACAGCAGTATCAATCACTTCAGTACTCGACACCTTTATTACTGTGTTTTTCTTATTCGAAATATCATTAAGATTCCTCACCGACGAGAATAAAAAAGCCTTTTTCAAATCAGCTTGGAATGTTTTTGATACCCTAGTAGTGATTATCAGCTTAATTCCTATTAATGATTCTGAAATGGCTTTGCTAGCTCGACTAGTAAGGGTATTTCGGGTTTTAAGAATGGTTTCGGTTGTACCTGAGCTACGCATATTAATTAATTCTCTGGTTAAAGCATTACCACAACTGGGTTATGTCGTATTGCTCATGTTCATTATATTTTATATATACGCAGCCATTGGTAGCTTTCTGTTTAGTGTTATTAACCCCGTATTATGGGGCGACATTGCCATTTCAATGTTAACCCTTTTTAGGGTCATGACTTTTGAAGATTGGACCGATATACAATATGAAACCATGGAGGTTTATCCGTATAGTTGGATTTACTACATGACCTTTATATTTTTTACTGCTTTTGCATTTCTTAATATGGTTATCGGTATTGTGGTCAATGTTATGGAGGAAGAGCATTCAAAAGAAAAAAATAAAAATGAGCCAACATTGAGTGAACTAAAACAAGAAATCTCTGAATTGAAAACACTCATTTTAAAGCTCGATAACAACACCAGTAACGTTAGCGAAAAAGTAAAGCAGCAACCTTAAATAACTCTTTTTGTATTATTTTATGGTTATTTTACTAAAACATTAGCTGTTAAATAATCATATGAGTGATTTACGTTTTTTTACATTTTAAGTTGTATATTTTTGTTGGTTTTAAAGATAAGCTTTAGAGATTGCTATAAATTTCATTGAAAACATAAGGGAAAATATGAACTATTTAACTAAAGTAATGTTAGCGACTTCTGCGATTATTACCGCGACATCAGTTATGGCCGAAAGTGCAAAATCTTTAGACCATGCTCAAAAAGCAACAGATAACCGTAAAGCTGTATTCACCTTGCTCGGTAGTAATATGGGACCTTTAGGTGCGATGGCAAAAGGCAAAATACCCTTAAATGCCAAAGCTGTAGAGAAAAATGCGGAAAGAATTAACCAGTTATCTTTGATGTTGGCTGATTACACGAAAACAGACACCTCTGGTTTTAAAGTAAAAACAGAAGCATTAGATAAAATTTGGCAAGAGCCAAAGGCTTTCGCTAAGCGTATCAACGCATTAACTGAAGCCTCTGCACAATTGCAATTAGTTGCAAAATCAGCCGACAAATCAGCAATTAAGCAAGCTATTGCTGGTGTAGGTAAATCATGTGGTGGTTGTCACGATGATTACAAAGCCGACTAATGATTGTGTAATACTATTAGCGAATATATTTACTAATGTTTACTAATACTAATGTTTACTAATACTAATGTTTACTAATACTAATGTTTACTAATAATAGTATTCTTCAATAACCGGGGCATTTAACACAACTAACCAATAAATGAATCCGGCAACAACGATTGATATTAGGATAGCTAAGCCGATTTTAGAATGGCTGATGCTATCCTTTTTATTAACCATTTTGGCCGATTTTTTGCCGGTAATTATTGCAGAAATCAGTGCTTGCTTTTTAACGCGTTCATAGAAGATCACGGCAGAAATATGCAGCGCTATCGCTGCTAATATAAGATTGAAACCGTTGCGGTGAATAAAAACCAATACCGACTCAACGCTACTGTTTATTGAGCCGCTATATGGTCCCGTAGTAAATATGTCATCATCCATAAACAAGCCACTCACCGCTTGCAAGAGTATGGTGATTAACATGAAAAACACCATCAAACTTCCTAACGGGTTATGCCCTGCATAATGTACTGGCTCTGCTTGCTTAAAAGATTGAATATAAGCGATTGTTTTTTTCAAACTAGGAAAGAAATCAATGAATTTCGAATGCGTTGTACCTAAAAAACCCCACAATATTCTGAATACAATTAAACCTAGAGCAAAATACCCTACCAATAAGTGATACTCAATAAGACCATTATCTTGATCAGACGTGTACCAAGATGCACCAATACTTAATACCAACAACCAGTGGAATATGCGCAAGGGTAAATCCCAAATTAAATGCATTTTTTCTTTATTCATTGCTACTTTTATCTCAACGTTTTATTTAAACTAAACCTTTGTCATATCAACAAAATTCAAACTGACATTACCACTAAGCTTTTTGTTTCAGCCATTTTATCAGTAAGATATTAGCATTTTCATTAAGAATAAACATGATGCATTACGACAAAATACACTTATATTGAAAGTAAATGTCACTGCTTTTTTTTACCATGTGCAGAAACAAATTCATTACGCAACGTAATCTTAACTCCCTGAGAAAAAAGCAAAACAAATACTTTGATATGGTGCGCAATAAATAATGCCAAGAAGTGAAATACTGGTCAATATTCAAGTTTGAAAATGTCCTCTTTAAGACAATGTTTACCTTATTGCTATAAATTTAGCCGCAAAAACAACAAAATCATAAAATAACTTTGCTAACGGGTGTTAACTAGGTAAGCTCAAAGCAAAGTATTAACAACAATAATAATTATCATTTATGAGTAACATTAGAGATTCGTTTCATTCCAGAATAGGGTTTGTTCTTGCTGCTGCTGGCTCAGCAATCGGTTTAGGTAATATTTGGGGCTTTCCAACACAAGCGGCAAATAATGGTGGCGGTGCATTCTTATTTGTTTACTTAGTGGTAACTGTTTTACTGGCGCTACCTGCCCTTTATGCTGAAGTGTACATTGGCAATCAAGCACAAAAAAACCCGGTTTCTGCAATAGAGGACGCTTGCCGTGACACAGCACCAAAGCTTGGTAAATATGCCGGCTTAATTGGCTTAAGTGGCGCAATTATGATGCTTAGTTTTTATACTATAGTGGCTGGTTGGATGCTCGCACATGCTCTTTCGCCACTGTTTGAATTACTTGGACAGCATGAGCTTTCTCAATGGTTAGCAACCTCGAGTACGCAACGAAACTTAATGTTTACGCCGATATTTATTTTACTTGGGGCGGGTATTATTCATCAAGGGGTTAATGCTGGTATCGAAAAATGGTCGGCACGTTTAATGCCAGTACTATTGGTTATGCTCGTTGCTTTAATTACTTATATTTTACAACAACCAGGCGCCGAGCAAGGCTTAAGAACTTACTTAATACCTGACTTTTCACAAGTTACTAACCCCAAATTAATCATTTCAGCTATGGGACAAGCTTTTTTCTCATTATCTATTGGCGTTGGCGGCATGATGGTTTACGGCTCTTATATGAAAAAAGACCGCGATATAGGCAAGCTCGCTATTTCAATCACCGCGCTAGATACCTTTATTGCCTTTATGGCAGGTTTATTAATTATTCCGGCACTTTATGTCGCACAAGAGGCAGGACAACAAGTATTTCAAGGCGAGAAGTTAATTGGTGAAGGACAACTGATTTTCAATATATTACCTGAGCTTTTCAATTCTATGGGCAATATTGGTATGTTAGTGGCAATTGGATTTTTTTCGTTATTATCAATAGCGGCGCTAACCTCAACAATTTCGTCAACCGAAGTACCCGTTGCCTACCTTGTTGAAGATAAGAAATTCAGCCGTTCAAAAGCAACTTGGCTAGTATCGGCCATTGTTTTAACGGCAAGTATGACCTTAATTGCATTTTTCGATAGCCTATTTGGCCTAGTAATTCGAGTTCTAACCACCATTTTACAACCTTTAAGCTGCTTATTTTATTTTATTGTCGTGGGCTGGCTATGGAAACGAGGCAACAAGTTACGCGATGTGTCGCTACAAGAAGGCAGAAAGTGGCTACCAATTTGGGGTAACTATTTGCGCTTTGTTTGTCCGCTGCTATTAACGGTAGTGTTTATCAATGTCGCTATATTGAATTAAGATTTTTTGCGCCAGTAATATGTAATAACACACCTAGTATTAGAAGCCTAAAAGCCATGACAATGTTCATGGTTTTTTATTGACTTTAAACTGCCAGCGCGCGCTCTTGTCATGTTATTCACTCACGTTATTGCGACCCGACTTTTTTGCTCGGTATAACGCTTGATCAGCTAATTTTAAAGTTTGTTCAAAGTTTAGCTTAGATGTTCTTACTGCCAAGCCAATAGAAATGGTGACTCTGACAGTTTTCATTTGGGAAGATTTTTTGCGGCTACGTGCTTTTTTCGTACTTCGCAGCCCTTGTCGAATAACAATATTGTAATCTTCTACCGCTTGTCGAATGGCCTCCAAAGCAGGTTTGGCCTGCGCAATGGTTTTTCCGGGGAAGATAATGGTAAATTCTTCCCCGCCATAACGAAACACTTTGCCAGCGCCTTTAACTTGAGCCAACTTACTTGCCACTAGTTTCAGAACTTGATCACCAATGTCATGGCCATAAGTATCATTAAACTTTTTAAAATGATCGATATCAAGCATAGCCACAGTATATTTTCGACCTAACGATAACGCACGCTGATTAAGTGCCCGCCGTGAAGGTAAATGAGTTAACTCATCTCGATAGGCTAAAAAATATGAATCTATAAATATCACACACAAATAATGCATCATTAACAAACTTAACAGTACACTCCAAGGCAATGTAGTGAGCTGATAGTAATGCCCTAGCCAAATGCAATAGCTGCTTAACAATGCCGTTATGACTAAACTTTTTTCTCGCACACATCGCCACAATAACAATAAAGTGCAGCATGTTAATGGTAACTCGATAGTTAGATATTTCAGGTAAGGTGCCAAATGCGTAACATGCACTAAGCGTGCTGTTAACATATTAACAATATCAAACCAATAGTAACTGGCAACAGCTAAACCAGACAGTAGTGTAAAACGATAAGCACCATGAATTGACAGTAGCCCTCGGTCTTTAAGCACACTCAATACCGATAATATGCTTGCGCCAGCCAGTAGCATCCAATCACCATGAGATAGCAACCACTGCTGCCAAGGTATAAAATTAGTTAAGGCTAAATAGAAAAGTAATAATACGATTGTCGCTAGCGTCAAACGACTACGATTGAAATAACTGGAAAGTACAATAGTGAGCACAAATAGGCCATAAAGCACTTGCTCAATAAGGCTTATTTTTACTGACCAATAGATTGGATATTGTTCAACAAGAATGAACAAAGCAGCAAAAGCGCTCAAACTTAAAATACTACTTTTTAAGCCGCTGAAAAACTGACCCAAGCGTAACTCCAAAATAAAATATCGACTAATTCAACGCCATATCCAGTTATTATAATGACCAGTAAAATAAGCAACATCAAACTATTTAACTTCACGCTGATAATAATAACTTTCAACGATGAAAACAAAGTTACCTTTATTTAAAGTTTTAGCTTTTTATCTGCTGCTATAGCAAGCTTTTCATCTTCTTGCTTTAATTCAACTTGCTCTATTTTTTCAAAACGATTACTAATTTTGTCAGCCGAAGTATGAATTTGTTTAACATCACTCGCCGCTTGATCAATATGTTTGGCTAAATTAGCAAAACGGCCTTTAAAGCGAGAAAAGTCAGCCGCCAAGTGTGACAAATGCGCCTGAATAACATGTATCTGCTTACGCGTTGCCTCGTCCTTCAGCACTGAACGTGCGGTGGTTAAAATAGCCATTAAAGTGGTTGGCGATGCTAACCAAACACGTTTTTTATTGGCATAGTCTACCAGATCACTATGATGCGCGTGTATTTCAGCAAAAATAGCTTCAGCAGGGATAAACATTACCGCACCATCTGCCGTCTCTTTATCAATTAAATATTTATCACTAATATCATTAATATGCTTTTTAATATCAACTTTAAATTGTCGCTCAGCCGTTTTGCGCTCAAATTCACCCAAGCTATTGTCAGCCATTTTTTTATAGCTTTCTAATGGGAATTTCGAGTCAACCACCACATTACCGGTTGGCTCAGGCAAAAATAAAATACAGTCAGCAATTTTGCCATTTGATAAGGTGTGTTGTAGTGAAAAATGTTGTTCTGGTAGCACATTACGAATTAAAGCATTTAACTGTACCTCACCGAAAGCACCACGTGAGCGTTTGTCTGACAGCACTTCTTGCAAGCTCACTACGTTACTAGAAAGCTCGGTAATTTTTTTCTGCGCGTCATCAATTAACGCCAAACGCTGTAAAATATCGTTAAAGGTTTTGGTCGTTTTCTCAAAGCCGTCCGCTAAACGTTTTTCAACCTGGCCGCTAATATCTTTAAGGCGGTTATCTGTCGAAACGGTAAGCTCATCAATTCTTTTCGCCATTTGCTCAGCTGATAAATGTAGCGACTTAGCCATTTCTTCACGGCCTAATTTAGCTGTAGCCGTGAGTTGATTGGTTAATTGCTCAGCAGCTGCACGCTGATTATCATTAAACGTAACATGATGTTCATATAAGTTTTTTTTAAGTTGCTCACTGTGATTATGCAGTTGTTGTACTTGCTTTTCACCTTGTTCACCATGCTGACGCAATAACTTTAATTTAAAGTCAGAGATTTGTTGTTCAAAGTAAGTTTTTAGCTCATTTTGTTGAGTCGCTAATTGTTGGTGATTAAAACTTAACTGCTGTTGTAACTGTTGCTGATTATTGGCATTTACTTCATAGCTTAAATTTACTTTTTCTGCTAATTGTTGCAAAAGTTGTTGTTGTGCTTCAAAAGATACTTGGCTGACTTTTACCCGTCGTAGTAATAACAAGCTTGTGATAAGCAGAGTTATCAGCAATATAAGCACAAGAGCGATTAGGGTCGGGAAGTTATCCAAAGTTAACCAAGGAAGATTTAATACTGAGATCATACTGCTGCCAAACACTGTAAATATTACCAGTTATTAGAGCATACTTTACTGATAAGGTTAACTAAATATTTAAGTTCGAACACTGACTATATGATGAATTTTAATTTCACAGCCAGATTAAACATTAGTTTATCCATCATTAGTTTCACTTTTATATATCAGCAATTTTTTGCATAGCTTATTTAAAGTAATCCCTGTCTAGCTATAGAGATGCGCTTTTCATACTGAGTTACTGGTTTTAACGAGCAACTCACAGGTATCTAGAAACTAGAATGACACACCCGTGCCCATTGACCTTTAAGTTTGGCTCTGTGAAAACTACCTCAACCATTAAATAATAAATAATAAAAAACGGTAATTCATTAAACTCAATTACCGTTTTTTTTATTGCATCAGTGAAACTTAACTTATTCACTATGTAGCGCAATATGTAGCGCAACAACTCGTTAGTTAGTGTATTTTTTCATCCAATTAAATACTTCTTGGTACCATACTTTCAAATTATCAGGGTTGCGAATATGATGATCTTCATCGGGGAACATCACCAAACGACTTGGAATACTTTGACGTTGTAAAGCGGTAAACGCTCCTAAGCTTTGTGCATAAGGTACACGATAATCTAGTTCACCTTGGATCACTAACATCGGTGTTTGCCAGTTTTTAACTAAAGCTGCAGGGTTAAATTTATTATAGTCTTCACTCCCCTGCCATACCGGGCCGCCCATATCGTGTTCAGGAAACCATAACTCTTCTGTTGAACCGTAAAAGCTTGGCATATCATACAAACCAGCATGATTAACAATACATTTGAAGCCATCAGACCAATTACCTTGGATCCAATTCATCATGTAACCACCATATGATGCACCAAGCGCACAAGCGTTATCAGCGTCCATCCAAGGCTCTTGACTGGTGATATCAGCAAGACCTTTTTGTAAATCTTCTAGTGGCTTGCCGCCCCAATCACGGGCGATCGAATCGGTAAATTTTTGTCCGTAACCAATCGAGCCATGAAAATCTATCATCACAACCGCATAACCTTGTGCAGCCCATAACTGAGCATTCCAACGATAATGAAACATATTACCGAAGCTACCTTGTGGTCCGCCATGCACTAAAAAAGCAACGGGGTATTTGCTACCCTCTTGAAAGTTTGCTGGTTTTAGCCAGTAACCATGCACTTCTTCATCATTCCAGCCTTTAAAATTAAACTGCTCAAATTCTGCAAGTGTAATGTTACTCAGTTTATCGACATTGACTTGCGTCAGTTGTTTTAATTGATAACCATCACGGTCAACCATAAAGATATCGGTTGGTGCATCAAGCGCGTGACGCGTAAAAAATACTTTGTCTGCCGATACCGCTATTTTCCCTGCCGTTCCATCATTATATACCCGTCGAACATCACCAAACTCTGGGTTTATTTCAAAAATGCTTTTTTGCCCCATATCGTTAGCCGTAACATACAAAGTACGATTATCATTCGCAAAAACTAATTCACTCACCGAGCGATCCCATTGCTTTGCAATAGCACGAGTTTTACCGGTTTTTCCGTCGCGGATCATCACCGTAAACTTATCAGACTCATAGCCTGGCACTGACATGGCTTTATACGCCAAATAACGACCATTAGAAGAATAAACTGGCTTGGCATCCCAAGCGGTATTTTCTTCGGTAATATTAGTCATTTTTTTAGTGGTTAAGTCGACTTCAAAAATATCAAAGTTAGTATTCCACGCTTGTTCTTTGCTTGGTAGTTTTGCTGAGAAGCTCAAGCTTTTACCGTCAGGATGAAAACTCACTTCGCCTGCACCGGCGATATCGCCCTGCCAAGAAGGCATTAAATCAGTCGCTTGGGTAAATGCCCCGTTGGCACTTTTTTCAGCCACAAACAGATGCGACTTATAAGCGGTATTCCAAGTGTCCCAATGACGCACCATTAATTGATCGTATACCCTTACATTATGCTGTTTTTTGGCATCATTGGCTTTGGCATCAAGCGTGCACTGCATGGTTTCACAACCTGGTAACACAGTCAGTTCAACGGCAAAGCGTTTGCCATCGTTGGACATTTGAAAACCATTGATATCAAGTGGCAACGCGGACACTTGTTGAGCTTCACCACCGCTCAGTGGTAATTGCCATATTTGTGAGCTACCGCTGCGCCCAGAAAGAAAATAGATACTTTTTCCATCTTGTGAGTACATAACATTGCTTTCACCACTTTTATTGCTGGTAAGTTGCTGCACCTTATCTGAGTTAACTTTTTGTAAATACAGGTGGTTATCTGTAGAGCGAATGCCTTTTTTTAAGCGGTATATAAAGCTGTCACCTTGCGGAGAAACGACAAAATCATGAATTTGATTAAACTCTGTTAATGCGCTGACATCTAACACCTTTGACTCAACTGTGCTCGCAGCACTTGTCGCACTGGCAAAGGCCAACGTAGTAAGGGTCGCCATGCTGACTATTTTTTTATTCATAACATCCTACTTTGGTTTATATGCTTTTATTAATACTTTTTACTGTAAGTTCTGAACATACACGCTCTTTCACATCGACATATAAGGGTATATTAATGTCGTAATGCCATGAATGGCAAGAAACGACCATGTGACCGCGATATACTATACGTCCTGTATATAAAAAACGCCCATATGGGCGTTTTATAACAGAAAATTACTCGCCTTTTAATTTGCTATCAAGCTCAGCAATTTTCGCTTGCCAGATTGCAGGTCCGGTTACATGCGCTGACTCACCTAAGCTGTCAACGGCAACAGTGACAGGCATATCTTCGACAACAAATTCGTAAATAGCTTCCATGCCCATATCTTCAAACGCCACAACTTTAGCTTTTTTAATGGCTTTAGACACTAAGTACGCTGCACCGCCTACGGCCATTAAATAAACTGACTTGTGTTTTTTAATACACTCAACGGTGTCAGGGCCACGCTCAGCTTTGCCGATAGTACCTAACAAACCTGTTTTTGATAGCATCATTTCAGTAAATTTATCCATACGTGTTGCTGTTGTAGGGCCTGCAGGGCCTACAGCTTCATCACCAATAGCATCAACAGGACCTACGTAGTAAATAAATTTGTCAGTAAAGTCTACAGGTAATTCTTCACCTGCCGCTAACATATCTTGAATACGTTTATGCGCAGCATCGCGCCCCGTTAAAATTGTGCCACTTAACAGTACCGTTTCACCTGTTTTCCATGAACTAATATCAGCTTTTGATAACTCATCAACATTTACGCGACGAACATTCTCACCAACTTCCCAAGTAATTTCAGGCCAGTCTTCAAGTTTTGGCGGTGTTAAATCAGCAGGGCCTGAGCCATCAAGATGAAAATGCACATGTCGAGTGGCCGCACAGTTTGGGATCATTACCACAGGTTTTGAAGCCGCATGGGTAGGCACTGAATTGATTTTAATATCAACCACAGTCGTTAAACCACCTAAACCTTGGGCGCCAATACCTAGCTTGTTAACACGATCATAAATTTCTAAACGTAATTCTTCTTCTGCATTTTCAGGCCCACGGTCAATCAGTTCTTGAATGTTAACAGGGTCCATTAGGCTTTCTTTGGCTAATACACCAGCCTTTTCGGCCGTACCACCGATACCTATACCTAACATACCTGGTGGACACCAGCCCGCGCCCATTGTCGGTAAAGTTTTTACCACCCAATCAGCAATTGAATCACTTGGGTTTAGCATGACCATTTTAGATTTATTTTCGCTTCCGCCACCTTTAGCTGCGATCATCACTTCAATGTGATCACCAGGAACCATGTCAATATGCACCACAGACGGTGTATTATCTTTGGTATTGATACGTTTGCCAGCAGGATCGGCAACAATTGACGCACGTAATGGGTTATCAGGGTTTAAATAAGCACGACGAGTACCTTCATCAACCATTTGTTGCACTGTCATGTCAGTTTTATCCCACTGCACGGCCATACCCACTTTAACGAAGCAGGTAACAATACCGGTATCCTGACAAATAGGTCTTTTACCATGTGCCGACATACGTGAATTAATGAGAATTTGCGCAATAGCGTCTTTTGCCGCCTGACTTTCTTCTTTGTGATAAGCCTTTTCAAGTGCTTGAATAAAATCTAACGGATGATAGAAGGAAATATATTGTAGCGCGTCTGCAACGCTTTCGATTAGGTCTTGTTGTTTTATAATAGCCATAACGGTCTCTTTTTTTATCAATTGGGCGAGAGATAAGTTGAAAGTTATAAATTTGCCGATATCATACATCGGTTGTTAAATCCCTACCAGTATCAAATGGTCTAATATGACCCTAAGATAATACCAATAAATAAAATAGCGTGAGAATATTTTGCCAACACATTCCATAAGACGATTGTCTGCACAATTACTGCAATTAGACACACCATTTAATAGCCAAAGCCTATTCTCGCTTATTGCAGAGCAACCTTGGGCAATGTGGTTAGACTCTTGTGAAAGTACGCATGTTGATAGCCGCTATGACATAATGGTATGGCAGCCCTGCGCAACATTAACAACTTTTGGTGATGTTACTGAGATAAAAAACGCGCTCGATAATAGTCAGTATCAAAGTGATAAAGACCCATTATTGCTTTTAAAGCAGCAGCAAAAAACCTGTTTTGAAAATGTGACTATTGCCCCCTGCGAATTACCTTTCAAAGGTGGTGCAGTTGGTTATTTTGCTTATGATTTAGGTAAACGTTTTGAAGTGATCAAACAGCAAACAGATAAAGATATCGATATTCCTGAAATGGCTATTGGCATTTACCAACAGGCAATTATTTTTGATCGCAAGTTACAAAAATACTGGTTGCTGTGTTTTGATGAGCATAGAGCCTCCTTAGTTGATTTTTTTCATCAGGCCTTAGTAAAAAGTTCCTCAAAACTCGCAATAGATAAAGATTCAGGAACAACAAAAGATTTCAAGTTAACCACAGCTTGGCAATCGAATATGCCACAGCCACAGTACCGTAAAAAATTTAAGCAAGTGCATGATTATTTACTATCAGGTGACTGCTATCAAATTAATTTAGCACAACGTTTTAGTGCGCAATATAACGGTTGCGAATATCAAGCTTATTGTGCCTTAAGAGCTGAAAACAAAGCGCCTTTTTCTGCTTTTCTCCGCTTTGATGATAGTGCGATATTAAGCATTTCACCTGAGCGCTTTTTGCAAAAAATTGATAACAAAATTCAAAGTAAACCCATTAAAGGCACTCGTCCTCGTAATCAAGATCCAGTTATCGATCTGGCAAATGCTGACGAGTTACGTCAAGCCAGTAAAGATAGAGCAGAGAACTTAATGATTGTTGATTTGCTGCGCAACGATATCAGCCGAGTATGCGTGCCAGGCTCGGTAACCGTGCCAACGTTATTTGCTATTGAAAGCTTTCCAGCAGTGCACCATTTGGTCAGTACCGTAGAAGGCGAAATAGCAGCACAATATGACGGCAGTGATTTACTGCGTGCCTCATTTCCTGGTGGCTCTATCACCGGCGCGCCTAAAATTAGAGCTATGGATATAATTGAGGAACTTGAGCCAAACCAACGAAGTGTCTATTGCGGTGCTATTGGTTATTTATCTGCCTGCGGTAATATGGATACCAGTATCACCATCAGAACCTTAGTTTGTCATGATGAAAAAATACACTGCTGGGCCGGTGGCGGCTTAGTTGCAGATTCAAACGTTGACAGTGAGTATCAAGAAACTTACGATAAAGTGAATAAAATTTTACCGATATTAAGCAAACTAAACTCAGTTTAAGTGCCTAATACTTAGCTGGAACTTGCTTTTTTACAAATAACTTTTGAAGGTATGTATGACGAAAGAAGAATTTATACAGCGCTTTCATATGCGGTCTTTACCTGCCTCGGTGCATAATTTCCGTTATCCGCAACAACTAAAAAGTGCTGCGGTGTTAATCCCTATTGTAAGCGATCAAAATCAGTTAAATGTTTTGTTGACTAAACGCGCAAGCCACCTTACCCATCACCCTGGGCAAATTAGTTTTCCAGGCGGTAAAGCAGAGCCATTTGACCGCGACTTAACCGCTACAGCATTGCGTGAAACTGAAGAAGAAATTGGTCTAGTGGCTCCCTCTATTAATGTGCTCGGCCAACTTAACCCTTACCAAACCATTTCAGGTTATGAGGTAACACCAATAGTTGCAATTGTGACTAACAGTAAAAGTTATCACATTGACAAAAATGAAGTTTCAGAAGTATTTCAAGTACCTCTAGCACATTTTTTACAACGTCAGCACCATATTCAAGTGCCGTTTTATCATAGAGGTGAGCACCATAACATCCACTTCATGCCTTACCAACAATACAATATTTGGGGCGCAACTGCCGCTATGTTGCATGACCTAAGCGTTTTAATAAATTAATTTATGCCTGGGTAAGTTACTGACTATAATAATACCAAGTAAGTGATATTTTGTTTTGCATGCTGAAAGCTTTCAGCTACAATCTCCGAATAATATTTTACCTCAAACTATATTTAACAGTATTTATTCAGGTTTTTCTATGATTAGTGTATTTGATATGTTTTCGATTGGAATTGGCCCTTCCAGTTCTCATACCGTTGGCCCAATGAAAGCTGCAAAGCTATTTGTTGAGAATCTTATTGCAGAAGGTAAATTAACCAACACAGATCGGGTTAAATGCGAGTTATTTGGTTCGCTAGGACAAACAGGTATTGGCCACGGTACAGGTAAAGCTGTTATTTTGGGACTTACGGGTCAATGTCCGGAAACAATCCCTGTTGACTCTATCGAATCGACCCTAGCTGAAGTTGTTGCTAGTGAGAAAATAAACCTCAACATGCAACACCTGATCACTTTTCCCAAAGCAAACGCTATTATTTATCATCGTAGAAAAACTCTACCTGCGCATGCTAATGCCATGACTTTATATGCTTATTCCGATGACAGCGTGATTTTTGAAGAAACCTATTACTCTATCGGTGGTGGTTTTATTGTTAAAGATTGTGATTTTGAAAAAGAAAAAGATAAAGCGCTATCAACCCACGCCAATATTGATCGACCACATCGTTTTTCTAGTGCCGATGAATTATTGCAAATAGCCAATGAAAAAGGCCTGAGCATAAGTAGCATCATGATGGATAACGAAAAGTGTTTGCAAGCTGAAGCTGATATTCGTTCGGGTTTATTAAATATTTGGCATGCAATGAAAGCCAGCATTGCACGTGGCATAGTCACTGAAGGTATTTTGCCTGGCGGTTTAAAAGTTACACGCAGAGCGCCCGCCTTGCATCGTGCCCTTTCAGTTGAAAAAAGTAACGACCCTCTCTCAGCGATGGACTGGGTTAATTTATTTGCCTTGGCAGTAAATGAAGAAAACGCAGCGGGGAGTCGAGTAGTAACCGCTCCAACCAATGGTGCAGCAGGTATCCTTCCCGCGGTATTATCTTATTATGATAAGTTTATTAAACCCGTGAGTGATGAAGACTGCATTCGTTATTTATTAACCGCGGCTGCCATTGGTATTTTATATAAAACTAACGCAACTATTTCAGGTGCCGAAGGTGGCTGCCAAGCAGAAGTTGGTGTTGCCTGTTCAATGGCTGCAGGGGCATTAACTGAAATTATGGGCGGCTCACCAGTACAAGTTGAAAACGCGGCAGAAATTGGTATGGAGCATAACTTAGGCCTTACCTGTGACCCTGTCGGTGGCTTAGTACAGGTGCCTTGCATTGAACGTAATGCCATGGGCTCAGTAAAAGCAATTAATGCCTCTCGTTTAGCATTACGTGGTACAGGTAAGCAAAAGGTGTCATTAGATAAAGTGATAAAAACCATGTGGGATACTGGTAATGACATGAAAACCAAATATAAAGAAACTTCGCGTGGTGGTTTAGCGGTTAATATTATTGAGTGTTAATACCTGAACTCTGCATAATGAGTGCAGCATAATGAGTGCTTGATATTCAAGTGAATCAAAAGCTGTAGTCTGAACATTATAAAAGCAAAAAGCCGTATTAAAGTTAATACGGCTTTTTACTATTTATACTATAGCTTATCAAAAGTTAACTAAGAATTCGCCAGTACTAACGCACAGGTAACTTAATGTTGGCAAACATCTCATCGATTTCTGCATTGTTTTTCAATAGAATAGCTCTAGTAACTAAGTCACGATTTAAATGCGGGGCAAAGCGCTCAATAAAATCAAACATATAACCACGCAAGAAAGTACCGCGTCTGAAACCTATTTTAGTGGTACTTGGACTAAATAGATGACTCGCATCAATAGTGACTAGATCATTATCAATTTTCGGATCCATCGCCATGGTTGCAATAACACCAACACCGACACCTAATCGCACGTAGGTTTTAATAACATCCGCATCGGTCGCCGTAAAGGCAATCTTAGGTTCAACGCCAATTTGACTAAAGGCCGCGTCTAATTCCGATCGCCCAGTAAAACCAAAAACGTAAGTTACTAAAGAATATTTCGCAATATCTTCAATAGTAATATTTTGTTTACTCGCTAACGGATGGTCAGCTTTAACAATAATACTACGATTCCAATGATAACAAGGTAACATCACCAAATCGTTATAGAGGTGCAAAGACTCGGTGGCAATCGCAAAATCAGCTTCTCCTTTACTTGAAGCATCACTGATTTGTGCAGGTGTTCCTTGGTACATATGTAATGAAACTTTAGCATACTTCTTCATGAAGCCTTGAATAACTTCCGGTAAAGCATAACGCGCTTGCGTATGCGTGGTAGCAATACGTAATTTACCTTCATCAGGTTGCGTGTGCTCACGCGCAACGGCTTTAATGGCTTCAACCTTTGATAATATCTCTGTTGCTATATTAATCACTTCATTACCAGCGGACGTTACATGAGTGAGATGTTTACCACTGCGGCCAAAGATTTGAATGCCTAGCTCATCTTCTAGCATACGTACTTGTTTGCTGATGCCTGGTTGCGAAGTAAAAAGACTTTCCGCAGTAGCGGAAACATTTAAGTTATTATTGAGTACTTCGACGATATAGCGGAGTTGTTGCAGCTTCATAATTATAATTCAGAGGTTTCTTATTCGAAAAATATATACTTATAATGACATTTATACCATATTAATTTTTTAATTGTGGGGAAATTAGCAACTAATGAACAATTAAAATGGTTACTTAAACAGCAAAAGCATTACCTTTAGCCATTCGATATCTGCAAATCTATGAAAACAGGGAAAAGAAAACGCTTTATCCTTTGCTTCATCGAACAATTTTTGTAGACTGCTATATTAGCAATTAATATTTTTCATAATAGAGAATTAAACATGGGCATTATCATCGCTTTAATTATCGCTTTAATTATCATTGTCGTGGTAGTCAATGCAATACAACAGCATAAAGAAAAATTAGAACATGAGAAGCGCGCTAAGGCAGCAAAGCAAAAAGCTATAATCGATGAAACTGAAGAGTTACTCTTGAGCTTGGCTAACTTACCTAACAACCCGAGTTTAATAAAAATTCTCAATAACCGCAGTTTACATGCGGCAAAGTCTATGGCCAAAATACTACCAGAGAACAAATCTTTGGGTAAACGCGTCCAAGAGCTAGAAGCCCGAGTAAGTGCCAGTAATGATAACAATAGCCAAGCAGCGAGTGAGCAAAGCTTTACTTTACCTGATAATGAGCAACACTTAGTCGGCATTTTACAATGTATAAAAAAATTACGAGCAACACTGAAATCTGAACAAACTAAAGGTAATTTAGATGCTCAGACTTTTACACAAGAAGATCAAAAGTTGGGTGCAATGCAGCTAAAGATTGGCGTAGAAAGCTTACAAAAACGTGGCATGATGGCTTATCAAAAAGAAATGTTAGGCTCTGCAAGACAATACTTTGAAAAGGCATTACAAACCATATCAGAAAGCCCTGTGCAAACAGAATACTGTACCAGCAAGCGTGAAGAAATTGAAAATATACTCGAAGATATTACCTCATCACTAAAAAATACCAATGCGAAAGATGCCGCTAAAAAAGCTAAAGCTGAAGAAGATGATTTAGATTTATTATTTCAACCTAAGAAAAAGTGGTAACCTAACCAGCACATTAATTAAAAACCAGCAGCAATGCTGGTTTTTAATTTATTAGCATAATGAAAACACGCCAAAATCAAACACCTTATATTACCCTGCCCTCTTTTATACGTCGTGTAGATAAAACTGACCATCTCAAAAATCTGATCCGTGAACAAGGCTGTGAACTCAAACGTATTGGCCGTTCTCGTCACTGGCAATTACAAGCTAGCTTTGAACAAATAGAAGCAATAATAAAAGCTATTGAGGCGAGTACAGAGCCAAGTTGGCAATGGTTGGTCACCCACCTATCTAAACAGCATAAAGATTTGGGGTTTGATATGCTACTCAGCATTGCTGAGAAAAAGCCTGCGATAACAGTGTCTGAGCTAATGCAGCGCACTGATTGCACCATAGCCCAAGCACGAAAAGTGATAGATACACTAGAGTTTAGTGATTAAAAGTCACTGCAGCTAATTACCCCTTCTACTAATAGCTTAGTTAAATAACAGCAGCATTAGAAATAATAAAAGCGCTCAAAGAGCGCTTTTATTTTGTCAACCACCTGATACTAAAACGGGTGGGTTAAGCTATGCTGTCTTTTTTTCTTTCGGCTTTGCTTTTGGTTTCGCTTTAGCTTTAGCCTTAGGGGCTTTTTTCTTTGCTAACTCTTCAACCCATTTACCATCAATATATTTAGCATTCCAACCAGTAGCTTTACCTTCCACTTCTGTCATCACATATTGTGATTTAGTTTTCCGGCTATAGCGTACAACGGCAAGGTTACCTTCAGGATCTTCTGCTGGCGCATCGGCAAGGTAGTAGAATTTTTCTGAAATTCTATCACGAAAACGTGCTAATTCGGCCACTTTAGGTGCCCGTGTTTCGCGTGACTTTGGAAAAGTATTGGCCGCTAAGAAAATACCTGCTGCACCGTCGCGTAAAACAAAGTGTGCTTCAGACTTTTCGCATGGTAATTCAGGTAGCTGTACCGGATCTTCTTTCGGTGGCGCAGCTTCACCGCTTGCCAATAGTTTACGGGTATTTTTACATTCACTATTGGTACAATCAAAATACTTACCAAAACGACCAGATTTAAGCTCCATCTCGGCTTCACAACGGTCACATTCTAAAATAGGACCATCGTAGCCTTTAAGCTTAAATTCACCTTTTTCTAGCTCTAAACCATCACAAACGGGATTATTACCACAAACATGTAATTTGCGTGTTTCATCAATTAAGTAGCTATCCATAGCCGTACCGCACTTGTTACAACGATGCATAGCACGTAACGCTTCAGTTTCTTGATCTTCCGCTAAAACACTAACCGCTTCTTCACCCGGTGTTAGGTTCATGGTAGTTGTACAGCGCTCTTTTGGCGGCAATGCATAACCAGAACAGCCTAAGAAAACACCTGTTGAACCGGTTCTAATCCCCATTTTACGGCCACAAGTAGGGCAATCAATATCGGTAATAATAGGTTCGTTATTACGCATGCCACCTTCATCAGAAGGTTTATCAGCAAGCTCTAACTGTTGCGTAAAGTTTTTATAGAAGTCGTTTAATACATCTTTCCAGTTACTTTTACCTTCAGCAACTTCATCTAACTCCTGCTCCATATTGGCAGTAAAGTCATAATTCATTAATTTTTGAAAGCTACCCGATAAACTATCTGTAACAATTTCGCCCATTTTTTCAGCATAAAAACGTTTTTTATCTAAACGCACATAGCCGCGATCTTGAATGGTTGAAATAATTGACGCATAAGTTGATGGTCGACCAATTGAACGCTTTTCTAGCTCTTTAACTAATGATGCTTCACCAAAACGAGCAGGTGGCTTAGTAAAGTGCTGAGCAGGATGTAATTGTTGCAAAGTTAACGCTTCGCCAACAGCTAAATCAGGTAAGTGCTTGTCATCACCTTTCGATAATTGTGGGTGCACTCGTGTCCAACCATCAAACTGCATTACACGTCCTTTAGCTTTCAAATCAAAACCAGACGCATCGACCGTTATGGTACTTACCGTATAGCGTGCTGCGGTCATTTGACAGGCAACAAATTGGCGCCAAATTAGCTCATATAATTTTTTCGCATCAGCATCAACGTCAGTGATAAAAGCAGCTTCAAGTTTAACATTTGACGGACGAATAGCTTCATGCGCCTCTTGTGCATTGCCTTTACTGCTATATACCTTTGCGTTCTCTGGTAAATAATTGTCACCAAAGCTATCGCTAATATAAGCACGGCATGTTTCAACGGCGTCTTTACTTAAATTAGTTGAGTCGGTACGCATATAAGTAATATGCCCAGCTTCATATAAACGCTGTGCTAAACCCATAGTACGTTTAACACCAAAGCCTAACTTAGTACTCGCAGCCTGCTGTAATGTTGACGTAATAAACGGAGCAGACGGTGTGCTCTTTGATGGTTTGTCTTCACGCTTACTAACGGTGAAAGCAGAAGATTTTAAAACCGCTAATGCTTTGTTTGTATCTGCTTCATTTGTTGGCTTGAACGGCTTACCCTTTTCATGAGTAACATCAAGTGCAAAGTCTTTACCCTCAGCTGTTTGTGTATCAGCACTGACTTCCCAATATTCTTTCGGATCAAACGCCTTGATTTCACGCTCTTTTTCAACCACAAGCTTTACTGCGACCGATTGTACTCGACCGGCAGATAAACCTCGGGCTACTTTTTTCCACAGCAATGGACTAACCATGAAGCCAACAACACGATCAAGAAAGCGGCGAGCTTGTTGGGCATTCACCCCAGGCATACTCAACTCACCCGGAGCAGAGAACGCTTGTTGTATCGCGTTTTCAGTAATCTCATTAAAAACTACACGCTTAAACTTCGCATCATCGCCACCAATGATCTCTTTTAGATGCCACGCTATTGCTTCCCCTTCTCTATCCAAATCGGTTGCGAGATAGATAGTATCAGCAGTACTGGCAAGTTTAGTTAATTCACTAACCACTTTTTCTTTGCCGGGCAATATTTGATAATTCGCCGCCCAATCGTTATCTGGATCAATCCCCATACGATTGACTAAAGCGAGCTTATCGCGCTTCTGCTTATATTTAGCTTTCGCTGCAGGTGCCATTTTTCTCACCTCAGCAGGAGATTTAGCTGCCACTTTTTTACCAGTGCTACCGTGGGGTAGATCACGCACGTGACCGACACTCGATTTAACAATAAAATCCTTACCAAGGTACTTGTTAATTGTTTTCGCTTTGGCTGGCGATTCCACAATTACCAGAGATTTTGCCATATTATTTTATATTCCTACTAAGCTGACTATTGCCAGTTTCGTCACAGTTAGTTGCGCTGAATTACTTGATATTGCGCGAGCAAAATATTAAGTAAAAATTGTATTCATCAATAAAACTGAGACCTAAAATTAAATTTGAGACTAAAATTACTATTAGATATATCTGTAAATTAGCAAGGTGACAAGCAAAAAATTTTTATATATGTGCCTTTTTACAACTTTTAGCTATAATGATGCGAATTTTTCGGCGCCATCATAATCGACTTTATGATAAAACTTAAGGGCTGAAACAGAAATAACTTCAGTTTATCACCAGTAATAACAATTTATTACCATCACTCCAGGTAGTTTGCGTTCATTTAAGTGAATTTCAATACCTTTTAATAGGAAGAGAATATACATGACAACTTCATGGTCAGCATTTAAAAATAAAATCAGTCAGTGCCTATGTCCACCAGGCAACGGAGTTTTTACCGTTAACACCGCAAAAGAACGTAAAGAGCGTTTACATCAAGCGTTATTTGGCCAATCAGATAATATTGAGGCTCTATGGCAGCAAAGCATTGAAAAATTGCCAGAATCAACTAATGCAGTGATTCTAGGCATTGCTTCAGATTGTGGCGGCGGTATTTTACGTGGCGCAAACTGGGGGCCATTATTTGTTCGTTCAACATTACTCGCACAATATCCCAATTTAACTGCCTTTGATTTAGGTGACGTGCGAGTTATTCCTCATTTGTTACACGATAAATATCTTAATGAATCCACGTTGGCCAATTGTCGTAAAGCACTGTACCAAAATGAAAAAAGCGAATTAGCGGTTAGTCCATTAACGATAACTGAAGACGTTTTACACGACTTTTATGCTGAATTTCCAAACAAAGGTATTTTTGGTATTGGCGGTGATCATTCGGTAAGCTACCCATTAACAAAAGCATATTTACAGGCAAAGAAAAAGCAAGGCGTACGTGCTGCAATTGTTCATTTTGATGCACATACTGATTTGCTCGTCGAACGTTTAGGTATCGATCTTTGCTTTGGCTCTTGGTGTACACACATTTTAGATGATTTAACTGAGCATCGTGATTTGATTCAAGTTGGAATTCGCTCAAGCGGCAAGCCTAAGTCACATTGGGAAAGCACCTTTGGAGTTAAACAACATTGGGCTCATGAAGTTAAAGAGCAAGGTGTTGAAGCGGTTATTGAAAAAATTATTACTCAGTTAAAGGCTGATAATATTGATGAAGTTTATGTCAGCTTTGATATTGACGCGCTCGATGAAAGCTTTGCCTCGGCAACAGGTACACCTGAGCCTGATGGCCTATCTCCAAACGAAGCGATGCAAATACTACGTGCTGTTGCTGCTCAGTGCCCTATCACTGGCGCTGATATGATGGAGATAGCACCATTTACTGATAGCACAGGCTTAGGCGAAGTTAGCCGTGATAGAACGTTAGCGGCCGGTGCTGAAATTTCAGCCTTTTTAATTGAAGAAATGAATAAGTAAACCATATAAATAACAGTACGTACTTTACACTACATTATGCTGCGAGACTGTTAACCCATGTTAATTAAAACAAAAAAGCCGTTCAATGAACGGCTTTTTTGTTACTTAGTTCCGGTTACTCAATCACAATATTAACCGAACTATAGGTTGTCGTTAAGCCACCAGGCGCCGTTACTTTTATTTCCAAAATGCCACTTTTAGGGTCTGCTTCACCTTTAATTGCCACACTAAAGGTACTTGCGCCATTGCGTGAATCACTTGGCCAAGTATAGCTACCTGTGCCGACCACTGTCCCGACACCGGCATCAAAAGATACAATCGTACCTTCAGGCATTGGTTGGTTATGAAAGTCAGCCACAGCAATCGTTACTGTTCCCGTATTTTCGCCTGCGATATAAAGTGTAGTATCTGTAGAGTCAAGATTTGGCGAACTAAGCGCGACAGCATCATTTGTCGCTAACAATGTTATATAAGGTTCATCATCAGACATAACAATAACGGCAGAGCCGCGGACATTAGTTGAAACTTTCTGAGATTTTTTCGTTGGATCTGGCTCATCGTCTGGGTTAGCACAATACTGATTTACTACTTGTGTGCCAGGATTTGACACATCATTAAAGCCGCATAACACACCATTATATACACCATCTTGCACGTCAAATGTACCGTTGGCATTAAAATCAACAAACTCTTCTAATTCACCACCAGTTTCAGAACTTGTCTCTTGTGGGTTATATAAATTATCTTCATTATGGTCAACAAATGCTTCTTTTAAATCGTATGCTCTGCCACCCACATCTGTTCCTTGGAATAAAGTATATTCACTTTCATCAAAACGACCATTACCATTCTTATCAGGAAAAGACTCTTCACCAATAGCCGTTGCTAAGACTGTGACACGACCGCCGAACTCCTGACCTAAATAATTTTTTCCGTCTGCCAAGGGCTCGCGAGCACAAAAAATAGTTGGATCAAGATCATTGGCTAATGTACAAAAACTTTGCGTCAAAATACGACCTGCCGGCCGAGGGTTTTGACTCGTCCACAAGACAGAACAAACACCATTCGTAGTCGTACACGAAGACTCTACAGAGCCACCTTCTGTTGTAAAATTAACTGCCGTGCCATCCGGTACAGGATTATTAAAGGCATCAGCCATGCGAACAGTAACAGGCACTTCAACACCATCTACTCCCCATGCCTCTGGATTTGCTACCCCTCTAGACATACTGAAACTATCTTGGTCAGGTAACCCTGTTGAAACAACAAGTAAGCTAGACTGGGTAAAAACGATTTGATCGTTAAGTGTTTTAGTTGAAGCCGTCACACGAACGGTTGTCGGTACAGTACCCGAATTAACCACAGTTTGTACCAAACCTTGAGCGTTAGTTGTCGCAACTTCTTGACTTAAATTGATACCACCAACATTGGTATTTAATGCAAAATTAACATCTCGATTATTATACGGGTTGCCATCTGTGTCCTTGACTTTAAAAACGACAGTAGAACTCTCTGAGCCGCCAACAATACCAGTACCTAATATGCCAATATTTTCAGGACTAGCTGAAACAAATTCAATACTACCAATATCAGCAGCTAGCACATTGATTGATGCCGAAGCTGATAAATTGATACCACCAGCATTTGCAGTTACATTAATAGGATCATCACCCACACATCCTTGCGCTAAATAAGTACTTGTCGCAACACCGTTTGACGTTGTCACTGGGCTACTGAACATTGCTGTTGATTGTGCAGAACAGCCCGAAGAAAAATTCACCTCTACGGGTTCTGTAAATAAATTCCCTTGATCATCAACAATTGATACCGAAATAACACTAGTACCACCTGCAGAAATCTGTGCGAGAGAGACACTAGCAGCACCTTCTACAAATGGTGTCCCGCTTCCCATTGTAACTGTCGAAGAGCCAACAACAAGAATAGTACTACTTGATTCGCCACTAGAAATAGATGCTGTAATTTCACCTGCACCTAGAGTGTCTCCCGCAAAAATATCAACAGTTGCTTGGTTATTATCATTAGTAATTGCTGATGCAATTGGGATATCACCGACAGTTGTACTAAATGTCACGATTAATGGTGCACTAATACCACCAACAGTAGCAACTACACGACCTGGTTTTGATGCTGTAATAGTATTGGTAACATCGCCGTTTTCGTCAACTAATACGACATTTACATTAATATTACCTACGACGCCAATGTCATCACCTTGGGTAGTAAAACCTAACGGCGTTGTCGAGCTTTCACCTGTAGAGATAGAAGCTGATATTTCAGCAGCGCCACGAACATTACCAGCGGTAAGCATTATCGTAGCAACACCGCTATCATTAGTTAAAGCTGTGCCTGAAGCAGGAGAAAATGCCCCTAAACCAGTACTAAAGGTAACCGCTCTACGAGCAACAGGCTCAGAGCCTTGCATAACGGTTGCAGTAACGGTTACTGGTGCTGCACCTGTCACCGTAGTTTCTGAAATAGCCAGTGAAATAGTTATAGCGTCTGGTGTACTACCATCGCCCTCACCTGTGGTTTCATCAAAGCCACCACTACTACCGCCACACCCGATTAAGGTTGCGAACAGTAAAATAAAACTAAAGCGTTGAAGTAGCGCCATAAAAAGCATCTCCCTGGTAATTTTTGTCATCAACTATCTCATCTTAACCGAATTTTTCAGAAAAGGTCAGCGATTAAGAAAAAAAACCTAACTTGGGTGATAGTTGATGATTTTCAACTAGATAATCTATTAAATACTTGGTGATTTAAGTCACAACCCTAAACTTTTCAAAACATTACCTAGCATTCACATTGATAAAACAAGTGAAGCTCCCTGAATCACGAAACAACAAAAAAATGACTTCTTATCCTGACCTTTTATGATGATTGCCAGGCTATAAAATACACACTGATAAAATAATCTCTATAAATCAACAAGCACAAGCCCTTAATCATTTGATTTATACTCCTAGCAACAACATAATAAGTTATCGTTCAATAAAACTAGAATAATATGACTGAAAAAAAGCAAGCAAGTTTAACCACTAGAATTGTTACCGGCATGGTTGCAGGTATTCTTGTTGGTACCATTTTACAATGGTTGATGCCCGATGGTTCAGATGCCGTCATTCCTTTGTACCTCTTTGACCTTTCATTACGCGGATTTTTAGTTGATGGCGTTTTCGAAGTTGGTGGACAAGTATTTATTTCCAGTTTACAAATGTTAGTGGTGCCATTGGTCTTTGTTTCGTTGATCTGCGGTACTTGTTCGTTAAAAGATACCACTAAGCTTGGCAGAATAGGCGGAAAAGCTATTGGGTTATATTTATTAACCACTGCAATTGCCATTAGTTTTGCGATGTCGCTGGCTTTACTGATCAGCCCTGGAGAAGGGGTAGATATGGTTGCTGGCACTACATTTACTAGCCGTGAAGCACCGTCACTTGCACAAGTACTTATTCAAATGTTTCCAAGTAACCCATTTGCCGCTTTCGCTAAAGGCAATATGCTACAAGTTATTATTTTCGCATTATTGTTTGGTATCGCTATTGCTCTTTCTGGTAAAGCAGGTGAGCGAATTGCCTCATTATTCGAAGATTTAAGCGAAGTTATTATGCGCCTTGTAACAATATTAATGAACATTGCACCTTATGGCGTATTTTGTTTATTAGCGGGTTTATTTACTGACGTTTCACTTAGCACTTTTGGCAATTTATTAAAATACTTTTTTGTTGTGGTATTTGCTTTATTATTACATGCCTTTGTTACCTACCCAGTATTACTTAAATTACTAACCGGCTTAAACCCGTTAATTTTCCTGAAAAAAATGCGTGATACCGCCATTTTTGCTTTTTCAACGTCAAGTAGTAATGCCACATTACCGATAACCCTTGAGACGACGACCAAAAAAATGGGAGTAAAAAATTCTATCGCATCATTTACTGTCCCATTAGGTGCCACTATCAACATGGACGGCACCGCTATAATGCAGGGTGTTGCGACTGTTTTTATCGCCCAAGTATTTAGTCAAGATTTAACCCTTGCTGATTACTTAATGGTTATCCTTACCGCTACACTAGCTTCCATAGGCACCGCGGGGGTTCCTGGTGTTGGTTTAATCATGCTAGCAATGGTGTTAGAGCAAGTAGGCTTGCCTGTTGAAGGCATTGCCTTAATTATTGGTGTTGACCGCTTATTAGATATGACACGTACTGCTGTGAATGTTACCGGCGACAGTATGGTTACGGTCATTGTTGGTAAGTCTGAACAACAGTTTGACGAAACCGTATTTAACGATGCTAACGCGGGTAAAAATATCGAAGATATCGACTTTCATCACTTGAATAAGCAATAATATTGCTCAAAGTGCCGTATTGTTTCATTAACAATACGGCACTTATATTAATCTCCTTGGCCCTATCGAATACTTCTAATACTTCTAATACTTCTCAAACAGTGCATTAACATGATGGCTATATAAACCGCCAGTTTTGCGATATTGATAGCAAATAAACCATAATGTTTTTACAGCAAAGTATTACACCAACAAAAAAGGTGCTAATTAGCACCCTTTTATCAATTCGTTATCGTATTAGCGTTTATTATATTACCCAGTAATTAATGGCTCAAAACCTTTAACTAACTCATCAATAGCTTTCATTTGTACTAAATAAGGTTCAAGTTTATCTAAAGGTAAGGCACATGGACCATCACACTTCGCCATTAACGGATCAGGATGAGCTTCAATAAATAACCCCGCTAAACCCAATGCCATGCCGCTACGAGCTAACTGCGCAGCTTTAGCACGCCGTCCGTCAGCAGAATCAGCACGTCCACCTGGCTGCTGTAATGCGTGAGTTGCATCAAACATCACTGGGGCGTAATCTTTCATCTCATCCATCGCAAGCATATCAACAACTAAATTGTTATAGCCGAAACAGCTACCACGTTCGCAAAGAATAATATCTTCGTTACCCGCTTCGGCAAATTTATTGATGATATGACGCATTTCATGGGCCGCAAGAAACTGTGGCTTTTTAACGTTGATAATTGCACCCGTTTTTGCCATCGCAACAACCAAATCAGTTTGACGGGCTAAAAATGCCGGTAATTGAATAATATCAGCAACTTCAGCAACAGGAGCCGCTTGATAAGGTTCATGTACGTCGGTAATGATCGGCACATTAAAAGTAGACTTTATTTCTTGAAAAATCTTCAAACCTTCATCTAAGCCAGGGCCTCGATAAGAGCTAACCGATGAGCGATTAGCTTTATCAAATGATGCCTTAAATACGTATGGAATATTGAGCTTTTGTGTCACTTCAACATAATGCTCTGCAATGGTCATCGCAAGATCACGTGACTCAAGCACATTCATACCACCAAACAGTACAAAAGGCTTATCGTTTGCGATCTCAATATCGCCTAATGAAATTAATTGCTTTGTCATAATATTTCCAAATTTGTTTTATAAGTTAGTGCATTAACTACCGACAATTCTTAATAGCTGACCACATAACCATGCCATGTATGTGCCTAATGCATAGCCTAAAACAGCTAACAATACACCTACAGGGGCGAGTGACGGATGAAATGCTGACGCAATAACGGGGGCAGACGCTGCACCACCAATATTAGCTTTACTGCCTACAGCTAAATAAAATACCGGTGCTTTAATAAACTTACCAACAGCGAATAGTAAAATAACATGTACCGCCATCCAGATTAAGCCAATCACCATATACTTAGGTGCTTCGACGATTTGGGTAATGTCCATATGTAAACCAATCGTTGCCACGAGTACATAAAGGAAGCTGCTTCCTACTTTAGATGCCCCTACTGACTCTAAGTTTCTTACCTTGGTAAAAGATAATGCCAAACCAATACTCGTAACTAAGACAATGATCCAAAACAACTTGCTATGTAAACTAAACTTCTTTAAATCAGGGTAGTTGTTTTGAAAGAATGGCACTAAATAATCAGCAGCAAGATGCGCCATACCAGCAGCACCTAAACCAACCGCTAATATTAACATGTAATCTTTGAGCTCTGGTGTTCTAGAATTAGCCTTGGTATGCGCTTCTACTTTTTCCACTAAACGGTCAATACTTGATGTATCGGCACCATTTTTGGCATCAATACGCTTATGATTAGCGGCCATATAAAGTAGCCCGGCCATCCAAATATTTGCCACAACAATATCTACTGTTACCATGATAGTAAATATTTTGCCATCAGCCCCGTAGATTTCTTTCATGGCTAGCATATTAGCACCGCCACCAATCCAGCTACCGGCAAGCGCAGCCATACCACGCCATACAGCATCGGGGCCAGAGACACCAATTAATTCAGGCCAAATAGCTGAAACAATAAGTAGCGCTAATGGACCACCGATGATAACACCGACAGTACCGGTTAAAAACATAATAACGGCTTTACTACCCAGCCCTGCAATCGCTTTGATATCAATACTTAAAGTTAATAAAACCAAACAAGCAGGCAACAAATAATACTTTGCGACTTCATCAACTTGACTAATATCAGCACTAACAATGCCAAAAGTATTTAACAACGAAGGTAATAAGTAACACATAAGTAATGCGGGCACATATTTATAGAATGAACGGCAGGCTGCATTACTGCTAGTAGAAGTATAAAATACTAGGCCTAAAATGAGTGCTAAAATACCGAGAACGGTTGCATCGTTAGTGATTAATGGCATGTTAGCCACAACAGAATCTTGCATTATTTATCCTTTTAATTTTCAAGCTTATTTATTATTTTTATAATGGTTAAAACACTTCTCGTATTTGTTTACGTTGATTTTATTAATGTAATACCGTATCTGAAATTGAAATTTTATCTAACTGTAATTTTAACAGCTGCGCCGAAGGATCTTTTGGGCATTGCTCAACAAAGTACTGATAGTCATCGTATGCCACTTTAAAACAGTCAAGCTGGTGCAATAAAAAGCCCCGATCACGACGTTCAAATGGATCATTTGGGTTTAATGCCAAGAGCATATCAACACACTTTAACGCATTATCGTACGCTTGCTCTCGTATAAATGCCGTTTTTAAACTCGTGATATGCTCAAGCACTAAGCTTTCTTGATTCATCGTATCTAAGGTAATTTCAAACGGATCGCCAGAAATTTCATTCATTCGGCTATCTAATTCATGCCAATTCAAAGATTCACCAGTTACAGGATCAAAAATAATGGCGTAATTATCATCGCAAACAATGCGTAACATGGCTTTTTCAGGCACAAAAACAATATCTGCCTGACAATCACAAGCGTTAGCTACATACGCAATCAACACCGCTTTTAAAGTGGGTGAAATTAATTTATGGGCTAATGCTGACGATACTTGATGTGAAGCAACCGGCCAATATTGCTGTTGTTTATCGATAAACAATTGATCAATAAACAAAGCATTAATTAGCACCTCTGCGCGTTCTACAGGCTCTGAAACCTTGTCCGTTTCGGCTTGACAATAACGCACTAATTCATCCACTTCGTTTTGACCAGTAATTGTTTTACCAAAAATATACTCTTCTACTAATAAAAAAGTTTGTAATAGTTCACTTTGTTCAGATTTGATTTCTGACAACAACAGATCGTTCATGAATACTCTATTAATATTAAATCTTGAATTTCTACTATAAACCGGCAAAAAATACGGTTTCTTTACTCATCGCAATTCGAACAATGAGCATTACCCAGCCCATAGCACCTAAAAAGCCAATAATTTGCATCGTACGATTACGCGCTAGCTTTAAGGTGTAATAACCAGTAAAGATATACGCAACAACAGCAAATAATTTTTCAGCTAGCCACAATTGCTCAGCGGGGTTTATCGCTAATTTAATCGATAAAGCAATACCTAGCCCCAACAATAAGGTGTCGATAATATGTGGGGCGATTTTCAACCATTTCAATGTTAATTTTTCTGAATTAACTAAGGTTAAAGCAAAACGAAAAGTAAAAAGTAAAATACTGATCGCAGCAACGGTCATGTGTAAATGTTTAAGCACGGTTAACTCCATTAATTATTATTGTTTATCGGTAAAACAACCAAACGTAACGCGGTCGTTATTACCATAATCTTTTATTGTTTGAATGTTACTGTAAGCTAAATTAGCTAAAATGGTTTGTACTGCATGACTTTGTTCAAAACCATGTTCAATATACAGAAAACCACCCGGCTTTAAAAATTTAAGCGCTTGGCTGGCAATTATTTTAATATCAGCTAAACCATTATCGGGTGCCACCAATGCAGTTTTTGGCTCAAACTTAACATCACCCTCGTTCAGATGCTGATCATGCTCATCAATATATGGTGGATTACTGACAATAACATCAAAGCCTTTATTTACAGTTACCTGACTAAACCAATCACTTTGATAAATCGTAACCTGAGTTAATTGCAAGTTATCGGCATTGCTCTTGGCAAGCGCTACCGCATCATGGCTGTAATCTACTGCTTCTATTTGCCAATCAGGTTTTTCCGATGCTAACGCTAAAGCGATAGCGCCAGTGCCTGTCCCTAAATCCAAACAGCGGAGTGCTTTATCTTGATGGTGGTTCAAAACCAGCTCAACGAGCACTTCAGTATCAGGGCGAGGAATTAAAGTTGCGGGTGAGACTTGCAGTGGCAATGACCAAAACTCACGCATATTAACTATATAAGCAATTGGCTCACCCTGAAGTCTGCGTTGCATTAATGCTAAAAACTGTTCAGTTTGTGGGGTGGTTAACTTATGCTCAGGCCAAGTCAAGATGAAAGTGGCCGGTTTGTTCATCACAAAGCAAAGTAAAATTTCACTGTCCAACTTTGCACTGTCAGAATGAGGCAGCAAAAGCTGCTGACCAAAAGCAATTAATTCAGCAATGGTCAGCGATGATAATTTTTTAAGCGATAACAATGGTGTTAATACAGGTTCAGACACTAATTTTGCTCAGATAACTCTGCTAATAAGTCAGCCTGGCTTTCCTGCATAATCGGTTCAAGAACTAATTGTAAATTACCTTCCATAATTTCGTTTAAACGATAAAGTGTTAAATTAATACGATGATCACTCATTCGTCCTTGAGGAAAGTTATATGTACGAATTCGTTCAGAACGATCGCCACTAGCCACTAAATTACGACGCGAAGACTCTTCAGCACTTCGACGTTTTTCATCTTCGGCTTGCTGTAAACGTGCTTGTAATACTGACATGGCTTGCGCACGGTTTTTATGCTGTGAACGTTGATCTTGACATTCAACTACTACACCACTTGGGATATGAGTAATACGAATAGCTGAATCCGTTTTGTTAACATGCTGACCACCCGCACCAGAAGCACGGAAAGTATCAACTTTTAAATCCGCTTTATTGATTTCAATTGCTTGTGACTCTGGAATTTCAGGCATAACAACAACCGTACAAGCTGAGGTATGAACACGGCCTTGTGATTCGGTTTCTGGTACACGTTGCACACGGTGGCCACCAGATTCATATTTCATTTGACCATACACGCCATCGCCGTTAATTTTAGCAACAATCTCTTTGAAGCCGCCCTGCTCACTCTCATTTGAGTTCATTAACTCAATTTTCCAGCCTTGCTTTTCAGCATAACGGCTATACATGCGGAATAAATCGCCAGCAAAAATAGCCGCTTCATCACCGCCTGCGCCAGCACGAATTTCAACAAAACAATTGTTATCATCTTTTGGATCACGAGGTAAAAGCAAAATTTGCAGTTCGCCGGTCATGTTCTCAACAGCTTTTTTAGCTTCTTTGAATTCTTCTTGCGCCATTTCACGCATATCAGGATCATCATCCTTAAGCATTTCTTCAGCGGTAGCAAAATCATTTTCTGCTTCTTGATAAGCATGAAAAGCAGAAGTAACAACTTCTAGTTGTGAGAATTCTTTCGATAACGCTTGGAACTTTTCTTGATCGGCAATCGTTTCAGGATCAGAAAGTAACGCTTGTACTTCTTCAAAGCGTTCGACAAGTATTTCAAGTTTTTGGTAAACAGATTTATTCATTAAATGATCTTATATAGTCAATAATTGATGAATTACCCGCGCATTATATTCGACTAAGCAGATAATTAGCAGTAGTTTATAACAAATGGAATAAATAATTCACCGCAGCGAAGCATTAAAAGCTATAGAGGGCTAGGTTTATCGCACTAAAGTTGTGCAGAACAATATTCAATATCGACAGGCTAGACAAGTCATAAGCCTCAGGGAGATGGCCAGTTTAACAACACTAAATTAGCTAAGCAGCCCATTTCTACCGGCTGATTAAATAAGGTCACTGTTGATGATAAAAGGAGTTTAACTCACGTTACGCTTTAAAGAGAACTGCCTTTATTCATACTATGCTTGATTATCTATATCAAAAATATCGCGTAAATAAACCAGTCTATCTAACTGACCGCCTTGTGCAGCTGATTGAATAGCGCTGGTTGGTGCATGCATAAATTTATTGGTAAGTTTGGTCGCAAGCTCTGCTATGACCGCTTCAGGCTTTTTATTCGCGGCTAATTGTTGCATCGCTTTTTCAAGTAATAAATCACGATTTTTTAGGCACTGTTTACGATAAGAAATTACCGTATCCTGAGTATTTAAGCCTCTAAGCCATGACATAAAGCTTGTTGATTGCTCTGAAACAATGCCCTCTGCTAATACGGCTTCTTTACGGCGATTATCTAAATTTTTTGCAATGATATTTTGTAAATCGTCAACAGTATAAAGAAAGACATCTTCTAGATCTGAAACTTGCTCTTCAATATCTCTAGGCACAGCTAAATCAACCATAAACATGGGACGATGCTTTCTTTTCGTTAACGCTTTTTCAACCATACCTTTACCTATAATGGGCAAGGTACTACCTGTTGAGCTGATCACGATATCGGCATTGGCCATCATTTCTGGTATTTGTGCTAGCGTAATAACATCAGCACCAAATTGTTTGGCCATATTCTCAGCACGACTTATAGTGCGATTTGCAACAGTAATATGACCAACATTATTTTCATATAAATGTTTAGCAACCAATTCAATAGTTTCACCTGCACCGACTAGGAGTACACGCGCTTTGTCTAAACTAGCGAAAATATGTTTGGCAAGGTTAACGGCAGCAAAAGCAACTGAAACTGCACTCGCGCCTATTTCGGTATCGGTTCTCACTTGCTTAGCAACGCCAAAGGTACGTTGAAACAGTCGATCCATCACCAATGCCATAGAACCAGCAGCTTTTGCTTGATTATAAGCTTGCTTCATTTGCCCTAAAATTTGCGGCTCGCCAAGTACTAATGAGTCTAGGCCACAAGCAACGCGCATCATATGATTTACCGCTTGCTGATCTTGATGCCAATATAAGCTTGGGGTAATAATTGAAGCCGGTACATTATGATGTTGCTCTAACCAACGCACTAAACGCTCTTGCGTTAACGCTACATCACCTTCTTGCACGATATAAAGTTCAGTTCGGTTACAAGTAGATAAAATCGCGGCCTCTTTACAATCAGCTGAATCTAATAGTTCTTGCAACGCCATACTCAGGTTATCAGGGTTAAAAGAGATCTTTTCCCTAACGGCAACCGGAGCGGTTTTATGATTGATACCTACTGCAACTATTGACATATGAGTATATTAAATCCAAAAAATTTAAATGGCAGGCAAAGTCTGCTGCGAATAACCAATTATCTTCGTGCGCATTATACGCAGCTAATAACGGGTTAGCTCTATTATCAGCCAGACAATGAAAAAAACCTATGATCTGTGACAAAAAATCGCGATAATTTTACGAAAGATCACATTAAATTGAAAGTGCCGAATGAATGATTGCCCATATGTTTTGGTTATTTGTTATTATTCTCACTTAAACAATCGGGTTTTAAACCGAATTATTCAGGAATGCTATGCGCAGTAAGTTTCTCATTGTTTTATTATTTGTCAGTATATTAAGTGCTTGTACTAGCATTAATGACAGGCCTGTTGAAAGTAATACAGCAAGCCAAGGTATTGACAGTCGCAATAAACAAATATCACAACTAACACGCTGGACCATTAATGGCAAAATAGCTTTTATCAACAATCAAGAACGTCAAAGTGCAACACTGCATTGGCAAAAAGATGAAGCTGAAAAAACAGAATCATTAAACTTATCCACCTTGTTTGGCATTAAAGTCTTGGAGCTGAACCAACAACGAGACAACTTCACCTTAGAAGTCGATGGCGAATACTACCAAACACAAGATTTGGACTACTTAATATATTCGCTAACGGGCTTAAATTTACCAACTCGTGCCATGAGTCATTGGTTAAAAGGCATTGCCTTTTTGCCTACCGACAAACTGACATACAACGAAAAAACACAACTACCAGAGTCTTTGCTCAGTTACTACAATGATAAAAAATGGCTGATTAAATATAGTCAATACCACCATATAGGTCGCTACCAATTAGCTAAGCAACTGACGATTTCACAAGGTAATTTACGCATAAAGATTGCCATTCATTCATGGAATATTTAACGAGGTTGTTTTGAATAAACACGTATTTCATTCATTCCCTTCACCAGCAAAACTGAACTTGTTCTTACATATTGTGGGTAGAATGGATAATGGTTACCACCAGTTAGAAACCGTTTTTCAATTTCTTGACTATCATGACACCATTGATTTAAAGGTCACTGAAGATAAAGCGATCACATTACTAACCCCTATCCCTGGTGTCGACAATAGCGACAACTTAATCGTCAAAGCAGCTGTGCTGCTACAAGAACACAGTCAATGTCAGCTGGGCGTAGACATTAAGCTAGAAAAGTTACTTCCTATGGGCGGTGGCTTGGGTGGTGGTTCATCAAATGCCGCGACAATATTATTAGCACTTAATGCTCTTTGGCAAACTCAACTTACTATTACGCAACTTGCCGAACTTGGTGTCAAACTTGGTGCTGACGTTCCCATTTTTGTTCATGGCTTTGCGGCTTTTGCCCAAGGTATCGGCGAACAGTTAACACCGGCTTCGCCAAAAACTTATTGGTATTTAGTTGCCAAACCTAATTGCAGTATTTCTACACAAAGTGTTTTTAACGCAGAAGATTTAACTCGCGATACACCGGCTATACGTTATAGCGATGATGATATCGAAAATTATCACAATGATTGTCAAACTTGGGTAATAAAACACTACCCTGAGGTTGCCAAACTACTGGCTTGGTTGGTAGAATACGCGCCGTCTCAAATGACTGGAACTGGTGCGTGTATATTTTCACGTTTTAGCTCTAAACAAGACGCGTGCTACGTACAATCTTTATTGCCAAACGGCATAGAGTCATTCGTAGCAGAAGGACTCAATCAATCGCCCTTACATGCTGTAATTGCAGCAGTAAACGACAATTAAGTTCGGATGAAATTTCATATATATGCCACTAAAACTGGCAAAAATAAAATAATTTGCTGATATTTAACTTACCGTTTAATTCAGTATCGTAATTTAGATGTCAAAAATTTCTGAGGAACTGACAGTGCCTGACATGAAGATTTTTGCGGGTAACGCCACCCCTGAACTGGCCAAACAAATCGCTAATCGCTTATACATCACCTTAGGCGAAGCCAAGATTGGTAGTTTTAGTGATGGTGAAATTAGTGTTGAAATTACCGAAAACGTGCGTGGTGCAGATGTTTTTATTATTCAATCAACATGTGCCCCTACTAACGATAACTTAATGGAACTAATCGTGATGATTGATGCGCTACGCCGTGCATCAGCTGGACGTATTACTGCCGTTATGCCTTATTTTGGTTATGCACGTCAAGACCGTCGTGTACGCAGCGCTCGTGTACCTATCACAGCGAAAGTTGTTGCTGATTTCTTATCAAGTGTGGGTGTTGACCGTGTCTTAACGGTTGATTTACACGCTGAGCAAATCCAAGGCTTTTTTGATGTACCAGTAGACAATGTTTTTGGTACACCTATCTTACTAGAAGATATGTTAGAGCGTAATATTGAAAATCCAGTCGTTGTTTCTCCTGATATTGGTGGTGTTGTGCGTGCGCGTGCCGTTGCCAAATTATTAGATGATGCTGACCTTGCGATTATCGATAAACGTCGCCCTAAAGCAAACGTTGCGCAAGTTATGCATATTATTGGTGATGTTAAAGGTCGTGACTGTTTCATTGTTGACGATATGATTGATACTGGTGGCACATTAGCAAAAGCCGCTGAAGCGTTAAAAGATCACGGTGCTAAGCGCGTATTTGCTTATGCTACTCACCCTGTACTTTCAGGCAACGCTGCAGAAAACTTGAAAAATTCAGTTATTGATGAAGTGGTCGTAACTGATTCAATTCCACTGTCAGATGAAATCAAAGCACTTGGTAAAGTTCGCCAACTTACGCTAAGTGGCATGTTGTCAGAAGCGATTCGCCGTGTTTGTAACGAAGAATCGATTTCTGCGATGTTTGATGCTTAATCAAATTTAGCAAACTTCTGCAATGCATAAAAAAGCACCTTAGGGTGCTTTTTATTATCTTGGCATTAGGCCACAATATTCACATACCTGTAATGCTGTCAAGGCAATACAGTCGCTATCTTAAGCCCTGCATGACGGCTATGCTCTGTTATCATATTGGCAAGTTCAGGCTTACAAGATCCACAATTAGTACCACACTTTAAGCGTTCTCCTAATTGTTCAACTGTTGCTGCACCTGCCTTTATTGCATCAACAATAGTGTTTTGTGCAATATTAAAACAAGAACAAACTTGCTTGCCTAGGCTAAATTCACTGCTAGCTTGACCAAGCAACAACGCTTGTATATCACTGAATTCTAGAATACCTTTACTGAACAAATGCTGTAGCCAAGCACTTTCAAATACAGGCCAATGCCTCGAAACATAGCAAACAAAAAGTAATTTTTTATCCGCTAATAAAATAATGTACTGTGTCGTGGCATCACCAAAACTCAGCCACTCTAGATTTAACGGTAATGCTGATGTTATGTCTTCTTTCTCATCTATTTTTCGATTGCTTTTCTCATCAACCAACTGCTGGCACCATAACATCAGATCGGTTATCGGGGTTTTATTCGCCATGCTTAATTGCATGCCGTAATTGGTCTTATTTTTTAACCAGAAAGTAATATTCTTCACTGCAGCCTTGACATCTATCTGAGCTAAGAGTGCATCATCAATATGGCACTCTATAAATTGCTCGAACCGAGTACTCTTAATTGCCACCGGCACTTGCTTACTTTCCGGTTGCCCAGATATAGCGTCAACAATGCTCGGGTACAAACGGCTAGCATTAGCATGTGAAGCAAATTGTTCATTCCAATGAATCGACATAAAACATTCGTTATCACGTATGCCATTGTCAAATTGAACTTGCAACAGAACCGGCTCAGTACCAGAGCAAGCTGAATGAATCGCTACAATATCATTCTCCATTACATCTAATGCAACGGCATCTCGTGAATTAAGATATAAGTAAGGTTTCGTAGTGTGTTGAGTTAATTCATATGCTAAACCGGTGCGCGTCATACTATGCCAATGATCCCTTAAGCGACCGCTATTTAAGCTAAAAGGGAAGTTTGTATTGGTTACTAGTACGGAGGATTTCGGCGTAACAGCAAAGAGCTGTGCTTTTTGGCTATTAGTAGCAAAACATCCATTTTCAAACACTTGTGAACAACCTGTTGGATAATCTCTATTGATTGGCCATTGCATAGGTTTGAGCTTATCGTAAGCCTCAAGAGATAAACTCGCTAAGCCGGAAATATCAAAAATACGATTTGACTGTTGATTGACAGCAGTTAAGCCGGCAAACTCAGTGAATACTTCGCTAACATGCTGATAGTCAAAGCCTGAAAATCCCATAGCGTTAGCGACATCCGCAATAATTTTCCAGTCGTGACGAGCTTGTCCCGTCGGTGCTTGCACCGCTCTTTGTCGAGAAATACGACGTTCGGAGTTAGTCACCGTGCCATTTTTTTCTAACCAAGGCGTAGCTGGTAGTTTAATATCAGCAAGCGCTAACGTGTCATTATCGCTAACACAATCAGAAACCACCACTAATGGACACTGAGTTAGTGCGCGCTTAATTTTATCGCGCTCTGGTAAGCTCACCATAGGGTTTGTTGCCATGATCCAAACGGCTTTAATTTCCCCTCGCTCGATAGCATCAAACATCTCCACCGCACTCTTACCTGCCGAGCTCACCATGGTAGGCGATTGCCAATAACTTTGCACATGGTCACGATGTGCTTTATTGTCAATATCAAGATGCGCTGTTAACTGATTAGCCAAGCCGCCAACCTCTCGACCGCCCATGGCATTGGGCTGCCCCGTAATAGAAAATGGACCACAACCTGGTTTGGCTATTTTACCACTGGCTAAATGACAATTAATAATGCTATGGCATTTATCAACCCCAGTACTTGATTGGTTAATGCCCATTGAATACAGCGTAATAGCTGAGTCACTAGCAACAAATAACTGATAAACCTGTATAAGCTGACTCTGTTCAATATCACAATAACGAGCAACACGCGCAATCGACCATAATGATGCTTGGGCTAAAGCATCATCCCCTCCCTCAGTATGGGCAACTAAGTAGTTTTGATCTAAGCCGCCATGCAGAGATAAGTAATATAATAAACCATTAAAAAATGCCGCATCGGTGCCGGGTTTAATGGCAAGATGATAATCTGCCGCGACACTGGTGGCTGTAGCGCGCGGGTCAATAACCACTAATTTCATATTAGGGTTAATTTTTCTTGCTCGCTCAATACGTTGAAATAAAACAGGATGTGTCCACGCGGCATTTGAACCGGTGATTAATAGCAGCTCAGTAGTTTCTAGGTCGCGATAATTACACGGCACGACATCTTCACCAAAGCTGCGTTTATAAGCAGCAACCGCTGATGACATACAAAGCCGTGAATTAGTGTCAATATTGCCCGAGCCGATATAACCTTTCATGAGTTTATTGGCGAGATAATAATCTTCGGTCAATAATTGCCCAGAGACATAAAATGCTACTGAATTTTTGCCATATTTTTTAATGGTATCAGCAAAACCTTTGGCAACTTGCTCAATAGCATCAATCCAAGGCACTTTTTGACCTTTTACCTCTGGAAAAAGTAAGCGCCCGCTATCGCCAAGAGTATTAAGTAAATTACTACCTTTAACACAAAGCCGACCAAAATTTGCTGGGTGATCAGCACTAGCTTGCAGCTTTTTAGCTTTTTCACTTTGCTTAGTAATATCAATACCACAACCGACGCCACAATAAGCACAGGTACTTTCGATGATTTGCTCAGCTTGCACTATTATCCCCCAAAGGCATTGTGTTTTCACAATACCTGCTTACGTATTAATTATATGACCTACGCGACTTAGAAAACTCGTTAATAAGCTTAAACCAACAACTGAACTTGCTGATTCATAATGCGTACTGGATAGTTTTTGACACTAATGTCTTGCTGTAAGCACTGACCAGTTTGTAATGAGAAGTGTTGCTTAAATAATGGTGAGGCGACAACCAGATTTTCACCAATACTGCCAACAATACCGCGATAAAGTACATTCGCTTTGCCAATAGGGTCATAGTTACCAATGGCGTAGACTTGTTGCTCTGTATCTGGCAAGTGAAAAATAGCAACTTGTTCATCAACGACGGTTTTATCGCTTTGCTCCAAAAGCGCACATACACCTGAATTTGAGATCAAATCTTCCATTTGACAAACCGTTTGCCATTGCTGATCTTCTAATGAACTTGGCCATTGGGTTACTGTTTTTAACGACATATTTTTTTCCTTATACCGGTTCAACAATTTTAGGACTTTGCGTTACTCTATTTTCAGCTATATTCACTGCGATACGCTCATGCTGATAAGCAGGACGAATTTGTTGACGCTCTTCAACAAATTGAATATTTGTATCTGACTTATCCGAATTTACAAAAGGCTTGAAACGTTTCAGTGCCTGTGGATTGGCCAGTGTCGTTTTCCACTCACATTGATAACTACCAACAATAAGCTGCATTTGCTTTTCAAGTTCATCAGCAATTTGTAAACTATCCTCAATAACAACATCTTGTAAATAACTCAATCCGCCTTCTAAGTTATCCATCCACACAGAGGTACGTTGCAACCTGTCACCAGTATTCACGTAAAACATCAAAATTCGGTCGATATATTTAATCAGTGTTTTGTCATCCAAATCAGTGGTAAATAAATCACCATGGCGCGGTTTCATACCACCATTACCACAAACATAAAGGTTCCAACCTTTTTCCGTAGCAATAATGCCAATATCTTTACTTTGTGCTTCAGCACACTCCCTTGTACAACCCGATACGGCAAATTTTATTTTATGTGGGGCACGTAAACCTTTGTAACGATTTTCTAATAATATTGCCATACTAATGCTATCTTGTACGCCGTATCGACACCAACTCGAGCCAACACAAGATTTTACTGTTCTTAGCGACTTGCCATAGGCATGGCCGGTTTCAAAACCGGCGTCAATGAGTTCTTGCCAAATAGGCGGTAACTGCTCTACGCGTGCGCCAAATAAATCGACGCGCTGACCACCAGTGATTTTAGTATACAAATTATATTTTTTTGCTACCTCACCAAGCACAATCAACTTATCGGGCGTAATTTCACCACCAGCAATACGCGGAACAACCGAATAAGTGCCGTCTTTTTGCATGTTAGCGAGGTAGTTATCGTTAGTATCTTGTAGACCGACGTGAGATTTATCTAAAATATAATCATTCCAAACAGAAGCTAAAATAGAAGCCGTTAATGGTTTACACACTTCACAACCCAGACCTTTGCCGTGTGAAGATAATAGTTGTTCAAATGTGGTGATTTTCTCAACTTTAACAATATCAAACAATTCTCGGCGTGAATGAGCAAAGTGCTCACAAATATCTTTTTTAACTTCAACGCCACGTTGCTCAAGTAAGCTATCAGTGACATTTTTCACTAGCGCGGTACAACCACCGCAGCCTGAGCTAGCTTTGGTACAAGTCTTAATATCGCCAACACTACAAGCACCGTTATCAATAGCGCTGACAATGTCGCCTTTAGTGACGTTATGACAAGAACAAATGGTCGCGCTATCCGGTAAAGCATCAACACCTAATGCGGGCTTATCAGCCGCCATCGGCAAAATCAACGATTCTGGTGACTCTGGTAAATCAATAGCATTAAGCATGTATTGCAAAAGCGTGTCGTATTCACTGGTATCACCAATAAGGACGGCACCGAGTAGCTTAGTTTTTTCTGCATTTACGACTATTTTTTTATAAACACCATTCGGCTGATTTTCATAGGTATAACAAAGCGATCCTGATGTTTTCGCATGGGCATCACCAATGGAGCCAACGTCTACCCCCATTAACTTAAGCTTGGTACTCATATCTGCACCGGTAAAATGTTGTTCTTCGCCAAGAATATGCTTCGCCGCTACTTTTGCCATGGCATAGCCAGGCGCAACTAAACCAAAAATAAAGTTACTCCATAACGCACACTCACCAATAGCGTAGATATTATTATCCGAAGTTTGGCATTGATTATTGATAACAATTCCACCACGTTCGCCAATAACGAGATCAAATTCACGAGCGAGATTATCAAAAGGCCTGATGCCAGCTGAAAATAAAATTAAATCGGTTTCTAGTTCACTGCCATCACTAAAACAAAGTTTGTAGCGACAATGCTCACCATCAACAATTTCATTTGTGGCTTTTGACGTATGCACTTGCACACCCAACTGTTCAATTTTACTTTTCAGTAATCGCCCACCGCCTGCATCAACTTGCACGCCCATCAATTGTGGTGCAAATTCAACTACATGAGTTTTTAAGCCTAATTGTTTCAGGGCATTAGCAGCTTCTAAACCAAGCAGCCCGCCACCAATAACAACGCCAACCTTACTTTTATCAGCACTGGCTTGAATAGCATCAAGATCATCAATGGTACGATACACTAAGCAATGTTCGCGATCTTTACCTGGAATAGGTGGCACAAAAGGATACGAGCCCGTAGCAAGCACTAATTTATCGTAGTGATAGCGCTTTCCTTGCTCTGTTTCAACGAAACCTTGCGCTTTATCTATATGACTAACCTTGGCATCAACGGCGAAATTCACTTGCCATTGTTGATAGGTTTTTTCGTCTGTCATGGCTAAATCTTCCGCCGATTTACCAGCAAAATACTCTGACAGATGTACGCGGTCGTAAGCGAGTCTCGATTCAGCACAGAGTACGGTTATTTCTACCGTTTGTTCACTATTACTTAGCTCAACAAGTTGTTCAACAAAGTGATGGCCAACCATACCATTGCCAACAACAACCACTTTTGTTTTTACCACTGCCTGATTATCTATATTCATCAACCTACACCTGCTTATTTGTGACTTGTGTTAAACCAAAAATTTACTTTCAGTCAGACTAGCGTCAAAGAAACACCACTTACCTCAAGTGCTTTCAATTTACTTCAGCTGAACTTAACAGATGCAGTTGCAAAGCAGGTGCCAGTTAACTTTTAACATTAAAAACAATAACTAAGAATTTTATTAATGAAAGAAAGAGCGTTAATGCACTAGTATGATGATGCAGCCGCACCACTGCTGTGCAGTTAATCGGTCTTGTTATATTAATGCAGTAATGTATTAACGTTTAAAAAGCAATAACACCTAGTAGTGTGATCAACAAAATAAATGTCGTTGCTTGCCAAAATTGTGTTGGATAACGTTTTATAAAGGGTAGACTTTGATATGCTTGCAACACATCAATATTAGGTTTATTGAGATCCGTAAGAAATTCAGAAAAGGCTTGATAACGTTCTTTTGGATTGGCTTGTAAGGCTTTTTTCAAGGTCAAATCTAGCCATAAAGGTAATTCATTACGATAATCTTTAATACTGCGATATTGCCATAAAGGGTAGGCTTTTACTGTTTCATGGCTCGATGCCATCGGCTTATAAGGTAAAGATCCCGAAAGCATTTCATAGCAAACTACGGCAAGTGAGAATAAATCACTTTGGTGGTCGGCATGCATCTTCAGTAATGTTTCAGGTGCAATGTAATTCAGCGTACCTTGCGGCACAGTCTCTGGCAGGCCAGCTGTCACTTCATCTTGAGCAGCAATTAAAACCGTGCCGTAATCAATTAGCGTAATATGCCCAGAGGCATTAATCATAATGTTATCAGGTTTTAAGTCTCGATGGACTAAATCAAGACGCTGAAATGCTCGCAGCGCACTCACTATTTGACTAACGATATCACGTACCTGAGCAATAGTTGGCTTGGGATTATCGTGCATCCATTCACTTAAGGGTTGGCCATCAATAAACTGACAAACATGATATAGCGCCTTGCTAGGATTCGGGTTAGTAATAACCTGCATAACATTTCGATGCTTTATCCGCTCTCCCACCCAGCCTTCTCGCAAAAAGCCCTGAATATAGATAGCGTCGTCGATAAAGTTCATCGAAGGCACTTTTAATACTAATGGTTCTTCGTGATCTGCATGCTCGACTAAATACAAATGTGAACGCACGCTGGCATGCAATATTTTCTTAACCTTATAGCCATCGAGTTTCTGACCCACTTGCAGCGCTGGAGGTATTATTCTCGCCAACAAGTATTGCTCAATCTCGGCAAGTTCTCGCTTAGGTGTCGCATTAATATATACCAACACACAACTTACGTTGTCCTCACTACCCGCTGCGATTGCTTGTGTAACAATTTGCAAACTCACTTGCTCAAGCATGGCTTTATTAGGCTGCTTTGGTATTGTAGATAATACCTTGGTAAGTTGTTGGCCAGATATATGCTCATGGACACCGTCACTGGTCAACAAAAAAATATCTCCAACATTCACTGCTAGCTGGTATTGATCAACTTTTAAATGGCTGTCAGCACCCAATGCTCGGGTAAGTAAACTGCTACCGAACCCTTGCTTTTGATTATGATCGCGGGTAATAACGTGATATTCGCCGTGACAATATTTACCTACACGAGTGTCTCCAACGTGGAAAATATAAGCGCTAGTTGATTTGACAATTAAAGCAGTGAAGGTGGTTAACCATTGTGTAGTGTGCTGCAGATTATTTTCATGCCGACTGTTAACATCAGAATCTGACCCCATAACTCCTTGAGAAAACAACCACTGATTTAAACTCTTTAACACTTTAGCCGCTGATTTATTCGTCGACCAAGATGCTGTCGTTGCATAATACTCTTGAATAAATTGTATGACTGACAATTGCGCCGCTTGAGCCGCATGGCTAGCACTTGAAACGCCATCGGCAATCGCAACAACGATGCCCTTTGACTCTCGTTCAGCGACACTCGGTTGCAAGGCAGCAAAAGCATCTTGGTTTTCAGCTTTTGTGCCAGCTTGAGATGCGCCGCCAATAGTAACCGCTAATGACAAGCTCGTAACACTGGTTTGCTTGGCACTACTATCCTTTACAGCCTTATTATCTTTTGGATTTTTCATCATCTGACTAGCTGACACTAATAAGCTCTACCGTACCATCTTCATGTACCTCAGCAATACTACCTTTAGGTTCTTCCATAAATAATAAAGCGATAAAACCTATAACAGCAGTTGCAGCAATGACTAAGAAAAATTGACTATACGGCAAGAAAGTGAGCACCGTTAAATAAACAACTGCACCGACATTACCATAGGCTCCTGTCATGCCTGCTATTTGACCTGTTAAGCTACGCTTAATTAATGGTACAGCCGCAAAAACCGCCCCTTCACCTGCCTGCACAAAGAAAGAGCACAGCATCGCTGTTACTACTGCTAATGCTAGTGGCCAAGCCTCTGAAATCAACGACATAGCAAAATAACCACAAGCTAAGCCTGCCGTTAGAATTAGCAGGGTTTTCTTACGGCCAAACTTATCGCTTAGCCAACCACCACCAGGACGTGACATTAAATTCATAAAGGCATAAGTTGACGCTAACATGGCAGCAAACACCATATCTAAAGCAAAGGTTTCAGCAAAAAATAATGGCAGCATAGAAATCACCGCAAGTTCAGAGCCAAAAGTAGCGAAGTATAAAACATTCAGTACCGCAACTTGTTTAAATTTATATTGCTGCGCAGGTGGAATAATTGACTTAAAAACCTTTATATTCACTTTATAGGTTTGAATTAACTCGGAAATGAACAAGGCAAATAGCGCTAAATAAACCAAAATAGCACTTTGCTCTGACAGTAAGCTCACCCCACTTGGCGACAACTTCCATGTGAGTAGCGCCAACGCACCATACATGGGTAATTTCATTAAAATTAAAAGGTAAAAATCATTGCGACTAGTGACCAACATTGCACCGCTACTTTTAGGCTTAAAATAAGTAGAACCTTGCGGAGTATCTTTGACATTAAAATACCAAATAACACTAAAAACCAAACTAAGCATGCCCGTCAATGCCACGGCGTAGCGCCATCCGTCTTCGCCACCAAAAAATAACGCTAAACTGGGGAGTAACATAGCGGCAGCGGCTGAACCAAAATTGCCCCAACCACCATAAATCCCCTCAGCCGTACCGAGTTCATTGGCTGGAAACCACTCACTGACCATGCGAATACCAATAACAAAACCGGCACCAATAAAACCTAGTAAAAACCGTGATAACGCCGCCTGCTCGAAATCGGTAGCGAGTGCAAACATAAAACAAGGAATGCTACACAATGCCAACAATATTGCATAAACAAGCCGAGGACCATATTTGTCAGTTAACATACCTATGATTACTCGTGCAGGAATGGTAAGTGCGACATTTAATAATAATAACGTTTTAATTTCGGCACTGGATAAATTTAGGCTATCCGCTATTACCGAAAGTAACGGTGCATGATTAAACCACACAGCAAAGGTAATAAAAAATGCCATCCAACTTAAGTGCAGCACTTTCATCTTACCGACAAATGAAAATATTTTAATCCCTGCAGGATCAGACATATAAATTTCCTTAACTAACTGAGCGAAATGAAACTAGAGCTAAGCAATCTTAATACCAGTAAAAAAATAAAATTTTAAGCATTACAATTCAGTAAGATACATAAAAAGTGAGTTAAAAAATCAAAAGGTACGATAACCGTTAATCACCTTAATAGGGCTTATTGCACACCAAAGGTGCAGGTCATTGCTTGAAAGCATTCAACTTCCTATTCCTTTTTAACCCATTAATAAGTAATTAAATTAACAGTTTAATCCAAGGGGTTGCGATAACATTGGATCTCCGTTAATAGGGGTGTTATCATGCCGCGCCTTTTTTAGCTAATTAATAGCAGTTAAAAAAGGAACAGGTTGTTTTTGGTCGCAAAAAACAACAACTTTTAATTATTAAATAATGGATATAACCATGACTGATTTATTTACATTGGATGCTGAAGTACGTACAGATTTAGGGAAAGGTGCGAGCCGCCGCCTACGTCACGCGAACAAAGTTCCAGCGATTTTATACGGTGAAGGCCAAGAGCCTGTTTCTTTAACGTTAGAGCACAAAAATGTTTTCCGTGCACAACAAGAAGAAGCTTTTTACTCTCACGTTTTAACAATCAACGTTGACGGTAAGCCTGTTGAGTGTCTTTTAAAAGATATGCAACGTCACCCGTTCAAGCAAGTTGTAATGCACTTAGATTTCTTACGTGTTGATGCAAAACATGCTGTACAAGTTAATGCTCCTATTCACTTCATCAACGAAGATGTTGCTGAGAAAAAAGGTGGCGCTATGACTCACCACGTGAATGAAATTGCAGTAACATGTTTACCTGCTGACATTCCAGAGTTTATTGAAATTGATGTTGCTAACTTAGAAGTTGGTCAAACATTGCATTTATCAGACATTACGTTACCGAAAGGCGTAACTTCTGATGAATTAGCAAAAGGCGAAAGCCATGACCAAGCTGTTGCTACATTGAATGCTCCTAAAGGTGCAAGCGATGACAGCGCAGATGAAGCAACTGAAGAAGCTTCAGCTGAGTAAATATTAATTTACTCCTGATGATAAAGCTTAAAGGGATATTGTGTTATACATGCCCTTTAAGCTTTTTAGATTTATAACAAGTAGTTTAATGATACTTGAAATTATCGACCTTAAGTTTGAACAACAAGAGTAAACTATTAGATGACGATTCAATTAGTAGTCGGCTTAGGAAATCCAGGCTTAGAATACAGTAAAACCCGTCATAATGCCGGTGATTGGTTCGTCCAAGAGCTTGCTTCACGTTACAACATTTCATTAAAGCCAGAAAAAAAATATTCAGGTCTCTATGGTAAAGGATTAATTGCCGGACAATTAGTTCATCTTCTTATACCAACCACTTTTATGAATTGTAGTGGTAAAGCCGTAGCTCCATTAGCCAACTTTTTTCGCATCCCCGTTGAAAATATTTTAGTCGCTCATGATGAACTCGATATGTTGCCAGGTGTTTGTAAGATCAAACAAGGTGGTGGGCACGGCGGTCACAATGGCTTACGCGATATTATTGCGTGCATGGCAAATAACAAAGAATTTTATCGGTTACGCATTGGTATTGACCATCCAGGTCATCGCGATCGCGTCACCGGGCATGTGCTTGGTAAAGCACCGGCCAACGAACAAAACTTAATTGACCAAGCGATAGACGAAGCTGCGCGCTGTTTTGAAATTTGGCTAAAAGACGATATTAAGAAAGCTCAAAATCGTCTACATTCTTTTAAAGCGCAATAATCGCTATTGCGCCAACATTATAGGTAAACATCATGGGATTTAAATGTGGTATTGTTGGCTTGCCCAACGTCGGAAAATCAACACTTTTCAACGCGCTGACAAAAGCGGGCATTGAAGCTGCTAACTTCCCCTTTTGTACAATTGAACCTAACACAGGTGTTGTACCCGTTCCAGATCCACGCTTAGATGCACTTGAAAAAATTGTTAACCCTGAACGTGTTTTAGCAACAACAATGGAGTTTGTTGATATTGCAGGATTAGTTGCTGGCGCCTCTAAGGGCGAAGGCTTAGGTAATAAATTTCTTGCTAATATCCGCGAAACAGATGCTATTGGCCATGTAGTGCGTTGTTTTGATAATGACAACATCATTCATGTTGCAAATAAAGTAAGTCCTGCTGACGATATTGATGTTATTAATACTGAATTAGCTTTATCTGATATGGATACAGCAGAGCGTGCTATTACGCGTTTAGCTAAAAAAGCTAAGGGTGGCGATAAAGACGCAAAATTTGAGATGCCAATATTAGAAAAAATACTTAAGCATGTTGAAGATGGTCATATGGTTCGCTCTCTAGAGCTGAGCAAAGAAGAGAAGGCAGCGGTTGCTTACTTAAACTTCTTAACCATTAAGCCAACCATGTACATTGCCAATGTAAATGATGATGGCTTTGAAAATAACCCTTATTTAGATGCTGTACAAAAAATAGCTGACGAAGAAGGCGCTATTGTAGTTGCTGTTTGTGCTGAGATAGAAGGCGAACTATCTGAAATGGATGATGAAGACCGTGTTGAGTTTATGGCAGATCTTGGTTTAGAAGAGCCGGGCTTAAATCGCGTTATCAATGCCGGTTACTCATTACTGCATTTACAAACCTATTTCACCGCTGGTGTAAAAGAGGTTCGCGCATGGACAGTTAAGCAAAATGCTACCGCCCCTCAAGCTGCGGGTGTAATTCATACTGACTTTGAGAAAGGCTTTATCCGAGCTGAAGTCATCGCATATGAAGACTTTATCGAATTTAATGGTGAGTCTGGCGCTAAAGAAGCAGGAAAATGGCGTTTAGAAGGTAAAGAATACCGTGTCAAAGACGGTGACGTTGTTCATTTTAGATTTAACGTCTAAGTTTACTTCATAAAAACAAACGAAAAGAGAGCTAAGGCTCTCTTTTTTATTAGCCCTTATTTCTCCTTTCCTTAAAGTTACTGCACCAACCTACGAATTACATCGTAATAAAGCTATTCTGAAATTCCTAACTACATTAAAATAACGGCCAGTTTTATTCTGCCAAGAGCAATCATTGAAGAACAAAACTGGCAAAGTTTAACTTTCAGGTTAGACTTTCTAAAACAACAATATCAATATTTTAGGAATACTATGAAAAAAACTATTTTAGCTTCGCTAGTGCTTGCAACTGCAATGCTTTATACACCACAAAGTTCAGCCTTTGACGAAAGCATGTCATTACGTATCTGCGAGTATGTCTCTATTAATGATAAAAAACGCCTACGTAAGTATTTAAAGTCAAATAAAGTTAAGGTTCGCTCTATCTTTGACAGCATTCAATGTAATGGTGTCAACTTACTCGAGTTTGCAGCAACATCAAACGCTCTTGATGTTGGAGAATATTTAATAGGTAAACTTCCTGTTAAAACTGTAACAGAGAACTTAGCCTCTATTAAAGCAAGCTCTGCTCACTTAGCAAAAGTAGCAAACGAAAGAATTAAATAAACTTTTAACAACAATCAAAAACAAGCTCATTAAGTGAAAAGCTTAATGAGCTTGTTATTTTGAGATGTTTTTGTGCAGATATCCGGCAAATTGCACACTGAATAAGCAAACAAACAAAAAGTCGTATTTTTTTGATAAAAACGGTTGACGTAGCTCAATCAGATTTGCATAATACGCGCCACTTGCTGAGAGGCGAGATGGAAAGGCTACATAGCTCAGCTGGTTAGAGCACATCACTCATAATGATGGGGTCCCAGGTTCAAATCCCGGTGTAGCCACCACTTATCTCTAAGTAAGAATTGAAATGCGGGGTTGGCGGAATTGGTAGACGCGCTGGATTTAGGTTCCAGTATCGCAAGATGTGAGAGTTCAAGTCTCTCACCCCGTACCATTTCAATGTAACGAATTATGAAAATAATAAGTTACGAAAGTAAGTACATTGCTGGGGTATAGCCAAGCGGTAAGGCAGCGGGTTTTGATCCCGTCATTCTGAGGTTCAAATCCTCATACCCCAGCCACTTTCTTTTACTCTCTGTATTATTCGAAAGTTCATCAATGTTACTCACTTAATCATAGAAGTATCCTGTTGGGGTATAGCCAAGCGGTAAGGCAGCGGGTTTTGATCCCGTCATTCTGAGGTTCAAATCCTCATACCCCAGCCACTTTCTTTGATTACCTTAAATTCTCAATCAATAATTTTTACGAGAAAACTACCTAGTTATGCGGGGTTGGCGGAATTGGTAGACGCGCTGGATTTAGGTTCCAGTATCGCAAGATGTGAGAGTTCAAGTCTCTCACCCCGTACCATTTATAATAGCTTATTTAATTTCACACCTCGTTAAATCTAATAAAAATCCCTACACACGTAAAATTATAACTTTCTTTTTATCCCCTCTATTCATTACTCTTTATTCAAGCAATATATTGTTCAAATATCATAATATTTTATCCATTGAAGATTCATCGCTAGAAACAATACAAAAGAGCGACTCTCAAATCGAAGTATCAAAATACCCTGCCATTACTGCGCTTTACGTATGCGCTAATTCAGCATAATTTAAGCCGCTTCAGCCCCCTATTGGCCAGACCTTACTAACTAGTGCAAATGAGTCTCATGTAAACTCACTAGTGAGCTGCTTAGCAGCTTAAAAAACTAGCCAGCATTCATACAAAGTGAGGTTAAAAAAATCAAACCACTATATTTGAGCCTTTAATTGCCATTTTAGAGTATTCAAAGGCAATAGGCGTGAGATGAAAGAACGTGATGATCTGCAAATAACAGTTTTACACGCCCATTTCCCTAATTTTTTATAATAATGCTGACACTATACTCAGCATTATTATAAAAAGTTTTAGTGAAAATTAAGTAACGTTAGCAACAAAAGTAAATTCACTCTGTAAAACTATAGCCAATCTGCGTGAAGCCTATAGCTTAAGAAACCAAGTGGCTTTAAATACCACAAGCATAAGCGAGTGCTTTATTCTTTAATTGCGGTAACTTGTTTACCATAGTCAAGCCGGCATTACGAGCTAACTTAACTAAAGGTGAAACATGGCCAAATGATAAATATAAAGCATCCATTGTCGTCATCATTAACAAGTTATCTGTGCGCCTTTTCTGTTGATAACGAGCCAGTACATCCTCTTGGTGCCAAGACTCGCCATTTCCAATAGCTTGTGCAATAACATGCTGCAAAGCCTTAACATCTTTAAAGCCTAAATTGACACCTTGTCCCGCCATTGGGTTTATTGTGTGTGCAGCATCCCCAAGCAATAAAACACGCCCCTTGTGATACTGATTTGCATGACGCCTAGTTAATGGGAATGCCGCTTGATTGATAACTTCAATACGCCCTAATTTACTTGGAAAGTTTTGCATGATCTCTTGCTCTAGACTACGCGGAGACAAGGCTGATAAACGCTTTATTTCATCTTTAGCTTGATACCAAACTAAAGAGGCAGAATGACCAGGCATAGGCAACATAGCAAGAGGTCCTGTTTGAAAAAATTGCTGCCAAGTAATATCTTGTTGTGGCTTTTCAGTACGAACATTAATTAACATGGCTGATTGTGCATAATCCCAGCCTGTTGTTCCAATATGCGCCAACTTACGCACATATGAATTACCGCCATCAGCACCAACAACAATCTTAGTGCGTATACTTTGCGAAGCTAAGGTTAACTCGACTTCTGTGCTGTGCTGTTCAAGTTTAACCAAACTTTCAGGGCATAATAACGTGATGTTTGGATGTTGCTGTAATTTTTGCCAAAGAGACAGTTGAATTAAGCGATTCTCAATAATATGACCTAAGTGTGATTGCCCTATATTATTAGCATCAAATTCAGTATAACTAGACTCACATTCTGATACACCAAGGCGCTTGTATGGACACATTCGCCACTGTTTCAGTTGCTGCCACGCATCTAGTTGCTGTAATAACTGCTCTGAAGCTAATGAAATAGCGGAAACTCTTAAATCAAATGCTTGCTCTACAGAAAAAGCAGCCGGTGCCTTTTTTTCAATAACAGCAACCTTTAAACCTAATTCAGCCAATGATAAAGCACTCGCTGCTCCTACCATCCCTGCTCCAACAACTACACAATCAAATTGATTCATAATGATTTTCATAACTTTATTCAGATAAAGTTATTCTACCCAACCTGATATCGTAATTCGATATTTATATACTGGATTATTAAGTACCCTGACACTATGTGGCATTGGATGCGATAACTTTAAAACTGTTAGTGTATTAAACTTAGGTGAAATAACACGTTTATAAAACTTTATCTTTTTTGGATAAAGCTCTAACTGACCGCCAAACCTTTCTTGCCACCCAGTTGATAGCTGATAAATAAAAGCATACTTACCGGCACCGCCATCAGTGTGATAACTAATGAATTGCCCTTTTTTGAATGACGCAAAAAAGGTATCTTGCAACTCCCCCTTTATTAATTCTTTATCTTTAAACAATTCAACAACTTTATTACCCAAGTTTTGGTGCAAAGCTGACTGTTTATGTTGCTGCTGATATTTATTGCTTGAACGATAAAACGAGAAGGAAAATCGATTTCTTTTCAACGCCTTAATTGCTTGTGCATGTTTGGTGTTATCAATAACCTGAGTGGATATATTATTTTTTATCCGACTAAATGGTTGTGATGGAGCGCTTAATAGTCCCCACTTTTTAATATGTTGGCGCTGAATAATTTCACTTCTTAATTGTCGCGCTTCATTAGCAGGTAAAAACTGTTCAATGATTACAAAACCATTCTTTTCTAACGTGTCAGTCCATGTCATACCTAACTGTCCTTGAAAAATTGCCGCGCTAATAAACTGCAAAGCCTATAAAATCTTTGCGCGGCAGATGTATTAAACTTCGTACGAGAAATGCACCGTTAAACGTATAGATTTCAGCTCAACTAGTCGATAGTCAGCTTTTCATAGGCTTTATTAATCAAGGGCTGAAGAACTACTATGTTATTGTGAATAATTAACAAACACTCAATTACTATGATCAAAAAATACAGCAAAGGGTAATTAGTAGCTTAAACACTTTTCTTCGTTATAATCAAAATAGCTTAATCCTAAATTATATAAAAATACAACTAAAAAAAAGGAATGATTATGTCTGCATTACAAAAAGAAAGGCGCGTTGCTAAAGATATTAATTTAGTCTACGACTTATCAGAAAAGCCTAATTTAAGTCAGCTTAAAGCCCACGAAGACCGAGCGGTTGTAGCAAAATTAAAGGCCGACTTAGTACTACCTAACGATAAGATTTTAACTGTAGATATAGATTTTGATAGCACAAGTGGCTACCATGATAATGCCATCATGGTGATGGATGATTTTGGGGTCGAGATAATTGCCACGGCATTTGAAGTAAAATATGGAAAAGAACATGCAGATAAAGTGCGAAGAGCGTGGGCACGTAAACAAAATGATAGCGACCCTCGTAAGCCTACTTATCTGTTGGTACAAAAGCCTGAATCGGTTGAGAAAACACCAAAAATCTTTGCTTCTTGTGGTCAAGAGCGCCACCCGCCAAAAGAAGCACCAGCTAGCATTATCTAAAAAAATAAATAAGCCTTTAATAATCAAGCTAAGGCTGTGGCAATTATCATTGCTAATGCCTTGGCTTATATACTGTTCATCGACAACTGTTGCAAATGCACAAAATTTAACTCAACGCTTAACTACCAGTAATAGTATTGTACAAGACAGTAAAGGCTTTATTTGGCTATCAACAACTAATGGGTTAATTCGCTTCGACAGCGAAGATAAAATCATTTTTAATAGTAATAATAAAGATTGGCCGTTACCTTTTAATTGGATAAATGACATTTATCTCGTCGGAGATGACAAGTTATTAGTCGCGACGGAAACCCATAAACTATGGTTGTTTAACACCTCAAATGGCCGTGCTACTCAAGTTAATATCGCTATTAAAGAAAATAGCATTTATCAACTCATTGAGCATCATGGCTGTTACTACCTTTTTGTCCAAGATAAGCTCTATCAAGTAGACTCTACATCATTAGCCCCCCAATTGCTTTCTGGCAACATTGATATAAAAAAAATAAAAAGCACAATAGGAAACGTATATTTTTCAACAACAGAGGGTATTTACAAGCTATTAAATAACAAGCTAGTTTTAGTTGAAGCTGGTAGTGCATCTGCTATTGCATCGTCAGAAGATATGCTAGTTATTGCCAAAGAAAAAAAAATAATTACCCTCAATGACCAAGGTAAGCGTCAAACATTTTCTATTGATAACCCTATTTCGACTTTAGCTTTTGCTAATAGTAAAGACAGTGTTTTTGCGATTAATCAACGCGGTTATATCGAACACTACGCGCTAAGTGATTTCACGAAATTATCACATGCATTTCCAAATAATAAATTAGCTTTTGTTGATGAGCTATTTCATGACAATACTGGTGTTTTATGGCTTTTAACCAATCAAGGGGTTAAAAGGATGACACCTTCGCTCAATAAAAACCATAACAAGATATTTGACACCTCAATCAACTCGCTAGCGTTAACGGCACACAAGGATCAAATTTTAATTGGCAGTTATGGTGCAGGTTTACACGAACTTATGCCAAATAAATCTATATTGCCTAAAAATATCAATCAGGGTTTTAGCGCTAGAGGTAAAATTATTACCGACCTCTACAGCCATAAAAATGATGTCTATATCGCCACTTTTGATGGTCTATGGCAATACAGTGTTAATAAAAAACAACTCACACGAGTCAACTTTCCAAACAACAATAAGCTACTACTCGATCTTAGCTTTAAAGATAATCAGCTTTATTTAGCTAGTGACGCCAGTGGCGTCTATATTTTCGATTTAACGTCAAAAACGATTGTTAAGCATCTAGCAGATAATCACTTAAGATCGAACGAAGCGATTAATTCTCTACCATTAGCAGACGATATAATATGGATTGCAACCCCTGCTGGAATAGATATTGTCAACGCACGTAATAACGTCAGCCAAAAAATTAAAAGCTTAGGTGAAAATAAAGTAATTTCTTTATTGGCACATAACAATAAAGTTTTTGTTGCCACAAAGGGTGATGGTTTTTTTGTTTACAACTTCTCTGGTGAGCTATTAGCCCATTTTGCCAAAAATATCATTTTTGGCTACATGAGTGTTATCAACGATGAAATTTGGATATCCGGACGACCAGGCTTATACCAGCTTAATCCTAATAGCTACGAACTAAAGATGGTTGCAAATACCGAACAATACATATTTACTAAAAAGCCTATTTTATTGAATAACACTGTTTATGCTGCTCATTATGGCGGGGTGTTAGAGGTTGCTTTAAGCCAAGAAGAAACTATTAACTCTAGTGTTTATATCAGTAAAACCATCGCCTCAGGTAAGCCGCAACTATTAAGCAGTCCTATAAAAATAGCGTCATCAAATGATGTTGTCACCTTAGAATTAGCAAGTTTAGATTTTAGGCCTGGTCAAGAAAAGCAATTTAAGTATCAAGTTAACAATGGTGAGTGGAATGAGATTAATGGCAACCAATTAACACTAACGGGCTTATCTTCCGGTAACTATCACATTGAAATCATGGGGACCAATAGTTTAGGGCAATGGAGTGACTTCAAAGCCTATGCTGATATAGAAGTTGCTTATCCTTGGTATTGGCACCCAAATAGTAGAATCATCTACATCACACTGGTTACGCTAAGCTTGTTATTCATCTCCTGGTTATTATATCTACGTAGTCGTTCAATTAGTCATATTCATCAACTTTTAAATGAAGAAATGCAAACTCATGGTCAAGCCGCTGCAATTATTCGCCGTAAATTAAAAAAAATTCAAACGTTAATTAACCAAGAGAACGACGTTCAAGTCACTGTCAATAGCGACAAAACCCAACATACCAGTCACTATAACCAAGAAACGCTAACCCTGATAAATGATTGCCTTAAAGAACTTAACATCCAGCAAAACCATACTGAGCCTAGCAGTTTATCTGGCAGTTCTTTAACAATTGCACTGCCCTATCTAGCCGATTACTTTCATCAGCAATATCATGTCCTTGTATCGGTTCATTTAAACATTAGCTGTGAAAAAATTGAGTATGCAATTCAGAGTGCAATTTACAGCATAACTTATGAGGCGATATTGGCCGCGATTAACAATGGTGACGGAGGTGTTTTTGCCATACATATTAGCGAAACTAAAGACAAAATTTGGTTAAAAATAACCGATAACGAACAAAGTTTCGCGCAGTTTAATAGCAAAATTAATTTTGATATGGCGATGTATTATATTCGACAAGTGGCGAACAAATTTAACGCAACATTTCACACTTACGACAATCAAGAGCACGGTAGTGAAATCATCATTTCTATTCCATTGATGGAGCTCAATTTGACCTAAGGGTATGCCGAGAGTAGAAGCGATAATTAACATAATGGCAGAAATGTTAGAAATATATTTTTCTCTGATATTTTCTAAGCTAGCATCAAAGGCAAAGAAAGAGTAAAATACGCCCCCTTAAATTCTCTAGCAAAAACTAGAATCAATTTCATAGCAAAGATTAGGCGCGAATAAATGAGTAAAAAGCTATACATCAAAACTTGGGGCTGTCAAATGAACGAGTATGACTCGCAGAAAATGGCTGAACTTTTAGACTCAACTCACGGGTTCGAGTTGGCTGAAGAGGCTGAAGACGCAGATGTGATCTTGCTAAATACTTGTTCGATTCGTGAAAAAGCCCAAGAGAAAGTATTCCACCAATTAGGTCGTTGGAAAAACCTTAAAATCGACAAACCTGATTTAGTTATTGGTGTTGGTGGCTGTGTAGCCTCACAAGAAGGCGATGCCATTCGCAAACGCGCACCGTATGTTGACATGGTTTTTGGTCCACAGACCTTGCACCGTTTACCTGAAATGATCCAACAAGTAACCGGTAATAAAGGTTCAGTTGTTGACGTTAGCTTTCCTGAAATTGAGAAGTTTGACCGTTTACCAGAACCCAAAGCTGATGGTGCAACCGCCTTTGTTTCAATTATGGAAGGGTGTAGTAAATACTGTACCTTCTGTGTAGTACCTTACACACGTGGTGAAGAAGTTAGTCGTCCACTTGACGATGTCTTATATGAAATTGCTCAATTAGCTGAGCAAGGCGTTCGTGAAGTAAACTTACTGGGTCAAAACGTAAACGGTTACCGTGGTGACTCACACGATGGCAGTATTTGTCGTTTTTCAGAGTTATTACGTTTAATTGCCACTATTGATGGTATTGACCGTATTCGTTACACCACCTCTCACCCAATTGAATTTACGGATGACATCATTGATGTTTATGCTGATGTACCGGAGCTAGTAAGCCACTTACATTTACCGGTACAAAGTGGCTCAGATCGTATTTTAACGCAAATGAAACGCGGCCATACAGCGATAGAATATAAATCCCAAATTCGTAAATTAAAGAAAGTTCGTCCTGATATTTGCATGTCTTCTGACTTTATTATTGGCTTCCCTGGTGAAACCGATGACGATTTTGAAGCAACAATGAATTTAATCAAAGCAGTAGACTTTGATTTAAGTTTTAGCTTTATTTACAGCGCTCGCCCGGGTACGCCTGCTGCCGATATGATTGACGACATTAGTGATGATGTTAAAAAGCAACGTTTACAAATTTTACAAGACCGTATCAGTCAGCAAGCATTACGTATTGCTCGCCAAATGCTGAATACCGAGCAACGTATTTTAGTTGAAGGGCCGTCGAAGAAAAACCCAATGGAGTTACGTGGTCGTACTGAAAACAATCGTATTGTTAATTTTGTAGCCCCGCATACCGTGATTGGCCAGTTTGTTGACGTGAAAATCACCGATGTTTATGCTAATTCACTGCGTGGTGAGTTAGTTCGCCAAGAAAGTGAAATGGGCTTACGAATAGCGCATTCGCCAGCTGATATTTTGGCTAACAGCCATCATCAAACAAGCGAAAATACAGTTAACGAACTAGGCGTAGCAACTTACACACCATAAACTAAACACTCACTAAATTAGCAACATAAATGGCAAATACTCCTTTGTCATTTATGGCTAACAGCTTGAGCACTCAGGATAAGAAATTGAGTAAAAATATCAGCATAACTTTTGAATTATCTCCCGCCGATAACAATCGCTTGGCCAATTTATGTGGCGCTATCGATGACAATCTCAAAACAATTGAACGCCGTATGGGCGTTGAGATTAGCTACCGAAGCCATGAGTTTAAAGTTACCGGTAAAAGCTTACATTGTGAGGCGGTAAAGAAGCTCTTAATCGACTTATATCTCGAGACAGAAACCGTTAAAGGTAAAAGTAGTACTATTTCTGCTGAGATGGTGCATTTAGCTATAGTTGATGCTGGTGTGTTAGAAGTTGCCCCAAGTAAACTTGATGCTAAATATGATGAGATGGTGACGATAAAAACCAAACGGGGCATGATAAAACCACGTAACGAAAACCAGCAAAATTACGTGCAAAATGTCATTACTAACGATATTAGTTTTGGTGTAGGTGTTGCTGGTACTGGTAAAACTTATCTCGCGGTTGCTTGTGCCGTAGATGCTTTAGAGCGGCAAGAAATTAGACGCATTTTATTAACACGCCCTGCTGTAGAGGCCGGTGAAAAATTAGGTTTCTTACCTGGTGACTTATCCCAAAAGGTCGACCCTTATCTGCGTCCACTTTACGATGCTTTATTTGAAATGCTGGGGTTTGAAAAGGTTGAAAAACTAATTGAACGCAATGTTATTGAAGTTGCACCGTTAGCTTATATGCGTGGTAGAACACTGAACGATGCCTTTATAATTCTCGATGAAAGTCAAAACACGACGGTAGAGCAAATGAAAATGTTCTTAACTCGTATTGGCTTTAATTCCCGTGCGGTGATCACCGGTGATATCACACAAGTTGATTTACCGCGAGGACAAAAGTCAGGCCTTCGTCATGCCATTGAAGTGTTAGTCGATATCCCTGGCGTTAGCTTTAACTTTTTTCAGTCAAAAGATGTCGTGCGTCACCCTGTTGTTGCACACATTGTTGAGGCTTATGAAGCTTTTGAGCAAAAAGAAAATATTTTGAAAAAAGAAAAACAGCAAACACGCGAACAGCAGCAAAAAGAGCAAGCGCAAGTGCTCGTTCAAGCGAGTGAAAATAAAAATGACCAATAACGGTCCTACTATTACGCTTGATCTACAAATTGCTTGTGATAATAAAGTGTTGCCTGAAATTGAAGATTTTCAACGCTGGTGCGAAGCTGCTCTTACGCCTTATCAAAAGCCATTTGAGTTAACCATTAGGCTAGTCAATAACGATGAAGGCAGAGAGCTTAATCACCAGTACCGTGGTAAAGATAAAGCAACCAATGTTTTATCATTTCCATTTGAAGTGCCTGATGGCATTGAACTTGATTTACTGGGTGACTTAGTTATTTGCGTTGACGTTGTTGAGCAAGAAGCCATTGAGCAAAACAAAACCGCCAATGCCCACTGGGCACATATGGTGATTCATGGTTGCTTGCACTTATTGGGCTTTGATCATATCGAAGATGATCAAGCAGAAGAAATGGAAGCTCTTGAAACAAAGATCATAACGGGTTTAGGCTTTGCTGCACCTTATGATGTCAATTAGCGGTAAATGCGTATATTATCCAAATTATTATTTGATCTACTTCAGTAAAATTGTTGCTGAAGAGAGTAAACAGCGATTTAGTACTTGAAATTAACCCTGAACGGCTACAAACTAATCAAATGGTTAATAAAACTAAATCAACTAACAAGGAATTAAAAAGGCTCTATGAGCGACGACCAACCCCACTCTAGTAACGGTTCTTCGAACAAGTCAATCTTGGATAAAATTATGCAAGTATTTACTGGAGAACCGAGAAGCACAGACCAACTCGCTGAAGCATTGAATGATGCTGAAGACCGTGAACTTATTAATCCTGAAATTAAGCAAATGATCGAAGGTGTACTTGAAGTATCTGATATGCGAGTACGCGATATCATGATCCCTCGCTCACAAATGGTCACGCTAGACATTAATGATCCGTTAGAGAAATCTCTCGCCATCATTGTTGATTCAGGACACTCAAGGTTTCCGGTGATCAATGATGATATTGATGATGTTGAAGGCATTTTATTAGCAAAAGATTTATTAGCCTATGGCTTCAATCAAGTCGAAGAAGCGTTCACTATCGCACAAGTTATTCGCCCAGCGATTATTGTGCCTGAAAGTAAAAAAGTTGATCCTCTTTTAAAAGAGTTTCGTCAGCAACGTTATCATATGGCTATTGTTGTTGATGAATACGGTGGCGTTTCTGGTGTTGTTACCATAGAAGATATCTTAGAGTTAATCGTAGGTGAAATCGAAGACGAAACCGATGATGCTATGGAAGAAGATATAAAGTACCTTGCCGGTCAAGTTTATCAAGTAAAAGCATTAACTGATTTAGCTGACTTTAATAGTTACTTCAACTTTCAATTTAATGAAAGTGATGCCGACACCATAGGCGGTATTGTTATTCAACACTTTGGACATATGCCGAAAAAAGGTGAAAAAATCACCATCAATAAAGTGATATTTAAGGTGACCGCCGCGGATAGTCGTCGTATTCAAACATTGCAAATAACACTACCGAAAGAGCACGTCGTCACAGGTAAAGTTCCTGATTAAACTTTATGCTAAACAACATTGCTAGACGAATTTATCAAAATATAACCCATAAACAAAATGTGCTTAGTTTTAGCTTAGGGCTTGCATTAGTACTTTGCTATGCACCATTTTCTTATTATTGGTTAATGGCACTTATATTGCCAACTTGGTTATATTCATTACAAGGTAAGTCGAGCAGAGACGCCACTAAACAAGGCTTTATCTTTGCTTTTGGTTGGTTTTCTGCCGGCATCAGTTGGGTGCATGTTAGTATCGATCAATTTGGTGGCTTACCTTTAGCAATCTCATTACTATTAATGTTATTACTATGTTTATATTTAGCATTATTTCTTGCCCTTGCTTGCTATTTAGCCGCTTGTTTTTCTTATCAAAAACAACTTAACCTCTGGCTTTTATTGCCTTTTTGGTTACTTAGCGAATTTTTACGTGGTGTATTTCTTACCGGTTTTCCTTGGTTAACTCTAGGTTACAGTCAAATAGATGGTCCATTAGCTACCTTTGCCCCTATTATTGGTGAAAAAGGCCTGAGTGCTCTGATCCTCATCATCAGCATCGCTATGGTTTATGTGATTAAGCAGCGTCGCATTATGCTTAACATTGTCTTACTCGCTACTGTCAGTGCTAGCTACTTAGCATTGCATAACTCAGCTTGGGTTTCAAAAACCGGCAAGTCAGTCAATGTAATGATGGTTCAGGGTAACATAAAACAAGAAATGAAATGGCAGCCAGAACATACTTGGCCGTCAATGTTAAGCTATTTAGATTTAACCCGACAACACTACCCTGCTGACCTTATTATTTGGCCGGAATCAGCAATTACCGCGGTAGAACCAAGTCGACAAGCACAAGATTTTCTGCAAATAGCGCAAAGTTCAGCAACACTTAATAATAGCGCTATTATCACCGGTATTATTGATTACAACATTAATAACAAAAATTACTACAATAATTTAATTGTACTTGGCAAAAGTACCACAGAAGATGAACAAGGCAGCTATCAATATAATAATTTGAATCGTTATAGTAAGCACCACTTACTACCCATTGGTGAATTTGTTCCTTTTTCAGACTGGTTAAGACCCATAGCACCGTTTTTTAATTTACCTATGTCATCTTTTAGTCGTGGGGAATACGTACAAAAAAACTTACTTGCCAATGGTTTGCAGTTATTACCATTAATTTGTTTCGAAGTTGCATTTTCAGAGCAACTTAGTGCGAATTTTTCTAACCAAACAGACTTACTGTTAACGGTCAGTAATGATGCTTGGTTTGGAGACTCACATGGACCGCACCAACATTTAGATATTGTCAGAATGCGAGCGCTAGAGTTTGGTCGTCCATTCCTGCGCGCTACCAACAACGGCATCACTGCTGCCATTGATCATCAGGGCAACGTAATTAAAAAAATACCGCAGTTTGAAGAGGCAGTTCTCAAGGTTCAAGTTCCGCTCACAACAGGGCTAACACCTTATGCTAGCTATAGTAGAATTATCGATTTTACTATCCCTTTGCTCTTTTTAGTCCTAGCATTGTTTCGCCAATGGTATTATAAAAAATCATCAAAGTGATACCAGCACGCTCTGAATTTTAACTATTAGAGCTAAAAATAGCTTTATTTCATCTCACTTAATTTACCATATTAACTATTCGAATCTGTTTAGCTAAGCCTATCAACTAAGCCTATGAACTAAGCCTATTTGTACAATGCTCATAACCAAATACCCGTTTGTAAATTGCAACCGGCATGCGAAATTAAGCACTCAACAAAAAAATAAGATCCTTTTCTTTTAAACCTTTTTCGCTTCTCACACGACTTAGTTTATATCAGTGCACTTTAGCAAATGGTTTTGCAAAGCGCTGATTTGACATTCGGGGGAAAAGTCATGTCGATCAAAGATACCAGTGCACAAGACAGTAAAGTAATAATAAAAAAATCAGCCAGTAAACGCTGGGGAATCATCACATTAAGCATAGTAATAGCGGCTTGCCTTATCTGGCAAGTGGCTCCTTCAGCATCTCGTTGGAGTAAAGCTGAGCAATCAATAGCATTAGACAGAGTGCGCATCGCAACAATTAACCAAGGCGACTTCACACGCGATATTTCAGTGTTAGGACGAGTTGTTGCTGCGGTAAGTCCTACCGTATACAGCCCTGCTGATGGCACCATTACCTTAATGATCGAAGCTGGGCATGAAGTTGAGCAAGGCCAAGTCATTGCAAAACTCGAAAGTCCTGAACTTAATAGTCGTCTATTTCAACAACAAGCAACCTTAGAGGGATTACAATCGAGTTTCGACCGACAAAAAATTCAAGCGAAAAAGCAACGACTGATTGACCAAAAAGCGGTGGATTTAGCAAATGTAAAGTTAATAACGGCGAATAGAGAGAAACGTCGGGCTGATTTAGGTTTCGAAAAAAGTGCCATTAGCCAAATTGATTATGAAAAAGCTCAAGATGAACTCGAACAAGCAAATTTACAGCATAAGCATGCCGTGCAAGATGCCGCCTTAAACACCGAAAGTTTAGACTTTGATAGCAGGTCCTTGCTGCTAGATATTAGACGCCAGACATTACTCGTTAAAGAGTTACAGCGTCAGGTTGATGGCTTACATATCACATCTCCAGTCAAAGGGATTGTTGGCAACCTTAGTGCAGATAACAAAACTTTTTTAAGTAAAAACCAAGCAATTTTAACCATTGTAGATTTATCACAGTTTGAAGTTGAAATTGAAATTCCTGAAAGCTATGCCGATGATCTGGCCATAGGTATGGATGTCAACATTCAATTTGAACAACAACCTTTTCGTGCTCGTCTGGTCACAATTTCCCCCGAAATACTGAATAATCAGGTGACTGGACGAGTGCGTTTCACTAACAACATTCCAAAAAAACTTCGCCAAAACCAACGTTTAAATACCCAAATTATTCTTGAGCATAAAGAAAATGTTTTACAAGTTCAGCGTGGACAGTTTTTAGAAAGCAGCGGTGGTCGATTTGCTTATAAAGTTGTTAATGGTTTAGCTGTAAAAACCTCAATAACTACCGGAGCGCGAAGCCTCAGCCATGTTGAAATATTACAAGGTCTTGACGTTGGCGACCAAATCATTATTTCAGGAACGGATACCTTTAATGCCGCCGAACAAGTATTACTTAGTGAGTAAATATCACTGTAGTAAACAAAATATCAATGGCGTTACTGAGCCAATAAAAATTTAACAATAGAACAGAAAACTGTTCATTAGATACCAGGGAATTAGCTATGTTGATCATGAAAAATATTAATAAAATTTTCCAAACTGCAGATATTCAAACACATGCGCTACGCGACTTTTGTTTACAGGTAAACGAGGGCGACTTTGTCAGTGTAACTGGACCTTCCGGCTCAGGAAAAACAACCTTTTTAAACATTGCAGGACTCTTGGAAACTTTTAGTAATGGTGAGTTTTTATTAGATGGCGAAGATGTAGGTAAGCTCAACGACAATGGCCGTTCGCGGATGCGGAATGAAAAAATAGGGTTTATCTTTCAGGGTTTTAATTTAATTCCTGACCTCAATCTTTACGACAATGTTGATGTTCCGCTCCGTTATCGTGGCTTTAATGCCAAAGAGCGGAAGTTTCGCATTGAACAAAATCTTGAGCGTGTTGGCCTTGCATCTCGAATGAAGCACTTACCAAGTCAGCTCTCAGGCGGACAACAACAACGTGTCGCCATTGCACGAGCTTTAGCTACCGACCCAAGGTTTTTATTAGCTGATGAGCCAACAGGAAATTTAGATTCTGAGATGGCACAAAGTGTCATGAGTTTACTAGAAGATATCAATCAACAAGGTACCACTATCATCATGGTGACACATGATGCGCAGTTAGCACAACGCGCGAAAAGGACCATTCAAGTGAAAGATGGCAAAGTCAGCGAGCTAGAAAATATTAGCAGACAGCATAACCAAGCTATTGCTTAAAGTATTCAAACGTTAACGTACAAAAAACAAGGACACATTATGTTTAGTTATTATTTACGACTCGCTTGGATAAGTATTCTCCGGCATTGGGGATTAAGCCTATTAATGATATGTGCCATAGGGCTTGGTATTGGTGCAGCAATGACGACAATTACCGTAAACTATTTAATGTCGGCGAACCCGATCCCTGAAAAAAGTGCACAATTGTATTATGTTCAGCTTGATAGTTGGGACGTTAACGATCCCTTTGACGACGGTTTAAACCCGCCAGATCAATTAACATATACTGATTCAACCAATTTAATGCTTGCAAAACAAGCATTTCGACAAAATGTGCAAACACAAGCTTTCGGTGTTATTGAGCCTGAAGATCCTGAAATGTTACCCCTAATTGTCAATGGCCGGGCCAATTCAGCAGACTTTTTCCCAATGTTCAATGTGCCTTTTATTTACGGCAGTGGTTGGTCAAATAAAAGCGATGAAAGTAAAGAGTTTGTTGTGGTATTAAGTAAAGCAACTAACGATAAACTTTTCGGTGGTGCTGACTCTGTAGGTAAATCAATTAAGCTCGAAGGCAATATGTTGCGCGTAGTTGGTGTTATTGACAATTGGCAGCCAAAACCACGATTCTATGACATAACCACAGGTGCCTTTAACGACTCAGAAGATGTTTTTGTGCCCTTTCATTTAATTGCCGACGAAAAAATATCGCGCTCAGGCAATACCAATTGTTGGAAACCAAGCGGAGATGGCTTTCAAGCCTTCCTAGCATCCGAATGTATTTGGACACAATTTTGGGTGGAATTAAAAACTGAACAAGACAAAGCCGATTACCAACAGTTTCTCAATGCTTATGTACAAGAGCAGAAACAGTTTGGCCGTTTTCAACGCCCGCTTGATAATCGCTTAAGTCATGTAATGCAATGGCTAGAATCACAAGAAGTAGTTGCTGATGACGCGCAAATGATGATGGCGATGTCATTGATGTTTTTACTGGTTTGTTTACTTAATACCGTTGGTTTATTACTGGCAAAATTTTTAGGTAAAGCACCCGAAATAGGTTTACGACAAGCCTTAGGTGCTAGTAAGCGTACATTATTCAGCCAGTACATTATCGAGTCTGCATGTATAGGTATATTAGGCGGCCTGCTTGGCTTAACACTCGCTTTTATCGGCTTAAAAAGTGTAGAAAGTCTTTATGGTGATTATATGAAAGGATTAGCCAGCTTAGACACTAACATGGCCATATCTGCCGTAGTTTTGGCGCTGGTATCCACCATTCTCGCTGGCTTATACCCCACGTGGAGAGCTTGTAATATTCAGCCCGCTCAACAACTTAAAAGCCAATAAGCTTAGCAGATAAAGTAGGAAACAATTATGTTAGAAACAGGACTGATACTGCGCGCATTAGCACGTAACAAAATCGGAGCATTACTTATCGCGTTACAAATTGCATTAACCATGACCATTATGGTTAATGCAATATTTATGATCCAAGACCGTCAGCAACAAATGCAGCGCAAAAGCGGTTTAGATGAAAAAAATAGTTTTTACCTAACTAATACCGTTTTTGGTCAAGATTATAATATTCAAGCACACTTGCAAACCGATCTACATACTATTCGTAACACGCCAGGTGTTGTTGATGCTATCCAAATTAATGCTATCCCCTTAAGTAGCAGTGGTTGGTCAATGGCTTTACAGCATGAACCAGGTGAAGATAAAGATGCTGTGGGCACAGCCATATACATGGTTGATGATCATGCCATTAACAGCATGGGATTAACCTTAGTTGCAGGAGCTAACTTCCAGCCTGAAGATGTTGAATTACGTAAAGAAGGGCAATCAACTTGGCCAGCAAAAACCATCATCACTCAAGCTTTTGCAGAAAACTTATATCCTGATAATTGGCAATCTGCTGTTGGAAAAACCGTTTATATATCACAAACACAACCAATACAAATTATCGGTATTGTCGCGGCATTACAAGCACCATGGAATGGTTGGAATGGTGTTGAACGTAGTATGCTCGTACCATTTCAGCGTGAATCTAAAGGCAGTTATTACTTTATTCGTACTGAAGCCGGTCGACGTGACGAGTTGATGCCTATCATCGAGAAAACGTTAGCTGAAAGTGATAAAAAACGCATTATTCGTCGCGTGACAACTATTGAGGACACCCGCGAGCGTAGTTATCGCCAGCATAATGCTACCAATAAAATTTTAACAACAGTAGTGATAACCTTAACTTTAATTACCGGTTTTGGCATTGTTGGGCTTGCTATTTTTAGTATTAATCGTCGTACCAAGCAAATAGGTACTCGCCGAGCGCTTGGCGCGACCAAAGGACAAATAATGCGCTACTTTATGATGGAGAACTTCATTATTTCAACGTTTGGCATCATTATTGGTTGCTTTGGTGCCGTTGCACTGAATATGTGGCTAGTAAACACTTTTAACCTATCGCCTATCAGTTTTCAGTTAGTCGCTTTTGGTGTTATCACGCTGTTTATTGTTGGGCAATTAGCTGTACTATATCCCGCCAGAAAAGCCGCTATGATCGCACCAGCAACGGCAACCAGAACGATATAAACAATAACGTTCAAATTATCAAGGGCCCTATCGGGCCTTTTATTTTTTCCTTACAACATACAGCATTTTACCAAAACTAAAGTTTTCATTGTTTTTCATGCTAATATTCAAAGAAAAAGGAAGCCTGATGAAAACCTTATTCTACACAATAAAAGCCGTACTATTATTAGCAGCAATAAGCCCGACAATAGTTTTAGCAAAAACCACCTTAATTAAAAATATTCAAGGCTATACCATCACCAACAATGCCTTGGAGCGCTTTACGGCTATTACTTTTACTGACGATAAAATTGATCAACTTTACTCTGGGGCAGACCCACTACCCACAAGTAAAAATATAAATATTATTGATGGCCAAGGAAAAACCTTACTCCCTGGTTTGATTGACTCCCATGGCCATATCTTAAACTACGGCTTAAGCTTACTGCGTGCAGACTTAGTTCATAGCATTTCAGAACAAGATGCTGTTGATAGAACCTTTAACTATGCAAAATCCAATACTGAATTAACCTGGATACAAGGCCGGGGTTGGAACCAAACACAATGGCCGAGTAATACTTTTCCTAGCGCCAAAAGTTTAGATATTTTATTTCCAAATCAGCCGGTTTGGTTAAAGCGTGTTGATGGTCATGCGGGTTGGGCCAACTCAAAAGCTATGGCGATAGCTGGTATCAATAAAGCCACGTTATCACCTGAAGGTGGTGAGATTATCAAAGATGAAAATGGTCTCCCTACGGGGATTTTCATCGATAATGCTATGGCACTTATTGACAACAGTATTGCTCCACTTAGTGTCAAACAACAAAAGCAAGTACTAGTCAAAGCTATGAATTCACTGGCAAGTTATGGCCTAACGAGCGTGCATGATGCTGGTATTGATACTGATAATTTAAATGCTTTTAAAGAACTTAGCCAAGAAAATGCTATGAGTATTAGGGTGAATGCCATGTTGTATTTACCGTCAGCTAACTGGCAAGAAACCTTAACAAAAGGCCAATACCGCAGTAAAGACGATATGTTCACGTTCAACAGCGTAAAAATTCAAGCTGATGGTGCGCTAGGCAGTCGTGGCGCGGCACTCATTGAAGATTATTCTGATCATTCGGGTCATAAAGGCCTATTACTAAACACACCAAAAGCGTTTCAACAGCTAGTTAACACCTCAATGAAACTGGGTTTTCAAGTGAATAGCCATGCCATTGGCGATAACGCAAATAAATTAGTACTCGATACTTATGAAGCGCAAATTAAAGCAACTGACACTAAAGCGCTTCGACACCGTGTTGAACATGCACAAGTATTGCGATTAGAAGATATTCCAAGGTTTTCAGAGCTTGGAGTCATTGCAGCCATGCAGGCAACACATGCCACTAGTGATAAAAACATGGCTCAAGATCGAATAGGCCCAAATAGAATACTAGGTGCTTATGCTTGGAGAAAACTGCTTGCTGCTAATGCGATTATTGCGGCAGGTTCAGATTTTCCCGTGGAGTCACCCAACCCATTTTATGGCTTACATGCTTCGATTACTCGCCAAGATCATAGTAATAGCCCGAAAGGTGGATGGTTTCCAGAAGAAAAAATGACACCACTAGAAGCTTTTAGAAGCTTTACCTTAGATGCTGCTTATGCCGGTCATCAAGAACAAATCATTGGTAGTCTTGCCAAAGGTAAAAAAGCAGATTTTATTATACTAGACAATAATTTGTTTACCATGGCAAAAGAGGATATATGGCGAACCTCTGTCAACAAAACTTGGGTGAATGGTAAATTGGTCTTCGAAAAATAATATGACTACAATAACAAATTTAACTAAACACTACTGGCGAACCATTACCTTAGTCATTTTAGCCTTGATAACAATTGGCTCGTTATCACCGGTAGAAAGTTTACCGGCAGCACCTGGCAGTGACAAAACACACCATTTTATTGCCTACTGCGCTTTAATGTTACCCGCGGCATTACGTCGACCTAAATACTGGCTTGCATTAGCATTATTTTTCATTCTCTGGAGTGGTTTAATTGAATTAATACAACCGCATGTAAATAGATATGGGGAATGGTTAGATATGCTAGCAAATACCGGTGGCGTGCTTTTAGCCATAATAATAACGCAAGCCCTATTTTGGCTAACGCCAAAGCAATTAAGGTAACCCTGTTTGAGTAAGGAGAGTGTCTATTTATTGCTGACAAGGTATCAAGATGATTTAACCTAACCTGAACTCTGGATAATGAGTGCTTGATATTCACGTGAATAAGATGCTTAGGCGGCAAAGTAAATGCTATAGCAAGGTGAACATCACTAATAGATATCATCAATGCTTCATTTTATGCCATTTCCAAGGCAAAACGTTTATCAATAGCGCGCTATTTATCGACGTTTTAACGCAGATAATGGCTTAAAAGGGAAGATTGAGCAAGTGCTGCTTATCCAGAGTTCAGGTTAACCTAAGCTTGGGATAATCGATGTGCAAAAAGTTGCTATAGAGCAATGTTTTAAAAAACTTTAGTCAATTGTTATAAAACTTAGCGCATAGTTTCTTATCAAGCTGATAAGCCTTGATGCGCGCAGAAACCATCACATTGACAGACTCAGCTTATCCGAACTCAGGTTATTTGTGCCGGTCACTCTTTGAAAGTAAAAAAGCCCTAGCGGGCTTTTTTAGTCAATAGCTACCAAGCCAGGCTAAGGCAAACAGGCTAAAACAATAGAGATTAGCGTAAGTCATATTGTGAATATTCATTTTACGGTTTTTTAAATACCGTGACTTGGTTACGACCATTTTGTTTTGATTTGTATAACGCATCATCAACATGTTCAAGCCAATGCGACACCGTGGTAAACGAGGGGTCAATCTCAGCGATACCTAAACTGATAGTATATTTAATTTCAATATCGTTGTGGATAACTACAGATTGCTCGACAGTTTTGCGTAAACGCTCAGCAAAAGTCACGGCGTCATCAAGGCCTGTATCAGCTAACAAAACAACAAACTCTTCTCCGCCATATCGTCCTGATACGTCGGTTTCTCGTACTTGTTCATGAATAAGCTTTGCTAAATGGCGTATTACATCATCGCCAACTAAATGACCATAACTGTCATTAACTACCTTAAAGTGATCAATATCAAGCATCACTAAGCTACTTGAATGCTGGCTACGAGCATAGCGTTTAAATTCAGCTTCAAGGCAATGCTGCCAGTGATTACGATTGAACAATTGCGTTAAGCCATCAGTTTGACTCAAAATAGCCAAGTCGGCATTGACCTTTTCTAATTCTTTTTTATGTGTGGCATTATCCGTGACATCATAAACTAGCAAACATAAGTGAGAAACTTGTCCCGTTGTTGACATCAAGGGAATAAACGTCGTGTTCTGATACATAAAGTCAGCGGTACCAGTAATTGGACGGTAATTATTAAATTTAAAAACATAGGGGCGTTGCTCCCAAATAGTAAACGCTTTGTTCTTTAATAAAAATACCGACTCGGCTTTACGACGAAACCAGTCTTCGGGGATCTCATCAAAAAGATCAAATAATATTTGTCCTTTAACCTCACGTGGTAACAAGCCACTGTGGTTTTCCATAAAACCGTTCCATATTTGAATACTATAATCACGGTCAAGCACCACTAAGCCAACATCAATGGTATGAAGCATTTCCATTAGCCAATGTAATTCATTTAACTGTTCTGTTTCTATTGACATGATTAATCCAACAAATAAGCAATTTTATTATTAAGGGTTGTGACTGACTCTTCAGTAAAGAGTAATAACAGTTCACATTTAATTGGGTAATTTTCGATACTATAACTAATTTCTATTGCTAGCGTTTTCTTCCATTTATTGGTATTCGTCGCAATCAACTCAGCAATTTTTCTATGCTGCCCTAAAACTACAGGATGTCCTTGGCTAAATGACATATCAAGTTGTGCAGAAATACCACTTAAACAGGCACCAATAAGCAAGTTAGCTAAGTCCATAAGTAATTCTAATTCAATACTATTATCAAGTGCTTGATCATATTTCATTAGTGAAGCGACATCTTTAAAACTAGAATCATTTAAAATGAGTAATGCTTCTCCAGAAACCCCTGCCCCAATAAACCCTTGGCAAATACCAGAGGTTTTTTCTTTACTTTCAACATCTGAAAGCGCCATGGTAAGTTCACTAACTTCAATAAAGTTAACATTAGGAATTGGCAGAACAACAAATACATCTAGTAAGCGCGCAAGTAAATCCCCTGCTCGGCCCATAGCAACATTGGCAATTTCTTGGTAGCAATCAAGCATATCACTGTCAATATCAATCGTTGATTGCTCTGGCTTATCAAGATCTTCTAATTCAATTTCCTCTGCAAACGGCGTTACCTTTGTCTCTGCAGTAGGCACGGATATCGGGGTATTGTCATCCGAACTATGGTTGCTAAGTTCAGCAGGCTGTGTTTGAGTTTGCTGAATCAGGAGGTCACTTTTATTAAATACCCCATAAGCACTTAATATTTCGGTAAGCTTATTTTTATCAACTGGCTTTTTAATAAAATCTAACGCACCTAAACTTTTGACTCTTTGATGTGCTTCTGGCTGAATATCACCAGATATAACAATGACGAGGGTCGGTAAGTCTTGCTGTAATATGGTTTCCAATACTTGATAGCCATCCATTTCTGGCATATTCAAATCAAGTAGCAAAACATCACCTTTACCTTCCTTAATCGCTGCTATCCCCTCAACACCATTACTGGCAAAAGTTATCTCAACATCCCAACCATCAGGAAGCGAGCGCGCGACTTGTTTTCGCGCCATATTGGAATCATCACAAATGAGTAAAGGTGTTGGCATAAAGGAAAAATCCTAGGTTGCTATGTAAAAAGAATGTTCAAGCGATTTTCCTAACAAGATATATATTAGTAGTACATAGACTCGATAGGTAATGACGCTATTATAGTCAAAAATAGTACTATTTTAAAAATAAAACACCTTTTATTCGCATTTTTTATTACACAAAGGTAAGCTTGATCAATATTTTATCCTCAGTAAACTATCTAATGATGAATATTTCGAAACTACCCACATTTATACTACTTAGCTCATTATTTACCTTTGCCGCTTCTGCTGAAGAACTAACAGAAACCACTAATTTAGTGATGGCAGGTAATAAGTACGTTACCTTGCTTGGTAATCAAGTGAACTTGGGGGATATCGCCCCCGACTTTAAAGTAGTCACTGAATCTTTTTCTCCGGTAACATTGGCTGAATTTAAAAATAAAGCGGTATTAATTTCTGTCGTACCAAGTTTAGATACAGGTGTTTGTTCTATTCAGACTAAACGCTTTAATGAAGAAGTTACAAACTTACCTGAAGATTTAGTCATGTTAACGATCAGTAATGATCTACCCTTTGCCCAAAAGCGATTTTGTAAAACCGAAAAAGTCGATAACATAAAAGTTTTATCTGATGCGGTATGGCGTAATTTTGGTCAAAACTATGGTCTTCTGATTAAGGATATGGGCTTGCTAACACGGGCGATATTTATCATAGATACCGACGGTAAAATTGCTTATAAAGAATTAGTCAGTAATATATCTCAACATCCAGATTACGACACCGCCTTAGCCAAATTAAAATCATTAAGCCAAAAAGTTCCCCCGGTTCAAGTTGAAACAGCACCTGAAGCTGATAAATCAGCAGATTAATCCCTGCTGTTAATAAATCTTGTCAGAGCCAATAAAATCGCGCTCTGACAAGTATAAAAAAAACTTTTAATGACAATATTTTAAGTACTTTTTAATATTTTTTTTACTCTATCTATTGAATTTAAACTCATCAATCCCATCTTTAATATTGTAGTCGCCAATAGGGTCTACATTAACCGCCTGTTCAATATTGAAAGGCACTTTAACACTCTGAGCATTATAAGTTTCAGATGTATTAATTCGCAGCATCAGCTGGCTTTAGCATCACGAAATTTTGACAGAGACAACATATTGCTAAACTTTAATAGGATATGAATTATGCGTACAACAACAGATTTCAGCCCACTTTACCGCTCATTTATTGGTTTTGATCACTTAGCAGGATTAATCGATAAAGCTTCAAGAGCAGACAAACAGTCTTCTTATCCCCCGTACAACGTTGAGTTACTTGCAGAGGATCAATACCGTATAACCATGGCAATCGCTGGATTTGCAGAAGAAGAGCTTGATATTGAATCAAAGCAAGACACCCTTATTGTTACAGGTACAAAATCAAATGACAGTAACAATGCAGAGCGTAAGTTCTTGCACCAAGGCATTGCCGAACGCAACTTTGAACGCAGATTTCAATTAGGCGATCATGTAAAAGTTATCGGCGCTTTTATTGAGCACGGTTTATTACATATAGATTTAGAACGAGAAATACCAGAAGCATTAAAACCAAGAAAAATAGCGATTAATGGTAAAAGCCTGATACAGCCTAAAGGTATTGAGCAAAAAAGTTAACACGGTTACTTATTCACTTCCCTTCTTATTTTGCCCAGTTTTTAACTGGGCTTTTTTTTATGATTAACTGCTGTTAATATGAACATAAAAACAGCAATAATTAATTTTAATATCAACATATCTATCAATTATTAAGTTAAAGCTGATCTACCATTGCACTGCAAAATAGCACTGATAATCACTCACTATAATCATATAACTCATGATTATTTAACCCTCATGCCAAGGGATTTATACTTGCTAAAAATAGCCAAAAATAAACTCATCAATAACCTATTGTTATCGATATTACTTTTTTGCAACAGTGCAACTTCAGCAAATATAAACATTGTTACCGAACATTTATCGCCTTTTCAAATCGTTAATGGCAAAAACATTGGAGGTTTATCAACAGAAATAGTTAAGGCGGTATTAAAAGAAGCTAATTTACCTTATAGTTTAGCCGCAAACCCTTGGTCATTGTCGTATAGCAGTGCATTGCATGATAGCAACACTTGTATTTATTCACTTGCACATATCCCAGAGCGCAAAGCACTTTTTCAATGGATAGGACATATTGCGACGAGTACTATCTCATTGTATAGCCTCAAAAGTAATAGCATTAAAATCGCCAATTTAGCACAAGCTAAACATCATAAAGTTGCCGTAATAAAAGATGATGTCACCCATCACTTTCTAATGTCAAAAGGTTTTGTAGAAAATGAAAACCTTTATGTGATGAATAACTACGACTCGCTACTAAAGTTATTAGACATTCCTAGTAGACAGATTGACTTAGTCGTACTTAATGACGACCTGCTAAATAATCGAGTACAAAACTCAACTGAAGCAGCTAAATACAAAAATCAATTATTTTTAAAAGAGCTGACATTAGACTTTTATTTTGCATGTAGCCTGCATACAGACAAAGCAACCATCAATGCGCTGACCAATGCCATGCAACGGTTAGAGCAAAGAGGTGACATTACTGCCATCAAAAATAAATGGCGGCCAACTATGGTTAATCTTATTTAATCATTATGGCAGGTTCACACTTACTGTAAGATATAAAATTAATCACTTGGGGGCGCGTAAAACCTGTTTACACGCTTAAATACAGTATGTCAGCATTTATTCCCCTCATGCATTTTACTTCGCCATCACATCTAATAACGCATGAACCGTTGCTTCAACACCTGACTTAATTGCCGGTTCAGGGGTTATTTTAAATTGTGGACTATGATGACTCGGCACCGCGGCTCCGCCGTTTGCAGCCCTTTCAAAGTCAGCTTTGGGTGTACCACCTACTTTAAAGTAAACGCTAGGAATATAAGGATCAGAGGTGAAAAAACCAAAGTCTTCGGCTCCCATGCCGGTTTCAGCAGGCGCTAGCAATGCATCATCACCCATTTTCTCACTAAGTACCCCTTTTAGGCGCTTAGCGAGTTTTTGATCATTAAAAGTTGGAGGGAACGAGAACTCACTTACCACCACCTCAGGTAAGTTATCTTCTGCGATGCCAGCAGTACGAGCAGTGCCAATAGCAACACGTTTTATAGCTGTTAACAATTGCTCGCGTACCTCTGGCGTTAAACTACGTACCGTTAACTGTAATTTAGCTTCATCCGAAATAATATTATGCTTAGTGCCGGCATGAAATGCCCCCACGGTAATAACCCCCGCATAACGTGGCGCTAATTCACGACTAATAATGGTTTGTAAGTTATTAACAATTTGTGCGCCGATCACAATTGGATCCTTACCTTGATGCGGCGATGCACCATGAGCACCAATGCCATGTACAGTAATATCAACGGTATCCGCGCCAGCATAAGGCGAACCTTCATCAACAATCACTTTCCCCGCTTCTGAATTAGCACTGACATGGAAAGCAAAAGCATAATCAGGCTGACCAAATCGTTGCCATAAATTATCGGCCATCATTGCAGAAGCTCCAGGGCCTTTCTCTTCAGCCGGTTGCCCAATCAACATTAACGTACCTGACCATTGGTCTTTATGCTCAGCCATAAAGCGTGCAGTACCAACAAGGCTAGTAATATGCACATCATGACCACAAGCGTGCATAACGCCAACCATTTCACCGTTCCAGTCTTTCATCTTTACCGTTGAAGCATTAGCTAAACCTGATTGCTCAACAACCGGTAAGCCATCCATATCAGCACGCACCATCACCATAGGACCAGGGCCATTTTTCATGATAGCCACGACACCTGTACCACCTACGCCTTGAGTTACATCAAAACCAACCGAGCTCAACTCTTCACTTAAACGTTTCGCGGTTTTGGTTTCCATTAAGGATAACTCTGGATTACGATGAAAATGATCCCATAACGGCGCTAGATGCTGTTGGTAATCTTGCGCAACATAGTCTGCTGTTGTTGGTGAAAAGGCTAAAGCAGTATTTGGCATTAAAGCAGAAATTGCCAGCGTTGAGGCAATTAAAATAGAAAGTGCATTACGATTCATTTCAGTCTTCTTCTCAGGTTTATTGTGGTTAACTTAATGTACCTAGGCTAACCGTTAATGTCTTGTTGTTTTCGTTATTCTGCGCTATTACAACATCAAATAATATTAATTTTCCAACAGTTTCCGACTAATTTTCAGTAAAAACATGTCGTTAATTAAAGCAACAATTAACTGTGTAATGCTTCACCAAATCGTGTGCACAACGTGCTTTTTGTTTATTAAAAACACCAAAAACCAAATTATTTGTTTACTTATTGATTTATGAATCTCGGGGATAAGATTTTTTTAACAACAATCCTTGTTCAATAAATTAGCGGCAATTAAAGCTGACAGCAACGGCGTTTATTTGATGAAATATTGTCAATATTTTACTGACATTAAATTTTTTATTGTGCTAAAAAAGTGTCTAAAATAAAAACAATAAGGTCAGTAATGGATATTAATTTAGCCTCAAAAAAAGCATTAGTTTGTGGTAGCAGTCAAGGTATTGGCCGTGCTTGTGCAATAGAGCTTGCCAGTTTAGGTGCCAGCATTACCTTATTTTCTCGTAATAAAACGAGGCTAGAAAGCGTAAAAAATGAACTGTGTACTGCACAAGGACAACAACATAAAATACTGATAGCTGACTTTTCTCATCCTATAGAAGTTAAGCAAGTTATTATCGATGATATTGCCACTAATGGTGGTTATGACATACTCATAAATAACACCGGAGGCCCAGCACCTGGGCCGGCAAATAGTAGCGATGTCAATGCATTCATTGAAGCATTCAACCTGCACTTGATTACCAATCATCACTTGGTACAAGCCTTACTTCCTGCCATGAAAGAAAATCAATTTGGCCGTATTATCAACGTTATTTCGACTTCAGTTAAACAACCGATTCCAGGTTTAGGTGTGTCAAATACCATTCGGGGCGCAGTGGCAAGCTGGTCTAAAACGCTAGCAAATGAATTAGGCCCTTTTGGTATTACAGTAAATAATGTCTTACCCGGTGCTACTGCAACCGCTCGTTTAGATGCCATTATTGCTGGTAAAGCACAAAAGCAAAAGATTACGATTGAGCAAGCCACCGTCAACGAAAAAGCACAAATCCCCATGCGTCGCTTCGCCACGCCGGAAGAGTTTGCTGCTGCAGCAGCATTTTTAGCCTCACCAGCAGCCGGCTATATTACCGGTATTAATTTACCGGTTGATGGCGGTCGTACAAGTTGCCTATAAAGGAATTACCAATGGATATCATTGCAAACTTTATTGATGGTCAATATCAAGTACCGATAAATCAGCAGTACCTTGATAACATTGAACCTGCCACAGGTAAAGTGTACGGTCAAACTCCTGATAGCGACAACCAAGACTTAGCACTTGCGATTTCCGCAGCCAAACAAGCCTTGCCTGTTTGGCAAAAGATGGATCTTGAGCAACGCGCAGATGTCTTAATTGCGATTGCCGATGAGATTGAACATCGCTCAGAAGAGCTCGCCTTAGCCGAAGCCAGAGATAACGGTAAAGCTGTCAGTCTCGCCCGCAATATTGATATTCCTCGTGCAGCCAGTAACTTTAAGTTTTTTGCTCATGCCTGCTCTCAATTTGCCAGTGAAGCTCATGCCATGGCTGGTAGCGCAATAAATTATACCCTCAGGCCACCCGTGGGGATCGTAGGCTGTATTTCACCTTGGAATTTACCGCTATATTTATTTACCTGGAAAATAGCGCCAGCGTTAGCTGCAGGTAATTGTGTGATTGCTAAGCCCTCGGAGGTAACACCAAAAACCGCGGCCTTACTCGGTGAAATTTGTCAAAAAGTTGGTTTGCCTCCAGGCGTATTAAACATTTTACATGGCAGCGGTGCAAAGATCGGTCAAGCTATTTGCCAACACCCACAAGTAAAAGCGATTTCATTTACCGGCGGTACAGCCACCGGCGCTGCTATAGCCCAGCTTTTAGCGCCTAAATTTAAAAAGTTATCTTTAGAGTTAGGCGGTAAAAATCCGGCGTTAATTTTTGCTGATTGTGATTTCGACAATACCGTTGAACAAGTATTTCGCGCCAGCTTTGCCAATCAAGGACAAATTTGTCTATGCGCATCACGACTCTATATCGAACGCTCAATTTACGACAAATTTAAACAAGCACTTGTCAAAAAAGCTATCGCATTAACACCCAGTGATCCGCTAAAAGCAGAATGTCAAATGGGGGCAATAGTTTCAAAGCCCCATCTAGATAAGGTGCTGAGTTATATCGATAGCGCAAAAAGCCAAGGAGGGAAAATTCTCACGGGTGGCCAACAAGTTAAACTCAATGGTCGCTGTCAGCAAGGTTATTTTCTCCAACCGACGATTATCGAAAATTTACCCAACAGCGCCCGCTGTAATCAAGAAGAAATTTTTGGTCCTGTCATCACCCTACAACCCTTTGACACCGACCAAGAAGCGTTAGCATTAGCAAATGATAGTCAGTACGGTTTGGCTGCAACAGTATGGACCAACCATTTAGCACGCGCACATGATATGGCTGAGAGCCTAAATACCGGCATTGTTTGGGTAAACTGCTGGTTATTAAGAGACTTACGTACTCCCTTTGGTGGTATGAACCACTCAGGCCTTGGCCGTGAGGGTGGCCTAGAAGCCATGCGTTTTTTTACCGAAAGTAAAAACGTCTGTGTTAAATATTAACCAACACCAATTGCAAGCCTTAGGCTGAATATTTTATGAATCAAACTTGTACTAAGTTCAAATCTTCAGGAGCCATATTTGCTAGCGCGTTGGGCTGCAAATGGACATTAACCTGAATAGACCCTACTCAATATAAACAGGCTAGTTCACGTTAGCCCGCTTTTATTCGCCAATAAACGCTTTACTTAGACACTATGTTACCCAGTTGAGTGACTACACTTAAAAGTGTTCAAGCGCTGCTTAGCGCTTAAAACGAGTTAAGCAGTAACCCAAATAGCTAACATAACTAACATAACTAACATAACTAACATAACTAACATAACTAACATAATTAAAATAACGACAATAAAAAAAACATTTAATGGATAACCTTATGTCAGAATTTTTTAATGCCGATCAGGCACCAAAACCGGTAGGTTTATACCCGCATGCAAGACAAGTAGGAAATTTGCTATTTTTATCCGGTGTTGGCCCTCGTCAAGCAGGTAGTGCCGATATTCCCGGCGTCAAGCTCGATGAAAATGGTGGAATTATGAGCTACGACATTGAAGCCCAGTGTCATAGCGTATTTCAAAATGTCAGCACTATTTTAGCCTCAGCAGGCGCTAATTGGATGGATTTAGTTGATGTCACGGTTTTTTTAACCAATATGAAAGATGACTTTGCTATTTATAATCGAGTTTATGCTGAGTATTTTGCTGAAAACATGCCCTGTCGCACTACAGTTGAAGTCAATAAACTGCCGACTCCCATTGCCATTGAACTAAAGTGCATCGCTGCGCTTCCTGCGAGTTCAGCAAAAGAAGGCGCATAAATCATGACGAACTTCTCCATGCCTTTTAACTTACAACAATGGATTGATCAGCACCGAGAGCAGCTGAAACCACCAGTATGCAACAAACAAATTTTCGAACAAGATGACTTTATTGTCATGGTGGTGGGCGGACCGAATAGTCGCAGTGACTATCATTACAACGAAACGCCTGAACTATTTTACCAACTTGAAGGCGACATGGTGCTCAGTGTGATCAACGAAGATTATGCGAGCGACCCTAAAAATAGCCAAGCACCAACCTTTAGCGATATTGCCATCAAAGCCGGCGAAATATTTTTACTACCACCTAAAGTGTTACATTCGCCACAACGCTTTGAAAATAGTGTCGGGCTTGTGGTTGAACAAAAACGGGCAATAGGCCAACAGGACGCACTTTTTTGGTTTTGTCAGCAATGTAAAAATCCGCTATACAATCAACCATTTGGCTTAGATAACATCGAAACCGACTTACCGGTAGTGTTCAATAACTTTTATGGTGATAGTGAAAACTGTCAATGCAAAAAATGTGGCTTTCGCGCCGAAAAAAACTAGGGGGTCACAATGCTAAAAATAGATATTCATACACATATTTTGCCAAAAACTTGGCCGAACTTGCGTGAAAAATACGGTTATGATGGCTTTGTTAGTCTAGATCACCATAAATGTGGTTGCGCACGGATGATGGTTGACGAAAAGTTTTTTCGCGAAATTGAGCATAACTGCTGGGATCCTAAAGTTCGCTTGCAAGACTGCCAACAACACAAAGTTGATGTACAAGTATTATCGACAGTACCTGTGATGTTTAATTACTGGGCGAAGCCTGAAGATACGTTAGACCTGTCAAAATATTTAAACGACCATATTGCCGGTATAGTAAACGACTACCCTAAACGCTTTATAGGTTTAGCGACTTTACCAATGCAAGCACCTGATTTAGCGATAAAAGAATTAGAACGTTGTGTTAAAGACATTGGCATGGCCGGCGTACAAATTGGTTCTCATATTAATGACTGGAATTTAGATCACGAGAAATTATTTCCAATTTTTGAAGCAGCACAAGATCTCGGCGCAGCGATTTTTGTTCACCCTTGGGACATGATGGCAAAAGAAAAAATGCCCAAATACTGGTTACCCTGGTTAGTCGGAATGCCCGCCGAATCGAGCTTAGCTATTTGTTCTATGATTTTTGGCGGCGTACTACAACGCCTACCAAAGCTTAAAGTTGCTTTCGCACACGGTGGTGGTTCATTCCCGTCAACTATTGGTCGAATTGAACATGGTTTTAATGTTCGCCCAGATTTATGTGCGGTCGATTGCTCAATAAACCCACGTGACTTTCTCAAGCAAATTTATCTCGACTCACTGGTACATGACCCATTAGCACTGAAATACTTAGTTGATTTGATGGGGCCAAACAATATTGCCCTAGGCACTGACTACCCTTTCCCATTAGGTGAACTTAGTCCAGGTAAATTAATTGAAGACAGCCAGTTTGACGATGATATTAAAGCTAAGTTACTGCACGGCAGTGCGCTTAATTGGCTCGGTTTAAGCAAAGCACAGTTTTTATAAACACCAGCAAGTTATAATTCACGATTAGGTGTAAAAAATGAAAATAATCATTACGTTGGATCAGCAACATTATCATGTTAATACTGACGTTAGTTATTCGTTAGCTATCGCGCTAGACTTTCAGCAGAGCGAAAATCAACCCTGTCATTTTAGCGCTGCGCCAGCATTAGCCAAACCTATGCAAGCGAGTGGTTTTATTGGCGACACCACTCAAGGTGGCAGTTGTAATGTCTTTGAGCTCAGCTTCAATCCACATTGTAATGGTACGCATACTGAAACCATTAACCATATTTGCCATCAAGGCAGTGCTTTGGCGAACAGTATTGCTTCACTTGAGCTACCGCCTTTAATACCCTGTGTATTAATTTCAGTTAGTCCGATCGCCGCAAATGAGACTTCTGATAGATACAGTCCAAGCTTAAAAACAAATGACACAGTGATCAGCCGCCAGCAACTTGAACAGCTGTTAACACCGTACCAAGATCAGCAATTACAAGCCTTAGTGGTAAGAACCATGCCCAATAGCGCCAATAAATGCCAAGCCCATTATAGCGCAGCTAATCAACCGGCATTTTTTACCCGCGATGCCGTGCTTTATCTTAACGAGCGAGGGGTCGAACACCTGATTCTAGACCTGCCTTCGTTAGACCGACTCAACGACGATGGATTATTAACTTGCCATCACGAATTTTGGCAAGTTGATGAAGGCGCACATCAGCTGAACTGCACCAGCTTAGTCAATAAAACCATTACTGAAATGGCTTATATCAACAACAACATCATTGACGGTTTTTACTTTCTGAATTTACAAACACCGGCTTTTGTTAATGACGCTGCGCCCAGTCGTCCTCAGCTATTTCAAGCACAGCAAATAAATTAACCACTAGGTGTAACAACAATTAAATAATGAGAACAAAATGAACACTGATAAAAACACCTTAGCGTATGCACAACAATTAGATCAAAACGATCCACTTGCAGCAATGCGTGAGCACTTTGCTATCCCTAAACAGCCTGATGGCACAGACGAGTATTATTTCACCGGCAACTCATTAGGTTTACAGCCTAAACTAGCTCGTGCCGCGGTAATTGAATTACTTGATGCGTGGCAAAAAAGAGGCGTAAAGGGGCATTTCGAAGGCGAATTCCCTTGGCTACCTTATCATGAGTTTTTAACCGAGCAAGCAGCTGAACTTGTCGGTGCATTGCCAAAAGAAGTGGTTATGATGAACTCACTTACCGCCAACTTACATTTTATGATGGCGAGCTTTTACCAACCAACTGAGCAACGTGCAAAGATCTTAATCGAGGATCATGCTTTTCCTTCTGATCATTACGCGGTTGAATCCCAATTAAAACATCACAATAAAAATGTCGATGACAACCTACTATTATGGGCACCAAGAGCCAACGAGGAGTTACTTAACTATGATGATCTTTGGCAATTAATCGAACAACACGGCGATGAAATTGCCTTAATTTTACTGCCAGGCGTACAATATTATACTGGCCAAGTACTAGATATGGCACGAATCACCGAAATTGCCCATGCGAAAGGTATAAAGGTCGGCTTTGATCTCGCACATGCTGCAGGCAACATAGAGTTATCTTTACATCAATGGCAAGTCGACTTTGCTTGTTGGTGTAGTTATAAGTACCTCAATAGTGGCGCAGGCTCTGTTGCCGGCTGTTTTGTCCACCAACGACATGTTGAAAACACTGAACTGAATCGCTTTGCAGGTTGGTGGGGACATGACAAGTCTAGCCGCTTTAAAATGGAAAATAACTTTAAAGCAATTCCAAGCGCAGAAGGTTGGCAATTATCAAACCCACCGGTATTGTCATTAGCGGCTGTGCGTGGCTCTTTCGATACCATCACTTTAGCGGGCGGCATGCCCGCACTACGTAAAAAATCGTTATTATTAACGGATTATTTGATCGAACTGCTCAGTGCACAATTGGGCGATAAAATTCGTATTATTACTCCTAAAAATGCGGCTGAGCGTGGTTGCCAATTATCGCTCATGGTCAATGATACGGGGATTGACGGCAAGGCGATGTTTAATGCTTTAGAAGCAAAAGGTGTTACCACTGACTGGCGAGAGCCTAATGTTATTCGCGTTGCTCCAGTGCCTTTGTACAATAGCTTTCAAGATATTTATCATTTTGTCAGCATATTAAAGGAGTGCCTTTAATGTCGCTCAGTAAAAATTCCTCTACACGTGAAACTATCACTATTGCCGGTGCCGGCCCTGTGGGGACGCTATTAGCCATCATTTTAGCGCGCCACGGCCACTCGGTTAACTTGTTTGAATCACGTCCTGACTCGCGGTTGAAAAGTATTTATCAAGGTAAATCAATCAATATCGCATTATCAGATCGAGGCTGGCTAGCTCTTGAGGCTGTTGGGCTTGATAGATTAGTCAAGCAACAAGCCATTGCGATGCACAAACGTATTATGCATGCCATTGACGGCAGCCTTACCGAGCAAGCTTATGGTAAAGAATCGCAAGCAATTTGGTCTGTATCGCGTGCGGGTATTAACGAACAATTACTTGATTTAGCTGAGCAAGAACCATTAATTAGCATAAAGTTTGATCAACGATTAGTCGACGTTAACTTTGACAATGCCTGCGCCAGTTTTTTACACGAACATAATATTGAAAAAGTCTCTGCAGATATATTGTTTGGCGCCGACGGCGCTTATTCAAAAGTCAGGCGTTTAGCACAAGAAACACCGCGCTTTAGCTACAGCCAGTCTTATATGCCGCAAAGCTATATTGAGCTACATATTCCAGCCAATGATGACGGTTCATTTAAAATGGCGAAAAATGCCTTACACATTTGGCCACGAAATAAGTTTATGTTGATCGCCTTACCAAATCCTGACGGTTCGTTCACTTGTACATTATTTCTCGACTTTCAAGGCGACATGTCATTTGCATCATTGACTGAGCGCGATAACGTTGAACAGTTTTTCCAAGCTAACTTTGCCGATGCTATGGCTTTATTAGAGAACCCAATTGATGACTTCATGGCAAAAACGGCTAATCCATTGTTTCTGGTAAAAGTTGATCCTTGGGTGATCAACGAAAAAGTTGCGCTGATCGGAGATGCTGCTCATGCCATGGTGCCATTTTATGGCCAAGGCATGAACTGTGGCTTTGAAGATTGCCGTGAACTAGGACAATTGATTACTCAGTATAATCACAACTGGTCAAAAATATTTCCCGCCTACCAAGCGCAAAGAAAAATAAATGCTGATGCGATAACTGAGTTAGCCCAACGTAATTTTATTGAAATGAGCGAACACTCGGGTCAAGCTAGATTTTTATTACAAAAAAAAATTGAAGCTGAGTTTCATCAACGCCACCCTGAACTCTGGACTCCTCTGTATTCAATGGTGACTTTTTCGCCAGACATTCCCTATTCAACGGCGTTAGTTATCGGTGATATTCAGCAAGTCATTATGCAAGAAATCATGCAAATCCCTAATATTGAAAGCTGTTGGCAAGACGACCTCGTTTACGAAAAGCTTTACCAATTAGCCCATGCACTCATAAACGATCAACAGCAAGGTTTATCTCATGACTAAATCTGACTATAAAACCATAAACGCGAATAAATCAGCTTCGAATACAACAGCACATACAAGTGCCGACAACACAAGTGGTTGCCCTTTTCACCAAGCAAGGGCTAACGTAAATAGTAGCGCAGATAGTAACACTCGTCCGCTTGAGCAAGGGATACATCAAGACTTTAACAACGATATGTCTTACGGGGATTACCTACAATTAAGCCAAGTGCTATCTGCGCAAAAGCCCTTAAGTGGCGAGCATGACGAAATGCTCTTTATTATTATTCATCAAACTAGCGAATTATGGTTAAAGTTAGCCGGCCATGAATTACAAAGTGCGATTAATTATATAAAAGCTGAAGATTTTGGTCCTGCTTTCAAAGTGATTGCCAGGGTTAAACAAATATTTATGCAACTAACCCAGTCTTGGAATATTTTATCGACGTTGACCCCAAGCGATTATTTAAAATTTCGTGACGACTTAGGTCGTTCTTCAGGTTTTCAAAGTTGTGGTTACCGCAAATTAGAGTTTTTATTAGGTAATAAAAGTGCTGATATGCTCAATATTCATCGTGCTAACAGCAGTGAATATCATGAACTTGAGGCACTGTTAAAACAAAATAGTTTATACGATGAGGTCATCATCGCACTAGCAAACGCCGGCTTTAGCATCGACAAAAAGGTTAGCAAACGCGATGTTACCCAAGCCTATCAGCGTAACGACAGTGTTTTGCAAGCATGGTTGAGTGTTTACCAGCAACCTGAAACTTATTTCGAGCTATATGAATTAGCAGAAAAACTAGTCGATATTGAAGATGCTTTTCAGCAGTGGCGTTTTAAGCATATGTATACAGTGCAACGTATTATCGGTTACAAAAAAGGTACAGGGGGATCATCAGGTGTAGGCTTTTTGAAAAAAGCTTTAGATGTTAGTTTTTTTCCTGAGCTGTTTGAAGTACGCACGCATTTATAGTGCAACGCTGTAAACACGTCATGGTTAACCGTCATGTCCAGTTGCCATGACGGTTATGCTTGGCTAATTAAGCGTAGCCGTTGTGATTTTAGGCAGCATTACCCCTCAAGTACAAACAATAACTCTGCCAAGTCAGGCTGCCACTGAAAGTCTTTTAACTTAATTTTTCCGCCAATTACCACGACTTGTTCATCTTGCAGCAAATTACGTTGTTGTCGAAAGTTATCAGTGTCTGGCGCAAACGAAATTTTGCCTTGTGAATTAATCACTCTATGCCATGGTACAGCCTGACCACGCCAGCCAATCTTAGGCACCGAGCCTAAGGCTTTACCGACTAATCGTGCCCGACCAGGCAAACCAGCTAAATCAGCAATTTGCCCATAACAGGCCACTTTACCTAAAGGAATAGCCTGTACCGCTTGCCATATTTTTATATGCTTTTCATTTGGCTTTATTGCTGAAGTTAATTGAGTAACCATTAATTAGTAAAGAGCTTGTTAATTATTAACTCTGCCTCATGAAATAAATGTTGTGCTACATTTTCTGCTAAAGGTGGATAATTTTCAACGTCAGATGAACATGCATGATGAGAAAACACACCACGACAGCTGTTTAAGAGTTTGTTTATAACACGTGGCATTGTTTTCAACAATATTCCCTGATAATCAATACATTATTAGCTGGAATAGTACAAATATAGGTTTAGATTAAAAGCGCTTTGTCTCTCTTCAATTTTGCTAATAGGGCATTAACACTTGGCAATTGCTCTGTGACCTGTGCTTTGTCATAAAATTCATCTTTAATCATCGGCGGTGATTCAACATAATTATCGTGAATAATTTGTTCTATTATACTGATGCTTTCGTTAACTATCGTGGGGTAATTAGCAAAATTATCGCCCGCTTCAAGTACCTCTAATACTGTTTTTTCCCAATCGGTGTACCAACGAGCATGAATATCTTTACGGCTTGATTTTTCGGCTAACGAGATATTTTCCATTAGCTGTTGATAGAGTGCATATTCATCTTTTGCTTGAAGAAAAGAGCGTTTGGTGGCACCTTTAGCCATGCTGGGGCGCACTAGAGATAACAACTCGATACTTTCATCAGCCAGTGATTTCGCTAATGATAGCAACACTTTTGCACTGCGATAGCGAGCAAGATTTGGGAAGTAGTCTCGTACTTGTTGTAACTCAGTTAACTGCTTCGAAATTTCCTTTTCCCACAACATCACGGCAGGTATTTCATGTTGCAAAGCACTTTCTTGGATATACTCAAAAGCGCGCCTTAATTCAATAACGCTATGGTTGAGTTTATTCACTAGTTCATTACCTTGAATTAAATCCCAATCAACCACCTTTGACTGATAAAAGCGCTCGAATATTGGCCTTAATGATAATTGCCGATATTGATAGGAACGATCAATGCTTTCTTGGGCTTTTAATAACGTTAACAGCGGACGGCCTGACTGAATCAATACCTGTTTACTGTCTGCGCTAGGAAAACTGCGATAAGCTTCATGACTAGCAAGATAGGCAGTGTGATAATCATCATTGGCAAGTGCCCGTTCAGCAGTAGCTAATTTTTCCTGTGAATTTTCAGCCAGCACCAATTGCTCTTGATAGGTTTCGGGGGACAATTGTGCTAATTTTTTTAACGCTAAGGTCAGTGATGACAGTTTTTGAGTTTTTTGGGCTTCTTGATAAGCACTTAATGCCTGACTGTAGTCTGAAGGCGCACAAGAAACAACATAAAAGAGCAATAAACTTAAAACAGCTATTCGGTAATTCACCCCCATTTTCAAACCCTTTTATATGCTAAATACTTAATAATAAAGCAATTACTAAATAAACACGAGCACTAATATAATTAACATACTTTAACAAGAGCACTAAAAAACCACTTCAAATGAAGTGGTTTCTATGAATGTAGATGAATAACTTAGTGACTAAGTAATGAGCTTATTCGCCACACTTGCCTTCACCACATTTACCTTTAGCTTTAGTCTTTGCTTTAGTTTCGCCACACTTGCCTTCGCCACATTTACCTTTGGCTTTGGCTTTCATTTTAGTCTCGCCGCATTTACCTTCGCCACATTTACCTTCGCCACATTTACCTTTGGCTTTGTCTTTCATTTTACTTTCGCCGCATTTACCTTCGCCACATTTACCTTTGGCTTTGTCTTTCATTTTGCTTTCGCCACATTTGCCTTCACCACATTTACCTTTTTCGTGGTCATCAGCAGAAACGATAGTCATAGTATTTTGTACAGCAAATGGGTTAGTCTCTGCTTTTGCTGGCATAGTTGCCGCAACAGTTAATGCAAATAAACCTAATAAAGCTGCAATTGAAGATTTTTTGATTAATTTCATTACTTTTTCCTTTTAATTTTTCAATTTGACACTACATCATATAAGTATAGCTATTTACAAAGACCCTATGGACTGTAAATAAATTTCAAGTACTGTACACTTTTTACATAGAATTAAAGAAACTCACGTTTTATCAAACATAATATTTTTCCAACCTAATTGAGCCTAGCTTTATCTTCATGAAACCACAAGTTAATAAAATAATCCTAGCGCCAATGGAAGGTGTAGCGGATCAGTTAATGCGCCATTTACTAAGCTCACTAAATAGTTATGACTTTTGCATAACTGAGTTTGTTCGAGTAGTTGATTCTTTAGTGCCTAAACATGTGTTTAGAAAAATTTGCCCTGAAATCGCTAATCATTGTTGCACAGAAAATGGCACGCCATTAAGGATGCAGCTACTTGGACAAGAGCCCGATTGGATGGCAGAAAATGCGGTTAGGGCAATTGAACTAGGCTCACATGGCATTGATGTAAATTTTGGCTGCCCGGCCAAAGCAGTCAATAAAAGCAAAGGGGGGGCGGTTTTATTGAATGAACCAGAAAAAATTTATCAGATATTAACAAAAATCAAAGCCGCTATTAGCCAAGATACAACATTGTCAGCAAAAATTAGACTAGGATTCAATGATGCATCAAAACTCAATGAAATTGTCAGTGCCGTTGAATGTGCAGGTGCTGAACAGCTAACAATTCATGCGCGAACTAAGCTCGATGGCTATCGACCACCGGCATATTGGCACTTTATTGCCGAATTAACACAAAAGCACAGCCTTGAAATATTTGCTAATGGGGAAATTTGGAATAAAGCCGATGCCCAAAACTGCTTACAACAAAGCCAAACCGCTAATTTGATGCTAGGACGTGGCGCATTGGCACTTCCTAACTTAGCTAATGTGATTAAATTTGATGCCACGCCCATGCCTTGGTCTGAACTGAGCCTACTGTTAAAGCGTTACAGTGCACTTGAATTAGATGGTAATAAAAGCTTTTATTTCTCAAGCCGCTTAAAACAGTGGTTACGCTACTTAAGATTACAGTACCCGCAAGCTGAGCAGCTATTTAATGCGATCAAACTATTAAAAGATAAAGCAGAAATTCTGCAACAAATTGACCTTATTTCATCATCATAGGTCAATTAAAAAAAGATATATTTGTATTCTTCCTGCAAATATAAGTCTCATTTGAGCAGCTTGTTCTGGCAAAGTTGGACTTATGAGTAATAAGCATAATGCGGTAAAAATAATTATTAAACTAACGCAGCTTTTTAATATTTAACAAGGTAATATATTTTGTCTAAAAGATAGTTAATCTGATGAAATAAGAAGTAGCAATAGTGAAAAAAGGTTCAGAGTTAAGGGCTCGTTATAACGACATCAACCGTGGTGTATACTTTATTGGTACAACCCCACCCAAAAATGATACCCCCATTGAGCAAGTGTCGGCCATTGCCGATAAACTCCTTGAACGAGTCAGCGATATCGACTTTGACGGTTTAATTGTTTATGACATACAAGATGAAGATTCTCGTACCTCACAACCGCGCCCGTTCCCTTTTAAAACTACCCACGATCCTAGACTCTATTCGTCACTTTTAAATAAAAAGTCGACACGACCCGTGATCACCTATAAAAGTGTTGTGCAGTCTAATGCTGATGACTTTGAACAATGGACTAATGACGCATGGCATGATTATGGCGTTCGTGACATTGTGTTAGTTGGCAGCCCTTCTAAACAAAATAATATTAGTTTACCGTTAACTGATGCTTATAAAACCTTAGTAGCCAATGAAAATGACTTTTTTATTGGTGGTATTACCATTGCTGAACGCCATGCAAATAAAGGTAATGAGCATGCTAAACTCATTGAAAAACATCAGCAAGGTTGCAACTTTTTTATCTCACAGGCTATTTACAACGCGCAAGCAACCATTGACATGCTGACGCGCTATGCCATTGAGTGTCAACAACAGGGTCTAAAACCTCAACGTATTATTTTAACTTTTTCACCGTGCGGCAGTAAAAAAACCTTGGAGTTTATCGAATGGCTTGGGGTAAGCGTACCTGAAGCAACAAGCTTACGTATTTTAAATGCCGAGCAACCGTTATATGAATCAATTAGGATTTGCAGTAATACCTTAGTCCAAATACTTGATGCGGTATTACCGTATAAGTTACCGCTTGGGCTTAATATCGAAAGCTTAACCAATCGAAAAGAAGAAATTGACGGCTCGATTCTGTTGTATAAATTATTGCGTTCAACGATGGATAATTATCTAGCTAAACAAGAACTAACCGCTCTTATCACTGATAAATAGGCATTTTTTATTTTTATTTAGATACGCTATGCTTATTGATAAAGGTGATTAGCTTCGATCTTTAATCCATACAATAAATAGAGCATAAAGTGAGGATAAGGTATGTCTGGTACAGCAATGGTAGTCGCAATCGTATTCATCTCAGTAGGGTTTGGGGTGATATTCGACATGTATAAAAAGCATTTAGACTTTAAAGAAAAAACCTTAAATCATAACAGTCAAAGTAATGAACAAGTTATCGCTATGAAAAAACAAGTGCAAACATTAGAAGAGCGTATGCAAGTGTTAGAGAAAATTGTGACTGATGAAGGGTACGATGTTCGAAAAGAAATAAACAGATTGTGATGCAACCAAGTGCATGGTGAAAACACTGCCGCAAGCTGTCAGATAAAAACTGCGAGTAAAAAGTGTCAACTTATCTTCGTAGCTTTTTATTTTACTGGCAGCTAATAGCTTCAATTATCGCTACCTTTTTACTTAAAACTACGACCTATATTTGATATGAAATTAATCATGAGATCCGCGTTTGACAATTTACGACTTAATCCACTGCATAGCGTTGAAAGCGATGTAAATGGTGAGAAGCAAGTGGTAAAAATATTTTGCAACGAGCAGTTAATTGCCAAAAGAGTCACACTCAAGAAATCGGTACGTTATTTTGCTATTAAAGCTTATCAGCACTTCTTAACACAAGAAGAATAAAACAAGCGCTTAATGCGCTATCAAGAACTTGCTTTAAATTTTTAATTTTTGCTAACGAAAAACCTCGAGCTAGCTATGACATCAAATATCAGATAGCGACGCTAATGTTTTACCATGTGGAATTGGCTGCTTAGTCTCAGGATCCACTTGCACAAAAACAATATCATCAGCCAAACAGATAGTTTTTTTGGTGACTTTATTGCGCATCATACATGTGATAGTAATTGAGGTTTTTCCTACCGCTTTTGTAGCTAACCCAAATTCAACCACATCACCTTGTTGAGCTGACGATTCGAAGTTGATAGCACCAATATGTTTAGTCACCAAACAATTAGTCTCAAGCTGACAAATAGCATAAATAGCAGCTTCTTCATCAATCCAAGCCAGTGCCCTGCCACCAAATAATGAGTTGGCGTAATTTAAGTCATTAGGCAAAATTAGCCGACGAGATAGAAAGCGCATAAATAACCTTATTTATTTGTTAAAGATATTCAGCCAAGCTGAGCTAGCATTGGCTGATAATATGAGGATAGTGTTTAAACTGACTTAGCAGCAATAATATCATTTACTAGTTCAAGTCCAGTTTTATTGCATTTAGGTAGCTCAACAGAAGATGTTGATAAGGCGTGCGTTCTATCACCCCATTTAACAACATGTGCGCTCCAGGTTAACCCACCACCAAAAGCGGGTAATAACACATAAGATTGCTTATCAATAAAACCTTCTTCTATGGCTTCAACAAAAGCAACTAAGGTCGTTGCTGCTGACATGTTGCCATATTTATGGATATTGACAAACACTCTGTCTTTGTCCATTTTTAAACGTTTCACGAGCGTATCGATAATACGTAAATTCGCTTGGTGAGGCACAATACTTGCCATTTGGTCAGCACTAAGCTGCGCTTGAGCTAGGGCTTTTTCGCACGCTTGCGCCATACCTGAAACGGCTTTTTTGAATATCTCTTGTCCTAAAAATGCCCAATTGCTTTGTCCAAACATACGACCTTTATTAGCATATTTCATTCCCCAACCTTGCACAGAAAGAATATCTCGAGACTCACCGTAGCAGCCTAAAGCTTGCGTAATAACGCCCGTTTCTTCTTCACTTTCTTCCAAGTAAAGCGCTGCTGAGCCATCACCAAAAAGTACCGCAACATCACGGTTATCCCAGTCCATAATTGGTGAAATGGTTTCAGCACCAATGACTAATGCTGACTTAACCACACCACTTTTGATCATTGATGTTGCAACACTTAGACTGTACATGCCACCAGTACAAGCAGTACTAACATCCATACAAGCGGCATTATCGGCCCCAAGTAGCCGTTGTACATTAGATGCAGCATTCGGGCAAAGCTCATCAAAAGTTGTACTACCAAAAACAATCAAGTCAACGTCTTTTGCCGTTTTACCGGCCGCTGCTAATGCACGTTCACAGGCTACATGAGCCAATTCACTGACAGAGACATGAGATATTCTACGTTCTTTCATACCTGTTCTAGAGGTAATCCATTCATCATCTGTTTCTAAAAAGGTTGCTAAATCATCATTGCTAAGAATAGCTGGCGGTAAACATTTACCCCACCCTGTGATTGCTGCATATGTCATATTAAACCTTACTCTGCTATAACTCTTACTTCCAACCAGTAAAAGTAGTTCGTTCTTTATGGCAATATCATACTACAAAAAAACAGCGTTTTATCTGCCATTTATCTGATATATCGTTAATATTGAGCATTTAGCTGACTGAAACTAGATTTTTTTCATAATAATTTCGAAGCTTTTGCGCCAATCTTGATAATCGATGGGAATAGGTATCAATAATTGCTCTTTCACTAAAACTAGTGCTGGAAAACCATTGATAGGCAGAGAACGCATTTTGTTAATCTCAACCATTAGTTGCTCATCTACTGACTGACTCTTTAGTTTTTGTAGAAAGTCGAGGCTATCTAAGCCTATATCAACCGCGAGTGCTTGCAAAGTATCAAGGTTAGAAGGATTTTTTGCCTGTAAATAGTAAGCATGTTGAATAGCGGTAAGCATTTCTTGCTCTTTACCAAACTCTCTTGCTATTAGTGTCGCTCGACAAGCAGGATAGGTTGAGCGTCTTGGATGACAGTGTTGCCAAAAGTCAAAATTAAACTCAGTACCAAGCTGCTGGGCTATTTTACGCCAGGTTTGCTGTAAAAACACCTGCATTGCTTCTGGCATGAGCACATCGGAATCTTCGGCTAAGCCACCAAGACCATAAATGATGTCTACTTCTGATGTAAGTTCTCTTTGTAAGCGTTGCCAAGTTGGAGCATAACCCCAGCACCAACTGCACATAGGATCGTAAATATAAAATAGTTGAGCTCGCAATTTATACACTCCGCTTAAGTTTAGTTTTAGTTTTAGTTTTAGTTACAGATTATTTTTAACATCAAACGATACCTGCACCGCTTCACAAGACAGTCATGAGAATCGCAGCAAATAAACAACACTCCTGCCCAAATATCGCTAGATACTACCATTATTTAGACAAACAAATCCTAGCGCCTGATCTTACGTCAAGCAAGCTATACTTGGCTAATTTAAGCATATGTTTATTCACTCTGGAGCAACAGAAACAATATTATATCCAGCTTGTGTTTACAAAGGCCGCCATGCTTTAGCACCAAGCTAGCAGTAATATTGAAAGTGCTTATCAACAGTGTAATACACTCTTATAGTCAAATATCGTTCACCAAATTCATTACATATGTGACTTGATGCACTGACTAAGCTATTGTTTAGTATTTATAAAGTTAATTCATTAAAAACCATTGCTTGATGGTGAGGAAAATGTGATGCCTGCCGCGCAAAATAATAACGCTGTAGAATCGATGCAATCACATACTTTGATTCCTTTTATTATCGGCGTCACAGGTCATAGAGACCCAGTGCACCTGCAAGGTGAAAGCACGACTAAAGTTGAAATTAAACAAGCGATAAAAGACTGGCAAGTACATGAACAAACACAAACATCACGGTTCATCTCATACTCAGTTGCAATGTCACCTATGTTTATACAATTCAAATGGCAAGATGGCACTTATTCTAAAGTGATGATAGTACATAACTAGCCTGAGCTCAGAATAATTTAATTTCTCTATATTGCAGACACGAAAAAGCCGACATAAAAGTCGGCTTTTTCAGAAGCATAAAAATTAAAACGGCATTTTCATCCCTGGAGGCATTTGCATTCCTCCCGTTAAAGCACCCATTTTTTCTTTATTTTGCTCTTCAACACGACGTACAGCATCATTCATTGCTGCAGCAACCAGATCTTCAAGCATGTCTTTATCATCAGCCATTAAGCTATCGTCGATAGCAACACGTCTAACGTTATGGTTACCTGTCATAGTCACTTTGACCATACCAGCACCTGACTCACCAGTTACTTCCATATTGGCTAATTCTTCTTGCGCTTTAGCCATTTTTGCTTGCATTTGTTGGGCTTGTTTCATTAAGTTGCCCATGCCACCTTTCATCATAATTTTCACTCCAAAAGTAAGATGCCGCCAAAGATAGAGGTTAACGGCTAAAAATTCAAGTAGCGATTAACGCGCTACGATAGTTTCTTGATCAAGCTCAGCCTGGAATTGTTGTTGCAATGCGATGACTATTTCGTCTTCCGCTAACACTTGCTTTGCATATTCATAGCGTTTGGCATTAATATCAGCTTGGATCTGGTAAGGGTCAGCAACGGTTCTTTCAACAATATTCAATTCAACCGTTACTTTACGTTGTAAATATTCAGAAATTTTTCTTTCTAATTGTTTATGTGCAGCATCACTATTTAAATGTTTAATTGATTGGTCTAATTGTAATATCAATAAATCATCAGTAGAGTTTTCATCAATAGTTGCATGTATCGCCAGTTGTCGTAAACGAGCAGCTAAGGACATGCTATCAATCATATGTGCCCACTTATCAACTTGGTTCGCCAACTTTATGGTCGCAGGATCGATAAACTCTTCGCTATAAGGCTGTTCAGGTACCGTTGATAAGTCTAAGCCGCTATCAGGCTCAGTTGGTACAGTTTGCTCAACATTATCGTCGACTATCTCTGCGCTAGGACGCTTGATAGCGTCACTAGACTTTTTTCCACCATTCTCCAGCGCTTTTTTTCGGCTTCTGAGCATATTACGGGTAGCGATTGCAGCAGCAACCGGCGATAAATTTTGTGAATCCTGCGGCTCTGTTAATAAGCCATCTACAACCGTATTCTCAGTACCCAAAGTGTCATTAGTATTAGCACTGTGTACGCCTTGATTGTAGTTATTATTACTAGCTTGATTATGCTTAGCACTATCTTGAGAAGCTAGCTGTGGTGGCTCACTATGTTGTTCAGAAATGTGAGCTGATAAAAGCGGCTCATGAGGTACTGGCTCTATCATAGCATCAGCTTGACGTTCAATTGCGAGCATCTCATTCACTAATGCTGAGTTGTTCTCAGTATCGATACAACTACCAAGTTCGTTTTCAACTTGGTTTTGATGATTACTTCTTTGCTCACCATCACTATTAACACAGCTATTACTAGCGTCGTTATGACTAACAGTTGCCTTCATAGCCTCTGTTATAGGTGCTGTAGCAGGAGAAGATGATACTAAATCATCAGTACCAATAGCTTTAGTTACAGTAGGAGGTGCATAAGATAATTCGGCCGCAGGTAAGTTATCAAGCAAGGTATCTACATCAACTACTTTATTCGTCGATTCAGGTAAACTTTGATTATTAGCTAATGGTTTAAAAGCTAGCAACCTCAATAACATCATATCAAATGCTGCTTGTTCATCATCAGCGTAGGGTAAATCTTTTCTTGCCATTAGCACAATTTGATAATAAAGCTGTACGTCTTCAGGCGACATTAGCTGACAGAATTGTGTCAACATTTGTTGATGCTCTGTCGGTAAGCTAAAGTTAGTTTCAACAACTTGTGCCATAGCAACTTGATGAAGTAGTTGAATTAACTCAGCTGATAAGCGACTGTAACTTGGTGCATAGGATGCTATCGCAAGTGATAGTTTCATTAATGCTGTAGCATCTTGTTTTAATAGAGCAATTAAAATTTTAAACACCCAGTCACGATCTACACCGCCTAGCATTTGCTGGACGTTATCTCTGGATATATTGCCATTACCCTGAGCGATACTTTGGTCGGTCAAACTCAAGCAATCGCGCATACTACCGCGTGCAGCCTTTGCTAAAAGGTTTATGGCTTCATCATCAAATGTCACCGCTTCTTTGCTTAGTATTTCAGTGACTTTATCACTGATTTGCTTAACTGATAGAGCTTTTAAGTGAAACTGTAAACAACGAGATAAAACTGTTACTGGTAGCTTTTGTGGATCGGTAGTAGCGAGAATAAATTTAACGTGCTCAGGTGGCTCTTCTAAAGTTTTTAATAAAGCATTGAAACTGCTGCGCGATAACATGTGAACTTCGTCGATCAGATAGACCTTATATCGACCTCTTGTTGGCGCATATTGCACGTTGTCCAATATTTCACGAGTATCATCTACTTTAGTACGAGAAGCAGCGTCTATCTCAAGCAAGTCAACAAACTTACCCGCGTCTATGTCAACACACGCTTGACAGATACCACATGGCTGCGCGGTTATACCTTGCTCGCAATTCAGGCTTTTAGCAAAAATTCTGGCAATAGTTGTTTTACCAACTCCACGAGTACCGGTAAATAAGTAAGCATGGTGCAACCTTTGCTGCGTTAATGCATTAACCAATACGGTAACTACATGTTCTTGGCCAACAAGCTCAGTAAAGGACTTAGGCCGCCATTTTCTTGCTAAAACCTGATAACTCATTGTTCAGCCTTAATCACCAGCATATTGTAGTAAAGAGAATACGGATAAGCCCATACCTTGTATTTTTTCCTCACCACCTAAATCAGGTAGTGAGATAACAAATGCTGCGTCTGTAACTTTAGCGCCCAAACGCCTTATAAGCTTTGTAGTCGCTTCAATAGTGCCACCAGTTGCTAATAAATCGTCGATGATTAAAACATTGTCATTTTCTGTTAAAGCATCTTGGTGGATCTCTAACGTGTCATGGCCATACTCTAATTGATAGTCTTGAGCATAGGTAGCACGCGGTAGTTTGCCAGGTTTACGAACCGGAACAAACCCAACTCCCATAGCAAGTGCTAATGGCGCGCCAAAAAGAAAACCACGCGCTTCAGTGCCTACTATTTTTGTAAAACCACCATCTTTAAATTTATTCGCTAAGATATCAATAGTCAGTTTAAAGGCTTCAGCATCATCGAGTATGCCAGTTACGTCTCTAAACATAATACCCGCTTTAGGGTAATCGGGGATGCTATGAATTGCAGATTTGAGTGTGTCGATTTGTGTTTCAGTCATGTTCTAAAAGTCAAAAAAAATTTTAGCTACAGAATAAAGCAATTCAACTAAAAATTATAGTGACTGATAGCGAGTATTTGATGATAGAAGACTATTTATCGTATTAAGTAGGTTTTGTTCGTCGATCGGCTTATCAATTATTGCCGAAAACAGCTCAGTATCGCAAAGAGACTGGATGAGACCTTTGCCCTGTGTGGTCATAAATACTACAGGCGTACTACTATAGGTGCTATTTTGTCTTATATGTTTAGTTAATTGTATACCATTCATAACCGGCATTAAATGGTCGACAATAAACAAATCATAACCAGATTTTTGCAACTTTTCAGATGCCGCTAAACCATTACACGCAGTGTCTACAATGTAGCCATGTTTGGATAATAGCACGCTTAAACTATCTAATATTATTTGTTTATCATCAACAACAAGAATTTGCATATTTCTCTAAGCAACTTGAAATTTAATTTGCAAGAACTGTAAACCAACCCGCTAGCATTGGCAACAAAGGTGCGCCGAACATGGCAAGTATTGCGATGAATAAATGGCGTTTTGATGAACTATCTTTAAAGTTTTCTTCTGACATTGGGCTTCCTATCGAGTAATTAAACCGCGCGGATTGTAGACCAAAAAGCGATGCAAAGGTAGTATTATTTGATATAGATCAAACAACAGCTCGATAGTTCATAGCTAGCTATAAGTAAATTATATCTTTATTTCATACGGTTAACTTAGCCGTTTGTATTATTCAGGGCTTATATCAGCAATTAAAAACTATGTTTCAGCAGTATCGGCTCTTGCCAAAAGAAAGGCCTTCGCTTGGTTAAATGGAACCGCCAGTTATGCTGGACATAAAAAAACCAGCCACTAAGGCTGGTTTTTAAGGTTCTTATACTAATAAATTAGATAGAAACGTTTTTGCGTCTTGCTGTATCTTTGATGAAGTCTACCCAACCCTTAGCCGATTTTTTGGTTTTAGGGTCTTTCATTGCTAGATTGATTGCTTTGTAAGCTTGCTTATACTCTTCTAAATAATAGTGAGATTCTGCAATACTCATATGCAATCTGCCTTTGTTTTTTGCACCAAGCTCAAGAGCTTTAGTTAAGGCAACAATAGCTGGTTTAAACTGCTCATCTTGCTTTAATAACATACCTTGCTTGCTATAGTGCTTAGCAAGATTTGTCATTTTAGCTAACTCACCATAATACCTAGCAGCTTTATCAATATGTTGTGCAGCATGCCAAGCATTTGCTAGAGAAGATAAGTTTTTATCATCACGGGTTACTAAACCTGAATCGATGTGCTTTTCAAGTATCACAGCTGCTTTATACGGCACATCATTCTGTGAGTATAAACTTGCCAAAGTCTTAATTTCAGATTCTTTTTCAAGGAAACCTTGTTTATAAGCCATATCTAGCGTAGCTAGAGCTTTCTTATAATCCTCAACTAGCAAGTAAAACATGCCAAGTTGATTCCACCAAGTTTTATCCTCTGGAAAAACTTGGAGAACAGTTTCAAGCGTTTTAACAGCTTCCTGATATTTTTTTCTCTCGTAATAAGAGGTAATTTTTAAAATATAAGGGTTTTTGTTATGCTTATCACCGTAGGCTGCAATCGCATTGTCAGCAGGAACGATTATTTTATCTAAACGTTTCAGCATGTAATTAGCATTTGCAATCTTAGTCCAAGTATCACCGTCAGACTTACCAGTAAAATCCATCCAAGCTTGATAATTAACTAATGCTTCTTCAAACGCTTTGGTTTGCATCTGCAAATCAGCTAACAACTTTAGAGATTGGTCATGATCAGCTTCGTTTAGAATATCAGGTTCTACAGCAGCCTTTAAATATTGAATTGCTTTTGCTTCTTCATTACCCATTTGTGCATACATAATAGCAATGAAACGTGAAACATAAGCTTTATCATATTTCTTACTGGCATCAATCTCCAATAAGATGGCTAAAGCACCTGGAATATCATCTGCTGAGTAGGCTTCAAAAGCTTTAGCAACTTTTTTACCTACAGTAGGACCAACTAATTGCGTTTTTCGCTCAGGCTTTTCAGACTTCTCAGCACCTGCCGCAGAAGCATCTGCAGCTATGGGTAACTGAATAAGAACAACTGAAACTATTAACAGTAAAGATGAAAATATCTTATTCATTATTAATTCCCTCCGTCCATATTAAAGTCTAATCTTACTGTCAAACCAACTTGCTTCATGGCTTTACCATCAACAACTTTAGGCTTGTACTTCCACTTACGTAATGCACGCTTAGCTTCTTTATCGAAAACACGCTTAGGCTCAGCATCAATAACATTAACATCTTCAACACCGCCAATTTCGTTGATAGTAAAAGATAGTGTTACCCACCCTTCTTTACCATCTCGAGCAGCTTGTATCGGATATTTAGGTTCAATACGTACGATAGGTGTTGCATCACCATCACGACCAAAACCTGCGCCTGGTGCTGACATACCGGCATTAGCTCCCGCTAATTGTACACCTGGCATATTAAACGTTAATCCACCGCTATTATTATTAGTCTCAGGCTCAGGAGCTTGAGGCTTAGGTGGCGTTTTAGGTGGCGGCGGTGGCGGTGGCGGTACGCGTTGACGCCTCTCTGCCTGCGACTTAGGTGGCGTCGTATTAACTTCAACAATTATATTCTCTAATTGCTCTTCCTTGTTTCTATCACCGCTAGAAACAAGAAATGCCATAAAAGAAAATAATGCAAAAGTTACTGCGGCGCCTAGTAGTATAGATACTAAAAAGCGAACCATAGACTACCCCTTAGCTGCAGCAATAGATATTCTGTCTATGCCCGCTTCTTTAATTGCATCCATTACTTTAACAACTACACCGTGTTTGGCATCTTTGTCAGCTTGAATGATTACAACGTCAGTTGGTTGTTCAGCCAGTAATTTTTCAATGTTAGCCGCTACGCGCTCAACATCTACACGACGTTTATCTAACCAAATTTCACCATTATCTTTAACCGCTATAAAGATGTTAGCTGATTTCTGTTTAGATTGGTTTGCCGCTTTTGGCTTATTAACTTCAATACCAGCTTCTTTAACAAAAGAAGTAGTAACGATAAAGAAGATCAACATAATGAATACGATGTCTAGCATCGGTGTCATATCAATTGCTGCTTCTTCGTCTTCACGAATACGTTTACGTGCCATTCGAATATCTCTCTAGTGATGAGGTAAACTGTCAACCAGTTTAGCCTTTGCTAGTTTAACTTTAGCGTCTAACCTTGAACTGAAAAACACACCTGATAATGCAGCAACCATACCCGCCATTGTCGGAATTGTTGCCATTGATATACCAGACGCCATCAGACGCGGATTACCTGTACCTTGTTGTGCCATAACTTCAAACACACCGATCATGCCGGTTACGGTTCCAAGTAGTCCAATCAGTGGACACATTGCCACTAAGGTTCTAATTGTGAGCATACGCTGCTCTAGTAGTTCTGTCGCTTCGGAGATCCAAGTATCTCTAATTCGATGTGCATACCAAGAAGTTGTATCTTCTCTTGCATCCCAACGTCCGACGATATCGTCTTTCATTTTGGGATAAACTTTAGATAGAAACCAATAACGCTCTATCATCATTATCCACATCAATAAGAGTGCGAAGGCAACAACGTATAGTACGTTACCGCCAGTCGCAATAAAACTCCTGACAGATTCCCAAAGCTCTATCAGGAATAACATTATTTAGACTCCTTCTCTGCGATCGCAGCGATTAAGCCAGCACTTTGCTCATCTAGTTTCTGTAGTACAGATTTACTCTTACCAGCAACAATACTGTGGATTAAGATTAGTGGTAATGCACAAATCAAACCTAATGCTGTTGTTACAAGTGCTAGAGAGATGTTACCCGCCATAATTTTCGGGTCACCAGTACCAAATAATGTAATCGTTTGGAAGGTCATGATCATACCGATAACCGTACCTAATAGACCCATAAGAGGAGCTATAGCTGCAAACATTTTGATTAAGTTAATACCACGGTCAACTTTCGGTGTTTCACGTAGAATAGCTTCGTCAAGTTTCAACTCTAGTGTTTCAGCGTCAACAGACTTGTTGTCGAAGTAAACTTTCAATAAACGACCAAGTGGGTTGTTTTCATTTGGTTGATCAAGATTCTTAGTTTGAGCATTAATTTTAGCGCTCATGCTACCAAGAACAATCATACGTTCTAAAGCAATAAGAAGACCAATAATAAGAAGTACTGTGATGGCATAACCAACTTCTTTACCTTCGTGGTAGAACTCCATCAATGTTTTCTTACGTGTTTCTAACGTTAAGATAGCACCACGAGAAGGATCCACATAAAGAGGCGCATAGCCAGAAGTCTCACCAAAGAAAGAAGCGGCAGCACCAGCGATGTAACCAGCAGGTTGCTTAGCTAATGGTTGTACTTGACCTACTTCATCATTGTAGTTTAAGTAACCATCTTCAGATACTAAGTTAAATGTACCGATACGAGTAACTGTTTGAGTTGACTTTGAACCGTCTAAGTTAGTTACTTCTGTAGTAAACTTAGATACTTCACCTGATTGCGTCATTTCAGTTTGTAATGCAAACCATAACTCTTCAAGTTGCTCAAGTTCAGGGATAGCTTTAGAGTTAGCAATAACATCTAAAACTTCACCACGACCTGGGTATTCAGCTGAAACAATTGACGTAGCAATTGAACCGTAAGCGTTAGCAGCAGCTGCGCGACTTACACCGAACATTTCACCTAACGTACCTTTAGCATTATCTAACTCAACAGCTTTTTGTGCTAATGTGATTTCATTAGCTGCATACTCTTTAGTTAAACGTTTGTTACGTGCTTGTTGGTTTGCTAATTCTTTTTTCGCTTTGTTCAATAAGGCTTGCTTATCAGAACGAGCAGAAGTGAACTCAGCTTCACGTTTACTATCAATTTTAGCTTCTGAAATACGGTCAGCTTTAACTTTTTTTAACAAGTCATCTAATTGATTAGCTGATGCTGAAGTTGCTACTGCCATTGAAGCAGCAAGTAAGACAAAATTAATTACTTTTTTCATTATTTTGCTCCTGCTGCAAATACTGGAAGTTTAGCTAGATCAAGCGGTAATTGTTTACGTGCCATACGAACGGCATCTGTAACAGGTTTTAAATATTCATCACCGAGAGCTTCCCAAGAGCGCTTCTCATTGTTCCAAACCCAAGCATTTTTCATGTCAAGAGATTGTGCAACAAATGAAATACGACCCATATGAACAAAATCAGCAGTGATCATACGATCACCTAAGTCAAGCTCACCTTGATACACACCGAAAATAGTGCCGTAACTAGCTTCAATTTCATATGCTTCAAGTACTAAGCGAAATTGCTCAGATACAGAAACATCTGAATCACCCATTACATCACGTAAACCAGCGATACGCTCTTTACGTGCATCAATGTTCATAGGAACATCAAGGTCAACAAACTCCTCTAACGTATCAATCATTTTATACATCAGTGGCACTACGCCTTGCTTAGTTTTATCGATACCAGCAATTTGATCTTCTAATGATTTAATATTAGCTTTTTGATCATCAACCATAAGTTGAACATGATCGTTGTAGCCGCTAAGAACGTCAGCTTCATCAACAGTATTACGATACTCAGCTAAAAGCTCTTGAGTTTGCTCGTAAATGTTATTGATTTTGCTTTGTGATTTGCTCGAATTTTTAAAAATTTGAGCTTCCGCTTTTTGTAGTTCTGTCAATGCATCTGCAGAAGCGAAGTTGCTTGCTGAAAATGCTAATGCGCCAATTATCGTCGATGCGATAAGGCTTTTCTTGCTTAATTTGGACATATTTCCCAACCAATTGCTATTGAATTTTGATAACAAGCTTATTGTTAACGCAAATTTAATAATCTGCCATTTTAAGTTTTAATTTCTCTAGAATAAAACCATGCAATATTCCCAGACCACAGCCAAGCTGTCAACTAAGACCATTAAAAAGACGCGTTATTTCGCTCAGAAGAGAGAAATAAACTTTTACAACGAGAATTACAGATAATATTTGCATAAATAATTAAAAAACATTATCGCTAATCTTCGTAAGTACAAACATTCCTCTTAATAGTAACAATATATGCTAACTATGTTTTACTAACTCTTTCGTAGTAAGTCAATTTTTTTTATAAAAATATAGCTTAAACGAAGGGTTAACCATACACTTTGTTGTATTTTTATACAAAGTCATTTTATGTTAACTCAAGTATAAATTCACAGTAAAATTTAATTTTTATTCAATTTCTGTTTGTTTATTGCTATTTCTTGCCAAATAGAACCTAAAAAATGCTTAATGTTATTTTGGAATATTATGAATAACTTTGTACCTAACGCCTCTTAATATTGTTCTAATAATTACTTTTGTAACTATAACTATACAAATTCGTCATATGTCATCAAATAAGAAAATTGAATATATATGCGTAGTGCACTGCGACGATAGAGATTATCGCTAGCGTTATTGCTTTACGTTAAAGTAAAAAAACTAGCTGCTGTATTCATCATTTAGATAAGAAAGCACAATGTAAAAATCTCAGACTAAATACACCGAACTCACAAGAGAGCTATCGCATAAAACAGTTAACCAAAATGGCTATGGATTGCTTTATTTTAAGCTTGTTTAGTTTTTATCTATGTATGCTAAAAGTAACCTATATGGTTTATTTTTATGCCTATTCTGTAAGTATCACTCGGGCAACAACATATTGATTACAGAGCCTTTAAAATCGACTTTTTCAATGTTCTTAAAAGATTTTATATTGGATAAAATTGCTTAATATTACAGCGTTTAACTTTGCATGATTAAGACTTTGTTTGATCTGCAAAAATTAATTTTATATTAGCTTATCATGCTAACGGCATAACAAAGCAAATGTGTAATTTGCCCCATAGGCTCAATTTAAATTATTTTACTAGTCTATTTAAGCATTAGCTTCAGTTCAGTTCAGTTCAGTTAATAGCTATATCTGGTTAAGCCTGATAATAACACCAGTTTTCCTCCCATAGTTAATGAGATTTAAGTACTTTCTGTTGAAACCAGCAATACAGAGAGCCTACTCTTTACTTATTTTATCGCACACATGATAGGACAAGTTCATACAATGAATAAAAATTGAATATGGCAACTGAACAGTGCCAGGGCTTACCAATGAGTTAACTTTATATGCTTACATCCAAAACCCAACACAATCTACCTTGCGATATATCAAAAGGCTGACAATTGACAGTATGGCCTTGCATGTTAATCAATTTAATAATTTCTTCAGAACGTTCCTCACTCCATGCTGCTTCCAGTTGATCAGCTAAGCGAAGTTTAAAGTAGTAAAAACTTTGCTGAATTTGCTTAATCTTTGCTTCATTAGTTTCTTGCCAGTTCATCATAAAAGGCACTAAATCTTTAGCTAACAAGTTAAACCAATCAAGCTCTACCTCATTCGCACAGTTTTGTTGTAGTGATTTGAATAGCGTTAATAAACTGTTATTTTTCTGTTTGAATTCAGCTTTTTGTTGCTGGTCAAAATTACTTTTATCGGTGATTGATTGACATAACCGCGCAAAGTCTAGTAATTGCTCAAATAAGCCATCAGCTGCCATAATACGTTCAATCACGGTAAGACCATAACGACAATCTGTACTAATAAAAGAGTCTTTATGATGCACTAATGCAACAAAACGCCCTTTAGCTTGCAGCACTCTAAATATCTGCTCTAGTGCTTCTGTTGTTTGTGCATACTCAAAACCAAACTGGCTCATCACTAAGTTAAATTGTTTATCTTCAAACTTTAACTCCTCTGAAGGCATTTCAGCAATGAATTTGATTTTGTTAAGTGTCGGATAAATGGGATCTTCAGCATTGTATAAGGCGACAGGATTAATCTTAGCTGCATCTGATGCAAGGACAGTAAAGCTCGGGTTTGATTGTTGCGCCAACACCGCTAAACCACCATTTCCGGTAGCAAGGTCTAGTACAGTACTGTTTGACGGCAAAGTTGAAAATAATCGGTTCCAAAAGTCAGCTATATCACCAGTATAACCTTGGCTTTGTTCTCCTTCTGCAAAGCTATTAAGTGATTTGGTTTTTGACCAATAACTGTTCCAATGTTGCATTTAATAAATCTCGGCATAAAAAAAAGGCGGGGTTTAAAACCCGCCTTCTATTAAAAGTTACTTAATCTTAGAAAGATTGAGCTACACGAACATAAGCGATACGGCCATATGCGTCGTATAAGTCGAAGTTGTAGTTACGACCACCAAAACCACTTAACTGAGGCTCTTTCTCAAATATGTTTTGCGCACCGATAGATACTTTAGTACCTGTGTCGAATGTGTAAGTTGCTTGCATATCGTGAGTGATCCAAGTAGCAATGTTACCTGAACGTTCAACACTACCATCAGCAATTTGCGTTACATCTTCATACTGAGAACCAATCATGTTCATGTTCCATGTTAGGTCTAAGTTTTCCCATGAGTAGCTGTTAGTTAAAGTAGCACGTTGTTGAGGTTCGCCAGTGTCTTTAATTGTGTTACGACCACCATCAATTTTGCTATCGAACTGATGACTAAATTGTAGTGATTGTCTTAATGTACCTGCATCACCAAAATCAAAAGTCGTGTTAACGTTTAAGTCAAGACCACTAATTTCCCATTTACCTTCGTTAGCGTAACCTTGAGTAATTAAATCAATACCACCGTTAGCTTTACGTGTAACACCTAAACCAGCTGGGATTGGGTCACCTGTTTGCTCACGTGTCAAGATAGTGCTTGCACCGAAGAAGCGGATCATGTCAGAAATTTCAATTTCGTAGTAATCAGCTGAAAAGTTTAACCAATCTGTAGGTTGGTAAGCCATACCTAAAGAGATCTGTTGAGAAGACTCAGAACCCATTTCTGCGTTAGCTAGAGTAATTGCTGATACTTGTACATCACAACCAGCAGTTAAACCTAAATCAATACATGATGGATCATCAGAAACACTTGGGTTACCTGGAGCAGGCTTAGCTGTCAAGATATCTAGTGTTGGAGCACGGAAACCTTCACCGTAAGATGCACGTAAGATCAAACCTTCCATTACATCATACTTAACAGAAACTTTAGGAGAGAAGTCACTACCGTAATCAGAGTAGTTATCGTAACGACCTGCCACTGTGAATTCTAAACCGTCCATTACTGGGAATAACGCTTCAAAGAAAGCACTCTTCAAGTTACGACCGCCGCCTGCACTGTTACCTGCAGAACCACCAACTTGACCAGCTTCTGATAAAGAATCGTACGTATCTGTGTATTCTTCTTTACGGTATTCAGCACCAACAACAGCTTGTAAAGTACCGCCGTCCATTTCTAATACGTCAAACGCAGCAGAACCGAATACTTCTTGTTGTTCGAAAGTACCGATACGAGCTGTAGTTACGTTTAAACCACTTAATACTTTAGCATAGTCACTACGCTCAGCATCTGTAGTAAAACGAGTTCCAAACGGGTCGTTTACCATGTAAGCACCGCTATCGATAGCAGTACGAGCATTAGTACCCATTAAGTAACCACGACCGATTTCATAAGTTTTAGTTTTGTTTTTACGAACACCAAAATCTACACTTACTTCACCGATTTCGCCTTCAACACCAATCATGAAATCAGTTGACCAGTTATCAACTTCACTATCACGGTTACCTAAAGCAGCGAAACGGTGACGGAATTGGATTTCTTGTGCGCCTTGACCACCAGCAGATGGTTCATAAAACGGGCTATCTGGGTTAGTAGGGTTGTTCGGGCTATCAGCAGACATAAATGCGCCAGCACCAGCATCATTTAGTGTAGGAGCATAACGACCAAAAGATTTAGTTTTTGAAATCAATGTATGAGAGAAGATTCTCCAATCATCATTGATGTCATAATCAGCTTTTAAGAATGCCGATGTGTTAGCTGTTGAAGCTTCGTTAGCATTCGTTGCGTTAAAGTTATACGCACAAAAGTCATTGCCTGTAGCGAAGAAGTTTTCTAAAGCATCACATTCAGCATCAGAAATAATTGAGTTGTAACCACCTGGAAGACCTTCAACCTCACCATCGTCATTGATGAATGTACCATCATAACCAGTAGGCTTAGCCCAGTTTACACCAAAGCTTGAACCACCTGGTTGTACCCAGCTATAAGCATTTTCAAAAATAATGTCACGGCTGTTCCAAGAAACACCACCAATTACACTAGAATTGTCAGTAGAAGAACCAAATACCGCAGAACCTTCTTCACGGTCGCCGCCGTCAGAAGGTAAGCTAACGTTACCAGCGCCTAAACGAAGCTCAACACCATTGAAATCTTTACGTGTAATAATGTTAACTACGCCGGCAATTGCATCAGAACCGTAAACAGCAGAAGCACCATCAGATAAGATTTCGATACGCTCAACAGCAGCCATTGGGATCGAGTTCAAATCTTGTGAGTTACCTGTAGAAGGTGATTTAGGTAAACGACGACCATCAACCAAAATCAAAGAACGCTCTGAACCTAAACCACGTAAGTTAACTTGTGAGATACCTTGAGCAGAACTACCTGATTGCGGACGGAAAGAACCAGCAGCGTTAAAAGAAGTGTTACGTAACAAATCAGAAACTGAAGTTTGACCAGAAAAATCGATTGCAGCACGGTCAATTACTGTTACAGGAATTGCGCCTTCTAAATCAGTACGTTTAATACGTGAACCAGTTACTTCGATTCGCTCTACTGATTCTGCACCATCTTCAGCTGAAAATGCTTGTGTAGAAATTGTTGCTGCTGCACCTGCGCCAAACATCATCGCGATGCGCACTGCTTTAGCTACTTTGCTATTGCTATACATATATACTCCCTGGATCACTTTCGTGATACTAGTGTTTAAATTCAAGGCTATATTGCCTTGTTGTAAATTCATTTTGGTCATAGACCTGAACTGTCGGCTAAGATATTAAACTTAATCTTGTTAATTGGTCAACACAAACAGTTACGTTTTAATTACATTATTCATAGTTAATGCTTAAACGCAACATAAAAACAGTACAATAACAGTTAAAAACAATAAGATAAGAAAACAGCAGAGACTGTAGAAAGTCTGACAAAAAAAGTTACAAACAGGCGTTAAAGCCCAATCAAAAAAACCAAAAACAAACAACTAAAACAAGAACTTAAATAAAAAACCTCAATATAGAGTTGGTGCCTTTTTTATAGTGAGAACTAAACCATAATGCACAAACCATCATAGCGTACAAAAAAAACACGAGAATAATTAACAATAAAAACATATACTTAAAATAAACAATTTGGCGTAAACAAAATGAAACAGTTTTCATTATTTTTGAATAGTTATTTTGTAACCCAGACCACAAGCGACTACTATTTGTACAGTTCCGAGCAGTTAATTTCTATAAATAAACAAATAATTAATGATTATTTAACAAAATGGATGTAACTAAGCTATCAAATTGGCACCTATTTCTTGTACCGAATAATAAAAGATATAGCTTTGTGACAACGCTAACTTTGACCTATTTATAAGTAAAAAATCTGTGTTATTCGTTTTATCAGCCCTTGTTAATTCATCAAAAGTCTTAATCTAGACATAAGGCATTAAGACTTAAAATAAGCCATTATTAAGACATTTTTTATCAAAAAAGCATTTTGAACCTTTAAAACCCTAGCTAAGAGGTGCTCACTAAAGTGTCCTAGATTTTGAATATTATTTATGCTTTATGTAATTAGTATTTCAACAAGCCAAAATTTATGAACTCTTATTACCTGAGCTCAGATTATTAAGTTATTTGATACTGCAAAAAAAACTATCCACTTTTGAATTTATTATATCTAACTGTCAAAATATAAATAGATTTGTCATTTTAAAACAATACATTAGGCATCTATCTATAATATTTGTATTACCAAAGTTTATAACTTTTAGGCTTACCTTTAACGAATTGATAAAAATCAATAAGGTATATCAATAAATGTCGATAAAATTCGCTATTCTCTATGATACAATTGCCATCTAATTTTAAAGGCAAAATTCTATGGTTATTGATCCCGTATTAGACCTCAGCTTATGGATAACATTATGCAGTGTCGGATTTATCGCTGGTCTAATTGACGCCATTGCCGGGGGCGGTGGCATGCTAACAGTTCCAACGCTATTAACCTCAGGTTTACCGCCTCATGTTGCTTTAGGGACGAATAAACTTGCAGCATCTTTTGGCTCATTAACCGCATCCTTTACTTTCTATAGAAAAAAACTTTTTGACCCAAAATACTGGAAGCTTGCTATTATAGCTACCGCTGTCGGCGCTATATCAGGCACAGTTATTGTAAACTTCCTCTCGGTTGAATTTTTAGATAAGTATATCCCTGTACTGGTAGTTTTAACCGCAATGTACACGTTATTTTCTCGTTCAAAAATTAATAAAGCACATGGGTTACCATTTAAAACAACAGCGATTAAGTTCAAACAAATAACGCAAGGCTTAATTCTTGGTTTTTACGATGGTATTGCGGGACCTGGCACAGGTGCTTTTTGGGTAAGCTCTTCTAATATGCTGTATAAAATAGACATTTTATTAAGTTCTGGTTTAGCTCGTTCAACTAATTTTGTTAGTAACTTCTTCAGCCTTTTAACTTTTATCTATCTAGGTCACGTTAATTTTGTTTTAGGTATTTCTATGGGAATATTTATTATGTTAGGTTCCTGGGTCGGTGCACATTGGGCAATAAAGTTTGGCGGAAAATTTATTCGCCCGGTGTTTATTACTGTGGTCATTATTATGTCACTCAACTTAGGTTATCAAGCTTGGCTAAGCTAACAGAGATTATTTATGCATAGCGCAATTAATAAAATTCAAGCTATTATTGAACAGCTTAATCAACAAGCAATAAAAGTTGATCAACAGAATAAGCACTCTAAATCCCACAAAATCATTCAAGAAAATGATATTTTCTCTGAAGCATTATTTCTCACCCACAGTGACTTATTTCAGCCTTATGTTGCAGAGGTTAAAAATAAAACGAGTGAATTATCACGTTTATTGTCTGCAAATAAGAATACATTAGCCCATAGTCGACTGCTGTTAATCGAGCAACAAATATCAGCCTTACGAAACGCCTTAAATGCAAATAACGAGTTACATAAAGAGCCAACACAACGACTAGAAGCAATAAAAGCCAGACGCTACAAAAAAGCCGCGCAAGCTGTAATGCAATCAAGCCACAATTTGCATAAGCAGCTTAATGAAACCTTTGAGTTTGAACGACGATTGCTCGAGATGATCCAAATTCGAGAGCTTGAAAGACAACATGCTAGCAACAAAAAAAGTCAGCAATTATCAAATGAGGTTCTGGTACTGCATCAGCGACTTGGTCGCTGTCGTCAAGCCATTTCTAAGCTTGAACGTGAAATTACCCAATCTGAAAAGTTCTAATAGCTCCACTTCCCAGCAGAACATTATTTATAAAAAGCCTTAACAAGCAAAAAATGTTGGTGTTTTCATTGCACTAGCATTACGCTTAACGACATAGCTATTATATAAGGATTGCATAAATGAAAATTTCTGATGATATACATAACTACTATGAGAAATTAGTTTCTCAGCATTTTGCTGCATTAAAGTTAGAAGATAAATATGATACTGAGTTTATCGCTGATTTAGTTTGTGTGGTATTAAATCAGTTGCCTACACGCTACATACGTCATGAAGTTGACATGGCTTTTTACTTGCCCGCATCAGAACGTTTTGAAATGGAGAACAATGTTAAGGTCGCTGTAGCAAAAGCGCTAGAATTCATGAAAGAACATAGTTAAAAGCTCAGTTTAACTATGTTAATTGTGAGGCTATACCTTTCAATATGAATGGGCAACTTCAAGCTTGTATTTTTAATATAAGCTTGAAAATAAACTGTTCTAAAAGTAAACAATCGAGTTATAGTTACTTATAACTTTTTGAGACTCAATAACTCAATTAACTTGGTGTAGCCATTTGAATATTCCAGAACTTCCCAATTATCATGCCTTAGCGGTGTTATTAATCACCGTGCTAGCGCTATACTTATTTCGTCGAGAAGACACTCCCTTAGAAACCTCTTCTTTAGCTGTTATCGCCGTTCTTTGCTTAATGTTTGCTTTATTCCCATTCTATATTGATGGTGAACATTTTGAACCAAGCTCACTATTTTTTGGCTTTGGCCATGAAGCTTTAGTTACGGTTTGCTCTTTAATGATTATTGGTCACGGTATTGTCCGTACAGGAGCGCTAGAGCCAATAGGCAGATATTTAGCTAAATTGTGGAAAATTAGCCCAACTCTTTCTTTGTTAATCACCTTACTCTTGGCTGGGGCGTTAAGTGCATTTATCAATAACACCCCTGTCGTTGTATTATTATTGCCTATTTTGATCAGCGTATCATTACGCACTAAAACAGATTCGTCTCCAATGTTATTACCAATGGGACTCGCGACGTTAGTCGGCGGAATGGCAACAACAATTGGCACCTCGACAAACTTATTGGTTGTAAGTATTGCAAAAAATATGGGAGCAGCAGAGTTTGGTTTGTTTGACTTTGCTCAGCCAGCACTTATTGCAGCGGTTGTTGCGGTACTCTACTTATGGCTTATTGCACCAAAACTATTACCTAGCAGAACATCTTCAATGCCTGATACTTCACCACGTTTATTCAGTGCATACCTCAATATTAATGAAGAGAGTACAATTAATGATAAAACGATCACTGAAGTCATTGCTTTAACCGATGGTCAATTAAAAATTGAAGGCATCCAACGAGGGCCTGACTATCGCAGTATCATGCCGTTACCTGATACGGTACTTGTCGTGGGCGATAGATTAAAGGTCCATGATTACCCAGATAAACTAAAAGAGTATGAAAGCGTATTAGGCGCCACATTGTTTTCTGGTTTGCACAAAGTAAGCGACGAACACCCGTTGAAAGCTGAAAAGCAAACGCTCGCCGAGATTGTTATTATTGCTGGCTCTGGTATTGAAGGCAGAACATTACAACAGGCAAACTTCATCAATAAACATGCTATCTCTGTTGTGGCATTGCACCGAGCAGGCAAGGCAATGGAAATAGGTCGAAGTGGTATAGGGCAAACTCGTTTACAGATCGGCGATGTATTACTTGTACAAGGTGAGTCTGAGCAAATAGATTTACTAAAATTAAAACCAGGACTATTGATTATTGATGGCGCCGAAGCCCTTCCACAAACTAAAAAAGCCCCACTAGCTTTGGGCACGTTGCTTGCGGTAGTTGTAACATCCGCACTTGGTATTGTCCCCATTGAAATAAGTTCAGTTTGTGGGGTATTGGTTTTGTTACTGACTAAGTGTTTAGATTGGCAGGAAGCGTCTTCAGCATTAAGTACACAAGTAATTTTAATTGTTGCGGCATCTTTAGCCTTGGGCTCTGCAATGATGATGACCGGTGGTGCCGAATATATCGCACAGGTATTTGTTGCTTTATCCTATGGCTTGCCACCTGGAGGCGTGTTATCTGCTTTAATGTTGTTACTTGCTGTCTTAACTAACATTGTATCTAACAACGCCGCGGCGGTGATTGGTACACCTATAGCAATTTCAGTTGCAAGTCAGCTGAACCTTTCACCTGAGCCATTCATTTTAGCGGTATTGTTTGGCGCTAATTTAAGTTATGCCACGCCAATGGCATATAAAACTAATTTGCTGGTAATGAATGCTGGCGGCTATAAGTTCTCTGATTTTATGCGTATTGGGATCCCACTTATTTTGTTAATGTGGGTAACACTATCTTTATTGTTAATTTGGCTGTATTTATAAAAAATAAAAATTTTCATTACCTATATAATAAAGCTGTTTAACTACAGATATTTAGCTCAGTTGCCTTAACTTATACGTCAATCTGGGAAAATTATAAAATACCGACTTAAAACTCTAATGCTCAGTAAACCTATGCCTTTCATTTCGTATAGAATACGTTTAGAAAATGATAATGGACTTTGCTATTGGCAATAGCCAACCAGTGGCTGTAATCAACTAATACCATTTACATTAATAATGTGACCAATTTTGTAGTGAGGATAAATGGATAAAATCAAGGCATTTATTTCTCTATATAGTTGTTCTATATATAAAATAAATAACGCAGCTTTTATTCATTTAGACCGTGAAAAATGTTCAGCTTATTAGTGTAATTGGTATAATACAGTATTTTGTCAACTTGTCTCATGCCTGTAGCGTTATAGCGTCAATAATACGCTGTATCACTACTTTAATTAACAACAAAGTCTGTGTTGGTAACGATGATTATAAGCATGATACGGCAGAAAAGTACTAGCTTAAGAAAACATTAAAAAAGCCAAATAAAAATAGTGATGTGTTCGTTGAAGTTACTAAAGAGGCAGTTAGAATAACGAATATATTGGGTGGCAACCCTAATAGCCACACTCCGGCACATGAGTCGTCTGCTGCGGTTGCTTCCTTCCGGACCTGGCCGAGTTCACAGAGTATCATTGCGAAGGGACCAAAAGGGTCACCATAGAAGCGCTTAAGAATCTCTTTAGCGCGGCGCGAATTATCGCTAATCAATAGCCCAGTTGCAAGCGCTAGTTGTTAAAATTAGACTGCTTGGGGATTTTTTGCACAAACATTAGAAAACACTTGCTTAAATTCGATCAATTCTTGGTTGATCTCCCTTGTTATCTTGACCCCAAGATGAAATCTTACTTCTTTTTTAGCAAAATCAAAACTAACCGGCACAACAGGTACTTGAGCTTGCTTGGCGATATGCAAAAAGCCCGTTTTCCATTCAACTGTTTTACTGCGTGTACCTTCTGGCGCTAAACCTAAAATAAATTTATCACTTTGATTAAAGGTTTCCACTATTTGCCCAACAACGCCATGACTATGGCTACGATCAACAGCAATACCACCGATTGATTCTAATAATGACTTTACCGGCCAACGAAAAATACTCGCCTTGCCAAAAAATGATACCTTGAGGTTTAATGAAAACATCGCAGCAATACCAATAAAAAAATCCCAATTTGAAGTATGTGGAGCAACGGCGAGTATAAATTTATCTTGCTGTGGAAGCTCGCCACAAATTTTCCAACCTCTGAGCAGTAGAACTTTTCTTGCTACTCGCCCCAATACGCCATAATTACGTCTTGGAACATTAACCGGCACAACGGGCATTTTTAGTGTTTTTTTCAAAATTAACGGGCTCTAGCTAGCTTTTCATTAATTTCTAACAGTACAGATTTGATGACAAGTAAATTCTCTTTTCCTAATCTAAGTAAAAGTTTCTCTGCATCATCTAAAGACTCTAAAGATTCATCTTTATATTTATACATAACGCTAGGTCGCTCCAATTCAGGTTGAGCTTTAGGGATCTCCATATCCAAAACCTTTGTAATTGCCCCATGTAAAACTTCCGTGAAGTCATCATCTGGATAGCCTAGCTCGCTATATGCCTGATCAATCAATGGCTTTAACTCAATGTACCATTGAATTAGCATCTCACTGTCCATAGAGCGTAATAAGTCAACATAAAGGGTGAAACGACGTGTGCTACTCTCATCCCATTGCCATTTAGCGCCATTATCACTTTCAGCCTCTATCGCAGTAAATTTAACATTAGGCGTTACTAATGGCGTGTGCTCATAAGCTAAGGTGCCTTGGCTAAAGTTATCTGTAAAAACCACAAAACGACGAATAATATCATCAGTTACCATTAATTTAAGCAACTCTTTTCGCCAAGTTAAGTCTGGTAATTTAGTTGTAAACCAGCTATCACTTTCATCTAAAGTGGGTAATATGACCTCTGGCTCTGGCTCTGGCTCAACAACATCTTCAATAACTGGCTCTTCAGGAACTTCTGGCTCAGTAACTTCCGGCTCAGTGACCTCTGGTACAATTTCCGGCACCGGCTCAGTTAGCGTGGTTGAAATTGCCGGAACATCTACTTTGTCATCCTCAGCAATAACATAATAATAGACGACTAAAGCTAAAATAGCGGCAATTATTATCGCAATAATCGCCCAAGGTGTTTGTTTTTGTTCAGCATTTTGAGTTGACATAATAACCTTTATTTCTTTGTAATTAATGACCTAATAAATGATAATTATTGAACACATTTATCTTTATATAAATCTTACATTAATGTTGTGCATCGGCTTGATTTTCAGGTAATGCAGCAATAAATGCGGGGTGTTGATTACAGTTATCAGCCACGCGGCGGATATTTGGAAATTCACTCATATCAAGATTAAATCGATAGGCGTTATAGACTTGTGGCACTAAACAAATATCAGCCATGGTCATATTATCACCAAAACAATATTTGCCTGAATTAACTTTTAGTTGCTGCTCTACAGCTTCAAATCCTATTTTCATCCAATGATGGCTCCAAGCCAACTTATCACTATCTTGTGCTGATAAATGTTTAGCTAGGTATTGTTGTACTCGCAAATTATTCACTGGGTGGATTTCGCAGGCAATATCCAGCGCTAATGCTTTTATTTTTGCTTTAGCGACAACATCCTCAGGGTATAGAGGCGATGATGGATATTTATCATCGAGGTACTCAATGATAGCAAGCGATTGATGTAATACCACGTCATCATCAACAAAGGTTGGTACTAAGTGTGTTGGGTTCAATTGCGTATAACTATCATCGTGCTGCTCACCGCCATTTTTAACCAAATGTACTGCAATAGAGTCAAACTCTAAACTCTTTAAGTGCAGCACAATTCTAACTCTATAGGCAGCAGATGAACGCCAATAACCATATAATTTCATTTTTAATACTCAAATCATGTTACTGAGAGGCTAATATCAGCATATTAGCCTGCTCTAGGTTAAATTTTAACGGTTTTCTTATTAATATCGTAATCACGTAATTTGTTGGCAATCGCCGTGTGGCTAAGACCTAACTTTTTGGCTAATTGTCGGGTACTTGGGTAGGCCGGATACAATTTTCGTAATAAGTCAGCTTCAAAGTTTTTCACTGCAGCGTCTAAGGTACCTTCAAAATCTTGCTCTAAATAACCATGCTCTCGCGTATATGCCGGTAATTGTAGATGCGAAGTCATAATGATATTACCTTCAATTAACGATACCGCTCTTATCAAGACATTTTCAAGTTGCCTAACATTACCCGGCCAAGGGTAGTGTTCAATAAACTCAAGACATTCTTTATCAAAAGAAATATGTGTTTTACCAATACGTTGACCAAATTTAGCAACAAAAAGTTCCGCTAATGGAACAATATCTGCTCGTCGCTCACGTAATGATGGAATATTGAGACCTAAGACATTTAGTCGATAGTACAAGTCTTCCCGAAACTCGCCAAGTGAAACCATGCTGAGTAAATCACGGTTGGTTGACCCAATAATACGAACATTAACTTTTATTTCTTTTTCGTCATCAATACGCCTAAAAGTACCATCTTGAATAACACGCAACACTTTTGTCTGCAGTTTGGCTGACATTTCACCTACTTCATCAAAAAATATAGTGCCACCGTCAGCTGATTCAAAAATGCCGCGCTTGCTGTTTACTTCGCCAGCCTTACCTGAGCCAAAAAGCTCTGTTTCTGCAGCATCATCAGGCAATGCCGCACAACTTAGTGTCATAAAAGGCTTATCAGCACGATCACTAGCAGCATGACAAGCTCGAGCTAATAGCTCTTTACCGGTACCCGTTTCACCAACAATCAACATAGATGAATCCAGCAAAGCCATACGTTTGGCTTCACGTATTAATTTACGCATTGCGCCACTGTTGGCTTGAATACCAGCGAAATTATTTTCGCTTGCCTTCTTAAACGCACTAATTTGTTGCCCCAATCTAGCTTCAGATTTCAGAATTAATACTGCACCAGCAAGTACTTGTGCTTCATCACCGTCAGCAACATGGATAGGAATAATATCAGCAACAAAATCATCTTCTTGAAATTTAATGCGACGAGTTTGAGCCAATACTTCTTCACCATCGAGCCAACGCGTAAAATTAAAGCCTTTTAGCCATTGCCCAACATGCTCGCCAATAATATGCTCCAACGAAGCACACATAATTTGCGCTGCTGCATTATTAACCATGCGTATTTGGCCTTTGCTATCAACGGAAATGAAGGGATCAGGAAAGGTTTTAACTAAGGTTTCAAATTCATTTCGCTCACGCTCAGACGGCATGTAAGGCGTAGTTTTAACATCTAAAACACCGTCAATTAAACGTAACTGCGGCATAAAATCTTGTAACTCAGAAAACGCTAAGTCGGGTATATTAATAAAGATTTTCCCGGGTTGTTTTAATTCAATACCGCGCAGATCAATGCCACGGTCAACAAATATTGCTAACACACTTTGTGCAATACCAACTCGGTCATGACACCCAATTTCTAAACGCATTTATTAACCTCAAGCAAACAACAAAATCCAGTAAGGCTATTGTAAACTATTTTTTACAACAAAAAAAAGCCCCCTGTAACAGGGGGCTAGTCATTATTGTTGTAAGCAAACGTTACAGAAGTTGATCTGTTTTTGCTGCACAAATAAAGTCATTTTTATGTAGCCCTTTAATAGCATGGGTCCACCAAGTAACTTTAACTTTTCCCCACTCCAGTAAAATAGCAGGATGGTGAAACTCTTCTTCTGCTAATTCTGAAACTTTATTTGCAAAAGCCCAAGCTAATTTATAATTTTTAAATTTATATACACGCTCTAGCATCATCACGCCATTATTTACTGCCGGTACCCAGTCCGGTATTTGCGCTAAAAGACTTGCTAACTCGTCGTCACTCACTTTAGGTGCGTCAACTTGGCATGCTTCACATTGTTGATTGGATAATTCACCGCTCATAAAAAATTCCTTTAACTCGCTTTTGAGGTTGTTTTTAATTCAAATTTAGCTGGATGTAAGCCCATTACTTTTGCTTGCTCTACTAATGCCATAATATCTTCTACTTCTAATTTTCGTATATCATCAAGATCACTAACCTTAGTAAGCATAAAATATATTGGCTGCATAATATCAATACGATATTGAGTTCGTAAAACGTCTAGAACATCGAGTGGCTTTCTTTCGACATTTTTATCATTGAGCGCATATTCAGTTTCGCTTGGTGAAGACAATATACCACCGCCATATACACGTAAGCCTTTGGGCGTATTTAATAAACCAAACTCAACAGTAAACCAGTATAAGCGGGCTAAAAACACGCGATCTTCTTTCGATGCATTTAAGCCCATCATGCCATAGGCTTGGGTGTAGTTAGCGAAAGATTCATTAGTCAATAATGGACAGTGACCATATATTTCATGAAATATATCTGGCTCCTGCAGATAATCAAACTCTTCTTGCGAACGGATAAATGTCGCAACGGGGAACTTCCGCTCTGATAACAAACGGAAAAACTCACCAAAACCAATAAGTGCTGGTACAGGCTCACAGCTCCAACCGGTTGTCGCTCGTAATACGGTACTAACTTCTTCTAATTGTGGAATACGGTCTTGCGGAAGATTTAACTTACTCAAACCTTCAATGAATTCATCACACGCTGTGTCATGTACTGTTGACAATTGTCGAGTTATTAACGCTTGCCAAATTTTATTTTCTGCTGCTGACCAAACGATATTGCCCTGTTCATCTGCAACTTTTGAAACATACTTAGTCGCCTTCGCCATTGTGTTAACCTTACTTAGTGAATATCAAATTTTTTATTCATGTTATTTTGATATTTAGAACAACTGTTGTGTTCCAATAGTAAGGCAACAACACTAGAAAAAGCACTACTTTCAAAGTGGCTATTTTTCAACCAGAACAAAAGAGTGTAAAATTTGTGTTACATCTAACTGTAAAATTTAAAACTTAATCTTTATTTTCAAAGGCATACTATGCTTTCTTTACGAGTTGTTGTACTTGATGAACTATTTTTTGACGTATATGGCCAAGTTTAGGCGCATCATCAGCAAAAGGGATGGGTCGACACAAGTGCATAGCCTTTAATCCTAATCTAGCCGTTAACATGCCAGCCCCAAGCCCTTGTGCCATGCGTGCAGATAATTTACCTAATAGCTCAGCACCAAGCAGATCAGCACCTAAATCTGCAACTAATTCACTCGCGCCAGCGTAGGCCATATTGACAATAACTTGCTTAATTAACTTTATCCGACTCCAATAACTCAGCTTTAAGCCATATAAAGCGGCTATTTTATTCACTAAACGTAAATTTCGCCACAGCATCAGCAACATATCAAGAATAGCAATCGGGCTTAGCGCAACTAAAACAACTGACTCAGAGGAGAACTTGGCAATTTCTTTGAGTGCTTTTTGATCTACCTGCGACAAAACCTTACGTGAATATAATTGCATGATTTCAACGTCATTGTATTCTTCAAGTTTTAAGTTATGCCAAGCTCCTTGGTCAACTTCGGCTAAATCGCTAGGTAAACGTTGAGAGATTTTTTCACAAAGACTCACGGCATCTATATCACCCGCTTCATTGAAAATATTTTGTGCATGTTGTTTAAGGTGCTGTTGAGATTTAAATTGTCTCAACCCTGACCATTCACGCCAAATACTACGCCCACAAACAACTGATAAGCCCGCTAATAAAATAGCATATAAACTCGCAATGATTGGCGACTGACTAAAGCCAGCCATAAAAAATTGTGTTGTTTCAACAGCCACTAAAGTAATAAAAACTACACCGAGTGTACGCCAAAGCCAACTTGGTTTTCTAGCTTCTGGCACTAAATCATCATCGACTTTCTCTATTTTTTCATCGCTTGCCCAGTCTTGCTCATTAACAATTATTTGTGGTGTGTTTTCTTTTATTTTCTCATCGGTAGTATCAACATCATCAAACAATATTTGTTGTTGGTACTTTTCTTTATGCTCAATCATTTTAATTTATCTCCCAACAAAAACTGTAACATTTGATCCATTCTAAGGTGTGGTAAGCACTCTTCTTTATTAGCTGAGCTTATTGGTGAAAAAGCGATATAGTTAAATGCCTGTTTTTGCCAATAATCAAGCGCTGGAATACTCGCAGGAACAGTACCTGGAAATAAAGTAATCATTTGATCGTTCGTTAATTGCCGACCTTTAATCACGGGAATGCTACGTCCTTGGTACTGGCTTTTACCCACTTGCGTTGCCTTCACGGAAGCGATAGCAATGGTTTTCATCTTGATTGCATCGAAGCTTAATTGCTGCTTGGTTTGAAAAACCAGCTTATTTAACAGTGAAACCAAGTTACTATGTTGTTCAGGTGTAACATGGTCTGCCTTAGTTGCCGCAAACAGTAGTCGATCAATTTTTGGTGAAAACAACCGTGAAAATATACTCGATTGTCCATATTGAAAACTTTCCATGATCATCGCCATGGCGTTTTGTAAGTCAGCAAAACTTTCTGGGCCATTGTTTAGTGGTGTTAAACAGTCAGCGAGAACTATTTGTCGATCGAAATTAATAAAGTGCTCTTTATAGAAACGACGAACAACGCGTTCTTTGTATTCAATAAAACGTGCTCGTAGCATACCAATGTAGCAATCATCTTTAGCATTTTGATAATCATTACTGTCAATATCATCAAAACCACTATAAGGAAAAAACTGCAAAATTGGCGCGTCTTCTAACTCCCCCGGCAAAATAAAACGCCCAGGTTGAATAACAGATAAGCCCAGTTGATGGCGGAAAAGTAATAGCAGTTCTGTATACTCTTGCGATAATTGTGCTAATACGCTTTCGTCGACACTGGCAAAAGGATCAAAGTCGGCTAATTTGTCAAGAAATTCTTGTGCATGGGCATTTCTGGGGGCTTGATTAAGTAACGCCGTAGTTTGTTTTGACCATTCTTCAAAGGTCAATGACAACATAGGTAAATCAAGCAACCACTCGCCAGGGTAATCTGTAATATCAATATATAACGTAGCTGAACCCGTCGCATACTTTAGTAAAGAATCTTTTGGCTGATAACGAACGGCTAAACGTAACTCACTAATACCATTGGTGGGTTTTGGCCATTGTGGTGGTGACTGACACAAAGCTGAAAACGCGCCATCATATTCAAATCGTGGAATATGAAGATGCTTTTGTGGTACTCGTTTTGCCGCAATATAACGGCCTTCATGAACTACATTAAAAAAGCTCAATTGTGAATTATTACCTTCATTTAATAATTGGTTCACCAGAGAAGTTATGAAAGCAGTTTTACCACTACGACTTAAACCAGTGACAGCAAGTGTTACGTGTTGGTCGATAGAGCGATTAACAATATCACTGGCTTTTTGTTTTAATTTTTTTAGTTTTGCTTGATTAATAAATGACATAGTTGGATGCTATTTTGAATTCTACATGCGTTGAAGGTGAACATTGATTGTTACGTGCAGTACAACAAGAAAAAGTCGACTTAACAATACGCTTATTAGCTTTGATACTAGCGTTTTTTAAGTTTTGATAACAGTAATTTATCTGACTTATTAATAAAATTTTGCCAATAAAAAAGCGGCTTGGCCGCTTTTATTTATAACTTATTTATTTCTCGTGAAACCGTGAATTCGGGCGATGTTACATAACGTTCAATAACTTGTAATTCTAGCTCTAAGGTTTTGAATTTACGTCTAATATCATGAAAAGCTTGCTTGGGCGGCTCTCCTGCTTGCCAAACCCTTGACTTCACTTTAATCGATTCATTCGTAATATCTTCATCAAAGCCCTGTTGCTTCGCGGTACGTTGCTGCGCTGTTTGTGCATGGCCATTATTATTCGCTTTTGCTCCATTACGGTTAACATTCGCAGTATTGCCAGACTTTTTATCTAATATAAACCATGCAGCAATATAGATAACAATAAACCACCCCATGCCTAACAATACACCTGAAACTACCAATATACGCACCAGCCAAGTTTCCCAGCCAAAGTAATCTGCAATACCTGCGCACACTCCGGCTATTTTTCCTTGGCTCGTATTTCGATATAACTCACCTCGGCCTTTACTGGTCATAATTTATTTCTCCACTCCGGCGTTTCAGCATCTAAAATAGCTTCTAAAGTTTTGATCCTGTCAGCCATTTTATCAGCGAGCTCTGACAGTTCTGACAACTGAATATACTCTTCTTCACTAAAGCCCTGACTAATTTGTCGTTTACTACGATAGTGTAAAATCAACCAAATAGGCGCCACTACTATCATGAATATAATAACTGGAGCGATAATAATCTCTTCCACAATACTTCCCCTTACTTGCACCTAATTCAAGGCATGCGTTGTTAACGTCTAATTATTTTTTCTTAGTTTCTGAATTCATTTTAGCTTTTAGTGCCGCAAGTTCATCATCAACTTTTTCATCAGAGGCTAAATCAGCAATTTCATCAGCTAACGACTTACTACCCATATCATAAGATTCTACTTGTGCTTCAATATCATCAATTTTTCGTTCATAGCGATCAAAGCGACTTAACGCATCATTAACACGATCACTGTCGATGTTCTTCTTCACTTTCAATCGAGAGCTAGCGGTTTTCTCACGCATAATAATCGCTTTCTGACGTGATTTTGCATCTGCTAACTTGTCTTGTAATTGCGATATTTCGTCTTGAAGTTTTGCTATATGATCATCAACGTGCTCTAGTTCATCACGCAGCGACTCTGCACTTTCATGACACTTTTTCTTTTCCATTAAAGCTGCACGCGCTAAATCTTCACGGCCTTTGCTTAATGCTAGTTCAGCTTTATCTTGCCATTGTGTTGCATCCGATTCAAATCGGCTGGCTTGGCGTGCTAATTCTTTTTTATCTGCTAATGTTTTTGCTGATGAAGAACGAACTTCAACTAGCGTGTCTTCCATTTCTTGTATGATCAAGCGCACCATTTTTGCAGGATCTTCTGCTTTGTCTAATAAGTTGTTAATATTAGAATTAATGATATCTGTGAACCTTGAAAAAACACCCATAATTACTTCCTCGTTCAAAAAATTACGTTAATTGTCTTAGTTTTTACTATTCATGTTTTGCGCCAAGTTTTTAAAACATGATAACAGCATGAATAATAAGCTTTTATTTATATTAAAAAAAGACTTCTATCTCAGCTATTAATGAAATACACTATTTGTTAGTGAAAAAAACCAATTATTAGGTCAGTAAATGGCACGTTTCAAACAACAAGATAACCTCATTGGTCAATCTAATAACTTTTTAGAAGTTTTAGAGCAAATTTCTCAAATTGCCCCCTTAAGTAAACCTGTACTCATTATTGGTGAGCGCGGAACAGGTAAAGAGCTTGTTGCTGCACGGTTACATTATTTATCAAAGCGTTGGGATCAAAATTATTTAAAACTTAATTGTGCTGCATTAAACGAAAATTTATTAGAAAGTGAGTTATTTGGTTACGACAGTGGCGCATTTACTGGTGCAAGTAAACGACATGAAGGTCGCTTTGAGCGTGCAGATAATGGCACATTATTTTTAGACGAAATTGCTAATACTTCAGGTTTAATCCAAGAAAAGTTATTACGTGTTGTTGAGTACGGTGAATTTGAACGAGTTGGTGGTTCAAGAACCATTAAAACCAACGCACGTCTCGTTGCAGCAACTAATGAGGATTTACCTTCAATGGCAGCCGCAGGAGAGTTTAGAGCAGATTTACTTGATAGATTAGCCTTTGATGTAATAACACTTCCACCATTACGAGAGCGCCTAGACGACATTCTTGTGTTAGCCGAACATTTTGCCATTAACATGGCACGTGAGCTCGAGTTTGAACTTTTTAGCGGTTTTACCGAGAAGGCCAAGCGTGCCCTGCTTGAGTATCATTGGCCTGGCAACATTCGTGAATTAAAAAATGTTGTAGAACGTAGTGTTTATCGCTGCAATAACCCTCATTTGCCAGTTCATGAACTGGTTATTGATCCATTTGAATCTCCATACCGTCCATCTAAACGCATTAAAACTCAAGACAGGATCATCACTACACCAGCAGTTGAAACTGTTGAGAAAAGCCTTGAACCAACGCACAAGGTAGCGCAGCAAAACAAACCTCAGGTCAACACTTTACAATTTCCATTGTCATTGAAGACTTTATCGCAAGACTACGAGGTCGATTTAATCAAGTCGGCACTCGCTAATTGCCAATATAATCAAAAGAAAACAGCCGATGCCTTAGAATTAACCTATCATCAATTAAGAGGCTACTTAAAAAAATATAATTTACTGGATTCAAGTAGTGCAGATGAAGAATAAATGTTTACTATGACTTATTGTAAATTTACCTATTACAACTGTTTAGCACTGTTTATCATAGTGCTAACAGGTTGTGACTCAAGCGAAACACTTTCGTTAAGCAAAAAAAGTATTATTTACTGCAGTGAAGGCGCTCCTGAAAGCTTTAATCCTCAAACCGTTACTTCTGGCACCACCATAGATGCAACAGCCAATCAGTTGTATAACCGTTTAATAGAGTTTAATCCTACTGATAATTCAGTTGTTCCTGCTATCGCAAAATCCTGGCATGTTACTCGCGATGGTAAAATGGTAACTTTCTATTTACGCAAAGACATTGAATTTCATCAAACAGCTTACTTTACGCCCACACGCAATCTTAACGCTGATGATGTCTTATTCAGTTTTAACCGTATGCTTGATGAAAATCACTTATATTACCCGGTTTCTGGTGGTAAATACCCTTTTTTCCAAAATGCTCAGCTCGTTGATTTAATTGATAATATCGAGAAAATTAATGAGTACACTATTCGTTTCCAGCTATCGCATTCAGATAGTTCATTTCTCGCTAATATTGGCGGTAATTCAGCGGTTATTTTATCCAAAGAATATGCCGATGAATTAGTGGAACTAAACACGATGCAAGAAATTGATATACTGCCAATTGGTACGGGGCCATTCAAATTTAAGCAATATAGCTCTGGAGCATTTATTCGTTATGAACCTCACGCTAACTATTGGCGTGGAAAGTCTGATCTTAAACAGTTGGTTTTTGATATCACACCTCGAGACACCGGCCGTTTAACAAAACTCCTAGCCGGCGAATGCGATATAATTGCCTACCCAATTGCTCATGAAAAAATTAAGCAACACCCTAACCTTACTTTAGAGTCTGTGACATCTTTTAATGTTGGCTATTTTGGTTTTAATACCAGTAAACCTCCCTTTAATGATCCACTAGTAAGAAAAGCAATATCTTACGCAATAAATAAACAAGCAATTCTAGAAACCGTTTACACTGGGCAAGCAGAAATTGCCGATGGTTTGATCCCAAATTCTTCTTGGGCCTATGATTCAACAATCACAAGTCAAGAGTACTCGATTACAAAAGCTCAAGCATTGTTAGCAGAGGCAGGTTATAGCAATGGATTTTCAATGAACTTATGGGCGATGCCTGTGCAACGAGCTTATAACCCGGATGCTGTCACTATGGCAAAGTTAATCCAAGCTGATTTACAAAAAATAGGGGTTGATGTCGAAATTGTCTTTGATTACGAGTGGTCGACCTTTTTACGAAAAATTTCCGAAGGTGAACACCAAAGTGTATTGTTAGGTTGGTCTGCTGATCACCCTGATCCCGATAACTTTTTTTCAACATTGCTTAGCTGCGCATCAGCAGTTACGGGGAGTAATCGAACCTTTTGGTGTAATGAAGAATTTGATCAGCTGATCCAAAGTGCTTTACAGACCAACAACATTAATAGTAGGAAAGCCTATTATTCAAAGGCGTTGAAATTGATTAATGAGGAAGTACCTTTAATTCCTATTGCCCACTCTAAAAGGTACCAAGCAAGAGCCAACAATATAAACGGCACCCTATTACGCTCAATAGGCGGAATCGACTTTAATGGGGTTACTAAAAACTAATATGTTAATTTTTACACTGCGACGCTTTAGTTTGTTCTTTTTTACTATGTGGTTATTGACCATATTATCCTTTAGTTTAAGTTTTCTGTTTCCTGGCGAACAACTTATTAACCTTACAGGAGAAATAAACGCATCACCTGAGCAACTGGCGGTTTTAGCGAATGAATATCAACAGCAAGCAAACTTACTAACACAATACTTCAGCTATGTGAGCCATTTGTTTCATGGCGATATGGGCTATTCAATGACTAGCCACCTGCCGATAATGACAGAAATAATCAACCGATTACCCGCAACAGTAGAGTTAACTTGTGTAGCACTACTTGTTGCTATGTTCTTCGGTATTCCTATTGGTTTCTGTGCGGCTATTTATCACAGAAAAGCACCTGACAATTTTATCTTAGCCATTGCTATGATTGGCTACTCAATCCCTGTTTTTTGGCTCGGTATTTTAGCCATATTAGTATTTTCGGTTCAATTAGGTTGGTTACCCTCTGCAGGACAAATAAGTCTATTATTTGAAATTAAGCATGTGACCGGTTTGCAGCTAGTCGATATTTTACTCAGCGATAGCGAGTATAAGTGGCAAGCTTTCCAAGACGCTACTCGCCATCTCATATTGCCGGTTATTGTTGTTGCCCTAGCTCCTGCAACCATCTTTATGCGCTTAGCTAGAACAGCTATGCTAGAGGTGCTAGACACCCATTACATTAAAGCAGCCAAAGCTAAGGGCTTAACCTTTAGCCAAATTATTTATCGACATGCCATGCGTAATGCGGTTATTAAAGTTATTCGTGATGTCGGCCTGCAGTTTGCTCACCTGATAACTATTGCGATGGTAACCGAAGTGATCTTTAGTTGGCCGGGGATTGGTCGTTGGCTAATCGAAAGTATTTATCAACGCGACTATACTGCTATTCAAGGTGGTCTTATCGTGCTCTCAACCTTTATCTTTATTGTGCATATTATTATTGATTTTGTCTATGCTGCGCTTAACCCATTAGCTCGGGAGCCTAATCATGGCACGTGATAAAATTTATCTAGAAGAAGAGTTTCCTACCCCGTTAATGCAGTTGTGGCATAACTTTAAACAACCGCCGGTGGTTATGATTGGCTTTGGCTGTTTTTTATTTTTAATTGCCTTGGCTTTATTAGCGAGTGTTATCACACCATATTCTTCAGTGGAGAATCACTTAGATCACTTATTATTACCTCCGGCATGGAGCGATGAAGGCAATGTCAGTTTTTTACTTGGCACGGACAACCTTGGTAGAGATATGCTATCGCGTTTAATGCACGGTACGTCATTAACCTTTGGTTTGAGTATTATTGTTGTTATGGCGTCCCTCGTGATAGGTGTTATTATCGGCTCTCTTTCCGCGCTCACTAGCGGTATTAAATCAAGTATCCTCAATCACTTTCTCGATGTGATTTTATCTATACCGTCGTTATTACTAGCCATTATCATTGTTGCCATATTAGGCCCGGGTTTAGAGAATACCTTATGGGCAATTATTATGGTGCTCATACCACAATTTGTGCACATTACTCGTAATGCCGTAAAAGAAGAGTTTGCTAAAGATTATGTATTAGCTTCCCGCCTAGATGGCGCGAGCTCGATACGAATATTATGGTATTCCATTTTTCCTAATATTATCGAAAAGTTAATTAGCCAAGCAACACTTGCCCAATCAACAGCTATTCTCGAAATTGCAGCATTAGGATTTTTAGGCTTAGGGGCTCCTATCCCTATGCCTGAATGGGGTGCCATGTTAGCTAATGGTATTGACTTATTTTATATTGCCCCTTGGACTGTTTACCTACCTGGTTTAGCCATTTTATTTTCAGTTATTGCGACAAACTTGGTCGGCGAAGGCATGCGTCATGCGCTGAAAGTGCGCAAGGAAAATTAATGAATTTAATTGATATTCGAAACCTTTCAATCGAGCTACAAACCTCAACACAACCTATCCTTGCTGTTGATCGAGTCAACTTAACCATGAAAGAAGGTGAAGTTAGAGGCTTAGTTGGGGAGTCAGGCTCAGGAAAGTCACTGTTAGCACAAGCTATTGTTGGCGTGCTTGATGAAAAATGGAAAGTAGATGCCGACCGTTTTCATTGGCGCGGCAATGATTTAATGCGACTTACTCCTGAAGAAAGAAAAGCCATTATCTCCAAAGATGTGGCGATGATTTTTCAAGAGCCAATGGCCTGCTTAGATCCAACTACCACGATAGGAGAACAGTTAGAGGAAGCTGTAGATGTTGAGCAATTAACTGGCTTTTTCTGGCAAAAGCGTCAACAACGTAAACTTGCTGCGATTAATTTATTACATAAAGTGGGCATCAAGCAGCACGAAATGTGTGTCAAAAGCTTCCCTCACCAATTAACCGACGCCTTGTGCCAGCGAGTTATGATAGCCATGGCACTGGCCCGTCGCCCGATGTTACTGATTGCTGATGAGCCTACCGCAGCAATGGAAAGTACCAATCAAGGACAAATATTTCGTCTTTTAGCGAGTTTAAATCAGCTGAAAAATATGTCGATATTATTGATCAGTCATGACTTAGAAAATGTAACTCATTGGACCAACGCGATCACTGTGATGTACAGTGGCCAATTTGTTGAGGCTGGCACCACCGAACAAATATTTAATCAACCTTATCACCCCTATACTAGAGCTTTAGTTGACAGTAGCCCGAAAGCCAATAGAATGATCCCTAACAAATCTAGGTTGATGACCTTACCTGGCAGTATTCCAATTTTACAGCATTTACCTATCGGTTGCCGCTTAGGCCCTCGGTGCCCACGTGCACAACAAAAATGTGTACATGCGCCGAAAATAAAAAACTTTCATGGTCATCAAGTGAGTTGCCATTTCCCGTTAAAGGATAGTTACTCGTGAGTAATGTGCTATTACAAGTTATTAATTTAAGTAAAAATTATAAAGATAAAAACTACTGGTTTAACCGTAAATGTGTTGCTGCTTTAGAGCCATTATCTTTTGATATTATGGCACATAAAACCTTGGCTATTGTTGGAGAAACGGGTTCAGGTAAGTCGACTTTAGCTAAATTATTAGTTGGTGCTGAATTACCGACAACCGGTCATATTCGCTTAAATGGTCAAACCTTAGCACCTGGAGACTTCAAGCAACGTTGTCAGTATATTCGGATGATATTTCAAGACTCAGGTACAACCTTGAATCCAAGTTTGACCATTGAGCAATTATTAGATGAGCCACTCAGGCTCAATACCGACCTTGATGAAACCGAACGTCATCAATTGATCAGAGACACTTTAAAAAAAGTGGGTTTATTAGCTGAACACATGAGTTTTTATCCTCATATGTTTTCTGGAGGGCAAAAACAGCGTATTTCATTAGCGCGAGCGATTATCTTAAAACCACAAGTGATTATTCTTGATGAAGCGTTAGCTTCACTTGACCCCTCACTACGCTCTCAAATCATCAATTTACTATTAGATTTGCAACAGCAGATGGGATTAGCATTTATATTGATTTCTCATAATTTAGGCATTGTCAGGCACTTTAGCGATGACATGATGGTTTTATGTCAAGGAAAAGTTTTAGAGTTTGGTAAAACAACGGATATATTACAAAAACCTCAACACAAATATACTAAAAAGCTGATCATGAGTCAGCGTTTCCAACTTCTTCACCGCTAACTAAACAATGAAATTTTGATAATAAAAAACCAGCCTTTTGGCTGGTTTTTTTGAATTGAGCTTTTAAAAGCTAGTATTGAGAGGTTGGTGCTGTTATCTCTTTTCGAACAATATCTGCATCTGCTTTTAACGATTCAATGTAACTTAAATAAGCGGCTTGGGCTAACTGCTGAGTTAATTGCTGTGACAAATTAGCTGACGCTGTTACTTCGCCATCGTTTACCGCTTGTACTTCTAATAATGCTAAGTTGCCATTGCTTAAGTTAACAGTTGTTGCTGAAACATTGCCTTCGCTAGGACGAGGCAATTTGAATGCTTCTCTTGCTAAACTTGCATCTAAACCGCTACCAACGCGAGAAACCGAAGCTTTAACTTCCATTGTTGCGCCAATTTCTGTTAATTGTTCAGTAATATCGGTTCCCGCTTTAAATGCAACTAATAGCTCATCTGCAACCGTTTGTGCTTTCTCAGATGCTTTTTGGGCAATTAAAATGTCTTTAATTTGCGGACTAACTTCAGCTAATGGTTTAACGCTAGCTTCTTGGTATTCATTCAAGCGCATTACAATCGCTAAGTTATCACTTACTTCAACAATGTCAGAGTTTAACTGCTCATTAACAACAAGGTCTGAAAAAGCTGCATCCAATACAGCACCAACATTAAATGGTGCACTGTTATTACCACGAGTTAACCAGTCAGAGGTTTTTACTTCAGTATTAATGACACCAGCAGCGTCATCTAAACTGTCTGGAAATTCAAAACTCAAACGTGCAATTTCCTGTTGAAGCTCAAAAAACTTATCTTGTGCTTTTTCATTTTTCGCTTTAGCAATTAATGACTCACGCACATCAGCAAGGCTCTGTACCTTCTCAGCTTTATAATCAGTTAGCTTAATAATGTGAAAACCAAAGTCTGTTTTAACTACGTCACTAACACTGCCAATTTCAGCTAAGGCAAATGCTGCTTCGTCGAAAGCAGTATCCATTACACCAGCATCAATCCAATCAAGATCGCCGCCATTTTCACCGCTAAAAGTATCATCTGAATTTTCTTTTGCTAAAGTAGCAAAGTCTTCACCGGCATTAATTTTTGCAAGCAACGCTTCTGCACGTGTTTTAGCGCTTGCTTCATCATCACCAAATTCAATTAAGATATGAGCAACACGACGTTGTTCTTCATCACGGTACTGACTGATATTACTTTGATAGTAAGCTTCAATGTCCGCATCAGTTAACACTATTGTTTTAGCAATATCGTTGACATCAAGCGTAATATAATTAACTTTCACTTGTTCTTGATTTTCAAAACGCGTTTGGTTAGCAAGATAATAATCATTCACTTCATCATCAGTTAACTCAACTGTCGCTTTAAATTGCTCAGCATCAATGGTCGCGAAGCGAATATCACGTTGCTGGTTTTGCAACGCTGTGTAAATATCTTCTTGGTAAGGTAGGCTAAATTCACTAGCAACTAGCGCTTGTGTTAATTGTCGACGTGTCATTTCAGTGCGTAAATAATCACGAAAATCAGACGATTGAAAAAAGCCAGCTTGATTAATCATCGCTAAATAACGATTGTTATCAAACACACCATCAATTTGAAACTCTGGCATATTACGAATAGTACTTTTAATACGCTGATCTGCTACACGAATAGCAAGCGAGTCTGAATTTTGGTCAACAAGTTTTTGATTAATTAAACTATCAACGACACCATCACGAAAGTTCTTCATGTAACCAGGATCAGCCGATAATGTTTCAAACATATCACCAAATTGCTGCGCCATGCGATTACGTTGCGCTTGATAAGCTTTGTTAAACTCATCTTGTGATATTTTTTCTCCATTAACATCTGCAACAGAAGTGTCAACAGAGTTGTTGTAACTTCCAATGCCTGCAACAGCGAAGGTTAAAATAATAAAACCAAGAATAATCTTAGCGGTTAATCCTTGAGAGCTTTCTCGAATATTTTCTAACATCTTTATCTCTTTACACGAGGGTATTGTACTTTCGGTGTGATTACTTGAGGTTTAACTTACCTCTATTATACGCTTTAGTTAATTTATGACCTGTTAATAAAAAAGTAAACTTCACTTCGACAATATATTAACTAGGCTATTTTATTAACTTAAACGCTTTAAAATCACAATTTGAACGGGCATGTTAGCCCAATAATAATGAAAATGAAACTCTTTTACTCTGGTGATGAAATAACGGTTAAATAACCACCAACTTGCTTTAAGAAATAGCCTTTATACCCAAGCCACTTGAAAATGCAGTTTCAGAGTTAAGCTAGGAAATCAGCGCAAGGCACAGCACGCAGATAATGGTTATTCCCTTATCAAGTGCTGCACAGCTTTTTTGCTCCAGACAAAAGCTAAGTACATACATCCATGTATGCAACGCTGCACTGATTTTCTAGCTTAGCTCCCGCAGGGCAAGGCGATAAAGGGTCATCTCCGGCGTTATTGATTTCGACAATGGAACAACCATTCCCTTCAATCAATGCCTTGGTGCTAACCCTTTTTCGACTTGCACAATCCTGCATTTTCAAGTGGTTTGGGTATAATCAATGCCAACCTACAGATCAAAAAAAGAGTAAGCGTGATAGCAACACTTACTCTTTTGTATTAACACTGCGGTACTAAATTTTATTTTTTATTGAGAATATCATCTAAGTTTGCTTGCTCTGCCGATGACAAATTAAGCTCACTTGCTTTTAGTTTGCTTCGTTTACGTAGCACAAACACTAAACTAATAATAAAGCCCAAGAAAATAACCAGCGGCCCAAACCACAAAATATACGTTTGCTTTTTTAGCTGAGGTCGATATAACACAAAGTCTCCGTAGCGATATACCATAAAATCGATAATTTCCTGATCGCTTTTGCCTTCCTGCAATAAGTTATACAAGTTTTTTCTTAAGTCGACAGCTATCTTAGAGTTTGAATCCGCTAGGTTTTGATTTTGACACTTAGGACAACGTAACTCTTTTGATAATACTTGAAAGCGTATTTTAGTCGCTTCATCTTTAAATTGAAAAGTATCAACGGGGCTTGCGCTAACGTTGCTTATCAACAAAAAGCTGAGCAACAAACTACTCATAGCTAAACCAAGCACTTTTGCTATCTGTAAAATATAATGGCCGTTGGGCTGTGTATGCATTAAGACGCTCCTTGTGCCATTTCGGTTTCTATTTGTTCAATTAACGGTAGAAACTCTTTTTTCCAAACCATATCGTTAATCGGGCCAGCAAAGCGCTTACGTATAATACCGGTATGATCTATCACAAAAGTCTCAGGTGCACCGAACACACCAATGTCTAAGCCTAATGCACCTTGCTCATCAAAAATTGACAGTACATAGGGATCTTTGTATTGCTTGAGCCACTGCAAAGCGGCATTACGATCATCGGTAAAGTTAAGGCCATAGAGCTTAATACGAGGGTCTTGAGCAATATTGAGTAAATATGGATGTTCATATTTACACTGTATACACCAAGTAGCCCAAACGTTAAGCAAGACAATATCGCCTTGCAAGTCATCTCGCCCTAACATTTGCTCTGATGCTGTTAAGCTCGGTAACGCGAACTCAGGCAGAGGTTTACCTATCATAGCCGACGGCATCGATTGAGGGTTAAGAAACAAACCTCTATAAAGTAAAACACCTAATAAAATAAATAAAATTAATGGTATAAAACGAATAATACTTTTCATTAATTTATGCCTCTTGTAAAACGACAGAGTTAGATTGTATAGACTTTTGCTCTTTTGCCAATACACGCTTACGATAACGCTTACTCAGAATAGCTAAAAAGCCACCTATTGCCATCAAGAAACCGCCTAGCCAGATCCAAACAATAAACGGCTTATAATACAAGCGCATAGACCAAGCGTTTTGACCTAATGGATCTCCTAAGGCCACATAAATATCACGTAATAAATTAGTGTGAATACCGGCTTCTGTCATGCCCATGCTTTCAACAGTGTACGTACGTTGTTCAGGCTTTAATAACGTTACAAATTCACCATCAAGTGAGACATTAATTTGACCTTGAATAGCGCTATAGTTAGGACCCTCAACATTCTTTGTTCCTGCAAATTCAATCGTGTAACCTGATAAATTTACATTTTCACCTGGCAACATTTTAACGTTAATTTCTTTTTCATAAGAAGACACCATAGTAATACCAATAACCGTCACGGCTATACCCGCATGCGCAACAGCCATGCCTATATGGTTGAGCGGCACCGCTGAAAATTTCCAACGCCCATCGGCTTGTTTTGCATGGTTAAGCACATCTTTCAATACTGCTAATACAATCCAACACCCTAACGTCATACCAACAAAGACCATAAAATTAAATTCACCTGCAAACATGAATGGCCAAGCAGCACCGAATATCACGCTAAAAATGGAAATTAAGTTTAGATGCTTAGAAAGTTCACCCTTGCGGGCTTTTTTCCAGCGAATAAGAGGTCCTATGCCCATAAAAATAAATAGCGCAATCATCATAGGAATAAATACGGCATTAAAGTATGGAGCGCCCACTGATATTTTCCCCATTCCCATAGCGTCGATAATCAATGGATACAAAGTGCCTAATAAAATTGTCACTGTTGCCGTTATCAAAATCGACATCGCGATTAAAATAGTATTTTCACGTGAATATGCGGTAAAGCGGTTAGGGCTAGTAACATTAGCCGCTTTAACAGCATATAGTGTCAGTGAACCACCAACAGCTATAGCTAACAAGACTAACAAGTACATGCCTCGTCCTGGGTCGACAGCAAAAGAGTGTACTGAGGTAATAACCCCTGAACGCACTAAGAATGCGCCAAGTAAATTTAATGAAAAAGTAAATATAGCGAGCAATAACGTCCAATGCTTAAAAGTATTACGTTGTTCCGTTACCGCAAGCGCATGAATTAACGCTGTACCTGCAAGCCAAGGCATAAATGAAACGTTCTCTACTGGATCCCAAAACCACCAGCCACCCCAGCCAAGCTCATAGTAAGCCCACCAACTACCGAGTGCGATACCAACTGATAGGAATGACCAAGCAGCCACAGTCCAAGGACGCGACCAACGAGCCCAAGCTGCATCCATTTTTCCCGCCATAAGGGCTGCAATAGCAAAAGCAAAAGCAACAGAAAAGCCTACATACCCCATATACAACATTGGTGGATGAATAATTAAACCGATATCTTGTAATAACGGGTTTAAATCTCGCCCTTCCATTGGAAAGTTAGGCAGCAAACGTTCAAAAGGATTTGACGTTAACAGCGTAAATAAAATAAAACCGACAGCGATCATTCCCATCACAGCTAAAACGCGTGCGACAAACTCTCGCTCTAATTGCTTGCTAAAGATACCAACAGCAAATGTCCAGCCAGTCAAGGCAAAAACCCAAAACAACATTGAACCTTCATGGCCGCCCCACACCGCACTAATTTTAAAATAGTAGGGTAAAAGGCTGTTTGAATGATTGGCAATATACTTAACTGAAAAATCATCCACGGTGAAGCTATAGGCTAATAAACAAATGCTAATGCCGACAAAAAGAAATAAACCAAAACTTAAAGGTTTGGCACTATTGATTAATTGTTGATTGTTCTGCGCAACACCTATTAGCGGCACTATGCTTAAACATAAAGCAAAAGCTAATCCGATAATGAGGGCGAAATGGCCGAGCTCTGGGATCATGATAATTCCTGTAAATCAATGTTAAAACATTATTAAAACTAAACTCAATATAACTTACATAATTAAAGTTAATGGTCGTTAATTTCAAATCTTCTTAAGTCAATACCACGGTAACCATGGTGAGTAACAATAATTACTGCGGCATTAAATCAATTAACTTTTATGGTACGAGTACCGATATCTGCATGTTAATCGGCTCTTTTTCCATCACATCTATATCAAGCACTTCAACCTTGAAGTCACCGGGTTTAATACCTACATTGCCCTGCATTGAGACCACTGCATAGATATGAACTTTATCAACACTACTCAAGCGCATTTGTGGGGTCATTGCTTGAGAGTCATCCAAAACAATACTAAGTGGTAAGTCACTAGCTTTAATTTTTACTGCAGCTAAAGGCATGCGAGGCCCTTCTGCAGCAATAGCGTAAATAAATACCGTTTTGTCCTCGCTATCCATTAATGCTTCTTGGACATTCGGTGCGAGTGAAACATCAACAGTGAGTCGAGGCAATGTTAGATCAACATTTTCAGCAGTTAATGATGATGTAACGCCGTCATTACTGATACGTAATTGATTTTTAGCTTCTTCTACTGCGCCCATTAAGGCTTGTTTGCTGATACCTGGGCGCTCACTGTTTAAAACCGTTTCCCAGTATTGCACTGCTTTTTCAAAGTTTCGATTACTAAAACTGTCCATACCCAATAGAATATTAGTAGCAGCATCAAGTGAATCTAAAGCTAAAGCCTTATCAATAACCAACTGTATATCTTCATTTATCACTTGGTTGTTTTTATAATACATTGCCTGAGCTTTTGGCCCTAATAACTCAGCATGTTCACCGACTTGTGCAATCACACCGTCAAACGCTTCAACTGCATTATCAAACTCACCTACTGAAATATAAGCCTGACCTAAACTAAACAGTGCTTGTGAGTTTGATGGGTCATTTGCCACTTCTCGTTGGAGTTGCTGCAAACGATAAGCAAGCATTTGCTCTGGAGATAGTTCGCTATGGGCTTCACTTTCATTCATCGCTGCAGGAGAATTTAATTGCGGGTAAGCACCTAGGATCATATAGCTATATAAACTCAAGCTAACGATGGAAAAACCAATGGCAACGGGCCATAGCCATGACTTTTGCTGCGGCTCTAAAACATTTGCTTCGCTTGCGTTAGCATCTTGTAAAAGTGTTTTGTCTAATTCAGCTTTCAATTGCAAAAAGCTATCTTGTTCAATACTGCCCTCTGCGAGGTCATGCTCTAACTGTGATAAATGCTCGTGATAAAGTGTCACATTAGTTTCTTGTCGAATATTGCCATTTTCTGCACCAATAGCATTATTTTCTGCAGTAAAAATTCGCCATACAATAAATAATGCTATTACGATCAGTAATAAAATTGCCAGCCAAAATGTAGTCATATTATTTAATTTATACCTATAATTGTCGGATCAGACGCGTTAATTAAATTTATTAAAACGAATAACTAATGTTCTACGATGTTGTTTTAAAGCGCGGTAAGATTAACAATTATGCGCTGCTTTTCCTAGCTATATCACTCTCAAAAGTGTCTCTTTTGTTTGAGTCCCCGTACCAATGCCACCAACCTAAAAGTAAAAATGACACCGCCTATCTATAGCTCGCTATATTGCCGGTTAATATACCACAAAAGATAACGTCTCCACGGTGTATTCAATAGTACTAACGGAAAACTTGATTAAGGTCAACAAGACGATAAATTGATTAATGTCACAAATTGCAAACATGCAATTTTGTTATTACGGGGTTATTTAGATAAGTCGTTGATAGAAATTTCGCAGAAGAGTTTATGGCAACACTTGAGTAATTAAATTCAAGCAAGAACAAATTATCATTTACGCCATGGGGTATAAAATGCCAGAGCTTTAACCACTATTTTATTTACTTATGGCTTTAAAGTCTGGAAAAATCAGCTTATGCTGTCGAATTAGCTAACGCTATCATGAGCATTTAGCTTGATGAGGTGGGCCCGCTTAATAGCCACCGAATACCCATGCGCTAGAAACAATTAAGCCGCTTATAAAAGCGGCTTAATGAGCAATCATGAGCAAAAGCTAATGATTAGCCATTACATGCATCTTTAAGCGCTTTACCAGCTTTAAAAGATGGAATTTTAGCTGCAGCGATTTCAATAGTCGCGCCAGTTTGTGGGTTGCGACCAGTGCGTGCTGCACGGTCACGTACTGAGAAAGTACCAAAACCAACTAATGCGACTTGTTCGCCACCTTTTAACTCTTCTGTAACCGCTTCGATAAATGAATCTAACGCACGACCAGCCGCAGCTTTAGAAATGTCAGCACCAGCAGCAATTTTCTCGATTAATTGAGATTTATTCACAGTGTATTCCCCTTCAATTGTTATTATTCAGCGCTATCATTTGTTTTTAGCGTCCTGCAGAAACTTTTATATCAAGCTTCTTTTTGAACATCAAGCGCTGAGTTAAAGAAAACTAAAAATATTGATAATTATTTTTATCTCTACTAGACCCCTTATGTATAGGGGTTCTAGCGTTATCAGCGTCATTAACTTACCATAGTTTCAGCGTTTGAAAAGCGTTAATTACGTTTTTTGCTAACTTTTTGCTGTTTTTCTATCTTTTTCAGCAAAAACAGCTGTTTTTCTACTCATTTAACTGTCTGACTGCCACTTTTCTACCGGATGTTCTAAGGCTATTTTCAGCACTTCATCTATCCACTTCACCGGATAGATGGCTAAATCAGCTTTAACATTATCAGGAATTTCTTCCAAATCACGCTCATTATCTTTGGGGATAACGACCGTTTTAATACCACCACGATGCGCAGCAAGCAGTTTTTCTTTCAGACCACCAATAGCAAGCACTTCACCACGTAAAGTGATTTCTCCGGTCATCGCTACGTCAGCTTTTACCGGATTACCGGTCAAACTTGATACTAACGCGGTACACATACCAATACCTGCACTTGGACCATCTTTAGGTGTTGCACCTTCAGGTACATGGACATGAATATCACGCTTTTCGTGAAAGTCTTCATTAATACGTAGTTTTTCAGTACGGCTTCTTACTACTGTCATAGCCGCTTGAATAGACTCCTGCATCACATCACCAAGTGAGCCGGTATAACTTAACTTACCTTTACCTGGTACTGATGCGGTCTCTATCGTTAATAACTCGCCACCCACTTGCGTCCACGCTAGACCGGTAACTAAACCAACCCGGTTTTCATCGTCAGCTTTACCGTAATCAAAGCGCTGTACACCAAGAAATTCTGATAAATTATCTTGATTTATCGTCACTTTCTTTAATTTTTTATCTAAAAGAATTGATTTAACGGCTTTACGGCATAGCTTAGAAATATCACGTTCTAGCCCACGTACACCAGCTTCTCGCGTGTAATAGCGAATAATACCGATAATAGCGCTATCTTCTATTTCAATTTCACTGCTCTTTAAGCCATTACGTTCGATTTGTTTATCCACTAAATGGTTCTTGGCAATATTTAGCTTTTCATCCTCGGTATAACCCGACAGGCGAATAACTTCCATACGGTCAAGTAATGGTCCAGGAATATCCATGCTGTTAGATGTTGCGACGAACATAACATCAGATAAATCGTAGTCAACTTCCAAGTAATGGTCGTTAAAGCTACTATTTTGCTCTGGATCTAGTACTTCTAATAGAGCAGATGCGGGGTCACCACGCATATCAGAGGCCATTTTATCGATTTCATCTAATAGAAATAGCGGATTTTTCACCCCAACTTTAGCTATTTTTTGAATCAATTTACCCGGCAGTGAGCCAATATAAGTTCTTCTATGACCTCGGATTTCAGCTTCATCACGCACACCACCTAAAGCCATGCGCACATACTTACGACCGGTTGATTTAGCAATAGACTGCCCTAATGAGGTTTTACCAACCCCAGGAGGCCCAACTAAGCACAAAATAGGTCCTTTTAACTGACTAACCCGCTGTTGCACGGCCAAGTACTCTAAAATGCGCTCTTTAACTTTATCGAGACCATAATGATCTTTGTCTAAAACATCTTGTGCTAATTTAAGGTTACGTTTTAATTTACTACGCTTTTTCCAAGGAACACTGATCATCCAATCAATATAACTGCGCACCACCGTTGCTTCAGCAGACATTGGCGACATCATTTTTAATTTTTTTAATTCTGTTAAGGTTTTTTCTTTTGCCTCTTTAGGCATCTGAGCAGCTTCGATTTGCTTCTCTATTTGCTCAACTTCATTTGTACCTTCTTCATCATCACCGAGTTCTTTTTGAATCGCTTTCATTTGCTCATTCAAATAATACTCACGCTGACTTTTTTCCATTTGCTTTTTAACACGGGTGCGAATTTTTTTCTCAACCTGAAGTAAGTCGATTTCGCCTTCCATTAGTGCCATTAAAAATTCAAGACGCTCTGAAACATGAGTAATCTCTAAAACTTTTTGCTTATCAACCAATTTAAGCGGCATATGCGCTGCCATGGTATCTGCTAACTGCTCAGCATCATCAATACCTGAAACTGACGTTAATACTTCAGGTGGTATTTTTTTGTTTAACTTTACATAACCTTCAAACTGAGAAATTGCAGAACGAATAAGCACTTCTGTACTATCATCAGGCGCCCCCTCAACATTCAAAAAGTCAGCATTAGCTGTAAAGTACTCATCTGTTTCAACAAATTCACTGATATGTGCACGACGCACGCCTTCAACGAGCACTTTAACAGTACCATCAGGTAGTTTTAACATTTGCAGAATAGTGGCTATAGTGCCGGTTTGGTATAGATCGTCTTGTGTAGGATCATCAACCGCGGCATCTTTTTGTGCAACAAGGAAAATTTGTTTATCATTTTCATTGGCAATATCTAGACAGCGAATAGACTTTTCGCGACCAACAAATAATGGGATAACCATTTGTGGATAAACTACAACATCACGTAAGGCTAATACGGGAATTTCAACTACGCCAGATAACTCTTTAGTCATTGGTTACTCTCTCGGTGATAGTATGATGTGATTTTATAATACCAACAGACACTTATTTCAGCCATTTGGTAAAGGATATGTATTTGTATATGGGGCGTTTGCAAATACTTTCAACAGATGAATAAAAAAAAGTGACGTTAATCACGCAGATTAACGTCACTTATTATTTTTTTAGCTGAGAAGCTTTATTCTGAAGACGCTTTTTCTTGCTGCGTTTCATAAATAATAATGGGTTGAGATTCACCTTTAATAACCGTTTCATCCACCACAACTTTTACTGCATTTTCCATTGAAGGCAATTCATACATAGTTTCAAGTAGTACCCCTTCAACAATAGAGCGTAAACCACGAGCGCCAGTTTTACGTACCATCGCTTTATGTGCAATTGCTGTCAAAGCATCTTCTCTAAACTCAAGCTCAACATTTTCCATATCGAAAAGTGCACTAAATTGTTTAGTTAAGGCGTTTTTCGGCTCTTGTAGAATTTGAATTAAAGCAGCTTCATCAAGCTCTGTTAACGTAGCAACTACAGGTAATCGGCCAATAAATTCAGGGATCAAACCATATTTAACTAAATCTTCAGGCTCAACATCTTGAAAGCGCTGAGTTAGGGTTTTTTCATCTTCTTTGCCACGTACTGTGGCACCAAAACCAATACCTGTGCCAGTATGACAACGTTGCTCAACAACTTTATCTAGACCAGCAAAAGCACCACCACAAATAAATAAAATTTTAGAGGTGTCAACTTGCAAAAACTCTTGCTGCGGATGCTTACGACCACCTTGTGGAGGCACTGAGGCAATAGTTCCCTCAATTAGCTTTAATAACGCTTGTTGAACACCTTCACCTGAAACATCACGCGTAATAGACGGATTATCAGATTTACGTGAAATTTTATCTATTTCATCAATATAAACAATACCACGTTGTGCTTTTTCAACATCATAGTCGCATTTTTGCAATAGCTTCTGAATAATGTTTTCAACATCTTCACCTACATAACCAGCTTCAGTTAATGTTGTGGCATCAGCCATTGTAAATGGTACATCTAACAAGCGTGCTAACGTCTGTGCTAAAAGTGTTTTACCACTACCTGTTGGGCCAATAAGTAATATATTACTCTTGCTTAGTTCAACACCGTTATGCGAATCACCATTACGTAAACGTTTATAATGATTGTACACCGCTACAGCGAGTACTTTCTTAGCGTGCTCTTGCCCAATAACATAGTCATCTAGGCTTTCACGAATTTCAATTGGCGTTGGTAAGCTTTCTTTATCTTGCTTTGGTGCGATTTCTTTAATTTCTTCACGAATAATGTCGTTACAAAGCTCAACACATTCATCGCAAACAAAGACAGAAGGTCCGGCAATTAACTTACGCACTTCATGCTGACTTTTACCACAAAATGAGCAATACAGTAACTTACCGTCATCACCGTCACCTGTTTTCATATCGGTCATACGGTACCTCTAATATTTAAAATTTTACAAACTAATACTGACAAGTATTTCATAAATTACGCAAATAACAATGCGCTTAACAAAGTAGACCGTTATTTATCGATTCTTTGTTCTAATATGGCATCAACTAAGCCATATTCAACCGCACTTTCAGCACTTAAGAAGTTATCACGGTCAGTATCACCCGATACTTTCTTTAATGATTGTCCCGTGTGCTCTGCCATTAAACGGTTAAGTTTTTCTTTGATATACAAAATTTCTTTTGCATGTATTTCAAAGTCTGATGCTTGACCTTGAAAACCGCCTAAAGGTTGATGAATCATCACGCGAGCATTAGGTAAACAATAACGTTTGCCTTTTTCGCCGCCAGACAGTAAAAATGCCCCCATGCTTGCCGCTTGACCGATACAAACAGTACTCACATTAGGTTTAATAAACTTCATTGTATCGTAAATAGCCATACCCGCAGTCACAGAACCACCAGGTGAATTGATATATAAATAAATATCTTTGTCTGGGCTTTCTGACTCTAAAAATAGCATTTGGGCAACGATTAAATTGGCCATATGGTCTTCGACTTGACCACATAGGAAAATAACGCGTTCTTTTAGCAGTCGAGAATAAATATCGTAAGAGCGTTCACCTTTGGCGGTTTGCTCAACAACCATTGGCACTAAAGCACTGTCGATATTATTTGTTAAATCGTGAGAATTATTGTGAGAAGTAAACAACTAACTTTCCTTTTGATAAAAAAATGGCTCATATGTCCCCATATAAGCCATTTAAGCGATTGCTCAAGAGAATGTCAATCTAAAAGGTCTATTTACCTTCAGGATTCATAATATCTTTGAAACTTGCTTCTTTGTCTGTCACTTTTGCGTTCTCAAGTAACAACTCTACAGCTTGCTCTTCTAATGCAACATTTTGCATTTGTTGAGCAAGTTCTTTGTTTGTTTTGTAGTACTCAATCACTTCAGCTGGATCTTCATACGCAGAAGCCGCTGATTCGATCAACTCAGTTACTTTTGCTTCGTCAACTTTTAATTCGTTAACTTTAATCACTTCGCCTAAAAGTAAACCTGTTTTTACGCGACGTTTAGCTTGCTCTTCAAACATTTCAGCCGGTAACTCAGGTAAGTTATTCGGATCCATTTGACCAGCAAAACGTTGCATAGCTTGCTTACGTAGTACATCGATTTCTTGCGCTACTAGTGCAGTAGGGATCTCTAATTCGCTAACTTCAAGTAAGCCTTCAATAACTTGCTCTTTCACTTTAGCTTTAACAGCTTGTTTAAGTTCGCGCGTCATGTTTTTGCCAACTTCTTCACGAAGTGCTTCAACACCACCTTCTTCTACACCGAATAATTTCGCAAAATCTTCATCGATTTCAGGTAAAACTGGACCTTCAGTTTTATGAACAACGATATCAAATTCAGCGTCTTTACCTTTAAGCTTTTCAGCGTGGTAATCTTCTGGGAAAGTCACAGTGATAGTTTTCTCATCACCAGCTTTCATACCAATAATATCTTTTTCAAAGCCAGGGATCATGCGCTCAGAACCTAATTCAAGTTCGAAAGCTTCAGCTTTGCCACCTTCAAATTCTTCACCGTCAACACGACCATTAAAGTCGATAGTTAACTTGTCACCTTTCTTGCTTTTACGCTTGTTTTCTTTCCACGTTTTATGTTGATTTTGTAATGTTTCGAACATTTCATCTAAATCAGCATCAGTCACGTCAACAGCTGGACGATCAACGGCTATTTTATCTAAATCTTTTAAAGCGACTTCAGGGTAAACCTCAAATGTTGCTTCAAATTCTAGCGCTTTACCATCTTCATTGCTTTTAGCAACAAATGCTGGACGGCCTGCTGGGTTTAGTTTTTCAGCAACAATCGCATCAACAAAGTTACGTTGCATTAATTCACCAGCAACTTCTTGACGTACAGATTGACCATAGCGTTTTTGAATAACTGATGGTGGCACTTTACCTGGACGGAAACCATTTATACGCTGTGTCTTGCCAATGTGGCGAAGACGGTTTTTAACTTCAACATCTACTGTTTCGGCAGGAACAGAAATCGTTAAACGACGTTCCAAACCTTGTGTAGTCTCAACTGAAACTTGCATTTAATTACCTCAAAAAACTTAGCGTATGTACGCTTTCTATAACGCATCTAAATATAGTCAACACTACTTTAAGTAAAATAGTGTATTCAGCTTATTAGCATAAACTAACAGAGCCCGGAAAAACCCGAATAAAGATGTTCAGATTAAAATAATGACGCGAAATTATAGCGGTGCTTTAAACAAGAGTCGAGCGCAGAACGCAAATAAATTAAAATTTATATAGATAGAGTTAACTTATATTAATAGTTGATTGTTTTTAAAGGAAACTTTAAGAAAATAGAGAGATAAGAAAGTGGTCGGTGATGCAAGATTCGAACTTGCGACCCCTTGGACCCAAACCAAGTGCGCTACCAAGCTGCGCTAATCACCGATATACTTTTTACTAAACCATACAAAAAATGGGGTGGCTAAAGGGACTTGAACCCTCGACAACCGGAATCACAATCCGGGGCTCTACCAACTGAGCTATAGCCACCATTGTATGGCGCGCCCTGTAGGATTTGAACCTACGACCCACGCCTTAGAAGGGCGTTGCTCTATCCAGCTGAGCTAAGGGCGCACATTGCCTACAGATGCTAAACGGGAAAAATGCTAAACCAGTCTTACGGCTGAATTTAAAAACATTTTAACCAGTACTTAATCTTTCAAATTATATTAAATAATAAAAAAGAAAAAGTGGTCGGTGATGCAAGATTCGAACTTGCGACCCCTTGGACCCAAACCAAGTGCGCTACCAAGCTGCGCTAATCACCGACATATTGTTAAAAACACTTGCGTTCTCAACGGGTGCGGATATTACCTAGTTGCCCGTTGCGCGTCAAACACTTTTTATAAAAAAAAGTTCGTTCGCTCACTTTTACAGCATCTTGGTCAAAATAACAGTCATATTGTCAGTAAAAAGGAAATTACGGCAAAAAGCATAGCGAATTGCTTATTAAACAGTTTTCACTACTCTTTAGTCTTATTTTCTACAAATACCTATTTTAATGTGCGAAAATAGTCCTGTTTTTAACCTTTTTGTGAAGTAATATGACTGCAGCGCTTATTGACGGTAAGTTGATCGCCCAACAACTACGCCATTCTATTAAAGATAAAGTAAAACTACGCATTGAAAAGGGTTTGCGTGCCCCAGGATTAGCCGTGATTTTGGTTGGTTCAGATCCCGCATCACAAGTTTATGTTGGTAGTAAAAGAAAAGCCTGTGAAGAAGTAGGCTTTGTTTCACGTTCATATGATTTACCACCAAGTACTTCGCAAGATGAATTATTTAACTTAATTGATGAGTTAAATAACGATGATGCTATTGATGGTATTCTCGTACAACTCCCCTTACCTGAAGGTTTAGATGCCAATTTAATTATTGAGCATATAAACCCATTAAAAGATGTTGATGGTTTTCATCCAAACAATGTTGGCAAGCTTGCCTTACGTCAACCAGGGCTGCGTCCATGTACACCAAAAGGCATTATGACCTTAATTGCTTCTACCGGTGTTGATCCTCATGGCTTAGAAGCTGTCGTTGTAGGCGCTTCGAATATTGTTGGTCGCCCTATGACTTTAGAATTATTACTTGCTGGTTGTACCGTTACAACAACCCATAGGTTCACCAAAAACTTGGAAGAAAAAATAAGAAATGCTGACCTATTAGTGGTTGCTGTAGGAAAACCAGAGTTTATTCCCGGCGAATGGATCAAGTCAGGTGCGATTGTTATCGACGTTGGCATTAATCGTTTAGATAATGGCAAACTAGTTGGTGATGTCGGTTTTGCTAAAGCGAAAAACAGCGCCAGCCACATCACTCCTGTACCAGGAGGAGTTGGTCCTATGACAGTTGCCAGCCTTATGGAAAATACATTAATTGCTTGTGAAGAGTTTCATAGTCATTAATTTATTGGTATCAACATTAATATATTACTTGCAGCTATATATTAATGTTTGATGCCCTAATTTTGATACCCTAACTTTATTGTAGAACCTCATTGCTTATTTTAAAGCTATGGAGTTTACCTACAATATAGATAGTGCTGAGTTACTGCCAAGATTACTAATTAACATCAGCTTCTACTCATTCACTAAAACTCGATAGATGTTTGGCCATTACTCGCTCTTGCTGATAGTAAAATTCAATCAGCAGAGATGAAATAAGCTAGCAAAAAAAACACCCTTTAGTTAAATATATTTAACTAAAGGGTGTGCATAATATTTCTATTAATTACTGCCAGTAAGTCATAATACGGTGTTAATATGACTTAGCGACATATTTAACAATAATTAAAACTTGTATTCTATGCCCGCTGCTAAGTAATCTTGGTCTTCTGCGCTATCCATATCAAAGCTCGTATAAAAAGTGTATAACTTAGTGCTTTTAGCTAAAGCGTAATCAGCGCCAACTGTCATACCAGATTTATCATCACCATCTTTAAAATCAGCAGCTTGATATTGACCTTTGAAAGTAACTTTATCCATTTTATAACTTGCTGAGACCATGAAACCATTCATTTCAGCGCTACCATCAATTTTTTCTTGTGTTTGCACCATGGCACCTAAAACAATACCTGATACTTTACCTTGCACTGTAGCACGCGTCACGTCATAACCATTCACTTCTGAATCTACCGCGATTGAAGCAAACATTTTTGATTTTTTTAATTTTGCATCACCATAAAATACGGCAACAGACACACCATCTTCAGCATCAACTGAGTCTTCAGCAATATAGGTAACCCCAACTTGAAAGTCATTAAACTTAGGAGACTTGTAGGAAACAGTATCCGCCATGCGGTTTTCACCTTTCCATAAGCTCTTGATGTCACCATTCAAATCGCTAAATAAATCCACCTTGCCTTGCGACTGTTTCAGCATAGTGTCATTTTTACCCAATAACACTTCACCAAAACTTCCAGACAAACCTATATATTGATTACGATCAGTTATGCTATCACCTTTTTCACTATCACCATCTAAGTCAACTTGAAACTCTGCTTGATAGATAACTGTTAATCCGTCACCTAAATCATGAGTGCCTTTAAGACCAATACGAGAAGCATTGCTTTTTACCTCAGTGAATGACCCTTCACCTTCATCTGATGACTGAAGTGAAAGGTTTGCTTTACCATAAATGTCAACGTTTGCTGCAAATGCCGACAAAGATAAAGATGACAATAAAGCGACAGCGATCTTGTTGTACGTATGTTTCATGTTGAGACCTTTAAAAAGATTAAGTATGCCTAAAAATTCATTGTGACTATTTTGCCAAACCTTTATGACATTTTTGTGACATTGTGAGTTTTATTTATATCAATTATGACAACTGGCTGTAATTTTGTTTATTTTTTTATGAAATTTTTATGATGCTAGTATTGCGATTAATAAACAATTTACATTAACTACTTACTTTTAATAGCACTTTGCTATTTAATGGTAGTAAATATAGTCATCATAACCAATAAGTCTAGTTTAGTGCTCAGCAGGCCACCTGTAGCTTCTTTTGATACTTTTACTATAAAAAGTAGCGTAATTTGCAAAAAGCTTTTAACCTTATAAAATCAAGCTAAAATAAAGAAAAGCGAAATAAAAGAAATATTTAATGAAAACAACTAGCCTGTCACGAAAACTACTTACGCGCGTGTTATCTTTTTATTTTGTGCTGACATTTCTTGTTACCTGCGTGCAAATTGGTGCTGAATACATTAATACTAAAAGCCATATTACGAGTGAGCTATTAACGCTTGAAAAAACCTTTAGTGGCAGCTTAACTCGTGCAGTTTGGGAACTTAATACTCAGCAAGCAATTGATATTGCTGATGGTTTAGTCGCTATACCGATGATCAAAGGTATAACAGTGCTTGACGAAAATAGTCAAATAATCGCACAACTAGGTTCTGTCGCAGATGATGATACATTGAATATCGAATCCATTGACGGTGATACTAACTCCAACGAGTACTTTAATGTCACCTCAGGTATCGACGGCTTATTTGGCCATTCATTCCCACTGATATTTGAATTTTCTGGTCGTACCACTAAAGTTGGCTCTGTGACTTTATTATCAAGTAATGAAGTTATTTTTAATCGCATCCAAGTTGGTATCTATTTTCTCATTGGCAATGCTATGGTGAAAACCGCAGCACTTGTACTTTTGTTTTCCATTGCCTTTTCAAATTTACTCACTAACCCACTTAATGAACTTACAGAGCAAATCAATCAATTCGACCTAGATGATCCTGAAGCATCAAAATTACACGTCATCAATTACGAAAATAACGAGTTAAACATTCTACAAAACGCTTACAACAACCTCATTGATGAATTAATTATATATAAAGAGCAGTTAGCACTAGCTCAAAGCAAGGTTATATCCGCTAACAGTAAACTTGATGAGCAAAACCTAATGCTTGAACAAGAAGTGGCTCGCAAAACATCGTCTCTTAGTACCACTATGCTGAAAATGGAAATGCAACAACGTGAACTACTTGAGCAACAAAAAAAATTACAAGCTGAAAACAACCGTCGAAGCAGCACAGAAAAAACCCTAATAGAAACTAACCACGAATTAAAAAGCTATATTCTCGAACTGAATAAAGCACAAGAGCGTTTACTTGATGCTGAAAAAATGGCGGTACTGGGCAACATATCAGCTGAAGTGTCCCATGAAGTTAACACCCCTATTGGCGTGAGTATTACCTCTACATCATATTTAGCTGATTTACTAGCTAAGCTTAAAGTAGACATTGAAGATAATAAGCTATCAAAACGACTACTCAATGAATTTACTAATAACTCTGCACAAGGCCTTAACTTACTATTAAATAATCTAGAGCGTGCATCAGAGCTAGTAACAAGCTACAAACAAGTTGCCGTTGATCAAATCAGTGACAAAATTCGTAAAGTTAATTTCAACAAGTACCTTAATGAGATTATCCGCTCTTTACATCCAAAGCTAAAAAGAACTCACCATACAATTAACATTGATTGTCCAGAAAGCTCAGAGGTCTATTGTCATGCTGGTGCTATTTCTCAAATATTTACTAACTTAATAATCAACTCAATTACCCATGGCTTTAAGGGTATAAATGACGGGGTAATTGACATTGCCGTACAACTAAATGGCGAACATGTACACATGATTTACCAAGATAATGGCCATGGTTTATCTGAAGAACAATTAGCGCACCTATTTGATGCCTTTTATACAACGTCAGAAAACCAAGGTGGTACAGGTCTTGGTACACACATCGTTCATGAACTTGTCAACGATACGTTAAATGGTAGTGTAACAGCTAGTTCGACACCGGGGATGGGTCTGCGATACGATATCAAATTCGACAATATGCAGAGGGTTATTTCCTAAGCTCTGCTCTAAATCTAAGACGTGCGTGACTCCGCTAAGTGCGGTAATATAGCGCTCGCTTTTCAATTATTAGCCCACTTTTATAGGGCATAGGATTATCTTAATGTGGTTTAAAAACCTATACTTTTTTGCCTTTACCCGTCCTTTTGAATGTTCTGAAGAAGATTTAGAAAAACAGTTATCTGAACATTTGTTTACTCCTTGTGCTTCAACTGAGCAGTCACATTTTGGCTGGGTTAATGCATTAGGTAAGCATGGTTTATCAATCGTGCATGCGGTAAACGGTAATTACTTATTATGCGCCCGTAAAGAAGAAAAAATTCTGCCAGCACCTGTTGTAAAAGACATGCTTGAACAGAAAATAGCACAATTAGAAGCAGAACAATCTCGCGGTGCAACCAAAAAAGAAAAAGAACAATTTAAAGAAGATATTATTTTTGAATTGCTCCCACGTGCATTTTCACGTTTCAGTGATACACGTGCGTACATCAATCCCGCTCATAATATTATTGTTATCGATACCAGTAGTCGCGGTAAAGCCGAAGACTTTTTAGCTTTATTACGTAAGTCACTTGGCACATTACCTGTGACCAGTGCTTCTCCAGAAAAAGCACCTGATGAAATAATGACTGATTGGCTGATCGAAAGTAACCTAGGCGCTAACTTTCAATTAGGTATGGAAGCAGAATTTAATGCTTTAGGTGATGATGGTGCTGTGGTTAGAGTTAAAAACCAAGATCTCACTAGTGAGGAAATTAAAGCCCACTTAGATGCCGATAAATATGTTGTTAAAGTTGCATTAGAATGGGATGAGTCACTATCTTTTATTTTATGCGATGATCTTGCCGTTAAGCGCCTTAAGTTTTATGACGTTATACAAGAGCAAAATGATGATATTGATAGCGATGACGTAGTAGCAAAACTTGATGCTGACTTTGCTTTAATGGCCGGCGAATTAAATCGTTTTATCGACCATTTATTAGCTGAGTTTGCTCTCAAAGCAAGTGATTACTTAGAAGCGTAATTGATTACTGACTTTTAATTAAAAAAGGCGCTTGTTTAGCGCCTTTTTTATAAACTTATTTACTGTACTAACTCAAACACTTTACTTACTCAAACACTGTACTTACTCAAACACTGTACTTACTCAAACATAGTTTTAACCTGTGCTACAAGCTCGTTAAACTCGGCAGTTTGCATAAAGTCCACATCGGGTAAAATACCTTTCGTGACATAACTTTTGAGTAAAATATCTCGTGTTGAAGCACTTTTAAATATTTCATGATAAATTGCCCCCGCGCGAATAAAGTCAAGATAATGTGCCTCTTTAGGGAGTAAAGTTAAATCACTCCAAGAAGTGACTAACTCAGTAAACTCTTCAGGAAAATCCCAAGCTTTCGTCACTTCACCACCAATTTTGCTTGCAAGGTTTATAATCGCCTGTTGTAAGAATATCGGTTTGGCAAATACCTCAGGGTGGCTTTCTGCTTCAGTTAAAATCGGTAAAGCGCCGATGTTATGGATCAGTGCTGCTAATGTGATGGTATCAAGGGTAAAAGCTGCATGTTTATTTTTTTGTAAATATAGTGTCATAAGTGCAATGGCAATTGAGGCAACATCAACCGTTTTACGCCATGTAAGATGCATATACTCAGAAACGACTTCATTATTTGAAATAAACATTTGTTCAACCGCCATTGCGGTAGCAATGCTTTTTATCTGCCTAAGTCCAATGCGGGTAACGGCTTGAGTTACCGATTCAACCTTGACTGCTCGACCAAATACCACACTATTAGCAACTTTAAGCATGCCTAATGATAGTGCCGGATCTTGGGCGATAATGTCACTCATTTTTCCTAAATCTATATCGGGGTCATCTGCTGCTTGTCTAACTTTTAGCGCAATTGCAGGCAAGGTAGGGAGCACTAATGCGTCCTGTTTGATTTTTTCGACAAGTATTGTGTAAAGTGCATTTTCTGCGCTCATAAAGTTCCCTTGTTATTAGTGTTGTTATATACATAAAGCTAGCACAAAATATTGAAATTTCAGTAATAAAAATTAAAAATTTACTATTTTTTCATTTTTAACAATAAGCCAATACATAGCAAAGATCTCGGTAACTAAAAACTAGCGCTAAAGTCATTGATTAAGATCAAGCTTTGGCGACAAAAGCCAACACTAAAATCGAGATTAAATTATAATTCGCGGCCAATTTTATGACCCTGACTGTTGATATGCTAAAGCCTGAATTACTCTCTCCTGCGGGAAGCCTAAAAAATATGCGTTACGCTTTTGCCTATGGTGCCGATGCGGTATACGCCGGCCAACCTAGGTACTCATTAAGGGTGCGCAACAACGAATTTAGCTTAGAAAATATCAAAATTGGCATCGATGAGGCCCACGCTTTAGGTAAAAAATTCTATTTGGTCAATAATATTGCGCCACATAATAGCAAGCTGACGACATTTCTTCGTGATATAAAACCCGTTATTGCCATGGGACCTGACGCATTAATTATGTCAGATCCGGGCTTAATTATGATGGTACGAGAAAACTTTCCTGACATGCCAATTCACCTATCAGTACAAGCGAATGCGGTAAACTGGTCAACAGTAAAGTTTTGGCACCAACAAGGCATCGAACGTGTCATTCTTTCGCGTGAACTTTCCCTCGATGAAATTGAAGAAATCCGTTTTCGCTGTCCTGAAGTAGAACTAGAAGTTTTTGTTCATGGCGCTCTTTGTATGGCCTATTCAGGTCGTTGTTTATTATCAGGGTACATGACTAAACGAGATCCGAATCAAGGCACTTGCACTAACTCTTGCCGCTGGAAATATGATAGTCATCCAGCCAAAGAAACTGAGACGGGTGATATTATTGCTATGCAACCCGCCGAAATATATGTACCTGAACAAAAGCCATTTGAAGACGTAGTTTTATTACAAGAACAAGGTCGTCCAGGTGAATATATGCCTGCTTTTGAAGATGAACATGGTACCTATATCATGAATTCAAAAGACTTACGTGCTGTAGAGCATGTTGAGCGCTTAGTGAAAATGGGCGTGCATTCACTAAAAATTGAAGGTCGTACAAAGTCATTTTACTATTGTGCTCGCACTGCACAAATTTATCATCAAGCCATGTTAGATGCTGTTAATAACAAACCATTTAATCAACATTTAAATAGCGATTTAGAACATTTAGCACATCGAGGCTATACCGAAGGCTTTTTGAAGCGTCATCGCCATAATGAAACTCAAAACTATGATTACGGCTACTCTAAAAGTGATACCCAGCAATTTGTTGGCGAAGTGATCGGCCGCAATCATGAGACAGGGTTAATCGAAATTGACGTTAAAAATAAATTTCTACTTGGCGATGAACTTGAGCTGATGACACCAACAGGTAACAAAAGCTTTACTTTAACTCGCATGGAAAACTTTAAAGGTGAACCAGTAGGTGATGCTAAAGGCTCAGGTCATAAGGTGGCTATTGCCATCGATACTGACGTAGACTTAGCATTTGGTATTATTATGCGCTATTTGACTGACGGTGGCACTACACGTCATCCATTTGCACAAAACCAGGATAAATAGCTTTGGCATTGCTGATTGAAAACAGCTGTATTAACTGTGATATGTGCGATCCGGAGTGTCCCAATGAAGCTATTTCAATGGGCGATGATGTCTATGAAATTGATGTCGAAAAATGCACAGAATGTGTTGGCCATTATGACAAACCAACCTGTGTCTCGGTTTGCCCGATCGATTGTATTAAACCTGATCCTAACAAGGTAGAAGATGAAGAGACCTTATTAGCTAAATTTCTCCGCATGCATGGCTAAAAACTGCAGTTAATAATTGCTGATAGCCAATTCATTAACAAAATACAAAAAGGAGACTATTTCGTCTCCTTTTTGCTATTCACCACGCCATACTATTAAAATATCACACTGAAATAGGTGCTTTTATATGAGGATGAGCCTGATAGTTTTGTAATTCAAAATCTTCAAAGGTGAAATCAAAAATGCTTTTCACCTCTGGATTAATCCACATATTTGGCAAGGGTAAAGGTTCACGAGATAATTGCTCGTCAACTTGTTCAAGGTGATTCAAGTATAAATGTGCGTCACCAAAAGTATGAACAAAGTCACCTAACGCTAAATCACAAACTTGTGCGATCATCATTGTAAACAACGCATAACTAGCAATATTAAATGGCACACCAAGGAAAATATCAGCACTGCGTTGATACAACTGGCAGCTTAACTTACCATTTAAAACATAAAACTGAAATAGAGTATGACATGGTGGTAAAGCTTGCTTACCTACTGCTGCATTAGCCTTAGGACTTATCGATGTATCGGGTAATAATGCAGGGTTCCAAGCAGTAATAATATGTCGACGTGAGTCTGGATTATTTTTCAGATCATCAATTAACTGTGCTAATTGATCAATTGTTTCACCATTTTGTGCTGGCCAATTACGCCATTGTACGCCGTAAACAGGCCCTAAATCGCCATCTTCAGTTGCCCAGTCATCCCAAATTTTTACACCATTTTGCTTTAAATAAGCGATATTAGACTCACCTTTAATAAACCATAATAACTCATGAATAATGGATTTAAGGTGACACTTTTTTGTCGTGACTAATGGAAAACCTTTAGCAAGATCAAAACGCATTTGATGACCAAATATACTTTTAGTGCCCGTACCGGTACGATCCGATTTTTCAACACCTTCATCTCTGACATGACGCATTAGGTCAAGATATGCTTTCACTAGGACTTCCTTTACTATTATTGATGATAACCGCTATATTGTGCCAAATGTCTTGCTGCAATTACAGAGAATTTAGCTTTTAGTAGCACATCATTTTAATCGCTACGAGCATCAAGAAAACAGCAAAGCCTTTTTTCAAATACCTTAAAGGTAATTTAGCCCCCGCTTTTACACCTAATGGTGCAAATAATGATGAGGTTGAAACAATGCCCAATAATGCCGGCAAGTATATATACCCGATACTCCATTCAGGCAACTCAGTGCGCCCAAAACCTATAATGACATAACCTAAGGCTCCAAATAATGCGACAATAATACCACTAGCAGTAGCTACGCCGATAGCTTGGCGCATAGATAATGAACAATACATTAAAATGGGAACCAAAATCGCCCCTCCAGCAATGCCCATTAAACTTGCAAGTACTCCTGTAAAAATCCCAATAAATTGCAGTGTCCAATTAGTTGGTAGTGCAACACTACGCTCTATTTTTATCGATAAAAGCATGTATGCGGCTAAAATAAGTACTGCACTTGCAAACAAGATGGTAAGCGCTTTTAATGATAACAATCCTGCGATAACAGCACCTAGCATAGCCCCTAAGGCGACAGAAAACGCTAATCGTTTTGCTATTGGCCAAGGAATATTGCCATTTTTATGATGAGCAAATGCGGCAGAAGAGGAAGTAAAAATAATCGATGCTAACGATGTTGCCAACGCCATAGGAAAGGCAAGCTCAGCACTAATGCCAAGTAAAGGTAATAAATAAACCAACACTGGCACAATGATCAGCCCTCCACCAATCCCGAGTAAGCCAGCAAAAAAGCCTACTATCGCCCCCATTATCGCACATGCGAAAAAAACACTAATAAACATGGTAATTACTTAAAAAATAAACGCTTAAGATGGCTAAACAATCCTTACTGTGATCTTGCATGAACAAAGTCTCCTAAGCCTAATTCAACTAACTGTTCATGCATATAACTATGCACACTCATGGTGTTTTTTAGGCTTAACACATTAGCTAAAATTTTCTGTAATTTTTGATACTCAACATGCCGTATTACCCATTTAACTTTAGCAATACTATGCGCACTCATACTCAGTTTTTTATAGCCCATAGCCATCAATAATAAAGCACCTGTTGCTTCATTAGCTAATTCACCACAAATACTTAACGGCATATTTCGTTTATGGCTGATTTGCGCAATGTACTGTAATGCCCGTAAAACAGCGGGGTGATAAAAGTCATACAAACTGGCAACCCGACTATTATTACGATCAACCGCGAGTAAATACTGCGTTAAATCATTGCTACCAACGGAGAAAAAATCGACTTTATCCGCTAAATCTTCTAACTGAAAAATAACACTAGGTACTTCAATCATCACACCAATTTTTGGCCTAGTTAGCGTTTCACGTTCATGGCTAGGTAGTTCAGCACTTAATTCATAATAGGCTTGGTTAATCAGCCTAATCGCTTCATCTACCTCGGTAATACTCGAGATCATTGGCAACATAATAGCTAAATTGCCCAAACCGTAGTTTGCCCTTAACATTGCACGAATTTGTACTAAAAATATCTCAGGGTGATCTAAAGTAATACGAATTCCACGCCAGCCGAGAAAAGGGTTAGCTTCAATAATAGGAAAATAAGGTAACGACTTATCTCCACCTACATCTAAGGTGCGCATGGTAACCGGTTTACCCGAAAAAGACGCTAGCACCTGTCGGTATAATGCTGTTTGTTCTAACTCAGAAGGAAAACAGCTACGATTCATAAAGGGAATTTCAGTGCGATACAATCCAACACCATCTGCCCCAACATTTTGAGAATATTCGAAACCCGATGACAAGCCGGCATTAACTAATAAGCTCATACTATGACCATCTTTTGTTAGCGCCGGTAAGTGCTCAACTTCTTTGACTTGTGCTTGTAGTTGATATTCTGCCGCTAATATATGCTGATATTCAGTAATTAACGCTTCACCCGGTGTCACATAAAGTTGATACGCATAACCATCTAAAATAGCATGTTTTTGATGTAGCTGACGAATAGCTAAATATTCAACCCCCATAATCGCAGGAATGTTCAATGCTTTCGCTAAAATGGCTGTATGTGAATTATTAGAGCCGGTTAATGAAACAATACCTAATAACCCCAGGTGCTGATGTTCTGCTAACATTGCTGCACTGACATCTTCGGCAACTAAAATAAACTTTTCAGGTAAGTGTTGATCGTGGTCCGCTAAGTTTTGAATGTTGTTGAGTAAACGATTACCTAAGTCTTTGATATCGTAGGCACGCTCACGGAGATATTCATCATCTAAGGCTTCAAACTTTACAACATAACTATCAACAATCAACTTTAATGCACTTTCCGCATTCCAGCCTTGATTTATTTTAGCAATAACTTCAATTTTAAAATTATCACTGGCCAAAAGCTGCTTATAAACATCGAAAATATCAAGGCTACTATCTGAAATTATTTTTTTCAGTTTTTCGCTCATTTGTGAAAATTCAGCAAAAGTTCGAATAACCGCATTATCAAAAATAACTCGCTGCTGTGTAATATCACCTTCTTTAGTAAGCGCAATCGTCGTCAAATCAGCTTTTGGATGCACCACAATCATCTGCCCTATAGCAACGCCAGGAGCGCCACCTATGCCCTTATGATACTTACCAATACTTTGTTTACCATGATATTCAAGTAAACCTTGTGCTTCGACATTGACTAAAGCATTTGCCAGTTGTGCAGATAAGGTCACCAAAAATGCTTCTTCATTTTCAGTAAAAATCCGTGCATTTTCTTGTTGAACGGTGAGTATTCCCAGCACTTTACGCTGATGAATAATTGGTGTGCCTAAAAAAGCCTGAAAGTGATCTTCTTGTACCTCGGGGGCATGGATAAAGTCAGGGTGTTGTTGCGCATTAGCAATATTAATCGGCTCTTCTCGTTGCCCAACAAGACCAATAAGCCCTTCAGTAAAGCCAATACTCGTTCGGCCAAAAGCATCCTGTGCTAAGCCATTAGATGCCATTAACAAGAAGTGTTGTTTTTGATGATCAGCTAAGTATACCGAACAACATTGGGTAGCTAGCGCTTCTTTCACCTGGCTAACCAAGTGCATTAAAGCTTGATCAAGTTCAGATGCTTGGCTAAATTCTAAGACAATTCGGCGTAAAGTCGTAAGCATTATAATCCCTATAATTAAGTTATTTACTGTACATTTAACAATGCAGGCTATGTAAAGCTGTTAGGATTTGTTGATCTTTGAGTTTATAGCACAGGAAGCTAAAGCTGAGCATCACGACATAATATAACGCTCATTTCGCTTTGTTAACTCAAAAATCACCTTATAGCAAAGGCTAAAGTAAAAGATCAACAGCCCTAGTAAACTAAGCTGATCTGCTGATAGTATTAGAATCGGTTATGTCATCCATGTTCATAACGCTAATATTGATATAAGGGTATTACTTAAATAGGTGTTTAGGCAATAAATTTAAACTAAATAGCTCACCGAAGTGAGCTATTTTACAAGACATAATAATAATCTAAAGTACCATCGTTAAGCACGTCGTCTTCGACGTTCTTGGCGATAACTTGGCATTGCTGCTAAAGCAAATTCCTTCATCACCTTACGATAAACTTCACGTTTAAATGACACAACCTGTCTTACTGGATACCAGTAAGACACCCAACGCCAGTCGTCAAATTCAGGATGATTTGAATGTAACAAATCAACTGCTGACTCTGGTGCCGTCAATTTCAGTAAAAACCATTTCTGCTTTTGACCAATACAAACCGGCAAGCTTTCGTGTCTAATTAACCTTTTTGGTAATTTATATCTTAACCAATGCTTAGTGGTAGCCACAATTTTAACATGCTCAGGTTTTAAACCGACTTCTTCGTCTAATTCCCGATACATAGTTTGTTCTGCGGATTCACCCTCATCAACGCCACCTTGTGGATATTGCCAAGAATGCTGACCAAAACGCCTTGCCCAAAATACTTGTCCCCTATCATTGATTATTACTATGCCGACATTGGCTCGATAGCCTTCGGCATCTATCAAAGGAACTCCTGACAGCATTAAATAATGCTTTGATTCTTCCACACTCTGCTGTTTTGGGCAAATACTTATTAACAGAAATATTGCGAATATGCGCTTGTTTGCTATTAACATTGTCGAGTTTCCCAATAACAAAAAATAATTGCCTTGCTCAAAACCTTATTGCTGATTGATAATAAGCTAAATAAAATTGATTGAAGGGTCAACGTTGAGTACCACAATACCGAAAAGCGAAGCTGAGTTATTAGCACGAGCACAAAATCTTGCCGGTATGACCCTTGGCGAAATTGCAGCGTCAATGAATATTGCCGTGCCTAAAGACCTCAAACGAGAAAAAGGCTGGATAGGATTATTATTAGAGCAAGTTCTTGGCGCAAGTGCTGGCTCTCGCCCAGAGCCCGACTTCCCGCATTTAGGTATTGAGCTCAAATCATTACCCATTAACTACCAAGGCAAACCTTTAGAAACCACGTTTGTTTGTGTTGCACCACTTACCGGTTTAGTTGGTGCTAGCTGGCAAACTAGTCATATCCGTAATAAATTAGCCCGTGTATTGTGGATACCCGTGGTGTCTGAACGCAATATCCCTGTAGCTGAACGTATAGTAGGTAGTGCTTTTATTTGGTCGCCATCACCAGAAGAAGAGCATTTACTTGCTTTAGACTGGCAAGAGCTAACGGATATGATCGTACTTGGTGAAGTGGAAAATATTCACGGTCGCCATGGACAAGTTTTACAGTTACGTCCTAAAGCAGCTAACAGCCAGGCAAAAACTCAAGCATTTAACCGTCATGGCCAACCCTTTATGACATTACCACGCGGTTTTTATTTAAAAACAAGTTTTACACAAGCCTTATTAAACAAATATTTACGCATAAATTAGTGATAGACCCCAACATTAAAAACATTGTGCTAACTAGATTATATAAAAATATAATCATCTAATCGTAGATAAAATTTTCTAAGCACGCTATAAATTACTTAACATTAACATTTGATATTGTTTTTCTTATATGAAGTTTGGTAATAAGTTTGATCGTTACATTGCAGCTATATTTTTCGTTACTATTGTCACGATTATCCTCGCCTCTTATTTAACCTTAAAAGATGTAATAAATACACATAACAAACAAGTACAAAGTGCAATAACGCCGCTATTTTCCTTAATCACCAGCGAAATACTTCGCCCATTAGGTGTCGCAAATTATATGGCTCACAATCAATTTATTATTGACTATGCTAGCCAAGAAGCAATAGAAAAAGACTACCTAGTAGCTTACCTTCGTAAAATTTCTGAATCATATAATATGGTGGCTTTTATAGCTTTAGAGAAGCATAACGTTATGCTCGACTCTAATGCTAAAGAATCAACACTACAGAGTGAAGACACTGAATGGTTTCATCGTCTAAAAGGCCTACCCGGCAATCAATTTAGCGATATTGGTAACACACAAAACCCACATTTATATTTTGATAATAGAATTTTTAATCATCAAGAAGAATTTATTGGCTTTACGGGCGTAGGTATAGACCTAAATTATTTTGCCAGTAAGTTTCAAGAGTATAATAACCGCTTTGGCTTTGAACTCTTTTTTATTGATGAAAATAATGTTGTTACTTTATCATCAAATTACATTATGAAATCAGAAAGCTTCCATCGCAAAGGCTTGATCACTAGGCTAAATGACTTACCTTGGTACCAATCACTGATCAAAAATAATCAAGCTGATGCTAACTTAAGCTCAGAAGTCATGTATACCACCGAAGAAGGTTTGCTTATATCTCAAATGCCAATTCAAGAGCTTAATTGGCGTATGTTTATTGTTTCGCCACCGGCAGCAGATCAAAATGAATATTGGAAAATATTTATTGGTCGATTTTTACTATTTTTCTTTATCGCTATTATTTTTTACTTAATACTTTTAAACAGTATTAAGTATTTTAAATCACGTTTAATTAAGCACTCAGAAACAGATTTTCTGACCCAACTACCTAACCGAAGTCATGTTCACTGGCGCTTTGATGATTTAGCCGAAACCAATACCAACCTCTGTGTCGTTTTAGCTGATATTGATAACTTTAAACGTATAAATGATACTTACGGCCATTTAGTTGGCGATGATGTTCTACGTATTATTTCTCAGCAACTGTCACAAGCTTTACGTAAAATAGATATTGTTGGACGCTGGGGCGGCGAAGAGTTTGTTATGCTATTGCCAGAGACAACGGCAGAACAAGCACATACCATTGTTGAACGCATACGAGAAAACATTGCACGTATTTCTTTCCCTATTTCAACTACTAGTGGCTCATTCAGCACAACCATCAGCTTTGGTATTTGCCAATTGCCACTACACAATAAAACCATTGAAGATTATATACAGGGTGCTGACAAAGCTTTATACGAAGCTAAAAATAATGGTAGAAATCAAAGTGTAATTTTTAACTAAGCTGCCATACACCGACATTACCGTTAAAGTTAACTTTAGCGGTAATGTCATTAAGTACCAATTATTATTGAGTATATAATTTAATGGTTTGACTCATACTAACACTGCCATGACTTGCAATAGTTTGCCAATCTGTATTCGCAGCTTCTAAACAAACAAATTCATTTTCACCTTCGCCGTGTACATCATGCATTTTTTGTGCTTCTTTTCCCGGATTCCATAGTACCCATTGCTGACAGCCTTGGCTTGTTATTTCAATTTCTCGCTGCCAGTTATGGTCAACAACCATCATACGATCGCTACTGTGATATATCCGGTCAATCGGTCCTGTGCAATGGCTTAATAACGATTGCTGTTCATTAGCACCACTCAATTTATCATCAAAACGAGTATCATTTAACGCTGGGATTTCAATATATTTGGGGTTGCTGACACAAAGGTAACTGTGCAGAGCGCCGGTATAATTCACCGCGTGAGCTGATAGGTTTTTCATCGTTAAATGTTGATGAAATGATTGTCCAAACACCAATGATTGATTAAGTTCAAATGCTGCCGGCCAATAAGGTGAATGGTTATCACCCGACAAAGATAAAACAATTTCAACACTTGCAGGTGTTAACTTAACATCACTGAGCTGCCATTGACTTTGTCGAGCGAAGCCATGATTTGCCACTTTGCTGATATCGCCATTGACTAACTTTACTTCACCGCCAAACCATGGCCAGCAAAGCGGTATGCCACCACGAATAGCTTTACCTTCACTGTATTGACTATCATCACTCAGCCAAAACACTGGTTGCTCATGCTTTGGCTGCCAAGTAAGTACTTGCCCACCATATAGACTTAGCGAACCTTGACCTTGTTGATGAAAAAAGCGTAAACCTTGCAAGTCATCACTAAGTTCATAGCATTCAACTCGACCAAACTCGTTCTCTAAAATTACGCCTAATGGAAGCTTTTCTGTCATATCATTCTATCTCGCAGTTACCTTGTTGCGATGGCTTAAGTACCAAGCAATATGAGTTATTTTAGGTAATTAAAGTGCTGGATGATAGCACTAAAGTATTCATCATAACTTACAGATAACGCTAAACTAGCGTGTTTGAACTGAAAATAACTGCGGTGAAAATTCAGTACTATACATACCAGACTCAGTGAAGCAATAATAAAATAAAAACAAAACCTTATGCGGATATCACCTAATGTGGACATAACAGAGTGCGGACATAACCGAGTTAAGGCATAGTGTTAGGATAAAACAATGCGCTAAACACGTAAAAAAAAGCCACGTAAGTACGTGGCTTCAAAGTGTTATTCGCCCATGCGACTTAGGTTATTTAACGTAAGCTTTCGGCATATCACTTTTTGATGTATAGCGATCTCGTAAAGCATCTTGGCGACTTTCGGTTGAGTACTCTTTACCTGAAATCCAAATTTTACTTACCTTAGAGCTAAGTTCAAAAGGATCCGCACTCCACAACACCAAATCGGCTGTCTTGCCAATCGCTATTTTTCCACTATCAAGATTAAATGCGTCAGCAACATTAGCAGTTACCGATGCTAAGGCTGCGCTACGTGTTAAACCATTCGCTATGGCATTACCAGCATGAAAGCGCAATTGATAAAGATTGTGGGTATCACCATCAACGGTTAAAGCAACCTTAACACCCGCCTGAGTTAATTTGCCGGCATTCTCCAATGATGCATGTAACGAGTCGAAACTGCCCGGTAAGTTATCTAATGCCGCCATCACAACCGGCACTTTTGCTGCAGCTATTTTATCTGCAACTAAAACCGCATCCGCAGCACCTACTAAGACAAGATCTAATGAAAAGGTTTCTTTAAGTTTAAGTAATGCTAACAAATCTGTTGCACGGTCAGCATAGGCAACCAACGCTTTGTCACCATTAAGTAAAGCGTTAATCACTTGCGCTTTTCGGCTCGGCTCTTTCGCTTCTTTTTTATCCTTGGTGTTTTTCTTTTTAGCTTTAGCTAGCGCTTTTGTTGCATCTTCAAGTTGCTGATGCAAGTGTTGTAGTGATAACGCTCGAGAGCCTTTACTTTTTGCACCTAAGTCAATCACCACATTATTGTTACTGACACGAACACTGTTAAATTCTCCAGAGAGGTCAGCAACAAATGTTTGGCCCTTAAACATATCATCGCCGCCACGAGGTGCAACAACATTACTGGTAATACCGCCCTTACGACTATAAGGAATAACAGTCGAGCGAGGATTAAACGCTAAACTTGCATCAAAGGTAATATCAGCCTTTTTATCCGCAGCGTCACGACTACGAGAAACCGCACCAACTTCAACTAAACCCAGTTGGTTCATAGAACCAATAAATCCAGGCGTTAAAATTCGTCCTTGGGCGTCAATTGTGTTATCAGCAGTAATTTTTTCAGGATTAATAGCAATCACTTTGCCATTTTCAATAACCACGGTAGCATTTTCAAGTACACCTTGGTCAGTTACGGTATGTACTGTTGCATTAGTGATAGCAAAACTTTCGGCGAAACTTGCTGTTGAACTCGCTAACGCTAACGCGATCAGCGAGGTTTTAAATAGTTTAAAATTCGTCATTTTTTTCACCTTATTTCTGACCTAACAGGAAATCACTTTTTGCTTGGTATTTTTCGTCAAAACGGTCAAAAACTTTCGCACCATCAACAAATACTTGCTCAGCTTGTGCATAAACACTAAACGGGTTTTGGTTCCAAATCACCACATCAGCATTTTTGCCAGATTCTAGGCTACCCGTTTTATCCGCTAAACCGAGTGACTTAGCAGCATTAGCGGTGATCCATGTAATCGCTAACTCAGGGGCTATATCGAAACCATTTTCATTAGCACGGTACATAACCTTACCAGCCTCTTGATTCAAACGTTGAATAGTATTAGCTGAATCTGAGTGTACTATTGCACATGAGTTCTTTACTGCATCGACAATCGCTACATTTTCATGCACCATATCATAAGCTTCCATTTTAAAGCCCCACCAATCTGGCCACATAGCAGCACAATTGCCGTTTTCTGCTAAACTGTCAGCAATTTTGTAGGCTTCTATCGCATGATGAAAAGTACCTGAGTTATAATTAAACTCTTTCCCCAAATCGATCATCATCGCCATTTCTTCAGCTTTATAACAATGGTTATGAATTAAAATATCACCATCTAACACACCTTTTAAGGTGTCTAGCTCTATATCACGCACAGGTGCTGTTGGATTTTTCCCAGCAGCATAATCACTATCATATTTTTCCCAAGCACGTTTATATTCAGTGGCTTCTGCCCACGCCATTCTATAACCGGCCATGTTTCCCATACGTGTTGATGGTAATACCTTTCGACTACCGTAAACACGTTTAGGGTTTTCACCACAAGCCATTTTTAAGCCGTAAGGTGCATCCGGGAACTTCATACCTTGCATGGTAGGACTAGGTACATTGCGTAATGTAACACCACGACCACCGAATAAATTGGCTGAACCAGGAAGGATTTGTAAAGTCGTGATACCACCAGCACGTGCCGCTTCAAAACCAGGATCTTGTGGCCAAACACTATGCTCAGCCCACACTTCAGAAGTGTTAGGCGAAGTCATTTCATTGCCATCAGAATGTGATTCAACAGACGGGCTTGGATAAACCCCTAAATGTGAATGAACATCAATAATGCCCGGTGTTATCCATTTACCATTTGCATCAATTTCAGCCGCCCCATCTGCACTTAAGTTTTTACCAATTTTACTGATTTTGCCGTCTACCATCAAAACATCAGCATTATCCATGCGTGTTCCCGTACCTGTCAGTACGGTAGCATTTTTAATTAGTGTTGTTTGTTGGGGTAGTACTTGATAAGTGCTTGGGTATGGATTTTTATTTATCACCACTTTTTCATCTTGCTGTTCGCTTTGCAAACAACCGGTTAAGGCAACAGAAAGCGCTGCCATCACTAGCGATGGGAGAAATTTTTGCATAAGATTTTTCCTGTATTACTGCATACCTTGCAAAAAACATTATGTTATTTGGCAATTGCTTGTATGAGTTTATTATTAACGTGAACTACTGACGTAATTTATAATGATTAATACAACAGTATTATGAAATGTCTCTGACAACAAGCCAGAGATAAAGGCGAGTAATGCAATTGCGTTGAACTGTCAACTATCTGCGATAAATGGGCTAAATCGTTAGCTATAATTCAAAATCGTTAAAGTCAAAATCGTTGCTGTTATCAATTCGTGGCTTACTCGGCGTATCAAGTAAAGAAGCTTGTTTATTTTCAACAACCACTTCAGCTAGTTTAACTTTTACAGGTTGATTTTTACGCTTTTTACGTTGCTGACAACGCTTAATAACTTTTTGACGCTGATCAGAATCTGATGATGTCCAGTTTAAGCGCTCCTCTCGGGTACGAAAACAACCTAAGCACTGGCCTTTGTCATCAGACTGACAAATACCAATACAAGGGCTTGGAACATCAAAAAATTCTAATTGCATCTATTTGTACTTAAATTCAATTACGTTATTAGGCAGATACGATAAGTATAGCTTATCGTATCTTGTCGCCTAGTTAACCGAGTTTGTCTGTCGCAATATGGTACTCAGGATCTTCAATCACATTGATTTCCACTAAGCTACCTGCTTTAGTTAACAGCTGTGTACACTCTTTACTTAAATGTCTTAAGTGCATTTTTTTGCCACGACTAATATAACGCTCGGCTAACGTATCAATAGCCTCAATAGCTGAATGGTCAGCTACGCGAGAGTTTTTAAACTCTACAATCACATCATCGCTATCATTTTCCATATCAAATTGCTCTAAAAAGCTCGATACCGAACCAAAAAACAATGGTCCACTCACGTCATAAACCGTTGAGCCTTTGCCATCAATTGAGCGATGAACAATAACGTGTTTTGCATGCTCCCATGCAAAAACAAGCGCAGAAACAATAACACCAACTACAACGGCGATAGCTAAATCAGTGGCCACAGTAACCGCTGAAACCAAGATAATAACAAAGGCATCAGCCTTAGGCACTTTACCTAAAATACGAATGCTCGACCACTCGAAGGTGCCAATAACTACAATAAACATCACCCCAACCAGTGCAGCTAAAGGAATTTGCTCAATTAAGCTTGAAGCAAATAAAATGAAGCCTAGTAGGGCAAGTGCTGCTGTAACACCTGACATACGACCGCGACCGCCAGAGTTAACATTGATCATTGATTGACCGATCATCGCACACCCCCCCATACCACCAAAAAAGCCAGTCACTGTATTCGCAGCACCTTGAGCAACACATTCTTTATTGCCTTGTCCACGAGTACCGGTAAGTTCATCAATTAGTGTCAATGTTAACAGCGACTCAATTAGACCAATAGCAGCTAAAATAAGTGCGAAGGGTAAGATCACCTGTAGTGTTTCTAAATTAAATGGCACATTAGGAATATTAAATTGTGGCAAGCCACCCGCTATAGAAGCCATAGGGTCATTCGTCATATCACGTACAAAATCGACTACAGTACGTGCATCCAAATCAAGACTCTGCACTAAAAGAGTTACTACAACTATCGCCACAAGTGATGACGGCACAGCTTTAGTTAATTTTGGTAAGAAATGGATAATTGCCATGGTCAACACGATAAGTCCAACCATAGTTAGCATTTGACTGCCCTGCATCCAAGCTAAAACACCATTTTCATCGGTGACTTTAAACTGCCCTAATTGAGCCAGAAAAATAACAATCGCTAAACCATTAACAAAACCAAGCATAACCGGATGAGGCACTAAGCGAATAAACTTGCCTAGCTTAAATATACCAGCGAGTATTTGCAGTAAACCGGTTAGCACTACAGTGGCAAATAGGTACTCAACACCGTGAATTGCTACCAAGCTCACCATAACAACCGCCATAGCCCCCGTAGCGCCAGAAATCATACCTGGACGACCACCAAAAATAGAGGTAATTAGCCCCACCATAAAAGCAGCATATAAACCAACAAGCGGTTCAACGCCGGCAACAAAAGCAAAAGCAACAGCTTCTGGTACTAATGCTAAGGCAACCGTTAAGCCCGATAAGACATCATTTTTTAAATTTGCCACTTTACTGGCGTGTAATTCAAACATTATTTTCTCAACTTTGATTAGAACATCAAAAATACAAGCACAAATTTTATTAACTTGGCTTGTACTTAAATACTTTAGGTATAGACCCGAAATTACCTAATGACAGGTAATCTAAACAGAAATTGTTATCTTTCGGGACTTGAAGGCGCGGGAATACTATAGATATGTTACTAAAAAGTCAATATATGCTCAAAATTACAACAAGATTTTCAAGCAGATAACAAGTCATTAATTAAAACAAAAATTTACCTACAGAGCATAACATTGGCTACATCTAGCTAGGTGATCTAATAAAACTCACCCAGTGACAATCATCCACTAATAATCGATTCACGCTCATTCAAAAATGCTTTGATTTCATCACGAGAACCTAAAATATGCTGTTTTAATAAGGCCACGGCTTTTTCAACATTGCGTGCTTTACATAAGGCTAAAATTTCATTGTGTTCTGATTCTGCTTTAGATATCCCCCCAGCCCACAATAAATGCATCCGAATATAACGATCTGCATTCTTATTGAGTGTATCAACTAAAAGCTGAGTTTGCGGACGATCAGCTCCCGAATATAAACAATTGTGATAATTTGAATTAAGTTCGCTCCAAGTGTTAGCTGCATTTTCTTTACCAAGCGCTTTATCAAGCCTTTTCAATAATTGCGTTGCTTCTTCCAAGGTTTCATCACTAAGGTTCGGCAATGAGTTTGCTAATAAATCTGCTTCTAACATTGCACGCAGCTCAAACAATTCATCAACTTGGTCAGCATTGAGCTCAGTTGCCGTTGCGCCTTTATGTGGTTCAAAAACCACTAAACCTTCCCCTTCAAGCTGTAGTAACGCTTCTCGAACAGGAATTCGACTAACATTTAGCTCAGTCGCTAGCGCTGCTTGTCTTAAAGGTTGCCCCGCTTGAATTTCACCACTTAAGATCTTTTCTCTTAGTGTTTCTACAACTAATTGTGTTCTAGTTTTATATATTATGCTCATACTGGGCTTCCTGAAAATATTGCAGCTATTATAAATAACTGCAGGTTAAACACAAAAAAAAGCCACTATTAATCAATTAAAGGTAAATCAGGATCAAGCGGTTTTGTATGACTGCCTTGCTCGGTTTGTAAAGGTACTTTAACAACAAAGCAGCAGCCGTGTTCACTGTCAGCTATTTTAATGCTACCGCCAAGCTTAGTGTTCACTAAGTTATAAACAATATTCATGCCTAAACCTGAGCCACCAAAACCGCGCTTAGTCGTCACAAATGGATCAAATATTTTATCTTTTATTTTTTCATCTAAACCCTTGCCATTATCTTGGTATATCAGCACTAGGCTATCTTCACTCGCTTGAAATTCAATGGATATTTCACCTTTCATACAATTTTCAAAACCATGAATATGTGAATTAGTCAGAAAGTTAGTCAATATTTGATTCCATGCACTTGGAAAGGTAAACACATTTAATGCTTTATCAATTTCGATCTTAATCGTATAGTTTTTTTGTTTAAATAAGGTTTTTACCGTATTTACCACATCATTGACATGTTGGGCTAAATTTATATTTATCTTAGGATCGGTGTGATGCTCGACGGCGACAGATTTAAAGCCTCGAATTAAATCAACGGCTTTATTTAAACTACGCTCAATAATTTGCTCATATTCAACAAACAGTTTTAAAATTGAGCTCAATTGTTTTCGGCTCAACGTTTCATCAATAAGCGCATGATTTAATTCTGAAATTTTTTCCTTTAAAGCGCTTACTGACGTAACGCAAATACCTAAAGGTGTATTTACTTCATGGGCAACACCGGCAACTAATTGCCCAAGAGAGGCCATTTTTTCTGACTGTACGAGTTGATCTTTCGCTAAGGTTAATTCATTTAATGATTGTTGTAAGTGTTGGTTTATTTCCGCTAACTTAGCTGTACGTTCATAAACTTTTATCTCTAAATCGCCATTGAGATTAATTAAGGCATTTTCAGCATCTTCCAACTGAATAATATCGTCCTTGAGCGTTAAGCGCATATCATTAATAGCGGAGACGAGCTCATCAAGCTCATCGGTTGTTTCACCACGGTTTTCGAGTATTAAGGGGGTATCTATGTTTTCCCCTGTCATCGCTTTCGAATACAAAGTGATACGGTATAGATGGCGAGTGATAAGCCAGTGAACAATAAAGAAAGTACAAAAAGCGACGATAAAAATCTTAATAAATTCTGAAATAACAATAAAACCGGCTCTTTGCCATAGCTCTTGATAGATATCTCGGTAATCAGCAGATATCACCATATTGCCAATGCTATTACCTTCGAAAATAATTGGATAGTTTTCTGTTTTTTTCACCTCAGCAGTAATATCACCCACTTGATAAATTTTACCAAAACTTGTGGTTATTTTGACATGACGAATATCGGCTAAACGTAATATCCCTTCAATTTGTTGTCGAACTAAAGGCTCATTAAAATCCCATAAACTGGTCGATATTGATTGATTAAAGCTCAGTTCAATATCGTTAAATCGCTCATCAAGTTCGGATACGCCACTTTGAAAATCTGCATAGAGTTGAATCATTGTTGAGCACACAGATAATAAAGCGCTACACAGAAGAATATAAATAAAGACTCGTCGACTTAATTTACTATTAAAAGCACCCTTGTTGTCCATTACTTCATCCACGCAATGTTTTTTATCACTGATAAAACCTATAAAAATTATCTAAGTACAATGTATTTAGCACCTGAAAAAACCACCACTACAGCCCGAAAATTAACCACAGCATAGCTATATATCCTTAAATCGTAACACTATTTAAATAATAGTGGGTAATAAAGTCAAATTACAAAACGATTAATCAACTAATGTTACCTGTAATCTTATCTGAGTAACAAAATTATTTTATTAACTTGGAATAACATACTGAACTTAAAGGTTTTCTATAGGGTAATGTATAAGCGAAAGAGAGCAGCCAAACTATTTTTCCGAGTAAGCGAGCTTATTACAATTAAGTTTATCTCTAAAATTAAACCGATCTATTTTTAATAAATAGTCGGTTTTCGAAGTAGGAGCTCTTCCAAAGCACTTGCTTTCATCATTATATTTTAGGTCTTGTCCGATTATCGCTAGCCATTTACATTGCCTAGCGTATCATCAAAAAAACTATTCAGACGAGTAAAGTATCACTATGGCTAAAAATAAAACATGTTAAATATTGAAGTTTGTGAAAAAGCACGCTTAAGCCGCGATGCTCGTTTTGACGGTAAGTTTTTTACTGCGGTTTTAACCACAGGTATTTTTTGCCGCCCTATTTGCCCCGCTAGAGCACCAAAGCCTGAAAATGTCACTTACTATGAGAGCGCCGAACTAGCACAGAAATCAGGCTTTCGCCCCTGTAAACGTTGTTTTCCTCAACTTGCGCCAAGCTTACCGCTACCAAGAAAAATAAAACAAATCAGCCAAGCTTATTATGAAAACAGTTACAGTTTACAAAAATGCGCTCAACAACTTGATATTAGCGAAAGACAAATTCATCGTATTTTCACCCAGTATTATGGCCTGTCACCAAGTGAGTTTTTTCATCAACAACGTTTATTACTTGCCCACAAACTACTTATAACAACATCATTAAGCATGACAAATATTGCTTTTGCTTCTGGTTTTAATAGCATACGACGTTTTAATGAAGTTATTCTGCAAACTTACAAGGTAACACCTAGCGAAATCAGAGGTAAAAACATCACAAACACTGATAACCAAGTCATAATATTATTACCCTATAAAGCACCTTTTGATTGGCCACTTATGCTGAGCTTTTTTCAGTCAAGAAAAATGAGTAATATTGAAGAAATTAGTGCTGAGTATTACTTTCGCACCATAGAGCTTGACGACTGTCGCGGTTGGTTAAAGGTTAGTCAACACGAAAGTAAAAATGCCTTAAACTTAACCGTTAAGCTAACCGACTACAGCTATTTACACCAAGTTATTGTGCGTGTTCGCCGTATGTTCGATTTAGATGCTGACATGCAAATTATCCATCAACATTTAGCAAAGCACCCTAAACTAGCGGCAGTTATTGAACAAGTTCCGGGGTTACGCCTACCTGGCTGTTGGGATATTTTTGAATTTTCTATTCGAGCTATCTTAGGCCAACAAATATCAGTAAAAGGTGCAACAACTCTGGCCCAACGCATTGCGGAAAAATATGGAGATAATGTTGCTGATAGTGAGTCTGCGGGTAAAGGCAAGCCGCGCAAATATTTCCCAAGTATTAATGCATTACTCGATGTTAATTACCAAGATATTGGATTAACTCGCTCTCGTATCGCCACTTTACAAACTTGGGTTAGCTATTTTCAGGCTCAGCAAAGCATATTCACAAAGGGCTTAACTATTGAAGAGCTTGAAATAGCCTTAACAAAACTTAAAGGTATTGGCCCTTGGACAGTCAATTATATTGGCATGCGTGGCTTAAGTGATCCCGACGCTTTTCCAAGTGCCGATTTAGGCATCATTAAAGCCTTAACATACGATGAAATTAAACCTAAAAACAAAGATATATTAACCTTAGCGGAAAGCTGGCGACCTTGGCGTGCATACGCAGCTATATATTTATGGCAATCTCTAGCAGCTAAAACCTAAACTATTCAACGCCCGTTTAGGCTAATGATCAGGAAACTTTAAATGTATTATTCTACGTACCAGTCACCATTAGGTGAAATAGCTTTAACAGCCAATGACCATGGTTTAAGCGCCTTAGCATTTCAAACCGGCAAGTCTCCTATTTCCTTTGCTGGATTGAGCCAAGATAACAGTAAGTTCACTGAGGTCATCGAACAGTTATCCGAATACTTTAGCGGCACTCGCAAGCACTTCGATATCCCTTTAGCACCAACAGGAACTGCTTTTCAAAAAAAAGTTTGGCAAGCATTAACCGAAATTCCCTGCGGTGAAACCAAAAGCTACGGCTGGATTGCTAAAAGTATTAATAATGAAAAAGCGGTGCGCGCAGTTGGTACAGCAAACGGTGCTAATCCAATTGCGCTTATCGTCCCCTGTCACCGTGTTATTGGTAGTAATGGCAAATTAACAGGTTATGCTGGGGGCCTAGCTTTAAAAGCAAAATTATTAATGCACGAAGGAGCGCAGTTTAAACCATAGTCACTCATAATTTAGAACAAGTTAGCAGCACAAGGTTGATGTTCGCTCATTCAACACTTGTATAAACGAAAAGTCATGTAACCCACATCAAGCACTGAGTTGGCCATAGTTTGCAGTTTTATTTTTAAACATCTAACGTGAATTAATGGCCACTAAAAACCTTAACTGTGTGCAAAAAATACTGTTATCATGGCGCGGTATTTTTTGACTCTACTTGGGTATTATTGTTTTGGAAATCATCGTTGTAATCGCAGTTTTATTCTTAATTTGGTTGATATGGCAGTTTATACGCGCCAAACGTTTCACCCAATTTAAGCGGCAAATTTTTCGAGAGCTGAAACCTAAAGTTATCGAAAGTATCGTGGTAGAAATGGCTGAAACTCGCGACGAAAAATTACCGAATAGCCCTGCACACCAAGAAGCGACAATACATTATTGGAGCGCATCTGCAGGCCGAATTCTACAAGCGGCATTAAAGCGAGAGATTATTGATGAACAGTGGCTGAAAGAGACAGGTAATTTGCGCAATACGCAGCACTTGTTTCATATTGAACGAGACAAGTTACACCGATAACCTGCCACAAAGTTATCAGAATAAAAATATAAATTAATCAAGGTGGTAAGTTATACCACCTGAATAAATTTCAGTTAGCATTAGCTAATACGACTAAATTGTAAATCCCAAACACCATGACCTAAGTTCTGACCACGGTTTTCAAATTTAGTTAACGGGCGAGAATCAGGGCGCGGCACATAATCATCATTTGATGATAAGTTTTTATAGCCCGGTGAAGATTTCATATCTTCTAGCATGCATTCAGCATAGTTTTCCCAGTCAGTCGCCATATGAAAAACGCCACCAATTTTAAGTTTTTGGCGTATAGCTTCAACAAAGCTTGCTTGTACAATGCGACGTTTGTGGTGCTTCTTTTTATGCCATGGATCAGGAAAAAACAATTGCACAGTTGTTAGTGACTCAGCGGGAATACAATCAGCTAAAACCTCAATAGCATCATGTTCATATACTTTAAGATTGTTAACGCCTTCTTCCTGCGCTAAAGCGATACAAGCGCCTACGCCTGGACGATGAACTTCAACACCAATAAAATTCAATTCAGGCGCATTTTTAGCCATTTCAACTAATGACTTACCCATGCCAAAACCAATTTCTAATACCACTGGGTTGTCGTTGCCAAACAAAGTACTAAGATCAAGCAAACCATCTTCATGGTTCAGCCCCATAGTATCCCAAAACTGCTCTAAAGCTTTTGCTTGGCCATTAGTCAGACGACCTTCTCGCTTAACAAAGCTGCGTACTTTTCTAATGTACTTACCTTCTTGTTCTGCTTGCTCAATAGTTTTATGGGTTCTTTCAGTCATAGTCGTTCTTAAAGAAAAATCAGGGCGCATATTATCCACGTTTAAACAAATAAATTCAAACACAAAGAAGTTGTAGCTTGAAGATTGTCTATTCTGACTTTCTAGTCTACAACTATAATAGATATATCAGTTTAAAATGAGACACTTGTGATCAATTGGCTAAATAGCATTTCAATAAGAAAAGCACTTATAGCGGTAATTTCCGCTTCCCTTATAACACTATCTGTTGTCAGCATAGCGCTTAACAATAGTATTTTTGCCACCGTTTTTGAAACGAACATAGAACAGGACATATTACCTAACCAGTTAGCCAAAGTTGAAGCACGTATCAGAGCACAACTCGGTACGCCACTAGAGTTAGCTCGGTCAATGACACAAAATAAATATTTAATTGACTGGGCAATGGCTGACGAACCTGCAAGCGAACAGCAGCAAGTAGTCAATTTTTTACAACACATGCAACAGCAAAATGATGCGGTAACGGTTTTTTGGGTCTCAAATATCTCAAATAATTATTTTAATCAGAGCGGTATTTTAAAAAAAATCACCCGACAAAATGATCCATGGTTTTATCAGTTTCTACAGCAAGAAAAGCCATTCCAAATTGTTTTTGATTTCGAAGAAAATACAGGAAAATTAACTACCTTTATTAACTACAAAGTACAACACCAAGGCAAAGATCTAGCCATTGCGGGCATCGGCTATGAAGTTGATGAAGTGAGTGCAAATATTTTAGCTAATAAAGTCGGAGAAAACGGTTATGTATTTGTCAGCGACTATCAAGGTAACGTCATTATACATCCAGAATTAAACAACTTACCAAGTACCAAACTACAGCAATTCGATGGCTTTGATAGCGCCGCGAGCAAATTACTTACTGATGACGCTAACTATGTGTTTGATACCGTACGTTATAACAATGACGACTACTATGTTGCCAGTGTTGGTATGCCTGAACTCAATTGGAAAGTGATCGCCATGCTGCCAAAAGCGGAGCCATTATCAAAAATTTATGCCGCACTAAGCAAAACAGCTCTGCTGAATTTAGTCATTGTGATCGGCTTTATTTTTCTTATGGTACTCATGGCAAACCGTATCACTAAGCCGATAGTGCAAATCGGCGATAGATTACTTGATATGGCTGGAAAAGGTGGTGATTTAACCCAACGATTAGATGACAGTAAATCCAATGAGCTTGGGCTACTGGCTAAAGGCTTCAATGCTATTCTTAGTAAAGTGCAAGATATCATGATAGAAATTAAGCAAGCAGAAGAAGTAATGACCACATCTTTTGAACAACTAAGAACAATGGCGTTAACCGTTAATAGTTTAGTGGCAAGCCAACAAATTGAGTCAGACTCTGTGGCAACTGCAACTAACGAAATGAGCCATAGTATTCAAGAAGTTAGCGAACTTGCCGGTAATACCGCGAGTAAAACAGAAACATCTGAGCAACAAATTAGCGTTTCTAATCAAAGAGTTGATGAATCTAGCGAAGTGATGCTGAAATTACAAGAAAGTAACCGAACTACCCAAGATAAAATTACAGAGTTAGCGCAACAAACACAAACCATAAGCTCAGTAATAGAAACCATCAGCAGTATTTCAGAGCAAACTAACTTACTTGCACTCAACGCTGCTATTGAAGCTGCGCGAGCTGGCGAACAAGGCCGAGGTTTCGCTGTTGTGGCTGACGAAGTACGTACATTGGCAGGCCGAACACAGAACTCGACTCAAGAAATTAATGAAGTTATTCAACGTTTACAAGCACAAGCAAATGAAACGGTTACCGCCATGAAAGAAAACACCAAACTGGCAACCGAGGGCTTAAGTAAAACCAATGATGCAAAACTGGTGTTAGGTGAGGTTGTATCGGAAATAAAAGAAATCACGTCGATGAATGTACAAGTTGCAGGCGCAACTCAAGAGCAATCGAGTGTGATCAATGAACTTAATCAAAATGTCACTAAAATTGCTGATATGGCGACAGAAATATCAGCGCTATCTGAAAGCACCGCATTGGTGATGAATGAGCTAGACATACAAAAACATCAGCTGCAAAGTTTAGTATCGCAATTCAAAACAGAATAAATAAAGCGTAGTTGAGGTATAGGGAATTAGATTGTAGAAAATTAAAGTGTAGATAATTCAGCGCTAAATAATAAGTGCTAAATGCAGCGTAGGTTAAAAATTCAAGCTAGTAAGCCACTAGCTTGAGTCCTATTTAACCGCGGCTAAATAACTATTCTGCCCACCAAACATCATACAACGGGCTGACAGTAACTGAACTTGCGCCATTATCAGTTAACCACTTCTCAACTAATTGGCGATGCTCTTCAGTACACTTACCCAGTTTTTGTGTACACACTAAACCGTGCCATAACGTATCACCTTCGCCACCGAAGCCTAAACCATTTGGATCAATCGCTTCATCAAAAAATTTTGATAGAAAGGCATCAACCGTTTCATTATCAGCGCCATCTTCAAGCTTCCAAGCAATATCGAAACCTAATTCTTGATATTCATCAACACGTAATTTTTTACGTAAACGGTTACTACGATTTTTTGCATCTACTTTCATATTTAATTCCTTGCGGCTTGGTTTAAACCAAACACTGACTGATTACTCTGTGCGAGAGCATAGTGGCAATAGAAATTTTTGCAATGAAAATCTAAGCTTTATTCGCTACACTGTCGCCGTTATGACAAATAAAACTACTATATCAGCCAAATCTGCCCAAGCATTCAGCGACCAAGTCTTATCATGGTTTCAGTTGCAAGGCAGAAAACACTTGCCATGGCAGCAAGATAAAACACCTTACCGTGTCTGGATTTCAGAAATTATGCTACAGCAAACACAGGTAGCAACGGTGATCCCCTATTATTTACGGTTTATGACCAGTTTTCCCAACATTACCGCTTTAGCCGATGCTGATGAAGATACAGTACTTCATCACTGGACCGGCTTGGGCTATTACGCTCGGGCACGAAACTTACATAAAACTGCAAAAATAATTAGAGATAACTACCAAGGCAAGTTTCCTGAAGATATTGATGAAGTTATCGCACTTCCGGGTATAGGCCGCTCAACCGCAGGTGCCATATTAAGTTTGGCACTAAATAAGCATCACGCCATTCTAGACGGCAATGTTAAGAGAGTTTTAGCGCGTTGCTATAAAGTACAAGGCCATACAGGCCAAGCCATTTACGAAAAAACTTTATGGCCAATTACTGACACCTTAACACCTAAAGTTGGTGTAGCTCAGTTTAACCAAGCGATGATGGACTTAGGCGCTATGGTTTGCACTCGCTCTAAACCTAAATGTGAAGTTTGCCCTCTCAAGACAAGCTGTTTAGCCTTTGCTAGCGACGAACAAGCAAGCTATCCACAAAAGAAGCCCAAAAAAACTATTCCAGAAAAAAGCACCATTATGGTAATCCCCCGTGTTAACCAGCAAGTGCTAATGGAAAAACGCCCTCCTGCGGGTATTTGGGGCGGCTTATGGTGCTTTTTAGAGATATCAGACACCGACGAGCTAGCTAGCCTATTAAGCCAATTAAATCTTAAACAAACAGCTACCTTTGCTTTAGATAAGTTTCGCCATACCTTTAGCCACTTTCATCTTGATATAGAAGCGATAGTGGTTGACTGTGAGGTATTACCGGCAAAAGAAATTAGCGAAAATAGCACATTGCAGTGGTATAATTTAGCCACAACAGCGTCGGTGGGCCTAGCCGCATCAACGCAGAAATTAATTAAACAGCTAGAGCAATTACCTGTTTAATTTCATCATCTATACAAACCTTTATACAAAAGAGAATTTATTATGAGCCGTATCGTTTTTTGTCAAAACTTACAAAAAGAAGCCGAAGGTCTAGGCTTTCAACTTTACCCCGGCGAAGTAGGTAAACGTATTTTTGATAACATTTCTAAAGAAGCTTGGGGTCACTGGCAAAAAAAACAAACCATGTTAATTAACGAAAAAAAAATGAACATGATGAATCCTGATGATCGTGCATTTTTAGAAGCCGCTATGATCGATTATTTATTTGACGGTAAAGAGCCTGAAATTGAAGGCTACACCCCAGAAAAAAAATAACAGCGCTCGACAGTATTTTTGTTTCAATACTTATGGCTAAGCCTATTACTGAATTTACTGTGAAGACCATGACTGAGCTTAGTGCTGAACTTAGTACTGAGCTTAGTACCGAGTTAATCAACACAACTCAGCTTGCTTTACATCAGAAATAACAACGTCAATAACTAAGTTTTTTACAACAGCCTCAGTCGTTTTCATTATTACAACGGCTGTTGATATGATTAATCGTCGTTTTTTACCGCTTTTTATCGATAAAAATATTTTTTACACTGCCAATTGTAAACTTATCATCATTAACATTGGCATTTTTTATAAGCCATAAAAATAATAAATAATCATAAAAGTAGAAAAACTTAAGGTAAATCGTTTTATAAAAGCACAATCAGATGAAAAAACCGGCAAACAAACATTTATTTAAAAAAAAGGGTTGACGGGCTAAACGAAAAACAGTTTAATACGCCCCGTCTTCAAGGCACAGCCAAGAAGACAATGTACAAGACAATTATTATGATTGTTAACGTGCCTCGATAGCTCAGTCGGTAGAGCAGAGGATTGAAAATCCTCGTGTCCCTGGTTCGATTCCGGGTCGAGGCACCATTTACACTTTTAGCTTTTAAATAAGTTAAATGTAGAATCAACAAATTCCGATGTTGATTCGGTGCCAAGATAATTAATTCAATAGAATATAATTATCGCACACGTTTTCGTGTGCCGACTTAGCTCAGTTGGTAGAGCAACTGACTTGTAATCAGTAGGTCGCCAGTTCGACTCCGGCAGTCGGCACCATTCATAACGAAGCCTCAGCATTTATGTTGAGGCTTTTTTATTGACTAGTTTAATCTTCAGCAGCTACAGACTGATGAAGTACAAAAATATAATTGAATCAACTCTGTTGATTCGGTGCCAAGATAGTTAGTTCATAGAATATAATTATCGCACACGTTTTCGTGTGCCGACTTAGCTCAGTTGGTAGAGCAACTGACTTGTAATCAGTAGGTCGCCAGTTCGACTCCGGCAGTCGGCACCATTCATAACAAAGCCTCAGCATTTATGTTGAGGCTTTTTTATTTGCCCAAAACAAATTCATTCCTCAAGAAACTGGCACTGACTGAAATCAGTAACTCATATTAGACTAGCAGTTCAACGCCGGCAGTCGACATTATTCACTCAAAAAGAAAGAAGCGGCTACTGACTGAATAGCCCTTACCTACTGATAATTCATTGATTACTATCGTATCGTCCTTTCATAAAACAAAAAGCGGCAATATTAGCTAAAAATTTTCTTGTTATTTATTAAAGTTGCAACGATACTGTACAAAAATACAGTACCTTTTGAGTGTTATGAAAGTTATTCCAATCTATATAGAAGCAGGTGTTTCTGGTTTTGAGTCACCTGCAGCTGAATACAAAGAACTAGGTTTATCACTAGATAAGCTACTGATCCGCCATCCTAATGCTACTTTTATTGGTCAAGCTTCAGGTATTTCAATGCAGGGTGTGGGGATATTTGATGGTGATTTATTAATTGTTGATAGAGCGCTTACTGCACGAAATGGTGATGTTATTGTCGCTAATTATAACGGCTGCTTTGTTTGCAAAATAATTGATAAGCAGCAAGCCCGTTTACTGTCAGCATCTAAACACCATCAACCCGTAGTAATTTTACCCGGTGATGATTTTCAATTAGAGGGGGTTGTTACCCGTTCAATTCGACTACATCACCAAGCACCAGAATTAAAAGCATGTATGGCTTAGTTGATGCTACCTCGTTTTATGCTTCGGCTGAAAAGGTATTCGATCCTAGCATTCGCAATAGACCCGTTGTAGTTTTAACCAATAATGACGGCTGTATTTGCGCTGCTTGTCCGATTGCCAAGCGCCTTGGTATTCCTAAATTTACACCTTATTTCCAAATTAAAGACTTATTACACAAACATGGCGTTGTTATTCGTTCCTCAAATTACGAACTATATGCCGACTTGTCAGAGCGCATGATGACAGTGATAAGTCGATTTTGTGATAACCAACATATTTATAGCATTGATGAATCTTTTTTATATTTTAATAACTTCCATAAAACCATTACTCATTGGTATGACTATGGTCACCAAATAAGAAAAGCGATATGGAAAGAAACTCGCTTGCCTGTTGGCGTTGGCTTTGGCACAACCGCAACATTGGCCAAAGCAGCAAACCATGCTGCTAAAAAATTGTCAGGCTTCGATGGCGTGGCTGTAATTGACACAAAAAGCAGTGCATCAGCAGTATTACAACGCATGAATACAGCTGACGTATGGGGTATAGGTAACCGAATAACGAAAAGGCTCGCCCTACAAAATATTCATACCGCATTAGATTTAGCGAAACAAAACCCTAAAGATATTCGTCAGCAATTTAGTGTGGTAACCGAACGCACCGTAAATGAGTTAAATGGTATTAGCTGTTTATCTTGGGGTGATGTTAAGGAGCCTAAAAAAGAAATATTCTCAACCCGTAGTTTTGGCCAACGGATCAGTACTTACAGCGTGCTTAATACCGCATTAGCAAGCCATGCTGGTATTGTTGCTAAAAAACTGCGTCAGCAGTCATCACAAGTAAAAAAATTAATGGTGTTTGCAGCAAGTTCACCACACGATAATGATTACTATAAACAAGCCGTCGTTTATCCTTTTGCTATTCCTACCGATAACACCAGTCAACTCGCACAAGCAGTTTCGCTAGTTTTACCGCAAATATATCAATCGGGGGTTAATTTTTATCGTTGTGGCGTGGGCGCTATTGAGTTAACCAGTAATACATTTCAGCAAGGTGATTTATTTGATATTGATAATAACAATCCTGCACTGATGGAATGCTTTGATAACATTAACAAACGTTATGGAGCTGGTAGTATTAATATTGCGAGTGCAGGACAAACTCAAAAGTGGAATATGAAGCGGCACTTTCTTAGCCCACAATTCACCACCAATTGGCAGCATATCCCTAAAATAAGCTGCTAAAATAAATGATTAACATTAGCAGAGGGAAAATTATGTGCGGCAGGCTTAACGCGACTTTTGATGGTGGAGTGAGAAAGCTCTATACCAGTTTAAAAATCAATAAAGTGGTTGATAGGCCGATCGACAAGCATTTTGTCAAAGCGGCTGATACGGTTTCTATTGTTAGGGAAAAAGCTAATAGCCGTGTTGTTGAAAATGCTATTTGGTGGCTATTGCTAGATAGCACTGAAAATACCTTTAAACCCTCAAAATACACATCCTTTAACACCCGCTATGATAAATTAAGCACACCTAACAGTGCTGGTTATCAAGCTTACAGACACTCTCGCTGTGTTATTGCGGTAAAAGGTTTCGGCGAAACTGAATTTATCAATAAAAAGCCAGTACATTATTTTGATATGCAAGCCGAACATGGAGGGCTATTACTGGGTGGTTTATCTCGAGATTGGGTTAATAGCCAAACAGGTGAAGTAAAAACTTCATGTTCAGTGATCACCTTACCACCGCATAAGAAACTTACACATATTCACAGTAAAGCCATGCCGCTAATACTGCCACAAGACGAGACTATCATTGATCATTGGCTTGATAGCACATTTAGTGATGTTGAACGGTTTGCATCCTTGTTACAGCCTCATATTCCACAAAACTTGCTCGCTCAGCAAATAGATAAACCAATGAGCCATAAGCCGATTAATAAAGCTGAATTAATTCCATTAGATACCGAACAGCATGAACACCCTATGCGCTAAATGCAGTTACTAACATAGCGCCAAGTAGTATGAGTAACAAATAAAGCAGCCTGAATTAAGCAAAATAAACACAAAAAAACACCAAAGGTTAACATTGATGTTTTTTAGCATTTTGTTATTTAATATCCTCACTCAAGCTGCAACTATGCAGCTTGAATGACCAACAATGATTAAAATTGTTTTTTAAAGCGACGTGATGCTAACGCAATCATTGCTAAGCCAAAGATAACAAGTGTAGTTGGCTCTGATACTGTCACTGCTGATGACACTGGAGCGGTAACCTTCAACGCTATGTTGTTAAAACCTGCACCTTGATAAACCGACTCTGCACCATATACAACAAAGCCATTATTTACTGACGTTCCACTTACCCAACTACGCACAATGTCAGTTACATCAAGAGAGTAAGTATCAAAAGTATCAGTTTTGATATTATTTACCAATACCGCTGAATTGGTTGACAATCCCGCCATTTCAAATACAGGTAAAGTTCCTGCAACATTATCCCAAGTGCTGCTAACTTGTCCTAACATAACACTCATGTCATTGATTATATTTAAACGCTCAGAAAAGTCGGCTGAAAATAAAGCTGAAAAATCTGAAGCGTTAACTAAGTCTAAGGTCAATAAACTCACATCAAACTGGATAAAAGAAGCAATACGCTTATCTTTTTGGGATTTATCTCGACGCTCTCGAGCAATAACTTCATTATTAGCTAAGCCATTCACTGTACCTACTGAATTCTGATCACCGTCAAGTGACACGTTAACTATATAATCAGAAGAAATATTAATTAAACCTGCGTATGTATTTGGAACAATTGAGATCGAAAGCACTAATAGGCTAGCTTTTAAAGCGGCAATAATTTTTTTGGAATACAACATTGATTTTCCTTTAAACTTTTTCATTTAATGTAATGTGGTGCAAAATAAATAGTGATGCACACTGAATTAAGCAAAAATCAAACCAAAATAAAAAAACAACTAAATTTCATAAGCTTAAATATTTATACCAATATAACAAAATACATAGTGGAAAAAAATTTGACAAACGACAACTTATCAACCAGTTGAATTTATTACATAAAGTGCACTATAAGCATTAAATCAACTTACGAAAATGATAACCGAGAGATAAGCTAAGCCTGCATCAATATCGCACGAAAATACGAAAATATAATGAAACCTAGTGGCTGTTGAACCACATCACGCTACACATTTTATCAAACTAAAAAGGGTTTATACCTTTGCACATACCATGTAACGTAAAGTGAATTAAAAACCTCTCAATACCAAGGTTCTTCAGAAAGAATTATCAACATCCACCTTTAATACTTTGCTTAATCAATAATAATGCTCATAGAAAATTATTTTTTTTGTTGGACATTAAATCTAGCTTCAACTCTAATTCGCGCCAATTAACCATGCACAATGACCTTGTCATTATTGAATGCCAAGACAAAAGGAAACCCCATGAATAAAGATAATCTTGATCAAGCGCGTGCACACTACAACGTACGTCATTGGAGTCAGGGCTATTTCGGTATCAACGATACAGGTAATGTATATGTTGCGCCAAAGTTCGATAATCAAAATCACACAGTAAACTTAACCACTATTGCTAAAATAATCGAAGATAAAGGCTTAACATTGCCTGCTTTAGTGCGATTTCCACAAATAATTCATCATCGTATTCACAGCTTATGTGAAGCTTTTAATAAGGCGATAGAAGATTACGATTATCAGCAAAAATATTTATTGGTTTACCCGATTAAAGTAAATCAGCAACGTGAAGTTGTTGATGAAATCTTAGCCAGCCAGCATAACAAAGAATATACTCAACTTGGTTTAGAAGCCGGCAGTAAAGCTGAATTATTAGCCGTACTCGCCATGGCACAAAAAGTTTCATCAGTAATCGTTTGCAACGGTTACAAAGACCGCGAATACGTACGTTTAGCGCTGATTGGTGAGAAACTTGGCCATAAAGTCCACATCGTACTAGAAAAAATGTCTGAACTTGAAATGATCTTAAGCGAAGCAAAAAAATTAAATGTTGAGCCACGCTTAGGCATACGCGTGCGTTTAGCATCGCAAGGCAAAGGAAAGTGGCAAGCAAGTGGCGGCGAAAAGTCAAAATTTGGTCTGTCAGCTTCACAAGTGCTGAAAGTGGTCGAGATACTTAAAAAAGAAAATAGACTTGAGGCATTAAAGCTTGTGCATTTTCATCTAGGATCGCAAATTGCCAATATTAGAGATGTAAGACTAGGTGTGAGCGAAGCTGCGCGCTTTTACTGTGAACTTCGCCAGCTTGGCGCAGGTATTCTATGCATGGATGTCGGTGGTGGTTTAGCCGTTGATTACGACGGTACTCGCAGCCAATCACATAACTCAATGAACTACAGCTTAGCAGAATACGCCAATAATATTGTTCATACCATTGGCAATATTTGTAAGAGCTATGAGCAACCAATGCCAATGATTATTTCAGAATCGGGCCGCGCATTAACCGCACATCATGCCGTGCTTATTTCTAATGTTATTGGCGCCGAGTCTTATGAGCCAGAAGAAATGGCAGCACCAGTAGCTGAAGAATCAATTTTATTGAGCAATATGTGGCGCTCGTTAGAGCAGCTAAATAACCGCAACGATGACCGTGCCTTAATTGAAATTTATCACGACACACAAAGTGATTTAGCAGAAGTACACAGCCAATTTGCTATGGGATTATTAAACTTACCGCAACGCGCTTGGGCAGAGCAAATTAACTTACGCGTATGTTACGAATTAAATCAATTAATGGACGGTAAAAACCGTTTTCATCGACCTATTATGGATGATTTAACCAGCAAGCTAGCAGATAAGTTTTTTGTTAATTTTTCTTTATTTCAATCATTACCGGATGCATGGGGAATCGATCAGGTTTTTCCTGTCTTACCGTTAAACAATTTAGAAAAGTCACATGAAAAACGCGCTGTACTACTCGATATTACTTGTGATTCAGACGGTACAATTGACCATTATGTTGACGGACAAGGCATTGAAAATACCTTACCTGTACCAGCATGGACTGAAGACGAGCCTTATTTACTTGGCTTTTTCTTGGTGGGTGCTTACCAAGAAATTTTAGGTGACATGCATAACTTATTTGGCGACACCCACAGCGCCGTGGTGTTCGTTAATGACGATGGTGAAGCCGAAATTACTGAAATTAATGCAGGCGATACCGTAGAAGACATGCTGAGCTATGTGCATTTAGACGCAAAGTTATTTCAGCAGACCTATGCCGAACTTATCGACGCTAGGTTGTCAAAAACTGAAGGTGATGAAATCTTTAAAGAGCTAGTTGATGGCTTAAAAGGCTACACTTACCTTGAAGATCTTTAGAGATAATTGTGATGAAAAATATTTTCAAGCAAGTTGATGAGTCTATTTACTCCAATGCCATGACATTTTTACGTCAACCATTGCAGCAAAATCCTCTTTCATCATCGGCCGATATTGTCGTACTAGGTTTGCCATTTGATATGGCAACAACGGGACGTTCTGGCGCTCGTATGGGGCCAACAGCAATCAGACAAGCTTCTGTAAATTTAGCGTGGGAAGGTAAGCGTTTTCCGTGGCCATTTAGTTTATTAAAGCACTGTAAAATGGTCGATGCGGGAGACTTAGTGTTTTCACCTGGTGATGCAGCACACTTTTGCCAACAGGTTGAAACCGCTGTCGGCCAGTTACTCGACGCAGATAAAACCGTTTTGTCGTTAGGGGGCGATCACTTTGTCACCCTGCCAATACTGCGAGCTTATGCGAAAAAGTTTGGCACTATGGCATTAATACATTTTGACGCCCATACCGATACTTATAACAATGGTAGCTCTTATGACCATGGCACTATGTTTTATCATGCGCCGAAAGAAAAGCTGATTGATAGAGACAAGTCTATTCAAGTGGGCATTCGCACAAATTATCAAGAGTATAATCACGGTTTTTCTGTTATTAATGCCATGCAAGCCAATGATATGAGTGTTGATGAGATCAGTACTTTAATTAAAAGCCGAGTCGGTGATATGCCCGTTTATTTAACCTTTGATATCGACTGCTTAGATCCCGCCTTTGCCCCAGGCACAGGCACACCGGTATGTGGTGGCTTGAGCACAGACAAAGTACTAAAGGTTTTACGTGCTTTAGCGGGAATTAACCTGGTCGGCATGGATGTCGTTGAAGTGGCGCCAGCTTATGACAATAGCGACATTACCGCGCTAGCTGCAGCAACAATTGCCGTAGAGTTAGCGCATCTTTGGACAGTAAAGCATAAGCTGCCATAAACTAACGTAATCACATCACAGTGCTGGTAAGCTATTATAAGTAATTTTCCAGCACTGTTTTTAGTCGTGACACAAAAATTACGTATCACCAACGACATGTGCAAAACGTCATATCATTAAGTTAAAAACCCCTGCCGCCTAAATCGTCTACCTGTGTTTACCTCAAGCTTCATTCATTTTGTTTTACTTTACTTCAATCAAGTTCACTAAGCGCAATAAAATAATATTTCGGCATTAGCTAGGCTAACTCTAGGAACAACACGTTTTCATTAAAACTATAAACTATGGTTCATAATAAGCTGATACTATGAGATATTATGCGATATTAATTAAAAATAGCCGCCCATTCATTTAGGTACACCTTCATCAAATGGCTAGGCTAGAGAAAATAAATTATGGCGTTTTTATTACTGATCATTTATACCCAAACCACTTGAAAATGCAGGATTGTGCAAGTCGAAAAAGGGTTAGCACCAAGGCATTGATTGAAAGGAATGGTTGTTCCATTGTTAAAATCAATAACGCCGGAGATGACCCTTTATCGACTTGCCCTACGGGCGCTAAGCTAGAAAACCAGTGCAGCGTTGCAGCACTTGATAAGGGAATAACCATTATCTACGTGCTGTGCCTTGCGCTGATTTCCTAGCTTAACGCTGAAACTGCATTTTCAAGTAGCTTGGGTATATGTCTATTTAATTTGCGCTATGATGTTTTATGCAAGAAAACGCAGAGGATATAGCCATTTAAAACAAACCATCAGTGAGTTGGGTGAATCAGGCTCTCAATATGAAAAACAAGTTTCCTACATCATATTTTTACCTGTCGGTATCGGCTGCTTAGTTATTTCTTATGCTACCTATACCAGTAACTATCAAGCTGCTTTTTTATCAGGAGCTTTAGGTTTAAGCTATTTTTTAAGTGCTATTTTCCCTTGTGATCCAGGAACGCCATTGTCAGGCACATGGAAAAATGCCATACATAATACTGTTGGCGCTGTTTGCTATGTTGCAATGGCCTATCAACTCAATGAATTAATCGATAGCAATACTAGTAGCTTTATTGATATATCACTCTTCTTACTTTGTAGTTTTTTACTCATCTTTATTATTGGCTTTCCTAAGCAGGTTATCGGCCTAGCGCAACGTATTGCGGAAACAAGTATATTTTTCAGTATCGGTTTATTACTTGTAGATATCAGTGCTGCTTAGTAAGTATTTAACCTGAATTCTGGGTAATGAGTGCTTGATATTCAAGTGATTCAAAAGCTTAGGTGGCAAAGTAAATGCTATAGCAAGGTGAACATCACTAATAGACATCATCAATACTTCATTTTATGCCATTTCCAAGGCAAAACGTTGATCAATAGCGGGCTATTTATCGACGTTTTAACGCAGACAATGGGTTAAAACGGAGGATTGAGCAAGTGCTGCTTATCCAGAATTCAGGTTATTTATTACTGATACCAACAAAGCTAAAGCGCATGCGCTGTAAAAAACTGCTCAATCGCATCAACAACTTCTGATTGTTTTTCTTTGTGTGGTATATGTCCACAATCAGTAATAATTTCGGTTTGAGCAATACCTGAGACATTATTTTTAATATAACACGGAAAAGCCACTGAGCCATATTCGTCGTTAGCGCCATGAATGGCCAGCACCGGGCATTTTACCTTGGTAATACATCCCGCTAAATTCCAATTTGAAAACTCAGGCGACAGCCAAACATCTATCCACGCACTTAATACCCATTGTGTTTTCTTACCATGGTATTTCTCTAAACGTTTCATTTGCACTGGTTGGGCAAAAAATGCCTTAGCGTTACTAATGCCAGAGAGCGTCAGCTCTTCAACAAATGCTTGAGCTGATATCGTAATAGCGCCTAAACAATCAGGGTCATTGGCGGCAATAGTTATTGCCATAGCCCCACCAACACTGTGCCCAAGTAGTAAATAGTGACTTATTGAAAGTGCTTCTTTAATCAATGGAAAGTATATCAGTGCCTCTTCTTCAATAAAGTTAACCGACGGCAACTCGTTGCGGGCAAATGATCTTCCAAAACCTAAACGATCGTAAGCGATAACACGTCTAGATAAACGCTCAGACAAAATAGCAGGAAAATCTTTCCAAAGCTCAACACTGCCTAGCGAGTCATGAACAAGTATAAGAGCGGGCTTATCGTAAGCGTTTTCTGGTATCCATTGTTTGATATAAATTTCGCCATAGGGCGTTGCAATAAAGCGCGTATCAATCGCTATATTTTGCCTATTAATTTTGGGTGTTTTTTCCATATTGGCGCCTTAATTTTGTCACTATTTATGCATGGCTAACCAATCTAAAGCATATTTCCACAACACATTCGATTTCTTGCTAAAAAATTTCATATGCCCGATTTCTGCTAACCCATAATTTTCAGGAGCCAATGTTAGTGTTTGCGCATTTAATTTAGGAAACACCGTAAGCATATCAGCAACATTGGCGTCATTAGCAATATCATCATCAGTGGCATTTACCCATAACGAGGGCGTCGTTAGCTCGTCGTATAAATGCTCAAAAACAGTTTTGCCAAAGGCTTCTTTGACATAACCTTCAGCATTACACCAAGCTCTCCATTGCTTCGCGACATTTTTAGGTAAAGGCTCTCCCATACCGAACCACTGTGATTTTGTATAACCAAAAATAAGATTACTGAACGGAATAAATAAATTCATAAAAAAATGAGCTTTCATCCGATGGGAAAGTCGCATATTTTGCAACTGCCCTGAAGAGCATGCCACATTAAAAACAGAGCTTATTTCTTTTACATTAGGCATTAAACCAATCAGCTGCCCGCCCGCACTATGACCTATTAAGTGATACTTAGTGGCTGGAAAGCTAGCTTTTAGGTAATTAAGCGCTGCCGGCATATCTTTTTCGCCCCAGCACTGAATGGAAGCCTCACTATGCTTAATACTTCCCGTTAAAGACTCCCCAATCCCTCGATTATCAAAAGTCAGCACCGCGTAGCCATGTTCAGCTAAAAAATTAGCAAAGGATATATAAAACTGTCTTTTTATGCCGGTAGCAGGCGCAATTAACACAGCCCCTTTCATGGCGTTATGAGGTTGAAAAAGCGAAGCAGAAATTTCCTGTTCATCAGTACAAATGATTTTAACATTTGTCGAAGATATTTCCTTCATAGCCTACAACACCTTATTTTAATTATTAGTGACTATTAATAAGTAAGACTAACGCTAATGAAAAAGAAAAACTATATAGATGAAATAATTAAACAATCAATTCATATAAAAACAAAGTTTGTTAACTGATAGAGAAAATGGCTAACACAGTATTAAACTTATAGTTAACCCCATAGTTAATCATAAAAAATAACTCTGCGCGCCTCCTGATCAAAACACGCTTAATCACTTGATACGCTGCCCAGTTAGCTCACCAGCAGACTCACTAACAAGTTAAGTATTACTGGCTATGCAGTAAGTAACTTTTTCAATTTACTATGTCAATTTTGCACTGATGAAAAACAATAATAGCAACCCATAACCTAACAAAGAACCTAAACAATTGATTTAAAATTAAAAACACAAAAAATATCGCTTGGCCTAATCATTGCACCTCTCCTATTACTAGCAAATGTTACTCACTATAGTTTTTCAACAAAGGAGATAGCTCACATGGCTAACACAACAACAGCTAACACTAAAAAAACAAAATCTACACACCCAGTATCTGACAAAGTTCAAGACTCATTACACGAATCAATTGACAATCTTGCTGAAAAAACAGCCTCTACTGAAAACAAGCTACGTAACGCTGCGCAAACAAGCGCAGAAAGTCTATCGGCTAAGCAAAAAGAAGTACAAGATAAATGGCAACAATCCGCGGTAAAAAAATATGCCACTGAAAATCCAGTAGCAACCGCAGGTATTGCATTTGCGGCAGGCGTGTTACTAACCAGCTTATTACGTAGAAAATAATTAAAGCTAGCTGTAGCTGGTAACTGAGGAACGTATATCGTGACTAAATACACACAGCCAACAGGCTCAATACATTCGCCAAGCCATGCTCAGCTAAACCAGTCTCAGGCCAAAAGTGCTGAGACTGAAAGCTTACGTTTAAAGCAAGAAGGTGAGCGAAAAAGTCAGCAAGAGCAATCAACCCAAGCTTCATTTGAAGATACCTACTCTGCGCTTAAAAGTTTGTTTAAAATTAAACAAACTAAATATCACAAAACGCTCAAGCTAGTTTTTTTAGAGGGCAAAATAAGCCTGCAAGCCATAGTGGTATTTGCCATTTTGTTGCTGCTTATTTGCATTTTTATCACCTCTTTGTGGAGCTTAATTAACGTCGCCATAGTACTGACAGTCATGCACTTTTTTTCAGCGCTTTGGCTCGGGCTATTAACCGCAGCAGGCCTTAACTGCCTACTTATTGCACTATTTTTCATGCTATTAAAAAGGGTAAAACGCGAGGTCGGTTTTAGCCGAAGCAAACGGGTACTAGCAGGTGATTTATGATCATATCGTTACTAAAAGTAGCTAAACAAGCGGATCAATGTGAAGACCAGCTAAAACTGATAAATGCGTTAGAGCGGGCTCAAAATCATCGCGCTAACAGCAAAACGATGGCACTTATCACATCCCCCAAAGGGCTGTCAGCCATTTTCACAGCAGGTTTGCTCAAAGGCTTTATGCACCCAAGTATTACTGGACAGCTAAAAAAAATGGCGGTTATCTTCGGTAAAAGCAACCTTGATGACTGGCTTAAAAGTAACAACTTTGAAGAGCCCAAATAAAGTTAATCATCTTAAGTTCGCTACTTAGCCTGAACTCTGGATAAATGAGTACTTGATATTCAAGTGAATCAAAAACTTAGGTGGCAAAGTAAATGCTATGACAAGGTGAACATCACTAATAGACACCATCAATGCTTCATTTTATGCCATTTCCAAGGCAAAACGTTTATGAATAGTGAGCTATACCCAAGCCACTTGAAAATGCAGTTTCAGAGTTAAGCTAGGAAATTAGCGCAAGGCACAGCACTTGATAATGGTTATTCTCGATAATTGCTCCTGCATTATCCTAATGCCCCACATCCCTGTGGGAACCTTATCAAGTGCTGCACAGCTTTTTTGCTCCAGACAAAAGCTAAGTACATACATCCATGTATGCAACGCTGCACTGATTTTCTAGCTTAGCGCCCACAGGGCAAGGCGATAAAGGGTCATCTCCGGCGTTATTGATTTCGACAATGGAACAACCATTCCTTTCAATCAATGCCTTGGTGCTAACCCTTTTTCGACTTGCACAATCCTGCATTTTCAGGTGGTTTGGGTATATTTATCGATGTTTTAACGCAGGTAATGGGTTAAAAGGGAAGATTGAGCAAGTGCTGCTTATCCAGAGTTCAGGTTACTTAATTACAATTAACACTAACCGCTTTATTTTGTAGGGAAGTTTTTCTTCAGGGAGTGAAAGAAAATTAAATTGTTAAATAGTTAAGTGATAAAAATTATCTAAGCAGCTGCTATCCCCACTATCAAGTAGCATAACGATAAAAGCGCTTGTACTTGATAGTAAGAATATGATCAGGTTATTTCATTAGAACACTAAATCTTTTAGCTCTTGCACAAAAAATAAGACGATTTCTATCGCAATTAGCACGATAATAATCCATTCTAAAAATGAAGAATGTTGGTGCTTCTCCTCACCTGCTAGCATTTCAAATAACTCATGAATGGTAGCCAGTTTTTTTGATAATAGCTCAACACGTTGATGAATATCCATATAACGCGCCATGCGCTGATAAGTAGCTTCGTATTCTGGGTACTCCCAAAAAAAATCAGGCGTATCAAGCAAGCCATAATGTAAAATAATATCACTTTTTGTACTGATCAGCGTGCCTCTAATTTTAGCAATTTCCTTATGGCTAATTGATATTTTACCGGTTTTTGCTAATTCTTCAGGAATATGCGAATAATCTTTTATTGAGTTTTGCGCTTGAATTTCATATTCCATTAACTTATTTGATTGCGCCAAGGCATGGCTTATTGCTAAGCGCGATAATGGGTCTTGATCAGGCAGCGAAATAAGGTCTTTTTTAATAACTAACTCATCAGAAAAAGTAAAACGCAGGTGCTCTTCGATTTGCTTAATATGGGTTGTATTGTCTTTTTTCAGACGATTAATTAACGCTTGGCGCTCTTCTGTATCGACAGCCCAAAATACCACTACGCCATAATCAAACAGCCAATATTCTCCTGTAGCAAGCACTATTTGCACTGCATCTCTGTAGCGAGTGCCACCTTCAAAAAAACGTTTATCGATATTAGAACTTTCTGATAGAAAGTCATCACCAAAATTATAAACTGATAATTTATCGTTACTAAAAATAATTTCGTTATCTGTCATTTCGTTATCTCTTGTTACTCTTATAAGTTATTGCGTTACGTTTATTTTTCACACGAACTAAAAATAACCGATAATAATTTGCGGTTATTCGTTAGGTATTCATTTTCTACTGTGCTTTTTATGCTGAAATACTTTTTAATTTCAACGGCATCAGCACGGGTGTTTAACATCAAAGCTGTAATTTTCTTCTATCAATAGCACATGATCTTTAAAGGCTGGCATTTCTGCTTTGGCGCTTGAAACAACAGAGTAAAACCTAGAAACGCCCTTAAGCGTCTATATTTTTGCCATACTGATGTATTTATCAGTGCCTATTTACTAATGCCTATTTACCAAGAGGTTTTAGTAACGACAAGTAAATAAAAAAGCGATTGAAAGCCGCTGTTTACTTGGCTTTATTATCAACAATATTTAGAGGGCGATAGGCTCGCTCAGGTAAAAATTTGCTAGATTTTGCGCCAAAAATAAAAAAAATCAATATCAATATTTTCATCAAACTAAGCAAAAATTTTCATCTTGTTTTGTCACTTCGAACGAGAGCTAATTATGTTAATTTTCACTTTAATTTAGCCCATTACACAGCAAGCATTAGCATGGTTATGGCTTGCTTATCACGAGTGTAAAAATAAAATGCATAACATTTTTTGGAAGGTAGCATGACTGGCTTCACTGCTAGTAATGCTGATGGTATTAATACAATCAATACCAAGTTGATTAACACCTGCACTTGCGCAAACACGAATACATACAAAGTTCGCCTATCTATTCCTTAAAAAGCACTTTTATAATAATGTTGTCATATAAAAAACGCATTTAATCAGCATGGTACATGGCTATCTACTCTGTGATGAGTGTTTATTTTTATTACCAGCAGATATAAAAAATTCATCATAATTCAATGAATTAAATTTATATATTTACTATAGTAGGCATTAAGTTTCGTCAATTAAGGGCCACCATGAAAACTTTATTCAAATCTGTCGCCATCATCATATTTATGATTGTGTTATTAATCGTCGCCGCAACTCAATTAATATCAACACAAGACATTGTTAATCAAGTGAGCAGCACAGTAGAGCAATCAACAGGGAGAACATTAACCATTAATGGCGAACAAAACCTCAGTGTGTTTCCTTCGTTATCTATTGAATTAAAAGACGTTCATTTATCTAATAGCAACGGCGGCTCTCAACAAGATATGGCTATTATTAGTGAATTATCTATCCATATTGCTTGGCTTTCAGTATTTTCTGGTGAGCTAAGCATTGATAAATTCGTGATAAATAACCCAGACATCCTGTTAGAAAAAAACGTTGATGGCACAGTTAACTGGCAGCTACTGCCAGAAACGAGTAAAAGCTCAGCTGAAAAAACAGCAAGCTCTGATGGCAACATGGCGCTGCCTAAGTCTTTTGATATCAGCCTTGGTCAAGTAGAAGTTAACGGTGGCAAACTCACTTATATTGATCACCAAAGCAAAAAAACAACCGTTATCGACCAACTTAATTTAGCGGTGTTATTGCCCTCTTTACGCCAAGCGCTTAATTTTTCAGGCAGCGTGCGCTATATGTCACAGGTATTTGAACTTGAATCAAGTATTACCACGCCAGAAAAAGCTATAAATAACCAGCCATTTACAGTCAAGTTAGACCTAACTTCAGCCTTGGCTAAATTAAGTTATGAAGGTGAAATTTTACAACAAGGTAAAGACATTAGCGGGAAATTATCGCTATCTGGCGACTCGGTTAAAGCCCTATTAAACTGGCAAAACATCCCCTTAACCGCAAAAGATGCAGCCTTTAACAAGTTTGCCTTCACCACCGATATGCATTTTACTAATAACAAATTAACCCTTAAAAACTTACTAGTTAATCTTGACGCACTTGCCTTTAAAGGCGACACAACAGTAACCTTATCGACGCCAATCCACATAGCCAGCAATATTGATTTAGGCATATTAAACCTTAATCCTTATTTACCCGAGCCAAGCGCGAAAACACCACCCGCGAGCACAACAAAAAGCCAACCTATTGTATGGGATAACAGCGCTATTGATTTATCAGCGCTAGAAGCATTAAACGCGGATATTGCCATTAAATCGAGTCAACTATTAGTACGTGACATTAAGCTGGGTAAAAATGAAATAGCTCTGGTTTTAAATAAAGGTGTTGCCAATGTGCAATTAAAAAGCTTTCAGGGTTATGAAGGTAACGGCCATGGCGAGTTAACTGTAAATGCTAATAAAAAACCCTATAAAATTAGCACAAAATTTGAACTAGCCAACATTAACGCCGAGCCACTACTGACAGACGCTGTTGGTTTTGACAAATTAATCGGAAAAGGTCAATTAGCTTGGAGCTTAACCACTCAAGGTCTGAGCCAACGTGACTTTATTGCTCAGCTCAATGGCGAGCTTGATTTTAACTTTAACGATGGTGCCGTTAAAGGCCTTAACTTAGCTGCGATAGCAAAAAGCGCCAGTAATATTATGCAAGGTAATTTATCAGCGGTAAGTTTAGACAGCGACTTTAGCAACGCTGAAAAAACCGATTTTGCAGCATTAACCGGAAAATTCACCTTGAATAATGGTGTAGCCAATATTAATAATTTAGCGCTAACCAACCCTTTTATTAGAATATCAGGAACAGGCGATATAAATTTACCTGCAACAACAGTTGATTTACATATCAAATCAAAATTAGTGGCATCCACACAAGGACAGGCCGCTGATACCGATAATTCAGGTATTGAGATACCAATCAAGATCATCGGGCCATTTCATGACATTAAAATCCGTCCTGATATTAGTGCTGGCGCTAAAGATAAAGTGAAAGAAAAAGTAAAAGATAAGCTCAAAGATAAACTCAAAGGCCTGTTTGGTTAGGCACTATTAAAGTAGACATATTAGAGTGAGAATATTAAAAGATAAATATCCTCAGGTGGCTTATTAAGGGGCTGAAAGTCATCATCAAAGCTTAACTTATCGGGGGTAAGTGGTATTTACTCCCGATAAAATTTAATGGGGCATATAAAGCTGCTAAATTTTCTAGATAAATTCACTTTTTGATTAAATAGTGTAGAGCACTTTATGCAAAACAAATATGGGGTTGCCCTTTGAGTGCTCTAATCCAAGAAAAGCTGAAGAGTTTCTAGAAATAAGTAGAGTTTAACTATACCAAGCTGTTAAACAAGACAAAAAACAGTTGGTTTTTCCTCCTCCGTCGATTATTTTAATGCCTGTTAACAGCCTCGTTAGTTGTTCATACCTATTTAATCATCAATGTAAACTAAAGGAATATAAATGAAAAAAATAATTTTGCTGGTTTTATTAGCAGTGCCATTATCTTCTCAAGCTGGAATACTCGGCTTTCTTGGTGACGTATCAAGTATTTCTTCTGCTATGAACTCTGGACAGCAGTCATATAGTCAAAGCGATCTAAAAAAACTTAATTCATATTTATGGAAGCGTGTAGAGAAAAACCAGAAAACAGATGGTTATCAGTTTTTAGCTGAGGCATTGGAAAAATCAAATAAAGCTAGTTACTTGGATACAGCTGCGCAAACATATTACATTAACGGACAAAAAGAAAAAGCCATTGAATTGTATGAAACAAGAGTCCTTCCAACATCTAGAGCAACTTGCACCGGTTGTGATGCATTCTACAAAAAGCTGCTAGGGCTTAGTAGAGATCAAGAAATACCTTATTCTAAGATATACGAAAAGCAGAAGAAAAAATTGGAATATCTTCAAAACAAAGAGCCAGAAAAATCAGTTAAAAACTCTGATGAACTCCCTATTAATATTGCTATTTGGGGGATCCTAGTTGCACTTATATTAAACTTAGTTATAAATACAATTTCTCTTTTCAAGCCAAGACAGCCATAAGCTAATTAAACAATAAAATAACAGCTGGTTACACTTGTGCCTCACACATTGTAGCCAGGCATTATTTTTCCGCTTATTAAACATTAATGCTATTAAATTGCCCCAAACAAGTGAAAGAGACAGCGCCTAAATGCTATTTATGAGAGCGTTTAATTTCAACGTTAAAATCGACTTTCTTTCTCCAACCACAATTTAGCTGTTAAGGAAAAATTTAAGCAGTATTTTCAATTTATTTAAAGCTTCTCATAAAATTATCAACTAGCTCAAGTGTTTAATAAACGAACAAATGAAAATAATTCACCTATCGAATGAATTTTTCTCGTTTGCTGGTAATAAAAAATCACCATAAGATGAACTTGTTTTTGAGTCTCCCCCGATTCTACAAACGTTTTTACATAGTTAATTTGTTTCATTTCAAGGACATCAATTGATGTCCTTTTTTTTCTTTAAATTTTATCAACAACATTATTTTGGTGCAAAGCCCCCATTATGGTGCGCTGCAGATCGAGATAACACTCAAATAAAACAATATACCCTTTAAAATCAATGCATTAAATTTAGGCTTGAGTTTTGCTATTGCTATTTGTCATCCTTAAAAAATATTAACTATGTCAATACAAACACCTATACGTGGCCTACGCTCTTTTTGCGTAGCGTCGAAATGTTTGAGCTTCAAACATGCAGCATCACAATTATTCTTAACTCCATCAGCCGTTAGTCATCAAATAAAACAACTGGAAGCACAGTTGGACACTAGCCTTTTTAAACGCGGCACCCGAACTATCGAACTTACCAGTGCCGGTAAACAATTTTATCAGTCAATTCAGCCTATAATTCACCAATTAGAATCGACCATAACGGAGTTTACCCAAAAGCAACAAAATCAAACTATTGTCATAAGCCTGCCAGAGTTTTTTGCTAGTGAACTATTTGTTCCTAGTCTGTCGTTGTGGTCTGAGAATAACCCAACTATTAACCTTCAACTAGAAACAGTAAAGTCCAGTAGTGAACAGTCACAGTCTGCCGATTTATCCATTGTGCTTGCTAACGGCAAACCTAATGCCAATATAGTTCACGAACTATTTCCTATTCGCTATGCACCTGCCTGTAATAAAAAATTATACAAAAAATTAAAAAGCACAGGATTTGCGGCTTTAAAATCAACACCGCTAATTCTGCACAGTTCACGCCCATGGTCTTGGCACCAATGGGCTGACAAGGTCGGTGTTGATGACTTTGACCCTAAACAGATCATCCAGTTTGACAGTATGTTTGGTGTGGCACGCGCAGCACAACAAGGTATGGGCATAGCTTTAGTCCCCCTACCGATGAGTAAAACCTGGTTTAGTGAACAACTGTTAGTAAAACTATTTGATGAAGAATTAAATACCAACGATAAGTATTATCTTATTCAGCATGAAAATATGGATAGCCGTCCAGAGCTAGGCTTATTTGCTGAGTGGGTAAAAGATGCTTTTGTCGCTTGATGACTTATTACCGCCTTTCTGTATAGGTGAATATAATTCACCTAACGAATTTATTTTAATCGTTTGTCAGTAATAGCGCTTATTTCTATAGTGGCTATGTACCGAGGTGGTACTTAATTAATGGAGAAAAAACATGAAAAAAACGATATTTATTAGCTCAATACTAGCAACATTATTGCTAACTACAGCTAACCCAGCCTCTGCCGCTGATGCTAAGTTTAAAGTTGCCGTGGTAAAAGGTGCCGTTGGTAGTGTGGATATTACCAAAGGTGAATTAGCTTCAGGTATCGAAAAACTAACATCCAATACAAGCGATCAAGACTTTTACGCCAGTAAAATGAGTTTATGTGTTGCTTATTTACAAGCGCGCTACAACGACAAATCTGAATCAACCTGTACTGCAGCAATCAACAGCTTAGAGTCTTTGCCGCATGCAAACAGTAAAGTGCGTTACCTAACCGCGTTAAATTACAGTAACCGTGGTGTTGCTCGCTATAGAAAAAACCTATTAACTGCAGCATTAGCAGATTTTAAAGCAGCTGTTGCTATTGATCAAAACCCAATTACTAACGCTAACTTAGCTAGCATGAGAAAACTGCTACCAGCAGCAAAAGTTGAAACGGTCGCTGAATTGGCTGAATAATATTTATTTTATAGTTAACCACAACAGAAGGAATAAGCGCATGCTAAACAGTATTATTAAGTCAATTAACTCAACAGTAAAATTTTTCATTGAAATTAAACATATTTCTGTCAGTCAATGGGACGTTGAGCATAAGGAGCAGATAATGCATTGCGAACACTTACAGCAACAGAATAGGTAAGCGACACATGCATTTAAATAAGCATCCATACAGCTAAGTAATAATAAAAAATTTAATAATAAATATTATTTAGCTGATGCGTTACATACTAGCCACTGTCGCTCAACATACCGCCAGATGATAGACAGCCTCCTCAAATATTTACCTACATTGACAAAGCACTAGGCAAGTATCACTTTTTGTGCATAATGGGCGACCATTTATATTTTATTGCTAGTCAATAAAGCCATAAAAGTTCGTTATATGATTAAAGACATCGCCAACTTACAAGCCACATTGCAAACCTTACTCGCCGGACAAAAAGATTTATATAATCAAGGGCATGTCGCTGACTACATACCAGCACTTGCAGAAGTTTGCCCTAAAAAAATGGCCGTTTGTGTCGCAACAATTGACGGTAAGAGTGTTGGTGCTGGCGATTATCAAGAAGCTTTTTCAATTCAAAGTATTTCGAAAGTATTCGGCTTAGTGATGGCCATGAATCGAATTGGTGATGACTTATGGCAACGGGTTAATATGGAGCCATCAGGGCAACCATTTAATTCGATTATCCAGCTTGAATGGGAAAAAGGCATTCCACGAAACCCGGTGATCAATGCTGGAGCATTATTAGTCGCAGATGTGCTCGCCAGTCATTTCTCTGCCAGTAAGTTAGCTTTTTTAAGCTTTATGCGCACTTTAGCCCATGATGACAGTATTTTTATCGACAACCATGTTTATCAGTCAGAGCTATCTCATGGCAACCGCAATGCTGCACTCGCTTATCTGATGAAAAGTTTTGGCAATATTGAGTCCGAAATTCCTGATGTGCTAAGCCATTACTTCACGCAATGCTCAATTGCTATGACTTGTGAGCAATTAGCCACTAGCTTGCTGTTTCTGGCTAACAAAGGTGTAGACCCAATAACGAAAAAAGTTATCTGTACGCCACGAGATGCTCATCGAGTCAATGCGATATTATCAACCAGTGGTATGTATGATCAATCTGGCGAGTTTGCCTTCTCAATTGGCTTGCCGGCTAAAAGTGGGGTTGGCGGAGGTGTTGTCGCTATAGTGCCTAACTATGGGGTTATTTGCACTTGGAGCCCACCGTTAAACACTTTTGGCAACTCAGTGATCGGAACCAATTTATTGGCTAATTTAGCCCAAGAGCTTGGCTTGTCAATTTATCATTAATTAATCAATAATATAACAGCAGCACTTAGCTTGGGCGCTCAAATTTACTATAGCTTAAGGCAAAAAAAACGACACCAGCGCTTGCACTGATGTCGTATTTATTGTCCATGCGCGCCTTATTGTTTATCTTGCAAACGACGGTTTTTAAAATCTGATTCGGCTTTCCATTGTGGCCAGTGCTCGCTATTAGCTAATGTGCTAGCAATATCAGCAATAAGTTTTATGTCTTGCTCCATCCCACCTAGCGACCACAGTGGCGAGTAATCATCTTCTTCTTTATGATAACGGTGCGCAATATAATCAGGGTCAGTATCACCTAAACTCATAAATAATAAGCTAGGCACCCCTTGTTTTGCCAATGAAAAATGGTCTGAGCGAAAGAACAAGCCATTTTGCGGTCGGGGATCCATTTTAACTTTTCGTTGTTGTTTTTTACTCGCATCTGCCAAGTAATCTTCCATTTCAGACAAGCCTTTGCCGTACTGCAAAATATAATCAACCGCATCTAAGGCGTTCATGCCATCAATATTTAGCATTGCCACCATATTTTTAGTCGCCACAACTGACCCTAAAGCAAATAGCTCAGAGCCAATCATACCGGTTTCTTCAGCAGTAAAATTAACAAATAGGATAGAACGTTGAAATGGCTTAATCTTATGTTGCTGCATAAGAATACGCGCCAGTTCAACGGTTGCAGCACTGCCCGTGGCGTTATCAATGGCACCATTGTATATTTTCGGACCATTAGCCGTTTGCTTAGTACCAAAATGATCCCAATGCGCACTAATCACTATATATTCATCCGCGCGACTTTCGCCTTCAATCATCGCAACAACATTATTCGATTCTGCATTTTTAATCGCACTGTTTAGTGTCAAATTAGCGCTTTGCGGTAAACTGACGGCTTTAAAATCAGGACTAAGCGCATAGTGTTGCATTTCATCAAATGACAACCCAGCATCAGTAAAAATTGTTTCGGCAACGGCATGTTGAATCCAGCCCATAATAGGCAACTTACTGATATTGTTTTCACTGTCTACTAAAGTATATTTACTACCCGTATTTGAACTTTCAACCACGCTCCAAGGATAAGCTGCTGGTGCGGTTTGATGCACAATAAACACCGCTTTAGCACCTTGTCGGGCAGCTTCTTCATATTTATAAGTCCAGCGACCATAGTAAGTCATGGCATTACCAGTAAATAGCGCATCGTTTTGTGTTGCAAACCCAGGATCGTTCACTAGCACCACGACAGCTTTGCCTTTTACGTCAACATTAGCATAATCATTCCACTGATATTCAGGGGCATTAATACCATAACCAACATATACTAGCTCTGTATTATCTAATGTCACCGAGCCATCTACTTGCTGTGTGCGAGCGGTAAAATCTTGACCCGCTTTAAACTTATGCTGGCCAATCACTAATTGCATATTTTGATCGGGAGTTACTTTCGCCATAGGCACCGCTTGATAAAAACTGTTTTTATTACCTGGCACAAGCCCTATCGTTTGATATTGTTTGGCTAAATACTCAATGGTTAGCTTTTCTCCGGCGGTTAGCGGACCTCGACCTTCAAACTCATCAGAAGCAAGCACTTTAATATCTTGGTGTAGTTTGTTTAGATCAACGTTAATGCGACTTTCTGCTTGTTCAACTGTTTGATCTGTCTTTTGCGAACAAGCAGTAAAACCAAGTAATGCTAACAACGCGCAGGGCAATATTATTTTTATTTTCATGAGTTTAATCTGTTAGTTAAAGCGACAAGGCAAATAATATACACGCTCATTACAGAAAATAAAGCTTTAGCGCATAACCCGAGCGTATATTATGGCTTTAGTTGAGAAATGAGTTGGGCCAGTCGTTTAATATAATACTGATAGCCATTATCATCGTAATTTGTTGACAACGAGTTCATAAAACCATGTAAAAATTGACTTTGCTCGATAGTAACGGCTGACTTATCTTGCACTGCACTTTGAAACTCAGTGATACAGAAGTGTGATTCTGAGCTCGGTAAGATGAGTCGGGTCGCTACCTTGGGTGTTAACTGCGTCATATGACGAATTTGGCTACTATAGAAACAAATAGCCCCTAGGCATTGCTCAACAGTATTGTTCGCACACAACTGCCAGATAGCGCTACCGCCAACACTAAAACCGATCAGTAGCTTATGACCTGATATTAGCGATAATTGCTGATCAATAGCTTCAAGATAATTGCTTAAGCCAACATGTTGGGTAAAATGTTGATAGGCCGCTTGTTCTGACTCGAATGACATTTGCTGCTGTTGGTACGGACCAAGTATATGGCATTCAACATTAATTGTTTTCTCAAGGCTTAACGTGATTTTTTTACATAAGTTTTTAAACTCCTGAGTCATGCCAAAAATATCGGCCACGAAAATGATATGTAACTTATCACTCATAAAAACACCTTCTTTCCTAATAACTCATTAATCACATTAATTCGTGAGGTTTACGCTATTAATTCAATAACAACCTTACCTTGATTTATGCAAATTTTTGCATGCTTTATTAAAATTTAAAAGCTCAAATGGCCCGAACACTAGAAATAGCCGGCGCTACCCGTTAGAATCTAGCGCATAGAAATTTTATTCATCAGCAACGAGACGTATTCAGATGGGCAGAGCATATCAAAACCGCAAATTATCTATGGCCAAAACTGCTGGCCAAAAAACTAAAGTCTATTCAAAGTACGGAAAAGAGATTTACGTACTAGCGAAAAATGGTGGTGTAGACCCCGATGGTAACCTTGCTTTACGTCGTACCATTGAAAAAGCAAAAAAAGATCAAGTGCCAACGCATGTAATTGAAAAAGCAATAGAAAAAGCTAAGGGTACGGGTGGCGAAGATTATGTAGAATCACGTTACGAAGGCTTTGGCCCTGGCAACTGCATGGTTATTATTGATTGCTTAACCGACAACGGTAACCGAACAATTAAAGATGTTCGCCAATGTTTTACTAAAACCTATTCAAAAATTGGTTCATCAGGCACCGTTTCACATATGTTTGATCACCAAGCGGTATTCGCTTTTAAAGGTGAAGATGATGAGAGTGTATTAGAAAACTTAATGATGGCTGACATTGATGTTACTGATGTTGAACTTGAAGATGGCATTATTACTGTTTATGCACCGCACACTGAATTCTTCAAAATAAAAACTGAATTTGCTGAAAGCATGCCTGAGTACGAATTAGAAGTGGAAGAAATCACTTGGGTACCACAAACTTATACCGAAATTTCAGGTGAAGATGATTTAGCTAACTTTGAGAAATTCATCAATATGCTAGAAGATTGTGACGACGTACAAAATGTTTATCACAATGCTGATATCGCAGAGTAACAACAAGCAATAATAATTAAAGGCATCGAATCAGATGCCTTTTTTAATTTCCCTAAACCATAAAAGGCACACCATGATTGATTTTCGCTCAGATACTGTAACAAGACCAAGTAAAGCAATGCGAACAGCGATGGCAAACGCAGAAGTCGGCGATGACGTTTATGGTGATGACCCAACAGTGAATGAACTAGAGTTTTGGGCTGCAAAACGACATGGCTTTGCAAGCGCTATGTTCTGCAGTTCAGGTACTCAAGCCAACTTATTAGCACTGATGGCACATTGTCAACGCGGCGACGAATACCTTTGTGGCCAACAAGCACACAATTATAAGTTCGAAGGCGGTGGAGCCGCTATTTTGGCTTCAATTCAACCGCAGCCAATCGATAACGAGAATGATGGAACATTATGCTTTAAAAAGCTCACTGCTGCTATAAAGCCTGATGATGCGCATTTTGCACGTACCACCTTATTGAGTATCGAAAACACCATTAACGGTAAAGTGCTACCACTAAGCTATATGGCTGAGGCACGCGATTTTACTACCCGTAATAACCTAGCCTTACACCTAGATGGAGCTAGAGTTTACAATGCGGCTAGTGCCTTAAATGTTGATATTACCGAGATTTGTCAATATGTAGATTCAATGTCTATTTGTTTATCGAAAGGACTAGGTGCGCCAATAGGCTCTTTACTACTTGGCTCAGAAGCGCTGATAAAAAGTGCCAAACGTTGGCGTAAAGTCGTTGGCGGCGGCATGCGCCAAGCCGGTATTATTGCAGCGGCAGCAAAAATAGCACTTGAAGAAAACCCAGCTAAATTACAGCAAGATCATGATAACGCGAAATACTTAGCAACAGCATTAAATCGATTACCTGAAGTTAGCGTTAACCTCAGCCATGTTGAAACAAATATGGTTTTTGCAACATTTGCTGAAACCATAGATATAACGAATTTAGTGACAAAACTGAAGAATAAAAACATATTAGTTAGCACGGCTAATCCAATGCGTTTAGTTACTCACTTAGATATCAGTCAAACAGATATTGACTGCTTTATACAGCAACTAACCAATGTCTTGAACGCTAACACTAAGGCATAAAATAGCAACTATAAAAATAGCTTAGTTGTTTAAACTATTTTTAAAACAGCTTATTTTGCAAGTTTCTCGATCATCGTGTTCACGGCATTTAAATGCTCAGGATTGTTATGACACATACCCTGAAAAACGGCACATATATCAAGAAAATCGGGCAGTTCAGTACGCTGCGCTAATTTCATTAAACGCTTAGTTAAACGCAGTGAAGCAACAGGCTTAGCTGCTATATTACTAGCAAGTTGATTTACTCGCTCGAGTAAGTGCTCAGGTTCAACAACATCAAGCACAATACCTATTTCTTTTGCTTCAATAGCATCGATAACACGACCACTAAAAGTTAACTCTGCTGCTTTTTGGTAACCAATTAAGCGCTGCATAAACCATGCACCACCATCACCTGGAATAATACCTAAGTTAACAAAAGTCTCACCAAACTTAGCTTTTGTTGAAGCAATACGCATATCGCACATGTTAGCAATATCAAAACCAGCACCTATTGCCGGACCATTAACGGCGGCAATAACCGGCACCTCTAATTTATGCAAAGCTAAGGGAATGCGCTGAATCCCCTCTCGATAACGTCTTTCCAAGGTTTGTACATCGCCAGCAAAGTCCCCTGCTCGCTCTGCCATATCTTTAATATTACCGCCAGAAGAAAACGCCGAGCCTTCGCCTGTTATAATCAATACCGCAATTTCGGGTGTGGTATTAATCCACTCAACAATAGTAACAATGTCATCGGCAATCTCAGTACCCGTCAAGGCATTGCGAACATCATGTCGATTAAAGGTCAGGGTCACAATATTATTATTAAGCGCTATTTTACTGTCGACCAATACCGGGAGTGAACTCATATTTACCTCTAAGGTTGCATTAATTATTGTGCTTTTGTTAGCTGAGATTAAGATTTTTCAGCAATTTTTACTTGTTGCCAAAATGCTTCAAGCTCGTCTAGAGAGTGTTGCTGAAAGCTTTTATCACTATCATTGACCTGTGCTTCAACACCTTGGAATCGCATAGTAAACTTCTGATTTGCTTGTCGCAACAGAGCTTCCGGGTCTTGCTTAGCATGTCGGCAAAGGTTCACTACCGCAAACATTAAGTCACCTAACTCTTGAGCTAAAGCATTGTCATCGTGATGTAACTCAGCTTTGACTTCCAAAACTTCTTCTTCGACTTTGGCAAATACATCATCAATATTATCCCAGTCAAAACCGACATGAGCACAGCGTTTTTGAATTTTTGCTGCTTGTGATAACGCCGGCAGATTGCGTGGAATATCAGCTAGCATACTCAAGCTTTCATCATTATTTTTAGCTTGTCGCTCTTTCGATTTTTCATTTTCCCAGTTAGCTTTAATTTCTGCGTCTGAAGAAAAATCACTACTAGCAAAAACATGTGGATGACGACGAATGAGCTTTTCACAAATTGCACTTAACACACTGTCAAAGTCAAAACGTTTTTCTTCCGCGCCTAATTGGCTATAAAACACCACTTGAAACAGTAAGTCGCCAAGCTCTTTCTCTAATTCAGCAAAGTCTTCTTGCTCAATTGCATCTGCTACTTCATATGCTTCTTCAATAGTATGAGGAATAATTGAGGCAAAAGTTTGCTTTAAATCCCATGGACATCCCGTTTCAGGATCACGTAATTGCGCCATTATCCAGCGCAGCTTTTCAATTGAGGGTTTAGCCGTTAACATAAGTTACTTTTACCTATAATCTTTTTACTTCAACAACATCATCTAGTTGTTTTAATTTTGCCAATAATCGACTAAGCACTTCGTGATTCGCGACTTCTACTTTGATGTTCATGCTCATACTTTGCTTGGCGTGATCTGTGTTGCTTTCAATACCAATGATACTAACACGCTCGTTAGAGATAATAGTCGAGATATCTCTGAGTAGACCTTGGCGATCACCACCAATAATATTAATGCTAACTTGGTAACTTTTATTATGATCTGAGCCCCACTGCACCTCTACTTCACGCTCGGGTTGTTGCTCTAGTGCATTAGCCAGTTGCTCACAATCAAGGCGATGCACGGAAATGCCGCGCCCTTGAGTAATAAAGCCTGATATTTCATCGCCGGGTACCGGATGACAACATTTTGCCATATGGGTTAGCAAGTTGCCCACACCAGAGACCGTAATGCCATTACTATCACCCGTTTGGTCATCAGCTTGCTGAGGCTGTCTAATTAAACTTTGCGGGTCAATTTCTTCTTTTGGTTTTAACTTCTCATTTTGCTGCTGTAAAAAGTTTACTACTTGCACTAAGCGTGCGTTACCTGAGCCAATAGCGGCAAACAAATCATCATTAGTGGTTAAATTAAAACGCTCTGTTGCCGCAGACAAGTCAACCTTAGCTAAAGATAACTGTAACTTCGCTAAAGCCGTTTCTAGCATCTCTTTACCGGCGGCAAGGTTTTTATCTCGATCGAGTAAACGAAAGAAATGCTGGACCTTAGCCCGTGCGCGTGAGGTATGAAGATAATTTAGACTTGGGTTTAACCAATCTCGGCTCGGATTAAGTGTTTTACTGCGCAAAATTTCAACTTTATCGCCAGTTTGTAAGGTATGAGTAAAAGGTACAATACGACCAAATACTTTGGCACCAATACAACTATGGCCGACATTAGAATGAATATAGTAGGCAAAATCTAATGGTGTCGAGCCACTAGGCAAATCGACCACATCACCACTAGGGGTAAAGACATAAATACGGTCTTCAAATACTTGGCTGCGTAGCTCATCAAGTAGCTCGCCACTTTCAGAAACATCTTCTTGCCATTGTAGAATTTTTCTTAACCAGCTCACTTTTTCATCAAAACCGGAAGTTTTGCCGCTGGCATTACCTTCTTTGTATCGCCAATGCGCTGCAACCCCTAACTCCGCATCATCATGCATTTGTTGAGTTCTAATTTGCACTTCAATTGCTTTACCTTCGGGGCCTAGAACAACAGTATGAATTGACTGATAACCATTGCTTTTCGGTGTAGCAACATAATCATCAAATTCTTTCGATAAATGCTTCCAACTGGTATGTACTAGGCCTAATGCGCCATAGCAACCTTGAAGTTCATCAACAATAATACGTACGGCACGCACATCGAATAACTGCTCAAAATCCAGCGACTTTTGCTGCATTTTCTTCCAGATACTATAAATATGCTTTGGACGCCCATACACCACACCTTTAATACCCGATGACTGTAACTGTTGAGATATATTACCAACAAAATCAGCCATATAACGTTCTCTTTCGAGACGGGTTTCATCAAGCTGTTTAGCTATTTTTTTATAAACATCAGGGTGAAGATAGCGAAATGACAGGTCTTCTAACTCCCACTTTAATTGCCCTATCCCTAAACGGTTAGCAAGTGGCGCGTAGATATTACTGGTTTCTTTAGCGGCTAAAACACGAGTTTCTTCATCACTATTTTTAACTAGACGTAGATGACATAAGCGTTCAGCTAATTTGATAACAACTGCCCGCACATCTTCGACCATAGCCAACAGCATACGACGGATATTATCAATTTGGTTAGCGCTAACTTTGCTGGACTGTGATTGCTGCAAAGCCTTAATCGCTTCCATTTGGCCTACGCCTTTGCACAATAAATAGATTTGTTGTGAAAAGTTTTCTTCAATATATTCTAAGCTAATGCAGCCATATTCATATAATGGACAAATGAACGCTGCGCATAATGAGTCAGTATCGAGATTCAAAGCCGATAGAATTTCTACCATCTCTAAAGATTTAGTCTGGCAAGGCGTCGCATCATCAAATAAATCATTCACTTGATGATATAGCTTTTCTAATGCTATTTTTTTATCGTGTTCTAATTCGAGCCGACCTAACCATTGCTCAAAGCTTGCTTCCGACATTTGATGTGACTTACGCACAGAAACCATGAAATTCACTACCTCCGATTCAATTTCAACCATTTATTTTGATAAAACAGCAACCGACTTATACCCAAACCACTTGCAAATGCAGGATTCAGCAAGTCGAAAAAGGGTTAGCACCAAGGCATTGATTGAAAGGAATGGTTGTTCCATTGTCGAAATCAATAACGCCGGAGATGCCCCTTTATCGCCTTGCCCTGCGGGAGCTAAGCTCGAAAATCAGTGCAGCGTTGCATACATGGATGTATGTACTTAGCTTTTGTCTGGAGCAAAAAAGCTGTGCAGCACTTGATAAGGGAATAACCATTATCTGCGTGCTGTGCCTTGCGCTGAGTTCCTAGCTTAACTCTGAAACTGCATTTTCAAGTGGCTTGGGTATATAAGCTAAACATTACCATAGTTTCAACATGCTTTGTTTGCGAAAACATGTCCATTAAGGCTATTTTTTCAATTTTATAACCGTGATCAATAAGTAACTTAGCATCTCGTGCCAATGAAGCTGGATCACAGCTTACATAAAGCACTTTTTCAATATTAAAGTTCAGTAGTTGTAATAAGGCTTGGTATGCTCCCGCCCTAGCAGGGTCAAGCAACACTTTAGTATATTTTTGCTTAGCCCATTGATGCGCTTGCCAATCGCTATTTAAATCAGCTTGATGAAATTGACAATTGCTCATGCCATTCTTTTCGGCATTTGCTTGGGCTTTATCAACCATAGATTGAACACCTTCAATACCAACCAACTGACTGACTTGCTGTGCGATAGGTAAACTAAAATTACCTAAACCACAAAATAAATCCAAAACAATATCTTGAGCATTTAACGCTAGCCATGCTTGCGCTTGTTCAACCATCAGCTTATTGACCTGATGATTAACCTGAATAAAGTTATTAACATCAAATTCAATGTTGATAGTATCGCTTATCGGATAAAATAATACCTGCTCAGCCCCTAACGGCGTAATGCTTTTACCGTCGTCAAAATATATTAGATAATTATTGTTATTCGAAAAACGTTGCCAGTGCTGTTTATCTTGGGCTGTCAATTTAACTAATTGACGTACCACAACAATATTTTCATTAGCAGCAATAACCTCGATATGACCAACAGCATTCTTTCCTGACAAGCTTGGTAAAAGTGCTTTTAATTCAAGAAAAATATCATCAAAAGCAGCCGCAAGTACCGGGCAAGATTTAATGTCGACTAGATGGCTGCTCTCACGCTGACGAAAACCAATAATCGGCATGCCGCGTTTATCATACTGTACCCCAATTCTTGCTTTACGACGATACTGCCATGGTTGGCTGTCAATATGACTTTGCCAAGGCAAGTCTTGGTTTAAAGCTTCGCGTGCAAATAATTGCTTAATTTTATCTTGCTTATATGTCAGTTGATGTGGGTAGTCCATATGTTGTAAGTTACAACCACCACACTGAAAATAATGACGACATTTCACTTCAGCACGCGCGTCACTGCGGCTAACTATGTTAATGAGTTTGGCTTTGGAAAATTTACTTTTTTGTTGATAAACCTTCACCTCTACCGTTTCATTTGGTAGCGCACCCTCAATAAAAACCGGCTTTTTATTATGAAATGCAACACCACAGCCTTGCTGATCAAGGCGGGCAACCTTCACCGTTAAGTTTTGTTGTATTGCTGTTTTTTTAGCGCTTGCTTTGAAAAAATTTGCCATAGCTATCTTAGTTTGCCATCAAAGATGCGACATAATTTATGCATTTGCCGCCGTAGTGAATGATTATCTATTTGGTATTAGTCTAATATGTGCCATTATAGAGTTATTAACCCAATGATTTTACACTAAAGCTCAACAAAAAATGCATAAAATAAGCCTGAAAGATTGGGTAATTTTACTTACGATCGTACCAACGACCATAATCAGTTTAATTGTTGCAGGTTACTTATCTTATAGCCGCTATAGCGAGCTCGATCAGTTCGTTTATCAACGAGCCACAAGCATCATAGCGCCGCTTGCTATCAGCAGTGCTGCACCATTATTAGAGAAAAAGCGCGATAACTTAAGAACCTTAATTGGTTTTAGTCATCGTAGTCAGTCTGATATTATCAAAAGTATTGCGATTTTCACCAAAGACAACCAAGTTTTTGTCACTAGTGCTTATCACGGCGATACCCATATTATGCGGGTCAAAGCTGGGCAAAGTTTGCCTAATCGAATCGTTTATGACGACTATGATGATTACCTCATTTATCGTGCACCAATTATTGATGAATTTACCGCACAAACCAATGAGTCGATACTTAATACTGACCTTAACAGCGATATTATTGGTTATATTGCCATACAAGTTGACAAAAGCAGCATTAAGTTTGCACAACAAAAGCTATTGATCAGTGCTTTTTTTATTGTCTTAGCTGGCATCATTATCAGCGCCCTATTTGCCTATAAACTGATCAAAAGCGTTACTCGGCCTATTTCATCGATGGTATTGGCGATAGATCGTATTAGAGAAGGCAAAATAGAAAGTCGCATCAGTGGCCAGTTATTAGGTGAGCTAAACTTTCTAAAAAATGGTGTCAATGCTATGGCACAATCTTTAGGGGATTACCAAGATGAAATGCAGCGCAGTATTGATCAAGCCACGATAGATCTACGCGAAAGTTTAGAACAATTTGAAATTCAAAACGTTGAGCTCGACATAGCAAAACGTAAGGCGCAAGATGCCAATAAAGTTAAGTCAGAGTTTTTAGCCAATATGAGCCATGAGCTACGAACACCGCTCAACGGTGTAATTGGCTTTACACGGCAAGTACTAAAAACACCTTTAAGCGATACCCAGCGCGATCATTTACAAACGATAGAACGCTCAGCAGGTAACTTACTTTCCATTATTAATGATATTTTAGACTTTTCTAAGCTTGATGCTGGTAAAATGGTCATTGAAAACATTCCATTCTCTATTCGCGAGTCGGTAGAAGAAACCTTAACCTTACTTGCCCCTAGTGCACATAAAAAGAATATCGAATTATCATTACGGGTTAGCCCACAGTTACCAGACTCACTTATTGGTGACGCTATGCGTGTTAAGCAAGTTATGGTCAACTTAGCGAGTAATGCCATTAAATTTACCGATAAGGGCTCGGTAGATATTAATATTGAAGGTAGTGTTATTGCTCAAAACCTTTATAAAATTAAAGTCACCGTACAAGACACAGGTATAGGTATTCCAAACCAGCAACAACACTCTATCTTTGAAGCTTTTGGTCAAGGGGATAAAAGTGTTACCCGTATCTATGGCGGTACAGGTTTAGGCTTAGTGATATCACAACGCTTAGTGTTAGAGCTTCGTGGTAATATTGGCTTTGAAAGTATTGAAAATAAAGGCTCTACTTTTTGGTTTACCTTCCAATGTGAAGTTAACCCTATCCCCACTTTACAGATGCCAACGCCTGAATGCCTAAAAGATAAAACCATTCTCTACTATGAGCCTCATGCAGCAAGCCGATTAGCCACGGCTGAAATTTTAGCAAGTTGGAAAATGAAAACGGTCTGTATTACGCATGCAGATGAGATAGATGAATTACTGGCTAATAAAGAAAGATTATCGTCCTTTGATTTTGCCCTCATTGGTCATGACGTGACGCCATCAGCTCTAAATGAGGTGAAAAAGTTAATCTTTACTATTAAAGATATTATCCCTTCAATACATCTCGCGATTAACAGTAATTCGCCTAGCTTACACGAAGCGTTGATTTCAAGTGGTGCAAAAACTTGCATCAGTAAACCGATCACCGTGCAACGCTTAAGTAAGACATTAGTACCTAAAGCTAAATCAGAGCCAAGCAGCTTAATTCAATTATCAGAGCAAAAAGTCCCTATTAAGGTACTGGCAGTCGATGATAATGAAGCAAACTTAAAGCTGATCAGTGAATTATTACTTGAGCAAGTCAGTGAAGTTGTCACTGCTACTAATGGTGCTCAGGCAGTAGAATTATGTCGGCATGAAAAATTTGCCTTAATATTTATGGATATACAAATGCCGGTACTTGATGGCATTTCAGCCTTGGCTATTATTCGCCAACAAACACTTAATGAACACAGTCCAATAATCGCGGTTACTGCGCATGTTTTCGGGGAAGAAAAAGATAAACTGCTCGAGAGTGGCTTCGACTCATTTGTTACTAAGCCCATTGATGAGGCGATGCTACATCACAGTATTTATGAATACTGTGATTCAGCCCTGCTCGCCAATCGTCCTGCGATCATCTCACCGTCTGCAGAGCCGATTACTAGTTCAAGAGTGAAGATTATTGATTGGACATTAGCACTACAAAGGGCCGGACAAAAAGCGACCTTGGCTAAAGATATGTTTATTGGCCTCGTGAACAGCTTACCTGAAAGTAAGGCAAATATTTCAGAAGCGCTTATTTCTCAAGACATTGAGCAACTAAAAGTATTAATTCACAAACTTAATGGCGCTTGTTGCTACTCTGGTGTACCAAATTTAGGAAAAGTAACTCACGAGCTTGAAACAGAGCTAAAGCGTGGTATTGCCTTAGATGATTTAGAACCAGAGTTTTTTGAGTTTTTTGAACAAATAGATTTAGTGCTTGAAGATGCGAGTGCTTTCATTAAAAAGCTTGAGGCGCAATAGCCGATATTTAGATAGATTTAACGCAAGGAAACCTTCTAAATGCTAACGAATCTTAATATTTGGTGAGGTATTAATATCACCATCTTCAGTGATCACGGCAACACCTGAGTTACAAGTTAGTACCGCTAAACTGTGTCCATGCTCATTACGAACAAAGCAAAGCTCATAGCCGAACTTACCTAAACTGCTTGCAGAAAATTTTTGTGCTAATGATAGCTTAGACCACCATAAAGATTGCTCGGGTGGCTCTTGGCGCCTGTCGACAATAGGTTGCTTTTGCGATTGCATATCTACTCCTAAATTCAAATTTGCTCACTAACAATTTCACTAAGCTTCACTTGAGTATAGAACAGATATTATTTCTAGCGTTTAATTTATTATTAAGCCTGTTTAAGCCCTTGCACTTTAATCGCTAATTTGCGCCTAACTATTGCGATAAAACCACAAAAGCAGTGGCATATTTAACTTCATCAGAAAGTGAAATATGCCAAGTATTAGCACCCAAGTTTTTAGCTAAAGTTAACGCTTGTGCACTTAACTCAAGTATAGGTTGGCCGCTAGTTAAGGAAACAATATCAAAATGTTGAAATGAAACGCCGGCAGCAATACCAGTACCAAGTGCCTTAGCTGCAGCCTCTTTACCAGCCCATCGTTTCGCGAGGAAACGTTCGGGCTGCTTTAAAGTAATATAATGTTGGTACTCACGCGCGGTTAAGATGCGTTTTGCTAAGCGCTGCTGAGCATTATCAGACATTTTTGCAATGCGCCTAATATCAACAATATCGTTTCCTATACCTACAACAGACAAACGTGAATCCTTAATATAATTAATTTACGCTAAACCACGCGCTTCAAGCATTAAACGTTTCATATCTCGAATGGCTTTATCTAAACCATCAATTACCGCTCGAGCAATAATTGCATGACCTATGTTAAGCTCGATAATTTCAGGTATCGCAGCAATAGGCTTGACATTAAAGTAGTTTAGCCCGTGCCCTGCATTAACCTTCAAGCCAAGAGAGTGAGCATATTCAATACCTTCAATTAAGCGTGCAAGTTCTTCCTGTTGCTCTGTCTCATTTTTGGCTTCTGCATACTGGCCGGTATGAATTTCGATGTAGGTAGCTTTACTAAGCACTGCAGCATCAATTTGCTTTTTATCTGCATCAATAAATAAGCTAGTTTGTATACCCGCCTCAGCAAGACGAGCTACAGCAGCATTAATCTTATCCTGCTGCCCCGCAACATCTAACCCGCCTTCAGTAGTTAATTCTTCTCGCTTTTCAGGTACTAAACAACAAAAGACTGGTTTTACTTCGCAGGCTATAGCTAACATTTCCTCAGTCACAGCCATTTCAAAATTCATCCGGGTATGCAAAGTCTGCTTTAGTACATAAATATCTCTATCTTGAATATGACGACGGTCTTCACGTAAATGAACAGTAATACCGTCTGCACCGGCATGCTCTGCTACAGAAGCGGCATAAACGGGATCAGGATAGTTTGTGCCGCGTGCTTGTCGCAATGTGGCAATATGGTCTACATTTACGCCTAATAAAATATCTTTCATACTCTCAATCTCTCATCTTGTTAACTACCCTGCTGACGATAATAATCTAGGCTTAAGGTAGTCAATACTCTTTTTGCAGCGACTTTCCTGATGTTTATGCGGAACGCACTGGCAGTAGATTCACTATTTTAAATAGTGATTTATTTTATAATAACAATGCTAAAACGAGTTCAGGTTATCATAATTATTTAAAACATCGGCATTAACAAAACTACACTTTCTTGCTAAATAGTTTGCGACTATTTAACGGTACCCCACCAAGTAAGTGATTGATAACTTGTCTCATTAAGCTCTTAAAAGTCATTAAAACCACAGCCTGAGATAAATCTCGTTCTGCAATAGCTTGTAAATGCCAACGACTATAACAAGGTTGTTTTAACTTAGTGTAAGCAGGAATAAAGCCTTCATCGGGTAAATAATAAAAGCTCTCTGCACTATGCTCAAAAACTAGTGTAAAATCAAAAGAAACACCCAGTTCTTCCATTAACATCAGCTCAAACTCTCGCAAGCATACTTCAATGTTACTCGCTTGTGTTAACAATTCTAAACTGCTTTGATATTGTTGGAAAAGCTCGCCGCAAGCAATATTTTCTCCCAGTAATTTCACTAAGAGTTCATTAATATAAAAACCACTAAAAAGCGCATTCTGTTTTAATAGAAAGGATTTCCCTATTGGCTCTACTCGGGTTAAATTTTTTAAACTGTAATTGCCTTTCAGCGTCACTTTAATTGGTAAGAAGGGTTGTAATAGTGCTTTTCGACTCGACTTAGTTGAATGACCAATATAACTTAAGGCCGCGAGTTTGCCGTCATGCTCTGTTAATAAATCAATGAGCAACTGATTCTCTCGATAAGGTCGAGTATGAAGAACAAAGGCAGATTGCGTATTTTCTTGCATGTTAGTTACATTTTAACCTGGAAGTTAAAGCGTTAAGGGCAAAAGCAAGAGCTAACATCTAGAGAAAGCTCCAACTTTTTATCGTAACTAACCAGAGTAGTCATCGCCATAGCCTAAGCTTCGTAGCGCTCTTTCGTCGTCTGCCCAACCTGATTTAACTTTCACCCAAGTTTCTAAAAAAACTTTACGATCGAATAGGCTTTCCATATCGCGTCTTGCTTCTTGGCCAATGACTTTTAGTTTTTCGCCTTTATTGCCAATAACCATACGTTTTTGGCTACTTCTTTCAACGAGTACTAAGGCATTAATATGTAAAATACCTTTTTCATCAATTTTAAATTGTTCAATTTCAACGGTAGTTGAGTAAGGTAACTCATCACCGGTAAAACGAATAAGTTTCTCGCGAACAATTTCAGAAGCCATAAAGCGGCTAGAACGATCGGTGATGTAATCTTCAGGAAACCAAAAGTCCCCTTCAGGTAGTGCGTTAAAACATATTTTTTTAATTGTCTCTACGTTTTCACCTTTGCTAGCTGAAATTGGCACAATGTCAGCAAAGTTATGCATAGCACCAAGTTTCTGTAGGTGTGGCAGCAAACTATCTCTATCTTGTATGTTGTCAATTTTATTGACCACTAGTACACAAGGCGCTCCGCTACTTTTAATTTTAGTCAGCACCATTTCATCATCACTAGTCCAGTGGGTACCTTCTACAAGAAATACAATAGTCTCTACTTCTGCCAGAGTACTACTTGCTGCACGGTTCATTAAACGATTAATAGCGCGTTTTTCTTCCGAATGTAAGCCGGGAGTATCCACTAAAACCGCTTGGTGATTAGCTTCCGTTAAAATCCCTAAAATACGATGACGTGTTGTTTGTGGCTTGCGAGAAGTAATACTCACTTTTTGCCCAAGCAAACTATTTAAGAGTGTAGACTTGCCAACATTTGGTCGGCCAACAATAGCGATAAGACCGCAATAATTTTGTTCTGTTGTCATGATTTAATTATCAACTTAAATGTCGAACAAGCTATTTAGCTTTTTCGATTAATGCTAAAACTTGCAAAGCAGCTGATTGCTCAGCTTTGCGTCGGCTACTGCCTTTAGTAATCACTTCCTTCTCAAGTACACTAGTTGTACAGCGAACAGTGAACTGTTGGTTATGTGATTGCCCCGTTGTGTTAATCACGTCATATTGCGGCAAAGGTATTTTTCGCCCCTGCAAATACTCTTGTAAACGTGTTTTCGGGTCTTTTTGTTCATTACCTGGCTTAATATCAGCTAAACGCTGTTCGAACCAACTGAGGATAAGTGCCTGACATGTTGGTAAGTCAGAGTCTAAATAGACTGCACCAATAATAGCTTCGATAGCATCTTCAAGAATTGAGTCTCTACGATGACCTCCACTTTTTAGCTCTCCAGGTCCGAGAATTAAGTATTGACCTAACTCAAATCCACGTCCAACCTCAGCTAAAGTAACACCTTTAACTAAGCTTGAACGCATACGAGTTAAATCACCTTCGGCATGCTTTGGAAATTTCTTATACAAAGAATCGGCAATAACAAAGCCTAAAATTGAATCCCCTAAGAATTCTAGACGCTCGTTATGAGCCCCTTTAGCGCTTCGGTGTGTCAACGCTTGTAATAATAGCTTTGGCTCTTTAAAGCTATAGCCTATTTTTTTAGTTAATCGCGCGATGGCTGCTGGATTGTGTAACACGGCTATTCAATTCCACCAATTCTAGAAAGGCGTACGCCGGTTGGGATCCAAGTAGGCAAGAAGTCAGCTTCGGTACGTTCAAAATCAAAACTCATCCAAATCGCAACCGCTTCACCTACTAAATTTTCTTCTGGTACAAAGCCCCAGAAACGTCCATCAGAGCTATTATCACGGTTATCACCAAATGCTAAATAATGCCCTTTCGGTACCAAAAACTCATCTTGTTTTGTACCTGATTGAAAACAAATATTGCCTTCAGCTACACTACAAAAGTATGCAGCCTGCTGTTGTGCAGACACAGTATGATCAATCAAAATATCATGGCTTTTATTTGGCATTTTAGCGGTATAACGTGTTAATCCGTATGCTTCACCTTCACTATTTAGCTCTTGAATCACTTGTTCAAATTTCGGGCATTCTTTATCACTTTCCTGACAAGCAGCCTGAATGTATAGCTTTTTATTACGATAAACAATCTTATCACCAGGCAAACCAACTACACGCTTGATGAAGTCAATTTCTGGTTGAACCGGATATTTAAAAACAATGACATCACCACGTTCTGGTAAACCTACTTCAACAAACTTATGTCGAGCAACCGGATCTCGTAAACCATAATTGAATTTATTCACTAAAATAAAATCGCCATCAAGTAATGTTGGCATCATAGAGCCAGACGGTATTTGAAAAGGCTCATAAATAAATGAACGTAAGATCAGCACAAAGGCAATAACGGGAAAAATTTGTACCGGCGTATCAATATAAAATGGAGCTTCGATAATTTTTTCAACCACTCCTTCACTTAAATCACCTTCACATTGCGCTTGTGCGGCAACGAGCTTAAGCTGTCGTTGTGGTGCTAAATAAAATTTATCGGCTAGCCAAATAATACCGCTGATTACGGTAACTATGACTAAAAATAACGAAAAGTAAACTGCCATATTATTCCTATTTTACATTTAGTTAATGTTTAAACACTGTTGCTCTTGCAATTGATAGCGCGGTTACACTTGAAAAAGCAGGTTATCATGGGGCTTAATATCATGTTTGGTGGTTCCAAATACACGTTAAGCTACAAAGATAAGCGCTTTTTCAAGATAGCCAAATGACGATGGCTACCTAAAAATGAAAGTTCAACAACCTCTAGATTAACGAAATTAATTATCCAATTTAAGCACAGCTAAAAACGCTTCTTGTGGCACTTCAACATTACCCACTTGCTTCATACGTTTTTTACCATCTTTTTGTTTCTGTAATAATTTTTTCTTACGAGATATATCACCGCCGTAACATTTTGCCGTTACGTTTTTACGTAATTGTTTAACCGTAGTACGGGCAATAACGTTGTTACCAATGGCTGCTTGAATAGCAATATCAAACATTTGGCGATGGATCAGTTCTCTTAGTTTTTCTACTAACATTCGGCCACGAGGCACAGAATTAGATCTATGTGTGATCATAGCTAAAGCATCAACGCGATCACCATTGATCATAACATCAACACGGACCATATCTGCCGCTTCAAAGCGCACAAAGTGATAATCAAGCGATGCATATCCACGACTTGTTGACTTTAATTTATCAAAGAAGTCCATTACAACTTCAGCCATAGGTAACTCATAAGTTACCGCAACTTGATTACCATGATAAATAATATCTTTTTGCACACCACGTTTTTCAATACATAAGGTAATAACATTACCTAAATGCTCTTGTGGTACTAAAATGTTTGCTTGTACGATAGGCTCACGAATTTCTTCAATATTATTAATTGCCGGTAAGTCACTTGGGTTATCAATCGATAGGATGTCACCATTGGTACAAGCTATCTCATAATTTACCGTTGGTGCTGTGGTGATCAAATCGAGATCGTATTCACGAGCAAGGCGCTCTTGAATAATCTCCATATGTAGCATGCCTAAGAAACCTATACGGAAACCAAAGCCAAGTGCTGAAGAGTTTTCTGGTTCAAAAAATAGCGACGCATCATTCAAACTTAATTTGTTTAATGCATCACGGAAGTTTTCGTAATCATCAGAGCTGATCGGGAAAATACCAGCATAAACTTGCGGCTGCACGGTTTTAAAACCAGGTAATGCACTAGCCGCTTCTTTTTTAAGAATGGTAATAGTATCGCCAACGGGTGCACCATGAATTTCTTTAATACCGGCAATAATAAAGCCAACTTCGCCAGTACGTAAAATGCCAGTATCAGTTTGTTTCGGTGTAAAAATACCAACTTTATCAATAATATGGTTTTGCCCTGTCGACATTACCACCATTTTATCGCCTTTTTTCACCTCACCGTTCATGATTCTGACTAACGACACTACCCCTTGGTAGTTATCAAACCATGAATCGATAATAAGCGCTTGTAATGGCGCATCGGGATCACCGACAGGTGCTGGCACATTTTCAACAATAGTTTCTAAAACATCTTCGATACCAATACCGGTTTTGGCAGAACACTGCACAGCGCCAGTAGCGTCAATACCGATAATGTTTTCAATTTCTTCACTGACACGCTCAGGATCTGCTTGCGGTAAATCAATTTTGTTCAAAATTGGCAGAACTTCCAAATCCATTTCAATAGCGGTGTAACAGTTCGCTACTGTTTGGGCTTCAACTCCCTGTCCCGCGTCGACAACGAGCAAGGCTCCTTCACATGAGGCTAAAGAGCGAGAGACTTCATAAGAAAAATCAACATGGCCAGGTGTGTCGATAAAGTTTAATTGATAAACTTCACCATCTTTTGCTTTATAATCAAGCGTAACACTTTGCGCTTTGATAGTAATACCGCGTTCACGTTCAATATCCATTGAATCAAGTACTTGGGCTTCCATTTCACGTTCTTGTAGGCCTCCACAATGTTGAATAAGGCGATCAGACAACGTTGATTTACCATGGTCAATATGGGCAATGATTGAAAAGTTACGTATATGCTTCATTTTTAAGGGTTTCTTCCGTCATTGTAGCAGGTTTATTCTCTGAGGAGCCTGCTAGAGTACCACAAAGCAGCTTCTATACTTTGATTAGCATTTGATGGCTTTTGAATGGTTTAATAAAATTCTTAGCATTATAATCGAAATGAATGGCGATTGCTCGCCTTTGTTTTATGTCTCCAGATAAGCCTTAAAATGTACAATTTTACCTGATAAAAAGGCCTAACTGACTGCGCTAATTTGATTACTTGGATTTGTTTTTAAATGGCATGGTTAATAACCTTAGCAATGAGGCGTTCGAGTTTGTTGCTGGCCACTCTTTAAGACCTATGTCTATATCACAATCCTGCTTTTTAGCTTGCGCACGATAACTACCAAATATACGGTCCCAAAAAACAACACTAAAGCCGTAGTTACTGTTGGTTTCAGACACGACTTGGCTATGATGAATACGATGTAACTCTTGAGTAATAATAATTTTCCTAAACAATACTTCCAAAGACTTAGGCAAGCGGATATTGGCATGATTAAATAGCGCAAAACCATTTAATGCGATTTCAAAAATAATCACAGCCACTGCGGGTATACCCAGTATAAAAACCAATAGCGCTTTTAGTAAAATACTCAACACGATTTCAATCGGATGAAAACGCAGTCCTGTGCTAGCGTCGACATGACTATCGGCATGATGAACTTTATGCAAACGCCATAACCAAGGCACCACATGAAAAAGTCGATGTTGCCAATAAATGAGTAGATCTAATAATACTACGCCGATCACAACACTAAGCCAGTAAGGTAAATTCACAACATTAAATAAACCAAGTTGATACTCAGTGCAATAAATTGCGACACCCACGACACCAAGCGGTAAAACTAATTTTGCAGTTATTGAAGATACAATTAATAAAGTAAAATTACCTGTCCAACGATAACGTTTGTTTATTTTGCTTTGACGTGCAGGTAAATAGTTTTCGAGCAGTAGCATAATAAGCAAAATACCCAGAAAAAAACCTAACCTTAAGCTTGTTTCTGTCACGACTTACCTCTCATCATTATCAATATCAATATCAGCCGAGCTAACCGTGCTTGGATCACCGCAATGTTTAGTTAAAGATAATTCTTGCGACTTCAACGTTTTATAACCGCCATAAATACGAGTAAATACAGTAATAGCGGCTAGCAAAGCAAAACCGTATGCAAGCTCGCTAAAATAATGTGGCCAAAGACAAAAAGCGATAAATATTGCGATGGTTTCTGTTCCTTCAGTTAAGCCATTTAGATAATAAAAGCTTTTATATGAAAATTGAGGCCTATCAATGTCGAGTTTTTCCGCAGGAATAGCAAAAGCTAAAAAACTAGAACCGGTACCAATAAAAACAGACAGCAACACCGCAGCAGCCAATGCATTTTGCTCAGGATTAGCAATAGCAAAACCTAAAGGAATAGCAGCATAAAATAAAAAATCGAGACAAATATCTAAAAAGCCACCAGCACTGCTGCTGTTATTTTGTCGACGAGCCAATGCCCCATCTAAACCGTCAAATAGACGATTTAAAATAATAGCAATCAACGCCAGATGCCAAAGTTGAAAAGCTAACAGTGGTAATGCCAACATGCCAATAATAAACCCAGTAACCGTTAACTGATCGGCACTGATCTGACGCTTATCTAATAAACATACAATAGGGTTTATCAGTGGTTTAATCACCGGAGTAATATATTTATCTAACATACGCGGACCTATGAATGTTTAGGGGTTGCATCTAAAACAATAACTTTACCGTTAGCGGCGAGTGCATCTGACTCATCATGCGTGACAATAATTGCAGGTAATTGATGCTGACTAATTTGCTGAAAAACCAACTGACGTGTTTCTTGTCTTAGTTGACTGTCTAATTTACTAAAGGGCTCATCAAGTAATATTGCTTTAGGCTGACTCAATAACACTCTTAATAGCGCAACTCTCGCCTGCTGCCCACCTGACAAACTCTCAGGCCCTCTATTTTCGAGATTAACTAAACCTAAATCTTTCAAACCCTTAGCAATTTTTTCTCGGCGAACAGCTTTATCTTCTTTGGGCATTGCAAAAGCAATGTTATCAGCCACTGACAAATGCGGAAATAATAACGCATCTTGATATAACAGACCTAAACGACGTTGGTAACTCGGTAAATGGGTAATGTTTTTACCATTTAGGTATAACTCGCCATCAGCACAGAATCCATGCGGGAGCATACCTGCTAACCAGTTAAGCATAGTGGATTTACCACTTCCTGACGGCCCCATAATCGATAAGACATCGCCACCGGCTATGGTTTCATTGAGCGCTAACAATGGTACTTGATCACGCATTATTTTTAATTTATCTATCTGTAATGATGATGTCATCTTTTAACCAATACTTTATGAACTGTTATAACATTTATAAAAATCGAAGCAGAAAGGTCGCCTACAGCTACCATTTTCGTTTTAATTTAAGAATTAGCCAGACCATTAAAAATGCCATAGCCGGTAATATCATTTGCATTAATGCATACACTGAGCTAACACGGCGACTAGCACCGTTGGCTAAAGTGACGGCCTCTGTTGTCAATGTCAACATACGACCACCGCTTGCCAATTGGGTTGGTAAGTACTGACTAAAACTAATAGCTACCCCTAAGGCACTTGCTACCAAAATAGCAGCAAATAATTGCGGTAGCGTTACTTTAAAAAATACTTTAACCGGCGTCGCACCTAAACTAGCAGCCAGTTGTGCGTAACGAGGGTCTAAACGGCGATAACTATTCGCTAATGATAAAAAAACATAAGGCAAAACAAATAGTAAATGGGCAAATACAACATTTATAAAGGTTGAGTCACTATGTAATGCCTCTTGTAACCAGACCAAGCCAAACAAAAAAGCAATACTGGGAATTAATAAAGGCAAGTATATCAACAAGCTATGAAACTTAGTTAATTTAACTCGGTTTTGTTGCTCAAACTCTAAGGTAAGTAATGTTAGCACCACCGCAATGAAGGTAGAGAGTACCCCCACCAATACAGTGTTCATTAAAGGTATTTGTAATTGTAAAAGTGCCGATTGCCAATGTATTAACAACCATTGCTCAGGTAATAAGGCTGGAAAATGCCAGTATCCCGCAAATGACCAAATCACAAGTCCAGCCAGTGATAAGGCAATGACAAGAATCAGCAACACAGTCAATAACGCTACCGCTTTAGCTAAGATAATATCGCCATAATTTCGCTTGCCATTAGATAAACTCACATAGCTTACTTTTTTTATAGCTCGTTCGAGCAACCACCAAGTTGTTAGCACTAAAACCGTGACCAACAATTGTAATAAAGCGCCAGCAGAAGCTTGAATGCGCATAGACAAATCAACATCATGAAACCAGTTCATAATAGCTACAGCAAGTGTTGGTGGCGTATTAGGGCCGAGAATAAGTGGCATTTCAACACTCGCACTGGCATACGCAAGTATGGCTAAAAGTGGCAAACGCATTAATGGGTAAATTGTCGGCAGTACCACTTTAAAAAAAGCGGTTATCGGGTAATACCCCAAACTCAATGCTACGCGATATTGCGCTTGTATTTTGTTATTTAATGCCGGTTGAGCCATCGCATTTAATGTCATTAACATTAAAAATGGCAACTCCTTTAGTGTTAACCCTATGATAATGCTTATGCCATAAGGATCATGTGGTAACAACCAATCAGGTGCAATATGCCACTGGGTTAACCAAGGAGAAAATAACCGAGAAATCATACCTGAAGGTGTAATTAAAAATGCGATGGCAATAGCGGCAGCGGCGTGCGGGATCACTAAAATAGGGCTTAACATCCGCCTAATTCTTATTAACCAAGGACTATCAAAAAAAGTTGCCAACAATAATAATGTAAAAATAAACGCTAGCAAGCCACTCAATAAACTGGTGGAAAAGCTCAACGCCACCATCTGCTTTAAGCCAGGTGTTTGCAGTAGTTGGCTAAAACCTTGCAAGCCTAATTGTGTTTTCCCTAATGCCGGTAACCAACCAAAAGCTGGCAAAAGCACCCCTAATAATCCAGCAAATACTGGTAAGATCAAAATGGTGATGAGAACTTTAGGACTCAACCTCACCACAGTATTGAATAGAGAATTCAACATATGATTACTGTACGCCATAACGCTGTAACCACTCACGAGTCAGTAACTTCGTCCAACTTGGGTGGGGCTCGCTTAATGCAGTTATATTACTGTTAATAGGCAATGCGCTCGGGTGCTGGTTCAAGGTGTCAAACAATGATTGTTGCTGTTGAGTTAGTTGGCTCATATCAATAACCGTACTATCGCCCCACACCTCAGCTTGTTGTTTTTTGGCTTGCGCTTCAACACTTAGCATATAGTTAACCACAAGTTTTGCCGCATGAATTTGGCTTGTGTTGTAAGGTATAGCCAAGAAATGAATATTGCTTAAGCTGCCATCTTGCATAACATAACTACGTGTGTGCTCGGGCAGATCATAGCGCATAACCGCTGCAGGAACTTGCGCGGCGGCAAACGTAAAGCCTAAACTCAATTCGCCATCACCGACTAATCGTTGTAAAGCGGTACCGCTAGTCACAAAATAGCGTCCTTGGCGCCACAGATATGGATGTATTTCATCCAAAAATTGCCATAATTTCGGCAGCAACTGTGCTTGGCTTTCTTTCGTTTGTGCTTGGTATAAACGATTTTTGATTGAGGCTGGTTGATGCTCATTCAGCGTCATTAAAGCATACTTTAAAAAACTCAAAGATAAAAAATCAGGTGGTTTAGGATAAGTAAAGCGCCCAGGGTTTTGCTTTGCCCAAGCCAGCATCTGCTTAATCGTTTTAGGGGCTTGTGCAGTAGATAATGAATGCTGTGCCCTATTCGCCTTTGGCGTACTTTGCACAAAGTCATGAACTGGTGGAGCATAATAAAAGGTTAACGATGCTTGTCCCCATGGTGCTTCCATACCTTGGGTTGGTATACCAAAATCACGCGTCATGGCAGGATTTTTATTTGGATTAGTCAAAGAAAAGTTAGGTAACTCACCGACCCAATCTCGACTTAAAAGTCCGTATTGCTGCATTGAAGCAAAATTTTCACCATTGATCCAAACAATATCAATGCGTCCGCGATCATCATTACCTGCTGACTTTTCCGCTAACACCCTGCTAACAGCTTCACTAGTATCAATTAACTTCACATGTTGTAAATCGATATTATATTGTGCTTTCACCTTGCTTGAGAGCCATTGAATATAACGATTAATTTGTGCATCACCGCCCCAAGCATGAAAATATACCGTACGATTTTTACCTTGTTCTATATGCGTTTGCCATAACCTATCTTGGTTTATCAGCGCTAGAGGCACTTGTTTTTCTTGCTCAACTTTTGCCTCATCGCCCCCTTGGGTATAGCTTAACGCACTACTGACATTAACAAACAGCAAAAGCACTGCAACACCAACTTGTCGAAGTAATCTCGCTTTTGTTATTAATCTAAAATTAGCAAACAACATACCTGCTCTATCTAGCCACATTCAGTTGCCAGTCATAAGGTAAGTAATCCACGTCCATTTTTTTTGCTTTCAGTAAAGCTTGTTGCTCTGGCGTTAAGCCTAATGGCTCTGCGTATAAGAGTATAAAAGCCGACAAGGAGTCGCTAGCGCGAAACCCCAGCGAAAAATCTTCTTGATACCATTTAAAAATGCTAGAAAGTTCCATCTCAGCTTTGTTGAAACGGTTACGGGTTTTATCACTTAAAAAGCGCACAGTTTGCTGCTCTAGTTGCTGCGCTAACTTCTCAGCTGTATAAGCTTCTTCACGTAATGCTGGGCAGCCAATGCTGGCACAATTTACGGCAAAATGAATACGTGGATCGCCGTATTTATTATCACCACGAATTAACTCATGCTCAATATTATCTAAACTGCGAGTTTCACCAAGTAGTGGAATAAACTTCTTACTCCATGGCGAACTAAAAAAACTACCCAGATCTTTTATCGATTTAATATCAGGGTAAGCCGATAAAATAAGCTCAACTGTCCATGCATTGTAAGCATTGATCAAAAACGACAATTGCTGAGGTGCAGGCCATTGCTCAAATGTTTGCTTATCAATCTTGCCAAGCGCTGTTAAATAAGCCGTTAGCTTTGCATGATCTGTTTTCATGCCAGCATAATTCACCTGGCTTGAATGACCGTCATTTATTGGCGAAACATGTTGAGTTAATAATGCCTGCCATGGTTGATGCAAGGCTTCTTGCGCCGTAGTAACGGCGCTAAAAACGGCGCTCAGCATCAACAACACAACTGACGGCAAAACTTTAGCCCGTGTAATTGCTAGTATTACTGTCGCCCTTTGGTTGTTAAGGTTTAGCATGGCTATTAACCTCTTCTCCACGTGTGGAACTTCTCTAACCAGTTTAAAACAGTTTCTGGTGCATGATTACGCTTCCATTCACCTGCGGCGTATTTATTGCCTTCAGCCCACGTTGGGTAGCTGTGAATCGTGCCTAAAATCTTGTTTAAGCCTAAACCATGCTTCATGGCTAATACAAACTCAGCAATTAAGTCACCGGCATGTTCAGAGACAATAGTAACGCCAAGTATTTTATCTTTACCTTTAGGTGTGATCACTTTAATAAAACCATTGGCAGCACTATCGGTAATTGCTCGGTCTAACTCTTCAAAGTCAAAACGGGTAATTTCATAATCGAGACCTTGTTCAATGGCTTCTTGTTCGTTTATGCCTACACGTGCAACTTCTGGGTCAATAAAGGTTGCCCATGGAATAACACGGTAATCAACCTTAAACTTCTTAAAGGTGCCAAATAAAGCATTAACTGCAGCGTACCAACCTTGATGAGCGGCAACATGGGTAAATTGGTAAGGACCAACAATGTCACCCGCGGCAAAGATGTTCGGGTATAAGGTTTCTAAATATTCATTAGTTTGAATAGTACGGTTAGTTTCTATTCCAAGCTCTTCAAGACCGTAGCCTTTCAAGCGAGCAGAGCGGCCAACAGCGCATAGTAACTGGTCGTATTCAATGGCAATTTCTTCTTCTTGCTCTGAACCTTGTTCGTGCTTAAGGTTTTTCACAATGATGAATTTTTTACCGTCACGTTGTTCACAACGTAAAGCTTGGTGCGAAGTTAAAATATTCACGCCACTTTTTTGTAATGATTGGCTAGCAAATTCAGAGACTTCAAGGTCTTCTCTGATCATGATGCGCTCAGCCATTTCAATTTGTATTACTTGTGAGCCCAAACGAGCGAAACTTTGCGCAAGTTCACTACCAATAGGACCGCCGCCTAATACCACTAGTTTTTTCGGTGCAGTATCAAGTTTGGCAAATTCTGTCCATAAAGTATCACTAGTCACATAACCACTAGTTTCAATACCTGGTAATGATGGCACAAATGGACGAGCACCGGTGGCAATAACAATACTACGAGCGGTTAATGTTTGCATGGTGCCATCGTTAAGCTTAATTTCTACAGTCCACGGATTAATTAATTTCCCGTAGCCTTTGATCACTTCTACACCTAAGTCTGTGTAACGTTCAACACTGTCGTGTGGCGCAATATCGGCAATCACTTGATGTACACGTGCCATTACTTTCTTAAAAGAAAACTGTGGCGTTGCGTTCTCTAAACCATAGTGTTCGCCATGGGTAATTTGGTCGACTATTTTGGCACTTTTAATGATTGCCTTACTCGGTACACAACCATAGTTTAAACAGTCTCCGCCCATTTCGCCGGCTTCAATTAGTGTTACTTTTGCTTTTACAGCGGCTGCGATATAGCTTGTTACCAAACCACCCGCACCAGCACCAATCACCAATAAGTTACGGTCAAAGCTTTTTGGTTTTTGCCATTTTTTATAAACTTTACGTTGTTTAATTTTGTTAACAATCGCTTTACCAATAAGCGGTAATAGCCCAAGTAACACAAAAGAGAAAATAAGTTTAGGTGACAATATGCCCGATAAGCTGTTTATTTCTGCTAACTGTGTACCTGCGTTAACATATACCACCGTACCAGCAAGCATACCTATTTGACTAACCCAGTAAAAAGTCCAAGCTTTTATGCCGGTAACGCCCATCAGTAAGTTAACTAAAAAGAACGGAAAAACAGGCACTAAACGTAGAGTAAAGAGATAAAAAGCACCTTCTTTTTGCACGCCTTCATCAATGGCTTTTAAGCGCTCTGGAAACTTGCTTTTGATGCTATCGCGTAATAAGTAACGAGATACCAAAAAGGCTAATAATGCGCCAAGGCTTGACGCGAAAGATACCAAGACAAAACCTTCCACTAAACCAAATAAAGCGCCTGCTGCTAAAGTCAAAATAGCGGCGCCAGGTAATGACAGTGCAGCCACTAAAACGTAAAGAGCAAAAAAGCCACCAACAACTAATAATGGTGATTGTTCACGCCACTGGCCGAACTGATCCATTGAGCCTTTCAATCCCTCTAATGTCAGTAATTGATTGAGGTCGTAATGAAAAAACAAAGCCACAAGCGTGATGGCAATAACTAATAATAGTATTTTCTTAAACATGAAAAGCGTCCTTAGAAACTGTGCGTTAAAGTGAGTTTGGCATGAACAGGTAGTTCAGGAAAAACTAAGGTAGAGCCAAAATATCCGCCTTCAAACACTGGGCGCCAATTCTTTTGGTTGGTGACATTATTAATATCAAAACGTAGTTTAGTTTGTTCATTAATACGGTAACTCGTATTAATGCCTAGCGTGTATTGGTCACGTATATTGACCGTGGCTAAAAAATCCAGTGGATAACTTGAAGTATATAATGCGGCAAAGCCTGCTTGCCATGATTCAGTAAGATAAATTCCACCATTAACACTTAATGTTTGCTCCGGAATGCCTTGTACTCGTCGTTCAGAAGGAGCGAAAGCCGTGAAGTTTGGTGCGCCTACGCTAGTACCTTGAATAATATCAGGGCGAGAGTTATCAAAAGCATCAGCAATTTGGCCAGAGTTTTGGCTGCTTGAAGAGTTATCGTAACGAGCATCAAGGTAGCTATACCCTATGTTAAACCAATAAGGTGCAGCGTCATAAAACACTTGCAGTTCAACACCTTTGGTTTTTATACCTGTGTTGCTGCCATCGCGATTACGTAAACTACGACGTTGATTAAACACTGAGCCATCAACATACCAAGCACTGTTATCAGGAATATACTTTATACCCACTTCATTTAATGTATTTTCAGTGGCAAAGTTTTGCTCACTAATTAAGTTATCAGCGCCAAGTGAAGTACCACCGGCCATACTATTTGAAGTTGCTTCGTTGTAACTTGTTGCAGCATAAACGGTTAAGTCAGCATTTAGCTTGTAATTAATGCTCGCTTGGCCAGAATGCAATATCTCATTAATGCTATCTCGTGCCGCTATTTGTCCGGTAGGAGCAATAGGGTCGCGCGCTTCAACATCATAAAAATCAATACGATAACCAAAATTTGTTCGTAAGCGTTCGCTCCACTGGCTGTCTTGCTGAATGGCAAAACCGGTTTGCCAGCTTGTTGAGTCAGTGGTATCTGATAACGAATAATCGCCAGCGTTATCATTATTAATATCATACTGACCACCCGGTGAGACAAATAAGCCAGGGCGAAGTTCTACTAATCTAGATTGCTGTTCAATAGTTAGTGGAATACGACGATTTTCAAGTGAACCGGTTAAATCAATAGGATCATCAGCTTCAGTGGTGAATTGACTATAACCGCGTACTTTATTGTAGCGCACGTCAAAGGCTAAAATAGTTTGTTGTTGGCTATTCCAATCATAACTTAGTTCAAGGCGGTTTTGCGCGGTATCAGCACCGTCTATAATTTCCACAAAACTATTTTGCGCAATTTCATCACGCGTTAAATGTTGATAATAAGTGGTGTTTTTTAAACGTATTTGGCTCGTTAATTCACGCGAGTATATGCTATGTAGTAAGAAGGTTTTCGCTTCGTTTTCATTATCAGGATCGGTTAGTACCGTACTGCGAGCAATTTTTACTTGTCCTGTTGGTGATACTACTGCACCAGCACCGGGTACGGTGCTACCGTTAGGCTGCACACCTTGACCGGTTATATATAAGCCGCTATCAATTAATGCTTGTGTTGGTCTATTAATACCGGCATTGTCGGTAAATTCAACTTGGTATAATTCAAAGTTGATATCCCATGTGCTTTGGCTGTCAGGTAATAAACGAAAGGCCGCATAAAAGCTATCACTTTTAAAACTTGAATAGTCATAAAAGCTGCCATTATCAACATGTTCAGCGCTAATTCTAAAGCCACTTTCACCTTCAACAATCGGAGCAGCAATATCAAGTTGTGCACTGTATTGATCCCAACGACCAGCAGTAAGTTTTACTTTCGCTAGGCTTTTGTCAGTTGATGCGCGTTTAGATTGTAAATTTACAAAGCCACCATTGCGTTGGCTACTACCAAACAATACCGGTGGTGCACCTTTGATCACATCAAGTTGATCTACTGAGTTAAATGATAGCGGTACACCAAAACCGTTATTACCAGCTTGACGACGCATACCGTCTTGAAAAAGTTCGCCTAATTGCCCACGCAAGGTAGGTAAGCTTGGTGCGCCAAAGCCGCTTGCAGCATAACTACTTGGTGTAACGGCTAAAATGTCTTGTAAGTCAGTTATGTTCAACTGCTCCATCATTTCGTTGGTGATGGGCGTCATTGATCGTGCGATATCGGCTAAAGCTAAATCATCACCAAATGGTCCATTTATCGCAGTGTTTTTAGGAGAGAAGCCATGATTAATGATAGCTTGACCCGAAACCTCGATCACCTCAATAGCTTTATCTTCTGCACTAACAACCTGCCCGTAAAAAAGAAGATACATGCCAATAGTGATTGAATGGTATTTGCCACGAAAAAGAGAATTAATTTTCAATCTATCCATAAAAGAACTGTTACTTTTGCCGTTAAAAATATGATGATAGTTAAGACCAAGTGACAGTGAAGTAAATTTCATTTTTTATAAAAACCAGTAAAAATAAAATCAATGCTACAAGTCATCCGGGCAACTCTGCTTATACTTAAGACTAGCAGCATTGTTATTGAAAGTAGTTATTAGCCTTAGTTTAAATAATAGTAATATATGCTAATTGTGACTTTTTTAAGAAAGGTATAAACGAGAAGAGCAAGCTAAGAGTCGAAATCAAGCTTGCCAACATTAGTTAATATGAACGACAGGGATTTTCTGTTTATCAACGCGCAGAATTTTAGGTGCTAACTTGGTACAGTTTTCTGATTTACTTTGTTGTTTTTTAGCCAGTAGAAAACCAACAACACCGCCCATTATGGCGAATACAATAGCAAAAGCTTCATGCGCTAAATAATTTGCATTTATCAAATACTGACCGCACCATGCAGCGATAATTAGCCCCAATAAAGGCCATAAATATACTTGTAGTGCCGATGATAATAAAGCTGACTCATTTAAGCCAATAATAACTTTGTCACCTAATTGCAACGGCAGTGTTGAAATTAAATTCATCGAGAGTTTTTTTTGTGGAAATGCTTTTGCTACTTGACCACTACCACAATTATCAACTTGCTGACAGCCACTACAAGCAGATTTAATATCGCTAGTAACCGTAACGTTATTATCATTAATCGCCACAACAGTAGCTTGTTCTTCGATCATGGTGCAACCTGTGGTGTAAGTACAACTGAGTCAGCAATAGCTTTGGCCGTTTTAGCCGGTATTTTACCTACAACACTGACTTCAAAACCATTAATAACTTGGTTCAAAACCGCTGTTGCGCCATCCATTACATAATCAGTAGCACGTTGGTTGCCATCACTTGGGTTAACGTATACTGAAACATCTATCAATCCGTCAGTAAAAAGCATAAATTCAACTGGTTTCTTTGTCGCTGAAATGCGATGACGGTTAGCATTAATACGTGCGAATCCTTCTGGTAACCAGTTGACTTGCCACTGTAGCTTTTGCTCTTGATAACCTTCTGGTATTTCGATGGTTTTTGGTAATGTTGTTTGCTGTAATTGTACTAAACTTTCACCTAACTCTGACGTGATATCCAGATGGGTAAATTGTATTTGCTCAAGTAATTGTCCAGTTCGATTCACTAAGGCAAGCTTTAATAACATGCCAGTCTTTTGATCTAACCACAACCAATGTCCATAGCGGTACGGGTCCTTAGAGACAATACGAATGAGCTGTGCTGGACGACCTAATACACGACTACGACCAACAGAAATAAAATCATATGTTTGCGCAAGCTTACCAACGTCGCCACGTAAAATAGCCGGAATAGGACCGCTTATTTGCTGTGAGGTAACTGAATAGGGAGGCAGCTCTGGTTCGATATAACTAACGGTATTTTTCTTGCGTAACACATCTCGGCGAGGCCCATTGAGTAAAGATAATATTTCTAACTCATCGCCACTTTCATCAACACCATGAAACCAATGATAAGGCTCGGCTTGATTATTTTTAACGACCACAAAAGACGTGCTAAAGTTAAGCGTTTGTAAAGAATTGGCTAGACGTTCAAGCCAAGGTTCAGCAGGTTCATTTTCAGCAGCTGCTACTGATGTGCTAATGCTAACCATTAGCAACAGACTAGATATTAATTTCATTTAGCTGGTTCTTCAGCCTTTTCTTGTTGAAGTGTGTTATTTACATCAACTGAACTCAATTTTATTTGTTGTTGATGATCTGATAATAGTGCTTGAAAGCGTCGTTGTTGCTCAACAAAAGCTTGCTTTTCACTGGTACGACTATTCGGTTGAAAGTTTAAGCTAACTGGCTCGGCAATACCACCCAGTGGTATAGGTTTTACAACTTGAGTAATCGGTAATGCATCATTGCTATCAACAGCATTCTGTTGGACACCCATTACCATCAAACCCGCAGCAGATGCAGCTATCGCCATCTGGCCAAAAGGTTTAGCAAACTGAACAACCTTGGCTTTAACCTTACTCGTGAAATTATTAGCAGTACGAGGGGCTAAAATAGTCGGTTCGTCTGCAATAGCGGCAGCAATTTGTGATGATAACTCGAGATTAATCACATCAGAATTTTCACCGCGCATCACATCACCCATTAAATGATAACGTCCCCAGGTCGCTGACAGTTCAGAGTCATTGAGCAATTCCTCAAATAATTCATCATTGGCTTGATAGTTATCAACAACCGACGACACTGTCTCAGACTTATTTTCACTCATAATGACACCTTAAAACTAACATTCATTAATTACGACTGCCTAATAAAAAATAGATTAAACAGTCCTACTCATATTATTGCTGCAACAATGGCTTAATTTTTTTATCTACAGCATCACGTGCTCTAAATATTCTCGAACGTACAGTCCCAACAGGACAGTCCATAACCGTTGCAATTTCTTCGTAACTTAAGCCCTCTAACTCTCGCAAATTGATTGCTGTACGCAAATCTTCCGGCAATTGTTCTATGGTCTTAAAAACGACTTCTTTAATTTCATTAGTCAGCAATAACTTTTCTGGTGAGGCATTTTCTCGCAACGCATCACCAGAGTCATACATTTCTGCATCTTCAACTTCAATATCTGAACCAGGAGGTTTGCGCCCTCCAGCAACTAAGTGGTTTTTCGCACAATTAACTGCAATGCGATATAACCAAGTATAAAAAGCACTATCACCTCGAAAATTAGGTAAAGCTCGATAAGCTTTAATAAATGCTTCTTGTACTATGTCAGGTACATCACTATGGTTTTTGACATAGCGAGAAACCAAATTTGCTACTTTATGTTGGTATTTAATTACCAGCAGGTTAAATGCGTTTTTATCACCACGTTGTACCCGCTCAACCAACTTTTGGTCAACGTTCTGTTCGCTCATTTGAGCCGTATCTCCTACTCACCATTATTTAACTTATCTACATCTGGTTTACATCTGGCTCATGGCAAACGCAACAAGTAGGACTAGCCTTGTGTTAAAAAGTTCGATAAATATTGAAAAAAATTAAATTTTATTTATAAAAATAGTTTTATGCTGTTCTGTAACTACAATAAAAGTTAGTATTGAGTTATCAATTATTGTACCTCAATTCCAAGAATATATGAATCAACAACACAATTGTGACGTTTTAATTATTGGCAGTGGCGCCGCAGGATTATCACTTGCACTGCATTTAGCAAAAAATGCCGATGTTATTATCATCAGCAAAGGTCAAGTTAACGATGGCTCTACATTTTATGCGCAAGGTGGCGTTGCAGCTGTGTTCGATGAAAATGATAGCGTTGCATCACATGTAGCCGACACCTTAGTCGCAGGTGCGGGGCTCTGTGATGAGGCGGCAGTGCAATACACGGCTGAAAATGCTAAAAGCTGCTTAGAGTGGTTGATTGATAAAGGCGTTAGTTTTGATCAGGATGTGCCAACAGAAAACGGCGATATTCGTTATCATTTAACTCGAGAAGGTGGCCATAGTCACCGCAGAATTCTGCACTCAGCAGATGCAACCGGCGCGGCAATTCAGACTACCCTAGTATCGCAAGTAAAAAACCACCGTCGTATTCGAATTTTTGAGCGTTATAACGCTATTGATCTCGTTTACCAGCAAAACGAAAACAGTACTGAGCGTGCTTGTATTGGAGCTTATGTATGGAATCGAAATGACGAGCATGTTGAAAGCGTTTTCGCACAAAAAACAATTTTAGCAACGGGAGGCGCAAGTAAAGTTTACCAATACACTTCAAACCCTGACGTTGCCAGTGGTGATGGTATTGCCATGGCATGGCGTGCGGGTTGTCGGGTTGCCAATATGGAATTTAATCAGTTCCACCCTACCTGCCTATTTCATCCTGATGCTGGTACTTTTTTATTAACTGAAGCCTTAAGAGGCGAAGGTGCTGTTTTACTGCGCCCTGACGGTAGCCGCTTCATGCCAAGCTTTGATGAACGTGCTGAGTTAGCTCCACGCGATATTGTTGCCCGAGCAATCGACTTCGAAATGAAACGTTTAGGCGCTGATTGCATGTATTTAGATATCAGCCATAAATCAAGTGACTTTATTAAGCAGCACTTCCCGACTATTTATGAAAGAACACTAGCCCTTGGTATTGATATCACAAAACAGCCTATGCCGGTAGTACCTGCCGCTCACTATACCTGTGGTGGTGTAATGATTAACCAACAAGGTAAAACTGACGTTGATAACTTATACGCCATTGGTGAAGTGGCTTATACCGGTCTGCACGGCGCGAATCGCATGGCAAGTAACTCATTACTTGAGTGTTTGGTTTACGCAAGAGCCGCAGCCATTGATATCGAAAACAGCTTAGTAGCAGAAAGAACTTGCATTAAATTGCCACTTTGGGATGAAAGTAGAGTTACTGACTCAGACGAAGAAGTCGTTATTCAACATAACTGGCACGAACTACGGTTATTTATGTGGGATTTTGTTGGCATTGTCAGAACAACAAAACGCCTAGAAAGAGCTTTGCATCGCGTAGAGTTGTTGCAGAGTGAAATTGACGAGTATTACTGTAACTTCAGAGTCAGCAATAACCTATTAGAATTAAGAAACTTAGTACAAGTAGCTGAATTAATTATTCGCTCAGCCTTGGATCGCAAAGAAAGCCGTGGTTTGCATTACACACTTGATTATCCCGAGCTACTTAGTGAGGCTAAAATAACAACCCTTACTCCTTAAGATACTTTACACGCATGATTGTGCGCGCCAAGCGCGCCTGATCTTGCTTCGACAAGCTATCTTTAAAAATAAACAGCTGAGACCTCTGACTACCATTAGCAGTAAAAACTAGCCAATAGCCCCATAAGTTAAGCTGTGAACTCGCTGATAGCTTTACAGTTTTTCCTGCAAAAAATTGACACTCACCCGTTTTAAAAAGCAAGAAGTTTGTTATAACCTTATTCTTACTAGAGGTTATTAATAGTAAGTATTTTTTTGCTAGTGGGCTTGGCAATTGTCGATATAAATAAACAGCGAAGCAAAAGAAAAGCCCAATAACGGCGAAAAGCCAAAAAGTTAATCCGATGAATATCGCTAAAAAAAGGTAAGTAAACGCGAAGTAAAATAATAAATTAAATATCGCCCTATACAACGAAGGCGATACCTTAATATTATACTTTGACGCGCTGTAATATAAATTGCACCATGGCGTTGAGGTCTTTATCTTCACAAACTTCATGCCCCATAAACCAGGCGAATAATTCAGGGTCTTGACACTCTAATAAACGTTCGAAAATAGCTTTATTTTCAATAGATAAATCATCATATGCCTCTTCAACAAATGGCATAAAAAGCACATCTAACTCTAGCATTCCACGTCGACAAGCCCAACGAAGTCGAGGTTTATTATCCATTAATGTCATACATCACCCTAATTTAGTTAAATCTCGCTATATTCTAACAAATCAGCAGTAAAAATAGCCACGAATTGATCATAAAATTAATAAACACTCACTAAGTAAAGTAGCAGATAAAACAAGATAATTGCTTGTAATTTGAATAAATGTCCTCACTTATGATGTTAATAACCTTTTTCTGCATCATTGCCGGATAACCCATATGATAAATAATAATCTACCTAGTTATACTGAATTGCCATCAGCATTTGCAATTACGCTTGATAATATCAGTGCAATTACCCTGTCAGGTGAAGAGCAAGTCAAATATTTACAGGGCCAAGTAACCTGTGACGTTGATAAGCTAACCGATGAAAAGCTGCTTAATGGTGCACATTGTAATGCCAAAGGAAAAGTGTTTTCTGCATTCCGGTTACTCGCGCGTCAAGACAAGCTTTTACTCTTACAAAAAAAGGACTCTATTGAACAATCATTAGCTGAACTTAAAAAATTTGGTGTTTTCGCTAAAGTTGAGATAACTCAGGATAGTGAACATGCTTATTTGGCGGTTGTCGGTGAGCAAGCTTCAGTGAAATTAACTGAGCTTTTTCAGCAAATACCTGATGCATTAACGCCGGTTATTCAAGTTAATGACACCACCTTAGTTTATCTTGCTGGCAATATCAGTCGCTATCTTATTATTGATAATAGTGAGGCTATCTCAACAATTTCTTCAGCACTTAAGTTACCGGTATATAGCTCTATGTTGTGGGATTTACTCGAAATCACTGCAGGGTTTCCACTGCTTTCGACACAATATGTCGGCGAATATGTACCACAAATGCTAAACCTTCAGGCGATTAACGGCATTAGCTTTACTAAAGGTTGTTACTTAGGACAAGAAACCGTTGCTCGTATGCAGTATTTAGGTAAAAACAAACGTGCGCTGTTTGCCCTTGAGGGCATAGATGTCGTTGCCAAAGCAGGCGATATTATAGAGAAAAAGCTTGGTGATAATTGGCGTAAAGCTGGTGATGTTTTAGCCGTTTACCAAGCAGATAATAAACATAGCTATATTCAAGGTGTTTTAGCCAACGATATAGATGAAAGCACTGAGCTGCGCATTAAATCTCAAGATGCAACTTTAACCATACTCGCCTTACCTTATAAATTAAACACAGACCTTGACTAGGACATAATATGAAAATTACCGACAACAAAGTTGTTGTACTGCATTACGCAGTATCTGATAGCGAAGACACATTAATTGATAGTTCATACGATCATGAGCCATTATCCGTAATCCAAGGCTCTCATTACCTTATTCCTGGCTTAGAAGAAGCTTTAGTTGAACACCAAGCAGGAGATAAATTCGAGGTTGAAGTCAGTGCTGAAAATGCCTACGGACAACGAGAAGATGGCTTTGTGCAAACAGTACCTAAAGAAATGTTTGCCGGTATTGAAGATTTAGAGGTCGGAAGTCAGCTTCGCGCGACCACTGATGAAGGTGAACAAACCGTTATTGTTATCGACGTAACTGAAGATGAAATTACTGTCGATGGCAACCACCCTTTAGCTGGCATTGATTTAAAATTTGATGTCGAAATACTAGCCGTGCGTGATGCGACGGAAGAAGAATTAGCGCATGGTCATGTACATGCAGAAGGCGGTTGTGGTCATAGCCACTAGGCTTAAATGGTTAACGTTAAGCTCTGCTAATTGAACACACCTGTCTGCACTAAATAGTCTGATGACTATTGCTATAAGCATTAGATGAACGATAAAAGCAAATTAACTTAACCGTATACCTGAAATATAAAGGCACTGAAAAGTGCCTTTTTTTATGGTAATAGCTTACGCTAAGTAATCCACTACATGCTGTTTAATTTCGGCATAACGCATATGCTGGCAAACCCCAAAGTAACTCAACTTTCGCACTTTAGCACGAGTAAAGAGTGGCATACTCATACCAGATAAAAATCGGCAAATGGTTTCGCTAGACAGCTGTTGCGGTACTGCTAGACTAGTATTTTTTAGTGCCTCAAAATGCTCTTGTAATTGGCTAATTGCTAATGCAATCATGTCAGTGCTGACATTTGCCTGACTATTCGAATATGGCAATATAGCAACCTGACCACGACACACGGAACAATGACCGCAATTTTCGGGCGCTAATAAATCATCAAAGTAATCTGACAATTGCTTAGTTAAACAAAGATTACTTTGAAAAAACGCCACTAAGCGGCTAATGCGTTTAATTTCTGACTGTTCTTTTGCTAAAAAGTAATCATAAAGCCTTACCGCTAAGTCATGACTATCTAGCGCTGTACTATTAACAGCAAAAACTTCAGTGGCTTTTTTAGTTTCCAAAATAATATGCTGTTGCTCTGCTAAATACTCTAGTGCTGAAACAATTCTCTTTCTCGGCGCATTATAACGACTGTGCATTAATTCAAAGTCAGGTTCACCCCAGATTTTTTTCATTTTTGCACAGCTGAACACTTGCCTTAAAAACTCAGCTCTTTCAGGGTTAAAGCTATTTATAATTTGTTCTTTTGGGGTAACAAACTTGAATTTAAAGTCAGCAAAATAACTAAACTTAGCATCCAGAACACCGAGTAGCTCTAATTGAACCAACAAAGTTTTAAGTGGTAACTGCTTAATATTACTAGCATTCGATAAGGTAAGTATTTGTAATTCCCATTGTCCATATTGCACTTCACTACGAATGTTTTTTAAAACATAATCAATACTCGAGCGCTCTGGTGTGTCAGCATAAACAAAATTTTCTACTGTGTGTAAACCATCAAGATTTGCCAGTGTGTAACAAGCTGAGTTGCGCTTATCTCTTCCAGCTCGTCCAATTTCTTGACTATAGTTTTCAATTGATTTCGGTAAGTCGTAATGAATAACAAAACGAATATCTGCTTTATCGATCCCCATACCAAAAGCAATTGTGGCAACAACAATACGAACGTTACCTTGCATAAAGTCTTGTTGGACTTTTTGCCTAACATCATCTTTAAAGCCCGCATGATATGCTTGTGCTTGCAATCCTTGTCGTTGTAAAAAGTCAGCCACCTGCTCCGCAGTATGTTGTAAAGTAACATAAACAATGCCACTACCATCGTGCTGTGCTATCACATCAAGCAAGCGCTGATTTTTTTGTTTTTCATTAACAGGTAAAACCGATAAGTCTAAATTACTTCGATAGAAGCCTGTTTGAACAATATGCGAAGGTAATATGGCAAATTTATTTGCCATATCTTGCTTAACTTCTTTCGTCGCCGTTGCCGTTAATAACAGTACTAAAGGAATATTTAGCGCTTGGCGGTAACGCGGCAACTTGAGGTAGTCAGGCCTAAAGTTATGGCCCCATTCAGAAATACAATGCGCTTCATCTACCACCAGCATAGAAATGGCAACCGACTCAATAAACTGACGAAAACGTTCATTTTTAAAGCGTTCAACTGACACCATTAAAATCTTAATGTGTCCCGAACGAACATCTTGGGTAATTTTCTGGCTTTGTTCAAATGATAATGTTGAGTCAATGCTAGCGGCAGGAATTCCCTTTGCATGTAAAAATGCCAACTGATCTTTCATCAAAGCTAATAATGGCGATACCACTAAGGTTAGGTGAGGCAAATTAACAGCTGCCAATTGATAACACAGCGACTTGCCTGCACCAGTAGGGAAAATAGCTAAGGAAGAGTTTCCCTCAAGTAATTGCGATATTGTTTGCTCTTGCCCACTTCTAAACTCGTCAAAACCAAAGGTGTTTTTTAATGATTGCTGTAGTCTACTGTTTGGCATATTGGTCATCTAAGTAAGATATTTCAGGCCTCTAATATACTATTTCAGAACATAAAAAGCCCCACTTTAAAGTGAGGCTGATAACAAATATGTAAATTTACTTACACTTACTTATATATATCAAATCGTTATTTTTTAGCAAAACGTCGACTAATAAGCCCCATTAAACCTAACGCGAAAACGGCTAATGTAGAAGGCTCAGGAACCGATGTTGGAGGTGCAACTTGACCGTTTCTCACCTCAAAACGATATAAACCGGCAATGCCGACATTCGAAGTGTCGGTCAAAGCTAGCATTTGATCTTGATTGCCCGAAGCGCTTAATTCATTAAAGTCAGTGCCATTACCAGAGCTATAACCCGAACGAGCAACCGTACCACCTAAACCATTGACACCATCACTTGCGTTACCCGTTGTCCAGTTCAAGTCTTCATAGCGAAATTCAATATCAAAATCACCGCTACCTTGGTCAATCAAAGCTAATTGAAAGCTATTTAAAAGACCTGTTTGGCTGCTAAAATAGCCAACATCATCCCAAGTAGCGGTAAAAGTATTGTTAACAGTATCTAAATCCCAATAAACTAGGTTAGAGCCTGTTGAATTACCGCCTGGTGTTGCTGCTACAGCACCTCCTCTGGTATCAACATCAGCAAAAAATGGTGCAATAATAGGGTTAGAGGTATTCCCGTTTAAAGCCGGAGGCGTAAAGGTAGACAGCACGTTGTCAAAAGTAACATTACCGTTATTATTTAAATATAAGCCGGTATAACGGGTACCAAAAAAATTTAAGCCGCCAGAAAAAACACTCGACAGATCCAAAAATGCAGTTGAATCATCATCGTTTGCTGACAGCGTACCTTCACCAAAGCCGGCAGTTCCGCCCAAACCATTAGTAATGAGTGAAGCTGACGCTGACGCTGAGCCTAAAGCCAACACAGTGGTAAGTAATAATTTTTTTAAATTCAAAAGAAAATCCTTCTAGTATTACATTGATAATTAAAGTAAAAATATTTCAAATCTCTCGAAAGCAAAAATCATTCCCAAAAAAAATATCATTACAAAACAATAAGATAAAAACAAACCAGTATAATGAATAAGCTAAATGTAAAGAAAACAGACAGTTACCTCATTTACACAACTTACAGTTAATGACATAACTTTCTATTTCCCTCAAAAAACTAAGTTAATGCGTTAAACGTATTGCTAATGGTTCTCGTTAGGGTCAATAACTCTTCAGATCTAGCTTTAGTGCGCTAAACACTTAAATAACAAAGCTATACAATTAATGATTTAATGTTGGTGTTGATGTTTGGGGGGTACTGCAAATGATGGTGGCCTGAAAGCATGGATGAATTTTAAGATGAAAACGGCAATGAAACCGATAACCCCCCTAAAGCTAAACTTAATTGCAGTTTAGCTTTAGTTAGTAAAGCTAGAGTTAATAATGGATTTATCTCAAGATTGGTCGACCGCTTTTTGAGGTTTATTCAAGCCTGACGGAAGATTAATAAACACCTCGAGCTTAAGTACCACAGAAGGTATGATAATTTTCATCACCACCGCAAGGCACGTCTTGGTATTTTTCAGTGCTGGCTATATGACTATAAGGTTGCTGTAATACCGTTAAAAACTCATGCAAAGCTGACAAATCTCCACTTTCTTGAGCTGATTCTAAAACGGCTTCAACATGATGGTTTCTCGGGATAACGAGCGGGTTATTTCTTTCCATCAAGCGTTTTGTTGCCGCGACATCATCAGAAATTCGGCGATACCAACGTGCTAACCAAAGCTGCCATTGATCTTGCGCTTGAGTCTCCATTTTTTCGATATCATTAAGAAAATCATCAACCGCGGTTTGCGTTAAGTTTTCAGCTAAGTGATTAAAATGCAAGGTGTAATCTAATTGCTCATCTTGCATTAACCTTAGTAGATCATTAACCAGCTCTATATCACCTTCAGCTAACTCAGCAATACCTAATTTATTCACCATCATTTCAAAATAACGGTACTGTAGGTCATTAGCAAATTGCTGTAACAAAGGCGTGATTTTAGCTAACGCTATGTCTTCATCTTCGTTAACAAGTGGCAATAAGCAATCGGCGAGACGCGCCATATTCCACTGTATTATTTTACTTTGATTACCAAAAGCATAACGTCCATTTCTATCGATTGAGCTAAAAACGGTACCACTATGATAATTATTCATCATAGCGCATGGTCCGTAATCAATGGTTTCACCGGAAATAGCGGTGTTATCAGTATTCATCACACCATGAAGAAAACCAACACGTAACCATGAAACCACTAAGGTCACTTGTTTGTTGAGCACCGCAGTAAAAAAATCAAGAATATTTTCGCTACTGAGTAAAGGTTCATCTAGCTTTGAATTTTCTACTTTTACGAGTTTTATCTCAGGAAAGTGACGTTCAATAGCAAAGCGAGTGAGCTTTTTCAACGACTGAAAATCTTGCCGTGCAGCAAAAAACTGAAAGGTCCCCACTCGTATATGACTTGAGGCAATGCGGGTGACTATCGCACCGGGTAAAGCCCGCTCTCGATATACCGCCTGACCAGTAGCAACTACCGCTAAGCATCGTGTTGTAGGTACTCCTAAAGCATGCATTGCCTCACTCATAATAAACTCACGTAATGCAGGCCCTAGCGCACAACGACCATCACCACTACGTGAGAAAAAACTTGTGCCAGAGCCTTTCAGTTGTATATCCCAAGTACTGCCATACTCATCAGTTAAATCACCCAATAAATGCGCGCGGCCATCACCCAGTTGTGGGTTAAAGTGACCAAATTGATGTCCAGAGTACGCTTGAGCTATCGGTTTACTGCCCTCAATCAATTGGTTTCCAGAGAAATACTGTGCCAGTAATTCGTTATCTGCTTCTGCCGATAGGCTAATACCTAGAGAATCTGCTAGCGGATCATTCCAAAGCAACAACACAGGCTCGGCAACGGCAGTAGGTAGCGTTTCTTGGTAGAAATTCTTCCCTAGTGCATAATATTGATTAGAAAGGTTCAAAACTCACTCCGTTAATAAAATTCTTGCTATAAAGTAGTTAGCTATAATTGCCAACAGCAATATCTACTGCTATTTATATTTCAGCTGCAACCACTGAAATTTCAACTAATAAAGCTTCTCTGGCCATTTTAGCGGCTACACAAGCACGCGCAGGCGCAAAACCTTCGGGTATCCAAGCATCCCACACTGCATTCATTTGGGCAAAGTAACTCATGTCTTTAACATAAATAGTTGCCGATAAAAGATGCTTTCTATCACTGCCCGCTTGCAGTAATAATTCATCAACTTTAGCAAGCATGGTTTGCGTTTGCTCGGTAATATCTTTAGTCGCATCAGCCGCCACTTGACCACATAAATAAATGGTACCATTATGTTTAACAACTCTGCTCATTCTTTGTTTAGTTTCTAATCTTTCAATCGTCATACTTATTCTCTTAGCTTTAAAGCCCATAAAGTGAAGGCCGTTATCAATTAGGATGAGTTTATACCGGCCAATGAAAAAAACAAAACCCCAAAACTTTACAGTTTTGAGGCTTTATCTAAAGACCGTGTTAAATTAAGCCACAATGTGTTTTAACAACAACAGTAGCTTCATAATAAGTTATAACAACAAGCTTATTCCCACTCGATAGTCGCAGGTGGCTTACCTGAAATGTCGTAAACTACACGAGAAATACCATCAATTTCATTAATAATACGGTTAGAAACCAGTCCTAAGAAGTCGTAAGGTAAATGTGACCAACGGGCGGTCATAAAATCGATAGTTTCTACACAGCGTAATGATACAACCCAGTCATACTTTCTTGCATCACCCATAACACCCACAGAGCGCACAGGTAAAAACACAGTAAACGCTTGGCTTACTTTTTTATACAAGTCATGCTTGTGTAGCTCTTCAATGAAGATATGATCAGCACGGCGCAATAAGTCAGCGTATTCTTTTTTCACTTCACCTAAAATACGAACACCTAAACCAGGTCCTGGGAACGGATGACGATAAAGCATGTCATAAGGCAAACCAAGCTCTAAACCAATTTTACGCACTTCATCTTTAAACAATTCGCGTAATGGCTCTACTAAACCTAACTCCATGTCTTCAGGTAACCCGCCCACATTGTGGTGAGATTTAATCACATGAGCTTTACCTGTAGCTGATGCCGCAGACTCTATAACGTCAGGGTAAATAGTCCCTTGCGCTAACCATTTAGCATTTTTTAGCTTGCTTGCTTCTTCGTCAAATATTTCAACAAAAACATTGCCAATAATTTTACGCTTTTTCTCTGGATCATTTTCGTTAGCTAAACGATCTAAGAAACGATTTTCTGCATTAACATGAATGATGTTCAAACCAAAGTGGTCACCGAACATATCCATCACTTGCTTACCTTCATTTAAACGAAGTAAACCATTATCAACAAAAACACAAGTTAACTTATCACCAATGGCGCGATGTAAAAGCATAGCAACAACAGACGAATCAACACCACCTGATAAGCCAAGAACTACTTCATCATCACCCACTTGTGCTTTCATCTTGGCTATAGCATCTTCAATAATTGATGCTGAGGTCCACAGTTTTTCACATTGACAAATATCAACCACAAAGTGTTCAAGAATACGTAAACCTTGTTTAGTGTGGGTAACTTCTGGGTGGAATTGCACACCGTAAAAGTTTTTCTCTTCATTAGCCATTGCTGCATATTTACAGCTAGGTGTTTGTGCAATTGTTACAAAACCTTCAGGGATTGCCGAAACTTTGTCGCCATGGCTCATCCAAACATCTAATAAGGCATTGCCATGGTCATTCACACTATCTTCAATTGCATTAAAGAGTGCAGATTTGGCAATAACTTCAACAGAGGCATAACCAAATTCTTTATGTTCAGAACTTTCGACACCACCACCAAGCTGCTCTGCCATAGTTTGCATGCCGTAGCATATACCTAATACTGGCACACCCGCATTAAAAACAAATTCAGGGGCACGAGGTGAATCATGTTCAGTAACAGATTCTGGACCACCCGCTAAAATAATACCTGTAGGGTTAAAACCTTCAATTTGCTCTTGTGTTACATCCCAAGCCCAAAGTTCACAGTAAACGCCAATTTCACGCACACGACGTGCAATAAGCTGGGTGTATTGAGAACCAAAATCTAATATCAGTATTCGGTGATCATGAATGTCTTTACTCATGGTTGTTTTCCTACTTTTTACCAACAAAGGTATTGTTTATAAATAACAACACCCTGAACTTAATACCAGTACAGGGCGTTTGAATTTTTCATCTTTAACAACATTAAGTTTTGTTAAAGATTAATAATGTTTCTAGCGATACTACGTTGTGCATATTTTAGCTCAAGGCGATAGCGCGGAGTTGACGCTAGTCAATGAGCGCTTGTAACGCCGAAATTACGCTAAAATAACACACTGAGATTAACCCATACGGTAATTAGGCGCTTCTTTGGTGATGGTAACATCGTGAACATGTGACTCGCCCATGCCCGCCGAAGTGATCTTCATAAACTCAGGCTTAGTGCGCATAATTTCAATCGTCGAAGAACCGGTTAAGCCCATCGATGAACGCAAACCTCCCATCTGTTGATGGATAATAGCGGCAACGGGGCCTTTGTAAGCAACACGGCCTTCAATGCCTTCAGGAACTAGCTTGTCAGCTTCACCGTCCGATTTTTGGAAGTAACGATCGCTTGAGCCTTCTTTTTGGCTCATCGCACCAAGCGAGCCCATACCACGATATGACTTGTAGTAACGGCCTTGGTAAAGCTCAACTTCACCAGGAGCTTCTTCCGTACCAGCAAACATACTACCAACCATTACGCAGTGAGCGCCGGCTACTAATGCCTTAGCAATATCGCCAGAGAAGCGAATACCACCATCAGCAATGACCGGAATCCCTGTACCTTTTAAAGCTTCAACCGCATTAGATATCGCGGTTAATTGTGGTACACCAACGCCAGTTACGATACGTGTGGTACAAATTGAACCTGGACCAATACCTACTTTCACTGCGTCTACACCAACATCAGCTAATGCTTTCGCACCAGCACCTGTAGCAACATTACCAGCAATAATTTGTAAATCAGGATACTTAGCTCGCGTTTCAGCAACACGATCAATAACACCTTGAGAATGGCCATGAGAAGTGTCGATTAGCAGTACATCAACACCCGCAGCAACTAATGCATCAATGCGTTCGTCTGTACCTGCACCAACACCAACAGCAGCACCAACACGTAAGCGACCTAGCTCATCTTTACAAGCATTGGGCTTACTTTCGGCCTTTTGATAATCTTTTACTGTGATCAAACCTTTAAGGGTAAAGGCGTTATCAACCATCAAGATTTTTTCAATGCGGTGTTCATGCATTAAACCTAAAATTTCAGCGCGTGATGCACCTTCTTTAACCGTAACTAGCTTATCTTTTTTGGTCATTAAGGCTGAAACAGGTTTAGTTAAATCAGTTTCAAAGCGTAAATCACGGCCGGTAATAATACCGACAAGCTTATTTCCTTCATCAACAACAGGAAAACCAGAAAAGCCAAGCTCATCAGCTAAGCGCATAGTATCTAAGATACTTGCACTCGGGTTTACCGTTACGGGATCTGAAACAATACCACTTTCAAATTTCTTAACTTTAGAAACATTTTTGGCTTGTTCAGCAATAGTCATATTTTTATGAATAAAGCCTAAACCGCCCTCTTGCGCTAAAGTAATGGCTAAACGTGCTTCTGTTACTGTGTCCATCGACGCAGATACCATAGGTACATTTAAATTGATCTTTCGAGTTAATTTCGTTTTTAAATCGGCAGTATGGGGCAGTACCGTAGAATGAGCAGGTACCAGTAAAACATCGTCAAAGGTTAAAGCTTCTTGAGCAATTCTTAGCATCGCAACATCTCTCTAAAATGAGTGGTTAGGGAGGAAATATTGCGGCAGAATTTTAACCGTTTTCACTACTAAGGTAAACTTAAAATTGCAAATAAACGAAAATAAACTGTCGATGATTAGCGAAACAAATATATAATAGTGTCTAACTCCCCGATTATTAGCCTTAACAATAAAAAAAGTAACGCATTTATGGCTCAACAGCATATTTTACAAGTAAGTGAACTAACAAAAAAAGTACGTTTTATCTTAGAAAGTGAGTTAAATACTGTCTGGTTATGTGGAGAAATATCGAATTTCATTGCCGCTAGCTCCGGACATTGGTATTTATCACTAAAAGATCAAAAGTCACAAGTTCGCTGTGCCATGTTTAAAGGTAGTAATCGTCGAGTCCGTATCAAGCCACAAAACGGTCAACAAGTGCTAGTTAGAGCGAAAGTGTCACTTTATGAACCCCGTGGTGACTTCCAGTTGATTATTGAACAAATGGAACCAGCAGGCGAAGGACTTCTACGTCAACAATATCAGCTATTAAAAGATAAGTTGCACCGCGAAGGTTTATTTGAATTGCAGCATAAACAGGCAATTCCTAAATTAATTCAAACGGTAGGTATTGTTACCTCACCTACCGGTGCTGCAGTAAAAGATATCATCACAGTATTAAAAAGAAGAAACCCATTATTAAAAATTATTATTTATCCTGCGCTAGTTCAAGGTGAACAAGCTAAATTTGATATAGCCCAAGCCATTGCAATTGCTAACCAACGTAATGAAGTTGACGTGTTATTAATTGGTCGTGGTGGTGGTTCGCTAGAAGATTTATGGGCGTTTAATGAAGAAATAGTCGCACGTGCTATTTTTCAGTCAACAATACCCACTATCAGTGCTGTAGGCCATGAGGTAGACACAGCATTATCTGATTATGTTGCTGACTTAAGAGCGCCAACTCCTTCAGCGGCGGCAGAAGTTGTTTCTGCAGATATCGATGAACGTATTAATAAAGTCACTGAATTACTTAAGCGCGGACAACTCGCTTTACAACAGCAAATAAAACGTTCAAATCACTTATCAGTAAGCTTGGTTCATCGATTACGCCAAGTACACCCAGAACAACAGTTGCAGAATAAACAGCAAAAGTCTGATCAGCTAACCATGCGTTTACAGAGTCTAATTTCTCGTGAGTTTATACAACTTAAACAAAAGCCTAAGTATCTAGAGCAACGACTTCTCAATGCAAGCCCAGCACAACACATAAAGTATCAACAACAGCAGATGATGCAACTAAAAAGTCAGTTGATCAGTGCCCAACAAAGATTACTAACCGCTAAGCAAGCAAGCTTTTCCCATCAATGTGAACAACTGCATATCGTCAGCCCATTAGCCACTATAGCCCGAGGCTACAGCATTGCACGTGATGAACAACACAAAGTTATAAAAAGTATTAAGAATATTAGTGTTGACGATAATATTAAAGTAGAAGTTACAGACGGCGTAATGACAGCTCGTGTTATCGCTCTACAGGAAATTAATTCGGAGAAATAACCGCTTGCTGCAATAATTTAACCACTTGCAGTTTACTTGAATCATCAAATTTAACGCCCAACAGAATGCCATCACTTTGCACTTTACTGTTACAAATTTCAGCTTCTAGCTTGAGGTTTTTTAATTCTTGAAAGTCTTCAATGGTAATTTCTACCGGCTTATCATCACTTAACGTCAGTTTTTCGCCATTATTTATCATGAGTTGACAACCTGAGACCGATATATCAGATATAACTGAGTCCCAGTATTCTTCTTTAACTTTCACTTTTGCTTTAATATAGGTTTCAATTCTTACGGAAGAACGTAAATTTTGTAAGCTAACTTCACGTGGAAATTCAAGTACAATAATACGAGAAGGTATTTGTATAGTCTGCTTAATATTAGACACAAAAGCGACTACAGCACCTTCATGGCCTTCAATAAGTCCACGAACAGTAACGCCCATGCCTTGAGTAATATATTGTGAAAAGTTACCTAATTTTGAACTATCAGGATATTGTACTAAAACGTAATTTTTAGGCATATAACCAATAAAAGAAGAACGAAACTTGCCGCGTTGTCCCGCAGGGGTAGACATATCCAGTGTTACTGTAGCTCCAGGTTGTAATAAAGCTAAGTTGCGATTTAGTCGCCCCATTATTTCCATTTTTACTGAGTTATCAGACATGATTTTCCAAAATATTTAGCCTAAAACAATCAAGAACATACAAATTTATTAGCCATTTTACATTAGCGGAATACTAGCCTTAAAGCAATATGCTTTATTGGCTATATCATGATCATTCGCCATAAAAAAAGCTGATTATCTCAATCAGCTTTTTCATCAATAACATCGCAGAGTACTTAGTTAATCTTTCTTATAACCTTGTGTTGCTCGTGCCATTTTCTTTTGCTCAGTATAAGTTAATTTTTTCTTACCGGCGAATGGGTTAGAAGTTTCTCTGAACTCTATTCTTATTGGAGTACCCATAATTTTTAATGACTTACGATAATAGTTCATTAAATAACGTTTGTAAGAAATCGGTAAGTTTTTCGCTAAGTTGCCATGAATAACAATAATCGGTGGATTATAACCACCGGCATGGGCATATTTTAGTTTGATACGACGTCCTTGATGCATTGGTGGTTGATGATCAAACACCGCCATATCAAGAATTTTAGTTACCATTGACGTTGAAATACGCTTAGTCGCAGAAACAAATGCTTCTTCGACTGACTCATATAAGTGTCCAACACCAGTACCGTGGAGTGCGGAAATAAAATGAATACGGGCGAAATCAATAAAGCCTAATCGGCGATCTAACTCAGACTTAATACGATCTTTAACATGATCATCTAAGCCATCCCATTTATTTACCGCCAACACTAAAGAGCGCCCTGCTTCTAAAATGAAGCCAAGCAAGCTTAAGTCTTGATCGCTAATACCTTCTTGGGCATCAATAATCAGTAAACAAACATTGGCATCTTCTATTGCTCGTAACGTTTTGATCACTGAGAACTTCTCAACAATATCAGTAACATTTTTACGGCGACGAATACCTGCGGTATCAATCAAGGTGTAAGGGCGACCATTGTGCTCCATTGGAATATAAACACTATCTCGAGTCGTACCTGGCATATCATACACGACCACTCGGTCTTCACCCAAAATACGATTAGTCAATGTTGACTTACCAACATTAGGTTTACCAATAATAGCTAATTTAATCGTGTCTGTTTCTTCTGGCGCTTCATCAATATTTTTCTGATCTAAGGCTTCATTATCTATATTTTCGTCATACTCACCGTCAAATTCATCATTTTCTAGTGCTTGTGGTCTGCCTAGTTCTTCAATATGAGGCGTTAATGCCAAAGTTAATAATTGCGTAACGCCGCGACCATGCGCAGCCGCAATTTGATGTACTGCATCACCCAAACCTAAAGAGTAAAAATCAGCTACAGCAGAGTCAGCATCAATGCCATCTACCTTGTTAGCAACCAAAAATACTTTCTTGTCTTGCTTACGTAAATGGCTAGCAATACCCTGATCGGCAGAAGTTAAACCGGCTCTGGCATCAACCATAAATAAAACTGCATCGGCTTCATCAATAGCGATCAGTGACTGTTCAGCCATTAACGCATCAATGCCTTTTTCATCGCCTTCAATACCACCGGTATCAATAACGATAAAAGGGTGCTCTTCAACTTCCGCTTTGCCGTATTGGCGATCACGAGTTAAGCCAGGATAGTCTGCAACTAGCGCATCTCGACTGCGCGTTAATCTATTAAATAATGTTGACTTACCGACATTAGGTCGCCCAACAAGTGCTACTACAGGAAGCATGTTCACCTCAATTTTTTCATTCAACTCAATATAATCTAAAAAATTATATCCGTTTTATTAATAAACAACGGCTCCAGTGCACTTTACACTGGAGCCGTTTATAATTTTAGTCTAAATATTCAACCAGCTAATAAATTATCAACCGCTAATTAAATAATTTATTCTGGGATAGCAATCGCTTCTAAGTCACCATCGCGCGATTGAGCGTATAAAACACCATTAGCAACGGTTGGTGTCGTATAAATACCACTACTATCTACTTGATGACGTGCAACCACTTCACCTGTTGATTGATCTAGCCAATGTAGATAACCTTCAAAATCGCCAACTACAACATAATTGCCGATCGGCACCGGTCCAGTAACACCACGATTCATAAATGATAATTGGCTCCATAACTCTAAACCATTATTACGATCGATAGCATAAACATGGCCTTTAACATCCGTTAAAAATAAGCTATTACCGCTAATCGAAATTTCACGATACGACGAGTATTGACGTTGCCATAACACGCGACCTGAACGTAATTCAACCGCGCTTAAGTTACCACGCGAAGAGACAGTGTAAATATTTTCACCGTAAACTAATGGTGTTGAATCAACATCAACCACGCGCTCTAATTCTGTAGAACCTGTTGCTTCGCCAATATCAGCAGTCCAACCTTGACGCCCTTGTTCAAGCAAATAAACAGCAAGCGAACCATCAGCCGAGCCAACAATTACACCACCGCCAGAAATCACCGGGGCACTAATGCCTCGTAATGATAATGGCGGCACATCTTGCTCGATCTGCCAATCATCTTGACCATTTGAAGCATTAAACGCTTTCATAACACCCGAAGCGGTATTAACCACTAACTTACCAGAATCAAGTGCTGGGGCTGCAATAACCTCGCCTTTAACTTTACTCTGCCATGATAGCTCGCCATTTTCAGCTTCAAGCGCAGTTACAACGCCATTCTCACTGCCATAAAAAACTTTATTGATACCAGCAACTACACCGCCACTGATCAAGGCAGGCTCTTTATCATCGAAAAAACCGCGCTTGCTATCAACATCGCTTAAATCAGTTTGCCAAATTTGTTGACCACTATTTTCATCAAATGCATAAGCTTCACCGGCACGACTGACACTAAATACTTTTCCATATGCCACAGCCGGTTTTATACGTGAGAAGTAATCTCCCACTCCACTACCAATACTGGCATCCCATTTAACCGTAGGATTAAATAAGGCTGTAATTTCGGTTAATTCCGCAACCTTTAATTCTTCGTTTTCGTCATCCGTTGATGAACACGCAGAAATCCCTACCGCCAAAACGCAGATAGCAAGGAGTTTTTTGTTAAAGCGTTTACTCATAAACATGCTTACACCACTCTCTATTTGCTTAAGTCAATTACTTGCGCTAAGTCGTCTAGTTTCATTTGTAATGCCGGATTGCTACCTTCGCTTGCTTCATCAATTGCTGCTTGATAAGCAGTACGAGCTAAGGCTGATTTACCTTGTTTAAAATAAATATCACCTTTAACTTCTTCAACGTCGGCGGTAAATGAAGCAGGTAATTTTGCGGATAAAGTCGCTAAGGCTTGTTCATATTTCTCTAATTGCAACTGCACTCGCGCCAAACGCACTGTTGCAATGGCTTTAATGCCATCATCAACAGATTTGGCAATTGCTGTGTTTAAATAAGTTTCAGCTTGTGCCCAATCTTGTTTTTCAGCAGCTTCTTTTGCTAAAGCAATAGCCGTTAGCATGCTATAAGTTGAGTTTTCATTCTCTGCCATAAAAGCTTCACCTGCAGCAGTAAAGGCAGCACCATCTATCGATGCTTCTTCAAGCATTGTTTGGTAAGCTTCTGAAGCATTCACTTCTTGTTGTAGTTTGTGCTCATTATAATAATTAAGACCAATAAAACCGGCAAAACCTATGGCTAAACCTGCGATAATCGCATTGCCATTATTACTCCAAAACGTTTTGATTGCTTCGACTTGTTGTTCTTCTGTTTGATGTATATCCAAAACTAACCCTTAAAGTAAATTTGTTAAAAGATCGGCCACTTGCTCTAGTGGCAAACTTTGTTGTTCTTGTTGTCCGCGCAGGTATTTTACCGTGACCATTTTTTGTGCTATTTCATCTTCACCAAGAATCAAAGCAATTTGGGCACCCGATTTATCTGCACGCTTCATTTGTTTTTTCATATTGCCACCACCACAGTGGCATTGTAAGCGAATGTCTGGTACTTGATCTCGCCATTTTTCTGCTAAGCCGTTAGCGGTAATTTCAACGTCACTGCCAAGCATAATAACGTAAGCATCAACTTGTGCTCTAATATTATTTGCTTTTTCTAAACTGGTTAGCATCAGCACCAAGCGTTCAATACCTAACGCAAAGCCAAAGCCTGGTGTTGATTTACCACCAAGTTGCTCAACTAAACCGTCATAACGACCACCAGCACATATAGTACCTTGTGCTCCTAAGCTAGAAGTAACCCATTCAAAAACAGTGCGGTTATAATAATCTAAACCACGTACTAATCGGTCATTAATCACATACTTAACACCAGCAGCATCTAAACGCTGGCACACTGACGCGAAATGAGCGCTCGACTCTTCACCAAAGTAATCGGCTAATTTAGGTGCGCCAACTAATGCTGCTTGTACATCAGGGTTCTTACTATCTAAAACCCTTAATGGGTTAGTATGCATTCGACGCTTGCTGTCTTCATCTAACAGCTGTTCTTTTTCAGTTAAGAATGACACTAGCGCATCACGATATTTTGCACGTTCTTCGTTTGAACCTAAAGAATTCAGCTCTAGTGTGACAAACTCATTGATGCCAAGTTCCCGCCAAAGTCGAGAAGTTAACAAAATGATTTCTGCGTCAATATCCGGAGTGGCGATACCAAAGGCTTCTAAACCAAATTGATGAAATTGGCGATAGCGACCTTTTTGTGGACGCTCATGACGAAACATTGGCCCCATGTACCACAAGCGCTGCTCTTGGTTATAAAGTAAGCCATGTTGATTACCTGCACGTACACAGCTCGCTGTTCCTTCAGGACGAAGTGTTAAACTGTCGCCATTACGGTCTTCGAAGGTGTACATTTCTTTTTCAACTATATCAGTTACTTCACCAATAGAGCGTTTAAATAAGGCGGTAGACTCAACAATCGGCATACGTATTTCAGCAAAACCATAATTACTAGCTACTCGGCGCAATACAGCTTCTACCATTTGCCAAATACCTGTTTCAGAAGGCAAACAGTCGTTCATACCTCTAATTGCTTGAATTGCTTTACTCACGTATTTTTTCCCGCATGTTTATCTATTCAGTAATTTATTCAATTGCTCAGCAAAGAATAACTTTTATTGTTCATATTTTTTATCGCGTGCATTATAGGCAGTTTGCTATCAAACGTAAATAACAGCAAAGTTCACGACAGAGTTAATGATTACTCAACTTCTTTTATCTCAATTTTGTTACTCGCATCTAGTAGTTTAGCTTTAGCACGAATACGCTGTTCAAGTTGGTCAACGAGGTCATTGTTATCAAAACGCTCTTTTTGACGGATACCATCAAGGTAATAACCACTTTTTTTACTGCTCCCCGTTAAGCCAAGATCTGAAACAATTGCTTCCCCTGGTCCATTAACGATACAGCCAATGATAGAGACATCCATTGGGGTCATAATGTCTTCAATGCGCTGTTCAAGTGCATTTACTGTAGAGATAACATCGAATTCTTGACGAGAACAACTTGGACAAGCAATCAAGTTAATGCCACGACTGCGCAGTTTTAATGATTTTAAAATATCAAAACCAACTTTAATTTCTTCAATAGGATCAGCAGCTAATGAAACACGCAAGGTATCACCAATCCCTTCTGCTAGCAATAATCCTAGCCCTACCGATGACTTAACTGAACCCGAGCGTAAACCACCCGCTTCAGTAATACCTAAGTGCAGTGGGTTATCTATTTGCTTAGCAAGTAAACGGTATGCACCAACCGCTAGAAAAACATCCGAGGCTTTAACGCTAACTTTAAATTCATGAAAATTTAAACGATCAAGAATATCAACATGGCGCATCGCCGACTCTAGCAAGGCTTCAGGTGTTGGCTCACTGTAGCGTTCTTGAATATCTTTTTCTAAAGAGCCACCATTAACGCCGATTCTAATCGGGATATTATTATCACGCGCGCACTCAACTACTGCGCGAACTCGGTCTTCACGACCAATATTTCCTGGGTTGATGCGCAAACAATCGACACCATACTCAGCTACCTTTAGTGCAATTCGATAATCAAAATGAATATCAGCCACTAGCGGTATTTTAGTTTGGCGTTTAATTTCACGAAAAGCCTCTGCTGCATCCATTGTTGGCACGCTCACCCTAACAATATCAGCACCAACAGCTTCAAGGCTTTTAATTTGTGCCACGGTCGCTGCAACATCCGTAGTCAAGGTATTAGTCATTGACTGAACAGTAATAGGTGCATCGCCACCAACAGGTACATTACCGACCATAATTTGGCGGGATTTACGACGAATAATAGGAGATTCTTTAAACATAAGATGAATTCAATATTGTTACGTTAATTAAATGGAATGTTACCGTACTAAGGCTCGAGTGGTAATGAAAACTTGGCAATATTTCCAGCATTGAAAGTCGTCATATCAACCGAAATATCATTGTAATCTATTTGCACCAATTCAGGCTTGCCTAAGGTGACTGAAAAAGGTGCCTGGCCAGAAATTCGCATGACATAACCTGACTTTTTCACTCCCCAAGCAATTCTTTCACCCGTGGCATCATAAATATTAACCCAACAGTCACCTGAAAAAGTGAATACCACATTGGCTAAAGGCACCGTTAACTCATCATCAACAGTCATTTCGTTATCAGGTGCTAGTTCTGACGGGATTGTCGCTTCATCATTATTAGATGCATTTTCAACATTAAGCGAAGTCAGTTCATTTGGCTTAATTTCACTTGTTGTCTGGCTTTCATCAGCCGTTGTTGGCTGAGTGCTTGTTGGCGCGGCTATGGTATCTATCGTGTTGTTAAGGGTATTGGCTAGCGCTGCTTGCGGCTCGGTACTAAGCTCATCATTTAACTCACTAGCACTCTGAGATGTGTTAGCTGGCGAAACGTTAACTGGCGCTGTCATTTCAGTGGGTTCAGCTACTACCGGCTCTGGCTGTTCTGAAGGTGATTGCAGCCACCACACTACCGTTGCAGTAACTAAAATGGCCAATATTAGATAAGAAATCCACATCAGCATATTGTGTTCGGCTTGTTTTTCAGTGCCTTTAGAGAAGCTTTGCATTTCAGCACATTGACGTTGTGCAACACCTAACTGGTCATAACTATTTAAGATATCTTCTTGAGAAATATTAACCAGTTTGGCGTAACTCTTTAAATAGCCACGGTTAAAAGCCGAAGGTAAACTAAGATCAAATTGTTCGACTTCAATATTTTGTACTAATGAAAGTCTAAAATTTAGCTTATCTGCCACTTGCTGTTGGCTCAACCCTTTGTCTTGTCGTGCCTCTTTAAGCATTCGCCCCGGACCGACAACTTCAATATCATCAGAGATCCCTGATAATTGTTCTTCTTCATTTTTCAATATTATATGCTCTTGCTTCATCAAGCGTTACTCTTAGTGTTTCGCAGCTAATTTAGGGTCTGCGAGATAAAGTACATCACCAATTTTTAAAATATAAGGACTACGCAGTTTATTCCAACGCTTTAAACTATTCATCGCAACATTGTGCTGCAAAGCAACACTCGACAAGTTATCGCCTTGCGCTACAGTGTGAATAGGTAATGACACCATGGCTGCTTTGTTTTTTTCTTTTGCTTCAACACCTTGCTTCGCTGTCGGCATCACTGAATTTGCCATTATTGGCTTAAGACCACGGTTACTTAAATCTGATTTTTCTGAAATCGATACAACTTTGGGTGACAATACCACAACACGCTTTTTGTTTGTTGTATTTTTATCACCAACCAGTGAGTCTTGGTATTCCTCAGCTAATTTGTCAGCATCCAGTCGATATAGTTCATTTAAAATGTATTGTTTAGCCTCAAATGAGTACGGAAACATTTTAACCAGCATATTGCCATAATTTTTGGCAATAGCATTTTCACCTTGTTTTTTAAATATCTTAAAGGCAAGTGCCAATGCTTCTGCACTGAAGCGCCGCGTTGACTTTTCATAACGATATAAATAACGTTGGGCCAACTTATAGTCACTTTTCGCGTATTGTAGGCGCATCATTTGGTATAACGAACTAGCGCTATTAGGGCTATGCGCAATAGCTTTTTCAAAGTATGTTTGTGCTTTATTGAACTGTTTTGCTTTGAGTTGGCATAAAGCTAGATTTTCATAACTTTGTGCAACTAAGATATAGCTAGGAACAGCAATAGCTTTTAAAATTTGTTGTTCTGCTGCTGCATATTTTTCTTGTCGGCACAAAAACACGCCGTAATTATTCAAGGTATCAGCATCTTTACTATTAATATTTAAGGCCTGTTCATAAGCATCAATCGCGAGTTCTGCCTCACCAACCGTTTCATAATAGTGTGCAAATGCGGTGTATACTTGCACTAAATTAGGCGCAAAGCCCTTTGCTTTCTCTAAATTAAGCTTTGCTTGCTGGGTATTGCCCATTTTTAAATAACCTAACCCGAGAGATATTCGGGTCATGGCTATTTCATTATTACTGGTTTCATTTTCAATTAGCGGTGTACTTTTATCATTGCCATAGTTTTGCGTTACACAAGCAGTTAAGCTCATTGCACTTAGCAATACGAGAAAAACCGTTGATAATTTAGTTATCATAAAAGTATCGTCACTTAGTCAGGCATGATTTAACGTTAGTATTAAACCATTTTTACTGAAATTGATTCAGCTTTCACCTCTTTTTTTCCTGTTCGCTTGGTTCTATCTAAAACATCACCGGCTAATTGCCCACATGCTGCGTCAATATCATCACCACGAGTACGACGAGTGATCACCGTTAGACCATAGCTTTGCAGTACTTTATCAAAACGATCAATACGAGAATTACTCGAACGTTTATAAGGCGAACCAGGATAAGGATTAAATGGAATTAAATTAATTTTGCTCGGTAAATCTTTTAAAGCACGTGCTAATTCATGTGCCTGTTCCGTACTATCATTAACATGATCAAGCATGACATATTCAATCGTTGCCTGCTTATTCGCTTTTGAGCCATCAATATAACGTCCCGCAGCAGCAAGAAATTCTTCTAATGGGTATTTTTTGTTTATTGGCACTAACTCGTCACGTAAAAGATTATTAGGCGCATGAATTGATATTGCCAACGCACAATCTATCTTTTCTTTTAGCATATCAAGCGCAGGTACTACGCCAGAAGTACTCACCGTAACACGACGCTTTGACAGGCCATAACCTAAATCATTTAACATAGTGTCTAATGCAGGAATAAGGTTTTTCATGTTCAATAACGGCTCACCCATCCCCATCATAACAATGTTGGTAATTGGACGAGTACCGGCAATGCGGGTCGCACCAATATCATTAGCAACGCGCCATACTTGGCCAATAATTTCAGCCATTGAGAGGTTACGGTTGAAACCTTGTTGCGCAGTTGAACAGAAAGTACACTCTAAAGCACAACCAACTTGCGATGAAACACAAAGTGTTGCGCGACCATTTTCAGGGATCCAAACCGTTTCAACTTCCTGACCACCTTCTAAACGTAAAGCGTATTTAATCGTGCCATCGTTGGAAACTTGTTTTTCAGAAATTTCAGGTGCTTTAATTTCGGTATCACGTTGTAGCTTCTCACGTAATTTTTTATTCAAGTTGGTCATTAACTCAAAATCATCGTAACCAAAGTGATATATCCACTTCATAATTTGATCGGCACGAAATGGCTTTTCGCCAATAGAAGCAAAATATTCTCTCATCCCTTGATGATCAAGGTTCAGTAAATTAATTTTATGCTTCACAGGGGTTACTACTTCGGTTACATCACTCATGATTAAAAGTTTCTCAACACTACAAAATTACAGAATAAATTGTACATTTTTTAAACAAAATAAACAATTTAGTGGATCTATTCTAAACCTTAAAAAAGTTTAAACTAAATAAAAGTCAATGTTCTCAGTAGCCTGTATTCTGGCAAAAACATTCAATTTTATGTAGCCTTAAAATAGACAAAAGGACTTTACCGATTAACGGTAAAATCCTTCAAATTAATTTTCAAACCATACTAAGCGACCAGCTAAGCAGCTCGCTTATCATATAAAGTTTAAAATTAACGAGTACGTGGACAGATTTCTTCGTCAGAGAAGAAGTAAGCAATTTCACGTGCTGCTGATTCTAAAGCATCAGAGCCGTGAGCAGCGTTTTCGTCAATTGAGTCAGCAAGATCAGCACGGATAGTACCAGCAAGTGCTTCAGCAGGGTTAGTAGCACCCATGATTTCACGGTTTTTAAGAACAGCGTTTTCGCCTTCTAAAACTTGTACCATTACTGGACCAGAAGTCATGAATTCAACTAAAGCGCCAAAGAAAGGACGTTCGCTGTGCTCAGCGTAAAAACCTTCTGCTTTTTCTTTTGATAAATGTACCATTTTAGAAGCAACGATTTTTAAACCAGCAGTTTCAAAACGGTTGTAGATTTGACCAATTAAGTTTTTAGCAACTGCGTCTGGTTTTACGATAGAAAAAGTACGTTCGATAGCCATGATAGCCCTCTCAATAAAATTAGAATTAAATACGGTATAAATTTTGGCGCGATTATAGACGAATTAAAAGCAAATGCCTAGGCTTATCACTTTTCATCATCACAGTGTTGGATATAAGTAAACTAGAAAAAGCTGAACTAAAGATAAAGCGTCCATCTTGATAGGCGCTTTATCTTTACACTATTGCCAGTAATTCATTAGCTTAGGCGCTAAATACTGATGCGGCGGTATTGACGATATTGTGGTGTCCAGAAGTTAGCTTCAATTTTCTCTGCTAATTGTTCGTCAGACAGAGGCAATGCTAGCCCTTGTTCATAGGCAACTTTGGCCACAGCAAAAGCAATTTTTTTACTGAGATCAGCAATTTCAACTAACGGCGGTAATAGCTCTCCCATACCGGTATTAGCCAAAGGTGAAGCTTGAGCTAGCATTTCACTTGCAGCCATTAACATTTCATCAGTGATACGATCAATATTGGCAGACACTACGCCTAAGCCAATACCAGGGAAAACATAACTATTATTACACTGCGCGATTGGGAAAAGTTCGCCTTTATATTCTACGGGCTCAAATGGGCTGCCGGTTGCAATAATAACTTCACCTTCGGTCCAGTTAATCACCTGCTCAGGTGTGGCTTCGACTTGGCGACTTGGATTACTCAGCGGAAATATTATTGGTCTAGCACAATGCGATTTCATTGCTTTAATAATTTCTTCAGTAAATAAACCCGGTACACCAGAAACACCAATTAAGATCGTTGGTTGCGCACCGTGCATAACTTCTAATAACGAGGCATATTCACCTGCTACTTGCCATTTTTCGGTAGCGGCCGACTGTTGGGTAAGCTTCGCTTGAAAGTCACGTAACCCTGACATACCTTCAGTTAATAAACCGAAGCGGTCGATCATAAATATTTGGCTACGCGCTTGTTGCTCAGCAATGCCTTCACTGACCATTTGAGCAATAATTTGCTCAGCAATACCACAACCGGCAGAGCCTGCACCAACAAAGGCAACTCGCTGTGCTGATAACGGTACATTTTTAGTGCGACAAGCCGCCAATAATGTACCAACAGTTACTGATGCGGTTCCTTGAATATCATCATTAAAACAGCAAATTTCATCACGATAACGGTTTAATAATGGTGTGGCATTAGGTTGCGCAAAATCTTCAAATTGCAGTAATACATGTGGCCAGCGACGTTTAACGGCGCTGATAAACATTGCTAAAAATTCATCGTATTTTTCTTGTTCAATACGAGGGTGACGCCAGCCCATATACATAGGATCGTTTAACAGTTTTTCATTATTAGTACCAACATCAAGCATTACCGGTAAGGTATATGCTGGGCTAATACCACCACATGCAGTGTAAAGCGAGAGCTTACCAATTGGGATACCCATACCACCAATACCTTGGTCACCTAAACCAAGAATACGCTCACCATCGGTAACGACGATAACTTTAACTTTATTTTTAGTCGCATTACGTAAAATATCATCAAGTTGATGACGTTGATCATAAGAAACAAACAGGCCGCGTGAACTGCGGTAAATATCAGAAAATTGTTCACATGCATCGCCAACGGTTGGGGTGTAAATAATTGGCATCATTTCAGCCAAATGCGCCTGCACTAACTTAAAAAATAAGGTTTCATTGTTATCATGAATCGCACGTAAATATATATGCTTATTTAGGTTAGTATCAAAAGTACGGTACTGCATATAAGCACGTTCAACTTGCTCATCTATACTTTCAAAGCGTGGCGGTAATAAACCGGTTAAATTAAAGTGCGAACGCTCTTCTTCACTAAATGCACTGCCTTTATTTAGTAAAGGCGTTTCCAATAAGCTAGGGCCCGCATAAGGGATATATAATGGACGTTGATTTTTTTCAGATGTCATAGTTGAAGTATATTCTTATATTTTGAGTGAATGGTGAAAATTCACCACAATAATAATCGAGGGCACATTATAGCCAAATATCGACTTTTGAAAAGTGATATAGATTAATGATTCTACTTTAATCTGCTATTGAGCAAATGGCAGTTAAGTTAATCAGCTTCTGAAATCCAAGCCAACTGAATTGCTTCAAGTACACGCTCACCACAATGTTTTGGATCATCATCAAAGTTTTCTAATGCCAAAACCCATTGCATTAATTCTGGAAAATGTAGTTTCATCGGATCGACATCCGGATGTTCTTCTAGTAAGTCGAGTGCAATTTCAAGTGAGTCGGTCCAGCGATAACTCATGGTCTACCCCTTTTTAGTAATTCGTTAGTGAATGATCAAGCCAAACCAAAGTGCATCAGCGATTAACATCAAAATTAACCATAAAATGATCATTCTAGCTTTCCGGCAAAACTGGCAATCAGTATGCCACCATTGTTTAAACGACAATTTATTCATCAGCAGTTACTTAACTTAACATTAATATGGCACAGTTTATTTTCATTGGATTATTTACTAAGCGAAAGTAATTCCGCTAAAAAAGTAATTCCGCTAAAGTAAGTATAGTATCGTCATGACACTTCAATGTACTGCATCTTAGCTTGATGTATCATGACTATAAAGCATTCTAAACTTACCACGACCGGAAACCAATCAATGTCACCGATAAAATTTACTACCAACGAAAAATCATTGCTAATCGACAAATTACAACGCTACTTTTTGAAAGAACTAGATCAAGAGTTAGCGCAATTTGATGCTGACTTTTTACTTGATTTTTTTACCAAGGAATTAGGTGCGGTATATTACAACCGAGGCCTATATGACGCCCAAGCCTTAATGGCAGAAAAACTTGAGTTAATTTCTGAACAAATTGTTGAGTTAGAGCTACCGGTTACTTAACATCACGTAAATAGCGAAAGCTAACTGAACGTTAAATTATTTGATGTATGGCAAAGTAATTATTTTTGATTGCTTTATGATCGCCACAATATAAACACCTAAGGTTGCAGCTATGATGCAAATTACCGATTTAAACAAAGAACAACAAATAACACCGTTATTTAGATTAGGTTTTCGACCTTTCTTTTTGGCTGGCGCACTGTTTAGTGTTATCGCTATTTTATTATGGATTATGCTGTATAGAGGAGCTATAGACATTCAACCTTTGGGTGGCGGCTACTGGTGGCATATTCACGAAATGATATTTGGTTTCGGCTGTGCGATCATTGCTGGCTTTCTCTTAACAGCCGTACAAAACTGGACTGGGCTTGCGGGTGTTAAAGGTAAGTTATTAGCGGCTTTATTTTTTCTCTGGTTATTAGGTCGAGTAAGTTTATTATTACCTGATATTTTTGGTGCTACGCTAAGCACGATTATCGATCTAGCCTTTTTACCTTGTGTGGCTTTTATTCTAGCAAAACCAATATTAGCAATTAAACAATATCGTAATTTATTTTTCGTGCCTTTATTAACTATTTTCACTCTTGCTAATGCAGAAATGCACGCTAGCATATATTACCCAGCATCAATTTCTACCCAGTATGCCGGCTATGCTGGTGTTATGTTGGTTACCTTACTTATTTCAGTTATGGCTGGTCGCGTAGTGCCTATGTTTACCGCCAATGGGACCAAAACCACAAAAGCTACCCCATTAGCTTGGCTAGATAAGTTAACCAATGGGTCGTTGGCTTTGCTGACTATACTATTGTTATTACACCCTATTATTGGCGTAAATAACTTTTATATTGGTATTATTTTAATCTTCGCCGGCATCTTTCAAGCTATTCGTTGGTTGCGATGGCGCCCATGGATAACGCTAGGTGTGCCGCTACTATGGTCACTGCACTTTTCAATAAAAGCAATGGCATTTGGTTTAGCGTTACTGGGTGTCAGTTATTTAATACCTGAAATACCGAGCAACCATATTTGGCATTTAATTACTATTGGTGGTATTGGTGGTGTTATTCTCGCGATGATTTCGCGTGTATCATTAGGCCATACTGGTAGAACGTTACAGCCGCCTATGCTGATGTCATTAGCATTTGCCGCTATGGTACTCGCCAGCTTAATCAGAAGCTTTGGCCCTTGGGGCTTGCCAGAAAAAACCATGATGTTTATCGATATTAGTGGCTTGCTTTGGCTGATCAGCTTCACACTATTTGTAATTTTCTATGCGCCAATGCTGCTAAAGCCACGCGCTGATGGCCGACCGGGTTAAGTACTTCATTGCTGCATTCAGCGGCAAAAACAACAAACAGTTATTGAAAGCAAAACGCCTTAATAAAGAAATTTAGGGCGTTGATTGCTAAAAACAGTCGCTGATAGCATCGATCATTTCATGAATTTACGATAAGCTCCGCAGATAATATTATCTGAGTTATTGCCGTGAAAACTGTATTTTTAGACTACCAAACATTCAGCAAAGATAGTGATCTCACATCGTTGCAACAAGTTGTTGATGATTTAACCGTGTACGCTACCACCTCACCAGAACAGGTCATTGCCCGTTGTCAAAATGCTGAGGTTGTCTTAAGTAATAAAGTGCTACTAAATCGTGAAATACTCAGTCAACTTCCTAAGTTAAAGCTGGTTTGTATTACGGCTACAGGCATTAATAATATTGATATTAAAGCTGCACGTGCACTTAATATTGCCGTCACTAATGTCGGTGGGTATGCCAAAAACTCAGTTGCACAATATGTTTTCGCCCAACTTTTAGCTTATTACAGCCAAATTGCTCATCATAATGATAATTGTCAAAAGGGGTTATGGCAGCAAAGTGACACCTTTTGCTTACACGGCAATGGCAGTATCGAGCTTGCAGGCAAGTCTATCGCCATTATTGGTTACGGAGCTTTAGGGCAAAAGGTCGCCGAAATTGCCAGAGCATTTGATATGAAAGTGCTCATTGCAGAAAGACCTGATGCTGCAACGATACGACCTGAGCGAATGGCGTTTTTAGCGGCTATCGAGCAAGCAGATATTATTAGTTTACATTGCCCACAAACGCTAGAAACACAAGGCATGTTTAATGCGAAGTTGTTTACGCGCATGAAACCAAGCGCGATTCTGATTAATACTGCGCGCGGTGCGCTAATTAATAACGAAGACTTACTCAATGCCTTAAATAACGAGCAAATTGCCTGTGCGATTTTAGATGTATTAGAGCAAGAGCCACCACCAAAAGATCATATACTTTTAGCTGCGCAATCGCCTAAGTTAAAAATTACCGCTCATATCGCTTGGGCAAGCCAACAAGCACAGCAAACCTTACTTAATTTAGTCGCCGCAAATATATCAGCATTTAAACAAGGGTTGCGCACTAACCGTGTTGATTGATAAAGCTCAAAGCCGATATGCTAAAACCATTGATCTTTAATTTTTCCATAATGAAAATAACCCCATTGCCCTACTCTTCTTAACGGGGCAAAGGGAAATTTAGGCAAGGCACTATTATATAAAGGTAGATTAGGCACTGGCTTTTCAGCCACTTTTTCAGCTAAACGTTTGCCCGCTTGCACCGAAAACGACACGCCACTACCGCAGTAGCCCATACTGTAGAATACCGATTTTTCATCATTTTGATAAATATGCGGTAAATCATCTAACGCCATACAAATCCAACCAGACCAAGCGTAGCTATATTTAATATTTGCTAAAGCTGGAAAGCTGGTTTTAAGCACGGAAAGTAAACGTTGCGCGTAATAAGGATCATCGGCACTTTTACCTGTGATTGCACCTCTACCACCAAATAGTATTCTATTATCGGGTAACTTACGGTAATAGTACTTTAACGCTCGGGTATCCATAACCACATTTGAGGTTAAGAAATTACAAGCGGCTATTTGCTCATTACTTAATGGCTCTGTGACGATAATTTGCGATAGAACTGGCAAGGTTCTATCGCTTGTTAAGGCGTGAAAGCCCTTAGGTGTGTAGCCATTAGTTGCTATCACCACTTTTTGTGCACTTACAGTACCATTGGGCGTATGCAGTACTTGCTGATTATTCAACGCCTGCCAATGCGTAACTGGCGTAGCACAATGTACTTTCACGCCAGCTTGACGAGCTAATTTCTGATAACCCCAAGCCAGTTTTAAAGGATTTAAACCAAAACCGTCTTGATAACGAATCGCACCATACGCATTGCGATCATCCATATAGTGTTGGCGAACTTCAGCTTGCGAAAGTATTTCAACATCATAACCAAACATCTTTTGCTGTAATTTAGCTAATTCAACTAACTCTTTAAGTTTATTAGCTTTATGGGCAACTTTTATATACCCAGCACTCTGCTTATCGCAATCTATACCTTCATCAATTAGGCCGTTGACCGTATCGACACCGGCGGCCATTTCTTGATAAATTCCCCGCATGACCTCTTCGCCCCATTGCTTAGCCATTTGGCTATAAGACTTTCGGCCTGAAGACTTCAAAATAAAACCGGCATTTCGACCACTACACCCCCAAGCAGTTTGATTCGCTTCTAAAACATGTGCTTTGATGCCATGTTCACGCGCTAAATGTAAAGCACAAGATAAACCGGTATATCCGGCACCAATAATGGCAACATCAACGTCAATATCAGCAAGCACAGCGCCATCGTGCTCAGGTGCGATTCCGGATACGTCTGCCCAATAACTATTAGGGTAGACCTCATTACAACCAGGTGATAAATCGTGCAGGGGATCGTACATTTTCACTTCCAAAATCTGATGTTATATTAAGAACGTAGGCGCTTAAAGTATCGCAAAAAAAACAGTACAATACTGCAATATCAAACACAATCAAAATAACCTCATGAGCATAACTCTTAACTATCAACAATTAACCCCTTCAGATTTCGACAATATTATTCGTTTAGCCACTGACGTTCACGGCGAAGGTTATCTTGATCAAGCCAGTATGCAAGCCTGGTATGATAAAGGGCTTAAAAATGCAATCAACGCCGGCTTCGTGGTTTATCATGAACAACATTTAGTTGGGTTTCGTATTACTTATGCTGTTCAGCAATGGCAAATTGACCAATGGTGCTCACCAGACTTATGGCCAGTAGCGGCTGATCAGGTTTGCTATTTTAAATGCAACACGGTTGATGAAAATTATCGTGGTCATGGTATTGGTGGTGAACTTTTAAAACGCTCAATTGCCGCAGCAAAGTTACAAGGGGCAAGCGCTGGCGTCAGCCATTTATGGAAACAAAGCCCAGGCAATAGTGCGGTAAAATATTTTACTAAATGTGGTGGCATTTTAATAAAAAATCATCCTGATCGCTGGCGTGAACTTAGCTTAGCAGGTTATGAGTGCCCAATATGCCATAATGATTGTCACTGCGAAGCTGCAGAAATGATGGTGCTATTTGATTAGCCAAAACCTCAAAGATGATAGCTGACTGCAACATAAGCTTTGCAGCCAGCTTAATAGAGCAATTAACCAAACAGTTTTCGTAACACAGCAGCAGGATTGACCTTATTGACGCCCGTTTCATTGTCATTCGTTTCCGGCGAAATGATTGGTAGAGCATGAAAACACGCCAAGCTTGGAAATTCAACATCAAGATTATAATGTTCATAATCGCCAGAAGCAGGGTTAAAACGATAATCTTTACTCCAAAGCGCCAAGTTCTCGGTTACTTTATTAATTGCTTCCACGACATAAGCAACTTCTTCATCAGAGCTGGTTGGGTGAAATGAAGCTCGTATCCAACCGGGCTTTTCGGCAAAATCACCTAAATCAATTTGCTGAGTTATTTTCGAAGAAGTATCTTGATCAACATTTAATAAAATATGCCCGTAAGTACCTGCACATGAACAACCTCCGCGAGTTTGCACACCAAATTTATCATTAAGCAGCCGCACCACTAAGTTATAATGCGCTCCCGGTATGTAAAACGAAACAATCGCTAATCGATCTCGCAGTGTAGGCTCAAGCATAACAACCTGCTCATTTTGCGCTAATGCCTCCATCACATAATTTGTTATTTCAGCCTCACGTTGTTGAATTTTATCTACCCCCATAGCGTCTTTTAATTTAATCGCTAAAGCGGCTTTAATACACTGTAAAAAGCCTGGCGTGCCACCATCTTCACGCATCTCAATATTGTTAAAAAAACTGTGTTTTCCCCAAGGGTTAGTCCAGGTAACCGTACCGCCTCCCGGATGATCTGGCACTTTATTTTTGTACAACGCCTTATTAAACACTAAAACTCCCGAACTACCTGGACCACCTAAAAACTTGTGCGGCGAAAAGTAAATAGCGTCTAATGCTTGCTTCGGGTTACTTGGGTGCATATTGATATCAACGTAAGGAGCAGATGCGGCAAAATCTATAAAACACAAACCACCATGCTGATGCATAATTTCAGCCAACTGATAATACGGTGTTTTTATACCTGTAACATTTGAACAAGCCGAGAATGAGCCAATTTTCAGCTCTCTGTCTTGATATTTTTCTAACAAAATAGCTAAGTGCTCTAACGAGGGTAAACCATGGCTATCTGGCTCGACAATTTCCAACGTTACATCACACTCATACCAAGATGTTTGATTAGAGTGATGTTCCATATGGGTAATAAAAACCACCGGCCTTTCATTTTCAGAAAATGCCACTTGTGACTGCATACGCTCAGGAATACGTAAACCTAAAATACGTTGAAATTTATTCACCACAGCCGTCATACCTGCGCCAGCGGTGATCAAAATATCATTATCACAAGCATTTACATGGCGCTTTATTATATGCTGAGCATCATGATAAGCATGGGTCATGGCACTACCCGTTAAATTCGTCTCGGTATGCGTGTTAGCAACATAGGGCCCAAGTTCATTGGTTAAATAATCTTCAATCGGTTGATAGAGTCGGCCACTCGCAGTCCAATCGGCATAAATAATATCAAGCGTTTTACCATTGATTTTATGTTGTAGGTTTTGCCCAATAATGTGCTGCCGAAAAGGTAAAAAATAATTTTCCAATGACATACCGTATACCCTTAACGTTTTAGAATAAAAGTATATTAGCATTATTAATTATTTTTAAAATATAAAACCAACAAAAGCCATTTAATAGCAAATAAAACCTAAACTACCATTATTTAATGAAATTTAAATTTAATCACTAGTTGTTTTAAAATCAGAAATGAAAATAAATTTTAACAATACACATCAAATGAAATATTTTTCTCAAATACCCTGCTTTTTAGGTGAAAACAATGCTGAGGATCAGAGCAACGAGTGGATCTTCATTAATGGCTGAGACGAGCAATCACTAAATAAGATTGCTTGCTAATAAACACTTTTGTCATAAAGCGAGCTAAATTTACAAGTCCCCTCTGTTTTGTGTTCACTTTGATATGAAAGCAGACGTTGGCCTTGCCTTTCTAGCGACAAGTGATCCGACAAATAAGACTTAAATGAATTCAAAATATCAGACGCTAATGAGGTAAACAACATTGCTCACATTTCAACGAACCTGACCCCGCAGGTTTTCTTGGCTCTTTATAATCAGTGAAATACAGCTTACTTTGGTGCTTATTGCTTAAGTCGACATTGCCTCCTTTTATTTCTTTTATTTCTTTTATTAAAAATGATAAACACTTTTATCCAATATAAATAAAACTCGATAGTGTGTTTTGCATATCTTTATGTCCACATCTGCTCTTTAATATGGGTAAGAAAAAGAGAGTTAATACATTTATTCTTATTTATTTTTTTACGTTAATAATTTAACTGTTTATTTATACAGTTTTGTGTGGTTTCCTGCTTTCATCCAATAAAAAGGAAATATTCTCGTTTATGTCTTTGGCATAACGAGATGTTTTATTAGTAACTTATTGTAGGTAGTGAATAAATCAGGTATGTTTTGATTATCATAAAAATATGAAAGAAGGATTTTTTCCTTGTTTAAACAAGGATTATTTCCTCATAATAAGCTGTTAGCTGTTTAAGGTAGAGTATGAGTTTTCTGGGAATGATTCCCTTTATTATTGCAATCATTGCTTTTATCTTTGCATTTAAGCATTTTACTAAGTTTGTAAATGGGGCTTGGCGTAGAGGTTTTTCTAGTAAGCACTTCGTTTTATTTTTTGTATCTGCATTTATATTTTTAATTATGTTTTACATCATGACTGAATATCATGAAGAGTTAGGTATTAAATCTTCATGTGCAAGAAGTGCGGACTGTTTCCAACAAAACAGCTAACAAGAACATCAAACGGAAAAATTACAGTTGGCTGTTTTTCGTTCCTCAAACATTATAGCCAACTATAATTTTCCGCTTATGTAAGCGTTAGGGCTCTTAATTGCGTGGAATTTGCTGCTCTTTAGTTCTTTTTTATCTAGTTTGATAGTGCTTTTAGTTCTTCTATAATGTTAAGGGCACTTTCTGTGTTTTTAATATGCTCAGGAGAGCTTCCATTTGCTATAGCTGAAGCTAGTCTTTTACGCATAGATGCTAATAAATCATATTTAACTTCTGGATCTTGATTCATACTAGTAGGTGCCATTAAGTATAAGCCATCTGTTGAAGATATTAATTTATTGTCAGTTAGACTTGAAACCATACTGCCTATTTCGTTTTGTGATATATTTTTAACATCATACTCATCGGCAATTTTCTGCCAATTACTTTTGGCATTAAAACCTGCATTGCTTATACTCACTGTATCGGTTTTTGTTGTTGTTTTATTCTGAATAGTAGTGCCCGATGCGTGTTCCGAAGTATTAGAAGCTATATTTTGCATTTGATAAATTTGATTTGCTTGAGCATTATTATTTATGTGCATGAAAATTTCCTTATTAAATATAAAATCGACAGATGCGATGACATGGAAGCAAAAAACAAGCCAGCAATAATTCTTTGGTGGTGTTGGCTATGAGTGTATTTAGTAATGAATTTACTGTCTTGTGGGAAAATTATTGCCGCTTAAAAAGTTATATCGGAAATGTTTGGCACATAACCAAGCCCTAACAAGAAAATCAACAAGGACAAAAAACATTTGGCTTTTGCTCCTTCGTCGCTTATTTTAGCCAACTATTTTTTGCCTGTTATTTAGGCGTTATGCATTTCACCTAGTTTGGTGCATCATTAAGAAATTAAGGATAATAACTTGAAACAACATTTAAGTAATTTAGACGAACTTCTCCAGAAAGTTAGAAATTCTCACTCAAAGAACTATTTAAATGAGGCAATAGCCTCCTACAGAATAGGAGCATATCGAGCAGCATTAATTACGACTTGGATTGCTGTATGTGTTGATATTATAAATTAACAGGACACCCATCCCAAATTGAATAAACCGAACCTGTAGACTAAGCTCAAATGACCTTTTCTCATTTATATCAGATGCGTGATGGCTAGCCCCAGAAAGCAACAAATCAGTTTAGTGGATACACCTTATTATCACTGTATGACACGTTGTGTCAGGCGTGCCTTTTTATGTGGTGAAGATAAGCACTCAGGCCAAAGCTTTGAACATCGACGCGGTTGGATAGAAGAAAAACTGCACTTCCTCACCACTGTTTTTGCTGTTGAAATGTGCGCTTATGCGGTAATGAGTAACCATTATCATGTGATATTATTTGTTGATGAAGAAAAAGCCAAACAATGGAGCATGAATGAGGTACTTGAACGTTGGCATCGTTTACACAAAGGCACGCTATTAACGCAGCAATACCTCAATGGCGATACGCTCGCAGAGCCATTACTTTATATCGTCAATACAACAGCTGATATATACCGCCAACGCCTTATGGATATCAGTTGGTTTATGCGTGAAATCAATGAAAAAATAGCACGTCAGGCGAATCAAGAAGACGATTGCAAAGGCCGGTTTTGGGAAGCACGCTTTAAATCCCAAGCACTGTTGGATGAAACAGCACTAGTGGCTTGTATGGCGTATGTTGACTTAAACCCTGTTCGCGCCAATATTGCAGACACACCCGAAACATCAAACCACACCAGCGTTAAACTGCGCTGTGAGCAAGCAAAAGCCAGTGAGAAACCCCGTCACAAAGCCGGTCAAACCGACAACATCAGCAACCAACCCCACACACTATTGCCTTTTGTTGGCAACCCGAGAGAAGATAGACCCAAAGGCCTGCCGTTTGACCTAACAGACTATTTGCAACTCATTGATATAACTGGGCGCAGTATCCGTGAAGATAAACATGGTTATATCGAACAAAGCCAACCAGAAATACTCAAACGCTTAAATATATCAGCAGCGCACTGGTTGATTATTACCACCGAATTTAGAACACAATTTCATGGTGCGGTTGGCCGAGAAGCGGCGTTAACTGAATTTTGCGAGCATCAACACTTCAAACGACGACAGAATTTAAGTCATTGCAATAAGCTATTTGCGTAAAAGCAATTAACATCAACTTTCTAAGCATGCTACTCCTAAAACATAGCTTTATAGCTCACGCTGGCATAAATTCGCCTCAAAACACTATTCTAGAGACTATTATGTAAAAAACTGCCTTATTACTAAGAAACGAGAACAAAAATATCCTTAACCTAGTTGAGGTTGAATTTTTTTGTCATATTGTGTGCTTACTTCAAAAGGGTGTCCTTTATTTTGACGGTGTGCTTACTTCAAAAGGGTGTCCTTTATTTTCCTGCCGAAAAGGTAAAAAATAATTTTCCAATGACATACCGTATACCCTTAACGTTTTAGAATAAAAGTATATTAGCATTATTGATTATTTTTAAAATATAAAACCAACCAAAGCCATTTAATAGCAAATAAAACCTAAATTACCATTTATTAATGAAATTTAAATTTAATCACTGGTTGTTTTAAAATCAGAAATGAAAATAAATTTTAACAATACACATCAAATGAAATATTTTTCTCAAATACGCTATTTTTTCGATGGAAATAATACTGAATTTCAGAGCAACGAGTGGAGCTTCATTAATGGCTGAGACGACCAATCACTAAATAAGATTGCTTTCTAATCAACACTTTTGTCATAAAGCGATCTAAATTTACGAGTCCCCCCCTGTTTTGTGTTCACTTTGATACGAAAGCGGACGTTTACATCGATAGATATTTACACTGTATTTAGTGTCCATTAGATTTTGAACTATATTCACCACGATAACCAACAAAATAACTGGCTATACGCCCATGCACTACGAAAGACTGAGATAGCACTTTATTATACTAATTACCGACATATATATTTCTTTTCTAAATGGTAAAGTGAGAAAACTCTTTAACTTGAATGTTTGTGCAATAAAATGCTATAAAACCAATGGCGTATATTAAAAATCAATAACTTAAATCAAATAAGGAAATTAAATATGGGAAATTTTACAAGCAAAATATTTTGCAGTTTTGCATTAATTATTGCATTGACGGGGTGCTTACAATCAACGTCTGAACCTAATGTAAACGATATTAGCGATGCTATAAAATTTAAGTTACCAAATAAATTCATTTTAAAAGAATTGAAAATTGATGTTCAACAGAATTTAGGCAATGAAGTCGAACCAAAATACGCCACTCGTTTTCGAGGGACAGTTACTTTAACTGAAAATTTATACAAAATCGAATACAAAATCCTTGGAAAAGATGTACTGAGTAAAACCAGTGATAAAAACACCGACTATGAAATATTTGGCACAACAAACTCAAAATTAGCTTTGGATAAGTGGCAAGTAAGTGTTGACAACATTGACATCCAACCACTCCCTACTGGAAAAAGCCTAACGAATTGGGGGACAACTAATTTTGTAATTTCAGGCTCCCCTGGTGAAAAATCGCTAGTGTCACGACAAGAAGAGATGCTACAGGCCAAGAAAGAAAGAGAAGCTAAACTGAAAGCCGAAAAGGAAAAAGAAGCTCAGCAGCGGATTGAGTTGGCTAAAAAGAAAGAACAAAAGGTACATAAAAACAAATTAGCATTGGTCGGTAAATGGAAAGGGAAGTACATGTGTGAGATTTTGACTGATTTTGAAATCGAACTATCAGAATTCGGAGAAATATTAGTGGGTAGCTTTACTTTTTATAAAAGTGAAGGTACCGGAATTTATACAATCATAGGCGATGTTACTGAAGATGGCTTAATTCTTTTTCAACCGAGAGCTTGGAAAAAACAACTTAAAGGATATTCTTCCGTTGGTTTTCATGGGTCACTAAGCTCTAACAAAAGAAGCTTAACAGGAAAAATAAACTTTAACGGTTGTGATGATTTTACTCTCAGTAAAGTTTAAAAATTTTCAATGTAGCCTACATTAAAAATCAATTACGGCTTAAGCTGATTTTTCTGTCATCTAATTTAGGGGCGCTTATATCAGCTTTCGCAAAGGAGAAGTTAGTTGAGCTGTAGATTCATATTTCGAATTATAGGATAGGAAATTAGTGAATATAACGGACTTCTCTAAGGTACTATCGCTAAAAAATCCTAATCCAAAATGTATTTTAAACGCAACCTTCTAATGACTATAATCTAGAATAGTTAGCGCTATAAGGTAGACTGCTCACAGGCAGTAATGAACTTCCACAAACAAGCAGTTAATTTAGTTGAAATCGCTTTGGCCCTAATCTGGGCTCTCAAAAACCTAATGTCAGCTTTTGGCTAAAAGCTAAAGTATTGATTGAGTCACTCGTAACTTCCGCAATGCGCACAAAGTGATGCTAAATTTTACTGATTAAATCTCAAGCATTATCACTGAAAATTCGTTTTTTCAGAAAGCGTACTAGACTATATGCCTTTGCCCATAAATGAGACTACTATCAATCATTATGGGTTGTCATACGAAGATAGTGAATCGTAATTTATGGCCTCAATAGCTCGGCTCATAACAAAGTTTAACTACTCACCAATCTGCCAATTTATCGCGTTTTTATTTTGTGCTTCCAGCCAGTGATTTGCCTTTGAAAAGTGTTGGCAACCAAAAAATCCTCGGTAAGCTGACAATGGCGATGGATGCGGGCCTGCTAAGACTAAATGCTTTTGCTGATTGATGTTCTTACCTTTCTTTTGCGCATGACTGCCCCAGAGTAAAAATACACAACCTTCATTACGTTGATTTATTTCAGCAATAATTTTATCAGTAAAGGTTTCCCAACCTAATTTTGCATGCGAATGTGCCTGTGCTTGCTTTACCGTGAGTACGGTATTGAGCAACAACACCCCTTGCTCTGCCCATGCCATTAAGTGGCCATGCGATGGGGTTTTAAAATCGGCAATATCTTGCGTTAATTCTTTGTATATATTGACCAATGAGGGAGGAATTTTAATGCCTTTTCGTACAGAAAACGCTAAACCATGCGCTTGTGATTGCCCATTAGCACCTAAACCGTGATAAGGGTCTTGCCCTAAAATAACCACTTTTACATCAGGTAAGTCTACGGTTGAAAATGCGCTAAAAACATCAGCTTCGTTGGGGAATATAACCTCGCCATTGCTGCGTTGCTGAGCAAGTTCTTCAGAGAGTTTTTGGTAGTAGCTTTGTTGTTGCTCAGTGGCAATAATTTTTTGCCACTGGGGTTTTAACTTATTCATAACACGGCTCTTATTCAATAATTTTGGCATATCTGCGGTATATTTTCTATATTATGCGGCATTGCCTATGTGCATGTCATCATCGTAATACCCTAACAAGCTAAGTTGAATATTTTAGCGTTCATTCATCGCTATTTCATTGCACCATTTCAGACAAGCTCGGTTTATCATCGCTATTTCGGATACAAAAAAAGGCAGTAAAAACTACCTTTTGTTTATTGTGATGTTAGTACCACATCAAGCACTCATCGCACTTGAAATTAGTGCGATAGTGCTAAGTTCAACGTTGATACTAAGCAAGTAGGTAGGCTCTAAGTTCTGCAAAGTCAGTCGAGCTTGTCGTCGATAAAATGGTTTCGCTGGCACAGTCTGCTAGCTCTTTTGGCAAGCCGATCGGTTGTCCTAATGTGCTTTCAACAACGTCTTTAAATTTAGCCGGATGTGCGGTACCTAAAAACACACCAAACTCGCTATCAAGGGCATTATATTGTAATGCTCGATAAGCAACAGCAGCATGAGGTTCACTAATGTAGCCAAGCTTTGCTAGTTGGATCATGGTCATTTGTGTTTGCTCTTCATCAATGGAGACTGAACTCACACAATCCTTGTCAACTAAACCCGCTTTTAGCATATGTTCAACACGTGGCCAGTTATTTGGGTTACTTACATCCATAGCATTAGAAATCGTTGCTACAGTGTCGTGTGGTGACCATTCACCTGTTTGCAAATACCGCGGTACAGTGTCATTAGCATTCGTTGCGGCAATAAAACGTTTGATCGGTAAACCTAATGCCTTGGCAAATAAGCCTGCGGTTAAATTACCAAAATTGCCGCTAGGAATAGAGAATACCACTTCATTAAGAGCGTCGGCACCTTTTTGACGATAAAGCTGAGCAACTGCTTCAAAGTAATAGCAAATTTGTGCTAACAATCGACTGATGTTAATTGAGTTTGCTGAGTTTAAGCCAATAGTTTCTTTAAGCTCTTGATCATCAAAAGACTGCTTAACAAGCGCCTGACAGTCATCAAAAGTACCTTCAACTGCAATAGTGCGAATATTACCGCCTAAGGTCGTGAACATTTTCTCCTGTAGCAAACTAATTTTGCCTTTAGGATATAAAATAACAACATCAATATTATCAATACCATGAAAAGCATGAGCAACAGCAGCCCCGGTATCGCCTGAAGTAGCCGTTAATATCGTAATTTTTTTGCCTTCACTAAAAGCTTGTAAACACTTAGCCATAAAGCGTGCGCCAAAATCCTTAAAGGCTAAGGTTGGACCATGAAATAACTCTAGAATCGCCCTATTTTCACTGATTGGCTGTATTTGAGCCGGAAAATTAAAAGCCTCGGTAACAATATCAGTCAGTTGCGCTTCAGTCAGATCATCACTGACAAATGGATAAAGCACTTTAACACTACGTTCAACTAATGGCAGCGCAAGTAAAGCTTCAATGTTATCAAAGCGGGGCAAGGTTTCTGGAAAAAACAAGCCTTGATTACGTCCTAGGCCTTGCTTCACTGCACCAGCAAAACTAACTTGTTGATCATTTTCTTTTAAATTATAAAATTTCACACTCAATTCCTATATTGGTTTATCTTGTGACTTGTAGCCAACAGACCAAACGTTCGAATAATTCTCTAAGGTAAGCTTATCGCACCTTGACTATCAACTTGGCAAACATGCACGAAACCATCTGTCGTTCCGTCAGCTGATGTTTGCAAATAATTTTCTGTTAACCAGTTGGCAAAATTTTCAGCTTTTACTGCATCATCAGTAACACAAAAAAGTGTTGGCCCTGAGCCAGAAATACCAACAGCTAAACACCCTTGTGCTCTTAAGTGACTGGCAGCTGCGCTATAACCAGGTAAAATTGACTGACGATATGGTTCAGCCACTATATCCTGCATTACAGCAAAAGCTTGTGCTTTATCACTGCGATGACAAGCATCAACGAATGTCGCTAGGTTCTGTCCAAAGCTAATTAAGTCTGCTCGTGAGTAGTCACTTGGCAGAATATCTCTAGCGGCTTTAGTCGATACTTCAATACCGGGATAGGCCATAACGTAATAACAATCATCAAACTGCGGTAAATCACGAGTAATAATTTCATGATCAGGTACCATTAATTGCATACCTCCCAAAAAGCATGGCGCAACATTATCATAGTGTAAGCTGCCACTAATTTTTGCTTCCATTTGCCCCATCATTTTTAATAATGCCAGCTCAGAAAAGCTAAATTCATGGTACTTTTGATAAAAAGCATTTAAACCCGCAATTGCCGCAACAACTGAGCAAGCACTAGAGCCTAAACCACTTCCAACCGGCATACGTTTATCTAAAGTTAACTCAACCGCAACAACAGCTTGCTTATGTGCCACTAATTGTTGATTAAATAACAGCAAACAGTGCCACACAATATTGTCTTTAACATCACCCGGTAATTTTTTGGCAAAGTTGCCGGTTACCACTAATTGGTCGCCATCATGGCTTTGCTTTACGGTAACAACATCACCTAATAATGTGCCATCAATTGGCTTAACAGCTAGGCCTAACACATCAAAACCAACATTTACATTGCCTATTGATGCTGGCGCAAATACAGAAACACTCATTAGTGTTGTTGCTCCCATGCTAAAGTTCTTAATAAGTCACCGAAAACACCGGCAGCAGTAACCGCGGCACCGGCACCGTAACCGCGTAAAACGAAAGGTAATGGTTGGTAATATCGACTATGAACGGCTAACGCATTTTCACCATCTTTAATACTATATAGTGGGTGATCTTTTCCGACCGCTTCGATAGCAACCTGACACTTTCCGTCAACAATGTTACCAATATATCTTAATACTTTGCCTTCAGCTTTAGCGGCATTAATTCGTTGAGAAAAAGCCTGATCTAGTGATGGCAAATTAGCCATAAAGGTTGCAACATCACCACTGGCATCAAATGTATCGGCTAATACTGGTTCAATTTCAATATCATTTAACTCAAGTGGTAAACCGGCTTCTCGGGCCATGATTAACAATTTGCGTGCGACGTCCATACCACTAAGATCATCACGAGGATCAGGCTCAGTAAAACCTTGCTCTTTGGCTAAGGCTGTTGCTTGAGATAAGCTCATACCTTCATCAAGCTTACCAAAAATATAAGATAATGAGCCCGACAATACCCCTTCAAACCGTTGTAATTCGTCACCAGCTTTTAACAAATTCTGTAAAGTATCAATAACCGGTAAACCCGCACCAACAGTAGTTTCATATAAAAATCGGCGGTTAGTTTTTTGTGCCGCAGCTCTCAAAGCTTGGTAGTACTGCCATGAATCAGTATTCGCTTTCTTATTTGGCGTTACCACATTAAAGCCAGCTTCTAAATAATCAACATATTGCAAAGCCAGCGCTTCATTAGATGTACAATCAACCAAAACGGGGTTAATTAAATGGTTTTCTCGAACAAATTGCTTAATATTTTCAACCGTAACTGGCACAGCTTGCTGAGTTAAATTATCTTGCCAATGAGCTACATCAATTCCTTCACAATTGAATACCATGCCTTTGCTATTAGCTAAGCCATAAACTTTTAATGAAATATTATCGGCTTTAAGCTTGGCTTGTTGACGGGCAACTTGTGTCAGCAATTCACTACCAACCACACCGCAACCAACCAAAAACACATCAATAGTTTGCTTGTGAGAAAAAAAGTTTTGATGACTTACTTTCATGGCATCAGTGCATTTTCTACTTTCAATAACCACTGAAATACTGCGTTCTGAAGAGTCTTGCGCAATGGCAACCACATTAACTCGCGCTTGTGCTAGCGAGCCAAAAAACTTCGCTGCCACTCCTTGTTGATGATGCATACCATCGCCAACTAACGACACAATAGATAATTGATGCGTTAGTGTTAACGGCTCTAATAAACCATTTAGTAATTCTAATTCGAATTCTTCTTGTAAACTCTGCTCAGCTTTATCGGCATCAGATGAGTAAATACAAAAACTGATACAGTATTCACTTGAAGACTGACTAATAAGTATTAAAGAGATTTTTTCACGACTCATAGTAGCGAAAACACGACTCGCCATACCCACCATACCTTTCATACCTGGGCCTGAAACATTGACCATAGTCAGATCATCAAGGTTTGAAATTGCTTTCACACGTTTACTTTGATCATTTTCATTAGCAATTAAAGTGCCCGGCGCATCAGGATTGCCAGTATTTTTGATTAAGCAAGGGATATGATGTTGAGCAATCGGCCCAATGGTTTTAGGATGTAAAACACTCGCACCAAAATAAGAAAGCTCCATAGCCTCTTGATAAGACAAGTAATCTAATAACTTAGCTTCTTTGATCAAGCGAGGATCCGCGTTATAAACCCCATCAACATCCGTCCAAATTTCACAATATTCGGCTTCACTACATACCGCTAATACCGCAGCGGAATAATCTGAGCCATTACGTCCTAACGTAGTAATATTACCCAAGCTATCAACGCCAATAAAACCAGGCATAAGTGCAATAGCATTTAGATCACTATAAACATCCTGAAAAGTGTCTTTACATAACACTAAGTCTGCCACTGCATTCATAGCAACATCATTAGTACGTAAAAAACGCTCCGGTTCAATCACGCTTACCTGGTATTCGTCAGCAGCTAATACCGACTGCAGCAATGCTACGCTTAAGCGTTCACCAATACTGATAATACGCGCACGCACATGCTCTGGACAAAATGACAATAAAGTGGCGCCGTGTAAATATCGACTTAATTGCTGCTCCCAATGAGCTAAAATTTGTTCACTATGTTGCGGGCAAAATTTAGGGAGTCTTGCCGATAAGTCTTCAATAATATTCTCAATCGCGTGTTTAAAATGCAGTAGATCGCTTTTTAGTTTATCTTCATCAGAAATATTTTCTGCCATAGCAACAAGGTGGTTAGTAACACCTTGAGGCGCAGAAACCACAACAGCAAGGCGAGACGACTGGCTTTTATTTTTGATGATATTAGCTACTTCAATAAAACGCTGGCCTGTAGCTAAAGAAGAACCACCAAATTTTAATACACGCATTTTTACTCCCTAGAAACAAAAAAAGCCCGTAACCTAAAGGTCACGGGCTTGATAAAATAGATAAATTTTACACGTCAGCCAATGACCACCATCCCGGTGAGGGTGGTAGTGGTAATAATAATAATTCGGCTAGATAAAATATTCATAGGATATAAAGTGCCTGATATGTTTTTTTCTGTCAACTGCTTTTTATGAATAAAACAAACTAATTTATGTATAAAATATCAGAATATTGAATATTTGATAAAAATATTCAGGCAACGATGGTTTCTTTAGTTGGGCATTGTTTGGCTAGACAAACGCGGTTACGCCCGTTTGACTTAGCTTCATACAAGGCAATATCAGCATTGCTAATGAGATCTTCATAGCGAGTATCTTCGGCCTCAATCACTGCAACGCCAATACTGACGGTGACATTAATGCTGCGCCCTTGGTAATCAACGGTATTGCTAGCAATTGTTTGGCGGATACGCTCAGCTACTTCTTCTGCACCGACTAAATCAGTATTGGGTAATATTACGGCAAATTCTTCGCCGCCATAGCGACCAAACATATCGCCCATACGCAGTAAATCATTGACAGACTTTGCGGTGTCAATAAGCACTTTATCGCCACCTTGATGACCAAAAGTGTCATTCAATAACTTAAATTGATCTAAATCTAGCATCACTAACGCAAGGTCATAATTATAACGACGTGCGCGTGAGAATTCACTGGCTAAACATTCTTCCCAGTGTTTACGGTTAAACGCTTGTGTTAAGCCATCAATACGGTTAGATAGCGCTAAATCTTCTAGGGCTTTATTCAGTTGCGTTTGATAATGACAAACATCAGTAACATCTTCGATTAAGAGACAAACGTGCTTAACTTCACCTTCAACCTCAACAGGTAAAAATGTGCAATTTTGCGCCATAAAATGACTATCTGTGGTTATCGGACGGGAATGAGAAAGTTCAAACAGGTGATGGCGTTGTTCCCAACCACAAAAAGATTGGTTTTTTAACTGAATAACGCTAGAGAGCTTTCGTTCAAACCACTTTTTAGGTAATTCAGGAAAAACAGTAAAAATACTTTTACCAATAACATTGTTGTCTTTTTTATTGGCATGTACTTCTAAAAATCGATTCCACATAACAATATTAAAATCACTATCGAGAATCAAAATTCCAGTATTTAACCGGTTGGTAATATTATGATAAAGCGCATCTAACATAATTAAAACTCTTCTAATATACGGTCAATAACGGTTTTAATATTAATAATGGCTTGCTCTGGGATTAATAAAACCATATCACAATTAAAAGAGTAATCAGTTACTTGATAACTGATACGCACTTTTAACGCTAAATCCCAATTAAATGCTTGCTGCTGAAGGTGTTGCGTGACAGCACCAAGGTTAGGCGAAAGTAACCTAGGCGCACTATATGACATCTGATTGTCTATTTGACTCGCAAAAACATTCAAAAATGTGGTCGTTAAAATAGAACTTAGATCGATAATTTGCTCATCAAAAGTCAACTCATCGGCTTCATAACCTAGCAAATCTGCTAAACGATTTGAGTCTTGTGGTTGGTACATCAAAAGTGCTTCACCACGGATGCCTTCGTAACCAAAAAAACCCTGGCTAACTACCGCCGTTGCTTTTAAGTCTTGATTAAGCGTAACAAGCAATTGTTCAGACTTGACTTGTTCAATTTTAGGCACTTTCAAATAGACAAAAGTATCTAAATAACGCGCAAGCTGATCACTTGCTTGCCCCATTGCAACATTAATCAACTCTTGCAAACAATCTTGCTGATCTTCAGTTAAATCAAATGCGTTCATAAAAAACCATGAGTTTTCAAATTTTCATTTAAGATATCTAATTGTACTGGTTTACGTAGAAATGCTTTTGCGCCTAAGTCCATGACTCGGCTTTGCATTTCGGGCTGAACATCGGCAGAAATAACAAATACCGCTAATTCAATATTGTCATCTTTTAATGCCTGTAAAACCCCTAAACCATCTATAACCGGCATAGTTAGATCGAGAAATAAAATATCAATTTTTTTATCGCGTAAAATATCGAGTGCTTCTTGACCATTTTTGGCTAATTGCACATCAGTAGATAAACTTTCGGGAAGGCTTCTAAATACTTGCTTTCTAGCTAAGTTAGAGTCATCACAAATAAGAACGTTTGTACTCATTTGATACTAATCCTTTATTATTTTTTTTATTAGCGGTTAATTTACCCTAATTTTGTGCTGCTGTTAATTACTAATATTAAGAAAAGTGACGTTTTTTTCAACTTAATTAGGTATAAGTGCAGATAAATGCCATTATCCTGCGACCTATTTAGTACGAAAATGCAATTTTAAAAGATAAATAGCATTGGCGCTTAATCTAGGTTTTTAGGCTAAAACTATAAACTTAACAGTAAATCGATAATGCCTAATGACATTGCCGCAGATAAAAAATAAATGATGCTTGCTTTCCAGCTATAACGAGTGAGTTTCATATTTATCTCCTTTATATACCAATTAAACCGATTGATTGCGCAAAACTAATAACTGAATTTGCGCTCAAATATAATAATTAATAAGGCTTTTTAGCGTAAATAAAAAGCAGGAAACAATTAGCATTTCTCATGCCAACTCGTTAAAAACTATATGGATTTTATCGGAGGATATGACAAGAATTCATTGCTAGACAAGGACTAGCCGGCAATACTTACCACCGTAAGTAAGGTTGATGCGCTGATAGCCAATTTTTAGCTAATTGATATTCAGGACAGTGGGTGGCAACTAATTGCCAAAATTTTGTCGAATGATTCATATGCTTAAGGTGACATAGTTCATGAATTATCACGTAGTCAATCACCCAGCTAGGCAACATTTTCAGTAAGTAATTAAAACTGAGCTCACCACGATTGTTACAGCTTCCCCAACGCGCCTTATATTTTCTGACTTTAAAAGCCGTAGGTTTAAGTGCTAATTGCTTGGAAAATATCATTAGATTTTGTGCAATATAATTTTCGATGTGTGCTTTAAACCAACAGTCTATTTGCGACTTTACTTTCGCTAGAGTCGCAGCTGAGTTTAGATCACCCTGACGATAGCTTTCAGTCAGCACAACAGTCAGGCTTTGCCTACTAACATTATGCAGCACATGCTTACGCCCAAACTCAATATTGATACTATGTGGTACGCCATCAATATACACGGTTGGATTGTTGGTTAGTTTTTCACCAACAAACTGTAAAGTAAAATGAGGAGTTGATCGTGATTTTTGCTTTTGCTCTGCTACTTTTTGCTCTAACCACTGTAACTTAGCTTGAATTAATCTTTCAATATAAGCGGTTTTAACAAACGTTGGTGCCCTAACAATAACTTGTGCGTTGCTTACCTGCAAAGCAATAGTTTTTCTTCGCGAGCTACGGATCAATTGATATTCCAAAACGCCCCACAATAAGCTAGTTTCTCGATCATAACATTTTTATAGCTAAGCCTTAGCTATAAAATTAGGCCTTAGCTATAAAATTAGGCCTTAGCTAAACAGGCTAATAACGAACAAGCCAGATTTAAGACTTTTCAACTTTAGCTTTACCGCTAGCTTTTGCATTAGCTACTTTTGCTTTTTTTACCTTTTCTATTGCTGGTGGCTCGCTTACTTTGGTCGTATCGATATTTTTAGCTGCTTTATTGACAACGGCTTTAGCTTTTTTCGCTTGTAAAGCAATCAAGACATCTTCGCGGTTCTGCGCTAAATATACACTTAATTCTTCACGGACACTTTCAGAAAGTTCGACAGGTGCTTGTTCAAACATTTCAGATAAACTATCTGCCATATCAAGCATTTTATCGTATTCATCTGCGGCTTTTTTATCCATGAATGTTTCTACCTCCACACCTTGTCTTATCACGACAAATCGACTTTCAACTGCCATTGTTATCCCTTATATCACTGTTTACCAAATTCGAATCATAGTCATTATGTCTTAAAACCACATAAGTAGTGACTGTACATAATCCCAGTATCATACCCTGATTATTATAAATTACCAGAAATTGTTAGCTCATAGCTCGGTTTAATGGCAGTTCGTCGCACGATATATCCCCTTAGTGTGCTCCAAGATGTCTAGAAGGATGAATAGATGTAAAAATTAATGTCGAAAAGCTATGTTATCAAGTTAGCTTTATTAAATATAAACAATAAATTACCCTCGAAATTTGCTATTTCCACTTATGTTTAATACTTACATTCAGTCAGCGCTTGCTTACAACTTTTTATCATATTTAGCTCACTATTAAGAGGTAACAACTCGCTATTGTTTTCAAATAGCCATTAACGTTTAATTGGAGAATAAAATGAAAAGTTCAAAATTGTTAGCAGCCGCAGCTTTCACTGGTGTAATGTTATCTGCTTTAAGTTTTAGTAGTCATGCCATGGATAAATATATAGAAAATGCTCTTATTGATGTTTGTAAGTCTACGTTAACCGATAATGTCTCTAGATTTAAAAAAACGGTTAAGTCTTATAACCTACGTGATAAAACTATCGCCATGAAAGTCATGTGCAATGGCGACGATATTATCGCTTTTGCACAAAAGCATGGTGCCAATAAAACCGCCGCTCGCTTAGAAAACAGCATTGATAGCCGTGTTAATATTATTGATGTTGCAGCCGTTGAAAAAATAAAGCTTAACTTTTAGTTGAGTGAGTGATGGTTTTAACGGATATGGTGGAATTTTAAGTGGTAATGAACAATCAACAAAGAGGTACTCAGCAATAGGGTACCTCGTTGATCATCTAACGTTATTGTATTTACAGCTTATTTTAATTCTCTTACTCTAAAAGTGCGCCCTTTGAGTTTACCGTGAGTGAGCTTATTTAGTGCTTTTCTGGCCACCATTTTCTCTACCGCAACATAAGCCCAATTAGCCCCAAGTTGAATTTTACCTACTTGCTCAAAAGTAATACCATTTTCGCTGGTCAATGCACCAACAATATCACCTGGTCTCACTTTTTGCTTTTTACCGCCATCAATTTGAATGGTGGTCATTTTAGGTAAATAAACATTGCGTTCTAATACTTCACGACCTGGTAACTCTTCACCTTCAATTGTGCGTTCTAGATAATCTTCTAATAAACCGACTTTGTAGCGATCTTTGTCACTAAATAAAGAAAAAGCAAAACCAGTGCTGCCAGCACGTCCTGTGCGACCAATACGGTGAATATGCACTTCACTATCATGGGCAATATCATAGTTGAACACCGCATCAAGTGCTTCAATGTCTAGGCCACGAGCAGCAACATCAGTAGCAACCAGTACCGAGGCACTTTTATTAGCAAAACGTACTAAAGTTTGGTCTCTATCTCTTTGCTCTAAATCACCATGTAATGCCACAACACCAAAACCATAAGCAGCCAATTTATTGGCAACATTCTGCGTAGCGATTTTAGTATTACAAAATATGACGCTTGATTCAGGTTGATGAGTTAATAGTAATAATCGAATTGCCGTTAAGCGTTCTTCATCACTTTCCACACGATAAAAGTGCTGAGCTATCGTGCTACTTTCGTGATTAGATTCAACTTTGATCACCGCAGGTGTTTTTAAATAACGATTGGCAATTTTTTGAATCTGCTGTGCAAAGGTAGCACTAAACAATAAGGTTTGTCTTTGTTGCGGTATTTTATCAATAATGTTGTCGAGGGCGGCTTGAAAGCCCATATCAAGCATACGATCGGCTTCATCTAGCACTAAAGTATCAACATGGTCTAATGATAATGTGCCACGACCGAGGTGATCTTCAATGCGACCAGGTGTACCAACAATAATATGAGCTCCATGCTCTAAAGAACCCACTTGAGGGCCAAAAGGCGTGCCTCCACATAAGGTTAGTACTTTAATATTGTGAACCGCTCTGGCAAGTTTTCTGATTTCTTTCGCTACTTGATCAGCTAATTCACGTGTTGGACAAAGCACTAAAGTTTGAATTCTAAACTTTTTAACTTGTAGCTTATTCAACAGTCCAAGACCAAAGGCGGCGGTTTTACCTGAGCCCGTTTTACCCTGAGCAATCACATCTTGCCCCGCTAAAATAGCCGGAAGGCTTTTAGCTTGTATTTCTGTCATCTCGTGGTAACCCAGTGATGACAGGTTGTCTAAAATTGCCGGTTGTAAGCTAAGTGATGAAAATTTGCTGTCGCTCAACGTTTAAGTCCTAAGGTAAAATATAATTGTCGCTATTTTACACGCTTTCACGCAAGCAAGCACAGCTTTAAGCAACTTTATTATTAACGGCAATAAATTAAGCGCTAATAGCGTTAGTTATTTAAAAAGCAAGCCAGTGTCGATGCTAACGCCTGCGGTGATTCTAGCGGCAACATATGACCCGTATTCGCAATTTCCTTCAAAACGATATTACCTTTCCCCTGAAGTTCAGCTCGCAACACACTAAGATCGACTAAACCGTCATGATCGCCAACAAGAAAAGTAACGGGAAGTGCCAACTGGCCTAATAACGGCAATAAATTAGGTCGATCCATTGAAACACGTAATTGATGTAATAAGACTTCAACACCAAGCACCCTATCCATAGTGATCATGGTGTTTTTAATATTTTGATAGCCAGCGAAATTAAACTGTTCAATTTGAGGGTGTAGCAAGTCATTAATACGTTTATTTGGCAACCCCGAATAACCTCGTTGATTTATCCAATCTATCGTACGTTTTCGTTGCTTAATTTCAGCTGCCGGTAAATCTTTTGGAAAGTTAGATACAATTAACAGTTGCTGTAACTTTGAACCAAGCTTTAATGCTATTGCACTAGCAATATAACCACCTAAAGAAAAGCCAACTAAAATGGCGTTATCGGCAACAATTTGCTCAGACAAAACATTGACAACATCATCCATACTGCCCGTTTTCGGGATCTCTAAAGCGATTAGCTGAGAGTCTGCAGGGCATTGTTGACACAGTAACTGCCAAGTAGGCAGCCACAAACGCTCATTGCACATAGTACCAGGTAAAAAATATACTGTTGTTAACACGTTAGCTCTTTATTATACCCAAACCACTTGAAAATGCAGGATTGTGCAAGTCGAAAAAGGGTTAGCACCAAGGCATTGATTGAAAGGAATGGTTGTTCCATTGTCGAAATCAATAACGCCGGAGATGACCCTTTATCGCCTTGCGCTGATTTCCTAGCTTAACGCTGAAACTGCATTTTCAAGTGGCTTGGGTATATATCAGTAAGTTAGTTCTTCAACCGCTAAGAGAAAAAGCGCTCAAATAAACGCACATCAACCGTTTCTCCGGCTGATACTCGGCCTTGCTCTGCTGGTAGCACAATATAGCAATTTGCTGAAGCGATACTGGTTAAAATACCCGAACCTTGGCTGCCTGTACTATTAACCAGTAATACGCCGTCATTATCATAAGATAAAACACCTCGTTGAAAGTCCATACGACCAGGTGATTTTCTTAACGCTGTTACTGTTTTTGCTTTCAGTGTTATCGTCGGTGTAGGCTGATAATTTTGTAGCTTCATAAGGGCTGGTAAAGCAAGTAAGTCGGCCGTAACCATGGCTGAAACAGGATTGCCCGGCAAACCAAAAAACAAGCTATTAGGTAGTTTACCAAAAGCAAATGGCTTACCTGGTTTCATGGCAATTTTCCAAAACGCAATTTCACCAATTTGCTCAAGTACAAGCTTGGTATAATCGGCATCACCTACCGAAACACCACCAGAAGAAATAACGGCATCAGCTTGCTCATCAGCTTGTATAAACGCAGTTTTAATAGCATTTTCATCATCAGCAATAACCCCAAAATCAATCACATTGACATTAAGATTTTTCAACATGCCTGCAAGCGCATAACTATTACTTTCATAAATATCGCCTTCACCTAACGGCTCACCTAAACTTTTTAATTCATCGCCGGTGGCAATAAGTGCGACATTAAGTTTACGAAACACCTCAAAATCATTAATACCTAATGAAGCCAACACTCCAATATCGATAGCTGATAAACGTCGGCCTTTTGCAAAAACCACATGGCCTTGATTAATATCTTCACCGGCGTAACGAACATGATCACCCTTCTTTCTCGGGGCTAAAAATTCAACATTTTCTCCCTCTACCTGACAGTTTTCTTGCATTTCTACGGTATCACAGCCTTCTGGCATCTTAGCGCCTGTCATAATACGTATACATTCACCTTGACCACACTTACCTTGGTAAGGTTGACCCGCCATTGAGCGACCCACTAAACGTAAATGTCTTTGGGCAACTAAACTATCTTGTGCAAAAGCGTAGCCATCCATTGCAGAGTTATTATGGGGCGGCACATTAATTGGGCTAGTAATATCACTGGATAAAACTCTTCCTAACCCTTCAGATAAGGTAATATTTTCAATTTCGGTGATAGGAGAAATAGCAGCAAGCATTGTTTCTAACGCTTGAGCAAAAGGCATTAATCCGGGAGCAGAACAACAATCGACCATAATAGATTCTTCCAATTTATATTGTATTTTATCTCTGTAGCCAAACACATTAAGACTTGCTTCTTAATGGCTTTTTTCAACTTAATTTGGCTGTTCAATATTAAAAAACATTAATCACACTATTTTTGAAACTTAAATAACGTAACTAGGATCTGTTATATTGATCATAATCATACTATGCTTGTGATTATATGATATAAAACAATAAATCATAATGCCTGTTGAATTTTCATTTTTCTATTTATCTTAAATTAAAACTTCAACAACGCTATTTTTCGCCGAGCTATTTTAGCTAAATGAGTTGCGATGCAACTGATATGCTGTTGTAGCCGTAAACCAAAATAATATTTTGTGTTTACCAGGGTTAACAAGGAAACTTGTTTGCCTCCCGACATTGGAAAGGTGACATGTTAACAGACAACTTCGGACGCAAGTTTTATTACTTGCGGCTATCGATCACAGACGTATGTAATTTTCGTTGTAACTATTGTTTACCTGACGGTTATCAGTGTGATCACGATAGAAAATTCCTCACTCTGCCTGAAATAACTCGTTTAGCCTCAGCATTTTCGCAAATGGGCACAGAAAAAATTCGTATTACGGGGGGCGAGCCTTCTTTGCGTAAAGACTTACCTGAAATTATTGCCACCTGCAAGCAAACACCTGGGATTAAAAAAGTTGCAATCACCAGTAATGGTTTCAAACTGCCTGAACATCTACCTACTTGGTTAGATGCTGGCATTGATGCAATCAACATTAGTATTGACAGTTTAGATCCTCGACAGTTTCATGCTATTACGGGCCATGACAAACTTAATCATATTCTCAAAGGTGTCGATATGGCACTCGCTGCAGGTAATACCGACATTAAAATTAATACGGTATTAATGCGTGAGTACAATGGTTACGATATTGCCAGTTATTTAGCTTGGCTAAAAGACACGCCAGTGACCTTACGTTTTATTGAATTAATGCAAACTGGTGACAACCAAGCATTTTTTGATGCACAACACGTACAAGGCTCGCGCATTAAGCAAAACCTTATTTTAGATGGCTGGTTACCGGTTATTAATGACAAAGCTGCGGGACCGGCACAAGAGTTTTATCATCCTGATTATGCGGGTAAAATTGGTTTGATCATGCCTTATTCAAAAGATTTTTGTAATAGTTGTAATCGCTTACGTGTGAGTTCACTGGGTAAGTTACACTTATGCTTATTTACCGAGCAAGGTTTATCATTAAAAGATTATTTACAAACTGATGATGTAGAGCCACTTAAAGCCGCAATTAGCCACATGATGACCGATAAAAAACAAACGCATTTTTTACATGAAAAGCTCACCGGCGCGACAAAAAACTTGGCAATGTTGGGTGGCTAATGAGTGCGGTAAGTAATGTTTTTCAACCTTGTTTAGGTGTGGTGTTAGCTGGCGGAAAATCGTCTCGTATGGGGCAAGATAAGGCCAGCTTGCAACGCAATCAACAAGATATGCTCAGTTATAGCAAAAACCTACTGAAAGCTGCTGGCAGTTCACAGGTAATTGTCAGTGGTGGTAAACATGGCGTTGACGATCTCATTGCCGATATGGGACCACTAGGCGGTATTCAAAGTATTATCAGTCAATTTAAACCACAAGCATTGTTAATATTGCCGATTGATTTACCCTTAATGACCTCAGCTGAACTTTCATCATTAAAACGCGCAGGCGAATTAAGCCAGCAAGCATGTTATTTTACTGATAATTATCTGCCGTTATATTTACCTATTAACGCCTATGTTGAACAGTTTTTTCAACAACCTTTACAGCAAATGAGCGCGAAAAAAAGCATGCCTGATCAACTTAGTGGCAAAGAAAAAACCATCAATAAGCGAAATTTATCAGGACCTTCTGTACGCAGTTTATTGAATCAAGTTCCGCATAACGTCATCACCCCAAAAAATAGCGACTGTTTATTTAACACCAATACGCCTGAGCAATGGCAACAGGCGCAACATTTATTATCTTTACCAAGGAAATCTCATGTCTAGTACTTCTTCTGTTCATTGTGGCGATGACTTCGTTGCCTTAAATATCGCGGTGTTAACTGTTTCAGATACTCGCGAAGAACATAACGATACCTCGGGTCAGGCTCTTGCTGAACGACTACAAGCTGCGGGGCATAATTTAGCCGCGAAAGAAATATCAAAAGACGATGTTTATCAATTGCGCGCTGTCGTATCTAAATGGATTGCTGATGATAGTATCCATGTGATCTTAACCACTGGCGGCACGGGTTTCACCGCAAGAGACAATACCCCTGAAGCACTATTACCTTTATTTGATAAAGATATTGAGGGCTTTGGCGAAGTGTTTAGAACGATCTCATTAGCAGAAATTGGCACTTCAACCATTCAATCTCGTGCCTTTGGTGGCATGGCAAATAGTACCGTTATTTTATCAGTACCGGGCTCAACTAATGCCTGCAAAACGGCATGGGATAAATTAATTGTTGAACAGCTTGATGCTAGCCATCGTCCATGTAACTTTGTGCCACATTTAAACTTTAAATAACCGAGTTTTTTCGATAATAAAAATGCCTAGATTGTTGAAAAACACATTGCAAAAAACACTCACTCTAGCGATTATTTGGCTGGCACTTCAAGCCAGCCATGTTTATGCTAATGAGCCGATATTATTGCAAGAACGTCCATTACGTATCGCTGTTGCGGCAAACTTTGCTCCCGCTTTAAAAGTTTTACTCGCTGATTTACCCAATAACACAAACATCGATTATCAAATCATTAGTGCTGCAACCGGCACGCTATATCAGCAAATTAAACATGGTGCGCCGTTTGATTTATTTTTATCGGCTGACTCAACACGACCGGCATTGCTAGAGCAAGCAGGATTGATTATTGAAAATAGCCGAAAAAGCTATGCCTATGGTCAAATTGCGTTATGGTCTGCAACACAACCATTAACCAGCCTATCAATACTGAATAACTATTCCGGTAACTTAGCCATTGCTAACCCTGATACTGCACCTTATGGCAAAGCCGCTAAGCAGGCATTAACCTATTTATCACTTTGGTCAGAACAGAAAACTAAATTAGTTACGGGGATAAATATCAGCCAAACCTTTCAACAAGTACGCAGCCAAGCAGTGCCGTTAGGGTTTGTTGCGTACAGCCAATTAAAAATGAATCAATATCAAGGCCTGCTTATTCCTGAACAATTTTATCAACCAATTGAGCAACAATTGGTCATTGTCAAAACCAGTAAACAAGTCGCTATCGCACAAAAGCTCAGTGACTTCATTTTACAAACTAATAGCCAAGCTACCTTGCAACAATTAGGTTATCTACCGGTAAAAACAGAAAATGACTGATATTTCAGCTGATATCCTGGCACTCACCACGACCTTTAAAATGGCAGCGCTAACGACCATAATTTTGCTATTACTCGGGACCCCTCTAGCTTGGTACCTTGCAAAATGGCAAAGTAAATGGAAAGTTATTTTTGAAGCGGTCGTTGCCCTGCCCTTAGTGTTACCACCAACCGTATTAGGCTTTTATTTATTACTGGCTTTTTCGCCCGGTTCATTACCTGGGCAATTATGGCAAAGTGCCACTGGCAGCCAATTAGCCTTTAGTTTTAGCGCGATTGTTATCGGGTCAGTGCTTTATTCTTTGCCTTTTGTTGTACAACCATTACAAAAAGCTTTTGAGCAATTAGGCGATCATCACCTAGAAGCTGCGGCGATGCTGGGTGCTGGGCCTATAGATCGCTTTTTTAGTATTGTTTTACCCTTAACAAAAGCCAGTTTTATTACTGCCACCGCATTAGGCTTTGCCCATACCGTTGGCGAATTTGGTGTTGTGTTAATGATTGGCGGCAATATCCCCGGTGAAACACGGGTCTTATCAATTGCTTTGTTTGATCATGTGGAAGCTTTTAACTACGCTAATGCGCACATACTCTCTGCTGGGTTATTAATTGCTTCATTACTGCTGTTATCTATGGTTTATTTATTAGGTAATAACGTCAATAAAACTCAACAGAATTTAGCTAAGTCATGAGTACATTATCTAACTCGACTAATACCAGCTCAGATTCCCCATCATACTCTGAGCAACTTGCTATTAGTGATAACCCGCATGCAACATCTTTAGCGCTCGCTTTTAAGCTAGCCTTTAATAGCTTTGTTATTTCTGTTGAACAAGAAATTCATCTTTCAGCTGTTACAGGTGTGTATGGTGATTCTGGCTCAGGTAAGTCAACATTATTGCGCATTATTGCCGGTCTTGAGCAACAAGCAGTAGGTAAAATATCCTTAAATGGAAAGTCACTTCAAGATAGTGCTAAAAAACAATATATTAAGGCAGAAAAAAGACAAATAGGCTTAGTGTTTCAAGATAGTCGCTTATTCCCTCATCTCAGTGTTTATCAAAATTTAGCCTATGGTGCTAAGCGACAAAAAAACAGCCAACTTAGCATCGAAAAAGTACTGACATTAACAAAGCTAAAATCCTTACAGCACCAAAATGTCACACAACTTTCTGGTGGTGAAAAGCAAAGAGTATCTATTGCTAGAGCCCTACTCGCAGAGCCGAAACTACTTTTATTAGATGAACCCTTTAGTGCCTTAGATAAAAGTACTAAATCACAAATGCTCACTATCTTAAAAGACATTCAGCAACAACTGAATTTACCCATGCTTTATGTCAGCCATAGTTTAAGTGAATTACAATATATCGCCGATCAGCTTATTGTGGTTTCAGCTGGAAAAATCAGCACTGTCAACCCAATTCATCAAGCGATTCATCAATTAAATAACGCTGAAGAAACTAGCCCTAAAACAAGTTTGTCGTTAACAGTTGCCGAGCACTTACCTGACTATGGTTTAACGCGGTTATCGCTACCAATAGCACAAGATAAAACAGCTAGCATATATTTACCCTTGCTAGAGCAAACCATAACACCGAGCTTACTTGGTCAAAAACTGCCATGTATGATTTATGCACGTGATATTAGTATCAGTATTACTAAGCCTGAGCATAGCTCGATCGTCAACCATTTACCTGCAACCATCATCGAAATACAATACGGGAAAACCAATGCGCTAGTGACGCTAAAATCTGGCGAGCAGCAATTTTTTGCTCAAATCAGTTTATGGTCAAAAAAACGTCTAGCACTAACAATACAAAGCACTGTTTATATTCAATTTAAAGCTAACGCTGTCCACAGTTATCATTATACGGAGTCGCCAAAAAATGCTTAGTCAGCAAGAACAACTTCGCTTTAGCCGTCAAATCATGCTCAAAGGTATTGGTGAGCAAGGCCAGCAAGCGCTAAAAAATGCCCGCATATTAATTGTTGGTGTTGGCGGCTTAGGTAACCCAGTAAGCCTTTATTTAAACGCCGCCGGTGTCGGTAACATTTATCTAGCTGACGGTGACAATATTGATATCAGTAATTTGCATCGACAAATACTATTTAATGAGTCAGACCTTGCAAAAAATAAAGCGGATACCAGTGCTGAAAAACTACAGCAACTCAATACTAGTACTAATATCGAAGTACTTGATGAAATGCTCGACGCAGAGCTTGCCGATTATTACTTCCCTTTAGTAGACCTGGTACTTGACTGTACTGACAATATCAGTACTCGTTACCTCATTAATCAAAAGTGCCTTGAGCACCGCAAACCTTTAGTGATCGGCGCAGCAACCGGCTTTGATGGTCAGCATATGTTTGTTGATCCTAATAAATCTGATAGTGCATGTTATCAATGCTTATTCCCCGCTAGTAAGAAGGTTGCGGAAAATAATTGTCAAACATTAGGTATTTTAGGCCCTGTACTCGCTATTATCGCAGGCATGCAAGCATTACAAGCAATCAAGTTTTTAACTGGTCATCAAGTAGCGACTAATCAACTCAACATTTTTGATGGTTTGAATAACTCGTGGCAGCAATTAACACTTAAAAAACAAGCTAAATGTCCTGCTTGCTCAGCTTTATAATTAATGTAAAAGCACATTAAGTCACGTTCTGACCAATAAAGCAGCCATAAAAAAGCCCTCAAAATTGAGGGCTTGGTTTGAAAATTTAATTCATCAATAAGAGCTCAAGTTATTTAAATAAGCCCATGCTTCTATCAGTTAAGGCTTCTCGCCAGCCACCAAGCCATTCTGATTTAGTATCTGTATTTTGATATGGACATTTTTCTTTTGTTCTGCCACAAAGCCCAGCTTGATAACCATTTGAATGTGCTCTGCCTAACTTGTCTCTTTTTTGTCTTCTCATGAATAACACCTCTACATTTTACTATTTTATAAGTATTTGATAATTATTAATAATTGACCTTAATTAACGAGAGAAGCATACCGTTAACGGCAATATGGTATTACTTCAACCCCAATTAATTTAAGAACAAGCAAACGCTGAAAGCAAGCTGCTATGCTCACAAAACTAGGGCTTGGTAATTTTTTTTAAGGAAAATAAACAACAAATAAAAATAGGTTAAAACTAAGTATTACAAAACAATTTGTTAGCAAAACGCTATATAGCAAACCAGACTTAAAAAGAGCAATGAAAGAACAAATCAGTTTGAAAAGTTAAGCTCTTAATAAAGGCCTTAACATCTCCTCTAAGCCATTAAGTTTAACTTCATAAATTAACGCTAATTGCTGGCCTAACTTTCCTTCAGGAAAACCCTTAGCATGAAACCAAACTAAATAAGGCTCAGGCAACTGTAATAGCTTTCTTCCACTATATTTACCAAATGGCATAACCTGATTAATGGCTGCAATTAACTCTGCATTATTATTTATCGACATTTGTGATACATCTCTTCGTGGTTTCCTCGGTTTACATGAGCAAAATATTATTTTTAATAATTCAGCTGTCAAAAGTTAACTTTTTTGACGACCAATAGCACATCTTATAAATATTTTTAATTGGCTTTTACACGACATAAAAATGTCACAAGCACTGCTTATAATCGCTGACATACCAAAACTTAAATTGGGATCAAGATGATACCAAGTTCTTTCAGGGAATTGTTATGTCAATAGTTAGAAAACGTAGCGCAGCCACAAAAGCCTACATACCGGATAATGCTCGTGATAATCAATACATTTTGGCTGAATTTACCTTAACAGATCAACTACTTTCACAATTACCGAGTCATTCTAATAAAGATGGCAGTGCAAATTATTATGCCTGTTATCAAGCATTAGCTGAATTGTTATTCGATCTCAGTAATAGCAACGGCATCACAAACAGCCTACTTGTTGCTAACGATAAATTAGTGCGGGTGCGCTATAGCCAAGAAATGCATCAGTGGCAAACCAAGCAGCAAATCATCTTCTATTATGATCCACAACAACATGTGCTACAAAATTCATTTTTTGACGCCAGCATTAGAGCCAAAAAAATTACTTTAGTATTTTTGGCATCGGGCAGCGAGATCCGAGTTGGAGCGGCAAAATTTCACCAAAAAGTAAAAGCGCTGTTAGCTAGTTTATCACAACAAATAAAACTGCCCATGACGAATATCCGAATGCGCGATCATCAGCATTTAACCTACGACATATTCGCTAAAAATAAAGGTTGTTGTACTAGCCAAGCACATAAGTTTAGACCCATCAGCCAAAGATATGCGAGCCAAAATGTTGACTTGCCTGAAAATATGTCATCCATCACTTATGCGATTGTTAATTTACCCCTTAACCACAGGATCTCTCAGTTAGTTGATATTGACCCTGCTTCAGCAGATCCCTACAACCCTTTATTTACCTATCTAACTGATACCTTCTCACTCGTAGCAAAGCGCTTTAACTTAAATAATGGCGCTCTGATTGCCAATGGTTTGGTGCCTATTGTAAGGCATAGTTTGCATGAGTTGGTGTCGAAAGTTGGCGAGTTACAAATGTTAGGCTACAACCCTAAGCAAAGTCCCTGTGGTATTGTCAGTAAATGGCAGGCTGACGTACTGGTTGATAATGTGCAGTTAATCTTTGTTGCTAACTGCCATAATGGCGCAGAACAAAACTATGCAAAATTTGTTAATCAAATAGAGCAAGCGATGCGTTTATTTGCCACTGAACTTGAGATCCCGACTGAAAAAGACGAATTAACTTTACGCTTTCATCAGCATGTCGCTTATAACTTGCCATTAGCTGATTGATATATTGTTTGATTGATATACTGTTCAACTAACTCGCCATACCACCTAGAATGGCCTAATCAGCACTAGGTGGTTTGCTTATTAATAGCTTCAATTAACGCATAACCATGATATTACTCAACTTAATATCTGAAATTTAATACCCGTTATATCAAGCTGAGCAATTAAACACCTTCTGTTTCGACGCATACGTTAGCTTTCTCAAGCAAATTATTTTAATCACCTGCTCATTTACCATCAATCATCAAAAAACATATAGACATCTAAACGTCTGAGTGCTACATTCTACTCATGAACATATAGACGTCTATACGTTTTTAAAAAATTAACAATAAAACATTATTTACTACGAGTAATTTTTCAAAGGAAAAAGAGATGAGCATCGAGAAAATAACATTAGGCGCTGGTTGCTTTTGGTGCGTTGAAAATATTTTTGCCCGAATTAAAGGTGTCGTTTCAGTGGTTAGTGGTTACGCTGATGGTGATATTATCAACCCAAGCTACGAGCAAGTTTGTAATGGTATTGCCAATCATGCCGAAGTAGTACAAATAACTTTCGATACGACATCACTGGATATAGAAACGATATTAACTGTATTTTTTGCTATTCATGATCCAACAAGCTTAAACCGTCAAGGTGATGATATTGGTAGTCAATATCGCTCAACTATCCTTTTTCATACGCCCGAGCAACAAGGCATTGCCGAAGCGAGAATTGCGCAATTAAATAACACGGAAGAATTTGAGCAAGCGATAGTCACCACGGTTAAAGCCGTGAATAATTTCTCAAGTGCCGAAAGTTATCATCAAGATTATGTCACTAACAACCCTGAAAATAAGTATTGTCAGCTAGTAGTCGCTAGAAAAATACAAAAGTTTTTAAATGAGTTTTCACATTTACTTAAAAGTGAAGAATCCGCTATTACTGCTGCATAATAGCAATGCGAATAAGATGCTGCTCATTCAGTGAAGCTTAAAAACTTTGCAACAGGCACTAATAAAAAAAGCATAACAATCTCCTGTTATGCTTTTTTATCTAATTAACCTGAGTTTGCGATAATGTATGCGCGAAGAAATTAATACACTGCAATGGGTAAAGTCACTTTAATCAATAATAAAATTGGCGGCATAATTTATTAGCAATGCTATTAGTTTTACGTCAATCAAGGTTAATTCACGCAGCAATTGTAGCATTGATAGGTTTAACTTATCTCGGACTCAAGTTACTTAAAACCCTACGAGTATTAATACATTAACGTGTAAAGTTTACGTCGATATTTACTGGCTAACGCATCACCATCAGGTAAAGACTTCAAGACATCGAGTAATAAATCTTTACTCGCAATATCAGCACCATTTTTTTGCACTAAACGAAACAAAATCGTCAACGCATCTTCATTACGGTTAACTTGACTATATTGTGCAGCTAATTTCTGCTGCAATTCGACATTATCAGGTTCATTAAGTAGTTGCTGTTCAAGTGCTTGAATTTCAGGAGAGTCTGCAGCTTGCATGGCTAATTCGAGCTTCGCCATCAAAGATTGATAATCACTGTCTTGGTCAATCATTTTGATACTTTTCAATAATGACTCTGCTTCCGTGATTTTACCCGTTTGAATATAAACATTGGCTAACACTAACTTAATATCAGCCCGCTCATTATCAAGTTGATAAGCTTGGCTGATGATAGGAAAAGCTTCAGCAACGTTACCTTCAGCTAGTAAATCTTTAGCTTGTACTAACAGTAAATCTTGCTGTTTTGGTAAATATTTAGCTAAAAACTCATTAATGCTTTCATCGGTTTGTGGACCAGTTAAGCCATCAAGTGGTTGGCCATCTTTAACTAAAACCGCCGTAGGCAAACCTTGAATGCCAAACTGCTGAGCTATTTGCCCTTGCGTCTCACAATCAACCGTTGCAAACAGTATTGTATCGCCATGATTAGCCAATGCTGCTGTTAACTTATCTCGCAGTTCGACACTTTCAGGAATTTGTTGGGCCCAAAAGTCGACCAATACAAGTTGGTTTTTCGATTCTTCAATAATAACTTGTTGAAAGTTTTCTAAGGTGATCGCAAGCGAGTTTGTCATCATGCTGCTCCAATAATAAATATATATAGTTTTTAATTGGGTCAAACCCTGAAGATACAAGCAAAGACACTAAATATTTATTAAGTTAAACCATTAAGCGGCACTAACTCAGCCCAAAGGGATAAAAGCAACGTTAAGGAGAAATGATTGAGCCATGCAGCCTAATTATGTATTAAGCTGCAGGTTAGTTATATTAAATCTCAGCCTAGATTATGAGCGGCCTTAATTGCAGTCAAAGTATAATAAATATTAGTTAAACGTTTTGTAGTAATTCTCGCGCTATAATCACTTTTTGAATTTCACTTGTGCCTTCGTAGATCGACGTTACACGCACATCACGCGCCATACGTTCAAGCGGATATTCTCTAATATAACCCGCACCACCCATTAACTGTAATGCGTCATAACAGGCTTTATTTGCATTCTCAGTAGCAAATAGTTTGGCCATTGACGCCGCCATGCCAAAAGGTTGGCCTTGTTCTTTGGTATATGCCGCTTGCATTAACAGTAAGCGAGCCGCTTCCATTTCTGTATAACGTTCAGCCAGCTTCCATTGTAGCCCTTGAAAATTAGCCAATGGCTGACCAAATTGTTTACGCTCAACAATGTGGGCTTTAGCATAGTCAAGTGCAGCAAGGCCAACACCTAATGCCAGTGAACCAATGCCAATACGACCACCCGCTAGCTCGCCTACAGCAACACCAAAACCTTTATTCTCAGCTCCCATCATGGCTGAAGCGGGTACACGGCAATTATCAAAGTGTACCTCATTGGTTGGTGATGCTTTCTGGCCCATTTTACCTTCAGGTTTACCAACAGTAATGCCAGCCGTATCCGCTTCAACGATAAAACATGATATACCTTTACCTTTCTTTGCTTCTGGGTCAGTAACCGCCCAAACCACGAAAACATCAGCAAATGAAGCACTTGTAATATAAAGTTTACTACCGCTGATAAGGTAATCATCACCATCTTTAACTGCCTGAGTTTTCATACCCGCGGGATCTGAACCTGCAGTTGCTTCCGTTAAACAAAAGCCACCAGCACGATACTCACCGCTACAAAGCTTTGGTAAATACTTTTGTTTTTGTTCTTCATTACCAACGGCCTGAATCACCTCAGCGACCATATTAGTAACTGATGTTGTTACCGCAGTTGAAGCACAAGCACGAGCAAGTTCAGTAATAGCTAAACTAAAGGCAACACTACCGGCCTCAACGCCACCATATTCAGCTTTAATGTTTAAGCCCATAAAGCCTAGTTCGGTCAGTTGTGCTAAATTAGCTAAAAATAGCTTTTGATCCATCGTTTCATCAAGTTGTGCAGCTACCGGCGCAAGCTCACTTTCTGCAAACTTTTTCGCCATATCTTGAATCATTATTTGTTCTTCAGTTAAAGACAAATCCATCAAAAATCTCACTTTTAATCAGGTGAATATCTACCATGTTAGGTTCAGAACTCAAGTTTACCTAGGCTTTAATAAAAGCCCAATAGTCCATTAGTACTGTCTGAGTAGATAAAGTAATGCCTGCGAATCACGCTTAGCATCAATATATGTATAACAAAAACGCGCCAAAGCGCGTTTTAAAATGGCTTATAGTGTAACAATTATCCCAGCACAAACCAAAGCAGACCAGCGCCAAGAATTAAGCGATAAATCACGAATGGCATCATACCCACTTTACTGACTAAAATTAAAAAGTAGTGAATGCAAGCATAAGCACTGAAAAATGCTAACACACTGCCTAACCCTAACGTACTCCAATCAACGGGCTCTGCCGACGATATTAACTTATAAGTTAAGTACCCACCGGTCATCACGATGGCAGGAATTGACAATAAAAATGAAAAACGTGCGGCATTTTCTTTATTTAACCCTAACATAAGGCCTAAAGTCATGGTGATACCAGAACGAGAGGTGCCAGGTATCAATGCCAGCGCTTGCGCTAAACCAATAATCATCGCACCTTTGAAGCCTAGTTTCTCAACACTGACATTTTCTTTTGCTTTGATATCCGCAAAACCCAATAAAACACCAAACACCAAAGTAGTAATGGCAATGACAGCGGCTGAGCGAAGATTTTCTTCAATAAAATCTTTGCCTAATAATCCAACGATGCCTAATGGAATGGATGCCAGTAAAATCCACCATGCGAGTTTACCGTCAAAGCTGTTGCTGTTTTTTTCAGGGCCTATGCCCACCGTACCAAACCATGCTACGGCCATACTGCCAACTTCTTTACGAAAATACAGTACGACAGCAAGCAAGGTACCAACATGAAGAGCAACGTCTAAAGCTTGTCCCTGATCTTGCCAACCAAAAACGGCTGATGGCAAAATCAAATGTGCTGAACTTGATATAGGTAAGAATTCGGTTAAGCCCTGAATTATTGCCAAGATAAATACGTCAATGGTACTCATATTCGTTATATTTCCCTATTTTCTTTTGCCCAATATAAGGGCACTTTTTTTAATTTTTGTTGATGTTTATCGTATTGCTGCCATAACTCGTCATAGCTTTTGGCAATAGTTGGGTGAATTAATTGCCCTGCAATTTCAGCTAAAGGCCATAATACGAAAGCGTTTTTTGTAATTTCATCTCGAGGAATTTGTGCGGGAGTATCGGCAATAACATCGCCATAAAGCAGTAAGTCTAAATCTAATGTTCGCGGACTAAATTTTTTCGCATCTTGGCTACGGCCATAAGCAAATTCTATTGTTCTTAGTGTACTAGCCACTTCAGCTAAACTCAGCTCAGTCTTAACGGCAACCACCATGTTGTAAAATGCTTTACCGGCAAAGCCAACCGCCTCACTTTCAAATAATGACGATAAGGTCAATAAACCAAAGGCATCAGTTAACGCATTAAGTCCCTGTTCAATATGATATTGACGATTAATATTGCTACCAAGAGAAATATAAATGTCTGTCATTACTTTGCTTGACCCGACATCGCTATACCACGTTCAATTTCTACACCAACTGTGCTGGCATTATGCACTGCCGTTGGTTTCATCAGTTTTAAACGTAACCAAGGAATATGATATTCAGCCATAAGAAATGTCGCAATACGTTCAGCAAGCGTTTCAATTAAATCAACAGGATTAGCATTAGCGAATTCAACAACGGCTTCTGATATTGCAGCATAATCGAGGGTTTTAGCTAACTCATCGTTTTCTGCTGCTTGTGCTGTATTCCAGCCCATCGCAAGATCAATCACCAGTGTTTGTTTTATTTCTTTTTCCCACTGATAAAAACCAATCGTTGTTTGAAAGGTTAATCCTTCAATATAGACTTTATCCACATTAAGACCCTTTATATGGTTTGCTATGACGTTAATAAAAATAGTACAAACAATCGCCACAAGCTGATTTAGAAAATAAATGGCGAGTTTACCTGTGCAGGTCTAGAAAAACTAGTAATCAACGCGCTACAATGAGAAAAAGCGCTAAAGAAAATCATTTTTATACTTTTTATGGCACCAAATTCAAAAGGAACTTTGTATTAGCAGTTTACTTATTACAGGTGTAATGGTCATGTTGGCTTACTTAGTAGGTTCAATTTCGAGTGCCATATTACTTTGTAAGCTGTTGAATTTACCCGACCCTCGCTCCACTGGTTCAAAAAATCCAGGTGCCACCAACGTGTTACGTATCAGTAATAAGTTTGTTGCGGCATCAGTGCTTCTCTTTGACATATTAAAAGGCACCCTACCTGTGTGGGGCGGCTACTTTTTAGGTTTAGAGCCGGTATACTTAGGCATTATTGCTGTGGCAGCCTGTTTAGGGCATATGTATCCGATATTTTTTAACTTTAATGGCGGTAAAGCAGTTGCTACAGCATTTGGTGTTTTGTTGCCTATTGGCTTAGATTTAGGCGGATTATTGATCTTAACTTGGCTATTGGTTGCAAAAGTCACTCGCTATTCAAGCCTAGCCGCCATTGCTACCGTAGCGATGGCGCCGTTATATACTTGGCTATTAAAGCCAATTTATGTCTATCCGGTATTAATGTTGTCTGGATTGATTATATTTAGACACAAAGAAAACATCATTAGATTGCTCCAAGGCAAAGAACCTAAGATATCTTTTAGCAAAAAGTAATCAAAACTTGCTGCTATATTGCTTCTAAAGTATCTAATGGCCAACGTGGCGTGGCCTTGAAAGTTAAATCGGTATCAACACCGGCTTTTAATCGCTGTAAACCAGCATAAGCAATCATGGCACCGTTATCGGTACAAAACTCAGGTCTAGGATAGAAAACTTCACCACCTAACTTTTTGGTTATTTGCGCTAACTTTTCTCTTAAGGCCGTATTTGCACTAACACCACCAGCAATCACTAAACGGTTTAAATCACATTGCTTCAATGCCCGCTTACATTTTATTGCTAAGGTATCAATTACAGCTTCTTGAAAGGCATAGGCAATATCTGCTTGAGTTTGTGCTTTTTGTTCAGCCGTTAACTCGTCATGGCTTTCTTTACGAATGGTATTGGCAGCTGATGTTTTTAAACCACTGAAACTAAAATCTAATCCAGGTCTATCTGTCATCGGTCGTGGAAATTTAAAACGTCCTTTACGACCACTTTCTGCCATTTTTGCCAATACCGGCCCGCCCGGATAATCTAAACCTAATAACTTAGCTGTTTTATCAAAAGCTTCACCGGCAGCGTCATCAACTGATTCGCCCAAAAGCTCATAGTGACCAATGCCGTCAACACGCACTAACATGGTATGACCGCCAGACACTAATAAAGCGACAAATGGAAAATCCGGAACATTTTCTTCTAGCATAGGAGCTAATAAATGTCCTTCCATATGATGTACAGGAACTGCTGGCAAGTTCCACCCATAAGCTAAACTACGACCGATAGAGCAACCAACCAGCAAAGCACCAATTAAACCAGGCCCAGCAGTATAAGCTACGCCGTCTAAATCAGCTGGTGTCAAGTTAGCTTCAGCAAGTACTTCTTTAATTAATGGAATGGTTTTACGTACATGATCGCGTGATGCTAACTCAGGCACAACGCCGCCATAATCTGCATGCACAGCAATTTGACTATATAGACGGTGTGCAACTATGCCTTCAGGTAGATCCCCTTGGCCATCATCATAGATCGCAATGCCGGTTTCATCACAAGAAGTTTCAATACCTAAAATTCGCATAGTGTTTTATTTACCTAGAACTAAAAGTTCCGCTGTCAAAGAAGTTTAAAACCGCAGCACTAAGCTAGCAGCTTTCGTTGGCCGATGATTTTACCTATCGAGTCCCCAACTTTCAATTTATAGTGCATGTAAAGGCAACTAAAATATTCATTTTGTCATTTAAATAGCCCAATTTAGACGCAATTACGCTGAAACTGAGCGAAATAATGATTACTCCTTTACATTACTATAGTGTTCGCTTTAGAATACGGCACCAATTTTTAATAGAGTGGGTGAAGATGAGGCTATTTAGCTGAAATCAGACACCGATTTATATAGATATCTAACTAAGGTAAAACAGTACATGCCAGTAATTAAAGTAAGAGAAAACGAACCATTTGACGTTGCATTACGTCGTTTTAAACGTTCATGTGAAAAAGCAGGTATCCTTTCAGAAGTTCGCCGTCGCGAATCTTACGAAAAGCCAACTTGGGAACGTAAGCGTAAAAAAGCAGCAGCAGTAAAACGCGCAGCTAAAAAAGTTTCTCGTGAGAACGCTCGTCGCGTTCGCATGTACTAAGAATACCTTAGTAAGATCTAAGTCAACTGAGTTAACTTAAGAGTAAATGTAATTATGAGTCTACTTAGTCAACTTAATGATGAAATGAAAAATGCCATGCGTGCCAAAGACAAACTTCGTCTTGGTGTAATTCGTATGGCACTTTCTGCGATAAAGCAGGCAGAAATTGATCACAATACAGCAGCAACCGATGATAATATCATTGCCTTGTTAACCAAAATGGTTAAACAACGTAAAGAATCTATCAAAATGTTTACTGAAGGTGGTCGCGATGAATTAGCAGCGAAAGAAGCTGCAGAAGTCAGCGCTATTGAAGATTTTCTCCCGCAGCCATTATCAGCAGACGAAATTAATCAACTGATTGCAGATACGATTACTAACACCGGTGCCAGCTCAATGGCTGATATGGGTAAAGTAATGGCGGTATTAAAACCGTTAATGCAAGGTAAAGCTGACATGGGCGCTGTAAGCGGTCAAGTTAGAGCTACTTTAAACAGTTAATTAATCTTCCATTTGAACTTCAATGTTCACTCAAAATAAAAACCGCGATAGCCTTGGCCTCGCGGTTTTATTTTTATTAGAATGCAATAACTTTCTATTCCGCTAATTTTATTAGTGTAGAATAATATTTTCTCTGGATGTAATGACATTTATGGCTGGTATGATCCCCCGACAATTTATTGATGATTTATTGGCTAGAGCCGATATTGTTGAATTAATAGATTCTCGCGTACCATTAAAAAAAGCCGGTAAAAATTACCAAGCTTGTTGCCCTTTTCATACTGAAAAATCTCCTTCGTTTAGCGTCAGCCAAGACAAACAATTTTATCACTGCTTTGGTTGTGGTGAGCACGGTAATGCTATTTCATTTTTAATGGAGTTTGATCGTTTAGAGTTTCCCGATGCAGTAGAAGAACTGGCCTCTCATTACAATATGACCGTGCCTCGAGAACAAATAAATAGAACACCGGCCCAACAAAAGCAAGATCAAAAAGCTTATATTCAAAAGCAAGACGACTATGAGTTGATGGCACAAATTAGTCGTTTTTATCAACAACAATTAAAAGTTGCTTCAGATAAAGACATTGCCATTGATTATTTGAAAGGTCGTGGCTTAAGTGGTGAAATTGTTAAACGCTTTGGCATAGGTTATATCAGTGATGCTTGGGATGGCATGATGAAGGTGTTTGGCCGCAGTAATCAAATAAATCAACAGCTTGTTGATCTAGGTATGGCTATTCAAAGTGATAAGAATAGGCCTTACGACAGATTTAGAGGTCGGATTCAATTCCCTATTCGTGATAAACGTGGTCGAGTCATAGGTTTTGGTGGTCGCGTACTCGGTGATGGCACACCAAAATATCTTAACTCGCCGGAAACACGTATTTATCATAAAGGCCAAGAGCTTTATGGACTGTTCGAAGCGAAGCAAGCGAATAAACAATTAACCCGTTTAGTGGTGGTTGAAGGTTATATGGATGTTGTCGCACTAGCCCAAAACGGTGTTGATTACGCGGTTGCATCACTTGGAACCGCAACAACATCTGAGCAACTGCAAACCTTATTCAGAACAGTAAAAGAAGTTATTTGTTGCTATGACGGTGACCGAGCAGGTCGAGATGCTGCATGGCGTGCAATGGATAATGCGCTACCAATGATTCAAGACGGTTATAGCCTTAAGTTTGTTTTCTTGCCTGATGGCCAAGACCCTGACTCGATGATCAGAGAGCAAGGCCAAGCCGCTTTCGAAAAAATCTTAGATAACGCCACCCCACTTTCAACATTTTTATTTGAACACTTACTTGCGCAAATAGATATGACATCACCAGAAGGTAAAGGTGCAGCCATTGGCGCATTCAAACCTTATTTGGCTAAACTGCCGGAAAGTAATCTTAAAGATGCCATTGTAACTAAACTTGCCAATCAATTCGGTGCGAATAACGAAATGCAATTGAAAAAATTGCATAAAAACTTTGCCAACGCCGAACAAAATAAAGCAAAAGCAGTACGACCTAAAATTACCCCAGTTAGACTCGCTATTGCATTATTACTTGAGCATCCCCATATAGTAGAAACATTACCTGATGCTAATATTTTAGCCGATTTAAATATGCCGGGCATTCCGCTGTTAAATCAACTGTTAGCCTTATGTAAGCAAAACCCTAAAGTGAATAGCGCACAACTACTTGAGCACTTTAGAGGGCAGGAAGCAGAGAAACAATTAACAAAATTAATGTGTATGGAACACCATGTAGAACCTGAAAATGCTGAAGGTACGTTTCTAGACACCATTGAAAAGTTTTTAAATGTTTTTATTGAACAACGCACGGAGCTACTTCTTGAGCAATCGCGCAGTAGCAAATTAAGCGATGATGAAAAGCTCGAGCTGCATGAATTGCTTAGCTTATAAGTTTAGAGCAAATTAATGTAAAAGAACGTACAAATAGAAGCACAGTTTATGTCTGGTAATTAGCCAATTATTTCGCTATAATTTCCGGCTTACTGTTGTAATTTTGATAGCCATAAATAGGTGGACACTCGTCAATGGATCAAGCCCCACAATCTAGACTTAAAGAGTTAATAACCAAAGGTAAAGAGCAAGGTTATTTAACTTTTGCAGAAGTTAACGATCATCTCCCTCAGGATATTATCGATTCCGATCAAGTTGAAGACATCATTCGAATGATTAACGACATGGGTATTCAGGTGTTTGAAAACGCACCGGATAACGACACGTTAATGATGAGTGAAGCTAATACTGATGAAGATGCTGCTGAAGCTGCAGCGCAAGCCCTTGCTACCGTTGAAAGTGAAATCGGTCGTACTACTGACCCTGTGCGTATGTATATGCGTGAAATGGGTACGGTAGAGCTACTGACTCGTAAAGGCGAAATTGTCATCGCCAAGCGCATCGAAGAAGGTATCAAAGAAGTACAACGCAGTGTTTCTGAATACCCGCCAGCAATTAACTACTTGCTTGAGCAATGGGATAATTTTGAAGCTGAAGAAGTACGCCTTAGCGATATTATCGTTGGCTTCTTAGACCCTGATGCTGAAGATGAAGAAATTCCTGCGGCCGCAACCCATATCGGCTCTGAATTGTCGAAAGAAGACTTAGAAGATGAAGATAAGTCTGACGAAGATGATGAAGACGAGGAAGAAGAGGATACTGGCCCTTGTCCTGAAGAAGCACGTGAAAAGTTTAATGCTTTACGCGCAGCCTACGAAAACGCCAATAGCGTAATTAAAGCGAAAGGCCGCGGTCATGCTAGCGCACAAGCAGCAATCGATGACTTAGCTGAAGTTTTCAAAGAGTTCAGAATCGTACCAAAAGTATTTGATCGCCTAGTGAAAAACATGCGTAGTGTCATGGACCGTTTACGTGTTCAAGAACGCTTGATCATGAAACACTGTGTGGTTGGTGCTGGCATGCCAAAAACTACCTTCATTAAAATCTTCCCAGGTAATGAAACCTCAAAAGATTGGTTTGAAGAGCAAAAAGCTGCAGGTTTACCTCATTCAAAAAGAATGGCTGACATTGAATTAGATGTTGAGCGCTGCATATACAAATTGAACATGTTAGAAGAAGAAACTTATCTTAACGTGCATGGCATAAAAGACATTAACCGTCGTATGTCAATCGGTGAAGCGAAAGCTCGTCGTGCGAAAAAAGAAATGGTCGAAGCTAACTTACGTCTAGTTATTTCAATTGCTAAAAAATACACCAACCGTGGTTTACAATTTTTGGATTTAATTCAAGAAGGTAACATTGGTTTGATGAAGGCCGTTGATAAGTTTGAATATCGTCGTGGTTATAAGTTCTCAACTTATGCAACATGGTGGATCCGTCAAGCAATTACTCGTTCAATTGCTGACCAAGCACGTACTATCCGTATTCCAGTACATATGATTGAAACGATTAACAAACTTAATCGTATATCACGTCAAATGTTACAAGAAATGGGTCGCGAACCAACACCTGAAGAATTAGCTGAACGCATGATCATGCCGGAAGATAAAATTCGCAAAGTGTTGAAAATCGCTAAAGAGCCAATTTCAATGGAAACGCCAATTGGTGATGATGAAGATTCTCACTTAGGTGATTTTATTGAAGATGGTAGCGGCGAGTTACCTGTTGACTCCGCAACTTCTGAAAACTTAAAAGACGCAACACATGAAGTGCTAGCTGGTTTAACCGCTCGTGAAGCTAAAGTGTTAAGAATGCGTTTTGGTATCGATATGAACACCGATCATACCCTTGAAGAAGTTGGTAAGCAGTTTGACGTTACACGTGAACGTATTCGTCAAATTGAAGCGAAAGCATTACGTAAATTACGTCACCCTTCACGCTCTGAGCAACTTAAGAGTTTCTTAGACGGCGAATAAATATCAATAACAATATATTGTTATTACAAGAGTCCAGCTACTAGCTGGACTTTTTTTTACCTGAAATTTATTGTCGTCATAAGCAAAGTCGAACCTGTTACAGTTAACCGGCTACTTTTCAGCTAATTGGTGTTCAGATGAGGTTAAAAACGCTTGATCTGTTAAGGTATCTAAAAAGGCCAGTAAGTCTTGCTTTTCTTCAACGCTTAACTCAAAGCCTTTAATAAATGGGCTTTTAAGTTGGTTAGCTCGGCCATCTCCTTGATACTTTCCATCAATAATATTACGCCCGCCAGCCGCATAAATATCAATAACGTCAGATAAAGTCGCCACACTGCCATCGTGCATATAAGGAGCTGACTGGTTTATATTTCGAAGCGTTGGCGCTCTAAAGCGACCATTATCTTTCGCTAATGTAGATATTTCACCAAGCCCTATATCATCTGCGGGATAACCTGAAGCTCCCCGCGTTTGGCCAACATTATACAAGCCGGTATTATGAAACGGTCGGCGATCAAGTAATTGCTGTTCATGTCCAGTAGACTGAGTAAAGTTAAACCCCCCATGACAATGATGGCACTCTAAACGCTCAGAAAAAAACAAATCCATACCACGAATAGCAGACGCCGAGATAGCATCATCATCACCTAAATAAGCATAGCGATCGAAAGGTGAATTTAAAGAAATAAGGCTGCGCACATAACTGGCCAATGCTTTTACGATCAGCTCAAAACTGAGTGGTTCGTCACCAAATGCCTGTGTAAACAATGCTTGGTAGGCCTCGGTATCAAATCGAGCCAGTACTTTTGCTTCATGGCCCGTGATGCCAAGCTCAATTGGCGACTCACTAAACATAGGTATTAATATTTGTCGCTCAAGAGTAGTAATACCATCATGTGCCCAGGTCAGGGTTTTATTGTAAGCGATATTAACTAGCGCAGGTGCATTTCGTCTATGTGCTTCACCGGTAGAGCCTTGTGAAACAGTGCGATTTTCGGCAAATGCAAATGCTTGGAAATGACAAGATTCACATGACTGCTGCTGATTAGCTGATAAGTTTTTGTCAAAAAATAGCTTTTTCCCAAGTAATACCTTTGCATCACTCATAGGATTATCTTTAGGTACTTGAGGTTTTGGAAAGCCTTCGATAATAGGCCACTGATAACTCGTTTGGGAATTATTTGCCGTATCACAACTTAACAGCAATGCACCTAGTACGCCCAATATGGCGATAAGCACTAATTTATTCAACATTAACTCCTCTGTCAAAATGCTTAGTATTAACGGCGTTAAATACCCCTACCGCTTCAGTTGCACTGTTAGTTTTTGATAAATTGCGAAATAATTGCTGACAGCTTTCATTATCCCTTGCTGATTGGCAACTCGATGACGAGTTTAACGTTACTTTATCAAGTAGTTCAGCCAAGTTCAGATTCAGGACGTATTGTTTGCCATTATTTTTAACCGCAGGTACTTCAAAATGAAACAGATTTGGGTTTCGACAGCGCTCATTAGGCGCTCGCATAACACTCGCTGATTGGCAACCTGTTGAGCCTAAATGAAACAACCATTGCTCATTACTGCTAGCGAGCTCAAGGCGCATAAACTTGTGCCCTGTTTGCCAAACCCAGAACATTGAAGGTAAATTCAGTGGACTTTTTTGGCTAATAGGGTTTAAGTGATTACTTTCAAAAGGCAGCCCTAAAGTAAATTTCATACGGCTATTAGCTGTTATATTGGCATCAGAATAGAACTCAACTTGCCAATTCCCAGTACTATCTACGCTATCATCTAGCTGAGTTTGTTGGCAATTCTTACCGAGTAAAACGCTATCACCGGTTTGATAAAAGTTATCAACTAAATTAACCTTTTCCCACCCAGTTTCATTTGAACCAAATTGAATATCATGAATAAAAAACTGTAGTTGCTCAACAAACCAAGTCTTGTTGTCTTCGCCAGCCATAAAGGTACTTTGGCAATCTAACACGTCATTTTGCCATAGTAATTGTATTTTAATCTGCTGCTTGCTCACTGGCGCTAAACTAAATAGGTAGCTTAACGCACTAACTAACATGATAAAGATTGCTATATATAAGTACTGCTTGTTACGTAACATAGGTCTCGCTTAATTACTCTTAAGCCAAAAGTTAAAAAAATTTTATCAAAGATAAAGTCACAACTAAAAAGCAAAGATATAAAAAGCTATTTAAATGCGCTAAAGTGATATGTATAACATTTTATTAACATAAGGACTATCTGATGTTACGGTTAACATGGATAATTTTTGTTTTATCGACAATATTAAGCAGTTCGTCACTGTTTGCCCACTCTGAGCACGATAAGGCTCGCTTTGTTGCAGAAACGGGTAAAGATACAGGCAAATGCGATCAAGTACTAAGGCCTTGCCAAACGATCGCTTACGCGGTTCAACAAGCAAATAAAGGCGACAAAATACTGGTATCTGCTGGCGAGTATAGCGTTAACTCAAGCGAAGAATTATTTTACTTAAAAAGTGCATTAGTGCCTATTTTGGGTGGCTATAACCGCTTTGACCATTTTCAGAGCCAAAGTCCAAATAGCAATCCTACAACATTAAACAATATTCCTGCCGACATGGCTGAGCCTTTACGCCAACAAGGCTTTATTATAATGGCCGATGGCAAGTCGCTGTTTGCAGATAATAGCCTTGAAAGTAAAGCACTAAAGAGCAAGTTAGACAGCTACTATACCTTAAGCGAGGCACAAAACAGTGTCGAGTGTGTTGATGGAGCTGCAGGTAACTTTGCTTGTAACAATATAGATTTACTTGCCCATATGCCATTGAAAGATTTCTCCAGTCGTCCAAGTGCAGCAAACGATATATGGGGACATGTAGACTTAAATACCGGTGATGAATATGCACTCATCGGTTTGCGTAACGGTATCGCCGTAGTCAATGTTACCACTCCTGAGGCTCCTAAAGAAGTTGGCACTATTTCTGGCCTTAGCTCTAGCTGGCGCGATATTAAGGTGTATCAATATTTTGATAGCAGCATCAATGCTTGGCAAGCTTATGCTTATGCCACAGTTGACGGTACCAATGATTACGTAACCATCATTAATTTAAACCAACTACCTAATTCAGTTAGCTTAGTTGAAAAAAACCGCGTGGTGACTAAAGCGCATAACGTCTACATCACCAATGTTGATCATACACTTAACATTGCCTTACCGGGTTTAACACCAAGTTTACAGTTAATAGGTAGTAATAAATTTGGTGGCGCATTTCATAGTTATTCATTAAAAACACCGGCAACACTGACAACATTAACCAATGATTATTTTGGCTCTGGCTACACTCATGATGGCGCATCACTGAATATTACGGATAGCCGAAAAGACAGCCAATGTAATACCCGAAGCGATAATTGTACCGTTTTCATTGATTTTAATGAGAAGGAAATGAAGCTATGGAACATAACAGATACATCAGCAACAACGCTTTTAGGCACAGGTGAATACAATGACGTAGCTAAAAGTAACCAATACGTTCACTCTGGTTGGGCTACTGAGGATAAAAAATACATCTTATTGCATGACGAGTTTGATGAAAAAGACGGCGGTTTAAACTCTACCGTACGTATCTTTTCAATTGCGGATCTCAATAATCCAACACAAGTTGGTCAATGGACAGGCCCAACACGCGCTATAGATCATAATGGCTTTGTGCGTGGTAATCGATATTACATGTCAAACTATGAGCGTGGGCTTACCGTATTAGATATTACCGACCCTGCCAACCCTGTCGATATTGGGTTCTTCGATACTTATACACCTTCAAATAACGCAGGTTTTAATGGCGCTTGGGGTGCATATCCTTACTTACCATCTGGTAATATTCTCGTTAGTGATATCGGCAGTGGCTTGTATATATTAAAAGACCGTACGCTTGAGTCTAGCCAAGGTGAAATAGCTTTTGAACATAGCAGCGTCAATACCAACCAAGGTGAAACCCTCACCATTAACGTACAGCGTAATAATGCAAGTAATCCAAACCAAGCCACCAGTGTTCACTATCAATTGTTACCCGGTAGCGCCAAAGAGAATAGTGACTATACTCCAACCTCAGGTACCTTAAGCTGGGCAGCAAATGACACAGCCGATAAAACAATTAATATAGATATTGCCAGCGATACAAGCGGTGTAGAGTTTAAGGAGAAGTTTTTTGTCCGCTTAATTCAACCCAATAATAGTGCAACATTAGGCCGTAATAATTATTTAACCATCAACATTGATGGCCGTACTGATACCGGCTCATTAGGTTTCACATCAACAGCAACAACCGTCGCAGAAAACCAAGGAACTCTTGATATAGCACTTGCACGACAAGGTAGTTCAAATGGTGCGGTTTCTGTTTCATATTTGTTAAACGCAGACACTGCAACGATTGGCGAAGATGTTGAATCAGCCTCAGGCACCGTAAATTGGGCTGATGGAGACTCTGCTGAAAAGAGTATTCGTGTGAACATCATAGATGATACTCAAGATGAAACAAATGAAAGTTTTACTATTAGCTTATCATCCGTTGCCGATAGCAACTTAGGTGCTATTACCCAATATACCGTCACAATTTCTGATGACGACAGCAACTCTGCACCAGTGATCACATTACCTGAGAATAGAGAAGTAAACAGCGGAGCAACGGTGAGCGTAACAGCAACGGTAACAGACAACGAAAACGATCCTATGACCTACGTTTGGCAACAAACATCTGGTACTAGCATCACATTAACCAACGCCGATAGCTTAACCACCACTTTCGTCGCCCCCGCGAGTGCTGATAATATCACACTATCTTTCACAGCAACTGATTCAAAAGGCTTATCAACAAGTGAGAATATCACACTGGCAGTAATTGCCACGCAAACCACAACACCACCTGCTGTTACACCTGAAAAAAGTAATTCATCAGGAGGCGGTTCATTTGGATATTTAGTTATTTTCTTAATAGCTGCATTCATTAGAAAAAATTTGAAATAAAGAATTTTTCAAGCTGAGCGGCTAAGTTCACAGCTTAATCGCTCAACTAATGAACTATCAAACACTTTTATCTGACTTTTTAACGTTATAGTGGTGACAACAAAATAAAAAATGCTTATACTTCTCGCCGCTTTGATAGACCGCTCGTGTTTATTGAAACGAACTAAAGATGGCCCCTTAGCTCAGTTGGTTAGAGCATCCGACTCATAATCGGCAGGTCCCCTGTTCAAGTCAGGGAGGGGCCACCATTTTTAAAGACTTCTCTAGTAATAACCTACTAACACATACTCGCTTGTGCTACCTCTGTGCTACTAAATACCAAAATTGATATTTCTGGGTTATTACATAAGTAATTTATGCGATAAAGAACGGTTTTTCTACGTTTGACTTTTAATTGCCAAGTGCATGATTTTAAGCCACAGCCAAACGAACTGTTTCATGTTCATTAATCCCACAAATCAGATCTGATATTGACGAAAGTTAATCTTAGTGAATGGCCTGCTAGCCACCATTGCCGTCATTCACACCTGAAATATTAACGATCACTTTGTGCGCTAAGCGGAATAAAACCAATCAAAATATCAAACGTCAATTTTCTACTCACATAGCGGAAATAATTTATTTGTTCTATCTCACTATGGGGCACAATGTTCTAGGAAATCATCTTACACTTTATGAAAGCTAAAAATTAAAGACCTTCCCCCACTTTCTTTTTATAATTAGTGCCCAACTATTGGTGGGCACTGCATAATTGTATATCTTGTGACTGTAATCTACAAAACACCAAGACATTTCGGTAAGTACAACAGAGCTAACATCATGATAGAGTTGGTATGATCACTCAATGCAGGGGATCGGAGAGCATATGGTCGAAATCAACAAGAAAAGCTTAGAAGCAAAGAAAAATCATCATCATGTTTGGGCTAGTTATATGAGGCGGTGGGCACCCGACAACAAGAACGTTTTCTACACAACCAAAAAGAACAACAACATTATTCGAAATGACAGCGTTAAAAGCATTGCTGTTGAGCGTGATTTTTATCGAGTTCAGCCACTTACACCTGACCATGTGGAAGTTATAAAAGGATGGTCATCTAAAAGCCCAGAAGACCTACATGAATTGCATATGTCTTATCTAAATGATTATATGAAAATGCAATATATGGAATCCATATATAAGCAGAGTGGCATTAAAAACGAAGAAGCAGATAAAATGTTTGAAGCTTGGAAGTGCAACGGTATTGAAAATTATCACACGGCTCATGAAGATGAGGTGAAATATGTGTTAAAAGCACTGGCAAATCGCGATTTATCTGTTCTTGATAACGACCAAAATATGATTTATTTCATGCAGTTCTTCGGTCACCAGATTGCTAGAACCAAGAACTTTAAAGATTCGATAGGTGCTGGACTTGGTAAATCTAGACCTAGCTTAGATAAAGCCACGGAAGAACAAGTAAACCATATAATGAAGCTGACTCAAGAGTCTTGGTGGTTCATTGGATATATGTTTGGAATGAGTATGGGGCGATCACTGTACTTAAATAGAAAAGACGATGTTCATTGCTTGCTTATCAATGATACAGATACACCGTTTATTACCTCTGACCAGCCGATTGTAAATATTCATCAAGTATTAACTGACGAGATTAAAGCACCAGAAGACCATGAGTGCGATTTCTACTACCCAATATCACCAAACGTGGCTTATATGATTAACAAATCGAATCGTTTTCCACGCGGTAGAGTTCAAGTATCGGTTGATGACGTAGAAGAAATGAACATCAAGCTGGCTAAAAAAGCCAATTTTCATATTATTGGTGACAGTAAAGAATCACTTAATCCATATAAGAAATATGTAAAAACCAACCTCAATGCTATTAAAGACCTTGTGGAGTAAATTTGTACATTTTTCATATATGGTGTAACAGGGGCAGTTCTTTAATTTTGAAATAAAATCTCCAATTTGCGGTTTCTAAGTCGCAATGGGAGCGAAAGCGCCACAGAAAGATTACCTATTATGTCAGCTGTCCCTGAAGTTAGCTGACATAAAAACAGAGTTGATTACTTTAATAATTAGGTCGGCTTTGTGGCATTACTTAGCGTTAATATATGAAATACCAACGGCAGCAATGAGCTTAAAGCAGACCTTAGCAGCAGCGACTTTGATACTTCAGCTAAGCGCACATTGCTGACGAACGTATCAAATTTTCTACACAGATAATGACGATTAAGAAGTTTTTAAAGGACCCCCATACTAAACTGTAATTTTATTAATATTTTCAGATTCAAATTAGATGACCACCCTTTTCAAAACTATTCCTATCAAGATTTGGTCACCACTTAATAGTACTCCAAACGGCATAGCTAAATTATTAATTAAACAACCATCAAAATTGATATTTATTTTTTTCAAACTACACTAATTGAACAAAAATAAAACAATGCATTAACAAATCGAAAGGACTCACGATAATGAAGATGTCTTTAAGTGCACCTTACCTACTCGCTTTTTGTCTTTTTTTAAATGCCTGTTCAAATATTAGCGAAGGTGAAGTCGATTACACACGCACTGTTGATAATGCGGTAATTCCTTCACAAACTTGTTCTTCAGACGATTATGCAAGCTCTCTCAAAACACAGGCAGGTGTTGAACGTAAATGTTACGAAACATTATATAGGAAGTACCAAGATACGCCTGCAATTAAAGAAGGCAGTACAATTTCGGTTCACATGATGCAGGGATACGTTTTGGGTTCGCATGAATGGAGAACCCCATACGAGTTCTTTTCAGGCAATAGCGCCAATGCAGAAGTCGTAGTAATTGCCAGTGTTTGCGAACAAGGAATAGCCGGTTGCGGCTTAGCATTTGGTCCATCTTCAGATAAAGTTGGCAGAGTTGTTTACTTTTCTGATGGTGTTAAAGCAAAGCAATATCTTAATTTTAGCTATCTCCCTGTTTATGGGCCCATTGAATATAAAGGTGGACCATTAGTGGTTAAATTATCCATTCTTGAGTTAGACGATATGTCAGATAAACAGGTTGGCCTTTTAAAATCTTTAGCTGAACAAGGCAAAAAAGCTTATCCGCCAGCAAGCACAGCTTTAACCCTATTAGATACATTAGGAGCTAGTTTACTACAAGGAAGTGGTGATGATGTAAACTTTCGGTATGTCATGACCTTAGTTCCGGGAACTGGCAATAAAGGCTATAGTCACCCAACCTTAAGTGCTGGCAACTATGCACTTCTCAAAAAAGACACGATTAAAGGTCCGCAAGAGCAAGAAATATGGAAGCACTTAAAGTTTGATCACGTTTCTGGCCGTTTGGTAAAAAAGTGCGGTCCTGATGATGAAAAGAATGGCACATATAACGCACCTGACCCTGATGACGAAACTAAAGGTAAAAAATTAGATTATACCTATTGCACGGCTACCACTGGTTCGGGATATGGGTACAAAGATTTTAGAGAGCGCACCTATCTAACATTTCAAATTCAAACAGGCTTTGCCGAAAGAACACTAGATCAGCCTCAAACATTACAAGCACTCATTAATGATATTAATGCGCAAAAAGATATTGATGCACAATTTGTTATCGACGCCACCGATAACTTGGAGGGCTATTTATCTCGTACAACAATAGAAAATAAGCTCAAACGCCCGCTTGCTGCGATAAAGTCAAGTGCTGCTGCAGGATTAAAATATGAGCTTGATACGGTGTTGTTAGAAGCAAATAAATTCGCGCAAAAATATACCAAAACAATTAATGACAGAAATACCAATTGCCCAGGAAATAACTGCGACGATGAATTAACTGAAGATGAAATATGGTCTATTACGCAAGATGCCAGACAAATAGCGCTTGAACTAACTCCTAAAGCCTCTATAGATAGTGCAGATAGTTTAAATTTACCGCCTCCAAGCACTTATTCGCCAGCGACAGAAGTAATAGTAAGAAAAAATATAGTTGCGCTATTTAAAGCCGCATACTTAGAAGACTACCAGAGCAATTTAAGTCAATATTATTGGGAAGTTAGAAATAGTATTTTACAAAGCCACAATCGTCTTATACTACTCAACAATCAAAGTAAGCCTATTGAAAAAGAACTAGCTAATTTGAGAAGGGTTACTAGGGAACTATTACTCAAATTAAAGAGCGACCTTGATTTATTTATTGATGTGAATTGTGAAAATGATCCTCAAAAAAATGCCTGTTATAGATTATTAAAAGAACCCGCCTTTAAAAGTATACTCGCCATGTCGCGCAGCATATTTGATAGCATAGGGAAGAAAAATGACGATGGAACAAAAATCTTAGTTGATGGGCTACTGCAAAATGGTTTAGATATGACCGCACTACAAACTTTGCTTGATGATGTAATAATTTAACACGGTGCTTATCTTTGCATTCCCCTTCTAGGCTTTTAATTAATTTTACTAAGTGCGAATACTATTTATATTAAAAATAATTTATGAAAATCCCACTTAGTAGGACCACAAGTAGTACAAAAGAAACACTCAGCAGCAACACAAAAATAAATACAAACCCAAACCAAGTCAGACAGAGCCACCATTTAAACGATTAAAGACGCCTTGTAGCGCCTTTTTTTGTGCCTAAAATTCAGTAAACAACCCATACCCTATGTATAAATAAGGCTAAAAGGCGATATGTAAAACTTTTGACCGGTGCTTGAGTAGTTGCTCAACCTGAAGCTCCTTCCTAGTTACCACCACACGCGACTAAAAGCAAAGAGAGTAGTACCATTATAGAGCTATCAAATCTTATCATGTTGTCTTCAATTCCTTGAATTTAAATATTAAAAAGTAGTAGGCGGGCATATTATTAAACGCAGTAACTTAACATAAGCTACGTAATAAAACTTATATACCGTAATATTATTTTCCTTGAGAAAACGTTAATGCTTTTTTTGCTAGATAGGCTTTCATTAAAATAATGTCATTATTAATCAATCTCTTATCACAGGGTATTAGCGTGTCACGTATAACTCCCTGATATTGTTCTTTGCCCACAACTAGCACTAATTCTTCTTGGCAGTAAAAATGACGTTTGCTAGCAATAACGACCTCATGAATATCTTGTTCAAAGTACGCTGTGTATTGTTCATAAGATAAAAAAGCCCCTCGCTTATAAGAAATTATTTTATGCATTATGGCGTTAAACATAATGGAAAAATAACCACGGTTTAATTGCTCATCAGGGGTTGATAGCCCAACAAAAGGCGCATCACCATTAAAGAGTATTCTTTTCGAGCGTGCTAATACCTCTTCTTCAAACTCAGTATAATCTGACAACTGCGACTCCTTTTTCATTAATTACGACAAGATTTTTGCTATTAACATTTATTCGCTGCTTGCTTTGGTTCAAAAGTAAATGCCAATAAGTCGAACATTAACTTACTCACTAAAACTCGCCTTCACCGCTAGACATCACACCCCGTAAGCATAAGCAGCAGTAATTAACAGTACATTAATGAGCAATTTAAAGCGTATTGACTACTTTTATTTTATATAGATACTTTTTTTATGTGGATACTTTGCACATCAATATTAATGCCCATACCAACCGCTTTCACCTTTAACGAATATATATTCAAGACTGAACGTTTCGCTTTTTTTAGCGTTGCCGCCAAGCACTGAGCGTAATGCTCCCAAATCCGCCGTGATAACACCTTCAACAGTACAAGTAAAAGTCGGCAACTCTCTGCCTGAAACTTCTTCACAGTCTTTAAGGTTAATTGCTGATAATTCGGTACTCAAAAAGCCACTTTCATCCTGCATTTCTGCAGCAATAATTTTTTCAACATCACGAGCAGAGGGCGCAGAGTTACCTGAGAAAAAAATGGCGACAACAAGAAAAATTATCACGGTACTAGTAACCATCAACGCTTTTTTCTTGTTGCTTAAGCTTCGTAAGTTGTCCAATTGCACTTTATTGCCATCAGTACTTATTTGCTCAATCGAGTTATTAGCTTTTTGTACAACTAATTGCACATTAGCATTAACTTTACCCGTGAAAGCTTTTACATCTAGGGTGTGAGTAGGCTTTGTGTTAACTATATCAACCAAAGCTGGCCATAATTTTTTGTTACTTTGATACATTGGCAATACTGACAGTAACACCAAACACATGAAACTACCCAACCAAAGATATAAGCCATAACGCATTGACTTAAAAGATATATTTATCGAATCATTAGTGAATTGAGAGTTATTACCTCCGAGAAAATTTGCCATCATTTCTCGCATTTCATTTAACTGATACAGCACGATTAAGATTAAAACTATTAAAGCAAGCTTACTCAATATTCGTTTAACACCGAGTGAATAAAGCGCTATCACCGTCAGCACCATCACCTGAAATAATGACACATCGAGCAATTGATAAAGTGTTTGTGAGTTACCCAATAGCTTGATGGCTGGTAAATAACCAGCAGCAAAAAAAACGCTTAAGACAAGCACCGTAAACTTATTACATAGTGTTAAAACAGATAGTATTTTGTACCAAGGCTTGCTAATAAAATTAACAATACCGGTCAAGGCATTATCAATCAGTGACTTAACATGCCCTGTAGTGTGAACTAGCGTTTCACTTTCGGTAACCGTTCCATTGCCTACATTGACTTCTTCATGTTTTATCTTTATTTGCTCTGTCATCGTAACTTCCTGCTATGAGTTATTGCAGTAACGTTACCTTGAACTTAAAGAATATATTAGCTACGCAGTCGCGATTAAAAACCGTAAGTATTTTCACAATAAATAATATATCTAGATAAGCCTTCAAGGTGTGTTTTAACGTTATTAAATGCCGACTCGTTTAAAGCGCATTTTTAATAAGGTTTATCGTCTCCAATAAAGACAGGAATTGTTGTTTTTTTTTGCGGCTCCCGAAAGATTTGAGCAAAAAATTTAAGCCGTGTTATTACTTTCGACAAGTCAATAACTATGCTTCTAAAGCAATAGCTGGTCTGAATCGTTTTTCTTCAGCTGAAATACTGCAAATTGAAGTAGCATGACTAGAGAATATATCGGCAAAATTCTAGCGAAAACTATCCATAAAAAAAGCCACTAAATAAAGTGGCTTATTACTTAAATAGTTAACTGGTTATCGAAAAATAATAACCTTTTACAATAGAATAAAACCTTTACAAATCAGAGCATATAAGGCGATTACAATTCACTATTTATCTTAACAACTCGGCTAATACCTCGAGTCTTTGCCTTAATAGTTTGAGCGATAAATTAAATTTTAAAGCTGCTCACAATTTTTGACATGTTATGGCTACTTGATTTTAACTCTAAGCTTGCTCCGGTAAGGTTATCGGATGTTGATAACGATTCATCGGCCATATTCGCTAAATCATTAATACGTAAGTTAACCTCATCCGCGGCTTGGGTTTGTTGCTCAGTCGCTCGTGCTATCTGCGTATTCATATCAGAGATTAGCGCCATTAATTTATCAATTTCAGATAAAGCGTTATCGGCTTCACTTGTTTGCTCTGCTGTTTGGCTTGAAATTTCTTGGCTAACTTTTACCGCATCTACTGCCTTTTGTGCGCCCGCTTGTAGTTTTTGTATCATTTGCTGAATTTCATTGGTGCTTTGCTCAGTTCTGTTAGCAAGCGTTCTTACTTCGTCAGCAACAACAGCAAAGCCGCGGCCTTGTTCACCTGCTCTGGCTGCCTCTATCGCAGCATTTAGCGCCAATAAGTTAGTTTGTTCAGCAATACCACGAATAACATCAAGTACTGAACCAATATTGTTACTTTCATCCGCTAAACTAGCAACAACTTGGGAAACGCTGTCGATATTAGTAGATAAAGAATCCATTTGAATAATGGTATTTGAAATAATATCTTTACCCTGTGAAGTATTATTTCTAGCATCATTTGCTGCAGTTTCAGCAGCTTTAGCATTGTTACTAACATCTCGAATTTGCGAGGTCATTTGCTCCATTGCCGTAGCAACTTGGCTGATAATATCATTTTGGTTTTGTGTCAATATCTGCGCACTTTCACTGGAGTCGGCTACTGATTGAGCATGATTTAAAACTACTTCTGAGTTCTCAGCGACCTCTTTTAGGGAGTCACGCATTTTCTTAGTAAATTGATTAAAATAGTGCGCTAATCGAGAAACTTCATCACGAGCCTTATTATCCAGAGAACGTGTTAAATCACCTTCCCCTTGGGCAATATCTTTCATTAAATTAGATGCATCGTGCGTTGGAATAATAATACTCTTGCCAATAAAATAACCGAGTAAAGTGATCAAGATAATTAAAATCAACGCAAAGGCAATTAGGGTATTTCTTTGTGTGGCAAAAATATCGTCAATATCATCAATGTATGTGCCAGAACCGATAATCCACTGCCAAGGTGTAAAACCTTTAACGAAAGAGATTTTATCAACCGGATTATCAACGCCAGGTTTAGGCCACTTATATGGAACAAAACCTTCACCATTTTTTTCCACAATATTTAACATATCAATAAACAGTGCGGTGCCATCAGGGTCTTTAATACCGCCAACATTTTGCCCCTCAAGTGCAGGCTTAACCGGGTGCATTAACATCGTCGGACTAAAATCATTTATCCAAAAGTAATTTCCTTGATCATATTTAAGTGATTTAATCACCGCGATAGCATTGTTTTGGGCTTCATCTTGGCTCAATGCACCACTGACTTGCTGCTGATAAAAGTGCTCTACAACGCTAAATGCAACCTCTACCACCTGCTGATTAGCACTATGCTTTTGCTGTAATAGCGACTTATGTGCCTGTGTTAAACTCACCCAACTTAAGATGACAAACCCAACTAACACTAATGTTAACAGAATGAAAAAACGTCTTTGAATGGTATAATTTCTTAAAAATGTCATAAGATAGCCCCAACATACTCATTAATATTAATGAGTTTAGTCTAAATTTATACTATGACGTTTTTTTCAATACAAGCTAGACTTTGGTCAAATCAACTTAGCTTGATTACCATCAATTAAACTAAACATAACGGGGTACCTATTAAACAAGCTTTAAGTCATTATTCAACGTAATTGCGCTAAATCGTTAAAACAAAACTCCCCTAAAACCAAGCGTTTTATTTAGCACAAGGAAAGTCAGCAATAAGCGTTTCGAATAGCACTTCTTTTAAAGACTTATCAGCTAATTGTTTAATATCCATAGATTTTGCGATAACGGACACCACAACTTTTCGGTCATATTCACGAGGAATACAAAACTGATAATCTTTATGGTTACTTAAAAATGCCAAATCACTAACCCGTGTTTGATAAGCCCTTTTTAAATAGGCACTTTGCTCACTTGCTTGGCTTTCAATCATAGCCTTTGGCTGGATAACCGCATCTTCTGTTAGTAGCGATGAGTCTATAAAACCATCGATATATAACTTACATGCGTTAATTTCACTTTTATCATGCCCTGACTGATAGGCACTACAAGATGCAATGATATCAGCTTTAAAATCAGCGAATACTTGCACTGATGTTAGTAGGAGTCCTACAAGGATCATTTTATGCATTAGATTTTTCAAACTTTTCATGATTATCTCCTATACGGTTAATTAATTTTTTTGATGACTTATGTAATAAGTAAGCACCGGATACTGCTGAAATAAACGAGCCAAATAACACACCAACTTTAACCTGTGTCTGATAAGCAAGTCCTTGCTCTTCAAACGCTAAAGAACCAATAAATAAACTCATGGTGAAACCAACACCACACAATAAACACACGCCATACAGCTGTATCCATGTTGCATCTTTAGGTAATTGGCAAAGCTTTAATTTCACAGCGATAAAACAAGTAATAAAAATACCGAGCTGCTTGCCAATAAATAAACCGCCAATGATACCCACTGAAATTGGTGTAATTAGCTCATCCATTGTCACATTAGTTAAGCCAACACCGGCGTTTGCAAAAGCAAATAGTGGTAACACAAAGAAGGCAATCCAAGGATGTAAGCTATGCTCAATTTGGTATGACATGGAACGTGATTTGTCACGTGCAATAGGGATAAACCAAGCAACAGCAAAACCAGCTAAAGTGGCATGAACACCTGACTTTAATACCGCAGCCCAAACAATAATCGAGACCAAAATAAAGGGCGTTTTATTTTCCAGTTCTAAACGGTTAAAAATAAACAGAACGACAAGACCGATGGAAGCAACAATTAGTGAGTTTGTCGCCAATTCCTGCGAGTAGAAAATAGCAATGATGATCACCGCACCAATATCATCGATAATAGCCACCGATAACAAAAATAACTTCAGACTAGGTGGGAGATATTTTCCAAATAAAATAAAAGTACCCAGAGCAAAAGCAATATCAGTTGCTGAAGGGATCGCCCAGCCATTCATTGCTATGGCATCTTGGTAATTAAAAGCAGCATAAATTAGGGCGGGAAAAGCGATTCCGCCCATCGCTGCTAAGAAAGGTAACACCACCTGATTTGGCTGAGAAAGCTGGCCATGAAGCAATTCTCGTTTGATTTCTAGACCGACCACGAAAAAAAACAATGCCATTAGGCCATCATTAACCCACAGTACCAATGGTTTATTAATTTCAAACTGACCTAATGTAATACTGACTGGAAACTCTAAAAATGCATTATAGCTAGTACTAAAATAGCTATTGGCCATGAGCAAGGCAAATACGGCAGCAAGCACCAAAATAATACCTGAACTGGCATCAGTTTGTATAAATTGCTTCCATTGTTTGATGAGTTTATTTTCCGACATAGCAACCTCCTTAAACGCATACAAGAAGTTATAGCCAAACTAAAAAAACAATAAAAGTCGTATAAATTTGCCTTATTAGCAACTTTAAGTTGATAATAATTATTACCGTTGGCTTATAACAATGTCAAAAAAACCTAAATTAGGGGGTAACAATGGCTAAGCTAAATTATCATCATTTACAATATTTCCATGCTATCGCTACACATGGCAGCATAGCGAAAGCCTCTAAAAATATGCACATTACGCCACAAACATTAAGTGCGCAGCTCAGCTTATTAGAGAGCCAGCTCGGCTATAGTTTATTCGAACGAAAAGGCAAAAGGTTGGTACTCAATGATATGGGGCATATCACACTGAGTTATGCCCAAGAGATCTTTAACTTAGGTGATGAATTACTACATTCTCTGAAAAATCATTCCACTAACTTTGCCTTCAGGTTTTCAATCGGAGTTACCGATGTTATCGCTAAAGTGTTTTCATTTAATTTTTTGAAAACAATTTATGCGATGGACAACTCTATTAAACTCGTTTGTAAAGAAACTAACTTAGAAGTGCTATTAGGAGAGCTAGCCACTAACAAATTGGATGCGGTATTAAGTGATACTCCATTGCCTGTAGGCTCACCTTTAAAGGCTTATAGTCACTTGATCGGTAAATGTGGCTTAAGCTTTTTTGCTCATCAAGACTTAGCTGATAAATTACGGGACAACTTTCCTCAGTCATTAGATAATAAACCTTTCTTTACCGCTGGTGAAGGCTCTAATCAGCACTTGAGCGTTCATTCGTGGTTCGAACAAATTAACATTTCACCGTTAATTATTGGCGAATTTGATGACTCAGTATTAGCGACATATTTTGGCCAAGCAGGCTATGGTGTGTTTTGCGCGCCAACGATTATTGAGCAACATATTATTGAACAATTTGGCGTTAAATTAATTAAGAGCACCAAAGATATTACCGAGCACTACTATTTAATTACCCCTGAACGTAAAGTAAAACACCCTGCTGTACAACATTTATTAGAAGAGGGTAAAAAGCTGTTTAAGCAAAAAGTCATCTGATCGGTGCTTGAGCGCAGCACCATAATACTGACAAGTTTTGCTATATCGTTACCCACAACTTAAAAACAGCTTTCGACAAAAACAGATAAAAATAACCTTAAAACAAGCATTAAAAAAGGAGCAATAACTGCTCCTTTTATTCTTTAACCATATCACTGGTCTTAACGGTAATTATGCACTACAACAGCTCTAAATAGTTTAGCTTACCACGCGTTTTTTACTGACTAACCTAAACAAAATAGCACTTAACGCTAGTGTGGCAACAATCGCTGCACCACTTGGTAGGTCGAGGCTGGCAGATAAATACAAGCCCAGTAAGTAGCCAATCAACCCCACGGCATATGCCCAAAGTAATGTATATTTACCTTTGAGCTTGTTAATAGCTAGTGCAGGTAAAATTAAACTACTAAAAACAAGATACACACCCACCAGTTCAACTGACAGTGTGATCACCAATGCAAACAAGAGATAAAAGGCCGCACCATTTAGTATTTTCGGCTTAACAAAGATCAACGCCAAAATTGCGCTATAAACGCATGCAGGTAGCAACAACTGCTGCCAACTTACCCAAAGAATTTGCCCTGACATCAATTGCTTCAGTAGTTCAGCACCATGCGGATCATTGGATAACAACAACATCGCTGTAACCGCCGATAGCACGTAAAAGCAACCTATCATCGCTTCTAACTCTTCAGCCATATGCTTAGCTAGCCAAGCAATAATACCTGCACCTGCTAAAGCAAATAAGGCTGGCATCCAAACATGAGCATAGGCAAGTTCAGCAATGTCGTGATCCATATGAACCACCATGGCACCTAAAGCCGCAATTTGTGCAATGGCTAGATCGATGAAAATAATGCCACGTTTTAGTACTTGTTTACCCAATACGACATGCGTTGACAGTACTAAAATTCCAGCAGCAAATGCCGGTAGCAAAATAGTAAGTAGTTCATAATCCATGGTTAGTTACCTATCACAATACTCATAGCTTTTTCGCACTGTACTCTTGCGATAACAAATCAAACACATTGTCATATAAGCTAAATAAGTCATTACTTTGCTCATTACCACCAACAGAAAGTGGTAAAACAATCACGGGAAGATTAGACTTTTCGGCTAACCAATTTGCACCACGTTTATCTTGATAAGAAGCAATAACGATAGCGGTAATATCACTATTATTAGCTTGTTTTAATAAGCCAGCAAGGTGTCCACTCGTTGGTGGTAAGCCCGGCTTAGGCTCTAAATCTGCCACTTGCTCAATACCCGAAAAGTCGAATAAATAACGAAAACTTGAATGGTAAGCAATCACTTTCATGCCCGATAGTTTACTGGCGGCTTCTTGCCATTTAGCACTGGCTAATGTCCAACGACTGCTAAAGCGTTCAAGTTGCTGCTGATAATCACGACTATTGTCACTATCAAGCTGAATTAACTTTTCAGTAAGCGCTTTCGCAATGGCCAATATGCGCGGTGGCGAAAAATGCAAATGCGGATTACCTTGGCTATGCACGTCGCCCATGCTGCGATCAACATTGCTCATTTTATCCAATGTTTCAACATGATCGGCAGCAAAAAACAAACCTAAGTCGGTATTTCGCACTTTTGCATTAGCCGCTTTCATTTGCAGCATAGGTAACCAGCCAACCTCTAACTCTGCACCAGCACAAACCACTAGATCAGCTTGGCGCATTTTAGCGATCAAACTGGGGCGAGCTTGTACTTGATGCGGATCTTGCATTGCTGTTGTGGCCGAATATATTCGCGCATCAGGTGCAAGTTCTTTTGCTAATGCTGCATACTCGGGTTCACAAGTAAATATATTGAATTGTGCAAATGCATTACTACTTAGCGTAAAAAGTACGCCACTTATTATAAGCTTAAAATTGATGCGCACCGTGAGCCCCCAGAGACATAACGTATTGTAGAGTAATAACATTGTCATTTTCTGCTTGCTCAAAACCAACGTTACTTTGATGGCTAAATTCTAAACGTACAGTAGAAAAATGACTATTATGCCAAGCTAAACTCAGCTCAGTTTCTTTCAGTTCTTGTTGATCAAAGTGCTCTTCATGTTGCAATTGGCTGTCTAGTTCACCATAACGTAAGCCTGCCGACCAGTTTGGTGAAAACTGATAAACACCACTCACATACCAAGCTTCATGATAATCTTTCGCGTGCCCTTCATCATGATGCTCTTCTTCATGTTCGTGCTCTTCTTCATGTTCGTCATGAAGTTCAGGAAGCATAAAATCACTGACTCTAAAATATTCCGCACTTAAAGTTAAATGTTGGTATTTGTAGTTACCATTAGGCGCCCATTTAAATACAAAGTCGGCTGCATAAGTATTTTTACCTGTATAGCTAGCTGAGTGCGCATGATCATGTTCATCTTCTGCATGCTCTTCTTCTTCATGCTCATCTTCATCATGATCTTCAGCTGTAAGCTGACCATTTTCATTACGTAAATAGCTAAAACCTAACTGCCATGAGCTCTCAACGCCAATATCACCACCTATTTTAGTAAAGGCAGTATAAACACCAGTGCTATCAAAGTCTCGTTCGCCATGTTCATCTGCAGCGCGTAAGCTGTCACCAGAAAAAACCTCCGCTCCCATCAACCAATAAGTATCTGTTGGTGCAATATAGCTAACACGTAAACCATCATCAAAGTAATGCCCGCCTAAAAAAGCTCGGTAAGCACTCGGTCTGCTGGTAAATGAGTCTGTGTGAGAATGCTGATTATTTAAATAACCAATATCTGATAAAAATCGTCCGCCACGAACGGTAAAACCATTAGGTAATGCCATGGTTTGTATAAACGCTTCTTCAAGATGAACTTCGCTTTCGCCATCATGCGACTCGAACACACTCGTAAACTTACCGTAAAACATATCATCGATATTGGCACTTAATGCAAGTTCGGTTTCACCTAAACCAAAGCCTTCAGCTCGTTCGGTCATTAAACGATCTTCACTTTGATAATAGCCATCTAAAATAACACTAACATTAGGATTTGAAAGCGTAGGCATTGAATTTTGTGCCTGTGACAGCATTGGAACTAAAGCAGTAATAGCTAAGGCCGCGCTTACTTTTGCAGACAAGCGATTAGGAAAAAAATGAAAGTTGTTCATGTAATAAATCTCTAAAATAAATTGAATATAAGTGCGCATTCCAAAAACAAACAAGAGAATTGGATGCGTAAAGTTACAAATTGTTAATTAATATCTATTAAAGAGAAACTGGGGGGGCGCGACTAAGGTAAGTAACACTATGAATAAGTGCTAATGTCGATTGAACAGTAAGCGTTGCATCATACTGCTGGACAATAAGTTCAGGATTGGCATCTTGCTGCGGTAGTACTTGATCAAGTTGATGCTGGTGAAAGCACAAAGTACAGTGCGTTTTAGCACCTTCATCGAAATGTTCAACACTGTGCGCAGAAACAGCCACAGACATGACTAACAATATAGCACTGAGCCATATTGCGATAAGTCGCCTGTTAGTTACTGATATATACATTTCTGCTATCCAATGAGTGAATGAATCAAAATCGGCATTAGTGTACGCGACTTGTAACTCATCTTGCAAGATGAGTTACAAGTCATTTAACACATTAAAATGTCTTTTGAACGCAATTAACTATTATTAACATTAACACTGATCTTAAGGTGAATAATGCTTAGGTATTTAAAGCAGCCACCATATCAAATACTCATTTACCAAACCGCTCTATAAAGCTGTAATAAGTTTAAACCAAGAATTTTTTCTATTTGGCTGCCCCGATAGCCGCGCTTTGATAAGTGCCAAGCAATTAACTCCATACGCTTTTCAGAGTTAAGTTCAGCGATAAAGGGTGGACGATTAGGGGTTTCTCCTGGTGCCGAAATACCTGCAGCAATTCGGCGCTTCACTTCTTGTCGAATGGCTTCTCGATATGCGGGGCCATCGTTAACGGGCACAACCCCTTGGTCACTACCAATAGAAATGTGATCTTCACCACAGAGGTTAACGGCGTAGTCAATATGCCGTAATAACGCTTCAGCTTTTAGCTCGCTATCACCGCCTTCTAAAAATGGCATTAAATATATTCCAACAACACCACCTTTATCTGCTACTGCTTTTAATTCCGCGTCATCATTATTTCGGGGATGACGATAAACACCGTTACACCCGGTATGAGAAATTGTCAGCGGTCGAGTAGACTCTTTTATTGCTTGCGCTACTGTTTTTTGTCCAGCATGCGAAAGGTCAATTAGCACCTTATTCTTTTCCATACGTTTTAAAGCTTCTTGCCCTAAAACTGTCAACCCTTTATCATTTTTTACTAAACCTCCACTGCCAAACTGCGATGCTCCGTTATAGCTCAACTGCATATAACGTACGCCATTCCTTGCAAAGAAATCTATCTGGTTAAGATCATCAGCAAACATTTCTGTGGACTGAAAGCCCATGATAATGCCTATTTGCTGTTGCTCTTTTGCTAATAGCACATCGCTCGCTTTAGTCACTAAACGAAAATGACTGGGATAGCGTTTAATCAAGGCAAGTGTCGATTCTATTTTAGATAACGTTGTAGCGTGGTCATCACCCGGTGAAGGTATTGTTGCATTTAATGCGCTAATACCTGATTGTTTGAATATGGCTAGAACATTGTTGTCAAAGCTTTCAATGCCATAATCAAATGCTGCGCTTAATCCATCAATAACAACACTGTTGCTATAAGGTAGCCAACGCATATCGCTTTTTAATACTGGCAAAGTATTTGCTGCATTCACGCCATTGGGCAATATAAAGCCTAAAGAAACACCTGTGCTTAATTTCAAAAATTGCCGCTTGTCCATAATAAATCCTTAATTTGTTCCTAATGACTGAAAGTTGCTTGACAACTAAAGCTCAGCAATACACTCAACTTCAACTTTTGCATTTAACGCTAAACCCGCGGCTGCATAAGCACTACGTGCAGGTGGAGTTTCAAAAAAAGGTAGGTAGGCGTTATTGGCCGCTTGCCAGTCATTAATATCAGCCAACATCAGCGTACATTTCGCTATATCTCGATAATTGAGGTCATAGCTTTGTAAAACACTACCGATGTTCTTCATCGCTTGTTGCATTTGGCTGCTCACATCAGAACCTACTAAGGTTTTAGTACTAGGAAAGTTGCCTATTTGCCCTGACATCCAGAGCATACCACCGGCTTTTTTTGCACTTACAAAAGGTAAGCTTTTATCATCACCTATATGAACAAATTGACCATTTTTAATTACATGAGCAATATCGGTAACGTTTTCAATATTTTCACTTGGGTTATCATTAAGGATGACTAAATTAGCCACTTTGCCCGCACGAATAGCACCATGGCTTTGCTCAATGCCAATCACTTTAGCGCTATTAATGGTTGCTGCTTGAATTGCTTCAAGTGGTGTCATGCCAACATCATTAACTAATAATTGCATTTCATGTTGCACTAAAGGATAAGCTGATTGGTAATAGTCACTGGTGCCATCGGTGCCCGCCGAAATTTTAATACCATTAGCATGAGCCATACGAGTAAAGGTTTTACCCCATTGATACATCAACTCTCCCCTTTCACCACGAGCAACTTTTTGTTTTTCAAAAACAGTTAAAGTAGCATCTAAAATGGTTTGATTTTTTTTCATATCATCAAATAAATTTTGATAGCTATCTAGCTGAAATGATTCTGCTTTTTGTTTTTCTGTGATGTGTTTATTTTCTCGGCGTAATTGATAGAAATTGTCAACAACATGAGCTGAAAGATCTGGAGCATGAGAGATAGTTTCAACACCGGCATTAACCAACTGCTGTGGTCTTGCAGGGCCTACAAAAGCATGCGACCAAACTTTTAAACCATGCTTTTTCGCTGCGGCTGCTAATTTTGGAATAACATTAGCTGGCACTTTAGCGTAGATTTTAATGCCGGTGGCACCTGCACCTGATGCTTTGAGCATAATTTCATCAAACGGGCTATCCTCATCAACCGCTCTCATCCAATTTACTTGCCCTGGAATTTCCCCTTTAGCTGATTCAACGGTACGCGGATCTGAAAAAAATTCATCGCCACCAATAATCACAGAGTAATAAATATCAGGTGATTGAATAACATCATTATCCGCTCGACGTTTTAATGAATATAAAGCCCGAGTATCTCCCCCCATATCTCTTACTGAAGTCACACCACCTTGTAAAAGCTTGCGTAGTCGCATACGCGTAACTTGATCGTTATCGCCACTATCAGGAGATGTTGCATGATGAACATGGGTATCAATTAAACCAGGGATAAGATATTTGTCAGTCATATCAAGTACAACTACATCTTTGCTTAATCGTTGTTTATTTGTCGCTGTAATAGATTTAATGCTGTCATTCTCGATTACAACAGTCTGATTATTATCAATTTTTAATCCTTCGACATCAACAATATTGATATTTTTTAAAGCAAAAGTTTGCGCAAAAACGGGCAATGCGAATGACATAGATATTGTTAATAGTGATATGCGTTTGAAAGGAGTCATCAGTTTTTCGTTAATAAAGCGTAAATGTGATTTTATATTGCCTTGATTAAGTTTTGTTTGGAAGTGACTAAAAGTTTATAGTGTATTTACATATAGTTTATAAAGAACAAGGTTTATGAATAAAATTGAAGCAATGAAAGCCTTTTGTTTCACCGCAGACTATCTAAACTTTTCTCAAGCAGCGAAAGAAATGAATATATCGGCAACTATGGTTAGCCGGTATGTTAAACAACTTGAACAAGAGCTGGGTTGCTTATTACTTAAACGTAATACCCGTAAGGTTTTTTTAACAGAAGCAGGGATGCAATACCGCAATCACGTTAAGCCTATTCTTAAAAAACTGGCATTAATTGATGACCAAATGACTCAGTTTAAAAGTGATCCTAGTGGCGAATTAAATATCTCAACAACTGCTGAGTTTGGCGGACAGTACTTAGCCCCTCTTATCGCACTTTATCGAGCAAAATATCCACAAGTAAAACTCAATATACGTATGGATAATGCCCCTATTGATTTATTCGATGATAAAACTGATTTGGCATTTAGGGTAGCCCCAAGCTTAACTAGTGCAAGTTATATAGCACAGAAAGTTTGTCAATCTCGCTTATCTTTGTGGGCAAGTCCAGATTACCTAGAGCAATTTGGTTCACCTTCTTGCCTAGCTGACTTACATCAACACCAGTTGCTATTTTTTGCCCATAGCTTACGAAAAGAGCAATGGCTTTTTATAGAAGACGGTGTTCGCAAGTTAGTAAAATATAATTGGGCTTGGAGTTCAAATAGTGGCAAGTTACTTAATGAAGCGGCGGCTGAAGGACAAGGCATAATTCAAGCCCCCAGCTATTCTGTAGCACGCTATCTGCAAAATAAAAGTCTTATTGAAGTTTTACCTCAGTACGCGCTTAATAATTTACAGATTTCTGCGATGTATCCACATAGATATGAGTTATCAACCAGAGTTAAGACTTTTGTAGAGTTAGCCAAAAGCTACTTTGTTGAGCACCCTATTCCTTAATAACTGTGGCAAAATAAAAGTGCTATAAGTGACCCGTTAAAATTCATTCATTCATTCATGAAATTGAAATACTAGCAAAGTGCCATTTAAACCAAATACATTAAATTTAAATGGCTACGCAAGTCGTTATAACAATATTTGCTTAATAGATAGAATTATTTGTTTTGCGCTGAGATCAGTTCATAAGCCGCCTGAATGTCTTGCGCTTTTTGCTTGGCCATTTCCATCATTTCAGGCGGTAAACCTTTGGCAACCAATTTGTCGGGATGATGTTGTGACATCAGTTTGCGATAAGCTTTTTTAATATCACTGGCTGAATCTTGCTCAGTAACACCCAATACTTTATAAGCATTAGCGAGTTGTTGTCCTGATTGTGCGAAGCTATTATTGCCACCAGCTTGTCCATGCTGATGAAAATTGGCGCCAGCGATAATCATTTCCAATAATTTATCTAACTCTTTTGCAGAATAACCAAGACCATTAGCAATTTGATGCAAAGCTTCACGTTCATCTTTATCAAGATTTCCGTCAGCAAAAGCGACCTGTATTTGAATTTCTAAAAACAACAGTAACAGGTCTTGTCGATTGGCCACTGCTGATTTCAATTTAGCTAACCGTTCAGCGAGTGGAAACCCTGTAGTTTTACCATCTCTAAATGCTTCTTGGGCTTGTTGGCGAAGTTCACCTCTAAGGCCTAACTTATCCATATAAGCAGTAGCAAAAGCTATTTCGTGTTGGGTAACCTGCCCATTTGCTTTGGCAATATAGCCCATCACCGAAAAGGTACTATAGAAGAATGCCGCTTGGCGATCAGTTTCACTTTTTGCGCCACCTAAGCTGCTAAAGTCTAACCCGATACCTTTATCAAAACGATGACCAATCCATGCACCTAACAATGCACCAATAATATTCTTACTCAGCATAAAACCAAATAAGAAACCTAAAACTTTACCCCAAATTCGCATGTTAAAACTCGATAATTAATTAACTGTAAAACGGTTTAAATAGTATTTAGCTTAGCTAAACGTTCTGGTGTGCCAACATCAGTCCAATCCGAGTGCATAACATTCGCAGAGACTTGTTGCTGATCGGCTGCAGCCCTTAACATTGGCGCGAGTGGCTTAACTGCCTCTTGCGACATAACATTGTCGTATTTAGTTGCACTATGTTGCTTAAAAAATTGCTTAAAAAAACTTTTTCGATACAGCGCAATACCACTAAAAGTATAGGTATTTTGTTTATTACCCTTAGGGTTCACAAGTACGCCATTTTCAAGTTGAAAATCGCCATTAGGGTTATGCTCTGGATTCGTTACTAGCATTAAATGTGCACTATACTCTGGTGCTAATACGGGTAAATGTGCAAATTGTAAGTCACAATAAATATCACCATTAATCACCAAAAACACTTCATCATCTTGCTCAGCTAGCAACGGTAAAGCCTTAATAATTCCACCTGCCGTTTCTAAGGCTACAACTTCTTCACTGTAGCTAATATTCGCATCAAAACGTTCACCACGGCCCAAATGAGCAATTAATTGCTCACCAAGCCAAGCATGGTTAATCACGATATCTCGTATGCCTGCTGCCACTAAGTTTCTAATATGATGTTCAATAAGCGCAACACCTCTAACCTTTAGTAAAGGCTTAGGGCAGCTATCCGTTAATGGTCGCATACGTTCGCCACGCCCTGCTGCCAATATCATTGCTTTCATGAAAAATACCTCACTCCCCTTAAAGACTAACTAACAACCGAAGCGCACAAAAAAGTTGAGCCATTAGCTTAACTTTTGCAGTGCCGGCATAACACGATCCGTGACTAAATCATGAAGAAACTTAAGCTTATCATATTGACGACTAACATCTGCGATGTAGGTCAAGGTCAGTGGAATATCAGCTAAATATCCCGACTTATTATCTCTGTGATGCAAACGAGCAAAAATACCACTGGCTTTTATATGGCGTTGTAAACCGGTTAAATCAAACCAATATTGCCATTTTTCTTGAGTAAAATTTTCGCTAGGTAGGTGATTTTGCACCTGCTGCCGATATTCTTCGACCAGTGGTGCCAATAATTCATTAGGCCATCGAACATAACAATCTCGAAGGAGTGACACTAAATCATAAATTATCGGCCCTTGCACCGCGTCTTGAAAGTCAATAACCCCTAATGTTCCATCATTAAGTAACATTATATTTCGGCTATGATAATCGCGATGCATAAAAACTTTAGGTTGCTGAGAAATAGCAGAAACCAACAAGTCAAAACACGCATGCAATCGACTTTTTTCATCGGCAGTCAAATATATAGCTAAATGTTGCTCTAACAACCAGTCATTAAATATTGCGAGTTCAGTATAGATAAAGTCGTCATCATATAATGGCAAGCTCGCGACTGTTTGTTCGCCACAAGCCAGCATTTTTGTTAGCTCGGTTATTGCATCACGGTAATATTGCTCCATATTGTCCTGGCAAAGTTTCTCTGCCAATAAGCAATCGCCAAAATCACTCAGACAAAGAAAACCTTGCTCGAGATCTGCGGCAATAATTTCTGGTACCTTGATACCCGCTTGCAGCAAGGCTTTTTGCACACTAATAAAAGCGTGATTGTTTGATAGTTTTACCGGTGCATCAACGCCAATATAGGATTGCTCTTGATATTGAAAACGAAAATAACGTCGAAAGCCCGCGTCACCTGTTAGTGCTACTAAGCTAATGCTTTGTAAAGGAAAATGATTAGCTAACCACTGGTGTAACGCTTTAGTTCTTATTAGGTTCAATGAGTGATTTCTCTCAAGTAGTACGGATTATAATTATCAAGCCACGAAAATATTCAGTGCCAACTACTCACTAAAACTAAAAAAAGATGAAGCTTATTAGCACTTCAGATAAATAAAGACACAATCCACTTGGTTATTCACCATGAGTTTTTCACCTTAAATCATTTAATAAGGTCAATTTAATTAGTGCGATATTTTGCTGCTCAAAGTTGTTTGAGTATAACTAATTAGCAGGCTAATGAAAATTGCTATATTATTATTGCCTTTAGCGGTAAAATGCCGCTCTGAATCTAGGCTTTTGTATTTTTTAAAGTTAATTATCCGGACCATAAATGCGTTTTTCCTTAAACAAAATATCCCTTGTCTTCTTGTTGCCTTGTACATTTACCAGCAACGCGCAAAATACTGAAATAAATACAAATAGTGTTAGCCTATGCCCAATTCCAACTTACGACAATATTGCCGATAAAACAGGAAAGTCTGCCAACGAAAACTTTACTATTTTATCGTCAACGTCGAGTATTAAAAAAGGTGAATATGCCAATTTCACAGGCGGTGTTACCTTACTGAACCAAGATAAATCAGTTGTAGCTAACGAATTATCAGTTAATCGCACAAATTCCACAGTTAATGCCAATGGCGATATTCATTTTCAAAATAAAGGCATCGATATTTTTGCTGATTCACTTAATATTAACCAATTACAGAAAACCACGTCTCTGACTGCAACTTCTTATCAACTTAATGATTCTCCCGGACATGGTAGCGCAGAAAAAATTAATATTAACGGCAACGGTAAAACCTTAAGTTTTATCGACTCAAGTTTCACCACATGTTACGGACCGGTGCCTGACTGGCAAATGCGTGCGAGTGAAATTACCATTTCATCTGATGAGAAATCGTTAGAAGCCTACAATGCCCGTTTTAGTCTTTTCGACATACCGGTTTTATATGTGCCCTACTTAACAATGCCTATAGGTACTGATCGACAGTCTGGCTTTTTATATCCAACAATTAGCTCTTCTAATAGTTCAGGTATAGAAATAGAAACGCCATATTATGTCAATATTGCCGAAAATATGGATGCCACAATAACTCCTCGTTATATGTCAGACAGAGGCACACAACTGATAACAGAGTTTAGATACTTAGAAGGGTTACAATCTGGACAAGTTGATATTGAGTACCTTAATAAAGATAAAAAGCTCATTAATAATGATGACTCTCGCTATTTAGCACGATTTCAGCATATCGGTACTTTTTCAGAGCGCTTTAGAGCCCACGTTGATTACACGACAATTAGTGATGATAACTATCTCGTAGATTTAGGTAGCAGCCAATTTAACTCTAATGATTCTTACCTCTATCAAGTAGGCGAAATTTCCTACTTTGCTGATAATTGGCAAACTACGTTGAAATTACAAGATTTCGAAGTACTTGGTAATCACCAGCGTAGTTATAAAACATTACCGCAAATAGAAATAAGCCGTCAGCAAAAGCTCGATAATTTTGATGGTATTCTTGACATATATTCAGAATTATCAAGTTTTGACACCGCTGATAAAACTCAACCAACAGCTCAAAGATACCATGTTGAGGCCGGTTTATTATATCCGATAGCAAGCCCTGCTTGGTTTCTCAATTCTGAAGTCAAAGTACTTCAAACTAATTACCATCAAAAAAATATCAATGATGATAGTCCGTTAGAAAAAAATGTTAGCCGTACATTACCTAAAATACGTTTTCATGGTGGCGTAAATTTCGATCGAAATTTAACCCTGTTTAATAAGGGTTATAGCCAAACCTTAGAGCCACAATTGCAATACCTTTATATTCCCGAAAAAGATCAGAACAATATTGGTATTTATGATACGACAAATTTACAGGATGACTATAACGGCTTATTTCGTGACCGCCGCTTTAGTGGTATTGACCGTATAGCACAAGCCAATCAAATATCTTGGGGGGTAACAAGTCGTATTTTAACCGAAGAAAATAATGAAGTGTTGCGCTTTAGTTTAGGTCGCATTGTTTATTTTAACGAAAGTAACTTTAATAGCAGTGAACAAGATACCGTTGTTGATAAGTCTGCACTTGCGGCCGATATTTTTCTACATTTGAGTCGTAATTGGCAGTTTAGCTCTGATATTCAATATAATACCGATTTAGGTGTCACGAATAAAAGTCAAACATCATTAGATTATTTATTTGCAAATAATCAAACAATTCAATTGAACCATCGATATACTCGCGATGTCTCAGGAGAGTCATTAGAGCAAATGTCGTTAGCAACAAATGTTAAGATTGCCAGCCGTTGGCAGTTTGTTGGTCGATTTACCCAAGATCTAAAAGGAAAGCGCAGTATCGAAAGTTACGCTGGTCTCGAATATAGTAGCTGTTGTTGGGGGATTCGTTTTACCTACCATCGTAATATTAATTCAAAGATTGACGATGCGCTTAACATAAATGAAAATCGAGATGCATTTGATAGCAGTTTTAACGTTCAATTTGTATATAATGGTATAAATAACAACAAATCATCCAACAGTGTTGGAGATATGTTTAATTCAAGTATATTTGGCTATAAACGCCCTTACTTCCTCAATAACTAATAAAAGAAATTTACGTTACATGAAAAATTCATTGAAATTATTACTTCTTGGCTCGGTGTTTATTTTTAGCTCTATTTCCCCGGCGAATGCTGCAGAAGTTGAGCTAGACCGAGTAGCTGTCGTTGTTAATAGTGGTGTGGTATTAAAATCTGAAATCGAAGATCTTATCCATTCAATTACTGTACAAGCAAAAAAGAAAAATCAAACTTTACCGTCAGATAGAGCATTACGAACTCAAGTTACTGAAAAGTTAATTAATGATGCGATCATTATGCAACTTGGTGAGCGTATGGGTGTGCAAATTAGTGATGCTCAGCTTGATGAAACCTTAGCAAATATGGCAAAGGACAGTAAACAATCACTTGAAGAGTTCCGTCAAATGCTTGTATCTGATGGTTTAGACTACGAAAAGTATCGCGAGAATATCCGTAAAGAATTGATCTCAGGTGAAGTTCGTCGCGCAAGTTTACGTCGTCGTATTTACATCTCTCCGCAAGAAATCGCTAACTTACTTTCAGTCATGAAAGAACAAACCAATGCTGATATTGAATACCGTTTAGGACATATTCTAATTGAGTTTCCTAGTAACCCTAAACAAAGCGATATAAGTGCCGCTAAAATTCGCGCGGAAAAAGTGCTAGAACTATTAAATAACGGTAGTGACTTTACCAATATTGCCATGACTTCATCAGGTGGCGGTAATGCGCTTGAAGGTGGTGATTTAGGCTGGAAAACTATTAACGAAATGCCAACTTTGTTTTCTGAGTTAGTTGACGGACAAGAAAAAGGCAGTATTTTCGGACCAATTCGTACAGGGCTAGGCTTTAGTATTGTAAAGTTAGTTGATGTTCGTGGTCGTCAAAAAGTTGAAGTGGAAGAAGTGAAAGCGAGTCACATCTTAATTAAACCTTCGATTATATTAAGTGAAGCGAAAGCCAAAGCACTACTAGAAGGCTTTATTGAAAAACTTAATGCTGGCGAAGCAGACTTTGCTGAGCTTGCCAAAGAATACTCTGAAGGTCCTACCTCTGTCCGTGGTGGTGATTTAGGTTGGTCTGAGCCAAGCAAATATGAAGCTTCGTTTGCTGATGCGTTAGCCAGTTTAGATATTGATGAAATTCATCAGCCATTTCGCACATCGTTTGGCTGGCATATTGCTAAACTTACTGGCCGCAGAACATTAGATGCTACTGAACAAATGAATGAAAACCGTGTTTATCAGCTACTTTACAATCGAAAATTCAGCATGGAAGGTGCGCGTTGGATCAAAGAAATGCGTGATGAAGCCTATATAGAAATACTCGATACGGAAAAAGAATAGTGTTAACAAGAATTGCTATAACACCAGGTGAACCTGCAGGTGTAGGCCCAGATCTGATGATACGAATAGCTCAACAAGATTGGCCTACGCAGATTGTTGCTGTTGCCTCTCCTGAGCTATTGAGCGAAAGAGCGAAACGATTAAATTTACCGCTCAATATTAAGCTGTACAATCCAGATGATAAAGCTACCGCACACCAAGCAGGCACACTAATTGTTTTACCTGTAGCCTTAGAAGACACTTGCGAGCCAGGTGTTCTTAACGCTAACAATGGCCATTATGTCGTTGAAACTTTACGTATTGCCAGTGAAAAAAACATCTCTGGTGAGTTTGATGCTGTAGTTACTGGCCCGGTTCATAAAGGCTTAATCAATCAAGCCGGTATCGCGTTTAGCGGTCATACCGAGTACTTTGCTAATCAAGCCAATTGCTCTGACGTTGTGATGATGTTAGCAACAGAAGGCTTAAGAGTAGCGCTAGTAACAACGCATATTCCTTTAGCCTATGTATCTAAAGCGATTACCCATGAACGACTGCAAAAAGTAACCCGGATATTAAATCAAGATCTGATCAATAAATTTGGCATTCCTAAGCCCAAAATTTACGTGTGTGGAATAAATCCACATGCAGGCGAAGACGGACATTTAGGGCGAGAAGAAATTGATGTAATGATCCCTGCTTTAGATGAGTTACGTGCAGAAGGTATGAACCTTATTGGTCCTTTACCTGCTGATACTATTTTTCAAGCCAAATACCTTGATGATGCCGACGCTATTTTAAGCATGTTTCACGACCAAGGTTTACCCGTACTTAAATTCAAAGGTTTCGGCGCTTCAGTCAACATTACCTTAGGACTTCCCTTTATTAGAACATCGGTTGATCACGGTACCGCCTTAGACTTAGCCGGTACTGACAAAGCAGATGTTGGTAGTTTTAATGAAGCCATAAACGCGGCAATAGCCTTAGCTAACAATCAAGCACAAGATTAATTCGAGCAATAAAAACTATGAGTAAAAACTCCCATTTAGGCCATCAGGCGAAGAAGCGTTTTGGACAAAATTTCCTGCATAATGACGCCATCATTAGCAATATTGTTGACGCTATCAATCCAGAGCCTAATGAAAATTTAATTGAAATTGGCCCTGGCTTAGGAGCACTTACTGAGCCGGTAGTCGAACGCGCAGGTCAGCTTAGCGTAGTCGAGCTAGATAGAGACCTAGCACATAGATTACGTCATCACCCATTTTTAGCACCTAAATTAACTATCTATGAAGAAGATGCATTAAAGTTTGATTTTGGGCAACTAGCCAGTGATGAGAAACCATTACGTATTTTTGGCAATTTACCTTATAACATTTCAACCCCGCTTATCTTTCATTTACTGACTTTTAAAGACAAAGTAAAAGATATGCACTTTATGCTGCAAAAAGAAGTAGTGGAACGTATGGCATCAGGTGAAAACTGTAAGGCTTATGGCCGTTTATCAATCATGACACAATATCAATGTCAGGTTATTCCTGTCATGGAAATAGGACCTGAGGCTTTTAAGCCTGCACCTAAGGTTGATTCAGCTATTGTTCGATTGATCCCGCATAAAACGATTAAAAATCCAGTTAAAGACATTAATTCATTAAACAAAGTTTGTTTAGCTGCCTTTAACCAACGCCGAAAAACAATCCGCAATAGCTTTAAAAAGCTAATTTCAGCTGAACAATTAACTGAATTAGGCATTGACCCTGGACTTCGTCCTGAGAATTTAACCTTAGCTGACTTTGTCATGCTGGCAAACTTTGTCACCGACAACCCAATTGAAGCTAACGATGAGTAATGAAAATCACCTACTAGCTACTGAAATTTCAGTAGCAGTTGTCAGCCAATATATTACTCAGCAATCTGTTGACGGTGAACAGCAATTTGTTTTTAGTTACACCATTACAATCAGTAATAACAGCATCAACACAGTGCAACTTTTAAATCGCTATTGGTTGATCACTGATGCCAATGGCGACACTAGTGAGGTATCTGGCGAAGGGGTTATTGGTCAACAACCTTTCATCAAAGCTAGTGAGAGCTTTACTTATACCAGTGGTTGCCTATTAAAATCGCCATTAGGTTATATGCAGGGACATTATCAAATGCAGGTAAACTCAGAGCAATTAGTTGACGTAGATATACCTGTATTTCGCTTAGCAAAACCCAATATATTAAACTAACGAACATTTATGGCTGTTTATTTTGTCGGTGATATACAAGGCTGCTACAGCGAATTAGATGCGCTGCTAAGCCAAGTTGCTTTTTCTTGTCAACATGATCAACTTTATGTTGCGGGCGACTTAGTTGCTAGAGGCCCTAATTCACTTGAAACATTACGCTTTATTAGCTCATTAGGTAGCAGTGCTAAAGTCGTGCTCGGCAATCACGACTTACACCTACTTGCCGTATATCACGGCATCAAACAAGTGAAAGCGCAAGATAAGCTATCGGCATTATTGGCTGCTCCTGATGTTGCTCAATTAATGGATTGGTTAGTTCAGCAACCATTAATTCAAAAGTTACCTCACGAAGAAACCTATATGAGTCACGCGGGGCTCTCACCGCAATGGACCCCTCAACAAGCGGTAATAAATGCAGACCTAGCGCAACAACATTTAATGTCTTCAGATGCAAAGTATTGGTTGCATCATATGTATGCAGAGCAGCCAATAAATTGGCAAGATGCCGATGATGAAATTGCTCGCTTTAGGTTTACCATCAACTCGTTAACGCGTATGCGGTATTGCCACTCTGATGGAAGTTTGGATTTTAGTTGTAAAGAAAGTCCCCAAAATGCACCTAAAACATTATCTCCTTGGTTCGAATTCAAGCATATTAGCGAAACGACTCAGTGGATATTTGGCCATTGGGCGGCATTAATGGGCTGTTGCCAGCCTAAAAATATACATGCACTTGATACTGGTTGCGTTTGGGGGCAACATTTAACAATATTAAGGTGGCATGATAAAAAGTTATTTACCGAACAGTCACATAAAAAGTTAAGATAACGTATGACTTTGGTTTCAAAAGTGTGTCAGCTTGTTATACTAGCAACAAGACTTATTTGCATTCCTTAGTAGTCTGATAATAATTAATGATTACCCACACTAATAATAGAAGCTATTATTAGTCATGTAATCAACAAACGATTTAATTTATATATTGGTGGGATCTATGAAATTAACAGTAGCAATGAAAATAATTGGTGGTTTTACCATTATTTCACTTTTACTCTTTGTAACCAGCGCAATATCATGGAATAGTTTAAATACTATTGGCGATGCTACAAAACAGCAGAACGAGCTTGCGATACCGACACTAAAAGGTAGTAACAAGCTAGCTAACGATCTAACCGGTATTGGCAACTTAACACTTCGTGCCTACTACCAAACAACTCTTGAGCCATTAGCAGAAAACAAAGCAGCTTTTGATGCAAGTAAAAGTGACTTTAGAACACAACTAAAAAAGCTAAAAAGCATCGTACAAGAAGAAGCTAGCTTAATTGCTAATTTACGCAAAGTTGATCCAGTTTATGAAAGCTTAGAAAGCGAAATTGACAGTGTCATTAGTAGTCGTAAATTTGCCATTGAACAGCATCTAACGCTAATTGAGAAAATAGATTTCATTGAAGAAAAAGCAGATGACACGGCAACTTTATTATTAGATCTGGCCGATCATGACCTTGCTGACACTAAACTACAACGTGCCGTAAATTTAGCTGAACGTTTAGAAACATTGCTTAATAGCATGGTAAGTTCATCGTTTGAATACCGTGAAATTGCTGATCAACAATCTGCTGAATTAGTCACCAGTGAAATTGAAAATTCATTTAATGATATTGAAAAGTCAATTAATGACGTAGTGAATGAATTAAAAAATCAAGGTGTCGCCGACATTGCTGACGAACTTATGGATAGCTTTAAGGCATTACAAAATTACATCACCGGCAGTGAAAAAATATTTACCAATAAAAATAATCAACTCAATGCTATTGCTGCAGCAACCGCAAGTTTAGCATTAGCAGAAAATGGTATCAGCAACGCTAATGCCATACTCGAAAAGCAAGTTGATTTAGCCAATAGTACAACAATCACTACTGGAGCTTTAGTTAAAGAGTCAGTATCTGATGGCACACGCAATACTTTTCTTATTACCTTAGTCTCTATTGCATTAGCGATAATTATTGCTTGGATCACATTAACCAGTATTACACGCCCATTACGTCGCGTGAATGAAATGCTAAATGTGGTTGCTTCTGGCGACTTATCTCGTAAGTTAGATGAAAGTGGTAATGATGAATTCGCACAACTTTCTCGTAATTGTAATTTATTAATTGATAGTCTTAGAAGCTTAATTCAAGGCATTGTCAGTCGCTCAACCCAGCTGGCAACAGCAGCAGAGCAAATGTCAGCGGTAACTGCACAAAGCACCACCGCCATAGAAGAGCAACGCAATCAAGTTGAACAAGCGGCTTCTGCAACAACAGAAATGAGCCAAACATCTCAAACAGTACTATCTAGCGTTAATGATGCTTTAGGTGGTATTAAGTTAGCTGATGATGAAGCTGAACGCATCAAAACTATCTCGAAAAACAACTTAGGTACCATCAGACTACTAGCAAACGAAGTTGAATCAGCATCTCAAGTTATTAATAAACTTCAAAGTGATAGTGCATCAATTGGTAGTATTTTGGATGTAATTAGAAGCATTGCTGACCAAACTAACTTATTAGCATTAAACGCCGCGATTGAAGCAGCACGTGCCGGTGAACATGGTCGAGGCTTTGCGGTTGTTGCTGATGAGGTAAGAACACTAGCGAGCAGAACGCAAGAGTCAACCCAAGAAATTCAAAACATGATTGAAGTACTGCAAGCCGGTGCTGAAGAAGCCGTATCTGTAATGGATACCGGTAAACAGCAAACAACAACATGTGTTGAACAAAGCATTGAATCAGAGAAAGCACTCGAGTCAGTTACCGAAGCTGTACACGATATATACGATCGTAGTTCACAAATAGCGACAGCCGCTGAAGAACAAAGTGCGGTAGCTCACGAAATAAGTGAAAATCTAGAGTCTATTGTAGCCATTGCAGAACAAACCACTGCAGGCTCACAACAAACAGCTGAATCAAGTAGTGAAGTAGCCCGTTTAGCTGATGAATTACAACAATCAGTACAAGAGTTTAAACTTTAGTTTACCAGTCATCAAAAGACATAAAAAAGAGCGCTTAAGCGCTCTTTTTTCATATAGGCTATATCAAATTTAAGTCTGACTTTTAGCTTACTTGTGTATCATAGTAGCGCAAGGGGCTAATTAAGCTTTCTCGTAAACCGAAAAATCTAAGCTATATTGGTTTTTTTCATCACTCGCCTGCACATGGCTAGTAACCTTCTTCCAAACATTCAAATCATATTCCGGAAAGTATGTATCGCCATCGATATCTGCATCTATATGAGTAATATAAAGCCGCTGTGCTGAGGCTAAGCAATGTTGATAAATTGCTCCTCCACCAATCACCATGACTTCTTCAACGTGACTAACCAAAGCTAATGCGGCATCAACAGAGCCAACAACATCAACCCCGTCGGCTTGATAGTTATTATCACGTGAAATCACTATATTTTGTCGGCCCGGTAATGGTCGGCCAATAGACTCAAAAGTTTTTCGCCCCATAATAATCGGCTTGCCTAAAGTCGTTTTTTTGAAATACGCTAAATCAGCCGGTAAGTGCCAAGGCATGTCATTATCTTTACCAATAACACGGTTATTGGCATGCGCCACTATCATTGAAAGAATAGTCATAAGGTATATTTATCTGAACATATTGCTAAATTTGAAAATATTATACGTTATTACAGACAACAAAAAAGGTGCAATTGCCTGACTACAAGTGCACCTTTAACGGTTTATTTATATTATTAGCAAAAAGTTATTTACGATACTCAACTTCAACATCGTATTCATCTTCATCCCAATCATCATCATCAAGATCATCTGCTAAATCAGCCATTGCATCTTCGTGGTAAGTATCCCACTTAAATTCAACTTCTTTACCATCAATAGGCGCTTCTTCTTGCTCTGGAGGTAAAGCTTCAATAAAGCTCATAACACCTTGGCATAAGTCTTCAGTGCCCGTACGGTTATATGCAGAAATAGTGCGAACTTCACCTTCCCAGCCTAAGCCTTCTATAATACGATCAGTGATTTCTTTCGCTTCTTCTTCAAGTAATAAGTCAACCTTGTTGAAGACTAACCAGCGTGGCTTTCCTGCTAGTGCTGAAGAGTGTGTTTCAAGTTCACCAATAATAGTTTTAGCATTCTCTAGCGGATCAGAGCCATCAACAGGCATAACGTCAACAACATGCAATAGGATACGACAGCGCTCTAAATGCTTAAGAAATTGAGTACCTAAACCTGCGCCATCAGCAGCGCCTTCGATCAAACCTGGAATATCAGCAATAACAAAGCTACGTTGAGAGTCTAAACGCACCACACCTAAGTTAGGTACCAAGGTAGTAAACGGGTAATCAGCTACTTTAGGTTTAGCCGCTGAAACACTGCGAATTAAGGTTGATTTTCCGGCATTTGGCAAGCCCAATAAGCCAACATCTGCAAGTAGTAATAACTCAAGCTTCAAGTTACGGATTTCACCTGGTGTACCATCAGTTTTTTGGCGTGGCGCGCGGTTAGTACTACTTTTAAAACGTGTATTACCTAAGCCATGCCAGCCACCTTTAGCAACTAATAACTTTTGTTCGTGCTGTGTTAAGTCACCTAACTGTTCACCAGTATCAACATCGATAGCTCGTGTACCAACAGGCACTTTTAAGTACAGATCGTCAGATCCTTTACCGGTACAATCACGAGAGCGACCATTTTCGCCACGTTTTGCACGATGAAAGCGTTCAAACCGGTAATCGATTAACGTGTTCCAACTTTCATCAGCAATTAAATACACGTCGCCGCCATCACCGCCATCACCGCCGTTTGGGCCACCGAACTCAATATACTTTTCTTTACGAAAACTAACGCAACCATTGCCGCCATCGCCGGCTTCTACGCGAATTTCTACTTCATCTACGAATTTCATGGTGTTTTAAAACACTCCAAACTTTATTTTCTGCTACGTATTATAAATGATTTATTTCAATTAGGTTTGAACAATGTCATTTTTTATACAATTTAGTCGTTTATATATCACTTAGCGAGAACTAACCCGTTTGAACTTAGCAAAGAATAAGACCCGCATCATTGATAAACCGGCCTATTATATACGTAGGATAAATAGCCAAACTCAAAGCATTTAATTAACTAGCGGTGCTAATTATTCAATAACAAGGTTGTTGGGAATTTACACCAATAGAAATGTTCAATTGGTTAGTGGAATTGGTATAAGAATATACCTAAATCCTCTGCAAAAAAAAACCCTGCGTAATAGCAGGGTTTTATAAGTTTGCGTATTACTACTCAGCGATAATGCTTACAAACTTGCGGTTTTTAGGACCTTTTACTTCAAATTGTACTTTACCGTCTGATAAAGCAAATAAAGTGTGGTCTTTACCGATACCCATGTTGTCACCAGCGTGGAAACGAGTACCACGTTGACGAACAATGATGTTACCTGCTAGAACAGCTTCGCCACCAAAGCGTTTAACACCTAGGCGTTTAGCTTCTGAATCACGACCGTTACGTGTACTACCTGCAGCTTTCTTATGTGCCATTGTAAATCGCTCCTAATTAGCCGTTGATGCCAGTAATTTTCACTTCAGTGAACCATTGACGATGGCCCGCTTCTTTACGTGAATGCTTACGACGTTTAAATTTAACAATTTTAACTTTGTCAGCGCGACCTTGGTTTACAACCTCAGCCACAACTTTACCACCAGCAATGTAAGGCGCGCCTACATTGATGCTCTCGCCATCGGCGATCATTAAAACGTTTTCGAATTCTACTGCAGCACCAATTTCAAGTTCAATCTTCTCTAAACGAACTGTTTGGCCTTCAGTTACACGATGCTGTTTACCACCGCTTTGGAATACCGCGTACATAGCTACTCCGTACTGCGTCATCATCTATGGACGACGCTTAAATTTAAAATTATAGGGCGCGAATTCTACGCGAAGAAATCGGCGAGGGCAAGTATAAAAGCAATGATTTATTATTATTTTTATCTATCTGGAAACTTCTCGCTTGGAAAACTTCTATCGTCATGAATTTCGTGTAAAATTAGTCTGTGAAATCGCAAGTATTCTAACACTAAAGTCCATTTAAGGTAACTCGTTACGCTTTATGAATATCAAAAATATCCAAACCTTAGCTCAACAAGACATGACGGCAGTCAACGATCTTATCTTTTCTAAACTTCATTCTGACGTTGCCCTGATAAATCAATTAGGCGTATACATTGTTAATGGCGGCGGCAAGCGCATGCGGCCACTACTGACCGTACTTGCTGCTCGCGCAATAGGTTACCAAGGCTCTGAACACTTACAACTTGCTGCAATCGTTGAGTTTATTCATACCTCAACACTTTTGCATGATGATGTTGTTGATGAATCTAATATGCGCCGTGGCCGCGAAACCGCTAATGCCATGTTCGGTAACAGCGCGAGTGTTCTCGTTGGTGATTTTTTATATTCACGTTCATTTCAAATGATGAGCGAGCTCAATAACTTAAGAATCATGGACATTTTATCTGATGCAACAAACATTATTGCTGAAGGTGAAGTATTACAATTAATGAATTGTAATGACCCAGACACCACGGAAGATAGCTATATGCAAGTTATCTACTGTAAAACGGCAAAGCTATTTGAAGCAGCAACACGACTTGCCGCCGTTATTGCCAACCAAGACCAAGCAACTGAATTAGCTATGTTGAATTACGGTAAGCATTTAGGTACCGCCTTTCAATTAGTTGATGACATTATGGATTACACCGCTGACGCACAGGAAATGGGAAAGAACGTCGGTGATGACTTAGCTGAAGGTAAGCCAACATTGCCGCTTTTGTATGCCATGGCGCATGGTAATGAGCAGCAAAGAAAAATGATCCGCAGTGCTATTGAAAACGGTGACGGTATGGATCATCTTAATGATATTCTTGCAGCCATGAAGCAAACTGGCTCATTAGTCTACACTCAGAAAAAAGCTGAATTGGAAGCTGACAAAGCAATCAATGCCATTGCTGACTTACCTGAAACTGACTATAAACAAGCTTTGATTTCCTTAGCACATATTGCAGCTAACCGTAGTCACTAAATCTAACAAGCAACAGTGACGCTTTTGGCTCGCTGTTGCTTACCGATTAATGTTAAAATCTAACAGCTAAAACCTAACATGTGTTTATTGCATTCGAATATCACTAGCAAGCCATAGCTATCTTCTATAGATTACTCCCTAACGTATTATATTTATTTGTAGCATAACCCATGACTATCCAGTCCAATATTCATTGCCTTAGTATCAGCCAAAGTGATTTTGGTCGTTTACATAATGGTGAAAATGTACAGCTTTTCACTTTATCTAATACCCAAGGTACTGAAATTAAAATTACCAACTATGGTGGTATTATTGTCGCTCTAAACACTCTCGATAAACACGGTATTTCAGCCGACATTGTGCTGGGATACGATGATATTAGCAGCTACGAAACAGATCCTTATTACCTCGGCGCAATTATTGGTCGTTACGCTGGTCGGATTGACCAAGGGCTATTGTCAATTAATGACCAACAATATCAACTGAGTATTAATAATAACGACAATCAACTTCATGGCGGCATGCAGGCATTAAATAAACAGCTGTGGCAGGCAACAACACAAAGCAAAATAGAGAAAGTCAGCCTGATCCTTCAACATAGCAGTCCAGATGGTGATAATGGCTTTCCAGGTAATGTTGACTTCACCGTAAAATATAGCCTCAATAATGATAATGAATTTACCATTGAATATTTTGCTACAACGGATAAAACCACGGTAATCAACTTAACTCAGCATAGTTACTTTAATTTGGCTGGGCACAATGCTGGCGATGTTTATCAACAGCAAATTCAAATAAATGCTGATCACTTTTTACCTATGGATGAGCGCGTTTACCCGACCGGTGAAATTCGTAACGTTGACAATACCCAGCATGACTTTCGTCAATTAACCGTTATTAATAAACATATTAACAGCGATGATGAGCAAATAACTATTGCCAAAGGTTTTGATAATTATTGGCTAAGTAACCAAAACGCTGTCACTGAAGCAGCATTTACCGCTAAAGCATTTGAGCCAAAATCAGGCCGGCAACTAACCGTTTATAGCGATCAACCTAGCTTAGTATTCTATACCGCTAATTACATTGATGGCAGCCAAGTAGGTAAGGGAGACTTTATTTATCAAAAGCATGGAGCATTTTGTTTTGAGCCGCTTCGCTTAGCCACTCAGCATTCAGGGGCAAATATTAACAACGCCCTACTGCAGCCTGAAACGCCTTTTTATAGTAAAACACGCTGGCTTTTTACTCATAGTGACTAGCGAATTTTGTTAAATAATTTCACTTTTAGCTCTTAACTCTTAGCTATTAACTCTTAGCTATTAACTCTTAGCTATTAACACTAATCATTAAGAGCTGCTGTGGGTATTGTCTACTAACTATATAGCCAGTGGCCTAGTGAGTATGCAATATTAAATAGGCTTGCCAGGCCAGCCAATGTAAGTAATACAGCCATGGCTGACTTCTCTGCTGCATTTAATGTTAACCACCATTTTTTAAACATCATTATCATTTCCCTTTAATCTTTAAAGCTCGATTAACATCATTAAATACATTAAAGATGCGCCAATAACAGTGCCTGTCGCTGTCGCCAATATCAATAATTGCTTCTGACTTAACCGAGTCACTTGTTCAATAACTTCTACGGGTTCAACCTCAACAAGCAGTGTGTTTTTATCAATATTAAAAACGGCCGCTAAGCTCATTAGTGTTTCATTTGATGCATTACCATAGCGCTCTACACGTTGCACGGTTCGTAAACTTATGTCGCATGCATCAGCTAAGTGTTGTTGTGTCCACAACTGCTCAGTTCGTAATTCTTTTACCTTTGAGGCATTAATTTCCATGGTTTGTAGCTCCTATTAACATCGACTACTCGCCAAAAAACTTAAAAATAAGATGCACAGATATATATCCAGAAAAGCCACCCACAAAGAATAAAAGTAACATTTTCCACCATGATTTTGAGGTTATTTGATATTTATTCTTCAGTGCCTTTTTCAAGGTTTTAAAATGCACGCCATTTTTAATTAATGTGCAATGTAGCTCTCCCCGCAACATATCAACCATGTTAAATTCAACTTCATACCGGTCACCTTCAACCGTAAAATCTAGTATTGACTTACGTGAATAAGAGCGCTTTTCTGCCACAATATTACCATCAAATGATACCGTTTCTTTGCCGGTCCATGCCGAGCCAAAAACATTAATTAAGCGGCCATCATCATTAAAGTCGAACGTGAAACCATCGCTGTAATTTACACTCGCTATTGCTTCACTCTCTGTAGCTAAATTATTATTTTCCATATTTATTTCCTTGCTATTACTTACTTATTTAGAGTGAAGCTATTTAAACAAAACTCACTTTCCATTACGGCGTCAGATAAGTGACAGTACCCCTAAATGTCATATGACAGTGACTGTCATACAAGTTAATACATTGTTATTATTATATATTTAAAAAAACAAAAAAGGGTAAACATAAAATGTTTACCCTTTTTTTATCGTAAGTTGGTCTCAAAAAAACTTAATTTTGTACTGACACACCTAGTAATAAACTAATGTCATGGGTTATTTCATCAATTCTATTCACATCCGTAGGCGCAATAAATATCGTATCATCGCCTGCAAGCGTTCCCAGAATTCCCGTAGACTCACCTAAGCTATCTAGCATTCTTGATATTAATGGCGCACCACCAATACCTGTTTTTAAAATGATCTGCATATTATTATGCTTAACACTAATAACAACCGATTGAATTGCTTGTTTTGATTTTGGTACTGCCAACTCATCAGGAAGAATGTATACCACCTGTTCGCTGGCATTACGCATTTTCACTGCGCCCAGTTTCGATAATAAGCGTGATATTTTCGCTTGTGACATGTTTTTAAAGCCTTGCAAGGCTAGTGCAGTCGCTAACTGACTTTGTGAACCATAACACTGCTCTTTCAATAGAGCTTTAAATGCTAAAATTAGTTCTGCTTCATTTTTTTTACGGCTTGTGGTCATTATTTAGCTCAAAACGGGAACACCTTAGCTCTATTGTATAAAATAAAAAAAATTTCAGCCATTTTTTATTTTAACGAGTAAACTTACCCAACAACTTGTCGACGTTGCTCAGTCAACCCCATCGCTAAAATAAACGGTTCTTGCTTTTGTAGTGCAATAAAATCAGCCTTAGTTTGTAAGTTTAACCATTGATGCGAAATTAAGCTTTGTGCTACTGCACCACCTAATGTAGCACCGGGGCCTAAAATAATTAACTTATCAGGTGCAAACTCTTTAATTGCAACTTCAACCGCTTTAGAAAAGTTATAAGGCTCGACAACTTGGCTATCAAGTGTGTAGTTATATAATTGCTCAACATCACAACTATACGGCTGCCATACTTTTCCTAAACCATCAATTAATGGTAATACCGGGGTGGTAAACATATCTGCTGACATCTGCGACATTGCTCGCGCAGAAACATCTTTCAATAACGGTGTATGAAAAGCAGCGTGGTTAAACAAGTTCATTGGGTACCTGTCTTGCACTAGTGGCAGTAATTTCTCTAGCGCTTTTAAGCCAAGCTTATTGCCACCAAAAACAATATAACCACCTAAATTAATCGAGACATAAACTTCACAGCCATCTTGCTGATTAGCTTGGGCCAACCAGTGCATAACTTGTTGCTGCTTTTCGCGATCAATTTGCCAATCGTCATTAATAATAGGATAAATCATCTGACCACCGACTAAACCATCAGTCATCATAGAGCCCATAGTATTAATTAACGCTATTGCTTGCCTCGGCGCTAAAGCGCCAGCAACAGCCAAGGCAATATACCAGCCCATAGAGTTACCGGTTACTGCTACAATATCAAACTCGTCTTTATTAATAGCTTGATAGTCAGCTAGCGCACAGGCATAAATCAACGCGGAAGCGTTTTCACCCGCGGTATGCACACGCATACTATAATTGTCCATGCTATCGAGCTCAGACACTTTCACTTGCCCTTGGTTGTCTCGGTAATCATCAATAAGAGAAATTATTTCGGTTTTATCACTATGTAAACGCTGTAAATACCCTAGCTCTTCTTTGTTGTACGTACCACGACCTGGGCAAATAACCACAGCGCGTTGCTTAGCCTTATTGATAGCCTTATTTTCAGTCTTATTTACCGTTGTATTTACTGCTGTATTGCTTGATGAACTCATTGGCATATCTCCTTCGCAGCAGCAATAATATTTTCCACCGACGGCAATACTTCATAAGCCGCAGCACCTAGTGGAATAAAGCTATCGCTCGCCGTAACACGCTTTATTTTCCCTTGTCGACTTGCTTGTTCATGAATTAAGGTCACCAGTGCTTCACTAATTGACCCCGTTTGACGACACTCATCAACAATTAATACATGCTCGCAAGCATTCACTTGTGCCAAAATGCCTTGTTCATCAAGCGGTGCTAACCAACGTAAGTCCACTACCCGAGCATCAATGCCTTGTTGTGCTAATTTATATTGCGCTTGGCGAGATAAATAATTGCCATTACCGTAAGTTAATATACATAACTGCTTGCCTGAGCCTGCAACTTTAACGCCTAAATCTAGTTCAGCACTTTGTAACGCCGGCCATTGATACTCATGCGTCCATAAACCGTCACCTTCTTGGTGTAGATCTTTGGTCATATATAAAGCAATAGGCTCTAAAAACACTACCATGCGTTGCTGCTCTTGAGCTAAACGTACGCTCGTTCGCATCATTTCAACGGCATCAGCACCATTCGATGGACAGGCAATAATAAGGCCTGGAATATCACGAAACACGGCAAACGAATTATCATTATGAAAATGACCACCAAAACCCTTTTGATAAGCTAAACCAGCAATGCGGATCACCATAGGGTTAGTAAATTGGCCATTAGAGAAAAATGGTAATGTCGCCGCTTCACCGCGAATTTGATCTTCCGCGTTATGAACATAAGCCAGAAATTGAATTTCGGGTATGGGTAAAAATCCATTATGAGCTAAACCAATAGCGGTACCCAAAATGGTTTGTTCATCAAGTAAGGTATTAATCACTCTGTTTTTACCAAAGCGCTGACATAGCTTAGCGGTAACGTTATAAACACCGCCTTTTTTACCAATATCTTCACCACACATCACAATATTTGGATACTCAGCCATTAAGTCCATCAGTGCCCAATTGATCAGTTTGGCTAAATGCTGTTTTTTAGTAAGGTTATGCTTTTCATGTTTAAAAATTTCTGCACGTTTTTCTTCGCTCACTGCGATAGAGCTACGGGCTTGGCTCAGGCTAGGAACAATACTCGCCATAACGGCATCAGCAGAGGTCAATTTTTCTTTACTGGCAGCATTATCGGCAATAACCGCAATTCGTTGTTCAATATGCTGATAAATTTCAATTAAAGCTTCTGATGTTAAAATATTATTTTCTAGAATAATACGCGCAGTATGCAATAGCGGATCCTGAAATTCGGTGGCACTTATATCAGCGAGATCTCGATACACAAACTCAGCATCAGAGCCCGCATGCCCCAGTAAACGTACCGTACGAACATGCAAGAATACTGGCTTGCGCATTTCACGTGCAATACGCTCCGCTTCTTTTGCTGTTTTATAGGTATCTAAAATATTTAAACCGTCGCAATAAAGATAAGTTAACCCAGCTCTATTTTTATAATTGGCAGCAATCCAGCCTTCAGGTGTCGAGGTTGAAATACCAATACCGTTATCCTCGCAAACAAAAACAATCGGCATAGGTATCGACTGATAAGCGGCCCAAGCCGTGCTGTTTATCGCTCCTTGTGTCGTCGAATGGTTTGATGAAGCATCGCCAAAATTACAAATAATCACCCCGTCACTGGGAATTTCACCTTGATGAGCTAAGCGTTGTGCTAACGGAATACTGTAAGCAGCGCCCATTGCTTTGGGTAAATGTGAGGCGATAGTACTGGTTTGTGGCGGTATAGATAGGGCTTTGCTGCCCAACACTTTATGACGTCCGCCAGAAATAGGGTCATCTTTTGAGGCGGCAAATGACAACAACATGTCATACAACGAAGTTTGCCCCGGCACTTGTTTACCACGTTGAATAACAAAAGCACCGCTACGATAATGTAAAAACGCCATATCTGTGGCACGAAATGCCTTAGCATAAGCCGCATTACCCTCATGGCCTGAGCTACCTATGGTATAAAAGCTTTGTCCTTTTTTTTGCATCACACGTGACTGCAAATCAAGGTGACGGCTCATCACTTGCGTTTCAAATAAATCAATAACATCGGTCGCCGACAAGCCAACATCTGTTGGCGTCAAATTAATAGCTGACTCAGGTAAAGTACGTTCACGAACAAAATTGATAAAATTTTCTTTCACCAATTGATTACGATCAGACATTATAGCTCCACGGGATATTTTTACTATTACTGTGGTTAAGAAATAACGTTGCTAGGCAGTTTATACCTAGCAAACAGGCAGAAAAAAAGGCGTATACAAAACGCCTTTTTATTTAACTTAGAAGAAGGCTTGCAAGCCTGTTTGCGCTCTACCAAGAATTAACGCATGAATATCATGTGTGCCTTCATAAGTATTAACCGCTTCAAGGTTCATCATATGGCGAATCACATGAAACTCATCAGCAATACCATTACCGCCATGCATATCACGAGCAATACGTGCAATTTCTAACGCTTTTCCACATGAATTGCGTTTGATCAGTGATATCGCTTCTGTCGCCAATTGGTCAGCATCCATTAAACGTCCTACTTGTAAACACGCAAATAACCCTGTGGTAATATCTGTTTGCATATCTGCCAGTTTTTTCTGTACTAATTGCGTTGCGGCTAATGGCCGACCAAACTGCTCACGATCTAAGGTATATTGACGAGCTGCATGCCAGCAAAACTCAGCAGCACCTAATGCCCCCCAAGCAATGCCATAGCGCGCTTTATTCAAACAACCAAAAGGCCCCGATAAACCTTTTACATTTGGTAAAATATTTTCAGCTGGAACAAAAACGTTGTCCATGACAATTTCACCGGTAATTGAGGCACGTAATGAAAATTTACCTTCAATTTTTGGCGCGCTTAATCCTGTCATATCTTTTTCTAAAACAAAGCCGCGAATAACACCATCAAGCTTGGCCCAAACCACAAAAATGTCAGCAACCGGTGAATTAGTGATCCACATTTTATTACCCGTTATACGGAAACCGCCTTCAACAGCCTTAGCATGAGTTGACATGCTGGCAGGATCAGAGCCTGAATTAGGCTCCGTCAGGCCAAAGCAACCTATGTATTCACCGCTAGCTAATTTTGGTAAATACTTCATACGCTGCTCTTCGCTACCGTAGGCATAAATGGGGTGCATAACCAGTGATGATTGCACACTCATCGCACTTCGATAACCACTGTCAACACGTTCAACTTCACGGGCAATTAAGCCATAAGTAACGTAATTAACACCTGCGCAGCCGTATTTTTCAGGTAAAGTAGCGCCTAACAAACCTAACTCACCCAACTCTCGCATAATTTCAACATCAAACACTTCATTGCGATTCGCCTCTAAAACACGCGGCATAAGTTTTTCCTGACAGTACTGATGGGCGCTGTCGCGGATCATTCTTTCTTCTTCTGACAATAAAGAATCAAATAAAAGAGGATCTTGCCATTTAAACGACGGACGGTTTGCACTGCTTGAATTAGACATGAAATTACCTGTTATTAGCTTGTGAAAATGAAAGTGCAAAAATAATAAGCAAATATCAGCCAAAGTTAAAATATTCTTTTTCTTTATCTGCTATAGTTTAAAGCTATAGGCAAACAAATAAAGATAGCTATGGATCTAAAATCACTCAATTATTTTATTTCAGTATACGAACTTAAAAGCTTCAGTGCGGCAGCAAAAGCCTGTTTTATTGCCCAACCTTCCATTTCATCAGCAATAGCACAATTAGAGCAACAACTTAATGTTCAGCTGTTTATTCGCCATGCTCGCGGGGTAACACCTTCAGAACAAGGCGAAAAGCTATTTCCATTAGCTAAACAACTCCTCGGTCAAGCGGGTGCGATAAAAAGCGTTTTTTCAGAAAAAACCAGTAAGCAGCCATTTAATTTAGGGGTTACCCGTGGCTTAGGTGTTGAGCGCATGAGTTTATTACTAAAAGACTTCACTGCGGCAAAGCCTTTTGTCGAGCTTACCTTAGTGCCACATACCGAAAAAGTAGATGCTCGCATCATTTTAAAAGACGAACTAAACGAGCAGGAGCAATATATCGACATGTGGCAAGAGGACTACTTACTGGCGCTGCCTTATGATCACATATTAGCATTTAGCGATAGCATTTCTTTAGAACAACTTGACGGCCTCCCCTTTATTCAACGAACACCTTGCAGTGCTTGGAGTAATCTACAAGACACTTTAGCGTTAGCTGGGATCAGCCTTGACGTGCGAGCAAAAATTACCACCATCGACTATGCTCTGGGCTTGGTTCATGCAGGATTAGGCTGTGCATTTTTACCTGCACACAGCGAAATTGTAAAACAAAGTGATGTGGTTTTTCGGCCAATCACCGGTTTACAGTTAACCCGAGAAATTGTTTTAGCCTATTCTGAATCATCAAAAACCATTAATAGTTTAAAACGTTTAGCGCGTAAACATGCGAATTAAACGCAGTCGACTTACCTGGCAACTTGTCTAAAATATTAGTTATTTGCTTACACTTTTTAAACACTTTATCAGTTATTAGCTATGCCGTAATAACCTGACATTTGTTAACATAATACTTCAAAATAATAACAAGAATAAAACTATGACGACTGCTCCAAAAAAATATCTAAGGTCTCATGATGCAAGCTAAATACCTCTCAATACTTCTGGTGATATTACTATCAATCAGTACTTTTTCTACTGTTGCTAATGAAAAAATTCCCGCAAATGAAACAACGGTATTTAACGAAACCTTTAGCTGGCAAGCAATGGCAAATATATCTGCTATTTATAATCCGTCTTTACTTAAAGGCCAAGATCAAGAAGATCCTTTTGATTACCTTGGTGTTTCCTTATTGCTTGATGTTTATTACAAAGGCTTTTTCATTCAATCTAACCACCGTCGTGCTTCAGGGTTACTGCAAGGCGCAGAGCTAGGTTATCAACTGATCGTTACTCCAGAATGGGAGTTTGATCTTATCAGTAAAACCTATATTTCAAGCTATAGCCCAAAAGATATTATTGAAAATGCTAATCGAGATATTCCCACACTAAACAACCTTGCAGAGCGTTCCTCTGCTGAAGGTGTCGGCATCCGTTACTCAAGATATCACCGAAACGCAGTATTTTCCGTCGACTTTGCTACTTTGGCTCCTTTAAGTGATGCTAATGGCTGGGTTGTCGACGTATTCTATAGCTATGTATTGCCTTATCGTAATTGGGATATTTATGTCAATGCAGGTTATACCCACTACTCTGAAAAAGTCATGAATTACTATTACGGTGTTAATTCAAAAGAAGCCACGCGCGCGCGCCCTTTTCATGAGTCCGATGCTGGGCATCGTCTACAGCTTGAGCTATTTGCTCAACACCCCATTTCTGAAAAATGGTCGTTTTCTGGCGGTATAAGCCATAGTTATTACTCAAAAAGTACCATAGAAAGTCCATTGGTTGACACTCAACATATCACTCAAGTTATGCTAGGAGTGATATATGTCTTCTAAGTGGGGCATAGCTGTGGTGCTAATTATCTCCGCTTTTTGCACAACTGTTCAGGCTGCAACCGCAGATAATTCAGCCACAATTGAAGTGACTAGCGGGCTGTCTGCCATACCAACAAAATGCATCACATTAACACAAGGACGACAGTGTTTTGCTACTGTAACATTACGTTGGCAAGCGCCAGTAAAAGGTAATTATTGTATCTATCAGGTTGGGAAAAACAAAGCGCTAGACTGTTGGTATAATCAACAGAAAAACACCACCACTTTTGAGTTTGAATCCAGTAAAACAGTGCAATATAAACTCGTTGCTTATGACCAAGAGCAAACAATAGCTTACACCCATATCGAAGTCAGCTGGGTCCACAAAGCTTCCCCAAGAAAACGTCGCTGGCGTTTGTTTTAAGAGAATGATTATGAATGATGAGGCACAACGAATTTTATTAGTTGAAGACGACCTAACACTCGGCGATTGGGTAAGTGAATATCTTACCGAGCAAGGTTTTACGGTCATGCATTGCACACGTGGCGATGAAGTATTAGCTTGCTTAGAAACGTTTTCTGCCGACTTAGTATTACTTGATGTGATGTTACCGGGTTTAAATGGCATTGAAGTTTGTCGTCAAATCAGACAAAAAATGCCAACGCCGATAATTATGTTAACGGCACGCGCTGATGAGTTTGACGAAGTCATCGGTTTAGAAGCCGGTGCAAACGACTATGTGATCAAGCCAGTACGTCCACGTGCTTTACTCGCTCGTATTTCTGGCGCGTTAAAACAAAGTACGGTTACCGTTGAGGCTTCTTCTGATATCCAACACGGTGAGCTAGTCATTAACATTGAGGCAAATCGAGTCACTTACCAAGGTAAAGAAATTGAGCTTTCAACCAGCCTATTCGCCTTTTTATGCTTTTTGGCTCGCCATGCCGGTGAAGTTGTCGATCGTGACACGGTATTTAAAGCATTAAAGAATAGAGAGTATGACGGTCAAGACCGTCGATTTGATGTCATGCTATCAACCTTGCGTAAAATATTTAATGATGATCCGCAAAAACCTCAAAAATTTAAAACAGTTTGGGGTAAAGGTTACCTATTTGTTGCTGATGCATGGTGTGATAAAAAAGAGCAAAGCAGTTAACTATGCGTCGCTTATATATCAGTATTATTCTAACGGTAATTGGCTCACTTTTTATTATTACTTGGGGGCTCGACAAAATTGTTGCCAAGCAAGAGTCTGAACAAGTTCCAGATGAATATGCAATTTATCACCAATTAATTGAAGGCTTTGATCAGCAATTATCTGCCACTAGTAGCAGGAATTTAGTGGCTTTTAGTCAAGAATTGAGCCAAGCCTATCAAATAACCTTGCAACTCGATAAAAGCGAAAACATTGCTTTACCCAATGAACTCAGCCAGCAATTAACACAAACAGGCGGCTTATTATTAGCCTCAGAAACTCACCCTTATTTGTTAAAGAAACTATCCCAACACCCTGATTATATTATTCAGTTGTCGTTACCCGAAATTGAGCTTGAAAATCAAAACATTAATATTCTCCTCACCACAATACTGTACTTAGGTGTTTGTATTATTCTACTCGCTTGGCTTTTTCCACTGACTCGTCGGCTGTATTTGCTCACGAACACAGCCGCAAGTATTGGTGAAGGACACTTAAATGCACGTATGCCAACCAGTCGCTTCTCGTATATTAGCTTATTAGAAAGCAGTTTTAATCGCATGGCTGCTCAAATTGAAAAACTAGTAGCTGATAATAAAATTCTTGCTCGCAGCATGTCACATGATATTCGTACCCCAATGTCGTGTTTACGTTTTGGCGTTGAAGCCGCCATAGACACTAAAGACATCACTAAAAAAGATCTTTACCTCGCACGAATGGAAACCGAACTCACCCGCATGGAAGACATGACCACAGCGTTTTTAGAATACGCGGGCATGGAACGACAAGGCTTTCACCTCAAGTATGAGCTTGTCGATATTGATCATTTCTTACATACCATTAACGATGATTTTCAATCGCTGGCCGAACAACATAAGGTTAAGTTAAGCTATCAAGCTAGCCCGGAATTTATCAATCAAAAAGTAACCTTGTCGCTTGATTTTCATTGGTGCTACCGTGCGATTCAAAACCTACTCAGTAACGCTATGCAATATGCGAACAATACCGTCGTTATTTCAGCTTATTGTCAGCATAATTTTTTACATATTAGTGTCGAGGATGACGGTAAAGGTATTCCCGAAGAAAACATCGAAAATATTTTCGCTCCGTTTGTCAAACTCGATGTTGATCGCTCACGTGAGCTTGGGCATTTCGGCTTAGGGCTAGCCATATCCGCAAAAGTCGTTCATTGGCATAATGGCAGTATTCACGCAAGCAACATCTTAACAACCAATGACAAAAGCAGCGTAAAGACAAGCAAACAAGTAAATAAAAACGCAACAATAACCGGAGCTTGCTTTACTATATCGCTACCTTTACAAACAGAGAAAAACTAAGCTAAGTCATTTTATTTAGTAAAGTAAAGGCAGTTTTGTTCGTCATATAATGAACACTTTTTATCTGTTAAACTATGTAAACTATGCCTAAAGCTAACAATAGCATTGGCCAAACTATGATATTCCATAATCTAAATAGCTAGTGTAAGTGTGATACACGTAAGCGCGATAAATACCGCCACTCTATTAACAGTAAACAATGACTCAATGACTTCCAATTTACCTCAAAATATATCTCATAATATACCTCACAATATACTGTCGTTAGTGTTAGCTCAGTATGGTTACAGCCAAGAGCAATGCAAAATAAGTTTACTCGGCAATGGCTTAATTAATCAAACTTATTTGGTTAAATCACATGATAAAACTTTTGTTTTACAATGCCTAAATCAACAGGTATTTAGTGCGCCAGAACAAGTCACTGATAATGTTGACTTGATCAGCGAACACTTACTAAGCCAGTTTAGTAATAAAACATATGCGTTAATGCCTATTTGGCAGTTGCGCGCTCAAAACAATAAAAACCATGTCAATGTACAGGGGCAATATTGGCGCGCCTTACACTACATTGAAGACTGTTACACGCTAGAGTCGATCACCACCCCAGAACAAGCAAGCTTTGTTGGTAATGCCTTTGCACAATTTACCAATGCCTTCGATAATTTTAACAGCCAAAAATTAGCTGAAATAATCCCACAATTTCACCATTTGCCAACGCGGATCACCCAGCTTGATCGCGCAATAAAAACCAGCAAAAATTCTTTATTGCTAAAAGCTAAGAGTAATATTGAGTTTATAAAATCGCAAAAAAACTTCATTGATGAAATTAGCGCTATCACCAAAAATTTACCTCTGCGTGTTACTCATAACGACACTAAAATCAATAACCTACTTTTCAGTAATAAAACCAATAAGCCCATTGCCGTAGTTGATCTAGATACTTGCATGGCAGGTTATCTGATGCATGATTTTGGCGATATGGTACGAAGTTGCTGCGCATCAATTGCCGAAGACAGTGCTGAGTTAGACAAAATGTCGATAAATATTGACATATTAACCGCCCTTACCAAGGCCTATATTGCAGGCTTTAATGGCGCATTAGCAAAAATTGAAATAAACAGTTTATTACTAGGCATAAAGTTAATGCCATTAATGCTCGGCATACGATTTTTAACTGACTTTTTAAATGGCGATCAATACTTTAAAACTCGTTATGCTACACATAATTTAGTCAGGGCAAATAACCAATTACATCTGTATAAATTATTCTGCCAACAAGAAGATCTATTAGCAGAAATTGTGCTATCAACATCATCAACTGATTAAGGTTAGCCAGTTTGGGATGGGTAGCTGGGATGGGGGTAGCTAGGATGGGTGTCCTGTTAATTCCTTAATTCCTCGATACAGGTGGTTGGTTAAACCTTAGCTGACAGGGACTTACACCCTGCAAGATGCATCAAGCTTCGCTTGACCAACGCTCTAATCAGCCGCGCCGCTTTTTGGCGTCGGATGAATTTGCTTGTTAGCCATACTGGCCTCGAGTTTTACTTTTACACCCGACATATAATCTTGGTTGAACCAAAGTAACTTATCTACCGGAAAGTTACTAAAAGTTAACTCTATACCTGACGTCCATAGCACTTTTAAATTTTCAGGCTTGCCGTCCAACCCAAAGAATCCGTTATACTCTTTGCCTGATTTCACATCTACGATGTTAACTCCAGTTTGCCAGTTAGTTGTTGCTCCACAATCCGAATAACCAAGCTTCGCAATTTTTTTACCATTAGGGGAAGCAAATTCAGCTACGTCGGTATATGAGCATAATGATGGGCCTTCAACTCCTAGAGTATCCATCCCATACGCTATGGCCTTAAATCCAAACCATATAAAAAATAGAATAGCGCCAAGATTCCATACTAATTTTTTAACCTTTGCTACAACGTTCATGCAGATCCTTATGTATGGCTAACAGCTTATTATGAGGAAAAAATCCTTCTTTCATAATTTTATGGTAATCAAAACATACCCGATTTATTCACTATCTACAATAAGTTACTAATAAAACATTTCGTTATGCCAAAGACATAAACAAGAATATTTCCTTTTTATTGGATGAAAGCAGGAAACCACATTGCTCTGTATAAACAAACAGTGGAAATTATTGACGTAACAAAATAAATAAGGATAACTATAAAATTATAAGGACACTCATTTTAAATGAAAAAAGTACCTCTACATAACATAAAAACTTAAATTTCATTCAAACGAGAGTATTTTCAACTTAATCTTATCTGATGCCAGATAGTATCATTCAATTGTGTGTAAAAATGTATTTTGAGCCCACGCTTGTAACAGCGTAATGAAAAATACACTGTTTAAAATGAAATACTGTACTGAATTTGCTTAGGCTGCGTGCTTTTACGCAAACAGCTTTTTACAATGACTTAAGTTCTGTCGCCGTTTGAAGTGTTGGTGTTCACAAAAATCAGTTAACGCCGCTTCTCGGCCCACAGCGCCATGAAACTGTGTTCTAAATTCCGTAGTGATAATGAACCAGTGCGCTGCTGATATATTCAAGCGTGTCAGTATTGCGGGTTGGCTTTGCTCGATAAAGCCATGTTTGTCTTCCCGAATACTACGCCCGGTGATATCCATAAGTTGCAGATAGTCTATTAAGTCAAACGGTAAGCCTTTTGGCATATCTTCTCTTGGGTTACCAATAAAAGGTATTAGTGTATTAGGTTGGTTGCTGATGTTGTTTGTTTGACTGTCTTTTGCTTGTTCGCAGCGCAGTTTTACACTGGTGTGGTTTGAATTCTCGGGCGTGTCAGCGATATTGGCGCGAACAGGGTTTAAATCAACATAAGCCATACAAGCCACTAGCGCTGTTTCATCCAACAGTGCTTGGGATTTAAATCGCCCTTCCCAAAACCGGCCTTTGCAATCATCTTCTTGATTCGCCTGACGGGCAACTTTTTCATTGATTTCACGCATAAACCAACTGACGTCAATAAGGCGCTGGCGATATATTTCAGCCGTTACGTTAACCATATCCACTAGTGGCGTAG
>NZ_MUZV01000005.1 GCF_002000025.1 Cognaticolwellia aestuarii
TTCTTGGGTATACCGTTTGCCTTTGCTCATAAAACACCTCTTTTTAGAAGTTACAATGTAACTCATTAGGTGTCTAGCAAACTATGGGAAGTCCAAGTTTTATAACATCAGTAATCTCATGGCTGCTAAAAAATGACCGTTCACAAGATATCAACAAGGTTAGCACTAACAACTGCTGTTCAGACAAGCATTGGCATTATGGGGTTTAAATAGCTTTTAAAGCATTTTATGAAAGCTTTATTAGTCTACGAAATTAAAGGGGATACATTTATAGCGTGCATAAAAAATCCAATATCAGTTAACTGATATTGGATTTTTAATAATTTAACGCTCGCTAATACTGTTAAAGCTTGTGATTATTGGCCTTTAACTTCCGATAAGCCATTAAAGATAGCTTTGTCACCTAAAAATTCTTCAATACGTAATAATTGATTGTATTTAGAAACACGGTCGCTACGACATAGTGAGCCAGTTTTAATTTGACCTGCCGCAGTACCAACGGCTAAATCAGCAATAGTTGAATCTTCAGTTTCGCCACTGCGGTGAGAAATAACAGCGGTAAAGCCTGCGTCTTTCGCCATTTTAATTGCTGCTAAGGTTTCTGTTAATGAACCAATTTGATTGAACTTAATTAAGATTGAGTTACCAATACCTTGCTCAATACCACGCGCTAAAATTTTAGTATTAGTCACGAATAAGTCATCGCCAACAATTTGCACTTTATCGCCAAGTAAATCGGTTTGGTATTTGAAACCATCCCAATCTGACTCATCTAAGCCATCTTCAATTGATACAATTGGGTATTGCTGACAAAGACTCGCTAAGAAGTCTGAAAACTCATTTGCCGTAAACTGCTTACCTTCGCCAGTAAGGTCATAAATGCCTTTACCGTCATTAGCATCTGCGTTGTAGAATTCAGATGCAGCACAATCAAGGGCTAAAGTAACATCTTTACCTAATTCGTAACCTGCTGCGGCCGTTGCTTCTTTGATCACCGCTAATGCTTCTGCATTTGATGATAAGTTTGGCGCAAAGCCACCTTCATCACCTACCGCTGTGCTCATGCCTTTTGAAGATAATACTTTTTTCAAGGCATGGAAAATCTCTGCGCCCATACGCAACGCTTCTTTAAAGCTTTTTGCGCCAACAGGTTGTACCATAAATTCTTGAATATCAACGTTGTTATCAGCATGCTCACCACCATTGATGATATTCATCATTGGTAATGGTAAAGAGTACTGGCCCGGCGTGCCGTTTAGGTCTGCAATATGTTCGAAAAGTTGTACTTTCTTCTCCATTGCTGCGGCTTTAGCATTAGCTAAAGATACCGCTAAAATAGCGTTAGCACCGAATTTTTCTTTATTTTCAGTACCATCCAAATCAATCATGATTTGATCAATGTTTGCTTGTTCTAAAGCATTTTTACCTTTTAACGCATTAGCAATGTCATTGTTTATAGCTGCAACCGCTTTTAATACACCTTTACCTAAATAACGTGCTTTATCACCATCACGCAGCTCTAGTGCTTCGCGAGAGCCTGTTGAAGCACCAGAAGGAGCAGCTGCTCGCCCCCAAGCACCTGACGCTAAGTATACGTCAGCTTCAACCGTTGGGTTACCACGAGAATCCATGATTTCACGAGCGATAATTTTACTGATATTCGACATTATGTTCCCTATTCCTTACTAACTGCGCATGGCAGGTTATAAATGATAAATTAAATAATTAAATTTCTATGAATTTTACAATGTTTAGCTATGAAAATTGCTTATCTTTTAAAAACAAAACCGCAGCAATAAGCTACGGTTTTGATTAGTTCGAATTAACTTGATTGCTGCTTTTGATGTTCAAAAGCGGCAGCAATAAAGCCAGTGAAAAGCGGGTGGCCATCACGCGGAGTTGAATTAAACTCAGGATGAAACTGCCCGGCAACAAACCATGGATGATCTGGATTTTCAATCACCTCAACTAAGCTTTTATCCGTAGATAATCCCGAGAACACTAAACCTGCTTTGCTTAATTGTTCGCGGTAGTTATTGTTTACCTCAAAACGATGACGGTGTCTTTCATAAATTGTTTCACTACCATATACGTCATAAGCCTTGGTACCTTTCACTATATGGCACAATTGTGAACCTAGACGCATAGTGCCACCTAAGTCAGACTCAGCATTACGGTATTCAACTTTACCTTCTTCATCTAGCCATTCATTGATCAGGCCAACCACTGGATGTGGTGTTTCTGGGTTAAATTCGGTGCTGTGTGCATCAGCTAAACCAGCAACATTACGCGCATACTCAATTAATGCCACTTGCATGCCTAGGCAGATACCTAAATAAGGTATCTTATTTTCACGGGCATATTGTGCGGTTAAAATTTTACCTTCAACACCACGTTCACCAAAACCACCGGGTACTAAAATAGCATCAAGCTCTTTAAACACTTCAACGCCTTTTGATTCAACATCTTGTGAATCAATATACTGAATTCTAACTTTAACTTGATTAGTAATACCGGCATGCTTTAACGCTTCATTTACTGATTTATATGCATCAGGCAATTCTGTGTATTTACCCACCATACCAATCACAACTTCACCTGAAGGGTTAGCTTCTTTATAAAGTACTTGCTCCCAATCAGTTAAGTCAGCTTCAGGCACATCTAAGCCAAAACGCTTTACGACTAATTCGTCCGTACCTTGTGCTTTAAGTAGTGCAGGTACTTTATAAATAGAGTCAACATCACGCATTGAAACAACAGCTTTTGCTTCAACATTAGTAAATAATGAAATTTTAGCGCGTTCATTAGCTGGAATAGCTCGCTCACTACGACAAACCAAAATATCAGGAAAAATACCAATAGAGCGCAATTCTTTAACAGAATGTTGTGTTGGTTTAGTTTTGATTTCGCCTGCAGCAGCAATATAAGGTACTAAGGTTAAGTGCATAAACATTGCACGTTCACGGCCTAACTCTACGCCTAATTGACGAATAGCTTCTAAGAACGGTTGTGATTCAATATCACCTACTGTACCGCCAATTTCAACCATAGCGATATCGTAACCTTCAGCACCTTCAATCACACGACGCTTAATGTCATTTGTAATATGAGGAATAACCTGAATGGTCGCACCTAAGAATTCTCCTTTTCGCTCACGCGCTAGGATATCTTGGTAGATACGGCCGGTTGTAAAGTTATTACGTTTGGTCATTTTGGTACGAATAAAACGTTCATAATGACCTAAATCTAGATCTGTCTCTGCACCATCTTCAGTAACAAAAACTTCACCATGCTGAATTGGGCTCATTGTCCCAGGATCAACATTAATGTATGGGTCAAGCTTTAACATGGTAACTTTCAAACCACGTGCTTCGAGAATTGCCGCTAGCGATGCTGCAGCAATACCTTTACCAAGAGACGATACAACGCCGCCAGTAACAAAAATATATCTAGTTGTCATGCGATACCCAGAGTCAGGAAAAACAGAAATTTTGCACTAAATTGATTTTATTTTTGGTAAACAAATGAATTTAGTAGGACGGGAAAGTATTATACTTAAAAGCCATGTTAACGACAATATGATCCGAGCATCTAGTTGCACAAATTTTCATTAAAACCCTGAATTTTTACTGTAAAGTATTATTGTAACTAATGAAAAACGGGGTAAACTGGCTTTTTACTTTTCTTACTAAATAAAAATCAATCACTATGACGCAATTGCAAAATGTTTTAAACGCCATCGACACCATCAATGAAGCAGATCTCAACACCACACTGGTTGACGGAGTTAATCAACCCAAAGAGCTAGTGTACGGTCGCTACATGACAGCCTGTCTTGAAAAATATTGGCCACAAGCTGATGAGCATTTACAAATTGCCGTGCGAGCACAACATGTTAAACGTTGGCAGTTAAAACGAGTTGATTTTCCTGCGGGTAAACAAGGTTATTTAACCTGGCGCAAAGAGTTAGGTATTTTTCATGCCGCAACAGCCAAAGCAATCATGCTCGAACACGGCTATAGTGAAGACTCAGCTGAGACCACAGCCGCCATTATTCGTAAAGAAAAACTTAAGTCAAATGATAACAGCCAAACACTAGAAGACGTTGCTTGCTTAGTTTTTTTACAATATTACTTTGACGAGTTCGCCGCAAAGCACAAAGAAGATAAGATTATTCGTATTGTGCAATTAACCTGGCGAAAAATGTCAACACAAGGTCAAGAAATTGCTTTAACGCTAACTTTGCCACCTCATCTAGCGAGACTAGTAGCTAAAGCGTTAGCTTAAAACATTAATTAAGCACGGTGTTTGCGTTTATTATTCGGGTGTTTTGGTTTTCGACATATCTTGATTGCCATTACTCAATGGTAAACGCCAAACAAAAATCGCAGGCCAAGCCACTAAAGCAACGACCAATAGCTTTAACCATAGTGCAGGTAAAATATAACATGACCACAATACAGCTATAAACATTGAACTTAAGGCAATAATTTTAGCCCTTTTGGGAATACTGCGAGACTGCTCCCAATGATAAATAAGCGGGCCAAACATTTTATTCGCTAACAGCATTTTATGCATGCGCGGTGATGACTTAGCAAAACATGCAGCGGCAACTAATAAAAAAGGTGTGGTAGGCAGCAATGGTAAAAACGCGCCAATAAAGGCGAGTAAAACAAAGAAAATTCCAGATATTTTTAATAACATAAAAAACCTTACGCTGTGTTAGCGTTATTTACTTACATTGTCGAGAAGCCATTCATCAAGAGCTTCGCAATCGAGAGTTGATAAGTTAAGGTGGTTACTTCGCTATAACTTTGACACTTGGTTAATAATTTCGCTGTAACGGCCAATCACCGTAAGGAAAGTCGACTGTTGACAGTAACTCTTTCAACTCCCCTGTTAAACGCATACCTTCAATTACTGCACTGACTTTTTTATTAAGTTTTCGGCCTTTGTCAGTATTAGGAAATAATATTTTAACGGCGAACTTCTGATAAAACTCTCGCTTCACTGATGTCAGTAAGGCGTTATTTTTCTGTAACAAAGGATCTGTCGAAGAGTCTGCAAAAATATAGCCATCTGTCATTTTGTGTTGAACCTTCTTTAAGCTGCAAGTAATGCAATTTGAACCTAATGATACCTTTTTTAAAAAGGGTAAATGTGCTGAATCTGTCTCTATTTTATAATCATCAATATTATTGAGATCAATATTTGCATCGACATGGCTATACAGCACAAAGTTAACCTGAAAAATCGTCGCATCTGAGTAAATAAAGTTATGCAAATGTTGCTGAGACTTTACATTAGACTTTATTTCTTCGCCTGCTTTGGGCTGTTTTTGCGATGAAAAGTCGACACTCGGCTTAATAAAAGGTAAGTGAAAATCCACCTTACTAGTGCTGACATAATAAATTGAACGTGAAAAAGGCACGACCTGAACATCAATATCTTGATCGAGTTTTTTTGCCAGTGCTTTAACAAAGTCAATCAGCACACCTTTATGATGATTCTCAGCATGAACCGGCATTTTGGGAATACTAACCCGCAGTGGCTCAGTTTTAGCATTCACATAGCCATTAACATCGGCACTAAAAAGCACAAGTAAGCTCAAGCCAAAGATAACATTGAGTAAGTCTTTATTTTTATTCAAAAGAATAGCCTGCCCCCGTTGATAACGACCAAAACATACAGTTGTACTAGCCCATTTGGACGCAGGTTAACGCTCAGTATTCCAACTAAACAAATAAGCACCTAAGGTAAGAAACACCGCACTCATCACCAGCAATACGCTTACGTGGTAACTGATATCAGTCAATGTTGCCCCTTCGGTAATAATTTTACGAGCGCCTGCTACTAAGTGAGTTAATGGTAAAAAGTCAGCAAAGACTTTTACCATATCAGGTGCGCCTTCTAGACTAAACCAGACCCCCGATAAAAGCATCATAGGCCATGAGCTTAAATTTAATAAGCCGCCGATAAGCTCTTCACTTTTACTACGACTTGCCACTAAAAGCCCTAACGTAATCAAACTAAAGGCACCTAATACAGCGATAATTAGCAGATCAAAATAACTACCTAACATATAAAAATCAAAAAACAGATTACAACCGGTATAAACGACTGAAGATAAAAAAATCACAATAAATAAACGCGAAACTAATTGCGCAGAAACAAATTCTAATGCCGATAATGGCGTTGCCTTCAATCGTTTCAACACTGCATTTTTACGATAACGAACAATGACATAACCAACACCAAACAAGCAGCTAAACATCATATTCATCCCCAAAATGCCAGGTAAAACCCAATCAACATAGCGGATTTTTCTACCCTGAGTTTCGATACGCTGATAATTATTATGACTATTAAGAAAAATTTTCTCGACCAAATAACTGTTAGGTGCACCTTGATTAACCCAATATTTCTGAGCATTAAAATCAACTAGTAAATCAATACTATGCTGTTCTAATTTTACTTCTCCTAGCGCTGATTCTTGATAATCAATAAAACTCAAATACTTAGTGTCTAAAAAATCAGATTGGCTTTGTGCTAGATTTAACACCCCAACCTTGTATACCGCCCGACCATCACCAGAAAAAACAAACGACAAGCCCACCAGCATTAAAATAGGAAACACTAAGTTCCAACCTAATGATGAGCGATCACGAAAAAACTCAATGTTACGCGCTTTAACTACGGCAAAAAAACGTGAAAAGTTCATCTGATTAGTCCCTTAATGAATGGCCGGTGAGCTTTAAAAATAAATCATCTAAATTGGGTGATTTAACATGTAAACCTGTTAACGAAATTTTCTCTGAAAGTAACAATGTTATTGTCGCTTCCACATCGGTTGTGGTTATTTCAACTTGCTGCTCATGCACTTGCCAGTTGTTTTGCTGACATAACTCATCTGGCACTTGCTCTGCTGGTAAATAAATGAATACTTCATCAAAATGTTGGTTAAGCAATTGTCTTGGCGTGCCTCTAGCAATTATTTGCCCATGATCCATAATCAACACATCGTCACACAATTGTTGTGCTTCATCCATATAATGCGTCGTTAACACAACCGTTTTATCACGCGCTTTTATATTTTTAATGAGTTGCCAAAAATTGCGTCTGGCTTGAGGATCTAAGCCCGTTGTCGGCTCATCAAGAAAAACAATATCGGGATCATTAATCAGCGCAAGCGCTAACAATAGGCGTTGACGTTGTCCGCCTGAAAGTAAACGATTGTCACGATCTAAAAACTCACTCAAGTCACATAATTCAATAAGTTCATGGTGTGGTACGGTATGCTGATAAAACGAAGTAAATAGGTTTAACGTTTCTTTCACGGTAAGAAAATCTTGTAAAGCGGTATGTTGAAATTGAATACCTATTTGCTGCGACATCGACTCATCAATAGGCTTATTGTAATAAAACACCTCCCCCTTAGTCGCTTTGATAATACCTTCCATTATTTCTATAGTGGTCGTTTTACCCGCACCATTAGGCCCTAACAAACCGAAACAATGCCCTTTTTGAATAGCAAAATTGATGTTATCAACAGCGATAATGTCTTTATAGCTCTTAGTTAAGTTTTCAACACGAATGACTTCTTGCATGGCACACCTCTACGAAACCTGAGCAGTATTCTAACGGTAGATGAGTAATATTAATATCAGAATTCAGATATTTCACAAATGATAATAATTATCATTTGTATTTATTGGTATTTTCAACTATTGTCTTAATGAGATAGCATTTATGAGGAATGATAATGGGATTTAGACAAGTAAATGAGGGATGTAATGGCAGAGCCCAAGTTGAAATATCTGCAGATTTATTAGCGCACTTAATTACTTCAGGTGCATTAACAGGGAATGACTGTCGATGCCTAGATAATAATGCCCGTATTACACTATGGCAATCTCTGTTGAACTTAAGTGCAAGTGTAGCAACAAAGGAGATGTAGCATGGCAACTGAACCAACAATGATTGAAATTGACTGCTTAGAGGCTTGGCTAGAGAGCTTTATTACCAACTTTAATCAATCAAGCAACAAGCAACTACTGGCAAAAATATGCGTTGGCATCAATGCTATTATTCAACATGACGATTTCGAGCAAATAGCTGACAGCCATTGCAGCTATTATAAGATGAAAAACTATTGGTTATGGCGCTATAACTCGGCGTAAAAAGCTATCTTTGATACTTTCCAACATAGGCAATTAAGTGCTGGTTTAGCGCTTTTTTACCGCTAAAGTTATATTGTTGGCAAACTTGCTCAACACTATGCTTTTGCAAAATGCGTGCAATTAACGGTAATACCTTCACATCAAATAGCTCAGTGCAATGCCTTATGAGCCATTGGTGTAGGCCATATACACAACTGCTAAATTGTCGCTGTTGTGCAACAAAGTCGTTAACACTTTCTTGCAGCTCATGACTTAACGCTAATTCTTTTAAGCCAGTATTAGCGTTCAGTACTTGCCAAACAAACTTTGCCGATAAATGCTGAAATTCATCAGTTAACCAATAGTCAAATTGCTGATAAAACCGTGCGCTTATTATTGCTTGCTTTGCTTTCGCATCAAACATGAGTGCCTTTGTCACAACACAAGAGTGCTCACCACTGGCTTTATCTTTACTAAAGCCTACACGTGCAACATTAAACCCTGCTTTTTGCCAAAATTTAAGCAAACTCGCATTGCCGGCAAAACTAGCCCCCATAAAGTCTATACCTTGCTTACTGATACTTTGTTCAATTGCCTGCAAAAAATATTGACCTAAGCCTTGGCCTTGAAACTGAGGGTGTATAGCGATGCGCATGACACGTTGATATCGATAACTAAAGCTCTCTTTAATGCCACAATGCGTCAGCAAAGACTGAGGTAAAAATTGATCACGTAAACGACGTTGGTTTTCCCTGACAAGTTTAACCAAACGGTTACCTACTCCCCCTTCTTGCATAAGCATAACTACACCCAAAATATCGTTTTCACGCCTCAGAATAAATAATGATATTGCAGGATTATCAAGTAATAGCTTTACATCACTTGGAGAGGTTTGATAGTGAGCTGTTACTAACACGGAAAACACTTGCTGTAAAAGTTCTTCATGCTGCAACAATTGTATTTTGCTTACCGGTTCAATGGCTAGGTTTTCTTGAAAATTCAAAAAAGGCTGTTTATGGCGCTCTGTGAGGCCGTTGACAGTCGTTGAATTACTGTCATAACTAGGTAACTTAGCATTAAGTAAACAACTATTGAAAACGAACCGCTCGAGTGGATCATCATCAGCCCAACGGATGGCTTGATGAATATGCATACTGCGCCAATTGGGCATTAAGCGTTGTAAAACCAAACGAAATTTAATGCTAAAGCCACGCCCAGCACCTTCGTAACCATGAATAGTACTGGCGAAAATTAATCGATGATAATGCTCAAGTAATTGCTGTAAAAGATAAACAGGTAATGCTGCCGCCTCATCAACCATCATGATATTAGCAGCAGGTCGCTCTTTTAAAATGGCATCGATAGGATAAAAAACAATACGGCCATTTCGATGTTCAATGCTTGTACTTTGGATTTTCGCGTCAGGTAAATGAGCAGCAACTTGATTAAAAAACACCTTTAATGCTTGTTTGCTTGCTGCTGTAATAATAATGCAAATAGGCTGGTTAGCATTTTTTAACATCTGACAAGCGGCTAGCGCTAGTGCTGAAGATTTACCCCGACCACGGTCAGCGGTTAACACTAAAGGTCTATCTCTATGGCCATGCAGCACTTTTAACATAGCGTCGACTGCGCATACTTGCTCTTGGGTAACACAACCGTAGGACAAAGCCGTGGTAGCTTCATCAGCGCTTAATTCCTTGCTTTTTGGCATAGCCAGAACAGTCGGTAATGTCGGCAGCGACAATGTGTTTTGGCTTATCAAATAACCATGGTCATTTGTTAACAGTCTTAAAAAGCGCTGAAGAAAAGAGTTTACTGACTGGTTTTCATTAAGCCTGGTAATTTGTGTTGGCGTTAGTAGCAACAACAGCAGACCGCCGGCAACTATAGTGCCAGAAAGCGCAGCAAAGGCATCAACATCAAAGTCACATTGCGTATCGCTATTCTCACCATTAAGGTTAGGTCTGGCATTGAAAACGACAAGGTTTTGTTCTGTACCTAATTGTTGGCGATAGTTTTTGCGACTTACCGGCGTTAACTGCTCATGTCCATTAACAGCATCACCATAAATTAGACCTTGGCGTTGTTGGTTTTCGAATGAATGAGTCAATAGTATCGATAAACTTGCATCAATATGTTGTTTTGTCCAATGCTCATCTCCTACTAAAACAACTAAACTGCGCCAACGTTTACGCTGTGTATATTGCGCTAGTTGCTCAAGCCATTGGACAAACATTTCTTTCAACATTAATTATTAACCTTAAAAAGTATTTTGGCTGCCACCAAGTATGGGCAGTGTATCAAAGCACTAATCAAAGCTAAATATCTACACTGAGGTAAAATCAGCATATAAAATCAACATCTAGCGCTTTTAACATCATATTTTTGTTGAAATGAAAAAATAATTAGTTGAAAATCCGCCGTTAGTTGCCTATGTTCAATTCATTAGTCTTCAGTATATGCCCTAAAATTATAGGTTAGTTATTTTTAAGATTTCATGCATTAAAAAAACCATGCAATATTGGCACTGAAATACCGTTTGAATTGACACTTGGCTAGCATTATAGCTTTATTAACCACTATTTATTGTAATTGCAACACCGATTGTAAAAGCCGTAGGTATAAAAAATGAACGACGATTTAACAGATGACTTGCCGCCACCGGCAGACCAAGAAAGTTATGACAAAGACTTGCCTAAAGGAGAAAAGGCAACACATAACAGTGAAGTTAGAAAACGCATTGATGACTTATTAGAAAGGAAACGCCTTAAAGAATTATTAGACGACTCCGATGACTGGGATATTTAATCAATCCACTGCCAAGCTTAAGGTTTTCTAACGAGGCACTCATCTAAAACGGCAATCGAAAAAGTCAGCGCAGTGACATTATTTATCACAATAATATCACTGCGCTGACTTTTTTATTATAAAAACGCAATGCGTACTACCTACACTATTCAAATTATTAAGCGCTTCTACTGACGCCAATTAACTTGCTAGTACTCTGCACCAGCAAGCCCTCAAGAAAATATTTCGAGTAAATATTTGTTTCCGAGATAAAACTGATATCATTGCAGTAACACTTACGCTGCTTAATTATCGACGTTATGACTTTATTTGAAAAACTACGCTGCTTATTTACTTTTGGTCAAGGCGTTGCCTTACCATTGCCGCCGATTGATGAAAATGCCGATCCGCTTACGCTGTTTAAACTTTGGTTTGATGAAGCCAACAAATCAGGTATTTTATTACCTGAAGCAATGTCGGTTAGTAGCGTTGGCCATGATGGCCAACCTAGTTGCCGCATGGTGCTGTTGAAAGAGTTTGATCAAGATGGTTTTATCTTTTATACCAACTACGCAAGCCGAAAAAGCCGCGAGCTAAGTAACAATGATAAAGTTGCTTTGTTATTTCATTGGAATGTTCTACAACGCCAAATTCGTATTGAAGGTTTTGTCGAGCAAGTCAGCGCTGAACAATCAGCGAAATACTTCCATAGTAGAGATAGAGGCAGCCAAATTGGCGCTTGGGCATCAAAGCAAAGCAATAAAGTGCAAACGGCAACTGAGCTGGCTGATAACGTTGAATACTACACTAAAAAGTTTGCCGGCCAAGAAGTGCCTTTACCTGAGTTTTGGGGAGGGTGGCGAGTAAAGCCAAACTATATTGAGTTTTGGCAAGGACGAGCAAGTCGATTACATGATCGCGTGTGCTTTGAAAGGTCAACTTCCGGTTGGGATAACTTTAAACTACAACCATAACTATCATTGCTTTTAAACGGCTAATATTGATGCTCTTTGTAATTTATGGGCAAAATATTGCCGTTTTTTATTGCCTTTAGCACGGCCTATTCACCCTTCAGCAACTTAAAAAGGTTAGCCCCTTAATAAAGCCATTGCACTGCGCATAAAATACCTTAACCCATTGAATATTAACCTAGCTCACAGGTGGCTCGCTTTGTGCTTCGTTCAAATGTATATCAACTGGGAGGCAACAATGGAAATTAACTCACTCTACTCCCCATACTCTTCGATAAATACGATAAAGTATAACAATGGGCAAAAAATAGAGCATAGCACACCATCAACCACAACAAGCGACACAGTTAGTATTTCAATAGAAGCGAGAGAGCGTGCTGCTAATATATCCCCCACTCACACCACTTCATCTTCAGAAACAATGAATACGTTAAAATATGGTGACCTTAATACTTATGAAAATATGAGTTTTATGGAAAAAGTTAATCAGTCAATACAAGACAGACGTGCAGGTATTGATCGAGAAGAAATTGAAGAGATAAATCAAAAGATGGAAGATATTATTAACGATAAAACTATTCCAGCAGATCAAAAGGCCGAGATGCTTGAACAATTAAACAAAGAAAAACAAAAATTATTTGAAAGAGCAGCTGAAATAACTGCTGATCATGCTAAAAATGAAGGCCTACAGCCCGATAAAGAAAAGAGTTAACGCTTTGTTGGCATCAATGCCTCGATGCTTTATGTCGAGGTATTGATGCCAAAATGCAAAGTTATATTTAACCAACTAGCGCTAATAAAATACCGGCAGCTACTGCTGAGCCTAGCACACCAGCAACATTTGGCCCCATAGCATGCATCAATAAGAAGTTATGAGGGTTCGCCTCTAAACCTACCTTATTGGCCACACGTGCCGCCATAGGTACAGCAGAAACACCTGCGGCTCCAATAAGCGGGTTAATTTTCTCTTTTGATAGACGGTTCATTAATTTCGCCATCAATACGCCAGAAGCAGTGCCAATAGAGAAAGCAACAGCACCCAAAGCTAAAATACCTAACGTTTCCACATTCAAAAACTTATCAGCACTCAACTTAGAGCCAACCCCTAAACCTAAGAAAATCGTCACTATGTTGATGAGTTCGTTTTGCGCTGTAGCACTTAAACGATCGACAACACCACACTCACGCATCAAATTACCTAAACAGAACATGCCAACTAATGGCGTTGCTGCCGGTAAGAAAAAGATCGTCATTAGCAATACAGCCAGCGGAAAGATAATCTTTTCAACGCGAGTCACTGGACGCAGTTGAGCCATTTCGATTTTTCGCTCATCTTCAGTGGTTAACGCACGCATAATAGGTGGCTGAATAATCGGTACTAATGCCATATAAGAATAAGCCGCTACCGCTATCGCACCTAGTAATTCAGGCGCTAACTTCGACGCTAAAAATATTGCTGTTGGACCGTCAGCACCACCAATGATCGCGATTGCAGAAGCATCTTTAAGCGAAAACTCAAAGCCAGGAATAGCATTTAAGGCAATGGCACCAAATAAGGTCGCAAAAATACCAAACTGAGCAGCAGCACCTAGCAATAAGGTTTTAGGATTAGCAATCAAGGCACCAAAATCAGTCATAGCCCCAACGCCCATAAAGATCAGCAGTGGAAATATTCCCGTATCGATACCTGCATAATAAATATAATGCAGTAAACCGCCGACTTCAGAAAAACCAGCAACCGGAATGTTTGTTAAAATGGCACCAAAGCCCATAGGAACCAACAATAACGGCTCAAAGTTACGGGCAATAGCGAGGTATAACAAACCACAACCAACCAACATCATAATAACTTGGCCTAGTTCAAAGTTTGCTAAGCCTGTCGACATCCACAATAATTTTAATGATTCCATGGGGTGTCCTATACCAAGCTCAACAATGTATCACCAACGGCAACAGAATCACCTTCTCGGGTGTGAATGACAGAAATTTCTCCTGCTTTAGTCGCGCGGATCTCCGTTTCCATCTTCATTGCTTCCATAATGATAACCACTTCACCTTCAGCAACCTCATCACCTTCATTAACCAATACTTTAAAAATATTACCTGCTAAAGGTGCTTTTAACGGTTCACCACCTGTTGAGCTTGCAGCTGGCGCTGCAGCACTACTGGTAGCAGCTTGAATATTTTCAATCGAACCACCTGGGGCCACAACAACATCAAAAACTTTGCCATCAACACTTACAGCGTAACTTTCTGGCCCAGCGTTGACATTACTTGCAACTGGCGCAGCGGCAGCCGCACTATCAGCTGAAGCTTTAGTTGGTGCAGGCTCAAAAGCATCAGGGTTATTACGGTTTTCTAAAAACTTCAAACCAATTTGCGGGAATAAGGCATAAGTTAAGACATCATCAATAGTGTCATCAGCTAAACTGATATTTTTATCTGCAGCAATTTGCTGTAACTCAACCGACAACTTATCCATTTCAGGGTCAAGTAAGTCTGCAGGACGACAGGTGATTGCTTCTTTACCCTCTAGCACACGTGCTTGTAGGTCTGCATTTACCTTATCAGCTGTTTTGCCGTATTCGCCTTTTAAAACCCCAGCGGTTTCTTTGGTAATTGATTTATAACGCTCACCAGTAAGTACATTTAAGACCGCTTGCGTTCCAACAATTTGAGACGTTGGTGTAACTAATGGAATATACCCCAAATCTTTACGTACTTTAGGTATTTCAGTTAACACTTCATCAAGTTTATCTGCAGCGCCTTGCTCTTTTAACTGTCCTTCCATGTTAGTCAACATGCCACCAGGCACTTGTGCTAACAAGATACGCGCATCAATACCACGTAAACTGCCCTCAAATTGCGCATATTTTTCACGCACATCACGGAAGTAAGTCGCAACTTCGGCTAACTTAACCATGTCTAAACCGGTATCACGTTGTGTACCTTCCACGATAGAAACGATGGTTTCAGTTGGTGAATGACCGTAAGTCATACTCATTGAAGAAATAGCGGTATCAATAACATCAATATCTGCATCAATAGCTTTCATATGAGTAGCCACACTTAAACCTGTTGTCGCGTGACAGTGCAATGCAATAGGTAAGGCAACCGTTTCTTTTAAACGACCTATCAGTTCAGCTGCATCGTATGGCTTCAACAAACCGGCCATATCTTTAATACATAAAGAGTGTGCGCCCATATCTTCAAGTTGCTTCGCCATAGTAAGCCAACCTTCAAGCGTATGAACTGGGCTTTCGGTATAGCTCAATGTACCTTGTGCATGAGCACCAACTTTTACTGCGGCCTTAATCGATGTTTCCAAGTTACGAACATCATTCATGGCATCAAAAATTCTAAAAACATCAATACCATTAATGTGGGCACGTTCAACAAATTTTTCCACTACATCATCAGCATAATGGCGGTAGCCTAAGATATTTTGACCACGAAATAGCATTTGTTGCTTAGTTTTAGGCATCGCTTTTTTTAGTGCTCGAATACGCTCCCAAGGATCTTCACCTAAATAGCGAATGCAAGAGTCAAATGTTGCACCGCCCCATGACTCAATGGACCAATAACCAATATCATCCATTTTAGCAGCAATGGGAAGCATATCTTCCAAACGCAAACGAGTGGCGAGTAATGATTGATGGCCGTCACGTAGAACGACTTCAGTTATTCCTAAAGGCTTGGTCATGGTTATATCCTATTTCTTTGTAGAGTGTTGTTGGCGATATTGAGTGACAGCAGATGATATTGCTGCGACGACTGCCGGTGATACACCGGCATTACCCTCTTGTTTTTTATTATTTCGTTTATTTGTAGCTCTACTTTCGACAATGGCATCTGGGTATTTTTTCGCCAACCTAACTAGCACAACATTGATAAAAACAATCAATAAACCTAAAAAGGCAAAAACAAAGACCATTCCGGCTAGCATTAAAGTACCTGCTTCAATAAATAACTCTTGAAGATTTTCCATTTTTTTACTCTCAAGCAATTTTATATAATTAGAATAATCACTCCAATAAGTAAAATGCAAACACATTTTTACAATTTGATTAAAATAAAGCGATGTCAAGCCAAGATAGTTCAAAAAAACAACAAAAAGCAATAATATTTCATCATCTTTTTATACAAAATGATATATCAAAACGATTGTATACAATATCAAACTCATGAATAACGGGTATTAGAAAGAAAAAAAAGGTCATAATATACAATATACTATATTTAAAAAGTTATCCAAGTAGTCAACTTAAATCACCTAAGCAGTGAGCTAAAAACAAAGTTACGTTTTTAAACTTCATTAAATGGCAAGCAAATTATTAACACTGCTATTAGTGCTGAAATAAGCCTTTACATGCTTATTTGCATTCTCTACATAGGCAAGTTTCAGCCGTCTTCGCAAATAGGCATAATTTGTAATTTGGATAGTTATACGGTGATAGATATTTTACTTAAGAGATCAGCTAAAGCTTCTAAAAGAAGTATACCCCGATATTTTAGGCGAAAAAAAACCAGTCATTAGACTGGTTTTCTTAATGTGGCGGACGCGGCAGGAGTCGAACCTGCGACCGCCTGGTTCGTAGCCAGGTACTCTATCCAGCTGAGCTACGCGTCCGCAATAAACTGTTTTTTTAATATCTCATGCTTAGGAGATAGCGAACATGGTTCGTAGCCATTAACGTTAGATAAACTATCCAACTAGTCTACGTATTCGCAATAAACTGTTTTTTTAATATCTCATGCTTAGGAGATAGCGAACATGGTTCGTAGCCATTAACGTTAGATAAACTATCCAACTAGTCTACGTATTCGCAATAAACTGTTTTTTAATATCCCATGTTTAGGAGATAGCGAATATGGTTCGTAGCCATTAACGTTAGATAAACTATCCAACTAGCTTACACACTCGCAATAAACTGTTTATTTATATCTCTAAGTTTAAGAGATAGTGAACTAAACAATATTCAATTAGGTAGACAACCTAGTTAATATTATATCCATTCACATGAACTATTTCATTATCGTTGTTCCTACGATGCCAATCTAAAAGAATGGCGGAGAGGGAGGGATTCGAACCCTCGATCCGGGATAAACCAGATACTCCCTTAGCAGGGGAGCGCCTTCGGCCACTCGGCCACCTCTCCAATATGGCTAACTTACCTTTACAGGCAAATCTTAAAGCGAAAAAAAACCAGCCGTTAGACTGGTTTTCTTAATGTGGCGGACGCGGCAGGAGTCGAACCTGCGACCGCCTGGTTCGTAGCCAGGTACTCTATCCAGCTGAGCTACGCGTCCGCAATAAACTGTTTTTTAATATCTCATGTTTAGGAGATATCGAACATGGTTCGTAGCCATTAACGTTAGATAATCTATCCAACTAGTCTACGTATTCGCAATAAACTGTTTTTTAATATCTCATGTTTAGGAGATAGCGAACATTGTTCGTAGCCATTAACGTTAGATAATCTATCCAACTAGTCTACGTATTCGCAATAAACTGTTTTTTAATATCTCATGTTTAGGAGATAGCGAATTATACTCTTGAAAGTATAAGCCAGATTACTTTAATAACTTCCCTTTAAAGGCAAATATTAAAGCGAAAAAAAACCAGCCGTTAGACTGGTTTTCTCAATGTGGCGGACGCGGCAGGAGTCGAACCTGCGACCGCCTGGTTCGTAGCCAGGTACTCTATCCAGCTGAGCTACGCGTCCGCAATAAACTGTTTTTTTACATCTCATGTTTAGGAGATGTTATTTATATTTATTTTTTATTAGCTTTAATATTAGCTACTCTTTTAATATTTAGCCACCTAAAGAAAAGTGGCGGACGCGGCAGGAGTCGAACCTGCGACCGCCTGGTTCGTAGCCAGGTACTCTATCCAGCTGAGCTACGCGTCCTTAACAAACTTTTTATTTATATCTCTAAGTCCAAGAGATAGCGAACTAAATAATATTCACTTAGGTAGACAACCTAGTTAATATTACATCCATTCACATGAACTATTTCATTATCGTTGTTCCTACGATGCCAATCTAAAAGAATGGCGGAGAGGGAGGGATTCGAACCCTCGATCCGGGATAAACCAGATACTCCCTTAGCAGGGGAGCGCCTTCGGCCACTCGGCCACCTCTCCAATGGGTGCGAATAATAAGGGATTATAAAAATAAGTCAAACTTTTTTCGGCATTTTTTTCTATTTTTTGACTGTTTGCTGAGAATTCAAACAACACGCTCATTTTTCAAACATTAATATGCAAAAAAGCCTAATAATTGTCAGAATAAGTTTTATCGCGAAATCAAAAAAGCCGACAAATGTCGGCTTTAATTATGAGAAGCAATTAAAATTTATTGCCTGAGGATTCCCCCTCACCTTTTTCTGATTGTATTCTCATATAGATTTCTTCTCGATGAACCGACACTTCTTTTGGTGCATTAACACCAATACGTACTTGATTGCCTTTCACCCCTAACACTGTCACTGTGACGTCGTCTCCGATCATCAACGTTTCACCAACTCGGCGAGTTAATATTAACATCCTAATTTCCTTTATGTTTAAAAACGATATCCACTAAATATATATAAGCTAGTAACAAATTAAATTTAGTCTAATTTTTGCAAAAGTGCACTAAAGTTGATAATAAGTATCTAAAATACTTATCAAACATTGAAGCGTCCATCGACAATGTCGAATTATCAGTGTTTAACAGAAAACTTATAAAAGCTATAGCAGGGCACAATTGCAACCATTAGCGCTCATTTTAACAACCTTGATGAAACAATAAACACTATATTGGTAGTTTTTTTGTAAATTTAGGTAAATTTTTAGTAAACACCAGAAATAACAACATTATCGTTACAGCCCATTAACAAAAGACCCTAAAGTTAGAAAAAAAATTCTCTTATAGTTTAAATTTTTTAGTACTTAACCTGAACTCTGGATAATGAGCACTTGATATTCAAGTGAATCAAAAGCTTAGGTGGCCAAGTAAATGCTATAGCAAGGTGAACATCACTAATAGATAACATCAATGCTTCATTTTATGCCCTTCCAAGGCAAAACGTTTATGAATTGCGAGCTATTTATCGACGTTTTAACGCAGGTAATGGCTTAAAAGGGAGCATTGAGCAAGTGCTACTTATCCAGCAGTTCAGGCTACTTAATATTTCATATTAAACATCGCGCTATTAGATTTGCAGTGATACTACAGACAGTATTAGTTGAGAAAAGGCTGTTGAGAAAGGTTTACTTTTATTTACGCTCTTGTGCATCCATGCGCCCGCGTTATACCGTACTTCCTGTACATATACGCTCTTGCGCATCCATTCGCCCGCGTTATACCGTACTTCCTGTACATATACACTCTTGCGCATCCATGCGCCCGCGTTATACCGTACTTCCTGTACATAAAAAAAGGGGCTTAAAGCCCCTTAATCAATTTCAACTTATATAACATTATAAGGTAAGTGTTTAGCTCAACTTATCTGTTAACCAGCTTTGTGCTGCTTTTAAAGCTGCTTCAATATTTTCTGGCTCACTACCACCGGCTTGAGCCATGTCAGGACGACCACCACCTTTACCGCCAACTTCTTGTGCTGCAACATTGACTAATTCGCCAGATTTTACACGACCAATAAGATCTTTTGTTACACCAGCAATTAAGCTCACTTTGTTGTCATTCGCTGTTGCCAACAAAATAATGCCTGAGCCCATTTTATTTTTCAGGTCATCAACCATACCACGCAGAGATTTAGCTTCAACACCGTCTAAATTAGCAATAAGTGCCTTCACACCATGGTATTCAACAGCTTGGCTCACTAAATCAGATCCTGCTTGGCTCGCCAGTTTCTGTTTAAACTGGGCGAGTTCTTTCTCTAACTCTTTATTGCGCAATATAACTTGTTCAACTTTGCCGGTTACATTTACCGGATCCGTTTTAACTAATGCAGCAATAGTATTTAACGTTTCTTCTTGGGCAGCAAAGTAATTTAATGCCGCTTCACCTGTTACCGCTTCTATGCGACGCACACCAGCAGCAATACCTGACTCAGAAACAATTTTAAACAATCCGATATCACCCGTTCGATCAACATGTACACCACCACAAAGCTCAGTTGAAAACTCACCTAAAGTGACAACGCGCACTTCATCGTCATACTTTTCACCGAACAATGCCATAGCGCCTTTTTCTTTCGCTTCGTCAATTGGCATTAATTGCGTTTCGCGCGCTAAATTACTGCGAATTTGCTCATTAACGATACGCTCAATAGTCGTTAACTCTTCTCGTGTAACGCCTTCAAAATGAGAGAAATCAAAACGTAACTTTTCAGCATCACACAATGACCCCTTCTGTGTAACATGCTCACCTAGCACTTTACGAAGTGTTGCATGCAGAATGTGGGTAGCAGTATGGTTTTTAACAATAGCCGCTCTACGTTCAGTGTTAATTTCAGCTTTAACACGACGATTTAAGCCTATCGTGTGATGTGCAATCCCTTTATGTGCAAAAGCGTGGCCTAGTTTAAAAGTATCTGTTACTTCAAACATGCCGTCATCGATATGTAACATACCGCTGTCACCAACTTGTCCACCAGATTCAGCATAAAATGGCGTTTTATCAAGTACAACAATACCCGCTTCGCCAGCATTTAGCTCAACAACAGACGCATCGTTATTAAAAAGCTCAATAACGGTAGATGACATTTCACTACGCGTGTAACCTTTAAATTCAGTACGATGATCAGATTTAATAGTGTCGTTATAATCCGTACCAAATTGACTCGCTTTCTGGGCACGAATGCGCTGTTGAGCCATGGCAGCATTAAAGCCATCAAGATCAATGCTTAATTGACGTTCGCGGGCAATATCAGCGGTTAAATCTGCTGGAAAACCATAGGTATCATAGAGCTTAAACACGTCATCACCGGCAATAGTATCGCCTTTAAGTTCAGCCAAAATATCTTCAAGTAACGCCATGCCGCGATCTAATGTACGACCAAATTGCTCTTCTTCAATACGCAAGATTTTTTCAATAATGGCTTGTTGCTGAATAAGTTCAGGATATGCTTGTCCCATTTGTTCAGCTAGAGAGGCAACTAACTTATGAAAGAAAAATGATTTTGCTTCTAATTTATGTCCATGACGAATAGCACGACGAATAATGCGGCGTAAAACATAGCCACGACCTTCATTCGACGGCATAACACCATCAGTGATCAAGAAACTACATGAACGAATATGATCAGCAATAACACGTAATGACTTATGCGCTAAGTCATCACATTCAAGCAATTTAGCGGTATCACGAATTAGGCCTTGGAAAATATCAATTTCATAGTTGCTATGAACACCTTGCATGATAGCGGCAATGCGCTCTAATCCCATGCCCGTATCTACTGAGGGCTTAGGTAAGGGTTCCATCGTGCCATCGGCATGACGGTTATATTGCATGAAAACAATGTTCCAAATTTCAATGAAACGATCACCATCTTCATCAGGTGAGCCAGGAGGACCACCAAAAATATCTTCACCATGATCATAAAAGATTTCTGAACATGGGCCACATGGTCCGGTATCACCCATTGACCAAAAGTTATCAGATTCATACTTTTTATCTGCTGACTTATCACCAATACGAATAATTTTATCCGCCGGTACGCCAATATCATTCAACCAATAGTTATAGGCTTCTTCATCAGTTTCATAAATAGTCACTAAAAGCTTTTCTTTAGGTAAGGCTAATACTGTGGTTAAAAATTCCCAAGCATAATGAATAGCTTCTTTTTTAAAGTAGTCACCAAAACTGAAGTTACCTAACATTTCGAAAAAAGTATGGTGGCGTGCTGTGTAGCCAACGTTTTCTAAATCATTATGTTTACCGCCGGCACGAACACAACGTTGTGCTGATGTCGCTCGTGTGTAACTACGAGTATCACCACCAAGAAAGACATCTTTAAACGGTACCATGCCCGCATTGGTAAATAGTAATGTCGCATCGTTGCCAGGAACAAGAGAGCTACTTGCAACAATTTGGTGCTGCTTAGAAGCATAAAAATCTAAAAATGCCTGACGCAATTGGGCACTAGTTTCAATCATTTGAATTTCCAACTTTTCGAAAAATTAATTCTGTTTAAGCGTTTAATAGTGTCATGATTTCGTTGATAGAGAAACCACGTTATTGCATAAAGCGCACACTTCTGGCTTTATTTTCTGATCATTTATTAGGGACGCACCAAAGCGCTTATTATACGCAAGCTCGACTTAAAGATACCAATGTATTTGAGCATTTATTGTTAATTTTTATACTCTATTGTCATAAACTACCCCTTATTTAAATTCATTTTTGGCTCTGCAGTAAACATTGACTGATGCAATTGTCCAACTTAAGGCGCTTTTTCAAGGTACTTTTGCTTAAAGCGTTTTAGATAAATTATTTCTAAGCGGCGCATACATTCATAATCTACTCAGTGCTTAAGTTGATATACATACACGTTTGTAATGATTACTTTTAGCGGCTTTGCATGAGCTAAAGACTTTCCATAGTAAATAACCTGAACTCTGGATAAATAGTAGCTAACTGACTAAAAGTAACTCTTAGCGTTGAAATGTTTAGTTAAGGTAGTGTGACTTTAAGAGGAGTGCTGCTTAAAGCGATAATTTATATAAAAATGTTACTATTTCGGTTGAGTCTTACTCTTTGCAGTAGCATGGCAATAATATGTTCAGTGATTGATTAATGACGATAAGTTTTACATTATGTTAATAATCGCGCAAAATAAATGCATACTATTAAAGTCATGAATGAGTCGACCTTACAGCAGTTGTAATCAGCCTATTCATCAATATCGTTAATATTAACTTACAGTCATAAATAAAAGCTAAGCTCTAGCTATTAATAAAAACAGGGATCTGTATGAAAGGACAAATTAAAAACATGCGTTTAGTATGGCTAATTTTATTTAGTTCACTATTTTTACAAGCATGTGGTGGTTCAAGTGATAAAACGCCAACATTTAACATTAATGCATCACTTTCATCGATAGCATTTACCAATGAATTTTTGCAAGATGAAGGCCACACTATTTCCGTAGATGTTACCTTTGATGGCAGTGGTTTATTGCTTGGTTTTGCCCCTACAGCAAGTCCCGTAGCTTGGTTAAATTACCGTATTGAAAACCTAACCAGTAACACCGCTACCATTCATATTGATATTGTCAATGCCGATAGAATTAACCCAGATCTTTACGGTACTACCCTCAGATTATCGAGTGGTGATCCCGCGACAACAAATTTTGCCCATGCTGATATTAATGTTTCACTACTGATTTGGCAGGCACTAACTTTTGATGATACTTTTGGTGTACAAAGCATTGCCACGAAAACAATTAACCTCAGTTCAAATGCCGATAACCTTACCTTAGCCACTTCTGTGCCTTGGTTAAGTGTTGATAAAAGCTTTGCCGACGGTATAACAACCATAACCGCTACCCCAAACCTTAGCGAGCTCACTGAAGCTAACTTATATACTGGCACTATAGATATAACAACTCCGTTAGGCACCACCCAATATCCCGTTGAATTAAGTTTAGATAACATACATTTATTTGCTGATAAAGCGACTGTTGCCTTAGCTGAAATGGGTAATATTAGTAACAGCCAAACAACAATTAACATCAACTCAAATAGTATTTTGCCTTGGGGATGGCAAGCCAGCACTGACGCAAGTTGGTTAACATTAACAGCTGATCCACAAAACAATCAATTAACCATCAGTGCTGACAGTACAACTTTAGCGAATAACAGTACAACAATTGCCGAAATCACCTTAACCGGTGACGATACAACGAGCGCAATAGCACAGAGCATTCAAGTCAGTTTTTACAAGTCAGATGCAAATACTGAAAACAATACGGTTGAAGTTGTAGCTAATAGTAATAGCAGCGAAAACACCAGTGGCGTAGTCATTAACCCGTTACTACCTCAATATTACGTTGCCACTAACAACGAGCTTCGCAGTTACCACTTATATACCAATGAGCTGCTATCAACGACAGTTATCGCGCCGGCAGAAACATTATTAGAGCAACTCATTATTCATCCTGATGCCACTATTATGTTAGCTAAGGCTGTCGAAACCACAGTAATTGACGAAGACACCAGTGAAACAGTCACACACAGATATCAAATTAATTTAGCTGACATGAGCTTTGTTGAGTTAGCTGAGACCGATATCATCAGCGAACCAGTCAAGTTTGTCCGTATTGACGGTCGCTACTTCGTTGCAACCGCTATTTTAGAATATGCAAATGAGAATCTAAACCGCGTTGGCTTTGATAGCACGAATGCCTTTTTTGCTCGAGCATTCAATATTGCACAACAAACGCAAGCATTATTCGCACTAGATACCAGTAATGACATCATGTCGATAAAGCGCATCAACTTCAAAGTAAACGATTTTGGCCGTAATCCAATTAGCAGTGAAATTAGTCATACTTACCGCCCCGAGCTTTTAGGTGACAATGACCAAATTAACGACTTTTATGTTACCGCTGATGAAAAAAATATCTATGCTATCAGCCCAACCAGTGAATGGATTAGCTTTGACGGTACAACATTTACCGATAATGGCGTATTAAATAGTGACGATACACTAACAAATTTGGCCCTTGCTCATAGCGCTAATGATCGCCCTCACTACGTTAGGTTTGAAGATGGTGTTGGCTTTAAAGTTGATGTATACAATGAACAGCAAAGCATAGCGAATAGTATTGAATTAGGGCAAAATCAGCCAACTAATATGTTCATTGCTAATGGCGATAGCCGAGCAGTACTCACATCAACAAGTGCTAACACCGTCAGTGTCATCAACTTAAGTCAATTTTCTACTTCCGCGCAGCAACTTGCTTTCACAACAAGTTTTGGCAACAGCACTATAGCGCAGCAAGAACTTACACTAATGAATATTGGTGCAGGTTGGCAAGCAACAGCAACTGCGCCTTGGTTAATATTAACCCAACAAAGTGATGAAAATGGCGATAGTGTTTTAATTGATATCGACCGTAGCTTAATAGCCGGTTGGGGCTTAATGACAGCAAGTATTGCAATTTATGATCCCGTAACTGACACCACAAGAGTTATTTTAGTTGAACTAGCGGTTGATGCTATCAGATTAAGTAGCAACTACCCTGCCCTTGCCTTTAACAGCTTAGCGACAGAACAAACGTTAGTTCATACGGTTGATATTATGACCAACAGTGAAGCCAACATAGCTTGGCAAGCAAGTACAAATGTAAACTGGTTATCGCTGTCTGCTGATAACATTAACAACACACTTACTATCACTGGATTGCCAGCCAATATAACGACAGACGGTGTTCATAATGCAGTGATCACCTTATCGCCTACCACCGCGGGCTCAGCATTATCAGGCAGCATTAATGTTACATTTAACAAAGGCTCAAGTGATGCTATTGATGTTGATATAGAAAATATTAGCTTTAATACCTCAGGGATTGTTTTAGATCCTATGCGCCCTTACGTATACATAGCTAATGGCGACAGTTTGAGCACTTACCATGTTGTTTCTGGTGCCTTAATTAACACAACGGCTTCACCTGTAGCTGGAGTAGATTTAACTAATTTAGTTATTCACCCTGATGGCTCTATGCTTTTAGCATCGAATAGTGAAACTTACCTTGATGAAGATGAAGTGGAGCAAACTCGCGTTAACCACTACCAGTTTGATTTAGCTGATTATCAATTTAGTCAAATCAACAGCGACGATATCACTATAGAGTTTCGCCCACTGATGATAAAAATGATCGCGGGTGCTCCTGTTGTTATCACCCAAACACTTGAGTATGCCGATCTCAACTTAGTTCGCCAATACTGGGATCAAGAAAATGCTTTTTTTGCATCAACAGCTGCCCAAGCAAATAGTACCGATATGTATATGGTTTATAATCAATCAGCAACATCACTTGAACGCTTTACCCTAGCGTACAACGCTTATGCTAGTGAAATGGTCTCAGTAACCAATGAACCTGCTTATAGCAACGTAGCTTTTACTAACTTATCTAACTTTGCTATTAGTCATGACGGTAATACTATATATACTGCAAATAATGTTAGCGAATGGGCAAGCTTCAATGGCAGCACTTATACTGATAACGCGCTACTGCAAGGTAATGCAAACGTACAAACGTTTAACACCAGCACTGATACTGATGATAATAGTTACTTCTATCGCTTTGATCCGACGTTAGGTATTACTTACAGTAAGTATAACAATGCCCAAGTCGAACTATGGTCTGAGGTTATTAGCAATGCCACAGCCCAAAGTTACTTAATGCCGGCTTATCAGCGCGTGCTTATTTATGATGCTAGCACAACAACATTAAGACTACGCTCGCATCAGTAATTCCGGCTAACAATTTATCACACGTATTACTGGCGCCATGAAAAAAACCGCATGATTGCGGTTTTTTTATTTTTGATTTCAAGTCTTTGCTGTAAATAACCAACTAATTTGAATAACCAGTTAATTTAAACAAACCATTCACCCAACACTTAATAAGATACTTCCCACTCTGTACTAGCACCTCGTATCAGCATATTTCAGCTCCTGCTCTAAACAAATAGCACCTCTCTTTGTTTAGAAAGATATTTCAACAAAAAAAATAACCTATTACAATTCAATCACTTAAAGTTAAATAAGGGGTTGATAATCTAGTTTTTTTCTATTTTTACTCATATTTAGATTTTTAATAAGATTTTACTGACTGATGCTTTCATTATTACGCTCTCATTAAAAAGGAAAGCTAAATGAAATTGAACAAGCTAAGTAAACTAAACAAACTAATAACCCCGCTATTGTTATCAGCAAGTAGTAGTACTGTACTTTATGCAAACGAGAATAGCAGTGAATTAATTGAGCCTATTATGGTTACCCTTCCCGCCGGTAGCTTTCAAATGGGCGATATCAATGAAGCAGATGCCCAACCTATACATACCGTTACCTTAAGTGAATTTAGCTTAGGCAAATATGAAGTCACCGTAAAAGAGTTTCGTCATTTTATAGAAGAAACGGGTTATAACATGCCTGCTCAATGTATCCATCAACTCAATGGCTGGTTTAATTACGGTAAAACTGACGGTACATGGGAAAACAATAATCTTAATACCAGTGACTTTCAACCGGTAAACTGTATAGGCTGGCAAGCGGCTACGGCTTATACCCAATGGCTAGCAAAAGAAACCGGACGCCCTTATCGTTTACCAAGTGAGGCTGAGTGGGAATATGCCGCTAGAGCAGGCACAAGCAGTAAATATTATTTTGGTAACGATCCTGAGCAAACCCTAGTTTGTGACTATGAAAATACTGCTGATTTAACCGGTGAAAATATTTTACAACGCGATAGCGGTACCAGTTATGTTAACTTTTTTAATGGTAAATCAAACTGCATTGACCACTCAGCTTATGCAAGTATTGTTGGCATGTATAAGCCTAATCCTTTTGGCCTGCACGATATGGTTAGTAATGTGGTTGAGTTTATCGCTGATTGTTATAAGGATGATTATAACAATGCCAATAGTAATGGTCAGCCATGGATTGATGACGTTTGTGAGTTTCGAGTATCTCGAGGCGGCAGCTGGCATTGGAATACATTCTCAGTTAGCCAAAGAGGTGTCATGCGTGAAGACTTTGTCGGTGCAGTTGAGGGCTTTCGAATAGCACTTGATGGCGCAAGCCCTGCTAAATCGAGTAACACTAAAAAATTTATCAAGCAGCTAAAAACAGCGCAACGAAGCGAAAAGTTAAGACGCGATGCTATGCCGCCATATCCCAACAAGGTAACAAACTTAACATTAAATCAAAAAGATGGTCTTGTTATCTTAAACTGGGACAAGAGCCCGCAAACCGACATTGAAAGCTATCGTATCTATAGAAATGCCGCTACGGGCAGTACATTTAAATTATTAGCGTCAAACATAGTTGAAACAACGTTTAAAGATGCCAATATCGATAGTCATCAATATGAATATACCGTAGTGGCGGTTAGGTATCACCAGCAAAGTGATTACAGCAATACAGTAAAAACTCAAGCTTCATGGGTGTATGCTCCTGGCAGAGTGGAAGCAGAAGCCGCAGCTGAACTTACTGATTCTAGCGTAGGAAGAACCTCTGATATTGATGGTAAGTTTAATTTAACGGGGCCTGTAGGTATTGGTGATAAAGCGATAATAGACTATCAACTTGAAGTTACACAATCAGGCCATTATAACCTTAGCTACCGCGTGGCAGCTCCACGAGACACCAAAGGCTTTGTGGTTTTAGTCAATAATAAAGAATTAAGCATTGAAAAAATAACAAATACTGGTGGTTATAATGAATGGCAAACGCAAACAGGTGCAAAAATCTACCTTGAAAAAGGTCAGCATAAACTTACTTTGCAATCACTCGATAATAACTGGAAGCTAAACTGGCTGAGCCTTAAACAGAAATAATAGCAGTAGCATGTGAAATTAATGTGAGTGCAAGTTAGCATATAAGTGACAATACAAAGTATAGGCAGCGATTATGCTGCCTAATTAATTATGCTAATGCCGAGATGAATTACCGCATAATTGACTATCGAAATTACAGCTTTAATTAATCAACTTTAGCGCAATGTTATATTTTCAGTGCCAACAATTTTTCAGCATTATTACGCCGCCAATAGGCAGTTGATTTTTTATCAATATATTGAAAATAAAAATCATAATTTACTTGCGTGCTTTTTGTGCTGCACATAAGTAAAGCCATGTCTAAACTAAGCGTAATATTACCGGCCAGCTCTGCTTGTTCAAAGGTGCGCTGGGCATAACTAACAAATGCTTCCTCATTTTGTTGTGCTTGCGCTAACAAGGTTTTCAAGTATGAGTTTTGGGCGTTATCTTTAGTGACACCACTGATAAGCGCTTGAGCTTCTGTAAGCCGGTTTTCACTTATATAGTACTCCATCAGTTGTTGGCGACTATTTTGTGCCGCCCAAAAATCAGGTGTTAACGCGGCAAGTGCTAATACTTGTTTATAATGAGGTGCTTTGTCTTTAGGGCTTTTAGCAAAAATAGCATAATGATATGGCACTATCGCAAAATGATAACTCGGTAATTGGTAAGCTTTCATCTTATTTTCGGCTTGTCTTAAATAAAGGTATTTATCATCTTCTTGATGATTCTTATAGGCTAATACAGATAAGTAAGTCAAAGCACTTAACTCGCGTTGCTTATCTTGAGCATCAAAAGCCAACTGTGCAGATTTAAGTAAACTAGCTTTAATCGCTTGATAATCAGCCTGATTATGATCTATCCAAGACTGTGCGAACCAAGCATCTGCTTGCCGAGTTAAATCGTTGATATTTTTAAATTGCACGATAGCACTGTCGAGCTTGTTGGCGCTTAATTCAAATAGCGCTTTACGCGTTAAAACCTCACTTTGAAAGAGTAATGCATTGCCAACATATTGTTCGTTGTTTAGTTCAACTGAGGTGTTTTCCAGTTTATTCGCCATCACCATGGCTTTATCGAGTTCACCAAGCATTATATAAGTACTGATCAGCTGGCTAAGAATAATAACATCATTCGGTGCTTGTTGATGAGCAATCGACAAGTTTGCTTGTTTCAGCTCTGGGGCTTGCACTTTATTTAGCAGATCATAAATAACACTCTGTTGTAAATGCAATTGTAGTTGGTTTAAAACCGCTTGTTGATCTTCGCCTGATATTTGCCCTTGCCACTCTGAAAAAGGGCCCTTTAATATAAAATCAAGGTACGTTTTTTTATTATAGCGTCGAATAAAACCAGATAAAACTAAGGGGTGTGCTTCGGCTAATAGAGGGTATTGCAACTCCACTGAAGCCTGAAAATTTTCTGCATTTAACTGAGGTAACTCGGTAAAATCAAAGTGTTCATTATCATCAAGTCTGACAAACTTCGCTTCATGTTGATTGCTTATCGGGACATAGGCGATACTAATAACAGCGCTTTTCTCTTTTTGAGGGTGTAAAGCCATTAAATTAATCACAGCAATAATAAAGATCATCAAACTGGCTAACGCAATGATCAGCCGGTAGTTTTTAATTTTTGCTTTTACTGAAAGATTGACTTGTTGAGGGGCAATATTTGCACTTATAACGCTTTGAACACTTTCAGGACTTCTAGCATTTCTAGTGTCAACGTGAATTGCATCAACATTAAGTTGCCACTGATAACCTCGTTTTGAAAAGGTTTTAATGGCCTGATTACCAAAAAGACTTCTTAAATGGCTAATATTTTGAAAGACAGCTTGTTCCGATACCACTTTATCTTGCCAAACATGAGATAAAATATCTTCTTTACTAAAAACATTATCAGGTTGCTCAATAAGTAGCTTGAGTACTTTGGCTTCATTGTGTCGAATAGCCAATGCCTGACCATTTTTTTTAAGTACTAAACTTGTACTATCAAATTCAAATTCATTAAATCTATAACGCATTGTTTTTATTAGAATAGCTCTTCTCGTTATTTGTTGCACTCATATCTTAACGTATTAGCTGATAAAGAGTAGAAGTTTGTCAAAAGTAGAGTAAAAAGAAATTACAATGACTTCTATATACCCAGGCCACTTGAAGATACAAGATTAGGCAAGTCGAGAAAAGATTAGCACAAAACATTGATTGCAACCGAAACCATGGATGGTGAAGGAAAATCGAAGCAGGATGCCAGAGCCTAAAATGGTTTGGGTATACATGGCATCGAGTGGTGACAGGCAAAATTTAGATATGGCACTCACCCTAAAATGAAAATAACGGCGAAAGTGCATAAGTCATATTTTTCAATTTAGGCTGAGTGTCCTCTTAATTGTCCTTATCAATCAGTCACTGAAGATGAAGCTCTGTTGTCGCTCGACCAATTTGAGCATCGATGGGATAGTAAATACCCGAGCACCTCTCGCTCATGGCGAAGTAACTGGCAAAACGTCAGCACGTTATTTAACTACCCTGACGATATACGCAAAGCGATTTATTCCACGAATGCGATAGAGTCACTGAACAGCGTTATTCGTAAGGCGATTAAAAAACGTAAGTTATTTCCACATGATGATTCAGCGAAGAAAGTTATCTATTTGGCGATTGAGCAAGCGTCGAAAAAATGGACGATGCCGATAAGAAATTGGAAAACGGCCTTGAATCGATTTATGATTGAATTCGAAGACCGTTTGAAAGATGTTATTTAAACCTGGCAGTTACACAAAATGTGTTACAGGGTCATCATAACTTTATTTTTGATAATCAACCTTTTTAGCAACCGTTGAAGCATCTTGAATAACTATTTGATTGGCTAACGTTGCGAAAGGCTTATCTTGATATTTAGTGCCACGTAACTGCACATTTACTCGTGCAGCATTAGGGTTAGCCAATGTAGCTTTATAGAAATTTTTAATATCAGTTAAACTAACGCTTTTTACTTGCTCAATTAATTTAGCTTTTGAGTCATAGTTCCAGTTCTCTTTCTCCCAATCCGAAAACATAGGTGAAATTTCTTGATATAAATTTTTAGGCGCTTGTGTAAGACTCACTAAAACGCCATCTTTAATTTTATCAAAGCTCTCTTGCGTTAAAGCATCAAGCAATACTTTATATTCAACATTAAATCTATCGAAGCGCGCTTGTGCTGCCGTTAAACCTAAAACTGGTGACTGTATATAAAGTCCAATACCTGCGTAGTTATCCATCGCCATATCAGTAGCACCTACCGCATAACCAAGTTGCTCTTCAGTACGTAATTGATTAGAAGCTTCAAAAGTAAAGTGATTAGCTAACACTTTTGCTGTCGCAAGTGAGCGGTACCCTGCTTTCGCATGAAAATGCACATCAAGTAAAGCAATATCTGCTGCAGCAATATCTTGTTGATAGCTTAATACTTGCCCTGATTTTGGTTTCAAATACACGTCTTTAGCATAACTTGTGGTTTTTTTATCCGCGCCTAAAGCCTTACTAACAAGTACTGCTACTTGCTTTAAATCTTTTTGACTGTAATTACCAAAAGCAAAAACTCTTGGTTGGTTGTTTTTAGTTACTTGAGCAACGACTTTATTAAAATCAGCTAACGTCATGACCTTAGCCGCTTCAATTAATGCGCTATTTTCAAATTGATCTTTCTTAATAATTTTAGCGAAAGCACCACCAATTTGACGAACAGCAAACTGCTTTTGAATGTTAGAAATAGCGCGCATATAACGATCTTTTGCTTGTAAGAAACTTTGCTCATCAATATTTGGCGCCAAATCTGTTAATAAACTATTTAATAACGTACTTTGTTTGTCAGTAAAACCATCAACAAATAATGTCATGCCCTTACCTGCTGAGGCCTTAGTACTAATACCTGCAGCTTGCGCTTCAGACATTAACAAGCTTTGCTTTAAATTATAAACGTCTTGCCAAATAGCTAATGCTACTTGCGTATTTATATTAGCAATGGCTTCACCGCTATTAATATCAACTTTGATAATACCTTTAGGCTGTTCTGCAAATAATTGGCTCGGGTAATGCCAAACTTTCACACCATTATGCTCAACTTTTAATTCAGGTTTTTGTTGATTTGAATTTTGTGGTTTTATATCGAAATTTTCAGGTAATAAGCGATTCACTAACGGTAAAGAAAGCTCTGTAGTTACCTTGTTTTTCCAACTCGCTATTTCATCAGCGCCAATATCTTCAATACGATATTCACCTTTATAAAAGTGTTGTTTTTCAGTTACTTTTTCATTTTTACTCACATACCAAATACGTAATGTTTCTGGCGTTAATTGACTGAGTACATTTTCAATAGCTTGTGCATCGAATTGCCCATAATAATATGGAGCGTTAATGGCATAATTAGTTGAATAATTTTGCATACCATTAACTAAACTAGCGACATAGTTAAATTCATCACCTTTTTCTAAAAAGCGGAATTCGTTATCTAAAGCTGTTTTTATTTCTTTATAGTATTTTTCATCAACACCTTGCGCTTTTATTAGGTCAATGTATTGCATAATCATAGCGACTATTTCATCACGATTTGCCATGCCATCATCTGTTAAATCTAATGTAATACTTAATTCACCATAATTACCGTAATGATTGGCAGAAGCGCCGGCATTTAATGAACTTATCCAACCTTTAGCTTTTAAAATTTGTGCTGGTGTACCCGGCATATCTGAACCAAGCAAATATGAAATAAAATGATTAGGTTTAACGGTAAACTGACTCATATTATTAGCAATGGTAAAGTCTAATTTTAGTTGCTTAATATCTTGATTCGGTTTGAAATAAACTTTTTTACTGCCTACTTTAGTAAAGTCTAGTGTTTGTTTAATTTCTGGTTTTTCAATATTTTTATCAATTATACTACTAAAGTGCTTAGTCGCTAAGGCTTCCATTTCGTCTAATGGTAAGTTACTGACCATTGAAACTTTCATAATATTTGATGAATAGTATTTATTGTAAAAGTCGACAGTTTCTTTATGTAAGTTACTATTTTCTTTGTCAGATAGCGTTTCTAAATTACCAATTAAAAATCGGTTAGCTGCATGCTCGCCCATCATGCTACGTGACAATTTAAATTGTGCAAAAAAGTCTAACTCACCACGCATAGACCACTCAGCATTAACCGCATTACGTTCTTTGTCTGTATATTCAGGATAAAGCTTTGGCGATTTGAAAAAGTCAGAAAACCTATCAAGGGTTTCATCAAAAGCGTTATTATTCACTTTAAACATATAGTTGGTATAAGTTAACCATGTTGAGGCATTTAAAGTTCCGCCATTCTCTTTAAGAAACTCAGAATACTCGCTGGTTCCAGGGTATTTTTCAGTACCCAAAAATAATAAGTGCTCAAGATAATGCGCTAAACCTTGTTGCTCTATAGGATCTTGTAATAAGCCAACACCAATATTTAATGCTGCTGCTGATTTTTTAGTTGTAGGATCTGAAACCAAAATCACTTCAATGTTATTACTTAACTTAACGGTACGATAATCGCGTTGATCATTAGGGCTTACTGCAAGGCTTGTTAATGGAGCTAACACTGTAGTTGCTGCATTATTTTGTGTAGAAGGTGTTTGAGAACACGCTGTCATCATAACAAGCGCAATAGCACTTAGTGTGAATGTTTTTTTCATTTTTTTCCCTTTAAATTCGAATAGTTCAAGCTAACTATAATATTGCGATTTATCTTACTACTTACTAATTTTTTGTTAGCTTGAATAATTCGATTAATTATAATTATGCTAACAACCGCTATTTTAACAAAGGAATTGGCTAAGTCGCTTACCAAAGCATTAGGATTATATTTATTACAAAACAAAAACATAACCAACTGAAAATAAACAATAAAAAAACCAACAAAATAAAAACTCTCAACACAAACAGAATATAAGCAAACCTTATCAAAAGCTTATAATTCAATAATATTTCGAGTTAACCTATTAATTAATCTAATTTTATTGCGTTATTATTATTGAAATGTTAATTTTCATTCCTGGTTATTTTTTAATAATAAAACGTGCAATATATACTTGGTCCTTGGTTACTTTTACCTGCTCGCTGTGTAATCTATTCAAAGGTTATTGAAAGAGAGTTAGATCCGCTCAGCTTTAAGTTAATAACCTACTTTATCAGTCAGCCTAATCGCATTATTCCTCGCCAAGAGCTAGTAGTGAATGTATGGCAACAGAGTTTTGTTGATGATAATGCAATTAATCGTGCGATATCAGAACTTAGAAAGCAGTTAACTCATCCTGAGCATAAAGCCCCTTTAATTAAAACGCATTACCGTAAAGGCTACTCTCTCACAGTAACACCAAAAAAAGTCATTAATGACGCTGAAAATATCACCTCTCATACCGCGGTAACTAAAGACTTAGCTAACGATTTGGATGTCACTCAAATCGCAACAAATGATGGGTTAGATAATAGTAATTACATAAAAGAAAAGTCGCCTAAAGCAATACACACTGAAAGCGCTATTACGGCGAATACAACTCAAACCAAAACACTAAAAACTGCTATTAAATTTTCTTCTTATCAATGGTTATTAATATTACTGGTATTATTACTTATCATTAATATTTTTACCGACTTTAAGTTGCTTAACGATGAGCCTAACACGTCATTGGCAATAACAACGCAGACAAATCAGAGTGATATTGAAACTTTACAAAAAATAACGCCAGTTAAAGCAAAAAATGTAAATATTACCGCCGCAACATGGAATATAGGCTCTGAAACACATCCTTTAGTTTCGCCAGATAAAAATCTTTTTGCATATACCAATAAAAATAATGGCGTAAGCAGTAGTTATATAAAAAGCCTAAGTAACCAACAAGAAATAAAGCTCACTTATAACGATTTGCATATTAGCGCTATGTCGTGGCAGCCTAACAGTCGTATTTTGCTAGTCGAAGCTACTGATTTAAAATCTCAGTGCCACTACGCAACGTTTAATTTAAGCAATATTAACAATATTCCAGAACCACGGCTTATCAAAGAGTGTGATAAGCAAGCACTTAGCATGGCGCAGTTAAGTATTGATGGTAATACCATGTTTTATATTGAATTAGATGAAAAAAAACTAGGACAGGAAATATACCAATATAATATTAAAACCCAAAAAAGCACAGTGTTGGTTCCTTCTGGTGATGCTCAATATGGTGTAACTAACATGCTTATTTCACCTAACGGTAAAAAATTACTTTACCGTTGGTATGAACGAAATAGTCCCGCAAAGCTTTATTTACTGGATATTGCGACACGTGAGCAACGCGTACTATATGAGCAAGCCGAAGAATTATCGAGTGTAACAATCGCCTGGCTGCCTGACGGCGAACATATTGGGGTATTACAAGGAAAAAGATTAAGTTTTATTAATATTCACAATCGAGCTTTGAATTCAATAGAGCTACCAATAGAAGTATATTTAAGTCGAATGAGCTTCCTCGATAGCAATCAACTATTTTCATCTGAGGCTGCTAGCACGCAAGTACAAGTAGCCCAAATTGATAATATATTTTCAAAAGGTGAAAAAAAGGTAACTATGCTCCATCGTTCTGATAGTAACGACTATTACCCTACTTACTCTAGAAAACAGCAAAACTCACATTATTTTATCTCTAGTAGAACAAATCAATATCAAATTTGGCAAGCTGATGACAGTACAGAAAAGCAAATTAGTAATTTTTCAACTAAAGAACAACAAGCTATTTACGTTTTAGTCTTATCAGACAATGAAGACTACTTATTATTTAGTCGTAATAATCAACTTGAATTTATTGATTTAAAAACAGGTGTATTACATAGCATACCTGAATTAGATCAAGCTAAAGTAAGTAGTTACTTATGGTCGAATAATGATAAAACTATTATATATTCCACAATAAAAGATAAAGTAAGTCAAATATGGCAATTTAATTTGCTCACAAGAGAAAATACACAGCTAACATTTGAGGGTGGTCAAAAATTACTTAAAAATGAGCGAGGTGAGATATTTTATATTAATGATAATAAATTATTTAACTTAACGTATGAACAAGACAAAAATACGCAGAATGCGTTTACCAAGAAAATAACTATTACACTAGCTCAGTGTTGGTGTTCAATTGCTTTGCGCGATGATTATTTCTATAGCCTTGGTGACCCTTTGTCTTTAGCAAGAATGCATATACTCACTAATGAAGTACAAGAAATAGCTTTACCTCAAGCCTCAATGGGCATAATACTGAAAGCTACACCTAACAAACTTTTAACCACACTCACTAATGAAAGAAGTACACAAGTACAACGCATTTCTTGGTCTGCTACACCGTTGCCCTAAAAATACAAAGGACATATATGTCCTTTGTATTGCACAGAGCAATTGTCATGGATGTGGTTCGGCTATAGAGTGACGCTATACCAAGTGCATCAACTGGACAGATACTGGTTGCCTCCTTAGCTGCGCTTCAGATTTTAGCCAACCTATTATATTACCTATTAACAGAACGTTGGTGCCAGTGCAAAATGGAGTTTGAGTCGAGTATGCGTGTTGAATCAAGATTATTAATTAGTGCTGGTGTTATAACCTCTGCGTCTGCAATTTGGCATTTACTTTGTATTTTTGGAGGGCCTAGTTGGTTTGCATTTGCTCGCGCACCTCAACAAGTTATTGAGTCAGCACAACAAGGAACTATGCTAGCACCAATAAGTACAGTATTCGTTGCCAGTTTAATGTTTGCTTGTACTGTATTTTCATTTTCAGCAGTAGGTATAATTCGCAAAGTTCCACTGCTAAAATCAGCCTTAATTACTATCGCATCACTTTGCATTTTGCGTGGTTTAATTGCTATTCCTGCATTTGCTACTTCAACAGGTTTAGATATTTGGCAAATTATAGCAAGCACAGTTTGGTTTTATGTTGGTATTTGTTTTTTAGCTGGTAGTATAGAACAATATAAACTAGGTAAATCAGCCATATAGCAACACGTCCTGAGGTAAACCGCAAACCCTAAAACTTACTTTCCATCGCATATTTCAGCAAGGGTGAGCTCTTACTTTTTATCGCCTCAAGATAAGTTGTTTCATCGTAAGTTTTCAACGCTTTATTCCTAACGCAATTTATTTTCAATAGATCGTAATTCATTAACTAGTCGGTTGTACTTGTCAATTAAGTCATTTTTTTCATCGTTGATAGCTAAGGTTCTCCTCTTTATGCGTCGTTTGTCGTCTAGGCAATACTCTGTTTCGCGATCAGCTTCTATCTGCTCCTGCTCTTCTAAATAGTTGCAACGTGATAGACATTGGCGATTAGGAACATTTTTATAATGACCGAAGATAGGATCTCGCTCTTTTAGGTCAGGGCACCTGCTGGCACATGAATACTCTACTAGGTCTCTGGTGCAAGGTTCGTTGTATTCTTCTACGTTAGCTTCAATTTTACGGGTAAGTTTTTTTAGTTGAGTATTGATCTCACCTATTTGGAGCTCTACAGCTTGATATCGTTCAATGAATTCTGTTCTTTCCTGTTCTTTATTTTGTTCTTGCTTAGCTAATATGATTTCTATTTTACTGTTCAGTGCATTACCTAAGCTAATTCCATATCGAATTTTTTCCGCAGCAGTTAACCATTTTTGTTGTTTTTTTAAAGCGTCTATTTCATCGTACTTAGCATAAAGTTTGTCGACTTCTGCGTTAAACTCGTTTTTTTGTTCATCGGTTAATTGACCCATGTTGCGCCCTGAAACATAGATAATTCCTTGGAGTTCTCTAAGGTCATCAAATACTTCAAAGCCATCTTCAGTAAAATCTTTTAAGGCGGCTTGATAACGTTTTTCAAAATCTAGAATATTAGCACCAGTAAAGTCATCGCTTTCAACCATGCTCATGTAAGTACTATCTATTGCTTTGATATTGGCTGGCATTTCTATTTTTAAACCAAGTCTCATTAGTTGCATATTATAGCGTTCATAAAGATCATTTGTTTCGGTTGCGATGCTTGCAGCTGCTTTAAAGTTTGCAAGGTTCTGCTTTGCTTTATTGATGAACTTTGTTTTATCCTCAGCTGTTGTAGCTGACGAATTTATTAGTGCTTGGTATTCATCTGTTATTTTGGCGGGAATATGTAAAGGTTTACGTTGTTGATTTACATACCTACTGTATGCTGACTTAAGTGATGCCATAACCTCTGCTAGTTGGTCTGTCTCTTGGTCTTTGGCTGAAGAAGAGGCAGATATCAATGTCAGTATTGTTATAAGTACAAAGTTAAATATCACTTTCATTACGGTTCCTTCCTGCTATATCTTTAATTGGCGTCATTATTAATTATAAACATTCATACATAAACTTGTAGCAAAAACATAGCGGTATAAAGCACAAGAGTACTTATCTATTGCCATATCTATCTAGTCACCATAATAACCTCACTAGCAATAGTTACGAGAACACCCACTCTAAGTATTTACTCGTTGGAGATATTTAGAGTATTTAGAGTGGGTGTCCTCGTTAAAATATTCGTTAAAATAGGTATAAACGTGACCTAAAAATGCATTTTTAGGTGCATGGGGTGAAATTAATAGCGCGATCTTATTAAATAGTATTAACAGCGTTGTTACTTTCGTCGAAAATAAATTTCTCCTGCTCATTTAAGGACATTTGATTTAAAATGGTGGGTGTCCTCAGTAACTCTATGACCCAATGGTGGAGATCATGAAGTATGTATTTAGTTCGGGTGCAATATCTGACATTCTTGAAGTTGGTGGTTTTATCCCTGAATTTGATGAACCAATAACTGCAGATAGCATCAAAAACAGATTGCACGGTAAAAACTATTTGATCCTGGTAGCTCGGTATGATGGGAAGCCAATCGGATTCAAAGTGGGATATCAGGTTTCTGACAATCAGTTTTACAGCTGGTTAGGAGGTGTAACTCCTGAACATCGTAAAATGAAAGTAGCTTCCCAACTACGGATACTTCAAGAAACATGGGCAATTGAAAACGGCTATAAATCTATTAGCGTTAAGTCAATGAATAAGTTTCCTGCGATGTTACAGATGCTTATAAGTTGCGGCTATCAAGTTTCGGGTTACGAAAGTAGAGGTTCGATCACTAGCAGTAAGATCGAGTTTACTAAAAGTTTTGAGTAAGTTCATGACGAGTACACCCATTTTAAATATTTAGGTCAACAGGGATACATCGCAACTAGAACATGAAGCTGTATTCTCGTTAGTTTTTAATTCTCGTTAATTATTCATTTATCGCTACAGCAGCAAATGATGAAGAGTGGGCCATATAAATAGCCTAGCTTGAACACTAGCACTATTTTAGCGCGTTAATTTTTTGATTTAATTCAAATGCTGGCTCGGTTACTATTTTTTCAAGCACTTCAATTCGAGCTTTTAATGCTGTGATCTCTACTATTTTCTGCTCTTCCTCTGAGCTTGTTAACTGTGTTTCTTTTTGTTTTGCAAAAGGTGTTTCACTGTTTCCGTTAAGCCAGTCAATGATATTTAGGTTAAATTGCTTATCAATATAAAGTCCAAAAATATATAGTGAAAAAACAACGCTGATGAGTAAAATAATTTCTAAGTTTGTCATGTAAAGCTCCTATTTATTGTACTGATAACCAGCTGATGCTATTTGGGAGACATAGCTAATTTCAATTGGCTGAATGCCTACTACAAACACATAGTCTCGAGTTATTTATTTTTATTACATTTTTTTATGAAAAAGTTTGATGATGAAAAGTGAATGTCTTGTTAGTCTTGAAAACTACCTTGATAAAACCTTAATTCTAATCGTACATAAAATATTCAGCAAAGCTAGTTCCAACTAGTAGCGCTCTTGTTTTATTCACTTTACTGTTTTCAACAGTAATACCAAAAAAGGCCATAAGAAAAGCTCGTTATGCACGAGTTTAAATGACCATTTAAAAATTAAATAACATAAGGTTGGTTATAAAAAAAGGGCTTAAAGCCCTTCCTGAATAAGTAACTTACTGCGCTAACTATATTTTTTAGTCAGCCCTTTTTACTTTAAATCGGAAATTAACGTTTTCAACCATTTTTCTTCGGTGATAAATGCCCAAGACAAATGCTGATATTTTTCGCCAATACCTTCGCTAAGTATTTGCTGTTCAGTTTTTCCTTCAGTAAGGGCTAATGTAACCCTATCAATGCTAAAAGCGATCATTTCAGCAAAGGCGGCAAGACTCTTTTTATTCGTTAATTTACCATGACCAGGAATAATCACTACGTCATCTGGTGTGTTAGCAAGCATATGTTGAACACTGGCTAAATATCCTTTAACACTACCACCACTTTTTAGGTCTACGTAGGGAAAGCCGACTTCAAAAAATAAGTCTCCGGTGTGTAAAACATTAGCGCTTTTGAAATACACGTATGTATCGCCATCGGTATGTCCTGCGGGTAAATGGGTTAGCTGAACTTCTTCATTGTCTAAATAAATGGTAATGCCGTCTTTGTAAGTAACAACCGGTAAGCTTTCAGCACTATGATCGCCTTTACTACTCAAGCGGCTTCGAACATTTTCATGGGCAAATATAGGTGCTTTATGAGAAAAAAACTTATTACTACCCGTATGATCCCCATGGTAATGGGTATTGATCACGTATTTAAGCTCATTATCTTCAATGCCTTTCATTGCACTTTCAATTTTTTCAGCTAGTGGTGCAAACTTATCGTCGACCAATAACAAGCCCTTTTCAGTTGAAAGTACGCCAATATTACCGCCGGGACCTTGTAGCATATACACGTCACCTGAGGCTCGTTGTACGGTAATTTTAGCGTCAGCCATGTCTTGTGCCGCTACTGATGCAGTTACTGAAACGCCCAAGAATAACACCAGCGTCATTAAAGATTTTTTAAACATAATTTCCTCGATATATTTTGTATTATTATAATGTAGCAATAAAAATTAACTTCAAGGCGTCCTAATACTGCCACCTTGAAACGCTATTGATATAGACAATAGACCGAAGCTAGACAGATAAATTTCTTTAACCTAGAGTGCCTTCAGGTTTTACTTACGTCATTGAGCCGTACTAAGATCAGTGTGGTGCAATTAGCCTGCTAATACAATTAACAGCTAAATAATATTTGTGCGAGATTACAACCAAGCCCACCTAGCTTACTAAAATAAAGCTAATTGACTTTGCTTATCTGCCTTATCTTGCTCAGAAAATCCCAAAGACAAGCCTATCAAGCGAACTTTGCGGTTATTGGCTCGGGTCATAGCTTTAGTTAGTAACGCAATAAAAACCTCTTCATGGCAAGCATGAGATTGAATATCTACGGTGGTTTGTTGAAAGTCAGCGAATTTTATTTTTACCGTTTGCTTATTAATTTCACGATCATTGTGTTTTTCTAATCTTAGCTTAAGTTTGTTAAACAAGCTTAAGAGTATCGCTTGGCACTGCTCAATTGAGTCAACATCTTCAGCCATAGTGGTTTCTATGGCCAGAGATTTTCTAAGCCGTTTAGTTTCAAGTGCACGATGATCTATACCAAAACAACGTTGATATAACGCATCAGCAAACTTACCAACAATCAACTGTAACTTTGCCACAGAACTCGCCCTAACATCCGCACAAGTCTCAAAACCAAAAGCTTTTAGTTTTTCATTGGTTTTAGGGCCAATGCCCGGAATTTTTTTCAAAGGTAAATTGGCGACAAAAACACTTACCTGCTCTGGAGTAATCACACACTGTCCATTAGGTTTATTTTCATCGCTGGCAATTTTAGCCAAAAATTTATTAGGGGCAATTCCCGCAGAGGCGGTTAAATTAAGTTCATTAAAAATGTCTTGACGAATTTTTTCAGCGATCAAGGTTGCACTGCCAAAACACATCGGAGAGTCGGTAACATCTAAATAGGCTTCATCTAACGATAATGGCTCAATTAACTCAGTATAACGAAGAAATATCGTTCGAATTTGTTGTGATACTTGCTGATAAACTGACATGCGACCATTAACAATAATTAACTCAGGACAAAGTGCTTTCGCCCTAGCATTTGGCATAGCCGCACGTACGCCAAATGCTCTTGCTTTATAGTTACAAGTACAAAGCACACTTCGAGGACCGTTGCCTCCAACAGCAATAGGCACATCTCGTAATTCGGGGTTGTCACGCATTTCAACCGCAGCATAAAAACAATCCATATCGATATGAATAATTTTTCTTTGTGAATGATCAGTGCCCACCATTCACCATCCCCCATAAATAGTGATAATTTTAACCACAAAAAGTAACTGTATGTAAATACAGCTACTTTATCATATAATCACTATTCGTCAATACGCTATGATAAGCAATTAAGGTAGTTGCCTTATCAGCCATAAAGTATTGTTCACAATGAAAGATAACTGAGACTAACTAAGCTTAGGCGCTTCAATCTAACTCAGACATTAGCAAGTAAATCAAAAAGCATTTAATTGGAAGAAGAAATAAGCATAAGCAGCGCAAAGCTGAAGAAGATAAAATAATTAAAGTGTATGGCATCAATGGGCATCAACAGGCACCAATGGATATAAAATTTACTTTGTTATCACCTTATGACCTTGACTACCATTAACGTAAAATCAGTTAACAGTAGTCAATATAAAACGGCCTTTGAACCTCAATGCAAGTGAGACGCTATTTAGCCATTAATTAAAAAGTGTACGCCTATACTCGCTGCGTAACCTAAAACAATTACCCAACTCCATTTAAGGTGCCCCATAAAAGAATAAACGCCTTTAGTTTGTCCCATCAAAGCCACACCTGCAGCAGAGCCAATTGACAGTAAGCTACCACCAACACCAGCTGTCATTGTTACAAGTAACCATTGCTGTAGGTCCATAACTGGGTTCATACTTAACACGGCAAACACCACCGGAATGTTATCGACAATTGCAGACAAAACCCCAACAGCGATATTAGCGTAGGTTGGGCTCCAATTACTATATAGCGCTTCTGATACTAGGCTTAAGTATCCCATAAAGCCTAATCCACCAACACACATCACAACTCCGTAGAAAAACAGCAAAGTGTCCCACTCTGCACGCGCAATTTTATCAAAAATATCAAAAGGAATAATATTGCCTAGCTTCTTCAGCTCTTCCTCATCGTTTTTAGCCTCGGCTAACGTTCGCTTTTTATCTAAAGATCGCGGCAGGCTCATACGCAAATAAAAGCCTAAAAATTTTAAATACCCAAGCCCCATCATCATGCCTAATACCGGTGGCATATTAACAAAACTGTGACATAAAACGGCTGTGGCTATGGTCAAGATAAAGAGCGCCACAATACGTTTGGCTCCCCTTTTAATTTCAAAAGTTTCGCTAAGATCAGGCACTGATTTTTCGTTGGAAATGAAAAAGCTCATGATAATGGCAGGCACTAAAAAATTAACTAACGAAGGAATAAATAAAACAATAAATTGTTCAAATTTAACCAAGCCTGATTGCCAAATCATTAACGTGGTAATATCACCAAATGGACTAAAGACGCCGCCAGCATTAGCTGCAACAACAATATTAATACAGGCTATGTTAATGAATTTTTTATCTTTAGAGGCAACTTTTAATATAATAGCGCACATTAACATTGCGGTAGTCAGGTTATTCGCAAAAGAGGAAATAGCAAAGGCTAAAATGCCGGTTAACCAGAATAATGACCTAAGGCTTAAGCCCTTAGACACCATCCATAAGCGCAAGCCATCAAAGATACCTCTTTCTTCCATAGCATTGATATACGTCATGGCAACCAGAAGAAATAATAAGAGCTGTGCGTATTCCAGCAAGTTATGATTAAAGGCTTCTTCGGCTTCAAGGGGAATACCATTTTGCGTATAAACCCAGCCAATAATCAGCCAAATAATACCCGCAGCAACAAGTACAGGTTTAGATTTTCTTAAATGAATTAAGTCTTCACCAATAACAAGTAAATAAGCAATTGAAAATAAAATCAGTGCGGTAAAACCAACGATAGAATTGGTTAAATCAATACTACCTGGACCTGATGCCCACGCAGTAGAAGAAAGACAGGAAAATAACAGGGTTAATAGTATCTTTTTAAACATAAGTACCTAATGAGCAATAAATTGCTCTGATTATTACTGCTAGTCCAAATTAAAATTGCTTTTGCATTGGTACAGTCAGGGTTAGTTAACATGTTAATTAGACTATTGTATTTCACTCTTGCTAAAACAGTGATATTCACAGCATTGAAAAGCATAGAGCTTTTAGGTAGCCCGTAATCTAACATCATTGCTCACAACTAAGCAGTCAACGATGCTAAATTATCGGCGCTATTATAATCCTCTCAATCTGCTTGTCGCTTATATTTTTAAATCTTTTTGCAATAAATCATAATATAAAGCAAAAGTTACTCCTCACTGTGATATTCAAAAGCAGTAATTGTAGCGAAACTAGGTTATGAGTATCTTAACAATGAAGATAAAAACAGCTTCTAAGTAGACAATTCGCTTAATTTTAGGGAAGATGCGCTTGTTTAACATCACTTTACTATTAGAAAGGTTTTAATTTTGCATACCCGCACATTGTCATGTTTTTATTTTTTGCTCACTTTATTTCTTGGTGTACTTTTTTCAAACCCTAGCGTTGCTCATACTGATGATATTAATCAAGCAACGCTATCATTAACAAATGGTGATCACTACCAACTAACGGTTACCGTTGACTTGATACATCTATTAAAACAGTATTTAAATATCTCAGGCGATGATGAAAAAGTGATGATATGGCTTAATCAACAGAGTTTATCTGAGCAAAAGTCACTTCTTGAACAACTTAAACAACTTATTAGCCAGCAATCAAAGATCTACTTTGATAACAAGGCGACTAATATCGCTGTTTTTAAAGGCTTAGAGTTACAGTATTTAAAACGAATTTTATCTCAACAATTATCAGCAACCGAATACAAAACACAATTGCAGGCAACGGGCAGCATTCCTGAAAATGTTAGCGCCGTTAATATTCGTTTGTCACCACTGTTAGGCAACGTGATACTCAAGGTCGTTCGACCTGAGCAAGAGGTAATGAGCGCTGCAGCATTAAGTAATAGCTACCAAACCAAGACAGTAAATCAGCAACTAGCCGGTAACAGCCAACCAAGCACAACAGCATTAGCCCTTGCGGGTGATTATATCTATCAAGGTTTCGTTCATATTTTACCAAAAGGCTTAGATCATATACTTTTTGTTTTAGCACTTTTTCTCTTCGCTAAACGACGCAGTACGCTAATATGGCAAATATCTGCATTTACCTTGGCGCATACCATAACCTTGGCGTTAGGTATTTACGGCATAATATCACTACCAGGCGATATCGTAGAGCCGCTAATTGCCCTTTCAATTGTCTACGTTGGATTAGAAAATATTTATCGAGCAAAAAACAATAAAACAAGTCATACCCGTATGCCGATAATATTTGCTTTTGGTTTATTGCATGGTTTGGGCTTTGCTTCAGTGTTAGCTGATGTTGGCTTACCACCAAGTCAGTACGCACTTAGTTTAATTTCATTCAATATAGGTGTAGAACTAGGACAATTGAGCGTTATCGCCCTAGCCTTTATTAGTTTATTGCCTTTTAGAGCAAAAGGTTGGTATCAAACTAAACTCGTATTAGCGCTTAACATCGCTATTGCCATTGTTGCAAGCTATTGGGTTATCGAACGCATAACTTAAGCGGGTCAAGCCATGAGTAGATAGATATTGTTATCTGTCAGAAACAACAAAGGTGAGCTTAGCTCACCTTTTTTTATATCGCGTCACAATAGCTAGCCAAAATATATCAAGCTATAACTCAGCTTAATTGTGCCAAAAAATTAAATGTTTTTGACACTAATATCGCCAACTTTCATGGCTGCAACACGCTCACGTTCTTGACGCTTTTCACATGGGTTATCACAATTGCATGATTTTTCGATACCTACATTCGCTAAACCACCACAACTACCTGCCAACGTTTTCTTTTGAAAAATATACCCGACAGCCATTGCCATAACAATAACAAGAAAAAAGCCTAAAGTGATTAAAAACATAGCCATAATAATTACAAACCTATTTTGTTACTTCCAATTTGTTACTTCCAAAACTTGCCAGCAAAACTCAGCTTTGAATAATTGATATATAAAAGTGCAAACCTACTTGAGGTACTGCATGAATTTTACCGTGCTTTGCTCAACAAAGCCATGATCTGACTTCGCTATAATGTAAACAGCAAGATCATTTTCCTCGGCAAACGCTAGCGCTTTCTCTTCTCCCATCACCATCATCGCCGTAGATAGACCATCTGCGGTCATTGATGACGGATGTATTACAGTAACAGAGACCAGTTTATGGTTAATTGGCTTTCCAGTTTTTGGGTCTATGATATGCGAAAATCGTTGGCCATCGGCTTCAAAATAAATTCGATAATCACCAGAGGTTGCGACAGCGTTATCCTTAGGCACAATAATTTGATGCACAGCACGTTCATTAGTTAACGGTTTTTCAATCGCTACATGCCAAAGCTCACCAGTATGTTTAAAACCTTTTAGACGCATTTCGCCGCCAATTTCAACTAGATAGTTATTAATACCATTATCTTCAATATACTCCGCGACTAAATCAACACCATACCCTTTAGCGATAGTAGATAAATCAACATAAATGTCCGGAATTTTTTTTGCTAGCATGCCATTAGCAAAGGTTAATTTATCTAAGCCCACACGCGCTTTAGTAGCGATTAATAACTCATCACTAGGCACTGTTTCTGGTCGATATTCGGGACCAAAGCCCCATAAGTTAACTAAGGGTCCAACGGTTACGTCTAAAGCTCCCTGGGTTAGCGCTCCTAAACGAATAGCTTCTTTAACAACCCGCGCTAAACCAGTTGATACACTGATAGGCTCAAGTGATGTTGACTGATTAAATCTCGATAATTCTGAATCTTTAATATATGTCGACATTTCTTGATTCAGTTGTTTAAGCTTGTCATCAATACCTTGTTGTAATTTAACTGTGTCAATATGCTCTCCGACCACTTTAATATTATAAGTGGTGCCCATGGTTTTTCCTTGCATGAGATATTCTTGGCGAGTGAGATCATTACTTGGGAAACAGCCACTAAGCACAAATACTGCAAGTGTTACTAAAACGAGCTTCATTCTATATTGCATAACAATATCCTTTATAAAATTTAATTTAGCTAAAACAACTGACCTTCTCTAAAGAGGCAATTAGCTTTAGCTAACGTAAATAATTTTGATTACTCAGTGACGCGTTTAAAACTTAAAAAGGCGACCGAAGTCGCCTTTAAATATTCGATAAGATCAACAACATATTTCTATACTTAAGCGCTGAATAATGATGTTAGAACCGATGGTTGCACAAAACCTATAACTACAGGTGAGTACATCCAGCGATGAACTAGCATCATCAAACAAGCTTAAATTGAAATATTAGCCGCCGAAGTCATCTAACATGATGTTCTCATCTTCTACACCTAAGTCTTTCAACATATGAATAACCGCAGCATTCATCATTGGTGGACCACACATGTAGTATTCACAGTCTTCTGGTGCTTCATGATCTTTCAAGTATTGCTCATGCAGTACATTGTGAATGAAACCAGTTAAACCGTCCCAGTTATCTTCTGGTTGAGGATCTGATAAGGCAACATGCCATTCGAAGTTGTCATTTTCAGCAGCAAGGCCGTTGTAATCATCTTCATAGAACATTTCACGTTTTGAACGAGCACCATACCAGAACGACATTTTACGCTTAGATTTAAGGCGTTTAAGTTGATCAAAGATATGTGAACGCATTGGCGCCATACCAGCACCACCACCAATAAATACCATCTCATTATCAGTTTCTTTCGCGAAAAACTCACCAAATGGACCTGAAATAGTCACTTTATCGCCTGGCTTCAAGCTAAAGATATAAGATGACATTTTACCAGCTGGTAAATGTAAACGTCCTGGAGGTGGAGTAGCAATACGCACGTTAAGCATAATGATACCTTCTTCTTCAGGGTAGTTAGCCATTGAATAAGCACGTAAAGTGTCTGTATCAACTTTTGATTCTACGTCGAAGAAGCCAAAATGATTCCAGTCGCCACGATATTGTTCATCAATATCAAAATCGCTGTATTTAACGTGATGAGCCGGTGCTTCAATTTGAATATAACCACCAGCACGGAAAGGTACAGACTCGCCATTAGGAATTTGTAACTTAAGTTCTTTAATGAACGTAGCTTTGTTATCGTTAGAGATAACTTCACATTCCCACTGCTGAACACCGAAGATTTCATCTTCAAGTTCGATATCCATGTCTTGTTTAACAGCCACTTGACATGCTAAACGACAACCTTCTTTTGCTTCACGCTTATTAATGTGACCTAATTCAGTTGGTAAAATATCACCACCACCTGAATGTACTTCTACGCGACATTGGCCACAAGTACCACCGCCACCACAAGCTGAAGGTATGAAAATACCTTGGTCAGCCAATGCGCCTAAAAGCTTTCCACCTGCCGCAGTAGTCACTGCTTTTTCTGGATCGCCATTGATACTGATCGTAACGTCACCTGAAGAAACTAATTTAGATTTAGCGAATAAAATCACCATCACTAACGCTAGTACTATCGCGGTAAACATCGATACGCCGAGAATAATTATTTCCATCGACTTTTCCTTTAATTTTCTTTATGGGTTTTAGCGTTGTCGTGAACATTTAGGCCACGATAAGCTAAAACCGACATTAACCTAAAGTGAAATACCACCGAAAGATAAAAAGCCAAAAGCCATCAATCCTGCAGTAATAAACGTAATACCTAAACCTTTAAGGCCATCAGGTACATCTGAGTATTTCATCTTCTCACGAATACCTGCCATCAATACAATGGCTAACATCCAACCAACACCTGAGCCAATGCCGTAAACAACACTTTCGCCCAACGTTAGGTTTTTCGCTACCATGAATGATACACCACCGAAAATGGCACAGTTAACTGTGATCAACGGTAAGAAAATACCCAATGCTTGATATAAAGCAGGGAAGTATTTGTCTAATACCATTTCAAGAATTTGCACTAATGCGGCAATCACACCAATAAAGGTGATGAAAGACAAGAAGCTTAAATCAATAGAATCAGCAGCATTCGTAACACCCATCACGCTATCTAACGCACCAGGCGCTAATATTGCTTGATAGATAATTTGGTTAACTGGTACCGCAATACCTAGTACTACAACAACCGCAACACCTAAACCTATCGCTGTGCTAACTTTCTTAGAAACCGCTAAGAATGTACACATACCAAGGAAAAAGGTTAAGGCCATATTTTCAATAAATATGGTTTTAACAAATAAACTTAAATAATGTTCCATGATTGCTTAGTCCTTCTCAACTTGTTCTGGTTTCCATTGGCGAATTGACCATATGATTAAACCGATAATGAAGAATGAGCTAAATGGTAAAACTAATAAGCCGTTACCTTGGTACCAACCGTCATTTTGTATCAAAGGGAAAACCTCGAAACCAAATAAAGTGCCAAAACCAAATAGTTCGCGGAAAAAAGCAACCACCATTAAAACAGCACCGTAGCCTAAACCATTACCAATACCGTCTAAAAAGCTTACACCTGGCTTTTCTTTCATAGCAAAAGCTTCTGCGCGCCCCATTACGATACAGTTAGTAATGATCAGTCCAATAAATACTGATAATTCTTTTGATAACTGATATGAAAATGCTTTTAGCACTTGGTCAACCACAATTACCAACGAAGCAATAATCGCCATTTGCACGATAATACGTACACTTGAAGGTATTTGGTTACGGATTAATGAAATAAACAAGTTTGAGAAACCTGTTACTAGCATTACCGCTATTGTCATTACCAAAGCATTTTGTAGAGAACTTGTTACCGCTAACGCAGAACAAACACCAAGTACTTGCAAAGCAATAGGGTTATTATCAACAACAGGTCCAAATAGCACCTTTTTAGTATCTGTAGACATTAGTTCAGTCCTCCAGCACGGTAGTTAGTAATAAATGGGCCATAGCCTTCTTTGCCTAACCAAAAATGTAACGTACGCTCAACACCATTACTAGTTAACGTTGCACCAGATAATGCATCTACACCGTGAATATCACCGGCTTTAGCACCACCTTTTACAAGTTTAATTGCAATATCATTTTGCTCATCGAACATTTTCTTGCCTGGCCATAGCGCTTTCCACTTAGGGTTAAGTACTTCAGCACCTAAGCCCGGAGTTTCTTTAAGATCTGAGTAAACAAGGCTTTTCACCGTATTCATATCAGACTCTAAACCAACGAAACCGTACATCAGATCCCAAAGACCAGAACCTACAATAGGTAAAACTATTGTTGCTATTTTACCTTGTTCATCTTTAACAAAATAAACAACGGCTTTATCCGCACGACGGTTTAAGCCGGCGATATCATTTTCAGGCTTTGAACTTTTAGCTTTATCACGCGCATCAGCACGCTCTTCAAACGTATTAACATCACCTTCAACAACTTTACCGGTTGCTAAATCAATCATTTTCGCATCAACACGTTGATTATAAGTAGCAACAATATCATTACCTGCAAGCTCTAAAAGACCGGCAGTTTCAAGAATTTTAGTTTGCTTATCAAGCAATTTGTTCGCCGTTTGTAATGGTTTTAAGCCAACAGCAGAGATAGATACTAAGGCTGCACAAACTAAACAAATAATAAATACAAAACCAATTGTTTTGCCAAACGTTTCTTTATTACTAGACATTGCGAGCAAGCCTCCGTTTGATATTGCCTTGAACAACAAAGTAGTCGAAAAGCGGTGCAAACAAGTTAGCGAATAAAATAGCTAACATCATACCTTCAGGGAAGGCAGGGTTAACAACACGAACTAATACAACCATGACACCAACTAATGCACCAAACCAGTATTTACCGGTATTAGTGAATGACGCTGACACAGGGTCTGTAGCCATAAACATCATACCAAAAGCAAAACCACCAGTAACTAAGTGCCAATACCAAGGCATAGCGAACATATTATTCGTGTCACTACCTATTGCATTGAATAACATAGCTGTAACAACCATACCGGCGAACACACCTAACACGATACGCCATGATGCAATGCCTTTGTAAAGAATGTAAGCACCACCAAGTAAAATCATTGCTGTGGATACTTCACCAACTGAACCTGGAATATAACCCCAGAATGCATTCCACCAATCAGCACTGATCGTGTAATCGTTTAGGCCTTGGTTTGCAGCACTTAATGCCGTTGCACCAGAAAAACCATCAGCAGCAACCCAAACGGTGTCGCCTGATATTTCGGCTGGATAAGCAAAGAATAAAAACGCACGACCGGCTAATGCTGGGTTCAAGAAGTTTTTACCCGTACCACCAAATATTTCTTTGGCGATAACAATACCAAAGGTAATACCGATAGCTGCTTGCCATAACGGAATAGTTGCAGGCAAGATTAAAGCAAAAAGAATAGAGCTAACAAAGAAACCTTCGTTAACTTCATGCTTGCGCACTGAAGCGAACAACACTTCCCAAAAACCACCAACAACAAATACGGTTGCATAGATAGGTAAAAAGAATGTGGCGCCGTAAAGCATCATACTGAACCAACCCGATTCAGTAGATAAGCTACCGCCTAACATTTCAAAAAGACCTACTTGCCATGTATCAGGTAAAGCGTAACCAGCTGCTAATGCTTCTGTCGCTTGAAAACCTATATTGTACATACCCCAGAACATAGCAGGAAAAACCGCTAGCCATACTGTGATCATGATACGTTTAAGATCAATACTGTCACGCACGTGAGTGCGACCTTTGTTAACTTGGCCTGGGGTAAATAACCCCGTAGCTACCGCTTCGTAAAGCGCATACCAAGTTTCAAATTTACCGCCTTTTTCAAATTGCGGTTCGATATCTTCAAAAAACTTTTTCAAGCCCATGACTAACCTTCCTTCTCAATTGTGGTTAGGCAATCACGAAGGATTACGCCGTAGTCTGTTTTGCCAGGGCAAACAAACGTACATAATGCTAAATCTTCTTCATCAAGCTCTAAGGCACCAAGTTGTTGCGCACTGTCGGTATCACCGGCACATAAATCGCGTAATAACATTGTTGGCAAAATATCTAACGGCATTACACGCTCAAAGTTACCAATTGGTACCATAGCTCGTGAACTACCATTAGTTGTTGTTGTCATGTTGAACAACTTCTTAGGGAAGAAATGTGACATGTAAGCACGGGTTACCGAGAATTTATTCGGGCCAGGATACATATAGCCAATAAATTCTTTTTCTCTGCCTTCGAGGATCAGAGAGATTTGCGTATGATAACGACCTAAATAACCGTGTACACCTGATGCAACAGAACCCAATAACAACGAGCCTGAAACAACACGTAACTCACCTTCAAGACTTTCATTAGCAACCAAATCAGTCGTGTTAGCACCTAGCGTTGTACGGATCAAACGAGGATTTTTAGCGGCAGGGCCAGCTAAAGCTATAACACGTGAATTGTCTAGTTCACCAGAGGTAAATAACTTACCAATAGCAATAACATCTTGGTAACCAGCATGCCAAGCAACTTTATCAGCACTAACAGGCTTCAAAAAATGCATATGCGTGCCGACTAAACCAGCAGGATGTTTACCAGCAAACTCGGTCACTTTAACCGAAGAGTTTACGGCAATGTCTGTTCCTGGTGCTTTACTGACGAAAACTTCGCCATCAGTTAAGCGAGCAAGTACGGTTAAACCGTTTACAAAGGCTTCGCTTTGCTCAGCAATAATAACAGCAGGATCAGCAGCTAATGGATTAGTATCCATTGCACTGACGAATATCGCCATTGGCGTAGATTCTACTGCTGGAATTTTACTAAATGGACGTGTACGCAACGCCGTCCACAAACCTGAGTTGACTAGGTTTGCAACAACATCTTCACGAGCAATTGAGTTAAGTTCTTTGGCAGCATAGCTGGTAAACGTTTCTTGCTCGTTGCCATCAACTTCGATGACCACCGATTGCAATACGCGCTTTTCACCACGGTTAATTTCTTTAACAACACCTGAAGCTTGAGCTGTGAATTTAACGCCAGGATTCTTTTTATCTTCAAAAAGTGCCTGACCTTTTTTAACGCTATCTCCAACCTTAACAAACATGGTTGGGCGCATACCCACAAACTCTTCACCTAATGTTGCAACAGTTTTGATGGACGGACCATCATGGATTACCTGCTGGGGGGCACCTACTACAGGAACATCCAGACCTTTTTTTATTGTAATCATAAACACTTGCACTACTTTTGATGGGAGTAATCAAAATCAATTTTTTATCTATTTAACTACTTTAATCTTTGCAAAAAATTACAATCATTGAAGTAGTTAACTAACATAAATCATCGATTTCAGTGTATTTCAGTAAAATCTTAATTTACTTTTGATAAATTAAGGTTCACTGGCTCTAGTTAAAATTTCTGGCGCGATTCTAGCACAAAACGATATTTTGATTCTATCTATAGCACGACAATAAATAACAATTTAGTCGAATAATCTTTATTTCGCGCAATAATAGCGAAAAATCTTCTTTATATTGCAAAAAATTTCCACTAATTAGCATATAAAATCATAACGTTTTAACGATAATTTTTTCGCGCACTAAGCTGATAAAATCAATTAACAGTATATTTAACGTACTTGGGTTATCAAAAAAAGCCGACAATTTGTCGGCTTTTTTAAAAACATTTGTCAAATAATGCTCAATAATGAGCCTTAATTATCACAATATTGGCTTTATATGAACCGCGTCTTAAAGTAAGTTATTGATCGAAACTTCAGGACTAATGTCCGCGTCATAATCAACACCTGCAACACTAAAGCCAAATAACTTTAAAAACTCTTGATGGTAGCCAACGTAATCGGTGAGTTCGTCAATTGTGTCGCTATCGACCGTATTCCAGATATCTGTCACACGTTGTTGAACACTATCTTCAAGCTCTTTATTGTTTTGACGTAAACGCCCTGCTTCATCAATAATTGGGTTTTCACCGTAGATATTATCTCTGAATAAGCCTTGAATTTGTTCAATACAGCCTTCGTAAGTTCCATCGGCTTTCATCACTTTAAACATAGCTGAAATATATAGCGGCATAATTGGAATGGCTGAACTGGCTTGCGTTACCACAGCATTAAGTGAGGTCACATAAGCCTCACCTTTAATATCGGCGGTTGCAGCCTTGATGGCAGTTGAAGCTCGATCTAAGTCTTCTTTGGCACGACCAATAGTTGCATGACCATAAATAGGCCACGTCAATTCTTTACCAATGTAAGTGTAGGCTACAGTTTTGAACCCTTTAGCTAAAACGCCAGCATCCGCTAAGGCTTTAATCCAAAGTTCCCAGTCAGCGCCACCCATAACATCGATAGTGCCCTGGATCTCTTCTTCAGATGCCGCTTCCACTGATACAGAGTCAATAATACGTTTAGAGGTATTTAAATTTTTAGTGGTCACACTTTCACCGATAGGCTTAAGTGTTGAAGAATACACTTCACCCGTATCTGGATCTGTACGACGTGGTGAGGCTAAGCTGTATACAATAAGATCAATTTCACCTAGCTCAGCTTTAATGGTTTCAATCGCTTTAGCTTTTATTTCATGAGAAAACGCATCACCATTGATATTTTTAGCCCACAATCCAGCTTCATCTGCAGCAGCTTGAAAAGCTGCGGTGTTATACCAACCAGCTGAGGCTGTTTTCTTTTCAGTAGGTGGCTTTTCAAAGAAAATCCCTAATGTTTTAGCTTCATTACCAAAAGCAGCAGTAATTCGAGATGACAGCCCATAACCTGTCGAAGCGCCGATAACCAAAACATTTTTTGGTTTAGTATGCGCTTGCGGCTGACTTTTAACATAAGCGATTTGCTCATTAACATGTGCAGCACAACCAGCAGGATGAGCATTAGTGCAAATAAAACCACGAATTTTTGGCTTAATAACCATAATTATACCTTCTTAACGTCACTTTAAAGTGATAACAACTAACAACATTGAACAACCATATCGTAGTAGCAACTATTTAAAGCAACAATTGGAGTTTAAAACACTTAATTAACATTAATTAAGCTTTCTATATAAAATTGCCAACTAGTTTACTCTTGCTTTCCCCTTTATGAGGTGTGACCAGTAAAAATATCCGACAATAAAGGGCAATATTTATTAAAACATAACCAAATAAAACTATTTTCCTGCAATAAGTCATAGCAATTCTATTATTCGATAATAATGCTATTAAAGAAGCGCAGCGATTTTTATAAATGAATAATCAAGCATTTAGTTAATTTTTTCAATATATTATCAAGGGAGTATCATGCAAAGTTGACGTATTTATCACTTCAGTCATTAAATTAACGGCTGAAGTGAAATAGTAAATATTTATTAAGGGGGATGTGAATAAATTAGCTTGTTTTTTTACTGCCACCTAAACACTTAGGTGAAAGCGGCGTATTCTCAGCATAATAAGTTTTCCATTCTTTTTCGGTGTAAGTATGTAAAGCTAACGCATGAATACTACCTGCGAGCTCTGTCGCTAACAGTGCATTAATGGCACGGTGACGTTTAATTAAACGTTCACCTTCAAAGTCTTTCGAAACGATAATAACTTTAAAATGCGATTCACTGCCCGGTGCAACATTATGTTGATGACTTTCATTTATTACATCGAGGTGAAGTGGTGAGAAAGCAGACAGTAATTTTTCTTCGATAACAGCTTCTATTGTCATATTATTTTCCCTAAGATTGATCGAGTTATAGATCATCTTTAATTTTAGTCGTTGCAAGTAATTATGCCATCTATCTAGACGGCTGACAGCGTTATTTTTAATATTTTTATTTTCTAATTGCGGCTAAAAAAATGACTTTAGCGCGTTATCTTTCGAAAAGTTAAGTTAATCCGCGGCATTATTGTTCGAGCTCTTTTTGGCAAGCAGTGTTGCCAGTAGTTTTGTGTCTCGCCTTGCATGATCAGTAAACTACCTGAATCAAGAATAAGGTTTTTTTTCTCTTGAGTTTTAATATGCTTTAACTGAAAGTCACGCTTTGCACCAAAAGACAATGAGGCAATTACTGGCATTTCGCCTAACTCAGGCTCATTATCACTATGCCAACCAACGCTATCATGTTGGTTACGATACATATTCGCTAACACCGCATTAAAATCGTGCTGACAATAGTCACTAACCTTTGTTTTTAAGGATAATAAACTCGCTGTCCATGGCATGGCGACTAAGGTCATATTTGAATAACGATAACGTAAGTTATTATCACCATACCAAGCTTGCAGCCGAGGTATTTTCATTGTTTTACCAAACATTCGAATATCATCCTGTCGCCAAGCTAATGTTTGTGTTAACTGTTGATAAAGTTTATCCGCATCATCCTTTGCATAAAAATTTTCGATATAAGTAATATCAGCGTCAGGTAAAAGTATTTTCAATCCCATTCACTCCTTATTCATGCCTTTGTCATACGCTTGCGCTTCTTTAACGACATTATCTCGATAAAACCTGCAATTAACTAGCCCACAGTGATAAACTTTGTCACAATATCAGCCACGTTAACTAAGTATTTATCGCTATGATCAGCCCTTTTATAATCAATGACAAAAACCTTTTTCTCGATCGTTTCCCAACCGGACAAGTTAACCGTAGTTTACAAGCTTGGGATGCCGCAGATGAGTATCTGTTGAATTACTTAGAACAAGAGCAATTAACATCCGCTAAACAGAAAATCTTAATATTTAATGACAATTTTGGTGCTTTAAGCTGTAACTTAGCTCAACATCAACTTTATTGTGTTAACGACTCATTTTTAAGTCACCAAGGTATTGAGTATAATTTTGAACAAAATGGTATCTCAACTGATAACCTAACATTACTGACAAGCTTGGAAGATTTACCTTCAGATATCAGCATTGTGTTGTTCAAAATTCCTAAAAGTAAAACATTATTGTGTTATCAATTAAGTCAAATTAAGCAGCAACTTTCTGACCAAGTAACTTTTATTGCCGCTGATCGTGCCAAAGAAATTCATAGTTCTACTCTGAAAGTATTTGAAAACTATTTAGGTACGACCAAAACCTCATTAGCGGTCAAAAAAGCACGCTTAGTATTTAGTCAGCTTGATAATAACAAAGCACTAACAGCCACCTCTCTTAACGCTTGGCCTTTAGAGAACACAGAATTTACTATAAATAACCATGCTAATGTGTACGCCAGAGAAAAACTCGATATTGGCGCACGTTACTTTATGCAGAACTTACCTAACATCGCCGCTGACGCACAAGTCATTGATCTTGGTTGTGGTAATGGTGTCATTGGCTTACACGTATTATCAAAACAACCCACTGCCAATATACTGTTCATTGATGAGTCTTACATGGCTATTGAGTCAGCAAAACTCAATATCGCTAAAAACTTACCTTCAGAGTTAGCACAATGTCAATTTCAAATAAATGACTGTTTAACGAGTGTTGAAGGCGGTAGTGTTGATGTTATTTTATGCAACCCACCATTTCATCAACAAACAGCGACCACAGACCACATTGCTTGGCAGATGTTTAAAGACAGTCATAGAGTTTTGAAAAAAGGTGGCGAGTTGCGCATTATTGGTAATCGCCAGCTTGGCTATCATATAAAATTAAAACGCATTTTTGGCAATGAAAAACTCATTGCGAGTAATGACAAGTTTGTCACCATTTCAGCGATAAAACGTTAATTAACCTTAAGAGCCTACGATGAAATCATCCATAATTAAGCTATTACTTTTAAGTTCTACTACACTATTTTTACTGGCTTGTAGCAGCCCAATTACACATGTCATTGTTAGCCCCGAGCTTAGTAGTGTTAAGAGTAATGTATACCAAGACAAACAGGTACAATTACGTTTTACAGACTTACGTAGCTCAAATCACATTGTACAAGTTTTACGACTTGATGAACCCGCACAGCTATACTCAGCTCAAGAGCCTATTGTTAGTATCGTCGAGAAATCACTAACTTCAGCGCTAAAAGCTAACGGTTTACAGGTAAAGCCATTAGCGGCTAATCAAGTTGAAGTCATCATTGATAACGCTTTAGTTAATGTTCAGCAGGAGCTTTTAAAATACAGTGCCAATAATCAAATGAATTTTCGTGTGGTTATCAATAATGACAGCGGTACCTTAACCAAGTCATTTAAAATCACCGGGAAAAGTAACGGCCCATTAAAAGCTGATATTGCCGTGTTAGAACGAGATTTTAATCAGCAACTGGCAAAACTATTAACACAAATAGTACAAAATCAAGAAATACAAAAGTTTATTAAATAAACAATCACTAGCGCATTTATTTTGAGATACCACAATGAAATTTTTTTCAGTTATATTATTAATACTTTCAATAACTTGTAGTGCAAAAAATTTAGCAATTGACCCTGACAACTTATTTCCACAAGTAAAACTGGAAACATCGATGGGAGTTATCATTATCGAACTTGATAGAATTCGTGCCCCGCTCACTGTTGATAACTTTCTAACTTACGTGGTCACTGGCGAATACAACAATACTATTTTCCATCGCATTGTTCCTGAGTTCATTGTGCAAGGAGGCGGTTACAGTCAAGATTTTGAACTAAAAAAAGTAAATGAAGATATTATCAACGAATCAGGCAATGGTTTAAAAAATGGAATAGGTACTATCGCAATGGCGAAAGAAAGTCGCCCTCATACAGCGAATAGACAATTCTTTTTTAACGTCGCTGACAATTCAAGCTTAGATCCTGGCCGACGCTGGGGTTACGCTGTATTTGGCAGTGTTATCGAAGGTCAAGACGTTATCGATGCCATGGCTTTAGTGAAAACAGATTATAATGCAGAGATGGGCTGGGAAGATGTACCTGTCGAACCTATTATACTGATTAAAGCCAGCTTACTACCTGCAATATAGCACCATTGCCAGGCTGTGCTGACAGTCAATTGTCAGCCTTTTTATATTTGCAGCTTAAACGCGACCATAACCCTTATCACGCGCTAACAACTAGGTGTTTAGCGCAGAGTGACCGCCCTTCTCGAAAGCGTAATTATTATAACAATATAAAATCATAAACTTACAGCCCTCACTTTTTCCTTTAGCGGTTAATAAGTTAAAAATTAATCTAGACTACTCCCTGTTATCGACCTTAGTATTACATTTTAGTTACAATTTTAATTTTGACAATTGCCCCTTTATCGCCGATAACTAAACGAAGTAAATAACATAACTAGGCGGCTTATACGGATATTTCGACTTAGCTAAACACTTTAAACAGGACATTAGCAAACGAGGAATATCATGGCGATTGAACATTTTATTAATGAAAAGATCACGCAAATTCGAATTTATATTAATGCAGTGATTAATCATACACTCCACTACACTGAACTTGATCTATTTGTAGAACATACCATGTCAGAATGGACCTTACTTAATGTCAGTGATGAAACCCCAAGTAGTGCCAGAGAGCGGGTATTTTGGCATATTATGCATGAGTTGAGCTTACATAGTTCAAAGAAATTTGACAGTGATTTGTACTTCAAAAGTGAAATATCGACTTGTTTGGAGTTTTTCGCTGGTATTGGTAGCTACCCTATTGATTGTGTAGGTTGGCGACCACTGCCGTAAAATGTTCAGGCACATCAGATCAATATTGGCATAATACACATGGCAGCGGCTAATTAGTTTACACTAAGAAAATATTAAACTTCTGTTTACTAATACATTTTGATAGCCTAACAACATTATCTTCTCGTATTCATTAGGCTTTAAGCAATGCCATCTCCAACCTTTAAGCAAGCGATATTTAATCGCCGCATGCTAATTTGTATTTTTACCGGTTTTAGTTCTGGGCTGCCTTTATTTATTCTTTATCAATTAGTGCCTGGCTGGTTGCGTTCAGAAGGCGTCAGTTTGGCTGAAATTGGCTTGTTTTCGCTGATCGGTATCCCCTATGTATGGAAATTTATCTGGTCACCACTGATGGACCGCTACTCTTTACCTGTTCTGGGTCGTCGGCGGAGCTGGATGTTACTCACGCAAGTACTATTACTATTCTCAATCACGGCATTTGGTTTTGTTGACCCAGTAATGAATATTTGGAGTGTTGCTTACTTAGCCGCTGCAGTAGCATTTTTTAGTGCCAGCCAAGATATTGTTCTTGATGCTTATCGCCGTGAGTTATTGCCTGAACATGAACTGGGCTTGGGTAACTCTATTCATGTGCAAGCGTATCGACTTTCAGGTTTAGTTCCTGGCTCTTTAGCTTTTATTCTAGCTGATCATATTAGCTGGCAATCCGTGTTTCTTATTGTTGCTAGCTTTATGCTAATAGGTATTTTCTTAAGCCTGTCGATCAAAGAGCTGAACAATGCACCACAAGCGCCAAAAACGCTGCAAGACGCAATAGTTTCGCCATTTAAGGACTTTATCAACAGAAAAGGCACCAAAGCCGGGCTACAAATACTCGCATTTTTATTTCTTTATAAACTCGGCGATAGCATGGCTACAGCTTTGCAAACGCCATTTTTTATTGACCTTGGGTTTACTAAAACTGAAATAGGGGTGGTCGCTAAAACGGCTTCACTGATTGCGATGACTATAGGTTTAGCTATTGGTGGTATAGTCATGATTAAGCTAAGTATTAATCGCGCTTTATGGCTATTTGGCGTTGTGCAAATAATCAGTATATTAGGCTTTGCTGCCCTAGCGGAAATTGGCCATAACACCTATGCTTTAGCCATGGCAATGGGCTTTGAATACTTAGGTGTTGGGCTAGGAACAGCAGCATTCACCGCTTTTATTGCTAGAACAACTAACCCCGCTTTTGCCGCAACGCAATTTGCACTGTTTACCGCACTAACTGCATTGCCTCGAACTTTTGCTAACGCAACTACCGGTGTGATTGTCGAGCAAGTAGGTTGGACTAATTTTTATTTTTTATGCACGGTATTAGCGATACCAGGTATGCTAATGTTATTTAAGGTTGCACCTTGGCGAGAACCCGCCAAACAAATACCGCAGGAGACAACATAAATATGATCCGACTATTTTTTCTCGTACCTATCATCATGTGCATTATTTGGTATTGGTATTTAAAAAGTAACGACTATAGCATCAAGCAAGGTTTAAAAGGCTTTGGTTATATCTTTGCCTTTAATGGTACTATTATCGCGTTTTTTGTTGTTATGCTTTTCCTGACAAACTAACAAATATTGTAATCTAGTATGCCTTTCTGTGGTGTTTTTTCTGAAAAATTTTGTCCGTTTATATTGTGTCAAAAATAAAAAAAGCCGCTTGTGCGGCTTTTTTTAAATATTTAACATCGCTCAGGCGAACTGAACACCCAGCGCTAAAAAATTGAACGAAAACCTGAACGGCTACGACGGCTAGTACGACGATTTCTCATTCGGCTATGCAGTTCTCTTCGTTTCGCATCTAACCAATCATCACGAGTCACAGTAGCATCACCGTTACGGGCTTCTTCACGTGTGCGGTAGCTACAAAATTCGATAAAAGCTTCAATATCATCTTTCAGTTCTTCAGCAACTAGCTCAATCATGATCGCATCATCTAAAAAGCCTAACACCGGTATATGATCAGGAACGAGATCTTCTGGGTCACTAAAGTATGCTAACGCACTTAGCACATCGGCGCGCTCTTCTTCTGGTATTTTCCACTCAGAATCTTCAATCATTGCCACTAAAGTTTCTAATTTATGAATTCTTTCACTTACAAATGCCGGTACATCACCTTTAACATCTGCACTCAAACTTTTTGCATTGGCTAAAATTTCTGTTTCAGCTAAGTTTTTAGCGCCTGACTTTGACTGTCTCATCACATTACGAAAATGCTCTAAATCTGACTCTTTCAACTCGAAGGTAACTTCAAATGCCATTATAATTCTCCTGCTATTTGGCTTGCTTTGATCGGTAACCCCCTAAATTTAACAGAACATTATCAATACAGCACTAAAGATATAGCAAATAATAACGATTAATTGTAAATAAAAGCTATTTTCATTCAAATATTTCATCATTACTGCTACTTATCACATGCAAGACTTCAAAATCACATTTGCGCTCAAAAAAATCAATGTTACTATGCTAAGTATCTGTTTTACTTACTGCAAATATTATGTCTGACAATAACAATCACAACAACGTTGCTTTATTGATAAACGATGATAAAACCGACGGTGTTATATGTGAAAATTGCCACGCAAAAGTAACGGGCTCTTTCTGTAGTCAATGTGGCCAATCAATTGAATCAACATTAAGGTATTTTTGGAGTGTAATACTACATTTACTCGATGATATTTTTAGTTTTGATTCCCGCGCTAGCAGAACAATTTTCCCCCTGATGTTCAAGCCCGGCTTTTTAACCAATGAGTATTTTGCCGGCAGGCGGGTACATTATGTCCCACCGCTACGTTTGTATTTATTTATCAGTATTATTTTCTTTCTCGCGCTGAGCTACTTAGCCAGTGATAACATTTTTACAGGAAAGGACAATATTGAATCTAATCAAAAGATCACTAAGTATTTACAACAACTTGAAGAGAAGAAATCCACTGCACTTATCGATAATGAAAAGTCAGTCATAGAAAATATCGAGCAAGAGATCGTAAAATATCAGACTTATCAAGAAGCGTTAAACAACAAAAGTAATATGCCTGCAGCAGATGTCACTGATACCATTGTTTTGCTAGAGTTTAAAAAAATACGTAATAAAGGTGAACTCTCTGTCGATGATACTGAAAAATTAGCCAATGCTATTGAGCGATTAAAATTGCTAAATGTAACTGAGTTACCAGAAAAACCTAAGAAGAAAGATAAAAAAATAACATTTTCCAATAATGCGGATGGTACATTCACGTTTGATTTTCTTTCAAAAGCCAATAATATCAAACTGAATGAGTTCACCGAGGAATTAGAGAGAAAGGCTGAAAAGGCATTTTCATCAGATCCAACACCACTGTATAAAGAATCGATTAGTAAACTGCCGCAACTTATGTTTATCGTATTGCCAATATTTGCGGCATTGTTAAAAATTATGTATATGTTTTCAAATCGATTATATATGGAGCATTTAACGGTTGCCTTGCATAGTCATAGCTTTATTTTCTTGACTATTTTTTTAGTAGAGGTAACTGATTGGCTATATGACAAGCTAGATGAAAGCAGTACCTTACTGCGCTCTATTATGGAGTACAGTAGTTATGTCGCATTAATTTGGCTACCTATCTATCTAATAATCATGCAGAAACGAGTTTATAAACAAGGTAAGTTTTTAACCTTCATTAAATACAATGTTATCGCTATTCTTTATATTATATTATTGAGCTTCACGGCCTTTATTGCCTTTATTTGGGGCTTGACAGATACGCAGCTATAGCGCTTATTAATAACAATTCTAATGATGATACAAGTTAAAACTTGACTAAATATATATGATCTTTAATTCAAGTTTTTTGCGTTATAACTTTGCTAAGCAAGTTCATAACCAACCTGATTAATGTCATTCATTATAGCAACTTGATTAATTAAGTTATTTAACCTGAAGGCGAACATCATTAATAGACACCATCAATGCTTCATTTTATGCCATTTCCAAGGCAAAACGTTTATCAATAGCATGCTATTTATCGACGTTTTAACTCAGATAATGCCTTAAAAGGGAGGATTAGCAAGTGCTGCTTATCCAGAGCTCAGGTAATTTAGTTTTTCATGAGGAAAAATGGATAGTTACAAGGCATAAAGTTTGGTCAGTAGTTACGCTACTTATAAATTTGATCCCCCCCCATTATTCAAATTAGCTATTAAAAATGAGCAGGTAATTAATCAACTTGGCATCAGCCATAAAAAAAGCGCTAGTGTTACCACTAGCGCTTTTGCGGTTTTGTTAGCTTAACCTTCAGCTAATGGACGCATGTGCGGGAATAAAATTACATCTTTAATGGTAGGAGAGTCAGTGAATAGCATCACTAATCTATCGATACCAATACCTTCACCTGCCGTTGGCGGTAAACCATATTCAAGTGCTTGAATGTAATCAGCATCATAGTGCATGGCTTCATCATCGCCAGCATCTTTACCTGCTACTTGATTTTGGAAACGCGCGGCTTGGTCTTCAGCATCATTAAGCTCTGAGAAACCATTGGCTAATTCACGGCCACCAACGAAAAATTCAAAGCGATCCGTAATAAACGGGTTGTCGTCGTTACGACGTGCTAATGGCGAAACTTCCCAAGGGTACTCGGTGATGAATGTTGGTTGATCAAGCATATGCTCGGCAACTTCTTCAAAAATTTCACAAATATACTTACCCGCACCCCAAACTTTAGATGCGTCTGTTTCTTTAACACCAACAGCTTTTGCCATTGCTTTCAACGCGTCAAGATTTTCTTCAGGGTTACGCAACACGTTCTCGTCAAGATCTTTACCGTATTTTAAAATAGCATCAACCATAGATAAACGTGCAAATGGCTGACCAAAGTCATAAAACTTTTCTTGTGTTACTTCACCTTCAGCATTTTTCACGGTATTACGAATAATAGCTGAACCCATTACGTCTTCAGCTAACGTACGTAACATGTCTTCTGTCAGGTTCATCAAGTCATGATAATCAGCGTAAGCTTGGTAGAATTCAATCATAGTGAACTCTGGGTTATGACGTGTTGATAAGCCTTCATTACGGAAGTTACGGTTGATTTCAAATACTTTCTCAAAACCACCAACAACTAAACGCTTTAAATAAAGCTCAGGCGCAATACGCATATACATTTGAATGTCTAAAGCATTATGAAAAGTTTCAAAAGGTTTTGCTGTGGCACCGCCTGGAATCGTTTGTAACATCGGTGTTTCAACTTCCATGAAATCACGGTCAGTTAAAAATTTACGAATACCATCAACTATTTTTGAACGAATTTTAAAGGTATTACGCGTATCTTCATTGATAATTAAGTCAACATAGCGTTGACGATATTTTGTTTCAACATCAGATAAACCATGGAACTTTTCTGGTAATGGACGCAGCGATTTAGTTAATAGCTCATATTTATCCATGTTGACATATAAGTCACCTTTACCAGACATGTGCATTGTACCGGTAACGCCAACAATATCGCCAATGTCCAATGTACCCCAACGCTCTTTAATGTCTTTTTGCACAGTTTTATGTGCATAAGCCTGAATGCGCCCAGTCATATCTTGTAATACTAAGAATGGACCACGTTTTGCCATAACACGACCAGCAATGCTGTATTCTGCAGTTTCAGCTTCAAGCGTTTCTTTATCTTTTTCACCGTGTTCAGCTTGTAAATCAGCAGCATAGTGTTTTCGATCAAACTTGTTAGGGTGGCCATTAGCCGGACAGTTTTCTCGAATTTTTACTAATTTGCCACGACGTTCGGCAATCAACTTGTTTTCGTCTTGGTTTGCTTGATCAGTCATTTTATTTCTCGTGTTTTAACGTAATATCATTAAGGTATTTATAAGCCAGATTTTAAGCTAGCTTCTAAAAATTTATTTAAATCGCCATCTAATACCGCTTGAGTATTGCGGTTTTCTACGCCTGTGCGTAAATCTTTAATCCGGCTATCATCTAATACATAAGAGCGAATTTGGCTACCCCAGCCAATATCTGACTTGCCATCTTCTAATTCTTGCTTGCCTTCATTTTGCTTTTGCATTTCCATTTCATACAATTTAGCTTTTAGCAATTTCATCGCGGTTGCGCGGTTTTTATGCTGTGAACGATCAGCCTGACATGCCACTACAGCGCCGGTTGGTTCATGGGTAATACGAATAGCAGAGTCAGTTTTGTTAACATGCTGACCACCAGCACCAGAGGCACGAAAAGTATCTATACGTAGATCAGCAGGATTAATATCAATTTCTATATTGTCGTCTATTTCAGGGTAAATAAAAGCCGAAGCAAACGAAGTATGGCGACGCCCACTTGAATCAAATGGAGATTTACGCACTAAGCGATGAACGCCAGTTTCAGTGCGTAACCAACCAAAGGCGTATTCACCGGTATATTTAATGGTACAGCCTTTGATGCCAGCAACATCACCACCGGTGACTTCAATGGCTTCAGTTTTATAGCCGTTTGCTTCACCCCAACGTAAATACATGCGCATTAACATTTCGGCCCAATCTTGTGCTTCAGTACCACCTGAGCCAGATTGAATATCTAAGTAACAGTTATTCGCATCCTGTTCACCAGAAAACATCCGACGAAACTCTAATTTTTCCAGGCTAGCTTCTAATGCTTTTGTCTCTTCTTCAGCATCATTAAAGGTTTCTTCATCATCAGCTTCAACCGCTAATTCAACTAAACCTTCAATATCTTCACAACCTGAGTCCATTTCATCAATGGTTTCAACAACCGCTTCTAATGCTGCTCGCTCTCGGCCTAAAGCTTGCGCCCGCTCAGGATCATTCCAAACATCAGCAGACTCTAACTCACGAACAACTTCAACCAAACGCTCTGACTTTTGGTCGTAGTCAAAGATACCCCCGGAGCATATCGGTACGTTCGCGGATTTCTTTAATTTTATTAAGTACTGGATTAACTTCTAACATATGATTTTGGTGACCAAGTCACAGCTAAAGACCTAAGGGTAAAATAGTCGCGCATTGTAGCCTAATTATGCAATGAAATAAATGCTTGCTTGACTGATCAAATCGCCTTTTTACGATATTTTTTGAGCTAAAAAACATAAATATTATTAGTAGCACTAGCCATTTATGCTGGCACTAAACGCTATTCTAATTGTTCGACCATTAATTGCACCGACTGCTTACCACGAAACTCATTGATATCAAGACGATAAGCAAGCTTAACTTGCTTAGCTTGATGGTCAGGCCAACGTTTAATGTCAACATTAAAGGCAATGGCATCAAATATTTGCTGATCTTTTTCTACCACTAATTTCAAATGTTTTTCTCCAACAATACGCTGCTGTACTAACGTAAAGACATCATCAAATAATGGTTCAGGGAAGTTTTGTCCCCATGGGCCAGCATCTCGTAATACCTGAGCGAAGGTCAATGTCATATCTTGAGTCAGTAATTCACCATCTGAAGCTAAAACTCCCGTTAAAGCTTCTTGGCTTAACCATTGCTGCGCATATTTCTCAAACAGCTTAGAAAAGCTTTCAAACTGCTCTGCCGCTATCGATAAGCCAGCAGCCATAGCATGACCACCAAATTTTGTAATGATGCCTGGATGCTGGCTGTCAATATATTCCAATAAATCTCGAATATGCAAACCTGGAATAGAACGCGCTGACCCTTTTATTTCGTCATTTTGATGATCGATAATATTAGCGCTTTCGTCGCTAGCTTTAGCAAAGACGATACTCGGACGATGATATTTTTCTTTCAGTCGTCCTGCAACAATACCAATAACTCCCTGATGCCAATCCGCATGAAATAAGCTAATGCCATGAGGTAAGTTATCTTCACTAAATTGCAAGCCCGCGAGTACTTGCTCGGCTTCAATTTGCATGCCTTGTTCGATTTCTCGACGCGCTTTATTTAAGTCATCCAAATCTGCCGCCATCACTCTCGCCGTCGACAAGTCTTTCGCTAATAAACAATTGATGCCAAAAGCCATGTCGTCAAGCCGACCCGCAGCATTAATTCGTGGTCCTAGCGCGAAGCCAAAATCACTAGCAACCAGCTTTTGTTGATTTTTACCTGCTATTTCGATTAATGCTTGAATGCCTGGTCTTGTTGCTCCAGCACGAATACGCTTTAAACCTTGTTCAACTAAAATACGATTATTGGCATCTAGTGACACCACATCAGCTACCGTCCCTAATGCAACTAAATCAAGTAACTGTGCAATATTTGGTTCTTTAATATTTTCTTGTGCAAACCAGCCTTGTTCTCGTAAATACTTTCGTAACGCCAACATAAAATAAAAGGCAACACCGACCCCAGCTAATGACTTACTGGCAAAGTTACAGCCCTCTTGATTAGGATTAACGATGGCATCTGCAGGTGGTGTTGTAGCACCAGGTAAATGATGATCAGTAACCACCACCTGTAAGCCTAATGCTTTTGCTCTTTTAACCCCTGCAGTACAACTAATACCATTATCAACCGTGACTAAAACCTGCGCACCTTGCGATGCGGCAATATCAACAATTTCAGGTGTTAAACCATAGCCGTACTTAAATCGATTAGGCACTAAAAAGTGATGATTACTTGAGCCAAGCATTTGTAATGCTTCCATCATTAACGCCGTGCTAGTCGCGCCGTCAGCATCAAAATCACCAATCACCGTGATATTTTTTCGCTCTTGTAGCGCCAAGTGCAAAAGTTCACATGCTGCCGGCAAACCTTTCAGTGTTTCAACAGGGCATAAATGCGATGCTGTTAACTCAAGTTGCGCTTTATCTGTAACTCCCCGGCGGGCATATATTTGTCGAATAATAGGATGAAGCGTACTCGGCAAGTGCTCATCACTAACATGTTCGCGACGAATAATCTGTTTTTGCATGAATGACTCTTGTTAATAAATAATACGAGTAATAAGAAATTGTAGAGACAAAAATGGCAAGTTATAAACTTGCCATTTTAGATACATTATATATCCCTATAACACTCTAATCAGTCGCCTTTGTTCAAGCACGACGAAAATCACATTTAAATAGCATATAGGGATAGCTATCGCTCACTTTATAAAGCGGTTTGCAATAACATCAATAGTTTATTTGGCTCTTGATAGCCAGGTACCATCATACCATTGGCTAACATAATAGCTGGCGTACCAGTAACACCTACTTGACGACCAAAGTTAAACTCATCTTCAATAGGTTTGTCACAAATACGAGCGGCAACATTGGCACCAGTTTTTGCTTTAGTTAGCGCTTGTTGTGGATCTTCATGACACCAAATTGACCGTAGGTCTTTAAAACCTTGTGAGTAATTTCCTGTGCGGTCTTTTACACCTGCACGCGGATACGCCAAATAACGCACCGTGATACCTTTATCATTGTAATCTTCAATTTGTTCATGCATTTTACGACAATAACCGCAGGTAATATCAGTAAAAACAGTAACCACATGCTTTTCGTTTTCTGCCGGAAACACAATCATGGCATCAGAAAACTTTGCCATGCCTTCAATACGAATTAGCGCTAAGCTCGCTTCAGTTAAATTGGTAACACTGCTGCCAAGACCGTACATTTTTCCTTGTAATAAAAACTCACCGTCAGCACTCGCATAAAATAACCCCTGATCAGTGACCACTTCAATTAAACCTGCCATCGGTGATGGTTTAATACTCGCAATTGAAAGCCCTAAGGTTTTAGTAAGCTTTGCTTTTACTGCATTGAAAGCCGTAGATTGTGCTGTAGGTAACATAACACTGTTTGCTACTGTGGTGCTCGGCTCAGCATGCACGTTGACATTGTTGGTCAAACTCAAGATGCCAAGTGCAGCAGCCAATAAAAACTTCTTAGACATAAATCTATTCCATACCTGATTAAGAGAAAAGTGGGCGGAAAATTACATTCGTAACTTTAGGCAAATACAAAGACCGCTTTTAGCGGGCTAAAATTACAGTGAAAAACACATAATTGCAATAACACTCGTTTACTTTAAAAAATATTGTCCTCACAGTAATGCAGAGCTTCTTATTTATTAAAATTTTGCTAAAATCCCGCCATTAGTTCACTAACCATATAAAGTGGTTCGTACAAACCTCGGTAATTTATCAATGAACATCGCATTATTTTATGGCTCAACCACTTGTTATACCGAAATAGCGGCGGAAAAAATTCAAGCAGAGCTTGGTACTGATGTCGTCAGCTTATTTAATATTAAAGATACTCCACTTACAGAAATGGCAAATCATGAAGTATTAATATTAGGTATTTCCACATGGGATTATGGTGAAATTCAAGAAGACTGGGAATCGCACTGGCCAGAAATAGCTGACATTGACCTTGAGGGTAAAATTGTTGCGCTTTATGGTATGGGTGATCAAATTGGTTATACCGACTGGTTTCAGGACGCACTTGGTATGCTACATGAACAAGTGCTTGCTCAAGGAGGCTATGTTATTGGTTACTGGCAAAATGAAGGCTACGACTTTGCAACGTCAAAAGCATTAACAGAAGATGAACAACATTTTGTAGGCTTAGCCCTTGATGAAGACAACCAATACGATGCCAGTGAAGAACGAATTAAACTTTGGTGCCAACAAATTAGTCATGAAATTACAGATATCTTAGCCGATTAGTGAAAATATCATAATAAATAAACAAATTTGGCAAGATCTTTAGGATAAATTTGATTTTGCCATTATAATCCGGCTTTATTAATCCCCAAAGAAAATTATTACATGTTTGAACAGTTTGACCTAGATTCCGCTTTATTGGGCGGTGTTGAAAATGCAGGCTTTAAAAAGCCAACGTCGATCCAAGAATTAGTACTTCCTGTGGCCATGGCAGGTAAAGACGTATTAGCTTCAGCCCCAACAGGAACGGGAAAAACAGCGGCTTTTATCTTACCAGCTGCCCAACATTTATTAGATTACCCGCGTAAAAGTCCTGGTTTTCCACGCGTGCTAATTTTGTCACCTACACGTGAGCTTGCCATACAAACGCATGAGCAATGTGAAAAGTTAACCGCCTTGACCAGAATTAAGTCAGCAGTTATCACTGGTGGTGTTAATTACGGTAGTCATAAAGAAATACTGACCAGCAACACTGATATTTTAGTTGCAACACCTGGTCGATTAATGGAATACATTGAAACCGAGCAGTTTGATAGCCGTGAAATTGAAATCCTTATTTTGGACGAAGCTGATCGCATGCTAGATATGGGTTTTGCAGAGACCATAAATCGCATCGTTGCAGAAGCCCGCTGGCGTAAGCAAACCATGTTGTTTTCTGCAACCCTTGAAGGTGCTGCAGTGGTTCGCTTTTCTCGTGAGCTTCTCAATGAACCGGTATTCCTAGAAGCAAACCCATCTAGAAAAGAAAAAGCAAAAATTCATCAATGGATGCATTTGGCTGATAATAAAGAGCATAAATTTGCCCTATTACTCAACTTATTAAAGCAAGAAGATGTAGAGCGCGTGGTTGTATTTGCTAATAAGCGAGAAACTGTACAATACCTCTCTGGTAAGCTTTATGCTGACGAGGTTCCTTGTGTTTGGCTTGAAGGTAAAATGCAGCAAGATAAACGCAACACTTCTGTAGAGCGTTTACGTAACGGAACAGTGAATGTATTAGTTGCTACCGATGTAGCCGCACGTGGACTTGATATTGATGATATAACTCATGTCATAAACTTTGATATGCCACGAACCGCCGATATTTATTTACACCGCATTGGACGCACGGGTAGAGCTGGCAATAAAGGCACGGCTATATCATTAGTTGAAGCCCATGATATGGCCGTTATTGGTAAAATTGAACGTTATATAAAAGAGCGCCTGCCACGTCGAGTCATTGAAGCCTTAAGACCACAAAACAAAGAAGCTCGTGTTGCGGTTAAAAAAGCCAAAGTTAAAAGAACTGTGGCACAGAAAAAAGCTAAAGCAAAAAAACAAGCAAAGCGTAATAAAAAATAACCAACTTTTCGCTTTCAAATTAACCTAAACTTTGACGAACAACTCAAGGTTTAGGTTTTTTTATTGCTATGCTCATAATATTTTTTATTAGTCACACGTCCTACCTAAAAGCTGTCGCTATTTTTAAGTACACCTTACCCATATCAAAGCCACTAACAGCCAATGCGGTGTACAAGTTTATTGCCAAGTTAAAGGCTAACTTTCACTTTTTTCAAAATTTACATAGCACCAACATATAATTTCGTTTACATTGTATTATCTTCAAAATGTTACAGTATGTAATCTAAAACCATCCTAAGATAAGTAGTAGATGATAACCGAGACGTTAAACGATAAAAAATCGGTCCAAGAGCAAGCTAATCTCTGGATAACACGCCTTGATAAAGGACTATCTCGAGCGGAAAAGCAGCAATTAATTGCATGGATAAATCAAGATGAGTCTCATTATGCTGCATTAAAAAAAATTTCTTCTTTATGGAGTGATCTCGCCACTAGACATGAGCTTAGTGGTTTGTTTTCACATAAAGAAAAAACAAAATCTCAAAATGATTACCTAATGAAAGGCTTACTAGCCTCAGGTTTAGTGTGTATTGCATTATTAACAGCAAGCCTTTTTAGCGACGTTAATAAAATATGGTCAAATACACAGCACTATGTCAATCCAGCCTATGCTTACCAAAAATATACTAGCCAATATGGTGAACAAAAACAGGTAACTTTAGACGATGGCAGTATCGTTGAGCTTAATACTAATACCATTATAGAAGTGGCTTATAGCAAGCTTCAACGTAAAATCACCTTGATACGTGGCGAAGCTAAGTTTGATGTTGCCAAAGATAAGCATCGCCCTTTCACCGTTGTATCTGGGCATAACTCTTTTACTGCGCTCGGCACAGTTTTCAACGTCCAACGTGATAATATTAGCTCTGCTGAATTACTGGTTAAAGAAGGCCGGGTATTAATTGCCAAAGCTAACGCTCCTGTTGATAAACTCCTTAAAGCGATAAATACCCCAACAGCACCTGCCACCGCTATATTAAACGCTAGCCTGGCAAATCAAAACCATGATAATAATATTATTTCTGCTGGTGAAAAAGTCGCCATAGCCAATGATATTGCCTCGCCAACACAATTATTATCGGCTCAAGAAGTTAAACAAGAGTTGGCATGGCAACAAGGTATACTGATTTTTGATGGTGAGCCACTTAATCAGGTTTTAAAGGAAGTGCAACGCTATAACACCATAAAATTCATGCCAGTAGATAGTGATTTAGCACAATTACGGGTGTCGGGTTACTTTAAAACCAATGATCTCAATGCACTCTTGCAATCTCTTCATTACAACTTTGCCATTGATGCTAAAGAAGTAACAACGAATACCTATGCACTTTCTAGCAACTCAAATAAAAATCAATAAGTAATAACAAAGCTTGTGATGAACCGAGTGGCTTTTAAATAAAATAGGTCGTTAACAAGTAATCGAGTTAATGCTTTAACGGAATTTGGCTATTGATGGATAATACTTTTCACTTTGTAGGATTAAATAGCATAGCGCGGCTATTATCACGACTTTATAAGCAAAGAATATCGAGCCTATTGCTACTGTACTTTATGTCGTGCTTTAGCAAAGCTGAACAACTCATTTATTTCGATATAAAAGATCAAAATGCTAACCAAGCACTGATCAACTTTGCTCAGCAAAGCCAACAAACATTACTATTCTCATTTGAGCTAACAGCTAAAGCCAAAAGTAATCCCATCAAAGGTTATTACAGCACTGACTTTGCGCTGAGAAAATTGCTAAGAAACTCTGGGCTTACTTTTAGCAAAAACCAAGATAACATAATTGCAATTAATGCTAATGCCTCACAAACTGAGCAAATCAGTACCATCGCAACAAATCATAATAACAGCGCGCCAACAGCAGAGCTTAATATTGAAAAAATAGCGATTGTTGGTAGTCGTACTGCTCGTCGTTCTATCATCGACTTACCCGTCCCCGTTGATATTTTATCTGTACAACAATTAAAGCAATCTGGGCAGACTGATGTTGGCAATATGTTGCAAGCCGTAGCTCCTTCTTTTAATTTTTCAAAATCTGCTATTAGTGATGGCAGCGATGTTTTACAACCCGCGACCTTGCGAGGATTAGGTCCAGATCAAACCTTAGTATTAATCAATGGTAAACGTCGTCATCAAGCCAGCCTCATTCATATCAACAACTCTGTTGGTCGGGGCACAGCAGGTACCGATTTAAATGCTATTCCTCTCGCCGCAATTAAGCGCATAGAAATACTACGTGACGGCGCTGCAGCACAATATGGCTCTGATGCCATAGCAGGTGTCATTAACTTAGTCTTAAAGGATGACACGGCACAAGATTACGTAGAAGTATCATACGGGCAGTACAGCCAGGGTGATGGCGCTAGCAAACAACTGGAGTTTAATAAAACCTTTAGCTTGTTTGAACAAGGCTTTATTAACACTTCGTTAAGCATCAGTAATATGCAGGCGACTAATCGTGCAGGCCAAGATGGTGCCTGTATTTATAAAGACTGCATTAGCCTTACGCCTGAAAAATATTTAACCACAAATAACAGTGAGATTAGCGCCAATCGCCAAACATTTGAAGTTGGTAACCCTAAATATCAACAACAAGCTATAGTGCTCAATGCCGGTTATCCACTTGCTTTAGGTGAACTTTATGGTTTTGCTAGTTACTCTAAAAGAGATAATACCTCTGCTGCTTTTTTTCGTACCGCTAGAGACAATAATACCAACCCACAGCTACAAGATGGCCAAGCAACAATCAACAATGGCTACTTGCCTAAAATAGCCACTAGTATCAAAGATGCGTCGATCAATTTAGGCTATGCTTTCGACCTAGATAATGGCGCGTCAATTGATGCATCATATACTCACGGCAAAAACTCACTTCGCTATTGGACAGAAAACTCGATTAACGCTTCTTTTGCTAACTTCCTACGTTACCACGAAGCACAAACCGCCGATGAAATTCGTCATACAATTCCACGCACTGCTCACGCGTATGATTTGTCATTATCTTTGCAAACTTTAAATTTAGACATAATGCAAGATCTTGACTGGGCAACCTTAGCTGTAGGGCTTGAGTTTAGACGCGATCATTACCAAGTTGAAGCGGGTGAAAAATACAGCTACTTTGATTACAACACCCTAGACAACCAAGCCCAATACAACCACGATGCTATCGCTGGCATTCAAGGTTTCCCCGGTATTTCACCTGATGGCGCTGTAGATGAACAACGCTATGTTCGCTCATTTTATCTGGAATTAGAGCAGCAGCTCACTTCTGATATATCACTCAACAGTGCCTTGAGATTTGATGACTACGATGGCTTTGGTGCCTCAACCAACCTAAAACTAGCGGCATACTGGCAAAGCAATAGCTGGTTAACTTATCGAGCTGCCTTTAATACCGGCTTTAGAGCACCATCTATGCAACAACTATACTTTAACAACACTAGCACCCAATTTTTAGTGAATGATGATGGTCAATTACTCGGACAAAAAGTGGCTACTTTTAGAAATGACAGTAGCTTAGCTAGCAGCATAGGTATCCCTGAGTTAACCGAAGAAAGCTCAGAAAATTTCAGTTTTGGTGCTGTTGCAAGCTTTAATAATGGTCTTACTGTCACTTTTGATTATTACCACATCAGCATTACCGACAGAATAGTTTTGAGCAGTAGCCTTTGCTCTGGAGAAAATACGGTATTAAACCAAGCCTTAATGGCTGAAAATGTTGATAAAGCACAGGTATTTTTAAATGGTGTCGATAGCAAAACACAAGGCATCGACCTGATTGCTACTTGGCAATATCCCATTTCACAAGGTGTATTTGACTTCACCTTAGCCGCGAACTTCACTGATACTAAGGTAAGCCAGTTATTTACCCCAAAAGGCAGTGCGCTAAATAACTTACCAGTAGAGCAGGTGTTTTCTCAACATGACATCGCAATTATTGAAAGTTGGCAGCCAAAAAATCGTATTAATTTCACCGTAAATTATCAACATGAAGATTGGTTTTTTAATGTTATTTTAAATCGTTTTGGACAATATAGTGTAATTGATGGCGAGGAACAAACATACTCAGCCAAGCTGTTAACCGATGTGCGAGCCGAATATCAGATTAATGACAGTACACACATCTATTTAGGGAGTAATAACCTGTTTGATGTCTATCCTGATAAAAATACAATTGGTAACTCAAGACAAGGCCATATCATTGATGGTGCGGGTAATACCGTTGTTGAAAGTGATGGCGTATTTGAATATTCTCGCAGATCAGCACCTTTTGGCTACAATGGTGCCTATTTTTACGCAGGCATTAGCATAGATTTTTAACTGATAACGATTAGTCACCATTAATCTGCTTTTAGCGCTAAGTAAGCTAAAGATACTCAGTCAGTACCAGAGATAATAAGCCCGCAAGTTTGCAACAGTTAGCCGGTGAGCACTGAAACAAACTTGCCTTAATTTGGAAGAAAACTACTTAGGCTTCTTTACGGGTAAACACCCAGTCATTACCTTTACTTAATTCAGCAGAATATTGATAGCCCGCAACATCAAACGCTTTTAACTTTTCTACATCACTGATTTGGTTTTCAATAATATAGCGCGCCATTAAACCTCGCGCTTTTTTCGCATAAAAGCTGATCATTTTAAATTGACCATTTTTCCAGTCTTTAAATGCCGGTGTTATTATTTCAGCTTTTAGTACTTTTTTGTTCACTGATTTAAAGTATTCGTTAGAGGCTAAGTTAATCAATATATTATCCCCCTGAGCGGCAAGTGCATCGTTTAGGTGTTCAGTGATAATATCCCCCCAAAATTGATACAAGTTACTGCCACGTTCATTATCGAGTTTTTTGCCCATCTCAAGTCGATAAGCTTGCATCAAATCTAGCGGCCTTAATAAACCATATAAGCCTGATAATATTCGCATATGTTGCTGAGCAAAGGCAAAGTCATCATCATTAAAAGAGTTAGCATCTAAACCCGCGTATACATCACCATTAAAAGCCAGTATCGCTTGTCTAGCATTTTCAGGTGTAAAAGGTGTTGCCCATTCGCCAAAACGCGCCGCATTTAATCCCGCTAACTTATCACTGATTGACATTAATGAGCTAATATCAGCCGGGGTCAAGGTTTTGCATTTTTTGATTAAAACTTTACTGTGTTCTAACAACTCAGGTTGAGAGAATTTTTCAGTAGCAGCAGCGGACTCATAGTCAAGATTCTTCGCAGGAGAAACAACAAGCAACATGATTTATTTACTCTATTATTAAAAATTTTTGCCACTATAACATAAGAAAAAACCAATATAATAGCCATTGCATTAACTTTGTCTGTTGCGGTATCTAAGCATGAAAAACTTATTAAGATTACCTAAGTGATGAAATTCGCCGACGCATTGAACAATGTTGGATACGATAGCCTTTTTATCTAAGTTATTTCATTATCGCCCTTGCTAATTTATGAAAATTTGATACAAATATAGGTGAATAAGACAGATACCTAGCAATCTCAATCTATGTTGCTCGAAAAACGTTGTAATACTTCACTAAAAATTAACTAATACATTCATCTGATTCCATTATTAATATCAAGGGACATATTATGACCGATCAACTTTCTCAATTAAAAGCAATGACAACCGTTGTTGCAGATACGGGTGACATTGAAGCTATTGCTAAGTTTCAACCACAAGATGCGACAACCAACCCGTCTTTATTATTAAAAGCAGCGGCTTTACCTAACTATCAAGCATTATTAAGTACAGCTGTTGAATGGGCTAAAACGCAATCTAACGATGCGACACAACAAGTCATTGATGCCGCAGATAAACTTTCAGTGTTAATTGGTTTAGAAATTTTAAAAATAGTCCCTGGCAGAATTTCAACTGAAGTTGATGCTCGCTTATCCTTTGATACGCAGGCTTCAATTGCCAAGGCACATAAACTAATCGCCATGTATAACGAAGCTGGTATTAGTAATGATCGCATATTGATCAAGATAGCCTCCACATGGGAAGGTATAAAAGCAGCTGAGCAACTCGAACGCGAAGGCATTAACTGTAATTTAACTTTATTATTTAACTTTGCCCAAGCTCAAGCCTGTGCTGAGGCAAGTATTTACCTGATCTCACCTTTTGTCGGCCGTATTCTAGATTGGTACAAAAAAGATACCGGCCGTACGGAATACTTAGCAAGTGAAGACCCAGGTGTAGTCTCGGTAACAAGCATCTATAACTATTACAAAGCTAAAGGCTACAAAACTGTCGTAATGGGTGCCAGTTTCCGAAATATCGACGAAATACTTGAATTAGCCGGTTGTGACCGATTAACCATCAGCCCTAATTTAATGGACGAATTAGCAAACAAAACCGCCAGCGTTGAACAAAAGCTGTTCAGTGAACAAGCGCCACTTGCTAGTGAAACCCCACTAAGTGAGGCCGAGTTTAGATGGCAGATGAATCAAGATGCGATGGCGACAGAAAAGCTTGCCGAAGGCATTAGAAACTTCGCTATAGATCAGGTAAAACTTGAGCAACAATTAACAGCTTTGCTTTAAGTTATGCTTAGCAAATATAACGTTAACAATTTAGCACGCGCCATTTAAAACAGTGTAAACCATGAATTTGTAACTAAAGTGCCAAAAAGTGTTTCTTTTCTACACGAAACTGTGTTATTAAAAAGCTGCAGTTGTAGAAAAAAGGAGCATACCATGGCAAAATTTCAACAAGTAATGGACTCTTTAGGAACACAACCTAAATCAAGTTCAAGTAATAATAAAAAAAGAAAATGGCGTGAAATTGAACAACTGAAAGAAAAATTCCAACTGGAGAAAGAATTAAAAGCTTTTGATTATTCTTTGGAATGCATGTTGGAAGAGTTTTAAATTAACGTTAAGTTAATAAATTATTAAAACTGACTAAAAACCCGGAGATTGCCGGGTTTTTTATTGGCTTTTTATTGGCTTTGTATTGGCTTTATAGTGGAAAGAATAAAATGAATCATGTAGTAATAGGTTTAGGTGATAGTAACGCCGAAATCATTTTCTATATCAAAAACCGCCCACCACTTGCCTGCTATCAAAACTTAACCAATGTTCAGCCTATGGTCAGTAATGAAATTGCACATATTTGCCATGAAACCGGTAACCATTGGCGAAAAATATTTAATGTTTACGCTAAGCTATTATTTGAGTTAGCCCCAGAAGAGTTTTCTACCTGGCAGCAACTGAGGGATAACAGACTACTGCAAGCTGATAGCCAGCATTGCTTACTTTTTTCAGCCCCCGACATTAGCCCACAGCTAAGCTCTGATACAAGCTCAGATATAAGCTCAGATATAAGCTCAGAGGTTAGCTCAGTAGCTAACAAGAAGAGAAAGTTGCATATTATATTAGCTAAAGGCTACAGCGAACAATTAGGTATAAGTAATCGCTGTACTTGGCTCAGTCAAGACTTTGCCATTAATGCTGAATTAGGCATTATTATTTGCCCATATTTCGATTATCGACAATTATCAAATAAAAAAATCACTCAACTTAGCGGCCTTATCAGTCAACTTGTAAAGTAACGAAGTTATTCAAGGTTAAATGGCTAAATCGAGATATTGAGCGCTACTTTAAGGCACTTGTCTTTGCAATAACACTGGCGCCATTAAGTGCTCAGGGTATTGTCGGATCGGCTGGTAAGCAGGTTTCGCCAAATAAAACCCTTGAGCATAGACCATACCTAAGGTCTGCAAGTAATCGAATTCTTGCTGACATTCTATACCTTCTACCACAACCTCTGCTTCAGCTGCACTTGCTAAGTCAAATATTGCTTTTAAAAATTTTTGTTTAAAATTATCTCGATAACAATTTTCGACAAAATAGCGATCAACTTTGACAATATTAGGCAGCAGCTGGCTCCATAATTTAAGCCCTGAATAACCAGCACCTAAATCATCAATAGCTACATTGAAGCCAAATTGTCGATAACGAGCTAAAGCATCACGCAAGGTATGATTATTAGGAAAGGGATACTTTTCGCTTAATTCAATAACTATTTTCTGACAATTTAACCCCGCCTGCTCAACAAACTTAATTGTTTCGCCTTGCGGGTGATTGTTATTAAGCAGCACAAGAGGACTAATATTAAGAAATAGCTTGCCAGTTAATTTCAGCTCAGCAAAACGCTTTATTGCTTTATCGCGACACAGTATTTCTAGCTCAGAAAGCAAGCCCATCTGCATAGCATGCTGAAACAACATGTCAGGAGAGTGCAGTTCACTACCTTCTGGGCCTCGTGTCAGTGCTTCATAACCTACTATACATTGCTGTTGCGTATTAAATATTGCTTGAAATACAGTACTAACAGCTTTGGTTTTGATAATGTCATCTATATTTATGGTCACGTCGCTCTCCTAATTGGTGGTGATTCTAAAGGAGTTTTGTGACAGTTTTGTGACTAGCGGTATCTTTGTCTTATTTAAGGTTAGCAGCACTAAAAAGCCACTGTAAGGCATTAGACCATGGCGTTAGAAGCTTTGATAAGCTTTGATAACCTTAAGTGATAAGTTGGTAGCATGTCGCACTAATTGCTAATCGGGTAATCGGGTAATCTAAGGTAGGTAGAGCCTTAATAAACAAATATTAAGGCTCTATTGTGATTAGTTTTCTGGTGTTTCTGATACTACCTCTAAAGGCTGTTGCTCAATAACAATATGATCAACACGTTGCAAGCCTCTTGGCAACTTATTACCACGTCGTCCACGCTCACCTTTATAATGCTCAATATCGCTCGCCTTCAAGGTTAATTTACGCTTACCAGCATGCAAAGTTACTGCACTTTCTGGCGGTAACACTTCAAGTAAAGTTACGTACTCTTCCCGGGCTTTTGCCCTTGCCGATGGAATATTAATAATCTTGTTACCTTTACCTTTACTTAATACCGGTAAATCTTTCACAGGGAATACTAACATACGCCCCTCAGAGGTAATTGACAGCACTAACTCATTATCTAAACTACTAATAAGTTTCGGAGTCATCACCTTCGCTGCGGCAGATAAACTTAATAACGCTTTACCATTTTTATTACGACTGACCATGTCAGCGAAACTTGCAACAAACCCATATCCAGCATCACTACTGAGTAAATAACGCCTATCATCTTCAGCCATTAAGACTTTTTCAAAATTTTCTCCACTGGCTAAATTAAAACGTCCAGTCAGTGGCTCACCCTGGCTACGGGCGGTAGGTAAACTATGAGCATCGGTTGCATAGGCTCTCCCCGCAGAGTCAATAAACACGACAGGACGGTTACTTCGGCCTTTAGCCGAGCAGAGATACTCATCTCCAGACTTGTAACTTAACGCTTTTGCGTCAATATCGTGACCTTTCGCGCAACGAGCCCAACCTTTTTCAGAAACAACAACAGTAACCGCTTCACTTGGCATTAGGTCTTTTTCAGAGAGTGCTTTCGCTTCATTGCGCTCAACAAGTACAGAGCGACGGTCATCACCATATTTTTCCGCCGCTTCTAATATTTCTTTTTTCATTAACGTGTTCATACGCGCTTTAGAACTCAGTGTTTTCTCAAGGTATTCTCGTTCCTTGTTAAGTTCTTCCTGCTCAGCACGAATTTTAATTTCTTCAAGCTTAGCGAGTTGACGAAGTTTAATTTCTAATATCGATTCAGCTTGACGTTCAGACAACTCAAAACGCGACATTAACTCAGCTTTAGGATTGTCGTAACCGCGAATAATTTCAATAACTTCATCAATATTGAGATAAGCAACTAATAAACCGTCTAAAATATGCAAACGAGCTAGGACTTTATCTAGACGATACTGCAAACGACGACGAACAGTTTCACGCCTATATTCAAGCCATTCACTTAAAATGGACTTAATGTCTTTAACCGCAGGTTTATTGTCTAAACCAATCATGTTGAGATTAACACGAAAGTTTTTCTCTAAATCTGTAGTCGCAAATAAGTGTTGCATGAGCTGCTCTACATCTACACGGTTAGAGCGTGGAACAACCACTAAACGGATAGGATTTTCATGATCAGATTCATCACGTAAATCAGCTACCATAGGTAACTTTTTAGCCTGCATTTGATTGGCGATTTGCTCTAATATTTTCCCGCCTGAAGCTTGATGAGGCAATGCCGTTATCACGACTTCACCGTGCAACATTTCATAAACTGCGCGCATTTTAATGCTGCCACGCCCCGTTTGATAAATTTTCTCTATATCGGCTTTCGGGGTTATGATTTCAGCGTCAGTCGGATAATCAGGTCCCTGAATAATATTAAGTAAATCAGCTAACTCTGCTTTAGGTTGCTCAATAAGATGCACACACGCACTGGCAACTTCTCTGACATTATGCGGTGGAATATCGGTTGCCATTCCAACAGCAATACCCGTAATACCGTTAAGTAAGATATGCGGTAATCTCGCCGGTAACGTTTTGGGCTCTTTCATGGTGCCATCGAAATTAGGCGTCCAATCCACCGTACCTTGCCCTAACTCAGCTAATAAAACTTCACTAAAACGTGATAATCTTGCCTCGGTATAACGCATGGCCGCGAAAGACTTAGGGTCATCGGGAGCTCCCCAGTTACCTTGTCCGTCAACTAATGGGTAACGATATGAAAATGGTTGCGCCATTAGCACCATAGCTTCATAGCAGGCTGAGTCACCATGTGGATGAAATTTACCTAAAACATCACCAACAGTACGAGCTGATTTTTTATATTTTGCTAATGCAGATAAACCGAGCTCTGACATCGCATAGATAATACGACGTTGTACCGGTTTTAAACCATCACCAATATGGGGTAAGGCTCGATCCATAATGACATACATCGAGTAATTTAAATAAGCTTCTTCAGTGAACTGTTTTAACGGGCGTTGCTCAATACCGTCCAAACTAAAGTCGATTGCATCTGACATGAAAATATTTCCTAAAAAAGTTCGATTAATGGCGAGTTATCAAACGTAACTTTTACTATTATTGCTATGAGGTTAGCTTAGCTGATTATGCCTGTGGAAAGAATACTTTTAGGCGATAAATATCATGAAATGCTGATTAATCTGCTTTTTCTTTTTTTTCTGTACAATAGCTACACACTTGATTACGACCGTTGGCTTTTGCTTGATACATAGCCATGTCCGCCGCGTGAAGTAAGCTATCAAAGTTATCATTAACGACTTTAATACTTGCTAAACCGATACTGACACTAATTGGCGTATGCTTGTATTTGGCTTGATAACATTCATCTTGAATTTTTTCACGCATGCGCTCAGCAATTGCACGTGCTTGCTCAATATTAGCGTCAGGTAAAATGGCAGCAAACTCTTCACCACCAATACGCGCAAGAAAATCACGAGAACGCATAGTTTCACCTGCTAAAGCCGCGATATGACAAATCAATTGGTCACCAATATCATGACCAAATTCATCATTTATACTTTTGAAATGATCAATATCCAGCATTAACACGCTTAGCTCTTTGTCATCTCGTAATGCTTGTTCCATATAAATATGCCCATTACCAAAAAATGAACGACGATTCGGCAATTGAGTTAAACTATCGGTTTTTGCAAGTACGATTAATGCTTTATGGATTTTAAATTGTCGCAACAGTAATAAAAATAAGACAATCGCTGCAGCAATAAAAATAGCAATATTACGGTTTTGTTGATTTCGCTCAGACTCAGCATGCTCAAGGGCATATTGTTTTATTTTGTTGTTTTGGCTGAGTAGCTCATTTTCTTCATCTCTTTTTTCAATATCATATTTAGCATTTAAACGCTTAATCCGCAGGCTCTTTTGCTGCTCTAAATGCGCAAAATACTTACTTATATATTGTTCTTTACTATCAAAGGCTTTTTTTTCTTCACCTTGACTATGGTAAACATTTGCTAGGGTTAAGTAAGCACTGGCAAATAGTGGTTCATCAAGTTGCTTCTTGGCAATAAAGGCTTCAAGCTTTATCGCCTTATTCAGCCAATTGATCACTTTATATTCTTGACCTGGAATATTGGCAATATTGGCACGTATAAGATGTAAAATATACTGCTCGGCATGGTTGAGCACTAAGCCTAACTCTTGAAATGCCAATAATTTAACTTGTGCGGTGAGCCTGTCATGCTCACTTAAGTTTTTTAACGATAATATTTCGACATTAATTGGCAAAACTTCTGTTGCATCTTGTTCGCTGGCATATAGCCGATTAGCTTTATCAAATACCTGTTGTTGGCCTGAAATTTCATCGGCGTAGGCGAGCGTATTGATAAACATCAACATACTATAAAAAGTAATGAGTTTTAATTGCCAAAACCTAATTGTCATAACTCACCTTATTGCGACCAGAATGCTTGGCGTTTGATAACTGCGCATCAGCAGCTTTTAACAAAGTAGCAAAGTCACTATAGTTTCGCTGGCTCAAGGTCGCAATGCCAATACTGATGGTTAACTGGTTAATTTCTTGTGTTTGCCATTTGGCTTGCTCAATATTTTTTCTTAAACGCTGCGCGACTTCAAGCGCATCACTTTGGCTCGTATTCGGCAATAAGACAATAAACTCTTCTCCGCCCAAACGCCCAAAAACGTCACTTGCTCTCATCACGTTTTGACCATGTATGGCAATCTCTTTAAGTATCTTGTCACCAATGCTATGACCAAAAAGATCATTAACTTTCTTAAAAAAATCGATATCAATCATACAAACACTAAAAGCTTGTTGTTGCGCTAATGCCTGTTGAAAGTATCGTTCGCCCAACTCTAGTAACCGTCGTCGATTCGTCACCCCTGTTAAGCTATCGGTTCGCGTTGCTAGCTCTAATTTGCGCTTACCTTTAACTACTCGATATAAAAACCATGCTAAGATCAATAAACTTACAGCTAATAAGCCAACAAGCACCTGTCGGTTATTGGTATCAAGTGTCATTTGTTGCAGCTGTAAATCTTGAATATTTTGTTTTTTTTCTAAGATATTTTTTTTACGCTGTGTAGTTTCACTTTGATATTGCAGCCTTAATTCATCAATTTCAGTCGTTTCGCGTGCAGCACTATAAGCTATCGACTTAGTAAAATACTGTGTTTGTATTTGGTATGCTTTTTGGTACTGCCCTAAAGTGTAATAAAGCTCAGCACGAAGATAGAGAATATTTAGCTCACTGGTGTCGTCAATATCACTGGCCTTACCTTCTAGCAAGACCTCTGCTTGTTCTAAATTAAGCAACGCTTCATCATAACGCTTCATTTTTTCTAAAATATAGGCTTTATCAATTAGGTACTGCAACTTCATTAAATGTTGCTCTGTTTCCTTAACGTATTCACCTGCTAATAAAATATAACGATAAGCATTTTCTGTATCGCTATCATCTTTATTTAATAGTGCCCAAGCTAAACTGCGATAAACACCAGCAATAAATTCATTACTGGTGTTTTCTTGTATTTCACTTTCCAGAATGCGATAAACGCTGATGGCTTTTTCGTAGTTACTTTGATTGGCATGATTAATCGCAACATTGTGTAAGCTATTCAGCGCATAATTGTGCTTACCTGAATTTTTAAAGTGTTGATACGATTGTTGAAAGTAATCATTGGCCTGCTGCTGTTCGCCTAAGTATCCGTACAAAATACCTAATTCACTGCTGATGTCACCGAGCAATGCTTCATCCGCGATTTCATTCGCCAAAGTTAAAGCATAGTTAAGTGTGATCAATGACTGTTTATAATTTTTTCTTAGATAATATATAGCACCAATATTGATCAAACCACGCGCTGTTAATTTTTGATCGTTCATCGAACGAGCAACATCTAAACCATTTTGATAAAACTGAAAAGCACCATCAAAGTCCCCTAAGCTTTCCAATGAAAAACCTTTAATGTAAGCGAGTTCAGCAATAAATATACTCGGATTGTTCATTTGCTTAGCTAGCTTTAAGCCTCTCTCTGCTGATTCAGCACTTAGGCTATAAAGCGCTTGATCAGAATATGCTGTAGATTGGATACGATAGTAATTAACTTGATTGGTCAACGGTTGCGAGTTTAACTCATCTTTGTGGGCATTTAACAGCAATAATGCTGCTTTAGGATCTCGATCGTTAAGCTGTTCAGCTCGCAATAAAAAAGCATTAAAGTCATTGTCTGTGAGTGACTGCAAAGCATTTGATTTACAAGATATTAACAATAAAAAAAGGAGAATTGGGCCACTATTTTGCAAGGTTAATTTGACAAAACTTTTCAGCAAACGCTCTGCTCCAACGGGCCATACTAAAAACGATGAGTTACAGTATAAAACGAATTCAACTCAACAATAAACTGTTATTTTAATCGTTAAAAATTTAAATATAAAAGCTCAAAAAGATCACATTATTAACCCTGTTTTTCAGTGACTTGCCAATAACTAGCTTCTATTTTGTTACCTTCCAGATCAATAATAAAACAACCGTAATAAGGTTCACCGTATTCAGGCCTTGTGCCTGGAGCACCATTACAACGTGCGCCTAATGCCATAGCACAATGATAAAACTCATCAACTTGCTGTTTGCTTAAGGCAACAAAACCAAAATGCGTACCATTTCCGGCCTTAGCCGGCAACTTATCATAGGGCTGTTGCAGCCAAAACTCTGGATAGCCCTTTCCATACGCTAATGCTTGCTCATATTCACTCACCAAATCGATACCTAAGGTTGCAAGAACTGGCGTATAAAAGTTTTTCGCTTGGACTAAATTATTGCAGCCAATAGAGGCGTGACAGATACTACGTAACCTGCGGTGTTCAATCATGAATTTCCCTTAACAAATAAAAAAGGTATAGCGTTGTAAAACTATACCTTTTATTAACAATATTGACGAAAGACAAGTACTAAAAACAAAGCTACTTATTAATAAAGCCTTGTTTATTAGCGTTTGAACTATAGCAATTCAACCATGTCGCCCTTAGATTGCAACCAGTCTTTACGATCACCAGCACGCTTCTTAGAAAGCAACATATCCATTAGTTCCATGGTTTCAGTGTGCTCATCAACAGTTAGTTGCACTAAGCGACGAGTATTAGGATCCATGGTAGTTTCACGCAGTTGTAACGGGTTCATTTCACCCAAGCCTTTGAAACGTTGAACATTTACTTTTCCGCGTTTTTTTTCTGCTTCAATGCGATCGATTATGCCGTCTTTTTCTGCTTCATCTAAAGCGTAAAACACTTCTTTACCAACATCAATACGATATAAAGGTGGCATAGCAACATAAACATGCCCTGCTTGCACCAAAGGTAAAAAGTGTTGAGTAAATAACGCACAAAGTAAAGTTGCTATATGCAAACCATCGGAGTCAGCATCAGCAAGAATACAAATTTTACCGTAACGTAAACCTGATAGATCTTCCGTATCGGGATCAATTCCTAAAGCAACAGAAATATCATGGACTTCTTGCGATGCTAGAATTTGTCCGGAATCAACTTCCCAAGTATTTAAAATTTTGCCTCGTAACGGCATTATTGCTTGAATTTCACGATCGCGCGCTTGTTTTGCACTACCGCCAGCAGAGTCACCTTCGACCAAGAATAATTCTGTACGCAAAATGTCTTGGCTACCACAATCAGTTAACTTTCCGGGTAGTGCCGGCCCTTGCGTTACCTTCTTACGAATAATTTTTTTACTCGCACGCAAACGACGCTGTGCATTAGAAATACAAAATTCCGCCAATGCTTCTGATATATCAGTGTGTTCATTTAGCCATAAACTAAAAGAGTCTTTAACAACCCCAGTAACAAAGGCTGCACACTGGCGAGACGATAAGCGTTCTTTAGTTTGCCCTGCAAACTGTGGGTCTTCCATTTTCACCGATAAAATATAAGAGCATTTATCCCATATATCATCAGGTGTTAATTTTACTCCTCGGGGCAACAGGTTTCTAAACTCACAAAACTCTCGCATTGATTCAAGCAACCCCTGACGCAACCCATTAACATGCGTACCACCTTGCACAGTCGGAATTAAGTTTACATAGCTTTCACCGACTGATTCACCGCCTTCGGGTAACCAAGTTACCGCCCAATCAGCTGCTTCATGTTGAGAACTAAAACTACCAACAAAAGGCTCTTCGGGTAAGCTTTGATAAGCTTTAACCGACTCTTTAAGGTAATCGACTAAACCATCTTCATAGCACCATTGATATTTATTATCTTCATTTTTGTCATGAAACTTGATGGTCAGTCCCGGACAAAGTACAGCTTTAGCTTTCAGTAAATGTACTAATCGACGAGCCGAGAACTTCGCTGAATCAAAATACTTAGCGTCGGGCCAAAACTTTACGCGTGTACCTGTGTTACGACGGCCAACAGCGCCCGTTTCTCTTAATTCTTCAACTTTATGACCATTTTCAAAGGCCATTTCATAAACTTTACTATCGCGTCTAACGGCCACATCAACACGTGTAGATAAAGCATTGACCACTGAAATACCAACACCATGCAAGCCCCCCGAAAACTGATAGTTTTTGTTTGAAAACTTACCACCAGCATGCAGCTTACAAAAAATCAGTTCCACCCCTGAAACACCTTCTTCAGGATGAATATCAATTGGCATACCTCGGCCATCATCAATAACTTCTAATGACTGGTCTTTATCAAGAATCACGGTAATATTTTGCGCATGCCCTGCTAATGCCTCATCAACAGAGTTATCGATAACTTCTTGACCTAAATGGTTAGGTCGCATTGTATCAGTGTACATGCCAGGACGATGGCGTACCGGGTCAAGGCCACTTAGGACCTCAATGGAGTCGGAATTATATTGTTCGCTCATTTAATTATTCTGATAATCTTAGGCTGTATATGATTGTAAATTAAAAAATAACGCAATCTTAGGCAGGATATTTTCATAGTTAACAAAACTATGATCGCCTCCTTGTTCTATTACCAATTGGCAATGGCGGTATTTTTCAACGGCTTGTTGATAATCTAACACTTCATCACCGGTTTGTACCATGACCAAGTAATTATTTTTTGAAATATTGTGCTGTTCGAGCATTTTTAACTCAGTAACATGCTCAGCTTCTATATTGTAACGCTCTTGTGTGTATGGATTGACTTGTTCACCAAGGTAATCTTGCATTAATTCAAACGGTTTTACCGCAGGATTAATCAAGGCCGCTTGTAGTTGAAACTTTTCAGCCAAAAAGGTGGCAAAAAAGCCTCCTAATGATGATCCGATAACTAGCCAATTACTATCTGGTGCTTGCTTAATTATGCCTTCGAGCTGTGCAATAGCCACATTGGGCGCACAAGCAACTTGCGGACAATGAAAATTAATTTCTGGATAATGGTTGGTAAAATATGTTCTTGTTAATTCAGCCTTCATCGACAAAGGCGAAGAATTAAAACCATGAATATACAACACATTTACCATAATAAATTATTACCTTTTGAAACGGTTAAAGAAAAAATGTTTGACTAAAAATTTGCTCGTTATCTGTCATGGTATAGAGTCTATAACCTGCCGTTTGACCGTTAGATTTCACCATGGCTGACGCAGTATCAAATTGAATTGATGTTGCCGGGCAAGTATACAAATTAAGTGCTCTATCGAATAATTTTATCGGCAATGTTAATGCTTGATGTATATGACCACAACCTAATGCTTTAATTGAGGGAACTTGCGTGAGAAATTGTTGAAACTCGGCTTTATTGATCAAGCCATGCTCATCAATAAAGTACCCAACATCAACAGCATGATGATGCATCAAGGCTAGTTGATATTTATTATTATCAATCATAGGTTTAAGACTGTTAGCATGCGCAGTATTAAAAACACCTGCAGGTGTCGCACTTTTACTTTCTAGTAATAGCACTTGCCAATGAGCACTTGTTATTACGTTACCCTGGCAAAAAGGTGCTTGTGATAAATAACGCTTTAATAAAACATTATCATCATGATTACCCGCAAGATAATACACAGGTATAGTGATTTCGCTTACAGCAAAGGCTTGTACAAAAAGTTGATAAGATTGAGCACTATGGTCTTGTGTTAAGTCACCGGTAAAAACTATCACGTCAACTTCTGGTTGCTGTTTAATTGCCGACAACACTTTAAGCAAATTATGATAAACATTTACGCCATGATGCCTGCCGTCGCATTCAGCAAATAGATGACTGTCGCTAATTTGCGCTAAGATAAATTTCTTTGACATAAGACTAATATTTTTTTGTGACAGTAAAGTGTACTTGCCCTAACTGCAAACATAACTGTAACCACTCTTTTAAAAAATAGTTAATTTGTTGCTTCTCATCTGGCAAATGCATGCTTTCGTTAGGATAGTCATAACGAGGCTTAATTTGCTGCACATCTTGATTACTGATCACTTCAGCCATTCGAGCATCATGATACAGTCGTACCACCATTTTAGGGCGAAACAACTCAGTTAAGTTATAGCCTTTGATATTCGCTTCTTGATAAATTGTTACTAAGGTGGTGTATTTAGTGACCTCATTAACGCTAACTCGGTAGCTCAAAAAATCGGAGATAAAAAAACATCGCTGCTCACCCACTTGCTCTTTATCAGCTAAAATACGTAGCAGTAACATATAATTAACCTCGCACAAGGCCATTAACGTTGGTAAATGGGGGCGATATTTTTTCGCAACAACAGACATTTATTTCCAGCTTTCGTTAAGTTTATCAAGATTTAGAGCTAACCATTGTAACGCAATAATAGTAGCAGCATTAGGTATCTTTCCTTCTGCTAGCAATTTTTCAGCATCTTTACGCGCAATAACGTGCACTAAAATATCTTCGCCTTCAGTTTCTAAGCCATAAACACCAGCAACATTTTCACTATCAACACAAGCACAATAGAGATGTATACATTCACTCATACCGCCTGAGCTTGACAGATAATCCATTACCTTAGTGACTTTTTCCGGCAATATATCTAAATTGGCTTCTTCTTTTGCTTCTCTTATTGCGACATCGAGCGGCGCTTCATTGTCGCAAAACATCCCCGCAATTAATTCCAATTGCCAAGGCCCCGTATTACTGCGTAATGCACCTGGTCGAAACTGTTCAATTAACACCACAGAATCAGTTTTTGCATCATAAGGTAATAATGCAACGGCATCACCGCGTTCAAACACCTCTCGAGTGATTACCGGACTATAATCACCAGCGTAGCGCTTATGGCGAAACTTATATTGATCAAGCGCGAAAAAACCCTGATATTTTCTCGTTTTTTCAACAACCTCCACGTCTGCTAAAGTAAAGCGTAATAAAGGCTCTTTAGTCATCTTCACAGTCGAACTCCTGCTAGCTCTTAAGTAATTTTTCGATACACTAGCACTTAACATTTTGTTACACTAGAATACTTTCCTAAACACTTATTTTATTTAGCTAATTCCTTATTCGCGATAAGATAGTAGCAACTAGAAAAATAAAAGTAATAACAAGTTGGTTAATTAATTACTCACTTAGTGAGCTCATTAGCAAGCTGATAATGCTTAAAAATCAATAAAACACACGACAATATAAGTCGACTAATGCATTAACCACATTGATATAATTTAACTATTATAGGGACCGCTCTAACATGAAAAAAACATTAACCGCGTCATTTATTGGCCTGGTATGCGCTGCAAGTAGCTACTTAGCGAATGCCGAAGACTTATTATCAGTATACCAGCAAGCACAAGCTAATGATCCGGTTGTTTTAGGTGCACATGCTAGATTTTTAGCAACAGAAGAAGGCATTGAGCAAGCCCGTGCTGTTTTATTACCTCAAATTAACGGCTCAGCTTCATACTCTGATGGCAAAAGTGAAGCCATTAATACCTTAACGGGCAAAGTAGTGAATACTGATGTTGAAAATTTCACTTACGGTGCGACCTTAAGTATGGAGTTGTACCGTCATTCAACATGGTTACGTTTAGATAATGCGAAAAAGCTCGCTCACCAAAGCGACATTGCTTACCAAGTTGCCAAACAAGACTTAATTGTTAGAGTCACTCAAGCCTATTTTGATGTGCTCAGTGCAAAAGATGATTTAGAGTTTTCAATTGCCGAAAAAACTGCAATTGAACGTCAATTAGAACAAACTAAACAACGCTTTTCAGTAGGTTTAACCGCCATAACTGATGTACATGAAGCACAAGCGCAATATGATAATGCGGTAACGGATGAAATAAGAGCCGAAAACAAAGTCTTTAATGCCGAAGAAGCTCTACGTGTTATTACCAACGTTTATCCACGTGACTTACACATTTTAAATACGGAACGTTTTGGCACTTCTCGTCCATTTCCAGATAGTGCGAATGAATGGCAACAAACCGCTGAAGCAAAAAACTTAGATTTAATTGCCGAAAAAATTAATGTTGATATAGCAAAAGAAAACATTAACATTGCCCGTGCAGGACATTATCCATCGCTTGATTTAAATGGTGATTTTACTTCAAGAGATACGGATACTGGCAATATAAACACCACAGCACTTGATAGCCATTCTATTGGTATAAAATTAACTGTACCTATTTATTCTGGTGGTTCAATCTCAAGTAGTGTTAGGCAAGCACAAAGTAATTATGTCGTTGCTAGCCAAAACTTAGCGCAATCACATCGCAACGTAGTACGTAACACACGAAATGCTTACAACACGGTTATTGCTGCAGTATCTGCTATCAAATCATTAGAACAAGCGGTAGTTAGTGCGCAAAGTGCATTAAAAGCTACAGAAGCCGGTTTTGAAGTTGGTACTCGTACCATAGTTGATGTGCTAAATAGTACGCGAAACTTATACAACGCAAAGCGTAACTTATCATCAACTCGCTATGATTATATTCAGAGTGTTTTAACACTTAAGCGTGCAGGTGGAACCATTACTGAGAAAGATCTAAAAGATATTAACCAAGGTTTGACTGCCGCTAACTAATAGCCAATCATCCCAAAGTTCAAAGCAATAAAAAAGCAGCTTCAATGCTGCTTTTTTTTTCAAATAAAATATCCCAATCAACGCTATCGAATTAATCTTCTCGTTTTATCGCATTAATAATTTTTGTCGTTGAAATGCCATCTTCAAAATTTAGCACTTTAACTTCACCACCAGCAGCAATAACTTCAGTGCCACCAGCAATGTCTTCAACGTTATAATCGCCACCTTTAACCAGTATATCAGGTAAAATATTGGCAATTAGTCGTTGGGGGGTATCTTCCGTAAACGGCACTACCCAATCAACTGCACCTAGCCCTGCTAATACAGCCATTCGACGATCAACAGGATTCACCGGTCGACCAGGACCTTTCAATCGAGTTACTGAAGCATCGTCATTAACGGCAACAATTAAACGTGTACCTAAGGTATTTGCAGTAGTTAAATATGATACATGTCCGGCATGAAGAATATCAAAACAGCCATTAGTCATAACGATAGTTTCGCCACGTGCTTGTGCCAATTCAACTGCAATTTTTAACTGCCCCTCAGACATGACGCCAAAACCACTTTCCTGACCTGATGATAACTCGGCCGTTAATTCGGTTTCACTTACTGTTGACGTACCCAACTTGCCAACCACAATACCAGCAGCAATATTCGCTATAGCACTGGCTTGAGTAAATTCAGCTTTGGCGGCTATTGCAAGCGCTAACGTTGCTATTACCGTATCGCCTGCCCCCGTAACGTCATAAACTTCTTTTGCTTGTGTCGGTAAATGAAACTCTTCATGGTCGTGGCGTAACAAGGTCATACCATGCTCACTGCGAGTAACTAGCATAGCGGTTAAGTCTAATTCTTTGAGTAGCGCTTGTCCTTTGCTAACGATCTCAGCCTCATTTTTACAATGACCAACCACGGCTTCAAATTCAGCTAAATTAGGGGTAATTAATGTTGCACCACGGTAACGCGAAAAATCCGTTCCTTTGGGATCAACTAATACCGGTATATTGTGTGCTTTTGCAACTTTTATCAGTGCTTGTACATCTGATAATGTGCCTTTGTCATAATCTGATAACAATAAAAGATCATGTTGGGCAACTAAAGCTTCGGTGCGCTCAAGCAGTGATGTTTTATCAAGCTCAGCGAACGACTCTTCGAAATCCAAGCGCAATAATTGCTGATTACGGCTCAAAATACGTAATTTAGTGATCGTTGGATGCGCTGTAGATTGAATAAATTGACAGTCAATATTCATTGCAGACAAATGTGTTTGCAATGTTTCAGATGCTTCATCTTCGCCAGTAATACCAAGTAAAGTTACTTGACCATTTAACGAAGCAATGTTTAAAGCTACGTTGGCAGCGCCTCCTGGGCGATCTTCATCTTGGTGTATTTTAACAATCGGCACAGGTGCCTCAGGTGAAATACGTTGTGTTGGCCCATACCAATAGCGATCTAGCATGATATCACCAACGACTAAAACACGCGCTTTTTCAAAAGCGGGAATATCTACTTTCATCCTGTGCCCTATAACAGATATAATAACGAATATTGTATCACAAGCAATTCAATGAGTTGAAATCATCCCGTGAGTAAAAACAAAGTTTTACAGCCAAATTTTAAAATATCTTTCCTGTTACCCAAATATTGGCCAACATGGATTGGTGTATTTATCCTTTACACCATTTCATGGTTGCCTTATCGGTTTCAGCTTTTTCTCGGTAAAATGATCGGGCGTTTATTATACAAAATTGGTTCAAGCCGAAAAAAAGTTGCCTTACGCAATTTAGAACTTTGCTTTCCTGATATGTCTGATGCTGAAAGACAAATAATGCTAAAACGAAACTTTGAAAACACCGGTATTGCACTACTAGAAACCGGTATGGGTTGGTGGTGGCCAAATTGGCGCGTAAAACGTAAAACTAAGGTCATCGGGCTTGAACATATTGAAGAAGCACAAAAGCAAGGCAAAGGCATATTATTGTTAGCCATGCACTACCTTAGTGTAGAAATAAATTGTCGAGGCATTGGCTATGGTCATCCTATGGTGGTTTTTTATCGCCCTCATAACAACCCATTAATGGAGTACTTTCAGTTTAGGGGCCGTGGTCGTTCAAATAAATACATGCTTGGAAAGCGCGACGTAAAAGGTTTACTCACCGCATTAAAAGAAGGTGAAGCTTGTATTTATTTACCAGATCAAGACTACGGTCGAAATCGTAGTGTTTTTGTACCTTTTTTCGCCGTACCTGATGCAGCATCAACAACAGGTACCTTACTGTTTGCTCGACACAAAAATTGCCAAACTCATATGTTAATCCCAACACGTAACGACGATGGTAGTGGCTACACTTTGGAAATAAAGCCTATGTTAGAAAACTTTCCAACGGGTGATGATACCGCTGATGTACTGAGAGTTAATCAGGAGTTAGAAAAAGCGATTATGGTCAAGCCCGAACAATACATGTGGTTACACCGACGCTTCAAAACACGACCTAATGAAGATGATCCATCATTGTATAAATAAGTATTGTTAGTTATGGTATGTTTCAAGGTGTAAATTTAACTATAAGTAACTTATGAATTTTTGGATAAGAAACATTATTTTAGCAGTGATTCTTTCTGGCTTAGCAGCAGCTTTATTGATGAACCAAGAATTATTATTTTCAATCAGTCAAGAAGCTGCTGACGATATAGCGGCTTCAACGGCTGATGTACACCATGAAGAAAAAAGCACGCCGTTAGCGACAGAAACAGCACGAGACGTGCTTCGCCCGAAAGATACTAAAAACGCCGCCGCAGAAGGACTTTCTCGCTTTTACGCCAATTTACATGGTGATATGGACGAGAAAGGCCCCAAAATTCGCAATAATATTGTCTATTTACCTGAACCAAGAGGTGACTTGAAAGAAATATTAGAAGCGAAACGTTTAGTCACTCGACCACTGCGTAAAAATTGGACCGGAAAAACTGAAAACCATCCATTTCGTCTTGGGGAAACGTTATTTCAAAAGCTATCAGAGTATGCCGAAGATAATGGCCTTGAAATAATATGGTGGCTTGATCGTGATTTTTTGGTGAAAGATGCTTTTAGAATCAATAAAAATATCATCACTACATCATACCAAGTAGGTAAAGCCATTGAAGGGCATTTTCAAAACGGTTTATCAGTCTATTTCTGTTATCAACAACGTACAATTGTGTTGATAGAGCACGACATTCCTTATTTAGCAAATGAATGCATGCTACTACCTAAAGTTAAACGTTAATAACATCGCTTGCGCAAACACTAAACATAGCTATTGATAGAGCTTGTTTACTATTGTCATCACTTGGCTGTATTCAGCGTCGAACTCTGTAGACGCTATCATCGCAGCACTATTTTGTAGGGTGGCGTGATGACCAAAGTCTCGTAACTTACAATAGTTGTTTGTTAAAATTTGCTGCTCTTGTGTGCTAATCACTGAGATATTAGCTAAGTATTGCAATAAGCTGATATTGTCTGAATGAACACTTAAGTTGGGGTGCTGCGCACTGTGAACTAACACTAAATACTGCACAATGAATTCGATATCAACTAAACCGCCAAGTCCTTGTTTAATATCAATCTCACTTGTTGAAGACTTATCTAAATGTTGACGCATTTTATTACGCATATTTATCACATCTTCACGCAATTGCTGCTTATCACGCGCTTTCATTAACACTTGACGTTTAATATCGATAAATTGAGAGGCTAATGTTTGATGACCATATATCACTCGAGCTCGAACTAAGGCTTGATGCTCCCATGTCCAGGCATCATTCTCCTGATAATGAGCAAAAGTATCAATATGTACCATAAGTAGCCCAGCATTACCTGAAGGCCGCAAACGCATATCTAATTCATACAAAATACCATTACTCATACGGGTATTAAATAAGTGCATCATGCGTTGTGCCAATTTCAAATAAAACTGCCCGGCCGAAATTTCCCTAGGCCCTGTGGTCATTTCCTCAAGGTTGGCATCATGAACATAGACTAAATCCAAATCTGAGCTATAGCCAAGCTCAATACCGCCTAATTTGCCATAGCCAATGATTGCAAAACCTTTATTAGCGCTATCGAGTCGACTTGAGGGTACACCAAAACGTAGCGATACTTGCTGCCATGCTAAGTTAGCCACTTCCTCAACTATTGCCTCTGCTAATGCCGTTAAATGATCACTGACTTCAGTAATAGGTAATATACCTGTGATATCAGCCGCAGCAATACGCAATTGCTTAACTTGCTTAAATTCACGTAACGCGATCATTTGTGCTTCTTGATCGTCGTCAGGAACTCGTAACATAGTTTCACGTAATTCTGCGACATAAGAAGATAATAATGGCGGTTGATGAAATAATTTAGGGTCAATTAACTCATCGAGTAAAATGGGATACTTAGCAATATATTCTGCAACCCAGCTACTATTTCGGCACAAATGAATAAGCTGCTTCAACGCTCCTTCATTTTCAAATAATAACTCAAGATATGCTGTCCGTGTTGCTACTGTTGTTAGTACGCCAAGTACACGTACTAATGTCTGGTCAGTTAGCTTTAAGTTAGCCAAATGCCATAATACTGTTGGGATAAGTTTATCAAGCACTTGTCGACCGCGATTGCCCATACTGCACTTGATCATTTCTCGGCGAAAATCTCGCAAAGCTTGCCATATAACATCACTTTGCCAGATCTTTTCTCCATCTGCTTCATGACCTAACTGTGGTGAGTTTTCAATCCAAGCAATTGATTCTTCATCACTCCACTGGCTGTCCCATAAAGTTGTCCAATATTGATCAACCGCTTGGCGATTAGGACTTTCTTCACCAATTAATTCAACAAACTGTTGATGAACACCTTGCATATGAAAAGCAAGCTGACTAAGGAAACTTGGCCAATCATGACAGTCGAGATCGGCTAGAATAATAAGTAGGCGTTGCTGATCTAAATCATTATCAGGCAAAGTTTGTGTTTGTTGATCGTTTAACGCTTGAATTATATTTTCAACGCGACGTAAAAACCGATAACTGTCCGTCAACACTTGCGCACTTTGCGCGGTAATTTCTTCATGCTTAACCAATAAAGGCAACACGGTTAGTAAATTGCGATGTTGCAACTCATTAACGCGGCCTCCCCTGATCATTTGAAATACCTGGACAATAAATTCAACTTCTCGAATACCGCCAGCACCTAACTTAATATTATTATTGAGCTGTTTACGCCTCACCTCTTGCGCAATCATCGCTTTCATACGTCGCAAGCTATCAATGACACTAAAATCAATATATCGACGATATACAAAGGGGCGTAACATATTTGACAGTTGTCCATGATATTGACTTTCACCAATTAAGCGTGCTTTTAGCATTGCATAACGTTCCCAGTCACGCCCTTGATCCTGATAGTAATTTTCCATGGCGTTAAATGACAAAACAACAGGGCCACTCTCACCAAACGGCCGTAAACGCATATCAACTCGATAGACAAAACCATCAACGGTTTGCTGGTTTAACGCAGTAATTAATTTTTGCCCCAAACGAGTAAAAAACAATTGATTGTCGATAGTACGTCTCAGACCTTGCGTTTCACCTGCTTCAGGGTAAACAAATATTAAATCAATATCAGATGAAAAATTTAGCTCTTGCCCACCTAATTTACCCATACCGTAAACCAATAGCTCTTGTTGTTCACCAGCGCTATTAACGGGAACACCCCACTTGTTGTGACAATACGTAGATAGCCAGTTATTCGCGGCAATAATTAATTGATCAGCCAATGAAGATAAGCGCTTAAGTGACTCGTCAAGAGATGTAGCCAATAAAAAATCACCAACGCCAATGTAGGTCATTTCCACTAAACGAAACAAACGCAGGCTGCGGTGCAATTGTTCTTCTGTCGAGCAGTTAGCCAGTTCTTTAGCTAAAGCGGCTTTATAATCGGGTGTTTCATTTAACAGTAATCGCTCACTGCTAAAGAGCTCAATAACTAACTCAGGTGCCTGCAAAGCACTGCGTAATATGAAATCACTTAACGCTATAGCTTGCTTAAACAGAGCTAAACGCTCAGCGGATAACTTATCGCTAAAACTGGGGTGTTGTTGGGAGAACTTTAACCAACTATTATTTTGCTGGCTTTCAAGTAACGGCGAAAATGGTAATAGTGAAAAAGTAGACACGTTATCCTCGATAAAAGCTACAATGACGAAATTAGCAATAATATGTAATGGTAATAAATTAATTTCACTGATTTGTCTAAAATAATAGACATAATATGTCATAAGTGATATTAATGAATGATAACCATAGCATTTTTGAGGACACTATGGCAGAAATGCAGCCACTAAAATCAATTATAATCTTGCTGATGTTCTTGCTCTGCGCTTGTGGAGATCCAATAAAAGAACAAATTGCTCAGCAAATTCCACTCACTGAACAACGTATTGATTTACTTGCGCAAGCGCTTGATAGCGGACAAGTACGTAATGCTAATTTAATTAAGCAATACGCAGATAGATTACTACAAGATAAACCTGATTATAAACCATTAATCGATGAGTTTTTAAAAGATAGTGGCACACAAGGGCCAATGTATCTTGCCTTAGTTGATCGACTTAACACGGTAAAAAATCAACCACAAATGTTTCAAAATTCTCAAGCTTTATATGATGAATTATTAAACCTTTACCAAGCGGCTGATCCGGTTTTATATTCCGATGCATTGAGTGATCCACTCAATGTTTTAGCCGATATGTCTGAAGGCACATTACCACGAGTTAATGCGATGTCAAAAGCACAAAGCTTAGCTGCAAACAAAGCTCAAGACTTCGGTACAGGCGAGCAATTAATTGGCAACCCTGCATATGGTAATTGGACTACTGGTTCTAATGGTATGTCATTTTGGGCTTGGTATGGCATGTATTCTATGATGGGCGATTTATTTGGCTCTCGTCGTACTTATTATAATGACTGGGGGCGCAGCCGTAATTACAGTTACTACAATGACTATGGCCGTAAACGCTATAGCTCGCCAGATCAATTACGTAAGCAAACCGACCTTGACACTCGCACTAAGAAGTCTTTTGAACGTCGTGGCCAAAAATACACTAGCGCCTACAGTAAAAATAGAACTGGCGCTTCAAGTATCTCTAGCCAAAGTAAAAGTGCGCAAACCAGTGCTAATCGGTTTACCAGCAAAGCAAGCAATAAAAGTACTTATGCAAAATCAAGTAAAAGTGCCAAAAATGCGAGTTTCAGAAACAGTAAAAGTACAACCTCACGTAGCTTTAGACGTGGAAAGTAGGGATAAATATGAATACATTTATTGAAATAACCGGCCTAAATCAAGAGCTACTAATTTTCTTAGCGATTGATATTACAATAGCGATTATATTACTTGGCGCCATGCGTTTTATCAGTGGTTTATCAGCGAAAGTGAACTCAACTGACGAACTGGCCAAAGAAGATAACTTTGCTTTTGGTATTAGTGTTGCAGGTAGTGTTGCTGCACTTGGCATTGTCTTAACCGGCGCCATTACCGGTGAAAACGCTGATAGTTACTTGATGGAAGCTATTGGTATGGCAAGTTACGGTATTTTTGGCTTAATTTTAATAAAAATTGGTCGCGTTTTTCATGATCGTTTTGCCTTAAATCAAATCGATAAAAATGCACAGATTAAAGCACGAAATATTACCGTAGGTATTGTTGATGCTTCTGGCGCTATTGCAACTGCCATTATTATTCGTGCAGTATTGCTTTGGGTTTATGGTTTAGACATCAATACTTTTACTGCCATAGCTGCCGGTTTTATTGTTTCACAAGCAATGTTGGTGTTAGTTACTCGTATTAAAGAACGCCAATATGCCGCTAACAATCAAAACAGCAGCATGCAAACTGCTTTTGCTGACGGTCAAGTGGCATTAGCAATTCGTTATGCAGGCCAAGTTATTAGTACCGCTTTAGCAGTCACAGCGGCAAGTCACTTCCTCACTTACAGCCCTGACACTTTACTCGTCAATTTAGTCGGTTGGTTAGTCTTTGGTATAGTCATGACATTATTGGTCGCTATTTTGACATCAATTGCCAAACGTCTGGTGCTTATGGGGATTAACCTCGTAGAAGAAGTTGATCACCAACATAACATTGGTGTAGCGAGTGTCGAAATGGCAATCAGCATTTCTATTGCACTTATTTTAACGGCATTAATGTCCTAATTAACCCGTTAAACTGCCCTCGTAAAATTCAAGTTCTATTCATTAGAGCTTGAATTTTTTTATCACATTTTTAAAAGTACACTAGGAATATTCATGATAAGCAACAAAAATCGGTTGTGGGACGATGTGCTCCTGATTTTAACTATGGCGGTTTTAGCTGGTTGTGGGCTTATATATGAATACCTTTTATCACATTACGCCGGCCGTGTTTTAGGCATCATGGAAAGCACCATATATGCGATGATTGGCTTGATGATTGTCGCCATGGGCTTGGGGGCATTTGCGGCAAGAAAAATTCAGTGTGCATTTAATGGTTTTGTCTGGTTAGAGCTTACTATTGCTTTTCTTGGCAGTAGTTCAATTCTTATCATTGGTGGGCTAATCGCCCTAACGCAAACCTTTCCAGAAATACTAGGCTCAATGTTCAACTTACCGCCTGATGCATACCCACGCGGCGGCCTATTTAAACAGTTAAGTTTTATCGCTTTTAATAGTCCTTATTTTTTCGGTTTAATTCTAGGCTTTTTTATTGGTATGGAAATACCACTAATTGCCCGCATCCGAGAAGAAATACATCAAAAGCACCTAAAAAATAACCTGGGCACCATTTATGGGGCTGATTATGTTGGTGCAGGTATAGGCGCTGCTATTTGGGTAATGTTTTTGCTCGCCATCGACATTAGTAAAGCCAGTGCATTAACGGCCGCTCTAAACCTTATCGCCGGCAGTATTTTTATCCTCTATTATTGGCATAAATTGACTTGGCGAAAAACCTTGATTAGCGCCCATGCTGTTTTGTTGGTAATGATCATGGCGATTTATCACTTTGGCAATGGCTGGCTAAGTCAAATGAGCAACTTACTCTATCTCGATAAAGTTGTTTATAGCGATAAAACCCGTTATCAACAACTCACTTTCACTCAGCGAAATATGGGCGCCAACGACGGTAATATTATCAATTTTTATTTAAATGGGCGTTTGCAGTTCTCATCATCAGATGAATTTATTTATCACAGTTATTTAGTCAGCCCTGTGCTATCGGGCTCAGCACGTCATGACAATATTTTAATAATTGGTGGTGGTGATGGCTTAGCGCTGAGAGACGTTTTACAATGGCAACCTAAAAAGGTCACTTTGGTCGATTTAGATACAGAGCTGATTGAAATATTTAAAAATCCACACGAAAAATTACCATTGAAACTTGCCGATACCATTGCAGAACTAAATGCCACAAGTTTACGCGATGAGCGGGTAGAAATTATTTCTGCCGATGCTTTTATTGCTATCGATAAATTATTGCAAAGTCGTCAAACCTTCGACGCTATTATCGTGGATTTACCCGACCCGAGTCATCCAGATCTGAATAAACTGTATTCGGTAAACTTCTATGCGCGATTAAAACAATTATTGGCTGGCGATGGCTTAATTGGCATTCAATCCGCCAGTCCATATCATGCAAAAAATGCTTTTATTGCCATTGGAAAAACCGTGCAAGCAGCCGAATATTCCACCGTACAACAATATCACGATAACGTGCCAAGCTTTGGCGAGTGGGGTTGGACTATTGCCAACAAAATGGGTGCAGCCCCATTAACGCGTCTAAAACAATTGACAGAACTTCCCGTTTCGCATCATTGGTTGACTTTGCCTATGGTGACCAACGCCTTTGAGTTTTCGAGAGATTTTTATCAAGATAGTGATCAGGTGCCAATTAATTATCTTGGCAGCCATGCAATTTACCAGTTGCATCAGCAAGCATGGCAAGATCAGCAAGGTTTAAATAATGCTCATTTACAGTAACCGTAAATAAGTTAATATATACCCAAACCACTTGAAAATGCAGTTTCAGAGCTAAGCTAGGAAATCAGGGCAAGGCGATAAAGGGTCATCTCCGGCGTTATTGATTTTGACAATGGAACAACCATTCTCTTCAATCACTGCCTTGGAGCTAACTCTTTCTCGACTCGCTGAATTCTGCCCTCTCAAGTGGCTTGGGTATAACTTAGGATAAAAAATTAAAATCAGCACTTGACATAATATGTCAAAGTGCTAAATTAACCCTACACGACATAATATGTCGTTAAGTAAAAACAGTCACACTGCTTTTTACGCTACTTATTAGAGCATGAGGAATAACATGAATATTCATAAGATAGCTGATTACCTAAACACATTGGCCGATGACTCAAACACTGGGATGGTATTTGACTGTCAGCCCATATCAGGTGAAGTTGATGTATTACAAATTACGGTACTTGGCCGTGAAGAATTACCTATATTTCTTTCGGTAACTGATGATCAAATCATTTGCATCACTTACCTCTGGGGTGAAGAAGAAGTTAAAGCCGACAAAGTGAATGAAATGCATGTCAGTATGTTGGAAATGAACATTCCTATGCCACTATCTTCATTTTCAAAAATTGGTGATAAATACGTTATTTTTGGTGCGCTAGCAATTAGCTCAACATTTAATGACATCGAACTCGAACTCGGCGTATTAAGTAACAATGCGCTAGAAATTATTGACGACATGAGTGATTACTTAGTTTAAGCAGCCACCTTAGGAGTATTATTATGAGTATTTTTAAAAAAATTATGACCGCTATTCGTGGCGGTGCCACTGAAGTAGGTGAATCAATTATTGACTCAAACGCCACCCGAATTTTTGAACAAGAAATTCGTGACGCTGAAAATCATCTAACACAAGCAAAGCGCGACTTAACGGGTGTAATGGCTCAACAAATGTCATCAAGCCGTGATGTTGATCGCATTAAGCGAGAAATTGTTGAACATGAAGGCTATGCCGTTCAAGCATTAGAGAAAGGCGATGAAGCACTTGCACTTGCTGTAGCGGAAAAAATTTCAACGCTTGAAAGTGAGCTAAGCACTCAACAACAAGCGCTTGATAGCTTCCAAGGCAATGCTGATCGTTTAAAAGAACTTGTTAAGAAGAGTGAACGACACGTTGCTGAGTACAAGCGACAATTATCTATGGTAAAAACCACTGAAAGCGTACAAAAGGCAACATCAGCAATCACTGATAACTTTTCATCAAGTAACTCTAAGTTATTAAATGCTAAAGACTCATTAGAGCGTATTAAAGCTAAACAGCAAAAGTTTGATGATCGCATGAAAGCTGCAGAAGTGCTTGAGTCTGAAAACTCAGATACCTCGTTAGAAGCTAAACTGAAAGAAGCAGGTATTGGCGCGAGTGACAATAATGCTAATTCTGTACTAGAGCGTTTAAAGGCTAAGCAAAAGTAATGTACTAAAAGTAATCACCGCTTAATATCATTGATGTTAAGCGGTTTTTTAGTTTACATCAGTCGTATTGTTCGCCACGAACATCAGGAGTAAATAGTGAGTTTTTTCAAAAACATATTCAAAAAACCAACACAAGAACGCAAGCTCAATAATGTTGAAGATCTTACCCTAGGTGACATCATTGTTATGTCTGATAGTTTTGGTTTACCCACGGCATTAAGAGCACAAGAGTTTCAAGTAAGTGCAGTAAATAGCTATGAATTTGAACATAAAACTCAAATTGAGTGGGTTTTGCTCGGTGGTAATGACGTTGAGCTTTACTTAACGCTAGATGTTGATGATAAAATTTATTTAAAATTCTCGCTTAAAATATTGCATCAAGATGTTGAAAGCCTTTTTGATTTAGACCAGTTTTCTGAGATTTTTGACGAGCCGGGTCAAGCACAACTCACTCGCTTAGTAGACAGTGAAAACTCCTCTGGCTGGAGTAGTGAACTATACCAACAAAGCAGCTTCGCCCAAGTCGGTTATTTCCATCGTAAAGATTACCGCAAAGATGCTTTATCTGCATATGAAGGCAAAGACAGTGGTGAACAGTTTGAGCTTTACTCTCTGTTCAATGAGGATCAAGATAAAGGCATTGATGTCGAAGTATGGCAAGATGGCGATACCGAAGTATTTTTAACCTTATTTAAACCGACGACAGATATTGTCGATATGTACCCAGGAAGTTAATTGTGGCACGTAAACTCCCCGAAAAATGGCAATCTTCAATAAAAGCAGTGAAGGCTGTACAAGTTGCTTTTGATATGGATGAAAAAATTCAGCTATCTATTAGAAAGCAAGCATTAGAGGCTGGTATCAGCCCTTCTGAGCAGATCCGTGATATTTTAGGCTTACCAACGAATAAACGACCTAAACGACCAAGGTTAACGGTCAGTTTATCAGCCGACGATTATCAGCTATTGGCAGAAAAATATGACCTGCAAGCAGAGCAACAACTTGAAATTAAGAAAAAATTAATGGATGATTTAATCAATTATGTTAATAATAAATTAGTAGACTAAAATGCTTAGTCTGTAACTATTCATAACTGATAAATAATGTAAGAGACGAAAATGATAGTAGTGCAAAAAGCAATGGAGAAAAGTAATTTATATAGCGTCGATGGCTTTGGGGTTAAAAATTACAATTATGGCTTTATTGCCATCGTCTCTTTTGTTTTATTTGTCACATTGAACTTATCTTTAGGTTATATCACTTATCTAGCCGAGCTTGGGCTTGATGCTTCTCCAGTTAAAAGTTACACCGATGCTATCTGGCTAATGGTGATGTCTTCAACCACCATAGGTTTTGGTGATGTTTACCCAATAACTTTTACTGGCCGTGCCGCCGTTTTCATCATGTTTATTTTAGGTGTTGGCATACTCGGTGGTATGGGGGCTGTATTTGCCAACAAAATATTTGGCTTTGCAGATACCAATATCAAAAATAGAGAGTTAAGAATGCAGAACGCTCAAATCATTGCTCAAAATAATGAAATCAGTAAAAAGCTGTTAACTTTAGAAGAGAAACTTGAGGCCTTATCAAAAAACCTGCAGTAACACTTTCTCCGTAATAAACAATGGTTCGTTATAGTTACCATCAACAACGATAATCCCCACAATCAGCTTATACTGTTTATACATGTTAAATAAATGCCTCACGAGGTAATGTCGACATAACCATAGCGATGAGATTATAACCAGGCATAGGCGCTATAATGATTTTATGTCATACTCTTTAATGCAGTTATTTCATTTATTTTTAACAATAACAAGTCGTCAAACATAAGGGACACATCATGCTATTAAAAAAAATAACACTAATCACCTTAGTTGCTATTATCAGTGGCTGTGCCAATAATTCGGCATTAGAAGAGAGTATTTATCAGCTAAATCAGAAGGTCGACAGCTTAACAGATCAAGTAAATAGCCTGGCTTCAAAGACTCAAGCAATGTCATCACAAGTTAATGAGTTAAGTTCGACACAAGCTGAAACTAACCAAATGGCTGAGACAACGAAAATGGCTGTAGAAAAAGCTAATGAACGTATCGACAATATGGTTGCTAGTTATAAAAAATAGCACTCATACTGTTTAAGTACGCTAATATCATAAAAGCACTAAACCTCTGTTTACGTGCTTTTTTATCTGCTTTTTAGTTTTCTTCCGCTAATGAATCGTCAAGCAATTCAGTAACTAAACCTTTAGGGTTCGCTATTTGCTGTAGTAATATCTGCATATTATCAGCACTATCGCCAATGAATTGCGAGACGGCATTACTAATTTCAGGCTGACTAACACTACCATCATCCGCTGTTAACGGGCTGTGCACTTCAAACAGTTTTTTATTACTTTCATAAGATAACTTTATAGCTTGATCAACAATGCGAACAGGGGTGTTTATTTCAACATGTTGGTATAGCCACTCAATATCATCATCATATAAACGAATACAACCTGAACTTGCTCTCATGCCAATACCGAATCGTTGATTGGAGCCATGCAATAAATAAACACTTGTACCTAAGCGCAGAGCATATTGACCAAATGGATTATTAGGCCCTGCAGGCACTTCATCAGGCAAATTTTTACCATGTTCAAGAAAGTATCTTGTTTTCATTTCAGCCGTAGGACGCCAAACTGGATCTTTTCGTTTTTCCCCTATGTAACTAACTGTTTTGGGTGTTGCTAGCCCTTGCCGCCCAATACCGACAGGAAAAACATGCACTTTGTTACTATTGCTGGGGAAATAGTACAAGCGTAGTTCAGGTAAGTTAATAACAATACCTTCGCGCTTACCATAGGGTAATAACATCTGACTTGGGATAACTAATTGCAGTCCTAGTTCAGGGAGAAAAGGATCTACGTTTGGGTTCGCCGCCATTAGGGCTAAAAAACCGACATCATACTTTTCAGCAATCAGTTGAAAGTAATCGCCTTTAACGACTTTATGATACTGCATTTCACCGATTAACCGCGAATTCCCCTCTGGCAGTGAATAAACTTTAGCAACAGTTGAGCTAATCATTAAACTACACAGTAATAAACAACAAGCTAAACTGCGCCCCCCCGCTAAAGCCAATAATTTAATAACAGTTACCCTATAAAACATGACAAAATAATCCACTCATAAATTATAAAGCCCGAGATTTATAAAGACTCAAGCCAATAAGGTTGCATTTCAGTCGCAATCGCTTTGGTATTATCCAACGCTAACAGCAAGCCTTCTACTTTACCGTTTTGCCATTGCACCAACCTTTTTGACGGCTCAGATAGTTTCTCGAGCTGCATTTGTATAATCCACAATGACTGCAATTCACTTATACCTTGCTGCAAATCAAGCCATGGATGGCGAAATTTATCACGTTGATCATTGTCAAATAGCCCTGCCAACCAGATGCCAGTTAATAAACTCCGGTTTAAGAGCTTGCTTTGGGCTATGTATTGTTCACAAGAAAAGTGCGCCGAACTTTTCATTTGTGTACTTATTTCACTTAAACTAAATTGAATTCTATCTTGGGCAAATTTAATCAGTGTCGTGCCACCTTCATCTGCGGCTGAAACAGGTGCTTGTGAGCGCGATAAAAACAACTGTAGGATATTGAGCTGTAATTGATTAAACCTAGCACTATGCAGCAGTTGACGAATATCGTCGGTGCTCGGGAATCGGCGTTTTTCAATTTTTAGTTGCTCAATTAACTGCTTACTGAAGTCGAGTTTTTTCCTGTAATTACCCGTTTTGTTCGTAAGCTCTTGCAGATGTATTGCATTATCAACCCAAGAGAATAAATGTACAAAATGGCTCAACTCATCTCGTATCAATAACTCTTGCGGAGATAAATACTCTGAAAACAGCCAAAAGCCGTGGCGAATAACGGCCAAGCTTGCCTCTATTTTAGCTAGCTCAACTAATGTTTCATGGGCTAAATAATGTTCAATACTGTGTTGTAGGCTAGTTAAACTAACACCTAAACCTGAAGTAAAAGCGGCGTCAATAGTATGGTTGCGATTTTGACAAATGAAGCCGATTTTCTGAGGCTTTTCTTCAATAAGCTCTGAACGCCAAAGTGCATAGCCGCGTGCAGCTTTACTTTTTAAGCCTGGTCTTAACGCTAGCTCATCAAACAATAATGACGCTAAACTAAATAATGCAGTTTTATTACCCTTAACAAGCTCTAGTTCAATTTCATCAATAGCTTCCTTTTGCTCGCCACTGGCAATTTCGCCCTGATCATAAGCAAGCTCGATCACATGGCCTCTTGCGTCAGTGATCAACCAGGTACAACGAATAAAGTCTGTACTAAATAATGTTACCAACTCGTTTTGAATGGCACTTACAGACTGATCTTTTTGCCATATTTCATTTGGGAAAAGTGTTAAAATAGGAAAGTTACTTTCAATATCAACGTTGTATTCTGGACGGCTATGCAAGCCCCCCACAACCTGACCTGCTGTTTTAATTGTTTGTTCAATATGCTCATTGCAACGGCGAACCCTTAAACCCATATCATGTTTTCGTAGATTTAAATCTGCCGTATCAAAATAGCAATTAGCGAGCCGTTTTTCCTGAAAGGTAAACTGTATTTTTTCGCGATTAAATATTTGAGTTATTTTTTCTGCAACATTATCACTTAAAACTAAATATTTAAGCTCTATTTCGGTCGTCATATTTTTCCAATATTAGTTATAAATCAAGCTTATTAACCATAGCAACAATATTTCATTGAGCTAAAACAGTAAATAATAACCACAATCTTACATGATTAATATTTTATATCAAAAATCTCAGAAATCTAAGCGACATCACTTGCTATCATTCCTGCAAAGTCCTACTATCTTTGCCATTCTTTGTTTAAATGGCGCTATTGGTTCTTTCATGATGAACATAAAACAAACATTCGTTGCTTTATTATGCTGTACATCCTTATTTTCTTTTGCCGAAGAGGCTGATGTAACAACAACTACAGGCTACATTTCTGAAGATTTAATTGTTTATATGCATACAGGTGCAGGTAAAAATTATCGTATACAAGGTTCAGTAAACGCCGGTGAAAAAGTACAACTCACCGGTGAATCTAATAACGATTACAGTCAAATAACAACCGATAAAAACCGTACAGGTTGGGTTGAAAGTAAATATGTTTCAAACAAACCAGGCATGCGCTTCGTGATTGCTGACCTCAATGAACAGTTAGCCAGCATTCAAGCAGAAAGAAATACAATGTCGCGCCAGTTAACTGAAGCGAATAACGAAATTGAAGCCCTTAAAACAGAGCGTAGTGATTTACAAAATAGTATTTCAGCACTCAATATGGATTTAACACAAACTAAATCACAGTTGAAAAATCAAGATACCGACATAAAAAAACAATGGTTCTTTAATGGCGCCATCGTTTTGGGTATTGGCTTGTTGTTTGGTTTGATATTACCGCGCTTGTTTTCAAAACGTAAAGCAAATATGGAAAACTGGGGTTAGGCTCAGTCACATTTACTCATTGAGCAAATAAATCTAGCGTTATGAAAATTATCTTCGATGTATTACATTTATACTATTTACCACAGTATCTACCTGTTTATCGTCAATTAATATTGGCGAATGCAGGTGAAGCAACGTTTGTCTTTTATCATGGAATTCATGACGACATCATAGAAACCATCATTGCGAAAGAACAATTGAACCATATTTGGGTTGATAACAATGCTGAAGCTTGTAACTTCTACTGTAAAGAACAAGCCGACTGGGTATTTTTTGCCAATGCTTTCCCGCATTTGGAGAAAGTCCATCAAGTCAGTAAATCAGTACAATTAGGCCATGGCATTGGCCCTAAAGCTAGTTACTATACCAAATCTGATACACCAACCAGTGTTAGATTTGTTGAAGGAAATTATCGTACGCAACGATTAACAGCAATGTACCCTAACGATTGTTTTGTTGATGTTGGGTTTTGTAAGTTAGATCCGATCATTAATCACGAGCTACAAGATACCTCACTAACAAGTTTAGGCTTAGACCCGAAGAAGAAAACATTACTCTATGCCCCAACCTTTTACCCTAGTAGCATAGAATGTTTTGCAGACAATTGGCCGCAACTGTACCACCAATATAATATTATTATTAAGCCACATTACTTTTCTCTTGCTAAAGATAGCTATAAGAATCAACGTAAGCTTTTGGAAAAATGGAGTAAATTTGATAACGTTTATTTAGCAAACGTCGAAGATTATTCATTAGTCCCTTTTATGGCAATCGCAGATGTACTGATCAGTGATGCGTCTTCAGCATTATTCGAATTTGCTGCACTGAACAAGCCAGTTATTTGGTGTGATTTTTTAAAACTGCGTTGGAGCTATCGGGGTCTATTATCTTATCGTTTCAAAAAGCGAATGGATCAAGATTACGGTGAATATGCCGAAGTCGCCGTACATGCAAAATCTTTTAAAAACCTTCAACAACATGTTGAACAGCAACTTGCCAATCCAAAAGACTTAGAAGCAATAAGACTCGCCTTAGCTGAGAAACTTTGTGGTAAAATTGATGGCAAAGCGAGCGCTAGAATCATCAGTTACTTACACGAAAACATATAAACTAAACAACCCATTGTTTTATATGTTAAATAGTAATTTTATTAACTAAAAAATAACCTCAGTTGCTGCACTGAAAACACGATATTATTGGATTTGTTATGAAAAAAATTGGTTATACCACCGGTGTATTTGATCTTTTCCACATTGGTCACCTAAATGTACTTAAGCGAGCCAAGCTAGAATGTGATTATCTTATCGTTGGTGTCACAAGTGATGAGCTATCTATGTCAGCGAAAAACAAAAAGCCAGTGATCCCTTTTCAAGAGCGTATGGAAATTGTTGAAGCAATTAAGTTTGTTGATGAAGTTGTCCCACAAGTTAACTACGATAAAGAAGAAGCATGGAATAATTTGAAGTTTGACATGATGTTTGTTGGTGATGACTGGAAAGGTACTGAAAAATGGAATCAGATAGAAAAGGACTTTAAAGAGTTTAATGTAGAAATTATGTACTTTCCATATACGTCTCACACATCAAGCACCATTTTGCGTGACGTATTAAGTAAAATATAACTCAAATTCACTCGGGCTTTACCCAAATATGAAAATGAATAAACTCATTGCGGCGATAACACCATTGTTTTTTTGCCCACAATTAATTGCTGAACCATGGGTTGATACCTCCAATATCTTCCTTCGTTCAAACATTCAGCTACTCGCCGACCAAGGACTCATTAATACTCCCGTTACGACATTCCCGTTAATGTGGCACGATATAGCTCGAGATTTAAAAGTAATACAGCTGTCTAATTTAACCGACCAAGAAAAAAATGCTTACAGTTATGTTAGCCATCAATTTCGTTTGGCAAAGCAAAGTAGGCAAACACTAAAAGCAAACCTAGCAACAGATACAAAAAGGTTTGCTGGCTATGGTGACGCGTTTCGAGATAATAACTCAGTTACCCTCAGCTCTAGCTTTATGACCGACTCATTAGCCGCTAACATCACCTCAAGCTATACTCATTCTCCTGATGATGGAGATAAAGTTAGGCTTGATGGTAGCTATATTGCTGCTTTTGTTGGTAATTGGGTGTTTTCTGCTGGTAAGCAAGATCGATGGTGGGGTCCGGCGTGGGATACTAGCTTAAGTTTAACCAATAATGCTCGACCAATGCCTGCACTGGCTATATCTCGTAAATCAGCTATCGGTTTAGATATACCGTTTACTGATCACAGCATCCCTTGGACGGTTACATCTTTTATGGGCATCATGGATGATGACCGAGTCATAAATGATGCCTTACTGTGGGGATTTAGACTTAACTTTAAACCTGCGGCTAACTGGGAAGTAGGCATAACACGTTTAGCACAATGGGCAGGTGATGGTCGCCCTCACGGCTTAGATACGTTTTGGCGCGTACTAAAGGGTGAAGATAATTGTGGCGGTAATGGCCCAACCATTGAAGAATGTCAAAATGGTGAAGAACCCGGCAACCAATTGGCCGGTTACGACATTCGTTGGTCATCCAACATTTTAGCGCAACCTTTATCGGTTTATTTCACCATGTTTGCCGAAGATGGCGATCGAAAAGGTGGTTTAAGTATTTTTGGTGAAGAACGCTACCAATTAGGCGTTGATACCCATATAAACTTTTTAAGTAATGACTGGCGTGTCTACCTAGAAGCTACAGATACCTATGCACTCTGTAGCGATGGTGTTAATGGTGATGGCACCAGTACTATTGGTGATTGTTATTATGAGCATTCAACATATAAAACGGGGATGCGTTATAACATTCGCAACATTGGTAGTAGTTATGAAAATGATGCGAGCACATACGTATTAGGGTTCATATCACAAGGCGATGGCGAAACGAATTACGAGTTTAAATTCCGTTGGTTGCAACTCAATAAAGACAATAGTGATCGCGCTCCTGGGAATAACCAAATAGGCAATACCGTCAGTGAAATTGCTGAAAATGTGCTAATGCTCTCCAGTAAGGTACAACATAATTACAAAAATTGGCGCTTTACTGTTGGCGCTGATATCAGTCAATCAGAATTTGACAATGATATAAGCAATAAAAATGACATTGCTGGTTATTTTAATATTGAATATAACCTTTAATAACGCTTAAGTTGCGGCGCCCTGCGCCGCAAAACCTAGCAATTTACGTTATTTTTTACCGTGTTCTCATTATCGCTACCCTTACTTAATAAATCCTATTTTTCGCATAGCATCGTCATTTTACCTCAATAACTTACCTATTATTTAGCAGATAAAACGCCAGGCTGTAACATTAAGGTTATTTTTTTATTGACAATAATTAAAAAATACGCCATTAATAAGCCACTGACTATTTATTTACCGCTACAGAGCTAAACTTAAAAAATGAAAACTTTATCAAGCATTATTCGAATTAACCTCCTCCTCGTATTAACTATGCGCGGTTAGGTTTTATGCTTGAAAAAATAAATAGGCAAACATAATAAAATACTAAACCCGCGCTAACTACCGCGGGTTTTTTTATGCCCGGTATTTATCGCTAACACTTAGACTAATCAGGACAAAACATGGGCACATCAAGCGACAACGTTATTATTTTTGACACCACATTACGTGATGGCGAACAAGCCTTAAACGCAAGTTTGTCAGTACATGAAAAACTACAGATAGCGCACGCTATTGAACGTTTAGGTGTCGATATTATGGAAGTGGGGTTTCCAGTTTCATCTCCTGGTGATTTTCAATCAGTACAAGCCATAGCAAAAACAGTTAAAAACGCTCGTGTTTGCGCATTAGCGCGTGCGGTAGAGGCGGATATAAAAGCCTGTGCAGAGGCATTAAAACCAGCGAAAGACTTTCGTATTCATACATTTATCTCAACTTCTGATGTCCATGTACAACAAAAGTTAAAAAAAGACTTTGCTGATGTAGAAGCGATGGCAATACATGCCGTCAAATATGCACGTCAGTTTACTGATGATGTTGAGTTTTCTTGTGAAGATGCCGGCAGAACACCGATAGATAATTTATGCCGCATGGTGGAGCAAGCCATTAAAGCAGGGGCAACCACGGTTAATATTCCTGATACGGTAGGTTACACTTTACCGCATGAATTTGGTGGCATTATTACAAATTTATTTAATCGGGTGCCTAATATTGATCAAGCCGTTATTTCTGTACATTGTCATAATGATTTAGGCTTAGCCGTTGCGAACTCAATTTCTGCAGTACAAGCTGGAGCACGCCAGATTGAATGCACTATTAATGGTATCGGTGAGCGCGCCGGCAACTGCTCGCTTGAAGAAGTCGCCATGATCATGAAAACTCGACAAGCATTGTTAGGTGTTCACTCTAACATCAATCATCAAGAAATTGCTCGTACTTCCAAATTAGTCAGTCAACTTTGTAATATGCCAGTACAGCTTAATAAAGCCATCGTTGGAGGAAACGCTTTTAGCCATTCATCAGGCATACACCAAGATGGCATGTTAAAAGCCAGTAATACTTATGAAATTATGACACCGGAAAGTGTCGGTATCAGCAAAACCAAATTGAATTTAACATCTCGCAGTGGTCGACATGTCATCAAACATCGCATGGAAAGCTTAGGTTACCAAGAGACCGACTATGAGCTAGAAACGCTTTATGCCGATTTTTTAACTTTAGCCGATAAAAAAGGCCAAGTATTTGATGATGATTTAGAAGCGTTACTTTTTAATATTCAACAACAAGATCAGCAAGACTTTTATAACTTGCAGACCCTAAATGTGCAAAGTGGCGGCAGTGAATTTGCGACCTCTAGTATAAAAATTGCTTTAGGTGATGAGCATAAAATTGTTTCTGCGACAGGTAATGGCCCTGTTGATGCGGTGTATCGAGCAATAAAACAAGCCATCGATATCGATTTTGAAGTTAGCGATTACAAAATATCAAATAAAGGTCAAGGTGAAGATGGTTTAGGTAAGGCTGATATTGTTGTGTCTTGGCAAGGACGAAACTTTCATGGTTATGGCTTGGATACAGACGTGATTAAAGCATCAGGTAATGCCTTGATCAACGCGCTAAATGCTATTCATCGTGCTATGACCATCGCTGAGCTAAAAACAGAGCGAAAAAACGAAACGACAATTGAAAGTAAGTAGCCACTTACATTTCAGTAAATTAGTTAAAAAATTATTCATTTATCACGTAGATTTATAGGTTTTAAGAATTATGTCAAAAATTGCAATTTTAGCCGGTGATGGTATTGGCCCTGAAGTAATGGCACAAGCAGAAAAAGTGTTAGCAACTGCTGCCAAAGCGTTTGAATTTGAAATCACTACCGCTCATTACGATGTTGGTGGCTGCGCCATAGATAATCATGGTCAAGCTTTACCTCAAAGCACAATAAAAGGCTGCGAACAAGCTGATGCCATTTTATTTGGCTCTGTCGGCGGCCCTAAATGGAGTGATTTACCGCCTACTGAACAACCAGAGCGTGCATCTTTACTTGGCCTACGCGGACATTTTGGATTATTTTGCAATATGCGTCCGGCACAACTGCAAAGTGCAATGTCGCACCTATCGCCGCTTCGCGCTGACATTTCACAAGCCGGTTTTGATATTTTAGTTATACGTGAGCTTACTGGTGGTATTTATTTTGGTGAGCCTAAAGGCCGAAAAAATCAAGGACAAGCAGATGAAGCCGCCTTCGATACCATGATTTACTCACGCAAAGAAATTTCCCGTATTGCACATCTAGCTTTTCAAGCGGCTAAAAAGCGTAGAAATAAGGTTATTTCTATCGATAAGGCCAATGTACTAGCATCTTCTATATTATGGCGAGAAGTGGTTAATGAAGTAGCGAACGACTACCCTACGGTCACAGTTGAACATATGTATGTTGATAATGCAGCTATGCAGCTAGTTCGTGATCCTGCTCAGTTTGACGTGATGTTATGCTCTAACTTATTTGGCGATATTTTATCTGATATCTGTGCCATGATCACCGGGTCGATGGGGCTATTACCCTCTGCGAGCTTAAACGAGCAAGGCTTTGGCATGTATGAACCCGCAGGAGGTACCGCTCCGGATATCGCAGGTAAAGGCATTGCCAACCCAATTGCACAAATTCTTTCTGCAGCCCTGATGTTGCGTCATAGCCTAAACCAAGAAGCTGCCGCTAGCGCGATTGAACAAGCCGTGGCTGATGCCCTTAATGCCGGTAATTTTACTGGTGACTTATTAAGTGCAGAGCTACGTCATCAAGCAAAGTCAACCGATGAAATGGGCGACATAATTTGTCAGCACTTAATTGATAACCATAAAAACTCAGGAGCAAACTAAAATGGCGAGCACGTTATACGAAAAATTATGGCAACAACATGTCATTGAAGAAAAAGCTGACGAAACGCCATTAATATATGTTGATCGTCATTTGATCCATGAAGTGACATCACCTCAAGCCTTCGCTAACCTGAAGTTCCATAACCGGGTGCTGCGTCACCCAGAGCGTACTATCGCAACCATGGATCACAACATATCTACGCGTTCAATCGAAATTAACGCTGCCGGTGAAGGGGCTGCAAATCAACTACGTACCTTAGAAAAAAACTGTAAAGAATTTGGTATTGAGCTATTCGGTATGGGCCATAAAAACCAAGGTATTGTCCACGTTATGGGGCCTGAACTCGGTTTAACCCTTCCTGGTACCGTGATAGTGTGCGGTGACTCTCATACCGCAACTCATGGTGCTTTTGGAGCTTTAGCTTTTGGTATTGGCACTTCAGAGGTAGAACACGTTTTCGCAACGCAAACTCTACGTCAAACGAAAGCCAAAACCATGAAAATAGAAGTTAAAGGCCAAGTTGCCCCCGGCATCAGTGCAAAAGATATTATTTTGGCCATTATCGGTAAAACTGGCAGTGCTGGTGCTACTGGCTATGTCGTTGAGTATTGTGGTGAGGCAATAGAGCGTCTAAGTATGGAAGAACGGATGACGGTCTGTAACATGAGCATCGAGTTTGGCGCTAAAGCCGGCTTAATTGCTCCTGATGCCACAACATTTGATTATTTAAAAGATAAAGAATACGCGCCAAAAGGCGCAGTATGGCAACAAGCCGTAAATGATTGGCAAGCGCTAAAATCAGATGCTGAGGCAACTTTTGATAGCTATTTAACCCTTGATGCTAAAGAGATCAAAACCCAAGTTACTTGGGGAACTACACCAGGGCAAGTCACACAAGTTGATAGCGTAGTGCCATCACCTGAAGATTTTACTGACCCGGTTGAAAAAGAGTCATGTCTTGCGGCCTTAAAATATATGGGCTTAACTGCCGGAACAAAAATTACCGACATCGCCATCAACAAAGTATTTATAGGATCTTGTACTAACTCTAGAATTGAAGATTTACGTGCTGCGGCAGCTATTGCGAAAGGTAAGAAAGTTTCAGCTTCCGTTGATGCTATTGTTGTGCCTGGCTCTTATCGTGTTAAAGAACAAGCTGAAGCAGAAGGCTTAGCACAAACCTTTATTGATGCTGGATTTGAGTGGCGCCTGCCGGGTTGTTCAATGTGTTTAGGTATGAACGATGACGTGTTAACTGAAGGCGATCGTTGTGCATCTACCAGTAACCGTAACTTTGAAGGTCGTCAAGGTCGAGGCAGTCGTACACATTTAGTCAGCCCAGAATTAGCGGCAGCTTCGGCTATTGCCGGTCACTTCGTTGACCTAACTCAATTAAACCAACAGACCCAAGGAGCATAACATGGAAAAATTTAACCAACACTCGGGTCTAGTTGTACCTTTAGACGCAGCCAATGTTGATACCGACCAAATTATCCCAAAACAGTTTTTACAAAAAACGACGCGCATTGGTTTTGGTCAGCATTTGTTTCATGATTGGCGTTATTTGGATAACGCTGGTCATCAAGCTAACCCTGACTTCATCCTTAACCAGCCACAATATCAAGGAGCTAGCATTTTACTTACTGGCGAAAATTTTGGTTGTGGCTCAAGCCGTGAACATGCCCCTTGGGCACTGCAAGAGTATGGTTTTAAAGTGATTATCGCTTCAAGCTTTGCTGATATTTTTTACGCTAATTGTATTAATATTGGTATCTTACCGATTATTTTATCAGAAGAGATCATCACTGAATTATTTCAGCAAGCTAAAACTAGCCCTCAACACTTTAGCGTTGATTTAGCGACTAAAACCGTTAATACCGCGCACTCAAAGTTTCACTTTGAACTAGCACCTTTTCATCAATATTGCTTGGAAAATGGTGTTGATAGTGTCGGTTGGACATTAAATAAACTTAGCAAGATTGAAAGCTATGAGGCTCAAATGCCAGCATGGCAATAACAACTGGCATTAACTGTTAATCATCAGCTGAAGAGCTGATGATTAACGACATAATCAAATGTCTTCAAGTTTTAAGTTTTAAGTTTTAAGTTTTAAGTTTTAAGAGTAGGCTTGACCGAAACTTAATCATTAATGGTAAGTGCTCGCGCTAATTCCATGATGAAAGCGCCGCCATAGTAAATTTTTCACCGCGAAAGCTCAGGATCACTTGCTGTGGGCGAATTTCATTTAGTAGTAACTCACGAGCAATATAATCCCCTTCATAACGATCACGCCCATTTACTCGGATCCACCCTTGGCCGTCACTGGCGTAAATATGCATTTCAAATGCTATCGACGGCACACCATCTTGAACCCAAGCAGGCATTTGCGTTAATGGCAACAGCTCGCCACTTGCAACGCTCGTACTGAGTTGGTGTTCATCATCTTGTTGGGTTTGCTCGATTGCTGCCTGAAAACTAGCAAGTAACTCATCAGAAACGCCATCGGCTGCCTCAACAACAAAGTTATCATTGGCAGGTTTTTGCTGTACTTTTTCACTCGCCGCTACAGTCGTTTGCACAGCAGCTAACTTACGTTCATTGACCGTAAATTCATTATCATTAGCTACCACCTTATTTGACGTTTCAACCTCAGAATTATTAGAGTTTGGCACAGCAGCGACACTAATATCATTAGCTTCAGAGTTTAGCTCCTTGTCACCATCATTAATAACACTATCCTGTGTACTAGGTTTAACAGCACTATTATCTGGCTCTGTCGTGATGGTTGTTTTATCGGAGGCGGTATCTTGGCTTTCAGCTACATTAGCTAATTTAGCGCTATTATCAATAGCCTCAAACTTTTGTGCCCCCCACCAAATACCTGCGGTTAATACTAAAAGTAATATGCAAAGTAAACCACCTGCTTTTATCCAAGAATTTTGCCACCAAGGGATAACTTCAAACTCGTCTCCTAGTGCATCATGCGCTGCTTGTAATACAATTTTACGATTAACAACTGCATTATTGCTGTTGTAAGCATTCATTAAAGAGCGCTCTGCGAGCAAGTTCATTAAGCGTGGAATACCATGACAAATTTTGTGAATAGCATTTACTGCACTTTTATCAAAAATATCTCGAAAGCATTTGGCAACCGAAAGTCGATGTTTCAGATATTGTTCAACTTCTTGTTTATTAAGTGGTAATAAGTGATATCGTGCAGTTATTCGTTGTGCTAATTGCCGTAAGTCTCGACGCTGTAATAGTTGTTGTAACTCAGGCTGACCAATTAAAATGACTTGTAAAAGTTTTTTAGTATTAGTTTCTAAATTGGTTAACAGTCTTAGCTGCTCCAAAACCTCTGGTTGTAAATGTTGAGCCTCATCAATGATCAACAGTGTATTAATATTATCATCGTGGTTTTTTAATAATTTTTGTTGAATTTTATCTGTGAGTGTTTTTAGCGTTGCGCCAGTTTTACGATAGCGAATTTTTAATTCATCACACAGTGTGGCTAAAAGCTCTTGACTAGAAAGTGTTGGGTTAAGAATAAAAGCGGCTTGGGTGTTCTCAGGTAAATTTTCCATCAATCGCCGACTAATGGTGGTTTTCCCTGTACCAACTTCTCCGGTCAATAAAACAAACCCACCGGTATCTCCCAAACCATACGTTAAGTGATTTAGCGCTTCACGATGGCGATCGCCCATAAATAAATAATCGGGATTTGGCGCAATTGAAAAAGGTTTTTCTTCTAAACCAAAGTAACTTGTGTACATAGAAAATCTTAACTGATGAATCGACCCAATGAAATTAACCTGAACACGTTCATATGTCAAAAATCGTCAACAGTTATGTTAAACTTTAACAATATGATTATTCTATATGTTTTTATTTTAAGAGGCCTATAGCCACCCATGTCAAAAATAGCACAACATTTACATTATTTTTTAGTCGGCGGCGCCGTTCGTGACGCCCTACTCAACCGACCGGTTGTTGACAAAGATTATGTTGTAGTCGGCTCTAGTGTCAAAGAAATGCTTGCACTAGGTTTTATCCAAGTAGGCAAAGATTTTCCCGTTTTTCTGCATCCCAAAAGTAAACAAGAATATGCTTTGGCTCGCACTGAAAAGAAAGCAGGTCAAGGCTATACAGGATTCGACTGTGACGCTTCAGCTAACGTTACTCTTGAAGAAGATTTATTACGTCGCGATTTAACCATCAATGCTATGGCGATGACAGATAATGGGACAATAATTGACCCTTACGGTGGCCAAAACGACTTAACTGATCGTGTGCTACGCCATGTTTCTGCTGCATTTATTGAAGATCCATTAAGAGTATTACGCGTAGCACGTTTTGCTGCTCGATATCACCAATATGGTTTCAAAATAGCTCCAGAAACACTTACACTAATGACTCAGTTAAGTGAAATTGGTGAGTTACTCAGCCTATCTGGTGAGCGTGTTTGGCAAGAAATTCAACGAAGTTTGGCCGATTCAAACCCTGAAGTATTTTTTCAAGTACTCTATCAATGCCAAGCACTCAAAGTACTTTGGCCTGAGTTGCATAACCTATGGGGTATTCCCAATCCTGAAAAATGGCACCCTGAAGTGTGTTCAGGCGTGCATACCATGATGGTGCTAAAACAAGCAGTTATATTGTCAAAGAAAACTTCTGTCAGGTTTGCCAGTGTTTGTCATGATTTAGGTAAATCATTAACTGAAGAAGATAACTTACCTTCACATCCAGGTCATGAAACAGCGGGGTTACCTTTAATAGATGCATTGTGCACTCGCTTACGCGTACCAAGTAACCATAAGTCACTGGCATTAAAAGTTTGCCAATTTCATCTACATGCACATAAAGCCTTCGAGTTGAAAGCTAGCACCATATTAAGGTTATTTGATCAGCTAGATGTTTGGCGCAAGCCTGAAGAATTTCAAGACTTTTTACTCTGTTGCCAAGCTGATTATACCGGTCGTCTTGGTTTTGAAAAAAGAGCCTATCAACAACAAGATTTTCTCTACAGTGCCTTTAAATTACTCAGTAAAGTTACAGCCAAACCATTTGTAGAAAAGGGGTTTAAAGGCTTAGCAATAAAACAAGCAATAGCACAACAAAGACTTGCCGACTTAAAGCAATTTAAACATAGCTACTTACAGCAGAACTCTCTAGCACCTAATGGCAGTAATTAACTCGTCAGTAAGGTTTACAACTCTGCATTACGATGCTGATATGCCGGTGTGATCGTAGCATACCGTTCGTCCTGAACATCGCTACTCTTTCACATCCATGTGATCGTAGCATACCGTTCGTCCTGAACATCGCTACTCTTGCACATCCATGTGATCGTAGCATACCGTTCGTCCTGAACATCTCTACTCTTGCACATCCATGTGATCGTAGCATACCGTTCGTCCTGAACATCGCTACTCTTGCACATCCATGTGATCGTAGCATACCGTTCGTCCTGAACATAAAAAAGCCATATCACAGGATATGGCTTTTCAGGTTTAGCTTGTCAGTTTAATTAAAACTTATAAGCAGCTTTCACGTAGTAGTAACCACCATTGTAATCGAACGGACCACTTTCATAGTAAACACCACTAACAACACCATATGCACCGCCATCTTTTTGCAGTTTTTGTGCTTCGGTATCAAAAATGTTGTTAGCACCGGCTGATAATGTCCAATTGTCATTTAAGAAGTAACTTACAGATGCGTCAACTGTGTATGAAGAACCAACTGTTTCTGACCAACCATATGAGCTGAATTCATCAGGCTCATCAGCATGCGTTGCAAACCACTCGCCAAAGTAGTTGGCACGTACTAACATACTCACATTTTCCCAGCTTTGCGCTAAGGTAAATGTTGCACGGTGCTCAGGAATACCTTCTTCTAAACGTCTAACTTTATAACCTGTAGTAAAGCTACCTGGGTCATCAACTTCAGTACTATTATAGTTGTAAGCTAGGCTAAATTTAGTATCACCACCCATTAGCTCCATACCGTAGTTAGCTACGATATCAACACCTTGCGTTGTTGTATCAAAGTCATTAGCAAAGAAGGTTATTTTACCGCCTAACAATAACTCAGGACTTGGATACAACCCGGCTAAATCATCGACATCTTCTTGAGTAATATCAAGCTTATCCGTTTGAGCAACACGATCAGTCACTTCAATATTATAAGCGTCAACTGTCATAAAGAAGTCACCACTTTGGTAAACAAGACCAATGGCGTAACTTACTGACTCTTCAGGCTGTAACTCTACACCACCTTTTTGGGCTGATACTGGGTGTGTTGGTGGAAACGTTGCTGATTGCACAAGTTCGCCGTTCACAAGTGAGGTTTGCGTATTAACGACACTTGCTTGACCAACTGTCGGTGCACGAAAGCCCGTGCTATGCGAAGCTCTAAAAGACAGCTCATCATTGACTCGGTACTGCGCGGTTAATTTATAGTTGGTGGTATTACCAAATGAAGAGAAGTCTTCATAGCGTAAAGCTGCACCTAATAGAAAGTCTTCAGTCACGTACGCTTCAACATCAACATAAGCTGCAACACTTTGACGTTTATTAATACCTTGAGCTTCTGGTGAAAAGCCAGCAAATCCATGAGAGCCAACACTAAAGCCTTGGGTTGCTAACGGTCCTTGCTGCCATGATGCTTGCTCACCTGAAACAATTTCAAAACTCTCTTGACGCCATTCTAAACCAGTGGCGACATTAACAGGGTCTTCTAAGCCCATATCAAAGCTTTGTACTAAATCAGCATTCACCGCTTTCTCTAGTTGGATATATGAGCCAACTTCAAATGAAAGACCTGCTTGGTCAGCATTTAATGCCCCCATAGATGGGTTTACAGTGTTAACTAAAGTATAAGTAGATTTATTACGGCCAACAGAGGCACTAATATCATAAGAAGCTTCATCTAAAAAGCCGCCTTTGATCTCACCACGTGTTCCCATTGTTAATGCAGTATCATTGATATTACCGGTAAACTGCGGGGTATAACCGCCAGGAAGCAATTCGTTAAATGCAAAACATCCTGCGCTGGCAGCAACCGCAGCATACTCAGGTGTATCTAAAATATTACCAACACTAGTACCTGCAACATTATCAACTAAAGTAAAATCTGTTGGACAACCATTAACACCTTCACCATCCATGTCACCAACAAGCCAAACCTTTCTTGTAGGATCAAACTCACCATCGCCATCTAAATCAATATCATAGTCGAAGACATCTTTAGAAAAGACACCACCGCGATTTTGAGGGTTTCGGTAATAATATCCACCAGAAGCTGTACGATCTGAGTAGTTACCAAACATGTAAAACTCTTTATCATTACCTAAATCAAGACCAACATTAGCAAATAAAGTAATGTCGTCTTCAATTTCAGGGTTACCCCAGGTCATTGCTGGTGTCTCAACACTAGTATTGCCGGCATCAATTAAAGCTTGTGCATCGGGACGTTGTACACTTCGGCTAGTAGCATCTGCGGTTTTGTATTGAAAAGAAAGGTTAACAAAACCATCTTTAGTGAATGGTAGACCTATGTTGCCATCTACAATAGTTGAATCACCATCGCCTTCATAGTAAGCGCCTTTTTTAACGGAGATTGAGCCACCGTCAGCGTCGTCCTTAAGCACAAAGTTCATAACCCCAGCAATAGCATCAGAGCCATATTGGGCCGCAGCACCATCACGTAAAACTTCAACTTGCTTCAAAGCAATAGAAGGTATTACAGAAATATCTGGACCCTGAGCACCATCATTAACACCGCCACCTTGGAAAGCAATAACTGACGCACGATGACGACGTTTACCGTTCAGTAAAATCAATGTTGAATCTGAAGATAGACCACGTAAGTTAACCGGGCGGATAAATGACGCAGCATCTGAAATAGGTTGTTGGCGAACATTAAATGAAGGAACCGCAGCTTGTAACATATCTAACATGTCACTCGAGGCATTTTTGTCTAATTCATCACTACCAACAATATCCACTGGTACCGGTGAGTCAGCCACTGAGCGCGGCGCTGAACGAGAACCAACAACAGCAATACGTTCAATGTTTTTATTCTTTGCTGCAGGGTCAGTTTCAGCGGCAAAACTTGGTGCTGTACCTAATGCTAGACCTACAGCCAGGGCTAGTGTGCCCGTACGAAATTTTGTAGACATGTTATTTCCTTCCTAAGGTTTATATTCTATATAATTTATAGCTATTTATTTTTATAATTTTATTTTTACCTTTTGTACCAATCTGAACACTAACACTTGACTAATATTAGCGTGGATAAACCAAAAGGCTTGATTATTTATAAAACAGCTAGAATTGCTTTACAAGTAGTGTTTTAGTCTAAGAATTAGCATTGAATGAATAAAATGAAATGATTAACAAAGCTCTACGAAGACTATGTCGGATTGCATTAACATATGTAACCAATCTGTAACCGAGAGTCCACCTAGCTTGTAGAAAAAGATTCAAACAGTGAGTGTGCGAACTTTTTCGTATTTAAAAAAGTGACCATTGCACATAAAACAAGCAAAAAAAAATATAAAAAAAATGAACTTTTTCTTAATTAGATAAATGTAGAAGAAAAATTACAGCTTCAAAAGGTTAATGGCTTGTTAACGGAGGGGTTGAAAGCTAATCGAGCTTCTCTAATGGGGAGAGTAAAAAGTAAAAAGTAAAAAGTAAAAACTTAAAATTAACAAAAAAGCTCCAACAATGTGGAGCTTTTCAGATAACAAGCTTAGCTGCTTAATCTGCAGCTAGCACAGTTGCACTCGCTTCACCAAAACCTATGCGGGCAGCACCTGCTTTTTTACACCAACCTTTCATGATGACACAATCGCCATCTTCTAAGAAGGTACGCGTCTCACCATTAGGTAATGCGATAGGCTCTGAGCCTGCATTAGATAATTCAAGCATAGAACCTGCTTCTTCAGGATTAGGTCCTGACTGAGTACCACTACCAAACATATCACCTGGACGTAAATTACAACCATTAACCGTATGATGGGCTACCATTTGTGCAACAGTCCAGTATGAATCTTTAAAGTTTGATTGCGACAATTGAACTGCAGGCTGTGACGAGTTACGCATTGCCTCAGTTTCAATTAATACTTGCAAATTCAAATCTAAAGAACCCAAAGCACGGTTATGCTTTGACTCTAAATAAGGTAAAGGTTGAGGATCTGCTTCATCACGAGTCCATTGTACTCGATATGGCGCTAAGGCTTCTGAAGTCACAATCCAAGGAGAAATTGTTGAGGCAAAGCTTTTTGATAAAAAAGGCCCTAACGGTTGATATTCCCAACCCTGAATATCACGTGCCGACCAATCATTAAATAAGCAAATACCAAAAACATGGTCTTCAGCATTATCAATACTGATAGGGTTACCTAAATCATTGCCATTACCAATAAATACGCCTACTTCTAATTCATAATCTAAGCGTTTACATGGCCCAAAAGATGGTTCAGTTGCCGTTGGCGCTTTCGTTTGACCTTTAGGACGCTTGAAGTTGCTCCCTGAAATTTCAATTGAAGAAGAGCGACCATGGTAACCAATAGGCACCCATTTATAGTTCGGTAATAATGGGTTATCAGGACGGAACTTACTGCCAACAGATGTCGCATGATGAATTGAAGTATAAAAGTCAGTGTAATCACCAATTTGACATGGCAAAGCATACTCTACATCAGCTTGTGCAATTAAACATGATGCAAACTCAGCTTGTAACTCAGCTCCTTTTGATAAGCCGTTTGACAAAGCGTGGCGTAAGGCACTCCAAAAGTGTTTGCCCATCGACATAAAAGCATTTAATTGTGTATGACAACATTTTGCCAGCGCCATTTGCACATCACCATCATAGACATTCAAAGCAAATAGTGCTTTTAAATCTAAAACCTGATCACCAATAGCCACACCCGCTCGAAAATCTTCTTCACTGCCCTTACGTTTAAAGCTGGCAAAAGGTAAGTTTTGTATTGGAAAGTCACAATTTTCTAAGTTCGCGGATTCAACCCAGCTAGCTAAAGCCGGATCATGTGTTTCATTAAGTAAATTGGTGTTAGACATAGGTTAAACAACTCCAGAGAAAAATAAATAGCTAATAACGCAATATTATATCAAGCAACCCGATAAAGGCTACGTCAATAAAATATACTTGATAAACAACTGTCAACAATATGTTGCAGCGTTAAGTTTACATCGCAATAGTATAACTTTTACAATTTTGCAGAAGTTAACATCAGCATTTCGCTGACTGATCGCATAACAATAAATCAGTAAAATACTACTTTCGGTTAAGTACATTTGCTAGAATGCGACCGTTTTATAAAATCGTAAAACAACTAAGCACTGCCTATAACGGCAGCCACAATCAATCTAAAGCTCCTGATTTACTATCAGGCTCGCTCAATGGGTCAATAATTACATGAATAACATCACAGTTTGTGCATTATATAAATTTGTTCGTTTAGAGAATTTTGAAGATATTAAGCCACCTTTACAAAAAGTAATGGAAGACAATGCCGTTAAGGGTACTCTACTGTTAGCACTTGAGGGCATTAATGGCACTATTGCAGGTTCTCAAGCCGGCATAGAGGCCGTATTAGCATTTATTAATAGTGACAGTCGCCTTGCCGGCGTTTCATCTAAGTGCTCCTTCCATCAAGACAATCCTTTTCAACGCACAAAAGTTAAGCTAAAAAAAGAAATAGTCACAATGGGAGTTGAAGGTATCGATCCCACATTAACGGTCGGCACTTATGTTAAGCCTAAAGACTGGAATGCGCTTATTTCTGATCCTGAAGTGTTATTAATCGATACGCGTAATGACTATGAAGTTGAAATTGGTACCTTTAAGAATGCGATCAACCCGAACACAGAAACCTTTCGTGAATTTCCTGAGTATGTTGCAAAAAACCTAGATAAAACGAAACATAAAAAAGTCGCTATGTTTTGCACCGGCGGTATACGCTGTGAAAAATCTACAGCGTATTTAAAAGAGCAGGGTTTCGAAGACGTTTACCACTTAGAAGGCGGTGTTTTAAAGTATCTTGAAGAAGTACCAGAACAAGAAACCTTATGGCAAGGTGAGTGTTTTGTTTTCGATGGTAGAGTTGCCGTTAATCATAGCCTTGAACGCGGCCAGTATGACCAATGTTTTGCTTGCCGATACCCAATTACAGCAGCAGAAAAAACTAGCGAGCATTATATACAAGGTGTAAGTTGCCCTCGTTGTTATGACAAATATACAGATGAACAACGAAGCCGCTTTCAAGAGCGTGAAAAGCAAATAAATTTAGCGAAGGCACGTGGCGAAGAACACATTGGTGGTGAAATAAAACAAGTGATTGAACAACGAAGAGCAAGCAAAGTCGCTGAAAAGCAAGCACAGAACAAGGCCTAGTTTTACACGACTGCATCATAAAAAAAGCCCGCTTTCTCAGCGGGTTTTTTATGATGCTGCTTTTCAAGCCTACCAGCATTACAGCTATAACATACAACAGCCTAAAACTAGCTTGAGATACCATCTCCTGCGCTTTATCTTAGCGGCAGCGAACTATATGGTATTTTTATAAGCTTATGAGCAAAAAAAAACCTCAGCAGTTATGCTGAGGTTTTAAGTGTCTATAAAATATGGTGCCTTGACCCGGAATCGAACCAGGGACACGAGGATTTTCAATCCTCTGCTCTACCGACTGAGCTATCAAGGCACAACCTTTCGTTACAATAGGTATTACATTTGCTGCGAAAGAGGCGACATAATATAGTGAATTAATCTCGCTCGCAAGCCATTTTCTTTAGCTATTTCGATAACCATGACTGTTAGCATAAAAAACCAACAAAAAAAGCATAAAAAATAAAAATTGAAGATAAAAAAGCCAGTCAACGACTGGCTCAATATCATGATGCTTAGTTGGTTAACTAAATGCCGACTTCATTATCCAGAAGAAGATAATAGAAAGGCCTGCACCTACCGGTAAAGTAATGACCCAAGAAATAACAATGTTACGAACTACACCTAAGTTAATTGCGGCAATACCACGTGCCATTCCCACACCTAACACAGCCCCCACTAAGGTTTGTGTAGTTGAGATAGGTAAACCAGCACCAGAAGCTATAACAACGGTACAAGCTGCTGCTAATTCAGCTGCAAAACCACGGCTAGGGGTTAAGTGGGTAATACCATTGCCTATTGTCGCGATAACACGATGACCAAACAAAGCAAGACCAGCCACAATACCTAAACCGCCTAATGGTAAAATCCACCAAACTAATGTTGCTTTCTTCGCAATTTCACCACCGTTATCAACAATACTAACAACCGCAGCTAATGGACCAATTGCATTAGCAACATCATTCGAACCGTGAGCAAAGGCCATACAACAAGCTGTAACAATCATTAATACCGCAAAGACTTTTTCAACATTGGCATAATGCGTTGTTTTATCGGCTTTTTCATCAAACTGAAGGCGACTAATAAAATACTTACCAATAAAAGCAACAATAACAGCAACGATAATAGCTAAGTAATAGCCACCAGCTCCACCTATTTCAAAATTATAAAAACCTAAGTTTACGTTTTCTAAACCTATATGTTTTAAACCTTTTTTAATGGTAACCAAAGATAAAACAAAACCCGCTAAAAACATATAAAACGGCACATAACGCTTAGCTTGCGCTAACGGCTTATCAGTATCAAAAATTAACTTTTGAGCACTATTAAAGATAATAAAAGCAATAACACCAGAAATTAACGGTGTAACAATCCAACTGCCAACAATACCACCTACTTTGCCCCAAGCAACTGTATCTGGGCTAACGCCAATAGCCGCAAAACCAATAATAGCACCAACAATAGAGTGCGTTGTAGATACTGGCCAACCTAAAATAGAAGCAACTAGCAACCAAGTTGCCGCAGCAAATAACGCTGAAATCATACCAAAGACGAGTAGTTCGGGAATATCAATAAATAAGGCTGGGTCTATAATGCCTTTACGTATCGTTGAGGTAACCTCACCGCCAGCTAAATAAGCGCCAGCAAATTCGAATACCATTGCAATAATAATGGCTTGCTTTATCGTTAGCGCTTTTGAACCAACTGATGTCCCCATAGCATTAGCAACATCGTTTGCACCTATGCCCCAAGCCATAAAAAAGCCGACAATTGCGGCAAGCATGACTAATGTAGAGCCATGTGAAAGTAAAATATCCATGAGTAAGCCTTATTTTCTAGCTAAAAGAATTTCTAAACGTGCACCTACACGCTCAGCAAGATCAGCTAAATCACCAACCCAATCAATAATTTGGTATAAAAACATTACATCAACACAATTTAAATCTTTTTCAATTGCTAATAAGTCTTTACGCAAGTCTATTTGCATACCATCGGTATCGTCTTCAATTTCATCAAGTTGACTGATCATTTTTGTCACTAAATCAACTTCACGACCACGGAAACCGGTTTCTAATAAATCGTCTAATTCATTAATAGCATCTGCAGCTTTTTCAGCAGCATCGACGCTACGAGCCACATAGGCAATAAACTGGGCTTGCAGTACAGCAGGAATGGTGAGTTTTCGGCCAAAGATTCGTCCAGCGATGTCTTTAGCACGATTAGCAATTTTATCTTGTTGCGTTAATAACTCTAATAAATCTGCACGGTCGACGGGCATAAATAGACCGCCAGGAAGTTCTAAACGAATTTGACGCTTCAAGTCATCAGCTTCACGTTCTAATTTAGAGATTTTATTACGAATTTTTCCAGCTTTACTCCAATCTTCCTCGGTCGCGGCTGCGAAAAAAGGCACAAGTTGACGGCTGCATTTATGTACAATTCGAATATGTTGTTCTATGGGTTTAATTGGCGATTTTGCAAAAATGCCAAGTATAGAATTTCTGGCCATAATTAATTTCCAGGAGCCTTTGCTCTTTGTTTTTATTCGCCGCGGATATTAAAGCATTTGAAAGTTAATTCAAAGGCTTTATAACAAGATAACGGCTGTTTATAGAATGATTAGTTATTATAAGATCACTTAAAAGTATATACCCTATTTATTGACCATTGGACTATTTACTAAATAATAAACTTATAGCTCAAATAAAAATTTAGTCATAAATGAATAAATAGCATAGTGAAAAAAGCTTATTTATTATTTGATTAACACTATTTAATCACTATTAATTTACAGTAAACCATCCAATTGTCATGCTAAGATAATGACTCAAAATCTTCAGATGTTGTATGACGAACAACCTTACCTTTAACAAAATAGATAATGTATTCACAAATGTTTTGACAACGATCTCCAATACGCTCTAGCGCACGTGCCGACCAAATAACGCTCATTACTTGTGGAATTGAACGCGGGTCTTCCATCATATAGGTCATCAATTGACGCATCAATGCTTCGTATTCGCGGTCAATTTTATCATCACTTTTGTGCACTCTCACGGCAGCATCAAAGTCCATACGGGTAAAGGCATCTAAAGTTGCTTGTAGGAAAGTCAGGACATGACGTCCTAAGTTATCTAAATTAGACAATAAGTCTTTATGTTCACCCGATAAGCTTTCTAATGTTACATTGGCAATTTTGCCGGCCTCATCACCAATGCGCTCTAAGTCTGTTATGGTTTTGACAATGGCCATCACTAAACGTAAGTCGCCAGCTGCAGGCTGTCGCTTGGCAATAATACGCGTACATTCATCATCTATACTGACTTCTGCATTATTAATCAGGTAGTCATTATGCAGTACTTTTTTAGCTAGCGTCTCATCAGCGTCACAAACCGATGTCAGTGCATCAGTAAGTTGCTTTTCTACTAAGCCTCCCATGTGCATAACATGATTAATAATACGCTCTAAATCTTCATTAAATTGGCCAGAAATATGACGACCAATGTTTAAATTATCCACAGTAAAATCCTCTATTTATCGTCAATTTTCTTAACCGTAACGGCCAGTAATATAATCTTCAGTTTTCTTTTTTGTCGGTGTTGTGAATAGGGTGTTGGTATCACTATACTCGATAAGATCTCCCATATACATGAAAGCAGTTTGATCAGAAACTCGTGCCGCTTGTTGCATGTTATGGGTAACAATAACCACGGTAAATTGTTTCTTTAAATCATTAATTAACTCTTCAATGGTTAACGTTGAAATAGGATCCAATGCTGAAGTTGGCTCATCTAATAATAATACTTCTGGCTGAATAGCAATCGCACGCGCGATTACTAAGCGCTGTTGCTGACCGCCAGAAAGCCCTAAAGCACTTTCATGTAATCTATCTTTCACTTCATTCCATAATGCCGCGCTTCGTAAAGATGTCTCAACGGCTTCGTCCAAAACACGACGATTGTTTTCACCGGTAATACGCAAACCGTAGACGACATTTTCATAAATCGATTTAGGAAAAGGGTTTGGTCGTTGAAATACCATACCCACTTTACGACGCAAAGCCGCAACATCAGTATGACGATCATAGATATTTTCACCGTGCAGGTTTATTTGACCAGTAATTTTACAGATATCAACTAAATCATTCATCCGGTTAATACAACGTAATAGTGTTGATTTACCGCAACCACTAGGCCCGATAAAAGCAGTTACTTGGCCTTTAGGAATCGACATTGAAATATCTTGCAAGGCCTGCTTGTCACCATAATACAAGTCTAAGTTCTTAATCTCCAACGCCACTTGTTCTGGCGTAAGGTTATTAAGATCGAGCTTAACATTGTGTTCTGATAAATTTTTTGGCGTAACAGAAATCATAATATTCTCTTTAAATCTTCTTCAATAGAGGGGGATTTCTCCCCGTTCATCTTTAAATTATTGCGAAATAGCTTGTTTTATCAGACGAGTTTAATGCTCTAACATGCGATATTTTTCTCGTAAACGGTTACGAATCGATACCGCTGTCATATTCAAAGCAACAATAATCGTTACCAGTAATAATGCCGTGGCATAAACAAGTGGCCTAGCGGCTTCAACATTTGGGCTTTGGAAACCAACATCATAAATATGAAAACCTAAGTGCATAAATTTACGATCTAAGTGTAAAAACGGAAAGTTTCCATCCAGCGGTAAGTTAGGCGCCATTTTAACTACACCAACTAACATCAGTGGTGCAACTTCACCAGCAGCACGTGCGATAGCTAAAATAATACCAGTCATAATAGCTGGGCTAGCAATAGGTAATATGATTCGCCATAAAGTTTCAGCTTTTGTTGCCCCTAATGCCAAACTACCATGTCGCATTGCCGATGGAATACGTGATAGCCCTTCTTCAGTTGAGACAATAACAACCGGTAAAGTTAAAATAGCTAACGTAATCGCTGACCACATAACACCAGGCGTGCCAAATGTTGGGCTAGGTAGGGTTTCAGCATAAAATAACTGATCTAAACTCCCCCCAACCATATAAACAAAGAAACCTAAACCAAAAACACCATAAACAATAGACGGCACACCGGCGAGGTTAATCACCGCAATGCGTAATAGCTTAGTTAACGCATTGTTACCGGCATATTCATGTAAATATATCGCGGCAACAACACCAAGTGGCGATACTATTACGGTCATCAATAACACCATTAATACTGTACCGAATATGGCTGGGAATACACCGCCTTCGGTATTTGCTTCACGCGGATCATCGGTCACAAATGCAGCTATCTGGCTAAAGAACAACTTTAATTTAGCAAAAAAGCTTAATTTGTTATTAAAAGTAACATGTAAGATGTCTTCAAAATTAATAGTGACTTTTTGCCCATCCATAGCACGCATCACAATCTGGTCACGAGATACTTTTTCGCGTAAGCCCATCAGCTTTTGTTCTAGCACTTCATATTCAGCACGTAAACCAGCCACTTTATCTTTAAACTGTCCAGCTAATTCCGGAGTAAGTGTGTTATCAAGCTTATGCTTACGCTCTTTTAAACGTGTGCGTTCAATTTGATAATTAATTGCCCCAATATCAGAGGTTTGTAATGCTTCAATTTCTACTTGAAAATCACTTACTCGGGCAACTAATTCTGCCATTTGGCTTTGTTCAACAACCTGTCCGTCGAGAATAATCTCTTCAATGTAGCCGTAGAAGTTACCATTGGTGCGGCGCTCAATAACGACAAGTTCTTCCGGTAATGAGGTTTTATTAATTTGCGGTACCAAAATCCAGCGAAAATCTAAGCTGACCAATTCTCGGTTACCTGTTTTAATTAATAAGCGCTCTAGCGTTTCAGCCGACTTATCAATATCAAGGTCAAGATGAACCAATTGTGATACGGGTATACTTTCTCGGTCATAAATTTCACCAATCACCGTCAAGTTTTTACCTTTTTCATCGGTCATTTCGAACTGATAGATATCAGCTGGCCAGAAATAACTTAATCCACGAGAAGCGATTAACCAAAGTAAACCTATTACTGATATCAGGCTGATACTAACACCACCTGCTGACAACCAAACCCAAGGAGAGCCAGATTTAAACCAATTATTCATGTTACTGTGCCTTCCTTACAATGAACTATATTTTTCACGCAAACGCTGACGTACAAACTCAGCAAGCGTGTTGAATACAAAAGTAAATACAAATAAAACAAATGCAGCTAAGAACAATATTCGGTAATGCGAACTACCCACTTCTGACTCTGGCATCTCAACCGCAATATTGGCTGCTAGTGTTCTCATGCCTTGGAAAATACTCCAATCTAGAATTGGTGTGTTACCTGTTGCCATTAACACAATCATAGTTTCACCCACGGCACGGCCTAAGCCCATCATTACAGCAGAAAATATTCCTGGACTTGCCGTTAGCAAAACGACTTTAATCAAAGTTTGCCACTGCGTAGCGCCCAGTGCTAATGAACCACTCGTTAAATGTTTAGGTACACTAAAAATAGCATCTTCGGCCATTGAGAAAATGGTAGGTATAACAGCAAAACCCATAGCAATACCAACCACTAAAGCATTTCGCTGATCGAAATCAATACCCAAGTCATTAGTAATATATTGGCGTACGTCGCCTCCAAATAAGTGCAACTCCAACACAGGGGATAAAGCAAAAGCGGCGTAAGCGGCAATTAAAATCGCAGGAATCAAAATAATTGGCGCCCATGTTTCAGGGATTTTTGTTTTATACTCTCGCGGTAATTTATGCCAAGCAAAAGCCGTTATAAATACCGATGACGGAATAAACACTAATAGCAAGCATATCGCCGGTAAATAAATCTCAATGATTGGAGCTAACCAGAGCCCAGCAAGGAAACCTAAAATAACGGTTGGTAATGCTTCCATCAACTCTATAGTTGGCTTAACTTTTCTACGTAAACCCGGCGTCATAAAGTAAGCTGTATAAATTGCAGCGGTTAACGCAATAGGTACCGCGAACATCATCGCGTACATAGCAGCTTTTATTGTGCCAAAAGAAATCGGTACTAAAGAAAATTTCGCTTCAAAATCATCAGACCCTGAAGTTGACTGCCAAATAAACTCTGGCTCAGGGTAGCCTTCATACCAAACCTCTTGCCAAAGCGCTTGCCAAGTAACTTCTGGATGTTCATTTTCAACAGTAAAAATAGCAAGCTCATTTTTTGAAAATATCACCAGACCATCGGCGCGAGGGGCAATTGCAAATGCTTGAGCATCACCTTGATGTAATTTACCACGCCATAAATCTGCTTCACTGGTGGTATAAAACATCCCCATTTCACCTGACGGTGTTTCAGTATAAAAACTTTTACGGAATTGCTCAGTGTAAATAGCAACAACCGGCTCGTTGTCACTGACATTAAAGCTACGGATTTTTTTAAATTCTCGCCCTTGCTCAGTTGCTACTTCAAACCACTGACTCACTTTACCGCTATCATCCCCTAGTAAAATAGAGCTACCACCAGACAATAGCGCCATCGAGGTTATATGATTGGGTGTTGATTTATTTTGTGCTAATTGCGGAATAATAGTGGCTTTAAGTTCAGCATCGTCATCAAGTGAAAATACCGCAACTTGATCACCTTCACGAACAAACACCATGGCTAGATCTGGTGTAACTAAAATATTATCAATACGCTTGGCGGCATAGTCAATTTCTTGGTATTCAACTTCATAAGCGGTGTCGTAGCTAAAATCGTCTTCAGCTAATAGTGTGGTTTTAATCAAACGTTTATCTTGAGTAAACCCTACAAAAATAGCTTTTTCATCGTCCATAGCAAAAGATAGTTTAGTCAGCCCGGCATTATCCTCATCAATCGGCAAATACTCTTCACCTAACGGATAACGTACACTCGGGATAATCACCCGCTCACCACTATCAAAATTCGCGGAGAAGTTAGGCACAATCAATTGTACGTTGCCAGCAGTATCAAGCAATAACTTCTGCTCTTGGCCAATATTGATCAATTGCGCTAAACGCTCACCGTCAGCAACGAGTTTTTGTGACAGTATTTTTTCACCAGCTTTATAGCCACCGCCGTCAACTAATTGATAAAAATCAATATTGCCTTGCTTGGTAATGCTATAAGCAACTTCTTTTAACTCGTCTACACCTGTTGCTAACACTTTAGATTCTTCTTTGATGACAAACTGCGCCTTCGCGTCAACTTTTGCCGATTCAAAAATAGGTTTTATCACGTAAAGTAAATACATGAATATTAATACTAGGGTAAATAAAACACTGATCCCGCCCAGTGTTATCATCCATTTTGCTAATGAATTTTTTACCTTTCTAGAATTTGCTGATTTAGAAGCAATGGCCACTTAAAGATACCTTTAACTATAATGATTTTATAACTGCGGCGATTATAAGACAGTTGTATGACAGTTTTGTGACAACCTGCTTTTATCTCAAATAACAATCTTCACTGGTGCGAATTCATTGTTTTTTGTTACTAAATCATTAATGTTAATCATTATTGCTTTAGGCTATTGTTGCTGATGAATCTTAGCTGTATTATGATTTATTGACTAATTAACAATGCTTTATTGGAAAAGGATAATAATATGGCCATTAGCCAAATTATGCGCCGAAATCTAATTACCTTAGATCTGGATAACACCTTAGAAAGTGCTAAAGATTTATTTGAACTGCATAATATTCATCATATTTTAATCAAAGATGAAGCTACATTAGCTGGCGTTATTACCGATAGTGACTTATGGCAAAACTTAAGCCCTACAGTAGGTACCCGCAATGAAACTTCACAAGATAGCTTTATACTGAATAAAAAAGTACATCTGATCATGGCTAGAGATTTGATCACTGCGACAGAAGACCTTGCCATTAATGAAGCGGTATTACTTTTTTATGATCACAATATATCTTGCTTACCTATTGTCGATGAAAAAAATCAGCCTATCGGTATTGTTACTTGGCGCGATATTATTAAGGTGCTTGCACTACAATATCGCCGTAAAACAAAATCAACTGTTGCTGAGTAACGTTAAGAGCTACAAGTAAACATTGAGCATCCCGTTTTATTTCTCGCCCATTCAGGTCTTTGTTGTGCGAAATATTCAAACTCAAGCTGTTCACCATAGGCCTTAGCTAACACCCGCTGTAATTGACGAAGTAAAGTGTGACTCTGCTGCTCAGCTGATTTGATTGCCTGCTCGGCTAACCTGTTGGTCTAAATAGGTACGCCATACAAATTTTGGGTTAACCGCATTCATTTTTCGGCGGCATTAATACATAGCCTGAACTCTGGATAAGCAGCACTTGCTCAATCCTCTCTTTTAAGTCATTAATGATGTCTATTAGTTATGCTCACCTTGCTATAGTATTTACTTTGCCACCTAAGCTTTTGATTCACTTGAATATCAAGCACTCATTATCCAGAGTTCAGGTTACATAAGTTATTTTATGTAGCAATAGCTTTAATTGCTTTCAACTAGGCTTAATCACAATACAGCAACGGGCTGTATTACTCTAAAACTCTGCTATAATTTTATTAAACAACAAGCTCGACACTAAACTCTTATTATATAACTATAACATTTTATTAATTTTAGCTGTATCTTGGATAAAATTTGCAATTGAATAGGGTAAGTTAGATATTAGTGACTCATCTGAACACTTAAAAAAAGCAGCTTTCACTGCAAAGTAGTAAGTATTAATAGGTCAACGTGAGGCATATAAATTAAAACTTAAGCATAGTGACTGGAAGTGCAAATGTCAGATAATGAAAATAATATCGAGGCTTTATTACTGCAAGTGCAAGTCATGTCGAGTGTGCTCGATAATATTGGCTCTTACGTTTACAGCAAAGACCTTGCAGGGAAGTACACCTATGTTAATGCTGATGTCGCTAAATTATTTCAAACAAGTGTACAAGATATTATTGGCAAAGATGATAGCCACTTTTTTGATTTAGATATTTCAAATGAAATAAACCAAAATGATCTAAAAGTTATTCGTAATAAAGCCCCGCTAATTACAGAAGAAAATAATGTCATCAAATCGACAGGTAAAGTCAATACCTATCAAATCATCAAAAAACCAATTTTAGATAACAAAGGTAATGTCATTGGTATTTCTGGTATATCTGTTGATATTACAGAGAAAAAAGCACTTGAGGCTGAAAACCAAGAACAAAAATATTTACTCGATGTCATTTTAGATAATGTCGATGCATATATTTATATGAAAGACGACAATCGTTATTTCAGGTATGTTAATGACCGTGTTGCCAAGCTTTTTGGCCTGCCAGCAAAGGACATCATAGGTAAACGTGATATTGATGTGATTTCACAGGCAGACGCCGACCATTTCTGGCAAACGGATAAATTAGCATTTGAAAGTAATGATAAAGTTATTATTAACGAAACCTTAAAAGCTGCAGATAATAAAATTCATCATTATCTGAGTGTAAAAGTACCTTGCCACTTTAAAGATGACTACAAAACCTTAATCGGTTTTTCTACCGATGTAACCGAACTCTACCAATTAAAAGAAAAATTTGAGCAACTGGCTAATATTGACGAATTAACCGGCTTATATAATCGGCGATACTTTTTTGACAACGCTAACCGCGAGTTTAATCGCGCTGAAAGGCATCAACAAGCACTTGCCGTAATATCAATAGATGTTGATCGATTTAAAACTATTAACGATAAGTACGGGCACCCTGTCGGAGATCAAGTCTTAGTTAAAGTTGCCCAATTAATTACGCCAACGGTAAGAAGCGAAGATATATTTGCCCGCATTGGCGGAGAAGAATTCTCAATTTTATTACCCAATACTTCAAGACATGAAAGCCAACAAACAGCAGAACGGCTTCGCCATTTATTAGATAATAACCCGATATCAATCACCGACGATATTAGCTTACCGATAAAAATTAGCCTAGGGGTTTCTGTTCTTAAAGCAGCAGACACCAGCTTTCAAGACTTGTACGCTCGCTCTGATATTGCCTTGTATAAAGCAAAATCGATGGGAAGAAATAATGTTTATTTAATTGATTAAAACCCAAGCAAATAAATACCGACCCATTTCATGCGACAAGCCTCGCCAGACTTAAAGCGTAGCTAATATATTTTATCTAATACTACTTTAGCTTGACGAATTTTAGCAAACATCTCAGCACAGCCACCTTTATCAGGATGATATTTTTGAGCCAAACGTAAGTATTGAGCTTTGATTTTTTTCGCATCAACATCTGGTGCCAGTTCTAAAACAGTTAGTGCGGCTTGTTTTTGGTCTTGAGCTACATATCTTTGCCAAAATGATTTTAACATATCATTTATTTCATCAGCTTGTGTTTCAAAATAATGTTTGGCATCTAAATAATAACTTTCAAGTGGGTCGAGCGTCGCAAGCAAGGTTTGCGAATTGTCGGTAATAACTATCGGGGAATTAATCTCGGCCCTTTCTACACGTATCGATTGAATAGTCAGAGAAAACTTTTGCTCGCGATTATATTGAGCCTTTAAATGATAAAGCGCATGCATACAAAGAAAATGAGCACTAAATAAACCTTGGCTCGATGCCAATGTAAAATGCTCAAAAGGCGGAACTTTTTTAGCCTGCAAGTGTTTAATTATTTGGTATTCATCGGTCACGGCTCTACTATTGAGAAAATCATCCAGCTCATCAAGTATCACTGCCAAATAAGGATTTAACGTTTGCATTGTCGTTATTAAGGTCCGTTAAATTTTCAGTTTATAGCATAATTGCTTTCAATAATTACCAGCGAAGCGAATGAAGCTGCAGCTGCAGCTGTTAGCATGGTTTCAGTTATTAGAAGTACAGGCTAAACACTTTAAGCCTATAGGCGAAAAGTAAGCTCCTTTGCATACCCTAAAGCAAGTGGCAGTTAATGCTTAATCTAACAACAGCTTAAAATAATTAAAGTTAACGCACTAGATTATTTTTACTTTGTTATCTTAACAATTAATTTATAATAAAAACTACACAATAAACTCAACAAACCGTAAATAATACTGAAGTTAATAAACATCATGGGGATATTATTCCTTAGCATCATGAGTATTTCAGTGTAAAAAATATAATTCACTTAAACACATTTGCTTGCCTAGTCCCTTTAACCTAAAATATTGCCATTATAGTCTTTCTAACCAAAATATAAGGTTTTCCATGGCCCAACCATTACCTGATAAATTCATTATGTCGATGAACCGCGTTTCGAAAGTGGTTCCTCCTAAACGTACAATTTTAAAAGACATTTCACTTTCTTTTTTCCCCGGTGCAAAAATTGGTGTTCTAGGTTTAAATGGCTCAGGTAAATCAACTTTACTGCGCATTATGGCTGGTGTTGATACTGAATTTGAAGGTGAAGCGAAAGCATTAGCCGGCACTAATATCGGCTATTTACCTCAAGAGCCGATATTAGATGAAGAAAAAACTGTTCGTGAAATTGTTGAAGAAGCCGTTTCTGAAGTAAAAGATGCCATGGCACGCTTAGATCAGGTCTATGCCGAGTATGCTGAACCTGATGCAGACTTCGATGCTCTAGCAAAAGAACAAGGTCAACTTGAGGACATTATTAACAGCCAAGACGGACACAACATTGACAACGTGTTAGAGCGCGCAGCAGATGCTTTGCGTTTACCACCTTGGGAGCAAAAAATTGCAGTACTTAGTGGTGGTGAACGCCGCCGTGTTGCACTGTGTCGTTTATTACTGCAAAAGCCAGATATGCTTCTGCTTGATGAGCCAACAAACCATTTAGATGCTGAATCTGTTGCTTGGTTAGAGCGCTTTTTACATGATTATAGCGGTACCGTCGTGGCCATCACCCATGATAGATATTTCTTAGATAATGTTGCTGGCTGGATATTAGAGCTTGATAGAGGCCACGGCATTCCTTATGAAGGTAATTACTCCTCTTGGTTAGAGCAAAAAGATGCCCGCCTTGAGCAAGAAAGCAAAAGTGAAAATGCTCTACAAAGAACCATCAAGCAAGAACTTGAATGGGTGCGTTCAAATCCAAAAGCACGCCAGTCGAAGAGTAAAGCTCGTATGGCACGCTTTGAAGAATTAAATAGCCAAGATCATCAAAAGCGTAATGAAACCAATGAGCTCTACATTCCACCTGGCCCTCGCCTTGGCGATAAAGTACTAGATGTGTTGAATTTGAGCAAATCATTTGGCGATAGAATGCTAATTGATGATTTGAGCTTTAGCGTTCCTAAAGGTGCTATCGTTGGTATTATCGGACCAAACGGTGCCGGTAAATCAACCTTGTTTAAAATAATGTCAGGCGCTGAACAGCCAGATTCTGGTACAGTAGAACTTGGTGAAACAGTTAAACTTGCCAGTGTTGATCAGTTCCGTGATGATATGGACGACAGCAAAACCGTCTACCAAGAAATATCACAAGGTCATGATATTTTAAACATTGGTAATTTTGAAATTCCAAGTCGTGCCTACGCAAGTCGCTTTAACTTTAAAGGTAATGACCAGCAAAAAATCATCGGCGATTTATCAGGTGGAGAGCGCAACCGCGTACATTTAGCTAAACTTGTACAAACCGGTGGTAACGTATTATTACTGGATGAACCAACTAACGATCTTGATGTTGAAACCCTACGCGCACTCGAAGAAGCCTTACTGGAGTTCCCAGGTTGTGCAATGGTTATTTCTCATGACCGTTGGTTCCTTGACCGCATTGCTACACATATTTTAGATTACCGTGATGAAGGTCAAATTAACTTCTATGAAGGTAATTTCACTGATTATGAAGCTTGGCTGAAGAAAACTTATGGCCCGGCAGCAGCGGAACCACACCGCATAAAGTATAAAAAAATAGGCTAGCAAAACAGTTAACTATTTAGTAACTAACAAGATAAAGGCATCTTAATAATTAATTAAGGTGCCTTTTTTTTAAAAGCAAGCTATGCTGAATATACCACTTTAGCCAAAATTAAATTCAATGCAAAATCGACGTCAATTTACTCGCGTACTCTTTTCCATGCAAGCAAAACTATCTTTAAGCGAAGAACAGTTTGAAGTAAAAGTACATGATATTTCCTTAAACGGTGCATTGCTTTATTTTGATTGCCAAGGTTTAACACTGACACGTCAACTCGGCCTACTATCATTTCAACTTGATAATAATGACAGCGCAATTACTATGGATATTGCGGTAGTCCATCAAGAAGGTAATGAAATTGGAGTGCAATGTAATGCTATTGATATCGACAGCGTTAGTTTATTGCGACGCTTAATAGAGCTCAATTTAGGTGACGATGAACAACTTCATAAAGAACTATCGCAGTTAACCCGTATTGAAGATTAACCAACAGTAACCTCTTCTCATTTTTATTTTCAAAGGACTTATCATGAATCACCTTATCATTTCTTTTATCACTGCGGATCGTCCCGGTATAGTAAAAACCTTATCTGACTTGATCACTCAACATAAAGGGAACTGGAAAAAATCCAGCTTACATCAAATGTCTGGCGTGTTTGCAGGTGTTATTGAGATTTCAGTCCCTGCTGATAACTCACAAGCGTTATCTGATCAACTTATGGCATTAGATGGCTTTAAAATGCAAGTTGAGCTTGTTCAGCAGCATGATTCAGCACCAGGAACCTTACTTGTTTTAGAGTTAACCGCAAACGATAGAGTTGGGATAGTACAAGAAATTTCATCTACAATTCATCAACATGGTGGTAATTTGCTCAAACTAGTCAGTACAGAAGAAATAGCGCCACATGCAGGCCATGCGCTATTTAAAGCAAAAGTCACCATTACGGCCGACGAAAAAGCACTTGATACTATGATTGATGCGCTTGAAAACTTAGCAGATGACTTGATGGTAGATATTTCTCGCTAAGTAATTAATAGCAATGGATATTCGTAACATAGAATATTTAAAAAGCCTACTTAACCTGAACTCTGGATAATGAGTGCTTGATATTCAAGTGAATCAAAAGCTTAGGTGGCAAAGTAAATGCTATAGCAAGGTGAACATCACCAATTGGCATCTCATCAATGCTTCATTTTATGCATTATCTGCGTTAAAACGCAGGATTGAGCAAGTGCTGCTTATCCTGAATTTAGGTTACTTAACATCGAGTTCTGAACATCGCTGCTTCTTCACATCCTTGTGAGCGCAGCATACCATTCGTCCTGAACATAAAAGTCCGCAATCATTACTGAATGCGGACTTCTTTTATCGGTTTTAGCTGTTGTGTCACTAAAATTTATTAGCTAACACTTATTAGCTAATATTTATAAACTTAAACCTAACTTTTTAAATTCTTTTTCGACAACTGATGCTGGCAATGGAATATAACCATCTTTTTCTACAATTTTTTGGCCTGATTTAGATAAAACCATTTTCAAAAACTCAGCTTCCATAGGCGCTAAAGGTTTATTTGGATGTTTATTAACATAAACATATAAAAAGCGAGATAATGGATACTTTTTAGAAATAGCATTTTCCATGCTAGCTTCAACGAAGTTATCGCCTTTTTTCGCTAATGGTAAAGCTCTGACACCCGAGGTTTTATAACCAATACCTGAATAACCAATACCATTTAATGACGCTGACACTGATTGTACAACCGATGCTGAACCTGGTTGCTCATTAACACTGTTTTTAAAGTCACCTTTACAAAGTGCTTTCTTTTTAAAGTAACCGTAAGTTCCTGATACTGAGTTACGACCGTATAACTGCACATCCTTACCTGTCCAATCACCCGTTAAGCCTAAGTCGCCCCAACGATCGACATCTTTTGCTGCACCACATTTGCGGTTGTTTGAAAAAATCGCGTCAACTTGGTCGATACGCAGGCCTTTAATTGGGTTATCTTTATGAACAAAAACCGCTAAAGCATCAATAGCAACACGCACTGCTGTTGGCTTGTAACCATAGCGCTTCTCAAAAGCCTCTATTTCACGAGACTTCATTTTACGGCTCATTGGCCCAAGATTTGAAGTTGCTTCAGTTAATGCTGGTGGCGCAGTAGATGAACCCGCAGCTTGAATTTGTACATTTACATTGGGATAAGTGCGTTTAAACTCTTCCGCCCAAAAGGTCATCATATTAGCTAAAGTATCAGAGCCAACAGATGAAACATTGCCCGATACACCACTTACTTTTTTGTACTCTGGTAAATCGCTATCTAGGGCAAATGCCGAGAAGCTAATAAGACTTGATAAACCGATAACGCCTAATGCACGTTTTAAACTCATGTTACTCTCCGATGAGAACTGTAATTAATTTGCCAACACTATATAAAGTGAATATGACAATAATAAGTAAAGTTTGTGACACTTATATTACAGACATCATAAAAATGTCATTGTTATTACATAACCTGAACTCTGGACAATGAGTGTTTGGTATTCAATTGAATCAAATACTTAGATGATAAAACAAATACTATAGTAAGGTAAACATCACTAATAGACACCATCAATGCTTCATTTTATGCCATTTCCAAGGTAAAACGCTTATCAATAGCGCGCTATTTATCGACGTTTTAACGCAGATAATGGGTTAAAAGGGAGGATTGAGCACCCGCTGCTTATCCAGAGTTCAGGTTACATAAATAAAAGTGCTGAAAAAAGCACAAAAACACTATGAAATTTTCAGGTTCAAAAGTAGGTAATTTACTGGTTTAACGCCATTTGGTAGCTGTGAACTAAAGTGTTTTGGGAAGTGAGCTGGATTGAATAGTTAGTCAAAAATAATATGGAGACAGCCGTCTCCATAAGTAATTTATTCATCTACCATAGCGGTGAAATAGATAATAAACTCACTACCTTTTTGCCACTCGCTTTCAATAGACAGTTCCGCGTTATGATGATTCAAAACATGCTTAACAATTGCTAAACCTAATCCTGAGCCGCCGGTATTACGAGAACGAGACATATCTACCCGGAAAAAGCGCTCAGTTAAACGATTAACATGCTCTGGCTTAATACCTGGGCCATTATCTTTAACACTAAAGCGTATTTTATTGCCGTCGTTAGATAAAGTAACATCAATAACACCACCAGCAGGCGTGTAGGCAATAGCATTAGAAATTAAGTTCATGCAGGCACTTTTTAATTCATGCTCATTACCGCTAATAAAAATATCAGGTGAAATATAGTCATTAATAGTATGGCCTTTCTCTTGATTTAACCATTGTACATCTTCAACAATGGTTAAAATTAAACGAGATAAATCAACTTGCTGATGGCTATCATCTTCAACATTGTTTTCAATTCTTGATAATACCAGTAACTGCTCAACTAACCTGTCCATGCGAGAAACTTGTGTTTCTATCGTCGAAAATGCTTTTTGCCAATGGGGCTCAAGGCTTGAACCACTACTTTGCACCATTTCTACATAGCCACGCACCACAGTTAAAGGGGTTTTCAGTTCATGCGAAACATTAGCAACAAAATCTCGACGCATTTCTTCTAACCGCTGTATTTTACTAATATCACGTGCCAGTAATAAAATTTGGTCACTACCGTAAGCCATCATACGCAGTTCAAGCTGTAGCTCATTATTTATTGGCGAAATAATTAAACACGGACTGTCGTAATTACCGCCATTAACGTATTTAGCAAACTCAGGAAAACGGATCAAATTATCAATACGCTGACCAACATCACTAGGCCAACGAACACCTAAAAGTTGTGACGCCTTTTTATTACCCCATAAAATAGTCAACTCGGTTGAAAGCACTAATGCCGCATCAGGCAGCGCTTCAGCACCATCACGAAACTTTCGAATACGCTCGTTTAATTGCTTTTGTTTTAAACGTTGTTTACGAATACGTCGATATAAGCCGTCGTATATTCGCCCCCAAATACCATTAGCTTGTGGTGGCGATATTGACTTCCCTTGCCATAACCAATTAATTAACTTAAATAAATGATTGTAATGCCATGCAAGTAAACCGATAGATACCGCACTAACAACAAGAAAAGTATGACCGAAAAGGTAACCAATAAAACCACTGACAATAATTACGCTAGCGATACGGCTGATGAGTTTTCTAGCAGAGATACGAAAGTACATAAATTAGTCATTAACCTGAATGCGGGATAAGGAGTATTCGAACATCTAGTTTAACACCTTTGTTTTTAATAATTTACACTGAATCATTAAATAATTTTGTTCGCTGTACTGGCAAAGTAAAAAAACAATAACACACGCTTTTTGTGTTTTAACCCAAGCTTATTTATATGGTGAGTATTGGACACTACTAATAAATACTTAGCAAGCACGAAAAATAATGCTTGCTGAAAATGGCCTTATAAAACCATGTATTTATGTAGATTTACTGTTTATACGCGATCTTTAATTTTTCCAGAAAAACGATAACCAGAGCCTCTTACCGTTTGAATAAAGTCTTCGTGTCCATCGCCCGCGATTGCTTTACGCAAACGTCTGATGTGAACATCTACGGTTCTATCTTCCACATATACATTGGTGCCCCAAACATTATCAAGTAATTGTTCTCGGCTATAAACACGCTCTGTATGGGTAAGGAAAAAATGCAGTAGGCGAAACTCTGTTGGACCAAGATCTAAGCTTTTATCATTAATGGAAACACGATGCGCAACAGGATCGAGCTTGATACCATGAAACTCTATTGATTCTTCTAATGCCGTTGGTGCAACACGTCGAATTACCGCTTTGATACGAGCAATAAGCTCTTTAGGTGAAAACGGTTTAGTAACATAATCATCAATACCGGCATCAAAACCTTTTACTTTGTCGTCTTCATCAGCGCGTGCGGTTAGCATAATAATAGGAATAGTACGGGTATATTCATTCTGCTTTAATGATTTTGCTAACTTTACGCCAGTACCTCCAGGCAACATCCAATCAAGTAAAATTAAATCAGGATACGGCTCTTTAATTTTTGCTTGCGCTTGCTCTATGGTCTCAGCTTCAATGGCATTAAAACCATTTTGCTCTAAAACAAAGGTGATCATTTCTCTAATTGGTGCTTCATCTTCGACAACCAAAATTTGTCTATTCATGTATCCATCCTGATGACTAAATATAAAATCTATAGCAAACATTGTGATAAACAATTGTGACATTTTCATGACAGTCTTTAAATTATTGACACTTTCGCTATGCAAAGCTATTAAAAAAGCAAAATAAATTTAATCATCATTATTTAACAGAAAAGTAGATAAGATTGGAAAAATAAAACAGCGCAAAATACACGCTGTTAAAATCACTAAAAACTGAGGGGTACACCTAACCATTAATGAGCACAAACGAATAGTAAGGCTTAAATAAACAGTATTTTGCTTATTTTATCCCCTCACTAATTGTACTAACGCTATAGGTTCGTTTTGAGTAAACCAACCTATAACAAAAAACGCTAGCCTTTACGCCACGTTGTACCGCCAGCACTATCTTCTAAAATAATGTTCAAAGCTGCTAATTTGTCACGCGCATCATCAGCCATCGCCCAATCTTTGTTGGCACGTGCGTCATTGCGTTGTTTAATTAACGCTTCTATTTCAGCAACATCATCGCTGTCGTCACTGTTACCCTGTAAAAAGTCTTCTGGAGCACTTTGCGCAACACCAAGAACTTCACCAAGTGAAATAAGGATATAGGCTAACTTTCCAGCCTCTTCACTATCACTTGCCTTAACGCGATTAATTTCTTTGGCGAGCTCAAATAAAACCGGCATAGCTTCTGGGCAATTAAAATCATCGTCCATGGCTTTTTCGAAACGCTGAACGTACTCATTGCCTTTTAACTCAACCTTAATCGGGGTTACGTCGCGCAAAGCAGTGTAAATTCGCTCTAAACTTGCTCGCGCCTGGGTTAAATTATCTTGAGAGTAATTTAATTGGCTACGGTAATGGCTTGACGTTAAAAAGAAACGGACACTTTCAGCGTCATATTCATCGAGTACACTGCGCAAAGTAAAAAAGTTATTTAAAGATTTTGACATCTTTTCTTTATTAATTTGCACCATACCACCATGCATCCAATAATTAACGTATGGGGTATCAAAGGCACAGCATGATTGTGCTATTTCATTTTCGTGATGTGGAAATTGTAAATCTGAGCCGCCACCGTGTATATCAAAATGCTCGCCTAAATGCTTATGATTCATCGCTGAACATTCAATGTGCCAACCTGGACGGCCTTTGCCCCAAGGTGAATCCCAGCTAGGTTCGTCAGGCTTTGCCATTTTCCATAGCACAAAATCTAGTGGGCTACGTTTAGCTTCGTCAATATCAACACGAGCCCCCGATTGCAACATGTCTAAGTTTTGTAAACTCAACTTGCCGTAATCTTTAAAACTGCTCACATCAAACATTACATCGCCATTACTGGCGACATACGCGTGCTCTTTTTCCACAAGGCGAGCAACTAATGCAATAATTTCATCCATGTGCCCTGTTACGGTAGGCGCAATATCAGGACGCATAATATTAAGATCATCAAAATCTTGATACATTTGCTCTGTCATGCGTAACGTTAAAGCTTCGCAGCTTTCGCCATTTTCATTAGCGCGCTGGATAATTTTATCATCAACGTCGGTAATATTACGCACATGCGTTAAGTCATAGCCTAAATATTTAAAATAACGGGCGATAATATCAAAGGCAACATAGGTTCTCGCGTGACCAATATGGCAACGGTCATAAATAGTAATACCGCAAACGTATAAGCCTACCTTGTTGGAAGTGATCGGTTTAAAAACTTCTTTTTTCCTGCTTAAGGTATTATAAATCTGCAACATAACGACGGTTTTTCCTATGTAATATCAATACTTGATTAAATGACGGTATTCTCAACATGAGAATTATCGCAATTGTACCCCAAGTATTAGCGCGAATCATTAACCTAAAGATATTTGCTGACAAATTTTGCCAAGAAATGTTTTTTTTATTAAGTTACAATTTACTTAATAAAATTTCCTTTAGCTTTATGAGTAAAAACAATGATCACATTTAAAACAACCTTAGGCGACATTCAAATTGAGTTAGATTTTGATAACGCACCAGTTACAGCAAAAAACTTTCAACAATATGCTGAAGATGGCTTTTACAATGGCACAATTTTTCATCGTGTTATTAAAGGTTTTATGGCGCAAGGTGGCGGTTTCGCTTCAGGTATGGACGAAAAAGACAGCCGCGAATCAATTCAAAATGAAGCAAACAATGGCTTAAGCAATGCCCGTGGCACACTTGCAATGGCACGTACACAAGACCCTCATTCTGCATCAGCACAATTTTTTATCAACTTAGCCGATAACGACTTCTTAAACTTTAAAAGTGAAGATGTTCAAGGCTGGGGCTATTGTGTATTTGGTAAAGTGGTTGAAGGTATGGATATCGTCGACAAAATGACCTTAGTTGATACCGGTCGTATGGGCTTTCATGATGATGTGCCAAAAGAAGAAATCATCATTGAAGAGACAATCGTTGCATAACTTGACCTTATCTGGGTTAACGCGATGAGCGAAGTATCTTATTCGAGCGCACAGTCAGCATTAACCTACTTTATTGCTGACTTACATCTCGCACAAAACAGGCCTGATATCACGGCCTGTTTTTTGTCATTTTTAAAAAATGAAGCCCCAAAAGCACAAGCCTTATATATTCTAGGGGATTTATTTGAGTATTGGGTTGGCGATGACGATGACAGCACATTTATCGCTGAGATCTCTCAAGCCATAAAAAACCTGTCCGAACTTGATTGTACAATCTATTTTATTCACGGCAACCGTGACTTCCTGCTTGGTCAGCGCTTCGCTAAACAAGCCGGTATGCAAATACTCCCTGAAGTTACCTTAATTGATTTATACAACAAACCTGTTGTTATTATGCATGGCGATACCTTGTGTACACGTGATGTTGGCTATCAAGCCTTTCGTAAAAAATCACGTAGTTGGTGGTGGCAAGCAATGATAAAAAGCTTACCGTTATTTGTTCGTCGAAAAATTGCCAACAATTACCGCAATCAAAGTGCTAGCGCTACCGCAATGAAATCACAAGATATTATGGATGTGACAGATAATGAAGTTATTCATTGTTTAGAACAATATAAAAGTCAGATATTAATTCATGGCCATACTCATCGCCCTGCCGTGCACGACATAAAAGCAAATGGGAAAAAAGCACAAAGAATTGTATTAGGAGATTGGTACGAACAAGGTGCTTGGTTAAAAGTAACACCTGACTCAATGGAGTTAATGGATAGTCCATTTGAATTAAACAAGTGATAGAAACTTATTTTCTTCCCTAGATTATCTCTTTATTAGATTTAGCCTGCTTTGATATATGATTGCCAAAACATAACATATAAAAAAATGCCTGAACTGTCGTTCAGGCATTTTTATTTAATGCGAATAAAATAAATATATTAACGCAATACGCTACTCAGGATCTCAAGCCTTTAGCTACTTAGCCATTTCACTATTAACCCAGTCATTAACTCGACGCTCTAAAATAGCTAATGGCATAGCACCACCGCCTAAAATAGTATCGTGGAAACCTCTAATATCAAAACGCTCACCCAGTGCTTTTTTAGCATTTTCACGCAGCTCAATAATTTTCAGCATACCAATTTTATATGAGGTAGCTTGGCCGGGTAAAACTAAGTAACGGCGTACTTCAGAAATAATGGCTTCTTCAGCTATCGGCGTTTTTTCTTTAAAGTAAGCAATGGCTTGTTCTTCTGTCCAACCTTTGGCATGTAAGCCAGTATCAACCACTAAACGAACTGCACGCCACATTTCATTGACTAAACGACCAAAATCAGAATAATCATTTTTGTACGCGCCCATTTCTTTTGCCAATAGTTCTGCATACAAGCCCCAACCTTCACTGTAAGCCGTAAAGTTTGCTTGCGTTCTAAATTGCGGCACTGAAGTTAACTCTTGTGCAATCGATATTTGCATATGATGGCCTGGATTGCCTTCATGATAGGCAACGCCTTCCATTTCATTTTTAGGCATGGATGACATATCCGATAAGTGAGCATAATAAACCCCTGGACGGCTGCCATCTGGCGTGCCAGGATTATAATGCTGTGCAGCACCGTCTTGCTCTCTGAATGCTTCGACACGTTTAACGACTAAATCAGCTTTTGGCAAAAGACCAAAGTATGTCGGTAACTGCTTATTTATGAAGTCTAAGTAAGTTTCCGTATCGGTAATATACCCTTGACGGCCCTCATCTGTGTTGGGATAGAAAAACTGTTCATCGGTTTTGATAAAATTAAAAAATGCCGGTAAATCACCTTCAAAACCCACGCGATCTTTAATCGCGATCATTTCATTGGTGATACGGGCAACTTCTTTTAAGCCTATGTCATGAATTTCATCTGCTGATAAATCTGTAGTTGTTGACACGCTGATCATATAATCATAAAAAGCTTTACCATTATTTTGCGTAGAAACCCCCGTTGGATTACTTGCCGTATTAACAATGTCACTTTCAAACCAAGCAATTAACGCTTGGTAGCTTGGCAAAAATGCTTCAAGTAGTTGTGCTTTTGCATTTGCTTTCAAGGTTTTTGCTTGTTCAGCCGTAATTTTTTCAGCATCAACTAACGCTGTGATTTTTCTTTGTACGTCCATCCAAAGCGGCGAGTCTGTTGCCCCTTCTGCCGTTGAGAAGGGTATACCCGCAATCAAATTACGAGATTGTTCAATAACACCTTCATAAGCAAACTTAGGCGGACGCGTGCCCGCTGCCGCATTTTCTTTTGCTCGAACTAATAATTGATCGATAGCCGTACTAACGCCAGCAATACGCTTAATATATGCCTGCATGTCACTTAACTCATCAACACGGTGAAAGTTAATTAAAAATTGTGCGGCAAACGCTTGTATACCGTTAAATTGAGTGAAAATATAACCGTTATTATTAAATTTTTGACCTGCTTGGGCTTTTTCATTTTGATAAAGCCAAATATCGTATGAAATTTTAGCTTCAGGACTAAGCTTGTTGTAATCAAAATTAGCTTTTAAATCTGCTACTGTTTTGGCCTGCCATGCTAGCTGCTTTTGCTCAAAGGCTTGAGACATATCGTTTATTTGGTCGTATTTTTCTTTACGCCCTAAAAACGTCAACATGATCGGACTGCTTTGTAATTGCTCTTCATACTTAGCAGCAAACCAGTTGTTCAAACGTTCAGTTTCGCTCAACTCTGCTTTTCCAACGCTCTGAGTTGCTATCGCTGAGGTTGACGCTTGAGAAGCACTCGATGAAGAGCTGTTAGGCTGGCAAGCAGATAAGCACGCTACCGCGCCGATTAATGCAATCATAGTGCGCATCAATTATTTTCCTTATTTATAAGCTGTGAAGTAAGCAAGTTATAAATCAACGTTAACTTGCCAAGTTAATATACTATCCATTTAGCTAAAGCGGATATATCCAAGTAAGCAACATACTAGCTATTTATGCAGTGAATGAAAAATCTTAACAGTAAATTTTTACTGGCTATGACTTAGCGGTAAATATGAAAAATTCGCTCTCTATTCAGCTCTCGCTACAGGTATTCCACTGTGGAACTTAAGGTCTGTATCTGGACTAGTGATTAGCTTTGCTTCAACATCAGCAAAAAAAGCAATACGGCTAGCCACCTTTTCGCTTTGTTCTGGGCCTGCAATCTCATGCGCTAAAGTAAGGTAATCTTGATAGTGACGTGCTTCAGAGCGCAATAAAGAAAAATAAAAGTCGCCAAGTTTTTTGTCTACATGGGGCGCAAGTTTAGCAAAACGTTCACAAGACCTTGCTTCAATATAAGCACCGACAATTAATTTATCAATCAAAGCGTCTGGTTCAAAAGTTTTTACATGTCTTAACATCCCTTTTGCGTAGCGACATGGCGTTATACTACGATATTCAACACCGTAATAATCCATCATTTCCAGTACTTGATAAAAATGATGTAATTCTTCTTTGATCAATAACACCATTTTATCGATCAGATCCTGCCCATATGCTGAGTCAGACTTAGGAATAACGGCTTTAGTTAGTTTATTTTTAGCAGCAAGGTCACGCCAATCACCTTCTCGCTTATAAATAAGGGCCTCAAATGGCTGTAACCAAGCTAACAGTGCATCTCCACCAGTTTTATCAACAGCATATTTTCGAATTAAAAACATTGCTGATTGCGCGGCTTTTAACTCACAAATCAGGTGATCAATTAATATAACTGATAGGTTTTCTTTTTTGGCCGCTTCTTCAAGCCAAGCTTCGGGGGTTTCACATTTTAGAAAAGATGTAATTGGCGCTAGTAGTTCTCTAGTCAGCATTGAAGTAACTCATCACAATAAACTTTAAATAGGATTGAATTTTATCATAATCATATTACCTGCCATGAGATAAATTATAATAATATTCAAATTATCTCATGGCACTGCAGCCAAATGCGATAGCAAGCAGTAACGGCAGTAAATAGAAGAAATTAACTATCAATTCGTCACTCCTAACTTACTATTAATACCGCTATGATTAAGGAGTTTAGCTGCAATTATAGCTATTCAAACTATAAGCCACACCGCCTAAAAATAAAAGGCAACAATGAGGGCTATTTCGCTAGAGACTGTAATAAGGTTAACGTTATCAGTGCCTCGATAGTTTGCTGGCTGTATTTTCAGGATCATCGATAAGTTAGGGCAGCACGCTGCTATGCACTTTCGACTTTTTTTTATCAATGCTACAATTTTATCAGGCGATAATAAGGTAAAAAGTAACGATGAAATTATCTACTCGAATCTGTTTACTCACAATACTACTGTTTTTGTGTTCATTGTTCGCACACAGTGCATTATCACCTTCGATGCTGAAATCAAGAGATCTCACTACGTTAATTGAGTTTATAGAGCAACACCCAAAAGTCGCTGATACGCTTGAATATATAGATGTTGTAAATTACATCATAACTTTTGATGAAGGTTGCAAAGCCTATTTTGAGCGCCCTAGTGCCAGTATCTTTGCCTTATCGAGACCAGGCCCTCAGCCGATGATTCAATTCAAAAACAGTACTTGCTCGTTGACCTATGATCTTAATGGTAAAAGCAGCAACTTTAACAACTAAGCAAACTAAGCAAACTAAGCAAACTAAGCAAACTAAGCAATTTATATACAAAAATAATAAAGAAAAGCGCTTATTTAGCGTTTTAACAATAAGTTAACTATGCTTTTTCTGGTCATAACCTTGCTCTAAATTGCACACCATAATTCACTGGAGACAGTCGTGCTTGTATTCAGGTTAAGTAAAATAATTGGCTCGGTGCTATTACTGAGCAGTTATATTTATACGCTAAAAGCTCAGAGTGATGAACTAGCTCAGGCACCACAACAAACTTCACATCCAACTTTTGCCAACGTCAGCGTTGAAATGGTTGCTATCCCTTCAGGTAGTTTTTTGATGAATAATGAACCGGTGCCACTCAACAAAGCCTCAAATTATCCTATCGAGGTGGCAGCCTTTGCACTGAGTAAAACAGAAGTTACGTTTGCTCAATGGGATGCATGTTTTAGGTCAGGAGCTTGTAGCTACCGACCTCATGACCAAGGTTGGGGGCGTGATAACCGTCCTGTCATTAACGTCAGCTATAATGATATTACACAAGAGTTTATTCCTTGGTTAAGCAAAGTCGATGGTATTGATTACCGATTGCCAACAGACGCTGAGTGGCAATATGCGGCAAAAACAGGAAGCACTACAAACCACATAACAAGTCATGAGCTTAAATGTCCACAAGTACAGAATAAGCACTATTGTATGTTGGCAGATAAAACCCTAGGGGTAGCTTCATACCAACCTAATGCAATGGGTTTATATGATTTATACGGAAACGTTTTAGAATTGACGCAAGATTGCTGGCCCTCCGACCATACCATTAGTAACAATCAAAACTTACAAGAAAATGATTGCGATAAACATATTTTACGCGGTGGCCACTGGCGAGATATAACCAAGGCATTAAATATCAGTTATCAAGGTGATTGGGCAGAAAGCAAACAGCGAAGCAAATTCATAGGCTTTCGTTTGGCTCATGACATCAACCGTTTCCAAGAACTTGAAGTAGGTCAAACGCTGGAGTTTCTCTTGGCAAGCGAAGGCGATCCAGATGAGGTAATTCAGGCTTTGCCTGATGGTGAGTATTTCAGTTCCTACTATTACCATCAATCAAATACTTCTTATATTATTAACACAGAAACAGGCTATATTTGTGCCATATCAATAGGCAAACACAATGGCGTTTGCTCCCCTTTTTAATCAACAAAGCGATAAAATATTAATGAAATACACGCTAATAATTTTTTTATTTCTAGGGATTTTTTCAACCAAAGCCTTAATGACTGAAGACTCATTAGCAGGTGTGCCAATTGGTATGCCTATCAGTATAGTTTTAAGTAAATTTCCCAGCTACGCTGTTGAGAGTAACTTCAACACGACAGTAAATGATTGCTATTACTTGAGGAGCAGTTCCTCTAATACTGGGGTTGATATTATGATTGTTGATAATATAGTCGTACGAATAGATATCATCGAAAACTCAAAAGTTACGACGAATCAAGGTATAGGAATAAGTTCTTCTAAAAGCGAAGTTATCAAAGCATACCCGCAACTTATCGCAAAAACTCATCCGTACTTAGGGCAAGCAGGTCAATATTTAACAGTCAAACTGCCCTCTGGCAATAGCATAGTGTTTGAAACAGCTTTTGATGTTGTTACAGAATACCGGTTAGGCCGCGATCCCGAAGTTAGCTATATTGAAGGCTGTAATTAGTTTCATTAACATTTTTAACCACTAACTCGTCATTTGTATACACTAACCTAAACCCAAAAGAACACATCATATGCCCTTAACGCATAGCAGTAGTGAATTAAAAGGTAGCTGTATGACTCTTAACACTCCCCCGCAAGCCCAAGCGCTTTGCCAATGAACTTCAGTACTAAATTGAAAAATAATCAATTAACTAAAAAAAATCTTCACTATTTGATATGATATTGCATTCATACGTTAACGGAAGCTACTTATTTTTTACCAAAATATAGTGAAAAACACGATGAAAAAAACAGATGCGAAATCACTAACAGATAGACACGAGTCACTTACCCATAGCGAACAACAAACGGTTGTTTCACACGTTCAACGTGAAGTCGATGATTGGTATCTTAATACCATTATGTTAAAAGGTGTTGATGTTCCTTTTAAGTACCGCAGAAAAAAGCGCTATAAATCATTACAAAGCCAACAAGTTAATATTACCTATTATCCAGCAAATGAAACGGTTGCAGGCTTTGAAATTGAAATTATGAAAATTGTTCGCATTAAAGTATGTTGATCACATTTATTGATAAAAACCACCAGTAACAGACTGGTAGATGGCTAAAAAAAACTATTTTAGCCGAAATATCAATCAATTCTTGACGAATCCCTCACCATCTTACATAAATAGTATATCAACAATAAAAAAAACAATGTTGATGTGAAGCTAAAGCCGCAGAGTTTAACTTAATACCTGCATGATATTTTTGGGGACAGAGAGGTATACAACATGATCTTAAATCATATATGGGGGCTTTATACTGCACCTAAAAAAGAGTGGCAAACCATTGAGAAGCGCCACGAAAGTTTAATGTATTCTATGGTACACATTTTCACCATCGCACTAATCCCAGCAATTTGTAGTTATTATGCTGCAGCGCATATCGGCTGGACAATTGGAGCAGGAGATCCAATCAAATTAACCGAGTCTAACGCTTTATTTATGTCAGTAGCTATGTATATGGGCTTGATATTTGGCGTATTATCACTGGCTGTATTAATTCAATGGATGGCAAAAACTTTTGATTCAAAACCTGACTTTACTCAATCTTTAGAATTAGCCGCCTATGCTGCGACACCTTTATTGATGGTGGGACTAACAGCCTTATTCCCCGTACTTTGGTTTGTAGTACTCGCTGGGCTCGCTGCGCTATGTTATTCGGTATATTTGCTTTATTCAGGGGTGCCGATCATGATGAATATTCCTGAAGAAAAAGGCTTTATTTATTCTAGTTCAGTGGTCACTTGTGGCTTAGTACTTATTGTGGCGCTGATGGCAGCAAGTGCAATTGTTTTTAACTCTGGTTTAGGTGTCGAATACATAAGTTAACTGAAAAACATAATAAAAAAAACCGCTGAATTAGCGGTTTTTTTATTTAAAAATACTGAGTTTTAATAAGTTATTCAGCACCTTCGTTATGCATATCAATAATTGAATCAGCATTTTTGTCTGAGGTTTCTTTCGTTTCGTTATTACGCATTGCGTCTAATCGATCTAAATAACCTTGATCAATATCTTTAGTGACATATTCGCCATTGAATACTGATGTTTCAAATTCAGTAATGTCTGGATTTGCTGTTGAAACCGCAGCAACTAAATCTTCTAATGTTTGAAAAATTAATTTATCAGCCCCAATTAACTGACAAATATCATCAAGCTCTCTGCCGTGAGCAATCAATTCGTTAGCGCTTGGCATATCAATACCATAAACATTAGGGAAACGAATTTCTGGTGCTGCAGAAGCAAAATACACTTTTTTAGCGCCAGCAGCTCGTGCCATTTCGATAATTTGTCCTGATGTTGTACCGCGAACAATAGAGTCATCAACAAGCAGTACATTTTTTCCAACAAATTCCGCAGTAATAGCATTAAGTTTACGACGCACAGATTTTTTACGTTGTTCTTGCCCTGGCATAATAAAAGTACGACCAATATAGCGATTTTTTACAAAGCCTTGGCGATATGGAATATTAAGGTGACGAGCAATTTCTAGGGCGGTATCACATGAGGTTTCAGGAATAGGAATAACCACATCAATATCTATGTCATCCCACTCTTTGGCAATTTTGTCGCCTAGTTTTTTCCCCATATCAACGCGCGAGCCATAAACAGAAATCTTATCAATTGATGAATCTGGACGAGCAAAGTAAACATACTCAAAAATACACGGATGGAAAGTTGGATTTTCTGCGCATTGCTGACTATGAATTTTACCTGACTCAGTAAAGAAAATAGCTTCACCAGGTGCAACATCACGCACAAATTCAAACTCGTTAGCATCAAGAGCTACTGACTCAGAAGCGACCATGTACTCAATGCCCGTAGCGGTTTCACGCTTACCAAACACTAAAGGTCGAATGCCATTAGGATCACGAAATGCTACCATGCCATAGCCGATGATTAAGGCTACAGTTGCATAAGCCCCACGAACACGTTTATGAACGTTACTTATGGCAGTAAAAATATCACTTGGATCAAGTGTTTGTTGATCTGAGCTTTGTAACTCATGACCTAAAATATTAAGCAGTAACTCAGAATCAGAAGTTGTATTAACATGACGACGTGCCTCGGTATTAAGCCAAAGCTTTAATTCATCTGCATTGGTTAAGTTACCATTATGCGCTAAAGAAATACCAAACGGCGAGTTTGCATAAAAAGGCTGAGCTTCTGATGAACTTGATGTACCTGCAGTAGGATAACGAATATGACCAATGCCAATATTCCCTTGTAGACGTAACATATGGCGCGTATGAAAAACATCTTTCACTAGGCCATTACCTTTACGTAATCTAAAGGTATTATCGTGAATAGTCACAATACCTGCTGCATCTTGACCGCGATGTTGTAACACCGTTAAACCATCATATAATGCCTGACCAACGGGTGTTTTACCGACAATACCAACAATACCACACATGAACTTACTCTCCGACGAACTAAGTTTAAATACTAAGTTAAAAAACTTGATGATTGTTTGAGGTACTCAAAAAACCATTCAACTATTAATGTAAATTCTGGAATCAATTGAGAATTTTGCCACCATATTCGCGAAGAAGCGGGCGTAAATGCATCCATAAAAAATAATATAGCCGCAGTGATCAAAATACCTCTTAAAGCACCAAATACGATACCAAGCATTCTGTCGGTGCCTGATAAACCTGTTTTGCTAACAAGTTGACCAATAATATAATTAACGAGTGCGCCTAAGATTAAAGTGCAGATAAATAAAATAGCAATCGAGGCCGCATTACGCAGTAGTTGATCGGAAATATTAGTTAGTAGGGTCGACAAGTTTAAATAGAAGCTACTTGCGACAAAAAAGGCACTGATCCAGACAATTAAGGAAACAGCTTCTTTGACAAAGCCTCGCACTAAGCTTATTAAAGCTGAAATGCCAATGACTGCCAAAATGGCATAATCTATCCAAACCATAAATCGAATTTTCTCATTGATTAGTGGCGCGCATTCTACCAGAAGCCTGATAGAGTTTGCTAATGATTTTATTATTTAGTCGGGTAAAAACGTGCAACTTTTCCTTGCACATTTGTCAACTTTTTCAATGCTGGAAGTTTTTCTTCTAAGGATGATTTTATCAACTCAGGGCCAACAAAAACTTTGGTCAACTTACCGTTTTTGGTTTTAATTGGTTTAGTAAAGGCTGTATAGCCCTGTTTTTTCAACTTACTGACCAAGTCGTCAACATTATTTTGATGACGAAAGCTGCCTAATTGAATAACCCAAGCCTGTTTAGGTACTGCGGTACTCGGTACTTTTTTTGCCACTAAGTCTAGCGTTTTTTTTGTCTCTGCTTGAGTGGAATCGGCGGTAAATGATGGTTCTTTATCCAAAGTTGAAACCGTTATCCCCTTTTCAGTGAGTGCTTTACTAGCATCAAGAGCGCCACCAAAGTCCAGAGCAACATCATCAGAAATTACTTCCTTAGGTAATTTACTGAGCTTCTGCTGTGGAAATGCTTTATTTGCTGGAGGAAAATCTACCTTAGGGGCTTTTGGGATCGTTTCAAAGTTATCTTGATAAGTTTTTTTGTCACCATCAAGAACATCAGGTAAAAATATAATAGCGACAGCAGCAACAATAATGGTACCAACTAAACGATTTTGAAACGGTGTAGACAAAATATACTCCAAACTTTGCTAAACTAACCCCAGTTCGGGTTAAGCTACTTTACCCATAATGCTATTTAAACGCCTATCAATATTATTTTCATGCCCAATAGCTATTGGTTTGTAAAAGTGCCTTGCTAAGCGCCTCGATGTCATAGTTGCGCTTTTGTTAATCTTTTACTTTAATAATACCGTGAGTAATTTAGCCTATAACACTATAAGTCAACGGGTTATAAACCCCGTTGACCCGAGCTGAGATTAAACTAATAAACGTCTTATTTCAGCAACCGTGTGAAAAGATCCGAAAACCAGAACAAGATCAGTTGCTTTTGCATTTTGTTTAGCCATTTTAAATGCCTGAGAGACATTGTCAAAACAATTCACCTTACTTGGGTTTATTAGCAAGTGCTTAGCAATTTCTTCTGCCTTGCAACCCCGAGCAACATCAAGGCTACCTAAATACCAATGCCCAACTTCAGGTAGTAAAGCAGCCACGGTATTAGTAATGTCTTTATCAGCTAACATGCCCAGTACGGCATGGACCTTAGGATAATTAAGTTCATGTAACTTAGCAGCTAGGTATCGCGACGCTTGTGGGTTATGACCAACATCTAAAATAACATCGCCGTCAATGCTGAACTTCTCCATCCTCCCTGCAACTTTAGTTTCGGCGATAATTTGATTTAAAAACTGACTATCGAGCGATAGGGCAAGTTTGTCTGTCAAAATCTCTAACACCATAATTGCCGTTGAGACATTATCTTGTGGGATATGGCAAGCATTGAGTGCCGTGAAGTAATTTTGCTCACTAGACCAAGACCAATCGACGCCATTGTCGCTTAGTGCAACAGTAAAGCTCTGTTCACGAAAAAATGCCTTAGCGGCAATATTATCAGCGTGAACGGCTAATGATTTAGGCGGCACTACATCGCCAATAACCACAGGCTTATTACTTCGCATAATGCCCGCTTTCTCAAAGCCAATAGCCTCTCGCGTATCACCTAAAAATGCCTGATGATCTAAGTCAATAGTGGTAATTACAGCAATATCTGCATCAATAATATTGGTCGCATCTAAACGTCCACCTAAACCCACTTCTAAAATAATAACATCAGGCTGTTCAGCCATTAGCACAATGAAGGCCGCCAACGTTGTGTATTCATAATATGTTAACGTTATATCACCGCGAATAAGCTCTATGGCTTCAAACGCATTAACGATAGCATTGTCATCAACTTCACAGCGATCAATCCGTAAACGTTCATTAAAGCGCTCTATATGTGGTGAAGAGTAAACCGCACAAGTTAGGTTTTGCGCTAAAAATGCATTTTCTAAAAATGCACAGGTTGTGCCTTTGCCGTTTGTACCGGCAACGGTGATCACTGTTGAGTTAGCAAAATGAATATTGAGTTTTTCTGCCACGGCACTAATACGTGCTAAACCCAGATCAATTTCAACCGAATGGATACTTTCTAAATAAGAAAGCCACTCAGTAAGATTGCTCTTAAATGAATGGCCTTTAATCATTTTTGACATGAATTTACCGTTATGGTGTTGGGCTATCTTGTCCCATAAATTTTGCAAGCATACGTGCTAAAGTGCTACGCATTTCACGGCGATCTACAATTAAATCTATTGCGCCTTTTTCTTTCAAAAACTCACTGCGCTGAAAACCTTCAGGTAGCTTTTCACGTACAGTTTGTTCGATAACTCGTGGTCCAGCAAAACCAATTAAAGCCTTAGGCTCAGCAACGTTAATATCGCCAAGCATAGCTAGACTTGCTGAAACGCCACCCATGGTAGGATCGGTTAATACTGAGACATAAGGTAGGCCTTTTTCACTCATTTTTGCTAATGCAGCACTGGTTTTTGCCATTTGCATTAATGAAAATAATGCTTCTTGCATACGTGCACCACCACTGGCTGAAAAGCAGACAAAAGGTAAGTTATGTTCTAAGCAGTATTCAACACCTTTAACAAAGCGCGCACCAACAACCGAAGCCATTGAACCGCCTAAAAAAGCAAACTCAAATGCAGCAACAACGATCGGTTGCCCATGAAGTTCACCTCTCATAACAACTAAAGCATCTTTTTCACCGGTACTTTTTTGCGCTGCAGAGATACGATCTTTATAGCGTTTAGAGTCTTTAAACTTAAGAATGTCTTGCGCTTCAAACTCTTCACCTAACTCAACGCGTTCACCTTGGTCAAGAAAGCCATCAATACGTTTACGCGCAGAAATGCGCATATGATGATCACACTTTGGACAAACCGACATTTGTCGGTCTAACTCAACTTTATATAGAACCGCGTTACAGCTAGTACACTTACTCCAAACACCTTCCGGAATATTTCTTTTTTGTGTCGACTTTGCTTTTGGGAGAATTTTTTCAATCCAGCTCATAATATATTTTTTGCCTATGCACGAGAAATTCAATAATTGTTCAAAATACAATCACTGAATATAAAATTTTACTATTCACATATATAACTTTGAATTAGACCATAGAACACCTATACAATTATAGGAAAAACTGGTCTGTTTTCTTGGTTATGGCTGATTATAGTAGAAACAATGGTCCTGGGCTACGCTTGGGAATACCAAACTCTTCAGGGTAATCCACATCAACAAAGTATAATCCAGCTGAGGGAGCTGTAATGCCTGCCACACAGCGGTTCTTTGCCTCTAGCACTTCATTAATCCAACTCACTGGCTTAAGTTCTTGGCCAACTTTCATCAAACTGCCTGCAATGTTTCTCACCATATGGTGTAAAAACGCATTGCCTTTAACGTCAATAATAACAAACTCACCTTGGCGAGAGACATTACAATGATATAGCGTACGTATCGGTGAGTGAGATTGACAGTGTACGGTTCTGAATGAAGTAAAGTCATGACGACCAACTAAATACTGAGCAGCTTGATGCATTAAGTTTTCATTAAGTGGGTAATGACAAAAGCTAATACCAGAGCTTAAAATCGCTGAGCGTAAACGGCTATTATTAATAATATAACGATAACGTCTTGCTGTTGCGCTAAAGCGTGCATGAAAGTCTTCATTGACCTCTTTCACCCAAGATACCGCGATATCTTTTGGTAAATTGGTATTAACACCTAACGTCCATGCCACATCTTTTCGAACTTTATCGGTGTTAAAATGAACAACTTGATTCGTCGCATTAACACCGGTATCGGTTCTGCCTGCGCACACCACCTCTATCGGCTCATTGGCTATTTTAGATAACGCCTTCTCTAGTGACTCTTGCACACTAATAACGTTCTTTTGTCTTTGCCAACCATAGTAATTACTGCCGTCGTATTCTATGCCTAAAGCGTAACGCATTTTATCCTCCACTGCTAAGGTGTTGGCATTATCCATTATTTTAAGCTTTTTTACCAAGTCACTATGAAATAATAATAAAAAAGCATTAAAAAAAGCGGCAACGTGCCGCCTTTTTATCTAATGACTGAGCTAGATTAATTTATATTATCTAATAATTGTTGAGCATCAAATTGCTGCTGTGCATCACCTTGTTTAACAACATCAAGAAGAATCACTTCAGCATTCTCATTGTCACCAATTTCGAGATAAACTTTTGCTAGATCCAATTTAGCTGCGATGCCATTATCATCATCGTCAATATCATCTTCGGTAATGTTGCCTGAAAATTCAGGAAACTCACCCAGTCCTACATCAATATTCGTTTTCTCGTAAGGTTCAGTAGGCTTGCCATCCAATAAGCTGTCAGACAATAGTGAATCTACCGAGATAAAGTCTTTTTCGCTATTGTTATCATCAGCTTCACTGTCTTCTGCTGCATTTTCTTCGACAATATCGCTATCGAAATCATCGCCAATATCAAAGTTTTCGCTAAACTCAAATGCTTCGTTACTCGATGTACTCGTTTCTTCTTCGATATTCGCTAATAAATCATCAAAATCTAAGTTATCAAGCTCTTTAATACCATCAACTACATCTTTGTTTTCTTTTTTACTCGAATCAATACCGGCTTGCTCATCGACATAGCCATCTTCTGCTAATAAATCAGCTAAAACATTACTGTCGGTAAAATCAGGCGACAGCTCGATCATAGAATCGACTTCTTTTTCATCGTTTAACAGCTGCGACAAGGTTGACTCATCAAAATCTCCAGATAATGCTTGTAAGGTTTCCTCATCAATATTATCGGTCGTATTTTCTATCGATTCATTTTCAGTATCTACACTTAGCAGTTCATCATCTGTAATTTCAGTATCAAGTAGGTCATCACCAATATCTAGAGGTTCCTCCTCATTGATTTGAGCAGTGTCATTGACTTCGTCAATTAATGCATCAATATCAAAGTCGTCTGAAATGGCTTCACCGTCATCGGCATTACTCTGGCTATCCGGCGTATCACTGTCTTGGCTAACTTCCGACTCATCAACAAATTCATCTAATAGCTCGCTAAAGTCTGCATCAATAAAAGATTTTACATATTCATCACTAAAGTTATTAATAAGCTCAGTATTTTCATCCTCAGTACTTTCATCAGCAGAACTTTCGTTACCTGTCTCTGTAATATCTTCCGCTTCTGCATTTTTAGTTACTGTGGTTTCTGACTCTGGGGCATCATCTGCTCCATTTATTGAATCTAATAGTGCGTCAATATCATCTGGGTCTGCAACGTCAACATTTGCATCTTCATTAGCTTCTTCATCTGCGGTAACTTCTGGCTCTGGTGCATCATCAGCAGCATTTATTGAATCTAATAGTGCGTCAATATCGTCAGGGTCTGCAACGTCAACATTGTCATTGGCATCTTCAACTGCGTCTTCATCTGCGGTAGCTTCTGGCTCTGACTCTGGCTCTGGTGCATCATCTGCAGCATTTATTGAATCTAACAGCGCGTCAATATCATCTGGGTCTGCAACGTCATCATTGGCATCTTCAACAGCATCGTTATCTGTGGTTGCTTCTGGCTCTGGTGCATCATCTGCAGCATTTATTGAATCTAACAGCGCGTCAATATCATCTGGGTCTGCAACGTCATCATTGTCATTGGCATCTTCAACAGCATCGTTATCTGTGGTTGCTTCTGGCTCTGGGGCATCATCTGCTCCATTTATTGACTCTAACAGCGCGTCAATATCATCTGGGTCTGCAACGTTGTCATTGGCATATTCAACTGCGTCTTCATCTGCGGTAGCTTCTGGCTCTGACTCTGGTGCATCATCTGCAGCATTTATTGAATCTAACAGCGCGTCAATATCATCTGGGTCTGCAACGTCAACATTGTCATTGGCATATTCAACTGCGTCTTCATCTGCGGTAGCTTCTGGCTCTGACTCTGGTGCATCATCTGCAGCATTTATTGAATCTAACAGTGCGTCAATATCATCTGGGTCTGCAACGTCAACATTGTCATCTTCAACAGCATCGTTATCTGTGGTTGCTTCTGCCCCTAGATCTGGTGCATCATCTGCTCCATTTATTGAATCTAATAGTGCGTCAATATCATCGGGGTCTGCAACATCAACATTGTCATTGGCGTCTTCATCTGCGGTAGCTTCTGGCTCTGGTGCATCATCTGCAGCATTTATTGACTCTAACAGCGCGTCAATATCATCTGGGTCTGCAACGTCAACATTGTCATTGGCATCTTCAACGACGTCTTCACCTGCTGTAGCTTCTGGCTTTGGCTCTGGTGCATTATCTGCTCCATTTATTGAGTCTAACAATGCGTCAATATCATCTGGGTCTGAAACGTCAGTTTTTTCTTCCATTGAAGCATCTAACAGCGCGTCAATATCATCAGGATCTGTTACGTCCTTATTTTCTTCTACTGAAGCATCTAGCAATGCGTCAATGTCATCGGGATCTGTTACGTCCTTATTTTCTTCTACTGAAGCATCTAGCAATGCGTCAATGTCATCGGGATCTGTTACGTCCTTATTTTCTTCTACTGAAGCATCTAGCAATGCGTCAATATCATCGGGATCTGTTACTTCCTTCTTTTCTTCCACTGAAGCATCTAGCAATGCGTCGATGTCATCGGGATCTGTTACGTCCTTATTTTCTTCTACTGAAGCATCTAGCAATGCGTCAATGTCATCAGGATCTGAAACATCAGTATTCTCTTCTGCTGAAGCATCTAGCAATGCGTCGATATCCTCAGGTTTATTCATCAGATCTTCGTCTTCACTCACGACAAGGTCATCGTCAGAATTTTCAGACAAAAGGCTATCTAGATCGCCTTGTTCAACAAGATCACTATCAAGTATATCAATAGTGTCGTCGCTATCATTCGGTTCATCCTCTAAACCTGCGAACAAAGAATCTAAATCACTTTGGTCTAACTGGCCACCTTCTAGAGCATCACTCTCAACAATATCTTCATCTAGTGCCAACGTCTCTAAATCATCATCTAAAGAAATATCTTCAAGATCATCTAAGTCAGCAAGATCATCGTCGAGTTGAATCACATCATCATCGAGTAACTCATCATCAAGTGAACTTAAGTCATCTGAAAACAAGTCATCTTGTTCATCATCTGATTCAGACAAGTCTATTGATAACTCATCATCAAGCGATAGCTCGCTATCCAATGATACATCATCTTCTAAAGATAATTCGTTATCGGCCGTTTTCGGCTCTTCAGCAGCTTCAACACTAGCCTCAGGCTCTTGCTCAGTAAGTTTTTCTTTTTTCGTCGATGCTGGCTTAGCATCATTATCTTTGTTTGATCTGCGTCGTAATAAAATAGCAATTAACGCCAACACCAAAATTGCTGGTAAGGTCGCCATTAAAGCGATAAACCAAGAACTTGACATAATACTATTGCCTTCAAGCTCTGCTTTTTGCTGCTCTAGTAATAATGCCTGCTCTCTTGCTTCTGCTTTTGCTAATAAGGCCTGCTGCAGCGCTATCATGTTATCCATCTGCAGTTTGATTTCTTTGCTTTTCGCGACTTCATTTTGCATAACATCAAGCTGTTCATTAAAACTGCCTAAACGCTTACGCAATGCTTCATTTTCTTTTAATAAACTTTGTAAACCATCAATAGAGTCTAAAACATCATTTTGGATGGTTGCTAACCTTTGTTGTTGAGTCGTATCAATAGCTTTTAGTTGAACATTAATCTCTGATTTAGCCGCATCTAAATCTTTTTTATTTACCGACGCTTCTTCTGGTGTTTTAGCTTTTTTACTTACAACTTTTACTACTTTCTTTTGCCAGGCTTTATCATCACTACGTGATTTTTTCTGAGCATTCTCAGTACTAATTGCTCTCATCGCTTCAATTGATGGGATCTTTAAATATTGCCCGTTGATCATGTGGTTCAAATTACTATCTTTAAAAGCATCAGGGTTGTTTTCAAATAAAGCTTGCATGACTTGATAAACAGATAAACGAGGATCAGGGCGTACTTTAAGGGCGATATTCCATAAGGTATCATTACCCGTAATCGGGCCATAACGGTCATAAGGAAAGGCATCTGTTGATTTAGGGCCACGGATACGTATACCGCCATCTTCAGCAGAAATAGGCATACTAAAACAGCTAATGCTAATAATAAGTACCTGCCATAGGCACAGGCGTAAGAATTGTTGCATTAAAAACTTCCTATTTATAATAATGATTCGCCAATACATTGACGGGGCCAAGTCAGGAGATTGTAAAGCAAAGATTATTCCAATTATTAATAATTACTTTGATGAACTTGGTTAAATATTCTCTAGATTTTCACTATGTTATCAAATTGCCGTGACAATACTTACCATAACGTTAGTTTAATATAAGCTAAATTAGCGATAAAACAAAACAAAAAACCCGTCGCTTATTATAACGACGGGTTTTCATTTTTCTTTAATAAATCTGTGGTTTAACAGTAATTAGTATTCAGAAAGATGATCTTTGATTAATAACTCTGCAATTTGAACACTATTGGTTGCAGCACCCTTTCGAACGTTATCAGCAACAATCCACATATTAATACCACTATTGTGACTAATATCTTCTCGAATTCGACCAACAAAAGTTTCATCTTTGCCACTGGCGTCACTAATTTGAGTCGGGAAGTCTTCATCATTATGACAAACCACTAACCCCGGTGAATCACTCAATAATGCTTTAACTTCTTCAGCAGAAATAGGTGAATTAGTTTCAATATGCAAAGATTCACCATGACCGAAGAATACAGGGACTCTCACAGCCGTTGGGTTAACTAACACGGTATCATCACCCAGTATTTTTTGTGTTTCCCACACCATTTTCATTTCTTCTTTGGTGTAGCCATTTTCAAGAAAGACATCAATTTGTGGAATAACATTGAAAGCAATTTGACGAGAGAAGTTTTTTGACTCAACTGGTTTGCCACATAACAAGTCAGCGGTTTGTTTTGCTAATTCATCCATCGCGGCTTTACCACCCCCAGAAACTGATTGGTAAGTGCTAACATTTACTCTTGATATACCTACAGCATCATAAATTGGCTTTAGTGCCACCATCATTTGGATTGTTGAACAATTTGGGTTAGCAATAATATTACGATTACGATATTCAGCAAGGGCATGCGGATTAACTTCTGGTACCACTAATGGAATATCTGCGTCGTAGCGAAACTCTGAAGTATTATCAATAACAATACAACCTGCGTCACCAGCAATTGGGGCGTATTTTGCTGACGTTGCACCGCCAGCTGAAAAGAAGCCAATTTGCGCTTGGCTCCAATCAAAATTATCAGCATCTAAAACTTCAATGCTTTCACCATTAAACTCAATAAACTCACCGGCTGAGCGAGCACTTGCTAGCGGGTAGAGCTTGTTAATTGGAAAATCACGTTGTTCTAATATTTCAATAATTGTTTTACCCACTAAACCTGTTGCACCTAGTACGCAAACATCAAATTTCTGTGCCATGATCCTCTCTCTTTTATCCAGTTTTATTATTGAAGCCAAGCTGATGTGGCACATCTGAGCTCAACGCGCGATCCAAGTCGACGGTAATCGCAGAAAACTCCCGGCGAGTCGGGTAAGTTTTACGAATATGGTCAAATCCTTGGATACTAATTTGTTGACGAAAAATTGCATCGTCTCGTCTGACATCGTATACCATTTTTACCAGCTGGTTTAGCAGTATTTCATCAAACTTATGTTTAATTTCCACCTTACTTATCGTTGGTAAAGGTAAAAAGTCTGTTAGCTGTTTATTTGGTGTAATATCGAGCTGTTGACATAATGCCCGATAGAGTATTTCAGTGCCACGAGCTTTTCCTTCTAAGCTATAACCAGCAATATGTGCCGTACTGATTTCACAATAAGCTATCAAGTCAGTGAGAATATTAGGTTCATTTTCCCAGACATCAAGCACAAGCTTTAATGCATGTCCTTGCTGCTTCATCGCTAATAAGGCTGAGTTGTCAATAACTTCACCACGACAAGCATTAATCAATATTTGTTGCTCACTAAATTGACTTAAACGTTGGGCATCTAATAAGTGGTATGTCGGGTGTTTTCCTTCACGTGTTAATGGCACGTGTAATGAGACTACGTCGCATGTTAAAGCCTGCTCAAGCGAAACAAAATCTCGCTTATCCGTAGGCTTTTCTGCTAACAAAGGATCACACAGTACGTGTTTAATATTCAATGCGTTTAATTTTTCGCTTAATCGAGAGCCGGTATTACCTGCACCAACAATACCTACGGTCAGTTCAGACAAACTTAGAAGGTGTCGTTCAGCTAATACAACCATGGCACTTAGTACATACTCAGCTACAGATATAGCATTACAACCAGGAGCAGAGTGAAAGTTAATTGCCCGTGAAGCTAAGTAATTTTGATCAATATGATCAACACCAATAGTCGCAGTGCCAACAAATTTTAAGCCTTTATTACTCTGCAGTAGTGCTTCATTAACTTGCGTAATTGAGCGCACGAGCAACACGTCAGCAGAACTAACATCGATTGCTGATAAATGGCGGCCAGAAAATGCCGTCAAGTCACCCAAGTCAGCAAAAAACTCTGCCGCAAAAGGCATGTTTTCGTCATAAAAAATATTCATTTGAAGTTTTCCGCATTGCGCCTAAGAAAATTTGTTACGCACTTGTAGTCACTTTTTTTACATAACTTTCTTTTTCAATAGCCGTAACTTCAACTGAAATGACAGCGTTTTCGATACCTAAGCGCTCAAGTTGATTGCTAACACTTGTTGCCAAACTTTTTCGTTGTGACAAATCACGTCCGGATAATATTTTTAAGTTCACGTGGACAAATACTTGCTCTGCGCCAGGTAAATAAAAATCATCATAAGCACATGCACGCACCTTAATATCAGTAGCGCTAAATAATTCACTTTGATTAGCGCCCTTATAAACAGCGTGTGTTAATTGTTCTACCGGTAGTGTTTCGGTAATTTTTGCAGAATATTCAATAATACAATGAGGCATGATAAGCATACGTAATCAATAACAGACAAGGTAAGCATTGTAGCTAAGTTCGACGATAAAAAGAATATCACTTAAAGGCTAATTTAACTTGTTTCTATAATACTTTAGCCATAATTCCTAAGGCACAGTTCCTTAAGCCATAAATGATTAAGAAAACCAGAAAGACAAAAAGCCGCTAATATTAGCGGCTTTTTTGATAGAGCAAATTTAATTACCCAATAATTCAACGATGGAAAAATTATCCATACAGAATGTTAAGCTTTATATTTTTGCATAACCAATGTTGCATTAGTGCCGCCAAAGCCAAAGCTATTTGACATTACTAAATTAAGTTCCATGTCACGCTTTTCAGTAACAATATCTAAACCTTCAGCTTTCTCATCTAAGGTATTGATATTAACAGAAGGTGCAACAAAGTTATTTTCCATCATCAATAATGAAAATATAGCTTCATGAACGCCAGCAGCACCTAAAGCATGACCTGTCATTGCTTTTGTTGCACTGATCGCCGGAGAGTCATCACCAAATACTGCTTGAATTGCTCCCAGCTCTTTTACATCGCCAACTGGCGTTGATGTTCCATGTGTATTTAAGTAATCTACTTTTGCATCAACACCTTGCATAGCTTGTTGCATACAACGAATAGCGCCTTCACCACTTGGAGCTACCATATCGTAACCATCTGACGTTGCGCCGTAACCCACAATTTCAGCATATATATGTGCGCCACGTGCTAATGCATGTTCCAGCTCTTCAACAACAACCATGCCGCCGCCACCAGAAATAACAAAACCATCTCGGTCTGCATCATAAGTACGTGAGGCTTGCTCTGGTGTATCGTTGTATTTAGAAGATAATGCGCCCATACCGTCAAACATCATCGCAAGTGACCAATGAACTTCTTCACCACCGCCAGCAAATACCACATCTTGCTTACCAAGTTGAATAAGCTCAGCAGCATGACCGATACAATGTGCACTAGTTGCACAGGCTGAACTAATAGAATAGTTAACGCCTAAAATTTTAAATGGTGTTGCTAAACACGCAGAGATTGTGCTCGACATGGTTTTTGGAACGGCATAAGGACCAACACGTTTAACGCCTTTTTCACGTAATGTGTCTGCTGAATTAACTACGTTTTCTGAAGAAGCGCCGCCAGAGCCAGCAACAATTCCGGTACGGAAATTAGATACTTGCTCAGGGGTTAATTTTGAATCTTTAATTGCTTGATCCATGGCTATATAAGCATAAGCTGAAGCTTCGCCCATAAAGCGTAAAGCTTTGCGGTCAATGTGGTCTTTGACTTCAATTTCAGGCTTGCCCCAAACTTGGCTACGTAAACCTTTCTCAGCAAAGCTCTCAGAGCGAGTGATACCTGAACGTCCTGTTTGTAATGACGCTAATACTTCTTCTGCATCATTACCAATACTTGATACAATGCCTAATCCGGTGATAACTACACGTTTCATTTAAATAACCATATTCAATTAAAAATCTGGGCGTATCATACATAATTTTGCCCCCTATACTGGTCTGTCCAGCGTACACTTGTACACTGAATTTTTTCATTTTTATGACAGAGCTCTGTAATACGCGGTAAAATAACCTTTTTTTGACCCTAACAACAACTAAAAGACATTAAATATTGTGACTAATCAAACAAATATTACCTTTCAAAATGACGGTTCACCTTATTCTGAGCAATTTAATGATATTTATTTTGATACGAATCAGGGTACCAGCCAAAGTGAGTGCGTATTTATTGATGGCAATAATATTAGCGCAAGATTAGCAAAATGCCCTGAGCGTTTTGTCATTGCAGAAACCGGTTTTGGCACGGGCTTAAATTTTTTACTTACCCTTGAGCTATTTCATCGGTTACAACAGGAGCAAAACCAACCAAATACCGACAACTCGACAAAAAGCAGATTGCACTTTATTAGTGTTGAAAAGTATCCATTAACGAAACAGCAGCTGATACAGTCATTAAATGCTTTGCCACAGCTAAAACATTTTAGCCAGCAACTAATTGCGCAATACCCAGAAGCGCCAAGCAATAACGTTAACTTGACGTTTCTTGATGGTTTAGTAAGTTTAGAATTAATATTTAACGATGCCACTGAAGGCTTAGCATCGCTAAATGCAAAAGAAAAACCGTACAACCAAGCCATGATTGACGCTTGGTTTCTTGATGGTTTTTCGCCTGAAAAAAATCCTGAAATGTGGCATGAGGGGCTCTTTAAACAAGTCGCTCGACTATCCAAAGAACAAGCAACGTTAGCGACTTTCACTGTATCTGGAAAAGTAAGACGACTGTTAATTGCCACTGGCTTTCGAGTAGAAAAACGTCAAGCAAAAGGTAAAAAAAATGAAATGCTAAGCGCAGTATTTCAACAAAATCCAAACTCAGGCAAAGGCTATCAACAACGAGCCGTCATTGCTAAGCCCCAACATGTTAGTATTATTGGCGGTGGCATCGCTTCTGCATGTGCAGCTTACGCCTTAACAAATGCTGGCGTTAAGGTAACAGTATATTGCCAAGACTTTAGTGTTGCCCAAGGTGCATCGAGTAATAATATTGGCGCAATTTACCCTTTAATCCATCAACAGGCTGATGATATTAGCCTGTTTTATCAACATGCTTTTAAGCAAGCTATAGCCTATTATAAAAATATTCAAACACAAGGATTTCACTTTGATCACGACTGGTGCGGACTCCTAGAGATATCATATAAGCCGGCACTGGCACTTCGACAACAACACATCGCAAACTCTGGCGTTTGGCCAAAAAATTTAATTACCAGTATTGATGAAACTCAGGCAAGTAAACAGGCGAGTATCCCCTTAAATAATGGGGGTTTATTCTTTCCTGAAGCCGGCTGGGTTGCACCTGCGCAATTAGTAAAGCAAATATTTAAGGCCGCAGAATCGAGCAATCGTCTGCGCATAGAAACAGGTTGTAAAATTAATAAAATTAGTCAGCAAACTGATGGCAAGTGGCTAATGCATAGTACGAGTAAAAACTACCTCACCGAGGTGCTTATATATTGTGGTGGCGCTCAAGGTATTCCTTTGAATATCATTAAGCAGTTACCATTAACATCAGTACGTGGTCAGGTCAGCAGCATGGCCAGTAATGAAAAAATTGCCAAGCTATCAACCGTTATTTGCCATAAAGGCTATTTAACACCGGCAAATAACAACCTGCATTGTATTGGAGCAACATTCAAAAAAAATAGCTTTGATATCAACAGCAAGCCAGAAGAAGATCAGTACAACCTCGATATGATAGAGAAATGCTTACCTGGCATAACAACATGGCAAAACAGTGATGTTATTAGTAGCAAAGCACGTTTACGCTGTATGACACCGGATCACATGCCAATGGTTGGTGCTATGCCAGATATCGAAGCCCACAAGGCACAATATCAACATTTAAGTAAAGATAAACGCTGGCGCTATGACCAGCAAGCTCCTGTGATTAAGAACCTCTATATGATGACAGGTTTAGGTGCCCGAGGACTTTGTACTGCACCGTTGTTAGCTGATATTTTAACGGCAGATATTTGTGGTACGCCCTACCCACTCAACAATGAACAATTATTTAATCTTGCACCTAATCGCTTTATTATTCGCGATATTATTCGTCGTAAATTTGATTAACTTAAAACAAAGCAGCAGCTACTGTAAAATCAATAACTGCTGTAGATAAAAGCAACCTAAAGGCAGTTAAGCCGAAAAAGCTTGCTGTAAATGCAACCAATAATCTTGCACTATCTGACGGTCTTGCGGATTCAGTTCAGTGCGCGCAGCTTGCAGCTTTTCACTAATATTATCCGCTAATTGCTGGCTAAGGGCTTGTGACTCGTCACCGTATTCGCTACTCGCCAAACTAATAAAGCCCCTTAAATAACTGCCGGCAAAAAGTTCATCAGCACTAACATCTTGCGCTACTTGCTCATCTAAATAATGATAAAGCGCGGTAAGGTTTTCAAATTGCATATTCAATTCCAACGTTATGTGGCCACGTATCGATTCGTGACCTGTTCAATGTATTTACAAAAATTTATCTAAATTTTGTGATAGTATTATTGCGGGCTAGCTACGGGGTAAAGTACTTGGTCATTATAGCCAGTAATAACCGGTAAATAACCCGATAGTTCCATATCTAGCTCACTGTCCCCGGTATCTGCGATTAAAGGACGTGCTTGCAACGCATTCAATTTTGCTTTCGTAGCAATGATCATAATATTTTCTTTTTTTATTGCACGAATAATACGCGGGCTTAACTGTTGATTACCACGACCAAAGATGTGACCTTGACCACCAATCAAAGTAATCACTAACTTAACTTGTCCTAGTTTGTAAGGCTGCATTAATTGCCATATGTCAGCTTCAGTTAAATCGCTCGCGATTAATGCTTGCTGGCATATAGCATCAACGCCGAGTAAAGTATTTTCAAGCGCAAGTTCTTCCATAACAAAGGCGGTAGTTGAACCGGAGCCAATTATAAAAAGCTCATCGTCCATTTTTGCGATAACATCAGCAGCAATATCTTGTAAAACCAGCTCATCAGACTCTTTACCACCTGACTTTACCGCTTGAATATAACGCAATTCTGATGGCACACGCATTTCACCAAACCGCTTTGCTTTGACAATACCTTCACGAAATAAGCTTTCGTCAATATCCATAACATCAGCGTCAGTTAAGCTGACTAATTGATTGGTGATCATCAACTCAACGACTCGACCTGCCGCCTTGGGTGTAATGGCATATACACCCGAGTGAATTTTACAACCGGCCGGAATACCCAACACAGGGAACTTATCATCAACTATATGGCAAACATTGCGTGCGGTGCCATCACCACCAGCAAACAGCAACAAATCAATACCTTCATCGATAAGTGCTTTTACTGCTAGCTCGGTATCGCGTTCGGTAGTAACTTCATTTTCAACTTGATGCACTACTTGTGTGGTAAAACCTAATGCTTTTGCCGTGCTTTCTCCCATATCACTAGATACGGTATAAATAGTCATATTATCTTTATAAGGTAAAAGAATTTCTAACGCTAATGATGCTCTGGCATTCGACTTGGCCGTAGCGCCAAGTGCCATGGCTTGCTCAGCAACCCCAACACCATCACTGCCTTTTAATGCTACGCTACCGCCAATGCCTGCGATAGGGTTTATCACTAAACCTAATTTGAATTGTTTCATAAATATATCTCGTTAATTTTCAGCATTACAAGCTCTGCGCTATTTAAAATGCTCTGCAGTTAAAGGCCATGGCTTATTATAAAATGCTGCCAAAGCGGCAATAAATGTTTCGGCATCACGAGGAAAACCAGACGCTAAATAATCAACTACCTGTTGAAAAACCTTGGCTTTAAAAGCAAAGCGGTCAGTCTTACCATCGCCAAGTAAATTATCAGTAGATACATCAAAGTGCTTACCTGCAGCAACACAAAGCGCCCACTCAATTGCCTGTGGTTTGATTTCAACTTTTTCAAATGCTTCTTGCTGGCTTTGATCTCGGCCGTCAGGCACATACCAATAACCAAAGTCTTCTAATAATCGGCGTTTCTCGCCTGCCAAGCACCAATGCGAAATCTCATGAAGTGCACTGGCATAATAGCCGTGAGCAAATACTATTTGATGATAAGAACAATGCTCGTTAGCGGGTAAGTAAATGGGTTCATCAGCCCCTTTAACTAAACGGGTATTGTACTCTCGGAAGAAGTTACGCTCAAAAATATTAATTAAATCTATAAAGTTATGCATAATGAAACCAGAAATTATAATACGCAACGTCAAACATTATCGCCCAAATGAACACGTACTAAAAATAGCTTCGCACAGCCAATATTTGCTATTAAAAGGCTATAAAATAAAAAACTATAAGCTAGACATATATGAACTAACAAGCTATGTTAACAATGTGTAAATTTAATGTAACACTCGGGTGTTTATTATTTTTTTATGAGAAATAATTAGATAAATTTAACGTGTATTTCAATTCACAATCAAGTTTCTACCAGCAAAGATATAGTCAACTTATAGCGTACATTGATTATGCTTTTATCACTTCGTTGGTTGTTATGAGATTGCCATGTGGAGAAAGAAAAATGTCAAAGGAAATGACAAGGTTACGTGCCTTTGTACTTACACCAACATCAGCAGTGCCATCACACTTAGCAATACACAATAGATTTACCTGCCTCATAAAAGCGTGTGATATTAGCATAGAACTAGGATCGAAAATACCCGAAAAATCTCGCCTACTCGAGTTTAAGTACCTCTTTATAGACTTGGATGAGTGCCAAGAAGAAAATGGCCTACCAGCAAACATTGCGGCACTTGCAGCAAGTAATACCACTATACTATTTAACGCAACAAATGGCCTAACTTGTGAAAAAACAGCTTTATTGTCTTCTGTGAAAGGTGTGTTTTATAAACATGACCGTCCAGATATTATCATCAAAGGGCTTGATTGCATTATCAGGCAAGAGTTCTGGTTTAAACGATCAACAATGAGTAGTGCCATAATCTATTTATTACAAGCCACTAAAAATAAACAAATACAAACCATCGATGAGCATAATGATATTATTTTCACGACGCTTACCAAACGCGAAAAGATGATTGCTTGCCTCGTTGCTAGAGGCGCTCAAAATAAAGAGATTGCCGACCAGTTGCATATAAGTACTAATACGGTAAAAACTCACCTTTATAGCATTTTTAGAAAGACGAGTTCACGTAACCGTATAGAGCTGATTAGTCGCACACAAAATTACATATCAGCGGTCAATTAGCGCCATAAGCGATAAAACTAAAAAGCCAGTGATCATCACTGAGTTTTTAGTTTTTGTTCACAACACTAAGCTTATTCTGTTTTGCTAGTTTAAGTATTTACATGACTAAGTATCAGCACGCCATACTTTTCGGTCAATACCTTTTATCACTAACTCTGTAATTGCCTTTTCAATTGCTTGTTGTACGCAAACATGCATCGGCTCATTATCACTAAAGCCGCCTTCTGCCTCAGCTAGGCGCTTAAAGCTAACATACCGGAAAAAGCCGGCACGTACCTCTTGGCTCAATACCTTTTTATTGGTCGACACTGAAACTAATACTTGCCCTGTTCGCACATCAACCGCGCGCATATAAACAGTTATTTGATCTTCACGATAAAGCTCAGAGGCACCGATACCAAAATATTCTGCGCCAAAGCCGCCTGTTCTGGTGTTAGAGTCATAACTAATAATACCGCCTTCTAATAATATTTTTGCCGTCGTTAATGGAGGTAACTCGATATTTTCAGTGGCTTTGTTTGCTTGATGAGCAGCTCGAGTAATTTTTCGTTCTGTTAATACATTTTGCAGCCCTTCACGCTCTACAGGTAAAAACCAGTCAGAGTCACTTAAGGCTTGCATTAAAATAGATGTAGCTCCCTGCGTAACGGCTGTAGAAAATGAGCTGACATTTGCTTGCGGTTTATATTGTCCCGTTTGATCACGATAAGCATATACTGAAACAGGTATAGCTCCTTTAGGTTTAGGTAGCGCTTTAAGTTCTTTAAAGCTCTCTAAAGGCACCATCTTTGTTGCAAGTGTTTGCTCTGGAGGAAATAACTTACTAGCGTTATCTAATGCACTGCAAGCCGACAACAGGCTCACAAGACTTAACATTATAATGTTTCTCATGAGCTTATCCAAACTTTGGTATTTCAATAATCGTAATTTTATTACTCAATAAATCAGTAATTTGTATGGTGATGGTATCACTGTTAGCAGACACAATATCAATTTGATAATCACCGCTAATAAATGAGGCATCCTCACCAATATCTACATTGGAATCTTCGCCCAAGACTGTATCTTTATATTTACTGACAATATCACTCAGTGTTGCACGCTCTAATGCCTCTGATACTTTTTCTTCAAAGCTTTTTTCACTCAACTCTGCTTTATGTTTATTTTGCCCTTGCGCTTTACTTAATAAGAAGCTGCCATTTAGTGCACTACCACCAAAACTAGGATTTATCGGCGTATATACTAACTCGGTACCCTGTGCATAATGAGTAGTGCAGATGCAAACTACAGCCATTAAAATGAATTTTTTCATTACTACTATCCTTATAATTACCTATAACTACCAGCCACTTTCTGCCATATCAATACTATCTTGGCTGTATTGAGTTTTCGCCATGGCATCAATCAAAATAAATATGGCTTGCTCTACTTTTTCTTTTACCGGAGATTGTCGACGCCCGAAATATGTAACATAAATAACTCGGCCATTAAGCAGAAGACTGAGTTTAGTGCCTGCCCGAGGAACAATATGCTCGATAAGCTGAACGTTTATACCCTGTGTTTTTGGCATATCACGCCATAGTTGACTAAATTGGAAGTAAAAATCATGGCCCAAACGACTTTTGGTGTTATCAAGCAATAAACCACCAATTTCTACTTCGCTAGTCGCATGACCCATAGAAGTGAATAACAAGCACAGCGTAATTAACCATGCAGAAATATTTTTAGACATAGTATTAGAGATAAAAAGGGGCTTTAAGCCCCTAGTTAACTTATATTCAATGAACAATTACTGTTGCACGATTACTGCAGTATTCCAGTCACCCATTTGCGTAACTGAAACAGAACCTGAATCACTAATAAATGATCCTTCAACAATATTGCCATTACCCACTTGACTGATGTTAAATGCGATATTAGCGCCACCAATTAACATAGAACCACCATCAGCACCGGTGATTAGGTTGTCTTCACCGTCTTGCATAATATCTATTTGATGATTACTGCCTTCCACAAGAATATCTAACGAGTTAACATCGCCTGTTTGCACGATATCTATGGTGTTAGCATTACTATCAAGAATAGTACTTAATACGACTACAGCATCGTTGGCTTCGCCATTTTGAAGTACATCAATATCATTATCACTTGTAGTTAACGAATTATCATCAGCTGAAGCTTCTAATACTAAAACGTTCTCAGAACCTGTTTGAGTAACATTAATATCATTATCGTTACCGTTAAAGTTCACGATGTGGCTTTCATTTAAGTCACCAACTTGTAAAGAAGTATATTCGTTATTAAGACCTAAAGTGCCCATATAACTAATATTACCATCACCTGATTGCGTAAAGTTAAACTCATTATCATCACCAATAACTTCAAATGTTGCTAAGTTATCAGCACCATTTTGTGCAACATCAACTGAGTTATCATTACCAGTAAATAAATTAGATACCGCGCTGTTACTGTCGCCTTCTTGATCAATCGCAACATCATTATCGTCCCCTTCAATCGCAGCAATAGTAACTCTGTTACGATCGCCTTCTTGCTCAATATCAAGTTCATTATCGTTACCAGCAATTACATCAATTGTTGCAACGTTCCAGTAACCGTCTTGTACTGATTTAAGATCGTTACCATCACCTGTAACACTGTTGAAATAGGTTTCATTCCAGGTACCGTCTTGCACAAATTCAACATTGTTATTTGAACCAACTAACTCACCATTAATAGCCCAATGGCCGCCGTCTCCCTGATCAACAATAATTTCATTACCATCACCAACAACGTCATTAACTGCACGACTACCAATACCTAAAAAGCCAACACCGATCTGAGATACCTCAACAATATTTTCATTACCTGTAACATTGTTTGATGTTTCATTAATCTCACCATCTTGTAAAACCGACAATAAGTTATTATTGCCAGTATAAGTACCAATGGCTACATTTTCGGCACCAACTTGTTCAATTTCGACAATGTTGCCATCACCAATAACAGTGAAGTCAGTTCCGTTTACATCACCTTCTTGAAATATGGATGTTTCATTACCTTCACCAACACCCGATCTAGAGTCTTGAGATAAAACGATTACATTACCTTGTGCATTCGCAATGATGTCAGATTGAATAGTAACGGCTTCGTTTTCTTGTTTGGTGTCTTCATTTGCAAAAGCCGTTTGATTTAAGCCTAATGCCATCAGTACAGCGCAAGTGATCATTGATTTATTAAGTTTCACGATATATCCCATTTTTTATTTAATGTAAGCTTGAACAACTTACAAAGTTTATTAGTGGATAAGTAGACTATGTCTTACCTTCCGTGGAGTTTTGTATTCCCATAGTGTTTAACAACAATAACGAATCGTATTATTAGAAAAACAAACCGTACCTTAAAATAATATTGTAATGAGCTATTAAACATTAACGGTCAAAGCTAACATTTAACGTTACTCCGCTTAACTGATTCATACTTATGTGATGGTTTATCTAGTTTTAAACATTTAATAACACTGTTAGTAGATATAAGTTTAGTAGTGTTATTTATGGCTATTTATACAAAATAAGTATCAAAACCGCACACCAAACCTTAGATCTACCTCGTGTTACCTACCATTAAATATAAATGCAATCAGCGTTAATACGTTGCAATAAAAACTCTACGTTATTTTATAAACAATAAAAATAACCCTATTTTACTATTTGAACTAAACCCATAATAAACAATACATTACAGAGAAATCATATTATAAAAATCTATAAAACCAACCAAAAACAAAAGTCATCAAGGCAATACTAGTAAAAAAGTACTAGCTTTAAAATTCTAATAAAAAAGTAGTAATCACGAGTAAAAACACACCAGTTAGTAATGAAAAAGTCGTGTTTGTCTCATTTTTATAGGCAGATGCACATTTTTATGATTAAAGTAATAGCGTTGCGTAATCCTATAGACCTATAAATTAAAATAATAAAGCTCGATATACAGACCAATAAACGTTACGGGTCTGGAAAATAAAAACTCAAAATATCAAATAAAAATGGAGCAAAATATGAAAGCAAAATTATCAGCCTTAACACTTGCCTTGTTGCCAGTGTTAGCTAATGCATCTGTAGAGTTAAACCCTAAGCAGAGCATTACTTATAAATCAGATTCTATTCTTGTTGTTTACAAGGGTGATGCCTCTAAGCTTGATCGCCGAGCAGCACGTAATACCGTTCGCGCTAAAATATCAGATTTAAATAACGATGAGATTGATGATAAATATAATAATTTAGGTAAAGGTCGCTTAGCTAAATTTAAACTCGATGGCATTTCAGTAAAAAATGCCCTTGAAAAGTTGCGTAAAAACCCAGCAATTTTATATGCTGAGCCAGACTACATTGTTAGTAAAGCTGGTGTTCCTAATGACGCACGCTTTGATGAACTTTGGGGCATGCATAACACAGGACAAACGGGTGGTGTTGATGATGCAGATATTGATGCACCTGAAGCTTGGGATATTTCTACGGGTAGCCGCGATGTCGTCGTTGGTGTTATTGATACCGGGGTAGATTACAACCACCCTGACCTAACTGCGAACATGTGGGTAAACCCAGGTGAAATTGCGGGCGACGGTATCGATAATGACAACAACGGTTTTATTGATGATGTTCATGGTATTAATGCTATTACCAATAGTGGTGATCCTATGGACGACAACGGTCATGGTACGCATGTATCGGGCACCATTGGCGCAACAGGTAATGACGGTGTAGGCGTTGCAGGTGTTAACCACAATGTCTCTATTATTGGTTGTAAGTTTTTGGATGGCAATGGTGATGGCTCAACCTCAGATGCGTTAACTTGTATCGATTACTTTGTTGATTTAAAAAACAACCACAACGTTGATGTCAGTACTTTAAATAACAGCTGGGGTGGTGGCGGGTTTAGCCAAACATTATATGACGCCATTACGGCAACCTCTGATGCTAATATTTTATTTGTCGCAGCGGCCGGCAATGGTGGCTATGATAATGATGCTAGCCCTAGCTATCCTTCAAGCTACGATCATGACAGTGTTCTTGCTGTTGCAGGAACTAACCATACTGATGCTATGTACACATCATCCCAGTACGGTTTAACTTCTGTCGATATTGCTGCTCCAGCACGTAATGTTCTGTCAACGGTACCTGGCGGCGGATACTCTTCATTTACCGGCACATCAATGGCAACGCCTCATGTGGCAGGTGCTGCGGCATTAGTATTGTCAGTTAACCCGGAACTATCTGCAGTTGAGCTAAAAGAGTTATTGATGAATTCTGGTGATGCCAACCCAGCAACAGAAGGTAAAACGGTTTCGGGTAAGCGCTTGAATATTCATAATGCTTTACTCGATGCAGATCCTTCGCCTGGATTTACGCTTAAAGTGACACCAAATTCAAATACAATTGAAGTTGGCGAAACGGCAACTTATAGCTTTGACGTTGGCTCAATTGCGGAATGGGATGGCGAAGTTAGCCTAACATTAGTTAGCCCACTTGCTGGTGCAACATTGTCAACAGATACTGCGACACCGGGTACATCATTTGAATTAACTGTGCCAACAACAAGTGAAACACAATGGGGTGAATATGACTTTACCGTCACAGCAACAAGCGGCGAATTAGTTAAAACGGCAAGCGTTAGCTTAATGGTTAACCCTGAAGGTTTGAACGAGTTCACTTACACAAATGATGAAGTTATCAGTATTCCAGATAACAATGCTGAAGGTATCACTTCTGTTATTAATGTTGCAGACGACCTTACCGTTTTTGCATCTGACATTTATGTCAATATCACACACAGTTGGATTGGCGATTTAATCGTAACATTAACATCTCCAACGGGGACTTCTGCGGTATTACACAATGCATCGGGTGGTAGCGAGCAAGACCTTGATAAAACCTTCAGCTCTTCGGCTTTCAACGGCGAAGTAGCAACAGGTGATTGGACCTTAAATGTTTCCGATAATGCTGCTGCTGACACGGGCTCACTAAACAACTGGGCAATCACTATTACAGGTATTGGTGAAGTACTACCTAGTGCACCAGAAGTTAGCTTTGCTTATGAAGCTGAAGGCTTAACAGCAAGCTTTACTGACAACAGTACCGACAGAAATGACGATATGGTTAGTTGGAATTGGAACTTTGGCGATGGCAATGTATCAAGTGAACAGAACCCTGTTCATACGTTCGCAGAAACAGGTAACTATGACGTTATGCTAACGGTAACAGATGCTGAAGGCTTAAGTAGCTCTGAAACGGTTGTTGTTTCGGTTTCATCAACTATGATTGAAGCAACAGTGAAGCGTTCATACAAGTCACGTTTGGGTCGCTTACGTGTCGATATTGCATGGGAAGGCACTTCAGCCGATATGGTCGATATCTTCCGTAATGGAATAAAAATCGACACTGTTGAAAATATCGGTATCTACCGTGACCAAGAACGTCGCACAACGGCTAGTCAGTTTATTTACCAAGTTTGTGATGCATCAACGGCATGTTCAAATGAAGTAACCGTTAACTTCTAAGCAATTAGAACTTAAGCCTATACCGATCAATTGACAACACTAAAGGGTCAATTGATCGGTCTTATAAATTCACAGTTAATCGCAATTACCTATTAGCACTTACATCCAACTCAGTCATTTATTAGTGCTCATTTACCTGCAAAATAGTCTGCAAAATAACAACGCTAAGCACTAAACTCCTGTAACGCAGACAAGGCCTCACCTGCTTTACTGGTTTGTACAAATACATGATCATGATAATAAGCCGCGATGACATTAGCGCTTATTCCCTTAGAGGCAAGTTTTGTTGCAACGGCTGCCGTTAAACCAACAGCTTCTAAACTTGAATGTACTGTTAATGTTATTTGGCTAAAGGAACCGTCAAAGGCTAAACCGGCTTTTTCTGCTACTGACTTTTCAAGTACTAAAGTCAAACCTTCTGACTCAATAAATGTCGCAACAGGGTCAAGCTCAGCATAGTCATTTAACTTGCCTTTTACAGTACAAAATACAAACTCAGAGTCCAATAACTTAGGGCTCATAGCATGTAATAATTGATCTAACTCTGTTATTCCTGACATGTTTACATTTCCTCGTGTATAACGATTACCTCAGTTACAGGCAATCATCTTAGGTTTATATATGATGATACAAAAGTAAGTTTATAACCTCATTTAGCAGCCGTTAATACTGTTGTGAATCAAAAGCGTTTTAAATGAGTGTTAGCTATTATTAAATTAATTGGTAATAGGGTAATTAATACTCAACGAACATCCTTAATATTTTAAGCATTATTTATTAATATCTAAAACAAAGTGCTAAGCATACCTTAATCATCAAAAATTAATGCCAAAACCAATTTCAGCAGAATTTATTTAGCAGTAACTTTATTGCTAATTAAGCCATAAAAGCATTAAGAGGCTGCTACAAACAAACTTTGTATGAGTGATACAAAAAACGGCGATGAATACATCGCCGTTAATAATACAGTTAATAATGATTGATGAGCATTATTTAGTCGGATTTCGCATATCCAAAATTGGCATATTACCGCTACCAAGAACTGTAGCAGGTAGTTTACCATCCCAGTTTTGCGCTTCAGTTAATTTAACAATAAGCGGGTTATTACCTAAAGCTTTAGCTTTCGCCGTAATAGCTTCCGCTTCAGCTAAACCTTTAATACGGATAGACTCAGCCTCTGCAATAGCCACCAATTTAATACCATCCGCCTTAGCTTTAGCGGTGTTAACATCACGCTGAGCTTCAAGGTTTTGTCTTGCTAACTTATGTTTTTCTGCATCAGCAAGGTTTTTTTCTGTTTGCTTTGTTTCAATAGACGTTAAATATTTCGCAGGTAAACTGATATTCTCTATTTGAATATTGTCAACTGTTACAGGGAAGCCTTTCATCTCTTCAATAAAGTTAGCTTCAATCGCTTGAATGGCGCTGGCTCTATCTTGAATAAGCTTTTCTGCGTCATACTGCGGTATAACATCTTTAGTTGCCGCTCTAAAGCGTGGGTCCAAAATACGATTTTCGAACTGTGACAAACCACCATACTGTCTAAATAGCTCTAATGCCGCGGTTTTATCAACAGTCCAGTTAACTGACACGCTAATGGTTACCGGCATCTGCTCTTTGGTACTAGACGCCATTTTTTCTTCATTTTTACGTGTTCGTACTTCAATTTCTTCAACGCTATCAATAAAAGGCACTTTAAAATGCAAACCAGGGTTTACTTGCTCTTTTGCTTCACTAAAGCGCTTTACAATACCAATATGCCCTTCATTAACTGTATAAACAGAGTTAACGGCAGCAATGATCACACCAACGGTGACTGCAATCGACTTCACTGGGATATTAAATTTTTCAATATTCATGACTATTCCTTTATTTTTTAAATTTTATTATTCTTATTTGTCCGCTTTTTATTTTTCTATCGCGGCATGTTCTTCTACATTGCCCAAGCCGCCTTTAATGATAAAGTAACCTAAAATGCCGGAAATTAATGAACCGATAACAATACCTAGTCTGTCTTGAAAAATAAGTGTTGAGCCATTATCTTGCTCAAATGCCAGTGAGCCTATAAATAAACTCATGGTAAAACCAACACCACATAAAATCGCAACACCGTAAAGTAAACGCCAACTCACATTCGTCGGCAATTTAGCCCAGCCTAATTTAATCGCGATAAAACAAAAGCCAAATACCCCGAGCTGTTTACCAACCACTAAGCCAACAATAATACCCAATGGCACAGGCGCCATCACTTGCTCAATGCCAATACCTGCAAAGCTAATTCCTGCATTGGCAAAAGCAAATACCGGTAAAACGATAAAGGCAACTAATGAATGTAGATTGTGCTCCAAAGACTTAAGTGGCGACGACTCGCCTTCTTGGCCTTTAATTGGAATAAAAAACGCTAATACTACACCGGCTAATGTCGCATGTACGCCCGACTTCAATACCGCTATCCACAGAATAATACCAAGGAAAATATAAGGAGCAGTATTCGTTACTCCGCGTTTATTCATAATAAATAAAATGGTGATAACACTGGTGGCAAAAATTAATGACAACATAGATAGTTGGTCAGTATAAAATAACGCGATAACAATAATAGCGCCTAAATCATCAAATATAGCTAACGACGTTAAAAACACCTTCAGTTGTAATGGCACCTTGCTACCAATAATAGATAAAATACCTAAAGCAAAAGCGATATCTGTTGCGGTTGGAATTGCCCAACCATTAATGGCTTGAGGATCGTTATAATTAAATGCCACGTAACACAAGGCTGGTACTAACATACCACCAAAAGCACCTATTGCAGGTAGTGTAATTTGCCCTGGTTGCGAGAGATCACCTTCAAGAAATTCTCGTTTTAGCTCCAAACCCACAAGGAAAAAAAACAGCGCCATCAAACCATCATTAATCCATAACAGCAATGGTTTAGCAATTTCAAACGTACCGACAGACACTTGCACTGGAATGTTCAACAACATGTCGTAGTAACTCATCAACGGTGAGTTAGCAATAATCATCGCAGCAACTGCCGCAAACATCAAAATAATGCCACTTGCTGCTTCTAATTTTAAGAAGTCATTAATACTTTTAATAATCATTTTTTCTCATTTTCTTTTTAGTATGCGGACATAATATGTCACATTAAGCTATTATACAAATCTAGAAGATATAAATTTTATGCTTCATCATTAAATGCTAATAATTCGGAAAGGTATATAAATATCGAAAATAATTCATATTTATGACGCGTATACTGGTAATATTGGATTTAATAAGTGTAATATCTAATGGATAAAAAACCAAGAGGGCTAACCTCAGGCTAAGGTATTAATGAAAAAACTTGATGATATAGATTTACGTATTCTCACCTTACTCTACAAAGATGCGGACATCACCAATAAAGAGCTAGCAGCACAAATTGGCATAGCCCCATCTACTTGTTTAGAGCGTGTTAAGCGCATGAAGCAAAACGGCGTTATAAACAATGCTTTTATTGATATTAACTTCAAAAGTATTGGCGGAAATATTGAAGCGATTGCGGCAATTAAGTTACAGCCTTATTCAGAATTAATTGTCAATGAACTCAGAGACGACCTACTCAAGTTACCTGAAATTATCAGCTTGTATCACATGGGTGGCAGTTACGACTACTTTATTCACATGTCGGTAAGAGATAGTGAACACTTACGTCAATTCGTTTTTAATGCCATAACGTCACGAGAAGAAGTTACAACAGTAGAGACATCACTCATTTTTGAGCACAGCCGAAGTGGTGTACTACCTAATTTTGATGAAGAGTAAATTCTCTACCTAAAAACAATGCCATAATTTAATGCTTAACGAAGTCTTTTGTTTCAAAGTACAAAGGCTTCATTGTGCCGCAGTTAAGAAATTTGTATTGTAGTTCACTGCGCTTAGGTACCGGTGATGAAGTGTTAAAACGGTTTAAACAACCCGCCTCAATGTCAATACCTATAATATGATCATAACTAGGGGCTTGTGATATTCTGTGAATATATAGCTTATAGTTTTGCCTTAATGACACAACGTCATACGCTTGCTTATTACTTGATGGCTCAATATCGTCCAACCTACGAACATAGAGTTTTTTATCAAATGTCATCGGAATATTCTCATAAACTAACATACCATCTCGTTCAAAATGCCCTGAGTATAAATCAACATTAAGCACCATTTTTTCTCCACGCATTAAACGCTGTAAGTTAAATGGTTGCGGTTTAATAGTGATAAGATCGCCATCTCTGATGGTTTGCAATAACGCCAAATTTTTATTATCTAGTTTATACAATAACTGTACATCATGTGGCTTATGGTACAACGGCATATGCGAGGCATAAATACTAGAGCCTTGAGTAAATAATGCCATGCCATGCACTCCCATATATGCAGGGTCTAACGGGGGTAATTCTTTAGCTTCCTCTTCAGCAAAGCTTATTTGGCTCAATAAAATTAAAATACCCATAAACAATTTTTTCATAAATACATTCTCAATATATAGGCTGAGGGAAAGCTTCAGCAAACCACAATTTTTACAGTTAAAACAATTAATACAACTAAAGCAAGTAATACCATTGCATATTATAGCGAGCTTTCAAATATAAAAAATCCCGCATAGTGCGGGATTTGATTGTGCTGTTACTATCGAATTAACTCAATTAAACTTAATGTAAAGTACAATTAATTAAACTTAGCTTTTCAGATCATCGAAGAATTTTTTCACACCGTCAAAGAAACCGGTTTCTTTCGGGCTATGCTTACTGGTGCTTTTACCCATTTTTTCTTCTAGCTGACGTAATAAGTCAGCTTGATCACCCGATAAACTTACCGGCGTTTCAATCACAACTTTACACATTAAATCACCCGTTGAATGGCTACGTACTGATTTAACACCTTTACCACGTAAACGGAACATTTTGCCGGTTTGCGTTTCTTTAGGTATTTTCAGTTTAACCTTACCTTCAAGTGTCGGTACTTCAATTTCGCCGCCTAGCGCAGCAGTTGTAAAGCTAATTGGTACTTCACAATATAAATGGTTTTCATCACGAACAAATATTTTATGTTCGCGAACATTAGCTTGTACATATAAGTCACCCGCTGGTGCACCGTGCTCGCCCGCTTCACCTTCACCAGATAAGCGAATTCTATCACCGGTATCAACACCTGGCGGTATCTTAACTGATAAAGTTTTGTTCTTCTCAACGCGGCCTTTACCACGACATGAAGTACAAGGATCGCTAATAACTTTACCTTGGCCTGAACACGTTGGACATGTTTGCTGAACCGCAAACAAACCTTGACGCATTTGCACTTGGCCATGACCATGACAGGTTGTACATGTTTTTGCGCTGGTACCTTTTTTAGCACCACTGCCGTCACACGGCTCACACGAAACGTAGGTTGGTACTTTAATTTCTAAGGTTTTACCTTTAACAGCTTCTTCTAGCGTTAAGTCAAGGTTGTATCGTAAATCGCTGCCACGACGTTGACGAGATTGACCGCCTCTACCACGTCCACCACCGCCAAATATATCACCGAAAATATCACCAAAGGCATCGCCGAAGTCTTGACCGCCGCCAAAACCACCGCCGCCATGGCCACCTTGTTCAAATGCCGCATGGCCATATTGATCATACGCTGCACGCTTTTGATCATCAGTTAATATTTCATAAGCTTCTTTAACTTCTTTAAACTGTTCTTCTTTTGATTTATCACCTTGAGTTCTATCAGGGTGAAATTTCATTGCTAAACGTTTGTAAGCTTTTTTGATATCGCGCTCTGCTGCATCTTTTGACACGCCTAGCACTTCATAATAATCGCGTTTTGACATAGGTTTATTTCTTTACTTCAAATTTGTGGATACTAATTTGTTTAACTTCTTACTTAGACGCTTTAAAAAACCGATTTAAAACATTAAAAATCTAAGCAAATTAACATCATGTATTAACTAACATTAATTGCTGTTTGACATAATAAAGCGCCGATAACTATCGACGCTTTAATTGTTTGAACTCAACAACAGGGTTAAGCTTTAAATTGTTACTGTAGCGCTCTAAAGTAAGATGAACACAACAAGCATACTGTGTATGAGTACATGTTCATGCTGCTTTTGAGCAACACAGAGACAATCAGGCAATTAACTACTTGTCGTCTTTAACTTCTTCAAACTCAGCGTCAACAACATCGTCACCACCAGCTGATGAATCTGCGTCAGATGCTTCACCTTCAGGTGCGCCACCTTGTGCTTGAGCTTTCGCTTGAGCAATTTCCATTAACTTAGCTGAAGCTTCGATAACAGCTTGAGATTTAGCATCAATTTCTTCTTTGCTTTCGCCTTTAAGGGCAACTTCAAGTTCAGATAGTGCTGCTTCAATCTTCTCTTTGTCTTCGCTTGGTAAATCGTCACCCGCTTCTTCAATTTGCTTACGCGTTGCGTGAACCATGCCATCAGCTTGGTTACGAGCTTGTACAAGCTCTTCAAATTTCGCATCTTCGTCAGCATTTGCTTCTGCGTCGCGTACCATTTGTTCAACTTCATCATCTGATAAACCAGAAGAAGCTTTAATGGTAATTTTTTGCTCTTTACCTGTGTTCTTATCTTTTGCCGTTACGTGCAAAATACCATCAGCATCTAAATCGAAAGTTACTTCAATTTGTGGTGTGCCACGTGGTGCTGGGTCAATACCTTCAAGGTTAAACTGACCTAAAGATTTGTTTGCTGAAGCTTGCTTACGCTCACCTTGTACAACATGTACAGTCACAGCAGCTTGGTTATCGTCAGCCGTTGAGAATGTTTGAGACTGTTTAGTTGGGATAGTGGTGTTTTTATCGATAACTTTCGTCATCACGCCGCCCATAGTCTCGATACCTAATGATAATGGTGTAACGTCTAATAATAATACGTCTGTTACATCGCCAGAAAGTACGCCGGCTTGAATTGCAGCACCTGCAGCTACAGCTTCATCAGGGTTAACATCTTTACGAGGTTCTTTACCGAAGAACTCAGTAACCACTTTTTGTACCATTGGCATACGTGTTTGACCACCAACCAAGATAACATCATTTACATCGCTAATTGAAAGGTCAGCATCTTTAAGAGCACGTTTAAGTGGCTCTAGGGTTGCTTTAACCATATCTTCAACTAAAGATTCTAACTTAGCACGTGTTACTTTGATGTTCATGTGCTTAGGGCCTGAACCATCAGCAGTGATGTACGGTAAGTTAACATCTGTTTGTTGTGCTGAAGAAAGTTCACATTTCGCTTTTTCTGCCGCTTCTTTCAAACGTTGCATAGCTAATGGATCTTGCGTTAAGTCCATGCCTTGATCTTTCTTGAATTCTGCTACTAGGTAGTTGATTAAACGGTTATCAAAGTCTTCACCACCTAAGTGAGTGTCACCATTTGTTGCTAGTACTTCAAACGTGTGCTCGCCTTCAACTTCATCAATTTCGATGATAGAGATATCAAATGTACCACCACCTAAATCGTATACAGCAACAACTTTATCGCCTTCTTGCTTGTCCATGCCGTAAGCAAGAGCAGCAGCCGTTGGCTCGTTGATAATACGTTTAACATCAAGACCAGCAATACGACCAGCATCTTTAGTTGCTTGACGTTGTGAATCGTTAAAGTAAGCCGGAACAGTAATTACTGCTTCAGTAACTTTTTCACCTAAGTAATCTTCAGCTGTTTTTTTCATTTTTGCTAAAACTTCAGCAGAAACTTGTGGAGGAGCGATATTTTTATCACGTGCCGTAACCCAAGCATCACCGTTGTCAGCTTTAACAATACCAAATGGCATAATTTCAATATCGCGTTGAACTTCTTCATCTTCAAAACGACGACCAATTAAACGCTTTATAGCGAATAATGTGTTTTTAGGGTTAGTTACAGACTGGCGCTTAGCTGGTTGACCAACTAATGTTTCGCCTTCTTCGGTGTAAGCAATGATTGATGGCGTTGTACGATCGCCTTCAGCATTTTCAATTACACGTGCTTTACCACCATCTAGTACAGCAACACAAGAGTTTGTTGTCCCTAGGTCAATACCAATAATTTTGCCCATCTTTAGGATCTCCGAATACTTATAATGTTAAAAATAAAGATTAAATCTTTCGATGAACAGTTAGTGGGGGCAGGAAAAAGTCTTTTCAACTATTTTTATCGAAAAAAACTAAAAAATGTTAAATTTTATTTCTGCCACTCTTTATTAAAACCAATTAAGCAGATTATCGACGCGATTATTTCCAAAAAAAAGTCATAAAAAACCAGACACTTGTCTGGTTTTTTTTATTTTCTACAGTTCAGTATTATGCAGTAGCATCAACACTTGGTTTAGCTTTTGACACCATCACCATTGCAGGGCGAATTAAACGACCATTTAACTCATAACCTTTTTGCATAACGGCAATAACCGTATTCGCTGGTACACCTTCAACTTCTTGCATTGACATCGCTTGATGCAATTCAGGGTTGAATGGTTGGTCTTGAGGGTCAATGGCTTTAATAGCAAATTTTTCTAGTGAAGCTAACAATCCTTGATAAGTTAACTCAATACCTTCAATAATAGCCGTATTGCTTTCATCATCTCTGTCGATACTTTGTAAAGCGCGCTCTAAGTTGTCTACGGTGGTTAACATCTCAGCAGCAAACTTTTCTAACGCGAATTTACGCGCTTTTTCAACGTCTTGTGCAGCACGACGACGAACATTATCCACTTCTGCTTTTGCGCGAATAACTGAATCTTTTTGGTCAGCAACCGTGGCTTTAGCAGCAGCTAACGCTAATTCAAGTTCATTGATTTTCTCTTGTTCTTCACTCATAACCTCGTGTGCATGCTCGTGTTGCACTTCCACTTGTTCTTCAGCTTGCTCAATAATCTCAGCGGCTAATTTATCTGCTGCTACTTCTTCAGCACTTTTATTTTCTGTTGACTCGTTGGCCATGAAAAACTCCAAAATAGATCTTAAATTTCAAAATAGGAAAAACACAATACTGCTAATTATGGGGGTTTGTTTTTATGATTCAAGCACAAAAGTGAATCATTTGGGAAAAAGTCAACTTTACAAGCGAGTCAAATAGCGCGAAACTGCTGATAGTCCCCAATTACATTCCATATTATAAGCGCTGTATGAGTAACTTATACCAAACCATTGGCTTAATCGGTAAACCTAATCATGAAGGTGCTACCGCTACTATAGAAGCTTTACATCAGTATTTAACTGACCAAGACTATCAAGTGCTGGTCGAAAACTCAGTTGCCCAATCGGTAAATATTAACAACATTGCTACCGCATCACTGACCGGTATAGGTGAACAAGCCGATCTCGCTATTGTGATTGGCGGTGACGGTTATATGCTTGGTGCAGCACGTGTTTTATCTTGTTATAACGTTGGTGTAATCGGTGTCAACCGAGGCAACTTAGGTTTTCTTACTGATTTATCACCCGATGACTTAATTACGCCACTTGACGCCATCTTAAAAGGTAAGTCACGTGCAGAGCAACGCTTTATCATCGAAGCAGAAGTTTATCGCCATGGCAAACTTAAAAGTTCAAACAGTGCCGTGAACGAAGCCGTATTACATGCGGGTAAAGTCGCCAACATGATCGAGTTTGAAGTATATATTGATGATTGCTTTATGTTCAGCCAACGCTCTGACGGCCTCATTGTTTCAACACCTACAGGCTCAACCGCGTATTCAATGTCAGCAGGCGGACCTATTTTAACCCCGAACTTAAACGCATTGTCATTAGTGCCAATGTTTCCTCATACCTTAACAAGTAGACCCATAGTGGTCGACGGCAACAGCGAAATTAAATTAAAGCTTGCCAACGAGAACTATGAAAATTTACAAGTGAGCTGCGACGGCCATGTTATTTTAGCCGTAATGCCAGGTGATGAAGTTATCATTAAAAAAAGCGAATTCACTTTACGCTTAATTCACCCTTTAGATCACGACTACTTTAATGTTTTACGAAATAAGCTCGGTTGGGGTAATGAATTATACTAAGCTTGTTACCTGTTAATTAGCGGCTAGCCTGGGAAATCCAGACATGAGTTGAATGGGCAGAGCAATCGCTACCATATTCGTTTTGGACAAAAGCCTATTATCTGCAGCAAGCAACAGAAGAAAAACAGAAATAAAAATAAAAATGAAAATGAAAAGAAAAACCACATAACACCATCATCAGCGCACTAGCTTTTAAGTAGATACGAATATTATTTCGGTGTTAGAAAACAACTACTGCTTATGGTGATTCTACCTATCTAGGAACGTTAAAAACAAAGGTTCAGCACGCTTAAAAATGCGCTAAAAAGTCAATTTTAAGGCTTGCGAACCACCTCAGGGCGTGCTGTTAAGGCTGCTGTATACTTTGCTAGATAATAGCTCAAGTTGTTTTACTACCGCTTGTGGCTCTACAAAAAATATATCATGCTCTGTCGTTTTTGAGTAAGCGATAGTTGTATCCGTAGACATATTAGTATGCATATTTTCAATTGCTAACTTATACATAGCTGCCATTCTAAACCACACATCAGGATGCCAATTTTTTGATGGTACACTACCAATACTGTGACCATTTTTAGCCCACAGTAAAACAAAAGGTACGCTACCAAATGTACTCGTTTTTTTTAATTCAAGTTCATTTTTTTTGAGGTCAATCATAAATGGATTGTAAGTCGTGTTTTTAGGGTTATTAAATACTTCCAGCTCCAATAGCCTTTGTTCATTAATTGATTCAGCATACACCTCTAAATCCGGTTTCCATTTCGCGACCATATTATAATCTTGTCCGTATTGTGACGGATCAACTAATAATATTCCCTTTACATCATCTGGAAATAGATCATTGTAGAATCTAACAGGGTAAGAGCCTTTTGAGTGACCTATCATGATATATGGTGGTTTGACACCTGCGTTATTGAGTAATTCTTTTAGTCTAATTGCTGACTTTTTGTAACTATACGGCTCTGTGATGCGATCACTTTTCCCCATGCCTGCTCTGTCATAAACGCAAATCCTATGTTTACTTTTGACATCATTAATCACCTTGTTCCATTTACCCTGAGATCCATATCCGTTATAACCAGAACTCACAACTATGGACATCGCCGTTGGTCTCCCATAGCATTCAACATGCAGGCTCAAATCCCCAGCATTAAACTTTCCACTGAGCTCAGCGGTGCTTTCTTTCGCAGTAGCCACAGAGCTAATTAAAAAAATAATAAAAACAATACTTAATAATAATTTCATCCATAAACCTTATTTTGACTCAAAACTTGTGAGAAGCCCTCCTCCCCCAATAACGAGCTAAGTAGTAGTTGGCTATACTTGTCAGCGAAGTAAAACATAGCAACTTTTACGTATCCATGTCGATTTTCTTGTTAAAGCGCTACAATTTATTGCCAAAATATAATAGGTATCTGCCCCCAAGCAGCCAATACTAAACAAAACTGTATAGACATCATGAACGATGCAATATCCAATTTTATTAGCTTACTTTGCAACTTTCCTCTTAAAGAAATCCATAAAGAAAATAAAAGCGTTATTGGCAAAAGCCCCGATAAAAAAGCCAAACAAATACTTGCCGCAGTAATATCACCAAACTTTAGAAAGGATTGATTAGCATAGAGGTAAATAGGTAAGCTAAATAGTGCAAGGTTTATAAACACCCATTTAATGCGCCTTAAGCCATCTTTATCGCGTTTAAAAATCCTAATTACACCTATTAACAAGATATATATCAGCCCAATTAGCCCAAAAATTAAACTTACCCAGTAAAGCACTAGCGTTATACCAGAAGCTTTTTGAAACGTTTTAAGCCCATCACTAATAAACACTCGACTTTCTTCATTAGAGTAAACAACATGAGAAGCTTGTGTTCTGTGAACATCTCGAAATAAGCTTTCGTTAATTTGAAGCAATTGCCTATCAGCATTTTGCAAAGACTTAATGAGAAGATGATCGTTTGATTGTTCTAACCAAATAAAATTGAAAAGCATATCAATAAACTCAAACTCAGCCATATTATTTGGCGATGGTAAGTAAATGCCTTGCAACCTTGATAGCTCAACTCCTTTACCCATAGGCTCTGTAATTTTCGCAGGAGTTAAACTTAATCTATTGATAAATAATTTATTAAACTTTTCATAGTCAGTAGTTTCGTTATCAGTGTTAGTAGCATAAAAAAATCCCTTGTTTTCATCAGGAAAAAGGCAAATATAGGCTCTAAATCCAAATGTTGTGCCGGGGTGACACATACCAAGCACGTTATGCCGATCTCTCTTAGCAAACGCTAATCCATGCCCAATATTCAGGCCTGCTATATGTGCTTCAGTGCCTAAAGGCTCAGTAAGCATATTCATATGTTCAGGGCGCACAAAGCCTTCACCATTTACCTTGCCATCACCCAACACAAACATCATAAACTTAGCCATATCAGGCGCTGTTGTTGTGAATTGTCCAGCTGGCCTTAAATAACTAGGCACAGCCGATTGAGCAACATTATTTTCATAATAGCCCATCGCCAATAATGGATCGGCAAACTGTCCTCGTTGGCTGATAAACGCAAAGCTACTATCATGCATTTCTAAAGGAGTTAAAAGGTTAACATCAAGAAAATATTCGTACCGCTCGTTAGTGACAGCTTCTATAACCATCGCAAGCAAGGTATAGCCCATATTGGAATATGAGTATTGTGTGCCTGGTTCTGTTCTAATCTTTAATAGGTTGTGTTGGCTTGACTCAAAAGCTTCTTCTAATGGTGTATTTGGCAAAGGTTTAGTGCTTAATAATTGCCACATCCGAATGTTGTCTAATCCAGAAGTATGATCGAGTAAGTTTTTGACCTTGATAGGTGAGCGATCGCTCCAAGCGTTGTCAAAATTTAATTCCGACAGTAATGATTCAACATTAGTGTCTAACGTGAGTCTCTCTTCGAATATTAAATGAAGAACGCCCATTGCCAGTACTGATTTGGTAACAGAGCCTACATGCATTTTTTGCGCAGGCGTCATAGGTTCAAACGTTGAAATATTTGCATAACCCGCACTACCAACCTCAATATGTCCATTTGAAATTGTTGACCAAGATAGTCCGACAATATTTTCATTTTCGAGAGTATTGTTGATTTGGCTTTCAATATGAATATCGCTTTTGGCATAAGCAATATTTAATAAAAATAAAACTAAAAATAATGATAATGATAATGATAATATTTTTTGGAACATCAACTTCTCAGTATACAACTAGCGCTTCAACGCTGTTTTAGGCGGCAAATTACAGTTGCCTAAAATAAGTGAGGCATGAACAAAAGCCATTGTAATTTATCAGACTTGAAAACCCTTGTTAGAGGAATACTACTCTATAGATTTTTCTATCCATTTTTTGAAATATGAAATGCGAGAATAGTTTTCAATTACCCCATATTTAGCTTCTTGCCATTTTGTTGGCTCTGCATTTTGCCATGAACTAACGCCCACAATATAAAGTCGATTATTAATTTTAAGTAGTGCTGGTCCACCAGAGTCCCCTGGACCACTAATACCCTCTAATGCCAAAGAGCCTTGTTCACTATCAAACTTAAACCGAATCCACTGCCCAGAAGTTTCCGTGACAACATTTTGCGCTGCCCTTAAACGATCATCAGCACCGACAACTCCTACTTCACCAGTGCCAAAGTCCCCGCGACCGATAAACGTTAAAGTTTTATGAAGTTCATCCTCTTTGTCATATAAAACGACAGTTTCACTATTAGGGATAATCGATTGTAACTGGACAAGAGCGATATCATTCGGAAATTGCTTATCATTCCATTCTGGGTGTTTAACAACTTTCTTTATCTTGTAGTAAGAATCTTTAAATCTGACTTTTCCATCAATTAACAAATAATTGGCAACATGAGCAGCCGTAATTACCCAATCTTCTGCAATTATAGTCCCGGTTCCTTCGACAATTTCTTTATCTTGATAATTTCCGTAAAAGGTAACTATCGATTTATTATTCTTTGCAAACTCTAAGTATTTAGACTCATCTACATCATGCCTCATTATTATTGCACTTGATGGAAATGATAAAATAAATAGGATTAAGAAACTCCATTTCATGAATTATTCCTCTAACAACTTAATAGGAGGCAACTTGCCTCTTTTACAGAGAAAAAGTTTCCACCTTATTTATTTTACATATTAATAACAAACCCTTGCAGCTAATACCACCTCTTAGCTACAGATAAACACAACGTTCTGTTTTTAGACAAAATGAGGCAACTTGCCTGATTTTGTGACTAGGGGGCTATGAAAAGTAAGGGGGTACAAAATACAATTTAAATAGACTAAATGTGAGCACAAAGGTGCTTGCCTTAATAATAAATTCGACAGATATGCTAATTTATCCCTAAAGAAGCCTGATGCATAAATTAATGATTTAAGTTGGGTTTTGAGCTATTTAATTTAAGATAGATAGATTAAATTCAGTGTTAATAAATATAATTTATCTATGCTGAATTTTTAATTTTTTAAACTAAAACCCACACAAAACAAATAAAGTTGCAAACATAGCTTGAAAAAAAACCAGATACTGTATAAATTACCAGTATCTGGTTTTTTGGTTATTACACGTTAATCGCACATGGCTGCGATAACATTGTGAGGCAACTATGTTACTGCAACTCAACATTCAAAATTTTGCTATTGTGCGTTCACTCGACATTGACTGGCAGCAAGGCATGACAACTATTACCGGTGAAACCGGTGCTGGTAAATCGATTGCCATTGATGCTTTAGGCTTATGCTTAGGCGATCGCGCCATAACCAATGTTGTTAGACCAAACTGTAAAAAAGCTGAACTCGCCGCAACCTTCGATACCAGCGGCAATAAGTTAGCAAAAAAATGGCTAAAAAAGCACGACATGTTACTCGATAATGAGTGCATTCTTCGTCGCATAATTTCTGCTGAAGGTCGCTCAAAAGCATATATCAATGGTAGCCAAGTACCATTAGCACAATTGAAAGAAATTGGGCAATTACTGATTAATATTCATGGTCAACATGACCATCAACTAATTGTAAAATCACACGAACAACGAAATATTCTTGATGCTTATGCCAGCCATCAACATTTACTTGATGCGGTAAAATATTATTATCATCAATGGCGTGAACTCAGCCAAGAAGCGAAACTATTGCAAGAAAGTAAGCTACAGCGTGAAGCCAAACAACAATTGCTACAATATCAAGTTGATGAACTGAATGAGTTTTCATTGCAGCCTGAAGAATTTGAAAGCTTAGAAGTTGATTATCAACGCCAAAGCAATGGCCAACATATATTAAGCCAAACGTTAATCGCTGTGCAGCAATTATCAGAGGATGAACAATTTAACGTGGTAGATGGTTTACGTCACAGTAGTGAACAAATTGCATCTTTAGGTAACTACGACCCCGCTTTAAAAGCTATAGCCGAGCAGCTAAACGAAGCCCTGATTCAAGTTGAAGACGCCAGCCAAGAAATCAAGCATTATTACGAAAGTCTTGAATTAGACCCACAAGCTTATTCGTTAATTGAAGAACGTTATTCTACCGCGGTGTTATTGGCGAAAAAGCACCAAGTAGCGCCTAATGCCCTGGCTGACTTCCATCAACAATTATTGCAAGAATTAGCATTATTTAGCTCTGATGAAACACGCTTAGTACAAATTAATGACGATATCGATGCCGCAAAACAAAAATATCAAGAAGCAGCACAAGCATTGTCAGAATCAAGAAGTAAAGCCGCGGTAAAACTCAGTAAACTGATCAGTAAGAGTATGGCCGAGTTAAATATGCCGCATGGTAAATTTCACATCGATATCTACCAAGATAAACAGCAAAGTTTATCTGTTAATGGTAACGACAGTGTTAGTTACCTCGCCAGTTTGAACCCAGGGCAAGCGCTTGAAGCCATGAATAAAGTTGCATCAGGCGGAGAGCTTTCTCGAATAAGCCTAGCAATGCAAGTTATTCTCGCTGATAAAATCATTACTCCAACCTTAATATTCGATGAAGTTGACGTAGGCATCAGTGGCCCCACCGCCGCTATGGTTGGCAAAAAACTACAGCAACTAGCTAAAAATACGCAGGTTATTTGTGTTACTCACTTACCGCAGGTAGCAAGTAAAGGTCACCAACAACTTTTTGTTGCTAAATTAACTGATGGAGAGCACACCGAAACTACAGTTACGGAACTTTCTAACGATGGTCGCGTCCAAGAAATTGCCCGTTTGCTCGCCGGTGATAAAATTACCGAAAATAGCTTGGCCAACGCGCAAGAATTACTTGCCGGATAAAAAAATTACTGCAAGCGGGTGAAATAAACTAAAAATTATTTTGTATCTCTTAGCCTGCTTCGCTATTATCCCCGTTCAAACTAAAAAGGATAAATATAATTACCATGTTGTTTAGAGTATTAGCTATTGTTATCGCCCTATCTGTCTCAGCCTGTTCAAGTTGGGTTTATCGCATCGATATTCCACAAGGTAACTACCTAGAACAGAAAGACATCGATAAACTTCAAATTGGCATGACAAAAGAGCAAGTAAAATTTGTCTTGGGTAGCCCTGTTGTTGAAGACACTTTCAACAAAGATATTTGGCACTATGTTTATCGTTTTAAGTCAGGTAAAAGTGAAGAGTTTGACACAAAAAAACAATTTACTATCATTTTCGATGACAATAAAGTTGTTAATGCTGAAGGTGATTTTGAATTACCAGAAAGCTATTATGTACCTATGATTAACTAGGTTTAAAGCCTAAGTGAAATAAAACTGTCTATGAAAGTTGTCGTTTTAACTTCAACATAAACGTTAAATAAATTCGAATTGAATATAAAGCATGGCTATTTATAGCCATGCTTTTTTATTAACTGCTTTGGTATAACAACGTTTGTTTAAACCCTAGTTTGCCTTACTTCTACGTGGGTCAACTCGCCCGCCTGTAATTTTATCAGCGCGGCCTTCTTCTTTTGCTTTTTCAGCTCTGCGCTTACGCACCTCTTTCGGATCCGCAAGTAAAGGACGGTAAACTTCAATACGGTCTAAGTCTTTTACCATATCAGTTAATTTAGCAGCGCGATTCCAAATACCAACATTATTAACGGTTAGATCTATCTCGGGAAACTCTTCAATAATACCTGACGATAAAATTGCTTGCTCTATGGTTGTATTAGGCCCTACCTGGCAGCTGATAATTTCCTGTCTCGTAGGTGTACCATAAACCACTTCAATAGATAGCTGTTCTAATACGTCATTATCTTCATTCATCACTTCTTCACTCATAGTCAGTTAAAGCTTTATTTACCTGTATAACAGCTGCTAACCGTAGATTTCTTTAGCGCGCTGCGTAAAGGCTTGCACCATATTATTGGCTAAATGATTAAATACACGACCAAAAGCTAGATCAAACATTTTATTGGAAAACTCGTAATCTAAATTCAATTCAATTTTGCAAGCATCATCTGATAGTGCTTTTAATTGCCAGCCACCAACCAACTGTTTAAATGGCCCATCGACTAAATTCATTTTTACTTCTTGATTGTTAACCAAAGTGTTTTCCGTGGTAAACCATTTTTTTAAACCACCTTTAGATACCAACAACGCAGCGGTCATCGAGTGCTCATCTTGGGCAATAATTTTACTGTCACTACAGTCTGGTAAAAATTTTGGGTAGGCAAGCACATCATTAATTAAATAATACATATCTTCTACACTGTGCATCACTAATGCACTACGGCTTATTTTTGGCATTCACCCTCCAATTCTCAAGGGCGCTATCATAGCAAATATCTTTAAAAAACACATTATTGGCAAAAATGATAAATAAGCCATTTAAATAACAACAATACTCCGTATAATGTTGGCGATTGCTATTTTTGGTAGTAAACAGAATGGAAATATAATGGCAAAGAAAAAAAAATCAACAAACAGTAATACTATTGCCCTGAATAAGAAAGCGCGTCACAACTATAACTTAACCGACAAATTTGAAGCCGGTATGAGTTTGCAAGGTTGGGAAATTAAAAGCATACGCAGTGGTAAGGTCAATATCTCTGACTGTTATGTTTTTGTAAAAGACCGCGAGGCTTATTTAGTCGGTGCAGAAATTATGCCGCTGAACGCCGCATCAAGTCACGTTGTGTGTGATCCTAACCGTTCGCGTAAGCTACTGCTAAACCGTCGAGAGCTTGATGTGCTTGCAGGTGCTGTTGACCGTGAAGGCTACTCACTCATTGCCACCGCAATGTATTGGAAAGCCTGTTGGGTGAAACTAGAGTTCTATCTAGGTAAAGGTAAAAAGGATCATGACAAGCGCGCTGATATAAAAGATCGTGAATGGGCTGTTGATAAAGGCCGTATCATGAAAAATAAAAACTTAGAGCGATAACTGGTTAAAAAATACCACGTTGTCTATTTAATCTAAGCGCTGTACAATGCGTGTTATAGGCTGAAATTAGCTTATAGAAAAAGAGTAAAACTTTGGGGCGGATCTAGGATTCGACAAGATTCACGAAACCCAAGGTGCATGCCGAGGGGCGGTTGGCCTCGTAAAAAGCCGCAAAACTATAATTGCAAACGACGAAACGTTCGCACTAGCCGCTTAGGCTAGCCATCGCCTCAAAAATTCTCCTATTGTTTAGAGGATCGATGGTCACCCCAAATAGGATAGCGAGGGAAGCACGCTTAAGGCTGAACCGCGAAATAGTATTAAGCTCACCATGACGAAGCCTGTCGGTTGGCGTCTAATTGGTTAAATAAATAATCGACTAAGCATGTAGTACCGAGGATGTAGGTTTTTTGGACGGGGGTTCGATTCCCCCCCGCTCCACCAAAATAAAGACCGTTTTTAGTCTACTCGTTATACCTAGTAACTTTTAGATTTGGCCATAGATTGGTAACAATCTATGATAAAAACCGCTTAATTGCGGTTTTTTTATGCCTGAAAAATATGCCTATCAACTGCGGACATAGTAGATAATACCCCAGGCTATTGACCTTTAACGAAACTATGAGATATTTTCAGTAGATACTACAAAACCAATTGATATTGAGTCTTAAAATGGACGTTAATTCAACTCAAACTCACCTCAATAAAAACCTGAATAAACCAGGCTTAAATAATAAAGATAACAATAATAATATCGTTATAAAAAATGCTTTAACGCCTCAAGATTCCCCAGCTATAGAAAGCAAAGAAACAACGGTCACACTGTCTCCTGAAGCGCTATCAAGGCATACTATTGATAAAAATCAAAACGCTAAAGCTTATCAAGCTAATAACGTTGACTATAAATCAGCCAAAGACGATTACCAGAAAAAAACCAACGATCTTCCGGTTGATTACAGAAAAATTAAAGTATTAAAGGACCGATTAAACGAAGAAATCAAAGCGCTGGAGACTGAAATATCAAGAATAAAAAGCTCAATGGCACTCAATAAAACGGAAATGGAGCAAAATATATCAGCATTAGAGCAACAAATTACCGCTAAAAGTTTAGCCCTAATCGAGGCAGGTAAAGAGTTTACACAAAAACTGAAAGAAGAGGAGCGCAGCCAGCTTATATCTCCAGAAAACGCGGCTGAAATGATGAGTTTTTTTAACTCATCCCCACCAAAAGACGTTCCATCATAACGTGCTAAACTGGTGGAGAGAGGCGTTTAATTGTTCACTCAATAACTACTACGACTAAACTATTGATGACTTAAATATGATATAGCTTTAATGACTTCTTCTGGATGCTGAAATACCGCCATATGGTGACTATTTAGCAACGGTAGATATTGCCCTCCCGAATTTTCACTGATAAATTGGCTCCATTGGCTGCCTTCTTGTTGCCATAACAATAAGCTATCAACATCTGATGCGTCGGCATTAGCAATATCAAAAGACTCAAAGTCAGTATCGATGACAGTAATAGGTACGTCAGTTGAAATACCATTGCCTTCAACAACAGCTAAATCATTATAATAGTTAATAATTTCTTTTGCTCTACTCACTTGTTTGTCAATATCACTGCGGCTTTGACTAATTAAGTCAAAATATTGCCAATCCATAACGTCCTTATTGCTGTCGCTGATAAGTGCACTAGCAGCAATACGTTCGTTTGCTATTTTATCATGTGTTTTTTTTGTCCAGTTGCCCTGTTGTATATGCTCTAGTAATACATCACCTTTCTCGCGATACCAAGAGACAGGCCAGTTTTGATAAAGGTTAATAGCGTGTGGTAACAAGATATCAGGGTCAATCCAAACCATCCCCTTCAGGTGACCTTCTACTTCAGAACGAGGTAAGCTCTGCCATAAATGCGCCAAAATGTTTGCACTAGAAAAGCTGACAATAATAAACTCTTCTTCATTAAGCATGCCAAGGGTTTTGTCTAGTGCGGGTGCGAACGATGCATAGGAAGGCTCTGCTACCATGCTACTAAAGCCATTTCCAAAGCGCTCAATGGCATGTACACGATGTGTTTTAGCAATTAGTGGCTGTAATAGTGAAAACCATGCGCTGTCACTATGATAATTTTGATTAAAGCCTGATAATAAAATAATGGCTGGTCCTGAATGCTCAAGCCCCATACTTCTTACATGCACATCTTTTTTATTGTTTTTATCAACACGGTACATTTTTGATTGGCTATCAATTTTAGTTTTACTTACGGAATCAAAAAAGCCAAGAATTTCACTTGTGGTATCAAAACTGTCAAAGCTCCAACGATGTCCACCACCTGCTATACCAATCAACTGATTGGTATGTAATTCATTTTTATAGATATGTTTAGAAAGGTCACCAACGGTTTCCAACTTTACATCAGTAAAAATATTATTTTCTTTGGCTATTATTGCAATTGCAGATTCACTTGGAATAAGGCCAAAATTCTTATCTGCCAGTCCTCTGTAGGGTAAAACCATATCAGCTCTGCCGTGTACCATCATATAATTGGTATTTTTTTTAATATTACACACTTGAGATAAGTGTACCGACATCGGCGAAGCCACCGAGGCAATCGCTTTAAATTGTAATTGACTGTTACACATAACGTTTTGTGCGAACAACCCACCTTGAGAAAAACCCACAGCATAAAGTTCGTTGTCAATAATATTATATTTACTCTTTACATCTGCAATCACATTTTCCACAAAACCTAGGTCATCAATGCCTAAGCGGTGAGGTTTATTACAGTTACAGCCTTCATTCCATTCCTCAACTTCTGACTGTGGGTATACCACAATATAATTGTCTGATGCCGCTTCGAGCGACACCATAGTTTGAAAGTTTTTTGCGATTTGACCAGAGCCATGAAAGGCAACTAAAAGTTTATAAGACTTGTTTTCATCAAAATTTTTACTGGGTGTGGCGACTAAATAACTTCGCTCGGCTATTCTTCCTAAAGCGGCTTCTTTTTGGGTTGATGTTGAGTCTTGTTTGGTACTGTTACAACCTGATAAAAAACATACTGCAACCACTAGGTTTAATAAAAAAAATAAATATCTAGGCATTTTTTTGCTCTTTTTTAACATGGGGCTTCAGCAAACCATGTATTACTGACAACGACCATAGTTCGAGCTTATGTTTTCATTATCTTTATGTTATGTTTACATAACCTTTAAAAATATAAAGTTATTTCAATACCATAGAGATTTTTATGACTGTTCAGATCGCCGATGTAACATTTGATGAAAAGAAGCGAATATTAAGAAAAGGCAGTCAAAGTCGTAACCTTGAGCCAAAAGTATTTAGCTTATTAACCGAGTTATTGCACGCAAATGGTCAAATTGTAACTCGTGATCAATTGATCGTGAGTGTGTGGAAAAACCGTATTGTTGGTGAAGGTGCAATTAATAGAACGGTGTCATTGCTGCGTTCACATTTCTCGGCTTTAACTGATGAAGATATTGTTGAAACTGTTCCAACGCAAGGTTATAGATTAATTGCTACTGTTGTTGAAATTTTAGCCCAACCGCCACTTGTAAATGAAGTCATTAGCACTAATACACAGCCTGTAAGTACACGCTCAAAGCACATCAAAACATCATATATTGTTGTCATAATAGCGCTGGTGATATTAATTTCACTCTCACTTTTTAGTTACTTCAGCCAAACAACAACAGCCACTAAAAAAAATGAATTATCGTTAATAAGTGGGCCATTAATTGGCTTAAAAGGTTGGGAGTATTTACCTTCAGCAACACAATCGGGCCAAAAAATATTGTTTCATCATTTAGATGCTAGCAAGCAACAGTCAGTTTACTTATACGATATAAAAACTCACAACAAACAAAAACTGTTAACTAATGCCTTAGCAGCGATCAATGCTGATGGTGAAAGTATTGTCTATAGCACGAATACAAATGGTGTATGCTCAATCGTCTTGTATAGAATTTTACCAGATAACACACACACATTATTTCCATGTGATGAGCCACCAACTAAATTAATTTGGGGCCAAAATGATACCTTTTACTTCAACAAGCGCTTTAGTAAATCACATCCATATCAGGTATTTAGCTATAATGTAAACACTAGCCGTTTGCAGCAAATTACCAAGCCTAGCAGTAGTAACAATACCAAAGGTGACTTCAACTTTGCCTACAATCAACAGAGTAATCAATTAGCGGTGGCGCGTTATATTAACGAGAAAAAGTCAAAAATCATTGTCATTGGTCAAGGTGAAAAGCGCACAGAACACACAGTAAACTTACCCGCTAAAAGCTTAGTTTGGCACCCAAATGAAAACGCTTTAGTTATTGCAGATAATCACAACTTGTATACTTTAGCGGCTGATGGACAACTTGCATTATTAAAGCAGTTAACACTAAAAATTAGTTCATTAGCAATTTTGCCAAGTAAAGCAGGAAATACATTATTAGTCAGTAGCTCCAATGTGATGAGCGAAATTGTAAAATATGATATCGCAGATCATAACAACGCTGTTTGGCAAGAAAGTGCACGAACAGAATTGTTACCACGTATGCAGGCTGACAGGAAGCTAGTATTATCAACACGTTATAAGAGCCACCACTGGTGGCAAATTGAAGGAGACAACGCTAAGTTAATTGATGTTGATTTTCCTTTTGATCTAGCATTTGTTCGTTACGAACTTTCTGCAGATGGCAAACGGTTATTATTCACTAAACATGATGCTGTATTTGAGTTAGATATTGATAAATTGTCCTATAAAAAGCTTTTTAATGAACCACATAAAAGTTACGTTGCTAACTATGACTCACGCAATAAGAATGATGTTATTTATAGTAGTAATCATTCAGGACAGTGGCAATTATGGCAATATCAACGCGCCACGGGAGAACATAGCCAACTCACTTATCGTGGTGGCTATAGCGGAAGAATAATAGGTCAGTATCTGTATTACTCTAAGTTTACCGTCGACGGCTTATGGCGTAAAAAACTTACAGAACCAAATGAAGAGTTAATTATTAAGGATTTTAGCCGAATAAATTGGCTTAACTGGCATGTTATTAATAACAAACTTTATTTTTATCGCGAAGCGACAGGGATCTGGCAATTTGATATCAATACTGACACTGAGCAACTGTTAATGGCAAAACCTGATAATTGGATTCATCAATATACGGTATCACCAGATCAGCAACATATATTTTGGGTACGCTTCAAACCCGTTGAAGGCGATATTTATCAATATACTTTTTAAGCAGCTGTTAGGCTAAATAGCGTGTCAAAAATTTCAAAATGTTAGCGATAGATATACCTGACTATTTCGCATAATTCGATAAGTGCTGCTTTTCGCCCTCGAACTAAAATAGCTTATCACGCGATAACGCCTAAAAAATATGGCTAATTAGGCTGCGTGTGTGTGTTAATATTGCTGATATCAATCTATTATTTTTACAATATTTTAGCCGCCTTATAACGGTAAAACATAGCTTACGATTTTCAATAAAATCTAACAGGAATGACCATAATGCAATTATCTTCAAAGCAAAAAAAAGCCACTATTAGTATTGTCTTACTGCTTGTTATTGCTGCTATTAGCTACTATATTTCTGAGCGAAAAGTAGTACTTCCAACAATGACGGTACAAGAGAAAAAAGCCAGATTTATCTCGTTAATCGTACCTGCCGTTGATCATGTTTACCAAGATCTGATGTCGCAATATGAAGATGTTAAAAGCACTATTGATAGCGGCAAAAATAATAGCGAAATTGAAAAACTAAAAACCGAATACAAAGCGTCAACTGATCGAGAACTACTAATGGCGCTAAAGCCACATCCTAAAAGCATTGCCATTGCACAAGCGGCAATGGAAAGTTCGTGGGCCACTTCTCGGTTTTTCTTAGAAGCTAACAATATCTTTGGTGTTTGGTCCTTCGATGAAAACGAGCCACGTATTGCCGCTTTAAAAAAGCGCGGCGATAAAACCATTTGGGTTAGAGAGTACGACTCTATCGAGCAGTCTGTTTATGATTATTACCGCACTTTAGCGCGTGGCAATGCATTTAAAGAGTTTAGAAAAGCTACCATGAAAACCGATGATCCCCACGTACTTGTCACTAAGTTAGATCGCTATTCTGAAAAAGGCAGTGTGTACGGTAAAGAACTTAGCGCTATCATTAAATTCAATCACTTTGATGATTATGATAACGACGATATGATCACTGCTGAAGAAGCAGAAGCTGATATTGAAACTACCGAAGTCGAAGGTGATATGGAATAACCTATTTTCACATTGGGTAACATAACGCAGCCATCGATAAGAAAACACTCAAATATCGCTCGAATATCATACAGTTTAATAATTTTAACTTCTATACTAAAATATAAGTCTGTTTAAAGCTTATATACCCAAACCTAAATAACAGTCTGTTAACTAAATACACTTTATGACTAACAGCACGTACTACTGCTCAGTGGAGCAAGCGTGAAATAGCAACACTTTAAGCGCTCAGCAAGCTCCGTTAGCCATTCACTGTTCGATAATTATTTCAAGCATAACAGCCTGTGTAATAGAAGGGAGATGCAATGGAGCAATTAACTCAACTTATCTATGTTAGCTCAGCAAAAAAGTTGCTCTGCGAAGAAGAGTTAAACGACATGCTAACGCAAGCAAGGAAAGCCAATAAAAAACACCATATAACGGGCTTATTACTCTACCAAGATGGCAACTTTATGCAGGTTATTGAAGGTGAAGCAGAAAAAATAGAGCAGTTATTTACTAATATTAGTGAAGACTATAGGCATTCGGGTATTATTTTACTTTTAAAACAAGCAATTACACGGCGTGAATTTCCTGACTGGTCAATGGCATTCAAAAAACTATCACCAACAACACCAACTGGTTTCTCTGATTTTTTATCGTCGAAAAGAAACAATGGTTTACAGCCTGGAAATGCAAAAATCGTGCTGCTAAGTTTTAAAGATAAATAATGTATAGCTGAAACAATAATAGTTAAACTTAATTTAGTGCACTGACAACAGGCTGTTTACACAGCCTGTTTCATCAAGTTAATTCACAATAATACTGAGTATTATTTTTCCCCCGTTACCGCTTCAGCTGATAACATTAGCTGATAATGAGGTATTCAGGCAGCAATAGCACTAAGCCGAGTACTAACAACTGCATCAGTATAAATGGAATCACACCTTTATAAATTGTCGTGGTTTTAAATGACGGCGGTGCTACCCCTTTGAGGTAAAACAAACTAAAGCCAAATGGCGGTGTTAAAAACGAAGTTTGTAAATTCATCGTGATCAAAATAGCAAACCAAATCAAGTCGATATCTAATGCGAGTGCGACAGGTGTTAAAATAGGTACCACCAAAAACGCAATTTCAATAAAGTCGATAAAAAAGCCAAGAATTAATATCGCCAACATCGCCAATAAGATAAAAGTCCACTTCTCGCCAGGTAACTCTAAAAAGAACTCTTCAACAATATACTCGCTACCTGAGTAGCTAAATACCATAGAGAACGCTGTTGCACCAATAAGTACAGCAAAAATCATTGATGTCACTTTTACGGTTTCTTTTGATACTGCATTTATTTTTGCAAATGACAGTGACCGATAAAATAGTGCCAACACTAACGAGCCAACAGCACCAATCGCCGCAGACTCAGTTGGTGTAGCAACACCAGTAAAAATAGAACCTAATACAGTGACAATAAGCAACAGCGGAGGCACAATATCTTTCATCGCTTGCACGAGTAACTCACGTTTACTTTCAGTAACTTCCATCGGCGGGCAGTAATGTGGTTTGAATTTACCAAGCACTAAAATATAAATCGTGTACACCACAATTAATAAGAAACCGGGCAACACGGCAGCCTTGAATAAATCTCCAACGGGCACCCCCATCACATCACCCAAGATAATTAAAATAATCGATGGTGGAATTATTTGACCTAAAGTACCCGACGCACAAATAACACCTGCTGCCGTTGGTTGATGATAGTTATTTTTTAACATGACCGGTAAAGAAATAACGCCCATTGCCACAACACTTGCCCCTACTACACCAGTAGACGCAGCAAGCAATGCCCCAACAATAATAGTTGATATAGCAACACCGCCTGCCATGCTGCCAAATAATTTTGCGGCTGATTCAAGTAAACGCTCAGCTAGGCCAGTTTTTTGTAGCACAATGCCCATAAATACAAACATTGGAATAGCCATTAAGGTGGTGTTTTCCATAACACTCATAATGCGATATGGCATAAAAGCAAACAGATCCATACCTAAGGCTAGTACCCCAACAATCACAGAGACACCGGCAAAAGTGAATGCAACAGAGTAGCCAAAAAATAGAAACAGTAAAGCAATTAAAAATAACATTAAGCCTGTCATTATTTTGCTCCCTGTTGATTATCAGTTGAGTCGAGTAGCACTTGTATTTGCTCTAAAGTGACATAAAGAATACAAAGCATAAGGAAAATGGCAGAAGCAGGAATAATACTTCTAACAATCCAGCGATGTGGTAAACCACCAGGGTCTGCGCTGCCCTCACCCATCTGATAGGCTTCAAGGGTATAGTCCCAACTGAAATAAAGAATTAATAAGGTAAACGGTAAGGCAAAAAGCACAGAGCCAACCAAATTGATAATTGCTTGCTTTTTCTTTGATAGTTGATCGTAAATTACGTCAACCCGCACATGACCATCCTCTTTTAACGTATAGCCAATACCAAACATAAACATTGCCGCAAATAAGTGCCACTCAAGCTCTTGCATTGCAATGCTAACGTCATTAAAAAAATAACGCATCACTACATCGTAAAAAACATTGAGTATCATCAAGATCATAACAATGCTGCATAGGTTACCAATAGTATCAATAATGCTTCTTAGTGGCGTTAGTATAAACTTCATAAATATGCCTTTTCATAACCAAAATAGATATAACGGCGAATGGCTCACCGTTATATTTTTTATACATAAAACTCTAGCTGAAAATAAAAGGCGCTTTGCAGCGCCCAATAATGAGTTAGCTTACTTCTCTTCGAAATTGTCTAGATAAGCTTTGTCTGAAAAGTTAGTCCATGCACGGGCATCTTTTTGATAGTTGTGAATTGAATCAAGAATTTCTTTTGTTTTAGGATCTTTCGCTGCAAACTCATTTAACAATTCGTCATTAGCTTTACGAATTGCTGCCATAACAGGCTTAGGGAAAGTGCGAATTTTTACATTAGGAAAGTCTTTTTGAATAGTTGCTAAGTTCTTGCTACTTTCATGTGTAGATTGTGTATACATATCATATGCAGCTAACTTCATTGCTGCTTTCAATATTTTTTGTAAATCTTTTGGTAACTTGTCATACGCTTTTTGATTAACCATAAACTGTAATTCAGTTGCAGGTTCTTGCCAGCCGGTATAGTAAAAAGGGGCAATTTTATGGAAGCCCATGCGTAAATCTAATGATGGACCAACCCACTCTAAAGCATCGATAGTATTACGTTCAAGTGCTGTGTAAAGCTCGCCTGAAGCAATATTAGTCGGTTTCGCACCTAGCTTAGCTAGTACTTCGCCAGCAAAGCCTGGTATGCGCATTTTTAAACCTTGAAGGTCTTCTACTGTTTTAATTTCTTTGCGGAACCAGCCACCCATTTGGTTACCTGTATTGCCACCTGGGAATGACATAATGCCATATTTGTCATATACCGATTTCATCAACTCCATACCACCGCCATGATAAAACCAAGCATTTTGCTCAGCGGTAGTCATACCAAAAGGTACGGTAGTAAAAAACATGGTATTAAAGTCTTTACCTTTCCAATAATACGACGCTGAATGGCCCATTTGATACTGGCCACTTTTTACAAAATCGAAAATTCCTAGTGCTGATTTATGTTTATTGGCTGAATCAATACGAATAATAAAGCGGCCGTTCGACATTTCCTTCACTAAACGCGCCATATTTTTTGATGAGTCACCAAATACAGGAAAATTTGGTCCCCAAGTTTCAGCTAAGCGCCACATAACTCTTTTACCCTCAGCAGCTGATGACAGCCCTGAAAACACCAATGACACTAAAACAAGTGCTTTTAACAATGTTGATTTTGACATCTTTTGTTCCCCAATTTTCTGCAGTTTTTATTTACTGCTTATAAATGTACGAACACTTTTGCACAATTACTGCTTAAAAACTATTCGTATGAACACCTAACTATCTAGGTATTTATACCTAGATAGTTAGGTGTTAACGTAGAGTACAATAACGTTTTATCAAGAATGACACCTTAACTAATCCCCCAAAAAAAGAAGGAATGCGCATGACATTACCATTAAGACTGCTCTACGTAGCCGTTTTACAAGTTATATTGACATCGTTCATTACTTACTTTTTGATCACCGACGAGTACCGTGATCTATCAGAGAAAAATGTCGTTATTTTAGAAAACTTCTTAATTGAGCAAAAAAAACAAGCATTAAAAAACTACACGTCTATCGCTTTGACTTCCGTCAACCAAGCCTACGATTCACCGAAAAAAAATAGTCACCAAACCGCACAAGAGGTTGTTGCTGATACCTTTAATGGCTTAGTTTATAACGGTGACGACGGTTACTTTTTTATCTACGATGAATTAGGAAACAGCATTGTTCACCCTAAAGAACCTTATCGTGTTGGGAAAAACTGGTGGCAATTAGAAGATTCCAACGGGGAAAAGATAATTCAATTGCTGATCAAGAATGCGAAAAATGGCGGCGATTTCTACCGTTATAATTGGTTAAAACCGTCAGAAGGGCAAAAGGTTCAAAAAATAAGTTATTCCATCTATATGGATAAATGGGATTGGATGCTAGGCACTGGCGTTTATCTTGATGATGTTTATCAGCAATTAAGTAATCTGCAAGCTCAAATGGACACCCACATTAACTACACTAAACATATTATTTTAATTGTCGCGATGTCGTCTATCTTTTTTATTTTTCTCTTCGGCATTATGGTAAATCTAAGCCATAAAAAGAAAGCTGATGCAAAAATTAGTGAACTTAGTCAACGTGTTATTGATGTTCAAGAAGAGGAAAGTCGGCACATTTCTCGCGAATTACATGATGGTATAACTCAAATTCTTATTTCAATTAAATATTCGCTTGAGGCCACAGGTTTGTATTTAACAAAAAACCAGCAAGAAAAACCCGTAACACTTAAATCCGCACAAGAAAACCTTGCAGTTGCCATACAAGAAGTCAGAAGAATTTCTCATCATATGCACCCGCAAATACTTGATGAATTGGGTTTGTCTGAAGCAATCGAGTCTATCGCCAGTGACTTCTCCAAACGCACTAAAGTTCCTGTTCAAGTGAACAAGCCAGCCTTAAGAAAACTGTTACCAGACTTTATTAACACAACATTATTTCGTATTGTACAAGAAGCGCTCACCAACATACAAAAGCACGCCAAAGCAAAAAGTGTGCTAATTGCACTTTCGGTGGAAAGTGACTGGCTAACGCTAATTATTCAAGATGACGGGGTCGGCTTTGATATTGCTAGAACACAGAGTAAAGGCATTGGTTTAAGAAACTTAGCCGAACGAGTTGAGCATCATAGAGGAAAGTTCACCATAAAATCATCAAAAATGGGCACGATAATTACGGTGAAAATACCCACGGCAAGTTTCGTTAATCATTTTAATGAATCTACTATTCACTCAGACAAAAACGACAATAATAATGAGCGATAAACTAATGGAAAATAATAACCTTGATAACCAAGAAACTCAGATTTCAGTATTACTTGTTGATGATCACCCTATGGTACAAGGTGGTTTAACGGCTTGCTTAGCCTTTTATGATGATATCAACATTGTTGGCACTTGCAATGATGGTGCTGACGCATTGTCAAAAGCCAAAGCGCTAAAACCCGATGTGATTTTAATGGATGTCAGCATGCCAAACATGAACGGCATTGATGCGACCGAAATTATTACTGAGCAGTGCCCAGATGTACAAATTTTAATTTTTAGTATGCACGATAGCCAAGAGTTTGTTTCCAGTGCGATTCAAGCGGGTGCTTCTGGGTATGTTCTAAAAGATACCTCATCTGAAGAGGTTTACTATGCCATTAAAGCAATCGCCAAAGGCAACACACACTTTAGTAGTTCGATCGCAAAAATGTTGATTGAAAACCCAATAAAGCCAGAAAGCGAAAAGCTGACAACTCGCGAGCAAGTTATATTATCTTATGTTGCACGTGGATTATCGAGTAAAGAGGTCGCCCGAACGCTAAATATTAGCTTTCGCACTGTTGATGCGCACCGCAGAAATATCAAAGCTAAGCTTAACATTGAAAGCTTAGCTGAAATGGTACGTTATGCGGTAAACCATGGTCTTATTGAAGAATAACAAGCCAGAAGCTTAATAAAGGCTAGGTAGTGCGCAAGCCGTTTGAGCTATCAAAACCGAAAATAAGAGAGCATCAAGCAAAATTCGACGAGTTAAGCTCAGCCCAGATTATTTAGATCCATATTTTTTATGGTCTAAGCTTATTTAGGTCCAAGCATATTTTCCGCTACCACCCACTCACTAAATTGTTCAGGAGTTACTAACTCTAAAGCCATCGCTGCCGCTAACAAAGTCGAGCCGTCTTGATGAGCTTTTTTAGCTATTTTTGTCGCGTTGTCATAACCAATATGTGGATTTAATGCCGTAACTAACATCAGCGACTCATCACGTAATTTCGCAATACGTGCTTCATTAGCGCTAATACCGACCACACAACGCTGAGTAAAGCTGGCACAACCATCAGCTAACAGTCGTATCGACTGCAATAAGTTATAGATCATCACAGGTTTAAATACATTTAACTCAAAATGCCCATTAGCACCGGCAACGGTAATAGTGACATGATTCCCCATCACCTGTGCTGCAATCATAGTTAACGCCTCACATTGGGTTGGGTTCACTTTACCCGGCATAATAGAAGAGCCTGGTTCATTTTCGGGTAAGTTAATTTCGCCAATACCGCAGCGCGGCCCAGAGCCTAACATGCGAATATCATTTGCTATTTTCATCACGCTTACCGCGATTGTATTTAGCGCACCACTCGCCTCAACTAAGGCATCATGAGCCGCTATAGCTTCAAATTTATTATCGGCAGAGCTAAATGGTAATAATGTTAAATTGGCGACTTGTTGAGCAAACTTAACGTCAAAACCTTTTGCGGTATTTAAGCCTGTGCCGACGGCAGTTCCACCTTGTGCTAATGGGTATAATGCCGGTAAAACAGCTTTAACTCGACGAATAGCATGGTCAATTTGCCGACTATAACCTGAAAACTCCTGTCCTAGCGTTAAAGGCGTAGCATCTTGTAGGTGGGTTCGGCCAATTTTAACTAAAGATTCAAAAGCCGTTGATTTCTCTGCTAATGCCGCCTGAAGGGCCACTAAGCTTGGTAACAAACTATTGCTTATTTCTTCTACAGCAGCAATATGCATCGCCGTTGGAAAGGTATCATTAGATGATTGCCCCATATTACAATGGTCATTGGGGTGAACCGGCACTTTACTGCCAATAACTCCACCTAATATGGCAATAGCACGATTCGATATCACCTCATTGCAATTCATATTACTTTGCGTACCTGAGCCCGTTTGCCAAACCGAAAGTGGAAAGTGCTCATCAAGCTGGCCTGCCATAACTTCCTCTGCCGCAGCAATTATTGCATGTGCAATATCAGCATCGAGCAAACCAAGTTCCATATTCACTTGAGCAGCTGAACGCTTTACTATACCTAAAGCACGAATTAACGGCTTAGGCATAGTTTCATCACCAATAGGAAAGTTAATTAACGAACGAGCCGTTTGTGCGCCATATAGCTTATTTTTGGGTACTGTAAGTTCACCAAAAGAGTCGCTTTCTATTCTATCGTTCCCTGCCATGTCATTCCTCGTAAAGTGCCATTATTTTAATCTTAACCTAACGGTTTTCCTTGACTTGAAAGTAAGCAATTTGTGCATTCAGGTTATTGGCTAATGCCTCAAGTTTACCAGCAACATCATTATTCTTTTCTAACGACTGCGTTGAAGAGTCAGCCATATCAGCGACGCTTTTCATACCTTCATACAAAGCATCAATAGCAACAATTTGCGCTTTCGATGCCTCAACGACTTGGCGAACATTTAGTAGTGAGTCATTCGCTTGGTTTTCAATCGCCTTGAGCAGCTCTGTTGAGTCAACACTCAGCGCTAAACCATTCTCAATTTTTGGTATCGTTGATTCCATAGCAACCACCGAGTCTGCCGTTTCTTTGGTGATCTCAGTTAACATTGTTTCAATTTCAGAGGTGGCTGAGCCTGTACTTTGCGCCAAGGTTCTCACTTCATCAGCAACCACCGCAAAACCTCGACCTGATTCCCCTGCTCTCGCTGCCTCAATTGCCGCATTTAAAGCGAGTAAATTAGTTTGGTCTGAGATACCACTAATAACAGAAATAATACCACTGATATCTTTAGTGCGTTGCTCAAGCTTTTGCAGTTTATCCAGGGCACTACTAACAGTAGTTAAAACATTCTGAATTTCAGTGGCGGTAGCATTAACCGACTGACTACCTAAAGTACACGACTCTAATGTTTGCGACGAATTCTGTTCTGTTTGTACCAGTAGCTCTGAAACCGTATAGGTTTTGTCACGCATATCGTTAAGGTTTTCTGTTGCTTCTACCGTGTATTCTCGTTGTTGTTGCACTAAGCTAAGTACATCTGCAGAGCCGGTAGAGACGATATCAATTTGGCTATTAATTTCATTCGAAGCCCCTGCAATATTTGTTACCGTGGAGCTAAGTTGATTTTGAGTTTTCTTTAAAGAAAACAACACACTATTTTCATACCGCGCTTCAATTTTTTGCGTTAAATCGCCATCAGCAACTCGAGATAATAAACGTGCTACTTCGCTAGGTTCACCATCCAAAGATACTTTTAATCCATGCGCAATACGGTAAACAATAAAGCCACTGATCAAAAACGCAATGCTGGTCAACGCAAACATGATGCCCTCAAAACCTGCAGCCGTTTCTCGTACCATTTTAGTTTCTTGTTGATTACCAACTTCTTGATAGTCAATAAATTGATTAATTGCCGCTAACCACTCAACAAATGCAGGTCTCACAGAGCTCAACAATATTATTTGTGCTTGCTGTTTATTACCTTGCTGCACTTCATTAATAACCTGCTTAACCAATGGCATCGTTTTACGTTCAATTTGTTTAATTGCGTCAAGAATATTTGTTTCTTTAGCGGTCGAACCATTCATCATCAGTTGGTCAAGCGGCACACGTGAATCGTTATAAAAGGTTTCTAGGTTAGCGATATCTCTTAAAGTATTTTGTAACTCGCTGCGCTCGCTCAGTAACACCACATCACGTATAGCAATTGCTCTATCATGAACGCTACCGCGAAAGTTTATGGCATAACGCTGTTTAACTGAGTTCATATCAGTGATAACCGTCATGGCTTTATCAATAGCATTGACATTATTAATGCCAATGATGGTAATGGCTATCATCATCACAATCACCGCGCCAAAACCAATTAACAGGCGGGTTTGTACGGTTACACCAGTAAATAAATTTAACATATAAAAATAAGCCTATAACAAAGAATAAGAGATACGATTACTAAACATTAGCATATAAGATTTCTGTATAGAAAACCCAATTTTTATAACATTACTTGGTAATACCGTTTAGTCTAGTGAAGCGCTTGTGTTTACGCTAAGCACCACTGTTTTAGGTGCAAGGGTATAAAGACCCCACCGAGTGCAATTGAATTTCATGTTAATTGGGTAAACCTAACAACTTAGCTATCACCAAAAAGCAGCTAAATGTGTAATGAGTTTAAATTAATGATTGGTTGAAGCTTCGTTAGCTAAAAGAAGCAGCGAAATAAAATGACTGAGCAACTCACACAAAGTCATTTTATTTTCAGTTCATATAGCGATACATAGTAAGAAACACATTACGCCACTCGGTATAACGCACAAATTTTATTGTTTGACGGATCGCGAAGATAAGCAAGATACAATTTCCCAACTGCCCCCTCTCTGACACCGGGGGCGTCTTCACAAGCAACGCCACCATTTGCAAGACCCGCAGCGTGCCATGCATCAGCTTGTTCAGGCGAATCGGCAGCAAAACCAATGGTAGTGCCATTACCGTGGGTAGATTCTTCACCATTAATGGGTTTAGTTAAGGCAAAAATTCCCTTGTCGGTAAAGTAAAAACAACGTCCCTTCTCATCCATAACACCAGGCTTATGGCCCATTTCACCTAAAATCGCATCATAAAATACTTTTGATGCTTGTACATCGTTCGCGCCGATCATGATATGACTAAACATTTGCTATCCTTTTTTTAATAATATAATTGTTTATAACAATCTAACCTACTGAATAACTTCAGCAATACCAACAGTCTCAAATAACTACCTTAAATATATACTGCACGATAAACCGGTAGCAGCCTAATAATAATTTTGTTTTACTTAAATTTTTCAAAAAGCCCAAAATAAAGCGAAGTAGCTCGCCAGTATTAAGGCTTCACCTAACTGTTCATTATTCCCTCATTTAAAGCAATTATTTGATTTAATCTAGGTTTTTTATCATTAATGCAAAAATTATATTGCAAACAATAATCACTCTCATTAACATTGCCATTAATTTAATGCTCGCTGCATTTTCTCGGTCAAACTAGTTGATAATTTGGAGATTAACATGAAGTACTCACCGCTGTTTTTGGCAATATCTATGGCTACGTCAATTACTGCATATGCTGATAGTAATTCGATAGAAGTAATCGAAGTTACCGGTAGCTATTTTAATGATTATAAAGTTGATGAAGCAAAAGGCGCTATGCGTACAGATGTTTCATTACTCGAAACCGCGCAATCAGTTACCGTAATTTCAAATACCATTGTTGAAGAACAGCTAGCAACAACTTTAGGTGAAGTACTTACCAACGATGCCAGCCTTTCTGCAGGCTCTAAACAACGAAACCGTGAAGTGTTTAACCTAAGAGGTTTTGAATTAAGCTCTTCAAATGGTTACTTACGCGATGGTCATCAACATTGGTCTCATTACCAACAACCGATTGAAACACTAGAAGCGGTAGAGGTTATTAAGGGCCCTTCAAGTATTTTATATGGTCAATCAGGACCTGGTGGCCTAGTAAATATGGTCACTAAAAAACCTACAGCAAGAAGCCTATTTACCTTAGGCGCTGATACCGATCAGGAAGGCTCTACACGCTTTACTCTAGATGCGGGTGGCGCATTAAACGATGATGAGTCATTAAGATATCGTGGTATTTTAGTTAAACAAGATGTGACTTATCAACGTGAATACCAAAATGGCGATCAACGCGAACGTGATCGTTTCTTAGGCGCACTTGTTGTTGATTATGATGTTTCAGATGATTTATTTTTGCGTGTACATTACGACTACACCAATGACAAAGCAGGATTAGACACCGGTGGTTGGTTAAATGAAGAAGGCGACTTAATTGGCGATGATAAAACTATTCGTGATATGTCATGGGCTTTCACTGACATTGATGTTGAAAACTATGGCGCGGATATAAATTATAATATCAATGACACTTGGCAGGTTACTGTTGGCTATAATAAACAAACTTTCGAACGTCAACGTTTTGAATCTGCAGCCAAAAAAACGTCAGGTTTTGTTGAAGGCGATACATATACATCAAAACCATATGACCGTTTCGATGATTGGCAGTTCACCACTAAATTTATCGACTTTGTCGGCGAGTTTGATTTTGCTGGTGTTAGTCATCAGCTGTTAATTGGCGCTAACTCTTTAGATTATTACTACGGACAACTTAAAGATTCGGTTAAAGGCACTGCTGAAGATCCCTACCCAACTTATGCAGCCGGTGATAATGAAGTTTCAAAGCCAAATGTTAACTACAAAAATGATCCAACACTATCGAGCAGTGAATACGATTATTACGGAATTTATCTGCAAGACTTAGTAACTTTTAACGATAACTGGCAAGTTTCATTCGGTGGTCGTTATGATAAACAAAACAAAGAAGGCGCTGATAATGAGTCATTCTTACCTAAGTTTGGCGTGCTTTATCACCCTTCTGAGCAAGCCACTATTTATTACAGTTATAGCGAAGGTTTTGAGCCGCAAAGTAGCGACAAGTTAGACAATGATACCGATATTAACCATGGTATGAAATTAACCGCAATGGAATCAAAGCAAAGCGAAATTGGCGTAAAATGGCAACTTGTTGACGACCGATTAATGCTAAGTGGTGCTATTTTTGATATCAGTAAAACCGGTAAATTAATTAAAGAAGATCTGGTTGACTCTGAATTTGAATCCCGCACCACACAAGCGGGTGAACAACGCCACAAAGGTTTTGAATTGGGTGCTCAAGGTGCAATTAACGATAAACTATTTGTAATGTCATCGTTAATCAATATTGATGCTGAATATGAACGCGATGCATTGTACCAAGGCAATACACCTGTAGACGTTCCTGAATGGTCTGCCGCGTTATGGTCTCGCTATGAGTTTAACGACAAGCTTGCCTTTAATGCCGGTGCATTTTATGAAGGTGAACGTTTTGCCGATAACCAAAACACCATCAAAAAAGACAGCTATACCCGCATTGATGTTGGTGCGACATATCAAATGGACATCAATCAACATGAGTTAAACTTACGCTTTAACATCAATAACTTATTAGATAAAAAATACTTAATTGGTGGCGGCACAACCAGCGTAACAGCGGCTGACGGTATTAGCTTCCGCTTAGCGGCACAATTGGCATTTTAGTTAACTTTTGATTGGCATTTTAGTGCTTAAGGCGACCTATTAAGTTATGTCGCCTTTCTGCATTTTAAATGCCAGTACATTGAATTTTTTATTAATATTAACGATGAACATCAGTAGTAATGAAACCTTCTAAAAAAACCTTAAACCTTGCGCGACTCATTCACGTTTACGTGTCTATGGCGCTACTAACATTATTACTGTTTTTTTCAGTAACCGGCATCACCTTAAATCACCCAGAATGGTTTAGTAGCCATCAAGCGCAAGTGCTAGAAAGTGAACTAACAATAGACTCAATTGCCGACCTTGTACTTGATATTGACCAAGTATCATCTGAGCAACAGCAAGTGATTACTCATGAAATAGAGCAAGCCTTTGCCATTTCGCTACATAACATCGAGCCTGAGCTTATGTCTGGCGAATTATTCTACAGCATCAAAAGTGCGGGGAAAAGCGCCAGCATTGCACTCGATCTTGAAACCGGTGACGCATTTTATGAACAAACGCATTACGGCTGGTGGGCGGTACTTAATGACTTACACAAGGGCCGAAATACCAGTAACTTTTGGGGCTGGATCATTGACCTATCAAGTGTATTATTTATTATTTTTGCCGTTACTGGCTTTATTTTAGCTATGCCACAAAAACGTTTTCATCGTACTTTACTGGTCAGTGTTGGCACAACTTTATTGGCCATTATTAGTATTATTTACTTTGCTTAAAAGGACATTTATATCTGTTATGAATAATTTACTATCAACCTATGCAAGCAACATCAGTAAAATAGTTTTATTTGCCGTTGCTAGCTTGTTATTTACCCTCTCAGCTACAGCACAAGCGAGTGAGAACAGTCCAGCTACGCTAGCCATAAAACTTGAACTTAAGCAGCAGCAAGGTGAATATCACCCACCTTATGTTGCCGCTTGGTTAGAAAATAGCGATAGAAAGCCAGTTCGCACCCTATTGCTCTGGCGTAAAGAGCCTAAATGGCTAAAAGATATTCGTCGCTGGTGGCGTAATGTTGGTCGTAAAGATGCCGCATTAGTTGATGCCATAACCTCAGCAACACATGCCGCGGGAACTTTTCCGTTGTCATTTAAAGCGACAGACGATCAACAACAATCCCTACCCGTAGGTGACTACACACTTTATATCGAAGTGGTTAGAGAGAAAGGCGGTCGAGCGTTATTAAAACAAGCATTTAAAATCGACAACAATACACATAAATTTACCCTGAATGAAACCGCCGAAACTGGCGAAATCACATTTACTGTTACACCTTAGGAGCTCAAATGAATATTAAAAAATCACTATTATTTTGCCTTGCAGTTGCCATTAGTGGCCAAGCTAGCGCACATTCACGTTGGTTATTACCAAGCCATTTTACGCTTTCTTCAGAGCAAGGCGAGTGGATTGCAGTTGATGCTTCAGCGTCAAACGAGGTGTTTAATGTTGATAAGGCATTGAGTATTGATGGTATGAGTATTTTAACGCCATCAGGTAAGAAAGCACGTCCCTCTTCAAGCTACAAAGCACATAGAAAATCAGTGGCTGATTATTTTATTGGAGATAGCGGTACTTATAAAATCACCAACAACGCAAGCGCGAGTTATTTCTCTAGCTATAAAGTAGCTGATAAACGACAACGAGCACGTGTTAACAAAGCTGAGTTAAAAGCCATGGCTCCTGCCAATGCGACGAATTTACAAACAACTTACGGCCTAACGCGTGTAGAAACTTACATTACTATGAATAACCCAACTGAAAACTACGGCACTGACGGCCAGTTTTTAGAGTTGTTGCCAAAAACACATCCAGCTGAAATTGTAGAAAATGAGCCAGCAACGTTTACTTTTACTTATCATGGTAAAGCACAAGCAGGCGTTGAAGTTGAAATTGCACCTGACGGCGCTCGTTACCGCAATACACCTAACGTAATGAAGTTAACTACTGACAAAAATGGCGAAATTACCTTCACACCTGCACAAGCCGGTCGTTATTTGTTAATTGCCGAATACGAGCAAGAAGCTAAAAACAAAGCCTTAGCAGATAAAGAACAAGGCGGCGTATTTCTGACTTTTGAAGCCCAATTACAATAGACCGATTTAATCAGAGCCGGTAAATAAAAGGTCACGATAAAACGTGGCCTTTTTTATTTCAAACGACGCTTATTTTGCCTACTTCCCCCTTAAAGCTATCGCCTCTAAAGCCAGCGGTTCAATAGCACTGAGCACCACAATGCTAAAGTGTTAACAACAGTGTGCGTAAGTCCCATAAATTAAGTGGGTATTAACGTTATTGAAATATAAAATAAACCTTTCTAGTGGCTGTCGGTCATATGTACAAGCCTTAACAGACCAAGCTAGCTTTAAATAAAAACGATAAATTAATTAATCACTAATTTGCCGCTATCACTATAATTTAGCTTACGTTAATATGGCGCTGAAAATTTCTTCCTTGCTAATCACTGGAGTACCTTTTGCTTAAAAAAATTACCCGTTTATCGGCCGCTATCGTGGCCAGTTCAATCATATCATTCAGCTTTAGCCAAGTTGCACAAGCAAAAGCTGCGCAAATAAGTCATGTCGCACAAACAACTGCAGATTATGCCGTAGCACACTACAAAAATGACATGGTGGAAAGTTTACGAGCGCTGGTTAAGCACAATACGGTTGCTCAAGATGGCGTATTAGTGGATGACAACCCAGCTCATATTGCTTTTAAGGCCGAATTAAAAAAACAAGCAAAAACGCTTGGCTTTGATTATAGCGATGACGGTTATGTGGTTGTTATTGGTTTAGGCCAACAAAAAGAGCGTGTGGGCATCATTACCCACGGAGATGTTCAACCGGTTAATCCTGAAAAATGGCAAAAATCACCTTTTGAACTTGATAGTACTACTGAACCAGGGCGGTTAATTGGTCGTGGCACAGAAGATGATAAAGGTCCAATCTCAACAGCTTTATATGCAATGAAAGCCATTAAAGATAAAAACATACACCTTAATAAGCGTATTGAATTATATATTTACATGGCTGAGGAGTCAGATTGGGAGCCACTAAAAGCCTATATAAAAACTCATGATTTACCTCAAACTAATATCACTATTGATGCGGAATACCCCGTAGTGACAGCAGAAAAAGGCTATGGAACAGTAAAGTTAGCCTTTAACAAACAAATCATGCCAACCATATCACCGTATATCAGCGCATTCACGGGTGGCTTTTTTGCTAGCCAAATCCCTGAAGATGCCAGTGTTACCATAGAAAATGCTAATATTGTTTTGCTACAACGATTAATGCATAAAGCACGCAGCTCTCAAGGGGTTAACTTTGATCTTGAATTAAAAGATACAACCTTAACGATTAATGCCTTAGGCAAGTCAGCACATTCATCAAAACCAAGTGATGGTATTAATGCTATTCCCTACCTAGCAGATCTATTGTCAGATACACGCTGGGCTCACAATGGCCCAGGTACTTTAGTTAACTTTATAAATGACAATATCGGCTTAGGATTAGAAGGGAAGAAGTTTGGCAATATTGCTTACCAAGATGACTTTATGGGCGCAATGACCTTTGCACCAACGGTTATCAAACAACATGATAAAACGATTGAGCTCAATATAAACCTACGTCGCCCACAAGGAAAAAGTGGCCAGCAGTTAACCGAAGAGATCCATCAGGCAGTAACCAGCTGGAATCATAAGTTTGATGCCAATGTCACAGAGCTTGAACATTATATTGGTGACCCTTTTGTACAAAAAGATGCGCCGCATATTGACACGCTATTGGCGGTATTTAGTCATTTCACGGGCGTAAAAGACGCCAAACCCATTGCGATTGGCGGCGGCACTAATTCACGTTTATTTCCTAACGCCGTTAGCTTTGGCCCTTCTATGCCAAATACAGAATACACAGGACATTCAGAGCATGAATTTATTACTATGGAACAGTTTGTTTTAAATTTGAAAATGTATACTGCGGTCTTAGTTGAGTTGGCGAAGTAGTTTTTCTAGCTTGGTTAGTTGCTTATCTACTTGATCATCCTTCTAATCTAGCTACTTGATTACATCAGTTGCTAACTCTAGCTTCTCATAGCGTTATTAAAATAATATTTAGTAACGCTATGCATGTCAGTTTATTTCAAGTTATTGATAGTGCCAATGCCAAGATCTAATGACAGCCGCATGATGCTTGATGCTGTTGACATAAACGGTAATTCCAAAAATGTGCCATTGAAATCAAAGCCGCGCCAAAAAGTGTCAAACCTTTTTCAGCACTCTCTCCTAGCCCTAATGCACCACTTGCAACAGCAATTAACATTAACGCTAAGCCAGTAGTACCAAGTGCCAACACACCAAATTTTCGATGTTTTTTACAGCCAAGTGTTAATGCAAGAGCACTCACGGGTAAAACCACAATAACCATCCACATATGCAGCAACTCTGGTTCCATCAATAAGCCCGCCATGGAGGGTAAGAACACTAATAGCATTGGCGTAGCAAAACAGTGGATAGCACATAGCACTGACAAACTTATAGCAATTTTATCAGCAGGTTGTTGTAGTTCAATCATTCAGGGTGTCCTTATTTGAGAATAGGTTAACACTAAGTATCATTTCTTTAATGTTGCTATCTTACAGCATTAAAGAAATGATACAACATAACATTGAAGGTGTAAAATCATCTATAATCCTCCTTAATAGCTCGTTATAAATTATTGTGTAACTGTTTTTTTCATTTTATTACCTAAGCTACCAGTGAAATTTTATTATCAGCATGCATATAGCGACAACTTCAGCTACTATGCCCGATATTGTATCTGATGCGAGGTACCAAAAGTTATGAGGAAGTTAACCTTGATTGATAAATTATTACAGAACGCCGAAGAAAAGTGTCAAGCAGCTGGTGGGCGATTCACTAACAAACGCCGTGATATTCTCGAAAATTTGATTCGCGCTGAACACCCTCTTTCTGCTTACGACTTAGTTGAATTATATAACCAAAGCAGCGAGCAAAAAATTCAAGCGATGTCGGTATATCGTATTCTTGATTTTTTCATTGAAATGCAGCTAGTACACAAATTACCAACATTAAATAAATACGTTGTTTGTTCGCACCTTGCCTGTAAACACAATCATAAAGATCAATATTTTGTTGTCTGTAAAAACTGTGGTGATGCCCAAGAAATAGCCATGAACCCAACATTAACCAAAGAGTTGAACGAGTCAGTTTCTTCGGTGGGTTTTCAATTAATTGACGCTCAATTTGAACTTTTAGGTCTTTGTAATGCTTGTGCTAGCAAAGCCAGTAATTAGCCGTTTTAAAACACTCACAATATAATATCGTCATCCGCGTTTCACTTGCTATGATGGCGATAATTCATGACATCACGCTAGTAGTAATAACGCGTTAACTCATTTGTTTTAAAACCAGTTTTATCGCCATGCGGGTATCATCAATACGAGTAACGAGATCGTTAACAACCGCCTGTTCAGTACGCATTAAGTGCCATGAATCCGCCCATTGCGCTTTTAATTTTAGCGCTTTATCAGCTACCTCAGGCGTAATTAAAACACTTAAATCAACCACTAACCCCACTTTTACCCAGCCCTTTCTTGGGTTGCCTTCCACCAGGTCATTGTCATAGTGTGCTGATAAAATAACATGCTCTAATTCACCTAAATGTGAAAGCACTTCAAAAGCGGCAGTGCGAACATTATTATTCTCTTCGCTAACTTCCATACGCCATGTGTTATAGCTAAAGCCCAACAAGGCAAATAACACACTGAACACACTCATGATGTAATAAACTTTTAATTTCTCTTTTAGCTTTCTCAATTGACCTTCCTTTTTCTTTTTACAACTATGTATATATAATTTTTATGACGGCAAACAATGTAGAAAATACGATACAGCAGCCGTTGTAGCACATACAACAAGCTTATCATCAATATTAAGCAACGATAAACTTTCAAAAAGGACCTGACTAAATGTAGCTAGTAATTGGAATTGACTGTGACACTTTCATTAACGCTTCAGACTATCTAAAAGTGATTAATTTCATATTTCAATTGGTTATTAATGTAAGTAAACGATATTATTTAATAAAATCATTAATATGTTATCACTATGAAAAAAGTTTGTATTGTTACCGGCGGAAGTTCAGGCATTGGCTTAAGTATCGTTAAGCTATTTTTAGCGAAAAATTATCAAGTATTTAACCTCGACATTACGGTTTCTACTGTCGGAAATTTTTATCACTGTGACATTACCGATGTCCGTCAAGTTAATGAAGTAATTGAAAATATAGCTAAAAAACATCGTATTGATGTACTCGTTTCTAACGCCGGCATACATTTTTCAGGTTCAATTGAAAACACCAGTGAAGCGGAACTAGATCGGGTATTTAATATTAATGTCAAAGGCGCCTATGCTGCAGTAAAAGCCGTATTGCCAGCAATGAAGACACAGAAAGATGGCGCAATTATTCTTATGTCATCTGATCAAGCGCTGATCGCTAAACATAATTCTTTTGCTTATAATCTGAGTAAAGCGGCACTAGCTTCGATGGCAAAAACTACCGCGCTCGATTACGCACAGTTTAATATTCGTGCTAATGCGGTATGCCCAGGTACAATAGAAACTCCCCTTTATCATCAAGCTATCAATAATTACTGCGAAAAATCAGGAGCAAACAAAGCTGATGTACATGCCGAAGAAGCTGCCTTGCAACCACTCGGACGATTAGGACAAGCAGAAGAAGTGGCTGAGCTAGTTTATTTTCTTGCTTCAGACAAAGCGAAATTCATCACTGGCAGTTTGCAAATGATCGACGGTGGCTATACAGCACAGTAACCTATAACTGATGATAAAAATAATAGACTCTCACATTCACCTGTTTGACCTTAATAAAGGCAACTACCAATGGTTGAAGCCTGAAAATCCGCCTTTTTGGCCGGATAAAGGCATCATAGCGAACAACTTTTCAGAGCAAGATCTAACCTTAAGCTCACCTTTATATTTATCAGGCTTTGTGCATATTGAAGCAGGGTTTGATAATGAACACCCTTGGCGTGAAATAGCTTGGCTAGAAAACACCTGTAAACTGGCATTTCGTAGCATAGCCATGCTTGACATTACTTTGCCTGAGCCAATATTTACTGAGCAACTTGAAAAGTTAATGCGCTATCCAAGTGTCGTTGGTATTCGTCATATTCTAGATGGTGATGCACAAGTCATTCTAAATCATCAGCATACTCAAGCTAATTTAGCCCTACTCGCCGATAAGCGACTCAGTTTTGAGCTGCAAATGCCACTCACGGACATCGCGGCAGTTGATAGTTTAATTACCATAATACAATCAACAACGGATTTAATGTTTTGTATCAATCATGCAGGCTCGCCAACAACAGATAATAAACAACAAACCACTTGGTTAGATAATCTTAAACGTTTAGCTAAATTCAACACAGTTTTTATCAAGTGCTCTGGTTATGAAATGACAGATCGGCACTATTTACCTAGCTGGCAACACCATATTGTCGCACTATGTTTAGCAAACTTTGGCATAAGCCGTGTAATGTTAGCCAGTAATTTTCCATTAAGTTTGTGGCATAGCAGTTACCAAGATACTTGGCGAAATACATATACCTTGCTGCAAGATTATAAACCCTGTTTAAGCAGTAAAAATATTGCCCAGCTCTGTTATCAAAACGCTTACCTGTTTTATAAATTTAACCACTGAATTTTGTTATGTCGATATAGCCACCTATACTCTAGAGTATCGCTGGCATGAAATGAGCTTGATAACGCATGGTCAATACCAATAACTGTATCATTGAGCATCCAATAGAAAATTTAGACATGGCTAAATGGCAAGACCTTGTCAATATGATGGCTGAGCTTTTTGATGCTGCTAGCGGTGTTATTGTGCAATATAGGCAACAAACATTTAATGTGGTTGCGACAAGTGATAATCATAACAATTTTCTGCAAGTTAATTCCTGCTGGCCTTGGGACATGAAAAGCTTTTGTCGGCACATTGTTGAAAGCAAAGATAAACTTTATGTTAAAAATGCATTAGCCGACGATAAATGGGCATGCGCAGCACCCGTTTGTGACGGCCCTGTAAGATCATATTTGGGTTACCCTTTATACTGGCCAAATGGCACTATTTTTGGCTCTTTTTGTGTTATTGACACAAAAGCTACTGACTATTCTCAGCCTTTAAATAAAATGCTTGGACAATTAAAAATTATTGTTGAAAGTGAGCTTATACACGTCACAAACATTAAAAAAATCAAATCCTTATTAGCGCAGAAAATAAGCCAAGAAAAACAATTAAAAAAACTCGCTTTATATGATCAACTCACCCAATGTGCGAATAGAAATTTACTGGCTGATCGTGTTAGTTACCAAATAAACAACGCCAATAGAAACAACAGCCAATTTAGCCTAATTTATTTCGATTTAGACCGTTTTAAACCAATTAACGATAACTATGGTCATCAATGTGGGGACAATGTTCTCATCGAAATTGCAAAAAAAGTTAAATCTATTGTTCGAAAAACAGATACCTTAGCAAGGATCGGAGGCGATGAGTTTGTTATCGTGTTGAATACCGAATTAAACTCAAATAAGCTCGTAGAAAAGCTCTTAAAAATTATTCAAGAGCCTATTTTACATGGCGATATTAGCGTATCAGTTTCTGCAAGCATTGGCGTGGCAACTTACCCTAGAGATGGCGAAAATATTGAAGCTTTATTAGCGGTTGCTGACGCTGACATGTATATTAACAAAACAAAAAAGCTACAAAGTTATTAATTTTTCTCGCCATTATCCGCACTTTGCTGCAAGATAATTTACCTCTATTAGCATTAAATAATTTTTATTTCAGCCCTTATGGATTCATTCGATAAAAAAATACTCAAAATCTTACAACATGACTGCACGGCTTCTGTCAGTGATGTTGCCAGCCAAGTTGGCTTATCAACCACACCTTGTTGGCGTCGCATTCAAGCAATGGAAAAGTCAGGTATTATTAAAGGCCGTGTCGCTCTGGCCGACCCTGTAAAGTTAAACGTAGGTTTAACGGTATTTGTCACCATAAAAACTAACCAGCACAACCCTAAATGGTTAAGTGAATTTAGAGAGGTGGCGAAAGACTTTCCAGAAATTATTGAATTTTATCGAATGAGTGGTGAAGTTGATTATTTACTACGCGTGGTTGTGCCGGATATGAAGTCCTATGATAGTTTCTATCAACGTTTAATCACTCGAGCCAACTTTGCAGATATTAGTTCAAGCTTTGCCATGGAGGAAATAAAGTACACAACCGCCCTGCCGATTGATTATATTTAACCTGGACAGCAGCTTCAAACTGACAGCTGACAGCTTGAAACAGATAACTATTCTGTCCCTTTTTTATTTCAACGCATTAACTGTAACATTCGGCGAGCGCTTAACGACTTCATCGTTTAGTTCAATGCCAATACCTGGTGTTTCAGATACTTGAAAGAAACCATCAACCGGCTGCGGGTCTTGTATACATAACTCACGATTCCAGTCTTTAATGGCATAGGTATGGTGCTCATGAATTAAAAAGTTAGGGATCGCAGTTTCAAGATGTAAAGACGCTGCTGTTGCCACCGGTCCGCCACAAACATGAGCTTGAATGCGAATATCGTAGACATCAGCATAATCACAAACTTTTTTTGCTTCCGTAAAGCCACCACATAAACCAATATCAGGTTGTAAAACGTCAATGCTTTGGTCTTCAAAATAAGGCCGAGCATCCCAGCGATGATATAAACGTTCGCCGCCAGCAATTGGCACGTTAACGTTATCAGCCACTTTCTTATGCACTGCTGAATTCAGATAATTAACCGGCTCTTCGTAAAACATGCAACCAACTTCTTCAATGACTTTTCCCATTTGAATAGCGGATGCCGCGCCCATTAATGAGTGCGACTCAAAAATAATATCGACATCTTCCCCTACAGCATCACGTATTGCTCGTAAACGATTGCCAAATAAGCGCATTTGTTTTGGCGTAAACAGTTTAGTGCGATCAAATGAAGAACTGCCGTCTTGATTATAAACAATAGGATCAACTTTAACTGCATCGTAACCTTGCGCAACCGCTTTTAACGCTGCCTCAGCGTATTGCTCGGGCTCAATAAGCTTGCTAATTGTTTCATCCCAATCAAACTGTAACTGACTGGCATAAGTTCGCAGTTTGTCGTTAGTTTTACCACCAAGAAGTTGGTATACAGGCAACCCGAGCGCTTTACCTTTGATATCCCATAACGCGGTATCAATGGCGCTCATTGCAGAATAAAGTACCGGCCCGCCACCTAAGCCCCAAAAGCTTTCCCGTAACATACGTGACCATAATAATTCAGTGTTAAAGGGGTTAAAGCCGATCAAAATTGCTTCACTGATCTCTTTTAGCATCGCTGCCGCGGCACTATGTCCCCAGTCGTAGGCAAGACCTGCTTCACCAACCCCAGTAATACCTTCATCGGTATGTACACGAATAAAAACAGGGTTCCAACCAGGGCGTTTTGGACATTCAATATCAAAAATTTCTACGTGAGTTACTTTCATTAGGTTCTCTTTACATGCCATTTCAATACAAGATTAAATAACGACATCAATAAGGTTAAGGGTTATAAGGCAAAGCTAGCATCAACTTTATATACGCGTCGTAACATCGCCGGCCAAGCCTTTTGTCCGCCGGTTAAGCCAGTATGAACAATATCTGCTTGTGCTTTAATACCGTCAATAAGGCTTTGTTCCAGCAAAATAGGCTGCATCCCCGTAGACATTATTTGTATTTGTATCTGACAAGCACGTATTAGATCATACATATGCATAAAAGCGTCACCAATGGTTTTCCCCATAGTTAACGCGCCATGATTACGCAATAACATAAAATTGCTATTACCTAAGTCTTGTTGCAAGCGTAGTTTTTCATCTTCATTAACCGCTAAACCTTCATAGTCGTGATAACTCATCGATGCTAAAGCAAACATTGAATATTGACTAAGAGGTAACAGGCCTTCTTTTAAAGAAGCAACGGCAATGGTTTCATTACAATGCACATGCAAGGCACATATATCATCGTGACGCACTTCATGAACGGCACTATGAATAGTAAAGCCTGCGGGGTTAAACTCGAATGGACAATCTGCATCAACAATATTGCCTGCCATATCAATTTTAACTAAATTGGATGCGGTAATTTCATCAAAGCGCAAACCAAAAGCGTTAATTAACACATGCTCAGTACCAGGGATGCGCACCGAAACATGGGTATAAATTAAATCATCCCAACCATGAAGCGCAATAAGGCGATAACAGGCAGCTAAATCTACTCTGAGCTGCCATTCTTGCGCTGATACTTTATTTTTTAAATCAATAACGGGGAGTGTTAACATCAGCTTTAATGACCTTTATTTGAAAACAATAAAATAATATGACGCTTTTTTATGCTACAAACCATATCCTATGATGGCGTAGAGTTAAAGCACCAAGTTATGCTTAGTTAGAACAATTTATCATGATTTAATGCATCAACTAAATGACCTATTTATCAATAATTGTCACTATAGTATTCTGTCAGGCTTTTATACCCAAGCCACTTGAAAATTCAGGTTCAGCGTTAAGCTAGGAAGTCAGAGCAAGTCGCAGCACACAGATAATGGTTATTCGCTTATCAAGCGCTGTACAGCTTTTTTGCTCCAGACAAAAGCTAAGTACATACATCCATGTATGCAACGTTGCACTGTTTTTCTAGCTTAGCTCCCGCAGGGCAAGGCGATAAAGGGCCACCTCCGGCGTTATTGATTTTGACAATGGAACAACCATGCTCTTCAATTAATGCCTTGGTGCTAACCCTTTTTCGACTTGCACAATCCTGTATTTTCAAGTGGTTTGGGTATATTAGCACTAGCTCTATGACGCTATAGTTATTCACTTTAACGTTGAAAGTGCAAAGAAAGTGCAAAAGGTTTATGAAGTAAGTAATAATATTTTTGCTGACAAACGCTTTGCTATCAAATGCTCTATTTTGGAAAGAAGCTGCTATGTGTATTTTATTTATTGCTGTTAAACAGCACCCAGATTATCCCGTTATTATTTGTGCAAACCGTGATGAATTTCATCAACGTCCAACACAAAATATGCATTGCTGGACCGAGCCCAACATACTCGCAGGTAAAGACCTACAGGCGGGAGGAACTTGGCTGGGCTTAAACACCGAAGGTAATTTTGCTGCTTTAACAAATTTTAGGCGTCCCGAAAGCTTTGATAAAAACAAACTTTCACGGGGTGAGTTAGTTGTGCAAGCGCTCAGCAATAGCGCATTAAAAACTAAGCAATATTTGGCTGACGAAGCCACTAAGTATAATGACTTTAATTTAGTTTTTGGTCCGTTAGATAATTTACAAGCATTTGACAGCGTAAACCAAAAACTCGTTAAACTCGCCCCCGGCTTTCACAGTGTTTCTAATGGTGCATTAGATGATACATGGCCCAAAATGGCTTTAGGATTAAAGGCCTTAAAAACTGTTGTGGCAGGCAGTAACCTAGAGATAGACGCTCTTTTTTCAGTAATGAGAAATCAAGTAACCGCCGAGCAAGAAAGCTTACCCGTAACAGGCTTGAGCCAGGAGCTAGAAATGTTACTGAGTAGTATTTTTATTGTTTCACCCGACTACGGAACACGCTCAAGCGCGATAATTTTACAGAATCATCACGGCGAGGTAAGTGTTTACGAGAATAATTACAACAACAAAGGTAAAATAATAAACAACAATCAATTTCACTTTACTATAAAGAAAGCCAAACAAAGCTGAGTAAAATATGTATGTAATTGCTAAGTTGATTTAGCGCATTCAGATGGCAACTTAGAACATTTGCTTAATAATGGCGGCAACAATAGCAATAAACACAACTACCCATAGAATTTTTGAATACTTTTGCTGTTGCTCAACTTCCATTGGCTTACCAAAACGCTGCCCTAGAACCACCATTAACGCAACAGCGCCAAATACACAAAGTAGAATAATCAATAACGTCATAAAATATACCGTCCAAATAACGAGGCTGATGAGGATAAATTACATTAACCAAAAAGCAAGCAAAAGCGGTAACATGCCTTGATAACTTTCAAGCACTAGCCTTATCATACCGAGATTGCTATTAGCTGCCAATTTTCTTTGTGTGCTACTCAATATTTGTTAAGAGCAATAAAAAATTCTTACTAGCTCTGCTTAATTAAACACCTGAGTAAGCAACTTTTTATTAAGATTTAGCATCTATGCTTTCATTTTAAAATTAATCATTTACCATATAAAAATATTTTCAATATGAATGATCTTGCTATGGCAAATACTGATAGCTTTACTGATAAACGTCGATTTATAATTCGTTTAGGCAAAGCCTTACATAAGTTTGGTACTCCCGCTTATCGATTAGAGGCACATTTAACCGATGTTTCCGAAAGCTTAGGTGTTTATGGCTCTTTTGTAATTACGCCGACCTCATTAACTTTTGTCTTATCTGAAGATGACGAAAATCAAGATTATAATCACATTCTTCGAGTTGCCCCTGGCGATCTAGACTTAGGCTCATTGGCACGTGCCGATGAATTAGTTGACGAACTTACTTCAGGTCAGCGAACGCTAGCAGAATCTATTGAACGATTAGACGAAATTGCTAACAAGCCTAACCCCTATGGGCGCTTTTTAACCTTCCTTGCTTTTGGTGCCTCTAGCGGTGCATTTGCCATGCTAATGCACACCAGTTGGAATGACGTTTTTTGGTCTACTTTGCTCGGTTTGGTGGTTTGCTTATTTACTTTTTGGGCTGAACGTTCACGTCGAGTTACCGACATGTTAGAGCCAATTGCCGCCATGACTACCGCAATTTTAGCTACAGCAATTGCCTTAATTGATCCCAGTATCAATATTCCATTAGTTATTTTATCGAGCATCATCGCTTTTATTCCCGGTTTATCGTTAACCTTAGCCTTATCAGAACTTGCCGCTAGAAACCTAATATCAGGTACCGCAAGATTAATGGATGCCTTAATGATTTTATTTAAAATCTACTTTGGCGGCGTATTAGGTATAGCTTTAGGTAAAATGATGTGGGGCGAAGTTTTATTCATTCAGCCACCGAGTACACCTGACTGGACATCTTGGGCAGCAGTGACCACGTTATCAATCAGCTTGGTTATTTTGTTTAAATGTCGTAAAAAAGATGCTCCATGGGGAATTCTGTCAGGCTATATTGCTTTTGGCGCCAGCATCATTGGTGCCGAATATTTAGGCGTGGCACTTGGCGCTTTTATTGGCGCTTTTGCCTTAGGCCTATACAGTAGTATTTTTTCTCGCATCATGAACCTTCCCTCAAGTATTGTTAAATTAATGGGCTTAGTTGTATTGGTACCTGGAAGTAAGGTTTATATCGGCTTAAGCAATGCAGTATCCGGACAGATCATGCTCAATGCTACCGATATTGGCTCGCAAACGTTCTTGATTTTTATGTCATTAGTGGCAGGACTCATATTTGCTAATGTGGCTTTACCATCGAAAAAAGTCCTTTAATAAAAACAACTCACGTCAGGTAAATTAATTCATGGCAAACAAAACCAAATATCATCATGGCGACTTGCGTAAATCTTTAGTTAGCACCGCAAGTGCAATGGTGACCGCAGGCGGAATAGAAGGTTTATCTTTACGTAAGTTAGCTGAAAAAATAGGGGTGTCTCGCACTGCCGCTTATCATCACTTTACTGACAAAAATGACTTATTATGTGCCATTGCCGAGCAAGGTTTTGAACAGTGGCATCAGCGCTCAAGTGAAATTTTTTCTGAGGAAAAACTGTCTAGTGAAGAGAAGTACCGTAACTTTGTTCACGCCTATATAGGCTTTGCAACAAAAAATCCGTCACTCTATGAATTGATGTTTGGTCGTGTTATTTGGAAAGAAAATAACAGCACCGACACCTTAAAAAAAATAGCCTATGCCAGCTTTAATTATCAAGTTGAAATGACTAAGCTCTGGCAGGAGCAAGGTATTATTATTCAAGAAGAAAATACCTTGCGGTTAGCACAAGTAACTTGGGCAACTTTGCATGGTATTGCTCGCTTAGTTATTGACGGTATATACGCACAAGAAAGCCAAATCGATGAAATGTGTGAATGTGCAGTTAACGTATTTCTTGCTAGCTCTCATTAAAACGGTAAAAACGACAAGGAAACTAAGCTATGCCAACTGCTGAAAATCAAACAAAACTTGCTCAGTTTGATGAGTTCTTTTCCATAAATTATTCATTTAATATCAACGCTAAGGTGATTGAACTATCTCAGCTACCTGATTATCAAAAGTTCTTAGCCGACATGCCTGCGCCGTTCAAAATAGCATCAGAAATAAACACTTTAGATCAAAGCGCATTACGACCATTACAAACAGTTGCCGGTGTTGCGAGCCAGTTAATGGAGTATCTCAATCATCAAGCACAAAAAATGGACTTACTGGTAGGCTATATTCTCGCTCAAGAAGATAACATTAATGCCCGATTTACAGCACGTAAATTTGGTGGTGGCGGCATCATATTTACAAGTGATGACACCAAGCAATTTAACCTTGGTGACTTTCTCGAATTAAAGCTTTTCTTTCCTGATGAAAACACAGCCTTGTATTGTATTGGCGAAATAATCAATACAGACTTGAGCGAACAACAAACGCATTACAAAGTAATTTTTCATCATATTCGTGAAGAAGACCGAGAAGCCTTAGTACGCAACAGTTTGCACCAACAATCAAAACAACTTCAAGCCTTAGCTCAGCAACGCAACGAAGCAACAAAAAAATTGTAATAAAAATATTTTTTTAGTTAAAAAACACCCTAAAACTGCCTGCACTATCAGCACACTGTTCTAAATCATAACATAAGCTGTTGCCTTAACGCTCAACAGCTCAACTTAAAGTGACAAAAATAAGTCATTGTTTATAAAGTACTTATTAAACAACCATCAACTATAGCAACGTCAGTTACAGCTCAATTTAACCTCGCTTACTTTTCATTTTTATTGACAAAAAAATTCAATTAAAAATTTTGATTAATAATCACAAAATAATTCACTTTTCTATTTTCAAATATCGGCACATTATCTAGTGGAAAATCCAAGTATGATTTTTTTATAAGGTAAAGAAATGAACATTGATACATATGCAGACACCGATATTGATGATGATTTAAATTTTGATACTGGTATTGCTGGTTTTGAAATTGCCTATGGTTCAACCAATAAAACAGCAATGAGAAAAACAGCAAAACAAAAATACCAGGTCAGAAAACGATTAGATTCATTAACTGAAAAAAGGTCCCTTGATAGACAGCTTAATTCGTTAAGTGACTATTGGGACATGTAATTAAATATACGTTTAAGAGATTAACTATGAAAAAAATGATTTTAATGCTGGCAGCACTGACATTGACTTCAAACGCCGCATTTTGCAACGAAGATGAAACAGAGTTAATGGCTGCATCTCCGGAGTATGTCTTAAGCCTTTTAGCGCAATGTAAAAACGATGCTGCAGAAGATGAAATTACAACGGCAGAAATGAACAATTACTTACTAACCTGTATCAATGACGAATTAGAAGTGAGTTACTACAAGCCGATTACTGCTTTACCTAAAGAAGGTTAATAAGACATTTATTTAATGTTAAGTCACTCAAATTATTTAGCTCATTTGACTAAGTGAGTTGCTCAATTTGAGTACACTTATTTGAACCTAGTACAGTCACTCAGTTTTTTTTACAACCCCACCTCTAACTGGCTGAGTTAGCATATTCGAGCCAATGTCTGTGTTTAAGCTTATGAGTGAGACTACTCACTCATAATGCTCAGCTCCTCAAATAACCAGCTATTACTACCACCCATTGTAATGTAAGCAAGCCAACTAATTACCTTTTACAACAAAGCAGTAACAACCGAGAATGATTAGACAAGCTTGCACTAACACTTTGAGTCATGGTATAAAAATTATTAATGGATCATTCAACAAATAAAAATAATCGTATGTTTTTACTAAGTTAATTTTTAGTCCACTATAATAGCTCTCTTAAATAAGAGGCTTATATTTTGCAGGAGGCTTTATGAACGAGCATGGTTCTTTTCGTATGGAAGTTGTAGAGCAAACCTTGGTTATACACTGTTTTGACTCTTGGAACGCTGAAACAGTCGAAAGGCTTTGCACAGAATATAAAGCACATGTAAGTAAAATAAATAACAAACCTTGGGCTTGCCTAGTTGACTTATCCGCTTGGGAGTTATCGACACCTGACATGTGGGAAAAAATTGACGAGTTAAACATATGGGCTAATGCCAATAACCAAAGATACGAAGTGGTAATTTGTAGCATGTCTATCCAAAGGGCTTTGATGGAAGCTAGCCATGAAGTATTGACCAATGTAGAAACTAAATTTTGTAAAAATATTCAACAAGCATACCAATGGTTAGTAGAGCGTGGCGTATACCCAAATAAATGCACTTAGTTTATGGGGTTTCTAATAAATAACTGTGCTGATAAATATATTCCCTCTCCATAACATTCATCGATTGATATTATTTAAACCAAACCTTTCCTCCAATAAATTTATAGGCAGGCAGCCCTCTGATCAACACTTCTCGCGCAAACAATTTATCGCACTTAGGACAAATACAGGGCTGATGAGTATGGTCTTGGCTGATACGCTCCTTAAAACTTTTCACTAAAGCACCTTTACCGCCCTTTCGGTACTTAAATAATAATGCATTGCAAGCAACGCAAAAAATATCAACAGTTTTTGTTGGGCCTTTTTTATTGGGTTTTGCCATAAAACTTGCTTACTTGTGTAGATAATATTAATTTAATTAGCCATTTACCTTAAACAGGAAATCACATGAAGATCAGTAAAAGAGCCTTTTTAAAAGCTAGCGGTGCTAGTATTGCCACTTTAACAATAGCAGGGCAAACGTTAAGCTCTTCTGCTCAAGCATTATCCGCTAATGATCAACATGACGGAAGCAAAAATCAAGCAACAGCATTAAAACCGATCACCACCACAGTATCAGCTATCAGCGCAACCGAAAGGCTTATGCGCATTCACCAAGCGCAAAAGTTGATGCAGCAGTTAGACATTTCCGCTTTAATCCTTGAGCCCGGTGCTGCTATGGATTATTTCTCTGGCATACAATGGTGGCGCAGTGAGCGTTTAACTGCCGTTATTATTCCTCGTGAAGGTGAAATTTCAGTGATTTGTCCATTTTTTGAAGAGCCCAGCGTACGAGAAAGTTTAGCCGTTGGTAACGATATACGAGTGTGGCAAGAGCATGAAAGTCCGTTCGCCCTAATTAAACAAATATTAACAGATTCCAAGCTAAATAAAGGTAAAATTGCTTTTGAAAACTCAGTACGCTACTTCGTACTCAGTGGTGTTATGGCTGAACTTCCAACCCTGCAACATACCAGCGCAGAGCCTGTTACTCGCGGCTGTCGTATGTACAAAAGCCAGCATGAACTTGAGCTAATGCACAAAGCTAATGAAGTAACCTTACTAGCCTACGCTGAAGTTTGGTCAAAATTAAAAGCCGGTATGAGCCAAAGCGACGTAAAATCACTCATGAACAACGCTCAGCAACAGTTAGGCGGTAAAGGCACCTGGAATATGGCGTTGTTTAATCAAGCCAGTGCTTATCCTCATGGCACTAAACAAAAACAAATACTCACTGAAGGCTCAATAGTATTAATGGACTGCGGCTGTAATGTGCACGGTTACCAGTCAGACATTAGCCGAACCTTTGTTTTTGGTGAGCCAAGTAAGCGCCAACAAAACATTTGGCAAACAGTTAGGCAAGGACAAGAAATTGCTTTTGAGCAAGCACAAATTGGTCAGCAAGCAGGCTCAGTAGATGACGCCGTTCGACAATTTTATCAAAGCAAAGGCTTTGGCCCTGGCTATAAATTACCGGGGCTTTCTCATAGAACAGGCCATGGCATTGGCATGGAAGGGCATGAAAGCGTTAACTTTGTTCACGGCGAAACAGCAACATTAAAACCCGGCATGTGTTTTTCGAATGAGCCCGGTATTTATATTCAAGGCGAATTTGGTGTTAGGTTAGAAGACTGTATCTACATGACCAAAAATGGCCCACAATGGTTTACCGTACCGCCTGAATCACTGGCTGATCCAATAGGTAAATTGGCGCAACTACAAACGCTTTAAGTTAAAATTTGGGATGGGATCTTTTATAAATTGCTCAACCAAATAACCTGCGGTTAACGCAATTATAAGCAGCGTGATCCATGTATAAACCCTAAGAAAATTATATTTTATATAGTGTTGCTTTTCATTTCCACCCAAGTCACAAAATGAGGCAAGTTTCCTCATTTTGTCTAAATAGGAAACTGTTATTTTTATCTTTAGTCAAGGAGTGGTATTAGCTGCAAAGATTTGTTACTAATAGGTAAAATAAATAAGGTGGAAACTTTTTTCTGTAAAAGAGGCAAGTTGCCTCCTATTAAATTGTTAGGTATACGCGTTAATGTTTAGAGTAAGTATCAATATTTTATGATATCCAATATCTTTTTAGTTTTAATACCGTTAATTGCATATTGGGCGACTGATATCGTTTGGGTTTTATTACTTTGGATTCTGACATTGCCCGTGGTTATATTTGGTAAGCTTAAAGAGCACCATGAAAGTCAGATGTTTGTCGAACCCCGAAAAGTTAGATTTTATCAGAGAGCATATTGGGCATCATATTTAACTTTAGCTCTTTCTGCTGCTTTAATAGAGTTCATTGCAATAGCTGTAGAGGCATTGTATACCTAACAAGGGTTTTTAAGTCGGACAAATTACAGTTGGCTTTTTGTTCGTGCCTCACTTATTTTAGCCAACTGCAATTTGCCGCTTAAAACGGCGTTAGGCAAACCTATAGGCACAGTATGAGTCAACTAGAAATCATGACAAACGAAAATGATGAACTTGTCTTTCTTAAAGGAGGAAGGCAATTAACTAGTCGAATTCTTGAAAGTAAAGCAGCAAGACGCGTTAAAGAGTGCGCTCTCATTTGCACAGAACTAGATGATTCAATTTACTGGCTAAAGGAATTAAAAGAGTTAGTTACACACAATACTATTTCTCTAAACGACAAAACAGATGAATCTGAAAAATTTGCCAGAGACACTAGAGCTTACTTTACTTCTGCTTGTGTCACATATTTTAAATTTTTTACTCATGGTTTTGGCATGTCAGTAAAGGTCGATGCAAATAAAATCTATGATAAAAGTCAATTAGAAATACATAATAGCGTTGAAGAACTGCGGCACAAATTAATCGCACATATTGATGTAAGTGAAGACTTTACTCATGAACTTTATGCTATAGAAGATCCTGAAAAAGAGTTTAAACCATCAATAGTTCCATTTTTCTCTCGTACCAATCATTTTTTCGATGAAAAACTAGATTCGTTTATAGAGTTAGTTGAGTTTCTAAAAGATTATTTTCACTCTCAATATGAGGGCGCAGGGAAAAGCTTGATGAAAGAAACTTTTGGTAAGTAGAAAGTTTGCCTAACAAGACCTTTAAACGGACAAAAAACAGTTTGCTGTTTTCACTCCGTTCAACATTTTAGCAAACAATTTTTTGCCGCTTAAGGTGGCGTTATATTTTTAATCAAATGGAGTTACATTATGCAAAAATCAAAAAGTACAATTCGAGTTTTAGTTCTTACAGGCCTCTTCGTTTCAAGTGTTGCTATGGCGACAACTGGCTTCTTAAAAGGAGAAAGAACAAGTGGGATGAATAAAATTTGTATCTATGATGTTCTTGGAAGCACTTATACTTTAAATGTCAAATCGACAGATCTTTGTCCGTTAACTTATGAGTTCTAAAATATAACAAGGCGCTTAAACGGAAAAATTACAGTTGGCTTGCGCTTCGCGCAGTATAGCCTAACTGTATTTTTCCGCTTAGCTTGGCGTTATGCATTTTCATAAATTAAGGTTCTCATGGATAGTAAAGTCAAAGTAATAAATAAACTTATTGAAGTTGGTAACGAATTTACAACAGAAAATTTTTGCTTTCCAAATGATTATGATGCAAGTGAATTTGGAGGTGATGACACAGCCAAATGGTTAGAATGGAAAACCAGAGCACAAAATATTATTGATTCTTCTATGGCTGAAAATTCAGCAGCTGTGAAATTAGCAAATAGAGCCGTTAAAACTAGGACAAGTGGCCATCAACTTATTAAATTTGAAGAGGTGAGAACAGCATTAATTGCTGCCTTGAAAAACACAATGGATGCACTCAAAGAAGACGCTTACGGAGAGTTAAAGCAAAAAGAAAGTACAAGTAATTCCCCTGTTTTATCTAATAAAATATTTATCGTTCATGGGCATGACTCACAATTAAAAACAGATGTAGAACGCTTTATTCACGAAATCGGCTTAGAACCTATAGTTTTACATCGTCAAGCTGACAAAGGTAATACTGTAATAGAGAAGTTTGAAGAAAATAGTGATGTTGGATATGCATTTATACTTTTAACGCCTGATGAAATAGCAATGACTAAAGATCAATTAGAAGTCGATGAAGCTGATAGAGTAAAAGAATTAAGAGCTAGACCTAATGTTATTTTCGAGTTTGGATATTTTGTTGGTAAATTAGGGCGTTCCAAAGTGTGTTGTCTCCATAAAGGAGACGTTGAAATTCCAAGTGATCTTGCTGGTTTAGTATATAAAAAAGTTGATGAATCTATTGATGCTCAGGCTTATGCCATCATTAAGGAACTTAAAAGTGCAGGTTATGATATTCGAGTATAAATGCATAACACATATGAGCCTTATTCCCGTCAATAGGCAATAGGGGTTTATTTAGCTGCCGTTAGGCAGCTAATTGTTCAGTCAATTCACAAGTTCATCTACTTCGCTATGTCAATTAGCCATTAAACAACGGTTTACGGCAAACACATATAGAGGCTCTCTTATTGTGATCTCATCACTGCCTACTCTGTCTATCCATAGGTTAAGTAGGGGCACTAGACATTTATCGGTTAACCTTACGCTGGTACTATTCAAGCATGATGACTCAGTGCCTTTGGGCACAGTTCAGTTAGTTTAAGACTCAGTTAAGGTGTAAACGCGCTTGCTCATTGCAACTTTTAACGTTAATGCGCACCAATGGCGAGTCTAATCAAGCGAAGTGGTTTGGACTACTCAGCATAATAATCTGGACTTCCCATACTTTGAATAAATACAGACGCTATTTTTAGCAACAATAGAGTGAATATCTGTGTATAGAGTGACAAACAAGGCTTTCAGCTCCATATCTGTACCTAAAACCGATCCAGTTTCATTAGAAACGTTCTAGTTCTATATTGGAATGATCACAATAAATTTAAAAACAAGCGTATTAAAATTTTACAACCGACCTATCGGTCGGTTAAAATAACGCTATTAACACCTTCACAGCTTAAAGAAAAAATTAATGAGAGACGCTGAACAAACCCGTAAAAAAATACTTGAAATAAGCGCTGATGAAATTCATAAAAAGGGTTTCACTGCAACAAGCTTATCTTGCATTTTAGCGCGTTGTGGGATTTCTAAAGGCGCTCTTTATTATCATTTTTCTAATAAGATGGAGCTGGGCTATGCGGTATTTGAAGAGGTGTACGCACCGGCTTTTATTGCACTTTGGCAACCGCCGGTAGAATCTGAAGATCCTATCCAAGGTTTGTGTGACTTTTTCAGTGCAATGTCGAAAGAGATGACTTGTGATGAAATTGTCTGTGGCTGCCCACTTAATAACCTCTGCCAAGAAATGTCGGGAGTTGATGAAGGCTTTCGTATCCGTATATTAGCGATGCAACAACAGCTGAACTTATTAATTGCTACCAATTTATTACGCGTTAGTAAGCAACTAAAACCCGATTTGGACTTTAGCCAAATCGCCTACTTTATTGTTTCAACGTTCCATGGTTCTTCAAGTTTAAGTAAAAGTTCATTAAACAAAGAGCTTTTCGATAAAGTGATTAAAGAACTTTGCCGCTATCTGCAACAGCTCAAACGCTAGTTTTCCTTTAATTGTTTCTAGGTTAACAATTCTTAACACTTTATCGTCTACCTTAATCCTAAAAACCATTTACAGACCGTGCGGTCGGTATGTATAATGCCCGCCATTATTAATATCAACACATTTTAACTTTATCTCGCAAGGATCGTCATGAAACAGCTCCTAATACTTTTAGTATTACTCATCGGCTTTATGCAAAACAGTGTTGCAACTGAGGCTACGGCATCAGTTTCTCCTTACCAAGTAATTGAAGTAACAGGCAATAAACTATTTACTAGGATTGCCAATAATCAAGAGGCTTTAAATAAGTTTCCTGAGCTGATGCGAGACATTGTTGAAGAAGAGTTAATGCCGTCGGTAGATTACCAATATGCAGCATTTAAAATTTTGGGTAAGCACTTAAAAAAAACAACGGCTGAACAAAGAGTAAAGTTTATTACCGCTATGCGTGCATATTTAGTTCGTACATATGCCAATGCATTAACTCAATATCAAAATCAAAAAGTTTTGTTTGAGCCTGAAGCTAATTTAAAAGCCAATGCGAGATCAGCGTCTGTGGATGTAAAAATAGTTGATACCGGTAAACCCGATATCAAACTAACCTTTCAAATGCGCAAAGATCGTAAAACTCACCAATGGAAAGCCTATGACATGATTGTTGAAGGAATTTCATTAATTAGTACTAAGCAATCAGAGTTTAACCGCAAAATATCCGATTTAGGTTTAGATCAGGTAACTATAGAGCTTGCGTCAATAACTAAGTAACCTCTGTTTAGTATCTCAATGAAAAAGCCTGCATAATGCAGGCTTTTTTGTGTATTAGAGCTTACGCCCTTGATATAGAATAATTCAAAACAAGCTAGTTACTCGAAACAGCTGAGGTAATCGTCATTTCTGACACCTTATTGGCCTCAATATCTTCTTCGCTAAAGCGTAACGGTCTCAGTTGAGGCTGCTGAGAATATAACAAGGTTTGGTCTAAGTTATGATCACTGCCGTATTCATTCGATTGTGAGTAACTCAATAAACCACGTGCAACAGGACCATCCTCAGTAAAGTTCACTACGGTCATCCAACTACTACCGTAACTAATATGATAGCCCTTACCTTCAGCACTCAATATTGAGTCATTATTTTGCGCTGGATAGACATGGCGCGGTAATAGCGAACCATCATTTCCGGTGCGGGCACTGAAAACGTTAAAACCACCTTCTATATTATGCGCACCTGCCCACGGAATTTTAACGCCTGAAGCACTACCATCAGGTAAGCTACGCTCAACAAATTGCACAGTGCCCAATGTGGCATCTAAAGCCACTCCAGCGGACTCAACATTAACAATAGCTTGGGCAAACTGTTCAAGGGTAGTTGTATTACTCACCAAACCTTTTGGTGTGGTTATTGCGTTATCAACAGCAAAGTCTTGTTGCCATTGTGGGTTTTGGTCGAACAAAAACGCAAACTCTCTAAATAAATGTGCAGAGCTGCTATTTTTATTCATTGTGCCATCCCATAGCGCTAATGCAGAGCAACCCGCACTAATATCTATGTTATCAGCACCAAGAGCGACAGGTGTACTGCCCTGCGCTTGGCATATAGTTAACAGCTGAGACAAAATACTTTCAGCAAGATAACTACGATTACTAAAAAGTGCTTGCTCAACTTCTTCAGGGCTAAACAAACCATCGCTACCCGCACTGTCTGCTAGCAATTTATGTGCAAGTCGAGAACGTAATGACTGTTGATTTTCAACAGGGCCATACAAAGGTGAAACGCCCGATATTGGGGCATTCAAGTTCGTTAACCAGAAACTGTCGTTTGAATTTTGCACATAATCAGTACCTGAATATTTAGGAGCATCAGCGTAAGGTACTGCCCGTTCAAAATCAAAAGCTGATAGATAACCTGGTAACAGGGTAAATCCTGCGGCTTGCTTAGCAGCAATCAATGCCGGATTTGTCGTCATGGCATTAATGGCCGTACTGGTTAAATTAGGCACCGTTGAGTCATCAATATAAAATACGTTACCTTCAGCATCTGCTGACATGGTATTGTTAAAAATTACCCCATCGTAGTCCTGAAATGCTTGCTTAAACTCTTCTATATTGCCGGCTAAGTTCATCGCAAGCCAATGGTCGATAATATCTACATTACCTAAGTTAGCGTCTTTAATAGCAAAAGCACTACCACCAGGCCCCCACGCAAAATTGCCAGGAACAACAATCATAGGGCCATGATGGGTTGAATAACTTTTCTTAGCGAGTTTAATGGTTTGCCCTGGAGCAACGGCAACGTCAATAACAAATTCTTTTTGAGTGATCAGGCGATTAGTGCCATCAATCACTTGCGACATTTGTGCTGGGTCATTAGAGTTCAATGTCAGTTGATATACTACAAAGTGTTCTGCAGAAGAGAAAGTATGGGTCCATGCAACGTTCTCATTAAAGCCAATATTAACAACACCTGGCATACCTGTTAAAGAGCCCCCCATAACATTTAAGTGCTCAGGAATAGTGATATGAAATTGCCAGAAACGTAAATTACCGGTATGTGGAAAATGCGGATTAGCTAAGACCATACCTTTACCGTTTTCAGTTTTGTCTTTACCTAAACCCCAACCATTTGAACCTAAGTCACTCGGGTTCTTCTCTGGTAGCGTAATGACCGGTTTAGAGTTAACCGTATAATTGTTAGCACTTGCATTGGCCGGATAAGGTGCAAAATTTTCGCCTGGAGGCGCTGCAAGAAACATCGGACCAAGAAAGTTTGCAGCCCCAGGTAATAACGCGATACCTAAGGAGTAAGTTAGCATATCAATATCAGTAATAGGTTGAACCCATGGCATATTGGCACATGCAACATCAATGTTAGCAACACCAGTATCCGCTAAGTACTTGTTATAACCTTGGGCATAGCCTGATAACAAGGCCTGACTGTTGGCAGATAAAGCCTTAATATTTTTTTCAGCATGCTCTCTTATGCCCAAGGTCAAAAAACCAAAGTCATTTATCAGGTGCTCAGAATCACCAGATGCAGGCACCATATCTGGCCCCAAATACTTAGCTCGCTGTGAATTATATTTTAATATTTGATCAGCAAGTACGCAGATATTGTCTTTAGCAAAAGCATAACCAACACCGTATGACATGCTTTCAAGGTTATCTGCGGTAACATGAGGCACACCGTAATCTGTCCAGCGTATATTTGCTGTTAATATGCCGTCATCATCGAATGAAGGCACAGGAGTGACTACAGTTGGGGGTGTTGTTGGCTCCGGTGTCGTTGGGGTTGGTGTGCCAATGTAAGTATGTTCGCCACCACAAGCGGCAAGCAAGCAAGATAAACTCAACATGGTTAATGGTGTACGTAAGTATTGAAATGAATTCTTCACAATAAACTCCCTCTCATCTAACTATTATTATAATTTTTATAGCCTTAAGGCCTAATACACCAACAATAGTTGCACAATAATCAACCAATCACAAATACTCATTTTTTGGAAAACGTTACTACATTGTCTCTTTATTCATAAGCAACTTATCCGTTAGTTAGGTATAGAAATTGACTTAAAAGCTCAGCGTTACTCGCTATAGAGGCGTTTGAATTAGGCGTTTTCAAAGCAATAAAGTGACAAGAAAAATGGTCTAAAAAGCACGATATAAAGCTATTTTTCAATTACCGAAAATAAAATTAACGATATTTCTACTAAATTTTTAAATAGCACTATACTGGTTCAATGGTCTTAATTTTATGTACTAACTAATGCTTGCTCCAGCTAAGCCAAAAAATGAAGAAAACCGGTTAGCATCGTTATATGCCCTCAGAATATTAGATACCGATAAAGAAGAGCGATTTGATCGAGTCACTCGCCTTGCCAAAAAACTCTTTAATGTGCCTATTGCACTGATCAGTTTAGTCGATAAAGAACGTCAATGGTTTAAATCTTCAGTTGGTTTAGCAGTCAAAGAAACCACTCGAGATATTTCTTTTTGTGGCCATGCTATCAACCAAGATAAAGCTTTTATTATTGAGGATACCCTTAAAGATCAGCGTTTTTTTGACAACCCTTTAGTCACAGGTTTCCCCAATATTCGTTTTTACGCCGGCCATCCCATCACATCACCGAGTGGTGAAAACATAGGTACATTGTGTATTATCGATACGAAAAAACGTACACTAAGCCAAGATGATGTTACCGCTTTAACAGATCTAGCTTCACTCGTATCCACCGAAATTTCTTCATTACAGCTCGCTAACATTGATGAGCTGACAAACATTACCAATCGACGTGGTTTTAAGCGTTTAAGTCAGCACAGTCTTGAAGTGGCATCTAGGCAAAATAATATATGTCACTTGGCGTACTTTGATCTAAATGACTTTAAGCTTTTTAACGACAATTATGGCCATACTATTGGCGATAAGGTTTTAAAAATATTTGCCGAACAACTTAAAAACACCTTCAGAGTTTCAGATATTTGTGCCCGTATAGGTGGTGACGAATTTGTCGTGTTACTTACTGATACGCAGTTAGAAACCGCCAACCAAGCCATTACGCGTTTTGCTAATAATTTAATTTTAGTCAGTAAAGCTTTAAGGCTTCCTGCTGAAATATCTTTTGCCCACGGTGTGGCAACCTATGATAAGCATAAACATATCAATATAGAACATTTGCTAGATGCCGCTGACATGGCAATGTTTAAAAATAAAAAACACAATAAACCCAATAGTTATTGATCATTTCATGAACTTGATTTTTCAGATCAAACTGATAAAAAGATCTACTAACTGCCCTGATATAAACGCTCAAAGTTAGGAATATTTGACTCCCAAATAGGGATATCTTTGCCAATGTATTCACGAACGGCATCAAGAAATAATCGTGTTCTTACCGGTAAATCACGGTGAGGATAAACCGCATACATGGCACTGTAATCTAATAACTTTAAATTAGGTAATATGGGGACTAAATGACCATCGGCTACTTCACTGCCAACAATAAATGCTGGCATAACAACGAACGCCGTACCAGAAAGTGCTTTTAATAATAAAATTTCGCCATCGTTAGCTCGAAAAACACTTTTCATATTTTTCTCAATTCGCTCACCGTGCTCATCAAGATACTTTATCGTCGTAACACGCAAAGACGTGCTGGTATAATTTGCGACGGGTAATAATGATAATTCATCGATAGTTTTTGGCATACCATATGTATCAATAAACTCTGGAGACGCAAGAATAATCATACGATTACGAGCAATCTTACGAGCAATTAGTGTCGAGTCTTTGGGTTCACCAACCCGAAACGCTAAATCAAAGCCCTCGGCAACAATATCCATCACCCGATCATCTAAGCGTAATTCCACTTCAACTTGCGGAAAACGTTTTTGAAAATCATTGATCACAGGCTGTAAATAACGTTTAGCGATAATAGTCGATGACGTTACTTTTAAAACCCCACGTGGCTCTTGGTGATAATTTTCTGCCAGTCTGACTGTTTGTCCTAGCAATTCACGTAGTTCTCGAGATTTCTTTATCATTTCCGCACCTGCAGCCGTTAGCGAAAAAGAGCGAGTTGTTCTATTTAACAGCCTGACACCTAAGTCATCTTCAAGTCGGCTGATTTGTTTTGAGATCACTGAACGATCAATATTACGACTTGCTGCAGCCCCAGCAAACGAGCCGTGCTCAACAACATCTAGCAGCATAAGTAACCGGCTTGTCATATCCATAATTGCTCTCGACAAATTTTTGATTGGTGCAATTTTGGCACTAATGAATTTAAAAATCTATGCTTTTTGTGCACGTATTAGTTACGTATCATGCACGCCATGAACTTAAGTAATATTTATGAGCAAAAGAGCACCATTATGAATAAAACATTTATTATTGCCGCCATCCTCACTATCAGTTTAGTTATCACTGGCTGTGCAGATGAGTCTGCGCAAAAATCAGCACAAAAAACATTACAGCCTATTGATGTTGCAGAAGTATTAGTAAAGCCTGTGCAAAGCTGGCATACCTATACGACACGTTTAGAGTCACCTGAAGAAGTGGCACTTATGCCACGCGTATCAGGGGTTATCGAACACATCACGTTTAAAGAAGGCGATGAAGTAAAGCAAGGTGATTTATTATTTCAATTAGATGATCGCCCTTTCACCGCCGTAGTGGCGAGTTTAGAAGCACAAATACTCAGTGCTAAAGCCGCTTTAAATCAAGCTAAAAGCGAGGCAACACGTGCTATTCGCCTAACAGAGCGTAATGCCATTTCAACAGAGCAAGCACAGGCTCGCACTTCAACGTTACACCAACGTGAAGCGCAATTAGCGGCGTTACAAGCTCAATTAACCTCAGCGCAACTTGATTTGGAGTTTACTGCGGTTCGTTCTCCTATCGATGGTGTGATTTCGCGCGCTAACATTACTCGAGGTAATAATGTTCTTGCCGGCCAAAGCGTGCTTACGTCAATTGTGTCGAATAATGAAATGTATGCTTACTTTGATATTGATGAACGCACTTGGAATAGTTCATTTTCTGATGTTACTGCTGCTAGCAAGCAACAAGTAGTTATGCAAAAAGTAGGTCAGCAAAACTTTGCCCACCAAGGCTATATTAACTTTATTGATAACCGCATTAACGCGTCAACCGGAACATTGCGTGTACGAGCAATTTTTGAAGGTAAGCATGAGCAAGTAAATGACCCATTACGAGCCGGTTCTTTTGCCCGTATTAAACTCGCAGCTAACGCAATTACTGAACAAGTTATTGTGCCAGAGCGTGCTATAGGTACAGACTTAAAAAACCGTTTCGTACTGACTTTAGATAACAACAATGTACTTGCCTACAAGCTAGTAGAAATTGGCGAACGTTACGGAAAACTGCGTGCCATTACTGCCGGTTTAAGCGAAGGAGACATTATTGCCGTTAACGGACCAGCACGTGTTGGTCCAGGCATGCCTGTTAACCCGAATACCGTGACCATTGACAGCACGGATATCGCATTTACTTTATCTACCACTGATGATGCTAGCCTTGTTGCTAAGTACTAAGAGCTGAACATGAATTTTTCTCACTTTTTTATTCAACGCCCTATTTTTGCGGCGGTATTGTCGCTGATCATCTTGATCGGTGGTGGTATTTCATTATTTCAATTACCGGTTAGCGAGTACCCTGAAGTTGTACCACCAACGGTAGTCGTTACTGCCAGTTACCCAGGTGCCAACCCAACGGTTATTGCGCAAACGGTGGCAACACCGCTCGAGCAAGAAATTAATGGCACAGAAAACATGCTTTATATGTTTTCACAAGCAACTAGCGACGGTCGTATGACATTAACAGTTACCTTTGCCCTAGGTACTGATTTAGATCGAGCGCAAGTACAAGTACAAAACCGTGTAAACAGTGCCTTGCCGCGTTTACCTGAAGAAGTTCAACGCTTAGGTGTAGTAGCAGAGAAATCATCGCCGGATTTAACCATGGTGGTACATTTATATTCACCAGAAAAAACTCATGATACAGCCTACTTATCTAACTATGCCGATCTAAACATTAAAGATGAAATTGCTCGTTTATCGGGTGTTGGCGATATTCGTTTATTTGGTGGCGGTAAATACGCTATGCGTGTATGGCTAAATCCAGATGCCTTGGCATCACGTGAATTAACAGCAACAGATGTAGTAACAGCATTACGTGCTCAAAACCAACAAGTTGCTGCAGGTAGTTTAGGCGCGCAACCTATCTCTAACGATAGCCAATTTCAAATATTGTTAAACGTTAAAGGTCGTTTAAACAGTATCGAAGAATTTGAACAAGTCATTATCAAAGTAGGAGAGCAAGGCCAATTAACGCGTTTATCTGATATTGCTCGTGTTGAATTAGGTCAAGACTCATATTCACTTCGAGCTGAACTTGATAACCAACCAGCACTCGCTATGCCTATTTTCCAACGTCCGGGGTCAAACGCAATTGAGCTTTCTGATCAAGTACGTGAAACCATGGCGCGTTTAGCGAAAGACTTTCCTGCCGGTGTGGAATACGACATAGTTTACGACCCAACAGTTTTCGTTCGCGGCTCTATTGATGCGGTTATTACCACTTTATTAGAAGCAATTGCCTTAGTTGTTATTGTTGTTATCGTATTTTTACAAACCTGGCGCGCATCGATCATTCCATTAATTGCCGTACCTATTTCACTGATCGGTACCTTTGCTGTGATGCAATGGTTAGGAGTGTCGATTAATACCCTATCGCTATTTGGCTTAGTTTTAGCGATTGGTATCGTGGTCGATGATGCCATTGTGGTGGTGGAGAATGTCGAACGTAATATCGAAAAAGGCTTATCGCCACTAGAAGCAACGCGTGTTGCCATGAGCGAAGTAACCGGCCCTATTATTGCCATTGCCTTAGTATTAAGTGCGGTATTCATTCCAACCGCTTTTATTACCGGTTTATCAGGACAATTTTATAAACAATTTGCTTTAACTATCACGATTTCGACCATTATTTCAGCCTTTAACTCGCTGACACTATCACCAGCGTTGGCAGCTTTGTTATTAAAACCCCATGACGCAAAACCAGATGCCTTTACGCGTTTGTTGAATAAACTGTTTGGTCGTTGGTTATTTGAACCTTTTAACCGAGTATTTAATCGCGGTGCAAAAGGTTATGAGAAACTCGTACAAAAACTTATCCGTATGACTGTTGTGGTTATGGTGGCTTATATCGCGTTAGTAGGCGGTACAATTAAGTTGTTTGATGCTGTACCGGGTGGCTTTATTCCACAACAAGATAAACAGTATTTAGTTGCTATTGCTCAATTACCTGATGCCGCCAGCCTAGATCGTACGCAAGATGTACTGGCACAAATGCAAAAAATTGCTTTAGAAGTACCAGGTGTAGCCCATACGGTTGCCTTTCCCGGCTTATCCGTCAATGGTTTTACCAACAGCCCTAACAGCGGTATTGTTTTTACACCATTAGATGCTTTTGCCGATAGAACCGATCCAAGTCAATCTGCCATGGCGATTGCCGCGCAGTTAAATCAACGTTTTGCCGCTATTGATGAAGCATTTGTTGCGGTATTTCCACCACCGCCGATTCAAGGCTTAGGTACAACAGGTGGTTTTAAATTACAAATTGAAGACCGAGCAAACAAGGGGTTTGAAGCCTTATTTAATAGCCTACAAGCGGTTATTGGCAAGGCACAACAAGATCCTGCTTTAATGGGGCTGTACTCAAGCTTCCGTATCCAAGTACCACAAATGGATATTGATATTGATCGCGAACAAGCATTGATCCAAGGTATCCCATTGAATGAGGTATTTGACGCTTTACAGATTTACTTAGGCTCTGTTTATGTCAATGATTTCAACTTATTTGGCCGTACATACCAAGTTAATGCCCAAGCCGATGCTGACTATCGCCAAGACCCTGCGCAGATTTTGAACTTAAAAGTACGTAATCGTGCAGGTAACATGGTGCCACTTGGTTCAGTATTAACAGTAACGCCAACTATTGGTCCAGACCGTGTTATGCATTATAACGGTTACCCAAGTGCAGAACTTAATGGTAGCCCAGCACCAGGTTACAGTTCAGACCAAGCACAACAAGCTATTGAGAATGTATTAGCGAAAACACTGCCAGCCGGCATTGAATATGAATGGACCGAAGTTACCTATCAACAAGTACTTGCGGGTAACACTATGGTTTATATTTTCCCACTAGTGGTGCTATTAGTCTTTATGGTACTTGCCGCTCAATATGAGAGTTTACGCTTACCATTGGCGATCATTTTAATTGTTCCTATGACTATTTTCTCTGCCTTACTTGGCGTTTGGTTTGTCGGTTCAGATAATAATATATTTACCCAAATTGCTTTAATAGTGCTTGTTGCCTTGGCCTCGAAAAATGCGATATTGATGGTCGAATTTGCCAAAGATAGACACGACTCAGGTTTATCACATTTGGCAGCAATACTTGAAGCTTGTCGTATGCGTTTACGTCCAATATTGATGACCTCTATTGCCTTTACTGCCGGTGTTGTGCCATTAGTATTGGCAACTGGTGCCGGTGCAGAAATGCGTCATGCCATGGGTAACGCTGTATTCTCGGGCATGATTGGTGTCACGGTGTTTGGTTTATTGTTCACCCCTGTTTTTTACATGCTAGTTACCCGTAAAAGTGCAAAAGTGCAGGAGCTTTCTGATGATTAATTTACTACAGAAAAAGCTGAAAACCAGCCTAACTGCCCGTGCCATGCTGATAACTGTATTGTTATCTGGCTGTGCCAGTAAAATTGACACGGCAAATGAGCAAAGCTTGGTCAGTGACTTTGTCAATCAAGCTAATATTGCAGACGAGTTAAGTGGCCCCAGTGAAATTAACTGGTGGCAAAAACTCGACTCAAACCAACTTAATCAGTTAGTTAACGATGCTTTAGCTAATAACCATAACTTACAAACTAGTCAACTAACGCTGAAAAGTGCGTTAGCACGATTAGGAGAACAAAAAGCACAATACCTCCCGCAAGGGGGGATTGAAATTGGTGCTCAGCGCAATGGTTTAGGTGAGACAAACAGTCGTCAATCGAGTGCTAATTTAGCGCTCAATTGGCAACTGGATTTATTCGGTCGAATTACCGCTTTGGTTGATGCTGCAAATGCCTCAGCCATGAGCCAAGCTGAAAAAGTTCGCTTGTTACAAATTGAAATCGTTTCATCCGTGGTTAAAGGCTATGTAAGTTACCAAGGCAATGTTGAAAAACAACGTATTCTTGCTTTGCAAATAGCAGCCTTAAAACAAAGTATCGAGGTATTACAAGCCCGTGTTGAGGAAGGAGTTGCTAACGATCTCGACTTAAATCGAACAATAGCGCAATTAAAGCAACAACAAGCCTTAATGCCAGTAATTGAATACGCTAAGTTCAGAGATTTATCAACATTAGCGGTATTAACCGGTCGTTTAGTACAAGATTTAGCCTTGGCTAACGAGCAGGCTATTTTACAGCATGAATTTAGTGTTTCGTTAAATGAGCCCAATAAAGCAATCGCCCTTAGGCCAGATATTAGCCGTGCACTTTATGACTTTAGCCAAGCAAACAGCTTAAGTGTTTCAGCTAGCAAAGCGCTATTACCTGATATTAGTTTAACGAGTTTTGCTGGTGTCGTCAGTATTGGTAGCAATGGCTTTAGTGATACTCAGCAACAGTGGCAAATAGCACCACAATTACAGTGGTCACTGCTGAGTTACCCTGCTTTGTTGGCACAGCGTGATGCACAACAATTTTTAACACAAGCAGCCTATAGCGACTACCAACAAGTGGTACTAAGTGCATTAAATGAAAGTGAACTTGCATTACAGCTACTGTTAAGCCAAGCGCAGCAGCAACAGTTTTCTAAGCAACGTTATCACTTTGCTAACAAAGCATTCTTACAAGCAAATGCTATGTACGAAGAGGGGCAAATACCTTACTTAGAGTTGTTAGATGCGCGTCAGGATGTTTTAATAGCACAAGAAAATGCTGTTGATTCAACAATTTCATCCTTGCTTGCTAAAGTAAATGCTTACCAATCATTTAACGGGCAATGGAGTTATGCGTTAAGCACAACAAACAGATAGAGATATATTAATGCCAGATACTGATATTTTACCTAATGATATTATCGCTAAAACTATGCAAGCGATTGTTTTGCCCTGCGCCAATGAACAGATGCAATTAGAGCAAGTTCAGCTGAGTGTACCGCAATGTTGTGATAATGAATTGTTGGTTAAAATAGAGTATGTTGGCCTTAATCCTTTAGATGCACAGTACGCTAAAACAGGCTTTTGCCATTGGCGGTACCCACATATACTTGGCTTAGATGCCGTTGGTGTTGTTGTTAACGCTCCCAAAGGCATCTACCCTAACATTGGTGCTCGAGTTATGTGGCACGCTAGTATGGGCGATCAAGGCGTGCTCAGTGAATATGCTAAAGTACCAAACTATGCGGTATCTGTTATACCTGACAGTATTAATTCAGCGCACGCCGCGGCATTACCCTGCCCGGGCATGACAGCACTCATTTCACTCGAGAAATTACAAATTACTGAAGGTGATACCTTATTGATTGATGGTGGCGCTGGTGCCGTTGGTCAAATAGCCATTCAATTTGCCAAACAACGTGGTGCTGATGTTTTTACCACCGCAGCCAAACGTAACCATAAACTAGTTAGGTCATTAGGAGCTGACGTGGTTTTTGATTATCAAGATAGTAATCTTTGTCAAAAAATTCGCCGTGAATTAGGCCCGCAAGGTTTTGACGCAATACTTGATGCTATTGGTGGCGATGCAACGCAACGAAATATTGAATTAATGCGCTTTTGTGGCCGCATTGCCTGTTTAAAACCTTTACCGAATTTTGAACAAGAGCTGCTTTTTAGAAAAGCGCCTAACATCAGTATTGTATCGCTTGCTGGCGCTTGGCTTGCTAACAGCTTATGTGCACAACAACGCATGAGCTTTATGAGTAATTTGTTACTTGAAAACTTAGCGAAAGGTGACTTAGTTGTTCCTGATATTAGCTTAGTTGACTTTAATGCTGAGCAAATTTCTGCCGCACTGAATAAACAATTAGCGGGCGGTTTTACCGGTAAGCAAGTGGTTAAAGTCAGCTAAAAGATAGTGTTTTTTAAATGACTATTGCCAGATAAGCGTTATTCATCACTATATTTTGATAATAAACCAAGCGTTTACTTTGATTTATCTTGGTGTTTTATGACTTCATTCGATTTAAAAGAAAAGCTTTAAAGTCTCGACCAAACATCGGCCTGGCAATATGGTAGCCTTGCCCCAAGTTACAGCCAATTTCTTTTAACTTCTGATATTGCTCTTCTGTTTCAATGCCCTCGGCAGTGGTTTTTATTTTTAATGATTTTGCTAAATTCACGACTGCATCAAGTATCAATACTTTATTATTGACTTCGTTTAGGTCATCAACAAAACTTTTATCTATTTTCAAATAATCTAAAGAAAATTGATGTAAATAGCTAAGCGACGAAAAACCTGTACCGAAATCATCTAATGCAACAGGAATATTAATACTTTTCAAAATGGCCAAGTTCTTCTTCACCGCCTCAACATTCAAGATCAAGCTCTCTTCAGTAATTTCAACACACAAATGACGTGTAAAAGCGCCCGCTTTCTGATGTTCTGCTTGTAAATAGGTAATAAAGTCTTGCGATGCAAAACCTGATGTTGAAACATTAACATTAAGTTTAAAGTGTTCAGGTAACCAAGCCCCCCATTGGTTGAGGTTATTCAACGCTAACTTGAGCATATACAAATCTAATTGAATAATTTGTCCTGATTTTTCTAAAATGGGGATAAACACATCTGGAAACAACAGCCCCAATTTGGGGTGTTGCCAACGCACTAACACTTCAGCACCAATAACAGCATCAGTATTAAAGTCAATCAAGGGTTGATAACTACCAATAAATTCTTGATGTGTGATCGCATGATCAAAGTCATATTCAAGTTTCACATTGCTTGATTTTTTTTGTTCTTCAAGTGCTTCAAAAAACACATACTGGTTGCGCCCTTTTAACTTAGCTTGATACATTGCATGATCAGCATCAATCAACAACTGCTCTGCACTTTCACTGGTTTCGCTATAAGCTGCAATACCAATGCTTACGCTGCTAAAAATGGTTAAACCGTCAATATTAAAAGCTATCGTCATCGCGGAAATAATACTTTCAGTGATACGGCAAATAGCTTCATGGTCAATTTTTCCATAGAGCAATATGGCAAATTCGTCACCACCTAGTCGCGCCAAAGTGTCGGTGTTCCTTAATGTGCTGGTTATAGCTTTGACAATTTCAATCAGCAACTTATCGCCAACATGGTGGCCATAACTGTCATTAATTTGTTTAAATCTATCGACATCAATAAATAATATAGCGATATGGTCGAGGCGATTATTCTGGCAATGCAAAAAAGCATGTTGGATTCGATCTTGAAACAGTGAACGGTTAGGTAAATGGGTTAAGGGATCATGTAAGGCTAAAAACTGCAGTTTCTGCTGAGCTTCCATTCTTTCAATCGCATTATTGATGTGCTTGGCAACAAAAGATAATAGCTGTTTGTCTTTTTCTTGGAATAAAAAGTCAGTGCTGTAACTTTGTACAACCACAATACCTTTGCTATTCCCTTTACCAAAAGGCACGCCTAGCCATGCTTTTGGAATACTACCAAGAATATAAAGCTCTTTGTTATCAAGCATTCTTTGAATGTCTTTTTCATATAACAAAAAAGGTTTGTCTTTCGACAGTGTATAGCCGGTAATGCTTAAATTATTTGGATCAATAGCGACCTTTTCAAATATTTGTCCCTGGTCAAACTCATCAAAAGCATCTTGGTCTAATTCGTCAACCGCGTATGGAAATTCAATAGTTTTACCATTATCTTTAAGCAATGCGACAAAAAAGTTTTTGGCAAAAGTTAAACGACCAATACATTGGTGTAAGTGTCGATAAAACTCTCCAATAGTTTTAGTTTTAAAAGTCAGTTCAGCAATTTCAAATAATGCATCTTGAATTTTATTGGAATATTCTAAATTCTCAATTATCTCCTCTAAACCATCAACTTTAATAATTTGAGATATTTTTATCGCGGCAATCGAAGCTAATGCTGTTAAGGTTTTCTGATGAAATTCGGTGTAAAAATTGACTTGCGAACTTTCCGAGTCGATAACCCCTAATAATTGCTCTTTAAATAAAATGGGCACAGCCAATTCAGATAGCGTACGGTGATCATCAACAATAAAACTATCAAACTTACGGATGTCTTTTACTAAAATAGCTTTTTTAGTTGCCGCCACTTTACCAATAACACCTTGATTAAAAGGAATTACAATGCTGTTTTCTGAGGTATCGCGTATTGAATTGTTATTTGTATCGCCGGTGTTGTTTGGCGCTTTTTTATCAAAGCCCGACTTACGGCTTAGGGTTTCCCCTCCAGTATCTAAGGTGTAAATAACCGCATCATCAAAACCAAGTTTTTCAACAATATTTTGCGCTAAATATTGCCATACCTCATTGGGGGTATTAAGTAATAAAATATCGGTAGCAAATTGATTCGTAATCGTTAAGCTTTTTATAATTTGTGATTTAGATAGCTCGGACAAATTTTACTGCCTAAAAGTTATTGCAAAAATATAGGTCTTCGAACATTAACGGGTCAACTCGAAGCGTTTACTTTAAGTAGAACAAATTTTTAGCGCAGTGTCTATTTAACATAAAATTTTGATAAGGCTTTCAGGTGATTAACGTAAAAATATAAGTACTCTGAATTTGTTATTAACAAAAGTACGAGGGAATTTCTTAACTGTTTTTATTGGAATACAACAAAAAAAGGCAATAACATAAAGCGTTAATGCCTTTAACCTAATCTAACTTGACCCAACTAAACTAAACTAAACTAAACTAAACTAAACTAAACTAAACTAAACTAAACTAAAGCAAACTAAAAACGGCCTGGCAAATTATTCACCAATTACCTTAGCTTTTACTGGTTTTAAGCTTACTAAGCACATTCTCTAACGCGATAATATCAGTATTAATTATCATTGCACTTTGCTTAGAAGCTTCAGATAAAACCAACACTTCCTTAGTGGCATCTCCAACAATCACCATATTTCTATTTAGCTCTTCAGACACTTGGCTTTGTTCTTCTGCAGCAGCGGCAATTTGAATAATATGCTGAGTAACTTCGCCTATTTGACTAACCGTTTCTTTCATTTTAACGAAAGCGGCATTAGATTTAGATGCTGCCACCTGCGCCTTTTCAGTACCTTGCTCAATAAGATTCACTGTCGTAGTAACTTCTTCTTGTAGTGAAGAGATGACTTGCGATATTTCATCAACAGAGTCTGCCGTTTTTGATGCTAGAGCTCGTACTTCATCTGCAACGACACTGAAACCTCGACCATGATCGCCGGCTCTGGCGGCTTCAATTGCTGCATTTAAAGCCAGTAAGTTGGTTTGATCAGCAATAGCACTAATAACGTCGAGTATTTTTCTGATATCTTCGCTGCGCATTGAAACTGCTTTTACCGCATCTGTAGCGGTTGCCATCTCGTTTGACAAGGTAGTAATTTCAGTTGTTGCCAAAGAAACATCTGACTCAGTGCCTTTAATAGAATGACTTGCAGCATCAGCATTGGTAGCGGCATTAGATGCAGTTGTGGCAACTTCAGATGCCGTAGCTGACATCTCAGTAATGGCCGTGACAATGCTATTAACTTCCATTTCTTGCAGTGATATTTGTGCATGGGTTTGTTCCGCGTTGTGCTTACTTTCTTCACTTTGCTCAAGTACCATTTGCCCAGATTTTTTTGCTTGCTCTAATAAATCTCTAACGGTTTCTCTAAACTGGTTAAAGGCAACACTCAAGCTAATTAGCTCAGCATGTGAATGCACCTGAAGCTCTTGCGTTAGGTCACCACCTTGGCCAGCAAGTTCAGCCATTTTATCTGCTACAGCTTTTACTGGCTTAACAATACTGCGAGTAAAGAAATTCACCAAAATTAGAGCGAGAATAGTAGAAACTAAAGCTAGTACAAGAAAACTGATTAATATTTCATGAATAATTTCAGTAATACCATTCGATATTTTAGCTACGGGTGACATAGCCACATTAATATCAATACCAACAATTAAGTGCCACTCATTACCAGCAACATTTATTTTAATTGGCCGAACCACATATAATAAATCATCAATAACAATCGATTTATTTTGCCCCGAAATACTCATTAGCTCTGCACTACTGCTAAACACTTCTTTAATGGGCCTTGCCAAGTTATCCTCTTGCTCAGTTGCCGCAGCCAAAAAGCCGTCCTGACTAACAATTAATACACTTGCTTTTCCGCCATATAGTGACGCTTTTAATTGCTGGGCTTTTTCTTGCAATATGGGTAAATTAAGATCAGAACCAACCACCCCTCTAAACTCGCCATTAGCAATAACAGGCACAACTAAACTCGTCATCAGTTCCGTATAACCAGGTCTGATTTCATATTTATAAGGGTTACTAATACAGGGCTTTAAATTTTCTTTAGAGCACAGATACCATTGTGCAGCACGATTACCAAACTCATCTAACGTTTCATCATATTTTTCTGCTGAATCGTCAACAATTTGCTGCGATATCAGGTTACCTTGCTCACGAAAAAAATAAACTTCTAAACTGCCAGCACCCGCAACTGAATGTGTATAACCTGTGGCGAAACTTGCATCCTTACCGTCAAACTGATCAGCATCAAATTGTGCATACATTGATGAAACTTTACTATACGACAAGCTATTTTTTACCATAGCTTCAACTTGCCCACGACTATAAGGCTCAGGTAGCTTGCCTTCGATACTCGCAGCGAGTTGTTTCGCTAACTTGTAAGGGTAGACGTAGTTTTCATTGAAAACACTAGAGATATCAGCAGCAATGGCACTCGACTTGGCGGCAACTGTTTGCTCAATTTGAGCTCGAACTTCTGTGCTAACCTCAGAAACAATGTCTTTTTCTGCATCATTTAAGGATATTGAACTCACTAGAATGAAACTTAATGACATTAAAATCAACAAGCCTCCAACCACTAGCAATAACTTCAAAGATAAGCTTTTCTTTTGTAATAACATTTAACAACCTCAAATAAGATCAGGTATTAGTAAACACACCATGACACTTCAGTATGTAGAATTTCAGCTAAAAAACGATATAGATAAGGTATTGATTGAGGAACATAGTTACTCTGGACAACTGTGCACTGTGCTATTTGAATTCGCACAGCTCCATAGCATCTCATATCTCATTTTCATCAGCCCTTTGTGAAAAAGTATTATATTTATATATCATAAACATAACTAACCATAGTTAGAGAAAGTCATTCTCGCCATATAAATTAGGCTTTGTTTATCCAAAATAGCAAAAAATATTCAGAGTCAACTGAGTGATTGTTAATGTCGCATAAAAAAACTAATAACATTGATATTATTAGCCTTTTATAACATCAGTAAATTGAATCAACTCGTGATTTTTTAGAGGCTTTATAAATGGTATCTTCCTATTAAGACCAAAAGATTTATTCTAATACAACAATATCTTTTTCTTGTTGGTTAGGGGTCGTAAATAAACGCTGACTACCATCAGCACTAACATCAATTATTTTATCAAATATGGTCGGTAATGTACTGAGGTATGTTGCTTGCTTTCCTTTCATATCAACCTGCCATAACTCTTTGCTTGTTGTTCCGTTATCAGCTTCATAATTTAGTTGAAATAGCACTCCATCACCAGTAGAGGCTGAGGCAACAATCTTGTGATCATCACTTGCTTTATAGAGAACAAGCTCATTATTTTTTATGACTTTTATAATGCTATTCTCTTTAATGATAACAAGTTCGTCTTCTACTAAATGAGCATAATTGATATTCCCACTTGTTATTTGAGTTAACTTATTAGTGTCTAAATTATATTTAGTAACAGTAATACCTTTGTCACTCCTATAATCGGTTAACAAGGCATTTTCCTTTTGATACCAAGCATAAACATATGAAAGATTTTTCGATTTTTCTATGGAGCTGATTTTTTTAGTTGATGGGTCAATAAACAATAATTTCGTGCCTAAATTTATTAAAACTGTTTTGCCGTCATTTGACCACAGCGGTGCGCTATCTATACTTTGGCGATTTTTATTAGCATAAAGTAATTCAGTTGTTCCCGCGTGATAGAAATAAACTTGTTGGTACCCAGCATTCTCAGATAAATAAACAATGCCAGTCCCGCCAGGCGAAATATCTGCACTTGAGTCTATTGCATTTGAGTTCGCGACTGTTGTTAACTCGTTATTGTCATTAGCCGACTGAAGTAACAAGTCTACATCTGTCATCGATAAAACCAGGGCTATTTTATCTCCTTGACTATTAAAACTTGGGCTCTCTATATCTCTAAAATTTAACCAATCAATGACTTGTACATCACCTTTCAAACTAAGAAGTTTTAGCTCTCTTATATCGGTAAGCAAGAGGTGTTCACCTAATGGGTGCCAGCTTATTTGTGTATAAACGGGCAAATTAGCTATTAAGGGCATCAGTGACTTATCTTTAAGAGTAAGTAGCTTAATATCAGTTTGAAAGTTTTTTCCGTACCCTGATAATGCCAGAGTATTGTTATCGGGGGATAAGCTCATATCATAGGGCATAAAGTTATTATTTTGTTGCCAAATCAAATGAGCAGTCTTTGTCATCAGATCAACAGAATGTATTGTAGCTTTTGTTGAGACTAAATCTTCATTTGGATAAGACAGATAATACAGGTGATTGTTCTTCCCCCATTGTATTGACCCTATATGCTTATTACTTTGAAAACGATAGATAACGTTTGCACTTAATGGCTTAGACATCGATTTCGGAAGATCAAAATACCCCAGTTCAAAACCACTGTTGACTTTACTAATATATGCTATTGCTTTGCCATCGCTTGACCAAGTTAACGATAAAAATTCTTGGCTATCCTTACTCAACCGATATTCCTTTTTTGTGGCTAAATGCTTTATCCACAAGTGTGTTTGATGTTCATTTTCTATTCGAATAAATACAGCAGTGTCACTCACTGGGGAAAGCTTAGGTTGATACTCAAAAGATTGTGTTGAAGTGATGGGAGTCAACTCACTAAATTGCGTTTTAACAACTGAGGGGCTGTATGCTTTCCACAAAATACAGCCTAATAAAACAAAGCTGATAAAATAGATGCATTGATAAAACATGCTTTTTGCGCTTTTATTAACAGCTCGCTTATCTTTTGAAAAGATGTTTGTAACCGCTAAGCGATTTTCTGCTCCAGTTGATTGCAATTTTTTTAAAGGCAGATCAGTAAGTTGTTCGACTTCGAGCTTTAAGCTATAACCACGCTTTGGGTGCGTATGAATAATAGACTGTTTTTTTGCATCATCGCCTAATGCTTTTCTTAGCTGCGCAATACAACGAAGAACTGAACCGGAACTAAATAAGCTATTTGGCCAAAGAGCTTCAAATAGTTCTTGTTGGCTCACGACGTCACCTTGATGTAGAGCTAAATGATGAAGAACATCCATTACTTTGGGTTCTAATAATATTGTGCGACCCAAAATATCCAGTTGATTACGTTTCACATCAACATGATATTCACCAATTTTAAATTTTTCCAACACTTTACTTCCTTTTTACAGCGAAAAAATAAAACTTATCTCATTGATTTAATTAGACATCATGTTTTAATCATAAAAAAATATCATCTTCATCATCGCCTGTATTTTTTATTGAGGTATAAACAGTGGCAATAATTTTTTGCATTTTATCAGGTAAAAGTTCGTACAAAAACTATTTAATTTTTCAATGAATTTGACCTAAAAATACAGATAACCAATACAACAATAAGGCTATAAAAAAACGATGCTTAAATATCATATTAAAGTAACACTGCTCGTCATAGTGTACTTAACAGCAACTATGGCTCAAGCGATTGTGATTCGACACGACATTGACGATAAGGATTATCAAAAGCTAGCAGAAAGATATAAAGACTCAATAACTTATAATGATGGCTGCGTTGGTACAGTTATAGATCCCTCATGGGTACTCACCGCAGCGCACTGCGTTACTCCTAAAGAGCAACGCCCTCTTTTTATCGAACACTTAGGAAAAAAATACCCCGTTGAATTGATCAAAGTACATCCAAAAAACAACATCGAAACAAATGCTTATGATATGGCATTATTACGGTTAAAGTGGCCAATGAATAACTCGCGACCAGCCCTACTTTATCCTTTGTCTGATGAACAGGGTAAGCAAGTCACTTTCGTTGGTAATGGTAATTTTGGCAACGGTATTAAAGGGATCATAAGTACTAAAGCTATACTCAGAGCCGCGACAAATATCATAACAAGGACTAGCCCAAGCCAATTATCCTTCACATTTGACAAGCCAGAGCATGCTCTTAGGTTAGAAGGTATAAGTGGTCCTCACGATAGTGGCGGACCGGCGTTTATTGAACAAGATAACAAGCTTTATATTGCTGGTGTTAGCTCTTGGCAAGAGAATCAAGGTATAGAGGGTATTTATGGCGTAACGGAATATTATGCCAGAGTGTCAACCCAACAGCAGTGGATTAAAAATGTATTGCAAGAATATAAGACGACTCCTGCTATGCAGCACGCATTATTAGTAGCGATTAAAACGGCCTCAGTCGACACGCTAAAAAAACAGTTCTCTCAACATCCCACGTGGAAAAATAACACCAATTTAACCAAAGAACTGCTTATTCAACTTATTTATCAATTACCTCCTGAGAGATCTCGAAAAGTCATCAATGCTGTACCTGAGTTAGCGACTTTAACACTTAATAATATCAGCTTGCCCAGTTACGTTATTGAGCAAGGAAATTGGCTGTTATTTGATGCTTTAATTGATCTAGGTATCAATATTCATGAGAAGAATATTTATGGTGAATCCTATTTAACGCAATTATTAATGCTATACCCTCAAGCATTAGCATTATCTCCATTACTCGATAAATTATTAAAAAATAACTTAGATATTAACGCCAGAGATGAACGAGGAAATACTGCCTTAGCTTTAGCCACCTATTTAGCTAATCGTGATAATAATTTAGAACGTGTGCAGTTATTGCTTGAAAAAAATGCGGATCCTAACATTGGTGATTTAGAAAGCTACACCCCTTTAATGTACATAGCTAGCGTTGGGAACACCGAGCTAGCAGCTTTGTTTTTAAAGTTCGGTGCAAAAATTGATTTAAAAGATAGCACAGGGAAAAGTGCGCTAGGTCACTTGAGAGAACATAATCGAGAGGTCTTAATACCATTACTAACTAAAAGCTAACTAAAAAAGGGTAATAACATCGCTGTTATTACCCTTTATAATTGACTACATTACCATCAACTAGTGATTTTCAGACACCATATTAACCGTGTACTTAGGAATTTCTACCACTAGGTCTTCATCGCCAACCAAAGCTTGACAACCAAGGCGAGAATCGGGCTCTAAGCCCCAAGCTTTATCAAGCATGTCGTCTTCTAACTCGTCACTTTCAGCGATAGAGTCAAAGCCTTCACGAATGATCATATGGCAAGTCGTGCATGCACAAACTTTTTCACAGGCGTGTTCAACACCAATATCATTTTTAAGTGCTACATCTAAAACGCTTTCGCCTTTTTCAGCTTGTACTACTGCACCGTCAGGGCAAAGATCTTCATTGGGTAAAAATATTATTTGTGGCATTTAACTAAACCTCGTCAACTGAATGGCCAGAAAGTGCTGTTTTAATGGAGGAGTCCATTCTACGTTCAGCAAATAGGGCGGTGCTATTATTTAATGTTTCTATTGCCGATTCAACTTCATCGGCATTACCTGTTTGGCTTATTTGTGCAAGTGCTGTGATGGCATGATTAATTTCGCCAATTTCAGCTTCGTTAAGCAACGCACTATCAACAACAAGCGCTGCTTGAATTGATTCAATCACGCGTGACGCTTCAACTTGCTGCTCTTTTAACATTCGCGCTTGCATGTCTTGCTCTGCATTTTCCATCGAGTCTTTCAGCATTTTAGTGATTTCTTGCTCTTCTAGACCAAAGCTAGGTTTTACGGTAATACTAGACTCAACACCGGTTGATTTTTCCATTGCTGAAACTTCAAGCAAACCATCAGCATCAACTTTAAAGGTTACCCTAATATGGGCTGCACCGGCAGTCATTGCAGGGATACCACGAAGCTCAAACCGTGCTAACGAACGACAATCATCAACTAGCTCACGTTCACCTTGTAAAACGTGCACAGCCATTGCCGTTTGCCCATCTTTAAAAGTGGTGAACTCTTGTGCTTTTGCGACAGGAATAGTGGTGTTACGGGTAATCACCTTTTCAACTAGGCCTCCCATAGTTTCCAAACCCAAAGATAAAGGAATAACATCAAGTAGCAGCATATCACTATCAGGCTTGTTGCCCGCTAAAATATCGGCTTGAATTGCTGCACCTATGGCAACCACTTTATCAGGGTCAATTGAGGTTAGTGGCTTTTGCTTGAAAAAGTCTTCAACTTCTTGGCGTACTAAAGGAACACGAGTTGATCCCCCTACCATCACAACTTCAATAACATCATCAATGACTAGCTCAGCATCTTTTACTGCGCGTCGACAAGCACGTAGTGTTTTCTTCACTAGTGGCGCGATCAGTTGTTCAAAGTCACCACGCGTGAGGTTTTCAGACCACACTTTTCCTTCAGACAATGTCAGTGATACTTCGACACTATCGTTTGCTGACAACTGCTCTTTAGCCAAGCATGCTTGCTGAGTTAATTGGCGTTCCAAAGATGTCGATAACGGGCGAACTAGCCCCGCTTTAGCAATAAGATGATCAACAAGTACGCCGTCAAAATCGTCACCACCGAGTGCAGAATCGCCACCGGTTGCTAACACTTCAAATACGCCTTTATTTAAACGCAGTATTGAAATATCAAAAGTACCACCACCTAAATCATAAACGGCAACAACCCCTTCTTGACCACTATCCAAACCGTAAGCAACGGCAGCTGCAGTAGGTTCATTTAATAAGCGTAATACGTTAACACCGGCTAGCTTAGCTGCATCTTTGGTACTGTGACGCTGAGCATCATCAAAGTATGCCGGCACAGTGATCACCACGCCAGTAAGTTCTCCGCCAAGCGATAACTCTGCACGCTTAACCAATGTTTTAAGAACTTCTGCTGACACTTGTACTGGGTTAACATCACCAGTACGAGTCGATATTGAAGGATGGTTTTCATCACCAGAAAACGCATAAGGTAGTGAAGCATACTTAGTGCTAATATCGGTTTTAGAACGGCCTATAAGACGCTTAGCCGATACGATAGTATTTTCAGGATCACTTACTGCGAAATTTTTTGCTTGATGCCCTACCAAAATCTCATCACGTTGGTAGCTAACAACAGAGGGCAAAATGTCAATACCATTAGCGTCAGCAATTGTTTCAGCTAGGCCACTTTTGACACTGGCAATTAAAGAATTTGTGGTACCAAGGTCGATGCCAGCAGCAAGTCGATGTTCGTGAGGAACGGTACTTTGTCCGGGTTCAGCGATTTGTAATAATGCCATTGTAAAAGCTCGTTAGGTAATAGTTTTACGAATTTTTTATTAATAGCTGCATTGGTGTTATCGAATAATTAAATGCAGCTATAAACGGGTTAATTTTCAGCTTAATCGTCTAACAACTGTTCTTCGAGTTTATCCAACTCAACATGTAGTTTCTGATAAAACTTAAGTTTTCTTAAATTATCACAAGCCAGATGATTAGATTCAGCGCTATTATCAGCCAATTGACTTTGCAGTTGATTAAATAACTGCTGGAATTCTGACTCAAATACTTGAGAAACTTCAAACACTGCTGAATCAATATCATCAGCGTGCTTAACTTCGGCAAGCATTTCTCGCAATTCCATTTGACGCATTAAAAAACTGACATCGCCAAAAGAGGCTTGTTCACTAGGCATATTAACGCCGCGCAACTCTAAAAGATATTGCGCACGTTTTAGTGGATTTTTTAATGTTTGGTAGGCGTCATTAATCAGCGTAGATTTTTTTACCGCTAACATTTGCTCTTGGCTTGATGCATGAGCAAAACGGTCAGGATGCACTTTTTTCTGTAATGTTTGATAAAGTGTTGAAAGCCTAGTTAAGTCAATAGTAAACTGAACTTCTAAACCAAATAATTGAAAATAATTCACAACCACTCCAGTGAAACTAATCACTCATTAAACATTAAAGCTTTCACCACAACCACATTCGCCTTTAGCGTTTGGATTGGTGAATTTAAAGCCTTCGTTCAAACCTTCTTTAACAAAATCAAGTTCGATACCATCAAGGTAAACCAAGCTCTTGCCATCAATAATAATATTACAATCATTAATGGAAAACATGGTGTCATCTTCATTTAGCTCATCGACAAATTCAAGTACATAAGCTAAACCAGAACAACCCGTTGTTTTAATACCTAATCGTAAACCAAGGCCTTTGCCTCGGTTTTCGATAAACGATTTTACCCTGTCAGATGCTGCAGGCGTCATCGTTACACTCATAGCCGACCTCCAGCTTAGTCTTGGTGCTTACTGCGGTAATCTTCAATTGCTGCTTTGATAGCATCTTCTGCTAAAATCGAGCAATGAATTTTCACTGGTGGTAAGGCAAGCTCTTCTGCAATGGCAGTGTTCTTGATTTCACCCGCTTCATCAATTGATTTACCTTTAACCCACTCTGTTACCAATGAGCTTGACGCTATTGCAGAACCACAACCATAAGTCTTAAATTTCGCATCTTCGATAATACCGTCAGCTGAAATTTTAAGTTGCAACTTCATCACGTCACCACATGCTGGTGCGCCAACCATACCCGTAGCAACTTGTGGATCGTTTTTATCTAAAGAACCAACGTTGCGTGGATTTTCATAATGATCAATTACTTTTTCGCTATAAGCCATGTTATTTCTCCTGTTGCTCTAGTGAGCAGCCCACTCTATTGAGTCTAAATCGATACCGTCTTTGAACATTTCCCAAAGCGGTGACATGTCACGTAAATGGCCAATTGCCTTTTTAATAAGGTCAATGGCATAGTCAATTTCTTCTTCTGTTGTGAAACGACCAAAGCTAAAACGAATTGAGCTATGTGCCATTTCATCATTTAAGCCTAAAGCACGTAAGACGTATGAAGGCTCTAAACTTGCAGATGTACAGGCTGAACCTGAAGATACAGCTAGGTCTTTTAACGCCATAATTAATGATTCGCCTTCAACAAAGTTGAAGCTAACATTTAAGTTACCAGGGTAACGTTTGTCAAAATCGCCGTTAACAAAAACTTGTTCCATATCGTTCAAACCAGCCCATAAACGATCACGCATTTTAGTTACATGCGCTTCGTCTTGTGCTAATTCTTCTTTGGCAATTCTAAAAGCTTCACCCATACCAACGATTTGGTGTGTTGCTAGGGTACCACTGCGCATACCGCGCTCATGACCACCACCGTGCATTTGTCCTTCAAGACGTACACGTGGTTTACGGCTAACATAAAGTGCGCCGATGCCTTTAGGACCATAAATCTTATGAGCCGAGAATGACATTAAATCAACTTTCAAGTGTTGTAGGTCGATGTTAATTTTGCCGGCACTTTGCGCAGCATCAACATGAAAAATTATTTTACGTGCGCGACACATTTCACCAATTTCGGCAATGTCTTGAATAACACCTATTTCGTTATTTACGTGCATAATGCTAACAAGCACGGTGTCATCACGCATCGCTGCTTCTAATTTCTTAAGGTCAATTAAGCCATTAGTTTCAGGATCTAAATAAGTAACCTCAAAACCTTGACGCTCTAATTCACGACAAGTATCTAATACCGCTTTATGTTCAGTTTTACAGGTAATAATGTGTTTACCTTTTTTACTGTAAAATTTAGCTGCGCCTTTAATGGCTAAGTTATTAGATTCAGTTGCACCTGAGGTGATAACAATTTCACGAGGATCGGCATTAATCAAATCTGCAATTTGATTACGAGCGATATCAACCGCTTCTTCCGCTTGCCAGCCGAACTTATGTGAACGTGATGCAGGATTACCGTAGATACCATCAGTGGTCATATATTGCATCATTTTTTCAGCAACACGTTTATCTACGGGTGTAGTCGCTGAATAGTCAAAGTAAATAGGAAGCTTCATTGGTAAATAATCTCCAATTGAACGGGCAACTAGTGCCAGTCATTCATAATGTTACGGGTGGTAATTAATGTCTCTAACGAAGGTGATTTACGCGCTTTAGCTGTCGTTTCATCTTGTCGTTGTGACACTATTTTTACATTTCGTTGCTCGACGAGCTCGGCAAGCGAAATACTCTTTAAAAAATCTTCTATTCTGTCGCTTAGATCAGACCATAAATAATGTGTTAGGCATTGCTGACCATCTTGGCAGTTACCTTTACCACCACATTTTGTGGCATTGATACTTTCATCAACGGCGTTAATCACGTCAGCTACAGCAATTTGTGCTGAACACTTACCTAAACGATAACCACCGCCAGGTCCACGAACACTATTGACAAGACCGTACTTTCTTAGACGTGAGAAAAGCTGCTCTAAATATGATAATGAGATACCTTGGCGTTCAGAAATATCAGCCAAAGGAACAGGCCCAGTTGCGGCATGAATTGCCACATCAAGCATAGCTGTTACTGCATATCGGCCTTTAGACGTCAGTTTCATTTATTACCCCTATCAATTTGCTGCGCAATTTTACATATCCTTATAAAATAGTCAACTAAATACCCGAGTGATTTACTCAAGTATTTTACGCGGGTTTATAAATTAGTCAATCAAAAGGCAAAACATAAGTGTTATTGCTCATTTACACTTATATTTTGTAGCGAATTAACCAGCTTCACAAGCCAGTTAATTCACAAGATAAAATGGCTAAAAACAACTAAATTGAGGGGTCAAAAGACTCTGTTGCGCTTTCGCGACGCTTAGCTGCGGCTTTCTCGTCTTCATCAAATTCACCAACACTTAATTCAGGTAAAGCTTCTTGACAAACCTGCCCACCAAGCTGGTTAACTTCTCGGCATAAATCAGAGACTTTGTTATCCATTAAGTGCATATGGTCAAGCAAGCGGCCGATAGCTTTTGCGACTGGATCGGGGTTGTCTGTAGCAACGGCATAAGCGTCAAAGCCGTATTTTTTCGCTACTTTTTCACGATTTTCAGCCGCATCGTTATTTTTATTAGGATTAACAATACGTCCCGGAATACCAACAGCTGTGGCATTGTCAGGTACGTCTTTAACAACAACAGAGTTAGAGCCTACTTTGCCATGATGGCCAATAGTAATAGGTCCCAAAATTTTAGCACCGGCGCCAATGACGACATTATTCATTAACGTTGGATGGCGCTTGCCCTCTTTCCAGCTCGTGCCACCTAAAGTAACACCTTGATATAAAGTGACATCGTCACCAATTTCGGCTGTGCCGCCAATAACAACGCCCATACCGTGATCAATAAAAAATCGACGACCAATAGTCGCGCCAGGATGAATTTCGATACCGGTCAACCAACGCGAAAATGTTGACAATGAGCGTGCCAGCCATTTCCAGTCACTTTTCCACAATTTATGACTTAAACGATGGAACCAAACCGCATGTAAACCAGGGTAGTTGGTGAGTACTTCAAATACATTGCGTGCTGCTGGATCTCGATCAAATACACTATTGATATCTTCTTTCATGCGGCTAAACATACCACGTTCCTTAATTCTTGCGGTTAAATCTCTGCTTATTCAATAAGATAAATTACTAACGACTATAATTAATCTGTATTTTTATCAGCATTCGATGCTTTGGCAACACGCTCAACTGAGGCTAAAATACCACGCATCATTTTTAATTCTTTGACATCAGGTCGGGCACGATTGAATAAACGACGTAGCTTTGTCATAACCAAACCTGGGTGACTAGGCACAATAAAGCCTGTTGCTTTTAAAGCCTCTTCAAAGTGCTGATAAAAACGCTCGGTTTCATCAACCACCGGATACTCTTCAGCTTCATTTAATGTAAAAGCTTGTTGTTGATGCGCCAAGAAGCTAGTGCGAACTTCGTAACTTAAAGTTTGTACTGCCATGGCTAAATTCAATGAGCTATATTCTGGATTCGCAGGAATTTGTACGTGAAAGTGGCATAATTGCAATTCTTCATTGGTTAAACCACTACTCTCACGACCAAAAACTAAAGCCACAGGATATTCTTGCGCTTCAGTAATCAATTTTTCACCACAGCCTCGAGGCTCTAACATTGGCCAAGGTAAGGTACGCGAACGAGCACTGGTACCAACAACTAAACCGCAATCAATGATGGCTTCTTCCAAAGTTGCTACAACTTTTGCGTTTTTTAAAACATCCGTGGCACCAGCGGCTAGAGCTTGCGCTTGGCCATTTGGCATTTCAATAGGATCAACTAAAACGAGCTCCGTTAAACCCATGGTTTTCATGGCACGTGCAGCTGAGCCGATATTACGACAATCGGAGGTATTAACGAGCACTATACGTACTTTATTTAATAAAGAATCAGACATTATCTTCACTTACTTAATGCGATGGCAACAAATTGAACTTCATATGCTACCTATCTAGATGGCTAAAATTGTCGATAATGTTAACACAGAACATGCCCCTGTACTGAGAAAAAATCATCACTTTGATTTAGTTTTATAGTGTTTATCAATATGGGTTAGCTCTTTTACATATATCAACACACCGAATTTTTCTACAGTTATGAAAAATAAGCTAACTTTACTGTTATCAGCTATAACTTATTTAAGTAAATACTTAAATGGAAATAAGGTAGTCGCAAATTGATAATTAGTTTGCTATAATTTGCGCGCTTAATTTTAGGGGTTCATCTAAGCATGACCTTTAACATTAACCTCGTTCTTTTACATAGCTGTTTATGACATTTTACAACATTATAGGGTAGTCGATCATGCATCCGATGCTAAATATTGCCGTGCGCTCTGCGCGTGCTGCGGGCAAAGTAATTCTGCGCGCTTTTGAACAAGTAGATAAGATTGAAGTTGAATCTAAGGGTACTAACGATCTCGTTACTAATGTTGATATAAGTGCTGAACTTGCTATTGTTGAAACAATCCAAAAATCTTATCCTAATCACACTATCATTGGTGAAGAGTGTGGCTTAATTGAAGGAAAAGATAACGATTATCAATGGATTATTGACCCACTTGATGGTACCTCTAACTTTGTTAAAGGCATTCCTCATTTTGCGGTTTCAATTGCCTTAAAAGTTAAAGGTAAACTAGATCAATCAGTGATCTACGATCCTATCCGTGGTGAACTATTTACTGCTAGTCGCGGTAAAGGTGCACAACTAAACGGTTTCCGTATCCGCGTAAAACAATCTAAAGAACTTAAAGGTGCAATTCTAGCGACTGGCTTTCCTTTCAAGCATAAGCAACACACTAATGCTTATTTAGAAATGTTTAAAACTTTATTCGGCAAAACTTCTGATATGCGTCGTGCTGGCTCTGCTGCACTTGATTTAGCCTACGTTGCTTCAGGTCGTGTTGACGGTTATTTCGAAATTGGTTTAAAGCCTTGGGATACCGCTGCTGGTGAACTCATGGTAATTGAAGCTGGTGGTTTAGTAACTGACTTTGTTGGTGGCCATAACCATGGCAATTCAGGTAACATTGTCGCAAGTAGCCCACGTCTAGCAAAAGAAATTTTAAAAGATATTCGCCCTCATTTAGGTGAAGCACTAAGTAAGTAAAGTTTAATGCTTACCGTTTAAAAGCGCCTTTTGGCGCTTTTTTTATTGCTACAATGCAAGCAAAGCTCAAATAGCTGCAAGCTTAGAACACTGTAAATACCTATATTCAACGCTATAAAAGCTATGACATTGACTGTAAGTAACGTTTAGCGGCCGTGTAAATTTCTTACCGTTATAACAGCTGACACGCTCGCAATGCAGAACCGCTTACTGCATTCTTGATAACGCAAGATGACGCTACATCCATTTGGGGGTTTTCGTCATTACTTCGTTTTAATGTTCTCATTTATCAATTTTAAAAATATGCTAATAATGAACGCAGTAAAACGGGCCAATAACGAGAATAGTGACATAATTTTTGTCAGATAAGTGGCTATAGCTCAGCATTATCACTGATAATTAATACGCCTTAAATATAGTAAAGCACTCTGTTAGAATAGCGCCCTATTGATTAAAGCATACCGAGACAACATGTCCGAATTTAAAGAATTCCCACTATTAGAGTCAATTATTGATCGCGTTGCTCTTAAGGGCTACAAACAGCCAACACCAATTCAACAAGCGTGTATTCCTGTGCTTATTAAAGGTAACGACCTGCTGGGTATAGCGCAAACAGGCACAGGAAAAACGGCAGCCTTCTCATTACCTATTATCAATAATTTTGGCCGAAATAAAATTTCGATCAACGCTAAAAGCACGCGCTCACTGATACTAACGCCAACACGTGAACTTGCCTCACAAATAACGCAAAATATTGATGACTACGCTGAAGGATTAGCGCTTAAAACAAAAGTTGTTTATGGTGGCGTTGGCAGACAGCCGCAAGTAGATGCCATTGCACACGGGCTCGATATTTTAGTTGCTACCCCAGGTCGATTGTTAGATTTAATTGCAGAAGGCGACGTCAATTTTTCAGCGTTAGAAGTATTTGTATTAGATGAAGCCGATACCATGCTTGATATGGGCTTTTTTAATGATGTGCAAAACATCATAGCGAAACTGCCCAAAAAGCGTCAAACACTACTATTTTCGGCAACTATGCCAACTGAAATAGAAGTACTCGCACAAGCAATATTAACCACGCCTAAAAAAGTGCAAATTGCTGCTGAAACTGTGACTATCGATTTAGTGAATCAAAGCATATATCAGCTTGAAAAATCTAATAAAGTGCCTTTATTATTAAATATCTTAGCCAAGCCTGAATTTGAAAAAGTGCTTATTTTTTGTAAAACAAAATACGGCGCTGACATTATTGTTAAAGCACTAGAGGATTCGTCAATAACAGCTGCTAGCCTTCATAGCGGAAAAACACAAGCCGTAAGAGAAGCTGCTTTACAAAGCTTTAAAGACTCAACTTTAAGAGTGTTAGTTGCCACTGATGTTGCAGCGCGTGGTATTGATGTTGACAACATTACCTTAGTCATTAATTACAACCTTCCTGAAGACCCAAGAAACTACATACACCGCATTGGACGTACGGCGCGAGCAGGGAAAAATGGCACAGCAATTTCATTTGTTGTAGAAAACGATATCAGGCAGTTAACGATAATCGAAAATAGTATCGGGCAAAGCGTCCCTGTTGTTAGCGAGCAACCTTTTCATAAAGAGCTCTCAAAAGCACCAATGCCAAACAAAAAGAAAAAACCACCAGTTAAGAATAAAAACAAAGTTAAAAAAAGAAGAAAGTAAAATCAGTTCAATGCGGTAAGTAAATACCAGCTTATTTCACTATACTCACTGCTACCTTTAAATGCTTAATACTAGGTTGATTAGTTGTAAATTCGTGTGATTAACAACAAAAATGCCAGTCAGCTGTTAACTGACTGGCATTAAGCAAATGTTGGCTTTTATAAGGCTTTATAGTATTACAAGCTTATAGCACACCACGCTCCATTTGATTAAGTTCAATCGACTTAAATAAAGCGGTAAAGTTACCTTCGCCAAAACCTTGGTCATCAACACGTTGGATCATTTCAATAAAGATAGGACCAAAAATGTTTTTAGTGAATATTTGCAGCAAATAAGAGTTTTCTTTTTGGCTATCTACCAATACTTGATGATCACGAATACGCTGTTGGTCTTCTTTCACCCATGGAATACGGTCAAATACGTCATCATAGTATTCTGGCACGATATTCAAGGTATCAATAATATCTTTATCTAATTGGTCTAAAGAGCCTAATAGATCATCAGAAATAAAAGCTAAATGCTGAACACCTGGGCCATTGTATTCATCTAAATATTCGTCAATTTGGTTGTTCTTACTACCTTTACCTTCATTGATAGGAATACTGAACTTACCGCACGGTGATTGAAGTGCGTATGAAATTAGGGCTGTTTTTTCACCTTTAATGTCAAAGTAACGCACGTCAGTAAAACCAAATACGTCTTTATAAAAATTAGCCCAATGCTCCATTGTGCCTTGATAAACGTTATTGGTTAAATGATCAACAGCTTTAAAGCCCTTGTCTTTAACTATTACGGGTTCAGCTAAGTCTTCACAGTCATCTTGATAAATTGAGCCTTTTGCGCCAAATTTCTCAATAAAATAAATTAAACTGTCACCAATACCGTAAATTGCAGGGTAAGGTAATTTTTTCTCTGCATCTTGTGCTGATTTAGCGCCACGAGCGATAGCTTGCTCAAAAGCAAAATCAGCATCTTCAACCCGCCAGCCCATTGAACAAATGGCAGGACCGTGGCTCTTAGCAAACTCACGTGAAAAACCAGCTTGTTCATTATTTAAGAAAAAATGGATATCGTTTTGATTGAAGTAATCAATATCACGGCCTTTGAACTTTTTAAGTTTTGAAAAACCAAAACCAAAAAATGCCTTTTCCATAAAGTCAGAATCAGGTGATGCATATTCAATAAATTCAATACCACGTAAATTCAGTGGGTTTTTAACTTCTGTCATAATTGTTTCTCTCACGCTAGCAATGGTGCGATTATTACCGTGAATTGAAGCTAGAGGAAGTGAATGAAAAAACTGATATTTTTCGATGCGTAAATCAATTTTTACATGGAAACAAGATGAAATTTGAGCGACGCTGATCAAGCCTATAGCTAGCTTACCTCAAAGGTGTAATATTTTATTTACAGTTATTTTTCAAGCAAGATAATCGTCTAATTTATCGGCTTAAGATACTATTACCCTTGCGTTATATAAGATTCAGTCGTGAAAAATTTAGCAAAAAAAAACGCCACCCCTCAATGAGAATTGGCGTTATTCAATTGCTATAAAGCAAGTGATTAGTTAGTGCGTTGCTCTTTGCGTGCACGAGCTGGACGCTCTGACACTGCAGATGGCTGTGCGTCTGAAACCGTAATTGCAAGTGCTTGACGACGAACTTGTACACGTTTCAATTGTGTAAAAGACTTCTCAGGCATACCTTTAGGTAACTGTACAAAGCTATGTTTGTCGTGCAAGTTAATCGCACCAATATAGCTGCTGTCTAATGATATTTCATTAGCAATTGCGCCAACAATGTCACCAGGACGAGCACCATGCTCTTTACCCACTTCTAAGCGGTAAGTCTGCCAATCAACATCACTACGGGCAACTTTCGCTTTACGAGGAGCACGTTCAGCACGGTTTTCATTACGACCACCACGGCTGTCATTGCGACCTCTGCTGTCACGATCATTACGACCACCACGGCTATCATTGCGGCCTCTGCCGTCACGATCATTTCTCTCGCGCGCATCACGGCGAGGCTTAGGATCTTCTTTCGGCTGTAAAGGCTGCTTTAATTGCTTTTGATAAAGTAACGCTGCGGCCAAATCTGTCATTGAAAGTTCTGACTCAGCTGCCATTGTTTCAATAATTTCACGCATTGCTGTTAGTTCTTTATCAGCAATAACCGATGATAATTCTGTACGAGTGCGCTCAATACGCGCTTTACCGATTTCTTGAATGCTTGGTAAGTCGTACATTTCAACTTTACCCGATGTCAAACGCTCATAGTGACGTAATGAATACATTTCGCGTGGACGAACAAATGAAATTGCCGTACCGCTACGACCTGCACGACCTGTACGGCCAATACGATGTACATAAGCTTCGTTATCACCCGGTAAATCGTAGTTAATAACCATAGAAATACGTGGAATATCTAGACCACGAGCAACAACATCTGTCGCCACAAGAATCGATGACACACCAGATTTAAGTTGATCAACAGTACGTTCACGCTGTGCTTGGTTCATATCACCGTTTAAAGCAACAGAGGCGTAACCTGCACGCTCTAATTTTTCAGCAACTTCGATAGTATCGTTACGAGTACGAACGAAAATAATCATTGCATCGTAATCAACTGTTTCAGCAATACGTTCTAATGCTGTCATTTTGTTAATGCCGCTAACTTTCCATGCGTATTGTGTAATATTTGCTTTTTCTTTTTTCACGGCAGCAACTTTAATGTGCTCAGGTGATTTTAAGAAGCGATTCGCTACTTTGCGAATTTGCGCTGGCATTGTTGCAGAGAACAAGGCCATTTGTGTTTCTTTTGGTAAGTGTTCAAGAATCCACTCGATATCTTCCAAAAAGCCCATGTTTAACATTTCATCAGCTTCATCAAGCACACAAAATGATAAGTTAGCTAACTTAAGGCTCTTGCGACGTAAGTGGTCCATTAAACGACCAGGCGTACCAACGACAACCTGTGCACCACGTTCTAACTGTTGAAATTGTGGCTGGTAAGATTGACCACCATATAAAGTAGCAACCTTTAAGCCTTTCATGTCTTTAGCAAATGTTTCAATTGCTTCAGCAACTTGAATCGCTAATTCACGTGTAGGTGCTAACACCATTAATTGTGGCTTACGGATATTTACATCAATTTTTGCTAATGCAGGTAAACCAAATGCAGCCGTTTTACCGGTACCTGTTTGGGCTTCACCAAGTACATCTTTACCCGCTAATAAAGGGGGAATTGTTTGCGCTTGGATTGGCGTTGAATTTTCAAAACCTAATGCTTTTACAGCAGATACTAAGTTTTCAGGCAAACCAAGGGCGTCAAAGCCTATTGAGGCATTGTTAAGATCAGTCATATAATTTTTGTCTTCTCATGGTAGAAACCGGCAAAACGCCAAAATTCCTACGTACATATACGAGGAAACCACCAGGAAGACTTAAGGCACATTCATTACGTTAACGTTGAACAGTTAACTGGGCAAGTCTATTGGGCGGATATACCCCACTCATTAAAAATTCTGTCAATATCAATTTTCTGTTTACTCAGTTTGACTTTGTCTTACTTTGTCTTACTTAGTAACTTTTTGATTGTCTATCACAGAGGCGCGCATTATACAGATGCGGTTAATTTATACAAGTAAAAATAACGAATTAACTCAATTTAACGACAAAAACAGTCTAAAACCTTTAAAAAGTACACTTTAGACTGTTTATCGCAACTCATCGGATGACATAAAGTATCATTGCTATTGATCTATTTCAAAGCCGCCTTTGACCTTTTTCACCCGTAAACCGCCTGAGCCACTCTCTAATATCTTTAAACCACCCGCTTGCTCAACATCAATATCACCAGAGCCATCATCAATCGTGATGACACCATCGACTTTTCTTACCGTTAAATCACCTGAGCCATCTTCAAAACGAGCTTCACCTGAAATAGCACTAACATAAATACTGCCCGAGCCGTCATCAATATCGATATTACCGTCAATCTCATTAATCACTATTTCACCCGAGCCATCGGTTATGCTGACATTTCCAATAACTTCACTGATGGTAAGACTACCTGAGCCATCGTTTACGCTAAGATCATTTTTTATGTCATTTATAGTCAGTTCGCCTGAGCCATCTTTTACATCAACAGCACCATATATATGACTAATATTGATAGGGCCAGAGCCATCGTCCACTTGCAACATCAAATGACTGGGCATAGTCACTTTAATATCAATGCGCGGAGAGTCTCCTTGCCAAAAACCACTGGTATTAATTGTTGCCACTAAAAATGCGCTATCACCAGAGTCGGTCAGCTCAAGTCGATAATTTTCAGCATGACCTCTATCAGTATAGATGTCAGCGACTACGGTGATATCAGTAGCATTATCCGAGCCTGATATCACTAATGATCCAGCACCTGCCTCTACATCTAGTGCTCTGAGTGTCTGTGCATCGATACTGAGTTCTTGTTGTGAGTGGTAATTAGCATGTGATGGGTTTGCGACCACAATGCAGCCACTCAATAGTGCGGTACTCGTAATAAAAATTAGTGATTGAGCTAAGTTCATTATTCTATTCCCTGTAAATCAATTATTTTAATGCTGTTATTCCACAACAATCAAAAATCGCGCCAAAATACAAACAAAACAAAATCAGTAACTTACAGCGCTCTGTTTTTGTTGGATTTTTATTGGCAATAGTTTTTGGTTAAAATAACAATTATTTAGCGAAACTATAACGAGCAGTTGAATAACTCACTAAAACACAAAAATAACAGTAGGAAGAGAAATAAACACGACACTTGCCGTGTTTATTTTTTGTGAGGCATGTTAGCAATAAAAAGTTATCGAAGGTTACTCTTCTACACCATTAATAAGCTCAGAAAAGGCAGAAAGTTTATCTAAGACTAAGCCATGAATTGATTTTCGTGGATAGCGGCCCGTTCGGCTAATTTCACCTGCACTCTGCCCCATCAAAATCTCTATTGCTTGATCAATATTATCAACAGCATAAATAGCAAATTTTTCATCTGCTACCGCTTGTATTATCTCAGGCGCCAGCATCAAATTAATGGTATTCGTCTTAGGAATAATAACCCCTTGTTGCCCCGTCAAGCCTTTGTCTTTACATAAACGATAAAAACCTTCAATTTTCTCGTTAACACCGCCGATAGACTGAACTTCACCATGCTGGTTCATTGAGCCTGTTATGGCAAAACCTTGATTGATTGGTAACTTAGCAATGGCAGATATTAACGCACAAAGTTCTGCCATTGATGCGCTGTCACCGTCAATATGACCGTACGACTGTTCAATGGCAATATTAGCAGAAATAGTTAATGGAAAGTTTTGCCCATACTTATGACCCAAATAACCCGTTAAAATCAACACCCCTTTTGAGTGAATAGATTTACCTAAGTCGACTTCACGTTCAATATCAGTGACACCTAAACTACCCGCATATACCGTCGCTGATATTCGAGCAGGCGTACCGAAAACACTATCACCAATCTCTAATACAGTCAGGCCATTAATTTTACCGATTTGTCCGCCTTCGGTATCTATTAATAGTTGGCGTTCTTTAATTTCCTCCAACCAAGCTTCACTCATACGGCCAGTTCGACGTTGTTTTGCCGCTAAAGCCATAGTGACATGCTCACCCGTCAAGCCATTTTTACCATCAGATTGCTTCCATAGGTAGTAAGCCTCATCTAGTAAGTCATTTACTTGCACAATATTGGCTGAAATTTTATGTTGATGCTCTGCACGCCTAAGTGCGTATTTAACCAACTCCAATATTGCCTCATCGGTAACTTCAGGATAATGATTGCGATGCGCACGTTGACGAATTAAATTAGCGTAATCATTTAAGTTGCTCTGACTTTTTTCTAAATGACGATCAAAGTCGGCTAAAACACGAAATAACTCTGTGAACTCTTGATCATAGTCTTGCAAGGTATAGTAAATTTCAGGATCACCCAACAAAATCACTTTAACTTTCAATGGAATTTTTTCTGGTTGCAAGCTAAACACACCGGGTTGAGCATATTCTGAATGCGGATTTTCGATGGTGATTTGTTGTGATTTTAACGCCAACTTTAAACGTGCCCACACTAATGGTTGAGTCAGCAGTTTATCAGCTTCAAGTAATATGTAACCGCCATTGGCTTTATGTAGAGCACCAGGTCTGATCAAACGATAACTGGTATAAGTACTGCCTTGAAAACTACCAAAATCAACATGACCAAATAAGTTTTGAAAGGTCGGATTTTGCTCATAAATAACCGGCGCGCCTTCATTAACTTTACGAGTCACTAATAAGTTAGGCAAAAAGCGCTCTACCATTAATTTACGTAAATCTTTATCATTGCCAGCGTCGCTACTTTCATCAACCAAAAGCTCTAACACGGCGTCGACAACATGAGCTTTTACTTTGGCTAAGTATTTTAACACCCCAACGTTGCTGGCAAATTCATACTCTAATTCATGTAGAAACGGTTGAATGCTTTGAGCAGCAGTTTCATGCTTCAACTTACGTAATTTATCTGAAGAAATGCGCTTCCATAGCGGCAGTTCAATTAACTTCTCAGAAAGTAACTCTTCTAACTTGGCTAATAGCGTATAAAATTCAGCACGTTTTGGCTCATTTAAATCGGCAAACTCTTTGTCATTAAGCGGTTTACCGGCCACTAAGGGCGAAAAACCAATTTCACCGTCATCTTCGTAGAGCACAACTTCATTTTTTAATGCCGTTGCCTCAACTTCGCTGATCGCTTCATCATATTTTTTATTGAACTCTCGATCGATAGCCGCTTTTTGCCTTTGATAACCTGGGTTATCAAAGATCTCAGGAAATAAGTCCATGAGCTCATCAATAAAAGTATTCATGCGGGTAAGTAACTGCTTACCATCACCAGGACTTAGGTGAATATTATGTGGTGTATTGGGATCATCGAAGTTATTGATATAACACCACTCTTGTGGTGTTAGCTCTTGGCTCGCGGTTTCGGCGAGCATTTGTTTGATCAAACTTTGACGCCCTGTACCATGCTCACCCATAGCATAAACATTGAAACCTGGTGCTTCCATCGACAAACCGAAGGTCAAAGCTTCTTTGGCTCTTTCATGACCAATAAATACTTGTGCTATTTCTGCTGTCGGTGTGGCATTGGAAAATTGTTTAACCGTTAAATCTGCGGTTAGTTGGCAAGGCTTAAGGCGTACATCGGTTGACACATTCGTCATAGACAATCTCTCGGGAATGCCACTTAATATTAGGATTAAATAGCAAGTAGAATAAATAAGGCTTCATTAATCACAGTGTACAGCGACATTACCCCGAACCGCAAAAACAATATAAAAAAAAATACTTTATGGCGTCAAACTCAAACGTTGAAAGTCAGAGCCTCCACAGGCAATACAATCAGTGACCACATTAGCGTGATTATAAGTCACACAGTGATGACACGTTTGACACTGCAACTGACCAAAACCAACATAGTCACCCGTGTGGTAACCATCTTGATGTTGAAAGTCGTCCATCAATTCAGTCCACTCGACTTGTGATTTATCGGTAATTTGCGCTAAATTTGCCCAAAGACGCTCATTTAATACATCCAAGTAAATAGAATGCTTAACATCGGCTTGATATTGTTGGTAGAAATCACTCAAATCATATTTGAGGTTAGCAATAAACTGCTTCACTTGTTGTTCGGGAATTTGCTCTGCTGCATATAAATATGATTTGGCTTGTTCAACCACATCTATCACTGAGCGTACTTCATTATCTTTGGTATTTTCTAACCAATCTTGCAACTTTTGATAAACACCTTGCACGCCAGATTGTTCTTTTTTCATAATAGCTCCTCAATTAATACCATTAACTTCAGCATAATTGATCGCGTAATAAAAACCACCATTTAACATCTGTTACAAGAACATTTATTGACGTAAACGAGGATAATAGCGTTCGTAATAAAAATATTCGGCATAAACTTGCTTTAACTTGTCGCAGTGGCAACAGATAAGGTATCCTATCGGGATTATTTTTATCGCTTCGACTTAGTCTTTAAATAACAAGTTTCAGTATGCAAAATTCGTTATTTAAGTCAGTTTAAGCTCCTATTTTAGCGTGTTTGAGAAATCTTAATGGAATCCATCTACAATCCCCAATCAATTGAAGCCGATGTTCAGAAGTTTTGGACTGATAACAACACCTTCAAAGCTGAAGAGCAACCTGGAAAAGAAAAGTTTTATTGCTTGGCGATGTTTCCATACCCAAGTGGCCGTCTCCATATGGGTCACGTTCGTAATTACAGTTTGGGTGATGTGATCTCACGTTACCAACGTATGCAGGGTAAAAACGTTATGCAACCTATGGGTTGGGACGCTTTTGGTTTGCCAGCAGAAAATGCCGCAATAAAAAACAATTCGGCTCCTGCTAAATGGACTTATGAAAATATTGACTACATGCGTACGCAATTAAAATCACTCGGTTTTGGTTACGACTGGAGTCGAGAATTAGCGACATGTAAAAAAGATTATTACCGTTGGGAACAGTGGTTCTTTACTCAGCTTTATGAAAAAGGCTTAGTGTATAAGAAAAATGCTACCGTTAACTGGGATCCGGTTGACCAAACCGTTTTAGCTAATGAACAAGTTATTGACGGTCGTGGTTGGCGTTCAGGCGCGCTAGTTGAACGTAAAGAAATACCACAATGGTTTATTAAAATTACTGATTATGCTGAAGAGTTAATTAATGACTTAGACGAATTAACCGGTTGGCCTGAGCAAGTTAAAACCATGCAACGTAACTGGATTGGTCGCTCAGAAGGTGTCGAGATGACTTTTCAAGTAGCCGACTCTACTGAAAGCTTTGATATTTATACTACCCGTCCAGATACATTAATGGGCGTAACTTATGTTGCCCTTGCAGCACAACACCCGTTAGCTTTAGCTGCAGCTGAAAATAACCCAGCCTTAGCTGCATTTATCCAAGCTTGTAAAACCAATAAGTCTACCGAAGCTGATATGGCAACGATGGAAAAAGAAGGTGTTGATACTGGCTTAAAAGCCATTCATCCAATCAGCGGTGAATTAGTACCTGTATGGGCGGCCAATTTTGTTTTAATGGATTACGGCTCAGGTGCTGTCATGTCAGTTCCAGGTCATGACCAACGCGATTGGGAATTCGCCACAAAATACGGTTTAGAAATTAAACAAGTGATTGCTGGCAATGAAAATGACGATATAACGCTTGCTGCGATTACTGAAAAAAATGTTTTGGTAAACTCAGGTGAGTTCGATGGTTTAAATTTTGATAATGCTTTTAAAGCTATTTCAGATAAATTAGTCAGCGAAAATAAAGGGAAAATAACCGTAAATTATCGCTTACGCGATTGGGGTGTTTCTCGCCAACGTTATTGGGGTACACCAATTCCAATGATGCACCTAGCCAATGGTGAGTCTGTTCCTGTACCGGCAGATCAACTCCCTGTTGAGTTGCCTGAAGATGTCGTAATGGACGGTGTTACTTCGCCAATCAAAGACAACCCTGAGTGGGCAAAAACCACCTACAACGGCGAAGAAGCATTTCGTGAAACCGATACTTTCGATACCTTCATGGAATCGTCATGGTATTACGCTCGTTACTGTTCACCCAATGATGACACGCAAATGCTTGACCCAGAAAAAGCCAATTATTGGCTACCGGTTGATCAGTATATTGGTGGTATTGAGCATGCTATCTTACATTTACTCTATGCACGTTTTTTCCATAAATTATTACGCGATGTCGGTTTAGTAGAATCTAACGAACCGTTTAAGAGCTTACTGTGTCAAGGTATGGTATTAGCCGATACTTATTATCGTGAAGCCGATAACGGCGGACAAGATTGGATTGCACCAACCGATGTTGAAGTTGAACGTAACGAAAAAGGCCAAGTAACTAAAGCTATCAGCAAGTTAGATGGCCAACCCGTGATTTCTGCTGGTATGAGCAAAATGTCGAAATCAAAAAATAACGGTATCGACCCACAAGAAGTGATTGAGCTTTATGGCGCAGATACTGTGCGTTTATTTATCATGTTTACCTCACCACCAGAGCAAACATTAGAGTGGTCTGACTCGGGTGTTGAAGGCGCACATAGGTTCTTAAAACGTGTCTGGAAACTGGTTTATGATTTCACTCAGGTAACAGAAATATCAAAAGACGCGCCAAGTATTGCAGGATTAACACTAAATTCAGCACAAAAAACATTGCGTCGTGAGTTGCATAAAACCATTGCTAAAGTCAGTGATGACATTGGCCGTCGTAATACTTTCAATACTGCTATTGCTGCAATTATGGAGTTAATGAACCATTTAACCAAAGCAAGCATCGACAGTAATGAAGACCGTGTAGTAATGCATGAAGCCATTCGTGCATTAGTGTTAATGCTAACGCCGATCGTACCGCATTTAAGTCACCATTTATGGAACTTAATTGGCGATGGTAAGCCAGTTGAAAACACGGCTTGGCCTGTCGTTGATGAAAGTGCTTTAGTTGAAGATGAAAAACTAATTATCGTACAAGTTAACGGTAAATTACGCGCTAAGATCACCGTATCAGCCGATGCCAGCAAAGAAGCCGTTGAAGAAATTGGTTTCAATGATGTTAATGTGAGTAAGTTTATTGATGGTAAAACCGTACGTAAAGTCATTTATGTACCCGGTAAGCTATTAAATATCGTTGCTAATTAGTCATTACATTCGCCGCTTAATCATTGATTATGATTAAGCGGCTTAACATTTTAACCCCATTCATGATGCACTAATTGAATTTATACCTACAAAAGTGAACACGCTATGAAGCCATTAATAATTCGCCAAATCAGTAAAATATTAACCTTTAGCATCGTAGTAATGATGTTAAATGGTTGTGGTTTTCAGTTACGCGGCAATTATTTATTAGCACCTGAACTACAAACAATGGAATTTAGCTCTGTTGACCAATTTGGCGAACTTACACGCTTAATAAAACAACATTTAACGGTTAATGACGTTACCTTAGTGCAGCAAAGTACTCAATCCATACCGCAGATGCGAATTTTGCAAGACAACTTAGATCGAAGAACATTGTCTGTTTTTCCTAATGGTCAAGTTGCAGAATATGAGTTGATTTATACGGTACGTTACCAAATTTTAATTCCGGGCCAAGATGTGCAAAACTTTAGTTTTGAACTTAATCGCGATTATCAAGATGATCCAGATATTGCTCTAGCAAAAAGCCGCGAGCTGTCACTTATGCTACGTGAAATGCGTCAAGAAGCAGCGAATAAAATTCTTCGCGACATGGCTAGTATTCAACTGTAAGTCAATTCGAATGCGCATTTATCATAACCAACTCGACAATACACTCAAGCAAGGTTTTAAACCCATATGGTTAGTATTTGGCGATGAACCTTGGCAAAAAAATGACGCCTTAGAAAAAATTAAAAGTACCGCTAAAAATCAAGGTTTCGACGAAGTTATTCGCTTTAGTATTGATGATAAATTTGATTGGCATGAACTTTTCCAAGAATATCAATCTATGAGCTTGTTTTCATCATTACGTATTATTGAAATAGAGTTTATTAATGGCAAAATTGGTGACAATGGCGCAAAAGCCATAACGCAATTATTGACCTTGTTGCATCAAGATATACAACTGATATTTCATGGCCCTAAACTAGACGCTGCCACACAAAAGCGCAAGTGGTTCAAGTCGTTAGAAGCTGCTGGCTGCTTTCTACCTTTATACGATATTGAAGGCAAACAGTTAAAACAGTGGTTAAGTAATCAAGCACGGCAACTGCAACTGAATTTACATACCGATGCTATTGATTTAATGGTCGTACTATTTGAAGGTAACCTACCCGCATTAGCGCAAGAACTACAAAAATTAGCCATTTTGTTTGGCCAACAAACAATTAGCTTCGAAGAAGCAGAACAACTTGTCATTAAGCAGGCAAAGTTTAATCCCTTTCAGCTTATCGATACCTTGCTCATGGGCGACCTAAAAAAGTGCTTAGCCATTTTAGACCAGATGCAACACGACGGAAGCGCATTAGGACAGTTAATTTGGTTTATTCACAAAGAACTCAGCCAACTTTATGCCATGCTCGAACAAATAGAGCAAGGAGCTAGCAGCAACGACATTTTTAAACAATATCGTATCTGGGATAAGAAAAAGCCCGTATATCAATATGCATTGAATAATTTGACGTTAAATAACGTTGAACAAGCTTTAGCAAGGTTAGCGCAAGTTGATTTACTCAGCAAAAGCAGTAGCGACTTTAATGCTTTTATTTTACTCAGTGACGTACTGATCAGTTTATTTCATAACAAATTAAGTGAAAACTTTAGTTTAGATTATGAATACAACTAAACGCGAAAATCCAAAGACTATCGCCTTACTCGGCGGCACTTTCGACCCAATTCATCTTGGTCATATTCTTCCCGCTCAAGAAACCGCCTTATGGTTAGGCGCTGAGCAATTACATTTAATTCCAGCTCATATTCCGCCTCATAAAACAGGCACGCATGCTAGTGCAAAACAACGCGCCGAAATGGTCGCTTTGGCGTGTGAACCTGCTAAAGGCGTGCTGCTCGATAGCCGAGAACTTGATCGTGATAGCCCCTCATACACAATCGATACCTTACGTGAAATTACGAAAGCGCAACCTAAAGCTACCTTGTATTTTATTATGGGTATGGATTCACTGCTCACCTTTACAAAATGGCGGCATTGGCAAGAAATTCTCACGTTATGTAATCTAGTGGTCAATATTCGCCCTGGTTATCAACACCACGAGCTAGAAAGGACCCTGGAACCAGAGTTAGCTAAGCGTCTTATTTACCGCCTAACAAAATTGCAGCGCGAAAAAGTTGGGCAAATTTTATTGCATGAAAGTACGCCACTGGATATATCTTCGACAAAAATCAGGGCAAATATTAAAAATTCGATAAGCTATAGCGAATATTTACCTAAGCCAGTTTACCATTATATTAAGCAAAATAAGCTTTACCGTTAACCTTGTTTTTGTGCTTTTTTCTTCGACGACTAAACGCTCAAACGGCTATTTTCTTTAATTTAACCGTAATGCGAGTAAAATAAACCACTTGTTGTGCAAAAAACATGCAATTGATAGCATTAGACAGTTAACGGACCAACAAAATAATGCTATTATCGCCGATTATTGTTAATTATAGAGATCCCACTTTGCAAAGTTCAGACCTAATTACTTTTGTTACCGAAAAAATCGAAGATATGAAAGGCCGCGATATCGTCACACTAGAGATATCTAAAAAGTCGAGTTTCGCTGACTACATGCTAGTTTGCTCTGGTAACTCAAAACGTCACGTTATTTCAATTGCACAATCACTTACTATTGAATGTCGCGCTGCAGGCATTGAAGCCTTAGGTGTAGAAGGGAACGATGTTGGCGAATGGTCTTTAGTGGATTTAGGTGATGTAATTGTCCATGTGATGACTGACGAAACTCGTGATCGTTACCAGCTAGAACAACTATGGGAATAGTATAAAGTCTAATGCGCATTACCTTATACGCTGTTGGTAATAAAATGCCAGCATGGGTCAGTCAAGGATTTAGCGAATATTGCCGTAGATTCCCTCGTGATATGAGTTTTCATTTAGTGGAAATTTCACCTGGAAAGCGCGGCAAAAATGCCGATATTGCCCGTATTTTAGAAAAAGAAGGCGAGCAAATGCTTGCGGCTATCCCTAAAGGTAACCGCATTGTGACTTTAGAGGTGGAAGGCAAGCCTTGGACAACCCCTGAACTTGCCAAACAACTTGAGCGCTGGCATGTTGACAGCCGTGATGTCGCCTTGCTTGTTGGTGGCCCTGAAGGTTTAGCACCTGCTTGTATTCAAGCATCTGAGCAAAAATGGTCATTATCACCACTCACCCTACCGCACCCAATGGTGCGCATTGTCGTTGCCGAAAGCCTTTATCGAGCATGGTCAATTAATAACAATCACCCTTATCATCGAGAGTAACTAATGGCGCCTAAAAAACGTGTTGCCATTCGAAACCATAGCGCTGAGGCAAATTTATTTGCTCGCCGCACCTTCATCACCTTTATTACTGTTCTAATACTTTCCTTAGTGCTTTTTAGTAATATTTATAACCTTGAAGTTAACTCATACCAAAAATACCAAACTCGCTCTAACTCTAATCGTATTAAACTATTACCGGTAGCACCAAATAGAGGCTTAATTTACGATAGAAATGGCGTATTACTAGCTGACAACACGCCAGTGTATAGTTTAGAAGTGATCCCTGAACAAGTTGATGATATTAAAAAGCGCTTATCTGAAGTAAGTGAGTTATTAGATATTAGTCAGGAAAAACAAAATAAATTACTCAAAGAATTAAAAAGTAAGCGACGCTTTAAGCCTATTGAACTTTACTCACGTTTAAGTGAGCAGCAAGTATCATTGTTTTCTGTCAATCAACATAAGTTTCCCGGCTTTTTTATCGATGCACGCTTAAAACGCTATTACCCTTTTGCGGATTTAACAACCCACTCTTTAGGTTATGTTGCCCGCATCAATCGCAAAGATTCGCTAGAGTTAGAAAAACAGGGATTAGCCGAAAACTACGCCGCAACACGTAACATTGGTAAGTTGGGTCTCGAAAAGTACTACCAAGACATTTTACATGGCACCATTGGCCATCAAGAAGTTGAAATTAACAACCAAGGTAGAGTCATTCGTACTTTAGACTTTACTCCTCCGATCCCAGGTAAAGACCTCACCTTAACTTTAGATATAGAACTACAAATGATCGCCAAGCGTGCACTTTCAGGTAAGCGTGGTGCGGTAGTCGCCATTGATCCAAGAGATGGTGGTGTACTTGCTATGTATTCAAACCCAAGCTTTGACGGCAACCTTTTTGTTCATGGTATCAGCAGTAAAAAATATAAGAAGCTCTTAGCACCAGCAAGTAACAAACCCTTACTTAATCGTGCGGTACAAGGTTACCCACCGGCATCAACCATCAAGCCTTTATTAGCGCTTACCGGACTTGAAGCCGAGTTAATTACTCCAGAAACTGAGATTTATGATCCCGGCTTTTATCAATTACCAGGCATAGAAACCAAACGACGTGATTGGAAAAAATGGGGCCACGGTAAGGTCAATTTAACTAAATCATTAGAGCAGTCATGTAATGTTTATTATTATGATTTAGCCTATAAATTGGGTATAACCCGTATTAGTAAAATGATGGAAAAATTTGGCTTTGGTGATTATACCGGCATCGATATCCATGAAGAAAGCCGCGCTATTATGCCAAGCATTGAATGGAAACGAGCTCGTTATAACAAAGCTTGGTATACCGGTGAAACCTTATCTGTCGGCATAGGACAAAGTTATTGGTCGGTAACGCCATTACAATTATCACAGGCAGTCTCTATTTTAGTTAATAAAGGCAGGATCAAGGTTCCACACTTTTTAAAGGCCACCAGTGAAGTCGTTATCAACGATAAAAAGATTAATACACAGCAACCAATCATCACAGAATATGTTGTTGATGAAAAACGCCCCATTACACTATCAAATGACCGTTATTGGGATATGGTTTTAGACGGCCTACACAATACAGTGCAAAAATTTGGCGCTACTGGTTATGCTGCTTTTAAAGGCAGTAAGTATGATGCTGCAGGTAAAACCGGCTCTGCCCAAACCGCCAACATTGCCCAAGATGAAGAATACGACGCCAAAAAAGTACAAGAGAATAAACGTGATAACGCTATGTTTATTGCTTTTGCGCCCTACGAAAATCCAGAAATTGTTGTTGCGGTAGCGATTGAAAATGTTGCAAAAGGTGGTGGTGGCACCAATGCCGGTCCCGTGGCACGTCAAATCATGGATCAATATTTTGGTGACAGAGAAATTATCAGTACAGATAAAACCAAGCACCCTCACCATGAAGAGATTTATCATCAGAACATTACCAATACAGCAGGTGAACCCTAGTGCGTAACACCGGACACGATCAGCAAAAACAGCGTACTTTATGGCAACGTTTACACATTGATTTACCTTTATTAAGTGGTATTTTAGCTCTATTAATACTGGGGCTATTTGTGGTTTACAGTGCTGGTGGACAAGAAAATGCAGTGTTAATACGTCATGCTAAACGAGCTGGTTTTGCATTAGTTGTGATGTTTTTAGTTGCTCAAATACCACCATTATCTTATCGAAAATGGGCAGTACCTGTCTTTATCCTAGGGCTAATGCTATTAGCGGCGGTATTGCTTTTTGGTCATGTTGGTAAAGGTGCCCAACGTTGGCTTGACCTTGGCTTTACAAAGTTTCAACCTTCTGAAATTATGAAGCTCGTTGTACCAATAATGATCGCATGGTATGTAAGCCAATATGACTTACCAACAAAAATATCAAAAATTATTATCGCTTTTATTTTAGTACTAATGCCAACATTGTTGATTGCTAAGCAACCCGATTTGGGTACATCTCTACTTATTGCTAGCTCAGGTATTTTTGTGATTTTCCTCGCTGGTGCCAGCTGGAAATTGATTGGGACTTGTGTTGGTTTAGCTTCAGCATTTGCCCCAGTATTATGGATGTTTTTGATGAAGCCTTATCAAAAGCAACGAGTATTAACCTTTTTAAATCCTGAGCAAGATCCGCTTGGCTCAGGCTATCATATTATTCAATCTAAAATTGCGATCGGCTCTGGCGGTATTCACGGTAAAGGTTGGCTACAAGGTACCCAATCACAACTAGAATTTCTCCCAGAGCGCCACACTGATTTTATTTTTGCGGTATTTAGTGAAGAATTTGGCTTAATCGGTGTCGGCTTATTGTTGACAGTATATTTAGCCATTGTCATGCGTGGATTATGGATTGCAGTTAATGCCCAGCATGCGTTTACTAAACTGCTAGCGGGCAGTTTAACATTAACATTTTTTGTTTATGTTTTTGTCAATATAGGCATGGTTTCCGGCTTATTGCCTGTGGTTGGTGTGCCATTGCCTTTAGTCAGTTATGGTGGTACCTCAATGGTGACATTAATGGCTGGATTTGGCATTTTAATGGCAATAAGTACCCATAGAAGATTCCATGTTTAACGACCAATAGCATCAATAGTAAAATAATTCACTTTAACAGAGATAATAGATATTTTATGGCGATATTGAAAATACAGCGTAAGCATTGCTTTGTTTTACTGATGGTATTAATTTCTGCATGTAGTACAAATTATGGCCGCTATCAACACAAACATGACAGCACACCAAGCCGCTTACCAAGTCCAAGCGAGCTGCACGATGCAACTCCCAGAGCAGAAACGCCAAGCCGAGGGGGTAATAAGCATTACCAAGTGCGTGGTAAGCACTACCAAGTGTTGGAGAGTGCCGAAAACTTTAGCCAGACCGGTATAGCCTCATGGTATGGGCGTAAGTTTCATGGTCACTTAACCTCTAATGGCGAAATATATGATATGTACGCCATGAGTGCTGCCCATAAAAATCTGCCTTTACCGACTTATTTAAAAGTGGTCAATAATAGCAATGGTCGTTCTGTTATTGTCCGAGTTAATGATCGCGGACCATTTCATCAAAATCGTATTATCGATTTATCTTATAGCGCAGCATATAAACTAGATATGTTAAAAACGGGTACGGCCAATGTCACTATTTCCGCTATTACCGACTTTAGCGCAAAAGCTTTAGCGCAACTTAAAACAAATCATGGTTACTTAGCACAAAGCCAAGCAAAAGTTACCCCTTTAATAAAACCTATGGCACCTTCGCTTAACACCACTGCTGCTTCGACTAATATTAATCAAGCTGCAGTTGCCACTCCGACAGAGCAGAAATCGCCAAAAACTAGCACGGTAAATACCGCGTCACAATTATCAGACCATTCAACTAAAGCAGAATATATTCAGGTATTTGCAAGCAGTAATCACGTGCAAGCAACTAAACTAGCAACCGTATTATCAAAACAATATAAACAAAAAACTCAACTAGAAGAAATAAATGGAATTTTTCGTGTTCTCGTTGGTCCGATAGAACGCAGTGATGATATATCTACGCTGTTACTTGCAATTAAAAGCACAGGTTACCCAAATGCATTTGTTCGTAAATAGGCCGTCATTGGATGATGTTTCACATAATGACACTTAGAACAATCAGGTTTTTTATCGACGCAACAAGATAAAAATAGCAATAATAAGCAAAATTCATTAACAGTAACAAATTCATCATCGAGCCCAATAGAATTCAAAATGAAAAATGTTATACTGCATAAAGTTTTATATCGTTTTTATAATTTCCACCAATCAATGCGCTGCAGGACAATTATGCCCCAAATCAAGCTTATTCAATCTCCTAAAAAATCAACAAAACTGATCGCTTTTTTAAGCTCTGTCTTATTAAGTGTTTGCTCGCTATCTCATGCACAAACAATTATCCCATCCGCGCCAGAGGTAAATGCTAAAGGTCACATTCTTATTGATTACACAACAGGTAAGGTCATTGCCGAAAGCAATGCAGATATCTTACTTGCGCCGGCCAGCTTAACTAAAATGATGACAAGTTATATCATAGGCAAAGAGCTAGTATCAGGAAATATCAAGAACGATGACATAGTCAAAATTAGTGAAAAAGCTTGGGCGAAAAATTATCCGGGCTCATCTTTAATGTATATTGAAGTTGGCACAGAAGTGCCTGTTCGCTTATTAAATCAAGGGATTATTGTTGCCTCAGGTAATGATGCTTGTGTTGCTATGGCAGAACATATTGCCGGTAGCGAAGATGCCTTTGCACAACTAATGAATGCCCATGCAGAGCAATTAGGCATGCACAGCAGTTTCTTTGAAAACAGTCATGGCTTAGATAGCCAAGAGCACAAAACCACTGCACGTGACATGGCAACATTAGCTATTGCCCTGATCCGCGATGTACCAGAAGAGTATAAACTTTACAGCCAAAAATCTTTTACTTATAACAATATTAAGCAATATAACCGCAATAGCTTATTGTGGGATAAAAGCATGAATGTCGATGGTTTAAAAACAGGTCATACATCACAAGCCGGCTTCAGTTTAGTAACCTCTGCCACTAAAGGCGATATGCGCTTAGTCAGTGTTGTTATGGGAGCAGACAGTGAGCGCGCTCGTAAAGTCGAAAGTAAAAAACTGCTCAATTATGGCTTCCGTTTCTTTGAAACTTACACTCCTTATAAAGCCGGTGAAAAATTTGTCAGTGATCGTGTTTGGATGGGTGACACTAAAGAAGTTGATTTAGGTATCATGGTAGATACCCCAATTACCATCCCACGCGGGCAACGTAAAAACTTACAAGCTAATTTCGAGTTAGACAAGCAACTCACCGCACCACTGCAAAAAGGTGAAGTGGTAGGTAAGTTATTTTTACAACTTGATGGTGAAGACATTGCTCAGTACCCACTAGTAACATTACAAGCAGTTCAAGAAGGCGGCATGTTCAATAAACTATTGGATTACGTAAAACTGCAGTTTGCTAATTAATACTTGGCCTCTATAGCTTTTAAGTTTCACCCAGTGGCAAGAAACACAGTGGCAGTGGCATTGCTATAACTCTTAACCAAAGCCAATAAAGCCACTCATTAAAAACTCAGCCTTGGCTGAGTTTTTTCATTTCACAAGCATCTTTCACAAACATAATAGTAAATAAAATGATTATAAAGTTAGCGCCAAACATTGATATTAGATAAATTCCCCTCATTTAATAGCTCATATCGGCCAGCAAATTAACGACGACTGATCACATTTACTGTAAATAGTGTTAAAATATCGACGATTTACACATTCAGCGCATTAATTTTTACCACATGGATTGGTCTATTGGCGATTAAATCGAATAATGCACCTGTTACTAAGCGCCTTCAAAACACTCGCGCTTTACCAATCAAGAGAAAATAAATGAATACTAAGTTTGATGAATTATTGGAATTTCCAACCGTTTTAAATTTCAAAGTTATGGGCATTGCTTGCGATGAATTACCTGACTTAGTTGTTGGCGAGTTACAAAAGCATACGCCTGGTGATTACGCCCCCAAAGTAAAAGCCAGCTCTAAGGGTAACTATCATTCAATTTCTGTATCAGTAACGGTTACTAGCAAAGATCATATCGAAACCGTATACAAAACACTGAATGCTATTGAGCAGGTACGTTACGTACTTTAATCCTTACTCTTTGCATGGTGTATTCCAATTATTATTCGGATACAATGAGCTAAGCGAAATTTATAGAGATATATTTTGAAAAACACATTGATTATTCGGCAACTTAATACTATCGACTATGTCGATGTTTGGCATGCCATGCAAAACTTCACCGATAATCGAGATGAAAATACTGCTGACGAGCTTTGGCTGGTTGAACACCCTCCGGTATTTACCCAAGGACAAGCAGGCAAAGACGAGCATCTCCTTATGCCTGGTGATATTCCTGTGGTAAAAGTTGATCGTGGTGGGCAAGTCACCTATCACGGCCCTGGACAACAGGTGATCTATTTTATGATCAATCTGCGCCGTAGAAAAATGGGCGTTAGAGAATTAGTCACATTAATAGAGAATGGCATCGTCGCATCATTGGCAGATTTCGGTATCAAAGCTAATGCCAAGCCAGACGCGCCAGGTGTTTATGTTGACGACAAAAAGGTAGCCTCTTTAGGTTTACGAGTACGTAAAGGCTGTTCTTTTCACGGCTTAGCGCTAAACGTCAATATGGATTTATCACCATTTTTACGCATTAATCCCTGCGGTTATCAAGGCTTAGAAATGGTGCAAACAATAGATTTACAAGGCCCTGCCACTTTAGTTCAAGCGGGTGAGTCACTCGTTGAACACCTAACTAAACTACTAAACACTGAGCATTTATCTTATCAAACGGGATTGGAAACAGGTCATGACCACTAAATCATCACGCATTACCCCAGGTACGAAATTACGTGACGCCGAAAAAATGGCGCATATTCCTATAAAAGTGGTTACTTCTGAGCGCGAAACTATGCTGAGAAAGCCAAATTGGCTACGCATTAAACTACCAAAAAGTTCTGAGCGTATTGATAGCATTAAAGCAGCATTACGCAAGCATGACTTACACTCAGTGTGTGAAGAAGCATCATGTCCTAACTTATCGGAATGTTTTAACCACGGTACAGCCACCTTTATGATTTTAGGCGATATTTGTACTCGTCGCTGCCCATTTTGTGATGTGGGTCATGGTCGTCCGTTACAAGCAGACAAAGACGAACCTCGTAAATTAGCATTAACGCTAAAAGACATGAAATTGAAATACGTGGTGATCACCTCAGTAGATCGTGATGATTTACGTGACGGTGGTGCTCAACAGTTTGCTGATTGCATTACTGAAATTGCTGAGCACTCTCCACATACTAAAGTTGAAATTTTAGTACCGGATTTTCGCGGCCGTATGGACCGTGCATTAGAAATATTAAACAAAAATCCTCCACATGTTTTCAACCACAACCTTGAAACAGCACCTCGCCTATACACTAAGGCTCGCCCTGGCGCTAATTACCAATGGTCGTTAGACTTATTGAAAAAATTCGGTGAAGCAAACCCTAGCGTGCCAACTAAGTCAGGTATTATGGTTGGTTTAGGTGAAACCAATGAAGAGATTCTACAAGTGATGCGTGACTTACGTGCACACGGTGTCACTATGCTAACTATTGGCCAATATTTACAACCAAGTAAACACCATTTACCGGTTGAGCGTTATGTACATCCAGACGATTTTGATATGTTTAAGCGTGAAGCAGATAAAATGGGTTTTGAACATGCGGCTTGTGGTCCATTAGTACGTTCAAGCTACCATGCCGACAAACAGGCCGCCGGTGAAGAAGTTAAATAACGCTACTTTTTCATTATCGCTTGGTCAGTAAACAATATTAAGCTAGCAGCGTAAACTGCTAGCTTTTTTATTACCGAAAATTCGCTTAACCTTAGCTTAAATAAATAAGACCAAGCAGATAAACTCTACCAAAGCTAAAGTAACAATGCGCTATTAGTGATGATTTTAAGCTAGATCTTTCGAAACTCGTGGCATTGGTAAACGTTGCTTATACGAGTTCAAGCAAGTTAAATCGTGACTTTACGCTCAACCGTCTGGCTACGTAAACATAAAGCTAAAATCCCGCCAATTAAAGCAGTAATAGCAGCAAAGTCAAAAGTAGCAACAGCGCCCAGACCATCTTGCCACAGTATCCCTGCGACATAAGCTCCCACGGCACCACCAACACCATAAACACCCCCAATATAAATCGCTTGTGCACGACTTTGTTGGTTAGCATTAAAGTGTTTTTGAATAAAAGCGATGCTGGCACTATGGTATAAACCAAAGCTTAACGCATGGATCAACTGTGAAGTAGCTAAGGCAATATTATTATCGGCATAATGCCCGACCAAAAACCAGCGAAACGCCGTAAACAAAATGCTAATACTTAATAAGGTTTTTAACGAAAAGCTTTTGAAGAAAATGGCAGCAAAAACAAAAATAGCAACTTCAGCTACCACACCGATAGCAATAAAAATACCAATCAAAAAGCCCGAGTATGCTAACTCCTTCAAGTACAAAGCAAAAAACACATAATATGGGCCAAAGCTCATTTGCAGCATTAAGCCGGCAAAGAAAAACAGTAAAAAGTTACCATTAAGCACTTGGTTTTTAATCGCAATATGATTCATTAGCGCTTTATTAGCCACTCTGGGCTGCTTACTTAATAAAGTAGAGATAAAGAGCCCTGCCAATATAGCTATGCCAATATAACTAAATGCTTCTGATGAATAACGCTCAATTAGCTCGCCACTGATCATAGCCACCACAATAAAACCGATACTGCCCCACAGCCGAATCCGAGCGTATATTTTTGCACTTCGACGAATAGAGTTAAGTGTCATCACCTCTATCTGCGGTAAAATAGCTGTCCAGAATAAACTAAACATCGCTAAACTAAATATTAACGGCCAATAGCTCATCGTCCAAATAATGAAACTAAAGCTCAGCAAAGACAGTAATGCGCCTACCTGAACAATCTTTAGTTGTTTACCTGTACGGTCAGCAAGTTGCGCCCATAATGATGGTGCAACAATTTTTGTTGCAGTAATGACAGCTAAAATCTCACCAATTTCAAGTGAAGTAAAACCTCTACCATCGAGAAAAACCGATAGAAAAGGCACAACTAAACCTAAGATACCAAAATACCAAAAATAATTTGTCGACAAACGAAAAAATTGCTTTGAAACCACGCGTTAGTAATCCGTTGGCGTTAGCGCTCGATATCTGGCGTTTGACAAATAACATCAGCATTTTGCGCTCGATGTCGTAAATAATGATCCATCAACGTCAGCGCTAACATTGCCTCAGCAATAGGTACCGCACGAATGCCTACACACGGATCATGACGCCCTTTCGTGACAATATCAGCAGACTGACCAGCAAGGTCAACAGTTTTGCCACTAACACCAATACTCGACGTTGGCTTTAAGGCAATAGATGCAACAATAGGTTGGCCAGAAGAAATTCCGCCTAAAACACCGCCAGCATGATTAGAGGCAAACCCTTCGGGGGTTAACTCATCTCTATGCTCAGAGCCTTTTTGATTCACTACGCCAAAGCCATCGCCGACTTCCACAGCTTTAACGGCATTGATCCCCATTAAAGCATGTGCAATATCAGCATCGAGACGATCAAAAATCGGTTCACCTAACCCCACAGGGATATTATTGGCAACCACCATTAATTTAGCACCAATTGAGTCTTTCTCTCGCATAATACCGCGAAGCAATTCATCGAGTTGTTCAAGTTTATTAGCATCAGGAAAGAAGAAAGGGTTTTGCTCAACAATATCCCAATCAATATTTTCGGCACATACTTCACCAATTTGCGTAACACAAGCTTGAATAGTAATACCAAATTTTTGTTGCAAGTATTTTTTAGCAACCGCGCCGGCGGCAACTCGCATAGCCGTTTCACGAGCAGATGAGCGCCCACCACCACGATAATCACGAATCCCATATTTTTGCCAGTAAGTGTAATCAGCATGACCAGGACGGAATGTTTGTGCAATATCACCATAATCTTGTGAGCGTTGATCGGTATTTTCAATCAATAAGCCAATGGGTGTTCCGGTGGTTTTACCTTCAAAAACGCCCGACATTATTTTGACTTCGTCAGCTTCTCTTCGCGCGGTGGTAAACCGAGAAGTACCCGGTCTGCGGCGGTCAAGATCATGCTGTAGATCAGCTTCACTAAGTTCAAGTCCAGGGGGACAACCATCAATAATAGCGCCTAAACCTAACCCATGGCTTTCACCAAATGAAGTAACTGTAAATAACTTACCAAAAGTATTGCCTGACATAGTGATATTGACCTGTAAATATTAATTAGCTAAACCGTCAAATGTTCCATCAACAGTTAAATTATTGGTGGCAGGAGAAGTCCTGCTGATGTTGCTCTAATTGTGCTTTCGTTAAACGGAACACGCCATGACCACCGCGTTCAAATTCCAACCATTGAAATGGCACATGAGGAAAAGCAGCAGTTAAATGCACCTGTGAATTACCAACTTCACAAATTAATACCCCATGTTCAGTTAGATGATTAGCAGCTTGCGCTAAAATTTGACGTACAATATCTAAACCATCAAAGCCGCTACCTAAACCCATTTCTGGTTCATGTAAAAACTCTTGTGGTAAAGCATCAACATCTTCTTGATCAACATAAGGTGGATTTGTCACTATTAAATCATAGCTTTGCCCAACAACCCCAGAAAAAACATCAGATTGAATTGGAATAACTTGTGCTGATAAGCCATGACCTTCGATATTAATTTGTGCGACATTCAGTGCATCAATAGAAAGATCTAAAGCATCAACCTCAGCTTCAGGGTAAGCCACTGCGCATGCAATAGCTATGCAACCGCTACCAGTGCATAAGTCGAGAATTCGTTGTGGTGACTGCGGAATTAAACCGTCAAAATGATTATCAATTAATTCGCCAATGGGTGAACGTGGCACTAACACACGCTCATCAACATAAAACGGCAAACCACAAAACATAGCTTGGTTAGTTAAATAAGCTGCTGGCAGCCCTTCAACGATACGGCGTTCAAACAACTGCAAAATAGCCACTCGCTCTTGTGAAACTAAGCGACATGGCATTAACTCAACAGACATGTCTAGCGGTAAAGCCAATTGGTGCATAACCAAAGTTAGCGCTTCATCCCACGCATTATTTGTTCCGTGACCGAAATACAATTCAGCCTGATTAAACTGACTAGCACCAAAGCGTACATAATCATTAACGGTATGCAGTTGTTCGCTTACCTCTACAAAGTTTATTATTTCCACGCTTTCCTCTGGCTTAAATTCAGTCATAGATATTATTTTTTATTATACTTTCACTTGTTATTGTTCGTCGATGTTTTTAGACTTCGCAAATGAAATTTAAAGATGCACTTAATGCAGAAGAAAAAAAGCTATTCAAAGATGCCATAGGTAAGGTAAAACCTATGGTGCAAGACAGGGTACACCCGGTAAAAAGAACCGGCAAGCAGAAAACCGCTTTATCGAAACAAAAAGATAAAAAGGCCCTTGCCGAGTTTCATTTTTCCGACGAATTTGAACCAGACCTAAACAACCAAGGACCGGTAAAATATGTTCGTGATGACGTAGACAGCTTTGAAGCAAAAAATTTACGTCGTGGGCAATATGCACCTGATTTAATTTTAGACTTGCATGGACTTGATCAACAACAGTCAAAACGCGAAATAGCGGCATTACTGGCTGCCTGTGAAAAAGAGCATGCCCAATGTGTCTGTATTGTTCATGGTTTAGGCGGGCGAATATTAAAAAATAAAGTGCCACACTGGCTAGTACAGCATCCTGATGTTATGGCATTTCATCAAGCACCATTAGAATGGGGTGGTAATGGTGCATTACTGGTTTTAGTGGAATTAAAAGATAAATTTATTCGTGACTAATATCATTAGGCGATACTAACCCAACGAGCTGACCTTGCATCCTATCAGTATCGTAGTCTATTTGTGCCACAGAGGCAGTTTGAAAAATCGGCATAGTGTTATCAGTGGTTAACTCGGCAACCAAGTAACTCACCAGGGGCATATGTGACACCAGCAATACTGTTTGAAATTGCTTTTCACTACAAACGGTATCTAAATAGTCATGCACATCTTTAGGGCTATCTTCAGGTGTAATAAAATTGACCGTTTCTTTATAAGCAATATCACCAAGCACATCAAACACTGCATTAGCCGTTTGCTGAGCTCGTAAATAAGGGCTGATAAAAATAGCATCAATTGTAGAAACGTTAGCTAATAACCACTGCCCTATCATGCTAGCTTCAGTGACACCGTTAGCCGTCAATGGTCTGAGCGCATCCGTTGGCGCAACCATACTAGCTTGTCCGTGACGCATAATAAAAATTTGCATAAACACCTTAAATACATTAAAAAAATAAGCTTTCAGCACTGAGCGAATAGCATTAATTCATGGGTTATTACTACACAATTTAACGGCGTAGCCCAAAAACCTTGTAGCGATTTCATCGCATTTGACTATAAAATAAAAAATTCCGGCTATAGTAAAGGAATTGTTTATCTTTTTTAACATCTGTTAAGAATAAAATGGACTCATGTTATTCCTTAAGGTAATTTAATAATATAATGAAAATAGCACTTATCCCCTAGCTAGACCTTGCTATAGCTAGACTCAGCAGGAGCAAAAGTGAAAAAAAGCCCCAATGACAACAAGCTTTATAAAACGATCACATTAGCCAATGGCTTAAGAGTATTATTAGTGCACAATGCAGAATCTAACAAGTCTGCCGCAGCACTAGCTGTCAACGTTGGCCATTTCGATGATCCTAATCACCGACAAGGACTTGCTCATTTTCTAGAGCATATGCTGTTTCTTGGTACCAAAAACTTTCCTGATGGTAGCGAGTATCAAAAATTTATCAATGAGCATGGCGGTAGCAATAATGCTTGGACAGCAACTGAACATACATGTTTTTTCTTTGATATTGGACATCAGCACTTTCACTCAGCCATAGAGCGTTTTGGCGAATTTTTTACCGCACCGTTACTTTCAGAAGAGTTTGTCAATAAAGAACGTAAAAACATTGATGCTGAATTCAAACTTAAGCTTAAAGATGATATTCGACGTCTATATGATGTCCATAAAGAAACGATTAACCAAGCTCATCCTTTTGCTAAGTTTTCCGTTGGTAGCAGCGAAACACTTGCGGACAAAACAGGTTACAACCTACGCGATGAAGTATGCCGCTTTTTCAAAGATAATTATCAAGCTCATTTTATGACCTTGGTTTTAGAGGGGCCACAAACCATCGAAGTATTAGAAGGGTTAGCAAACAATCACTTCTCTAAAATAAAATCTGATGGGGTTGCTAAAGCAGCGATTAGTCAGCCACTTTATCACCCTGAACATCAACAAAAGTGGATATCTGTTCAACCGGTAAAAAATGATCGACAATTGATCATAAGTTTTGCCATGCCAAGCATCGACAAATTTTATCGTCAAAAGCCAGAGTCTATCCTCGCTTATTTAATCGGGCATGAAGGGCCCGGTAGCATCTTATCTTTATTAAAAAGCAAGCAATGGGCTTTAGCACTAACTGCAGGCTCAGGAATAAATGGTTCTAACTTTAAAGACTTCAATATTAGTATCTCACTCTCTGAGCTTGGTGAGAAAAATATAAACTCCATTATTGATATCGTATTTTCATATCTCAACCTACTGAAACAAGAACCACTAAATGAGCAATATTATCAAGAAAAAAGCGCCTTAGCCGAGTTATCATTTTCTTACCAAGAAAAACTGTCTCCCCTTGATTCTGTCAGCCAACTTGTCATCAATATGCAACACTACCCACAACAAGATTACATATTTGGGGACTATGTAATGCAAGGACTAGATGATTCTGTTTTTAATACTTTACTCGGCTATATGGTAGCAACAAATGTTCGCATTATTGTTATCGCTAAAAATAAAATCCACCAAACACATGAAAATACCAGTAAATGGTATCAAGTACCTTATTCCATCAGTGATATTAAACAAACACAAATTAAGCATTGGCAGCAAGCCCAACAATTAACGGAATTATCTCTACCCAATAAAAATCCTTATATTGTATCTAAGCCTGAATTAGTTCCTGATGATTCACCTGAGAATACTGCGTTAACACCACCCCAAATATTTTGTCAAGAAAGTGGCTTGAATGTCTGGTTTAAACACGACACAAGCTTTAATACGCCAAAAGGCTATATCTATCTATCGATAGACTCGCCTGCGGTAATAGAAAGTGCTAGTACAATTGCCATGACGCGATTATTTATTGATTTATACAGTGATGCCGTTATCGAGGAACATTACGATGCTGAATTAGCAGGTATTCACTATCACTTGTATGCTCATCAAAGTGGACTAACATTACAATTATCAGGTATCAGTACCAAACAAGAACAGCTATTACCCCTATTACTCAATAGCTTAATGCAGTGTGACTTTTGCTCAGAAAAGTTTGAATTATTTAAGCAACAGTTACTTAGCCATTGGCATAATGCAGAAAACAGCAAATCAATATCACAACTTTTTGCTAACCTCAGTGCCACAATGCAACCTAAAAGTCCGAGCAGTCACACTTTAATCGATGCTCTGCAACAAGTAGAGTTTGAGCAGTTTAAAGGTTTTATAACAAAGATATTTCAACATACAGCTGTAGATGGACTTATCCATGGTAATTGGTCAAGGCAATCGGCGGACAATATTGTTGACAATATTAAAGCGGTATTCAAAGGGAGGCTATCACAAAAGAATCAAGTGAGAATTCCTTGTATTGATATTCACGGGCAAGGAACGTTGACTATACCTGTAGAGCTACCCAAACACGACCATGCCGCGGTGCTCTATTACCCTATGCCGAAAAAAGATTTGCACACAGTGGCATTAACCATGCTGACCAATCAGCTATTATCACCTATATTTTTCCAAGAAATGCGCACAGAAAAACAATATGGGTATTTAGTTGGTGTCGGCTTTATCCCTATTAATCGTTATCCGGGTATTGCTTTCTATATTCAATCTCCACATACCGACTCTATTACCTTAATAGCAGCAATGGATAATTTTATTGCCAAGGCAAACGACTATATAACTGAACTGCCGAAAGAGCATTGGCAACATCTGCAATTTGGCTTAGCAAGTCAATTGCAAGAAAAGGATACTAACCTAAGAATAAAAAGCCAACGCTATTGGGCGGCACTTTGCAATAAAGAGGCTTCTTTTACAGAAAAACAAAAACTGATTGCGATAATCGAAAGCACATCAATGAGTGATGTTGCTAAATTTCTGCAGCAACACTTTAATGGGTCAACAACTAAAGACCGTTTGTCTTTGTTAAGTTATGAGAACAGTGAACAATTGAAATCAATGGATAAAAACTTAAAAAGTAATAACAATATCATGGCATTATTAAAAAAATGTCAAAGAAAATATTAACGCTGCCGATACAGATGAAAAACGTTACATTGGCAAAATTACCATCAAATAGTCTTCCAAATAACGCCAAAGATTGACTTAACACCTCACATCATTTGTAATGGGATGTAGCATCCAAAAATAATAATAACATATGGCATACCTAAAAATTTAGGTATGAGTTTCACTACCAAAAGGCTGAGTTAGTGCTATTGCTTTTTTTAAAAAATAAGATAATTTATCAATTTTCTTCAACATTTACCGTTTTCGTTATAGCTGTTTTACTCGCTTTTTCAAGTAAAGCTATTTCAGCAGACAATAGCATCAATCAGCCTCCCTTAAAGTTTGAACGCATTTCTATCGCTGAAGGCTTATCTCAGAGCTATGTTTACGACATAGTGCAAGATAACAACGGTTTTATATGGATCGCCACACAAGATGGGTTAAATCGTTATGACGGTAAAAACTTTGTTTATTATCGTCACGATAGTACCAACAGAGCCTCAATCGCTGATAATTTTATTCGTAAGCTTTTTATTGATAATAACAACGTACTTTGGGTCGGCACAAATGCCGGTTTAAGCCGTTACGATGAGACTTTAGACAGGTTTGATAACTTCTATCATCAAGCAGACGATAGTAACTCATTAAAAGACAATGAAATTTGGGATATTTATCAAGATCAACAAAATAACATCCTAATATCAACCAAAAGTGGCTTACATAAATATGATGCTGAAAACCAAAACTTCTCACAACTAAGAATTCGCGGTTTTGATAATGCATTAAAAGAAATTAAAACCATATTTCAAGACAAAAAAGGCAATTATTGGTTAGGCACCTATGATAAAGGTATATTCTTAACCAATACCACCATGACCTCTGTTGTCTCTCTCAATGCGCAAAACAAGTGGGATCTTAACCTTAATGCCAACGCACTTTATGATTTAAAGTTTATTGATAACCAATACTGGTTGGGCACTGATAACGGTCTTTTTATCATTTCCCAAGATTATCAAATAACCAAACACTACACTGCAAATAGTAATGACAAAAATCTAAATATACTTTCTAACAAAGTACGTTCAATTGAGCAGTTAAATGATTCCGTAGTTTGGTTAGCTACAGTTAACGGTTTGAATGGTATTGATGTACTTACCGATCAGATCACCTCTTATCAGAGTTCACCACATAAAAATGCATTATCGTTTGACCTACTATTAAAGTTATTTAAAGATAACTCTGGCAAAATGTGGCTTGGAACGAATGGCGGCGGCATCAATACCTTCAATTCGCTACAGTTAAAAATTAGCCACGGCTTATTTAGCTATGATGACTCAGGACAAGCAGTCTATGCATTCGCTGAAACTTCAGACGGAACAGTTTGGTTTACAACAGATAATGGGCAACTAAACAAAATAGCTCTCAATGGCAAAATAAGCCAAGCTTTAATTAAAAATAACAAACCCATTTCACATTTACTGGTTGATGATAAAGATAATTTTTGGTTAAAAACAGAACAAAGCAAACCATCAGAACCTGGAAGTTTATATTATTACCAAACAAATACAGGGAACTTAATTGAACATGATGCATGGCGTGCTACGTCAACACATAACGATTTTAGTAACTTGATATTAGCAGAAGGTAAACTGTGGTTTATTGATGAAGCAAAACAATTTTCTTCGTTTGATTTAAACTCAAATAAATTAGAGCAAATTAACGATGACAATCAAATAATTTATACTGCGATTAAGTATGATGATAATGATAAATTATGGTTAGCGACAACAGATAACAAAATATTGTATTACAGTATATCTTCAAAAAAATTCTCAAATATTATTACAAGCATTCCAGCAAGTTTACAATTCGGTAATATATCAAGTATTGGCTTATCTAAAGATTGGATTTGGCTTGGTTCTAGAGGACAAGGCATTGCGATTTTTAATAAAAAAATTAAAACAGTGACTATTATCAATGAAAGTAATCAACTGAGTAATAATTTTATTGCTGACATTGTCATTGATAACCAACAAACAGCATGGGTATCAACTAACAGAGGGGTTAATGCAGTAAACCCTAGTACAAAGGTAGTAAAATCATTCAATAAAGATTTGTTGCTAGATAACAACGAATTTATCAGTGATAGTGCTATTTTAACGAAAAACGACACCATTTACTTTGGAGGCATAAATGGTTTCCATTCATTTATCCCGAAAGAGTTACTAAGCATAAAGCAAGAGCTATCATCACCCTATCTCACAAGTATATTAGTAGCCAATAAAGAGCTAGCCATTTCAAGCTTGAAAGTAAATCAACCTAAATTTCCACTGACTTTACCCAGTGCACCTAACACACTAAAAGTGTTGAATTTAACCCATAGTCAGTCACCATTCAGTATTGAATTTATAACGCCTAATGTAAAACTATTAGGTCACTTAAAATATCGTTATCGTCTTCTTGAGCTAGAAGAGAACTGGATAGATGCAGGTAAAAATAACCAAAGGGCAACTTACACTAACCTAAGCCCAGGTGATTATATTTTTGAAGTTCAAGCATACGATTTACAAAACAATCAAGAAAGTGCCATCAAAAGGCTGAACATTAGCATTTTACCACCTTGGTGGTTATCACGTACTGCAATATTTCTCTATAGCCTGCTGACACTATTAATTTTTGCTTACATTCTTCAACAAATGCGTCACAAACGCCTTTATCATCTACAAATAAAGTTAAGTGAAGAGCGCCTTAAATTATCGCTTTGGGGTAGCGGCGATGAAATGTGGGATTGGAATATCAAAAAAGGCAAAATATACCGCTCGAATATCTGGGGTATATTGGAGTTTCCGCAAGATGGTAAGCGTAATGTAGGCGCAGAACAAACCAATATTCACCAACAAGATATTCCAAGAGTTAGAGAAGCACTAAATCAACACTTTGAAGATAGCAGTAAACATTTTGAAGCAACCTATCGCGTAAAAGACAAAGATGACAAATGGATTTGGGTGCTCGATCGCGGCAAAATTGTAGAGCGAGATGAAAAAGATGCTCCTAGTCGTATGACCGGAACATTAAAAGATATCAGTCAAATCAAGCGTGCAGATGAACGCCTAAAGCTATTCGCTAAGTGTATCGAAAACATTTCTGATGCCATTGTCATTTATGATCGAAAATTTACCATAGTCGATGTCAATAAAGCCTTTCAGCGTATTACCGGCAAAAATAAGCTACAAATGCGCGGTACTCAGCTTAAATTCGAACAATATCCTGATAGTTTTAGCCAGAACATCAAAAAGCACTTGATCACTAAAGGCAGTTGGCACGGTGAAATAGAAAACTTACGTGATAATGGTGCACTTTATTTAACTGATCTCAATATTGATATTATTCGTGATGAAGACGGTAATATCTCGCATTTTGTTGGGGTATTTTCCGATATTACCAAACGTAAACAAACAGAAGCAGAATTAAGAAAGCTCGCCAACTCAGATACACTCACAGGGCTACCTAATCGTTCTTACTTTCAAGCGAATCAGCAACGTTTAGTAAAAAATAAAATCGACCATGCATTATTAGTTTTCGATTTAGACAACTTTAAAAAGGTTAATGACTCTTTAGGGCATGAGGCAGGTGACGTACTTTTATGTAAAGTTGCTGAGCGCATTAGAGGGTTAGGCAGAAATCAAGACTCAGTGTATCGCTTAGGTGGAGATGAGTTCAGCTTGATTATCGAAAACACTAACGATATTCATACCATCACGACTATTGCTAAAGAAGTCTTAAAATCTATCGCCCTACCACTGAGATTAAAGAGCCAAGAAATAGTACTTTATAGCAGTATAGGTATTGTGCTTTACCCTGAAGACGGTACAAGCCCGCAAGAGTTACTAAAAAATGCAGATACCGCTATGTATCACGCGAAAAATGCTGGTGGTAATAAGTACCAGTTTTTCAGTGACTCAATGAACAAAGCCGCAGTTAAGCGATTACAAGTTGAAAGCCTTATTCGTCATGGCCTTAAAGAAGACTTCTTTTCAGTTTTCTACCAACCTAAAATTGAAATCGCCACAGGAAAAATAGCCGGTATGGAAGCATTGGTACGCTTTGAAACCCCAAACAAAGGCATTATTAGTCCAATTGTGTTTATTCCGGTCTCAGAAGAAACAGGTCAAATTATTGACATTGGTGAAGTGGTGTTACGTAAAGCTTGTTTTGCCACCAAAAAATGGGTTGATGCTGGCCTCTTTGAAGGCCGAATTGCAGTAAATTTATCTGCAGTTCAGTTTACTCAACCTAATCTTGTCGCCATGATCGCGAATGTTTTAAAAGAAAGTAAACTAGCCGCTAAGTATCTAGAGTTAGAGATAACAGAAGGTACAGTAATGGATTCACCACAAAAAGCGATTGATACTATGTTGCAAATTCGTGCAATGGGCATCCATTTATCACTCGACGATTTTGGTACTGGCTACTCTTCTCTCGCGTATCTAAAAAAATTCCCTTTAAATACCCTGAAAATTGATAAAGCCTTTGTTGATGATATTGAGACCTCCGAGCAAGGTCGAAATATGGTAGCTACCATAGTCACCATCGCACACAACTTAGGCATGGAGGTTGTCGCAGAAGGAGTTGAAACCAACCAACAATTAAGCTTTTTGTCGGGTTTACGTTGTGAACAACTGCAAGGTTATCTATATAGCAAACCTTTACCTGAAAATGATTTTCAAAAGTATTTACTGTCCTTTCAAATCACCAATAAATCTACATCCTTTGGCAAAAATACTATTTAATATTTAGTGTCGATTTTATGGCACTAAATATTTTTCAAAATTCCCCCCATTGAGTCCCTTATAAACAAAGGCTTCTCATTACTGGCACAGTTCTAGCTTATACCTTATTGAATTTCAATTAACTTTAATAATAATAAGGAATAACATGCTTAGTTCAATCATTCTTTCTTTCGCAATGTCTACAACACCTAGTACTGAAATCACAAACGAAGCCTTTATCGTTGAAGAAGTTGGCACAAAGCGCACGCAAGTTCGTATTGGCACAAAACGTACTCAGGTTCGTATCAATACTCAAGAATTAAGTGTTGCTGAAGTGGGTACAAAACGCACGCAAGTACGTATAGGTACAAAGCGTACTCAGGTTCGTATCAACAATCAAAATAATGCTGTAGAAGAAGTTGGAACAAAACGTACACAAGTTCGCATCGGTACGAAACGTACACAAGTTCGCATCTAGGAGGCTTTATGATCAACTTAATCAAATCACTATTTGCTGGTAAAGCGACAGAAAACGCTATTGCAGCAGGTATTGAAATTAAAGAGATGCCTGCCAGTACCTGGTGGAATTAAGCGTTAATATGCGCTTAACAGGCATTAAATAGACACTTCGCTACAAGGAAGTTAGCGTGTTTATTTGCAGAGTAATCGTTAAGTCCGAATGGAGAACAAGTTACTAGAAGTTATGCCGAAAATAACAAACAGTCAAAACCAAACCGTTGATATGTTTTTAAACGTTTATTCATACAGAACATTGGCCAAATAAACGGGCCAAACATCAAGCCAGCCATTGCCCATCGCTTAGCACCTAAGCCACTACTTACCGCCTGACAATAAAAAAAGACAGAAAAGACCATACCTAACACGGTTATCAGTAACAAAAACACAGCTTTACCTAGTGAGAAAAATAAAATTTATGCAACAGTAGCACTTGCTATTTGCGTGTATGTTAACAAGTGTAGAGTATTTATTCAAAAAAAAGAGGCAATGAATTGCCTCTTTTAAACTCAAATACTTGCCAACTTACGGCAATGTTATTCCATTAAGAACACCATTAATTGGCGAGTAACGTGCCATTAAGCGTAATACTTTCTGCCTTGCTCGGCCATTTTCACTAATGCATCACAAGGAGCAAATCGCTCACCAAACTCGGCTTGCCATTGTGTTAATTTACTGACAACTGTTGCTGCACCGATTTTATCCATGTATTGAAATGGTCCGCCAAGAAATGGTGGGAAGCCTATACCAAAAATAGCACCAATATCACCGTCACGGGCATTGCGCACGATTTCTTCATCTAAACAGCGAGCAGCTTCGTTTAACATCATATAAACACAACGTTCAGCTTGGGCGTCAGTAACTGCAGTATTACTCGCCTGCAAACCTAATAGGCTATAAACACTTTCATCAACTAACTTCTTTTTGCTCTTAGTATTGTATTGATAGAAACCTTTCTTAGCTTTCTTGCCTAAACGACCATCATCTATTAATTTTGAAAACGCTTCAGGTGGTGCAAAGCGGTCACCTAATTCAGCTTGAAGAATTGGACCAATTTTAGAGCCAACATCAATACCAACTTCATCTAATAATTGCATTGGACCAACAGGAAAACCAAATTTAACCATCGATTTATCTAACGCTTCGATAGAGCAACCTTCAAGTAGCAAAATAGCCGCTTCATTCATATATGGTGCTAAGATACGATTAACATAGAAACCCGCTTTATCTTTGACAACAATTGGCGTTTTGCCTTGCTTTTTAGCAAATGCTACGGTTGTTGAAATAGTTTGATCCGATGTTTTATCGTGAGCGATAATTTCTGCTAATGGCATTTTATCTACAGGCGAAAAGTAATGTAGACCTATCACATTTTCAGGGCGTAAAGCTTTTTCTGCTATTTGCCCAATAGGTAAGCTAGAGGTGTTACTGGCAAAAATAGTACTTTCTTTACAATGGCTTTCAATATCTGCCACCATATTTTGTTTTAAAGTAAGATCTTCAAAAACCGCTTCAACAACAATATCTACATTATTGAAACCAGAATACTCCGTCGTACCCGTTATCAGTGAAAGTTGACTTTGCATTTCACTGTGACGCATAAAACGTCGTTTTACTTTTTTGTTCAACAAGTCATAACCATACTTTAAGGCGTAACTAATCCCCTGATGCGAAATGTCTTTAATTCTCACTGGTAATTTAGCTTTCGTCGCGGTAACAAAAGCAATACCGCCTCCCATAAGGCCACCACCAAGCACAGCTGCATTTGAAATTTTTGCTGGCGCTACACCTTCAACACCCTGCTCTTTTTTCATGTCAGTTGTGGCAAAAAATAACTGACGAAGTTGTGCTGAAACATCAGACATCACTAATTGACCAAAATGATCAGCTTCTACTTGATAGCCTTTCGAAGGAGCCTGTTCAACACCCGCTCGAATACAGTCAATAATTTTTAGCGGTGCTGGGTAGTTACCCTTTGTTTTACTTAGTACGGTTTTTGTTGCTTGACTAAATAAAATACTACGACCTACACCGTTTCCTTCAAGCATTTTATCCATCAGTGATAACTTACGAGCTTTTGGTTTAACCTTGCCTGAAAGCGCTAATTTTTCAGCCGTTGCAATTAACACACTGTTAGGAACTACATCGCTTACTAAACCAGCTTTTAATGCTTGTTTAGCACGAAGTTGCTTACCGGTTAGCATCATGTCTAAAGACTTTTGAATACCAACACGCTTTGGTAACCTTTGCGTGCCACCACCACCAGGCAATAGACCTAACTGTACTTCAGGTAGACCTAAAGCCGTTTTAGGGCTATCACTACATACAATAGCATGACATGCCATCGCCAATTCTAAGCCACCACCTAAACATGCACCATGCACCGCAGCAACCACTGGAATTGATAAATTCTCTAACTGGTCAAAAATAATTTGCCCTTGACGGGATAAAGCTGTTGCTTCGGCAGCTGACGTGCACTTTGCTAGCATGTTGACATCAGCGCCAGCAACAAACGAGTCTGCTTTACCGCTTACTAGCACTAAGCCTTTAATCGCTTTATCTTCACGTATCTCTTTTAATACTTCAGCAATTTCATCTGAAAATTCAGCTTTTAGCGTGTTCATGGTGTCGCCTTTAACATCCATGATCAAATGTGCAATACCATTTTCTTGGCGCACTAAACTAAAAGTACTATTATTTTCTTGTTGTTCTACTTCTGTTAAATCAGTCATTAATCTGTCTCCACGATCATAGCAGCACCTAAACCACCTGCAGCACAAGCCGTTGTCAAACCAACTCCACCACCTCGACGATTTAATTCATTTAAAGTTTGTACAATTAAGCGCGTGCCCGTTGCAGCAAAAGGATGACCATAAGCGAGTGAGCCGCCCATAACATTAAACTTGTCCATATCAATTTCACCAATGGCTTTATCTTGACCAAGATGTGTTTGAGCAAACTTGTTACTACCAAACATTTTAACGTTGGCAAGGGCTTGCGCAGCAAATGCTTCATGCATTTCAATTAAATCTAAATCGGCTAAACTCATGCCAGCACGCTTTAAGGCAATTGGCGAAGCAAAACTAGGCCCCATCAACATATCTTCCCAAACGTCAATGGCAGCAAAACCATAGCTGCGAATATAACCTAATGGTTTATAACCGAGTTCTTTAGCTCGACCTTCACGCATCATCAAGATAGCCGACGCACCATCAGTTAACGGCGTACTTGTTGCCGCAGTGACAGTACCATGTTTACGGTCAAATACTGGACGAAGCTTAGCGTAGCTAGCTAATTCTGAATTTTCACGAATACAATTATCTTTAGAAATAAATGACTTATAAGGTTCGCTATGCGCGGTCATGACTTCACCATCAAGTTTACCTTCTTGCCAACTTTTCGTTGCAAGCGTGTGCGAACGATGGGCTAATGCATCTTGTTCTTCACGTGTAATACCGTGAGTTTTCGCCATTTGCTCGGCAGTTTGTCCCATTGAAAGGCCTGTAGAATATTCAGCAACCGCAGGAGGAACAGGCAATATATCTTTAAATTTAAGTTGACGTATTAACGCCATTTTAGCGCCAAACGAACGCGCTTTGCTTAAATCAAGCAAGGTACGAGCAAATTTCTTTGATACGCCAACAGGAGCAACTGAAGTTGAATCGGCACCACCAGCAACACCAACATCAACAAAACCAGCCATAATCGACTCAGCAATATTAACGGTTGATTGGAAGCTAGTCGCACAAGCTCTTGATACACTGTAAGCGTCGGTATGCGTATTCATACCTGTGCCTAAGACGATTTCACGCGCAATATTTGGCGCTTCCGGCATTTGTACAACTTGACCAAAAACAAGTTGATCAATAATTTTAGGATCAACATCATGTTTTTTAAGTAATTCGTTAACTACTATTTTTCCTAAATCGACCGCAGGTACACCATGAAAAGCTGTTGCTTGTTTAGCAAACGGTGTACGTAATCCTGCAACAACCGCAATACGCTCTCCACTGCCTGTTATTAATTTTGATTTTGTCATTTTTGTTTCCATTTTGTGGCAATACTCAAGAGGTCTGACCTCTTTGATTTTAGATAATTCTAACGATATATAGAAATAATTCAATGTTTAGCTAACAAAATTTGAGCATATCAGTGCCAAGGTACTAAAAAGCTAAAGAAAACCCTGACAATTTTGTCATTATGCTTGTTTTTGTTAAACATGAACCTTATATCAATTTATGGGTCAGACCTGCTGACTAAAACTTTATAATCAATAAGAACGATAAACTATGGCTATTGAACATTTTTCATCATTAAAAGAACATTTATCCTCGCAAATTATCGGACAGCACGCGCTGGTAGAAAACTTACTTATCGCACTTTTAGCGAATGGTCATCTTATTGTAGAAGGTCCTCCAGGTTTAGCAAAAACGCGCGCCGTCAATGCCTTAGCTCAAGGGCTAGAAGCTGACTTTCATCGCGTTCAGTTTACGCCTGATCTACTACCGGCCGATTTAACCGGCACTGATATTTATCGTCCTGAAGATGGTACGTTTGTATTTCAACCAGGACCACTTTTTCGTAACTTAGTGCTCGCAGATGAAATTAACCGTGCTCCCGCTAAAGTGCAGTCGGCTTTATTAGAAGCGATGGCAGAAGGCCAAATCACCGTTGGTCGTAATACTTACCCTTTGCCTGAACTATTTTTAGTGATGGCAACACAAAACCCGATCGAACAAGAAGGGACTTACCCATTACCAGAAGCACAACTCGATCGTTTTTTAATGCACGTGGAAATAGATTACCCTGATGCAGCAAGTGAATTACAGATTTTAAAACTTAACCGTGGCGAAGCTTTAAAAGTAGAAAAACAAGCAGTAAAAGAAATCACACAGGCCGATATTTTCGCCGCTCGTGAACAAGTAATGCAAATTCACATGGCGCCAGCAGTAGAAAACTATATTGTTGATCTCATCATGGCGACACGAAATCCTGAAAAATATGATGATAAGTTAAAACAGTGGCTTGCTTACGGCGCCAGTCCTCGTGCAACTATTGCCCTTGATCGCTGTGCCCGCGCCCGCGCTTGGTTAAATAATCGCGACTTTGTTAGCCCAGAAGATGTACAAGCGGTATTTCATAATGTCTTACGTCATCGTATTTTGATGACCTATCAAGCAGAAGCTGAGGGTATCAGTAGTAATCAACTGCTTGATCATTTACTCAGCCTAGTGGCGGTTGCCTAAGCGCAAAATAACGTTATGTGGTTTACTCAAAAAAAATCAACCGAGCAAAACAATCCACAAGTTTTGCTTGATGAACTTGATAGTAATGGCATTGACTTAACCATTGATGAGCTGATCCGATATCAGACTAAAAGCTCGCTGATTAACTTAGCTGCAGCAAAAAGCTTGCATGGTAAAATGTCCGGTAATTACCTCGCCCGTAGCAAAGGCCGAGGCATGGAATTTGACGAAGTACGTCACTACCAAAATGGTGATGATATCCGCGCCATTGATTGGCGGGTAACTGCACGTACCGGTCAAACTCACACAAAATTATTTCGTGAAGAAATTGAACGTCCGGTACTTATAGCAAGTGATTTAAGCACCAGCATGTTTTTCGGCAGTCGTTTACTATTTAAATCAGTGCAAGCTGCACATGTTGCCGCGCTAGTTGCTTGGCATGCTAAGTCACGTGGCGATCGTATTGGTGGCGTCGTGTTCAATCAATATGCCCACACTGAATTAAAACCCCGCAGCAGGCAGCAAGGCGTACTGCATTACCTGCATGCACTTGTTGAAAGCCATGCCAGCTCTGCCATAAAATCGACAGAGGCATTAGATCACCAACAAGCAAAAATCGCGTTTGAACAAAACTGTGCTCGCTTACGTCAACTCGCTAAACCTGGAAGTTTAGTGTACTTAATCACCGATGGTTACAACCTCACTGATGAAGCCGTGCGACATTTAGCCAATATTAGCCGCCACTGCGAATTAGTGGTGTGTTTGATTAGCGATCCTCTAGAGCAACAACTACCTGAGAGTAAAAGTAAAATCAGCGTTGCTATTACTAACGGTGCAGATAATGATGGTGATGATCGCCAACAGCTTATTTTAGGTGATAAAACAATAGCTGAGCAATATCATCAACAAGCCATGGCGTTAAATAGCACCATGGAAGAAAAGTTAACTAAAGCCGGAGCTAGACTGCTACATTTTTGCGCCAGTGAAGCACTTGAAACACAATTAAATCGCGGAGTAGCATCATGGATCCGTTAGCACAGTTAAACGATATACATCTGCCGGAAAATATACACAGTTATCCTATTGCACCTGGCTGGTGGCTGTTAGCCGCGCTTATATTAACTTTGACTATTTATGCTGCTATTAAATTACGACAGTACATCGCTAAGCGTAAAAGTCAAAAAAATGCACTAAAGCAACTCTCAACAAATGCCGATGTTGGCACGATTGTTACCTTACTAAAATGGGCAGCATTACAGTATTTTCCACGCCAAACAGTGGCAAATTTAACCGGCGAGCACTTTAAAAGCTTTTTAACCAGCACCTTGCCTGCTAAGTATCAAGCTGATTTTTCTAAACTCAGTGCTGATTATTTTACCTCGGCTTATCAACACCAAGCCGGCAGTAAAGCGTCAGCAGAGTTTCATCAAGCAGCAAAACTATGGCTTAACCATGCCTTACCACCGCAAAAAAATGTGCTCAGTACGTTAACACCTATGCCTGAACAAGCCGATTTAACCAGCAAAAATAACACAACGTCATCAGCTAGCTCATCACCACAACTTACTGAGCGTAATGGAGTAAAATCATGATTCATTTTGATTTTATTTGGGCATTAATCGCCCTGCCTTTGCCTTTACTTGTGTATTGGCTACCTGCTAAAAAACAAATACAAGCTGCGCCATTGAGAATGCCTACGGTGATAAAAGGTGTGCAAGCACAAGATTTTGCGCCAGAAAAGAAAAAAACATCCTTAGTCATCTTAAGCATTATCTGGCTTTTAGTCGTATTCGCTAGCACTCAACCGCAATGGCTAGGTGAGGCAGTAAATGTGCCGACAGAAGGTCGCGAAATGATGATTGCGGTTGACCTATCAGGCAGTATGCAAGTTGAAGACATGACGCTTAATGGTCGCAGTGTCAATCGCCTTGATATGCTTAAAGTGCTATTGGGTGAGTTCATTGAACGACGTAACGGCGACAAGCTCGGTTTGATCTTATTTGGGGATGATGCTTATATGCAAACGCCCATGACCTTTGACCGCAAAACCGTACAACAAATGTTAGATGAAACCGTGCTAGGTTTAGTCGGTAAACAAACCGCTATTGGTGATGCAATTGCGCTTGCCGTTAAACGTTTTGATGAAAAGAAAGACTCCAATCGCGTTTTACTATTATTGACCGATGGCCAAAATACGGCGGGAAAGATCACCCCAGAACAAGCACTTGAATTGGCCGTAGCAAAAAACATCACTATTTACTCTATCGGTATCGGTGCGGATGTAATGATCCAAAACTCATTATTTGGTGCTCGTCGTGTTAACCCTTCAAGCGAACTTGATGAAGAGTCTTTACAGCGCCTTGCTGATGAAACAGGCGGTTATTATTTCCGCGCCCGCGCCAGTGAAGACATGAGCAAAATATACCAATTATTGGACGAACTTGAACCGGTAGAGCAAGAACAGCAACAAATGCGACCATTAACCGCTCTGTATTACTGGCCTCTGGGTCTAGCGCTATTGATAAGTTTAGTAACCTTGCTAAGCAAAAGCGTTGCCAATGGTCATTTTTTCACATCAAGCAATAAAACGTCAGGAGCAAAGCACTAACATGGCTGACTTTCATTTTATTCGCCCACTGTGGCTACTCGCGATTATCGTTCTAGTAATCATGATATATATGCTAAAGAAACTGCGTATTAAGTACTCAGGCTGGCAACAACTTTTACCCGCACATTTAGCGAAAGTATTAGTTCAGGGAAACAGTAAGGCTAAATCGAGTTCACTAACCCTGCCGTTTTTAATTGGTTTACTGTCAATTATAGCAATGGCGGGGCCTACTTGGCAGAAACTACCACAACCGGTCTACCAAGTCGCACAAGGCTCTGTGCTCATCATGGATATGTCATATTCAATGTATGCGACCGACGTTGCGCCCAACCGTTTAACACGTGCTCGTTACAAGGCAATAGACTTACTCGACAGTATAAACGAAGGCGAAGTTGGCCTTATTGCATACGCTGGCGATGCTTTTAGTATTAGTCCTCTGACCGATGACACCAATAACATTAAGTTGCTGTTACCGTCATTAAGCCCAGAACTTATGCCAGCATTAGGCAGTAACCCAATATCTGCGTTAGCCTTAGCCAATGAAATGCTAATCAATGCTGGCCATAATAGTGGTGATATCTACTGGTTTACTGACGGTGTTGATAATATTGATATTCAAGACATCACCCAATGGTCACGTGAGCATCCTTATCGCCTGAATATCCTCGGTGTTGGTACCCAAGCAGGTGCCCCCATTAAGCTCAGTAATGGCGAATTAATGAAAGACGACAACGGTGCAATTATTATTCCCAAGTTAACTGAAAAGTTACTCCAAGGGCTTGCTGCACGTGGCAATGGTAACTACACCACGCTAAGCCATAATAATAACGATATTGAAAAACTGACCACTAAACCATTACTTAAAGACACAGAGCAAACTAAAGAAAGTGATAATACTGGTGATCAATGGCAAGAATTTGGACCTTACTTGTTATTACTCGTTTTACCTATGTTACTCAGTTACTTTAGACGCGGTGCGCTTATGGTGACTTTACCCTTTGCTTTACTGCTCATGCCTCATCAACAAGCCCAAGCGGATATTTGGCAAGACTTATGGAAAACCAAAGATCAACAAGGACAAGAACACTTTGATCAGCAGCAATACCAAGATGCAGCCGAAAAATTTAGCAATCCGCTTTGGCAAGGTAGCGCGCATTATAAGGCAGGCGACTACGAGCAAGCTTTAGCTGCATTTCAACAAGCAGATAACGCAGATGCATTATTTAACCAAGGCAACACACTCGCTAAGTTACAAAAACTTGATGAGGCAATAGCCGCTTACGAACAAGCTTTACAACTTGATCCAAACTTAACCGATGCACAAGAAAACAAAGCAGTGCTTGAAAAGTTAAAGCAGCAACAAGAAAACCAACAGCAACAATCTGGCGACGACCAACAGCAAGATCAAAATAAAGAACAACAAGACCAGCAGCAAAATGGTGATGATCAAAGTGGTGAAAACCAGGCAGGGCAAGACAATCAGGATAGTGAAAGTCAACCGAGCGATCAGCAGCAATCCCAAAGCCCAGAACAACAAGATCAAAATCAGCAAAGTGATACTTCAGAGCAAAGCAATGAAGAGCAACAGCAAGCTGAAAATGATCAACAACAAGCGCAAAATGATCAGCAAGACCAAGCTAAGCAGCAAACTGAACAGGCTCAGCAAGCAAATGAACAAGAGCAACCACCTGAAGAACAAAGTGCACAAGCTCAGGCAATGGCAGAACAATTAGCCAAAGAAACCGAACAAAAACATCAGCAGTTACTTAACAAGGTCACTGACGATCCTTACATGTTATTAAGAAATAAAATGCAATTAGAGTATCAAAAACGTCATCAAGATCGCCGAAATATAGGAGTTAAGAAAAAGTGGTAAGAGTTATAATTTCTCTGTTAGCTATTTTATTATCACTTAATAGCTACGCGTTAACCAAAATCAGTGCTAGCGTTGATAAAAACCCAGTCGTTGTCAACGAGTCGCTCATATTAACAGTGACCGCAGATGACGATGTTGACAGTAACGCATTAGATACTTCTGCCCTACTCGGTGACTTTATTGTGGGCAGAACATCGGTTAGCTCACAAACTAGCATGGTAAATTTCAATACCACGCGCACCACAACCTGGACAACCGTATTAATACCGCGAAAACCTGGTGAGTTACTTATACCGGCATTTACCATTGACGGCATAAAAACCCAAGCTATTGCGATTAAAGCAGTCGAAGCCAGTCAATTACCGGCTTCCAGCCAACAAGATTTATTTATTACCACACAAGCATCAGCGACCGACATTTACGTTCAGCAACAAATAACCCTGAAAGTAAAATTGCACTTTGCCGCTGAGTTAAAAAGAGGTAGCTTAACCGAGCCAACCTTAGCTGGCGCTAACATTTTACAAATCGGTCAAGATAAAGAATCAGAGAACATTATTAATGGCAAACGTTACCGCATCATCGAGCGAGTTTATGCCATTAGCCCGCAACAAAGTGGCGAAGTAACCTTAAAGTCACCGGTGTTTTCCGGAGAGATCATTGTACCTTCCTCAAGACGTTCAAACTTTTTAAGTTTCGCTGATACTAAGCCTGTCAGTGTTATTGGTGATGATATCCCATTAACAATTAAAGCAATTCCTGCACAAGTCAGTGGACCATGGTTACCGAGCGAACTACTAGCCATGCATCAAGAATGGCAACCCGACCCCACTCAATTTAAAGTTGGCGAGCCAATCACGCGTACTATTACATTAACCGCAGCAGGTCTATCAGAAGAGCAATTACCTGAAATCACCATGACTATGCCGCAAGGGTTAAAAGTATATCCAGATCAAGCCGAGCTACACACAGCGCTTAATAATGAGCGTTTAGTCAGCCAAAAAGTGGTTAACTTTGCTATCGTCGCTAGCAAAGCTGGCGATTATCAGTTACCAGAAATAACCATTAACTGGTGGAATACAATTACCAATAAAGCTGAAGTGGCTAAAATCCCGGGACAAAAAATCACCATATTACCTAATGCTGATTTAGCGCCGAGCATCACAGCAAAACCATCAACCAATAACGCAACACAATTGACAGCAGCGCCAGTACCACAAACGGTAATAGTTCAGCAAAACAGTTTTTGGCAGTGGCTATTTCTGGCTTTGTGGTTACTGACCTCGCTCGCTTGGTTTATCTCAGCTAAACGACCTTTTAAAGCGAAACAGAAGTTTGATAATAAGAATACAGACGTTAATAGCGCCTATCTTGCATTATTAGCGGCATGTAAACAAAATAATGGTGAAGCAGCATTAGCTAACTTACTGCCTTGGGCACAATCACAATCATCAGACAACAAAGACAAAGCCTCGTTAACGACCTTAGACTCTCTACACAGTTATTTTAACGACAAAGCGCTTTCTGAGGCGATCATTGCCTTACAACAAAGTTACTATGGTAAACAACCAAGCCCATGGGTAGGCCAAAGCTTACTTAACGCAGTACAGGCACTGCATAAAAAGCATCACCATCAATCATCAGGCACTAAGGTGGCCATTAACCCATAAGTAATTAAATCGTCACTCAATGAGAAAATAAAATCAAACCAAGCAGACAAAATGATGTTCCGTTTCAGCGAACATCATTGGTCTGCAATCTCCTTAAAAAAGCCATTAAACAAAACCATTAAACAAAGCCATTAAATCTCCCCTGTCGACAATCCAAATCAATAAAATATAAATCTGCATATAATTTCTGTTAACTATCAATTAGTAATTCACGCTATAGTTAACATATCTAAAAATTTGCATTAGTGTGAAATAGAATGACAAAGCCTCAGGTCTCTTACAACATGGCGACAAAACAAGTTAGATACGAAGCACTCGTTAAAGCATTACATGCCGATTTATATCGGTATGGATACTGGCTATGCCATGACAAGCATATTGCTGAAGACTTAGTGCAAGAAACATTTTTACGTGCATGGCGCGCGCTTGACTCATTGAAAGATGAAAAGGCAGCAAAGTCATGGTTAATTACCATTCTTCGCAGAGAAAATGCCCGCCGATTTGAGCGTAAGCGTTTTGAAATGAGCGAATATGAAGAGGCAACAATTACCGATGTAAAAGCAACGAGTAATGAACAAGAGATTGAAAACTATTGGTTACGCGAAAAAATAGCACAAATGCCTGAAGAGTACCGAGAGCCGCTAGTTTTACAGGTTATTGGAGGTTTCAGTGGTGAAGAAATCGCTAACATTTTGTCATTAAATAAAAATACCGTTATGACACGATTATTTCGTGCTCGCAATCAATTAAAAGAGGCCGTAGACGACGAGCCAAAATTAAGAGGTCTACACAATGGATGATTTGCAATTTAGACGTAGCATATTAGCAGATCCAAAAAGTCGTGATGATGCAACAAATGAAGCAATCAAAAACGACGCAGCGAAACAAAAGTTTGCACACGATGTTTCTGCATTAGATGATAAAATTGCGCAAGCAATGAATATTCCCGTACCTGATGGTTTATACGATAACTTAATCTTACGCCAAACAATGGCTAGCCATCAGCAGCAAAAAAGAAAAACACGTGTACGTTTAGCGATGGCCGCTTCTGTTGCATTTGTTATGGGTTTAACCGTTAACTTTATGATGTTTTCTCATACCTATAAAAATTTAGGTGATTACGCCATTGCTCATGTTAACCATGAAGCCGCTCATTTTTCAAATAGTGCTCAACCAAAGGTAAGTTTAGCTTCATTGAATGAAAAAATGGCAGCATTTAAAGGCAGCTTTGATAGCACATTTGGCACACTCATTTTCGCTGATTATTGTCGTTTTGATGGCAGTAAAAGTTTGCATCTAGTTTTTCAAGGCAAATCTAGCCCAGTGAATGTTTTTATTTTACCAGATGACGAAGACATCACCTTCGTAAAAGACTTTGCTAATGATGAATTACAAGGTCATTCTCTCAATTTCAATCACTCTAATGTTATTGTGGTTGGAGATAAAAATGAACCCATTGAGCAATGGCAGGACCGCGTTAAGCAAAATATTACCTGGTCTATTTAGAGCAATTAATACCAAAGCAATGGCATTAGTTATTCTCCCTGTAACCTTCATACAGGGAGAATTCTTAAAAACAGGCTACCACCCCGAATTGCTGTAATAAACTCCTGCCTTTCTCCCTGTAAAAACAAAAATTCACAAGAAGAAAACTAAGCGAACTACAGGAGAAATAATTCAACCCTTGTTGTAGTAATAAACTCCTGCTTTTATCCTGCCTTCCTCTCTGTAAATATCAAAAAAGCCATGGAAAAAGAAAATCAAAAGTACTAAAAAAGCCGTTAATGAACCCATTAACGGCTTTTTATTTTACAAAATGCAGTGCAGTTTATGAAGAAACCAACCAATGTTATATTTTCAATTGGCCTCTTATTAACTCATATTCATTGGTTAATGCTTTCCAGCTACTTGATCAAAAATAACCTCTAGTTCAGGTTGTTCTTTGGCTGTTAAGCGACTAACCAAAACAATAGCAATAGTGGCCATAACAAAGCCAGGTACTATTTCATACATCACCGAACTTAAAGACTGACCATTAATGGTTATTGGTGCATATATCCATATTAATACGGTTACCGCCCCTGTTAACATACCTGCTAATGCGCCATTACTGTTCATTTTCTTCCAGTATAAACTTAGGATAACCAACGGGCCAAATGCTGCACCAAAACCTGCCCAAGCATTACTGACAAGAGTTAGAATTGAACTGTTTCTATCATAGGCAAGAAAAACAGCGACAAGCGCAACTAAAGCAACAGATAAGCGGCCAACAAAAACTAATTGCTTTTCAGTGGCGTCTTTATTCAAAAACGCTTGGTAAAAATCGCCTGTTAATGAGCTTGAGGTTACTAACAGCTGCGAAGAAATAGTACTCATGATCGCTGCAAGTATGGCTGCTAATAAGAAACCAGCAATTAATGGGTGAAATAGTAATTGTGATAACACAATAAATATTGTTTCTGCATCACCCAATTCCATCCCTGTATTAGCAACATAAGCAGCACCAGCAAACCCCGTTGCCATAGCACCAATTAGCGCAACGATCATCCAGCTCATACCAATTCTACGCGCTTTGGGTAAATCATCTACTGAACGAATAGCCATAAATCTCACAATAATATGTGGCTGGCCAAAATAACCTAATCCCCAGGCCATTGCTGAAATTATCGCAACAATACCAACGTTATTAAATACATCTAACATTTGCGGGTTAAGCTGTTCAATCGTATCGAACATCGCACCAGTACCGCCAATTTCACTAATCGCAACAACAGGCACTAAAACTAAAGCAATGAACATAATACAGCCCTGAACAAAGTCAGTAAGGCTTACGGCTAAAAAGCCACCAAACAGCGTATAAAGCACCACCACACCAGCGGTAATGTACAAACCAACTTCATAACTTAAGCCAAATGAACTTTCAAATAGCTTACCACCAGCCACTATGCCTGAAGACGTATATAAGGTAAAAAATAAGATAATAACAATTGAAGAGGCAATACGAAGTTTGCGCGTGTGATCTGCAAAGCGGTTTTCAAAATAATCAGGCAGGGTTATCGAGTCATTAGCGACTTCTGTATAGGTTCTTAGTCTAGGGGCAACAATAAGGTAATTTAAATAGGCACCAAAAGCTAAGCCTAGAGAAATCCAAACGCTACTAAGCCCTGTGGTATACATTAGTCCTGGCACCCCCATAAGCATCCAACCACTCATGTCTGAAGCACCAGCAGAAAGCGCTGTCACCCCTGGGCCTAAACTACGCCCCCCTAGCATAAAGCCAGAAACATCACTGGTAGATTTTCTATAGGCATATATACCTATTCCTAACATAACAATAAAATATAGCGCCAATGAAATCATTGTTCCTACGGCCATTTAACCTCCAAAAAAATTAGACTAATCAGACTCATTTATTGTGCAACCTAACATGTTAATGACGAGCATAGAACAAGTAAAATTTGTTAAACATCGTTATTTCATACTAAATTTAATTTTCGTCACCACCCGTTAACCACTGGGTGCATAAAAGAAGAGCTGAGAACTTTATCGCTAGTGTTGCTGCGTTTGATATAAAACAGTATTTTTTGCTATTTTATTAACCAAAAATCGTAGAAAAATTAAAACTAAAATTGAAGCTTTACACCCTCTACTATAAAATTCTACTCTCGTTAGTTGCGAATAATAAACTATTTGTCTGCAATTAATTTGTTCAAAAAAAAAAGCACATTGCTAATCAATTAAACATGAACAGGAATATTATGTTGAGTAAATGGCTAATAACCATGCTTTTTCATAAGTATTCCTATTTATTTGTGTTATAAATAAGATTGTAACTAGCAAATAAATTTTGCTAGATGATAATAACAATAATAATAAATTTATGTATTATAAAATCAGATTAATCGGGAATTTGTATGTACTTCTACGCTGCTAGGCAACCTATATTGGATAAAGAAAAAAAACTCTTTGCCTATGAACTCTTGTTTCGTGACAGTATTGATAATATTTTTCCTGATATAGACGCTGACGAAGCAACCACCAAAATGATCGAGGCCAGTAACTTTAATCTAGGTATCAGTGAATTTACCGGTAATAAACCCGCTTTCATCAATTTCACTTTAGAAACACTTGCCCAGGGTTACCCCGAAACCCTCACAACCGAAGAAGTCGTGGTTGAAATTTTAGAAACCGTCAAACCTGGCAAAAAATTATTAGCTATTTGCAAAGACTTACATGAGAAAGGCTATACCATAGCGTTAGATGATTATATTCATCAGCCTGTTTGGCAACACTTTTACCCCTTTATTAGTATTATTAAAATTGACTGGCAAGACACCTCCATAGCAACGATCAAAGATGTAAAAGTTGCTATTCAAGACTTTCCCCATATCAAATTATTAGCAGAAAAAGTCGAAACATATGAAGAATACAACCAAGCATTAGAGCTAGATTTCGAGCTTTTCCAAGGTTTCTTTTTCGCCAAACCAGAAATGGTAAAGACCAAAAGCTTATCGCCATCACAAATGGCAATGGCAGAGTTACTTTATGAGACTTCAAAAAAGGACTTAGACCTAGCAAGTATTACTTCAGTTTTCGAGCGTGACGTCACCTTATCTTATAAGCTATTACGCTACGCCAATTCAGCTATTTTTAAAAGACGCAATGAAATATCGACAATCAAACAAGCATTAGTAACCTTGGGCTCAGAAGAATTAAAGCGCTTCTTAGGCTTAATGTTTGCATCAAATATTAACCCTGATAAACCTTCAGAACTTATTAACGCGGCAATGGTACGAGCAAAGTTTTGTGAATTAATGGCGAGCGAAGTTAAGCCACCAATAGATAACTCTATTGCCTTTTTAACGGGTTTATTATCGTTAATTGACGCCATTGTCGACGAAGAATTAACCAGTATTCTCTCTAAACTGCCTTTAGCGCAAGAAATAAAAGACACCCTACTGACACGTAAAGGCGCCATGGCAGCACTTATTATGCTTTTAGAGTTTATAGAGCGCGCAGAATGGTCAAAAACCAGCGCAGTGATAGAAACACTTGGCTTAGAGAAATCTGACGTTATTAAAAGCTACAATGAAGCAATTGCCTGGGCAGACGAGCAATCAAGCACTAAAAACTAATCATACTTTCAAATAAAACTTAACTAAAAAATGTGTAAAAAAAGCCTAATATTAATTATATTAGGCTTTTTTACAGTTAATCCAGCTCAGGTACTAGCGTAAGAGTTATTCAAAGCCATTTGGATTTTGTGATTGCCAGCGCCATGTATCAGCTATCATAGTGGCTAAGTCACGCTTTGCATGCCAGTTTAATAGCTTATTGGCCACTTTCGCATCAGCAAAAACCGTTGCAATATCTCCGGCACGACGTGGCACTATTTTAAAAGGAATATCTTGGCCTGAAATTTCTTTGAAGGTATTAACAATTTCTAACACTGACGTGCCATTACCAGTACCTAAGTTAATCGGTACACAGCCTTTAATTTCATGGAGTTTTTCTAGTGCTTTAACATGGCCTTGGGCTAAATCAACAACATGAATATAGTCTCTCACCCCAGTACCATCGCTTGTAGGATAATCATCACCAAACACCTGTAGCTGTGCTAAGCGGCCAACAGCTACCTGCGAAACATAAGGCAGCAAGTTATTAGGAATACCATTAGGATTTTCGCCAATTAAGCCAGACTCATGCGCACCAATGGGATTGAAATAACGCAAACAAGCGATAGACCATTCGTCATCACTTTTTGCTAAATCAAACAGTATATTTTCGATCATCAATTTAGTTTGACCATAAGGATTGGTCGCAGAAGTAGGCATAGTTTCGTCAAGCGGTGACGGATTGTTTTCACCATAAACGGTAGCCGATGAGCTAAAGACTAAGTTTTTTACACCATGTTCAGCCATCACTTGTAACAGAGTGACTGAGCCAGAAACATTGTTATGGTAGTAACTTAGCGGCATAGTACTTGACTCACCAACCGCTTTTAGCCCAGCGAAGTGCACTACAGCCTCAATGTCATGTTCGGAGAATACTTGTTGCATCGCAACTCGATCACAAATATCAGCTTCAATAAAGGTAACTGTTTTGCCGGTAATTTGTTTTATTCGATCGAGTACTAAAGTGGAAGAGTTTGCGAGGTTGTCGACAATAATAATATCTTTATCTAAAGCCAATAATTCTACAACAGTGTGGCTACCAATAAACCCGGTACCGCCAGTGATCAACAAACTCATCTAAAAATCCTTATAAATATTAAAAAACCTAATTTACCTTATTCTCAGATGCAGCACACAGTGAAAAAATAGGTAAATTATTCTTGATAATATTTTGACACTATCTCGATGAAGTTGCCAAGTTTTTCTGGCGGAAGTTGATTTATACCTGCCGCTGCAGCCCTGCCACCACCGGTCTCAAATTGCACGCAGAGATCGCCAGCACCTTGCTTATTATTCAAAGGTGCTCGCAGGCTAACTAAATAGCTATTATCAGCATTTAACGTTAACACTGCATGCGCTTTGTAGGGCGCTCTATTTGCTAATTCATTACCAAAAACACCACTCACTCGTCTTGACCAAGGGGCATTTTCGAGCTCAATAATTTGCAGTACATTACTATCGTGTAATATCTCGGCGTTACTGGCTTGATGCATATCAGCATTATAGGCTTGTTCAAGCTGGCTGAAAATTGAGTTAGGCTCAGCGATTAACGTAAATGGATTAGGGTAACTAAGTAGCTTTTCAAACAGCTGCGCTGGTGCGAAGTGCAAATCATCAACTGAGCGCCCATAGCCATTGTAATTGATATAAGTACCTAAGGCTTTAAGCTTTGCCTGCTCATTGAGCGCTAAGCCTTGTTGCGCTGACAACTGTTCAGCAGCCTGATTCATATTATCACCAAATGCGGCAACAATTGCCCACAAAACAAAGCGATCTGCTAAATACTGATTAACCAGTAAACTTGTACAAGTATTAGCATCGGTATCAATAATTGCTTTTAGCTGTTTTGACTTTGGGATAGTACCCGCGCGATGGTGATCAACATAAAAAACCTCAACGTCATTATTGAGTATGTTTGTCAGCGCTTGATGATTTTTCTCCATTGATATATCCAGCACAGTTACCGAAGTCGCTTTATTAATGTCAACTTGCTGTAATAACTCGATATCACGTTTAACACCGGTGATTAAAGTAGAAGGTTTTGGATCAGCCAGTCGTAACTGTAAAAGCGCAATAATACCGTCGGCATCGCCATTAAAAACATCAAAATGCATGAAAAATCCTAAATAAATTATTAGCTGTCAGTAAAAGAAAGCTATCAGTTTGAAACTGTCAGTAAAAGATAGCTATCAGTTTGAAGCTGTCAGTTAAAACAAGTAAAACCAAACACCACACTCTTGGTTAGGCGCTTGGTTTTGCTTTTACTGAAAGCTCAAAACTGACAGCTTACAGCTAAGTTCTTAGTTTTAAGTTAAAAGCTGTCAGCTGTCAGTTAAAACAAGTAAAACCAAACACCACACTCTTGGTTAGGCGCTTGGTTTTGCTTTTACTGATAGCTCAAAACTGAAAGCTTACAGCTAAGTTCTTAGTTTTAAGTTTAAAGCTGTCAGCTATCAGTTAAAACAAGTAAAACCAAACACCACACTATTGGTTAGGCGCTTGGTTCTGTTTTTACTGAAAGCTCAAAACTGACAGCTTACAGCTAAGTTCTTAGTTTGAAGCTATCAGTTAAAACAAGTAAAACCAAACACCACACTCTTGGTTAGGCGCTTGGTTTTGCTTTTACTGATAGCTCAAAACTGAAAGCTTACAGCTAAGTTCTTAGTTTAAAGTTGAAAGCTGTCAGCTATCAGCTAAAACAAGTAAAACCAAACACCACACTCTTGGTTAGACGCTTGGTTTTGCTTTTACTGATAGCTCAAAACTGACAGCTTACAGCTAAGTACTTAGTTTTAAGTTTAAAGCTGTCAGCTGTCAGTTATCACCAAGCGCCACACTCTTGGTGAGGCGCTTGGTTTTGCTTTTACTGATAGCTCAAAACTGACAGCTTACAGCTATTTTTTCGGTTTTACTGAAAGCTTACAGCTTTGCTCTTAGCTATAATTCCGTGTTCTGCCAAGTAATCAACAACCTGTTGCGCACACTGCTCGACACTTTTGCCATCAGTATTAATATGAATTTGTGCTTTTTTAGGCGCTTCATAAGCAGAATCAATACCGGTAAAGTCTTTAATCTCACCCGCTCTAGCGAGCTTATATAAGCCTTTTGGATCACGTTGCTCGCAGATTTCAATTGGGGTATCAATAAATACTTCGATAAACTCGGTTGATGCTAATTTACTTGCAGCTAATGCCCTATCAGCGCGAAATGGCGATATAAACGCGGTAGAAACAATTAAACCAGCATCTACAAATAATTTTGCTACTTCACTAATTCGACGAATGTTCTCAACACGGTCTTCATCACTAAAGCCTAAATCACCATTTAAGCCATGACGGACATTATCGCCATCAAGCAAGTAGCTATGACAGCTACGTTCAAATAACATCGCATCAACAGCATTTGCAATCGTTGATTTGCCAGAACCACTAAGGCCGGTATACCAAAGTAAACATGGCTTTTGCTGCTTTAATTCAGCACGCTGTTGTTTATCAATATGCTGCTCATGCCAAACAGTATTTTCAGTTTTCATAAAATTCCTAAAATAAAAAAGACATTATAGCTAAAACATAGCTGTAAGCTGTCAGTTTTAAGCTTTCAGTAAAACAAAAGTAATAGTTTTAAGCTTTCAGTAAAAACAAAAGACAAACCATCAGTATGGCACTTGTTTTAACTGAAAGCTGATAGCTCAAAACTGACAGCTATCCCTTCAATCTTTTACTGACAGCTGACAGCTCAATACTTATAGCTAACAACATAGCTCTCAGTTCGAAGCTTTCATTAAAACACAAAACAAACTCCCAACTAGTCTTTGCTTTTACTGATAGCTGACAGCTCAAAACTATCTCTTACTTGTGTTAACTGACATCTGACAGCTTAAAACTTATAGCTTATAGTAGGTTTAAAACTTATAAACCAAGGGTATCATCGTTAATACTACTACGCTGTATGCGAAAGTTATCGGCCAACCGAACTTAACAAAATCTGATATTTTATAATTGCCAGCATTAAACACCATAATATTGGTTTGGTAGCCATACGGGCTAATAAAGCTACCGCTAGCACCAAATGCTACCGCCATCACTAATGGCATAGGATCTACGCCTAAGCCGATTGCTATATTGTAAGCAATAGGGAAAATTAAGGCTGCAGCAGCGCTATTTGTGACAACTTCGGTCAGCAACAAAGTAATAAAGAAAATCACCACTAAGGCGATAATCGCACTTTGCCCGGCTAATACCTGCTCAATTTCACCGGCAAAAACAGCAGCAACGCCACTGTTTTCAAAAGCCTGCGCTAAAGTTAAAGCGCCGAGAACAATCAACCAAATTTCAATCGGGAAACGACGCTTAATCTCATTAACCGTTAAACATCCCGTTAAAATCAACACCGCGATGTAAAACATTAAACTAGTTAATAAACTTATCGAGCTAAATAACGTTAAGGCAATCGCGATCACAAAGCCAAATATAGCTAGCGAGTCACGCCAGCCTGAAAGCATGCTGTCTGGTTTATGGCCAGAAAGTATATAGAAATTTTTCGTTAAGTTAGTACGGGCAGAGAAATCATTACCAACAGCTAAAACCAGAAAGTCACCCGGTTGAATTTTTATTTCACCTAACTTTCCTGACAATGCCATACCTTCGCGGCGAATAGCCACAACAGCAGCATCAAAACGGGCGCGAAAACCAGCAGTTTTTAGCGTTTTACCAACAATAGCAGAGTCGGGTTTAATTAAAACTTCAGTTAAGTTCTCACGTAATAAGCCATTTTTTTCAGCAAATAAACTTAAACCATCAAACTGTTGTAAAACTAACACTTTACTGATGTCGCCACTGAAAATTAATCTATCATGCTGCTGAATCACTTCATCGGGTGCAACAGGAGAAATCAGGCGGCCAGAGCGTACTAGTTCCACAAGGAATAACGTGTCTAAATTTCGTAAACCGTTGTCTTCAATACTTTTACCAATAAGTTTAGACTGCTCGCTTACCCTAGCCTCTACCAAGTACTCTTTAACTTGTAAGTCATCTGTTTTCATATCCTTAAGGGTATTTTGTCTCACCAGAATAACCACTAAACACACGATTAACGCAACAAGTCCTACCAAACTAAAGTCAAAAAAGCCAAAGCTCTCTTGCCCTTGTTTAAGCCACAAAGAGTTAACAATAAGATTGGTTGAAGTACCAATTAACGTCAATGTGCCGCCTAATATTGCCGCAAATGATAATGGTAAAAGCAGCTTAGCAGGATTAACCAGGGTATTTTTTTTCACCGTAGAAATAAGTGTTGCAACCACCGCGGTATTACTTATTACTGCTGAACTGAATGCAGTAAACAACAAGGTTTTAGTGCTGGCAGACTTCTCATTACCACTGAGTAGCAAAGCGGATATCCGTCTTAAGATACTGGTACGCTCATAAGCAAATGAACATAGCACTAATAACAATAAGGTCACTAAACCAGGGTTTACCGCGTTATGTAAAATGTCATCCGAAGAAACAAAAGATGTGGCTAAACACGCGAGCGTAGCACTACCAAATACCCGCTCAGGAATACTGGGAAAGCGAACTAGCGCGACAAGTGTTGATACAAATATCAATACAAATAACCACTGCATAAACAACATAATATCAACCTAAAAAACAGCTGTAAGCTCTTAACAGATAGCTATAAGCTTTCAGTTTTAAGCTGTCAGTAAAACACAAAACTTATAGCGGTAAGCTTTCAGTTTTAAGCTGTCAGAAAAATCAAAAACAAGCTCCGAACTAGTCTCTTGATTTTAACTGAAAGCTGACAGCTCTTAACTGATAGCTAATAACTTTAAACTGCTCTTAACCGACAGCTATTCCTATGGTTATAGCTTTAACAAATCACGAGCGCCCCAATGCGGGAAGTGTTTACGCACTAAAGTATTCAACTCTTTTTCAAAATCAGAATATTCATGCGCTTGCTGTGCTGCTAATGCACCGTTGATCATACCAGCACCAACCGTGATATTGCTCAGTCTATCAATAATGATAAATGCGCCAGTAGCTTTGTTGTCGTTGTATGCATCAAAATGCAATGTTTCAGCAACTTCAAAGTTCACCACACCAATTTCATTTAACGCTAATTGGTCAACCTTAGATTCTTCTAAAGTATTTACATCAATACGATGACTAATGCTCAAGGCATGACCAGTAGTGAGTTTACTGCCTTGTTTAATGTAATATTCACGACCGGGTTCAAGCTCGTCTTCATGCATCCAAACTACGGTTGCACTTAGCTCTTTCGCTGATGACGGTAAATGGCCTTTCTTAACAATCATTTCACCGCGACTGATATCGATCTCATCTTCTAATGTCAGTGTAATCGCCATGCCTTGATCGGCTCGTTCAATATCACCTTCAAAGGTAACAATTGATTTTACAACGCTTTCTTTGCCAGATGGCAAGGCAACCACTTCATCACCAACACGAATATGACCAGAGCCAACCGTACCAGCAAAACCTCTAAAGTCTAAATTAGGGCGATTAACATATTGCACTTGTAATCTAAACTGCGTGAAACCTTTTTGATCATCAACTTTAATGGTATTAAGCAGCTTCATCATTGTCGCGCCAGGATACCAAGGCATGTTGACACTTTCTTCAACAACATTATCGCCATTAAGCGCTGAAATAGGCACAAAACGTACATCGTCAAATGCTAAATCATCAGCAAATTTACGATATTCTTTTTTAATTTCTTGATAACGATCTTGGCTGTAATCAACCAAATCCATTTTGTTCACCGCCACTAATACATGCTTAATGCCGAGTAAAGAACAAATAAAAGAATGGCGACGGGTTTGCACTTGTACGCCATGGCGAGCATCAATCAAAATAATAGCAAGATCACAATTCGATGCACCTGTTGCCATATTGCGAGTGTATTGCTCATGGCCTGGCGTGTCGGCAATAATAAACTTACGTTTATCTGTAGCAAAATAACGATAGGCTACATCAATGGTAATACCCTGTTCACGCTCAGACTGTAAGCCATCAACTAACAAAGCTAAATCAACCGCTTCACCAGTAGTGCCTGATTTTTTACTATCGTTTTCAATCGCCGCTAATTGATCTTCAAAGATCATTTTAGAATCATGCAATAAGCGACCAATTAAAGTACTTTTACCGTCATCAACACTGCCACAAGTAAAAAAACGCACCATTTCTTTATTTTCATGCTGCTTTAGGTAAGACTCAATGTCAGTTTCAAGCAAATCTGTTGTCGTCATAATTTTTCCTAGAATTTATTTCTTTAATACTGCTATTAATTTGTAAACTTTCAATTGAAAACTTTGGCTTTAAAAATAACCTTCCATTTTCTTTTTCTCCATCGAGCCAGCAGAGTCGTGATCAATCACACGCCCTTGTCGTTCGGAGGTTTTGGTTAATAGCATTTCTTGAATAATTTCAGGTAAAGTCGTCGCTGTTGACTCAACAGCGCCGGTTAATGGATAACAACCTAAAGTTCTAAAACGCACACTTTTCATTTGTATTTCTTCATCGTCACCAATTGGCATGCGATCATCATCAACCATAATTAATGTGCCATCGCGCTCAACTACAGGACGTTTTTCCGCTAAATATAACGGAACAATTGGAATACTCTCTAAATAAATATATTGCCAAATATCAAGCTCGGTCCAGTTTGATAATGGGAAAACGCGAATACTTTCACCTTTATTCACTTTACCATTGTATACGTTCCATAGCTCTGGACGTTGGCTTTTAGGATCCCAGCGATGGTTTTTATCACGGAATGAATACACACGCTCTTTTGCACGTGACTTTTCTTCATCACGACGTGCGCCACCAAAAGCTGCGTCAAAACCGTAATGGTCTAACGCCTGCTTTAAACCTTGTGTTTTCATAATATCGGTATGTTTGGCACTACCATGCTCAAATGGGCTGATATTCATCGCCATACCTTCAGGATTTTTATGCACAAGTAAATCAAAGCCATGGTCTTTTGCCATTTGATCACGAAAAGCGATCATCTCTTTGAATTTCCAGTTGGTATCAACATGAAGTAATGGAAAAGGGATTTTTCCAGGCGCAAAAGCTTTACGCGCCAGGTGTAATAACACTGCAGAATCTTTACCTACAGAGTAAAGCATTACAGGATTATCAAACTCTGCGGCAACTTCACGCATAATATGGATAGATTCGGCTTCAAGCTTTTGTAAATGTGTTAAAGGCATCGCTGTTCACTAAAGGTGTTGACATAATAATGAGCAATATCATGCCACAGCGACCAAGCATTATCCATATAAGTAAAAGCTTGTTTATACCAAAATGATATAAAGCTAAAAATACAGCGTAACTAAAGTGCTATTGAGATTAATTTAGCAATTACCTAAATTATGTTTATAGCGACGGATCAGTGCTAATGAGGAAGCAGAGAGTGTTGTACTATCAATATCGGCCATCGGCTTAGCCATAACATTTAGTACTTCTTTACCTAATTGCTTGCCTAACTCAACGCCCCACTGATCATAAGAATTTACTTGCCATATCACACCTTGAACAAATATTTTATGCTCATAAAGCGCCAATAGCGCTCCTAGTGATTTAGGATCAAGTTGCTGCATTAACAACGTATTACTAGGCGTGTTACCTTTCATGGTTTTATGCTTGGCGAGCCTGTTAACTTCTATATCATCTGCACCTGATAAACGCAGCTCTTCTTCAGCTTGAGCTAACGTTTTACCTTGCATTAATGCTTCACTTTGAGCAAAACAATTAGCCACCAACGCATCGTGATTCGCTAAATGCTCACTGGTAGGAGCCAATGACAAAATAAAATCAGTGGGAATAATATCAGCACTTTGATGCATTAATTGCATAAAAGCGTGTTGCCCGTTAGTGCCTTCCTGGCCAAACACTACCGGCGCGGTTAAGTAATTAAGCGTGTTGCCATTATTATCAACCGACTTACCATTACTTTCCATATCAGTTTGCTGTAAGTAGCCCGGCAAGGCTCTCAGGGCATGGTTGTAAGGTAAAATGGCTAAACTTGGGTAACCCAAACCGTTACGATTCCAAATGCCTAATAATGCCATAATCACTGGCATATTTTGCGCAAACGGTGCTTGTTGAAAATGCTGATCCATTTCAAAAGCACCTGTTTTCAAATCATTAAAGTGTTGATTACCAATCACGAGCGCAAGCGGTAAACCCACCGCTGACCATAACGAAAAGCGACCACCAACCCAATCCCACATCGGCAAAATGTTTTCAGCTTTAATACCAAAAGCGGTAGCAGCAGCAACATTAGTACTCACGGCATACCAATGCTGGGCAATAATATCGCAAGATGAAAGGTTATTTTCAGCACCAGCTTTAAGCATCCATTCTTTTACAATAGTGGCGTTTAGCAGTGTTTCTTGGGTAGTAAAAGTTTTAGAAATTACAACAACCAGTGTGGTATTAGCATTAAGTTTTGCAAATTTTTCTTGCGCAGCGTCACCATCAACATTGGCTAATACATGGGCTTTTAAACCCGGCTGATGATAAGGCACCAACGCAGAAAGCGCGACTTTAACACCGTAATATGAACCACCAATACCAATAGCCAAAATATCAGTAAACTTCTCGCCAGTTACTGAACGAATATGACCTGATTGTACATCATCTACAATCTTCGCCATTTTGCTTTCAGTATCGATAACTTCTTGCGCTACAGTGCCTAGCACCGATTTTTTAACCGCATCAGGCGCACGTAAAACCGTATGCAGCACAGCACGCTGTTCGGTGTTATTTAATTGTACGCCAGAGAATTGCGCAGATATTTTATCAGCAAGCTTAGCTTTTTCAGCAAGAGTTAGTAACAGCTCAAATTCATCGTTAACAATATTTTGCTTGGCATAATCAAGGAATAAACCCGCTGCAGAAACTGAATAGTTGTCACTTCGTTCATTATCTGAGAACAGTGAAAAAATACTCCGAGCTAAAGCCTGCTCAGTAAATTGTGATAAATTTGCTACGTCCATATAAATCTCTGAAAAAAGTTATAAGTTTAAAGCTATCAGCTGTCAGTAAAACAAGTACCACACTCATGATTAGGTGTTTGGCTTTTCTGAAAGCTTAAAACTGATAGCTTACAGCTGAGTTCTTAGCTTTAAGTTTAAAGCTATCAGCTGTCAGTAAAACAAGTACCACACTCATGATTAGGTGTTTGGCTTTTCTGAAAGCTTACAGCTGAGTTATTAGCTTTAAGTTTAAAGCTGTCAGTTAAAACAAGTAAAACCAGACACCATGCTCATGGTTAGGTGTTTGATTTTTCTGAAAGCTCAAAACTGAAGCTTAAAGCTAAGTTCTTAGCTATTCATCAACTCTTTTAGATAACTGCTAAATTCTTCCGCCATTTCAGGGTGACGTAAGCCATATTCAACGTTAGCTTTCATATAGCCTAGTTTTGAGCCACAATCGTGTGATTTACCTGTCATGTGGAATGCTTCAACGGTTTCTTTTTCCATTAACATCGCAATAGCATCGGTTAATTGAATTTCATCGCCAGCACCAGGAGGAGTCAATTTTAGCAAGTCCCAGATTTTTTCAGACAACACATAACGGCCAACAACCGCTAAATTAGAAGGCGCTTCATCAACCGGAGGTTTTTCAACAATAGCTGTCATGGTTTTTGACTCACCAGGCGCTAAGTCAACACCGCCACAATCAACAACGCCATAGCTGCTCACTTGTTCCATAGGCACAGGCTCAACCATAATCTGACTGTAGCCACCTACCTCATTATAACGACTTAACATAGCCGCTAAATTTTCGGTTTTTAAGTTAGCTGTTGCATCATCCAAAATAACATCAGGTAACACCACAACAAAAGGCTCATTACCAATGATAGGGCGCGCTTTTAATACCGCATGGCCTAAACCTTTAGCTTCACCTTGACGAACATGCAAAATGGTCACTTCTTTAGGGCAAATTGCTTGAATTTCGTCAAGCAACTGGCGTTTTACACGTTTTTCTAAAGTTGTTTCAAGCTCAAACGATTTATCAAAGTGGTTTTCGATAGCGTTTTTCGAAGAGTGTGTCACTAAAACAATTTCTGTAATACCCGCCGATATGCACTCATTAACAATATACTGGATTAAAGGTTTATCAACAATCGGAAGCATTTCCTTTGGAATAGCTTTAGTCGCTGGCAACATCCGTGTACCTAAACCAGCTACTGGTATTACAGCTTTATTGATTTTATTTGGCATTTTAATCCTTTTAAAAATATGTTTTAGTTAATTAAATTTTATACCATAAAAAAAAACTAATTACTGTATTCAAATTACAGTTTTAAGACTTATGAATATTGCTCAGCAATCCAGTTTTGATAAGAGCCATCCATAACACTTTGCCACCAAGCTTCATTATTTAAATACCAAGCCACCGTTTTAGCAATGCCACTATCAAATGATTCTTTCGGTTGATAGCCTAGCTCATTATTTGTTTTCGTCGCGTCAATAGCATAACGACGATCATGGCCCAATCTATCCTTAACATAAGTAATAAGTGACTCTGTATTTTTTGCCATCGCTGCCTTAGCCGCAGGAAAACGAGTCGCTAAGTCAGGTTTTTTAACGAACTCTTGCTCAACCAATTTTGAAATAGTGTTAACAATATCAATATTGGCCCATTCATTATCACCACCAATGTTATAGTTTTCGCCAATGCGGCCATTCTGTAACACTAAATCAATCCCATAAGCGTGATCTTCCACATATAACCAATCACGTATTTGCTGACCATCGCCATATATTGGCAAGGCTTTATCATGCAAAATGTTGGTAATAACTAAAGGGATCAATTTTTCTGGAAAATGGAAAGGACCATAGTTATTCGAGCAGTTACTGGTAGTAACATTTAAGCCATAAGTATGGTGATAAGCCCGCACTAAATGATCACTGGCCGCTTTACTCGCCGAATAAGGAGAGTTAGGCGCATAGGCAGTATCTTCAGTAAAAGCAGGATCAGTAGCTGATAACGTGCCGTATACTTCGTCTGTTGATACGTGATGAAAGCGATGTCCTTCAAGTACACTTTCACCATCCAACCATACTTTCTTAGCGGCTTTAAGTAAGCTGTAAGTGCCCATAATATTGGTTTCAATAAAGGCATCTGGGCCGGTAATTGAACGGTCTACATGAGACTCAGCTGCAAAATGCACTAACGTATCAATGCTATGTTCAAGCAATAGTGTTTCAATTAATGCTTGATCACAAATATTACCATGAACAAAGGTAAAGTTAGCTTGGTCTTTCACACAATCTAAGTTAGCGATGTTACCCGCATAAGTCAGTGCATCAAGCACTAACACTTGATCATTTGGGTATTTAGTCATCCAATAATGTACAAAGTTAGCGCCAATAAAGCCTGCACCACCTGTAACTAATAATTTTTTCATAAGAATCTCGAATTAATAATATAATTTCACTATGCTTCGCGTTCATTTTTTAACGCTGTCATCATATGCGTTAACTGTTCTTGCCAGTGCATTAACGAAAGTTCAGGCAAAGCGTTAATAAAACTCGCTTTATCTAACACACTATAATGAGGGCGTTTAGCGGGTGTTGGATACTGCGCAGTAGTTATCGGCTTAATAGCTATTTTTTTATCCAATAAGCCAAGCTCTAAAGCTATATTTTGAATAGCCACAGCAAAATCAAACCAACTAGCAACACCCGTATCCGTATAATGATGAACGCCAATAACCTGCTGAGTTATGCTAGCAATACAAGCTTTTGCTAAGCCTTTCGCGTAGGTAGGTGTGCCAATTTGGTCACTAATAACCCCTAATTCAGGTTTAGTAGCCATTAAATTCAACATCGTTTTTACAAAATTATTGCCATGCGTTGAATACACCCAAGAGGTGCGAATAATAGCACTACGCTGTGGATAAATATCAGCAATCAGCTGTTCACCTTGTGCTTTACTCATACCATAAACCCCTAAAGGATTTATCGCATCACCCGGTGAATAGGGCAACCCCTTATCGCCATGAAAAACAAAGTCTGTTGAAATATGTACAAAGGGTACATCTAAGTGCTTGCATGCTTGTGCTATATGTCCCACCGCTTTCGTATTTAGTAAGTAGGCGTTTTCGATATCACTTTCAGCTTTATCTACCGCGGTATAAGCCGAGGCGTTAATAACTCCCTCAGCATCGTACTGCTTTAGTATATTCACTAATGCAGAGACATTTTGTAAGTCAACATCATCGCGCCCTAGGCAAACGATAGCTTGTGAAGGTGTTGAAAGCTGGGCTAATTCCCAAGCAAGTTGACCCGATTTACCAATAACGATTATTGTCATTTTTTATTATCTATCATTATTTTTAAAAATATTAGAAAACAGCTTATTAGAGCGTAGGCGCGTCTTTAAATAACAGTCCCACTTCATCTTTTGCTGACAGTGAAGGCATTTTTCCACTCACTAAAGGCCACTGAATATTTAACGCAGGATCATTCCATAACAATGACACTTCATGCTCAGGCGCATAATAATCAGTACATTTATATACAAACTCTGCCGAATCACTCATGACATAAAAGCCATGTGCAAAACCTTCTGGTACCCACAACTGACGTTTATTTTCACCAGAAAGTATCACGCCAACATGCTGGCCATAAGTTGGCGATGACTCACGCATATCAACGGCTACATCATAAACCTCGCCGGAAGTTACACGCACCAATTTGCCTTGAGTATTTTTCAGCTGATAATGCAAGCCACGTAAAATGCCATGACTTGATTTACTGTGGTTATCTTGCACAAAACTGAGCTCTGCACAGTGTTTTGTGAATTCATCAACGCGAAAAGTTTCCATAAAAAAACCACGTTCATCGCCAAAAACCTGTGGTTCAATTATCTTAACATCCGCAATAGCTGTATCTATATAGTGCATTAAAACACCCGCTCTTCAATCAGCTTTATCAAATATTCACCATAACCACTTTTTCGTAGTGGTTGCGCTATTTCACGCAGCTTTTCTTCACTTAACCAACCGTTACGATAAGCCACTTCTTCAGGGCAATTCACTTTTAGCCCCTGACGCTTCTCAATGGTTGAAATGAAATTAGCTGCAGCCAATAAGTCATCATGAGTACCGGTATCAAGCCAAGCAGTACCTCGGCCCATAATTTCAACTTTTAACTCGCCGGCTTTTAAGTACTGATCAATCACGTCGGTTATTTCCAACTCACCACGAGCTGAGGGCTGCACATTTTTAGCAAACTCAACGACACGAGCGTCGAAAAAGTATAAGCCAGGCACCGCGTAGTTAGACTTGGGCTCAGCAGGCTTTTCTTCGATAGAAATAGCCGTACCGTTGGCATCAAACTCTACAACACCATAAGATCTCGGATTTGACACATGATAGCCAAAAACCGTACCACCAGTTTTTTGGGCATTGGCACTTTGCAGTGACTTAGTTAAATCATGGCCATAAAACATATTATCGCCGAGCACCAATGCTGCAGGCGCACCACCAAGAAACTCTTCAGCTACAATAAAAGCTTGGGCTAAACCATCTGGGCTTGGCTGCTCTTTATAAGAGATTGAAACACCAAAATTATCACCATTACCAAGTAAGTTTTCAAAACGATGAATTTCTTCAGGGGTAGATATAACTAATATTTCTTTAATCCCTGCTTGCATTAATGTTGCAAGCGGGTAATAAACCATAGGTTTATCATAAACGGGCATGAGCTGCTTACTAACCACTTTGGTTAATGGGTAAAGGCGGGTTCCGCTTCCACCGGCTAAAATAATTCCTTTTCTCATAATATTCTCTTTATTTAAACAAACTGAAGTACTGATCTTTAACTATTTTCCAAGTATATCGACGTTCTGCAACGTCTTGCATATGACTACCATTACTTATATCTACCGATTTATTTATTAATTGAGTTAGCTCTTCATCATCACTAAAAAACTCTGCTTTATCTTCAGTTGATGCGCGATTGTAGTTGCAATCAAATGCAAAAATACTCTTATTAAAGTGCATCATTTCAACTAAAGAGGGATTAGTTCCACCCGCTGAATGACCATGTACATAAAAACTGCATTTTTGCCTCATATCAAAAAGTACTTTAATATCGTAAATAGGGTCTATTATATCAATGTTATCAAATTGTTGGTATTGGCTTTTCATTGCAAGGCCAAAGTCACTATTATCCCAATTACCTATAAATTTTAATTTTTTACTTGTTTGGCTGAAGCTTTTGAGTATAAGTTCAACATTATTTTCGGGTTCTATTCTGCATAATGCAAGAGCATAATTTTCATCAGATAGGTTTAGATCACTTATAACTGCATGGTCACCACCATAAGCAATAACTTCTGCTCTAACCTGATACTCGTTTCTAACGTAATCAGCAATAGCGGCATTATCTGCAACTATAACATCAGAGTATTTCACTGCTAACTTTTCGGAGTACTTCAGAAATTTTTTGACTAGACCACTCCACTTTGCCCTTTTCCACTCTAAACCGTCAATATTAGTAATAATACGAACTTTAGAGAAAAGTCGAATAACGGGTAAGCAAATTGCACCTGAAACCCCCAATAGCAAAATATTATCAGAACCTTTCCATACAGAATGGCAAAGTGACCAAATATCATAAGGAATACTTTGTGCACCATTCGCATTTAATGGAATATAGTGTAGCTTGGCATTTCTATACTTTGAAGGCCTTTCCAAATAACTTTTTGAAGAGCAGTAAACCGTTATATTTCTATCCTGCTCATCATCCGACAACAAATTTTCGACAAGTGTTTCAAAACCACCATAACAAGCAGGCACGCCAACGGTACCAATAATAGATATCTTATTATCCTTATAATATTCTAGATCTTTCTTAATCGACATACTGTTCAAAATACATTCAAAATCCATTCTTTTTTTTGTATAATAATCAGCATAATTTTCTTTCCAATATTGATTACAAGCTGTATTTTTTGTATTAAAACTAGCCTCTAAACATTTTAATATACGATATTTAGCATCATCTTGCGATTCTAGGTCTATATCAATAGCTATACCTGAGTTTAATTGATCTATAACTTCAAACTGAGGAATAACCTTAGAAGTAATGATTAGAGTATTAAAGTATAAGTGTTCATAATATTTATTCGGCGCAGCATACTTATGCAGTGGTATAGATGGACAATAGTATGCCCAAGTAAAGTCCACTTCATTGTATAGCTCTGGTAATGTTTCAGCATTAAAGCTACCAAAAAAATCTATGTTAGTGTGTTTCAAGGAGGTCTCAACAAGCTCAGCTTCCATCCCTCCTTGCCCAGCAAAGATAACAGAAATAGAGTTAGGATTTTCCTTAGCTAAGGATATAAGAAATTCTAACCCCCTTGAGCCATAATCAAGAGTACCAAAGTAACCTACTCGGCAACCTTTTTTCTGTTTATATTTTAAATTATTTATTGGAGATAAAGAATAGTCAGGTACATTTTCTACGACAAACAGTTTTTTAGGTTTGAGTACTTTTCCTATGGTATCTTTATAGTACTTTAATCTACTTAAGTGTGGCACTATTACAACATCCGCACAAAGGGCAACCCTATATTCTAAATAATCAATGATCTTCGAAAAAAAACGTAACCCACGTTTTGTTTGGGCAAATGGGTCAACAATATCGAAGATGCTTTTGATTCCTTTCAGTTTAGCAGCCCACAAGCCTAATAAAGCTGTTTCAAAGTCCATAAAAATAATAACATCATCTTTTTTAATTTTTGTTATAACTATGTAAGGGACCCAAAAAATAAACAATATGTACTTTACTCCCCGTAGGAATGGATTACCAGATTTGTAAAATGGAAAACTAAAAGAGTTTTTATTACTACTAATAGAAGCATCTTTCTCCCAAGTACAACTATAAGATAAATTGTTATCCACTAACCCCATATTTCTCTGTGTTCTGGAGTCTGCATGTAAAGGTAAACTTCTAAATACAAATAATTTCACTATTTTCTTGCCTTTAATAAATATAAAGCGGGGATAAATGCAACAGGCTGGTTACTAGTTGCAGTGAGTAAAGATAGGACAATAAAGAAGGTGATAAACTTCTCTTCTTTATTATTTTCTAATTTATAAAGGGAATAAAGCATGTATGTAATTACAAATAAATAATAAATCTTGAGCTCACTGAGTCTAGCCAAAATTACTGACTCAATACCAGCTCCAGCATCAGTGCCTTCATTAATAACCTGCATTGCAATACTATGACTTCCTATGGGCTCTGGTATAAATGATAGAAGATCATTTTTTATAGCGATCGCAAAAGCATGGAAATGACCTAGAGTGCTGGCCACATGATACCTTAAAACACCTGAGTTTAATGTAAGATAATACGAATCAAGAATAAGATAAAAGGGAAATAAACTAAGTAACCCCAATATTACCGGTATTTTCCATTTACTCCTAATAATGTAAAAAGCTAATGAAAAAACAATAACTTTTGACATTGTAAACACAACTACAATAAACGATAATATTTTAACGATAAATTTTGAAGAAACAATCCTATGATCAAGAAAAAAGCAACAAGCTAACATTGTACATAATAAATTGGGTGAATATAGAGGTGCTCCAAGCCTATCACCAAGCAAACCATTAGATAGGTTAATATCAACACCTTTGTTAGAGTAGTACTCATGAGTCCTGAATACTTGTTGTGTAAAATTCATACCTAAGATATTGGTAGTTAAAGCATCAAATATAGCGATAAAAACTATGAAGTAAATAAAACAAAAAACTTCTCGGTTTGTTACATCTAAACTCCCCTTGTATCTGCATAATTCTATCAACATTACTAATAAAAATATATCTCGCATCCCATAGACAAAGCCTAAAATTTCTACAGATTGAAAACCTTCAGTAAAAGGAGCCGCACCGTAAAAAGCTATAATAGCTAGGAAAGTTATTGCTATGTATGACTTTATCATAAACAATAATATCAGTAGCAAGATCATCCAAGACTCTCTTACAGCCATAAGTGGCAAACTTAGAGTTGAAAACCATGCTACAGATACATTTGTAACTACATAGCCCCATGTAGTTACAAAAAAAATTAACCTTCTTAAAGTGAGCTTATAAGTCATATATCGAATATTTAAGATTAGTTACAAGCTGCTCTGCAAATAATGCGCTCTTATCCAAGCTTGCGTGTACACTTTTTTGGTAATCAGCTGTTTCAGCTGAAATTTTCTCAACAATATACGTCTCATTAGATATTACATCTTGATAAACAAAATCTTCAAGTCCGAACAACCCCATGAAGTAGCGAGTTTTCTCATGATAGGCTATTGCAATAGTTGGGATCTCTAGAGCTAAACCATAAATAACAGAATGAGTCTTATGCCCTATAATGAATGATGCACCTTTGAATAGTTCGAGTGTATCTTTCGGGCTTTTGTCTTCGTCAATAAAACTAACACAGTCACCTGCTAATTCACTTATCACTTCATTTAAAAACCCCCTCTCATCACCTCCAAACCCTTTGTATTGCATTGGGATAAAAATGACATCAAACCCCTTCGCGATTAGACCTTCAGCTATACTGATCCAAGATTTTTTATAGCTTCCTAAATATGCCTCATCCGCAATGCCAGCCGTATAGACTGCGCAACATACATAAGGCTTATTAATATTTTTGACAAAATCAGAAACTAATTTATTGGAAAGGAATACGCTGTCTGGAGCTTTTATAGTTTTAGCCCCCGATGTATTTTTTACACACTTCTCACTCAAATCATCACGTACGAAAATTTGACTACATGAATCGAAGACACGCCCCATGGCTATTTTAGAGTAATTAGTTGCAGTGTCTATTGGACCTATAGACTGAGACCACATCACTGTTTGATGTCCATATAAATCAGCAAGAGCCAAAGAAACTAATTGCGGGTTTATGCAATCTTTTTCTAAGACATTTGAAATATGATGGCCGCCTGTGCAAATGACTTTATCCACATTCTTAAAGGCAGATATAAGCTGTGAATTAAAAAAAAGAGAAGCTAAAATTTTAGCAAATTTATCATATTTATTTGCATAACAATATAAGAACAACTTGTAAAATATTTTACGCATCATCATAAATTTTATACGTCTAATTGCATTTTTAATAAAACCAACTTCAGGTGTTTTAAAAATTTTACCACCTGGCCAGTAAACTGATTTTACACTTTCATTTGCCCAAAAAGGCGATTTACCATCACTACAAGAAACAGTAATTTCATTATTTGTGGATACCATGTCTAAGCATTTAGTTAAATAATAAAGTACGCTATTATCGCCTTTATTATGTGAACAATGATTTAATATAAAAATTTTCATCCTATCTCTCTATTATATATTCAACTTTATTTTTCTTACCTGGAGTCGGTGCTCCACCGTTTGGTATACCAACAATAACATTAAAGGCAATTTCACAATATTCAGGAATATCCAATAGGCTCCTCAACCGAAGGTTTTCCTGAACATCTGAGTGAGACCAATTAAGAACGCAAGCGCCCAAGCCTAATGAATGAACCATTAAAAGTGCATTTTGAAAGCCTAGTGTTGCATCTATCATTCCGGTAAGTGACTCTTGTGGTAGATGATAAGAACGAGTATCGTAGCAAACAGAGATGAATGCATGTTTACCAGATATTGCTGTAGCACCTTTATTTTGTTTAGTGCACTCAGCTACTAATGCATCATTCATAGTGAAAAAGTTGACAATAGTTTGCCGATTACAACTCGATGGTGCCCAAACAGTCGTCTCAAGAATCTTATATATGTCTTCAATACTTGGGGCCATTGAATGATGAAAATGTCTAAGAGTCCTCCTTTCCTTTAAAAAGGTTAATAATTGTTCGCTCCCTATCGCTTTGCTATTTATCAAAGGGAACTCTGAATACGAATTACTATCTAAACTCCCCTCCTGCAAATCTCTATGTAGACTTAGTATTTCTTTTGCCCAAGCTACTGATTCACAATTGTTTTTATTTAAATTAATAAGCTCATGTAAACGCAACGCTATAACTATGCTATGACCTGGTTCTCTTTCAAAGGTCTGCAGACCTTTATCAACCATATGCCCATACTTCCTCAAAGCCCCAGAGTTGTCACCACGATAGTCAGGATCTTGTTGCCATGCAGCCTTATTTATATAACTGATTTTTCTCTTAAGTGAAGCACTAACGATCATTAACCTAGGCTTCATTCTAATAAGATTGTACATAGATGCAGGTAATATTTTTTTTACAATATTTTTAAATATTTTCATTTTTTAATTTTCTTTGTTTAGTTAACCAAAGATACCTAATTATAAAAGTTACTGTTAGTGAAATACATAACGAATAAACAGAAGTTATACCAAAGTTAATTCCTAACTTCAGTCCCGCAACCAAAGTTATTGTATATGCAATAAATCCAACGACCATGGATGGGGAAATAACCGATAAGTCTTTCTCCGCTACAAAATAGTGTGACATTAAATATATATTTAAAAAAATATAAAAAAGATATAAAAGCATTCCCTTTTTACTTATAACAACATTACAGATTTCACAACCTAAAGCTGGATAAAATAAGGTCCATAAAAAATCCATCAAAAAGTAACCAGCTAAACATACAATTAAAAAAAATGGAATGAATCGCGATATAAACCATGACTTAATACGTAAATAACGTGCTTTATCATTTTCATAAATGCTAATTATTTTTTTCTGAAACACCAATGCTAGCGTGGATGATGCAGTGGAAATTGCCACTATAAAGCGAAAAAACAAAGCCATTTCGTTATACTCTTCTACGTCAGAAATAGCCTTATATCCGATAATAACTGGAGCGTTAAAATAAAAATACCAAAGTAAATTATTAGGTATTAAAGGGAGCGAAATTTTATACCAAAAAGGCCTTATTTTTTTAAGCGAAGCCTTTAATTTAACAAAAGTAACACTAAATTTCACATCACACTTTATCAACAAATATATAGTTATTAATACATATATAGTTGATTCAGAATACAAAAGCACAAGTAAAGTCAACTCTCCATACAGATATTTACTAAAGAAGAAAAGAGTTAAATACAATAAACCAGGTAGCATATAAGCTATGAAAACTATTCTTTCATTTATTGAAGCTCTAGCATAATCAGCTACAACAATAAAAATAGCGACAATCAACGACATAAAAAAACCAGAAGTCATAATGTGCGAAAAGCTTGCGGCAATAACAAAAATTAGGAAAGCAAAAAAAATTATGGGGTAAAAGCTACTTAAAACAGAATGCAAATTTTTAGTAAAAACACTACGTAAACCACATCTAAAAAAAGTTGTCCCAAGCTGCAAAGATAAAAGCTGGCTTCCGAGTTGCCACACTGCAAAATATAATGCATATTGCTGAAAATCAGAAGCATTTACAGCAAAAGCAAGTAAGAAAAAACCTGCAAGCGCCATCCCTCTGGATACAACAAGTACCAATATATTACTTAGATACCCCATTATAAGCTAATTTAGATTCATAGTTGGCATGCAGTATATAAGTTTTCAATTATACGTGTACATGCTTGCCCATCACCATATGGGTTATGGGCAACACTCATTGCATTATACGCAACTTTGCTTGACAACAACTCGCTTAATTCGCTCACTATTTTTTCAACATCTGTTCCTACTAATTTAACAGTCCCAGCATTAACGGCTTCTGGGCGCTCTGTTGTATCACGCATTACAAGTACAGGTTTACCCAATGAAGGTGCTTCTTCTTGTATCCCACCAGAGTCTGTTAAAAGTACATATGATTTATTCATCAAATAGACAAAAGGTAAATAATCTAGGGGCTCAATGAGGTAAACATTTTTTAAGTCCGCAAGCAACCTATTAACAGGTTCTCTTACATTAGGGTTTAGATGCATTGGATAAACTAAATCAACATCAGGACATTTCTTTGCTATTTGCGCAATAGCTTCACAAATACGTTCAAACCCACCACCAAAACTTTCCCGCCTATGGCCAGTAACCAAAACAATTCTTCTGCTTTCATCAAGGTAATTAAATTTAGCTTCCAATCTTGATTTTAAATCAGAGTTCGTTTCTAGTTTTTTTATTACATTATGTAGAGCATCTATCACTGTATTACCAGTGACTATAACCTTATCAGGAACAGTATTTTCTTTTAATAAATTTTGCTTTGAGCTTTCCGTTGGAGCGAAATGTAAATCGGCAATAGTTCCCGTCAACCTTCTATTCCCTTCTTCTGGCCAAGGAGAGTAGATATTGCCAGTCCTTAACCCAGCTTCTACATGACCGACTTTAATTTTTTGATAATAAGCCGCTAATGTTGTCGATAATGTAGTTGCTGTATCACCATGCACTAATACATAGTCTGGTTTAAAGTCAGCTAAAATCGGTTTTAACCCCGTTAATATTCCGCAAGTAATATCGGTCAAGTCTTGACCAGGCTTCATTAAGTTCAAATCATAATCCGGTGTTATCTCAAATAACTCTAGTACCTGATCCAGCATCTCTCGATGTTGTGCTGTTACACAGATTTTTGCTTCAAATCGTTCATCTGTCGATAGTGCATCAACTAACGGCGCCATTTTTATGGCTTCTGGTCTAGTCCCAAATACAGTAAGAATACGTTTTTTTATAGTCATAGGGGTTACTTTGTAGTGATTAATATTTTAAAGTTATTGTTTAAGTTTTACTACTCGTCATATTTCCAACTAAAATGACGAGCATATTTGTTATATAGTGCGAATATCAACACAAATAATATTAATTGAAAACTTTCAGCCACTTGAAAATACTCACCTAAAACACCAAATATAGACATAAATACTGAAGATACTGTTATTACGACTAACGTCTGGCGTGAAGACAAACCTGCACGTTGTAATATGTGATGTAAATGATCTCTATCAGGTTTAAAAGGCGATTTGCCTTTTCGGTAACGACGCATCACAATAGCTAACATATCCATTAAGGGTATCGCACATATCCATAAAGCAGTTACAGGTCTAAATGATGCATTTTCGCCCTGAGTCCCGATGGTTAATAACCAAATAACGCTTAAACCTATGAACATACTTCCTGCATCGCCCATGAATATTTTTTTGCTATACATTTTAAAGTAACCAAGATTGAACATAAGATAAGGCAAAGTCGCAGTTGCTAGAATGAGTGGGTATGATAAATACCCTTGATTACCACTCATTAAGAACAATACTGCAATTGCAGTAAAAGTATTCAAACTTAAGCTGCCAATTAATCCGTCGATACCATCAACCATGTTATAAGCATTGATCACCACAATAATGGCAAAATAAGTAAACACAATTCCAACAGGGCCGAGCTCAATATTGCCGAAACTGAATAAATCGCCTAAGTTAGATATATAGCCACCAACGCCGTAAATCATTAAACTGGCAATGATTATTTGTCCGACGATTCGTATCCGTACCTTCAAGTCGAACTTATCATCAAGCGCCCCAATAAAAACCATCATCGCTGATGCAATTAAATACATGCGCAGCTCTAAAGTATTTGGTAGCCAAAGAAGACTTGCTGCCAAAACAGCAACAAATATCGAAATACCACCTATCAAGGGTACTTGCCCTTGATGTCGTTTACGGGCATTAGGTTTGTCTACTAACCCGACATCAATGGCAATTGGTTTAAATAATTTGATCGCTAAAAAAGCAAAACAAAAGGCAGTAATAGCAGCTATTACCATGATATTCACTCCTGATTACTTTTATTAGAGAAATAACGAATAAGTACAATTAGTAAAGATAAGATCCCTCCTAGCATAGTGCCTAAAACTACAATTAAAGCTCGCTTAGGTTTTGCTTTTTCTTCAGGCGCATTAGCAGGGTCAATGGTTTTTAACACATACTCTCTTGACACTTCAGCCAACATGATAATTTTAGTTTGTTCTTCAATAAGCTGATAGAAGACAGTCTGCATATCTGCTAGCTGAGTTTCTTGTAATTTTTCTGACAAATAGTCTATGCTATTTTGGGCTTCAACTTTATCTTGTTGGCGAATAGTTGAATTGATGTCATCGACTAACCATACCAACCATTGAGTCGCCACTTCAGGAGAATAATGTTCAATGGCTAAGGTGATCATACCATTTTCTTTATCTGTGCTAACTGACAGCACTTGCTTGAATGCTTTAAACGCTTCCCATGATGATGGTTCAGGTTTTTTGGGCGCTTCAACCTCTCTCAACCAGGAGTTAGTCTCTGAATTATAGATTTCATCATCTATGGTTAGGGTATTACTATTAGGATCCCAATTATTGGCGGCCATTAATGGCACTAACAATTGATGTTTGGCTATGAAGTTTTCAAGAAAAAGGCGTGACTTAAGTACCTCAAGCGCTAAGCCTGTTTTATCAGTACCTCCGCTCCCCAAATTAATACCAGCAAGGCTAGCTAAGCCACCAAACTGGCCAGCCATTTTAGCTAAGCCTCCTGCACCGCCTTGCTCACTAGCAGGCGCTAGTAAAGTTGATGCTCGGTAGATGTTAGGCTGATTAATCGCATATATAATTGAGGAAATAGCGAATAAAGCGCTGATAGCAATAATTAATAGTTTGCCTGACCAAATAGCACGCCAAAGCTCTGCTAAGTCAATTTCGTCACTTTCGGGGATCTGTTGTTGCTGATAAAATTCGTTTGAATTCATTGCATTGACTTCTTCTGAAGTACTTCCTTGCAGTCTATGATTTTTCACAATAACTCGCGTTTAAGTTCATTTTTGTACTATTCCTTTGAGCATTTAGCTTGATACTTTAACCTAATGCATTTGTGCGCTGGGCATTATAGCAAGGTGTTTAGCGTTTTTAATAGTGCTTTAGTAATTTTTTTAAATAATTACTCTAAATTAAGCCTTTCTTCACCGACTTCAGATTCAGGGCATTTCTACACAGAGGGAAAAGAAAGTACACTAAAAAGCTATTAAAATATAAAAGCATTATTCTTTCTTTCCCGTAACTTCTGCAGATTTGATACAGTTTTTAGCTTTTTGAATCAGCCATCAAGTATTTTCAACTTAATTTATAAGCTACCGATTGCCGCTACAGCAACTGCCGAGTTATAAATAATTTGCGTAACCGCAGACCATAATGTTAAGCCATCTTTATATTCTAAGTCTAGCGGTACAACAATGGTATCTCCTGCTGCTAATAGCTCACCTTGGCTTGCAAACCAATTGTCGTTACTGGCCAGCCTAACTGAGCCGTCAGCTTTAATAACGTATATACGATCTTGATCTGCTCGTGTTTTTAAGCCGCCCGATCTATCGATATAATCATGTAAATCAAAAGCATTTTTGTAAATATGAGAGGTAGCATATTGCACCTCACCTATCACACTTATTGACTCTTTAGCTTTTGGAATATACAGCGCATCACCATCATCTAAACGAATATCGTCAGGGCTGTCATGAGCTATTATATGCGGCAAGTCAATAACCAAACGCCCAACAGCTTCAGCTACATTAAGTTTGCTTAATAAGTCAGTCGATTCTGCAAGTTCAGTATTATTTTTTTCATCACTTGTTAAACTAATTTGCGCGGTTTCATTTTCAAGTTGGGCCTGTAGTTGTGCTATTTTTTCGGCTTCTTGCTTTTTCAATGCCACACGCGTGAAAATGGCGGCTTTTGCATCCGCCTCAGATGTTAGCCCACCTGCTCGGGCTATTACGTCGCTTAATTTTTCACCTTTTTTCAGTGTATAATTTCCCGGAAAAACGACTTCGCCAACCAGCTTTATTTCTCGATTATCTTGCCATTCAGGAATGCGTTTAACATGCAAAGTATCTAACGATTGCAGTAAAAAACCACTGTTTAGCTTAATGTTTTGATGGGTTATTTCAGCATTTTTTATGCCGTCGTGGTTAAAGCGGACTAAGTCTGCATCAACTAAATAGCTAGACTCTTTTAAGCCCCCAGCTAAATTAATTAGCTCGCTACTCGTCATGTTAACAACGTAGGGATATTGACCAGGAAAATGTACATCGCCAGAAATTGTTACTACGTTTTGCGCTAATGTTTTATCTGCCTGTTGACGCAATTCAGCAATTAAATCTTTTAGCAATTCAGTGCGTGGTTGGTCATGTTCAAATAAATATAAACGATCTAGTGCAACTAAACGCTTATCTAACGCGTCCCTATTTGTTAGATCTAGATAAAAAACCTCAGTATTTAACTGCGTATTTTTTCTTGCTAGCAAAGCAAATTTTAATTCCGACTTTTGCGTATAGCCCATGCCCGCATTTAATAAATCTTTCACATTAGCATTTACCGTTAACGGGTACTCACCAGGGTTACGTATTGCGCCATTAATAGTCACTACTTTAGCGGCTTCTGCGAGTTCGGTTTGCGTTTTTAGTACATTAAGCAAAGGGGTTAAACTTGCACTGCGATTGCGTTGTTTATTAAAGACATAAACTGTATCTTCAGCCTGTAATGCAAAGTCTACGGCTGCTTGTTTACTCTTTATGTACTCTGAATAATTAACACTATAACTGGTTAATTTGCCGGTAATCGGGTTTTTACGGGTGATTAAAATATATTCGAGATCAGGTTGCTCTTTAAAATCATTAATACTGGTTAAAATGTCGCTTAATTTACTATTTTTGTGCCAGCCATATATACCGGGACGTTGCACATGGCCTTTTACGGTTATACTTTGCTCTAATGCTGATAATACTGAGCCAACTTCGATTACATCGCCGTTTCTAACTTTGCTATTTTGCGCAGTATTAAGGTCAACACTGATAACTGAGCGTAAACCACTGTTATTTATGCGGCCTATTTTACCTACTTTTTCAAAAGCGGTTGCAGTTACACCGCCCGCAAGTTTTATAACATCACCTATGTTTTGCTCATTTTTAAGTTCGTAAATTGCAGGGCGACTTACTTCACCTTTAACACCAACAGTGTTACCTACCGTCGGAATAAAAACTACATCGCCAGCCATTAAGCTGACATCACCTGACGTGTCACCAGCTAGTAATAGTTGATATAAATCTAGCGTTGCGACAACTTTACCGCGACGCTTTACTTGAATATTACGCAGTGAACCAATTTCATTGATACCACCCGCCGCATATATGGCTTGCGTTACAGTTGCTAATGAGCTTAATGTGTAAGAAGCAGCACGATATGCCTCACCTAGTACAAATACTCTGATCGAGCGCAGTTCACCCATCGAAATATTGCTTTTGACACCAATTTTTCGTTCTTGGATATTACTACTTATTAGTTTTTTAACTTCGCTAAAATTTTGCCCTGCTACATTGATAGGCCCTAGTTGCGGAATATCGATATTGCCTTGACGATTCACCGTTAAGTTGTATGAAACGGTTTCTTTACCATAAAGTTGAATTGACAAGCTATCGCCAGGGCCAACCATATACTCTGAAGGAATTGGTATGTCTGATACTGGTGCAAATGTTGATGGCTCGCCAGCAAAAAGATCATAACCAAAAGGTTTTAGTTTAAAGCTATCGGTACTGCTACTAAATTGTAAGCTGTCAGCTTCAACCGTTTGTTTTTCAACTATTGCTTGTTCTTCATTAGCACTATGGGTGGCATTATCACGAACGGGTACAAGCTCGTTTAACGATGGTGAATTTTGCCGTGAATTATTTGCAGTTTTGTTGCCTAAAACATTTATGGTTGATAAATCAATCCCCATACTACTTGCTAACGCTTGTTGCTGAGTTGGCGACATTTTTTTAAATTGTTCAATTTGAGCTTGGCTTATTTCAGCAGCCGTTGTGAAATAACTCACAAATACGAGGGTAGAACTTAGAATGATTTTATTGAAGAATGGTTTCATTTATAAATTACTTCATTGATTATTATGGTTTTATTATATAGACACTTTATATATAGATTTAACTTAGTTGGGGTGCAAATAAATTTCCTTATCTGTGATGCTTAATATCTTGAAACTCCACATAAAATGTAAATTACCTCGCACGTGTTGTCAAAAATTTAATATTACAAGGCCTATTTCATTTATATCTTGTTTGTTTATTTGTCGGGCTAAAGCCCGACCTACAAAATCCAAAGTCCTACAGAACAATTATAGATTTGTTTTATTTGTATCATTAGTGTCAGATTGAAATCCGACACTACAAAATCATTTATTGGTTAAGAATTTTATGTACCAAGGCATGGCTTTATCTATACCTTGTTGGATACGGTATTCTGGCAGGTAACCTAATAACTCTTTCGCTTTCGAAATATCCGCTTGTGAATGACGTACGTCACCCGCTCTGAAATCTCTGTAAACAGCCGGTTTTTCATAACAAACTTTATTTTGACCTAATGCTAAAGCTAAACTATTAAATAGTTCATTCAGTGTTGTTCTATCACCCAAGGCAACATTATAAACTTGGTTTTTGCCTTCTTCGCTGGCTGTTGCAGCTAGTATATTAGCTTGCACTGCGTTTTCAACAAAGCAAAAGTCTCGGCTAGTTTCACCATCACCATTAATAAACAAGTCTTGATTTTCAATCATTGCCGCCGTCCATTTAGGAATAACCGCTGCATATGCGCCATTGGGATCTTGACGTTTGCCAAATACATTAAAATAACGTAAACCTGTGGCATTTAAACCATAGGTTTTATGAAATACATCAGCGTATAGTTCATTAACATATTTAGTTACTGCATAGGGTGATAAGGGCTTACCAATATGCTCTTCTACTTTTGGTAAGGCCGGGTGGTCGCCATAGGTTGAGCTTGATGCAGCATAAACAAAAGTACTGACTTTAGCGTCTTTAGCTGCGGTGATCATATTTACAAAGCCAGTTATGTTAGCTGAATTGGTTAAAATAGGGTCGGCAATTGAGCGCGGTACTGAACCTAAAGCCGCTTGATGTAAAACATAATCAACATTTTGGTTATTAAGGGTGAGTGCTTTTTGACAATCTTCGATATTTCGAATATCGCCTTTAACAAAGGCAAAGTTTTGCCATTGCTCATTACTCACTTGGCTTTGAACTTCGTCTAAATTATGTTGATGGCCTGTAGCAAAATTGTCTAAACCGATAACTTTTTGATTCAATAACAACAGGGTTTCGAGTAAATTAGAGCCAATAAACCCAGCTACACCAGTAATTAACCAAACTTTAGGGGTTTGCTTAAGTTGCTTTTTTACATCATCGTACTTAGACATTATTACTTCCGTTCTATAGTGTTTTATTATTTTACTGACAGCTGACTGCTCAAAACTGTCAGCTTTTATTTACTTTACAAACGCATATCAACCGACTCTTTCGGTAAAACATATTTTAAATCATAGAGTACGTGGTTGCCTTTACCTAAAGCGCGAATATTATCTACTCCCATCGCTTTAAATTCGTTATGTGAAACCGCAAGAATAATAGCATCGTAATGATCAGTATTAGGTTGCTCTGTTAGGCTTAAATTATACTCATGCTCTGCTTCTTCTGATGAGCACCACGGGTCTGTAATATCAACATTAATATTATATTCTTTAAGCTCGCTAACAATATCAACAATTTTAGTATTGCGTAAATCTGGGCAATTTTCTTTAAAGGTAAGGCCCATAATAAGTACGTTAGCGCCTTCAACTTGAATACGTTTATGTAGCATATGCTTTACTAGCTGTGAAACAACATAAGCGCCCATGCCATCGTTTAATCGACGACCGGCTAAAATCATTTCAGGGTGATAACCTACTGACTGTGCTTTGTGTGTTAAATAGTAAGGATCAACACCAATACAGTGTCCGCCAACTAAACCGGGGCGAAATGGAAGAAAGTTCCATTTGGTGCCCGCTGCCTCTAGCACTTCTAACGTGTCAATATTGAGCTTATTAAAAATAATTGATAACTCATTGATTAAAGCGATATTAACATCACGCTGAGTATTTTCGATTACCTTAGCAGCTTCCGCAACTTTAATAGAACTCGCTTTATGCGTGCCAGCAGTAATAATTGAACGATATAAGTCATCAACTAATGTCGCTATTTCAGGTGTTGAGCCTGAGGTTACTTTTAAAATATTAGTGACTCTATGCTCTTTGTCGCCGGGGTTAATACGCTCTGGCGAATAACCCGCATAAAAATCTTGGTTGTAGACTAAACCAGAAACACGCTCAACTACTGGGATACAAGCCTCTTCAGTTGCACCTGGGTAAACGGTTGACTCATAAATGATAATATCGTCTTTATTGACAACTTTGCCTAGCATTTCGCTGGCTTTTATCAATGGTGTTAAGTCAGGCTGTTTGTGCTTATCTATTGGCGTTGGAACAGTAACAATATAAACATTGGCAGTTTTTAAGTCTGCTACTTCACATGAATAAGTTAAGTTAGTGGTTTCGGCTAACTCTTCATCACTTACTTCAAGTGTACTATCAGTGCCTTGTTGTAATTCAGTAATACGGCCTTTATTAATGTCGAAACCTAATGTTTGATATTTTTTACCAAACTCAACAGCCAACGGCAAACCAACATAGCCTAAACCTATAATAGCTATTTTTATATCATTTAAGTCACGTATCATTATGCGAATCTATCCCTTGTTTTGACTGTTATTTTTAGTATTTTATCTATCCAAGCTTTAAGCAAAGGTTAATTAAGCTTTAAACTGTCAGTTTCAAGCTCTCAGTGCAGATCAAAAACTTCTGCTGTTATTCCTCTGCTGTTAGCTTAAAACTTAAAACTTAAAACTTCAATTTAAATACCATTAATTGCCGCAACAGCTACCGCCGCATTATAAATAATCTGCGTAGCAGTTGACCATAGCGTTAAATCATTCATATATTCAGCGTCTAGTGGTACTACTATGGTATCTCCTGGTTTTAGTGCAGTATTTGCCGAACCGGCAAACCAGTTACTTTCTTCTACCATTTTGATACTACCATTGGCTGATATCACATAAATTCGTTCTTCATCAGCGCGTTTTTTAGCTCCGCCACTTTGTATTATGTAATCTTCTGCTGTCATGGTTTCGTCGTATAAATGTGACGAACTTACTTGAACTTGGCCAATAACATTGATTGAATTTTTCTTTGTCGGCACATAAAGTACATCACCGCCTTCTAGTAATATTTCTTCACTTTTAGCTGCCATGATATTTGGTAAATTAATCACTAAACGCCCTACAGGCTCTAATTCTGTGATATCTGACAGCAATTTCTGGGCATCATCATAAGATGTAGACGTACCTTTTTCGGTTAACGATTTTGACGCCATTTCAATGCGTAGGTCGCCAGCAAGTTTGACTAAGTTTTTCTGCTCTAATTCTTTTAATTGTTTTCGAGTAAATACCGAGGCATCGGGGTGGGCGTACTCCGTTAAACCACCAGCTTTAACAATTAAATCAGCTAATGTTTCACCACGACGAATGGTATATTTGCCAGGGAAAACAAATTCGCCACGCAATTCAACTACATGGTTTTCACTCCAAGCGGGAATTTTATGAACATTTAAGCGATCTTTACTCTGTAACGCTATATTAGACTGCTTATCGCCATTTAACGCTAACCCTAGATCTACGTTTAATGACAGCTTTGTTGCGCCGTTTTGATTAAAATCGTTTCGGGTAACTTCCGCTCGCGCTAAATATGCTGACTCTTTGACGCCGCCTGCTGCAGCAATTAAATCACTAACATTGGCATTTTTTACCAAAGGATAAACACCTGGAAACTTAACTTGGCCATCAACTTCAACTAATTGAATAGGCTGACCAGAAGCCCCTTGTTGTCGTAACTTTCTTAATACTGGCGCTAGCAAACGCTGACGAGAAAACAGTGCCATTTCACGAAGGTTCACCTCTTCATCTAGAACGCCATTAGTCATTTTTACTAGCGATTGATTTGCTATACTTTCAGCTTCTGCGTCAGCGCTAATTTTTGATGATTTTAACTCACTCGTTCCATACTTTTTCCAAAAAGAATTTTCTTGATAGTAGCTTTTCGCTTGTTCTCGCTCTTTGGCAAATAATTGTTCCTGTGTAAAAGCTAATTCATCTAATGACATTTTTTCATCGATATGTTTACTAACATTTGAAAATATTAATAATTTATCATTAGGTAATAAAACCAGATTATCAGCGCTGTCTTGAGGTGGATTTTCAAGAGCTTTAGCTAGGTTAAATTGTAATAACTCAATGTTTCTCGCCTTATCTTTTTGGCGAACAACTAAACCATAATTTAGATCAGCGTAAGGTAAAACGTGAGAGTTTAAAGTCGGTAATAAATCCGCTATTTTTATGCCTTTTTGCCACTGATATTTACCTGGTCGACTTACGGCACCAATAACAGTTATAGATTGTTCGTACACACCTGAACTTTCTAAAACACGAATATAGTCACCACTGTGTAATAATTGTTTACGTGCTTGCTCATCTGTTAAATCAATATTAACAATACTTCGCAAACTTTGGCTATTGTAGCGCTCTACAATTGTTGACTGAGGATAAGCTGATGGCAGCAAACCACCTGCCATAGCTAAAACATGATCAAAATTTTCACCTGTTTTTAATTCGTATATTGCAGGGCGCCTAACCTCACCACGTATTGAAATACTCTTGCTTTGTGTCGGTATAAAGACCACATCACCAGAATGTAATAAAATATCACTTGATGAGTCACCATGAATAAGTAAGTCGTACAGGTCAACTGTTTGAACTACTTTACCTGCTCGTTTAACGGTAATATTTCGCAATGAGCCAATATCACTGACGCCTCCGGCAGCAAAAATAGCATGAGTAACCGAGGATAATGAACTTAGTGTATACGGGCCGGGTTTGTAGGCTTCACCAAGAACAAAAATACGCATAGAACGTAACTCAGCTAAACTAACAACCACATTGACACCAATAATGCTTTGTTTAATTTTTTCAGCAAGAAATGTTTTCATTTCAGCAAAAGCTAAACCCACAATTTTCACTGGACCAATATTAGGAACTAAGACTGTACCTTCTCGGGTTATCGGTAAAACATATTCGGCATTTTCTTTCCCGTAGATTTGGATTGATAGTTGATCACCCACACCCAGTATATATTTTTCAGGAATAGCGATATCCATAGCAGGTGTAAAAGTATTCGGGGCGTTAGCAAAAACATCCATGCCAAATCTTTCTAGCGGTTTAAATAATTCAGCGTCAGTTTCAAAAGCAGTGCTTTGTGGCTGATTTTCGGTACTTGCTTCAACCTTAGGTCTCGGTGAAATTGCAGTTGAAGACAATTGTGTTTGTTGATTATTAGAAGATACTTGCCCCATGACAGCATTTAAATCAACCCCCATACTTTGTGCTAAAGCTTGTTGTTGAGATTTAGGCAAGTTTTTAAATTGTTCTATTTGTTGTGGCGATATTTGCGCCGAGAATGCGCTAAAAGATAAAACATAAATAGCGAGAATGCGGGTTAATTGACGAGTGAGATTAATCATTTTAACGTATTTCTTCCTGTTGATACGTGAATAGAGCTTATATCGATTAAATTAATGAAGTAGCGTATTTATAACTACATTACGTCGGCATGAGCATAAAAAGTAATTATCGTATCGTTTTTTATTCATTCAATTTTTGATTATTATCAAATACTAAGAGAGTTTAACCGTAAATTTAAAGCGTGCTTTGATAACAACACCTAAATTAAAAACAATAAGTAATTAATTTAAACTTCTTAAAAATAGTATTATTTATAAAGCGATAAAATAGCATCACCACTTATTAAACAACGATTAACAAGCCTAATTCACTTAACATTAATTTAAGCTAAAAATAAACATTGCTCAGTTTAACAGTAAGCTTACTGTCATTAAAGTAACTTTTAAGGCGGCGAAATAATTATCGTTTAAAAAATAACAAAAAACACATAACTTTCCGCTCATAAATAAGAGATTAACCCGACAGACTTGCCTTTCAATGCTAGCAAAGGTATAAAACGGGCTGGCTAAAGCTATTTAACACAAATTTGCTCGACAAATTGCCGCATTGACCAGCATGCAGATCCAGCTGAATAATAATAATTATGATGTCGAGCATACTCTTTAAAGGAATTTTTAAATGACAAAACCTACAACAGGCACTTTTTTCGGTCACCCGAAAGGACTGTTTCTTTTATTTGGTACTGAAATGTGGGAACGTTTCGGTTATTACGGTATGCGTGCCCTTTTGGTACTTTATTTGGTTGCCAGTGTTCAAGATGGTGGCTTCGGTTGGACTAATGCTGAAGCATTAAGTTTATACGGTACCTTTACCATGGCGGTGTACTTAACACCGGTAATTGGTGGCTGGCTAGCTGATAATTTTATCGGTCAACGTAAAGCGATTATCATTGGCGGTATTATATTTTCATTAGGTTACTTTACTTTAGGTATTCCTAAATCCATGTTAGTTGGCATGGAAGAAACTGTTTTTTATATTGGTTTAACGCTAATTGTTATTGGTAACGGTTTATTTAAAGCTAATGTATCAAGCCTAGTAGGTGACTTATATGAAGATGGCGATCATCGCCGTGACGGTGCTTTCACTATTTTCTACATGGGTATCAACTTAGGCGCATTTTTAGCACCAATTACTGTCGGTGTTTTAGGTGAGCAAGTTAACTGGCATTACGGCTTTATTTTAGCGGGTTGTGGTATGCTTATCGGTTTATCTTTGCAATTACTTTTTGCTAAGAAATACCTCGGAGACATCGGTATTGAACCATCAGCAAAACGTACAGATGGCAAGCAAGAAGCGCATGCTCCATTAACTTCTGAAGATTTCGATCGTATGAAAGTTATCTTAATCATGAGTATGTTCTCTGTGATTTTCTGGGCTGGTTTTGAACAAGCGGGTGGCTTATTTACTATCTACGCTTCTGACTTTACTGACCGTACTATTTTTGGCATGGAAGTGGCTGCTTCATCATTCCAATCGTTGAATGCAATGTTCATTATTATGCTAGCACCTGTTGTGGCTTCTGTTTGGGTTAAAATGGGCTCGAATGAACCTACATCCCCTAAAAAGTTTGCGCTTGCGATGGTATTTCTAGCCTTAGGTTTCTTTGTTATGCTTTGGGCAACTATGGTTCAAGGTGGCGATGTAACGGTTAAAGTTAGCATGTTGTTCTTAGTGTTTGCTTACCTTTTCCATACCCTTGGTGAGTTATGTTTGTCGCCAATTGGTTTATCTATGGTAACGAAATTAGCACCACTTAAATTTACTTCATTATTGATGGGTATTTGGTTCTTCTTTACTGCTTTATCTAACTGGTTAGCTGCATTTATCGGCTCGTTTGTTGGTGAAGGACAAGAGATGGTCGACAACGCTGCTAACATTTTCATGGGCGTTGGTTCTGCAGCCTTAGTGACGGGTATTATTATCTTCTTATCTGCTGGTAAATTAGTGCAATGGATGCATGGCGCAGAAGGTGATGACTCTCATGGCCTTGAAGATAAAATTGAAGAAGAAATTGCAGTTACAGGAACACATGAAGGTATTTCTGAAAAGCAATAAAAAGCGCAGCTTTCAGTATTGAGCTTTCAGCTGTCAGTTAAAGATATTAGCTGTAAGCTTTAAGTTTTAAGCTGTCAGTAAAAGGCTAGAACAAAACACATCCGTGTGGCACTTGTTTTTGTCTGATAGCTGATGGCTGATAGCTGACAGCTTTCAGTATTGAGCTTTCAGCTGTCAGTAAAAGATATTAGCTGTAAGCTTTAAGTTTTAAGTTTTAAGCTGTCAGTAAAAGGCTAGAACAAAACACATCCGTGTGGCACTTGTTTTGTCTGATAGCTGATGGCTGATAGCTGACAGCTTTCAGTATTGAGCTTTCAGCTGTCAGTTAAAGATATTAGCTGTAAGTTTTAAGCTGTCAGTAAAAGACTAGAACAAAGCATTTCTGTGTGGCACTGGTTTTTGTCTGATAGCTGACAGCTTTTAACTTTGAACTATCTTTTAGCTTTTGTTAAAAACGAGTAATATTCAGTTATTACTCGTTTTTTTATAGCTGATTTTTATACATAACTTTTAACCCTAAACAGCACTTCGTCTGAGGAGTAAAGCTTTGAATGTTAAACTTTCTCAAAATTCTGCAAAAGATAATATTAAATCAAAAAATCAAAGAGATACGATCCGCCAACAAGTAAGGCAATTACGTCAAGACTTAACTACCACACAGCAAACCGACGCTGCATTACAGCTATTAGCCCGCTTTAGTGTTGATAAAAAAATACTATCAGCCAATAGTATTGCCCTGTACCTTAGCAATGATGGCGAACTTGACACTGAAATATTGATTGAATGGTGCTGGCAACAAGGTAAGCAGGTTTATTTACCTGTTTTGCACCCTTTTGCTAAAGGACATTTGCTTTTTTTACATTATGAGCGTCGAACTCCATTGGTGAACAATCGCTTTGGTATTGCTGAGCCTAAACTTGATGTGAGTAAAGTTATTGTGCCACATCAACTTGATATTATTTGTACGCCTCTAGTCGCTTTTGACCACTTAGGTGCACGCTTAGGCATGGGCGGAGGCTTTTACGATCGCACCTTAAGCCGTTGGCACCAACATCATCAACAGCAAAGTACCGTCAAACCCTACCCTATTGGTTTAGCGCATGACTGCCAACTTGTTGCTCCCTTACCTTCTGAGTCTTGGGATATTCCATTACCTGAAATAATCACTCCAAGCATGCATTATATATTTAATTAAAGCTTGGTTTTTAAACTTTTTTGTTTGCTATAATGCGCACCAAGAGAAAGTAGCCGTAAACTAAGATCTTAGCTATAAGCTATCAGTTATTAGCTTTCAGAAAAATCAAAAGCCAACTCATGAGTGTGGTGCTTGTTTTACTGACAGCT
>NZ_MUZV01000006.1 GCF_002000025.1 Cognaticolwellia aestuarii
TTCTTGGGTATACCGTTTGCCTTTGCTCATAAAACACCTCTTTTTAGAAGTTACAATGTAACTCATTAGGTGTCTAGCAAACTATGGGAAGTCCAGACTATGGATTTATTTTCTGTACTGTAACGTTAATGTTTATTGACCCTTCTTGTGCTGATGATGTGATAGCTGATATGCAAAAGTGCACGCTGCCTGGAGGTTTTAACTTAATTGTCTGTGCGATGAATACTGAAGAAAACCCATGCCCAGTTCCTTTTCCATTTACCTTAAAAGCAGGTCAATTACGTCAGGCGTATCAAGGTTGGGAATTAATTAAGTACAATGAAAACGTTGGTACTATGCATAATGGTGCAAAATTACAATTTGCGACTATGTTGGCGAAAAAGCCTGGTTAGTCAGCATTTGCCACGATCTATAAGTATTTGTTTTTATGGCGTGAGTATACAGCGCAAAACCTTCGTGTAGAGTTAAAGTTTATTCGTCAACGCCATATTGATGCGAATGAGGGCACTTTATTTAAGTGCCCATTTTTTGAAATGGTACGATTCATTCCGATGCTTATACCAATTATCACAACAAATACATTAATTCGATACCTGTGCAGTTAAGCTTATAAGTTCTTAACTGTGGCATATCAAACTATTACACGCTATGAGATAACCCTGGAGTGTTAATGAGAATGACCATGACTACTATTAAATGAGCTACCAGTTTTAACGTCTTTTATTTTTCCATTTTTACTTATGTTGAAATAAAGTATCTCTTTCGTTTTAGTATTGATTGCTTTGACAATGTAGTTTGATTTTTTTTCTTCAACTACTCTAAATTGCTCCTTAGTTACATCGCTCCATGATTTATCAATTTTTCCGACAGACATACCGTGGTCTTTAAAAGAGAGCATTTTGGCAGAAGTTTGTGCTATTTCGATGACTTTTTCAGCATTGACTTTTCCATGACCATCAGAATGAGCAAAAACAGTCGCAGATAGTGCTAAAGACGAAATTAAGATTATTTTTTTAAAGATGTTCATATTACTATTACCTTTACTTTATTGATTAATTACTTAAGACCTTCAATGGCGTATTCACCATTGAAAATAAGTTGAACCTGAATATCGCGATCAGATTTATTTTTCCAGTACCAGCCATGCGAGCCTGCAAATGGTGCGGTAAAACTGCCTTTCATTTCTGTAACCGTCGCGATGGTATAAGATTCGAAATACCCCGTTGTATCTCCCGTTGGCTCACCATGTAAATCGACATATAAGCTTCCACCATCGGTTGTCCACTCATAGCTTGCTTTAGCATGTTTTTGCATGGCCAGCTTATATTCAATACCTTTGCCAGCTGGAACCGTTAAGATAACCGAGTCCTGTTGACCGGCTTTAGAAACCATGGTTGATGTTTGTGAAGGCTCTTCATTAAAAACGGTAAGGCCTAATTCTCCACCGATACCTGTAGGGTCAATATTGTATTCTGCAGGTAAAATAAAAAGCAGCAGTGAAACAATAGCAATTAGTAGTGAAATTACCGTCGCTTTAATTAATGAACGACTTGTTTTTTGTGAATCCATAAATATTTTTCTCATAATGATTAGTTAATATAATTATTTTTTAGTGTTAGATTAATTGATAAAGTAACCTGTTAATTGCATGCCAACGAGCATAAAGCCTGCACTCATTAAGGCGGTATTAGTGGTTTTGGCGAATTTATTAAAACTTGCAAGTTGACGCCAATAATTAATCGCTAACAGAATAAACATCAGCGCAATAAATTGACCTAGTTCAACACCAATATTGAAAGACAATAAGTTTGTCGCAAGCCCTTCGCTAGGCAATTCAAATTCTTGTATCTTGGTTGCTAAACCAAAGCCATGAAATAAACCAAAAATAAGCACCGCTTTTTTAGGGTTAGGTTGCTTGCCAAAAAAATGTTTGAAGCCACCTAAGTTATCAAAGCCTTTATAAACAACTGACAAGCCGATAATGGCATCAATCAAATAAGCATTTACTTGAATATTAGCCAGTACACCCGTCATCAAGGTTAAACTATGACCTACCGTGAACATGCTAACGTAAAGTAAAACATCACGTGTATTACGTAAAAAGAACAAAACGCCCACTAAAAACAGCAAATGGTCATAACCCGTTACCATGTGTTTTGCGCCAATATACATAAATGGCAATATTTGAATGCCGGTATTATTTTGTAAGAAGCTGCGTGTACTATCATCCACTCCGTGAGCGAAGGCTTCAACAGAAGCCATCGCACAGAAAATAAATAATGGGTACAGCAAATACGTTAGTTTAAATTTTCCTAACATTAATTTACCCTTTAGTTGAGATTGAATAAGTGTCTATGTCTTCTACTGTTTTCGTATCTCTTCCATGTAGCAAGCGATACAGAGCGGGCAGAACAAATAGTGTTAATATGGTTGAAGATATAACACCGCCGATAACAACAGTGGCTAAAGGTCTTTGAACCTCAGAGCCTATCCCGGTATTTAGCGCCATTGGAATAAAACCGAGTGACGCGACTAACGCTGTGGTTAATACTGGGCGTAATCGAGTCAGTGCACCTTTAATGATGGCTTCTTCTAAGGCAAACTTATCTTTTCTTAACTCTCTAATAAAAGAAACCATCACCAAGCCATTTAAAATGGCGATGCCTGATAGCGCGATAAAGCCAACCGCAGCAGATATTGAGAAAGGAATATCTCTTAGTACGAGTGCAAATATACCGCCCGTTAAAGCTAACGGAACACCCGTAAAAATAATCATAGAATCTTTAAAAGAGCCTAAAGCAAGCAATAAAAGTCCAATAATTAAAACAAGCGTAACAGGTACAACAACACTTAAACGCTGCGAGGCAGATTGCAGTTTTTGATAAGTACCGCCATATTCAACCCAATACCCAGATGGCATATCAACATTTGCCTCAATAGCTTGCTTAATATCACCAACAAAACTACCTAAATCTCTGCCTCGAACGTTGGCAGTAACAACAACTCGACGTTTACCATTTTCTCTATTTACCTGATTAGCACCATTAACCATTGCAATAGACGCTAGTTCTTGAAGGGGAACATAACCACCACTTGGTAACGCAATTGGTAACTGAGTATAACCATCAACATTATTACGGGTTATTTCAGGTAATCGTACTTTTATATCAAATCGTTTATCGCCTTGATAAAACTTGCCGACGGTTTCTCCACCAATAGCAAGTGCAACTTGCTGCTGTAAATCAGCTTTACTGATAGCATACATCGCCAGTTTTTCATCTTTTGTCACAACAGTAAGAATAGGAAGACCTTTCGTTTGCTCAACCTGAATATCTCTAATGCCTTCGACACCTTCAATCGCTGATTCAATAGACTTACCTAAACTAGCCAAGGCTTCAAAGTCATCACCAAAAACTTTAATCGCAAGCTCAGAGCGAACACCGGCAAGCAATTCATTAAATCGCATTTGTATCGGTTGTAAAAACTCATAGCGATTACCCGGTATTGGCGTAACGATACTTTCAAGTTCTTGAACTAATTGGTCTTTAGATTTATCAGGATTTGGCCACTGATCTCTTGGTTTAAGCATAATAAAGTTATCAGCAACACTCGGTGGCATAGGATCAGTTGCCACATCAGGTGTCCCTATTTTTGCGAAAACCAACTCAACTTCAGGCATTTCCTTAATTTTTGCTTCTAAAATCTTTTGCATTTCAACCGACTGTGAAAGCGAAGTACCTGGAATACGAAGCGCATGCATAGCAATGTCACCTTCATCTAGGTTAGGTACGAACTCGCTACCGAGCTTACTGCCCATAACACTAGCAAAAATCACCAATGAGAACGCCGTTACAACGACAAGCCATCGAGCCTTAAGTACAAAAGATAAAACAGGCTTATACAAAGACTCACTTGCCTTCATAATAATGTTTTCTTTCTCAACAATCGGACCCTTAAACATCAGCGCTATTGCCGCAGGCACAAAAGTGATTGACAGTAGCATTGAGCTTACTAACGCAATAACAACCGTAATCGCCATTGGGTGGAACATTTTCCCTTCAACACCTGATAACGCAAAAATAGGTAAATACACCACGGTAATAATGAAAACACCAAATAGAGCAGGGCGAATAACTTCACGTGTTGCATCAAAGACTAATGCTAGCCTTTCCTTGATTGGCAGTACCTTGCCATTTGAGGCATGACTAAGCCTGCGCATGCAATTTTCGACAATAATAATTGCACCATCAACAAGTAAACCAAAATCAAGTGCCCCTAAGCTCATTAAATTCGCACTTGTTTTAGTTTGTACCATGCCTGTCACTGTCATTAACATCGCAAATGGGATCACAGCAGCGGTAAGCAATGCCGCTCTAAAGTTACCTAGCAAAAGGAACAAGATAACGATAACAAGAATCGCCCCTTCCATCAGGTTCATCTTTACTGTGTCTAAGGTTTTGTTAACGAGATTAGTGCGATCGTAAACCGCATTAGCATTCACACCGGCAGGTAAACCGTTATTAATTTCAGCTAGTTTTTCACCTACCGCTTTAGCAACTTTTTGACTGTTTTCCCCTATCAACATAAATACCGTACTAAGTACGATTTCATGCCCGTCTTGAGTAGCTGCGCCAGTACGTAGCTCTTTACCTTCTTTTACTTGAGCAACGTCTTTGATTTTTAGAAATTGGCCAGTGCGTGTTGCAATCGGAATATTTCCTAAACTGATGACATCTTCAACTTGGCCTGGAATACGCACTAGCCATTGAGCGCCATTTTTTTCGATAAAACCAGCGCCTTTATTTTGGTTATGAGTACCAACAGCAGCGATAACATCTTGTTGGCTTAATCCATGAGCCAAAAGCTTCTCAGGCTCAAGTGTGATTAAAATTTCTCGTTTATAGCCACCAATAGGGTTTACTTCAACAACCCCTTCAACTTGGATCAATTGCGGTCTAATGATCCAATCATGGATTGTTCGAAGATCCGTTGAGGTTATGTCACTTCCATCCTCGTTTTTTGCTCCTGGTTCGGCATCAACGGTAAACATGAAGATTTCGCCCAACCCCGTAGCAATAGGACCAAGTACAGGTGCTAAGCCGGTTGGTAACTCACCGGTGGCTGCATTAAGCTTTTCACCTACAAGTTGTCTGGCGAAATAGATATCAGTGTCATCTGTAAAAATAGCGACAACCTGAGACAAACCATATCGAGAAACAGAGCGCGTACTTTGTAAGCCCGGTACACCAGCTAAAGCCGTTTCAAGCGGATAGGTTACCCTTTGTTCTACCTCTAGCGGTGTATAACCGGGTGCCTCTGTATTTATGATTACCTGCACATTAGTAATATCAGGTACCGCATCTATGGGTAACTTCGTAAAGTTCCATAAGCCGAGCGCTGAAATTGCTAATACAAATACCAGTATTAACTTACTTCGCTCGATTGAAAATTTTAAAATTGATTCCAACATACTACTTCCTTAGTGATCGTGAGACGCACCAGATTTATCGATATCTGCTTTGATGATGTAACTATTTTTTGCCACGTATTCAGTGCCGGCAGCAATACCGCCTAAAACTTCCACCCAGGGTCCTACTTTCCTACCTAAGTCCAACATTCTTACCTCGTATTGCTCATCAACTTTCGCATATACCACGGTGAAGTCGCGAAAAGATTGCAAACCAGCCGATTTTACGGCCATAGGAACGTTATAAGAGTCGAGTAGTATTTCAGCAGAAATGAACTGACCGGCTTTAAGTGAGCCATTAGCATTATCAACCTCAGCTCTAAATAACTTTGCCTGTTCGTTATTAACATTAAATAAAGCATCAAATAATTGCGTTTTAATCACTTTATCGCTGCCAGGTATTGAAATATTAACCAACGAGCCTAGTTTCACTTTTGCCTGATCCATCGGATATACACCCAATTCAGCAATAAGTTTGCTAGTATCAGAAATAGTCAACAGGCTCCTATCACTCGTTTGCTCGCCTGCTCCAGCATTTTGTGCTGTAACAACACCACCTATTGGTGCGTAAACCTTATAGGTTTGAAGGCTCTCATTACCTTCAACCGTCATTAATAATTGCCCCTTTTTAACGCGTTGTCCTAAAACAGCATGCAATGTTTTAATTTCGCCAGGAAATCGAGCGCTGACATGTCGAACGGCATTAGGAGCTACGGTTAATTTCCCAAAAACTTTTAACGTTTCATCGAAAACCTGGCTAACAACAGCTTCTGTTTCAATTTGCATTGCATCTGCAATCTGTTTTGCTATCGCAACACGGCCTTCAAAATTATCGTATGACCATTGATATGTCTTACCTGCATATTTTGCCGTTAACTGCACTTGAAAAGAATGTGGTTCGTATATCTCCATGTCGCCTCGAAGCGTGTTTTGCTCTGCAAAGAAATTAATCTCATCGATAACATTGCCTAGTCGAAAAAGTTTTACATCCACGTCAATATCTTCAGCTGAAATTTTTGCCCCCCTTTTGGTAGCAAAAACTCTAAACTCAGGAGGCATACCATCCTCAAAAATAGATAGCTCGATAGCAAAGTCACCATCACGTAACATTCGCCCGTTATTGGGGCCTTTTTCTACTTCTTCTTTAACGGATTCGATGGCTGATTGCGCATGTACTATGTTGCTAACCGACATGCTCGCTATCGATAACTGTCCCAATAAAATCGCAGTAATAATATTTTTAGTCTTCATTTTTTCTCTCTTACATAGAAATTGATGAGCCTGTTAAGCGCTCTAACTCAATGTTAAATAGTTGAATGTTGGTATAAGCTTGAATCAGCTCTAGCTGCATAGCGTTTAATTCTTGTTGAATGATATATAAATCAGCGAATCGATAGCGGCCAATTTTGTAGGCGTTTACAGCTTTATCACTTGCTAGCTCTAGTGTAGGGATCGTTTCTTGAGACAACTCATCAATAACATGCCGGTTATGCTCAAGCTTATGAGTTAGCAGTAATAATTGCGTAGAAATACGTTTAAACCATGCATCTGATTCAGCCATGCTTTGGTGCTTTTTAGCTTGCAGTGCCATAATCTGTCCACGATTTCTGTTTTCTCCTCCAAGCGGTATGGATATCCCTGCAGTTAATGCGAAATCGTCAATCGCTTCATTTCTTTTGATACCGGTATTAACAGTCCAAGCAGGCTTTTCATTAACTTTTGCTAAGTTAATTTTGGACTCAGCAATACGTTGCTGTGAGGCAAAAACTTTTAAGCGCGGGTTAGACTTTAATTGTTCGTACGCCAACTCAAGCTGTGAAATGGTAGGAATGCCGATTAAAGTCCCGTCTACTTTAAAGTCAGTATCGCCTACCCATTGAGCAGCTAATTGCGCTTTGCTTGCTTCAATTTCGTGTAATAAATCTTCAACAACGAGTTCTTTCTTTGACAGGTCAGCTTTAGCACGTAACTCATCGATAATATTTGCTTTACCAGCGCCGACACGTAAATTTATTTCTTTTAATAATTTTTGTGCCTGATCTCTAGTAAGCTTTGCAAGTGCTAATTGCTCCTTCTGAGATAACAGCGTGATAAATATTTTTGCGGTTTCAGCAGCAATATCAAGTGCTTTAACTTCCTTTTCAAAAATTGATACCGAAGCACTTTGCTTAGCAACCTTGATCTTTGAATCAATAATATCGCGCTCTAACAGCCATGATATACTCATCGTCGTTTGCATACCCGAGACGCCAGAATAGGCTCCTGTTCCCAGAGCATCTTCCACATTTATATTGACAGTTAATGGCCTAGACACACCTGCTTGCGCTAACATCCCTCTAGAAGCATCTAGCTTATGTACAAAGGACTTTAGATCTGGGTGTTGTTTTAACGAAAGACCAATAGCATCATTAAGCGTTATTGTCTGTTGTCCCGAAACGCTAAATGGGATAATAAATCCTGCTAAAATAGTCAGTTTCTTTAGATATAAAAACCGATTGCCAGTCGGTTTCATAGTCAGTTGTACAAAGATAGACAAATTGAGTCCCCTTATATAATTTTATGTAAATTGGTTTTGATAAACCGACTGGTAGTCGGTTTTATGTGTAAAAAAAACTCGCGTTAAGCCTTTAATATTAGTGGCTAAATACTGTTTCTATGATGTGATGAACCCCATCAATTGAGGATAATATTCCAATAAAAATTAAGGTAATGAATAGGGCTGTTAGCCATTTATTTGCTGGTTTTAAAGTTAATTGCCCCAATAAAAAATAAACTCGTTGCTCTAAAATATCAGCACCAAAATTAACAACCAGTTCATTTTCCTTGAGTGGGGTATAATTAGCATTTAACCGTGCAACTTTCACTAACGTTCCTGCGACAAAGGTGGAAGGTACTTCATTTGTCACTACAGCATTATCAGCAGCTTGTTCCATTGCTAACATCATATGAAGTTTCAAATGTTTTGCTAACGTTGGAATGAAAAACTCACAAAATACACTAAATAACCATTTTTTTAAGGGATCATTCATCTGTGCATGCGCTTTTTCATGACCCAAAATTACGTTAACTTCTTCACGGGTCATTTCTTTGAGCATCCCCGAAGTGATAAAGCACTTTTTTCTGATAAAGCCGGCGGTAAACGCGCCTGGATTTGATACCTGAATTTCAAAAATATTGTTATCAATTGGCTGAGATAAGCTCGTTAAACTCAACAGTTTTTTACGGTGAATATTAAGTTTAATTAGCTTGTTAGCAACTAAATAAAACATACAACTTAACGCAATCATTAGCGTTGCTCCATGCCAACTTAACCAGTTGAATTCACTCATGTGATGCCAATGAGCATATTCAGCTTCGGAATCAAAAATGGTCGAGGTCATATAGCCATTCAGAAACAATAGGGCAACAGATATGCTTGCTAACCAAGGTAGTATGACGAGTAGCCAAAGAATGATTTTTCGTGACTCAACTTGTATCGTTAAAAACTGTTGAGCAAGTATGGAAATGAATACTGATACAGAAAAGTTAGCAATAATGAACGATAGAACAAGAATAGTCGATATGTTGAGCCAGATAGCTAATTGACCTTCAATCATGACTTATTTGTCCTGCGCTAGCTTTATACGTTGAGCTTCAATTAACGCGTCAAGTTTATCTAATTGTTCTTCATTAAAATCTTGTGAAATAGATGAAAAGGCAGCGACTAAGCTATTTTCATCGGTAACAAAATCATTGGTGACTGACTTGATAAGTTGCCCAATCAATTCATGTCTACCAATCTTAGGTTGATATTGATACGCATTGATAACTTTATAACGAGACAACAACTCTTTTTTATATAATCTATCTAAAGTGCTTTGGTATGTATTTAAACTGCCGCCTCGAATCTTTTCAAAATGATTGTAGACTTCTTTTACATCAGCAGATTTATGTTGCCATAAGTACTGTAAAACCATTTTTTCTAATTCACCAAGTTGCATAATATCTACCTTTAAAACAAAACCGATTAACGCTGGGTTTAATGTATACCAACCAAAACCTATCGTCAATCGGTTTTAATAAAAAGTCAGATGATATCTAGTATGCTAGCGGGCAACACCAGTAACTCTACTGTAATAGAGCAATAAAAAACTAATCAATTGATTTTGTTTTACATAAATGTGTTCTGATCAACTTTTTTGCTTTAATAGCTTTTATTGTTAAACACCTGAGCGTAAAATGATAACAAGTAGGGCATGCAGATATTTATCAAGGTTTATCAAGAACAAACTGTAATTTTTGCTTCGCGCAGCGCTGTTAGTTTGCATGTTGGCTGCTATATTTAACAACTGATAATTTGTTAGCGAGAGTATTTTAGTGATTTCAAAGTTACCCCGTTGGGTGGAATATGGCTCTTTCTTGCTAGCACTTATTGCTGGGCTAGTTAACGCAATTGGTTTACTGGGCTTTAAGCATCAATCTATTTCGCACTTGTCAGGTACAGCAACGTTAATTGGCACGGGAATGTTCAATTCAACAGCCGCTGATGTACTGCATTTATCCATTGTGGTTCTTAGTTTTGTTATTGGCGCGGCAATATCCGGTTATTTCTTACGTAATGGCGCATTGAAGTTAGGTAGAAACTACAGTGGCTTACTTTATGTTGAAGTGATATTTCTTGTTGGTGCAACATACTTCCTTACGAATGACTCCTTAAATGGGCATTATTTAGCTTCAGCAGCTTGTGGACTTCAAAACGCTCTTGCGAGCACCTTTAGCGGCGCTATTATCAGAACGACTCATGTTACCGGTATATTTACCGACTTAGGTATTATGTTAGGAGCTAAGTTGCGGGGCGAAGTGTTTGATAAACGCAAAGCACTGTTGTTAGTTTTGATCATTACCGGTTTTATTATGGGTGGTACTTCAGGCGCATTCTTTTTTAGCCTTTATAAATTCCACGCGTTATTTATTCCTGCCAGTTTATGTTTGTTATTGGCTTTATCGTATTCACTCTACAATGCCAAGGTCAGCAGTTAAAGCTAAGCATTATTGTCAGCAGCTAGGTATAGTGTGTAGCGCTTACTTTCAATGCGGCGATTAGTCACCATTTTTAAAACTATTTGCTAGCTATTTAGCGGCAAGTGACATAATTGTCGCGAGTCCTTGGTAAAATGCACTTACAGTGCATAATTTTCTGATGTTCTCTCGCTGATTTTATACTTATCCCGAAAAAGTTTTGGTAGAATTGCCGCATTGAAATTTAGCTGAGGAATTGAACTTTGTTTGCTGGTCGCTTTAATGATATTAGTTTTAAAGGTGATATATTTGGTGGTGTTACAACGGCAATTATATCTTTACCCTTGGCACTCGCTTTTGGTGTTGCCTCTGGTGCAGGTGCAGAAGCCGGACTTTGGGGCGCTATTTTAGTTGGCCTTTTTGCCGCTTTATTTGGTGGCTCTACATCCCTGATCTCTGAGCCTACCGGCCCTATGACCGTAATAATGACTGCGGTACTTACCAGCATGATGGCAAAATATCCTGAATCGGGTATGGCGATGGGTTTTACTGTAGTGATGATGGCAGGTGCCTTTCAAATACTCATTGGTACACTCAAACTTGGTAAATATGTCACTTTAATGCCATATAGTGTGGTTTCTGGCTTTATGTCAGGTATTGGCGTTATTTTAATTATTCTACAATTATCACCACTTTTAGGCCAAGCGGCTCCGCCAGGTGGCGTTTTAGGCACAATTTCAGCTTTACCCAATATTTTAACGAATATTAATTTTAGTGAGTTACTGCTAGGCATTTTAACGCTAGCGGTGTTGTTCTTTTTTCCAAAACACTATCGTAAATATGTGCCTGCGCAGTTAGTAGCGCTTGTTGCTATTACCATATTATCCGTTTTATTTTTTGACACTGACAGCATTCGACGTATCGGTGAAATACCAGCCGGTTTACCATCAATTGTTATCCCGCATTTTAACGCTGATATGTTTATGACCATGATTGTCGATGCTTTGGTACTCGGTACCTTAGGTTGTATCGACACTTTATTAACAGCGGTTATTGGTGATTCATTAACGCGCACTGAGCACGACTCAGACAAGGAGCTTCGCGGGCAAGGCCTTGCTAATATGATTTCTGGTTTATTTGGCGCATTACCTGGTGCGGGCGCTACTATGGGCACAGTTACCAATATTCAGGTTGGCGCTCGTTCTCCTTTATCAGGGATTGTTAGGGCGCTAGTGCTTGCCTTAGTGGTGTTAATGGCTGGCGGATTAACAGAGCCTATTCCTATGGCTGTTCTAGCCGGTATTGCCGTGTATGTCGGTTTTAATATTTTAGATTGGAGTTTTATACAACGCGCACATAAAGTCAGCTTACAAGGCATGATGATCATGTATGGGGTAATGCTACTTACCGTGTTTGTTGACTTAATTGTTGCAGTAGGGCTTGGCGTATTTATTTCTAATATCATTATTATCGAGCAATTAAGTAGAGAGCAAGCAAGACAAGTAAAAGCTATTAGTGATAACGATCAAGATGTTGTGCCACTTACGGACAGTGAACGTGTATTACTTGATAGAGCCAACGGTAAAGTGCTGTTCTTCTATTTATCAGGGCCGATGATTTTTAGCGTTTCAAAAGCTATATCACGACAACATAGCAGTGTCGGTGACTACCAAGCGATGATTTTAGATTTAACTGACGTTCCCATGTTTGACGTTACGGTTGGCTTAGCACTTGAAAACGCAATTAAAGATGCTCAAGAAGCCAATTGCGCGGTGTTAATACTTTGTCCTAATGAACAAACTCGCCAACAATTAGCTAAATTTGATTTGTTAGACATGGTGCCAAAAGAAAACATTTATGATTTTCGTCATGAAGCACTTTTAGCGTCATTAACCTATGTTGAAAGTATTTCAAATGACGAACGTTAATGCATATGACTCGCTTCAAGTATTATCTTGCGTTAGTTAAATACACGCTATAAACCAGTAACTGTGCACAAGCAAGGCTTACAATAAGTTTTGCTTGTGTTGCAATCTAATTATTCTCGACAGTTTCATCCCACAACGACTTGCTAACAATTAATCACTATCGATTTTTTCTTTGATTTTCTAGGTAAAACCACCGTCACTTTCACAACCTTGAACAGTCGCTCAAATATTGCTTGAACGACTGTTCATGTCAGTTTATAGTAGTCGTAACTTTAAGAACCGCCATTTCAGGTTTTCACAATTGACAGGTTATATATGATCAAATTTTATTTTCACCCAACACCCAATCCTATGAAAGTTGCTCTGTGCCTAGAAGAGTTGGCATTGCCTTATGAATTAATACCTGTTGATACTTTGAAAGGTCAACAACATACAGCAGAATATCGAGTCATTAATCCTAATGGTAAAGCGCCGTCAATTGTCGATAACGGCAAGCGGGTATTCGATTCAAACGCCATTTTAATGTACTTATCTGAAAGAACAGGTGCATTGGCGGGGAAAACAGAAGATCGCAGCGAAATGTTGTCTTGGTTAATGTTTTTAGCTACGGGGTTAGCGCCATTTTCTGGTCAGTCTGTTCACTTTAGACATGCAGCACCTGAGCAAGTACCTTATGCCATTAACCGCTACCTGTTTGAAGCAAAACGCCATTATCAAGTCCTAGAAATACATATGGAAGGGCGTGAATATATCGTTGGCGATGAATTTTCAATTGCTGATATTTCTGCTTGGGGCTGGATTGATAAAGCGGCGGTAGTGTTAGGCGAAGAGGGTTTAGCCAGTTACCCAAATATCAAACGTTGGTTTGAGAATATTAATGCTCGCCCTGCAGTAGAACGAGCACGCAATATTGCTAAAGATTTAGTATTTAAATCTGATTTTGATGATGAAGCAGCACGTGCTCTTTACCCACAAAACTTCACTGAATAAGCATAAAATTTTAGGACTCATAAAATGAAAGAGCAATATACACCACCAAAAGTATGGACTCATGATGCCGAAAGCGGTGGTAAATGGGCAAGTATCAATCGCCCAGTGTCGGGTGCTACGCATACCAGAACATTACCTGTAGGTGAACACGCTTTGCAGCTGTATTCAATGGGAACACCTAATGGCCAAAAAGTCACTATCATGCTAGAAGAATTGTTAGCCTTAGGTAAGCCAGCTGAATATGATGCCCACATGATCAAAATTACCGAAGGTGAGCAATTTTCATCAGGCTTTGTGGATATTAATCCTAATTCGAAAATACCAGCTTTGGTTGATCACACACCTGAAGGTGCTGAAACGGTATTTGAATCGGCCTCTATCTTAGTTTATTTAGCAGAAAAGTATTCGGCATTATTACCTGAAAAAAGCACGCAGCGTACACAAGTGATGAATTGGTTATTTTGGTTACACGGCTCAGCGCCTTATTTAGGTGGTGGTTTTGGCCATTTTTATGCTTATGCACCAGAAAAATTTGAATATGCTATTGACCGTTTTACCATGGAAACTAAGCGCCAATTAGACGTGTTAGATAAGCAGTTAGCCAAACATGAATTTATTGCGGGTGATGAGTACACCATTGCCGATATCGCTACTTGGCCCTGGTATGGTAATTTGATCCTGGGTAAGCTTTACGATGCTAAAGACTTTTTACAAGTTGCAGACTATAGCCACATTCAACGTTGGGCTAAAGCAATGCTAGCTAGACCCGCAGTTCAACGTGGTTGTATCGTTAATCGAACATGGGGTGAAGCTTGGGAGCAGCTTGAAAACCGTCATAGTGCTGAAGATATTGACAAAGTTTTAGCGCTTAAGCCCATTTAGATGACGTACAACAACGATAAATGATAAAATTAAAAATCGAGTACCATGACTGTTATCGTTACTGTTACTTGATTTTTATCGTTTATTTATTATTAAGTAGGGGCTTTAAGTAGATATGAGTACCAAAGCAAAATTTGATCGCGACGAAGTGATTGAAAAAGCCAAAAACCTTTATTGGCAAAAAGGCTATCACGCCACATCAATGAGAAATTTACAAGATGTTATTGATATGCGCCCCGGTAGTATTTATGCAGCTTTTGGCAGTAAAGACAATTTATTTAAAGAGGCCTTAAAATGTTATGCACAAGAAAGTGCAAAGCATCTGGCTAATTGTATAGCAGAAAAACCTAAAGCACTGGCAGGTTTAAAGTTATTCATGAATCGTGTGGCAGTATGCAATGATAACTCAGCGCCAAATGGCATGTGTATGATCGTTAAAAGTATTGCAGAGTTAACACAAAACGATAGCCCTGAGTTACTGACTGTCGCAAAGCAAATATTAGTTAATGTGGAAGCGGCGTTCGCTGATATTTTTCAACAAGCAATAAACCAAGGTGAACTCAATAAAGATAAAGATCCCGCAGAGTTAGCTCGATTTTTACAAATTCAACTTATTGGTTTAAAAACCTATGCTCAAGTCACTAACAATAGTACCTTGATTGAAAATTATATTGACGATATTTTCCTTCGATTACAAGCTTGATAATAATTTTATTGATAAAATCAATGAGCTGTTAGCATTAGGCCAAGCATACCTAACACAAATCCTAGCAAGGCACCCATTGGTGGTGCCCAGTGCTTTTCTAACTTAACTTGTGGTGCCAAATCTTGGAAAATAGAGTAAAGAATGCCACCCGAAGCAAATAACATAATCGCTGAAATAGCCTGTGGAAACTCTGACAACCAAAGGTAGCCTGAAATACCAGAAATAGGACCTAGTACTGCCATTAAGGCAAACATCAGGATGATTTTTTTCGGTTTGTAAGCTGCGGTTGAATTTAGTTCTCGATAGGCACTAAAACCTTCTGGTAAGTTTTGTAAACCAATAAGCGCAGCAAGTAAAAAGGCGTTACTGTTACCGGTGGCGAAAGCAGCACCGAGTGCAATAGACTCAGGAATAAAATCAGACAACATTGCGGCCAGTTGACTGGCCGGCGTATTAATTTTTTTAAGAAAAATATCAAGCAGCATAAAACAAATACCACCAGTGATAAACCAGATACTTGCCGTCAATGGCATTAGGTTTTCAATACCTTCGGGTACTAATACTAAGGCAACAGCAGATAACAACGCACCAGCGCCAAAGGCGGTAATGCCATGCCTTAATTCATCTTCAATTAACTGGTTATCAATTTTTTCAAAGTATGCGAATACCGCGCCTAAAGCCATTGCTAAGCCTGAAAGCAATGAGCATGCGATCACAATGAACAGAGTAGTCATATTGGTTTCCATAATGAGCTAATTGATACCTACAGCATTTAAAAACGGATTAAGGTTAACTAACAGTAAATTTCCAGGTGGTTACGTCAACAATACCTAAGTCAACAACACCTGAGTCAACATCACCATTAAATAATCCATGTTTATAGAACAAGCCTCACTTTCAAGCATGCAAAATTACATTACAGCCAAGTGATAGCGAGGCGAATACTCAGTATTACTGGGCGTCTTTAAAAATTTCGTTTAATTTGCCAGCAAGGCGAACACCGGCTTTAGACATTTGTTTATTCAGTAGCGGGGTATTTTTGTAAGCATATTGATAGCCAATATTTTTGTCTTTAGGCAGGTCATAAACCTTGTCTCGTAATGCTTTAGAATCTTTAGCCCAATCTAAATAGTTAGCGGCTTGCCAAGTAGCTACTGTGCTTTGCGTGTAATTGTTTAAAAAATTAGCATATTCTGTATACGAGAGTTTTTGATTATCAATTAATGACGAATCCCAAACCGCATGAAGCCTTGTTTCTTTACCAAACCAGTTCACGTTAATATCATTTCCGCCACGGTCATCTCTGCGACCCACATGCAATGGTTGGTGAATATCGCCAGTAAAATGAATATAAAATGCCAGTGCTTGCCATTTTTTTTCACGGCTAAGTGTTTTGTCTCTAAGCTGTTGCTCAAAGTCAGACAAGGCTTTCAATACATCGCCATCTTTAGCGCGAGCAAGGCCGACAAAAGATTCATCATCATCAACAGAAACATAATGCCAAGGCTTAGCAAAATCCCAGTGTTTATCTGAGCGAATTTCATCAGGCCAATTAGCTAACTTTGCTAAAGGGTCGCCATTAGTTATTTGCATCAGCGCCGCTTTAGCGTCCGAGGTTAAATTGTTTTCTGCTATATCAGCAACAATACGGTGCCCGTTTGGGCCAAGTGCGAATGTAGAAGTGCTTAAAAATGATAATAAGAGTATTACTTTGACGTTAAATTTATTTCTCATGTACAAGGGTCCTGAGGGTATTATTTGTGCAGTAAGTACTAAAGCACATGTTTACCCACTAATTTACCTAATTTAACGGTAACTGACCATAACCATTGAGAATATTTATTAATAACTTAGCTTGATTTAACTTCAGTTAACTGAACATGGACAATGAGTAATGAGTGGCTTAACAACAACATTATTCAGCGCGATGTTAGCGCAGCTGAGATTAACGCGTAAACAAGAATAGTGCATCTTATAACGTTAAATACACTTTACGGGGCAAACTTACAGAGAAAATAGTAATAGAATCTATTATTAACTGTCGATACTACGAATGATAAAGGTAACACATAACCGTGCAAGTATTTGAATTTATTATATTAAAACCTTTTACTCTAAAGCCTTTATATTAGTTAATTAATGAAAAAAAGCGTGTTAATTAAAATATAAAACATGCTCTAAAACTTGTTAGATACTCAAAAAATCAAGCTTATAATAAGCTATTGGCATCACCACATCGTGTACCCACTTCACTCAAGAGCAAGAGTAATCAAAGCGCATCACTTTATTAATATTGAGTAAAAATAAAATATAAACGAGCAATGTTACGAATTTGTCTTTGTTATAAATTAAACAGTTTTTGCTTAGTGCATAATTTAATGAAAAAATTTATAAATAAATTATAAAACGCGGCTTAATTTTTGTTTATAGTAAGAATCATCGTTGACTAACTTTTAGCTAAGATTAAGTGCTAGATTGCATAAGCTTAAACCAAAGGGATCAAAATGTTGAAGCTAATTTCTTCAAATAAAAAATTTACCAAGCTGATTGCTATCGCTTTGACTGTAATGTCATATTCGACACAAGCCGATACGCAAACTCAACTATTTTTAGCTGAACCGTCGGGGGAAATGTCATCAAGTTCGGCATTTATTCAAGATATTAAAGATGATGCTAATGTAATTTCAATGCTCTTTTCTTTAGATAAAAAATCAAACGACAGGCTCGGACAGTTTTCGCTTACGTTAACTGATCAAGAAAAACTGCACTCCATTAACCTAAAATTTAACAAGAATGAAGAGGGTAAATTTAAGGTTGTTATAAAGGCTAATGGCGAAGAATATATTGTACCGGTGGCTTTTTCAGGGAAAAGACTTCAGCTAAAAATTGAAGGGCTACTAGAAAACAGCCTGAGCATTCAAATGAAAGGCTCCCATGAAAGTGAAACTCACAACGTCAAATTAACCTTACCTATAAAGCGATTACACTTGCTTCATAAATCGGGAGAGCTCAATATTTTTTACCTTATTACTCGATAGTCTTAATTTTTGTATAATTTCTCGATCTCGTTTCAGGTAGCTCTGAGGTTTATTAAACTTAAACTATATAATAAACCAAGCGACAAAAACGCATTCATTAGCGTTATAAACAAGTAGAAAACTAAAAGCTCAATAATGGTTTATGATCGCTCTATAATATGTCTAAAATTTGAGAACGATAAGAATAAATACAAAAGCTGCATGAGTTTTATCACAATCAATTTATCGACTTATCACCATTATGAATATGAATTTATATAAACAGTATTACAGCAGCTCAAAAAACTTTATTAAGTCTCCGCATGACGAAAAGCCTAAAATGATTTTCAAAGGCGAAGTTTATGAAGCATCTTTTTACGAATACTTGATCAACGAATTGACAAAAAATAACAATGATACTTTTAAGTTGGTAGGCAAACACGCTTACGCACCTAAAGGAAAAAAATTTATTTTAACAGGCTTTTATTGCGATAAGTTCGGCAAGTGCATTTACAATAGCGATGGTGTATCAATGGCTGAGTTCGATGCAATAAAGGTGAGTGAAAGTAAGCTTGTTTTTTATGAATGTACATTAATACAAAACCCACAAAGTCTTAAAGGCTGTGAAAGAAAATTCGAAAAAAAGTTTACTCTGTTACAGTTGTTGTTTCCCCAAAAAGAAATTACATGCGTCGTAGTCAGTAATAACAATAAAACACTCAACAAGTTTAAACATAAAAAAGGCTATGAAGTACATTTGCATCAATTGCCTGAGGTTGATCTTTTAGATATTGCCAAGCGCAGCCAGTATAAAAGCATCTCTGCTCCAGAAGGTGTGGTATCAGCCAATAGTCTCAACAAAGTGAACAGCGATTTTCATTACCTAACAAACTTTCGAAAACTGACTGCCGAATTGTTTAATGGTTGTTCACTAAGTTCCATGATAAATAAAATATTACCCTACAACGGTTTATTTCCCCGACTATATTGGGGGAAGGTACCAACTAGCCAACTTATAGATAAAATTGGAGTAGTGGATGCCGAATTCATTATTATTTCCATAAATGTAAGTGATCCCAGTAATCCAAAACTTAGGTATTACTTCCAAAAAAGCTTAAAAGGTGTCTTTGAGGTTTGCAAAAAACCGACAAGGTTACATAACAAAAAGCTCAGTGTTGTCGAAATTTTGGCTTTAACCAAAAGTATGCCTGTAAAAAATAGAGCAGAGCTAGTAACACTTGAAGCTGAAATAGCACAATGTGCGCCCCCAGTGTGCTAAGACAATTGTAACCTTTCAGGTTCATGCGTTTTATGATGAGCTTAATCATAGCTACTTTATGAAACTCGGTACAATTCGACAGTAAACCTAGGTACTTTTAGCGCTTTACGCTAATGATACTTGCTAGTAAATAACTACATATGAGAGCAACCTGTTTAGATTACAGTAGCTAGCTAAAAGGCTAACCTATATTAAGCATTTTAGGTCGGGCTTTTAATCTGAAAAATAGAGGGTGGCTTGATGTCATGGAATGACTTAAGAACAGGACGATACTCACAAGCAAATACAGAATATTTTATAACTTTTAATATCCATAATAGGTCATCAATATTTGAAGATGTTAAAATTGCACGCTTGTTTTGCAAACATATCGCAGTAAATGAAAAAAAGAACCAATGTAAATGGTTAACATGGGTATTAATGCCTGATCACTTTCATGGTTTATTACGGTTAGGCGAGAAGGTGCAGCTATCAAAGGTGATAGCTGAATTAAAAGGCACCACAGCGTATAAAATAAATGCTGAGCTAGGCCGTAAAGGGAAACTATGGCAAACATCCTTTTATGATCATGCATTACGTGAAGAAGAAAATAGAAAGAATATCGCCCGGTATATAGTCGCTAACCCATTAAGAAAAGGGCTAGTTAAGGATATAAAAAAATATCCATATTGGAATTCAATATATCTGTAGGTCGGGCTTTAGCCCGAAAAATTATTAAACAATTTTAAATGTTAGCCTAAAGACTCACCTACAAATGAAGAGACACTTTGTACAACAATGAATAAGTAGCCAAACTTTAATAAAATGTGTAACACGCTAGGCGAGGCTGTGCGTGGTATCTAAACTACTTAAACGAGTTGTCCACTTTACCGTTTTTAAAATGACCGAACAAACAGGCACCAAAACTGACCTACTACCACAAGGTATGCATTGAGCGGCTCAGAAGGTAAAACAGGCCTAAATCAACTGTAATTTTATCGCAGCATGTTGGTACAACTTCGAAACGATAAAATACCAACCAGCCATAAGTTATTGAAGCGCATAAAAGCCGAGCTTATAGAGGTTGAAAGTCAGAAAGGCCGCGATAAAATTGGCAATAATTATATTTTGAAGGTCGGCCGTTATGCCGGTTATAGTTCTAGTTTGACGGGCTAAAGCCCGACCTACAATTATTAATGAATTAAGTAGCAATATACATTTCAATACATTTTACTGAAAAAATCATCAGATAAACATTATATGGATAAGTTGAGATACGATCAGTGATTGAGTGCAAATATTTCAGTGATAAAAATGTCGCTAAAACTAACTAATATTGAACAAAATAATAATTTAACGCTTTTATAACTTTGTTTTTGAGGTTTTGGCTGGGAAGTAGACCACTGTTATAGGTCATCAATGTAATATTTTCGTTAGGCCTGATAGTTATTATCAAGTCTATGCGAGAAATTGTAAGCTCAGTTTCTTCTATGAACCTAAAGCGCCAATTAGTGGTAAATATTTTACCTTGTAGTTAGTAGGCTAGGTAAAAACTTAGGTAATAAAAAAGCCTTGTAAAAACAAGGCTTTTTTATTTTTGATTGGTCGGAGTAGCAAGATTCGAACTTGCGACCTCACGTCCCCCAGACGCACGCGCTACCAAGCTGCGCTATACCCCGAAATATAAGCTTAATGGGGATAAAAGCTTATGTTGGTATGATAATGATTTATGCTTTAAATGCAATTAAAAAACACATTCTACTCGTTAAGCGCCTAATTATTGTACTTTATTTCCTTGTTTACTGAATTGCTTGATAAAGTGCACACCATCAATCATCAGTGGAAAGTCAGGTTTAGCCGTAATAGGCGCAGTAAGTTGAATAGAATAGCTTTGGAAGTTACCGTTTTGGTCAACAAACATTGACTTATCTTTATTGAAAACGACGATGCCATTATCCATTGTATTAGCGATGATACGGTCATTACTTAACTTTTTAATATCGGTACCATTACTGTAGCTTTTAGCTTCAATATCACACGATAGCCAGCGCTTAATTAATGTTGGCTGTACATCCATGTGACTTGTTAATTTACCAATAGATCTATTTTTGCTTTCCGGCAAAACCAGTAGGGCTGGTTTAATGGATAAACTTGTGTCAAACGTATGATTGCCAATCGAGCTGATCCATAGAATATCTTTTTGCTGCTTCTTATTTTGCGCTGATATCAAGGCGTCTAAAAATAACTCAAACTGATAACTATTATTGCCTTTAAAATAGAACACATGTAAACCCGGTGCGTAGCTATTAAGTTTATCGGCAAATATCAAACTTGAAATGTCATCTAACTTGGTTTTCTCTGGAAATAATTTATCGGTTAGCGTGAATAAGCTCATGTCTTTTAAAGCTTGTTCGTTGCTACTTTCACCGACAACGGTAAATGATTTTGCTAAATCTTTCCTCGCCATAATTTGCAATAGCAAAGGTTGTGCTTGTTGTTCTGTTAGTGCTTTTTTATAGATACTCGGTAAACTATAAAACAGGTTAAACCAAGCCTCTTTTGGTAACGCGTTATCGACATGATTATCAAGCGAGAGTTTGCCTTGCTTGATTCTATGCTTAATTTTATCTAATTGCTTAACTTGCAATGTTTGATCTGATATCACCATAAAAACAGATTGTTTTAATGCGTTATCGCTCGGACATTGTCCTTGGTAAATCGGATATTGAGGTACTGAATCCGTAAAGGCAAGTGGGCTGGTTCGGCGAGCAATATAGTCAACTTCATCGAACATGCCATATTTTGTTAATAGGGTTTTAGCGGTTGATGGGTATGACAACGGTAATACGGTATCTTGGCGTAATACGTCATATTCAAGGTTAGCATCAGCCCATATATGAACAATGTGACTTAAAAAGAAAAAGGCCACTAACGGGATAACAATAAACCTGGCAAAAATTGTTTTTTGTAATTCTTTTAAATGCTTCCATGCATAGTTTGAGGTGATAAGTTCAAAAGATAAAATCACCATGGTCAGTACTAAACTAACAAACCAGAATGCACGACTATTTTGCTGTATTTCATTGCTAATAAGCTCAAGTATTGGGGCACTTGAGGATATATTTAAATGATAACCCAATCGGGTATAGATATATGCGTCGAGTAATAAGAGTAATAACTCGGCGGTAAAAATGATAGAAGCGACAACCCGTATAAACCTCGTTCTTGGAAATAATAAGGTGATCGGGAACAAAATGAGTACAAAACTCATAAAAGTTAAAAACGCCATGTGGCTTAACCACGTCGTAACCAAATAGATTTTACCTAATAAGGTGTCAGGCATCGTCTCACTTAATATATAAATAGACGATAATAATATCGCAGCAATAATATTAAAAAAGGTGAACCAATGGCTCCAACTAACTAATTGTAATAGGCGTTTACTATAGGGTTTTGATTCAAATGAAACCATTGCGTCGTTAAATTCTCTTATTATTGTTTGTCATTGTCGCTTTTAAGTTATACGTTTTATTTAGAATTTTGTATAGATTGTTTTAATGCACCGGCAAAATTGTCTACTATAGCTTCACGTTGCTCTTCTGGAATATTATTTACAATAATTTCTGTTAAGGTATTTCCTAGGCACATTAGCGCTAGATCAGGGGTTGCAGACTCTTTTACGAGTACATTATGCAAATCTTTAATAATTTTTTCTACACGTTCGTTGGAATACTTGGATACAATAGGCATCTTAAACACTTAATGGTAATTTAATAAACAGACTTAAGTTTATCAAATGCCCGAACAATATAATACTGACCTTTATCTATGAGCTTAATAATTTCGAACATTGCACTGCATTTTTTATCTAAAAAAGAAGAAACTGGTGAAGTTTTACTCAGGTTAGGGCCTGAAGATGTCGCCGCGAGCAGCAAAATTGAAAATTTTGTTGATGCCTTACATAAAATTTACAACAGTAAGGGCAGTAAAGCATACGGACATTTTTCTTCCATGCCAGCTGAGGGCGATAGCGCTCGTTTTGTTGATATTATGGAAAGCTACTTGGGCGACGCACAAAGTTTTCACCAATTTAGCAGCCAAGCAGCAAATTTACTTAAAAACGAATTAGAAAAATACGATCTTGCTGAAACTGGCTATTTAATTGTTTGTCATTACGAGTATATGGGAGGCCGTTATTTACTAGCCGCTATTATTCCAATTTCAGAGCATTACTCTGTTGACGGTGAATTAAATATTTCTGCCGATCAACATTTAGACACCAGTAAATTACAGCTAGCCGCTCGTATAGACTTGTTTGATTATCAAGATAATGCTGAAGGTAATCGTTATATTTCTTTTATTAAAGGCCGTGCGGGACGTAAAGTTTCTGACTTTTTCTTAGACTTTTTAAGTTGTGAAGAAGGTTTAAACGCAAAAGAGCAAACGCAAACATTAGTACAAGCAGTAGAAGACTTTGTTGCGGTTAATCAATTTGACGCTGATGAAAAACAACAAACGCGAAAAGAATTATTAACTTACTGTAAAGAGCAAAAAGAGTCAGCCCAAGATGTATCGTTACAAGAACTTGGCGATGTCATCAAAACTGAAGAAAATGGCCAAGACTTTTACAAATTTTGCCAAGAGCAATCATACCCAATTGAGGAGTCATTCCCTCATGATCAAGCTGTTGTTAACAAAGTCACGAAATATTCAGGATACGGTAATGGTATTAGCTTAAGTTTTGAGCGCAGCCATTTGGGTCAAGATGTAGTTTATAACCAAGCTAACGAAAGCATTACTATATTTAAAGTACCACCAAACTTAAAAGCCCAGTTACTTGCCTTATTAGAAAACAACGCGAAACAAAATCAGCCAGCAACAATGGCAGTAGAGTCAAGTAACGAAGACTCAGAAAATGACTTTTAGCACTAAGCTAATATGTTAGCGCAGTAAAACACAAATATACGGCCTGGAAAATGGCCGTAGAACGCAAAGAATTAATAGGAAATAAAATGACGACTATCACAATCACACGTCCAGACGATTGGCATGTACATTTGCGCGATGGCGCCGCTTTAACTAACACCGTAGCTGATATTAGCCGCTATTTTGGTCGCGCGATTGTCATGCCAAATTTAGTGCCGCCAGTAACCAATGCTGAGCTTGCAATGCAATATCACCAACGCATTATGGCCGCTAAGCCAAGCGCTCAATTCCAGCCGTTAATGGTGTTGTACTTAACAGACCAAACAACAGCTGAAGATATTAAAGCGGCAAAAGCATCTGGTATAGTTTATGCCGCAAAGCTTTATCCAGCAGGTGCTACAACCAATTCATCTTCTGGTGTTACCAATGTAGATAACATTGCCTCAGTATTAGCAGCAATGGAAGAAGTTAATATGCCATTGTTGGTACACGGTGAAGTCACTGATCACGCTATCGACATATTCGATCGTGAAGCTGTGTTTATCGATAGCATATTACGTCCATTAGTTGCCAAGTATCCAACCTTGAAAATAGTGTTAGAGCATATCACTACTAAAAATGCGGTTGATTTCGTTAAAGCTGCCGGTGATAACGTTGCAGCAACAATTACTGTTCATCATTTATTATTCAACCGTAACCACATGTTGGTTGGCGGTATACGCCCACATTTTTATTGCCTGCCAATTCTCAAGCGTAATATTCACCAAGATGCACTTATTGAAGCTGCTACAAGTGGTAGTGCTAAGTTTTTCTTAGGTACAGATTCCGCACCACATCCACAAAGTGCCAAAGAATCAGCTTGTGGCTGCGCGGGTGCTTATACTGCCCATGCGGCCATTGAACTTTATGCAGAAGCCTTCGAACAAGCCGGTGCGCTTGATAAATTAGAAGCATTTGCTAGTTTAAATGGCCCTAACTTTTACAACTTACCGATTAACCAAGACAAAATCACCTTAGAAAAAACCGCATGGCCAGTACCTGCTACCATGGCGTTTGGTGATGATGTTGTTGTTCCAATTCGAGCAAGCGAAAGCATTGCTTGGCAAGTAAAGTTGTAGGAGATTATAAATGCAGTTATTTGTAAATGACTTAACCGTAATCGACTTTTCTTATTGTTGTACTGAGCGCGGTATTGTTGGTGAAAGCTGGATAGTTGATGTATTGCTTGATGGTAGTTTAAATGAAATGAGCATGGTGCTTGATTTCGCTGTTGTTAAAAAGCAAATTAAAGCCATTATTGATGATGCCGTTGATCATAAGTTATTGCTACCTATGTTAGATAATGCCATAACCGTTAGCGATTCAACTTATCGTGAAGGTCATGAATTTGTTGATTTTAAATCCATGCAGGGCAGTTACAATTTACAGTCACCTCGCTGTGCATTTGCTAAAATTTCATCTGATAAAATTGATATAGCATCGGTAACAAGCTACTTAACCGAGATTATTCTTGAGCAATTACCTAAAAATGTTCAAGGCTTAACGTTAAATTTGCGTGCTGAAAACATTGATGGCGCTTTTTATCATTACACGCATGGCTTAAAACTTCACGATGGTAATTGTCAGCGTATAGCTCATGGTCATCGGTCCAAAATTCATATTTACCAAAATGGTCAACGCTCTGCAGATCTAGAAGCAGCATGGAGCTTACGTTGGAAAGATATTTATTTAGCGAGCGAGGCTGATCGCATTGCTTTAGCTGATATTGAGTTGTCTGCTAATGCCACTGAAAACTTAAGTGCTGATCAGCAATTGTTTTCTTATTTTGCGCCACAAGGTCGTTTTGATATTGCTGTACCGAGCAATATCTTAGATGTTGTCGATTGCGACTCTACTGTCGAATTATTAGCTGACTTCATTCTACGACAGCTAAAACAGCAATCTCCAGATAATGAATTCAAAGTGGTTGCCTTTGAAGGTGTCGCAAAAGGAGCAATTGCCAATGGCTAGGTTAACTGCGCTATTATTTTCATTGGTTTTAGTGAGTGGCTTAACAATCTCGCAAGTTGTTGTCGCAAAAACACAATTAACTGAGCAATTCTTTCAAGGTGCATTAATTGTTGGTAAAACAGCACCCGAAAATAAGGTACACCTTAACGGTAAAGCTATTAAAGTATCGGCTTCAGGTGACTATGTACTAGGTTTTAGCCGCGATGAAAAAAACAATAGCGTATTAACTATTGTTAGCCCAAAAGGTGAGGTTGAAAAACGCACCTTAAAACCTTTAAAGCGTGAATATAATATTCAACGAATTGAAGGCATTGCAAAGAAAATTATGAATCCCAACAAAAAAGCCAATATTCGTGTTGGGGAAGATAATAAAAAAATTAAAGCAGCGCGCACCATCGACAGTGACTTAACGGCTTTTGCTCAAGGTTTTATTGCGCCAATTGAAGGCACTATTACTGGTGTTTACGGCAGTCAACGTTTTTATAACGGTGTACCTAAGTGGCCACATTACGGCTTAGATTATGCGGGCAATACCGGTGATCCTGTGAAAGCACCTGCTGATGGTGTGGTACTTATGTTTGTACCTGATATGTTTTACTCAGGCGGCACAATGATCATAGATCACGGCCATGGTGTGAGTTCAACATTTTTACATTTGAGTGACGCTTATGTAAAAGTTGGCGATAAGGTAAGCAAAGGGCAAGTGGTTGCTGCGGTTGGCGCAAGCGGCAGAGCAACAGGGCCACACCTTGATTGGCGAATAAATTGGTTTAATGTCAGATTAGACCCGGCATTGGTATTAAAACTTAAGCCTTTAGAATAAAAACTATTTGATTTAACAAAGGCGATTAAAGGGTATTATACCCCATTAAAAATATCCTAATCGTCTTCTGTTTAATGCTTAACCTCACAAGTCACGCGCAAAATCTTCATCTTAGCTAGCAGATTTTCTGTTCCAGTCAATTTTACAATCATCAACAACAACTCCGAATTTATCAGTTAAATATTCACTTAACGTTCTGTAAAAAAGCCGTTGAGCCAAAAGTCATTAAAGTGCTTGTTCAAACGAACAGTGATTTAAAAAGTTGGGATAATTAAACAACATTATTAATAAATGGCTAAAATCAAACTAATTATCTGAAACTACATTGATTTTTACACATATTTGACTACGCTTATTTTTTAATTTACAGCTGTATGTACTGCCAATAGCAAACCACAAACAGCAAACCACAAACAGCACCAAACCCTATAATAAATAAGTACAAGGATAGTTAGATGCAGCCCATACAAGTTAATGCTTTTCAATTAACTGGTTATTCAGTTCGCACATCAAATCTAGAAGAAATGCAACCGACAACAGCTAAAATAGGCGACCTGTGGGCCCAGTTCTATAGCCAACAAGGCAAACAATTAACCCAGCAATCAAACGTTTACGGTGTTTATACTGATTACGAGTCTGATTTTAGTGGTCAATATTGTGTTTTTGCCGCCACAGACACACCAATCAACGATGATCAATTAAGCTCATTAACCATAGCGCCGGGCTTATATTATGTATTTTCAACCCAGGGCGAAGTACCAAACGCTATCATAGAACTCTGGGGGCATATTTGGGAATATTTCAGTAATGATCAAGACGCACGTTACCAACGCGCTTATACCACCGATTTTGAACATTATAAAAGCCCAACATCTTTTGACATTTATATCGCGGTAAAAGAAAAATAATCTCAAATTATGCACAATTTTATCTGTTTTGATATATACCCAAACCAGTAACTATCTAATGTAGAGGAACACTTATGGCTGGACACTATCCAGATAGAATAAAAGCCTTGCCGTTATATGATGGTCGATTCGACGCGTATAAATTAGCGGCAAATGGTAGTGATGTTTTATTTGCCTCTTATCCTGCGGGAACTGAAATACCAGCGCATAAACACGACACAGATAATCACGGCGTGATCACCCGTGGTGAATTGTTGTTAACAATGAATGGACAAACGCAACGAATCAAAACCGGCCAGTGGTACCATGTGCCCGCTCATGTTGAGCACAGCGCTAAGTTTGAACAAGCCACCGATGAAATTGAAATATGGTTTCATTGTGATGAATAACCTAATCGCCTAGGTATTAATTCGAAATAAGTCATAAGCATTACAGCACAAACTGCTTAGTAAGAAAGGTAACGCACATAATATTAATCCATCAAAAGTAACAGTAGTGCTATGTTTTTATTTGTTTTTACCTTATATTTCAACATTAAAATATTATATTGTCAGTTTAGCAATAATTACGTGAAGACATATTAAACTAATAAAAGGGCATAGCATGAGTACAACAGTTTTTTGCCGTTATTGTGGTGATCACATCATTGATAGCGCTAAAGATTGCCAACACTGTGGCGCAGAGCAACACTTACCCAGTGCTTTTGGCGGTGTTGCCAGTAAAAACGCACAAGGCTTGTTCGCCTTTATCTATTGTTTATTACTCGGTGTATTTGGCGTTCATCGTTTCGTTTATGGTAAAAAGCGGAGCGGGGTTTTTATGTTATTTACCTTGGGCGGTTTGGGAGTTTGGTGGGTTGCAGACTTAATTACCATACTCGCTGGACGCTTTGAAGATGCGGATGGCAACATCTTAAGTCCAATATTTTAATCTTATTAAAGCTATAACGCATGATAAGCGTTAATGAATTTAACTAAACAAGCAGCAAAGACTGCTAAGGGAACATTATGAAAAAATTATCATTAGTACTATTCACCGTATTGTTAACAACAGCTTGTGCGCCAGAAGTAGGTAGTGACGATTGGTGTAAACAATTAAAAGACAAACCAAAAGGTGATTGGACAGCAACAGAAGCTAAAGATTTTACAAAACATTGTATTTTTTAATTTGCTGTCATCGGTTAAACCAAACCTAACCGATATAAGCTTACTTAAACCGATAACATGCTGGCTGTGTTATCGGTTTTTTTGTAATTTGTGTAGCTAAATTTAGTGTCATAAATATAATATGTCGTTAAATATTGCTACTTTGTTGTCGAGACTTTCCGTGTACCCATTAAATTATATCGAACCTGTATTTCGTCCGCCCAGTGAGTGGAAAAGCTTAATATTACAAGTGACTAACGGTTGTTCGTGGAATAAATGCACCTTCTGTGACATGTATACCAACGACAATAAAAAATTCAAACCCAAGAAGCCCGAGATTATTGAGCAAGAATTATTATCCATAGTGGCATCTAAGTTGCCAGTGGGCAGGGTGTTTTTGGCTGATGGTGATGCAATAATGCTGCCCTTTAAGCGCTTAAAAGATATTCTTTTATTGATCAAAAAGCATTTACCTCAAGTAACCCGTGTATCGAGTTATTGTTTACCACGTAATTTAGGTAACAAAACGGTTGAACAATTAGCTGAGCTGAAATCTTTAGGCTTAACACTCGTGTATATCGGTTGTGAAAGTGGCGACGATGAAGTGCTAACGTTAATTGAAAAGGGGGAGAGTTTTGACAGCTCTTTAGCCGCACTGACTAAAATAAAACAAGCCGGTATTAAATCATCGGTAATGATTTTAAACGGTCTGGGTGGCCCCGAACTTTCGCAACAACATGCGATAAATTCAGCCAAATTAATGAATGCTGCACAGCCTGATTTTTTATCCACTTTAGTGGTATCTTTTCCCTTAGGTGAAGAGCGTTTTGCCAAAAATTTTAACGGCCGTTTTAGACAGTTAAATCAACAAGAATTGTTTCAAGAAATGGCAACATTATTAACGACTTTAACCTTAGATAAAACCATTTTTCGCTCTGATCACGCATCTAATTACCTGGTGCTAAAAGGTGTTTTAGGTAAAGACAAGCAAGCCTTACTCGATAAAGTAAATATGGCAATTACTCAACCGCAAGCAATTCCGCTCAGGCAAGAGTGGCAAAGGGGTTTGTAGAAATTAGTGACGCTGTCAGTACATAACAAAAACGATTACGCGTTACTTTTTGTAGTGATAATTTGCTGTATTTTAGGCTTAGATAACAATAAGAAAATCACCGTAGACAATATTGCAGAGCCAAATATCATACACATTACAATTATTTGATATCTGGCCGCAATTAATGGTGAAACACCAGATAAAATTTGCCCTGTCATCATGCCAGGAATTGACACTAAACCAACAGCAAATAAAGAATTTATAACCGGAATAGTTGCTGCATTTAGCGCATGTTTTCGGGCTAATAAATACGGGGTTTTATTGTCAATTTCAGAAAACATTCGCTCAGCACTTAAACTGATACTGTTCATCGCTGTAGCAAATATCATCCCCGCCAATGGAATAATTACTTGCGGTTGATACCAAGGCGTTATTGATAATGCTCCTTGGCTGATCACAACTAAAGTAAAGCCACCACCACATAAAATGGCAACAAATCCCTGTTTGAATAACAACATGCGGTATTCATTTAATGTGCGTAATGCTATCCAACAAGAAATAGTCACCATCGCAAATAAAATAGCGACAATTAGGCCAGCATTATCAGAATAAAAAATATAGCTCAGCACATAACCTATCAGCAATAACTGCACTAGCATACGTGAAAGGGCATAACTGGCTTGTTTTACATCTAATGACCATAGATACAAAAAAATAATCGCGATAAGCACCGGGATAAAAGCAATAGAAAGATCAAGTAAACTGATCACTTGCAGTGTGTCATTCATCAGCAAAAGTAATAATGAGATAAGGGTAAACTATTATTTATTATTTTTATGACAGGAGATAGAGCTTAGCGCATCACTTTTGCTAAAAAAGGTAATTATATTCCCATTACAGGCAAGCATAGTGTATAAACGTTGGCTGAACAGCCATGATAATTTGCTATTTCAAATAAGGACACATGCGTGTACAACATCGTTAAAAACATACTGCCTTGGCTATTGCCGCTTATCGCTATGATAAGTTCCTTATCGGTATCGGCACATGGTGTAGATGAAGTAACTCGACAATTTTTAGAAACAAATCAAGGTGTTGCCATAATACCATTTATGTATATTGGTGCTAAACATATGCTAACAGGCTATGATCACTTATTGTTTCTTGTTGGTGTGATATTTTTTCTGTTTCGCGGCCGAGATATTTTGCTTTATGTAAGCTTATTTACCCTTGGACACAGCTTAACTTTACTCTTTGGCGTACTTAGCCATATTAACATTAACCCTTATATCATCGACGCTATCATTGGCCTGTCAGTGGTTTATAAAGGTTTTGATAATTTAGGTGGCTTTCAGCGCGTATTTCACTACCAACCCAATACAAAAATTGCCGTGATTGTTTTCGGTTTGTTCCACGGCTTTGGCTTAGCCACTAAAATACAAGAGTTTCAATTACCGAGTAATGGTTTAGTCAGTAACATTATTTCATTCAATATAGGTGTTGAACTAGGCCAGTTTATAGCGCTAGCCATAGTGTTAATAATATTAAGTTTTTGGCGCAGGCATAAAAGCTATTTACACTTTGCAACGCTAACAAATACTGCATTAATGAGTGCCGGTTTTATGCTAATAGGGCTACAGCTTACTGGCTACTTCATCACTTAGCGCAGCAATATGTAAAATAATTCTGATAAATTCGGCAAAACTAAAACTTGCCCCAACATATAAAGTAAATTTGGATAGAAAATGAATGAATTTAAAGTTCCTGTACATAGCACACGCACGTTAACCAAAGCAGGCATGATGGCGATTATTGTTGCTATTGTTTTACTTATTACCTGTATTTTACCGGCAGAATATAACATTGACCCAACAGGTATTGGCAAAGCGCTAGGCTTAACGGCTATTGCTCAAGCCTCTGAAAAGTCGCCAAGCTTAGTGGTTGATCGCGGTCAGCAAATTCATGTATTACGTAACGACAGTATTGATATTGTGATCCCCGCAGGTAAGGGCTTAGAATATAAATTCTATATGGAAAAGTATGCTCATTTAGAATATGAGTGGAAAACCGATGGCGAAGTGCTTTATTTTGATTTTCACGGCGAGCCAGAAGGCGACACCACAGGCTATTTTGAAAGTTACTCCATTACAACGTCAAACAACATGAAAGGTTCATTAACCACACCTTTTAAAGGCGTGCATGGTTGGTATTGGAAAAACCGCAGCCAGCAACCAATAACCGTATCGTTAACAACGAAAGGTTACTACCTTATTAAAGGCTAATTGCCAAAATACTAACAACAAAAAGCCGCTAACAGTATGTTTAGCGGCTTTGTTCATTCTGATGGTTAATTAGCTTTGCCTATGTTGATAAATTATGGCGACCACCATAGGTTTAGCTTTTATGATTTGTTGATTTTTCAGGCTCTTGGTTAAAAACATCACGACAATCATTAGCTTCCTGGCAATCAACGCGCTCATTTAAGCTTGGATCATGTACTGGTAGTTCTTCAGCATATACGCCTTTGCTGCGCCATTTACCACTATTCCAACGTTTAAAAGCAATAATGCCGCGTATACATTCATCTAAACTGGTTGCTATCCAAATTCCTACCAGACCATAAGCATAATGTAGCCCTAATAACCAAGCTAACGGCAGGGCAATAAACCACATTAAAACAAAGCCAACAATTGACACGTAACGCGCATCACCTGAAGCACGTAAAGACGAACCAACAATTAAATTAAAACTTCGACCAAACTCGCCCATAATGGCCACTAGCAGTATTAACTTACCTAATGCCCAAATATCAACATTCTCGGTAAATAGCGCAAATAGCTGATCTGAGAAAGCTAATAAAGTGAAGACAAAAAACATCGCGCCAACAACGCCAAGTTTTAACCCCAGTATTAGCTGCTTGTGTGCATCATCAAAACGTTTAGCGCCAATATAATGCGCCACTTTTATTTGCACACCCGCACTAACGGCAAAACCGTAAAGAATAGCGGTAAAAAGCAAGTTAAAGCTATAAATGCGCGTTGCTAATGCTAGCTCACCCATAGTGACGATCATCACAGTCATTAAAATTTGCGTTAATTGCCACGACATAGGCTCTAGCACTGACGGCATTGATATTTTTAAAATAGGCGCACTGTCTTTCTTAAATAAATTCCAGCTTTTAGGAAGCGCAACGTTGATTTTTAAATGCCTGATAATAATCACTAAGGTGAAACATAAGCTTACCGCCCATGCGATAACTGACGCATAAGCAACACCTTGTACACCTAAAGCAGGAAAACCAAATTTGCCATCAATTAATAAATAGTTAAAAACAATATTTACCACGGTCATAACGAACGTTGACCACATGTTCCAATGCGTTTTACCTTGCGAGGTTAAAATGGCAGCAGCAGCGAACCTAATGGCTAATATCCATGTTCCCATACCAATGGTTTTTAAGTAGATGCTAGCCATATCAGCCATACTGTCATTTAATCCCATCCACTGTGCAAAAGTAGGGGCAAATGAAAACATCATTACGGTTAAGAACATACCGCCAAATAGAAGAATAACAAACAAAGCGCCATAGGTAGTGGCTAGCTTTTTATGATCACCAGCGCCAATTCGTTGCGAAGCAACACTACTGCCACCTTGATGCAATGTACTATAAAGTGCGAAGGCAATACCTAATATTGGCATAACAGCACCCACAGATGCGGCAGCCGAATCAGAAATACGACTTAAAAACCAAGCATCAGTAACATTGATCATGAAAATGAAAAATAAATCGATAAAAATAGGCCAAGTTAAACTCAGCAGACTACGATCAGCAACAGATTGGTTAGTTTTTGGCACAACACCTCCTAGTAAATATGCAGTAGCATAGTATACCAGTTGCCGTGATAAATACGGATCGTTACGATTGTTACAAATCGTACGTTTTAAAAATGAACAAATAAACATCTAAGGGGCAGTTAAAACCTGATATTTGATGAATTATTCAGCACTTGGCACAAAAAATTAAATAAAATGCAAAATAAGCGCAATTAGCACTTTACAAAAGCGCTTCAGGTATTTAATATTCGCCTCGTTCTGAAGCAGCAATGCTTTAGAGTTCAGGTGAGATGGCTGAGTGGTCGAAAGCACCGGTCTTGAAAACCGGCAAGGGTTTGTAGCCCTTCTAGAGTTCAAATCTCTATCTCACCGCCACATTAAGAGAAGCCCGTTAATCGCAATATTGACGGGCTTTTTGCTATCTGGGTATTTATTTTAGTAATGGGTTTGTAGCGCTAGAACTTCGAGTAGAGTTCAAGTCTCTATCTCACCGCCACATTTAGAGAAGGCGCTAATCGAAAGATTAGCGCCTTTTTGCTATCTGAACGTTTATTTTTGAGTTTAGTGACAAGTCTTCAACAGGGTTTGTAGCGCTAGACCTTCGAGTAGAGTTCAAATCTCTATTTCAGTGCCACATTTAGAGAAGGCGTTAATCGCAAGATTGATGGGCTTTTTGCTATCTGGGTGTTCATTTTTGAGTTTAGTGACAAGTCTTAAACAGGGTTTGTAGCGCTAGACCTTCGAGTAGAATTCAAATCTCTATCTCACCGCCACATTAAAATACAGCTTTTACAAAAACCTAATAATTTTGTTATTTACTTGGTTCATATCAAATTTTCTTTACCGATAAACTGTAGAATTAATTGAAATTGTTCACGAATACAATCTGATACAATAAAATTATTGATATTTAATTATGCTATGTCATAAATAGGTAACATATAAAATATTGAAAGGAATCAAGTTTTGAAGGATAAGGAAAAAATCGCTTTATTTATTGATGCTGATAATGCGCCTGCAGCAAAAATTGATATTATATTATCTGAGCTAGCTCGATACGGTGTTGTAAACATTCGTAAAGCTTACGGTAACTGGAAAAGCCCTTGTATTAAACCCTGGGAAGATGTTCTTCACGAATACGCCATACAACCTATACAACAGTTTGATTTAACTAAAGGCAAAAACGCCACAGACATAGCACTAGTCATTGATGCTATGGATATTCTCTACACTAAAGATGTTGATACTATCTGCCTTGTTTCATCTGATTGTGACTTTACTCCCCTAGTTACGCGTGCATTAGCTGATGGCAAATTTGTTATTGGCTTTGGCGAGCGTAAAGCACCTTCAGCTTTCGTCAACAGTTGTTCAAAGTTCCTTTACCTAGACGATATTGAAACAGAAGAAAAACCAGTACAAAAACGAAAGCCAAGTATTAAAAGTGATACTAGGTTAATGAATATGCTCCGCCAAGCTGTAGAAGCATCTGAAGATGATGAAGGTTGGGCACAGTTAGGAACTATTGGGTCTCATATATCAAACCATGCATCATTTGACCCTCGTAACTATGGTTTTAAAAAGTTGAGTGATTTGTTTACTGCAATCGACTTATTCGAAATGAAACGTACTCATGGCTCTGCAACATGGGTAAGAGATATACGCAAGTACAAGGCAAATTAAGTGAACTTAGATATTTACCTAAACATGATGTACAACGCAGCTTGGTATTTAATACCTATATGTTTATTCGCTATCATTATCAAATCTGCATGGTTTAAAGGTGTGCTTGGTGAGTGGCAAGTGAACTTACTGATTAAATTGTTCTTAAATAAAAATAAATATCATCTTATTAAAAATGTGACATTGCCAACCTTTACTGACGGTAAAAAGCAGGGCACAACGCAAATAGATCATATTATTGTGTCTCAATACGGCATATTTGTTGTTGAAACCAAAAATATGAAAGGGTGGATTTTTGGTAACGAAAACCAAAAACAATGGACGCAACAAATCTTTAAGCATAAATCAAAATTTCAGAACCCACTTCACCAAAACTATAAACATGTCAAAACGTTAGAAGCTTGTTTATTTACTGATAACAGTAATGATAACACCTCTATATTCTCCGTTATCATCTTCATTGGTGACAGTACCTTTAAATCAAAAATGCCTGACAACGTTAGGTTCGCACGTGGTGGAATCAGATATATCAAAAGTAAAACAGACATTGTTTTTAATACAGAAGAAACACAAAGTATTATTGAACAGATTGAAAGTGGCAGGTTAGAACGGAGTTTTAAAACTAATCGACAACACGTTAAGCATGTTCGAGAAATTATAGAAGAAAAATCTGATACCAAATCTTGTTCAAAGTGTGGTGCTGAAATGGTGTTACGTAAAGCAACCAAAGGTAAAAATACAGGTAATGAGTTTTGGGGATGTAGCACGTTTCCACACTGTAGGAATGTCGTTAAAGTAGGTTGTTTGAATTATTATTAAGCAAGTTTTATGTTGAATTCTGCTACAAATCTAAGGCTTTTAACTTCAGATATTATACTCAGAAATACTTGTTTGAAATTACAAAAAAGGTTTTTATATGTTCAAGATAGGTAGAAGTAATGACCCTATGATTATGATGTAAGGTTCAAATATAAGTTATTAGTTTTATTAAATAACTTAATAACCTTTCATTAATATGGTTAAATACTCTCAACAATAAAATAGCAAGGGTGTGCTGTGGCAAAAGTTAAAGTTGACACGAAAGGAATTAAAAACCGCTTAAAATCATATAAAGCGTTTAAGTCTATTGCCGAGTATATCTGGAACGGATTTGATGCGGGTTCAACTTCCATTAATATTGATTTTTCACATGATGACAATTCTGGAAACATCAGTAATCTAAGCATATCGGATAATGGTTCAGGAATAGATTTTGATTTATTAGTAGATAAATTTGAGCCAGTTCTAAAGTCTGAGAAAAAAGATTATAAACAAATAAATAACACAACCCTCATACATGGCCAACATGGTTTGGGCAGGTTAACCTTTTATCATTTTTCTAGATATGCTAAATGGACTACTACATATAAGAAGGGTGAAGATTTTTTTGATTATTCTATCAATGTGAATAGTGATGCCTTAGATGATTTTGACAAAACTAAAACGGCACTATCTCAAGCTAATAAAACAGGGACCATAGTTACATTTACAGAAATAGATAAAAAGTTTTCTAAATTTTATTTTGATTCACATGTAGTTCAGTTTATAAAGAAAGAATTTTGTTGGTTTCTAGAGTTATATAAAGACCTAGGTTATAGCATAAAAATAAATAATGTAGCACTGGACTATGAGGATCTTATTGGAGATCGTGAAACTACAGTTCTAAAAATATTAAATCTTGAGTTTAACGTAAATTATACCCGTTGGAAAACAGCCCCAAACCGTCAACCTTCAAGATATATATTTACTTCATCAGATCACAAAACTAAATATTATCAGACTACAAAATTCAATCGAAAAGGTGACAGTTTTCATCATTCTTTAACCATTAATAGTTTATATTTTGATAATTTCATTATTGGCAAACAAAATGAAACAAAGGATCATTTTAATGCATCGGTGACAGATAATGAGTTCAAAGAGTTAACAAAAAATTTAGATATTTATGTTCGGAGCAAACGAACTCCTCTTCTACATCAGTTTGCGAAGGACTTGGTCGAAGAATATGAAAAGAATAGTGTTTTTCCTAATTATAATTCAAATGATAAATATGAATCCTTAAGGGCTGAGGATTTAAAATCTACTGTCAAGTCATTGTACGAAATTGAACCGTCAATATTTAAAGACTTAAATAAAACACAAAAGAAAACTTTTGTCGCATTTCTAAATTTAATGCTAAGTGGCTCTGAACTTGATGATCTTTTTACTATTTTAGAAAGTGTTATAGATATAGATTCAGCACAACGAGAACAATTTGCAAAGCAGTTAAATGTGACCAAATTAGGTAATATTATTGAATCTATTGACCTAATAATAGATCGTAAACGCTCTGTTGAAGACTTGGGGAAACTTGTATTTGATAAAACCTTGTACGCAAAAGAAGTTCCCCATTTACAAGCTAAAATGGAAAAGTGTTACTGGCTTCTTGGTGAACATTTACAGTTAGTCACAGCAGCAGAACCAAAATTTCAAGAGGCACTTGATAGATATTCATATTTGTTACGCGGAGAAAAACCAGATAATGAAACAAAGGAAATCGTTGAAGGTGAGCATAAACTAAAAGAAATGGATTTATTTTTAACTACAAGAACTATTTATAATGACAAGATTGAAAACATTGTAGTTGAATTAAAGCACCCCACAAATATCAGGCTTGGTAAAAAAGAGATAGATCAGGTTATTAATTATTATCAGCAAATTAAGTCTATAGACGGTTTTAATACGAAACAAGAAGCATGGAAGTTTTATTTAATAGGAAATAAATATGATGGTAGTGAATTTATTGAAGACCAAATAAACAATTTAAAACACTTTGGAGAAAAGTATTTAGCATATCGAGGAAAGTATGATGTTTATGTTGTTTTATGGGAAGAATTATTTACAGATTTCGAAATTAAGCATAATTTCCTATTGGACAAATTATCCATTCAACGTGACAAATTAATTGAAGGTGAAAATTTATTATTAGCGGATGATTTTGCTAATGTAGAAAGATCATCTGATCAATTACCAGAAGTAGCAATAAACATCTAATTAATATAAAGAATCATTAATTAGATGTTTATTTTTTTGATTAATTTATGTGAGTAGTAGACACTATTTACTTTGAGTTATGCAGAAGGAAAGGTAGTGAAATGGAAAATTTACTCTAAATAATTTAAAGCTTGATAGTACAACATTAAATAGTAACTATCGTTGTATTTTGTAATCTTTTTATAAATGAAGTTTACTCTCCCTCTAATAATAAAATTAACTGGATAAGACTTATTTTTGTATATAAAAATGCATATGTCTTAAATAAATAAAATGTCTAATAAACTATTTTTAATAGGTATAAATGCCTATTCTCACCAAGCAAATTTAGAAAGCTCAATAAGAGATATTACTGATTTTAAAAACATACTTCTTGAAAAATTTGAGTTTGAAGAAAAAGATGTTTATGAAATAACTGATGAAAATGCAACGTCTAAAAATATACAAGATGCCTTTAGATCTTATATCAAGCAATTAAACGAAAATGATAACTTAGTTATTTATTATTCAGGTCACGGTGACTTTGATGAAAGTTCAGATATAGGCTATTGGATTCCTCATGAAGCTGATCATTACACGGACTATATTCCTAATAATACAATTACGGCATATTTAGAAAAAATTGCATGTAAACACATTTTTCTAATTTCAGACAGTTGTTTTTCTAATAGCTTATTACGGTCAGGGAAAACAAAGAGCATTGAGGAATATTTTGAAAAAAAATCCAGATGGGCTTTAGCATCTGCATTTAATGAGGCAAAAGATTCTGACGCTTATTCAAATACGCTTTTTGCGGAAGTTTTAATTGATGCTCTAGAAAACTCAACTAAAAATTTAAGGGTTTCCGAAATAATTGAAAATGTTAAAAAGCGATTTGAGATAAATCAATTTCAAACACCTCAAGGAAGTCCATTACAAATATCGGGGCATAATGGTGGAGAGTTTATATTCAATGTTAGACAGCAATTGGATAAAAGAGAGTTTAAAGGGTACGTTGATTTTAAAAAAATACTGAAATTGTATAAGCGAAATTCGAACTTTACTGAATTAGATACGTTTGAAGATAAAACAAACAAGATTGGTTATCAATTATTTGAAGAGATTGATAGTGTAATTCAGAAATCAACAAATTATCTTTATTTATATGAAGGTATAAATCAAACAAAAACACTAAAAAAGCTTCAAGATCAGCATCCTAAACTTATTTCAAGCAAGAACCTTGTGATTTTTATTCCTATCGAAAAAGATCAAAAAATCACAGAAAGAAGAAAAAAGAATATCAATGACAAATTTAAACCAATAAGTCTATTTTATATTGATGATTTCATAAGAGAACACTGTACTCCAAAAGTTATCTTGGACGATGATTCAAAATATTTAAACATCAGTAATTTTATATTACCTATTTTAAATAATGATTCAGAAAATAGTGAAGTCAAAAATTATTTTCATAATTGGTATAACCAAGTTGACGACCCTATATTAGTTATTAAAGGGAGTGGAGGTATAGGAAAAACCACTCTTGCTCATTATTTCGCTGATAAGCTAATGCATAAGAATCCTTCACGTTATGTTTTATTTATTGACTCCATCTTAATTAAAGATAGTTTATTAAAAAATAAAAACAGAGGGAATTTAAACTTATATAATTTTTATGAAGCACTCTTTGATATCACAGATAATATCCAAGAGAAATTATCTGAAGAGTTATTTCAGCTGAATATAGACGCGGGTAACATCCTAATTATTATTGATGGATTGGATGAAGTTATATCAAAAATCCCCAATTTTAATGTTTCTGAATTTCTAAAATCTATAAAATCCTCAACAACAGATTTATGTAACGGTAAAGTGATCATAACTTGTAGAACATACTTTTGGGATAACACAAACTTTGTCGAAAATAATTTTTCCATTATAGAATTAGAACCATTCAGTGAAGAGCAAACAGAGGAGTTTTTCAATAAGAGTTTTGGAGAGGCACAAACAAAAATTAAGAAAGCTATTAAACTTGCAAATGATTTCAAATTTCCAAGTAATGATGGAAAACATATTTATCATCCATATGTTTTAGATATTATTAGATCTATTATTGATAGTGAGGATGACACAATAAATTTTGATTTATCGGACCTACATTCAAAGTATTTAAATAGTGAAATTAAAAATGATTATATTACATATCGGGTTTGCGATAGAGAAATTAAGCGTGTAGGCCAAATATCTGTTGAAGAACAGATACAATTTTTTATTTATTTGTCCGTTCAAAAAAGGGGAACTGTAAAAGCACTTCATTTACAGCACGAGATAGAAAAGTCTTTGGGTAAAAGTATAAACAAAACAAGTGTAGAGGCTTTTAAGTCGCATCCTTTTTTAAAGTGCTTAGATTCTTCTGTCGTTTTTAAGTATGACTTTTTGTCCGATTTATTTAAAAGTATATATTTATCTTCTTATTTTAATTTTGATAACGATCAAAATGCAGTATCAGATCATTTTACTGATATTATCAGTGAAAGTTGCTGGTTTGGCTCTGCACTGAACACAGATACTACAAATCGAATAAAACATTGGGACACAGATGATGTTTTATTAGTGTCTGATGTAATATCACAAATTAAATTAAATTATAAAAATGCAGAATCCAATAAAATTGTAGGTAATATTTTTAATTTATGTTTGGCGATTAATCATAAATTTAATCCAAATGATGTTGTTGCTAATACGAATTTATTAAAAGACTTATTTGAAGTTAAAGCAGGGGAAATTGAGGGTTTATGTCTTATTGATATAAATGTTGATCAAAAAATCAAGTTTGATTTTAGCGACTTGCAATTATCAAATTCAGTAATTGATAACTATGATAATTTTTGGTGGTGTAAGTTTAATGATAAAACAAAATTCATAAACTCAGAATTACTAAACCTAAATGGAAAACACAAGAATACAGGTTTAAACAAAGCAAACTTTATTGACTGTAACTTTGACTCTTCACTCGAAAAGTCACTAAAGGCAATATCTTCAAATAACCATAACCAATTAGAAAAAATCAAAATATTTTTGCATGACTTTTTCCATTTATTTGTAAGTAATGGGCGACTTGGTAGACAGTGGGAGCATAAGGTAATATTGCCAAGGTTTAGTGCTATTAATAAATGTAATATTAACTATAAAAGGTTAATTCAAATATTGAAAAATCATGAGTTTATATTAATAGACAATGAGTTGAATAAACGTAAATTTTCTATTAAAAGTGACAATAAAGAAAATGTGGTGAAGTATATAAAAGATGGTACTGTTTCAAATTCAATCGCAAAAATCATTAAAGAATTACAATAGTTGTAAAATACCTTCATGAAATTATAAGTTATGTAAGCTACATCACTGATGCACCGGACAAGGATATATGCATTAGCCTTTCTAATAATTACATAAAATTTTGTGATTTTTAGTGTACTTTCTTTATATTGACTATTCTCCTTATAGAGAATAGTCAATATAAAGAAAGTACAAATTTTAGTAATAATTGATTTAAAAATTATTTCAATGGCAATTTTATTGAATATAACCAGTGCCCATACTCGTCCCATTCCTCCCGCCACATTTAGAAAAGGCGCTAATCGAAAGGTTAGCGCCTTTTTGCATTTTAGATATCTATTGTAGAGACTAATATAGGGGTTAAAGTGGCTTTGAAGCACAACGCCCATACATAGAGTTCAAGCAAATATTTTACCGTCAAACATAGTGTATTGTATAAAATAGCTTAATTTATGTATCAATCTATACTATAAAAATGTTCTATTTGATTAAAGGATTTAATCAGTATGTACGTGATAAAAATTGCTTTTATTGCTTTTATTGCTTTTGCTGTTACTCCTAAAGCTCAGGCTATAGATCACATAAAAATGCATAGTCCTACAGTAGGTGAGGATAAAAGGACAATGCACAAAAATGAGGTTTTAATACGAGCACTTGAAATTTCAAAGCAAATTTACGGCAGCTATACTATAGATTTTTTAAATGTCGAGTTATCAACAGCTAGAGCTTTACGTGTGATAAAAAAAGGAGAAATGATCAACGTATTTATCGCAGCAGCAAATGATAATTGGGATAAGTTTGCAACCCCCATAAAAATACCCATCCGATTTGGTCAACTTAGTTATCGGTTATTATTGGTTAATAAAAGCAACCTTGATGCGTTCAAAGCAATCGAGTCGCTATCTGATTTAAAACGATTAACTGCGGGGTTACAAAGGGGGTGGGCACTTAATGATATCTTTAATGAGATAAATATTGAAGTGCTGACTAGTAGTGATTTTGAAGGCTTATTTCAAATGCTAAATAGAGGCCGATTTGATTATTTCCCTCGAGCCGTATATGAAGCTTACAACGAACTTGAAAATAGAAGTGACGTCTTAAATAATATTGTTGTTGAACCAACACTTGCGCTTTATATTCCTAGTAAGTCATATGTTTACGTGTCCAACAATGCCCCACGAATAGCGCAAAGGTTAGAATATGGTCTAAAAATAATGAAAAAAAATGGTGAGCTTAAAGCCATTTATAATCAATATTACAAAGAAGATATTATTCGTGCAAACCTATCAAATAGAAAAATAATCACAATCGAAAACCCTTATTTTAGTAACCAAGAAGAACCCATTGATGTGAACATCAGTTCGAATTGATTGTTACGTCCGTAATAGCTTGGCAGAAGTGTGCATTATGCTCATTTACTTAACGATTATGAATAACGCTATTACTGACATAATCTCTAGTTGAACAATTATTAGTTTTATTGATGGCTAATACTGAGGGTTTATCAACAGTATTTTGTTTCGGTGAGAATGATGAAATAAATGATGACTGCTAAAAATTAGTTATTTTATCTGGTTGGTGCTTGATGACATGGCAAGCTACAAGCAAAGTGTTAATATAGTGGTACTTGGCACTTGCCGAACATTTTTGATTAATTCTGGAAGATACATGAACTTACAACAAGCTTTAGTCGTAATCGGTGATGCACATGGTAATGACTTACCTGTAGAAGCCCTTGAAACCGTTAAAAGCCATTGGGCAAAATTTTATCCTGAGCTAGAGTGCTTGATGGATAAATTTATCGCTGATGAAACCTCGTTAACGGATGAAGAAAATGCGCTGTTATTTTTTGGTACTTTATTTCTTGCTGAATTTAAATACACGCCAGCTTTATCGAAATGTTTAGCGCTATTTTCTCGCAGTGATAGCTTTCTAACGCCTCTTGAGGCCGTTTTTGGTGATGCATTGACCGAGCTAACAGCTACATTATTTTATAACGTTGCCAACGATAATACGCAAGCGTTGTCTGATTATATAGTTGCAGGACATCAAGCCATGTATTGTAAGGCTTCAGCGATAGAAGCTGTATTTGCACAATATGAAATGGGCACGATAGATAACACCGTAATATCATCGCATGTCACATGTTGGTTAAATGCGTTTTTAGCGCTACCAAGCACTAATAATAACTTTTTAATCAGTGTATTAGCTGATTACTGCATTGTTTATCAACTTGATGAGTTTAAAGCGCAATTTCAATCGATGTTAGATAAAGACATCTTTGATACAGACCGTATTACCTTATCAGAAGTTGCCGCTTGGGATAATACACATGGTTGTAAAGTTTTAATTGGTTTAATCGTAAATACTAACTTTGATTTGATTGCAACATTAAGCAGTTGGCAAAGCTATGATGAAGCGGGTGAACTAATGGTCGAAGAAGCTGACGATACGCAAGGGTTTGATTCATTAATGGATGAAGGCGGGTTATTGTCCTCTATTTTATACGATGAACAAACCATTATTGACAACAGCGTTCCGGTAAGTTCATTACCTCGGGCTGGCAGAAATGATCCTTGTCCGTGTGGCAGTGGGAAAAAATATAAAAAGTGTTGCTTGCATTAACAGCAAAACAATGAAAATTTTTCTGCTAACCCATGAACGTGAATTGCGCCGAGTAACTAATACTGGCGCTATTGCACTGCAACATGCGGGTGAAATTGTTGAACGCATAGTTTGGCAACGTGTAAATCCGCCAGCACTGCTGACTCGTTTAATAGCGAATAATGCCGCGATATTATTGTATTCAAACGCCCAATCTAGCGCGAAAATATCATCGGTTGAGCCATTACCTGAGCACACAATAACCGATTCGATGAGTCTTGATAGATACGACAATATCATTATTATTGACAGTACATGGCAAGAAGCTCAAAAAATTTTTAATCAAAGCCCTTATTTAAAACAAGCTGCCCAATTTACGGTAAAAACTGAAAATAGCTCATCGTATAAGCTAAGAGCTAACCAGCCAGAAGGCGGCTTGTGTACCATTGAATGTATAATTGAAGTGCTAAAGTTAAAGGGTGAATATGAAATAGCGGCTAACTTGGCGATAAAATTCGCTGATTTTAATCGCTAACATTAATCACTAACTTCAGAGTATAAATTTTTTGCGCTTGCTTGTTTTTCTCATGAAATCTATTTATAAAAAATTTTACAAACAGAAACTTAAAATAAACTCGTTACAACAATGAATCGTTCATCATTAACCGAAAAGAAATAAACAATGTCTTATCCTGCTTGTCCAAACTGTCAAAGTGAATACGTATATCAAGAGCAACAATTACTTATTTGTCCTGAGTGTGCATTTGAATGGGATCCTAAAGAAGTTGCAGAAAATAGCATTATTGCTGTTAAAGACGCTAATGGCGCTTTGCTGTGTGAAGGCGATAAAGTTACCGTTATTAAAGATTTAAAAATTAAAGCCAGTTCGCAAGTAATAAAAATTGGTACTAAAGCGCTGATCAGGCGGGTGTTTGATAAAAAAGATCATCAGCTTGATTGTAAAGTAGACGGTGTTGGCGAAATCATGGTAACAGCCAAGTTTGTTAAAAAAACCTAAAAACGAAATACATTTATATCGTAAACGCTCGGCAACTTTTGACCTATCAATGGCAAAAATTACCGAGTAACTCCAAAGAGTTGCCGCTGAGGTTATTAAAAAAAACTCTTTAAGCTAATGATTTACAATTATTTATAGTTATATGGCCTTTTATCGTTAACTTTTTGTTGGCGCAAATTTTGCTGTCTACATGCATGATGTTTGCAGGTATGTTCGCTGCAAATAAAAGCAAACGTATAAGGAAATATCATCGTTATGTCTATTTCAATTAATAATCAAAGCTATATGCAGGCGTTGTTTAAAACCAATACTGCAAGCGATGTTAACCAAGTAAAACAATCACTGCCTGCTATTGATAATATCGCAGCGCCCAAGCCAAGTGATATGACTGATATTAAAAACCTTCGTTATATTTCAAATATCAAACCTGAAGAAGTCGCAGCTCATTATGAGTCAATAAAGACTGCTGCCAGCAAAGCGCTTGATGAAACTAATTTTGAAAATAAACTGTTAGCGCCCAATGATTATCACAATGCCACCATAGATAAAATTATGGCGGTACCGATTGAGGTTAAAATTGATCGCGACGAAGTTAACACGGCTATTTTATATAATCGATTGGGTATTAGTTTTTTAGATGTAAAAAGAGTTGAAGTAAGAATGGAAATTCTAAACCTTGCTCAAACTGAAGTCGATAATGACGCAGACAAAGGCTTGATCCGAAAAGACCAACAATTAGCGCTGACTAAAAAGATAGACGAAAATCTGGAAAAATTAACCGCACAAAGGCAAAGCTTACTCGACAGAAATAATGGCGACGAAAGTGAAGAAGTTTTCTTGTGCAACTTGAGCAACAAAGAAGTATCAAGTTATAAGCCTATGCGTTAATTACGTATTGTTAAGCTACTTAACCTGAATTCTGGATAAGCAGCACTTGCTCAACCCTCCTTTTTAACCCATTGTCTGCCTTAAAACGTCGATAAATAGCCCGCTATTGATAAACGTTTTGCCTTGGAAATGGCATAAAATGAAGCATTGATGATGTCTATTAGTGATGTTCACCTTGCTATAGCATTTACTTTGGCACCTAAGCTTTTGAATCACATGAATATCAAGCACTCATTATCCAGAATTCAGGTTACTTAAATAAATGCCCAAAAAACCAACCAATAATGGTAATAAACAGCACCGGTAACACAAACCAAAGCATGATCGGCATTACCACCACAACAACTAATGCCACAAAGGAGGAAATAAAAATACCAATTAGTGGCAGTAACACTAACAAAATTAAGGAAATAACGACGCCAACAAATGTTAAAGCAAATAAAACCATGGCAATAGCAGCGAGTGGGTTTTCAACTTTACGGTTATTAATCATTAATTGCATAATGCTTCCTTTTCCTAATTGTTTTCTTGGTCAAACTATATACTAAATAACAATGTTAAGATGAATAAAGCAAAAACAAAAAATATAAAGCCATTAATGTAGCCTTTGTTACGAGATTTTTGCCAAAATACTTTTTGAGCTGTTTGCACTGTTTGGTTTAAATGATAACTACAGTGCGGGCACTTGTTGCCAAGATACATAATTAAGCGACAGCGAGGGCACTTATCTGATGGCTCAAATTCAGCCATTCCCATAATTGTTGGCTTTTTGTTTTTCATTTCTTCCCTAAAAATCCCACAATACTAATAACGTCTCAAATATACACAGTTTTATTAATAAGGTTAATGTTATTAATAAATACCTTGTTAATTTAGTGTTTTTTTATTTTAATTCAGTTGTTTGTCAGTAGTGCAGCAGCATGTTACAAACAAAAAAACAGTTACTATTTTTGTATAAAGTCCTGAAACACAAGCGTAACTGTATAAATAATCAGTGCTATTAGGCGTGTCACTTAGTTAATGTTATTGAATTAATGTCCCTGAATTAATGTTACTGAAAAATCCCGCTAATCACCGTATAATTGCCCCCATAGTATTAAAGGCATTTAAGACATTTCATGGCAGCGCAACAAAATCCCCCAGAGTTAGCAGTTAGACAAATTCATATTACTGAAGGTCACTCTCATAACAAAGTACTCAATAGTTCACCCAACAAAACAGCTAACAAGAACTTGCATAAGCAGAAAATTATAAATAAATCTGCCCCTAAAATTGTGCTCGCAACACTGAATGCTCGTTACTTTCATACCAGTTTTGGCTTGCGTTACCTATACGCGAATATGCAAGAGTTACAGCCGTTTTGTGAAATCAAAGAATTTATTATACAAACCCGTGCTATTGATATTGTTGAACAAATTTTAGCGTCTAAGCCTGATATTGTCGGTTTTGGGGTTTATATTTGGAACATAGTTGAAACTACTGATGTGGTGAGTTTGTTAAAAGTAATCGCACCAGAGATTAAAATAGTATTAGGCGGGCCAGAGGTAAGTTATGAAACAGAGCAGCAAGCCATAGTGGCCAGTGCTGATTATGTGTTAACCGGGCCTGCTGATCTAAGTTTCTATCAATTGTGTAAAGATATTATCGCTGATGCACCATTAGAGAGAAAAATTCTCAATTCAAAGCCGGTTGAATTAAAAGATCTTGCCTCGCCATATCAATATTATACCGATGAAGATTTAGCTAACCGTTTGCTGTATGTTGAAGCATCGCGCGGTTGCCCATTTAAATGTGAATTTTGTTTATCGTCTTTAGATAAAAACTCAGTACCTTTTGAAATAGTGCTGTTTCTTGAGCAAATGGAAATTCTGTATAACCGTGGCGCACGTAACTTTAAGTTTATTGATAGAACCTTTAACTTAAACATTAATACCACGATGGAAATCATGCAGTTTTTCTTAGACCGCATGACAGACGATCTTTATTTGCACTTTGAAGTGGTACCTGATCACCTACCTAGAAAATTAAAGGCCTTGTTAGCACAATTTCCTGAGGGCAGTTTACAGTTCGAAATAGGTATACAAACTTTTAATACTGAGGTGCAAGCCAATATTAGTCGTAAACAAAACAATGCTAAGTCAAAAGAAAACTTACTGTGGTTAAGAGATAATACTCACGCCCATATTCATGCTGATCTAATTTTTGGTTTGCCCGGTGAAACCTTTGATAGTTTTAAAGATAGCTTCAATCAACTTTATCATTGTCGACCACATGAAATTCAAATGGGGATATTAAAGCGCTTGAAGGGCAGCCCGATCATTCGCCACACAGAAAGCTTTGACCTTCGTTTTAACCCGTTACCACCGTTTAACATTTTAAGTACTGACCGAGTTAGCTTTGCTACTATGCAACGTATCAATCGCTTTGCGCGCTACTGGGATATGATCGGTAACTCTGGCCGTTTTAAATACGCACTACCGTATATGTTATCTGATGAGCCGTTTGATGATTTTATGGCGATCACTGAGTGGATATTTAATAAAACGGGTCAAATTCATAATTTTAATCTGAAAAAGCTGTTTGAGTTACTTTCGCAAGCAGTTGAAGCTGTTTTTCCAGAAAAACATCAAAAGGTTATTGACGTTATAGAACAAGATTTTCAGGCAGCGAAATTAAAAAGCCTGTTTAGTAGCTTGCAGCTTTATGCAACCGAGCAACCACAGTTAGTTATTAAAAATAAATCCTTAAAGCGCCAGCAGCAACATATGAGCTAAATACATTAACAGCCTTATCAGATACCGCCGTTACTGTACAAATAGCTTACGCGTTTAATAAAAATAAGCCGATGGTTGACACTATCGGCTTATTGTATTGTACTAAACTTAAACCAAACTAAACTAAACTAAACTAAACAGCTAGCAAGCTAAAAAACTAGCAGTAATGCAATGGTTTACGCTGAAAGTAGCGAGATAAAAAAGCTCATTTCTAGGGCTTTGTCGTTCAGGCTTTTAAAGCGCCCTGAGGCACCACCGTGGCCAGCATCCATATCGGTTTTAAACAGTAATAAATTATTATCGCTTTTAAATTCTCGCATTTTTGCGACCCATTTCATCGGTTCAAAGTACTGTACTTGTGAATCATGTAAGCCCGTGGTCACTAAAATATTAGGGTAGGGCTGTGCGCTAATATTATCGTATGGCGAATATGCTAATATATTTTGATAAGCGTGTGGCTCGTTCGGGTTACCCCATTCGTCATATTCATTGGTAGTTAACGGTATGCTTTCATCAAGCATGGTGGTTAACACATCCAAAAAGGGCACATGTACGCCCACGCCGAGATAAAGCTCAGGTGCTTGATTAACGACTGCGCCCATTAATAAGCCACCCGCGCTACCGCCAGAAGCAAAAATTTTATCCTTAGCACCGTAACCTTGTGCAATAAGGGCTTTAGTCACATCAATAAAGTCATTAAAACTATTTTGCTTATTTGCCATTTTACCGTTTTCGTACCATTGACGGCCAAGCATTTCTGAGCCACGTACATGGGCAATAACGTAAACAAAACCTCGATCGAGTAGGCTAAAAATTTCACTGGAAAAATTAGGATCTATAGTAATACCGTATGCGCCATAGCCATATTGTAACAGCGGGTTAGTACCATCTTTTTTGAAGCTGTCTTGGCGGTAAACTAACGATACAGGCACTTCAATGCCATCGCGAGCAGTAATAAATATGCGTTCTGACTGATAATGTTCTTTATCAAAAGCCCCCAACACCTTTTGCTGTTTAAGTAACTTGCGTTGACCCGTTGCCAGGTCAAATTCAAATAACGATCCTGGCGTGGTTAAGCTTGAATAATATAAACGCGCCATTGTGCTGTTTGGCTCGGGGTTATCGTCTAGACAAGCGAAATAACAAGGATCGTCAAATAGTAATGGGTATTGTTGACCAGCATTTTCACCATGTGTTGTATGAACAATAAAGCGAATTTGCCCATGCTCACGCTCAGTAATAACAATAAAACGCTTAAATAGTTCGATACCTTCAAGTAGCACATTGTTTCGATGGGCTATCACTTCTTGCCAATTATCAATATCACCAAGTTGCTTGGCAGTTGCTTTCATTAAACGAAAATTTTTCGCCTTATAATTAGTAACAAGGTAATAATGCTCGCCCATTTTATCGGCATGAAATTCATGTTGCTCTTGATAAGGAAATAGATCGATAAACTCGCCATCAGGTTGTTCAGCATCTAACACTAAATAATGTGTTGATTCAGTAGCATGTAAACAAATATACAGTTGTGATTCATCTCGGCTTTTGTCTAAGCTCATGTAAAAGCTATGATCATCTTCTTGATAAACCAGTACGTCGTCAGCTTGTGCTGTGCCTAATTTATGACGATAAACTTGCGTGCCCAACAGGGTATCTAGATCTTTTTTAACATAAAATACGGTCTTATTGTCGTTAGCCCAAACAACTTGTCCTTCAGTTTCAAGCAGAATATCGGTTAAATACTCATTATCGGTGTCAATTGAGCTTTCTCTAGCTTTTGTTTTAGCTAAGTTTTTAAAACTAATACTATAAATACGACGACTATCCGTGTCTTCAGATATCGACATAATTTCATCGTTCGGGCTGATTGAGATATCAGCTAAATCATAAAAGTCATGGCCTTTAGCTCGCTCGTTAACATCTAACAGCAGCATTTTGTTGTCACCGGCAAAACTTGTTGCGCGATAATAGCGAGAAAACTCTTGTTCGCCATTAATTTCGCTGTGATACCAGTATTTACCATCTTTAGCGGGAACCGTATTGTCATCTTTTACAATGCGTGCTTTTAACTCGTTAAACAGTAATGTTTGCAAAGGTTTCTGCTCAACTAGCATGGCATCTGCATAGCTATTTTCCTCATTAAGGTGAGCAATTACCTTTTCATCATTACGTTGGTCATCACGCATCCAATAATAATTGTCTACACGTTGGTGTTGATGTATGACCATTTCATGTGGAATTTTTTCAGCTATGGGTGCGGTAATAGTGTTATTTGACGTAGGTAAAGATGTTGGCACTAAGTGCTCCTATTAAATTAATGAGGTTTGATAAAAATTTTTCTCGGCAAGTTTATCGAGCTTTTCACATTTACGTTAGTTAATTGTTTTAAAACTTTCCAAGTAAGCACAAAGGCGCGAATTATTGCTGAATGAATAAGCTATGTTTTAGATCAAATTGTTTAGCTCCACATCATGCTACAAAAGTGTAAGCAGATTAAAGCCAATTGAAGCCAACTAAAGGAGATTATGATGAGTTCAACATTTTATATGCCGTCTTTAAACGTTATGGGCAGTGGTAGCTTAGCCGAGGCTGTTAACTATATAAAAGCACAGGGATTTAAAAAAGGATTAATCGTTAGCGATCATATTTTGAATAAAATAGGTGTGGTTAAAGGTTTTACTGATTTATTAGACCAACAGCAAATCGCAAGTATTGTATTTGACCGAGCACAGCCGAACCCCACGGTGGGCAATGTTAATGATGGCTTAGCGGTACTTAAACAGCACAGTTGTGATTTTGTTGTTTCATTAGGTGGTGGCTCTCCGCATGATTGCGCTAAAGGCATTGCATTAGTGGCAAGTAATGGTGGCGAAATAGCGGATTATGAAGGCCTAGATCAATCTAAGAAACCACAAATGCCGTTAATTGCCATTAATACCACCGCTGGTACCGCATCAGAAATGACACGCTTTGCTATTATTACCGATGAAAAACGGCACGTAAAAATGGCCATTGTAGATAAACATACCACGCCGGTATTATCGGTTAATGATCCATCACTTATGGTTGGTATGCCTGCTGCTTTAACAGCAGCAACTGGCATGGATGCGTTAACTCATGCCGTTGAAGCTTATGTATCTACCGCAGCTACACCTATCACTGATGCGGTGGCATTAAAAGCAATTGAACTAATACAAGCTAATTTACCAACGGCGGTAGCAGATGGTGAGAATATAGTTGCCAGAGAACAAATGGCTTATGCACAATTTATGGCTGGAATGGCCTTCAACAATGCCTCGTTGGGGTATGTGCATGCTATGGCGCATCAGTTAGGTGGCTTTTACGACTTACCACACGGTGTTTGTAATGCGGTGCTATTACCTCATGTACAACGCTATAACGCACAAGTATGTCCTGAGCGTTTAAGAGATATTGCAAGTAGCATGGGGGTTAATGTAACAGCCATGACCGCAGAGCAGGGTGCAAATGCGGCTATCAGCGCAATTGAAGCATTATCAAGCCAAGTTGGGATCCCAACAGGGTTGGAGCAACTTGGTGCTAAGGCGAGCGATATCCCGTTGTTAGCAGAAAACGCCTTAAAAGATGTTTGTGGTTTAACCAACCCGAAACAAGCAAGCCATGAAGAAATTTGCCAGATTTTTCATTCGGCTATGTAACAAATGAAGCCTAGCTAAATCCTGCCAAACGATCAGTAAACGCAAGTTTGGTTATTTCAACAAGATAAAATCCAGTGTTCAACGTCGCTGGATTTTTTATTTAACCGCTTTCATTTAACACAAGGACCAGCATAAAAGCGGAAAACAAAAAGTATTCTGATAACAAAATAGATTTTTACTAACTTATTGAGCTATAAATACGCTAAAATAGTGCTAATTATTTTTGTTTTGAGCCCTTTATATTAATGACGTCTGCTATCAATACTGACACACCAACAATAACTTCCTCATCTAGCTTTGCAACATTAGGCCTTATTCCACCACTATTAACTCGCTTATCTGAATTGGAATATCAACAGCCAACGCCTATTCAAGCACAAGCCATTCCGAGTGTGTTAGCTGGGCGTGATTTGATTGCGGGAGCCAATACTGGCTCAGGTAAAACCGCAACTTTTGCTTTACCGCTATTACATCACTTGAGTGAAGCAAAAAATAAAAACAAGACAAAAGCTCCTACAGACAAAGGTAACTATGTTGCAGGTTTGATCTTAGTGCCCACACGTGAGTTAGCCAAACAAGTAGCCGATAGCATTAAATCTTATGCCGCGCATTTAAATGGTGAGATTAAAACGGTAGCTGTTTTTGGCGGCGTATCTGTAAATACTCAAATGTTGGCGCTACGTGGTGGCACTGATATTTTAGTCGCAACGCCGGGGCGATTATTGGATTTAATTTCAAGCAATGCCGTTAAGCTCGATAAAGTACAAACCTTAGTGCTTGATGAAGCCGACAGAATGCTGAGCTTAGGGTTTACAGAAGAGCTTTCGGCTTTATTGGCTTTATTACCAAAGCGTAAACAAACCTTGCTGTTTTCAGCGACCTTTCCTGAGCAAGTAACCGCTTTAACACAAGCGTTATTAAATAATCCCATTGAAATACAGTTACAAAGTAGTGAAGCTAGTACCCTAGTGCAGCGAGTTTTTACTGTCAATAAAGGCGAGAAAACCGCGGTATTAGCCCATTTGATTATTCAACACTCATGGCGACAAGCGCTGATCTTTGTTAATGCCAAAAACAGCTGTAATCATTTAGCTGAAAAGCTTGCTAAACGCGGAATAAGCGCAGAAGTATTTCATGGTGACAAAGGTCAGGGTGCCCGTAGTCGTGTGCTTGATGGCTTTAAAAATGGTGAAATTGAAGTATTAATTGCCACAGATATTGCTGCGCGTGGCCTTGATATTGAAAAGTTACCGGTGGTGATAAATTTTGATTTGCCTAGAAGCCCTGCAGATTATATGCACCGTATCGGCCGAAGTGGCCGTGCAGGAGAAGTAGGTTTAGCTATATCACTTATCGATCATGAAGATTATCACCACTTTAGCGTAATAGAAAAGAAGCATAAAATTTGGCTAGACCGTGAACAAGTAGAAGGCTTTGAAGTTGATGAAGAAGCTATCGCTGCATTATTAGCACAAGACAAGGCTTTACTTAAGCCTATGGCGGCACCTGCAGGTTCAGGCAAGAAAAAACGTAAAAAGAAGCAACCTAAAATTAATGCCGATATCTGGTTAAATAGCCCAGACGATTGATTTTATAATATAAAACATGCTTTTTTCTATTTTACGACAACATTATATAACCCGATTGACAAACCAGCAGCCGTAACGATACAAGTTACGGCTTTTATCGCTCATCGTATTCAGACCACTCAAGTAGCTTAACATTGCTTTTTTAAAGATTAATTGAAGCTAAATTTTAACATTGTGTGCAAATAACGTTCAATAAAATTGCTATCTTCTATGCTTCTAGCATATTGTAATACTGATCACCTGAATATGAATTTTGGCCATTTGCCTAAATTTTTATATCAATGCTACATTATTTAATGAGTTCGTCCTTGTCAATTTGACCGGGTTTAAGGAGTTAATAATGACAAAAACAATAACAATAACTAACCAACGTAAACAGTTAGCAATATTTACCAAGAATTCATGCTGTTATCTCATATTGTTGTTCTGGTTAACGACAACAGGTTGCTCTTCATCCGCAATGCAAGCCACTGAAGTAAATGAAAAGCCGCACAAGAATGAACAAACTGTAAAAGGTCCTTATGAAATTGCCGCAGAGCAAAATGTTCCCAGTGTGGTTAGTTACCAGGCACCCGAAGATTTTTTACGCTTTATCAATGAACCCATATTTAACTTTAATGATAGTGTTTATCGCCATGTGTTAAGTCCTTTAGCTATTGGTTATGAAAACTTAGTACCTGAGCCGGTTGATAACAGTATTGGCAATTTCTTTTATAATTTACGTGAACCACTTTATGCCGTTAATCACTTATTGCAGGGGGAAATTTCAAAGTCAGGTAAAAACTTGGTACGTGTTGTGGTCAATTCAACCATTGGCCTTTTAGGCTTATTTGATCCCGCAGATAGTTTAATGGCGCTAACCCGAGATAAAACTACTTTTGGTGATACCTTAGCCACTTATGGTGTTGGGCACGGTACTTATCTGGTTTTACCATTACTGGGTCCTTCAGACTTACGCGATACAGCATCACTTACTTTTAACTATTTTGTTCATCCACTCAATTATATTAATGACGACACCGTTGCAAGCCAGCTTTTACTGACAGATGGTGTGCAAGCTCAAATACCCATATTGGCACAATACCCACGGGTGTTATCTGATGTTGAAGACAGGTATGAGTTTGTGCGTAATTTATATCTACAAAATTTATTGCGTGATGGTCAAGCACGCAGAAATGAAGTGTTTAAAACTGAAAAGCAAAAACAATCAGCAACACCTGCAACAGTGGAGTAGTTATGTTGAAAAAGAACCTCAGCTTTTGGCCTTATTTAATCTGTGTCATTTTTATATTTCTGATCAGTACGTTAGCTTGGCAAGCCAAATATTTTGAAATAGACGCTTCAGCAGATACATTATTAGTTGATAACAATAAACATTACATTTTGAGCCAGCTTGCTGATCAACGTTATGGCTCAGAAGAGTTTATTTTAATTGCTTTTAAACCTAATAATACGGCGCTGTTTTCTGCCTCAAACCTTAATACCTTAGTTGATATTGCCGATAAAATTGAGCAATTACCGCGAGTAAAACAAGTCAATAGCATTGCCAATATGCCTATTTTTTCAGCGGCGGATAATGTTTCTGCTGATGTAGCGAATTTAACTTGGGAAAAACAAAAGTTTGATGAGCAAACGCTATCGCTGAGCTTAAAAAAACATCCACTGTATGAAGGTTTACTGATTAACCAAGCGCAAACGGCACTCTCACTGCAAGTTGTGTTTAATTCACAAGCTGATATCGAAGCGGTTAATAACGATATTATTGCCATAAAACAGCACCTATTAAACCGAGATTTGACAAAACGAGAACTCAATTCACTTGCACAGCTTAAAAAACAGCAGCAAAATCTTAATAAGCAATTAGAACAAACTCGCATTAATGAAATTGAAAAAATAAGAACAATTTTAGCTCCGTATAAAAAAGTAGGGAGCTTTTATTTAGGTGGTAATAATTTACTGTCTTATGAACTTATTCAAATAATTCAAAGTGATTTAGTGCTTTTTGGCTCGTTGATTTTTATCGTGATCATTATGTTGTTATGGTTTTTATTTCGACAACTCAGTTGGGTGCTATTACCGATCGTTTGCTGTGCAACAAGCGTTGTAATGACTGTAGGTTTGCTCGCGGCACTTAACTTCAAAGTCACGGTTATTTCTGCCAACGTATTTGCGCTACAAATTATTTTATCGCTTGCCATGATCATTCACCTGATTGTGCATTATCAAGAATTAGTCCTAAAGCATAGCGATTGGTCACATCAGCAACTGGTATTAGCAACCATTAAAGAAAAAATAAAGCCATGTTTTTATGCAGGATTAACGACTACGATTGGCTTTGGATCTTTGATATTTAGCGGTGTTCAACCCGTTATTAGCTTCGGCTGGATGATGGTTTTTGCTATGTTGGTTAGTTTTATTGTCAGTTTAGTATTTTTCCCTGCTTTGTTACTGGCAATATTTAATAAACAAGCCTTCGTTAAACAGCATAAAAAAATAGAAAACGGCATGAGCGCAACAGCAAGTTTTGTTAAAGCACGGCCTAAAAGCATTATCTTTACCTCACTGCTGTTAACCTTGGTCGGCATATTGGGCTGTTTCAATTTAAGCGCTGAAAACAGCTTTTTAAATTACTTTAGTGAATCTACTGATGTTAGAAAAGAATTAAGCTTTATTGACCAAGAATTTGGTGGCTCAACACCGTTTGATTTGTTATTGGATATTCCAGATGAGCAAATAAAATCTGGCTTAGTCATTTCAGCAAGTACTGTGCAAACAATCACGGCTATTCAAAATATGCTAGCCAAACAACAAGCCATTGGTGCTATTACCTCAATAGCAGATTTTACGAAAATTGCTCAAGTGGTAAACGCAAAGCCACTGACAGAATATGAATTAACAGCACTTTATAAAAGTTTAGATACCGAGTTACAACAAGCACTATTTGGCGCTTATTTTTCTGAGAAAAAACAACAAATACGAATTTCTATGCGAGTACAAGACAGTACTCAAGATCTCAATAGAGCCGATTTACTGGCAAAAATTCATCAAGAATTAGCAAACATTGGCATACCAAAACAGCAATACACGCTGACAGGTTTATTTATTCTATATCAAAATGTGTTATCTCGTTTGGTTGACTCTCAAGTGCTTACAATACTTATTGTTTATGCTGCTATGGCCGTCACGTTAATGATCATTTTCTCATCAATTAAAGTAGCATGGATTGCCTTAGTGCCTAATATAATCACCACATCGGTTATTATGGGAATATTAGGTATTTTTGCAATTCCGTTAGATTTAATGACCATTACTATTGCAGCTGTTGCTATGGGTATTTCGATGGATGACACCATTCACTATATTCATCGCTATTTAGCTGAGTTAAAGCGCGAGCCAAACAACGAAAAAGCTTGGGTTAAGCGTACTAATTTATCGGTAGGTTATGCATTAATATATACCACCACAGTGATCGTTATTGGCTTTGGCAGCTTAGTATTTTCTAATTTCGTACCCAGTATGTTATTTGGCTTATTAACCAGTATTGCAATGGTTGTTGCTTTATTGACGGATATTACAACATTGCCAGTTTTATTAAAAAAACACCTCACTAGCCATGATGTTAAATAACGGGTTACACGTTATGTTGCCAGCACAATAGGAAGATAAATGATAAAGTTTACGCTAGCTGCTCGTTGACCTAGCAGCATGGCTAGACCAAAGAGATAACATATAAATTAACTAATTTAACGTTAAACAAGCTCACAAATAGATTTATCTAGGTATAATCCACGCTATAAAAAGTAATGCTAAGTCATTACTTAATGCAAATCGTTACTAATTATCTGGAATATACCTATCATGCGAGTCGCCGTTGCACAATTTGCCACCTCATTAAACACACAAGAAAACTTAACAACTTGCTTAAGCATGATTGATAACGCTGCAGCTTGTGTGCCGAGTATTATTGTGCTGCCGGAGTTTTGCAATACACAGCCTTGTTACACGGGTCATGAGCAAGCCTGGCAACAAGCTTTGGCAATAGAAAGTGACTTTTTACAAAAAATTGCCCAGCAAGCTAAAAAACACGATTGTTATATTGTACTTAATGTAACATTACGTCGAGATTTAAGCCGCGATCAAGTCGAGATTTCAATAAAATCAAATATTAGTATCACCTCATGTTTATTTTCTCCTGATGGCGAACTTGTTCAACAAGTTGATAAAGAAAAATTAACAGAACAAGAAAACTATTTCTTTATCAGTACCAAGCAGGCAACCAACGTTTTTACTCATGATTTTGGAAAATTTGGACTTATGTCAGGCGCTGACAGTGATAATTTTCAGGTGCCGCGTGCATTATCACTCAATGGAGCACAACTCATATGCAACTCAGAAAATACATTTGCTTTAGACACTAGTACCTTACATGACATAACTCATGCCGTTGAAAATAATGTATTTATTGCCACCGCGAATAAAATAGGGGCATTACGACCTCAACAGACCTGTAATAAAGTAACCGAAACTACTGAACAGCTTTTGAATGTCGAAAATAGACAAGCTATTCAACAAGTTTACGGTACAGGACAAAGCCAAATTATTACGCCTGAAGGTAAAGTGTTGGCAAAAATAGAGCACAATAAAGCTGGTTATACTTTTGCTGATATTGACTTGTCACCGGCGGGACTTGCCCATAAGGTGCGCCCTGATGGTACTGAGTTTAAACAACAGCAATGTTCAGCATTCAATATAGCAACAATGACAGCCGATCAGCCAACGATAACAAACCATGAATACAGTGATAATGTACCAGAAACCATCAATGTCGCTATTTTCGCTACTTATAAATCTAACGAACAGGCCATTGAAGATGTTTGTCATTATATTGAAAACAACCTCAGTGATATTATTCAGTTACCAGAGTTATTTTTTATTGGTGATAAAACAATCACCCATGATCAGGATGAGTTGAAACGTATAGAGTATTTAAGCCATGACCTTATTCAACAAATCAGCGCTGTGCTTAGGCCTTTCCAGTACGTTTGTACCAGTCTGGTAGTTAACGGAAATCATCAGGCAGTATTAATCAACCAGCAAGGAATAATTGCGAGACAACAACAGTTGCATTTTTGTCAACGATATCAATGGACTGAGTTAACAGATACTATAAATATTATTTCACTTCCTTTAGAGCAAGGTAATATTAAGCTTGCGATGTTAACCGCTGACGATGCCAATATTGCTGACACAGTCAAAATGGCAGCTTCACATAATATACACTTATTACTCATGCCTTTTGACATACAAGACTCGTTAGAAGTTAACTACAGTTTATTGGCGCGAGCGGCTGAAAATAGAGTTTGCATAGTAGCAGCAACGAGAGAAAAGAGTTTTGCCATTCAACCATCTGTTGAACAAAACCAAGACAAGCTTAAACAAAATAATAAAAAAGTTAAGTCACAAAAATCAACGGGGCTGATTATCAATTTAAGTAATAATGCAACTTTACTAACACAATGGCAGTCTGGTCGATTTAACGGTTATATCAACAAACCTGTTGTTAAGCATCAGCATGGAAAAATCACCAAAGCGTTGATTTACCCCAATGCAAGTACTGATAAAAGCAGCATAGTATTTAATTAATATGGCTGTAAACACACAATAAAATCAATTAAACGGCAGGGCGCTCAAACATAACTATTTTGTTGAACATTTGGTATTTAACCGTTTTTTATCTGCTTTTTCTTAGCTAATTGAACGTAATAATATCTGCCAAGAATTACCATTAAAATACCACCAAGTACCAGAGCAGATGATTCAATTAAGCGCAATGTAAGCAACTCGCTAGTAAATATGACACCGCCAATAGCGGCAATGATCGGTACAAATAATTGTACTACAGCGCCTTGAGTAACTGATAAGCCACTTAACGCGATATACCAAATAAAATAGCCAATTCCTGAAGCTATTGCGCCAGATAACACCGCCAAAATAATACCTGTTGTAGTGAAATGCGCATCGCTAAATGTACACATTATTAGCACTAATACAAAAGGTGTGGTGCGTAAAAAGTTATAGCCAGTATCACTTAACGGACTTTTAGAGCCTCGACCGAGTAATGTATAAACTGCCCAAGCTACACCTGAAACACTCATCAATATAAACCCCATAAGTGAGGGGGTGGTTAAACTTGGAATAATTAAGTATACAAAGCCAGTAAAAGCCAAAGTTAAACCTAACCATTCAGATAAATGCAGTTTGTTACCTAAAATGACATTAGAGAGGATCATGGTTATTTGTACAGCACCAAATAAAATTAAAGCCCCGGTACCCGTATCTAATGAAATATAACCAAATGAAAATGCTACAGCATAAATAAATAGCATAGTAGCTGCGAGCCAACTGCCTTTTGTGGCTGTGGCAGTTTTTGCTTCGCTTTTAGAGTTAAAATGACTGGTCAAGCTCACTAATACGAATAGAATAACAATACCTGAAAGTAAGCGTAAGGCAGTAAAGCTGCTGGCATCAATGGCATTTTCACCAAGTGCCATGCGACATAAAACCGAATTTGCTGCAAAAGCAATTAAGGCAAAAATAGTGCTAGTGATAATTTTAAGCTGATGTAAATTCAAAAATATTCCTAATTTAAAGCGCATGCTGTAAACATAAGACACACATTAATAGCGTTTAAAGTTCAGTTGTCATGTTGAGTAATATAATACCAGTAACTGGCGAAACAGAGAGTAAATCAATAACACAAAAATAGGTCAGCTCGGCAGTAGTAATTGTATTAACTACATAAGCTTAGTAATTGATTGCATTTAAACATATTTTACAAGAATAGATAACAATGACTATAAGTTATCAAGATTAGATCAGCCTTAGATATTACCAAATACCATAGAGTATCCCATAAAGTTTTATTAAACATGATGATGAAATAATAAAGAAAATATATCCGGGCAGATTATGAGCTAAAGCCACATTGGCTATTTGATGATCGGGAATACCATTAAACCAATTGAAACTCGCAAGCTTCAGCGAAATCATGGAATGATTCAATCATATACTAATAATTAAAATTAATGTCGTGACGCTATGTGAAATTTACGAGGGAATATACGCAAAACTAAATTTCATGCACGTAGCGCTACGCAAAATAGGATCTAGTTGTTAACTTGCAAACGGTAAAATGTCAGTAAGCTAAAACATAAAATACTTTAACTAATTCAATAAGATGATTTACCATTGAAGACTGGTTCCGATCTAGTTCTTAATTTGGATTAATACATAATGTTAATCCAAGTTAAGAAGTAGATCTTGTGCTATTTAATTTCAAGAACTTACGAGGATTTTGCAAAGATCTTTTTCTACTATTTCCAAGCTAACAGATAGATCTTCATAGCGTTTGCAAGTTAACGACTAGATCTTCAATATCAGACTCTGAAACCCAAGCATAGCAAGGGCTGCGAGAAATATCAGGTATATAAATACAATATATACAAATGCTAATAATGTCTACTCTAAAATAAGCTATAACTTAATGCTTCCTCACGGCTAGCAACAGCCATTATTTTATACATCTCTTTTGCGAAGTCAGGATTTTTCATATTGTTATTTATTTGCTCTATATATGAATTTAATAATACCGTTTGTTCATCCCAACTTTTGCTTTTCAAACATTCATAATCTGGCTTAGGGCTGTTATATGTTTCGTTAGGTTTATGGTTCATTAAAGCCTTAGCTGTATTTAAGTGTCTGCATAGCTCATAAAATTCACCAAACCATGGTTTGGAATAACTTGTATAGTTAATATTTTCATAATCAAAGTCTAAATCTAACAAGTTTTCGTCCAAATGTTGTGTATGCCTAGAGGTAATTTTTTTAAACTCGTGGCTAAAATAAAACTTGTGAGATTCCATTGGCCAGTCAGTAGTAGAACCAATATTAACCTCTTTACCTGTTGGATATATTCGATCATTTATTGGGTAGTGCGTATGAGCAGAAATGTAAGTCCATTTATTATTTGAGGTTACTGATGATTCAAACAACTCTATTAGCTTCGTTCGCTGGTATCTAATTCGTCTAATGTTCCATGACCCGCAAAAATAAAGTCTTTACCACTAAATTCGGAGTTTTGAATAATTGCTTTAATATCATTTAATTGATCGTCACCAATGCAAGCATGGGTTCCTGCATTTTCGGAGTAAAAATATTTTCCTGCTCTTGCGTTTACACATACTGATAAGTCAAGCAGAACTGTAATGGTATTATTGTCTAATGAATAAGCTTGTACTAAATAAGAACCATAAGGTTTTAATAAGAAGCTTTCAGAAGGAAGCCTTACTTTTCCATCTTCTTTTATAAATGTTGGCTCAAACCATTTCCCAATTAATATAAATGGACGTTCTGCAATTGTGGAGTTTGGCCTACTCTTTATAATATATTCATTAAATTTACTATCTTTTGATAGTAGTTCGCTATCGATAGCTACATTATAATTATTTAAATGGCCAATATACTTAGCCATCCATCTAATTTTATTCATAGGAGTACTACTAGAGCCTTGCAAGCACGCATCTCGCCAATTCATTTTGCCGGTTGGCTTTTCCGATAAATTCCACCAACTTGTATCTGAAGGCAATCCATTGGAGATTACTTTTGGAGGCCAAACACTATTAGGTAAAGTACTAGCGGCTTTATCGTGAAGTGTATAACCATTAGTTGTCCCCATTAAGTAACTATCATGATTGCCATGTGCCTTTAGCCAAACAGTATTAGGTGTAGCCTTTGTGATTGTTTTGTAGAAAGTTTCATACTCACCACTACAACCAATATTGGTAGCATCTCCAAGTACAAGAGTTACATTAGCTTCATTTCCGACTTTTAAGCTATTCTCTATAAGTCTTTGAAATGAATATCTGGCTAATATATTTAATTCTGGAGGGCGAACTGCTACTTTTGAAGCTATATCGGATACACCAAACATTTGTTTCAAGCTGCTACCGTAGATGTTATGAATCTGAGGATCTGCAACAACTACAAAGCTAGTTAACTTTTCATCTGCTTCATTATTTTCATTAAGACGAGTTATATTTGTAGCTTCTTCCTTCACTGTTGCACAAGAACATAAAATTATAGTTAATATCGGAAGATATAAATTTTTCATTATTAAATCCTTTTTAATCTAGCTACGTTTATTAAGTGAATTCATTTATCAATTTCATTCTATAAGAATTAAAACTAGTCTAATTAACGAACTCTCTATTAATTTATGAAAACAGGTATATCGTTTAAACATCGAGGATTTAAATGCCTAACTTTTTAACATTAAGAACCTAGCCGCGTTGTCATACATCATTGCTTTATATTGAGTTTTGTTAATGATTCCTTCAGCTACTGCACGTCTAAAGTTACTAACGGAATTACAAAGGTATGCATTTGCCCCTTTATCCTTGGATATCATGTACCAATCAGAACCATAAGTGATTTTATCAAATAGCTCTTGTCCGTAACGTTTAAACACTTCTAGATCAGACTTTAACGTTTGATAATTTGCATATTCGTGATATCCAAAATCTGCATATACATTTTCATACTTGAGCATTAAGTCTAAAAATCCTTCCCGCCAATGAGAGCCAATTTTTCCGCCTGTGTCACCCATATGTCCAAAATTAATCCGCATACCTTTGCGTTGCATTAAAATTTTTGCCCAATGTTTAGAGGAAGCCAATTTCTCAGAGCCTGGCTGTCCGCCTTTCGAGTGGGTAGTATGTGATGTAACATAGCCTTTATAATGTTCGACGATATCGAATATTTTATTTATTCCTGTAGAAATAATCTTTTCAGTTACGCCCTTACCACCACATTGATAGTTTTTGACACCACTCCTAAAGTCTCCCGTTACTGAATATCCGATAGATGGATAAAGCTTCACGCCTCTGTATATACCTCTGCATAGCGCAGCTTCAATGAGTGCACAATAACCATCATCATGTGCGGCTTTCCAAGGATTTACACCAAGTACTGGAATGGCATATCCGTTGGTATGCTCGTGCAACTTTTCGTTAACCTTAATTTGGTCCGCAATAGATGAGCTTGGCGTTTTGCAATTTGTACCTAAGAAAAAATCAAAATCGCAACCTACATTCATTACATGCCTAAAGCCTGCACCTTCGTACAATGGCTTTTTCGTATATCTATCATAATATGCTTGGATATTGGTGCTTCGGCGAACTAATACACGACCGACAAAGCCAAAAATCCTAGAAAAAAAGCCAGGGTCACTAGGGCAAGTAGCAAAGGTACGAAATCCTTTAGTTATTCCTGTTTTTTGCTCATATACACTATTTGAATTTACTGCGTTTAATACAGTATTTGCATTGAATTCAATTCTAGCGTTAGATTTATATTTTTGCTTCTCATGTGGTTGAAAACCACCAGATAATTCATTTGCTGAAGCATTAAGAAGGTCTACAAAACTCATTGAGGGTTGAGTTTTATTAAATGAAAGCGATTTATTACGATTTTCTTGTTGCACCACATCAAAAAATTCAGCTGAAACTTCACGATATTCAATATCAGGTGCACAAGCATTATTAGAAGACAGCCATTTCAACTCAGCACCGGCATTAATAAATTTTCGTTTACTTTCTAGCACACCAAAAATACCGTTTGCGACACGTGTTAATAATACTCTCGTAAATTTAAATTTACTTCCTAAAAAGTCATTAAGAACAGGGCCCATAATATACTCAACAGCAAGGAGATCTGTTGCATTAAAAAAATGAGCGTGCATATCAATAACAGGCGTTAGTTTTAAAATATCTTGATCGGGTTTACTCAAATGATCAAACTTATAGTTTTCACAATGTGAGTCTCTGCCAGTAAAAATAGAGCATGAGGGTAATAAAGATGAGCATAGTACTAAAGTTAGAGCCTTAAGCATCCTACGGCGATTAAAATCATCCATGATGTCGACCAATTTTATTGAATTATAATTGTATAGAAATTAACCATAATTCATATTTGGTCGTTGTCAATTTAAACTAGATATTTTAATTAATAGTGAGGGCGATTAAATTACCAAGTTCGGCTAATAAAACATATAACATCTGACAATATCAGTACTGTATCTAAAGGCATAAATTTTGCCATGCAGGTTTATCCACTACGTAAGAATATACTTACGAAACCTTTGAGTGGACTAAAAGAAGACCATCAGAAAACGAACCCGCTTGTTCAAAACGATTAATATGATTTAAACTTCTGGTATTTATAAATCAAAATGACGAGTAAGATGATTTATAAAATGTGGGCTCTTAAATCAGAATACGCTATAAAGTGATTTATAACGAGTAAGGATTTAAATCATATGTATCACTGGCAACATACAAACTGGCCTCAATTTGATTATGATGCGGCACGCTTTGAGTCGAGTATCAGCGAGTATTCGAAAAAGGCTTACAGCATTGAAGGGGCATTATCGCAAATTCCCACAAATGACCATAACGATGCCTTTGTACATTTACTGGTAGAAGAAGCATTAAGCACTAGCGCTATTGAAGGTGAGAAACTTAATCGTGAGGAAGTGCGCTCATCAGTTGCACGTTTTCTTGGATTAAAAGAACCTGAGCGTGGTGGTTACTTTCCTAAAGAAAAAGGCATTGCTGCCATGTTGGTTGATGTGCGTAAGAGTATTAAAAGCGCCATGTCTAAAACCTTACTGTGTCATTGGCACACGCTGCTTTTACACGGTAGTGAAGATTACTATGTAAACCCTATTACTAAAGGCGATTATCGTGACTCACCCATAGATGTCATAAGAGAAGATTTATACGGTGACAGTGAAATCATATACAAAGCACCAGGTAATAATCGCATTGAGGTTGAACGGGAAATGGGTGCGTTTATACAATGGTATAACAGCGCCAATTGTTCAGGACCGATAAAAGCTGCAATTGCTCATTTATGGTTTGTTGCTATTCACCCGTTTCAAGACGGTAATGGTCGTGTTGGCAGAGCGATTGCTGAGCATGCCTTATTTCAAGATTTTTCGAAACCGCCGCTTTTTAGTATGTCGAGCATGATAAATGCTCATCGTATGGAGTATTACCAGCAACTTAGAAGCACCAATTCCAGCTTGCAAATTAATGAGTGGATAGCCTGTTTTGTTGAGCTAGTGAAAACTTCGCAAGATAAGTCACTTGAGTCTGTGGAATTTGTATTGCAAAAATCAAAATTTTGGGCGGAATATGGTGAGATCAAGCTCAACCAACGCCAAGACAAAGTGATGAAAAAAATCTTCACAGTAGGTGCTGATGGCTTTGTGCGTGATGGCTTAACCAATGAGAAATATCGAGCGATTACTGGTGCGCCACCAGCAACCGCTACAAGGGATTTAAAATCATTGGTTGATAATGGCTTACTTTACCCATCAGGTGAAGGTAAGCGTGGCTTACGTTACTTTGTTAGCTTCCCACAAGATAACAACCTGTTTGTAGGTAAAGAAAACGCTCCATTGTTGGATGATGTTGGCTTAAGCAAAATCTTAAAGAAAATAGAGCGCAACCTTGAGTATTTTCGTGGTGAGAAAAACCCAGGGTTAACAAAACTGATTGACGAATATAAAGCATTGTCATTAGATGATGAGGCATCGAAGAAAAAGCTTGAAAACCTCTTAAAGAAAAACAGCTAAAAGCAGTTTCAATATTTGAGAAAATATGTACAAGTGTTTTATGCTGTTTTCTCACCTAAAGCCTCGCTTAATCGTCTGCAATCTAAGCATACAATTTCTATGACTTCGTTAGTACATTGAGTTAGTAGTATTAATGCTAAATATATTAATCACTACCACTATAAAAAACAGTAAACGGTATAAAATCACAGTCAACAATGTTTAACTTTTGGCCACCTAACGTTTGATGAGATGCATAATAACACCTCTAAGTTGGTGGCCAAATTAACTATGACACTTCATTAAAACTTATGGAATTAGAGTATTAGAGTTTTGATAACTTTCGTATCTTTTGTTCACTAAGTCTTTGTACTCACTGTATCGTGAAAATTCTTTTACGATAACTTCAGGTGGAACATCTGCTTTGAACAGTTCTATTTGGATATAAGAAAAGATATTTATAAACTCGATAGAAAATAGAGAGAAATCCATTTCTTTGGGATCATATGATTGTTCAAATATTAGAAAGTATCTTTTGACGTGTTCAATTGAAAGCCGGCCTCCATCAAACCACCTAGATATTTGTTTTTTAATTGCTGATGTTTCAGGGTCGAGTAACCTTGTATCATCTTCGCTTAAAGCCTCAGGATTTAGATACGGATCTAGAAGTTGAGCTCTAGCTATATCGCGATAAAAATCAGTCCATTTATACTTTTTTTTAGATGTAAACTGCTCTGATCGTTTATCTTTAATTCGTGTTATGAATTGCTCTGTCGTTAAATAAAATAGTGGTGTTGTACCTTTGATGCATATTTTAGGAAGCGATTTTATTAGGATTGAATTATATCCTTCCTCTGCTTCACAATATTCTATTTCCAACAGTTTCTCGAATAAGGCGGCCCAATGCATAACAAGACAAATCATATACTTTGCCCGTGTTTCTAACTTTGGTTCATTTGACTCAAAAGGAGTACAATTCAGCCAATTTGTTAGAAATGCATTTGTTTTATCGAAATCATTTTTTCCTTTATTGGATTTAATAAAATTGTATTCAAGTAAACAAAAGTCTTCTAGGAACGTTAGGTAGTTTGATATCTCAATATCTTCCGGATTTAAGCTTAACTTAAAGCCTCTAATTTGGCTCAATAAGATGAACCAAGCTCCAAGGTTCTTTAAATCAAAATCGTTGTCTTTTAAGAAATTGAATCGCTCTACAAAGTCAGGGTTATCAGGTGAGAAGTAGGTTGCTAGCTCCTCTGGAGAAAGCTCTTTTTTTGCCGCTTTTCTGAATATCTGATGGTCTCTTGTAATATTTTCATCTTTTTTGATCTTGCGGCTCATCTTAACCAATAGATCAGTATCTGAGGAAAACAAATTAGTAGCAAAAAACACTATTTCTGGTAGGTGATTAAACAATAAACCTACTTGGAAGCCTTTATGACGCATATTTCAACCAAATGTCCCTTTTTTAAAGCTTAATCCATGCAATTATCAGTGCTGATATTAACTCATAACCAAGGAGAAACAAATGAGTAGAACAAGCAATGATGATAGAAGTGACAGTTTAAATCCAAATAATGACTCTTATTGGGATAGCTTAGACAATCACGCTAATCAATTAAACCCAAATAATGATGAATATCAAGGTGATAAAGAAGAGTAGTTAGTAGGAGCTACTCATTAATTTGGGTAGCTCTTTTCATAAAAATTAAGGAATTAATATGAAAAGTGAAACATGTTTTAGTAAGAAAAATGGTGAGCCCTTGTCTCAATACTATACACAACTTGATGCTGAAGAAGCTGCAACCTTTATCAAGGAAAACTACCAAAGTTCTCTTATAGCTTATGAATGTAATAAATGTGAATATTGGCACTTAACACCTAAAAGTAGGCATACTCCATCTATTGAATGTCACTCTTGCTTTGATGGAAGTGGGCATCGAAAACAAGCTTATTTAACTGAGAAAGGTGCTTTACAAAGAGCACAGATTCTTAACTTACAATCTAGCTTACACTTACGAGTTTATGAATGTATGTTTGGAAACGGTTGGCACCTTACTAAAACCTAAGTATTTAAAGGGTTTCCAGTCATTAAATCTTTATCAAAAGTAAATCTATGCTCTTTTGGATTGTTTAAGCACTTACCTATGATACGCCGGTTAAATAACGACTGGCTTTCTAGTTGAACAGAGTCCTTAAGATTGTATTTGTGGAAACAAATAGGGCAAGTGGCATCAACAACAACTGATAAAATCTCTCGTTCAATATCTAAAAAACTATCTGAGTCTTTTACGTTTTTTACCTTAGAAATACATACAGCACCAACAGGTTGAAAAATATGTTCTATTAAGGCAATTTTTTGTGTTGCTAACTTAATGATATTCCATGCAGGGTAAAATAATACAAAGTAGCTCAGCACGAGAAGAGTCCAGTAAGTTAATGGGAGCATTTGTATTAAAAAGCCAAGCGCAACTGGTGCCACAATAAAAAATATTAACACGAAGAATAAGAAAAACTGTCTATGCTTTGTTCTTGCAAATAGCTTGGCTGTCAGCTTTAAATACCATGGTGTGCGTTTTAGTGTCTTCGTTCTGTAGATTATATCGTGACTGATGGTTTCAGTTTTTTGGAGCCCAGCATTTTGATTAAATGAAGGAGGTGTTTCCCAGTCCTCAAAGTCGATGTAGTAATAAGTGGGATTACCAGAGCCACCACCAACATGCGTTTTAATAATGGGTCTTTTAGCCAAAGTTAATTCAGCATTTCTACTTTGTATTTCTTCTTGAAATTTTTCGAGCAGATGAATTAATTTATCCATGTAATTTCCGTAAGTCTTTTCTGACTTCTCTTTACCTGAATAAAAGTTTCTTAACTGAGGCTTTTCTAGTCGTTCATTCTTACTTAATTGCGTGATACAGGCACGGTAAAACGCTTCAACATCCTGGTTATTTATCTCGTCCTCTAAAAACTCTACAGCATTACTTAAATAAGAAATCTTTTTGTTTTCCATAACTTACTAGTTCCATTTTCCGGTATTTCTGGAATTTCACGATTAATTTGTTGTTCTGGTTGATTATCCACTTCGAGCGGAGTAACCGCCACTATTATTTTAATTATTGGAGATAAACTAATGAGCAATCAACCTGTTGAATTACAAAATGTAGAACTACTATTTGGTTTAAAAGACAAGAAAATCGTATCAGTTAATGATGTTGAACAAGGGCTCGATTGTGGCTGTTTTTGCCCACACTGTAATTCACGCCTAGTCGCTAAAAAAGGAAGTATTCGCCAACATCATTTCGCACATTATGAAAGTGATGATTGTCAGCATGGTCCAGAAACAGCATTACACCTACTCGCCAAGCAAGTTATAAAAGAGCATGAGAAGGTATTAATGCCATCGCACTATGACAACTATGAACTAGAAGACTCACTAGGAATTAATCACCAAAACTCTTCTTATTTAAAACAAAGTATCACCCATTTAAGCCAGGTTGAAATTGAGAAACCACTTGAAGGCTACCAACCTGATGTTTCCGCAATTACAGAAAATGGGGAGCCTTTGGATATTGAAATACTTGTAACTCACGCTGTAGATGAAGAGAAATCAGAATTACAGGCACAATCACACCGCAAGATGATAGAAATTGATTTATCAATGTTACCTCGCACAAGCAGTTACTATGAGATTGCCATAGCAACCTTATACGAAGCGCCGCGAAAATTTATTAGTAGCGATGAAAAGCATTTAGAAACTGAGATAACTAATAAGGTGGATATCATCAACCAAAGTCACTTAAGTCATGCAAAAATTAAGGCAATGCAATCACCGACTGAAGGAAAAGTGATTTTAATGGGGTATAAATTTGGAGAAGGATACTCACCGAGGTATAAATCTCAATTTTCGCTTGGCCATCTTTTCTTTATAAAACCAGTTCAAAGCACAAGTACTAAGAATTTCACTCTCAAAGCGAGCGATGGTAATGAATTGGCTACACGAGATGTTCATGAAAATGTATTAGAACAACTAGAAGGTCTAGAGCTACCAGCGTTAGTCTCTTTAACCTTTGAAGCGAAACATTCAATTGGTCACAACACCAAGTTTATTGTTACGGGCATAAAGTCAGAGGATTTGTAAGTTTTATATAGTTTAGTAAATTGGTAGTTGAAGAGATTAGTAACATTACAACACGGTAACTGTATATATTTACAGTTACTGTGATTTTACCTATGTTTAAGTACCATTAAAAGAAGGCAGGGTAGTTATAACCTGATATTAATCAAACAAGTGCGCTTAATTATTAGTAAAATAATTAATATTGACATTTTATCTATTGAGGTGTGATTTATTATGAGACATACTGCTTTGAGTATTTGAATAATAAAAAGAAATTTCTCTTTTCTTTCATAAGATATGGACAATCAATTGAAAAAGTTAAGCTACGCTCAGCAACAGCGTCTCGCCTATATTGACTTTAAGTTGTTTTTTACCGGCAGCGTTACACGCTCCGAAATTGTTCAGCACTTCAAATTAGGTGTTTCCGCCGCGGCTCGCGATATAAACCTCTATAAAGAACATGCGCCGAAAAATATGGCGTATGACAATACTCAAAAGAAATACTTTCTAACCAACAGCTTTAAACCACTTTTTACACATGATGCTAAGCGCACGCTGGTTAAGCTTGCCCATCAAATATCTGATGGCTTTGATGCCATTGGTGATGTGGAATTCCCCGTAGAGCAACCAAGCCAGCTAAATGTGCCTGATATCAATGTTATCGCCAAACTTACGCAAGCAATGATTAACGGCAAAGCGGTAAGTGTTATTTATACCTCACTTTCAAGTGGCTCTGGTGCTCGTGAATTAGTGCCGCACACCATTGTTGATAATGGCCTTCGTTGGCATGTACGAGCTTATGACAGAAAGAGTAATGCGTTCAGAGACTTTGTATTAACACGCCTTGCCAAAGTAACGGTTATCAATAACGAGCCTGAAGTAAACGAAATCAAGGTTCAAGATGAGCAGTGGAATACGATAATGCCACTTGAAATCATTCCACACCCTAAAAACGTTGAATTCCCAACCGCCATCAAAATGGATTATGGAATGGAGAATGGGGTACTCAAATTAGACGTTAGAGCGGCAATGGCCGGTTATTTACTAAGACGTTGGAATGTGGATTGTTCTGAAAGTGCTTCACTTTCAGGCCCAGAATATCAATTGTATTTGCAGAATAATCAAACCTTACACATTAAAGACAACTCTCATAATCAGGGAGCAGAAAATCTCGCAATTGCACCGGGTTATCAGCAAAATTAAAAACGAATTTAAAGCTAAATATATTAATTTTGATAACTTTTCACAAGTGGACTTGTTTATTCCTCCTTTAGAAGAACAAAAAGCAATAGCTAAGTACATTAAAGAGTTTATGATTTCATCAGACAGTGGAATGGAGCTACTTCAACAGCAGATTGAAAAGCTCAAAGAATACAAAACCACACTAATCAACAGTGCGGTAACAGGTAAAATTAAAGTACCAGAAGTGGCTTAGAAGGGGGGAAGATGCAAAAGGATTTAGTAACCAAGTCAATGGATATTACCGTTATCAGTGTAACGGCTGCTCAGCTATTCTCTGGAGATGTAATAGGTTCTGATAACGAACAGTTGAATGACTTAAAGATGCGGTTAAATCTTCCTGAATACCAGCGCCCATACAAATGGTCTCCTAGCGATGTAGAAGCCTTGCTAGAAGACTTAAAAATTTATTTTACTTCGAGTATCAACAACGATTCGGAAAGTAAGCCTATCAAACCCTTACTCTATTTAGGTAGTGTAGTTTTACATCAGGTTGCTAATGGCTCTGAAACTATTTTAAATATTATAGATGGTCAACAGCGCATTACTACCTTACAGTTAATTTGTATGGCAATAGCAACTAAAAGTGGTAACAGTTACTCTCTGCCAAATATGAAATATGGTTCGCCAAGTAGCCATGAGCGCATAGCCAAAAACTATCAATGGCTAATAGCACAACCTCTCCCAGAGTCTTTGTTATCACTCGATTTAAGCCGAATTAATTTTACGGTTGTGATTACACAATCTGAAGATGAAGCCTATCGTTTTTTTGAAACACAAAATACGGGGGGCGTAAGACTATCTGGCTCACAAGTCATTAAAGCTCACCATTTACGTGCGATACCCAGTGAAATACAAAACAACTATGCGCGTAAGTGGGAGTCGTTTAACTATTTAGATGGTGTGGTTAACAGGCTGCTTAAAGCAAGACGCTGGCAGACATTTGGTTTTAAACATGTGCCTTCTCATCGTGCACCTGAAGGTGTTAAAAAAGCCATTGTAAAAGAGTTTTCCGAGAATACTGGCAGCAGAAATGAAGATTTAGCTTTTAGCCGTGGCGCTCAAATAAAAAGCTTGTCAGGAGCGATATCACAGCAGCTTGTTGATGGTTATTTAGCTAAGCAGCCACTTAATGCAGGTATAAATACGGTTAATTACTTGGCCTATTTTAATGAGCTATATCACACCTTGATGGCTGAGCAGTCTCAACCTTATCTTGAGCCATTCTATTCGTTTTACAACGAAGTGGTGTTAAAGGCGAACAATAGTGGCTTTTTAACTGAGCTATTTGATATTGCTATTTTGTTGTACGTCAGTGAATTTGGTACTGAGCACCTTAATGAAGCAAGCTTTTGGTTAGCTCGATGTGTTTTTTCTATTAGACTTTACAATGAGAAAACAGTGAGGGAAGACTCTATTTCGTCATTTGTCAACAAATATCCATTACTTGATTGGATAACTACGGCTTATGATCACAAACAACTCCTTGCAATGTTACAAAGTTTTGAGCGAGACATAATGCCAGATAACATTGGTATATCAGACAGAGACGGAAAGACTGCCAATGGCGTAAAGCAAAAGTTCTTAAAAGGTTATGCCAAGTTTTTTAACATTCTCATAGCCGAACGCACAGGCAAGCAACTGGCTCAGTCTTTTGATGCTGAGTTGAAACAAGGCATTAATAACAAATTAGTTGAGCTTAAAGAGCATAATATTCAAGCATTACAGGAGTGTGTTGCATGAGTTTAGCAATATCAAACAATGCTCAGAGAAGTGCTAATCAGGTCGAAACCAAAGTTCAAACGCCGCAAGATTTATTAATAAATAAAATCGCGTTTGAAATCCCATCGTATCAGCGGCCTTATGTGTGGGGTGGCGAAGGCGTTTTAAAGCTGTTACAGGACATAGAGCAATCATTTATCGAAAAAGAGCATCAATACTATATTGGCACTGTGCTTTCTTCAAAGTTGTCGAAAAAAGCGAATAAAGATGCTTCAGTGAGCTTTGAATTGATTGATGGGCAACAGCGTATGACGACCTTAATGCTGATTGCCATTGCATTTAAAAAAGCCAATGTTATTTGTGACCTTTCAGATGTGGCGACATTAGCGCATTTGCCTCGCGTTACGTTTTCAATTAGAGAAATGGTACAAGGTTTATTGTGCTCATGGACTGATTTGGAATTTACACATAAGCCCTCTGACGAAGATGTTCATAAAAGTGAATACACCAAACATTTAGCCGAAGCGTTAAATACAGCGACGAGTTTTATTAAAGAGGTACGTAAAGACAGCAAAAAAGGCGAAGCGCATTTAGTTAATTTTGCTAAGTACTTTTATAAGCAAGTACGTTGGGTTAACAACATTATTCCTGCTAGAACTGATTTAAATAAACTGTTCGCAACTATGAACACTAGTGGTGTGCAGCTAGAGCAATCGGATATTTTAAAATCGAAACTTTTAGGTAAGTTGAGCAAAAACCGTCATGAGTATGATGGCTTGTGGCAAGTGTGTGAAAACCTAAATAACTACTTTGAGCGCAATGTGAGGCGGGTGTTTACAGCTTCTAACTGGAAAGAGATCAAGGATGTAGAGCTGGCTAGTTTTGATAAGGCAAAATTTAAGCTTGTTGAAACCAACATGCCTCTGGATGGCTCCGATAAAGGCTCTGAGTACATTCGAGGGTTAACGCTTGATGAAATCATCAGTGATGAGTCTCTATTAGAAAAGCCAGAATCCAAGAGTGTTATTGGCGGTAGCTATGACGCCGATGAAGTCTTCTGCCGTTCTATAATTAATTTCCCTCTGTTTTTAATTCACGCATTTAGAATTTATAACGCTCAATTTGGTAATGAAGACATTGAGAGCCGAGTTAATGGTGAACGACTTAATCAAGCATTTGAAAAGTTTGTAATAGATGCTTCTGAGTCTGAGGTAATTAAGTTTTTAGATTGCTTATGGCAAGTGAGATACCAGTTTGATAAATGGGTTGTGAAATGGGTAGAAAAGGCCGAGGAATCCACACCTGTTTTACGCAGGTGCAGAGTAAATTTATCTGATGGTCGGCTAAACAGGGTACCTCAAACGATCACTGCGTTGAGCCAACTTCAAAGTGTTCGCTACTTCACTGGTGAACGAAGCGCACAGTATTGGCTTACTCCATTTTTAGGTTGGTTACTGAATAATAAAAAGGCCAAAAAAGACTCTGTACTTAAAGCGTTAGAAGATATTGATAACAAACTGTCGTTAGCTTTGTTCCATGCAGAGCTAAGCCAAAAGCAGGCAAGTTTTTACTATCTCAAAAAGCCAGAGGTTAGTTTTGGCAATTCCACTGAAATGAGTGAGTATCTAGAACAAATAAATGGTACTGGTTTCGAACATTATTGGTTTCAGAAGCTGGAATATGTGCTTTGGAAAAATAAGCAAAATAGAAAAGATGACAAATTTAGAAAATACCGCATTAGTTCAAAGAACTCTGTTGAGCATGTTCACCCACAACATGAAGAATACAATAAGCTGTTAGAAGATAGCTATTTGAATGCTTTTGGCAATCTTGTGTTACTGAGTCCGGGTGAAAACTCGTCCTACAGTAACCAAACCGTTGGTAAAAAGCAGGAAGACTTCAAAGCTAAACCAGTATATGACTCACTCAAGTTAAAACAAGTTTTTGAGTTGAAGCAAAACGATGAGTGGGACGAAGGCAAGATTAAGCAGCATCAAAAAGAGATGATTGATTTATTGATTAGTCACTACGCAAGTATTGATAATGGAGTATTAAATGGTTAGTCAAACAAACGAGCAAGCATTAGAAGCCGCGATTGAGAAACATTTAACAGGCACTTGCTTAGAAGATTTAAAATCAAGAGTGCAGGAAACTGCACCTGCCTATAACAATGCTCTGTATAAGCTTGGCTATCCTGCCGATTTTGATATGCATTATGCCATAGATACTAAGTTGTTCTGGCAGTTTTTACAAAATACCCAAAAGCAAGAGTTAGAAAAGCTTAAGAAAAACAGCGCAAATGATTGGGAGCGAAAAGTACTTGAGCGTTTTGATAGACTTATTAAAAAATACGGTATTCTGCATTTGCTTAAGAAAGGTTTAAGTGTTGAAGATGCTCATTAAAGCTTAACTTGAATTAAAAATACTGATAAAAGCTTTTTTTCATACAATTACATAAGGCCAAGTGCTGCTTAGTAAAGCACATGGCTACATCAAGGAATATTATTAATGGATAAAATAACATTTGAAAATTATAAATCTTTCAAAAGGAAACAAGAGCTAGAATTAAAGCCAATAACTATTTTGTTAGGTAAAAATAGTGCAGGGAAAAGCTCAGTGGCAAAACTACCTAGCATGATTGAAAATTCTCTTATAGGTAATTTTAACGAACCATTACAGTTAGTAAATGATGAAGTTGAGCTTGGTGCTGAGTTTAGGGATTTAATGCATGGTCGTAAAACGACAGGTGCAAATTCACTAAACATAGGTATGTTCTCCGGTTCTGACTCACTAGAATTATCAATAGTTCAAACTAATCCTGCTACTGATTCGTATGGAATATTGAATTGGAAACAAACTCGCGGAGATGACACTCTCGAACTTGATGATACAAATACTTTTAATGGCTTCCGCTCAACTGCTCATGAAGATCTGAACTTAGTACTTAACTCGGACTATATTGGACCTTTCAGAAAGTTACCAAACAGAAGCTACAATCGCCACTTAATAAATAACAAGAATAAGTTTGGTTTGCATGGTGAAAACGCTTATCCTATCTTAATTCAAGACTCACTTGAAGACGAAGGTAAAGTAATCACGCAAGTGAGTGGTATAAATCTCACTTTGACGGATGGCAGCTTCAAATTAACCCAGAAAAATCACCATTCTTTCAGGTAGAGATAGGAAGAGAAGCAACAGGTACTTTCGTTAATATAAAAGACGTAGGGCAGGGAATGAGTCAAGCTCTTCCTATAGTCACTCGGGCTTTTTTACCTGCTAGTAAAGAAACCTTAATTATACTTGAACAACCTGAACTTCATTTACATCCAGCTGCACATGGTGAGCTAGGTGAGCTGTTTGTTAGATCTGTTCTAGAAGATTCAAATAAGAAATATTTAATAGAAACACATTCTCAAAACTTATTAATGAGAATTAGAAGTCTAGTAGCTTCAGGTGAAATTGATTCTGACAATGTAAAGTTTTACTTTGTAGATTTTGATGAGAATGATAACACTAGTGAACTTAAAAAAATTGATATCGACAATAAAGGTAATGTTTCATTCTGGCCTGACGGTATATTCAATGAAAGTTTTAATGAAGCAAAAAGATTAGCCTCTGCTCAGAAAGGTGGCTAAAGTGTTATTTACTCTTTCTAATGAATTATTCGAGCCTCAAAATCAAGAATTACATTGGCTAAATAAAATTTTAAATAGTTGTTTAGAACAACACAGCTTAATAATTGATCCAAATTATATTGATACAGAGGTAGTAGAAGCATCAGATTGGTATAATCAAACCAACGAAGTAGAAAAAATTTTATATCAAGAAGCATTTACGCAAACGATACAAGCACCTCCAAATAAGCAATCATTTAAAGTGATAATTGGACAAAGTTTTAGCGCACATGAAGCATATATTTTTCTTTCTGAACACCTTACTATTTTGGTGGAGAACAGCCAAAATGACTCTACGTTTTTAAGAGCTTTATTTGGAGCTTTCTCTGATGAAGCACCAGATTTAAATTATCATAGACAAAATATGTGGTTGAGATTTGGCATGGGAGGTGGTGCTACGGCAATTCCTCAAGTTATAGATACCGAAATCCAACGATTTCTGGAGGCTGGGATTCCTACAGAAAGGTGTAATAAGTTCTTAAGGTACTTAGTCTTAATCGATAGTGATAAAAAATCACCTGATGAACCTTATAAGAATGAACTTCAGTCGCTAATTTCTACTTTGGAAAATCAAGGAATACCATATCATGTTTTAGAAAAGCGCGAGATGGAAAATTACTTGCCATGTGAAGTTTTAAATAATTTTAAGGAAAACAACAAGTTTATAGAGTATTATTTGAACCTATCACCAGTACAAAAAGATTTTTTTGACCTAGAAAAAGGATTTCCTGGTAAAAGATTCGATCAATTAGAGGCTAATGTACAAGAACTCTATGCAGATTTAAGTGACACAGTTAAAAAAGAGTTTAGAAAAAGCGACCTTAAAAAGTTCACAGGGACAGATCGAAATGATTTTAAGTCTGAGTTTCCAAAACTATTTGAAACTGAACTAGTGAATAAAAAATCACTGTTAGCCAGAACTAAGCATCAACAAAACCCAAATGAACTAAGAGAAATTATCAATAAGGTTCGAGAACTACTATGAATAAAAAGCTAACTATCGAGCCTAAGGTAAGGCGATTAGTAAATTGGATTGAAAGCATCAACAAGGGGAGCATTCAAGTACCACAATTTCAAAGGGATTATGTATGGGACTTAAATGCAATTAAAGATTTATTTGATAGTATCAAACTTGGCTATCCTATAGGTTCTATATTATTGTGGAAGCCGGAAAATGAGACCTTTGACCGCTCTAATGAAATAGGTGGCTACTCAATAAAAGAGCCAAAGGATTCAAGCGAGTACTGGTACATTCTTGATGGATTTCAAAGACTTTCAACCTTATATGGTTGTTTAACAGATCCCAATAAAGACAACCAAATAGTAGATCTAAGTCTAAGAAATAAGAAGTTTAATATTTTCTATGATTTAATGACTGAAGAGTTTTTAATTCCACGCTCAGAAAGTATGATTGAGCCTTATCAAGTGCCGTTATATTCTTTAATTGATACTAAAGCAGCGTTTTCATTTCAGACAAATTTAATTAAAAACAACATCACCGAAGAAAATGTAGAACTTTACATGGAAAGGTATGCGGACCTTGGCTCTAGTTTAATCGATTATGAAGTGCCTTCAATCACTATTGACGGAGGTCATATAAAAGAAGCTGTGGATATATTCTCAAGGGTTAATTCTAAAGGAACTGAAATATCACCAGATTGGATGATTTCAGCACTGACATATAGTAAAGACAGTGATTTCCGGTTAGGTAGTTTAATAGATGAGTTATTGCTTGATCTTGAAGAATATAATTTTCACGATATATCAAACGGTAGAGATTTGATATTAAAGTGTATAACTCATTCATTTGGTAAGGCATATTTTGATCAATCAAACAGAATAGAGCAATTAGCTTTAAGGCCCGACTTTATAGAGGTTACACGTAAAACAATTTCAAGTATTAAGAAAGCTGTAGAGTTTCTAAATAAAGAGCTTTTGGTTCTTAATGGGAAACAATTACCTTATGTACCGCAGTTGATCTTTATAACTGACTTTTTCAATACACTAGATACTCCATCAACAAAACAAATTAACGACTTAAAGAGGTGGTTTTGGGTAACCACATATTCAAATTACTTTACAATTTATACAATTAGCAAGCAACGAGAAGCGTATAAACAATTCAGGGATTATTTAAACAGTGAAACAGATGAAATAGTTTTTAATGATAAACCTGAACTTTCATTTAAAACCGCTGAATTTCCAATTAAGATTAATGCAGGAAGTGTAAGATCTAATGCGTTAATTTTGTTTTTGCTTAATTATTTTAATGATTTTCAAAGCAACAATGAAGAGTTTACCAATTTATCATTATCTTATTTATTTTCGGATATAAAGAATGACAAGAGAGCTTTCTATCCAGCAAGTGTTATCCCAATTGCAAATCGAACTAAGAAAAGGATTCCTAAATTTATCAAACTTGATGAATTTGACGGCTTTGAGAAAAGTGATAAGTTTTTTGTTTCAGAAGAGATGATTGTTAAATACCAATTAGATACTTCAGATGAGTCAAAGAAAGAGATCTTGGAAATGAGGCAACGGCTTATTCAAAAAGCTGAAAGAGATTTCGTTGAATCGCTAGGAATTGAATATGATGGCAGCTGATTAAAAGCTTATTTCAATTAAAAACGATTAATAGACCAATTGTACGCTACGTAAAATCTACGAGGGAATATCAGCAAAAACATATTTCATGCACGTAGCGTTACGCAAAATAGGATCTAGTTGTTAACTTGCAAGCAGTAAAATGTCAGTAAACTAAAACATCAAATACTCTAACTAATTCAATGACATGATTTCCCAATGAAGACTGGATCCGATCTAGTTCTTAATTTGGATTAACAATAACAACAAGGTAAGTGTTCTCTCATCAAAACACCCTACTATGTCCGATACTCTTCAGTATTGGACATAGTGTATATAAAGCATTAAACTAGCTTCATTGCGTTAATCATACTCAGAATGAAAAATTAAAATGATATTAAATAAGCCTGTTCCTTTATATCCACCTTATCTTGATTTGTGTGAATTCGATCTTGAAGATTATCCTGAGCTAAATGAAATCTTCTCTGCAAACGAACCTTGGTGGCTTGAGCAATTTAATTGGGGAAAAGTTTTTCTTACGTACATTGGACGAAATAAATCTGAGCATACATATGACAGATTTAGAAATGACGTTGAACGCTTTCTGTTATGGTCGTTCATTGAAAAGAAAAAACCTATTGACCAATTACGTAAATCTGACTTTTTAGAATATGCAGATTTTTGTTGGCAACCGCCGATCACTTGGATCGGTACATCAAATCAAGAACGCTTTAAAATAGCTAATGGATATTCCTCAGCAAATGAACATTGGTTTCCATTTAAAATTCAATCGCCAAAAAGTCAAAAAGCTCAATTTATTATTGATAAAAAGAAATATCGTCCATCACAACAAACGCTTACATCAATGTTTACTGCGATTATCGCGTTCTATAATTATTTAATGTCTGAAGATTTCTGTGTTGGTAATCCCGCTCAAATTGCTAAAAAAGATTGTCGTCATTTTATAATTGATTCTCAAGTTAAAGAAATCAAGCGTTTAACTACTAGTCAATGGCAGTATGTATTAGATACTGCGGTTGAAATGGCTGATGAAAACCCTATTTTTGAGCGTAATTTATTTGTTATTGCGGCTTTGAAAACCCTGTTTTTACGTATATCTGAGTTATCTGAACGACCTAATTGGTCGCCTGTTATGAGCCATTTTTGGCAAGATGAAGATGAAAATTGGTGGCTCAAGGTATTTGGTAAAAGTAGAAAGCTCCGTGATATTACTGTTCCTATCGACTTTTTACCCTTTTTAGAACGTTACCGCAGCTCGCGTGGCCTTATCGGTTTACCTGCGAGTAACGAGAATTCAATATTGGTGGAAAAAGTACGTGGCCAAGGTGGCATGACCTCACGGCATTTACGGCGGTTAGTACAAAGTGTTTTCGACCAAGCTTATGAAAATATGCGCGTATCTGAAAGTGCTAATAAAGCATTAAAACTAAAAGAAGCATCTTCACATTGGTTGAGACATACAGGCGCAAGTATGGAAATTGAGCGTGGACGCCCTCTTAAAGATATTTCTGAGGATCTAGGCCATGCGAGTATGGCTACAACTGATACCGTTTACGTTCAAAGCGAGAATAAGAAGCGTGCTGAAAGCGGTAAGAAAAGGAAAGTTGATTAATACTTATAGCAATACAGTAATCGATTCACTGTTCTAATAGTAACCAGATTAGTGAGCCGATTATTTTCAACGTGCACCTTATAAAAGATCGCTATATTGGCAAACCAACAACCCCCCTATTTTATTTAATACCATTTCTTACTTAGACTTAGCGCTTATGTTTTATGGGTATTGATTATGGCTTTGTAGCAAATTTATTCGCTTATAACCAGATTGCTATCGCGTTGCTGTGCGAAATAGAACCGGCATATACATTCACTTCATCAATTAATTCGGCTCGTGTGGTCATTACACCATAGTTCATAATAGTTTCAGGAACGTTTATTTATCTGACGTTAGTATTAATATTGAACGCTATAATTATGTTGTATACCATTGATTATAAAGGACCTTTTATCTGGTATGGCTTAAATAGTAATATTTTATCTGTCAATTATATTCAAACTGCTGCCGCTTTAATTACCACAATGCTGCTTTTGTAATAACCAGGACATGACGAGTCTCTGAATATTTTGAGTATTCACGAACTGTCCCAGCCGAGCAAAACAAGGTTAAAACATACAAGTTGAAGTATTATCAGCTGCTACTTTATTATCCCTTGATCTTAATCAAGACTTTGTTTCGTCATTTAACAATTTAGCATCACCTACCACTACAGCGGTGGTATGATTTCAACATTAGTTGAGTTAACTTTATACAATAGATTGCAAAATAAGTCGTGAATATAAAATATATAAAAAATAGTCATTTATAATATATGACATGTTGTATTAGGTTCCGATCAAGACGTTCTACTATGAACGCATTGATATTTAGCTTTCAAGTTTAAAAAAGAGATAAGCACAATTACAAACTTTACCTTACCCACTGCTAACAAGGTAAAGTAAATTTAGTTACACGGTTGGCTATTATATGGATTATCAATATTAGCCTCTTTGATCAGTACAGGAGTTTGTATGAATATTAAGTTTTTCGGTGCCACTAAAGAAGTTACGGGTTCATGCCATTTGATACAAGTTAATAACAAAAACATATTACTAGACTGTGGTATGTTTCAAGGCTCTCATGAACATGAAAAACATAACCATGATCCCTTCCCTTTTGATGTCAGCGAACTTGATGCTGTTATTGTTAGTCACGCGCATTTAGATCATACAGGGCGTTTACCTATGCTGATCAAGGAGGGTTTTCATGGCAGCATATACACCCATAATGCCACGGTAGATTTATGCGAAATTATGCTAGTCGACTCTGGTTATATTCATGAAAAAGAGGCGTTTTGGGAGAATAAAAAGCGTGAACGTAAAGGGTTAGAGCTCGTTGAACCCCTTTATACTACTGATGACGCAAAAATAACCTTACAGTACTTTAAAGGACTGAATTACAACGAGGAATTAGCCGTTTGCGAAGGTGTAAAATTAACCCTAAGAGACGCTGGACATATTATTGGCTCAGCCATTGTTGAACTAAAAATAACTGAAAATAATGTCAGTAAGACCGTAGTATTTAGCGGTGATTTAGGCCATAAAAACGCCCCTATTTTACGCGATCCTTATCAAGTTAAACATGCTGATTTAGTAGTAATGGAAAGCACATATGGGGATCGATTACATCGCAGTTGGCAAGACACATGGCAAGAAATGGGTGAGATTATCGCTCATGCTAAAAGTAACAAAGGCAATATTTTAATCCCTGCTTTTACCGTTGGTAGAACACAAGAAATATTGTACGAATTTGGCCAGCATTTTCAAGAGTGGCAATTAAAGGATTGGCAGATTTTTCTTGATAGTCCCATGGGCATAAAAGCGACTAAGGTCTATGCTAAGCACAGCGACGTGTATGATAAAAGCGCCAGTGAAGTGCAAGGCAATGAGCAAGGGATTTTCGAACTGCCTAATTTACACATGTCTGAATCAACAGAATACTCCATGAAAATCAATCAAATAAACTCAGGTGCTATCATTATAGCCGGAAGTGGCATGTGTACTGGTGGCCGTATTAAGCATCATTTTAAGCATAATATATGGCGTAAAAATGCCCATATTTTAATTGTTGGTTTTCAAGCTAAAGGTACCTTAGGTCGGGCATTAGTTGATGGTGCTAAAACCATTAAGTTATGGGGTGAAACCGTACAAGTTAATGCAAAAATTCATACAGTTGGTGGCTTCTCTGCGCATGCAGATCAACAAGGGTTAATCGATTGGTATAATGGTTTTGACAACAAGCCACCTATTGTATTAGTGCATGGTGAAGAAGAGGCAATGGAAATACTGGCACAAAAATTAAAGCATCAACACCAAGCCAATGTTATACAAGCTAGCTTTAAACAAAGCGTGACTATTTAAATTATCAGTATGGTTTTCTGAAATGCAGTGAGTTAAATCAAGCAAAAAAAACGCTATATAAACATCTTTTATATTGTACAGAGCTTAATGAAACTAAAGGCTATGTTGAAGACAAAACTATCACAAATAGCCTTGCTCACTTAACTAAGTGCAAAAATAAAATAACGTAACTTTCATGAATAAGTTCAAATAAGAAGTGAGCTAATTCAGCTCGCTTGACTGTTTGCTTACTGAGCAAGTTTTATAACCAGAGTTTTAGATTATTACAATAGTGCGGGTGGGCATTGCGCATCACTCACTCGGCTATCGCAAATATAAACTTGGTTAAAACGCCATTGCCATTTTTTAATATCTTTTAAGATAACCTGACCCTGCCATATTTTTTGTAAGTGATAAACACTGTCTTTTCCCTGTAATATTGCGTGCAATATTTGAGCTTGTTCACCATTACTTTTAATGCAGCTTGTTTGCCATATTTACTTTGGATAATGGCTATTGCTTTTTGTGCTTAATGTTATTGAAGAAAAATTTGTGCATGATACTTGGCCTGGCTCGTCAAGCATACGCCGGTAATAAGTAATGTTTTTTGATATTGACTTTGTAATACTGATGATATAACTATCATCTGATCCGTGTTTTGGATGCAACCAACGTCGAGAATGGTAATTTTCTTTATGATCAACAGACCTTAGCCAATCCGCTAAAAAACTAGCTTCTGGGGGATTAAGTTTTCACCGAGTAATTGCGTATTTAGGTGCTTTGTTAAGTTGCTGCATCCAGTGCCAGTAAAAAGTATTACGCTAACTATAGTGATTATTTTTGTTATCATTTTCATGTTGCAATAATTACCTCAATATTCACCTCAACAGCAAAAAACGCTAAACAATATAAATACTTTAACTGTTTTTTATATATCAAGTATCTTACAAAGTGAAATAAGTTATTAAAAAACCTCGTGAATCACTAGCATTATGGGAAATTAAAACATAATGTATAACGTCAGTTATTTTATATATATTTCGAGATACTATGAGTGAAAAAAATTCATATATTCCACCGAAAATATGGCAGTGGAATACCGATAACGAAGGTAATTGGGCTAATATTAATCGCCCAACATCTGGGGCAACCCACAATAAAGTGCTAGAAAAAGGTAAACACCCTTTTCAGCTCTACTCGTTAGCCACACCTAATGGTGTAAAAGTTACCATTATGTTTGAAGAGCTACTATCACTTGGTATAAAAGAAGCAGAATATGATGCTTTTTTAATTGATATCAGCCAAGGCGAACAATTTGGTAGTGGCTTTGTTGACATAAACCCGAACTCAAAAATTCCTGCTTTACTAGATCAAACTCATGAAGACGCCATAAGATTATTCGAATCTGGATCGATTTTATTTTACCTAGCCGAGAAATTTAATGCTTTTATGCCTAGTCAAGAAAAGCGTGCTGAGTGTATGTCTTGGTTATTCTGGCAAATGGGTAGTGCGCCTTATCTTGGTGGTGGCTTCGGACACTTTTATGCCTATGCTCCTGTAAAAATCGAATATTGTATTGATAGATTTTCCATGGAAGTTAAACGTCAACTTGATGTTTTAGATAAGCATCTAGATAAAAATCATTATTTATGTGGCGAAGAATACACCATAGCAGATATTGCTATCTGGCCTTGGTACGGCGCATTAGTATTGAATCGTTTATATAATGCCGCTGAATTTTTAGATGTTGAAAGTTATAAAAATGTTATGCGTTGGGCAAAAGAAATAGATCAACGTCCCGCCGTTAAACGTGGTGTTATGGTAAATAAAACTTGGGGAGATCTAGCTACGCAATTGCATGAACGTCATGACGCAAATGATTTTTTAGAGCGTACACAAGATAAACTGACACGAGATTAACAAGCCGACCTGACTCGCTATAGAAAAGCGTATTATGATATACGCTTTTCTAAATTTTATAGTCGCTAAGCTAAATACCTAACGATTTACACCAATTACTGGCATTGACAAATTCTTTATGAATAAAGTTGCTGTCCAAGCCATAAAATTCGGTTAATTGTTGGATATTATCACCATTACCTGTAATGTAATTTGTTGTTAATTCTAACAAAGTTCCCAACAACCCACTATGATTTACCAGAGCTTGTTCAATAGGTTTTGCCAGTGGCATTGTTTTTAAGATTTGATCCATCGGCATACTTAAAATCACCTCAATGGCACTTAGTAACCCGGTAATAAAAGCAAAATCACTTATTTCAACAAAAGCGCTTTCAGTGGCAAGACTCGACATGAGTTTTGCGGTGATTAACGACTGCTTAGAAACCTCACTGGTTTTATCAGAAGTCAGTTTTGATAAGGCTAACACGGTAACGAACTGTTTTAATTTATCTTCACCTAAGTAAGCAGCTGCCTGCTTCAAAGAGGTTATTTCTACCCGTGTACCGGTTGCGACATTGTTCACTAATTTAAGTAAGCCAACCGTTAAGTTAATATCGTGACCAATAATTTCTGCTATGTGATCAAAATCTAATGGCTGATTAAACGTTTCGCTGATCAAATGCAGCATTTGTGATTTTATCGGCGCTAATGTTTGTCCTTCAACAATTTCAGGCTCATGATAAAAGAACCCTTGGTAGTAGTTAAAACCGACTTCAGCTAATGACTGCAACTGAAAGTTAGTTTCCACCTTCTCGGCAATTAACTTGATATCAAACGGTTTGATTCGCTCGATCACTGGACGAAGGCGTTTCGCGTTTGTGACTCCAGTGTCAATTTTTATCATTTTAAGATAGGGGAATAAAATGTCCCATTTTTCATCGAGGTCATATTCAGTTAAGGCAATTTTATAACCTTTATCTGAATAATATTTAACAATATTTAATAGTCGCGGTGTTGCAGATTGATGACCAACAAGCTCAATAACAATGGTGTTTTTATCAAACATCAATGGATATTTGTTAATTAAGCACTTTTCCGTGAAGTTAATAAAGGCCAATTTACCTAAGCTGACTGATTGAATATCACTCTGAAAGTGATTCTGGATTATCAACTTAGAGCTTGCAATATCTTGATCTATTTCAGGAAATCTATTATCAGGGCTATCTCTAAACAATAGTTCATAACCAACTGTTTGATTATTTCTGTCCAGTATAGCTTGACGGGCAATATAGCTAATTTGCATAGGATTATTATTTAAAGATTTGTGGTAATTAAAACATACCCTATTATGCCGGTTATTGAAAAGTAATTTTAGTAAAATATCGCAGGATATTAGTTGAATTTAACAGAGATTATTTAACGTTGATTCGCGCAAAAGTGCTAGCACTGACAAACTTAACTTTGCTAGGTTTAAGTTCTTTAAACTAAACGAACGTTAATGCTGTATCTGCAACGACCAATCGACAAATATCGCCATAATGTATGTTGTCTATAAATGGCGCTAAGATCTCTAATTGGTTTTTAGGTTGAAAGTGCTCAGTTTTGGTTTCTGCCATCGGTTGATAGATAATGCTAGAATAAGCTTGATCGGCATGTAAAACCTGGCAACGACAGAAACGAAAATCTTCCGCGGGTAAATCACGATGCCACTTAACTTGCGTAAAGTGATAGTCAACATGATTTAATATAACCTCTTCACAATTAAATTGAGCATTCAATGTCGCTCGATGATAATTATCAAGGTTTAAGCCTAAGCGATTAAAAAGTGGCAATTGCAAAGCAATTGTTCCGATAACAAATCGATCATCATTCGCTAAGCCTGACGCTACTTGATGACCTTTTACTAGTTCAAAATCAAAACTTGCCATTTTTTGTATTTTTATTTCACTATTTGCTCGGCAATTTGATAGTTACCATCAATGTTTTTAATATCCTTTAAGCCTAATGCTCGTGTAACTATAGGTAAGACATTAACATTATCAAATGCGGCAATTTTTTTATTTTTACTAAATGATGGCCCAACAGCAATAAATATTGCGTCAAGATCTCGTTCTAATTTAGCATCATAGCCATGAGTTTCAGGAGAATCATGTGCGCCGCCATCGTTAAAAATATATGAAGGTAACGCTTCAATAATTACGTTTGGCACCGACGAGGTCATACGATTTAGATGCCAATGGGCTGGATAATTAGGGTATTGATATACGCGGTAATGTATATCTTGATCGTACTGTTCACTTTTAAACAGTCTTACCGTTTGTGCTAATTTAGTTTCGTTATCACTATATAAATACAGTTGTGTGGAACCATTAACTACATTTACCCCTTCAACAATATTTTCCTGCCAATCAATGACTGGCGATGGATTAATTTTTGTCATGCCATGGTCCGAAACAATAACTACATTCACTTGACCTGAAAACTCTTGATTAATTTGCTGCATAAAGCCTGCAAGCAATTGGTCCAAATTTCTAATCGCGCCAATCAGTTCAGGTGAGTTCTCACCAAAACCGTGGCCTTTGTCATCTACAGTTGCAAAGTAACCAGCAATAAAATTTGGCCTATCCGCTTCTGGTAAACGTAACCAAGCCAGTATTTGATCTAGCCTTTCTTTATTGGGCGTAGAATGTTTATAAGGGTAAAAGTAACTGGCTTTTTTATTATCAACAGCTGTTTCAGACTCTGGCCAAAAATAAACCGCTGATTTGTTTCCTTGCATTTCATTAATATGCCAAAGAGGCTCTGCTGTTAACCAACGGGCATCATTTTTCCCATCTCCGAGCTTATATACCTTATTAATTTCACGATTGAAAAAACTATTATGTACTATGCCATGGTTTATCGGATAGCGGCCGGTAATAATACTTAAATGATTTGGAAAGGTTTTACTCGGATAAACAGGCAGTAATGCTTCTGCGCTAGTGCCCTGCTCAATAAGTGATATTAAGCCCTTGGGTTGATATTGCTCGATGTAACGTTGAGCAAAGCCGTCAATGGATAATAATACTAGCGGCGTTTTAGCCCAAACAGCTGTTGAGAAAAAGCAGCTAAATAAGAAGATTGATTTTATATTCATGCGTTACGACCAAGTAAAGTACCCTGTGTGGCGAATAACATAATGCATTCGCTATTTTTGTACAAGTAAGTTACTTATTATTGTGTTTTTGTAATAAAAAAACGCACGATATACGTGCGTTATTTTATCTAAAGCGCAGATTTTAGTTATTCAAATAGATCTAAAATATTAACAAGATCTTTTTTACCGTGCGCTATTTCATCTGGTGTTAGTCCAGATAATTCATGTGGGAAAACTAACCATTCTGAAGATTCATGTACATAATAATCAGGCACCAAATCAACTTTTGAGTTTTGAGGTTTATACCAAGGACAAGCAATTCTGACATCTTTAGGCATATTATTACGCGTTAATTTTTTCATTTGAGCTATTAAGGCTTCAATACTGCGGCCTGAGTCAAAAACGTCATCAACGATCAGTAACCCATCATCTGCATTGGCATTTTCGATAATGTAGTGCAAACCATGTACTTTAATTTCTTTGCTTTGCTGATTTATACCGTAATAAGAAGAGGTACGCACTGCAATATGGTCTGTTTCTACTTTTTTAAAATCAAAATATTCTTGTACAGCGATTCCAATTGGTGCGCCACCACGCCATATCCCAACAATAAATTGTGGTCTGAAACCGTCTTCGAAAACTTTCGCAGCTACACGAAATGAATCTTCAAGCAATTCTTGCGCTGTTATAAATCGCTTTTCCATTGATGAGATAACCCCATTTAATTTATTTTTAAAGTAAACAGCATTATAACGCTTTTTTTGTCTAGCTGAGTAGTCTCGTTGCATAATTTATAGATTTTGATCAATAAAGCTAATTTGCTGATAAATAGTCGCCACTGCCGCTAAAAAAAATTGTTGATTAATGTTTTCATAGCTATCGCTAGTTTGATGATGATTTTTGTGCTCGCCAACACCGTAATATATAAAAGGTATTTTGTGCTGATAGAATACCGCATGGTCACTCGCTAGTTCCCAACGTATATGGGTTCTTTCGCTACGTCTAGGGGAATGAAAGCCTGACTTTATCTCGACTGGATTATTTTGCCTTGCCAATAATTTCAATTGTTTAGCTGTTAATATTTGATCAAGCCTGCGACTAATGAAGTGTAAATTTTGCGTTGTCTGCGTACCAGCAATCATGTCTAGATTAATATTGAGTACGATAGCTGTTAGCAAACTTTGATTTTGTTCGATAAAAGCTCGTGCCCCCATCAAGTTACTTTCTTCTCCATCTGTAAATAAGAAAATTACACTATGGCGCAGTGGTGATTGTTGTATCTGCTTTGCATAATGCAATAAAGCGGAGGTTCCTGAAGCGTTATCATCAGCACCATGATAAATTTTACTACCTTGCCTACCAAGGTGATCAAAATGTGCTGAAAGCACAATAAACTTGCTAGGTGATTCTGTACCTGGTGTAAAGGCAACAATATTACTGCCCTGGATAGATTTAAAAAAATTATGATGCTCAAAACTCGCTCTATAGTCTGAGCTAAATGGTCGGACCTTATAGTGCTGTAATTGGCTAATAATGTAATCTTGTGCTAACTGCCCACCTTTACTACCTACTTTTCGCCCTGCTAGGCGCTCAGATGACAAAAATTGTAAATGTTTAAGCGCTAGTACATCTGGCGTTTCAGGTATGCTTTGTGGCATTTTTTCGCTATTATTTTTGCTACTACAAGCTGAACATGTAATGACGATAATAAATAACAAAAAAGATCTGATTAAAGCCGGCATTACAAGAGTGCTTAATTAACTTGTTGTAACAGGTTTAACTTAACAAGGTATTGCTGATCAACTTGCGCAATTCGATTATAGCGCATGGCTTTTTTTATATAACTTTCTGCTTTGGCGATTTCATCCAACATATAATAGCTTTTCGCTAAACCAAAGTAGAATTCATGAATATTATCATCTAATTTTATGGCTTTTTTATAATGTTTTATCGCATCATTATAATCACCTTGATAAAACCTTTCATCGGCCAGTAATGCATAATAGTATGGATTATTGGCGCGTTTACGCATAATTTGACTATCAAGTTGTCTCGCTTCGTCATGCTCGTTATTAAGGTGGAGTAAAAGACTCAAATTTGACATCGCTGTTAAATTATTATGATTTAGTGTTATTGCATGTCGATAGGTGTTGATGGCACTTTGCGGTAAACCTTTAAAACGATATAAAATACCTAAATTCCCCCAAGTCGGAGAAAATAGCGGATCTGAGTCGGTCGCTGATCTGAAATAAGCATACGCGGTTAGATAGTCGCCATTTATCATGGCATTCGCACCTTTGTTATTATAAAACATGGCTAACACTGTATTTTTATTGATTTTGTGTTTAGGGAATGACTTTTTAAGGACAAAAGGGTCAAAGTCGACTTCAATTTTATTACGCTGCCAAAACACTAACTTTTGCGGTAATGGCTCTTCAAAAACAGCTAAATTAATATGACCAGTTAGCATGTTCACATTACCGTTTCGTACCCAGTATTCAGGTATATCAACACTTTGAAAAGCAACGTCTAATTTTGCCGCTTTTGCTATTGCAAAAGCCATAATGGTAAGCGATAAACAATTTGCGGTTTTATTTTCAAATGCCTCAGAGGCAATAACATTGGCACCAGACTGATATGCTAAGTTGATTTTTTCAGGGCTGAAAAACTGCTTCAAAAGCTGATTAGTTTTTTCGCGTGCATCTCGCTCTGTGCTAATACTTTTCACCATTTGTTGCATATCTTCACTTAAAGCAAAAATTTCGGTCTCTGTTTCTATTACTATGTTTTGGTAACCTTTAAATTTTTTATCTAAATAGAAACTGCTAGCTGGGTTTTTAACTTGATAGCTTTTTAATGAGTTTGTTGACTGACAAGCCATAAGTAATAGTGCGGCACTGATAAGTGAGTATTTGATTAGCGCTTTCATCTGTACTCCAAAGAAACAACGAAGTTAGATTAAGCATAAACGCTAATGACATAATTGTAGGTTTATTGGCCCAATATTCATAAAAGTTTACACTTTAAGGCAAACGACAAACAGCCAGCTTTTAAACATCACTTCAAAAGTCGTGCTGATAGCTAGTAACCTTTAATCTTTGACGTTAAAAGCTTAAAAAGCCTGTAGATATTGGCTATATACAATTTGAAACATGAAATTTTTAATGTTACTTGTTATGCTGCGCGCCAACATATTTAAACAATGATTGAGTCGCTAAATTTATGAAGAAAACGCTCGTCGGTTTTTTTACTGGCAGTGCTATTGCCGTTTGTATCATTATCGCTGTAACTAGCTATCAGCTATACAAAAACAAATATGCCACTATAGACGCACAGTTAAAGGAAATATCAGGTATAGAGTTTGATAAAAACAATAAGCTTTGGGCGATCAATGATGGTGGTGATGAGGCAAAGCTTTATCAAATCAACAAAAATGGCAACATAGACCGCGAAATCACTGTAACAAACGCCAAGAATATTGATTGGGAGGATATGACTCAAGACGACTTTGGTCACTTCTTTTTGGGAGATTTTGGTAATAATGATAATTTACGTAAGTGGTTAACCATTTATAAAATTGAAAACCCAATTGATATCAAGTCTGCAACAACACAAGCAGAGATCATAAAGTTTACATACCCAGAACATACTAGCTTTCCACCTAAAGCACACGAAATGGAATTTGATCTTGAAGCATTCGTTTTCTATAAAAAACATCTTTATTTATTTACTAAAAACCGTACGGTCCCTTTCAACGGCATTACAACCTTATATAAAATTGGTGATCATGCAGCAAACTATGACGCAAAAAAAATTAGTAAATTCAAAACCTGTACTATTGCAGAAAAATTATGTTGGATAACGTCAGCGGCATTAAGTCCCAGTAGAAAAAAACTCGCACTATTAGACTCGCAACGTATTTGGCTATTTGAAAATTGGCGCGGTGATGACTTTTTCTCTGGTGATAAGTACCGTATTGATCTGGGTATTGTGACGCAAAAAGAAGCAATTACCTTCTTAGATGAGAATGTTATTATTTTTACTGACGAAGATTTCCACGGTATTGGAGGCAATGCGTATTCAATTGATCTTAACGATGTTGAGAAGCATAAATTACCCAACTAAATAATTACGCGTTACCTTTAATGCTATGAATGATATGTATTTATTCTAACATTACGGTATACCATAGAAATTGTATTTTTTGCCTCAAGATTAGTCTTTTTAGTCATGGTTATTGAATTACTATGACTAAAACAGTCGTTCATATACTTAATAAAATTTCATTTTTACATTGATTATTTATACTTAAATTGACACTGAACTCGATAACGTTAATTGGTTTGAACATGTGATGGCAACAACATAAAACGGACATAACAAAACAAACTTTTTTACTAAATTCGATAACAGCAAGCTAAAACAGTAGTGAATTACCCGGTTAGGTAGCCACTACTAATCGATGTATTAATAAATTATTAGTGATGCGCTTCGTAAGGCTCTTAAATGATGGTTCTTTAATTTTAATCAAGTTTCGTTAAGGGTACATTTACCTAATATACGTAACTGAATGCCCATGATGCTAATTGGCTCGATTAAAACTGATATTTTTACAAATCCTTTTTTACAATCGTATCAATGTTGTTGCTGACAACAAGTTACTGCTTTGAATATGAAGCTTTAGAAACGTAAAACCATGAACTTGAATAAACACTAAGGTTACTTATTAAAAATTCACCTTTGTTAGTTTATACCCAAACCACTTGGAAATGCAGGATTCAGCAAGTCGAAAAAGGGTTAGCACCAAGGCATTGATTGAAAGGAATGGTTGTTCCATTGTCGAAATCAATAACGCCGGAGATGACCCTTTATCGCCTTGCCCTGCGGGAGCTAAGATAGAAAATCAGTGCTGCGTTGCAGCACTTGATGAGGGAGTAACCATTATCTGCGTGCTGTGCCTTGCGCTGATTTCCTAGCTTAACTCTGAAACTTCATTTTCAAGTGGCTTGGGTATATCGACAGCAATTAAAGTGATTCCTTGTAATAGATAATGTTAAGTTTAAGAGCAATCTCTATCAGTCCATTGCAATTAAATGGACGTTAAACAAACCAAACAACACGGCAAAAACAACTAAAGTATGACCGTTATGAATTGATTATAATTATCTGAAATCATCGATTTATTACGGTGAGGTCATTCAGATGATAAACGCCATTTTACTTACCAGCACAGAAAAATATCAGTTTTAGCTTACTAAACGTTATGCTCAAAGGCATAAAAAGTATTACTCACTGGCTTTATAAAGCAAAATAATTCCACCTGATAACCCTCGCTTTCCCCCTGACATTAATATTTTTCAACCCAAAGTCTCATAAATACAAATATTATTAGCTAAATAGCGCCTGAAACACACATGTAACTCAATAATGACTTCAAGAGTGAGTGAATATTCACACACCATCACATTTGGAGTTATTAGAGTTACTTTAAACACATATATAGGGTTGTTAGGGTTATCAATTAACACGCAAAGATAACTCTAGGAGTTATAGGTGCATTTACACATAAAGTTATTGGGGTTATAGTCTTGTGAGTGTAAATAAAGGAAAGATTTATGAAATACCCTGTTTTGGTTTTGCGGAATAACGAAGAAAAAAATTACTTATTTTCTATTGTCGATTTGCCCGGTTGTAAAGTGAAAGCAGCAACAATAGACGAAGGACTTTTACTGTTAGATGAAGCGATGGCTGCACACTTAAAAATACTGGTGGAATATGGCGAGCAAGTGCCGCAGGCAAAAACAATTGAACACCATATGATGATGTCTACTGCCACTTCGCCAATTTGGGCAATACTGGATTTCGATATTGTTCCGTACATGGGAAAAAGTCACAAAATAAATGTGACACTACCTGAATTATTAATAAAACAAATTGATGATCGGGTGGCTAAATCACCTAACTACAAAACGCGCTCTGGTTTTATTGCTAAGGCTTGCCTTGCTGAATTGGGTTGAGTTTAGTCACGCGAAATAGTTATGGTGATTTTTAGTGACGCTTGCTTATATAAAAAGCTCACAAGAATTAATAAACTTCGAGTTTTTTATCAGGTAAAATATACAAACTTTAACATACATAAAAGGCTAAAAAATTGTCCATTGAAAAGGCAAACTTATTGCTGCTAAGTAGCTCTCGTGTTGGTGATACAAAATATTTACAACATGCTTTACCACTGATAAAGGCAAAATTAGATGGTGTTACCGAGTTATTGTTTATTCCTTATGCCGGCGTAACTGTAAATTATGATGACTATACGGCTATGGTGCAAAGCGCACTCATTGATAGCGGCATTACCGTCAAAGGTATTCATCAATTTGATGATCCTATTGACGCCATTAATACGGCCAACGCGATAGCCGTCGGTGGTGGTAATACCTTTCATTTATTACATCAGTTGTATCAAAACAATCTTATCAGCGCTATTCAAGATAAAGTGGCTCAAGGTGTACCTTATATAGGTTGGAGTGCTGGTTCAAATGTCGCGGGTCTTTCAATACGTACAACCAATGATATGCCAATAATTGAACCTAAAAGTTTTGATGCTTTGCAATTGGTTAGTTTCCAACTCAATCCTCATTATACTGATCATAATCCACCAGGCCATAATGGTGAGACACGCGAACAACGCTTAGCAGAATTTATGGTGCTCAATGAAACGACACCGATTGTCGCCATTGTTGAAGGCACGGGATTAGATATTAAAGACAACACCATGGCATTAGTGTCTGGTTTATCTGATACTGACAAAAATGCTGATGGCTTTTTGTTTAAAGGCAACAATAAATCAGTCATTAGCACTGACACTAACTTAGACAGTTTGCTTAAGTAAAATTGATTTTTGTTTAACATATTAACGCTTGTAATAACGATATATTACAAGCGTTAAAACTATTTATAACTATTGGTAAGGTTCACTTGTGTAACAGAAAATAAATTAAAGTTGCTCTGTTATTAGGGAAGTATCAATTTTCTTTGCGGCTTGATGAATATCTTGTTCAAAAGCAAGCTCTGCAAGTTTTGGCACCGGCAAGAGTTCGGTTAATTCAGCTATATTCTCTGATAAATACGGCATACTTTCTGGACAATTAGCTATCCAGCCCAAACAGTTAAGCCCATCAGAAACAATTGCTTGATAAGTCAATATTGCATGATTTAAACAACCGAGTTTCATATTAACGATAAGGATCACATTTTGTTCTGTGACCTGGACAAAGTCAGAAAGGTATTTTCCTTGTCCTAAAGGTAAACGCCAGCCCCCTGCACCTTCACAAATGATGATATCAGGATCAGTCGCCATAATATTGTCATAGCCCTGATTAATCTCTGCTAAATTTATCGTTTGCTGTAATTGGGCTGCAGCAATATGAGGTGCAATAGCCGGTTCAAAAGCGATAGGGTTAATTTGTCTTATTGTTTGTTGGCAATTAGCTTGTTGAAGCAATAACAAAGCATCTTCATTAACAAGTTCATTATTAACATACTGACACCCTGCAGATATTGGCTTATAAACGGCAACTTTTTTATGATTTGCCACAAAAGCATTTACCAGCGCTTGAGCAACATAGGTTTTACCCGCATCGGTATCAGTGGCTGTAATGAATATTTTCAACATGTTGAATTACTCGTAAGATTTAATTAGCAATAATGAAATAAAATGATGCCGTTAATTAGTTTAACTTAACCACCAAGCCGGAAAATACTTTATAAGTAGCGGGATAAATATCATTAGGCTCTAGAAAATCTTGATAACGTCTCATCATTTTCTGCCATTTTTCTTTACCTGCTAATCCTCGACCTTGTTTTTTAGGAACATGATTGGCACCAAGACTTTTTAATTCATGGGCAAGGTGTAATACATTTTCATATTCTAAAATAATATCTTGTTGTTTGGCTTCTAATAATTTTCGATCTGACCCATTTAACAACGCTCTAATTTCACGTTCTGATTTGAAATCAATCACGTGTTGATCATCATCAACTTGTGCCCACGCAGATTTCAATTCATATAAAGTACCGTTAACTAAAGTACTAAAGATAAATAGTCCACCTGGTTTTAAAACTCGCATCACTTCATTGATTACTGAATCTAATGGCTCACACCACTGGATCATCAAGTTAGAGTAAATAAAATCTATACTATTATCTTGAATTGGTAACTTATAGGCATCTGCCTCTAGCCACGAAATTGCTTGATTGCGATTTTCTTTGGCAAATTTCAACATATCTTTTGATATATCTACCCCCATAACTTGCTGATAACTACTCGCTAAAAGATCAGTAAAAAAACCAGTGCCTGATCCTAAATCTAACACGGTTAAATCATTACGATTAGGTAGCCATGGCATTAAATGTTTGCCGGTATAACGTTGTAAACGAGCTGAAACGTCATAAGAAGCACTGGCAGAACCAAAAGATTTCGCTATTTTGTAGCGACTTGTCATTTTGGGCATTATTGTATAACCTCATTGACACAACTAGCTAAGTAGTTGATATCGTTAACTTCATGGCTTGCAGTTATGGTAACACGTAACCGCGAGCTATTAAATGGAACCGTCGGAGGGCGAATAGCCGTTAGCCAAATGCCCTTATTTCGTAATTGCTGACAAACATCTAAGGTGCTAGTTTCATCGCCAATGACAATGGCATGAATGGATGATGAATTCTCAATTAATTGTATTTTTTGGCTAAGCTTTTCTGTCAGTAACTTGCTCAGTTCATTAATTTTTTCACGACGCCAATGCTCAGCTTGAATAATTTCAATACTCTTTTTTGTCGCCCAGGCTAAAGCTGGAGATATTGCTGTTGAATAAATATAATGACGAGAAAAATTTATTAAATAATCAGCTAAGTTCTTATCACAAGCAACAAATGCCCCGCTGGTTGCAATACTCTTACCCAATGTTGCCATCACAACATCAATATCAGCTAGGCTGGAACTCCCTTGCCCTTTTTTGCCAATAACGCCAATACTGTGTGCATCATCTAAATATAGCAAGGCTTGATGTTGTTTCGCTATTTTTGCCAAATTAGCTACGTCAGCCTGATCGCCATCCATACTAAAAACGCCCTCAGAAACAATAACCTGATTCAATTCATCATCATGAGGTTCAGCTTGCTGGTTTTTCGATATGAGGCGTTGTAGTTGCTCGATGTCATTATGCAAAAATCGTTTTACTTTTGCCTCACTTGATAGTGCCCCATCAATCAACGATGCATGACTTAATTTGTCTAAATAAAGATGGCTACTTTTATGCCCTAATGCCTGCATTAAAGCAGTATTGGCAGAAAAGCCGCTAGCAAATAGTAAACACTTGGGCTTATTTAACCAATCACAAATATCGTGTTCTAATGCCTGATGAGCATAAGAATAGCCAGTTATTAAACTCGAGCCGCTAGCACAAGTGCCAAATTTGTCAGCACCAATAGCTAAGGCTTGATTTATTTCAGGATGATGGTTTAAGCCAAGATAATCATTAGATGAAAAGTTTACATAGTTTTTATCGTTAATCTTAACATAACGGCCACTTTGCTCAATAACACACTGACGCGCACGATAACGCGCGCGTTGTTTCTGTTGTTCAACATCATCAGTTAAATAATTAAATGCCATCAGACTTAATTAACAGCGTTATAAAATAAGTCACTATTTTGTTGGTCGACAACAGCTGTTTTGAGTTTTTCTTCATCAATTTCTGAGCTGGCTATCGTTTCAGTATTAATGCCTAAGCGATCAAATAACATCATATCTTTATTTGCTTCAGGGTTACCTGTGGTCAATAACTTACAACCATAAAATATTGAGTTTGCGCCAGCTAAAAAGCACATGGCTTGCATTTGTTCATTCATGGCATCACGACCTGCTGACAAACGCACGTGACTTTTAGGCATCATGATGCGTGCTACGGCAATACAACGAATAAATTCAAAATGATCTAAGTCGGCAACATCAGATAACGGCGTACCTTCAATTTTTACTAACATGTTAATAGGAACACTTTCTGGCTGAGGTGAAAGGTTTGCTAATTGTGCAAGTAACGACGCGCGGTCTTTGCTTTCTTCCCCTAAGCCAACAATACCACCACTACATACTTTCATGCCTGAACTTCTGACATTTGTTAAGGTATCTAGTCGGTCTTGGTAGGTACGTGTGGTGATAATTTGATTATAATGCTCTGGTGAAGTATCCAAATTATGGTTGTAATAATCTAAACCTGCACCTTGCAATTCATCAGCTTGATCAGCAGACAACATACCCAACGTCATGCACGTTTCAAGACCTAAGGCTTTAACGCCCTTGACCATCTCAACAACTAAAGGCATATCTCTTGCTTTTGGATTACGCCAACCTGCCCCCATACAAAAGCGCGTTGAGCCCTGCGCTTTAGCAACCTTTGCCGCCTCAAGTACTTTTTCTACTTCCATAAGGCGTTCTTTGTCAATATCAGTTTTGTATCGTGAACTTTGTGAGCAATATTTACAATCTTCTGGACAAGCACCTGTTTTAATCGATAACAAGGTACTGACTTGTATTTCATTAGGATTAAAGTTTTCACGATGAATAACTTGTGCTTTAAACATCAAGTCATTGAATGGCATGTCAAACAAAGCTTTCACTTCATGTGCTTGCCAGTTATGGCGAATTTCACTGCTCGTTTGATGGCTATTGTTGCTGTTGGTATCAGACATAGATTCACTTACCGCTGATGTTTGCTGTGTCATAGTTATTCACTCGTATTGAAATTGCATCTCGTAATATTAACGGGTAGTCTATGCGTCAACATCTATATGTCAACTCATTTACTCAGCCAAGCTTTACATATGAACAAAATACATACAGAAACACTCGAATTCGATAAAAACCATGTCTGGCATCCTTATACTTCTATGTCCAAGCCTCTGCCTTCTTACCTCGTAGAGTCAGCCCAAGGCGTGCATATTTCTTTAGCAACTGGTGAACAAGTCGTTGATGGCATGTCATCATGGTGGTCAGTGTTACATGGCTATAATCATCCTGAATTAAACCAAGCACTGGTGAAACAAAGTGAAAAGTTTTCCCATGTTATGTTTGGTGGGTTAACTCACGAACCTGCTGTTGAGCTAGCAAAAAACTTGATCAGTATGACACCCTCAGGATTAAATAAAGTATTTCTCAGTGACAGTGGCTCTGTATCAGTAGAAGTAGCCTTAAAAATGGCTATTCAATACTGGCATAGTAAAAATAAGGCCGAAAAGCACAAAATTTTAACGGTAAAAAATGGCTATCATGGTGATACTTTTGCTGCCATGTCAGTATGCGATCCTGTTAATGGTATGCATCAGCTGTTTGAGCCAGTACTTATGAAGAATTTATTTGCTCCAGCACCTAATATAAGCTTCGATCAAGTCTGGCAAGCTAATGACACAGATGAATTAGCCGCGATGTTTGCGCGACATCATCACGAAATAGCCGCTTTTATTATTGAACCTATCGTACAAGGTGCAGGTGGTATGCGTATGTATCACCCAAATTATTTAAAAGCCTGTCGTGCATTATGCGATCAATATAATGTGTTAATGATCGCCGATGAAATTGCCACAGGCTTAGGTCGCACAGGTAAGTTATTTGCGTGTGAATGGGCCGAGATTAGCCCCGACATTATCTGTTTAGGCAAAACCTTAACCGGTGGTTATATGACCTTAGCGGCAACCTTATGTACAGACGAAATTGCTAATAACATCAGTAATGGTGAAGCCGGTTGCTTTATGCATGGCCCAACTTTTATGGGTAATCCTTTAGCTTGTGCTGTTGCCAATGCTAGTTTAGGTATTTTAAAGCGTAATGAATGGCAGCAACAAGTGGCAAATATCTCAGCTGCATTTAAGCAACAACTACTGCCTTTGCAAACACATCACAGAGTGCATGATGTTAGAGTATTAGGCGCTATCGGTGTTGTTGAAGCAACAGAAAATGTCAACATGGCAGAAATACAAAAACGTTTTGTCGAATTGGGCGCATGGATACGCCCTTTCGGAAAGCTGATTTACGTTATGCCCCCTTTTGTTATTAGCGCAGAGCAGATAACTTTGCTGGTTAATGCCATTAGTACAGTTTTAAACGAAGATAAATGTTTTCTGCAGCAGCAAGCAACAAGTAGTGCTTAACCGGTACTTGTCGTCGATATTTGCACTAAAATAAAACTTATCCAAGCGATGGTGATAACCAATAACAATAAAATATTGAAATGTTTACCATCGCTTTCACGGCGACTTCGGTACTTGTCGAGTATTAAGCAAAAATAGCTACATAAGGCACTTAGCCATAGCACTATATATAGATAGCCCGTTAAAGGCGTTAACCAAAACTTTCTAATTTCAATATTATGATAGCGTAATAAACCATAATCAGATTCAGGTGCTGCGTAATATGAAACAATTAAGGCAAAAACGAATAATCCCCAACCAATAATGGTTAAGACTCTGACAATATAGGTCCATATATCTACCGCGCTCCTTCGCTCTTTTTTTAATATTTTCATCTTAGTTACCGCCATTTGAGACTAATTTTTAATTTTTCTTTTTATATAGACCCGATTTAGCAACTTTTACTTGTTAAACCTTATAAGCAAGGTAACATATCAATCCTTAAAATTTGAGTATATTTTTGACAGAAAAGAGGTTTGTAAATGTCAGTCATTGCAATTACTGATATCTTGGCAGGTAAATACCCTGTTAATGAATCAATTACTATCCATGGTTGGATCCGCACACGTCGCGATTCCAAAGCAGGTATTTCATTTTTAGCGATACATGACGGTTCATGTTTTGACGCTATTCAGGCAATTGCTCCGAGTAATTTGGATAATTATCAGACTGATGTATTAAAACTTACAACAGGCGCAGCGGTAAAAGTTACCGGTATTTTGGTAGAATCTCCGGGTAAAGGTCAATCTTTTGAACTACAGGCAGAGCAAGTTGAAGTATTAGGCTTAGTTGAAGACCCTGATACTTATCCAATGGCTGCAAAGCGCCATAGTATCGAATTTTTGCGTGAACAAGCGCACCTACGTCCGCGCACTAATATTGGCGGCGCAGTAACCCGAGTTCGTAATACATTAGCACAAGCAGTTCATCGCTTCTTGCATAGTAAAGGTTACTTCTGGATCAGCACACCATTAATTACCGGTAGTGACTGTGAAGGTGCTGGTGAAATGTTTCGCGTCAGTACGCTAGATATGGAAAACTTGCCATTGAACGATCAAGGTAAAGTTGATTACGACCAAGACTTTTTTGGTAAAGAAACATTTTTAACGGTTTCAGGCCAGTTGAATGTTGAAACCTATTGTTGTGCCCTTTCTAAAGTTTATACTTTTGGTCCAACATTTCGAGCTGAAAATTCAAATACTACACGTCATTTAGCTGAGTTTTGGATGATTGAGCCAGAAATCGCTTTTGCTGATCTTGCCGATGCAGCCGATTTAGCAGAAGAAATGCTCAAGTATGTTTTTCAAGCTGTTCTTGATGAGCGTGCTGATGACATGGCATTCTTTGAACAACGCGTCGATAAAACAGTTGTCGATCGTTTAAACTCAGTGATCAACAACGACTTTGTGCGTTTAGATTATACTGATGCGATTACAATCTTAGAAAAATGTGATAAAAAGTTTGAAAACAAAGTGTCTTGGGGGGTTGATTTGAACTCTGAGCATGAGCGTTATTTAGCTGAAGAGCATTTCAATGGCCCGGTAGTTTTACAAAACTACCCGAAAGATATTAAATCTTTCTACATGCGACTCAATGATGACGGAAAAACCGTTGCTGCAATGGATATTCTAGCACCAGGCATTGGCGAAATTATTGGTGGTAGTCAACGTGAAGAACGCTTAGATGTTTTAGATGAACGTTTAGCTGAAATGAACTTAGATCCGGCTGACTATAGCTGGTACCGTGATTTACGTCGTTATGGCACTGTGCCTCATTCAGGTTTTGGTTTAGGTTTCGAACGTTTAGTAGCTTATGCTACGGGTATGCAAAACGTGCGTGACGTGATCCCATTCCCGAGAACGCCAAACAACGCGGCTTTCTAGAAAAAAACGGAACGGTAAGCTTTAGCATTAAAAAAACCCTCAATTGAGGGTTTTTTTAATGGCGTGTATTATGTCAACAAACAAGCATAACATAGTCGGCGTGTTAACTTATCTCTAAAAATAATGCACGTAATCCTCAAGATCTCGGCTATTTTTCAAAGGCAGCTCTTTGGCTTTATCGCCAATATAAACAAAACCAACGATTTCCTCATGTAGCTCAATACCTAAACGCTCTTTAACCAAAGGGTGATAGCTCATTTCTCCTGTACGCCACATTGCGCCGTAGCCTAAACATGTAGCCGCCATTTGTATGGCATGTGCTGCACAACCGGCGGCAATAAGTTGCTCTTGCTTAGGCACTTTAACGTGCTGATGAAATTTAGTGCTAACTACAATAATTAAAGGTGAGCGAAATGGCATTTTGCTTGCCTTATCTATCTTAGCTTCATCACCATTGTCACTAATAATAGCTGACTTAAATGCCTTACTTAACTTGGTTAGGCCTTCATCTTTTACTACCGTGAAGCGCCATGGAGTTAAACCAGCATGATCAGGAACACGCATTCCGGCTTTGAGGATATTGTTAATCACATCTTCACCTGGTGCATTACCTTGCAAGTTTGGATTAGACTGACGAGTATGTAAAAACTCCAAAACATTCATAAAACTGTAAATTCCTTAAATTAATCCTTTAGGGCTTGTTAGCTGATATTTACTGTATGTCAGCGTTAATAAATTCAAAGCATTATAATGATAAAACTAAACGCTATCTCATTGTTAACGTATAAATATACATTAACATTTATTTGTTATTAAAATCATCCAACTAATTAGCTTTTTTTCAAATTGATTTTATCAACTTCCCCCTCATGAAAAGCTATAAAGAGTAGAACGAGATTTGTACTCATTGATTTCATTTAAGCAATTGACAAAAATATTTACATTTTCGACTACTTAAACCAACGAATTTTCAGTAGCATATGGCAATCTACTGCAAATAACCTATAGACGGGTCATATGAAAGAAAATAAAAGTACTTTGGCAAGAATAACCTTTGGGTTATTTAGTTTGCTCAATACCTCTCGAAAAATCATTATTAATTTAGTTTTTTTTACACTATTACTTATTTTATTTATTACCTTAACCACCGGTGAAGAGAATATTAATGTAAAACCGGGCTCAGCACTTATCTTAAATATCCGTGGCGATATTGTTGAACAAAAACATAACATAGATCCAATGGATGCTTTTATTAGTGAAGCATTAGAACAGCCGGATTCTGCACCTGAAGTGTTACTTGCCGATATATTGGCAGTGATTAAAAGCGCCGAAACTGATGATCGCATTAGTATGATAGTGCTAGATTTAAAAAATATGCAAGGCTCAGGCATTACCAAATTAAGTGATATCGCCAAGGCATTACAACAATTTAAGCGCAGTGGTAAAAAAGTTATTGCTCTTGGTGAACACTACACACAAAATCACTATTATCTTGCAAGCTTTGCTGATGAAATTTGGCTTAACCCGCAAGGTTGGATGATATTAGACGGCTATGGACGCTATCAACTCTACTTTAAATCGGCTATGGAAAAGCTGGCAATTAGCCAACATGTTTTTCGTGTCGGTACGTATAAGTCAGCTATAGAGCCTTATATTCGTGACGATATGTCTGATGCTGCTAAAGAAGCTAACCAATTATGGTTAAATGATCTTTGGCAACAATACAAAACAGATGTTGCCGAGCAACGAAACTTTCCGATCAGTAATTTTGATGAAGATGTTGATGTTTTAGTGACAAAACTAAAAGCGGCCAATGGCAATGTTGCTGAATATGCCTTAGCAAATCAATGGGTTGATGCCCTAAAAACACGCGAGCAAGTCACACAAGATTTAATCAAAATGGTGGGCAGTGATGGTGAGTCTAGTTATAAACATATTACTTTTAATGATTACTCAAGAGCGATAACACCCAATATTGAGCTAGAAAACGTCAGCAGCGATCAAGTTGCGATCATTGTTGCTAAAGGCACAATTTTAGACGGCAACCAAAAACCTGGCACCATTGGTGGAGATAGTACTGCGGCTTTATTACGAAAAGCACGTGAAAACAAACAGGTAAAAGCCGTTGTTTTACGCGTCGATAGCCCAGGTGGTAGCGCGTATGCCTCAGAAGTTATTCGCCAAGAAGTTGAGCTACTAAAAGCGGCTGGCAAACCGGTGATTGCTTCTATGGGAACTTATGCAGCATCAGGTGGTTATTGGATATCAGCTTCAGCAGATAAAATAATAGCCTCCCCTACCACTATTACCGGCTCTATTGGCATTTTTGGTTTCTTTATGACTTTTGAAAACACCCTGAGCAAGTTAGGGATTTATACCGACGGTGTCGGTACCACTGATATTGCAGGTTTTGGTGTCACAAGAGAATTAACACCAGGTATGGCAAACATTATCCAACTCAATATTGAGCGTGGCTATCGTGATTTTATTGCGCTGGTAGCTAAAAATCGTAATATGACCACTTCACAAGTTGATGCGATCGCTCAAGGTCGAGTATGGTCAGGCTCTAAAGCGTTAGAACTGGGATTAGTTGATGCCTTAGGAAATATAGACAGTGCTATTGAAGCTGCCGCCGAACTCGCTAACCTAAGTGATTACGAGACTTTGTTAGTAGAAAAACAAAAAACTCCACGTGCGTTGTTTTTACAAAGTTTATTTGGCCAAGCGTCAGTATTGTTAGGTCAATCGTCTGTTGAGCCTTTTAATAAGAATACCTTAACTGAAATTATCAGTAAACTGTCAGTTGAATTAAAGCAATTATCGCAACTTAATGATCCACAAGGCGTCTATTCATTTTGTTTGGCCTGTGAAATTGAGTAATAAACAATAATTTTGTTCAAAAAGCCTCGATTTATCGAGGCTTTTTTATTAGATAACATCCGTTTTTGTAACCGGTATTCACTAGCTTTATGTTATAGTCTCGAATAATTTCAGCAACACTGGCATGAATTTACAGTGCCACTTTTTATAAAGATTTTTTACGATGAGAAAACGCATTTATATCGCTTACACCGGTGGCACCATAGGTATGAAACCAAGCGAGAATGGTTACATTCCACAGAAGCAACATTTAACCGACGCGATAATGAAAATGCCAGATTTTCATCGTCAAGAAATGCCTGAATTTACGATCAATGAATATCAGCCGTTAATTGATTCATCTAATATGTCTCCGGCTGATTGGCAACGTATCGCCGACGATATCAAGCAACATTATGATGATTACGATGGCTTTGTTGTGCTACATGGCACTGATACTATGGCATATACCAGCTCAGCATTATCCTTTATGTTAGAAAACTTAAGTAAACCTGTGATTGTTACCGGTTCACAGATCCCATTAAGTCAACTGCGTTCTGATGGCCAAGAAAACCTACTTAATTCGCTTTATATAGCGGCTAATTACCCGATCAACGAAGTAGGATTGTATTTTAGTAATAAGCTTTTTCGTGGCAACCGCAGTATTAAAGCTTATGCGGATGGTTTTGATGCCTTTGACTCACCCAATTTGCCGCCCTTACTTGAGGCAGGTATAAATATAAAACTGATCCAAGGTAAAGTATCGGAGCCTGTTGCTTTGCCTTTAGCGTTAGCACAAATTACCCCACAACCTATCGGTGTAGTACATTTATACCCTGGAATTTCGGTAGAATTAATAAAAAATATAATTAAACAGCCAGTTAAAGCATTAATTATAAGAAGCTATGGTGTTGGCAACGCGCCACAAAATCAAGCATTATTAGATTGCCTAGAACAAGCAAATAATAGCGGTATTGTGATAGTTAACTGTAGTCAATGTATTAAAGGTACGGTTAATATGAAAGGTTATGCCACTGGCAATGCATTAAGTAAAATCGGTGTGATCAGTGGTCATGATATGACTTTAGAAGCAACATTAACGAAATTACATTACTTGCTAAGTAAAAATTACAGCCAAGCAAAAATTTGTCAACTGCTTGAAGTCAGTTTACGAGGCGAACTAAGCTAACGCCTATAATAATAATTAAGTAATAAAGCCAGCATAAAACATCAAAAAATTAAAAAAGTCAGCGATTAAAGCTGACTTTTTTATCTTCAATAAGTAACTACACTATTGAAATATAGGCTTAATACGTGCCAAAAATTCAATATCTTGTTTGGTAAATTGACCTAACATTAACCACTCAGTGAACTTAAGCGGTAAATCAATTGGTATACCTGAAGACATTTGTGCTTGCATTAAATTTACTTGTACTGTCATTCTATGCTGTTGCAATTCACTTGGCGAAGGAATACCAGCTAAAATTTCAAGTGCTAAAGTTGCTTCAGCTCGATCAACCACATCAGTATAGCTTGCAAGTTCTGTTAACTTTTTCTGCCAAAAAATACTTAACTGAGGATAGTCAGGCTGCTCAGCAAAGCTTTGAGAATTTTCCATCGCATGTTCAAGCGTAGAAAATAAATAACCCCACAGGCGTTTTTCATCGGCAAGTTTAACCTCAACAATTTTCTGCTCTACCATTTTTATTTTGGCATTAATTTTCTTTTCAAGCGTTAGCATTTTGTTTTTTTGTTGAGCAACTTCTTGCGATAGACTTTGTAGCGATTGTAGATATTGTTGCAGCGTTGATAATTGCGTTAATTCAACAAATGTTGCATCGAGTGTAGCTAAACTATTAACAAACTCTGTCATTTTAGCGTTGGTTGTTGATTTATCCAATGCACTTTGTTGCTCACGCTTTGCGAAAATATCATCATTGATTTTTCGAAAGTTCTGCCAAAGTTTATTTTCTACTTTAGGCCCAGCATAACCTATATTACGCCATTGGGTTTGTAGATCTTTGACTTGCGCTACTGCAGCAAAAACATCTTCTTCAGTAAGTAACTTTTCAGCAGACTTAATTAAGTTTTGTTTTTCGAACTTATTTTGTTGATGAAAACTTTTAATCGCAGACTTTACCGGTTGTAGTGCTAAAGTAAACTGGCTATTTACATCTTGATAAACTGCACGATCAACTTGACCTGCACTTTGCCACTGTTTAATTAATTGATTTAATTCTACTTCGACATTTTTATAATCAATATCAGTTTCAGTTGTCTGTGTTATTTTTTCTGCAAGTAATTTTGCCTGTTCGACATATGATTGACGCATGACAAGGTGCTGTGCGCGAAGTTTTTCTTGCTCTGCAAAGTATAACCGACAAGGAGCAAAGGCAGTTTCACATAATTGATTAAACTCAGTATTTAAACTTTGTTCGGCATCATCATCGGCGTGGCCTAAACTATTCCAAGTTTTACGGTATTGCTTCACTTTTTCAGCTTGTTCATTAGGATTATCAAGTGGCGTGTCAACAATCGCTTTTATTTCAGCTAAAAGTTTTTGCTTACGCGGTGTCGCAATGTAATGCTCCCAATCTGCCAATTCAGCAATTTTTTCGTTAATTGCGTCATAATCTTTTTGGATGCGGTGCTGCTGTTGTTCAGATAAAGCATTAAATAATTGCTTAGCCTTTTTGAAAACACCAAAAGCAACATTATATTTTCCAGCACCAATCAGTCGTTTAACATCATGTAATTTTTTCTGTGTGGCTGAAAACTCTTGTTTTTGCTGTTGCTGCAATGGCTTTAATGCTTCACGCCATTTTTTTTGAATTTCTTGTGCTGAAGATTTGATCGAATCAGGTAAACTACCTGAAGCTTTCTTCTCTGCATCTTTCCAGTTTGTTAGCCACTGCTGATAAATGGCCAGACGTTCATTCATTTCTACAACAGTTGTTGGTAATGCTAACTGAGATATTTTTGAAATTAAATGGGTCGCGTCGCTTACCGATTGTGCTATTTCAGGTAATTGCTGTAATTTTTGTTGTTGCTGACAAATTTTTGTAATGAAAGCATTTTGCTCATCTTTGATCAGCACTGAAGCAATTATTTCGCTGGTTAACTTGTCAAACAACGTCTGGTACTGTTGTTCATCAATTTCTTCATTCTCAAAAATACTGGTTGTTAACGTTTGATCAATAATAGCGAGTGTTTTTTCGAAATGTTGTCGGGCTTGCTGTTTTTTCTCATCAAGTTCACGGGCAATTTCTGCTTGTGCATGTTGCTCAGCCTTGACAGCAAATAATTTATCAAGCTGTGCTAATATCGTGGCTTTTTTAGCCGTAAAGCTATTAACTTCATCTGTTAAAAAGCAATCAAATTCTCGAGCTAAAGCTTGCCACTCATCAACCAATTGACCACGTTTAGCTATATAGACTTGGTAATCATATTGATCTTTTAATGCTTGTAGCTTAGCTAGCACTAGATTAATTTTTTTGCGTAATACAATCGGTTGTTCGATAGCAAACTGTAAACGACTTATTTTATCTGTAAGTTGCTCTGTTATATCAGCATAAGTAGATTTTTTCTTTAATTTTTCTAATAGCTCTATATCGTCTACTTTATCGATAATATATTGCTGAACTTCTATATTTTGCTTTTGGCTAAACAGGTTTAATAACAAGTGGGGTTTTAATGTTAGCTTAGTGCCTACTTCGTCCTTACTTTTATTGGCTATTTTTTCAAATAAGGCGATAACCAAATTACTGTTTTCGGCTATTTTTAACCAATCTTCATATAAACTATAGTGATTATAAGTTGCAATGTAAGCGAGTTTCTCTTGCTCTGAAATCTTTATTTCATCTTGTCCGGTGAGGATTGCAGCAATCTTTTTACCGGCATACTGCTTAATCTTGGCCATTGAATTTTCTTGGCTATGCTTTAACCAAGATTGATAACTGGCTAGTTTAATTAACGCGGCACGTCGAACATTTTCATTTTCATCATCGCAGGCAAGTTGAGCAATAATTTCACGTTGTTCTGGCTGTTCAATTGATAAATTATTATTGATGGCTTCGACACGCACACTACTATCTTTGTGTTGCCATTTCTTTTTTAAAAACTTAGAAAAAATCATAGATTTGAAAACCTAGCAATATCATTGCTATCTAACGCAGGGGGAAAATCTGAACGTAGTTCACTTTTTGATTTAATAATCATCTCGCCTTTAGGGCCAATTGACAATGTTTGATCAGAGTTTAAATGTTTAGATTGGTAAGCCATGGTAATTTGTACAGCGGTCATTTGTTGTTCTTTATCAACAGGTGTTCCTTCTGGCCATTTACCTGTTTCAGCGGCACACTTTAAACGCATGTACATTTCTTCTGACATAGTGTCAACTAACTGAATTATATCCATGATAATCTCTTTAAATAATGTTGGTTACGCTTGGTTACGCTTGGTTAATATAAGTCTGACTCGCGTCACAATGTAGAGTATAAACCCTAAAATAGTACTGGTGATAGCACTGACATATTGCCAAGTGCCGGGTTGAGCATCTTGCCAATACAGAAAAAGGAAACCACCACAAAATAACAACATGGCGATAAAAGAATGATTCATTAATTGTTGCGATTTTTTTACCGCATTTACACGCTTTAAACTCGCTATTTTATCTGCGTCCAATTCCGTTAAATCAAGCTGACAATGATGACATGATTTAACTTTATCAGAAATTTTTTTCTTACAATTAGGGCAATTGATAACGGCCATTTATTCACCTCTTTTTCGACGCTATATTTTACCTAAAAAAAACACCCTTGCGGGCGTTTTTTTTCAGTAAATAACAATTATTTTTTATTTTGTTGTTCTAGACGCTTTTCCCAGAAATCAGCATTTTCAATTTCCAGACTTTTTGGATCAAAAGTATAATTATCAACACCTTCTTTTTGCTGTCTTTCATAATCTTTTAAAGCTTTTACTGCAGGCTTTGCCATAAAGAAAATGACGATGATACCAATAATATTTAACCAAGCCATCATACCAACACCAACATCACCCATACCCCATGCAACATCAGCGGCTTTAACCGTTCCGTAAAAAGTAGCTGTCATGATCAATACTTTTAATGCAAATGTTAATGCTGGTATGTTAAAGGTACGTTTAATGTATGAAACATTATTTTCAGCAATAAAGTAATACGCTAAAATAGTAGTAAATGCGAAGAAAAACAATGCAATAGCAATAAATGGCTTACCAAATCCTGTCAACATACTTTCAACAGCAATTTGGGTAAAGGCTGGGCTATTAGCCGCAATATCGCCAGCAATATTTTGCACGATAAAGCTTGCTTCACCTTCTAATCTGACATTATAAGACTGTGTGATCAAAATCATAAAGGCGGTGGCTGTACAAACAAATAACGTATCTATGTATACAGAAAATGCCTGTACCAAACCTTGTTGTGCGGGATGGTCAACTTCAGCTGCCGCTGCCGCATGAGGTCCTGTACCTTGACCTGCTTCATTAGAGTACACACCACGTTTAACACCCCAACCAATTGCAGCACCTACGCCAGCCATTGGTGTGAAGGCGTCTGTAATAATCAGCATAAATACGTCAGGTAAACGATCAATATGTAAGAAAATCATCACACAAGCGATAATGATATACGCCAAGGCCATAAAAGGTACAACAACTTGAGTGAAGCTCGCAATACGCTTAACGCCACCAAAAATGATAAAACCTAGTATAAGGACAATAAATACCGCAGTGTATAACTTCGTCATAGCAATAGGTCCAAGCGCAGTATCAACGATATTACCACTACCAAAAACCATGGTTACCGCTTCACCAATACTATTAGATTGTACTGTGGGAAGTAGTGCACCACAGGCAATAATAGTTGCTATGGCAAATATCCAAGCATACCATTTTTGTCCCATCGCTTTTTCAATGTAATAGGCGGGACCACCACGGTATAAACCGTCTTGCTCTTCTTTGTAAATTTGCGCATTAGTTGATTCAATGTATGCCGTTGCTGCACCGAAAAATGCCACCACCCACATCCAAAAAACAGCACCAGGGCCACCAAAACCAATAGCCGCAGCAACACCGGCAATATTACCTGTACCAACACGGCCCGATAATGACACAGCCAAGGCTTGGAAAGATGAAATCCCCTGCTTTGAACTTTTACCTGATAGCAACAGGCGCCACATTTCTCGGAAATGTCTGATTTGAACAAATCGAGTGATAACCGAAAAAAACAGTCCGGTACCCAAGCAAAGATAAATCAATGCTGGGCTCCAGATAATATTATTTAATGAATTTACAATTTCCTGCACTATAGACCCCTAGTTATTATTATTTTTGTAAAGTTAGTTTTGCTTCGTAAAATATTGTTATCTACTTTGCTGATCTAGCGTAAGTCATCAACCACATGATAAATAGCGGTTAAAAAATCTCGCCCAAACAAACTACTGCGCTCATCAGACCAACCAACACTATAATCAGGTAACAAATCATTGTCTTTAAACGGCATTTCAACAGTGTAAGCTAAACACTTAAATTGTTCACCCACCCAATTAGACGCAACAGTTAAGTTAGCTTGGCCTGGCTCGTCTTTATCGTAGCCTTTGTCATCTTGGAATTCAGGGGTAATAGCGAGCAGTACATTTTTAAATTTTTCTTCAAGTCCTTGTATGCGCTCATCATACGAAGGAATACCTTCACAACCGGCTACAAAATTGAAAGGTAATGCTTCATCACCATGAATATCTAAATGCATATCAACACCTGTTGCTAACATTTTTTCACGGACAAGATAAACTTCAGGGCTATTTTCCATTGATGGTGTTTGCCATTCTCGGTTTAAGTTAACACCTTTAGCATTGGTACGAAGATGGCCACGAGCTGAACCATCAGGATTCATATTTGGTACTAAATAAAACACAGCGCTATTGAGTAATGAGCGCGCAACACCATCATCTTCGTCGAGTAAGCGGTCGATAAAACCTTCCATAAACCACTCAGCCATACTTTCACCCGGATGTTGGCGTGCGGTTAACCAAATAACTTTTTTACCTTCACTCTCTTCACCCACTTTTAACACCGACATATCTCGACCATCAAGTGTTTGACCTAATACTTGCAACTGACAGTCAATATCTAATTGTGCGTTGTGAAGCAGATCTTGGTGGCGTTCGTAACTGTATGGAGCGAAGTAAGCAAAATAAGTTGCATCAAACTCAGGAGTAAACTTAATTGTTAACTTTTCCCCATCGAACTCTGTTGGTACGCGAAACCAATGTTGGCGATCATGAGAAGCCACTGCTTGATAATTTTCCCAGCCTTCTACATAAGCTGACTTGCCGGCATTAGTTAAATGCATAACATGTTCAACATGTTCAGTATTGTGCAGTTTAAAATGAAACCATTGGTAGAATTCTGATTGATGATCTTTTTTAATTGCTAATTCGATATTGCTTGGGTCTTGTGCTGAGATAACATCGATATTACCTGAGTCAAAATTTGCTGAAATTTGCATAAGGCTGATTACTCATTATTTTTTTGATTGTCTTAGTGTACACAAACCAGTAAAAGATCAGAAGTCTAAAAAGTCCTTAAATACAGTCCGATTTCCGTAGAATAGCCGAGAGAACGAGAAATAATGGTATTTTCTTCATTTAAAACGTAATAACTGGGATAACCCATGACTTTATATTCCATTTTTACTTGTTCATTACCTAGTACAACAGGAAAGGTTAATTGATGATTAGCAGTAAACTTTTTAACTTCTTCGACATCAACAAAGTCTAGCGCAACGGCAATAACATCTAAGTCGGGTGTTTTTTGATAAACTTTTTGTAAGTTCTCAATACTGAAATTACACACCTGACACCACGGCGCAAAAAAATAAACGATGGTTTTCTTACCGTTCGATTTTAATACCATGTCTTGACCCATCATGGTTTTTAATTGCTGTGGTTTGGGCGTGATATGGTCACTGCTAGAAAGCATGCTGGTTTCTCGCAACATAGCAACTCCATTAAAAATAATTAGAAATACAACCGTTTGTATTAAAAGACTGCGTAACAAAATAAAATGTCCCAATAAAATCACTTGATAGTTATTAAGACCTGATAAGTGATTTTATTGTTCATCATGCGATTAAAAATATCGCTTATTGCACCAAATTAACTCTTTAAAGCGAATAAACCCTTCAACACACTATTGTTCTTGTGACTTTTTAGCCCGAAACCACACGTATGCCTTATAAATCACCACAACAAATAATGTCCAAAAGGCAAAATGGTAAAGTGCATGAATACTGCCCTCGCCTAGTGCATGATCAGTATGTGCAAAAGCGGCCGATGAAAAAAGGCCAATAAAGCTGATAAATAATGTCAATAATTTCATAAAAAGTCCTTAATTTAGTTACTTGTAAATCGTACTATGGGTTTTATTTTTATCATACTGTGTGCCTACACTCTCAACATACCTTCAGTTTCGATAAAGCTAATAATGTCACTGAGGCCTTGTTCGGTTTTCATATTGCTGAAGATAAAAGGCTTATCACCACGCATTTTTTTACTGTCTCTATCCATTACCTCAAGTGAGGCACCAACCAGCTCTGCTACATCGATTTTATTAATAATTAATAAATCAGACTTAGTAATGCCCGGCCCACCTTTGCGTGGAATTTTATCACCTGCTGAAACGTCAATAACGTAAAGGGTTAAATCAGATAGCTCAGGACTGAATGTCGCACTTAAGTTATCACCGCCACTCTCTATTAAGACAAAGTCTAAATTGGGATGCAAACTTTGCAGTTCATCAATCGCTGCCAAATTCATTGATGCATCTTCTCGAATAGCGGTATGTGGACAACCACCGGTTTCAACGCCCATGATCCTGTCAGCAGTAAGAGCACTATTTTTAGTTAAAAATTCAGCGTCTTCTCGGGTGTAAATGTCATTGGTAACCACAGCAATATCGTATTTTTCGCGCAAGGCTAGACATAATTGTCGAAGTAATGCGGTTTTTCCTGAGCCTACAGGACCACCAACACCAATACGTAAAACTTGTTTTTTCATATATTACTCTCTTATTATCTGGATAATGGCTGAGGTTAAGAGCGAAAAAGTCGTGTATATTGCGTTTCATGCCAAGCACTTGCCATGGCTAAGTGCGGTAAACTGGCACCAAGTTCGTCATCAGCAATACTATTTGCTTTTTCAATCAATAACGGGGTATTTTCTGTTAATTTAAATAATAAATTTTGTGCCTGAGTCTGCCCAAGCGGCACTAATTTTGTTGCCGCGGCTACCTGATTATCAATATATGTCCAGCAGTAACCGCTTTGCGCTGAAACTACATCAAGACGAAAAACATAGGCACAAAGTGCAAAGGCACTGACAAAGCTAATTTCCGCTAACGCGAATATCATTTGATATGCCTCGAGGTTAAGCGGTTCAAGTTGCTTAACTAATCGTATCAGTGCTTTACCCATGGCCAAGTCCGCGAGTAACAGTTCATGACTTTCTCGACATGCGATTAAATAATTATTCCAATAAGCAAATGCGTTTAAATCATTGGTAGATAAAGCAATAAATAAACGTTTTAAAATTGCTAGATCTGTTTGAGCAATGCTCTGCTCTAAATTTATAGTTATCCAACTAGCTGTTGTTGTAACAGACGTTAACCACCCCTTTTCAACGGCGTACTCTAGCCCCTGTGAAAATGAAAATCCGCCAACGGGTAAATTAGCACTACACAGCTGTAAAAGCCGATTAAGTTTAAGTGCTTCTGCTTGTGTCGCTTTGTGCACATTGGCAGACTTAGTGTGCATGGGAATGCTCATGAGTACCGATAGCATAAGCACCATTTTCTGGTTCAAATATCGCTGGTGTTTTATCGATAGTTAAACCGTATTTTTGTGCAAGTGCTTCGAGTACATGATCAGGTTTAAAACGTAACCACAATTCACCAATTTGCATTGAGGTATGACGATTTCCTAAGTGATAACAGACTTTGCTAAATGTTAACCAATCGTTTGCTATAGCCGTTGTTACTGGCTCAGCTTGCCCCTTTACCCTCATAAACTGTCCGCATTCAGTTTTTATGATTTCACCCACTAATAATGGCTGGCCACGCGCCATAAAAATACCAATGTCGGCACCACCATCAGTTTTAGCTTTAATGCGCGCTTTTTTCCGAGTGTCGTGATCTAGGGTAATTGAATCTGATATTTCACTGTGAATATGATCAAAACGTTCATAGGCTTTTAGCATGTAATGTCTTCCTAAAATAAACAATAAAGTTGTGCAAGCGGCAAAGTGGTAGCAGGCGCACATGTCAGTAATTCATCATTTGCTCTAACCTCATAAGTTTGAGCATCAACCTCTATTTTAGGTTGCCAATTGTTATGAATCATATCCGCTTTAGAAATGTTGCGCGTGTTTTTACAAGCAGAGACCATACGTGTCATGCCTATTTTCTCTGGTACTTTAGCGTCAATTGCAGCTTGTGACATAAAGGTCATCGATGTTTGTGCTGAAGCACTGCCATAAGCGCCAAACATTGGCCGGTAATAAACCGGTTGAGGCGTTGGGATTGACGCATTTGCATCACCCATAGGTGCGGCTGCGATAAAGCCTGACTTTAAAATTAATGCCGGTTTTATAGCAAAAAATGCCGGCTTCCATAGCACTAAGTCAGCAAGTTTTCCGACTTCAATTGAACCAACTTCATGGCTAATACCATGACTAATCGCAGGATTTATTGTGTATTTAGCAATATAACGTTTGATTCGAAAGTTGTCGTTACGAGCAGTATCAGGTGCTAACGCACCACGTTGTTGTTTCATTTTATGCGCGGTTTGCCAGGTACGGGTGATCATTTCACCCACGCGTCCCATTGCTTGCGAGTCAGAGGCGATCATGCTGATCGCACCTAAGTCATGCATAATATCTTCGGCTGCGATACTTTCTTTACGAATACGCGAGTCGGCAAAAGCGATATCTTCTGCAATAGAGGGATCTAAATGATGACAAACCATCAACATATCTAAATGTTCATCTATGGTGTTAATGGTATAAGGCCTTGTCGGATTGGTAGAAGATGGTAAAACATTGGCTTCACCACAAGCACGAATAATATCAGGAGAATGTCCTCCGCCTGCCCCCTCGGTATGATAGGTGTGTATTGTACGGCCATTAAAAGCGGCAAGTGTATCTTCTACAAAACCAGACTCATTGAGTGTATCGGTATGTATGGCAATTTGTACATCGTAGCGTTCGGCAACTGACAAACAATTATCAATTGCGGCAGGTGTTGTGCCCCAATCTTCATGCAACTTTAAACCACAAACGCCAGCTTCAATTTGCTCTTCAAGTGCAATAGGTAAACTGGCATTACCTTTCCCCAAAAAGCCAAAGTTCATCGGAAAATCATTGGTGGCTTGCAACATTTTATAAATATTCCACGGTCCCGGCGTGCAGGTGGTTGCTTTAGTGCCTGTTGCTGGTCCAGTGCCACCACCAATCATAGTCGTCACCCCTGACATGAGTGCTTCGTCAATTTGTTGCGGACAGATAAAGTGAATATGTGCATCGATTCCACCTGCCGTTAAAATTTGTCCTTCGCCAGCAATAACTTCAGTACCTGGACCAATTTCAATATCAACATGGTCTTGAATATCTGGATTTCCTGCTTTACCAATCATGGCAATACGCCCATTTTTAATGCCAACATCCGCTTTAACAATACCCCAATGATCAACAATGAGCGCATTGGTGATCACTAAATCAACAGTTTCAAAACATGACGCTTGGCTTTGCCCCATACCATCACGTATGACTTTGCCACCGCCAAATTTTACTTCTTCACCATATTGGGTAAAATCTTTTTCCACCTCTAACCATAAGTCGGTATCTGCCAAACGCACACGGTCGCCGACGGTTGGTCCAAACATATGAGCATAGGAATGCTGATCAATACTCGCCATAACTATAAATCTCCCTGTACGTCGCCACGAAAGCCAAATACCCGCTGTTTGCCACGATAAGCAACTAAGGTAACTTCACGTACTTGTCCAGGTTCAAACCTAACCGCTGTGCCAGAGGTAATATCTAAGCGACAACCTCGGGTGAGATTGCGATCAAAATGTAGTGCTGGGTTAACTTCATAAAAATGATAATGCGAACCAACTTGGATAGGTCGATCGCCTGTATTAGCAACCAATACGTTCAATTTGCTATAACCGACATTGAGTTCTCGATTACCGTTATCGGTTTTAATTTCACCTGGGATCATAGTTGCTCTCTTACAATGAATATTAATAAAGTTAAGCGCCTCATGTCAGGCGTTTACACGCCATTTAAATAATAGGATTATGAACAGTAACTAGCTTAGTGCCATCTAAAAAGGTCGCCTCTACTTGTACTTCTGTAATTAACTCAGCAACCCCTGTCATCACTTGTTCTCGGGTTAATAGCGTGCGACCGTAATCCATCATTTGTGCCACGGTTTTTCCATCTCGAGCCCCTTCGACAATTTCCATGGAGATATAAGCCATGGCTTCGGGGTAATTCAATTTCACACCTCGATTCAATCGTCGCTCAGCCAACAGTGCAGCAGTAAATAACAATAGCTTGTCTTTTTCTCTTGGTAATAAATCCATAATTCACTCTTTTTTTTAAAAGTTACCGTACTGGCCCGATACAAAGCCTTTAGGTATGCCAAATACGAGGAATGCTTGCTACTTTATTCAAATATAACGGCCTTAAAATCTGCCATAACTGTATGAAAAGCGCTTTACATTGCTCTGCTTGTTGGCCCAAATAACGTATGATCAATAACCGACGTACTTGACTAACACTGATATTATCATCGGCCTTTTCGCTGATAATATGCTCACGTAATTGCACGATTAGTGTCTTAAGTTCGTCATCATCAAATTGCCCTAAGGGCGCATAAGCTAGAAAAGTGCCAAAAACAGATTGATGATTCAAGCCAGCAATATGTTGATGTACTTTATTTTCTGGTTTAATAACGATTCTATCGTGATAAATTAGTGTGTTTTGACAATAAACGCGATTTAACTGGCTATAACGACCATGTTTAAAAGGCTGCCCTGATGATGGCAAGCCTAAACAAGTAATATCCCAGCCCAAATAAGCACTATCATTTTGCAAATGTACGTCTACAGTATTAAAACCATCTGCTCCTTCATAAACGATGGTTTCTAATGGAAAATTCTCGCATTTTGCACAGGCTGCTAAATAAAACTTACAATGCTGCACTTGTTTTGAATCACCGATCGCATGATCTTCTCGAGCGCGATAAAAACGGTTAGCGCCTGGTGTCGTTATTAAGCTATGTGCTTGACGCTTTACGGCAATGTTGATATGTAGTTCATCACCAGACACTATGCCTGCTGGCGGGTGCAGCAAATAAATATGTGCGCAATCTCGTCCTTCTGGATAAAATGCTTTTTGTACACTTAATGGACCATATCGCTCTGTACGAGTAAGCTGAGTACCACTTGGTGTCAAACTAAAGGTTAACGATAAACTGGCGAACCATGAGTTTTTCAGCTCTTGCTCGCTGTCGTTGTTGATTGCTTTTTCTATTATCATAGGGATTTTATTAAACAAACCTGATGCAAAATACAGCTTTGAATTAATCTACTCCTAACGATGAAGGTAGACTTTTCTTAACTAATAACATGGCGGTTTCATGCTGAGCATGTACAAAAGAATTGATTTTAATATCTGACATGGCTGCTTTTTCTTCTAAGGTGCTTACCTTAACAATTAAGTTAGCTTCAGGATAATAGTCCAATACTGCCTGGCAAATAATTTGTTTATTTTTTAATGTGTTAACAGTCACTATAATACTGCTTGTTTGTTCCACTTTTAATGACTCAAGCACAGGTTGTTTATCTAAGTGACCAAAGTAAGCGTTATAACCACGTTTTCTCGCCAGTAAAACATGTTGTAAATTATCGGAAATAATTAAAAAATTAACCCCTTGATGTGTTAACTCTTTCGCAACAATTCTACCGAGTATGGCAAAACCACAAACAATGGTGTGGTTGCTTACATTTACTCGGGTAATTTTGTCGGCTTCAAAAAACTCAACGACAAACAGTGCGGATATTTTATAGATATTACCCACCATAAACGGCGTTAATATCATGGATAGCACAGTGATCAATATCAAGAAACTCGCAACATTTTCTGTTAGTAGGTTTTGGCTTAACGCCAAAGCAAAAATAGCAAAGGAAAATTCGCCAACCTGGCATAAGGCTAAAGCAGATTTTATTGCTTCGCTTTTATTCGATTTTGCTCTCATCAAAAGATATATTATGAGTGCCTTTATCAGCATCACTAGCACTAATGTACCTAATACCCAATGTAGGTTACTGAGAAAGTAGAACACATCAATTTTCGTACCGATAGAAAAGAAAAAAGCGCCAAGTAACAAGTCTTTATAGGAGGATATATCTGACTCCACTTTGATATGAAATTTAGTTTCAGCAATGATCATACCGGCTATAAAGGCCCCTAAAGAGTATGTAAAACCTAGTTCATGAGCGATTAATGACGTACCTAAAACGATGGTAAATACTGAGCTTAAAAACAGCTCTTCCATACGAGCATTGGACGAAAAATGCAGTAACCAACTGATGATTTTTTTACCAATGGTAAACATAAAAAGAATGATGGCGCTGGCATATAACAAGGTTTTTAATAGAATATCGGTTAGCGAAAGTTCATTGTTTGATAAAAAACTCATTAACAATAAAATTGGGATCACGGCTAAATCTTGGAACACTAAAATAGCAACAGACTTTTTGCCATAGGGTGTCACAATATCTTTAGATTTTTTTAAGTAAGGTAATACGATCGCTGTAGAAGATAAACTGAATGAAAGCGCAATAATGACGGCCGTAATTGCATCAATAGTGAAAATATAATATGCAACGAGAAAAATAACACTGGCACTGAATGCAACCTGCATAGAGCCGTTGAAAAATATCAGTTCCTTCATTTTGCCTAGTTTGGCAAATGACATTTCTAAGCCAATCGTAAACATCAGAAAAACAATGCCAAATTCACCAATTAACTCAAGAGAATGTAGGCTTGTACTGCCATTAAAGTCAAAGAAATTACTGACAATGGTACCGGTAATGATATAACCGATGATATGCGAAATAGAAAATTTAGCTAAGATGATATTTATCACACTTGCCAGTGCTAAAGATACTGCAATAATAATCAGTATAGAGTCCATACAGCCCCTTGAGTCAACCTTATGATTTGTATCGGTAATTAAAAATTCATATGATTAAACAATGCATATTACAGACCAGTAAATTATTTAGCCAATACAAATTAAAGACATATAAATCAGCAAGTTAAAGATATAGGATAATAACTGTTTTTATCTATGCACCTCAAGCGGCCTAAATTACAGCAAACGCACCATTAAGGTGCATTTATTAAGGTGAATTGGCTCTGATAAAAATTAAACATTATCCGTTTACCCTTGTTATAAACACTTGGACTAAAAATATTGTTAACACTACCAGTAGCGCTAAAGCTAGTGTTGCATTTAATTTAGCAGAGTTAGGAATAATGGCTGTGTTAAGAAACTAATATAACCTGAATTCTGGATAATGAGTGCTTGATATTCAAGTGATTCAAAAGCTTAGGTGGCAAAGTAAATGCTATAGCAAGGTAAACATCACTAATAGACATCATCAATGCTTCATTTATGCCATTTCCAAGGCAAAACGTTTATCAATAGCGGGCTATTTATCGACGTTTTAACGCAGACAATGGGTTAGGATTGAGCAAGTGCTGCTTATCCAGAATTCAGGTTAATATAGTGCTGTGTTTACAATGACTTTAGTTAATTGTTATAAAGTTTCGCGCAATGTTTATTATCAATATGATAGCCGTTAGTTTACCGGCAAAAAAAAATCCAATACCTCAGTATTGGATTTTTATAAAAAACAACCGTTAACGTTTAGCTGATGTTAGTACAACCTTTCATATAAGGTTGTAACACTGTTGGCACATTGATACTGCCGTCAGCTTGTTGATAGTTTTCTAATACTGCAACTAAAGTGCGCCCTACTGCTAAGCCAGAGCCATTCAACGTATGCACAAGCTCTGGTTTATTGCTTTCACTACTGCGGTATCTTGCTTGCATTCTACGGGCTTGGAAGTCACCCATATTTGAACAAGATGAAATTTCACGGTAAGTATTTTGCGCAGGTAACCATACTTCAATATCAAAAGTTTTAGTGGCACTAAAACCGATATCGCCCGTACATAAAACTACAGTGCGGTAAGGTAACGCTAGTTTTTCAAGAATTTTTTCAGCATGACCGGTTAAGTCTTCCAGTGCTTGAAAAGAGTCTTCCGGCTTAACAATCTGTACCATTTCAACTTTATCAAACTGATGCTGACGAATTAAACCTCGAATGTCACGACCGTATGAACCTGCTTCACTACGAAAACATGGCGTGTGTGCACACATTTTTATTGGTAAGTCTTGCTCTTCAATAATTTCGTCACGCACTAAGTTTGTTAATGGTACTTCAGCTGTTGGGATCAACGATAACTTTTTGTTGTTTAATTCAGTGTGAAACAAGTCTTCACCAAACTTTGGTAACTGCCCGGTACCGTATAGCGAATCGTGGTTAACTAAATAAGGTACGTACATTTCTTGATAACCGTGCTCTTCGCTGTGCACATCAAGCATAAATTGCGCTAAGGCACGATGGAGCTTAGCAATTTGTCCACGCATTACGGCAAAACGAGTACCAGCAAGCTTAGCACCACTTTCAAAATCTAGGCCTTTGTCTAAAGCTGTGGCAACATCGACATGATCTTTGATTTCAAAATCAAATACGCGCGGTGTACCCCAACGTTTAATTTCAACGTTGTCATCTTCACTAGCGCCAGCGGGAACCGACTCATGAATTAAGTTTGGAATTGCAGAGGCAATATTGTCTATCTGAGCAAGCACTTGCGTTTGCGCTTCTTTAGCCGCTTCTAGCTCGTCACCTAACTTACTCACTTCCGCCAACAAAGGCTGAATGTCTTCACCACGGGCTTTCGCTTGTCCGATCGACTTAGAGCGTGTGTTACGCTGATTTTGTAAATCTTGCGTTTTCATTTGAATAGCTTTACGTTGCTCTTCCAACTCAATCAATTGAGCGGTATCTAGCGTGTATCCACGTTTAGCAAGTTCAGCGGCGGTATTTTCTATATCTGTTCTAAGTAGTTTTGGATCAAGCATGATATGTCACGTGTTTTCTTTATTATTTACTTGTTAAAAATAGATACAATAAACATACCTAATGCCGCTGCAAAAATACACAAACTGACATTGAGTAAAATATTTATTGTTGCTTTTAATACATCACCTTGTTGAATTAATAACAAGGTATCTAATGAGAAGGTTGAAAAAGTCGTAAATGCGCCTAAAAAGCCGATTCCGATCAATGTTCGATAAACACTAACCTCAATTACATTCTGTTCAATTAACCCATATAGTGCTCCCATGATCAGGGAGCCGGAAATATTAACCGCCAACGTCGCAAAAGGGAATCCTTTTCCGAGCCAATTTAAAATTAATTGTGAAATATAAAAACGAAAGCTGGCCCCAAATGCACCACCTAAAGCAACAAATAAGTACAAACTGAGATTACTGATGTTATTAGTCATATCGACGTTGATCACTTTGTTGGTCTAATTGCTGGAGATACTTTAGTTTTTCACGCAGTTGTTTTTCTAAGCCGCGATCAGTGGGTTGATAAAGCGTTGTATGTGCTATTTCTTCTGGAAAATAGTTTTCACCAGCGGCAAAACCGCCGACTTCATCATGTGCATAACGATACTCACTACCATGCCCTAACGCTTTAGTTATAGCACTGGTGGCATTTTTTAAATGTAATGGTACGTCTAAATCGCTTGTTTCTTTCGCAAGTGCTTTTGCTTGATTAAAAGCACTATATACAGCATTGCTTTTTGGCGCTAATGCCATGTAAACAGCAGCTTGTGCTATCGCGCGTTCACCTTCACTTGGCCCAACACGTGCAAAAGTATCCCATGCGTTAATGGCCAATTGCATTGCCCGAGGATCTGCGTTACCAATGTCTTCACTAGCAATAGCTAACAATCTTCTAGCGACATATAACGCATCACCGCCGCCTTGTAAAATTCGGGCATACCAGTATAAAGCCGCATCTGGATCAGAGCCGCGTACTGACTTATGAAAGGCACTGATTAAATCATAAAAAGCATCTCCGCCTTTGTCATAAAGCGCAATTTTATTACCCGCAACTTGAATTAACTGTGCTTTGTTCAGCCGCTGTTGGTTGTTTTCAACATCGGCAATTGCTAAACAATTTTCTAACAAGTTGAGTAATCTTCTTGCATCGCCATTGGCTAATGCAATTAGTTGCTTTTGGGTTTCATCATCAATAATTATCTCAAGCTGCGTGTTTTTTTGTTGATAATTTATCGCCCGCTGCAAGACATTATTTAAGTTCTCAGGGCTGAGCTTTTTTAGGGTATATACACGAGCTCGCGACAAAATGGCCTGGTTAAGCTCAAAGGCTGGATTTTCAGTGGTTGCACCAATAAAAATGATGGTGCCATCTTCAATATGCGGTAAAAAAGCATCTTGTTGACTTTTGTTAAAACGATGTACTTCATCAACAAACAGTACCGTTCTACGCTGTTGATGTATTGCACGGTCTTTAGCATTTTCGATCGCTTGTCGTATGTCTTTAATGCCAGAAGTTACCGCGGAAACACGCTCTATATCGGCGTTGGCATGATTAGCAATAATTTCTGCAATCGTAGTTTTGCCGGTACCTGGTGGCCCCCAAAAAATAAGCGAATGAACTTTTCCTTGTTCAATGGCTAAGGGGAGTGGCATACCTTTGGCTAAAATATGTTCTTGGCCTTCATAATCAGCTAATGATTTTGGCCGCAGTTTTGCCGCTAGCGGCTTAAAACTGTCATCTTCAGCAAATGCTAAATCAAGTGAGCCATTAGCGTTGGTCATCTAAATAAACACCTTCAGGGACAGTAAACGTAAATAAACTCGTATCAGGCTTTTCATTATGGTTTGACAGTGTGATCACACTGAGTTGCCCTGTGGCATCAAGAATATTAAAAGCAGACAATTCAACATTGTTAACGTCTTCAGCAAAAGTTAGCTCTAAGCTTTTAACGCGAGCATTGTCATTGTTGGCACTGATCAAATACCGATTATCCGCTAATTGACTCACGTTATAATCTCGCCATAACTTTTCGTCATTACTCGTGATCAATAAAATGGGCGTATTAGCGATCGCATTTGCCAAAGAGTACACGCTAACCTGTTCAACAAAAGGATCATAAAACCATAAATTGCTACCATCAGAAACAATCAAGGATTCATCAGGCAACGTGGTTTGCCAATTAACTAAGTTAGGTTTACTCACTGATAATAAACCACTACCTTGCTGTAACTCATTACCGGTTTCATCAAATATTTTTTGACTAAATTCAGCACTGAAAAATTCGATTTTTGCCAACTTTGCCATTAACTTCGCTTTACTCGCATCGCTTTCTTGCGTAACGGCATTGGCGTTAATCTCACTAGTTGGTTCTGTGCTATCAGCTATTGCAGTATTACTCGTTAATACTGAAGTAAATAATGTCGCTATAACTGCTGCACTTTTTAGCAACTTCATTTTTTTAAACATCTTATGATTCCTTAATCGGCGGTGGCGCTAATACTTCTCTTGCACCATTATTGCCTGGTCGACTTACGACACCGTTTTGCTCCATTTGTTCAACAATACGAGCAGAACGATTGTAACCAATTCTAAATTTTCGCTGGATACTTGAGATGGAAACCCGACGAGTTTCACTAATAAAAGCTAGCGCTTCATCATATAAAGTATCGATTTCTTCATCACTATTACCCTCCGCTTGCTCGCCAGGTAATAAAATTTCTTGTTCGCTATCTCCAGATAAAATGTCTTCTATATAGTTTGGCTCAGCTCTTGATTTCCAATCGCTAACCACGGCATGTACTTCATGATCATCAACAAAAGCGCCATGAACTCGGATGGGTACCGCTTCGCCGGGTGGTAAATAAAACATATCACCCATCCCTAAAAGTTGATCCGCACCTTGTTGATCTAAAATGATACGAGATTCTATACGCGATTGTACTCTTAAGGCCATTCGCGTTGGAATATTGGCTTTGATTAAACCAGTAATGACATCTGCCGATGGTCGTTGAGTAGCGAGAATTAAATGAATACCTGCTGCCCGTGCTTTTTGGGCTATACGGGCAATAAGCTCTTCCACTTTTTTACCCACTATCATCATCATGTCAGCGAATTCATCAACAATGATGACAATTGATGGCAGTTTTGTTAACAAAGGGGGAGTTTGAGTAAAAGCATCGCTTGGTTGCCATAAAGGGTCAATCAAAGGTTCTCCCGCTGCAATTGCTTTGGCAACTTTGTCGTTATAGCCTTTGAGATTTCTTACCCCAAGCTTAGACATTAATTGGTATCGTCGTTCCATTTCGCCGACACACCAACGCAGCGCATTAGCTGCTTCTTTCATATCAGTTACTACCTCAGATAATAAATGAGGAATACCATCATAAACTGAAAGCTCTACTTGTTTAGGGTCAATCATGATCATACGGACATCTTCTGGTGAAGACTTATATAAGATACTGACAATCATGGTATTAACAGCAACTGACTTACCAGAGCCTGTGGTACCAGCAACTAATAAATGCGGCATTTTAGCAAGATCGGCAATAACAGGCTCACCCGATATATCGCTACCTATAGCCATAGCTAAGTTCGATTTTGAGTGTGAAAATTTCTCACAAGAGATTACATCAGCAAAAAATACCGTTTCTCGATGTTTATTAGGCAGCTCGATACCAATGACGGATTTACCTTCTATGACCTCAACCACGCGAACACTTTTTGCCGACAGCGAACGGGCTAAGTCTTTTGATAAGTTGGTTATTTTACTGGCTTTCACGCCAGGCGCTAAATTTAACTCAAAGCGTGTGATAACAGGACCAGGAAAAACGCCAACTACTTCAGCTTTAATGCCAAATTCAAGCAACTTTGCCTCAACTAAACGTGAAACACGGTCTAGTTGCTCTTGGTCAATCGGATGTTTGGCCCGATCAGGACGGTCTAATAAATCTAATGACGGCATATCACTGAAGTTGGGTTCAACAGGTTTATCATTCTCTAATTGCTGATAAATTTTATCATGCAATGTTGTAGGTTCTTCCACCGTAATTTTTTCAACAGGCTCAAATGCAGCGGCTATTTCATCATCACTAACATGCTCTTGCACATTCATTGCTAGTGGCTCACCCATTAATTCATCGATATCGACATAAGGTTCATGCTCACGAGTGTTGTAAGCACTGTCATCATGACTTTTAGCAAAAATACTATCATGCTTAATATCACCGAGTGTTTCTAATGCTTGTTTGACTTCATCAGGCTCTTTTTCAAAGGCAATGTAGTGCTCAGGTACGCTATCAGCATCTGCTGTTGCGCTGTTATTATTGACATCTACACTTGCTAACTTTTCTGCGTCGCTATCGGTGACAGTTACTTTTTCTGGGCCTGTTCCTAAATGATGCTTGATCAATGCCGGTAAACTTATTAAGTATTCCATCGCTTTTATCGCATATTCCCCTACCCTGTCGATGAAATTAAGCAGCGATACACCGGTTAATAATACAAATCCCGATGCACAAAAAGTCACAAACAATAAGGTACTGCCAATAAAGGAGAAATACGGTAATAGTGAGTTACTTAACACATCACCTAAAATACCGCCGGCAGAAAAATAGAAAACATCGTCGAAATTCATACTGGCAATAGAAGTAATACCGATGTAAAACAAAATAAAACCAATAAACTTTAAACCAAGGGTAAGGTAATCAAGGCGAATTAATTGGTGATATTTTTGAAACAGCAACCAACCTGTTATAGCAATAACAAAGGGTAAACTATAAGCAATTAAGCCAAATAAATTTAACAGTAAATCTGACAGATAGGCACCAACTGCCCCGCCCATATTACGGACTGGTGTTTGATAACCCGTTTGCGACCAGCCAGGGTCAGCGGGGTCGAAACTAAACAACGCTAACATAATAAACATGGCAAAAACGCAAGATACTAATAACCCTGCTTCGAGAAGGCGTTGAACGCCATTTAACTTAGGAGAAGGTGAAGACAAATGCACACTCTTGAAAAAATTATCATTATAATCTTGCTAAAATACCAAACATTAGCAGCGAATTAAATCTTTTAGCGTTTTATTGGTAATAGATTTGATGATTTCACCTCTTCCATCACTACGTAGGTTCTACTTTCACTTACAGCAGGTAAGCGTAATAGAGTACTGCCAAGGAGTTCACGGTAAGCTGCCATATCAGCAACACGAGTTTTTAATAGAAAGTCAAAATCACCTGAGACCAAGTGACACTCTTGAATGACGTCAAGTTGATGGACTGCTTTAGAAAAGTCATCAAAAACATCAGGACTGGTTTTGGTCAAGGTTATTTCAACAATAACTAATAAGGCTGCTTCTAACTTATGTGGGTTTAAAATGGCTTGATAACCGGTGATAAAGTTGTCATTTTCTAAACGCTTTACCCTTTCTAAACACGGCGTCGCACTTAAGCCTACGCGCTTTGAAAGTTCGATATTAGATAAACGACCATTTTTTTGTAGTTCAACTAAAATGTTTTTATCGATACGATCGATTTTTTTTACGGTGGTAGAACTCATATACAATTCACTACAAATTAACATTTTATCAGGATTATATACTAATTTACTAAGAATAACGACAGGTTAATCCGCTATAAAGTCACTATACTAGTCGCATATTTTATAAGAGAGATATAACTATGATTATTGGTGTACCTAAAGAAATAAAGAACCACGAATACCGTATTGGCTTAACTCCTGCTGGCGTTAAAGAGCTTGTTGTTAATGGCCATGAGGTTATCGTTGAAAATAATGGTGGTGCAGCAATCGGTTTTGATAACGATCAATACATCACAGCCGGTGCAAAAATTATTGATTCAGCAGCTGAAATTTTTGCTAGCGCTGATATGATTATCAAAGTAAAAGAGCCACAACCTAACGAGTGTAAAATGCTTCGTCCAGGCCAAGTGCTATTTACTTACTTACATTTAGCCCCTGATCCAAAGCAAACTGAATTACTTGTTGCTTCTGGTGCTACTTGTATTGCTTATGAAACTGTTACTCAAAATGGCGGTGGCTTACCATTATTAGCGCCAATGTCTGAAGTTGCAGGTCGTATGTCTATTCAAGCCGGTGCCCACGCATTAGAAAAAGCTCAAGGTGGCTTAGGTGCTTTATTAGGTGGTGTTCCAGGTGTTGCGCCAGCAAAAGTGCTAATTATTGGTGGCGGTGTTGTAGGTACACAAGCAGCACGTATGGCTGTTGGCATGGGAGCAGATGTAACTATTTTAGATCGCTCACTACCTCGCCTTCGTCAATTAGATACAGAGTTTGATGGCCGTTTAAAAACCGTTTACTCAACAGCTGATGCAATGGATCAACTGATTGTTGAAGCAGATTTAGTTATCGGTGCAGTGTTAATTCCTGGTGCAGCAGCACCTAAATTAGTGACAGCACAACACATCAAAATGATGAAAAAAGGTGCTGTTGTCGTTGATGTAGCGATTGACCAAGGTGGTTGTTTTGAAACATCTAAAGCAACAACACATCAAGATCCAACCTATATGGTAGATGACGTTGTACATTACTGTGTGGCAAACATGCCAGGTGGTGTGGCAAGAACATCAACAATGGCATTAACTAATGCAACTATGCCATTCACTGTTACTTTAGCTAACAAAGGCGCTAAGCAAGCTATGCTTGATGATGCACATTTAATGGCTGGCTTGAACGTTTTAGGTGGAAAAATTACTTATAAGCCTGTTGCAGATGTATTAGGCTATGACTATGTTGCTCCAGAAGAAGCTGTTGCAACGTTATAAGCTTTAATAAGTAGATTTATAAAGCCGCTATTTATTAGCGGCTTTTTTTATCGCTTGTGTTTTAACCGTCAACAGCCTAGCTAAAGTTGCAAGCATTTAAGCTAGCATTGCTGTTATCTCATGCAAGCGATACAGTTTTATTGACTAGCTTTCATATTCTTAAGGTTATTATCAAGAGCACTTAGGCAGTGAATTTGTAAAATTATGCTTGCAGTTTTATGTAATAAGTTATTATTTATAATTAATTCTTTGTTGCTCTCTTGAGATAATCACTTAGAATCCCAACCATTAAGACATTAACGTATTTATTTTGGAGTAGTTCATGAGCGAAGCAAGACATTGCCCGTTACTCATTTTAGGATCAGGCCCTGCAGGCTATACCGCAGCTGTTTATGCTGCACGAGCAAACTTAAAGCCTGTGATGATCACAGGTATGCAGCAAGGTGGTCAACTTACCACGACCACTGAAGTTGAAAACTGGCCGGGTGATGCCGATGACCTTACTGGTCCAGCATTAATGGATCGTATGCAAAAGCACGCTGAAAAATTTGATACTGAAATTATTTTTGATCATATCAATGACGTAGATTTCAGTGAGAAACCTTATAAGCTTAAAGGTGATTCTGGATCATATACTTGTGATGCCCTCATTATTTGTACTGGCGCTTCAGCACAATACCTAGGCTTACCTTCTGAAGAAGCCTTTATGGGTAAAGGTGTTTCTGCTTGTGCTACATGTGATGGATTTTTCTATAAAAATCAAAAGGTAGCTGTTGTAGGCGGTGGTAATACAGCCGTGGAAGAAGCCTTGTATTTATCAAATATTGCCTCAGAAGTTCACTTAATTCACCGTCGTGATACCTTCCGCTCAGAAAAGATTTTAACTAAGCGTTTAATGGACAAAGTAGCGAATGGTAATATTGTTTTACATTTAGATCGTACCTTAGATGAAGTTCTTGGTGACAATATGGGTGTAACAGGTGTTCGTATTAAAGACATGAACTCTGATGCCACAGAAGAATTTGATGTTATGGGTGTGTTTATCGCCATTGGCCACAAGCCAAATACTGATATATTCAAAAATCAATTAGAAATGAAAGACGGCTATTTGACTATACAAAGTGGCACCAATGGCAATGCGACTCAAACCAGTGTTGAAGGCATTTACGCTGCGGGTGATGTTGCAGATCACATCTATCGCCAAGCAATCACATCAGCTGGTGCTGGCTGTATGGCTGCGCTTGATGCTGAGCGTTACCTAGACGCAAAAGGCAGTCACTAGACAATGACCAGAGCTATTCCTTGGTTATCTTCGAATAGCTCGACTTTTCCTGCATTATCAAAGGCGTTGATTGAGCCCAATGGTTTACTCGCTTTTGGTGATGATTTATCACCTGCCCGCATATTTCAAGCCTATCAGCTCGGTATATTTCCTTGGTTCAGTGAGGGTGATCCTGTGATGTGGTGGAGTCCTAATCCGCGTGCAATCATTAATATATCTGCTCTTAAAATTAATAAAACCTTACACAAGGTACTGAAACGCCGAACGTTTACCGTAACGTTAAATAAAAGCTTCGAACAAGTCATTGAATTGTGTGCTGACGCCCCCTTTCGTGTCGAGGAAACTTGGATTGTTAGTCCAATGTTAGCCGCCTATAAAAAATTACATTTGCAAGGCAAAGCACATTCTATTGAAGTATGGCAAGATGATGAACTTGTCGGTGGTTTATACGGTGTTGCTGTCAACGGATATTTTTCTGGTGAGTCTATGTTTTATAAACAAAGCAACGCATCAAAAGTTGCCTTGGTTTATTTAGCACAATTACTCAAGTCAATTAATGTTGAAATGATTGACTGTCAAATGTTAAACCCCTTTTTAGCTTCTATGGGCTGTGTCGAAATTAACAGAGAAAGCTTTATCACCCAACAGTCAATAGCAAAAACTATTGTACCCCAGGAAAATTTTTGGCAACCTCGTCGATTAAACCTAACGTATTATTCGAACTAATTGCATCGAAAACGTATTATTAAATTAATCCCGTTTCGTATAAGAAAACTCACTCATTTAGATGATTGATATAAAGCTTGTTATAATAAAATTTGCCCAGTAATTCGCTTGGGCGCTTAAGATATTTAGGCTTAGTACATCTATTAAAAGGTAATTACCAATGACCATAAACTACGAGCTAGGCATCACTAAGCCATTTCCTTGTAATTACCTACCTGGGCAAGAAGAGCGCTTATTAGTTGCTGTAGATACAAATTTACATAATAGTGTGCATTATGGTTGGTTAATGCAGCAAGGCTTTAGACGTAGCGGTAATGATATCTATCGCCCTCATTGTATTAACTGCCAAGCATGTCAATCACTTCGTGTGTTAGTACAAAGTTTCACTCCATCAAAAAGCCAAAAACGCTTATTAAAACGTAATCAGCAATTTAAAGTCGTCGTTAGTGAACAAATAAAGCCCAGCTATTACCCTTTGTATGAGCAGTATATTAATAATATACATAACGACGGCTCTATGTTTCCTGCGTCTGAAGAGCAATTTCAGAGTTTTACCCTTAATAATATTACAGCGCAATATTACATCGAAATTTGGCACGGTGAGACTTTGATCAGTGTTGCTGTAACAGACAAGATCCCTCATGCGTTATCCGCTGTGTATACATTCTATCATCCTGATTACAGAAAATACGGCTTAGGTGTTTTTTCGATTTTAAAGCAAATTGAAATTGCTGCTCAGCTTGAACACCAGTTTCTCTATCTTGGCTACCAAATTACGCAATGCGACAAAATGAACTATAAAAATCGTTATAATCCACACCAAATATTAGTCGAAAATCAATGGCAAACCGTAAATAAATAACACTATAGCTTTACATTAGCGCTGCAATTCGGCATTATCTGCGCAGCTTTTTATTTACGCACTAATTTAGAGGTTTGGCGCCCAATGGCGAAAGAAGAAAATATTGAAATGCAAGGTACTGTTTTAGATACTTTGCCAAATACTATGTTCCGAGTTGAATTGGAAAATGGTCATGTTGTAACCGCTCATATTTCTGGCAAAATGCGCAAAAATTACATTCGTATTTTAACTGGCGATAAAGTCACTGTTGAATTAACACCATATGACTTATCTAAAGGTCGCATTATCTTCCGTGCTAGATAAAAATTAATTAATTTAGTTTTGAATACGCTTTAGGTTGATATAAATAAGGCGTTTTTTTATTACTTAAATTTAGTTAATTCCAATTTAAATAACAAAAAACCGAGCATGCTCGGTTTTTTTATTTGTTTTGAAATAAGTGGCTAATTTACACTAGTGTTCAACGAGTTCTTTTTTCGATTCATAATTGATCACGAGTTTATCTTTTTTAACGGCAACACGCGCCACACCACCTTGAGTTAATTCACCAAAAAGTAACTCATTGGCTAATGGTTTCTTTAATTGCTCTTGTATTAACCTTGCCATAGGTCTTGCCCCCATAGCTTTATCATAACCGTTGCTAGCCATCCATTTCTTAGCATCTTTAGTTATCTCGAGTGAAACACCTTTTTCATCAAGTTGTACTTGTAGCTCAACAATAAACTTATCGACTACTTGTTGAATAATTTCATCGCTTAAGTGGTTAAACCAAACTATATTGTCTAAGCGATTGCGAAACTCAGGTGAAAATACTTTATTAATTTCTTCCATGGCATCAATGCTATTGTCTTGTTGCTTAAAGCCAATAGATTGCTTCACCGTATGGGCAACACCGGCATTAGTAGTCAAGACTAAAATAATGTTTCTAAAGTCAGCTTTACGGCCATTGTTGTCTGTTAAGGTACCATGATCCATAACCTGCAGCAGAATGTTGTAAACATCTTCATGGGCTTTTTCTATCTCATCCAATAAAACAACAGCATGTGGGTTTTTAATCACAGCATCGGTGAGCAAACCGCCTTGCTCATAGCCAACATAACCTGGAGGCGCTCCAATAAGTCGACTTACCGCATGCTTTTCCATATATTCAGACATATCATAGCGTAATAGTTCAACACCCAGTACTTTCGCCAGTTGCTGTGTGACTTCTGTTTTACCTACACCCGTAGGGCCAGCAAAAATAAAAGAGCCAATAGGTTTATTTTCGTTACCTAAACCTGCTCGCGATAAGCGAATAACTGACGAGAGTTCGTCGATGGCGTGATCTTGGCCAAAAACCACCAGCTTTAAGTTACGATCAAGTGTTTTTAAGCTATCAACCTCGGTCGATGACACTGACTTTTCAGGAATACGCGCCATTTTAGCCACGATGTTTTCAATATCTGTATTACTAATTACTTTTTTACGCTTAGATGCCGCGATTAATTGTTGGCGAGCACCGGCTTCATCAATAACATCAATCGCTTTATCCGGTAAAAAGCGCTCATTAATATATTTAGCTGACAGCTGTGCTGCTGCCCTTAGCGCCTTATTTGAATAACGCACACCATGATGAGCTTCATATTTATCTTTCAAGCCATGCAGAATTTTTGTTGTATCATCAACACTGGGTTCAATAACATCAATTTTTTGGAAACGACGCGCTAAGGCGCGATCTTTTTCAAAGATACTTTGATACTCTTGATACGTTGTAGAGCCTATACAGCGTAATTTTCCTGATGATAACAAAGGTTTGATCAGGTTAGATGCATCTAACATTCCTCCAGAGGCTGCTCCAGCACCTATGATGGTATGTATCTCATCAATGAAGAGTATCGCATTACCATCTTGTTCAAGTTCTTTTAATAAGGCTTTAAAGCGCTTTTCAAAATCACCACGATATTTTGTACCCGCGAGCAATGCTCCCATATCTAAAGAGTAAATTGTTGCATCCGCCAAAAACTCAGGGACTTTGTCTGATATCAGAAGATTTGCTAAACCTTCAGCAATGGCTGTTTTACCAACGCCAGCTTCACCTACGTATAGCGGATTATTTTTACGGCGACGACTCAATACTTGTAAAGTACGCTCAAGCTCACTATCACGACCAATGAGTGGATCAATATTGCCTTTTTTCGCTTCTTCATTGAGGTTAGTGGCAAAGTTGTCAATGGTGCGGGGTTCTTCATCACCTGCCGGTGCTTGTTCTGTGCTAGTGCCACTTTCTTGATCAATTTTAGCGATACCATGAGAAATGTAGTTAACAATATCTAAGCGACTAATATCCGATTTCTTTAAAAAATAAGCGGCTTGTGATTCTTGCTCACTAAATATTGCGACTAAAACATTTGCGCCATTAACCTCACTTTTGCCTGAGGACTGAACATGAAAAACTGCACGTTGCAGCACACGTTGAAAACCTAAAGTAGGTTGAGTTTCTCTTTCTTCTTCACCAGTGGGGATTACTGGTGTCGTATCGACGATAAACGCTAATAGCTCTTTTCTAAGATTGGTCATATTAGCGCCGCAAGCATTTAAAGCATCAATCGATGAAGGGTTATCTAACAACGCCAACAATAAATGTTCAACCGTCATAAATTCATGGCGAGACTCTTTAGCCTGACGAAAAGCCATATTTAACGATACTTCTAAATCTTTATTTAGCATAGGTTACTCCAATTTGCATCTTGCGTTATTACGCCTTTTCCATAGTACATTTAAGCGGATGTTCATTGCTTGTTGCGTAACTCAACACCTGATCAACCTTAGTTTCTGCCACTTCAGCAGTAAAGGTACCACAACGCCCTTTCCCTTTATAATGAATAGCTAGCATGATTTCTGTCGCTTGTTCTGAATTCATGTTAAAAAATTTACACAATACGTCAATGACAAAATCCATTGGCGTGTAGTCGTCGTTTAGTAGCACTACATTATACATAGGGGGTTTCTGAAATTTTTCAATAACCTCATCGTCAAGAACGCTTTGATCATCTATCAACTCTTTCCATTTGCTCATAATTCTATATTAGTCTGTCAGTTAAATTTTTGCTTTAAGATTTGAAAAAATAATAAGTAAAAAAACGCAATATCATACTTGACTATTTCTAATTATTATCTACGATTTATCTTGGTGGTTGTTTTTTATCCACTTAACATGAATATATAATGCTTTAAGGAAAGCATACCTAATTACCGATGATTTTAGAAGGATGTTGAAGTATGGCTCACGGTACAGTTAAATGGTTTAATAATGCAAAAGGGTTTGGTTTTATACGTCCAGAGGATGGTGGTGAAGATATTTTTGCTCATTATTCAACGATTCAAATGGAAGGATACCGTACATTAAAAGCGGGTCAGGATGTAAATTACGAATTAAACGCAGGACCAAAAGGTCATCATGCGGCAAGTATTACACCATCAGAATTAGAATCAGATAATTAATATAAAAAATATGATTCAATGAAAAATAAAAAACACAGCACTTTGGCTGTGTTTTTTTATGGTTACTATTTAATAACTACATTTTCACCACTACATATGATCAATGATGCAATCACCAAACTCAGAACAAGTCACTAAAGTAGCATCGTCCATTAATCGTTCAAAATCATAAGTTACTGTTTTTGCATTAATGGCACCTGACATACCTTTTAAAAGCAAATTCGCCGCTTCAATCCACCCCATGTGACGCAACATCATTTCCGCTGATAAAATAACTGAGCCTGGGTTAACCTTATTCAAGCCTGCATATTTAGGCGCTGTGCCATGCGTAGCTTCAAAAATAGCTATATCATCATTTAAGTTGGCTCCCGGTGCTATACCAATACCACCCACTTGTGCCGCTAAAGCATCTGATAAATAATCCCCATTTAAATTTAGTGTCGCAATAACACTGTACTCTGCTGGACGTAGCAATATTTGTTGTAACATCGCATCGGCAATAACGTCTTTAATAATGATTTCTTTACCTGTTTTAGGGTTAGTTAAGCTACACCAGGGCCCGCCATTAAGTAAATCAGCGCCAAACTCTTCTCTTGCTAATTCATAGCCCCAGTCTTTAAATGCTCCTTCAGTAAATTTCATGATGTTACCTTTATGAACTAAAGTAACCGACTCTCTGTCGTTGTCAATGGCATACTGAATAGCTTGTCGTACAAGTCGTTGAGTACCTTCTTTAGATACAGGCTTGATGCCGATACCACAATTTTCCTGAAAGCGAATTTTAGTAACCCCCATTTCTTGGGTTAAAAAGTTGATCATTTTTTTCGCTTGCTCAGTGCCGGCTTGATATTCTATACCAGCATAAATATCTTCTGAGTTTTCACGAAAAATAACCATATCTACTTCACTGGGTTTTTTAACCGGACTTGGTACACCCGTAAACCATTGCACAGGCCGTTGACATACATACAAATCAAGTATTTGTCTTAACGCGACATTCAAAGAGCGCATACCTCCACCCACAGGTGTCGTTAATGGGCCTTTAATTCCCACTTTAAACTCTTTAAACATAGCTAAGGTTTCGTCAGGCAACCAAGTTTCTGAATCATATATTTGTGTCGCTTTTTCACCAGCATAAACTTCCATCCAATGAATTTTTTTATCTCCGCCATAAGCCTTCTGGACAGCGGCATCGACAACTTTCATCATAGGCGGCGTTACATCAACACCAATGCCATCACCCTCAATGAAAGGAATAATGGGGTTGTTAGGTACCTTTAATATACCTTGTTCTGAAGTTATTTTAGTGCCAGCACTAGGAATATTTACATGGTTCGACATATGAACTCTCCCAAATTTACTAATGAAAATAGCCGTTTGCTAGTTCCTTTACCCTTAAACTAATAGAAAAAGAGCAATGAAACTAATACTTAAATCATGATAGTCAACATCATTACTATGAATAATTAAAACGCTTGTTTAAATTAATTGCAAATTTTTTAACGGAAATAACGTAATCAATTAAGATTTTCATTCTATCTGCTTGATTTCAGTTTGGGTTTACCACCTTTATAACCAGTTGATTCATTGTGATATTGACTAAGTAATTCACGATACCTTTTTGCATAATAAGTTAACAAAAACATCATGAGGAAATGTCGGCGCTTAGCAAGGTATATTTACAAAATAGCCGCAGCTATTGGCTATATAAAAGCCCTAGTAAAGGTTTAAATAGGATAATTAAGTAATGTCGTTTAACCAGCGCTCGAGTTATTTATCTAGGTAGGGAATTTAGAACTAAAAAAAAGCTAGGCATGTGCCTAGCTTTGTATAGTAGCTTGGTCTAAACGCTTAAAGTAAGCTTGATAAAATTGTATTCAATGTCGCACTTGGACGCATAGCTTTTTCTGCTAACTCAACATCTGCAAAATAGTAGCCATTGATATCCATGCTAGGCCCTTGGGCTGAATTTAGTTCTTCAACAATTTTTGCTTCTTGTTTGGTTAACGCTTGTGCCACAGCGACAAAACTTGATTTTAAACTTTCATCTTGAGTTTGCTCTGCAAGTGCTTGTGCCCAATACATAGCTAAATAAAAGTGTGAACCACGGTTGTCTAGCTCACCAACTCGACGTGATGGTGATTTATTTTCTTGTAAGAATTTAGCTGTTGCTTGGTCAAGTGTATCAGCTAAAACTTGAGCTTTGCTATTTCCGGTAGTAACACTTAAATGTTCTAACGAAGCCGCTAACGCAAGGAATTCACCTAAAGAGTCCCAACGTAAGTGGTTTTCTTTTTCAAATTGTTGAACATGTTTAGGTGCTGAACCACCAGCACCAGTTTCAAATAAACCGCCGCCATTCATTAGTGGTACAATTGATAGCATTTTTGCACTGGTACCAAGCTCTAAAATTGGGAATAAATCAGTTAAGTAATCACGTAAAACATTACCTGTAACTGAAATAGTATCTTCCCCTTTAGCAACACGCGCTAAGGTAAACTCACAGGCTTTAACCGGTGCCATAATTTGAATATCTAAACCTGTAGTATCATGATCAGCAAGATATGTATTAACTTTCTTAATCATTTGCGCATCATGACCACGGTTTTCATCTAACCAAAATACGGCTGGTGTATTACTGGCTTTTGCACGTGTTACAGCTAGTTTTACCCAATCTTGAATTGGCGCGTCTTTAGCTTGACACATTCTCCAAATATCACCTTCAGCAACTGTGTGCTCTATCAGTGTTTCACCTTTATCGTTAACAACACGTACAACACCTGCACCTGACATAGTAAATGTTTTATCATGCGAGCCGTATTCTTCAGCTTTTTGTGCCATTAAACCAACATTAGGTACAGTACCCATAGTGGTTGGGTTAAACGCACCATTTTCACGACAGAAATCTACAACGGCAGAAAATACACCCGCGTAATTACGATCAGGGATCATAAACTTAGTTTCTTTTTGGCTGCCATCTGGTCCCCACATCATACCAGACGCACGAAGCGCGGCAGGCATTGAGGCATCAATAATCACATCACTTGGGACATGTAAATTGGTAATACCTTTGTCAGAATCTACCATTGCTAACTCAGGGCGAGTTGCATATACCGCTTGAATATCAGCTTCAATTTCAGCTTTTTTCTCTGCTGATAAGCGTCCAATTTTAGCGTAAACATCACCAATACCATTATCAGCATCAACACCAAGTTGTTCAAAAGTTGCACCATGCTTAGCAAAAACATCTTTATAAAATACTTTAACAGCATGTCCGAACATGATCGGATCAGATACTTTCATCATAGTTGCTTTAAGGTGCAACGATAACAAAACATCTTCTGATTTAGCCTTTTCTGTTTCCGCAGTAAAGAAGTCAACCAAAGCGGCTTTACTCATCACTGAGGCATCAATAATTTCTTGATCTAAAAGTGCTAAATGCTCTTTTAATAACGTCACATCGCCATTCTCAGCAACATATTCAATTTTAACGTTAGTCGCGCCATTAATGGTGACTGATTTTTCACTGCCGTAAAAATCACCTGATTGCATATGTGCGACATGAGATTTTGTTGTTGGTGACCATGCTCCCATTGAATGTGGGTTGTTGCGAGCATATTGCTTAACAGAACCAGGTGCACGGCGATCAGAGTTACCTTCACGTAATACTGGGTTTACCGCTGAGCCTAATACTTTGGCGTAAGTCAATTTAATTGACTCTTCTGCTTCATTTTGTGGCTCTTCTGGGTAATTGGGTAGATTATAACCTTTTGCTTGTAACTCTTTAATTACTGCTTGTAACTGCGGGATAGATGCAGAAATATTAGGTAACTTAATGATGTTTGCTTCAGGTGTTTTAGCCAATTCGCCTAACTCAGCTAAAGCGTCGTCCATTCTTTGCTCTGCAGTCAGATATTTCGGGAAATTAGCGATGATTCGACCAGCCAAAGAAATATCACGTGTTTCAACGTCGATAGCAGAAGATGCTGTGAACGCTTTAACAATAGGTAAAAAAGAATGCGTAGCTAAAGCTGGCGCTTCATCGGTAATAGTATAAATAATTTTTGATGTATCTGTGGTCATTTAAAATCCTTTGCTGATTTGCCATTAATCGATAAAATGAATAATCATTCATTATATCAATTACACTAATGTATTACTCATTTAGCAAAATTATAAGCGTTAAAATTTAGATAATGATGAGAAACCTTACCCTCAACTCAAAACTAAAACGCCATATACACTTCGTAATCTTGATACATTCAGTTATTTTTAAAAAACAAATAACTTCATTTAATGCATGAACATTGCCACTATTTACCGTGTAATGTTCATGCGCTATTCAAGCGCTAAATTGTACAATTAATCAATTGATTTGATATAGTGTAAATAACTATTCATTTTATCGATAAAAAAATTTTTCGCGCGCATAGTATCGGAATTCAAAGCGTATTAAAATAGGTGAATTAACGCTAGCTCATTTTCCACAAGGCAAAAATTAGTGACAATTAAGCAAAATCAATCATTTGCAGGCAAAAACAGACGGAAACCCACAAAGGTACGACCAGTTGATTTTAAGGCAGAGATAGTACTTTTTAATAAACCTTTTGATGTTTTAAGCCAATTTACTGATGATCAAAACCGACAAACCCTAAAAGATTTCATCAATATAAAGGATGTATATGCTGCTGGGCGCTTAGACCGAGATAGTGAAGGCTTATTACTATTAACGAATGACGGTAAACTACAACATAAACTGGCTAATCCGAGTCAAAAAACCGATAAAACCTATTGGGCGCAAGTTGAAGGGGCCGTCACTGAAGTAGCCATTAATGCACTTTGCCAAGGCGTGCAATTAAAAGACGGCATGACAAAACCCGCTAAAGTGCGAGTTATTGACGAACCCAACATATGGCCACGTACGCCCCCTATTCGTGAACGTGCTGCTATTCCAACAACATGGTTAGAAATAACGATTCAAGAAGGTAGAAACCGGCAAGTAAGACGTATGACAGCACATGTCGGCTTTCCAACCCTTCGGCTAATACGTTATCGCATAGGCAAATGGACTATTGATGGTATCAACAATGGTGATTACAAGCGATTAAGTCATGCCTGATATTCAATTAAAACATAGTGTTAAAAGCCAAATAAGCAATGAAAATTCTGCCAAGTCGCACGGTAGTGAGCAATTTAAGCCAAACACTACCGTTGCAGCTGTGGTCTGTTATCAAAACAAGTTTTTATTAGTCGAAGAATTGGAGCATGGTGCTACTGTTTATAACCAACCCGCGGGGCATTTAGAAAGTGCTGAGAACTTAGTCCATGCGATGGAACGAGAATTAAAAGAAGAGACTGGACTGTCCTTAACACCGGCATATCTCTGCGGAATTTACTATTATCATCGCTGCTCAATTAACCTCTATTATTTACGGTTTTGCTTTGTTATTGAACTTGATGACTTGTTATCGACACAACCCGAAGATGAAGAAATTATCGCTTGTCACTGGTTCACCTTAGCTGAAATCAAAGCAAAGTCAGCACAGTTACGTAGTCCATTAGTATTAGAATGTATTGAAGACTACCTCAGCGGAAAAAAAATTCCGTTAACTCACCTAAAATCTAATCTTTAATCTATCATCACGCTAAATGACCATGCTATAATTTCGCGCCTTTTTCCATTGAAATGTAGTTGTAATGACCTCGAACGAACATGTAAATTTAAACTCAATAGCGCCAAGCGAAAAATTACCACAAGATACAAAAGTGATTGTAGGTATGTCGGGTGGTGTTGATTCTTCTGTTTCTGCTTATCTTTTACAAGAGCAAGGCTATCAAGTCGAAGGCTTGTTCATGAAAAACTGGGAAGAAGATGATAACGACGAGTATTGTGCTGCCGCTGAAGACTTAGCAGATGCACAAAATGTTTGTGAAAAGTTAGGCATTAAACTCCACACCATAAACTTTGCCACTGAATACTGGGATAATGTATTTGAATACTTCCTCGCCGAGTACAAAGCAGGTAGAACACCTAATCCTGATATTATGTGTAACAAGGAAATTAAATTTAAAGCTTTTCTCGAGTTTGCTTGCGAAGATTTAGGTGCTGATTACATAGCAACTGGCCACTATGTACAGCGCAAATTTGACGATGGTAAATGGCAAATGCACCGAGGGCTCGACAGTAATAAAGATCAAAGTTACTTTCTCTACACCCTAAGTCATGAACAAGTGGGTAAAACACTTTTTCCTGTCGGAAATATTGAAAAACCTGAAGTCAGAGCTATTGCTGAAAAAGCTGACCTAGTCACTCATAACAAAAAAGACAGTACCGGCATTTGTTTTATCGGTGAACGTAAATTTAAAGATTTTCTCGGCAAATATTTACCGGCACAACCCGGTGTTATTGAAACCCCAGAAGGTGAAGCCATTGGTGAACATGATGGTTTGATGTACCACACTTTAGGACAACGTAAAGGGTTACGTATTGGCGGTCTTGCTAATGCAGGTGAGGCGCCATGGTATGTCGTAGATAAAGATCTCAAGCGTAACGTATTAATTGTTGGTCAGGGCCATAATCACCCTCGCTTATTTTCTAAAGGCTTAGTGGCCAATCAATTACATTTAGTTGATCGTATTGAACTCACAGCACCAATAGCTTGTACGGTAAAAACCCGTTATCGACAAGAAGATGTTGCTTGTAATTTATCGCCGATGGCAAACGGAGAATATTTAGTGATGTTCACTGAGCCGCAAAGTTCGGTTACACCCGGACAGTCTGTGGTATTTTATCAAGATAATGTTTGCCTAGGTGGCGGTATTATCAACTCCTTGATTCGCTAACATAAGGCAAACATGAATAATTTAGAAAAACAAACTATTACCATGGCTGCAGTTTGCCAAGCTTCAGCTTTAGTGCAACAAGTTGCTCGAACGGGCTCAATAGATGAATCTGATCTTGGCGTTATGCTCAATAGTATTATGGTGACTTCTCCAGAGAGTATATTAGATGTTTACAGTCACGAACTGGTACATTTAAAATTAGGCCTAAACACATTAATTGAGCAGTTAGGCAATCAAACCAAAGAAAAAGATCCTGAGTTAACCCGTTATGTGGTTAGTTTATTAGGACTTGAACGCCGTTTAGCAAGCAAAAAAAATCAATTATCACTGCTAGGTGAGCGCATTGAACAAAGCCAACGCCAGCTTGCCCATTACGATATTACCAGCGACACCCTTATTGCTAGCTTAGCGAGTATTTACAGTGACTTACTCAGCCCTATTGGCACACCAATTCAAGTTGCCGGTGAGCCAGCTTTACTTAAACAACAAAGTAATCAACACAAAATTCGTGCTTTATTATTAGCCGGAATTCGCTCAAGCGTACTTTGGCGACAAGTTGGCGGTAAACGCAGAAATATTTTATTTGGCCGCGCAAAGATTGTCGCGTGTGCTCAACAATTACTTAAAGAAATTTAAATCTAACTTCAGGAAATTACTATGGAACTTTCAGCATTAACTGCAATATCGCCAGTTGACGGTCGTTATGGCAGTAAAGTTAAATCATTGCGCCCTATTTTCAGCGAATTTGGCTTAATCAAATACCGTGTAACAGTTGAAGTACGTTGGTTACAAAAATTAGCCGCAACTGCCGAAATTAACGAAGTTCCAGCATTTTCTACGCAAGCTAATGCGTTATTAGATGCTATAGTTGCTGATTTTTCAGAAGCTGATGCACAAGCAATCAAAGATATTGAAGCTACAACTAACCATGATGTCAAAGCAGTAGAGTATTTTCTAAAAGAAAAAATTGCTGATAATGCTGAGTTAAATGCGATTACAGAATTCATACATTTTGCATGTACCTCTGAAGATATTAACAATCTTTCACATGGCTTAATGTTATCTGATTGTCGTGAACATGTGTTAATGCCAATGATTGATGACATTCTTAACGATATCAAAGCTCTGGCAGTAGAATATAAAGATATTCCTATGATGTGTCGTACCCATGGTCAACCAGCTTCTCCAAGTACGCTTGGTAAAGAAATGGCTAATGTTTATATTCGTTTACGACGTCAACGTCAGCAAATTGCCCAAGTAGAAATCTTAGGTAAAATCAATGGCGCTGTTGGCAACTATAACGCACATTTATCGGCATATCCTGAAGTAGAATGGCAAAACTTTGCTCATGAGTTTGTTAACTCATTAGGTCTAAGTTTCAACGCCTTTACCACGCAAATTGAACCACATGATTATATAGCTGAACTATTTGATGCGATTGCTCGCTTCAACACTATTTTAATCGATTTTGACCGTGATGTTTGGGGCTACATTGCCCTAGGTCACTTCAAGCAAAAAACCATTGCTGGTGAAATTGGCTCTTCTACTATGCCACATAAAGTTAACCCAATTGATTTTGAGAACTCTGAAGGTAACTTAGGTATTGCTAATGCCCTATTCACTCATTTAGCACAAAAGTTACCTATTTCTCGCTGGCAACGTGATTTAACAGATTCTACTGTTTTACGTAATTTAGGTGTTGGCTTTGCTCATGCCTTGATCGCATACCAAGCAACACGTAAAGGGATCAGTAAGTTAGAAGTAAACGAAGCGAATCTAGCTGCTGAACTTGATGCTAACTGGGAAGTGCTTGCTGAGCCGATCCAAACAGTCATGCGTCGTTACGGCATTGAAAAACCATACGAGAAATTAAAAGAATTAACCCGTGGCAAGCGTGTAAATGGCGATTCAATGCGTGAGTTCATTATGACTTTAGCATTACCTGAAGCGGCAAAAGCACAACTTTGTGAAATGACACCTGCTTCTTATATCGGCCGTGCCGTTTCATTTATTAATGAACTAGACTAGTTATTGACTAGCAATTCAGTTTTATAATGATTAAAAAGGGATCCGTAATGGCTCCCTTTTTACTTTCTGTATTCGCAGTAAGATGAAGTAAGTACCAATCACTCGTCATATCAACTATATAGAAAATGACGACATCATAAGGTAATAAAATGACTATAGCAGCACTAAATTGGGGTGAATTAAGCCCTGAAAAATTTCTTGCAGAATATTGGCAAAAAAAACCACTGTTAATTAAGCAAGCTTTTAAAAACTTCAAAGATACTATTCCCGCTGATGAACTCGCTGGTTTGGCAATGGAAGCCGAAATAGAGTCGCGTATTGTTAGCGTGGATAACAAGGGAAATTGGCAAGTAGATCATGGCCCTTTTGAAGACTTTTCTCAATATGGTGAGGAAAATTGGACATTACTGGTACAAGCAGTGAATAATTGGTCACGTCCAACCAATAGTTTATTACAGCCGTTTGCTTTTATACCTAGATGGCGAATTGATGATGTCATGGTAAGCTTTTCAACACCTAACGGTGGTGTTGGCGCACATTTAGACCAATACGATGTTTTTATTATTCAAGGCAGTGGAAAAAGAAGATGGCAAGTTGGTGCTCCTAATAAAGCTTTATCAACATTGCTCCCCCACCCTGATCTAAAGCAAGTATCCGCATTTGAACCCTTGATTGATGAAATAACTGAAGCAGGTGATTTACTGTATATTCCGCCAAATCACCCTCACAATGGCGTATCAATTGAGAACTCAGTTAATTTTTCTATTGGATTTCAAGCGCCTTCAAGTCAAGAGCTATGGTCAAGCTTTGCTGATAAATTAATTGATAATAACTTAGGTGAGCTGCGCTTTAGTGATACGGCACGCAAAGTAACGGATTCGAGTACTTTGATCAGTAAAGCTGATCAACAGCAATTGAAAGCTTTTATGCTAGAGCAGTTAGAGGATACTGCATTATTTGAGCAATTTATTGGTCAATACTTAACGCAAAGTCATCATGCATTAGAATTGCTCATGCCGGTCAATGAGATAGATGCCGACAAACTTGCTGATATTTTATCTGAACCCGAAATACTATTTATGCCAGTATCGGGCTTAAAAGCAGCCATTACTTCTGAAGCAGAAATAACCTTATTTCTCAATGGCGATAGTTTTCCAATTGATAAACAAAGCTTACCATTAGCTGAATTATTAGCCGAACAATCGCCTTTAACGACAAACCAAGTAAAAAGCTTTAATAGTTGTTTGAAAAACACCCAATTGTTAACTAGTGTTTTAAATAAGGGTTATTGGTATATAGAATAAAATAAATGTCATACACAGTTAGTCGCGTTAAATGGGAGCAGGCAGCTCCCCTATTAAAAAATGTTAGAGAACAAGTTTTTGTTTGCGAGTGGCGTATTCCAAAACATATTGAATTTGATCGTAAAGACCGCTTTGCTTGTCATGTTTTAGCTTGCCATGATAAAACGCAAGAGCCGATAGGTACAGGGCGTATTCTCTCAAGTGGGGAGATTAGCCGTATCGCGGTATTGAAGTACTGCCGTAAAGATCGGGTCGATAAAGCTATTTTACGAACATTATTTAACATTGCACGAGAAATGGACTTAAAAGAAATCTTTATTTATAGCCCTTTGGACGCGACTGATTATTTTAAAAAAATGAACTTTAATAGCTCAGGCTCGGTATTTATGGAAGCGGGCATGCCAAAACAGAAAATGACCTGCCCATTAAGCGAAGTCAGTGTGGCTAAGTATTACTTAAGCCACTAATACCTAATCTTATGGTAAATTTTTTTATTTTTCTGCTTGCCAAAGTTCGTCTTTATCATAAAGCTGATAAAGCCCATCTGCTCGCGTGATCAAAAACTCAGCAAATTGCTTTTGTTCTTGGTCATCTAAGCGCAAAAGGTTTTCTGCCTGTAGTTGCCATTTAAAAGAGAAATGTCTAACAACATCACGTGCTGATTCACCTTTGTCTAAAACAATATGATCTGTCGGTAAATCTCCCGATACCACCCATACTTTAGTTTTATCCAATAGATTAATTTTCCATAACGCCATAACTGGTACTAAATAGCGACTTTCCGTCTCTGCAACGCTCTCGGTGACTAAACCTTTCTCAGCAAGGTATTTAGTTGCTTTGAGGTATTGTTCGCGTATCCATGCTTGTTTTTGTTCTTCAGTCATTTCTAGTTTATCAGTCATATTTATGGTCTTTTTGTTAATGATTGTAATGGGATGTTAACAATGGAAAGTTTGTATGAATTAATTCACAGCAAAATTCAAATTTATTTATAGCTTCACTAGCGAAGCCCTTACCTAAATGGTATTGTGCGCAGCGAATTATTACAACCTTAGTTCAAGAAAAATTTATCATTGAGCTATTTCTAAAATCATTGGAGATTACGATAGTGTCCGTTTTCGATTTAGTAGATTTTGACAACCACGAGCAAGTTGTTTATTGCAGTGACGAAGCTTCAGGGCTAAAAGCCATCATTGCAGTACATAGTACGGCATTAGGTCCAGCAGCTGGCGGTTGTCGCTTTTGGGATTATGTAAGTGATGAAGCAGCTTTAAAAGATGTTTTACGTTTATCAAAAGGCATGACTTACAAAAATGCCATGGCTGGTTTAAAGCTAGGTGGCGGTAAAGGCGTAATTATTGGCGATCCTAAAAAGCTAAAATCAGAAGCGTTATTTAAAGCTTTTGGTCAGGCTGTTAATAATTTAAATGGTCGTTATTACACTGCGGAAGATGTCAATATCACCACCGGCGATATGGCTATTGTTAACCAAAACACGGCTTTTGTATCTGGACTTGAAGGCAAAAGTGGTAATCCTGGCCCCTTTACTGCGTTAGGTACATTTTTAGGCATAAAAGCTGCCGTCAAATTTAAGCTAAAAAAAGACGACTTATCAGGCATTAAGGTTGCTGTGCAGGGTCTAGGTAGTGTTGGTTACGCTTTATGTGAAAAATTACATGCTGCTGGTGCTGAATTGATCGTAACTGATATCAATCAAGCTACGCTAGATAAAGCTGCAACAGAATTTGGCGCAACGGTTGTTGGTCTAGACGAAATTTATAGTCAAGATGTTGATGTATTTTCACCATGCGCTCTCGGTGCTGCCATTAATGATGAAACAATTTCTCAATTAAAAGCAAGCATCGTAGCTGGTTGTGCTAATAATCAATTAGCTGAATCGCGCCATGATCAACTATTGTTAGAAAAAGGCATTTTATATGCGCCTGATTACGTAATCAACGCTGGCGGTATTATCAATGTTGCTTTAGAAATTTACCCTGAACCTTATTGTGCTGAAAGTGCAACAAAGCTAGTCGAGAATATTTACAACACTTTAATGACTGTTTTTGAAACAGCGGCAGCTAACAATATGCCAACAGGCATTATTGCTGATGAAATGGCACGTAGCATTATTGCTAGAGGTGCTTAAGCCGAGGCTTAACCTGGCATTATCTAAATATCATGACTTAACGTACTGATATGCAAAAAGTAAAAAAGCACCTTACGGTGCTTTTTTATTGATTCTATATAATAACTAGAGTGCCTTTAAGAGTGCTTGAACTGGATGCTGTGTGACTCTGTTATCTAAACGTTTGATTTGACTACGACAAGAATAACCCGTAACTAATATTTGCTCTGTTGCCAAATTCGCAATTTTTTCCTGCCAACTCATTTCATAAAGTGCTTTCGAATTAGCTAAATTCACTTTTTCATGACCATAAGTACCCGCCATACCACAACACCCGACCGCTATACTCGATAAAGACAAACCGAAATGTTTAAAGATATGTTGCCACTGCCCTTCGCTACCTGATAATGCGGTTTTTTCGGTACAGTGTGCAAACAACTTATAAGCAATATTCTGATCTGAGTCCACGATATCACCCTTTGTATTGATATTTTGCTGATCGATTATCGATATTAGCCATTCATGCGCTAACTTAACCTCAAAATTGCCACGATGCTGACCAAGTGTTTGTTTATACTCGTCTCTGTAACACAATGCTAATGATGCATCTAAGCCCACCATTGCCATATCAAGTTGATGAATTTGATTTAAAAAATCAGCAGTTGATTTAGCGGTTTTAGCAAACTTGGCTAAAAAGCCTTTCACATGTTGTGGTTTGCCATTAGGCTTAAATGGTAAAAGTACCGGTCGAAAGCCGATTTTTTCTGCTAACAACATAAAGTCTTCAACCACTTGCGCATCATAAAATGAGGTAAATGGGTCTTGCACAATCAAAAGTGATTTAGCGCGATCACTAGCCGAAAGCTTTTTTAGCTTTTCAAGATCAAATACCAAAAAGTTATGAGCAGTTGCTCTTTGTGTTAAAGTTGGCACTGACAGTAAAGGGGTATCTACATAACCGATACTTGCCCGTGATAACTTGTCGTAAATAGTTGATGATAAAATGCTATTAACTATTTTAGGTGCTTTTGCCATAACAGGCGTCATCAACTCAACATTGGCGACTAAGTGATCTTTTAATGGCCTGAAATATCGTGAATGATATAGGTTAATAAAGCGTGCTCTAAAATCAGGTACATCAACTTTTATCGGGCATTGACTGGCACAGGCTTTACACGCTAAACACCCTTGCATTGCCTCCATAACCTCATGAGAAAAATCATCATTAACTTGCTCGTTTGACAAGCGATTAAAGCGATTTTTTATTTTATCTAGTAACCTTTTAACTGACCAATGTTGAATATTTTGCTCTAAAGCCAGTATATCAACACCTTTAGCCTCAACTAAGCGTAGCCACTCTCGCATCAAGCCTGCTCTACCTTTCGGAGAATGCCTACGGTCACGCGTAACCTTACTTGAAGGACACATAGGGCTATTGGCATCATAATTAAAACATAAACCGTTACCATTACAATCAAGAGCAGAATTGAAAGAATTTTTAACCGTGATTGGAATTTGGCGATCATAAAAGCCACGCTTTTTATCATCAACTGAAACTAATTTTTCACTAGAGTGAAAAGGTGTACATATTTTTCCTGGGTTCATTTTATTCAATGGATCAAATGCGGCTTTAATTTTACGCAACTCACTAAAGAGTGTAGCACCGAAAATTTCTGGTCCGTATTCACTACGATAACCTTTGCCATGTTCACCCCACATTAAACCGCCATATTTTGCAGTTAGTGCTACCACCTTGTCTGAAATTTTCCTGAGTAAAATTTCTTGCTCTGGATCACACATGTCTAATGCCGGTCTAACATGTAAAACACCTGCATCAACATGGCCAAACATGCCATAATGCAAACCATGTCCATCAAGTAATTCTCTAAACTCGGCAATAAAATCAGCTAAGTTTTCAGGGGGTACTGCCGTGTCTTCAGCAAATGCTAAAGGCTTTTGGCTACCCTTAGTATTGCCCAGTAAACCAACTGCTTTTTTACGCATAGTATATAGTTTGGCAATACTGGCTAAATCAGAGGTAACTTGATAGCCAATGACTCCCGTTTTATTGGCAATATCTTTATCAAGTTCAGCACATAAAGCGCTGACTTGCTCAGCAACACTTTCAACGCTATCACCGTTGTATTCCACCATATTAATACCGTCCATGATAGCGCCATCAACATCTTGCAACATATCACTGACTAACTGCCAAACAATGTCTTGTTTAGCCAGGTTGAGCACTTTGCTATCAATGGTTTCTACTGATGTTGCCTTAGCTGAAACTAAGCGTGGTGAGTGACGTAATGCCGAATCAAAACTGTCGTATTTAATATTGATCAGAGTTTTAGCATTAGCAATGGCTGTTAAATTTAATTTTGCTTCACAAACAAAGGCCAATGAACCTTCAGAGCCGGTAATGATTCGACTTAAATCAACAATAGATAAGTCATCATTAAAAACATTTTCTAAATCATAACCAGTCAAAAAGCGGTTTAAACGCGGAAACTTTTGCAGGATCAGCGCTCGATTATCACGACAAGAGCTTAATACTTGTTGCATCAATTTAGCTATAGTGGTGTCTTGTGCTGCAAGAGTCTCTGCTGCAGCGATTGACATGGGTGATGTCGAAAGTAATTCACCATTAGCCAACACACTCTCAAGCCCTAAAACATGATCAGAGGTTTTACCGTAAACTAAAGAGCCTTGCCCAGAAGCATCGGTGTTGATCATACCGCCGATAGTGGCACGGTTACTGGTCGATAAATCTGGAGAGAAGAAAAAACCAAAAGGTTTTAAATAATCATTCAACTGATCTTTCACTACCCCTGCTTCAACTCGAACCCAGTTTTCTTCAACATTAATCTCTAATATCCGGTTCATATATTTTGATAAATCGACCACGATACCGGGCGTTAAGCTTTGACCATTAGTACCCGTACCGCCTCCACGAGCACTGAACTTTATTTCATTAAAGTGCGCTTCACTGCCGAGCGCCGTTATTATTTGAATATCTTGTTTACTGCGCGGATGCAGAACCAATTGCGGTAGTTGTTGATAAATACTGTTGTCAGTTGCATGCGCTAAACGTGCACCGTATTGAAAATTAATATCGCCAGTAAAATCCTTAGTTGCTAAAACTTTGGCAAACTCTTGATATAAAGGAGAAACTAACTCTTGAGGGCTTAGGCGAGGTAACATGAATAACAATTCTTAAACAGCATAAAGTGGCCAATATTATATACCCAAACCAAGGCAAAATGCGAGTTTCACTCACCTTAAGCAAGCATAAATTATGCAGTTTTTATCTATTGTTATGTAATTAACAATAATAAACATCAGCGAGATCTTCGCTATGCAAGGTCAATAGAACCCGCGGGGATGACACTTAGCAAAAAAAGGCCTAGCGTGTTTTTTGGTCATAAAAAAGCCTAGGTGGTTTATTACACTTTGATAATAAACTCCTAGGCTGCTTAATCGAAAAACTAAACGAAGCTAGACAACGCTAACGATTAATTTTTACTGTGTTGCTCCGCTAAATACAACCAAGTTGGTAAAACGGTATCAGGATTAAGTGAGAGACTTTCAATGCCCTTATCAACCAACCATGCAGCAAAGTCTTCGTGATCTGAAGGCCCTTGACCACAAATACCGACGTATTTTCCACGCGATTTACAGGCTTTAATTGCCATTTCGAGCAATATTTTAATGGCAGGATCGCGCTCATCAAATAAATGTGCCACTAAACCAGAATCACGATCTAAACCTAAGGTTAGCTGTGTTAAATCATTTGAGCCAATGGAAAAACCATCAAAGTAGTCAAGAAACTGATCGGCTAATAAAGCATTAGATGGCAACTCACACATCATAATAACACGTAAACCATTCTCTCCACGCTTCAAACCATTTTCAGCAAGAATATCAATAACCTGAGATGCTTCATCAAGTGTACGAACAAATGGGATCATGATTTCTACATGCGTCATGCCCATGTCGTTGCGAACACGTTTAATCGCTTCACACTCAAGAGCAAAACAATCTCTGAAATCTTTCGAGATATAACGAGAGGCGCCACGATAGCCAATCATTGGATTCTCTTCTTCAGGCTCGAAGTGTTCCCCACCCACCAAATTAGCATATTCATTTGATTTAAAATCAGACATACGCACAATAACTTTTTCCGGCGCATAAGCGGCAGCTAATGTTGAAATACCTTCGGTAAGCTTAGCAATATAAAACTCAACTGGGCTTTCATAACCCGCAATAATATCGCGGATTTCATCTTGAAGATCAGCAGATTGCTCATCAAAGTTTAATAGCGCTTTAGGATGAACGCCGATCATTTTATTAATAATAAATTCAAGGCGCGCTAAACCAATACCTGCATGTGGTAAGCGAGCAAAAGCAAAGGCACGATCTGGGTTACCGACATTCATCATTATTTTTAACGGTAAATCAGGCATTGAAGACACTTCAGAAGTGGTCACGGTAAAATCAAGCTTGCCTTGATAGATAAAGCCAGTATCACCTTCGGCACACGAAACAGTAACTTCATCGCCCGTGGCAATTTTACTCGTAGCATCACCACAACCAACAACGGCAGGAATACCCATTTCACGGGCAATGATCGCAGCATGACATGTGCGCCCCCCACGATTAGTCACAATTGCAGACGCACGCTTCATGATGGGTTCCCAATCAGGGTCTGTCATGTCGGTGACTAATACATCACCAGGTAAAATCTTATCCATTTCAGCTAATGATGATAAAACTTTTGCTTCACCACTACCTATTTTATGGCCAATCGAGCGACCTTCACAAATAATGTCTGCTGTTGCCTTTAATTGAAATTGCTCCATTACATTAGCATTTTCACGGCTTTTTACTGTTTCTGGACGCGCTTGTACAATATACAATTTGCCATCTAGACCATCTTTAGCCCATTCAATGTCCATAGCACGACCATAGTGCTTTTCAATGATCACGGCCTGTTTAGCTAACTCTTCAACTTCTTGATCGGTTAAAGAGAAAGTATCAGACTGTGCTTGTTCAATATCGACAATTTCAACTTGCTTTCCATGCTCTTGCTTGGTTTCAGGACATTGAGCATAAATCATTTTAATGGCTTTACTACCAATATTGCGACGTACAACAGCAGGTTTGCCACTTGCTAAAGTAGGTTTGTGGACGTAAAACTCATCTGGATTTACCGCCCCTTGCACCACCATTTCACCTAAGCCGTAACTAGAGGTAATAAAAACAACATCTTCAAAGCCTGACTCGGTATCTATAGAAAACATGACGCCGCTAGCAGAAATATCACTACGCACCATACGCTGAATGCCTGCTGAAAGCGCAACCCCCCGATGATCATAACCTTGATGTACGCGGTAAGAAATAGCTCTGTCGTTAAACAAAGAAGCAAAAACATGTTTAATCGCGATCATCACCGCGTCTAAGCCACGTACATTTAGGAAGGTTTCTTGTTGGCCAGCGAAAGAAGCATCTGGCATATCTTCTGCTGTTGCAGATGAGCGAACCGCAAATGAAGCATCATCAGCAAAGCCGCCGGCGAGTTTCGCGTAAGCTTGCTCAATATCTTTTTGCATATCAGGTAAGAATGGCGTATCAATAACCCATTGACGAATTTTATTGCCTGATTCAGCTAAGGCATTAACATCACTTACATCTAAGTTATCTAATAATTGATAAATTTTATCGTTCAGACCACTTTGTTCTAGAAATTCATTAAAAGCAAATGAGGTAGTTGCAAAACCACCAGGTACTTGCACGCCGACATTTGAAAGATTTGAAATCATTTCACCCAATGATGCATTTTTACCGCCTACACGATCAACATCATTCATTCCTAAATCTTCATACCAAAGTACGTATTCTTGCACGACAACATCTCCACTGGACATAATAAAATTTAAGAAAACTATCTCGATATTAGTTGCCAAAGCCAACTAAAAATATCTTTCTTAAGAGTTTTATCAGACAAGTTTCATTAAACAGTGTATTTCATGCTACAGACATTTTACACTGCTAACTTTGAAACTAAAGCACTAATTAAAAGTTTTCATTATCAACAACAAAAATAAATAATGGGTTTTATCATGCGAGCAGCTTTTTATATTTCTGATGGCACGGCGATAACTTCTGAAGTTTTCGGTCATGCATTATTATCACTTTTCCCCATAGAATTTGAACACGATACGATTTCATTTGTTGAAACAAAAGAAAAAGCGCTAGAAGCATGTGCGCGTATCAATAAAGCAGCAAAGCGAACAGGTGTGCCACCGTTGGTTTTTCATACTTTTGTTAACCCTGATATTCGTGAGATCATTGATAGTTGTGATGGCATTATTTATAACTTCCTTGAACATTTTGTTGCACCGCTTGAAGAAAAACTTGGTATTCAGGCCAAACCTAAAGCACATAGAACGCATAGTATTCATGAAAACAGTTACGATTATCGTATCGATGCCGTTAACTACTCTCTCGCCAATGATGACGGCTCAAATGTCACCAACTATGAGCATGCCGATGTCATACTTGTTGGCGTATCACGCTCAGGTAAAACACCAACATCACTGTATTTAGCTCTACAATACGGCATAAAAGCGGCCAATTACCCTTTTACCGATGATGATATGGACGAACTTAAATTGCCGCCATTTTTAAAAATGCATAAAAAGAAAATTTTTGGTCTCACCATTGATGCTGAGCGATTAGTTGATATACGTGACGGTAGGATGGCTAATACCAAGTACTCATCAGCACGACAATGTCGAATGGAAGTACGAGAAGTTGAAAAACTATACAAACAAGAAAAAATTCCGTTTCTCAATACCACTAAACTTTCTGTTGAAGAAATAACCGCAAAAATATTATCGGAAACCGGCCTTCAGCGCTATAAATATTAACTTATAACAAATAAGTTACATAAAAACTTAGAAAGCGGTTCACTTAATTGGCTATATTCGTTATGTTAGCGCGATATTATTATTGCGCTGCATGTCGATATGCAGGCTAACAAGCATTTGATAGCACATGACCATAAAAACTGATGAATTTAGAACCACGTTAATTGAAAACTTAGTCTCACCTGCTGAACTTGCCCAGCAAATTCCACTGGATGATAAAACAGCTGATTTTATCATCAAAAGTCGCCAGGATATCGAAGCAATTATAACAGGGGAAGATAAACGTTTACTTGTTATTATCGGACCTTGTTCTATCCATGATACTGAAGCAGCGATTGACTACGCAGAAAAACTAAAAACTTTACATGAAAAATATGCTGAACAATTATTAATTGTTATGCGTGTTTACTTCGAAAAGCCACGTACCACCGTAGGTTGGAAAGGCTTGATCAGCGATCCAGATTTAGACAAATCATTTCACGTTGCAAAAGGTCTAAACCTAGCACGCAACTTATTGATGAAAATAAATAAATTAGGTTTACCTGCCGGCACTGAATTTTTAGATATGGTGACTGGGCAATATATCTCTGATTTGATCAGCTGGGGTGCAATTGGTGCACGTACCACTGAAAGCCAAGTGCACAGAGAGCTTGCTTCTGCCCTTTCATGCCCGGTTGGTTTTAAAAATGGCACAGATGGCAATGTTCAAATCGCGGTTGATGCGATAAAAGCTTCTAGTGTACCTCATGTACTCTACTCTCCAGACAAAAGTGGCCAAATGTGTATCTACCAAACGCATGGCAACCCTTTCGCTCATGTTATTTTACGTGGCGGTAAAACACCTAATTATCATCAAAGTGACATTGAAGCGACAGGGGAAACCTTAGCTAAGGCTGGCTTAACAGATAAAGTCATGATTGATTGCAGCCATGGCAACAGTTATAAAGATCATAATAAACAAATAGACGTTGCACGTTCATTAGCTGAACAAATTCAACAAGGTAATCAATCTGTATTTGGTGTGATGATCGAAAGCTTTTTAGTCGCAGGAAATCAAAAAGTGCTTACAGATCAACCTTTAACTTACGGTCAAAGTATTACAGATGCCTGTATTAATTTAGACACCAGTGAAGAGATATTGGACGTATTAGCCAATGCAGTTAACACGAGAATGTCATAACGTTACTGTAATAAGTTAAACACTTAGTTATGGTAACTAAGCGCTAGTATTAAAAAAAGCCGATTATCAATTTGATAATCGGCTTTTTAATATCAACTTAATGAGTTATTGCCTAATAGAAATTAGCTTTAAACTCAACACCCCAGAAACGAGGTTCGTTAACAAAACCTGTTAAGTTGTTGAAGTCAATTGCACCAGTAAGTTGTTCTTCGTCGGTAATATTACGACCAAACAATGCCACTTCGTATTCTGCACCATCGGTATACCATTCATAGCCAACACGAACACCACCTTCTAATAATGCATCACCTTTAAACTCAACAGATTCATATAAGAAAAAGTTAACTTCGCTGCGATAAGACCAATCGGTATATACATACAATTCACCATCACCGACTTCTTTCGTCCAGCGTGCGCTGATATTGCTGATCCACTCAGGTGATTGTGGTAAAGAATTACCATCAATAAGCGCTAAGCCATCTGAATTTAATGGATCAGTTACTGTACAGCCACCGCCACAACCTGGCACAGCAATCGTACTATCTTTTAACTCTGTATGGTTATAGCTTACGCTAGCTGCAACAACAAAGTCAGCAGTAACAAAATACTCAGAGTCAAGTTCAAAACCGTAACCAACAGATTTATCGGCATTAATTAAGCTTGCAACATTACCCGTACCACCAACAGCGGTTAATTGTTGATCACTGACTTTAAAGTAATAAATCGAGCCGTCGACACGTGCTGTATTTTCAGCAAATACTGATTTAAAACCGGTTTCGATAGAGTCAACAGTTTCAGAATCAGCCGTAGTAGAGCTTTCAGAGAATAATAAGCTACGACCTTGAATACTCGGAGAACGGTAGCCGCGAGCAATACGTGCATAGATGTTTGTTTCGTCGTTAAGAACGTACGACACACTAAAATCACCGCTTACTTGTGAATCTTCAACATCATTACTTTCTTTAAAACTAGGCGCGCCAAATGGAGATTGAACCAATTCGCCGTCCCATTTACGCTCATCATCTGAATAACGTAAACCACCATTAATACTCAACTTGTCTGATATTTCATAATCAAGTGACGCAAAAATTGCCCAGGCTGATGTTTCCATCTTTTGGATAGCTAAGCCATTCGGTGCGCCATTGGCAAAAGTATCAAAACTTAAATTATTAATCGTTAAGTCTTCATCAAACAAGAAAAAACCAAATTGATAATCAAAAGCACCTAAGTCATTGCTGGCAATGCGTATTTCTTGTGTTGATTGCGCATGATCTGGCATTTTGGCGCCAGTTTCCGAAGGGAAAGGAATAAAAACTGGTCCGCTATCAGCCCCTGCACCATAACCACCATCAATATCACCTACTGAGAACATTTCTGCTGATTCATGGCCAGTAATTGACGTTAACGTATAGTCACCAAAATCGTATTCAATTTTCAAGCTTGCACCTTTCATATCAACCGTTTGGTTATTACGAGAAGCGGCATCATGATAAACAGTTGCACGATCAAAATTATCAACTAAATCATTAGTACCAGGCTTGATAATATTAGCTCTAAATACTCGAGCATCAGCTTCTGCATCTCTAAAGTGGTAATTAAATAACGCTGAAAAATCGTCATTTGGCTCCCACAATAATTGCAAGCGACCTGCTGTTTCGCTGTAACCACCTAATTGATCTTTTTGCTCAAAGCCTGGTGCTTTGTTGTCGATCCAGTCATCACGATCTTGCTGCAATAAAGCAACACGTGCTGAGACGGTATCACTTAAGCCACCACCAACAGCAACACGAAAATCAGTTGAACCAAAGCTACCGTATGAACCAGAGATGGTGGCATCAAAATCTTGTGTTGGTTTTTTTGATTGAACCTTAACAATACCCGCTGGTGTATTACGACCAAATAATGTTCCTTGTGGACCACGTAAAACTTCTACGCGCTCTATATCAAACATCGGCATACCTTTAGTTAACGCATTTTCTAAAACCACATCATCATAGATAAGAGAAACAGGTTGAGATGCAAGTAAATCGAAATCAGTATTACCTAAACCACGAACATAAAAGCGTGGAAAAGTTCGGCCAAAAGATGACTCTATCAATAGGCTTGGTACTTTTGCCGATAAAGCTCTGACATCCATGCCTGATGAACCCAATACCTCTAATTTTTTCGGTGTTAACGCAGAAACTGAAATAGGAACGTCTTTAACATTCTCTGTTCGCTTACGTGCAGTAACTTCGATAACCTCAATGCCAACAACTTTATCAGCATTTTCTTCTGCCATTACTGAGCCTGAAATGCCAGCAATCGAGGCAAAAATTGCCGCATTGACACTAAGTGCAAGCGACGTTTTTTTAAAAACATTCATTAAGTACTCTCCCAAGAACTGTTTATGTTTTGTGTTGAATCTTCTTTAACTAAACTTACTTAAATTAACGCACAATTATGCCTAGCATTAACTTGTTGGTTATTTTTCTCTTTATAGGTCAAGATCTTTGAGGAAGCTGGTGCCGTAAGGCATTTTTTCCAATTTAAATAAATCAGCAATAGTTTGACCAATATCGGCGAAGGTATTTCGTTCACCGATATTAACAGATCGTGCCTGTTTATGAAATGCTACAACCGGTACATATTCCCGAGTATGGTCATTACCATGCCAAGTTGGGTCACAGCCGTGATCTGCGGTTAAAAATAAAACATCATCGTCATTCATTGCAGCAACGACTTCAGGTAGGCGCTGATCGAAATTTTCGAGTGCTAAGGCATAACCGACAGGGTCTCGACGGTGGCCATAATCTTGGTCAAAATTGACTAAATTGGTAAAAATAAGGCTATTGTCTTGTGCACTATTGATATGTGTAATGGTTGCATCGAGTAAAGCATCTATGCCTGTCGCCTTAGTTTTTTCACTAATACCTTGATGTGCATATATATCTGCAATTTTACCGACACTGATTACATGACCGCCTGCTTGCGTAAAAACATCCAATACTGTTGGCGCTGGCGGCAAAATAGAATAGTCACGACGATTACCGGTACGGGTAAAATTATCAGGATTATCGCCAACAAACGGCCGAGCAATAACACGACCTATGTTCATATCACCCAGCAATTCTCGCACGGTTTCACAATATTTATAAAGATTATCTAGGCCAAAATGTTCTTCATGGGCTGCAACTTGAAAAACACTATCAGCAGAGGTATAACAAATAGGTAGGCCTGTTTTGATGTGCTCTTGACCAAGTTTATTAATAATATCAGTACCTGAAGCATGACAATCCCCCAGAATACCATCATAGCCAGTCGCATGATTAATTTTTTCAATTAATTGTGCTGGAAAAGCATGACCTTGTTTTGGAAAGTATCCCCAATCAAATAGTACAGGTACGCCCATCATTTCCCAATGACCACTTGGCGTATCTTTGCCTGTACTTATTTCAGCAGCATAGCCATAGGCACCTTGCTCTGGCGCTTGTTCGACAATTGGAAAGCTTGACTTACCTGCTTCAAACGCGGCTTGTACCAAACCCATTTTAGCCAAGTTAGTTAAATTAATTTCTCGCTTTTCGTGCTGATAGAAATGTTTTGCCAAATTAGCAAAAGTATTGGCACTGACATCGCCAAAGTCTGCTGCATCAGGTGCATGACCAATGCCAAAACCGTCGATTACTAAAACTATTACTCTTGCCATTTTTATATCCTGTATTTATATCAAAGCATTTTAACAAATTTTTCAAATTTATCCTCGTTTATAATGATAAATTTCATGACCAAATGGTCAACATGTGGTACTTTACCAAGCAATTAATTATAGACAACTGATATTTTGTAAATATTTAAGGTAGATAAAGTCATTTTGTCTAAATTTTAATGAAATTCAGGCTAATTAGTCCATAATATGTGCGCGATAATGTCGCTATAATAATTATCTAACCCTTTTGTTAATCATATTTTTAAGGCTCTCTGTTTTGCAAACCATTAAACCGACGATTATTGCGGTAACCGGTGCTTCGGCATCTGGCAAATCACTTTTTGCGCAAACCATTTACGACGAACTGCTTCCTGAACTTGGCGCAAGCGGTATTGTTATTATCAAAGAAGATTCATACTACAAGAGTCAATCCCATCTTTCGATGGAAGAACGTATTAAAACCAATTACGATCACCCTAGTGCATTTGAACATAGTTTATTGTCGGAACATTTAACGCAATTAACAGCTGGCAACGAAGTCGATATTCCGACTTACTGTTATAAAACCCATACCCGTTTAAGTGAAACTCAGCATTTATCACCAACTCCGATTATTTTAGTGGAAGGCATTTTATTATTTTCTAATAAAGAGTTACGCGATAAATTTGATATTAAAATTTATATTGATACTCCACTCGATATTTGTCTTGTCCGCAGAATTAACCGAGACACTATAGAACGTTCTCGTAGTGTAGAATCCATTACAGATCAATATTTAACAACGGTTAGACCTATGTATCACCAATACATTGAACCAAATAAAGTATTTGCTGATATTGTAGTCACGCGTGGTGGTAAAAACAGAATGGCCATAGAGATGCTAAAAGCAAAAATTCGTCAACTAATGCACAGACGTGTTGAGCGTTAATTAACGATAGAGATCAAAATAATAACAATAATAACGATAACAAGTAATTTATGAGGTAAATATGGAATTAAGTGCACTTCGAGGTGTCATTGGCATTTTCGCGCTATTAGCATTGGCGTTCTTTCTATCAAAAGATCGCAAAGCAATTAATTGGCGAACCGTAGGGTTTGCTTTTTCATTACAAATTTTACTTGGTGCATTTGTCCTTTATGTACCTTTTGGAAAAGATGTATTAGGCTCAGTAACAAATGGCGTACAGCAGGTTATTGATAGCGCACAAGCAGGAATTAGCTTCCTATTTGGTGGTTTAGGTACTGATGCCATGTTCGAAAATGGTGTTGGTTTTGTTTTTGCTATTCGTGTGCTGCCCGTTATCATTTTCTTTTCATCACTCATCGCAGTGCTTTATTACCTAGGTATTATGCAATGGGTAGTAAAAATTATCGGTGGTGGTCTGCAAAAGTTATTAAAAACATCAAAACCTGAATCTTTATCAGCAACGGCAAATATATTTGTCGGCCAAACTGAAGCGCCCTTAGTTATCCGCCCTTATATTGCAAAAATGAGTCAATCTGAACTTTTTGCCATTATGGTTGGGGGATTAGCATCCGTAGCAGGTTCTATACTCGCCGGTTATGCCGGTTTAGGTGTAAAGCTTGAATACTTAATTGCGGCATCATTTATGGCCGCACCAGGTGGCTTATTAATGGCAAAGTTACTACTACCTGAAACCGAAGATATTAATGATGATTACACTGATGTAGAAATGGACCAAGCTGATAAACCTGCTAATGTTATTGACGCTGCAGCTACAGGTGCTGCGTCAGGTTTAAAATTAGCGGTCAACGTTGGTGCTATGCTACTGGCTTTTATTGCCATAATAGCTTTATTAAACTCAATGGTATCAGGTGTAGGCAATTTATTAGGTTACGAAGGCATAACCATCGAATGGATGCTTGGCTATATTTTCGCTCCTTTTGCCTTTCTTATTGGCGTGCCTTTTGAAGAAATGTTGCAAGCGGGTAGCTTTATTGGTCAAAAAATTGTCGTCAATGAATTTTTTGCTTATGTAAACTTTGTTGAAATTAAAGATACTTTATCTCCTGCGACACAAGCTATTGTCACTTTTGCTTTATGTGGTTTTGCTAACTTATCTTCAATCGCAATTTTACTAGGTGGTATCGGCTCAATGGCGCCTAATCGTCGCCCTGATATTGCACGCTTAGGCATGAAAGCCATGATGGCTGCCACTATGGCCAACTTAATGAGTGCTGCTATTGCTGGCGTATTTGTTAGCTTGTAATTTATAGCTCACTCTAACTATCTAAAGCCTAGTCATCTGTACTGGGCTTTTTTAAAATTTTTCTAAATAGCATTTTTAAATACACGAGGCATATCATGAGTACCTTAGAAAACTACGCACAACGTGCACTTCATATGATGGACTTAACCAGCTTAACCGACACTGAAAGTGCCGAAGATATCATTCAACTGTGCTCAAATGCTAAATCACCTTGCGGTAATACTGCCGCCATCTGTATTTTTCCTCGCTTTATACCGCTAGCGAAAAAAACACTGGCAGCGCAAGGTACGCCTGAGATCAAAATTGCTACTGTTACTAACTTCCCGCACGGTAATGATGATATCGATATTGCTGTCGCAGAAACTAAAGCAGCAGTTGCTTACGGTGCAGATGAAGTTGACGTTGTTTTTCCTTATCGAGCCTTAATCGATGGTAATGACACAGTAGGGTTTGAATTAGTAAATGCATGTAAAAAAGCGTGTCCAAGCCATGTACAGCTGAAAGTTATTATTGAAACCGGTGAACTTAAAACTGATCAACTTATCACCCAAGCCAGTGAAATTTGCATTGCTGCAGGTGCTGACTTTATCAAAACTTCAACGGGTAAAGTAACAGTTAATGCAACGCCAAAATCAGCAGAGCTAATGTTAAGGGTGATCAAAGACAAAAACACTCAGGTTGGTTTTAAGCCAGCTGGTGGCGTTAAAAATGCTGAAGATGCGAAAGTTTACCTTGATTTAGCTAATGATATTCTTGGTGCTGACTGGGCAACTAAAGCGAACTTTCGATTTGGCGCCAGTAGTCTATTAACGAATTTGTTAAACACCTTAGGTGCAAGCAACAAAACCGCAGATCCAACAAGTTATTAAACAATAATTAACGGTTTCTAGTAACCATAACTCAGGTATAAAATTAGCGATGGCACAACTATATTTTTATTATTCCACCATGAATGCCGGTAAATCGACCCACTTATTACAATCTTCGTATAATTATCGTGAACGTGGTTTAGGAACCTTATTATTTACTGCTCATATCGACGATAGATTCGCTAAAGGTAAAGTATCTTCACGTTTAGGTATTCATGCTGATGCACACTTATTTGACGATAACACTAATGTATTTAATGAAGTAAAACAGCAACTTCAAGAAGGTAAAATCGCCTGTATACTGATCGACGAAGCGCAGTTTCTAACTAAAGCGCAAGTTAAGCAGCTAACCGATATTGTTGATGAATTAAAAATTCCTGTACTCGCTTACGGTATTCGAACTGATTTTCTAGGAGAAACTTTTGGTGGTAGTGCTGCCCTGCTTGCTTGGGCCGATAAATTAGTAGAATTAAAAACCATTTGTCATTGTGGTAAAAAAGCTAATTTTGTCATGCGCTGTGATCAAGAAGGTAATGCAGTTAAGGGGGGTGAACAAATCGAAGTGGGTGGTAACGAACGCTACGAATCATTATGCCGAAAGCACTTCAAGGCGCTTGTTTGGAATTAACACTGAGTCATTAAAATAAATGCCAGTAAATAATCTATTAACTGGCATTCATGAAGATATAAGGCATGGCAAAAGCATGCCTTTTTTGATCTTAATTATTTCAACCTAATAGCATTAAAGCTACTTTGAAATAGTTTGATAAATAACCGGTGTTTCTTCATTTTGCGTTTCATTAATCACTAATGAACTCAGGTATTGTTGACTAGCAAGCGATGCAGAGCTTTCATCGCTCGCGTGAACACGCGCTACTACATCACCACGATTAACTCGCGTACCTGTAGGCAAAATACGATCAAAACCAACGCTATGATCAATTTGCTGACCATTAGCAGTTCGACCACCTTTTAAACCAACGACAGCCATACCAATATCACGTGTTTGCATACCATTAATGTAACCATGCTCAGGTGCAAGCACGTCAACAATAATATTACCACGCTGCATTGAACGCCATGGATCTTCCATGAAGTCACTTGGACCGCCTAACGCATGGATCATTTTACCAAAAAGTTCAGCGGCAGCGCCAGAAGCTAAAACGCCATTGATTTTTTTCAACGCTTCATCTTCGTTTGTTACAACTTTTGCACTCACTAGCATAGCTTTTGCTAACGAAACCACAACGGCATGTAAACGTGGCTCTCTGAGTGTGCCGTTTAAATATTTTACCGTTTCAGCCATTTCTAAGGCATTACCTGCGGTAGCGCCAAGCACTTGATTCATATCAGTAATAATAGCTTGAGTAGGCACACCTGCACCATTTGCCACATTAACAATGCTTTGCGCTAGCGCTTTAGCATCATCAATATTAGACATCATAGCGCCGTTACCAACTTTGACATCCATCACTAATGAGTCAAGACCAGCGGCTAATTTCTTAGATAAAATAGATGCTGTGATCAACGGAATAGACTCAACCGTAGCGGTAATATCACGTATACCATAAAGACGTTTATCAGCTGGAGCTAAATTATCGGTTTGCGAGATAATCGCCATGCCCAAATCTTTAACGATACGTTTAAATTCGCCGATACTCGGTTGAACATTAAAACCCGCAATACTTTCCAATTTATCAGAAGTACCACCGGTATGACCTAAACCACGGCCTGAGATCATAGGTACATAAGCACCACAAGCTGAAACGATGGCCGCTAACATGAAGCTAACTTTGTCACCAACCCCACCGGTAGAATGTTTATCAACCACTGGACCATCTAATTCCGGCCATGACAGCACATCACCTGAATTTTTCATTGCCATGGTAAAATCGATAATTTCTCGCGTTTCCATGCCTTGTAGAAAAATTGCCATTGCCATAGAGCCTGCTTGAGCATCATTAAAATTTAATGTTACTAAACCATCAACAAAGTATTGTATTTGTTCTTGGGAGAGTGAACCACCATTGCGTTTGGTGCGAATTATTTCTTGTGGTAATAACATTAATTTTAATCCTTATTTTTCAAGTAAATCTTTTGGCGTAAAAGCATCAGGTAATAATTCATTAACTGTCCATTGCTTTCTATCGTTGTTATGGTTAACGGCCATAACTAATGCCTGCGGGGCTAAAAATTCAACAATCACTTGTCGACAAGCACCACAAGGCGGCGTTAGCTTTTCTTGATTAGTATAAATAACTATCGCAGAAAACGCCTTTTCGCCTGATATAACGCCTTGTGCTAAGCAGTTACGCTCCGCACAAACTGTTAAACCGTACGAGGCATTTTCAACGTTACAGCCCTTAACAATATTGCCAGTAACGGTTAACGCAGCGGCACCAACATGAAAATTACTGTAAGGCGCATATGCTTTGCTGAAACCATCTTTTGCGGCATCAACAAGTGCTAATAGCTGATTATTTTCGATATTAAACATTTACAAACCCTTTAACTGACCAAATGGTCAACTTATTCGTTATGCTAATAAAATAGTCTTAAAAAAGCAACTCAAGAATGATAATTTACTGCACTTTTTATGTTGTACGTTATTTAAAGCCCAAAGTTTGTAAAATTTTCAGTAAAAAAAACCGCACTATAAAGTGCGGTTTAATGTTACGGAACAATCATTTTTGATTAGAAAGTGTATCTAACACCGACTTTAATGTACCAAACTGATTCTTCGCCTTCGATGTCATAAGAACTTACATCACCACCTACAGGACCAATGCTGCTGCGACTGTTCGGGCTATAAACGATTTGGCCGTTGTCATTCCATTCAGCGTTAGCAAACTCTTTGTTGTAGTCGCCATCTGTTGGGCTATAAACATGACCCCAATCTTTGTTGATTAGGTTAGCCAAGTTTTGTACGGTAAAAGTTAACGTACCTTTATGACCTTCCATAAAACCAGGAATATCTTGTTGGATTGATAAATCCATTGTCGTTATCCAAGGACGTCTTGAAGAGTTTTTATCAACAAAACCACCAGCATAACCAGCCAAACCTGCAGGATTCACATAATCAGCCATTAAATCAGCGTAAGTCATACCATTATCATAAGCTACGTTTGGATCATCAGCACCCGTTGGGATATAAGGCGTTTTAGCATTATATTTAGACAGGTAAGACTGGTCACCTAGATCACCGTTTTTATAAGTACCTAACACCCAACCGAAAGGTCGACCTGAACGACGTTCAAAGAATAAGTTAATACGTGTGTTATAGCCTTCGAAGAAATCTTTTGTATAACCTAAAGTAACTTTTAAGCTATGCTCAATTTCATAATTACCTGTACCTAAAGTATCAACGTTACGACCGGTATCATAAACATTATATTTGTAGTTAGACGCAGCTTGAGAGCTCGTACCTGTATTACCATCAACAACATCTTGATGCGTATAAGATACGTTCATATCAAAGCCATTATCCCAGTTTTTATTCAAACTAGTCGAAATAACATTTGAGTGACCATCTCTGTCAGCATTAGTGAGTAAGATATCGTAGTTATCTGGGCTAGTGGCATCAAATGGTTCATAAATAATACGGCCATCTTTAGTCACTTCACCACTTGGTTGACGGTTCAAATCGCGCCATGCTAATGAATCTTTCTTTTGAACATATATGTATTCACCAGACCAAGTCCAGTTATCACCTAAAAGTTCACTATCGAAATTATAATCAAAACCAATGCTATAACGCCACTCAGATGGTGTTTTAAAGTCTGAATCAATTACGTTAGTTTCACCATCTGGAGTCACATTAGCTAATGAATCTTTAATATCTTGCGGTACAGCAAGTGAAGTTAAGTCTGTGTAATCAGCAAAGTTAGTTACGTAATTGATACCTGTTTTACTGTAAGAGTTAGAGATCCATACATTTGGCTTACCACCACTAAATAGACCAAAGCCACCACGAACAGTTAGGTCATCGCTTGCATACCAAGTCATACCAACGCGTGGTAACCAAATGTCTGTACCATCAAGGTTTTCTTGGTTGTCGTAACCGTAACGATCATAAAACTTAGAGTTGAACGAAGGTTTGTCATTAGAGAAAATTCTTTCGTAACGTAAACCAAATGATAAATCGATATCAGTACTCAGTGCCCAATCATCTTGTACGTAGAATGAGTAAGTGCCCATCACTAATGACGCAGCAGTATCTGCTTGATTGTTAGTCGGTGCATTGCCGTAATAAAGCTCACCATTACCAGCAGCAAAATCATCAATACTATCAAATGTCCATGTACCTAGTGTTGCTTCAGCAAACATGTTGAAAATATCATTTCTTTCGTATTGAACACCAAAGCTCAATTTATGATCGCCAACTAAGTACTCTGCATCCAAGTTTGCACGCCAAGTTTTAGTTTCTAAAGCATTTGCATGACGGTAGTTATCTGGACCAAAGTTAATTGCTCTATCGATGCTAACTTTACCATAATCACGTGTTGCAACACCTGAGATTGATTCTACATCTTTATAAGACACAGCAAACTCTGTAGTTAAATCAGAATTCCAGTCAGAATAAAGGTGTAGTGCATAAGAGTTCATATTCTGTTGATAATCATACCAGTTAGTTGAAGTATTTAGTGTACTTCTACCATCAGTAACATTACGAATACTGTTGCTTTCATCTTGGTTAAATGTAAAAGCAGCACGGTGATCATCATTAATGTTCCAATCTAATTTAATGAGGATTTTATCATCGACTTCTTTTGGATTACCATCCCAACCACCAATGTCTGCAATGCCGTATCTCTCACTAGCAATCGCAGCAATTTGGTTATATTCATCCAAGGTTAGGTTAGTTGAAAGTGGCTTACCACCGCCTGCTGGGCCGTAATCAGAAACAGTAGGCTTTTCAAAGCTTTCATAATTAGCAAAGAAGAATAATGTATCTTCAATCAGTGCACCACCTAAGTGAACGCCCCAAGTGTCACTTTTAACACCTTCAACTTCGTTGCCTTTTGAATCGTTGGTATCGTAGTCACCAGCCCAACTATCAGATGTTTTCTCATAGAAAACACCACCATGCAATTCATTAGTACCTGATTTAGTTACCGCATTAATACGCGCACCACTAAAACCACCAAATTTTGCATTGTAAGGGTTAGTATCGATTGAAATTTGTTCTATCGCATCCAAAGAAATAGGTGAACGTTGCGTAGGGTAACCATTGCCATTCAAGCCAAAGTCATCGTTAAGGCCTACACCATCAACATTTAAGCTGTTAAAGCGAGGGTTAGAGCCTGCAACTGAAAAGCCATTGTCATTACCGCCTAAAGAAGTTGCTAATGGGTTTTGTCTTAAAATATCTTTTAAATCACGGTTAAATGAAGGTGAGTTTTCAATAGAATCTGAACCAAAGAAACTTGAGCTACCCGAATTTTGAGTAAAAGATGTTTGACTGCCAGTAACCGTAATTGTTTCGATATTTTGTATTGAATTTAATTGTTCATTCAAACGAAATGTTTGTCCTAACTGAAGATAAACATCGTTTTTCGCCACATCTTGAAATTTATCTGAATCGATAACAATCTGGTATGGACCACCAACACGTAAGCCACCAGCATTGAATGATCCAGTATCGTTGGTAACGACTTCAGTAACTGTACCTGAAGGCTGATGGATAAGCATAATCTTAGTGTTAGGCGCAGCTTGACCGTTAGGCCCTACTATTGTACCCCTAACAGAAGATGTGGTATCAGCAGCCATAGCTGATGTTGACAATCCTAGTGCAAGTACAACTGCGCTAGTAATGTGAGAGAGACGATGATTTTTCATCATATTATTCCTTGGTAATAGTTAAATTTTGTTATGTAAAATGTTTAATTTAGTTTCACTTAGCTAATTTTTAATCTATTTATTATTTTTTTAAGTGTAATTCGGGTGAAATTAAAACAGAGTTTTCTTACATTTTCATTACAAAAATTTACATGCTTGTTTCACGATTTTTTTATTTTTAAATAAAACTCAAAAACCAAACAACCACAACCATAAAATAACAATATAAAACAATAGGATAACGATTACATTAAAACAACGGGCAAAATCACTTATAACCTAATTTTAAAAATAACAAAAACTATATAACAAAAAATCATAAAAACAAACCATATGGTCAAGATAAAATAAAGTATGATTTTAGTTAAGTTTATAAAGGGCTGTGTTAAATAGAAAAAATTAACCATAAGAACAGATTGTTTAAAATTATCTAAGCTTTGCCATTTACGCATTAGAAAACGTATTAAAACAGTGCCTTAAAGACTAATTCAAATTAAACTAGTTGATTTTCATCAAAAATCCATTGATTTAACGTCGATACCGCTAATGTTAGCAAGTAAGAGCAGTTGAAAATAATCTTATGTAAGAAGCGCTTTAATGATAATGGAATAAATCCATTAAAATGTAACATCAGCGTAATAGACTAGCGTTAATTGAAAATAGCTAAATATAAATAGAAAGGTTATTCGTGTGAGCAACAATACCACCAGTGAAAAGCAAGGCAGCATTCGAGCAAGAAGTGAAGCCATTATCTTAGCTTCAGCCCAAAAAGAATTTATTTTACAAGGATATAAAGGTGCAACAGTGCAGTCTATTGCCGACACTGCAGGCCTACCGAAAGCAAATGTTCTCTACTACTTCAAAAATAAAGAAAATATTTATCATGCAGTATTACAGTTAACCCTTGACACTTGGGATCAAGGAATTGGTGATATTGATAGCAGCGACGGCCCTGTTGTTGCCATTGAAAAATTTATAGCCGCAAAAGTAAAAATGTCATTTGAACATCCGCAGGCGTCAAAAATTTATGCCATGGAAATCATTCAAGGTGCGCTACATTTAAAAGAATTTGCCCGAACTTATTTACGCCAATGGGTGCGCGAAAAGGCAAAATTATTCCAAGTGTGGATTGATAATGGTGAAATGGTCGATGTCGACCCGGTTAAATTGATTTTCCTAATTTGGTCTTCAACGCAGCATTATGCTGATTTTGAACAACAAATATTAACCATAATGAATCGTGCTGATTACGAAGAAGACGATATTACCCAAGTGACTAACTTTTTAACTGATTTTATATTACGCGGTTGTGGCTTAAAATAGGGATCAGATAAAATGAGAATTATCACCAAGCTATTAGCAACGTCATTGCTAATCTATTCGGGAATGGCTATGTCAGCAACAACTGAGCACTCTTCACCCAAGCTTCGCATTGCTACGTTCAATGTCAGTATGGAAGCTTTAAATTACTTGCCAAAAACAAGTAATACCAACGCCAAGGTTAAAGGTGATGAGCTAGCAGTAGCACTAACACAAAATCATCCGCAAATAAGAAACATTGCCGAGATAATACAGCGTGTCAATCCCGATATAATTTTGCTGAATGAATTTGATGGCAATGATGAAAATCATCAGTCATTAAAGATTTTTTTATCTCAATATCTAGCTAAAAATCAGCAAGGCAATGCTGGCGTACACTACCCTTATTTTTATCAAGGCCCTGTTAATACCGGTGTAGCCACCGGTTATGATCTTAATAATGACGGTAAAAAGGCTCAATTGCCTGGCGATGCCTATGGCTTTGGTCATTTTTCAGGCCACTTTGCCATGGCGCTGTTATCTAAATATCCGATTAATGTTGATGAAATTAGAACTTTTCAATTTTTTAAGTGGCGAGATATGCCTAATGCCTTAATACCGATTGACCCCACCACCGAGCAACCTTGGTATAGCGAACAAGCATGGAACAATTTTAGGTTATCGTCAAAGTCGCACTGGGATATTCCACTTAACGTTAATGGCAATGAGCTCCACATTTTAGCCAGTCACCCTACTCCACCAGTATTTGATGGCCCTGAAGATCGCAATGGTAAACGAAACTTTGATGAACTGCGTTTTTGGACTGACTATTTAACGCCAAGTGCTTCAAGTTATATTTATGATGATAAAAATAACTATGGTGGCTTAGCTAAAAATAAAGCATTTGTGATCCTAGGAGATTTAAATTCTGATGCAGTCGATGGCAATTCTATTAAGACAGGTATTCGCCGTTTAACCCAACATCCACGTGTTATCGACCCTAAACCAACAAGCATTGGCGGAAAAGCACACAGAGCAGAAAACCCGAATGCTAAATATCATACCGCATTTTGGGGTATGAGAGCTGACTACGTGTTACCAGCCAAAGCACAGCTCAAAGTGCTTGATTCTGGCATTTTCTGGCCGCAAGTCAATGCGCCTGAATATCGTTTAGTTAAGGACCGTGCTGCGTCATCTGATCATCGCTTAGTTTGGGTCGATGTCGCATTTAAGCATTCAGTAAAAAAATAGCCGTTTAGCGCTTCAATTACCTTGTATATTTACCGGAAATAAAGATGAAAAAATTCGTACCAACGTTATTAACTAGTTTGATGATCATGTCTTGTAGCCAATTACAAACTGATAATGCTCAGCAAGCAAGGGCATTATCGCCACATACTGCTGTAAGCGACGCACCTCAAAATATTATTATGATCGTGGGTGATGGTATGGGTCCAGCATACACGAGTGCTTATCGCTACTTTCATGATGATCCTAAAACGCAAGCCATAGAAGAAACCGTATTTGATCGCCACCTTGTTGGCAGTAGCAGCACTTACCCTGCCCGTGTTTCTGGCTATGTTACCGACTCAGCAGCTGGCGCAACTGCGCTTGCTACTGGAACAAAGTCATATAATGGCGCAATTGGCGTTGATGTGGATAAAAAACCTGTTGAATCCGTACTTGTTTGGGCTAAAAAGCAAGGTAAAAAAACCGGTATGGTAGTGACCTCACAAATCAACCATGCAACACCAGCGTCTTATTTAGCACATAACGAAAGTCGAAATAATTACAACCAAATAGCTGATAGTTTCTTACAAGCTGCTGACAATATTGATGTTATTTTTGGTGGCGGTTGGCAGTACTTTATCCGTGAGGACGTCAACCTCGTCAATGGCTTTAAAGCAAAAGGCTTTAATTATATTGACAGTTATAATCAACTTGCCAGCCTGAAAAGCGGCGAAAAGGCATTAGGGTTATTTGCTGATAAAGGCTTACCTTGGGCACTTGATGATACTAATTCCCATCGTTTATCGGCCATGACAAAAACAGCGATCTCACAGTTAGAAAATGAGCAAGGTTTTTTTATGCTGGTTGAAGCAAGCCAAATCGACTGGGGCGGACACAGTAATGACATTGCTGCGGCCATGTCTGAAATGGACGATTTAGCCAAAACCCTTGAGTATTTAGAAGGCTACGTTGAGCAAAACCCGAACACGTTAGTGGTTCTGACCGCAGATCACAGTACTGGTGGTTTCACAATTGGTAAAGATGGCGACTACTTATGGCAACCAGATGTGTTACGCAATATGATCATGTCACCGTCAGCTATTGGCAAAGCTTTAGCAAAAGAAGTACTCATCAAGGCTCAGATCAGTAAAATGCTTAACTTTAACATCACCGATGCTGAATTTGCGCAACTAAATGCAGATAAACAAGCTGGCGAGCAAGCAATGGCTGAATACAGTGCGTTAAGCACAGCCGATAAAAAACAAGCACGTAAGCCATCATTAGCAAAAGCAATGCACTTAAGCATTAACCACCTTATTGATCAACGCACTATCACAGGTTGGACAACGTTTGGTCATACCGGTGTTGATGTCCCTGTTTTTGCTATGGGCAAGCAAAAAGAACTTTTTCAAGGCTTAAGTGATAACACTGATATTGCCAAGAAGATTTTTCTTCTGCTCGGCAAAAATTAGTTCAAAAATAGACCGTACTATAGTGCACCGTTATCAAAAAATGCCGAGTAAGTTAAATCTTACTCGGCATTTTTAGTTATTTTCGCCAATTAAGCTATCAATTAAGCACGCAAGTATTTTATTACTTTGCTCAGTACTATAATTGATTTAACTTAAGGATATTTCCCGTTTAATGACGTTATTCGTATCTTCACTATGCGTTTAACTCAGCATTAAAACGATCAAAGGCTATCGTTAAATCATCAATTAAGTCATCAACATTTTCTAAGCCAACATGTAAACGAATTAATGGAAATTGATAAGGCCAAGTGGTTGCGGTTCGCATGTTATTAACGCTGGAAATACCTAAAATAAGACTTTCAAAACCGCCCCATGAATAACCCATTTTAAAATGTTTCATACCATCTAAAAAGGCCGTTAACGCGGCTTGGTTCCCCTTGTTGAGTACAAATGAGAATAAACCGTTCGAGCCAGTAAAGTCACGTTGAAAAATCTCATGTCCCGGGCAAGACGGTAAAGCCGGATGCAAAATAGTTTCAACTTCTGGTCGCGTAGATAACCAATTCGCAATTTTCAAGGCACTGGTTTGATGTTGCTGCAAGCGCACATTCAAGGTTCTAATACCGCGCATTGCTAAATACAAATCATCTGGTGAGGTGCATTGTCCCATGGTATAGCTACTTTCGCGCAATTGTGGCCAATGCTCAGCTGTTGCCGTTGCAGTACCCAGCATAACATCTGAATGGCCAACTATATATTTAGTCGCTGCTTGTATTGAAACATCTACGCCATAATCGAAGGGCTGAAAATTCACCCCTGCTGACCAAGTATTATCTAACATCACGATGCAATCATGACGATGAGCGACTTCAGCAATCGCCGGTACGTCTTGAACTTCCATGGTAATAGAGCCTGGTGACTCTAAAAAAACTAATCGTGTGTTTGGCTTAATAAGTGCTTCAATATTTCTCCCCATAAGAGGATCGTAATAAGTCGTTTCAATACCCAGTTTAGCCAGTACTTTATCGCAATAATCACGGGTAGGTTCATAGGCGGTATCGACCATTAAAATGTGGTCGCCTGTTTTAACGAACGCTAAAATAGCATTAGTTATTGCAGCGGTACCTGATGGATAGAGTGCACAACCCGCACCGCCTTCAAGCTCGGTCATCGCATCGCTAAAGGCAAATGACGTTGACGTACCTCTTCGACCATAAAACAACACCTGATTGGTTTTATTTGCTGTGGCATGCTTCATTTCTTTAACAGAGTTAAATACCACTGTCGAGGCACGCTCTACTGGCGGATTAACAACACCGCGTGTCCATTGACTTTTACGACCGGCATTAATGAGTTTGGTTTCTTTTTTCATCTCTAGTTTACATCCCACAGTCAATATTAAATTATAGCTATCTAGCCATCTATAATATTTATAACGTGAATTACTGACAGAAGCACGATTTATTTTGACATATCTTAGAGACAGTTGATCTTTCGAATTTGTTTTTGTAGCTATTTTTTGTCTACCTATACAAGACAGAGCCTTTTCTGGGGGCTATTTCACCTAAAAAGGCGATAGCACAGTAAAAAAATAAACAAACCTTGCACGAAAGATCAGGCTAAAAGCGCTGTATGACTTGTTGTGTAGTGTTTGCTTAGAATGACTAGGTTATGCACAACTCGTCGCGACTAACATGCTTTTATCTGCAATAAACTACAATCACGAAAAAGCAACAGCACTAAGTAATGTAATTTATTAATCGGTAAAAAAACAATAAGGGGGTAACTGTCGTTTACTTTAGACTTTAACGTTCAAATAAACTCATTTGGCTATTGGTGATTTCATCAAAACTAGTATTGATAAATGGTAGTATGGCATCGGCTACTGCCATTAACTGTCGATCGATATACAGTTGATAATCTAGCGGCGCGCTCTGACATCCCCTAGCTTGTGGGCCATTAACCGTCATCACATATTCGATCCAGCCTTTATTTTGGTATTTAAGTGGCTTACCCTGGCGCTGATATATTTCATCAGCAAGTCTTGCTGCTCTCACATGTGGCGGTACATTTTTAACATAATGCTCGAGCTTTCTGCGTAAGCGTTTACGATAATACAGTAGATCATCGTGCTTGCCCGCTAACGTATCAGCCACCATTTGTTTAATATATTCAGCAACAGGCTGACGATTAAACACTTTTAAATACAATGCACGTTGAAATTGTTTCGCAAGTTCAGTCCAGTCGGTACGAACACTCTCTAAGCCTTTAAATATCAACTGTTGTTCATCACCCTTTTGCACTAAGCCGGCATAGCGTTTCTTCGTGCCGACATCTTGGCCACGAATGGTTGGCATTAAGAATTGACTAAAATGAGTTTCAAATTCAATTTCAAGCTCACTTGTTATGGCGAATTCTTCCTTCAACCTTTGTTGCCACTTGCGATTAATATCATCTTGTAAACTTTTACCAAGCGCCCTACTATTTACATCACTTTCATCATTACCCACATGAACAAATATCGAATCTGTATCGCCATAAATCACTTGATAGCCTTTTGCTTCTATCCACGCTTTAGTCATTTTTAATATGCTATGGCTTCTTTTGGTGATTGACCCAGATAAACGCGGATCAAAGAAGCGGCAACCGGTTGAACCTAAGACACCATAAAATGAGTTCATAATAATCTTTATTGCTTGTGATAAAGCGGCGTTTTTATCTTGCTTGGCGATATCGCGTTCTTTCCACAAGCCATTGATAATATCCGGCAGAAAGTGCTGTTCTCGAGAGAAATAAGCACCATCAAAGCCCTCAATCGCTGTTTCTGGCGACTTTAGCCCTTCTATCAATCCCATAGGGTCAATATTAAAACTACGAATAATACTCGGGTATAGACTTTTAAAATCTAGCACCAATACATTTTGATAAAGCCCCGGTGTAGAATCCATCACAAAACCGCCGGGTGACTCAAAACCTTGATCGCCATCTCCCATGTTTGGTGCAACATAACCACTTCTATGAAGCTTTGGCAGATATAAATTAGTAAAGGCTGCCACTGAGCCACCAACGCGATCTATAGCTAAACCGGTTAATTGCGCGCGCAGCATGGCAAACTCTAATAATTGCGTGTGCTGAAAAATTAATAACACTAAACGGCAATCTTCTAGGTTATACCTTGCCAACGCAGTTTTATCATGATGAAAATTATTGGTAATTTCTTGCACTCGATTATCAACATCAGTAACTTTTTTTCCGATACCTAATAAGGTATTAGCAACATTATCGAGTGAGAAGCTCGGGAAATTGTAAGTAGCGGTTTTAAGCAAATCGATACCATCAAGCACCACACGGCCCGCTATTTCAACAAACTGTTGTTCACTGGTTTTATTTCTTCGCCAATAAGGTGTGCTACTGTCACGACCAACCGTAAACTTAACACCATGTAAGTCATAGCGTTTTTGTAATAAATCAAAGTCAAAGTTAATAACATTCCAACCGATAATAATATCGGGGTCATGGTCACTGAACCAAAGTAATAAACTGTTTAATAATTGTTTTTCATCTGCTTGCCAAACAATGTCGACATCAGTAGTTTTTGCTTGTTCACAAGCAATTTCTTGTTGATCCGCAATCATCAATACTTGTTGACAATGCTCGCTATATAAGCCGATAGAATACAACTCTCCTGACATTGAGCATTCGATATCAAGCGATACCGTTGTTAAAACAATATCTTTTTGTAGGGATTTATCTACCCGTTTACATTTTACCTGTTCAAAACGGCGATAATAATGATTATCCGTTAATGATAAACTGGCTTGTTTGCCGGCAAAAGTAATATCAGCGGTAATAAAACGCTCCATTAAAAAACGATCGTCAGGCCTAATATCATCCTCATAGCACTTAATACCCAGTTGTTTTAAAAGCTCTCGCGCTTGGTAAAACTCACGTAACGTTAAAAAGTAAAGGGCAACTACATTCGCTTGATTAAAAGCCTTTAATGCCAGCGGCTTAATTTCATCAAGGTGAATAGCGTGTTGAGTTAAAATACTTTCGGCTTGTTGCGCTGATGTTTGTTCAACAAAAAAAACCGCGCGTTCATTACTAACAATAAGTTGTGCTGGCCCTGTTGGGGTTTTTAACCACAAGCAAATTTCAATATGGTTATTGCGGTCTCTCGCACTTCGGGTCAGCAAAAAGCCCCGCATAGCAGCGGGTAATTGTCTAGATTCAATGAATTGTTCTGGAGAAATTTGCATTAATGGTTCTAATTGTTGACGGTAAACTGTTAATATATACAGCAGTGTAAATCATCTATTGTCGATAGGAAACTACAGCGCCAATGTTAAGCGATAAAATTAAACAAGTTATTAGAAGCTCCTATAAGGCCATAGGTGAAAACCTAACCAACTTCAACCCGCGTAAGCAACAAACATTTTTAATTGCTGAAATTGCTAAAACCCTTGCCGGTGATTACGACAAAGTCCGTAAAATAATTACCATTGAAGCCGGCACCGGCACAGGTAAGTCATTAGCTTATTCTCTGGGCTCTATTCCGTTAGCGTTAAGTCGTCACAAAAAAGTCTGTATAGCGACAGCAACCGTAGCACTGCAAGAGCAATTAGTTGATAAAGATCTACCCTTTTTGAAAAAACACAGTGGTTTAGATTTTAACTTTACCTTAGCAAAAGGTCGACAACGTTATGTTTGTCGACAAAAGCTCGCGCTCGCTGTTGCCAACGACGATAGCCCACAAGCCGGTTTTACTTTTGCAGAAAAACCCCAAGCCAGTGATATTCGCACCTTAAATAATATGCACAAAGCACTCAATGATAACACTTGGCCTGGTGATATTGATGCTTGGCCTGAGCCGGTAAACCATCATATTTGGCAACAAATACAAGCCGATAAACATAGCTGCTTAAAGCATCTGTCAGACCATAGTCATTGCCCTTTTCATAAGGCAAGAGAGACCATGGAAGCCGCTGACGTTTTAGTGGTAAACCACAGTTTATTACTGGCTGACTTAGAGCTTGGCGGCGGGAAAATTTTGCCTCCTCCAGAAGATACTTTTTACATCATTGATGAAGCTCATCACCTACCAAAGGTAACGCGTGACCACTCCAGTGCTAACTTGACCATCAAGGGAGCCATTGACTGGCTTGGAAAGTTACAAGAAACCGGTGATAAAATAGCAAAACTCGTTAAATCTAACAGTGCAATTTCACCATCGGTAAAACTTGCCGATGATTGCCAAGATATATTGCGCGATATGCAAAAAGTATTGAGCTTAATCGACAATAATCGCAGTCTGTATTTCAATCAATCAGCTAATAGCAATAGTCAATTCCAAGCACAAAACCAGACCCTACAATACCGTTTTGAAAATGGCATTATTCCCCAAACATTGAAAAATTTAGCGCAGGACTTAACCGACAGTTCCAAGAAGTGTTTAGCGCATTTAAACAAACTTTATAATTTGTTGATGGAGTCGGTTAAAGATGGCGATACCCAAATGTATTTAGCTGAGCCATTATTGGCTGAATCGGGTTTTATGATCCAACGTTTAGAAAACTTTAATGCCTTATGGCAGATGTACGCGAAAACTGATAGTGAAAAAGGCGCGCCTATGGCACGTTGGCTAGAACAAATTGAAGGTAAAAGAAGCGACTACCTCATTAGCGGCTCGCCTATCGAAGTCGGCTTTACTTTAGAAGATATGTTGTGGTCAAAATGCGAAGGAGCCGTGTTATGCTCTGCCACCATTTTAGCGCTAAACTCCTTTGATCACTTTCGCCGTCAAGCAGGTTTGAGAAACGATGACGGCAGTCAATATCAAAAAGTAGATTCTCCTTTTGATTACCAAAATAATGCTCAACTACTTGTACCAAAAATGCAATATGAACCCAGTGCTGATCAGTTTACTGATGAATTGATTGCCAAACTGCCAGCACAAATTAACCGTGGTAAAGCCACCTTAGTGCTTTTTTCCTCCTATTGGCAAATGGATAAAGTGGTTACTGCCTTGAGAGAAAAAACAAAGCTCAGTATTTTAGTGCAAGGTGAACAATCACGACAAAAAATTATTGAAACTCACAAAGGCCTCTGTGACAAAAAACAAGATAGCATTATTTTTGGTACGCAAAGTTTTTCAGAAGGTTTGGATTTACCGGGTGAGTATCTCACCAACGTGATTATTACTAAGCTGCCTTTTTCAGTTCCATCTTCGCCTGTAGAAGAAGCACAAGCTGAATATATTACCGCAAAAGGTGGTAATCCGTTTATGTCAATTTCAGTGCCTGAAACGTCAAAAAAACTCATTCAAGCCACCGGGCGTTTATTGAGAAATGAAAAAGATTATGGTGTTATCACCTTAATGGACCGACGTGTCGTTAATAAACGTTACGGTAAAGACTTATTAAACTCTCTACCTCCATTTAAACGCGTCATTGAATAATTTACCATTTATAATACGATAGAGATAAGCAATTAGCTTTGTTAGCTATTTGCTTAATAACGCTACTGAATAAAAAATCTTAAAGTGTGCTATTGATAAAGACTAACGATGTTGATCAATCAGAATAACATTGCCGTCAGGGTCTAAAAATGAAAAACTCGCCGGTCCGCGCTTGTCCGACATATTTTTATGTGTCACCTCAATACCTTGCTGTTCAAGCTCAGACATTAATTCTCTAACATCGTTAAAATCATCAAGCGCTTGCGCATCTTGATCCCACCCGGGATTAAAAGTCAGCATATTGGCTTCGAACATCCCTTGAAAAAGACCAATATTAGTTTCACCATTTTTCATAATTAAATAATGATGTGATAATTCACCAGCAAAAACAGTAAAACCAAGGTTTTGATAAAAGTCTCGTGATTTTTCTAGATTTTTTACAGCTAAACTTACTGAAAAACAACCTAATTTCATGATGGTATCCTTAGTATGGCGCCGTAACTAAATGCTGTGTTTATGATTGTATTAAGGCAGTATTTTCATGTTTCACTGTCAACTGCACTCACATCACCAGCTTAAAGCCACCATTCAAGTATTGCTATTTGGTGATTAACCATAGGGCATGTAATACCCCAGGAATAAAAAACAACAAGGATAAAATAATATTTATCACTAAATCTTTCCCCATACCCGACTTTAAAAACACCGCCAGCGGAGGTAATATAATTGCGATAATAATATGGACTAATTTGTTCAAAGTGACTCCCGTTTGCATTACTTTCTTGTCCTTTATTATTAGCACAACCAACAGCATTTGCGGCATTAAAAGTATGATTGAGGTAAATAAACGATATTACCTGCACGAAATCAAACAATGACAAGCGAAAACTTTGCATTAACATAAGAAAAGCCAAGACGGGAAACCTTGGCTTTATTAAGCTTATTTATCAACGTTTTTTATTTAGTAGCAAGCAATAGCGTTCAGCGCCAGCCGCTAGTTATTTCACCTCCTGGCTTTGTAAAGTTTGTTAAATAACCTGAACTCTGGATAAATAAGTCAATCACAGTTCCAGATAACAAGTAAATTTTGTCGAGCTAAGTCACTAGACCCGGTTAGCAGTTAATAGTTTTGCGCCGTTTGAGCATTTTCTTGTTCAGGATTTTTGTTTGCTATCGCCGTATTTTTTAATTTAATAACCACACGACGATCATAAAAACTGATTTCTTTATCTGCCGAAGCAACAACCGGCTGTTGTTCACCATAAGCAAATAGATTAATTTGCTCTGCCATTACGCCTTGATCAATCAGGGCATTTTTAACGGCATTAATACGTGCTAATGAAAGCGCTTGGTTTAACTCCTCACTGCCTTGTTTGTCGGTATAGCCTGAAAGATCTAACGTTAAATGCGGCGATTGTTTAACAATTCGCGCTAAACTAGCAATTTGTTCTTGGTAATGCGCTTTTATTTCACTCGAGCCGGTTGAAAACTGCAAACTCATTAATAAGTTTTGCGCTTGTAACAGACTTGCTGCCTGATAATTTTGCTCTAACGCAAGCAGCTCCCTTTGATAGCGTTGCTCTGATGCGGCAATTTCTTCTTTATATCGTGCCAAAGCCATTGCATTACTTTGTTTTTCCAATAAATAAGCGCTTGATACATTTTCTATTTCATCTTCTGCATTGATATTTTTAGCAATGAGATTACCCGCTACGCCAGTAACAAATGCACCAATCGGACCGCCAAATATGGCTCCAATGACCATACCAGCTCCTAGTCCTATTTCTTCTTTTAACTGTGCTGCATCTTCTTGTTGGCTTTTTAATTTTTCTGCGTTTTCATAGTTATTAGCGAACACAGGGCTTATAGCTAAGCTCGAAATTAATGCCGCACCGATTAAGGTGTTTTTCGTAACTTTTTGCGCAAAAGAACACATTGATTTTGTCTTTTGAGTGTTGTTATCTACTGTCATTGAATGAGTCATCATCTGAGTACCTCTAGTTAATAATGTGAGTGATGTATGCTTACTAACTAATTTCTTAATTAGCTTGTTTGTTTTGATGATGCTATTAAACCTTAAGAAAACGACGACTTAAGGCCGCAAAAATGACAATTCACTGCGCAAATGTGGCAACATTATGGCAATTGCAATAATTAGCAGCTTAGATGGGATTTATTCGATATTATCAGGCTCAAATAACCGAAAAGGATCAGCAATCATCATGTTAAAACGCATCGCAATCGTCGAAGATGATGCCGCAATCAGAGAAAACTATGCCGATGTGCTACGTTTACAAGGCTATCAAGTACAAACTTACGCAGATAAATCTTCTGCTATGCAAGCTTTTAGCTTGCGTCTGCCTAATTTAGCGATTTTAGATATTGGTTTAGAACACGAATACGACGCTGGTTTTGAACTATGCCAATGGCTACGTACCATGTCGACCACGCTGCCAATTATATTTTTAACCGCCCGAGATAGTGAAGTTGATACCGTTTCTGGCTTACGCATTGGTGCCGATGACTATCTCACCAAAGATATTAGCTTACCGCACCTTGCTGCTCGTATTGCTGCCCTTTTTCGACGCCAAGATGCACTCGGTAAACCCCAACAAGCTGATCATATGCTCACTATCGGACCATTAACCGTTGACAGTCAGCGTATGAGTATCGAGTGGCAGGGTCAAAGTGTCGATTTGACCATTACAGAGTTTTGGATGTTATACGCTCTGGCTAAACATCCTGGCCATGTAAAAAACCGTAGTCAATTAATGCAAGATTCGAAAATCTATGTTGATGACTCAACCATTACCTCGCATATCAAACGAATACGAAAAAAGTTCGCTCATATCGATAACGAATTTAATTGTATCGAAACAGTCTATGGCATGGGCTATCGCTGGAATCAAACCCCAACTGCAATCACATAAGGGCTTTAAATACGCATGAAAATGAAGTGGCGTTTTGGCTTAAGAAGTAAGCTGTTTTTATTATCAGGCTTTCTTTTTACTATTCCATGGTTTGGCTATCAGTATGTCTGGGAAATGGAAAAATATCTCAGGTATGGTCAAGAACAAACCATCATTGGCACTGCTAGGGCTCTCGCCACCGCCATGCATGAGCGTGCAAACTTATTCAATAACCAAGCAAGCTTTTTACCTAGTGTCGAAAAAGGCAAAGACTTATACAGTTATGGTTTATCTGCCCCTATTCAGCTCGATGGTTTGAATAATGATTGGCCAGACTTTGCCAATAAAGCCCACTTTTATCAGCAAAACAACCAACTCTATCAAACGTTAGCACCTGATGAATTATCAATAAACTTTACTGCTGCGGTAGGTACTTATGGAAAATATTTATATTTATATTTCGCAATAATTGATGACAAGGTGATTTATCGCGATAACAATGCCCGTAGCATTACCAATAACGACCATTTAGAATTAGCATTTATTAACCCTAACGGTGTTTTCAGTCGCTTTATTATCAGTAATAAAACAACTGGCTGGATTGATGCTTACCGTATTACCAACATTGAAAATAATATTCCGGTACCCGCCCGCCAAATACAAGGTCATTGGCGAGATACAACACAGGGCTACAATGTAGAAGTAAGGGTGCCACTGACAGAATTTAACGATAATATCGCCTTTGCTGTCCATGATGTTGACAGTCCTCTAGGTGCTATCCAAGCCTCTATTGGCTCAGCAGATCCAAGTTCCGCTGAAACCTTAGGTACAATATTAGTACCCTCCCCCGAAATAGAGCGTATTGTTAAAGGCATGAGCTATACCAATTCTAGTATTTGGGTTGTCGATCAGCACCATCGTGTTCTCGCGACAACAGGTAATATAAAACAGGCCAACGGTGTTTGGGATAAACGAGTTAACCTTAACAATGAGCACAGTGAAAACGATGATGATAATGTTATTATCAATGCTTGGCATATTGTTGAAAGTCATGTGCTTAAACCGCTTTATGATCGAATTATCAGCCAACCTCCAAGTAACTTTATCGATCAACTTTATGACTCAGAAAACCTTACTGGCAAACATATCGAAAGTGCTTTAACAGGCAAGCCGATGTCACAATGGCGTTTAAGTACCGATCAACAAGCCGTTGTATTATCAGCGGCTTACCCAATTTTTATTGATGAACACGTTAAGGGTGCAGTGATTGTTGAAGAAACAACCAATGGTATTCGCACCTTAAGAAACCAAGCATTAGAAAAGCTATTCAGTTCCATTTTGGCCATCATGCTTTTAGGTGCATTAGCATTTTTCTTATTTGCTTCTCGCATTTCAAACCGCATCAGAACCTTAAGTAATCAGGCTGAAATGGCCATTGACGAACATGGTCGTATTAATGGTAATGTCGACACATCGAACACCAATGATGAAATAGGCGATTTATCACGAAGCTTTTCCACTGCAGTTAACCGCCTTGGTCAGTATAATCATTACTTAGAGAATATGTCATCGCGCTTATCACATGAATTGCGCACTCCAATTGCTGTAGTACGAACATCACTAGAAACACTCGCTATGCAACAACAAAGTAGCAACAAATCACCCTCTAATGACGGCAATGATACATCGATGCCCCCTCAAGAAATAGCGAATGAAAACCCTTATTTGTCGCGTGCTCAACAGGGCATCGAACGCTTAAGCTTGATTTTAACTAATATGAATGAAGCCACTCGTATTGAACAAATACTACAAAACACAGATAAAAGTACCTTTGATATTGGCTTAGTGATCAATGGTTGTATGCAAGGCTATCATCTAATTTATCCCCAGATTAACTTTACCTATAATGACATAACGCTCAAAAAGCATTATGTACATGGTTCACCTGAACACATCGCGCAATTATTAGATAAAGTTGTCGCCAATGCGATAGAGTTTTCTGATGATAATGGCGTGGCAATTAATTTCACTTGTGACAGTCACCAGCTTATATTAACGATCAGTAACAATGGCGAGCTATTACCCGAACAAATGAATGAGCAACTTTTTGATTCTATGGTATCAATCAGACAAAAACATAATAACGAGCAACCCCACCTTGGATTAGGCTTATATATTGCGCGCCTAATTTGCCAGTTCCATGGCGGAACAATAAAAGCAGTAAACAAGCTAACTCAACAAGGTGTCGATGTGATAATCAAACTCCCCTTGAGTAAATAGGTTTTAACTCAATAAATTCAGCCAATGTAAACTCAGCATTATTGATTTCAGTTTAATCTGTACAATATGCTAGTTTCGACATTGTTAAAGCGAAGCGTAGGTAATGTGTTTACTTTCAATAATTTAGCCAAATTGCTTGCAATAATTAACGCTATCTAAATACTTATAACACTTTATATCCTACATTCTATCTTTAAATCAGTAAGATAGGTAAAAACTTCAGGGCCAACCTGAACAGTTGCTCAAATACAGATTGAACGATCATTCAATCACCTTTATAGTAGACACTCTAGTCACGTAATGACCTACTTGGCATAAACATAAAAAGTAACCTTAGCTAAATAAAATGAGATTATTGATTGGAGTAATAAAATGAAAGAATTTAAATTACATACCGTAGAATCTGCACCTGAAAAAAGTAAAGCAATGCTAGCAGGCGCGGTAAAACAAATGGGCGTTATTCCAGGCTTGTATGCTGTAATGGCTGAATCTCCAGAAATATTAAAAGCTTATCAGGAGTTACACCAATTATTCACGGCAACTTCTTTCAATGCTGAAGAGCTGACCGTTGTGTGGCAAACCATTAATGTTGAACATGCATGTCATTATTGTGTTCCGGCACATACCGGCATTGCACATGCAATGAAAGTTGATCCAGCAATAACCGAAGCATTGCGAAACCAAACACCAATGCCAACCGCTAAGTTACAAGCACTTCATGACTTTACTTTGGCGATGGTACGTCACCGTGGTGCTGTTTCACAAGAACAAATGAAGGCATTTTTTAACGCCGGCTATGGTCAAAAACAAGTATTGGAAGTTATTCTAGGCTTATCTCAAAAAGTGATCAGTAACTATGTCAATCATGTAGCAGATACGCCTGTTGACTCAATGTTCAAAGAATTTGTTTGGACAAAGTAATATAAAACGACTAGGGCAAGTTTATTGCCCCCACAAATAATGCGCACAAGGTAACAACATCATGATGATTTCACTGCTTGGTTTTATGCTGTTGAATATCGCTTTAGCCCATTACTTTTACATGCTAAAGAAGAGTAAAACTCCAAAGAAAGCTGTTTTTCTTATATTTGCGATGCTTATCGGTTCTTTATTGTCATTATCGGCAATAACAACAGCATTTACCGAACCGGTATCAAACTTAAACCTCATCGTCGTGGTTATTTTAGCTTTGTTGACATGGTCTACATCGGCAATTTTTAGCTTTTTCCTCACAACCAAAGCAACGCCAATTGGTGAAATAAAGGTTTCAGTAGGGGAACAATTTTTACCCTTTACAACAACTAATTTTGATTCTGCATCCTTGAAGGGAAAACGTATATTATTGAAATTTTATCGCGGATCATGGTGTCCTTATTGTTCAACAGAATTAATCATGTTTGAACAACTAAAACCTAAACTCACTGAGTATAATATTGAAATTTTTGCTATCTCAAATGACAGTCCAGCACAGCAGAAAATCCATCGGTTGCGAGATAATATTTCACATACCTTAATATCCGATGAAAATTTAGCGGTTATTCGTCAATATGGCGTTGAACATCATAAAGCACTAGCTGCCACAGCTGATGACACTATGAATATACCCAAGCCACTTGAAAATGCAGTTTCAGCGTTAAGCTAGGAAATCAGCGCAAGGCACAGTACGCAGATAATGGTTATTCCCTTATCAAGTGCTGCACAGCTTTTTTGCTCCAGACAAAAGCTAAGTACATACATCCATGTATGCAACGCTGCACTGGTTTTCTAGCTTAGCGCCCGTAGGGCAAGTCGATAAAGGGTCATCTCCGGCGTTATTGATTTTAACAATGGAACAACCATTACTTTCAATCAATGCCTTGGTGCTAACCCTTTTTCGACTTGCTGAATCCTGCATTTTCAAGTGGTTTGGGTATATATTGGGTATTGCAATGCCTTTGCCTTGGAAAATGAAATATCGACCTATGGCTATTCCAACATCTTTGCTTATTGACGAGACAGGAAACATAATTTGGATTGATCAATCAGCAGATTATAGATTACGCGCTAGCGAAGCTGCGCTAATGTCTGCGGTTAAAAACAGTTTATCAATAAAATAATTAAGAGAAAACTTATGAGAAATAAAATTAAATTAGACATCATTTCAGATGTTGTTTGCCCTTGGTGTATTGTCGGTTATAACCATTTATCGGCAGCAATTGAAGAATTAGGTTTGCAAGATAAAGTGGAAATTGAGTGGCAACCATTTGAGCTAAATCCAGATATGCCACCTGAAGGAGAAGAGCTTCGTGCCCATGTAGCAAGAAAGTATGGCTCAACAAAGGCCGATAGTGATCGCGCAAGAGCAAATATTACCCAAGCAGGTGCGCAATATGGTTTTAAGTTCAATTATGTCGACGGCATGAAAATAGTTAATACTCTAGATGCCCATATTTTATTGGATTATGCTCATCAATTGGGTTTGCAAACAGCGCTTAAGTTACGTCTTTTTTCAGCATTCTTTACCGAAAATAAAGATGTATCCGATCGAAACATACTTATTCAAGAAGCCGAAACGCTAGGTATTAGTGCGCAACAGTCACAAATCGCATTCGCTGATGAGGAAAACAAAAGTCGAATTAAAGCGCGAATAGCACAGTGGCAACAAATGGGTGTAAGTGGCGTGCCAACTGTGGTATTCAATCAAACCAGCGCACTTACGGGGGCTCAACCTCAAGCAACTTTCAAGCAAGTGTTATCTGAACTTGCTGAATCTTTACCTGAATAACAGTACTTTAAGCCTTTCAGCTAAGCAGCTTTACTAAATAACCTGAACTGTGGATAATGAGCGCTACTTATCCAGAGTTCAGGTTAAATAGTACTTTAATTCCAATTAAAATGAGTATAACCCCACCGAGCAGTTCAGCTTTACTTTCCAAATAACTACCACTTCTAGCACCTATAACGACTCCAAGCCAACTAAACAGAAAAGTGACACAGCCAATCATAAAACTCGCAATAAAGGGATTAACATTTAACACTGTTAAGCTGAAGCCTGCAGCCATTGCATCTATGCTTGTTGCTATCGCTAACATTAACATAACGCGATGAGTGACTTTATTAATGTCGTCCTCAATACCTTCTTGAAAAGCTTCATAAATCATTTTTATGCCAATCAATAACAGTAATACGAAGGCGATTAATGGCGCATAAGAATCAATCCAGCCTAAAACACCGCGCCCGCCAAGGTAACCTAATAATGGCATGACACCCTGAAAGATACCAAAGTAAGCAGCAGACATAAAACCTAACGACAGTGTTTTTTTATTGTGTTTTGCGCCCAAACCTATCGAAACAGCAAAGGCATCCATACTTAATGCTATCGCTAAAATAACAACTTCGATCACCAACTTTCCCTCAACATGAGTTTCTACAATGACTTTATATAGCTTTTATGTAGCTTTTATATAACTTTTATATAGCTTTATAAATCCTAAAAGCCTATTGCACTTTGCTTTACCTAGTGCTTGTTAGCCAACGTTGGCTAAAATTTATTTCGCGGTTGGTTTATTAGCAAACAATGATCATGCTTAACTTGTCAGGTTAGTGTTAGATCATTCAACGTGCGAAACCAAGCAAAACTAAGTAAAATCAAGTAAAGCTATGCAAAACAAGACAGTTTTTTATTATGATGTTTATACAGATAATCACTAATACTAATAACCGTTAATAAAAAGAACCGCTAATACATATAATTGTTAACTAAAATTAGCCTATTGATGGCTATGACTAAAGGTCAAAATTCGCCGATGTATAATGGTAACATCAGCGAAATCATCGCAGTCTATTCAATGCCGATATATTTATGTACTTGCACAGATAAGCGCCAGTTATTTTCAATACAGGTGGCAATGGCAAGTTCAGTTGCACGTTGCTTTTGGCTGATGGGTTGTAAATATATTTGCTTATTTTCTACTTGATGCTTTGCCAAGAGTGCTTTCAAATCATCAATGTGCTGCTCAGTACCGACCGGATGCTTAATTTCATTTGCTCGTTGCATAGCACTGGCTAAAATTTTATAACCGCCACGCATATTCACTTTAGGTGATACTGTAACCCAACATTGCGGGGAAACTTTTATTTCAAACGTACCAGAAGTTTCAACTTGGCAGCTATAACCTCTAGCTTCAAAATACAAGCACAGCTCGGTTAGGTCCACCATACAAGGTTCACCGCCAGTAATAACAATATGTTTAGCGTTATATCCTTGCTGAGCAAATATTGCAGCGATATCATCAAGTGATAAATTAGACCATTGTTCAGTCTCTTGCGACTTACTTAATAACTGCTCACTGTTAATTTCTAATTCAGGATGTATATCCCAAGTATGTTTGGTGTCACACCATGAACAAGCAACGGGACAGCCTTGTAAACGTAGAAAGATTGACGGTTGACCAGTATAAGAGCCCTCGCCTTGCAGAGTTTCAAACAATTCATTTATTTTATAACGTGTGGTCATTACTTTAATGCTTAGTTAATTTCGAGTAGAATGCGCAAGTTTTTATTATACCTCAAGAGACCTGTAAATATGAGTAATAAAGTCGTAGTAATTTTTTCCGGTGGCATGGATTCATTCACGGTTCTCAACCGTGCTTTAAAAGACGGAAAAGAAGTCTATGCTTTAACCTTTGATTATGGTCAAAAGCATGTGAAAGAAATTGCCTGTGCAAGTAAAGTATGCGAGCAATTGGGGGTAACTCACAAGGTTATCGACATTTCAGCGATTAACCAGTTACTGGCTGGTTCGTCATTAACTGATGATATTGAAATCCCTGAAGGACATTACGAAGCTGATAATATGAAATCAACTGTTGTGCCTAATCGCAATATGATTTTATTGTCATTAGCGGTTGGTTATGCGGTTTCAGTAAAAGCATCACAAGTTTATTATGGCGCTCACTCAGGCGATCATGCTATTTACCCTGATTGTCGACCTGAGTTCGTGATGAAAATGAACGATGTTTGCCAAATTGCTAACTATGAAGCGGTTGAAATTTTCAGTCCGTATTTAAACGACACTAAATCTGACATATTAACGGACGGCTTAAAAATGGGACTGAGTTATGAAAACACTTGGACTTGTTATAATGGACGTGAAAAAGCTTGTGGTAAATGCGGTGCTTGCCAAGAGCGTTTAGAAGCCTTCGCTGATAATAATGCTAGCGACCCTTTAGCTTATGAATAAACTTTTCAACAATACTAAGCCATAGATTAAACAACTGAAATAGTATTACTGGTAAGCTATGAGCAATAAAAAGGGACATGAAAGTGTCCCTTTTTGCTTTGCTTTATTTATCTAACTACATTACCGCTATTGAGTGAAAAGTGTCTCATGCAAGCGTTCAACAACTTGGTTAGCATCTGCCTCTGGCACAAGAAAGCATAAGTTATGATTGCTTGCCCCGTGGCATATCATACGGATATTAAAGTCATTTACTTTATCGAAAATGCTACTACCGACACCTTTTGTACCATGAATTTTATTCCCGATCACCGCAATTAAGCTTAAGCCATGTTCAACACTGACTTCACAAAGTTGCTCTAACTCTTCCACAACGGCTTGAGTTAACAAAGATTGTGTTGAACCATGTGGATTATCAAAAGTTAACGCAACACTGATTTCGCTGGTAGTAATCAAGTCGACACTGAGTTGATGTTTGGCCAAAACAGTAAAAACTTTTGCTAAAAAGCCGCTAGCGTGTAGCATTTGTGGGCTTTTTACCGTCACAAGTGTTTGTTCACGTCGTAGCGCGATTGAACGATATGTCGGGTTAGATTCTACGTGACGCTGAATACGTGTTCCGCCGGCATCAGGCTCTTTACTCGAACCAACAAACACCGGAATATCTTGACGCATAGCAGGAATAAGCGTGGCGGGATGAAGGATTTTAGCGCCAAATGTGGCCATTTCAGCAGCTTCACCAAAACTTATCTCGTTAATTGAACGCGCTTGTTCTGTTATGCGTGGGTCAGTGGTAAAAATACCGACTACATCGGTCCAAATACTTAAATTGCTAGCTTGTAGTGCTTCAGCTAACAGTGCTGCACTATAATCAGAGCCGCCTCGACCGAGTGTCGTCGTGTTGCCTTGTTGGTCGCTACCAATAAAGCCCTGGGTGACGATAACTTGATCGGCCAATTTGGGTAAAAGCAACGCCTGTGCATTAATGGCTAGCTGCGCTAAATCCACTTGTGCTTTGCCATAAAGATCATCGGTTTTCATGATTTGGCGAACATCAAAGTAATGGCCATTAACTCCGAGGCTTTGTAATACATGTGCGAAAATTCGCGAACTTAATTGTTCACCAAAGCTCAGGATTTGATCACTATTTTGCACGCTAAAGTTTGCTGCTTGTTTTTCTGCACAAATAGCTAACGCCTCTAAAAGTCCAGTGATTTCTAAATCTAAACTTGCTTGACAAGTTAAATGCTGTGTAATTGCAAACTGAATGTTAGCAATAGCCGAAATGATATCTTTTTGCTCACTTGCCGGGACATTTTCTTGGCTTAACCGAACTAAGTTATTGGTTACACCTGCACTTGCTGAAACCACAACAACGCGATTACAGCTATCGTTTTTAATAATATGAGCACAACGCATCATGGCTTGATAGTCAGCAACACTGGTGCCACCAAATTTTGCGACGGTTATTTCATCAGCCCTTGCTTTACTAACGATTACTGACATGCAAGTTCTCCATGCGATTGAACATTTGAATAACGAAAATTAGTCCAAAGTATCTGGCTAGATAGATAAACCACTAAAGACCGAACAATGCGGCTTGTAAGATGAGATGTTAACATAAAAATTCTCCCTAATAGCGAGCTAATACTTGATATTTGTAAAATAAATCAACTATAAAAAGCTAAAAATAAACAGGAAGAGCATGACTGAGTGTAGAGCGAATAAGGTTAAAACAACCGGAAATTCAGGCGGTACTATTCAGCCAGAAGCTCTCCACCCAAATCTAGAAAACCATTGTTTTCTAGTGGTGACAGCCCTAAGGATTCAGCCTTAGTGACCGAATGCAATATGCCCCCATATTAACATTCTCGGCAATTGTCCCCCTCAGTAACAGTCATAGGATGGGGTCCTCGTATTACTTACCTGGCAATTGCACCTCTTCTGGTGTGAAAATTTGTATAATTACTCATAAACACTAGATTTATAATATAGTTATAAAATAGTTGAGTAAAAATTCTAATTTTCAACAGCGCTATTAAACCTCATTTAAATTAAAATATCAACAGACTTTTAGACGTCCAAAAAATTAAAAATTTAGCTACTGATACTCCTTCATATAATTGCTATGCTTGACTAGCAGAGAATTTAAAATTAATTATTGCTTTGGAATGAATAACATGGATTTATTTTTACTGAAAAAAATAATCAGCTTTATGCTGATGCCTTTGAGCATTATTTTATTACTTTTATTTATCGCTATGCTTTTTTATCGGTTAAAACCCAAACTCAGTTTCTCATCATTACTGCTTGCAACGACGTTATTATTTTTCAGTAGCTTTGCGCCTTTATCAGATACCTTAATGACTCCGTTGGAAAATAATTATCCTGCTTTTACCAAAAGCGAGAAGCCCATTGATTATATTATTATATTAGGTGGCGCTCACCGATCAGCTAAAGGTTTACCTGCAACAAGCCAATTAAAATCCAGCTCACTGGCAAGGTTAGTTGAAGCAGTTCGTATTTATCACTTACATCCCGAAGCACAAATAATAACCTCTGGCTATGCCAGTGATGACGAAAGTTCAAATGCCGAAAAAGTTAAACAGGCTGCCATTATATTGGGGATACCAAAACATAAAATACTGACAGAGAATTTTCCACAAGATACTGAAGAGGAAGCACAGCTCATTGCTCCTAGGGTATTAAATAGAAATGTTGTGTTAGTGACTAGCGCTAGTCACTTGCCCCGTGCTATGGCTTATTTTAAAAAGTATGGCGTTAATGCCATACCAGCGCCGGCAAGCCCTTCTGTAAAAGACAATGGACAAAAATCTTGGTCTTACTATCTGCCTCATGTGACAAAATTACAACAAACTACTGGCGCATGGTATGAAGCACTTGGTCGGATCGTACAATGGCTTAAAAGCTAACTAAAATGAGAGTACCAATTTTACATAACGGGTACTAAATCACCGATAGCCTTCTATGCAGGATTGTCAATATCGATAAATGTAGCGTCTACTGGCAGATGTTGATTAAAGTAATCTGCCAATGCTTTTGCACCGTAACGCTCGGTAGCATGATGCCCAGCACAATAAAAGTGAATGTCCATTTCGCGGGCAATATGCGTTGTTTGCTCCGACACTTCGCCACTGATAAAAGCATCAATACCCTGCTCAGCCGCTAATTCAATAAAATTTTGTCCACCACCGCTACACCAAGCAACCGTTTTTATGATTTTGTTTGATGGAGGGGCAATATGAAGGCAAACACGATTAAGCTGCGTATTAATACGTTGCTCCAAGGCTTGAGGCGTAATTGCTTGTGCAAAATCACCACGTACCGATACACTCAAATCGTTACCAGCTTCAAGTGGTTTAACATTATCGATACCAAACAATTTAGCTAATTGCGCGTTATTACCCAACGTTGGGTGAATATCCAGCGGCAAATGATAAGCAAATAAATTAATATCATGGTCTAACAAGGCTTTGATACGCTTATGTTTCATGCCACGAATAACATAGCTTTCATTTTTCCAAAAGAAACCGTGATGCACAACCAACGCATCAGCTTGTTGTACAATAGCTTGTTCAATTAACGCTTGTGTTGCTGTTACGCCAGTAATAACTTTTGCTATTTTTTCACGCCCTTGAATTTGTAAGCCATTTGGACAGAAGTCTTTGATCTGTTCTGGCTTTAATAAAGTGTTCAAATATTTTTCGAATTCATGAAGATGCATGGCTTAATTTTAACCTTTAATTACATGTTATTATTGAGTAATGCGACTATATGAGCATTACTTAGTCAATTTTTTTATTTTTCTTGATGAGTTCATCGTTGGTACTTTTACCGGTTCAAAACGTGGTCTTAACTGCCATTTCGCTTTAATAGGCGTTAAAGGTAACACGCGTTTTTTAGCAACGATGATATAAACAGAGCCTAAGCTTGGAAAATAGCGATCGGCTAATTTACGCCAGTACTCACTGAACAATCCGGACTTCATTTGCCCTGAGAGTGAAGAATGTAAAACCCGTCGATCGAGTTGGATTTCAAAGCCCATTAAATGTAACCAATCTTTCACTCGCATTGGTGAGAATAATCTTTCATTCCAAGGAGTTTGTTTTCGTCTATAAGGGATAAACTTGTTTACCCCCGCCAGACTAAAAGGATTAAAGCCCGTGATCACCAAATAACCATTTGGGATCAATACCCGGTTCGCTTCACGCACTACATGGTGTGGATCTAATGAAAACTCTAAGGCATGCGCCAACACGCAAACGTCGACACTATGCTCTTGCAAGGGTAAGTCATCAATTTCAGCAACAATATCACAATTTTCAAGCTGATTACTCAAGGTTAATTGATGTTTAATCAGGCTTTTACCACTATCAACACCACCACTTAACGCACCAATTTTTAGCATATGATATCCAAAAAACTTTGGCCACCACGGTGCTAAGGTTTGGTTTATATTAGCAACAATCAATTCACCATTAGGCAAATGTTGCCATGACTTAGGGTACGATGGATGTCGAAAAGCAAGTGCAGGCTTCATTATGTTAAACATCGGAAAAAATGAGTATAATCATAGCTTCAGTATACTCAGGAGCCGCACATGCTGCAAAGTCAAAGCACCACTAATATGAAAGTTTCCATGATAAAGGCCTTTTCAGATAATTATATTTGGGCTATTTCATCAAATTCAGGCAATAAACTTGCTTTAGTTGATCCAGGCGATGCTGATGTTTGTATCGAGTATATTGAACAACAAAGCATGCAGCTATCTACAATTTTGATCACTCATCACCACGCAGATCATGTTGGTGGTATTAATAAATTAGTGGCTTATTGCCAGAGTAAGCAATGGCCATTGACCGTGTATGGTCCAGAAAGTGAAAACATCCCACACTGTGATATCGCACTTAACGAAAGCCATAAAGTAAATTTAGCTGAGTTAGCGCTTGAGTTTACAGTTTTCGATCTGCCTGGGCACACCAGTGGTCATATTGCCTATTTATCACAGGATAATTTATTCTGTGGCGACACTTTGTTTTCAGGAGGTTGTGGTCGCCTTTTTGAAGGAACGCCCAGCCAAATGTTAAGCTCTTTAGAAAAGCTATCTGCCCTACCAGAGCGCACCCATGTTTATTGCGCACATGAATATACCCTAGCTAACTTAAATTTTGCACTGAGTGTCGAACCAAGTAATAGCGAATTAGTGCATTATTATAATCAAGTAATACAAAAGCGTGAACAAGATATTGCCACAATCCCAAGCTCAATCATGCTAGAGAAAAAAATTAATCCATTTTTACGTTGTCATAAAGCAAGTTTAATGACTAGTGCCAGTGAATTTAGCGGTGATGAGGTGGATGATAAATTGAAAACCTTTAGCATTATTCGGGCATGGAAGGATAATTTCTAATGCTTTTTAGCGTGCAATTGTTGAATATGCTGACTAAATAAGTGACACTGGCGGCAAGTAAATTAGAAAAGACACTGCATGAAGTACCTAACATTATCTATCGCAACCGTTCTATTGTTGTCCGGTTGCCAATCTATTTTAAATCAAACCGAGTCCAATACCCCTGAAACTAATGCCGAAAATCAAGCATTAATCGATGTAGCTTCAGCAGCAGAAATCAATCAGGCCTTATTGATGGATGAAGCCATAGATGTTATTCACCCGATCGCGGATGGTAATATTGACCTAGGCAACGATGTTCAAGAAAGCTATCTATCTAATGATGTTTGGCAACGTATTAGAAGCAAACTTGAGCTTACCATACCTGAAAACTCGCGCGTTGCCAGCCAACGCGCTTGGTTCATTAAGCACCCAAGTTATTTAAATCGTGTTGCAAAACGTGCAGAGCCTTTTTTGTTTTATATAGTAGAAGCATTAGAAGCTAATGATATTCCGGTTGAAATTGCCTTACTGCCCATTGTTGAAAGTGCTTTTGATCCCTTTGCCTACTCACATGGTAGAGCATCTGGTATGTGGCAATTTGTTCCAGGCACAGGCAAACGTTTTGGTATGAAACAAAACTGGTGGTATGACGGACGACGTGATGTTGTCGCTTCTACCCAAGGTGCGATTAAGTATTTAAAGTATTTACATAAATTTTTCGACGGTGATTGGATGCTTGCACTAGCAGCCTACAATTCCGGAGAAGGTCGCGTACAGCGCGCTGTTAGAAGTAACAAAAAGAAAAATCGCCCTACTGATTTTTGGTCATTAGACTTACCAAAAGAAACTCGTGCCTATGTCCCGAAATTATTAGCCTTAGCTGATATCGTCAAGCGTAGTGATGAATTCAAAATAAAACTGCATAAAATTGATAATAGCGCGGTTATCAGTCAGGTCGATATTGGCTCACAGCTCGATTTAGCAAAAGCTGCGCAATTAGCACAGCTATCATTAACTGAGTTACAACGCTTGAACCCAGGTTTCAACCGTTGGGCGACAGATCCTGATGGTCCGCATTACTTATTATTGCCTAATCATAAAGTCGCGCCATTTCAAGAGGGCCTAGCAAAATTAGCGAAGAAAGATCGCTTAGCTTGGCAACGCTACAAAATTAAAAATGGTGATAGTTTAGGAAAAATAGCGCAAAAATTTAATACCGAAATAGCGTTAATTCAACAAGTTAATAATGTTAAAGGCAATCAAATTAGAGCGGGAAAATTTTTATTAATTCCAGTAGCAACAGCCTCTTTAGATAGCTATTTGTTATCGCAAGATCAACGTTTAGCTAAAACACAAAATAAAGTGCTGGCCGGTGAAAAGCGCGTTCATATTGTTAAGTCAGGTGACACATTATGGGACATTAGCCGTGCCTATAAAGTATCAACACGTAGTATCGCAAAATGGAATGGTATGGCGCCAAGAGATACCATTAAGCCCGGACAAAAATTGGTTATTTGGCAAAAAGCAAGCGTAAAAAAACTTGCTTCTAACAGTCAACGCCCCAGCGAACAAGCGATAATGCGCAATATTAATTATCGAGTTCGCAAAGGTGATTCTTTTGCCCGTATCGCTGATAAATTTAATGTATCCATTACCGATATTGAGCGCTGGAATAGTCTTAACCGTAAAAAGTATTTACAACCTGGACAAATGTTAAAACTTTCTGTCGATGTAACGAATAATATCTAATAAGTTATAATACTTCATAAGGTTACTAGCAGTAATAATTGAAAAGCGCTAATGCAATTAGCGCTTTTTTTATATCGACAATATCGTGAACTATAGCCTTATAGTTCTGCAACACCTTGAGTTATAATACTTTTGCTTTGAGTAACAATATCTATTAATACTTTTTTATCAAAGGCTTTAATTCTTGGCGTATGAATATGGCCAACAGGTAAAGTAGGATTAAACTTATTTCTTAACACTATACTTCTATAGCTAATTTCATTCGACAGATAACCACCGCCAGAGCCACTTACCGAGGTTTGCTTGACAATATTTGCCAGTGCTTGAGCATTAAATTCCCCACCAGACAAAGTCGACACTTTACGATTATCATTAACAAGGTAGTTGCCCTCGCCCTTTTGCATTGCTGTTATTGGTAAGCTAAATTCAACAAATTCTGGCCCAAGTAATATTGATGATTTTAACTTTGGTACTAACGGATTAGTTTTTGTCGCACCCGTTAGGACATTAAGGTTATCCGGTGCCTTGGCGCTACGCCTTAACGCAGGATAGCGCTCCAAATCAAAATTTTCTCTGCCCATGCTAACCGTTAACACCATATCAACCGATTGATCTTGAATATATGGGGTAAGTAGTTCTTCTATCATGCCTTGATCAAAGTCACGAAAACGTACCGGAACAATTAATACTTCGATTTCGGCAGTTTTACCATCAATACTAAGCACTAAATCATCTAAAGATAATGCGACAACGCCCGAAGGATTACTTTGATCTATATGGCGGTCGAGAAAGAACGGGTCAAAACCGGTCAGTAATATCTTTTTGTCTGTTTTCTTATCAAAGGCAATATCGGCTTGACCACGAGATTGTAATTCGAGTGTCCAAAGCAGCTTTTGTTGTTGGCTAGCCAGTAAGTTAACAAATGCCTTTGATGAGCGTAATGCTTTACTCATTTGTAAACGTGCCCAATATAATGGCCGGTCGTCATAATCATTCAGTTGATTAAAGGCTTGTTTTGCATCACGCCATAACCCTGAGCCATGACGAGTAGTTAACTGCGTTAAAGCCGTATAGTTGCTCGCTTTAATTAACTGTTCAGTAAAAGTATCTACTCGAGGCTTTAATCTTGCACTCACGTTAGGGATTGATTCAAGTGCCTTCTCAATCCGCTGTTCTTCAACGGTTAATGCTGATAGCGGTTCGGTTTTCGCATGAGAAACAAAGCTCATGCTTAATGATAAGGCAGCTGCAAGGGTAGTAATTTTTTTAGTTTTTAAAGACGTTAACATGATTGACTCTTTTCAAGGTACTCGTTGCCGTTATATGGATAAATGTAACTTTACCTAGTGAATGGAAATAACTTTTAGCTATTGAACAGGTTCATTCAAACACAGATAGTTTTATATTAATGTAATACGTTTTTTAAAACTAGCGCGATATATCGCACTTAAAGTGGTTCTGGTCGCAATTTGGTCAAAATATTGAAGTGCCATAACAGCCTACTAAGTTACCGTGCTGTGCCTGCATGATAAAAACGCGCATAAAAGAAACATCTAACAAAATAAATTGGTTAGTTTTTTCGTGATATCTAGCGTCTACATAGTGTAAGTAATAAAATATTTAGTAATAGATTCAACTATTAAGTGTATATAATTAATTTAACTTAAATTTAGAGTAAAAATACTATTGATTTTTTGTCAAATGCTGTCACAGTGTCTAGACAGTAATTTTGCTGAGCGATAACTTCAAGAAAGCAAATTTCTTCGAAATAAGCGTCTATTACTGATAGGTAAATCACCTAAGGTAATAACCACACAATTTGTCATTTTTAAATATAAAGGGGTAGCACTTCAATGTGTTCGATTTTTTGTATATTAGATATTAAAACTGGTGCTGATGCACTGCGTCCAAAAGCTTTAGAGTATTCTCGTCTTCTTCGTCATCGTGGCCCAGATTGGTCTGGTATTTACAATAATGACAATGCAATTTTAGTCCATGAACGCCTATCCATTGTCGACACTGAACATGGTGCTCAACCACTATATAACGCTGATAAAACGCTAGTTTTGGCGGTTAATGGCGAAATTTATAACCATAAAGCATTGGCTAGCCAATACACCAGTGATTATAACTTTCAAACAGCGTCAGATTGCGAAATTATCATTCCAATGTATGAAAAATTTGGCAGTGACTTTGTTGATAAACTTCAAGGTATGTTTGCTTTTTGTTTATATAATGAGCGTGATAACAGTTACTTAATCGCTCGTGACCACATGGGAATTATCCCGCTTTATACCGGTTATGATGATGAAGGTAATTTCTATGTTGCCTCAGAAATGAAAGCCTTAATGCCGATCTGTAAAACAGTAGCAGAATTTCCTCCTGGACATGTACTTGACAGCCGAGTTGGCAAACTTGAAAAGTACTATCAGCGTAACTGGCAAAAATATTCAGCAATTAAAGATAACAACACAAGTAAAGAAAAATTACGTGAAGCACTAGAAGATTCGGTTAAAAGTCATTTAATGACTGACGTACCTTATGGTGTGCTACTTTCAGGTGGTTTAGATTCATCACTTATTTCAGCCATTACGCAAAAATTTGCCGCACGACGTATCGAAGCAAATGATTTGTCTGAAGCATGGTGGCCGAAAGTGCACTCTTTCGCTTGTGGTTTAGCGGGTTCACCTGACTTAGTTGCAGCGCAAACGGTTGCTGATAGCATAGGCACCATACATCACAGCGTTGTATTCACCGAGCAAGAAGGCATTGACGCGCTTAAAGAAGTAATCTACCACTTAGAGACTTACGATGTAACTACCATTCGCGCATCAACACCTATGTACTTAATGGCGAGAAAAATCAAAGCGATGGGGATTAAAATGGTGCTTTCTGGTGAAGGCGCTGATGAAATATTTGGTGGCTATTTATACTTTCATAAAGCGCCAAATGCTCAAGAATTTCATGAAGAGTTATTACGCAAACTTGAACGTTTACATAAGTTTGATTGTCTTCGCGCTAACAAGTCAATGTCAGCTTGGGGTATCGAAGCACGAGTACCGTTTTTAGATAAAAACTTTATGGATGTAGCTATGCGTATTAATCCTGAAGATAAAATGTGTGGTAATGGTAAAATGGAAAAAGCCATTTTACGTGAATCATTTGAAGGCTACTTACCTAAAGAAATTTTATGGCGTCAAAAAGAGCAGTTCTCTGATGGTGTAGGTTATTCGTGGATCGATGGCTTAAAAAGCTATGTAGAATCACAGGTCAGTGATCAACAACTTGCCAGTGCTAAATTTAAGTTCCCTGTGAATACACCTGACAGTAAAGAAGCTTATTTTTATCGATGTGTTTTTGAAGAAAAATTCCCGTTAGCCTCTGCGGCTGATTGTGTTATCGGTGGAAAGTCTGTTGCCTGTAGCACGCAAGAAGCGTTAGCGTGGGATGAGAGCTTTCAAAATAATGCTGATCCTTCTGGACGAGCAGTACTGAGTGTTCATAACGAGAGTTATTAATAGCCATCAGAAGAACTTGCCAGTAAGATATATAAAAACCGACAAATATGTCGGTTTTTTTGTACAATTTTTACTAAATATTATACAGTTACTGATAATTTAATTTTGTGCATATTTACTTTATCAGATAACAAAATATGTATTCACCATTGTTAGTAGGACGCTCTTTTGTCAAACCGTGTAGAACCTGAAATTCCAAACATTACGCTAGATCGAGATCAAGTTAAAACAACTCGAGACCCTTCGACGCAAATACAAAAAAAAGTAGCAACTCAAGCAGGCGATAATCAAGCAAAGCCCTCTTCCCTATTACGCTCACTTTTATTTCTCATGCCTTACGTTGCGCTAGCTGGCACCGGCTGGTATTTTTATCAGCATCAGCAGAGCACCAGTCAAGCACTGACACAAAGTATCGAAAGAATTCAACAACTTGAAAATCAATTGTCAGCTACGGGTGAAGAAATAGGTGAATCAACAGTTGCATTAAAAGTGAAGCTAGAAACCATTAGCGAAAAAACCGAGTTATTACTAACTGAAATGGATAAGTTATGGGCTTCAGCATGGCGTAGAAATCAAACTGAAATTAAAGCGCTAAATGCTCAGAGCCAAAAATTAGTACAGCAACAAACTAAAAATACGGCATCGGTGAATCAGCAAAGTAACGACATTAATGTTTTAGCTGATAAAGTAACCGCAACAGAGTTTTCAATTAACGCGGTCACTGAACAAATGATTGCAGCAAATACCTTAAAAGATGAGATAAAGAAGCTATCAACTGCACTTAACACTCTTGATGCTGATGCTAAAAGTCGTGACAAGCAACAAATGTTTACGGCAACGAGTATTAACGAGTTTGATACCAGTTTACGCTTACTGATTGAACGTATTGAGCGTATTGAAGCTAAAATTTCTCAGCAAAAAACTTCACCATCCAGTCCGTAAGCTTTAATTAAGTAAATCGTTAACAATCAAGATAGGTAAACTATATTTGGTTTAGATTTAGATTTAAGTAAAATACCAACAAACTAAAAAAGGTCATGCAACATAGCATGACCTTTTTTATCTCCTGCTCATCAACAAGTATCAGAAATAATTTATTATCTTATGGCATCGAGTCAATCGCATAACATTACTTTAAGGTTTGCACTATGTCTTTAATTAATTTGGGCCCTTGATATATAAAGCCTGTATACACTTGCACTAGTTTTGCACCAGCAGCTATCTTTTCTTGGGCATCAGCACCCGAAGCTATACCGCCAACACCAATAATAGGTAGTTTATTATCCAATGCTTTTGCAAGAAGTTTTATCACTTCAGTACTTTTATCTTTTACCGGTGCACCACTTAAACCGCCCTGTTCATTACCAAAAGGTAAATGAGCAACTTTATCTCGAGCTAAAGTTGTATTGGTGGCAATAACCCCATCAATATTATTGGCAATTAAGCACTCAGCAATTGAAGTAACTTCGTCAGCATTTAAATCTGGTGCAATTTTAACTGCAACAGGAATGTACTTACCAAATTTTTTAGCTAATGAGGTTTGTTCCGCTTTTAATGCCGATAATAATTCATTTAACGCCTCACCATATTGTAATGAACGTAAACCTGGGGTGTTAGGTGACGAAATGTTCACCGTAATATAACTCGCAAAATCATAAACCTTACGCATGCAGTGTATATAGTCATCTTTAGCATTCTCATCTGGCGTATCTTTATTTTTACCGATGTTTATACCTAAAACACCTTGGTATTTTGCTTTAATAACTTGATCAACGAGATAATCAACACCTTTATTGTTAAAGCCCATACGGTTAATGATGGCATTCGCTTCGGGTAGCCTGAAAATTCTAGGTTTATCATTGCCGGGTTGTGGTCTTGGCGTTACAGTGCCGATTTCAATAAAACCAAAGCCTAAAGCTTCAAAGGCCTTAATACACTCGCCATTTTTATCTAAACCGGCAGCTAGGCCAACAGGGTTAGGAAATTTAATCCCCATAACCTCAACCGGCTTATTCGGTACTGTTTGCTTATAAAGCATGTTAAGTGCTGTTGCACCGGTTGCTTTAAAGCCTTTAATCGACAACTCGTGAATTGCTTCTGGATCGAATTTAAAAAACACTTTACGAATAGCTGAGTAAAACATAATACCTCTTTAATTTATGACTAATTGCTAAGATATAAATTTCTCAGCATAAACTTGATGACAAAAAAATCCCCGCTCATGGCGGGGATCTTAACACTTAATTCACTGGGTCGCAGTGTAAACTTAATAACATTAATTCTCGTAGCGCAACCGAAAATTTAGCAAACTCATGCGTTTGCCCAATTCTAAAGTCAGCTAAAATATGTTGCCAACGTTCAAGTGGTTGAGCACTATCAACAAACCAAGTTTCTAACATCTCATCTACGTCGGTAGAACCTTTATTACCACGTAATATCACTGAGGTTAATGAGCGTTGTTGCCAATCAAGCTCTTCTCGGAACGATGCCCTTGCCAATGCTTGCCAATGGTTAGCAACAGGTTGTGAAGTTATTTGATCTAAGAACCAATGTAAGTCCAACCTTGCCCCTAATTTGAAGTAAAGGTCTGTTGCAAGCTCAGTTGACACATCTTCAGATTTTTTAATCTCAGCTAAATCCATTACTGAGAATAAAGTACTCAGTAATGAGATTCTTAATGCCACTGCTTTAGGAGCACCCGCCTTAATCAAGTCATCTTCAACGCGTTTAATTTGCGCTGCTTCATCTTCAACCATATAGCTAGTAATATTGTTTGAAAGCTCAGCAAAAGTTGCATGGTAAAATTCAATTGACTGTGCAATGTTTAACGACTTATTGCGATGACGCAAGAACCAACGCGTTGCACGACGTACCGTTCTGCGTAATTGAAATAACATTTCTGTTTGAATTGCAGTCGATATTTTATTATCTAAATCACTGATTTGTTTCCAAATATCTGATAATTCAAATACTGCACTTGCCATTGAATAACAGTTAGCAATTTCAAACGTTGTTGCACCCGTTTCTTCTCTCATGCGATTAACAAAATTAAAGCCCATATCATTACCAATGTTATTGGCTAATTTAGTGGCAATAATTTCAGCTTTTAGCGGATGATCTTGCATTTGTGCGCTGTAGTTATCTTGTAGCTGTTTTGGAAACGCTTCAATTAACAAACTTTGATGAAATTCATTATCAGTAATTTCAGGACAAACAAGCTCTTCTTTTAAAACCATTTTACTATAAGCAAGTAACACTGAAAGCTCTGGGCGCGTTAAACCTTTACCCAACGCTAAACGTTCAGCAATTTCTTCGTCACTTGGAATAAATTCTAATGCTCTGTCTAATTTACCTGAGCGTTCTAATTCAGTAATAAATTGTGCTTGCTCTTTTAATGCACTACCACCACGTAATTCTGTGATTGAAAGTGAATGCGTTTGGCGGTAACAATCTTCAATAACAATATCACCCACTTCATCAGTCATATCATAAAGAATTTTATTACGTTGCTTAACCGTTAAGTCACCATTTTGTACTAAACCGTTTAGTAAAATTTTAATATTTACTTCGTTATCAGAACAATCTACGCCACCCGCATTATCTACGAAATCAGCGTTGATTCGACCACCTTTGGCAGCAAATTCAATACGACCTAAATGTGTTAGACCTAAATTACCACCTTCGCCAACGACTTTAGCTTGTAACTCTACACCATTAATGCGCAGTGAATCATTAGCACGATCACCTACTTCTAGGTGAGACTCTTTAGAGCCTTTAACATAAGTACCTATGCCACCATTCCACAATAAATCAACCTTCATCTTCAATAGAGCTTGAATTAGGTCGTTAGGCGCCATCGTTTGTTTTTGCGTGCCGATCATTTTCTTAATTTGCGGCGTCAACTTAATTGACTTAGCAGAGCGATTAAATAAGCCACCACCTTCTGACACTAGTGACATGTCAAAATCTTCCCAAGAACAACCTGGCAGATTAAATAAACGTTCACGCTCAACATAAGTTGATGCGGCATCTGGCGTAGGATCTATAAAGATATGTAAATGGTTAAACGCCGCTTGTAAGCGAATATGTTTTGATAACAACATACCGTTACCAAAAACATCGCCCGCCATGTCACCGACACCAACTACAGTAAAGTCGGTCGTTTGGCAATCAATGTCCATTTCACGGAAATGGCGTTTAACGGATTCCCAAGCACCTTTAGCAGTAATCCCCATGCCTTTATGGTCATAGCCGACACTACCGCCTGAAGCGAAAGCATCACCTAACCAAAAGTTAAACTCGTCTGAAATACCATTGGCGATATCAGAGAAAGTTGCTGTGCCTTTATCTGCGGCGACAACTAGGTACGGGTCATCTTCATCATGACGCACAACATTTACTGGCGGTACAATTTCACCAGCAACAATATTATCCGTAATATCTAATAAGCCACGTATAAAGGTGCGGTAACATTCTTTACCGGCTTCGAAGATTGCATTTCTATCGCCATTAGGCAACTGCTTACAAACAAAACCACCTTTAGCACCTACAGGTACAATAACGGTATTTTTCACTTGTTGTGCTTTAACGAGACCTAAGACTTCGGTACGGAAATCTTCACGGCGATCAGACCAACGTAAACCACCACGAGCAACTTTACCACCACGTAAATGAACACCTTCAACTTGTGGTGAATAAACAAATATTTCAAATTTAGGCAACGGTAAAGGTACATCCGTAATTTGCGCTGGTAAAATTTTGAATGAAATATAAGACTTCTCGCCGGTTTCAGGATGCGGTTGGAAGTAGTTTGTACGAATAGTTGCGTTGATCATCTCAACAAAGCGACGAATAATACGATCGTCATCCAAGTTGGCAACACTATCAAGTGAAGATTCAATACTGGTAAGTACTTTCTCTATTGCTTTTTCATTTAACTTTTTCCCAGGCGAGAAGCGTAAGTTAAATAACTTAATTAATAATTTTGCAATACTAGGGTATCGTGCAAACGTATCTTCAATGTAGTTTTGGCTAAAAGTACCACCAATTTGGCGTTCATACTTAGCATAAGCACGTACTATTGATACTTCACGACCACCAAGCTCTGCACCTAAAATTAAACGGTTGAAGCCATCATCCTCTAACTGTCCTGACCATACTTTTGCAAAAGCATCTTGAAATAAGCTTTGAACAATCTCTAAGTTAAACTTACCTTTACCAGTTAGTAACATCGAGAAGTCTAAAATCCAATATACTTCACCATTTTCAGTTTTAACCGCGTAAGGACTTTCACCAATAACACGTAAACCGAAGTTTTCCAACATAGGCAAAACGTCTGATAAATGTAATGGCTCACCTGAGTGAAATAGCTTTAATTTTACAAAGCGGCTATCAGCATCTTCTTCTTGTGGCTGATAAAACAACATTTCTAATTGATTATCTGCAGATAAAGCTTCAAATTTTTCAATATCTACAATGGCAGTACCTGGCAGTACTTCATCTTTGTAAGCTTGTGGAAAGCTAGCGTATTTACGGCTTAATGCCTTGCCTTTCGCTTCACCTTTATGCGAATTTAAGGCGTCAGCCAGATTATCATCCCAACTGCGCGCTGCATGATTTAAGTTTTTTTCTATTTCTTTCACATTAATGTCTGCTTTTGTCGAGTTAACTCTAACGATATAGTGGGTACGTGCTTGTGCTGATTCTGAAAAGTAAGTAGTAAACTCTACTTCTTCTTCACTACCTAACGCTTCTTGTAATAACTTTTGAGTGTTAATACGTAATGCTGTGTTGTAGCGCTCACGTGGCACATAAACCATACAAGAGTAAAAGCGATCAAAAGCATCTCTGCGCATAAACAAGCCAGAATAATCTCGTTCTTGCATTTGAAAAATACCCATAACATTTTTCAAAAGTTCTGCCGGTGAACTTTGTAAAATTTCATCTCTTGGGTAAGTTTCAAGAATATTGATTAGCGCTTTATAAGCGTGTGTGCCTTTCGCAAATCCTGAGTCGTTACAAACACCAACAACTTTGGATTTTATTAATGGTAAATCTAGCGCACTATTGGTGTAATAAGCCGAACCAAACAAACCAACAAAACGTTCTTCACCAATTACATTACCTTTATCATCAAAACGCTTAACACCGATATAATCAAGATGTGCAGGACGATGAACACGTGATTTAGCGTTAGTTTTTGTCAGTATAAGTAAATTACTACCTAGCGCAATTTTGCGCGCTGACTCACTTAAACTAGAAATAAGACGTTCTTTGCTACCGTCGTACTGATTCATTAAGCCTAAACTCGATTCAACATCAGTTGACAAGGCCATATCGCCTTCCAAAGTTTTGATATGGTATGAGCGATAGCCCAGTAAAGTAAAATTATCTGCTAACATCCATTCCAAGAAGCTTATGCTGTCTTCATGCTCTTCTTTTGAACAAGGTAGTGATTTCGCTTGCTTAACTTCTTTAATAACACTGCGTAGGCGTGCTTGCATTGGTTGCCAGTCATTAACTGTCACGGCAATATCACTGACCACTGAATGCAGCTCTTTGGTAATATTCGTGAGTACATTCGCGTCATTTTGGCGGTCAATTTCAATGAAGAAAACTGTTTCAACTGAAGTTGATTTGAATGATTGATCAGCCGCAGCAGATAGCTGCTTGATATTTTTACTACGATCACGAATAATTTTTATTGGAGAATTCAGCATTAAGTGTGGCGTAAGATTTAGTCGACTTAACGCAATGCGCACAGAATCAACTAAAAATGGCATGTCTCTTACTATTATTTCAATAATAGTATGGCTTGATTTCCAACCATTTTTAGATACCTGTGGATTAAATACTTTGATCACAGGTTTATCATCTTGATGATCGTTTAATGTGTTCCAAAGACTTAGTGTGGCACCGTACATGTCACTGTCATTTCTATGATCTAAATCTAAGGTTGAAATATTCTTATAAAGCAGCTCGGCAAATTGTTTCACAAGAGGAGCTGTTGCCGCAGGAACTTTTTGTTGTATTAACTGTGCTACGTTCGAAAGTATCACAGAGGGTAAACCGTCTACTAACGCCATGCCTTTTTCCTTTTTGGATAAAACGCTTGAAATGATTATTATCTTTTTTAGTCTTTTGCTTCTTTTTGTTAAGAATAGACTATGGGGGCGATCATATTAACTATCTTAAGGGATTGCGAGCACTATTTTAGATATATTACTTTAAAAATTGTGCATTTATGTAACTTACGAGAGGACATTTTTTATTTATTCATTAGTTATAAATAGAAAATGACCTTTCGGTCATTTTCTTGTTTATTTATGCACTATTATTTTTTGATTTAATTAGCATTTATTTTCGTTGCGGCCATAAAAATGCTGCTATTGCTGGTAGTACCAGTATAGCGGCAATCATATTAACTAAAAACATAAAGGTTAATAATATGCCCATATCGACTTGGAATTTTAAATCAGAGAAAAACCAAGTAGAAACACCAATAGCTAAAGTGACACCTGTAATTAATACTGCACTTCCGCGTTCTTTCAAGGCATCAAAATAAGCCCTTTGCACTGTCGCACCGTTTCGAAGCTTAACACTCATGGTTGATAAAATATAAATACCATAATCAACACCAATGCCAACACCCAAAGCAATAACAGGTAAGGTAGAAACCGTTAAGCCAATGTTAAGTTCAGTCATTAGCCACTGCGCTAATGTTGAGACGACATAAAGTGGCACAACAACAGCTATGGTCGCTCTTAAGCTTCTAAAACTTAATAAACATAAGATGATAACTGCGCCATAGACGTATAGCATCATAGGTATTTGAGCCGCTTCTACTGCTTCATTGGTTGCAGCCATAACACCGACAGGCCCAGATGCAAGTTTAAACGCTATATCATCAGTAGCTAATTCACTTGCAACTAATTTTGCTTCATCAACAACGCGATTAATGGTTTCTGCTTTATGATCTTCTAAAAACAAAATCACAGGCATAACGCTACAATCACTGTTCAGTAAACCACTCGATGACGGCACACGGGCAATTGATTGAACTAGAGTTTGTTGATTGCGTGATAGTGAACGCCATTTAGGATTACCTTCGTTATAACCTGAGTTAACAATTTTAGCGATAGAGGCTAAACTAACAGCAGACTGCACACCTGCAACATTCTCCATGCGCCATTGGAATCTATCAATCACATCCATATGTTCATAATAGGTACAAGCATCTGCCGTGGTTTCTACAATTACAGACATATAATCAACACTAATAGCATACTTATCGGTGATTAAAAATGTATCTTGGTTATAGCGTGATGCTTCATGTAATGAAGGTGCACCTGCATGTAACTCACCTATTTTCATATTTTGGGCATTTTGGTAACCAATAATATAAAGCACTGCGGTAATAGCCAAAATAAAAATAGCTACTTTACGTGTAGCAAAAGCTGACATAAAGTGCCACACACCATCTGATGAAGATGTTTTTTTGTCGTTGTTTTGAGCTTTATTTCTAGGCACATGAATATAGGAAACTAACAATGGCAATAGCACTAAGTTAGTTAAGATGATCATGGCAACACCCAATGAAGCTGTAATAGCAAGTTCACGGATAATACCAATATCTATTGACAACAACGTCATGAAACCAACAGTATCTGAAAGAAGCGCTATGCCGCCTGGTACTAACAACACACGGAAACTTAATTGAGCAGCTTGTTTACTGGTTTTACCGTTATTGACCATTTTAGAGACAGAGTTAATCATCTGCACACCATGACTGACACCAATAGCAAAGACTAAAAATGGTACCAATATTGACATCGGATCTAAACCAAAACCGAGCGTAGATAACATGCCTAATTGCCAAACAACCGCAATGAGAGAACAAGAGATAGGAAGGATTGTTAAGGCAAGTGAACGGCAAAACCAAAATACCATTAATGTTGTAATAGCGATGGCGATTGCAAAGAAAGTAACAACCCCTTTTGCCCCTTTAGCAACATCACCAACCATTTTAGTAAAACCGATAATGTGCACTGAGATATTGTTATGCTCAAACTCACCGCGAATTTCATTCTCTAATTGTTCAGCAAGAACAATACTGTCGAGTTTTTCACCGGTATTTGGGTCAATTTCCATCAACGAAGTTTTTACCATTGAACAGCTATAATCGTCAGCGACGATACTGCCTACAATACCCGCTTTTTCGATATTGCCTTTAACAATAGCTAAACCCGCCTCATTGGGTTGAAAGTTTGCAGGAATAACGGGGCCACCGGCAAAGCCATCTTCGACTATTTCAACAAAGCGTGTGCTAGGTGAAAATAGTGATTTAACTTGAATTCGATCAACTCCAGGGATAAAAAACAACTTATCATGTACGCCTTTTAGCGCAGTAAAAAATTCAGGATTAAAAATGTCGCCACTACTGTCACACACTGAAATTAATACATTATTGGCACCACCAAAGTTTTCTTGATGTTTAAGATACGTTTTCATGTAACTGTGATTTAACGGAATATGCTTAGTAAAGGCGGCATCGAGTTTAATTTGTGTTGCTTGAAACAACAAAAAAATACTCGTCAGGATAAAAAACACCAATACAGCTAAGCGACGGCGGAATAGTGTTGCTTCTACAACATTGATAATAAAATTAAATTTCATGACAGTTACTTCGTTATGTTAATAGTTTTGATGCCAACATCAGAGACAGCGATTATTTTATTTTTATACCAAACCCCTGCAATGAGTGCTTTACCATCCTTTTGTAGATGTTTAGTAAAACTTACACCATCATCTCGGCTTTCTAATAACACGCCATTATTACCTAAGATAAAAACACGTTGATCATCACTTAGCACAATACTGCTTAACAAAGCAGTAACATGGCTATCACTTGCTTGCCATGATGAGCCATTCTCTAAACTACGAAATACATGGCCACGTAAACCAATAACAACTAAATTGTCTGCTTGTGTTCGCTTGATATCATAAAATGAGCCTGGATATATCTCATCAAGTCTTTGCCAACTGACACCCAAATCATTACTTTTTGCAATTAAGCCTAATTCTCCGGCTAGGTATAAAGTTCCTTCATCAGCAACTACACGGTTAAAGTGAGGTAAAATACTACTTTGCTCGTCCAGATAAGCGACTTCATCTTCTCGCTTTAACTCGGCTAAGTATGCTTGGTCTTCGGGATAAAGAAATTCGTTATGATATTCAATACTCCAATGTTGCCCACCGTCATTAGTACGGTAAAATAAGCCGTAAGCTCCAACGGCTACACCGGTATTTTTATCAAAAAATAACACGTCTAATAATGGTTTTTCCATTTCAGGTAAGTGTTGTTGTATTTGCCAAGACACTCCCCCATCACTTGATGATAAAATAGTTGCATCATGACCTACTGCCCAACCATGCATTTCATCAATGAAATAAACCGCGGTTAATGTTACTTGTACCGGTACTTGTGCTTGTTGCCAATCAGCACCATCACTTGAAAGAAGAATATGACCGCGCTCACCAACGGCAACGAGCTTTGATTGATTAACTTCAATAATATCGAGTAAAAGTGATTTACTCGCTAGTGGAGCAAGTCTCGCGTCTAGCGGTTGCGCGTTGATAATAGGGATAGTAAGAAAACTGAGTAAAATAACGAGAAGACGCATAATTACTATATTAACTCCATTTATTTAAACAATAGAGGCTGAAACCTCATATTAGATAACGATGTTGAAGAGAGCTTGAGCATGAAATGCACATCGATACCATACTACCCTCCACTTTGAGCTTAGCTAAAAAGCAGAGGAATTAACATAAATACAGTGGCTAAAAATAACCGTTCAAAACTTTGAAACAAAAACGGCTAGCATCGGCCAGCCGTTTTATCAAAGAATTTGTTTATCTTCGACCTTCTCGACGAAGTGCTGACGAAGTAAAGTCAACATCCTTCAATTCGGCAGAAAAATCATACATGTTGGCTTCATTATCTAAGCCCATTGCAATGTAGCGACGAGATTGTAAATCATGAAACACTTCAAGTGTTGACCATTGTGTCGGTACTTCATAATAGTTAATACCATGAGCAACACCAACACGATACAACTCATCACGGTTGTCATATATATCAGTCACCGCTACTTGCCAGCTATCTTCATCGATATAGAAAACACGTTTTTTATAAGTATGGCGAGTATCAGACTTTAAGTTAGCTTCAACGACCCATACACGATGCTTTTCATAACGTACCAGTTCAGGGTTAATATGACCGGGTTGTAAAATTTGGTCATACTTTAAATTATCACTATGTAAACGGTAATCGTTATAAGGGATCAGTAATTCTTGTTTCCCTTTCAGCGTCCAGTTATAGCGATTAGGTGCGCCATTAAACATATCAAAATCATCAGTCGTTCTTAAACCGTCTGACGCTGTACCAGGTGCATCATAAGCAACATTTGGCGCACGACGAACACGTCGTTGGCCGGTGTTATAAGTCCAAGCTTGGCGTGGTGTTTTTATTTGGTCCATAGTTTCATGAACTAATAAAGCAGTTCCCGCTAGGCGCGCTGGCTCAGTCACTTTTTGTTTAAACTTAAATAAAATGTTGGTCTGCTGAAGTTCTTCTGCTTTAACACCTTTCACACCGTATGGGATCAATAACTGATCATCAAAACCCATATAGGTATAGTCACCTGATGCGGTTGGTGCCGCTTGGCCACCTTCACGAATGATTTTTTCACCACGATAACGTAATATATGATTCCAAATAGCTTCTAAACCATCTTTAGGTACTGGAAATGGAATACCAATCGCAGCTTGTACAATACCATTACCACCTTCAACAAGTTCTGCTTTGGTTGCATTGTCAAATGTTGCCTGATAAACATGCTCAGGGTATGACGCAGAACGACGTGATTGGTAAACGCTCATTTTATAAGTGTCAGGATAAGTTTCAAATAACTTGACTTGACCTGGTGTTAGCAAGTCTTTGTATTGCGCAAGATTTTTGCTAGTAATTGTATAAAGTGCTTTGTCTTCAGCAAAGGGATCAATGTGATGATCGCCAACTTTATATCCCGCTGGTGCAGAAGTAATACCACCCGTCCATTCGGGAATAGAGCCATCGGCATTGGCTGCACGAACAGCACCAAAAGGCGTTAATTCTTTTTGTAATTTAGCCGCTTCTTGCTCACTAATTTTAGCACTTGCCGTTGTTGAAGCTAGCGCTACCGTCACCGCTATTGATACTAGCGTTGATTTTTTAAATGTATTTTTTAAAATATTTCTCATTAAAATAGTCCTCATACGGTCTTAAATTGAATACTTGATGTTAAAAGACACGTAATCGCGATCTTCCATTTGGTTAGTTGTACCTACACCGCCAAAAAAAGTATTGTAGTTTATATCGGCAGACCAACGGCTCTGATAATCGAAGTTTAAACCGAATGCCACTGACTTTCGGTCTTCAACGAACAAGAATAATGGGTCAGGTGTAATACCGTTAACATCATGTGAAAAGACAATTTTTGGTGATACATTAATACCGGCAAAAACATCGTTATAATCTAACTTACCAACAAAACGGTAACCCCAAGCAAAAGCACTTGGAAATGGGTTAGTTTCAACACCATCTTGTAAAGCAAGCTCTAAACCTTCTTTACCCGCAACACCACCATTACGTCCAGTTCCAGGGCCATTTAAACGCAATACATCTTGATCAGGCATATCACGAATATCAATACCACCGACTTCAAGTAACGTTGTAAATTGGCTAGCACCTAGTGAAGGTCCCCATAAATGAGTAAACGTCACTTGCGCTTGTAAAGTATCAGATAAAATGTAGCCATTAGCACGCTCTCCGCCTTGAAAAACTGGCATTTGTGAAATACCGTCTAGTTCAGGTCGATTTAAATCGTTGGCTAATTGCTGTGGCATAGCCGCAAATAAAAGCTCTACATCATCTATTTGTAGTGGTTCGTCTTGGCGATAGGTCATTTCACCGGCAACCGATGTTGTACCAATAGCCGTGTTAAAACTTAAGGCATAAAGCTTAATATCTTCAATGTAGTCAAGCTCAACTCGCGAGAAAGCTTTTAAATTTGTGTAGTTGTCGTATGTGATTTCAGTAGTGGCTAACATGCCAACATCATGCGCTAAAGCTTCACCAGTAAAATTAGCCGTTACGCCTGAAAAAACCGGACGACGACTGTGATAATTCATGTGATAAAAGCCAATTTCGGTATCATTCAACTCAGGTAAAAACCATGATAATTTTAAACCGTATTGGCCACCATTTTCAGGATCATTTTCTGCATCAGCTTGGCGTAACGTTAACTTAGTTGGAAAACCACCAACATATGCACCACCAGCATCAGCCATAGCCACAGTGCCATCTAAAATCTTAGCTCTTAGGACATTTAAATTGCTAATTAACGAATCTAAGTCCATATCTGGGTTGCTGGCAAAGTTTAACTGTACGTTATTAAACTGGCCACCATCACCAGCAAAGTCATTGGTTGAAAAGTAACTGCCTGGTGCTGGCAATATTGATTTTTCCCAACTGTATTGGTAAAACATTTCAATATTAAAATTTTCTGAAACACCTAATGATGCCCATACAGCACCAAAAGGAATAAAGGCTTCTTTCAACTCTGAACCAGGCGCTTTTAAACGTGCAACGTCAATTGGGTTAAGTTCACTAATACCATGCGATATTAAGGTACTTTCTCCCCAGCTAATCACTTGTTGACCAACGCGTACAGAGAATGGCATTTCACCAATATCAAAATCACCATAAATAAAAGCATCTAGCAGACGGATGTCACGGCATACTTGATCACGCGCGTCATCATCACGACAAGGGTCATTTACCTCGCCAGAGCTTGGATTAGTCCAAGCACGATCGCCATCCATCATTTCAAAGTCATAAAAGTACATGCCACGCGCGAAAAAACCTAAGTTTTCGTAGCGAACATCTAATTCATGTGAGCCTTTAATAAGTTTCGAAAAGCTATCACCGGCATCATAATTTAGGTTGCCATTATCACCATTAGTAGAGTAACTCCCCGCACCATTCCATACTGTGCCAGCGTCTGGGTTAACGTTTAAAATGGGGTGATATTGGTTAAAGTTAAAGCCATTATTAATATTATTTGACTTACCAACATTATCATTCCAGTTACGATCTTCTACTCGCCAGCTAGTGCCAGCTGAAAAGGTAGAATCAAAACTGATCTCAAAATCCCCTAACTCAAAGTTCTTTGCCTGCACATTAGCAGTTGCTAATGTCATCATAGCGGCAGCGATACTTAGAGCCAGTGGCTTCTTGTGAAAACCGTTGCGAAGGTTTTGTTTCATTGCTTCTCTCCCCTGATGCGATTTTGCATTTTATTTTTATAAGTCCACTTACATGGTATGAATCAATAATTACATCATTTTGACCAAGTGGCAAGCGCTAAAACTTTAGTTAAAGCCCTTTATATTAAAGACTTAAAACAAGTTGCATATCAAGAGCAAAACCCCGTTTTAAACATCTGTTTTAAACTTGTGTTTTTCACAGGCATTTATCTGCAAAGAGTGAACAGTAATAACCTCCTTAATCCTGTCAACATTTAGTCACATTTTGCTTTTGATGGTCTGACCACTGTTTAAAGCAAAGGCTCTAATTAAGATACTTTATTCAAAGACAAAAATTTATTGTCCTGTGTTTGTAGACAAAATCGCCCTTTTATACCCGTTGCTGTAGTAAATTTTCGCAAATGCATGGCCGGAAATTCAAGCCGAAGACCTTCATCTGTTGTCACCACAATCGTATGAATTACTCCTTGATAATAGAGTAAGTAGTCTTGGCTACTTAAGTTTAAACTAAAATAATAAGTCATAAAGTTTATCTTAGGACGCTAGCGCGGCATCAAGCTTTTCTTGCAAATCTTTCGACAAATCTACTTGCTGCATGAACAGTTCAAGTTTAGTTTTGATCAATGTTTGTCTTCCCTTATCAAGCGATTTAAATTGAATGAGGGGAGTAATTAATCGAGAAGCAACTTGCGGGTTAATATCATTGAGTAAGCGTAATTGCTCAATAAGAAACTCATAACCACGACCACTAGCACAATGGAAGTAGCGAGGGTTATTTTGGCTAAAGGCGCCAATGAGCGCACGCGCACGGTTAGGATTTTTTAAACTAAATAGCGGATGAGAAGTTAAAGCTGACAACCTATCGTAAATGGAGTCACTATTTACGCTCGCCTGAATTGCAAACCATTTATCCATTACTAGCGGTGTATCAGTCCACTTATGCTCAAAATCATTCATCATGTCGGCAAAGCCTTTATGATGTTGACTAGCAGCCAAGTTCAACGTAGCTAATGTATCAGTCATATTATTTGCATGTTGATATTGTTCAGCCAACACATGCTGATGTTCGCTTAACGTTGCTAAATAAGACAAACAAATATTTTTCAATGCTCGTTTACCAATGGCATCACCATCATTAGCATACACCGTTGCGCTGTTTTTTTGATATTGCTCCAAAAATAATGGTGCTAGCACTTCTGCTATACGCTGTTTCACACTATCAATAGCATTAAGTAAAGCAATCGGATCAACTTCTTCAATAGTGTCGGCTAATTCACTAAAATTAGGTAATGTTAATTGTTCAGCTTTAAAAGCAGCTGACATATCTGACGTTAATATTTCTTCAAATACTTGAAATAGGTTATCAGGCAAATTTAGTGCTGGTTGTTCCATCGCCTGCACAATATAAGTAGTTAGTAGTTTTTGCCCAGCATCCCAACGACAGAATGTGTCTGCAGCACGGGTCATGATTAATTGTAAATCCTGATCAGGTTGTGAGAATTGTGTTCTCACTGGTGCAGAAAAACCTGTTAATAATGCTAATACCGGTTTTTGTTGGTAATCACTAAAAGTCCAGGTTTGCTTTTGCTTTGTAAGTTGTAATAATTGAGAATGATTAGTCTGCTCAGCACCTGAAATTAACTCTATACCAACAGGAATATGTAAAGGTAGATTTTTACCATTACTTTGCTCAAGTGTTAATTGATACTGACTATTGACAGCATCATAATGTTCACTCACCTGTAATTGTGGAGTGCCCGCTTGCTGATACCAGCGCTTAAACTGGTTTAAATCAACACTTGAAGCATCCGCCATCGCATCAATAAAGTCATCACAAGTCACTGCCATACCATCGAATCGTGCAAAATATAAATCGATACCTTGCCTAAATTTTTCAGCCCCTAACAGAGTATGGATCATGCGAATAACTTCAGCGCCCTTCTCATAAACCGTTAGAGTATAGAAGTTATTCATTTCAATAACTTTTTCTGGGCGAATTGGGTGAGCCATTGGACCAGCGTCTTCAGCAAACTGCATTGAGCGTAACACTCTCACGTTTTGAATACGGGTTACTGCTGCTGAGTGCATATCAGCACTAAATTGTTGATCGCGAAAGACCGTTAAGCCTTCTTTTAAACTTAATTGAAACCAATCGCGACAAGTCACGCGATTACCGGTCCAGTTGTGAAAATATTCGTGTGCAATAACAGCTTCAACGTTAAAGTAATCAACATCAGTAGCGCTTGTTTCGTCCGCTAAAACAAATTTACTGTTAAAAACATTTAGGCCTTTATTTTCCATCGCCCCCATATTGAAAAAATCGACCGCGACTATCATATAAATATCGAGATCATATTCAAGTCCAAAGGTTTCTTCATCCCACTTCATTGAGTGCTTTAACGATGCCATTGCATGATCGGCCTTATGAAGGTTACCTTTATCTACAAATATTTCTAATGCAACGTCACGGCCAGATCCCGTACGATAATTATCTGATAGAACATCAAAATCTCCAGCGACCAACGCAAATAAATAACAAGGTTTCGGAAAAGGGTCATGCCATTGCACAAAATGTTGACCATCAGCTAAATCACCTTCCGCAACCTTATTACCATTAGATAACAAGTAAGGAAACTTTACTTTATCAGCTATAACTTTAGTGGTAAAAGTTGCCATTACATCTGGGCGGTCAAGATAATAACTAATGCGTCTAAAGCCTTCAGCCTCACACTGAGTACAATAAGCATCACCTGACTTAAATAAACCTTCAAGTGCCGTATTTTCAACAGGGTTGATTTCAGTAATAATTTCTAGCATGAATTCTTTGCGATCAGTCGAAATAGTTAAACAGCTATCACTGACTTGATAATCATCAACATTAAGCGCTTGGTCATCAATTAAAACAGCAACTAAAGTTAAGTGTTCACCATCTAACACTAAGGGTTGATTGTCGTCTTTGACTCGAGTTAATTTCATTCGGTTAGTTACCCGAGTTTTATATTCATCGAGTGCAAAAGTTAGCTCGACAGTCGCAATAGAAAAATTTGCTTCACAATAATCAGCTAAATAACGTGGGGTAAAATCACTCATGTAAATCCTTAATAAAAAACTTTATTTGGTTGGCACTTATGTGCCCATTATAACGTTTGTCTGTGAAATAAAAAAAGCCTGTACGAGACAGGCTTTATGCATATTTATTAATTGTTAAAATAATTTAGGGATTTGTCACTATTTTTTTTATTTTAAAACCTAAGTAACCATAGGCAATCGCTAAAATAGGATTAATCAAATTGAAAAAACAATAGAATATATAATCGTAAGATGTCAGAGCTAATGCACCAAACATAAAGGCACCACATGTATTCCATGGTATTAATGGCGAAGTTATGGTACCTGAATCTTCCAAAGTTCGACTCAATAATACCGGATGTAAGCCTCTTTTTTCGTACTCTTCTTTATACATTCTACCTGGCATCACAATTGCCATATATTGATCAGCAGTGATCAAATTAGTACCTATACAGGTAGCAACAGTGCTGGCAATTAAACTACCGGTTGATTTTGCCGTTGCTAAAATTGATTCAACAAACTTTTTCAGCATACCTAAATGCTCGAGAATAGCACCAAAGCTTAAGGCTGTAACTACTAACCAAATTGTATTTAACATCCCGGCCATACCACCACGGCTCAACAGTTCGTCAATCTCTATATTGCCAGTTTCAACCACCACACCATCAAAGAAAGCAGTCCATACCACCATGATAATCGCTCTTGTTGATTCCACTCCTTCTTCTGCCATTGCTAAAATTAATTCTTGTTGAAAAATTAACGCCCAAATAGCACCGATAATCGCGCCAATAGCAACAGCTGGAAATGCTGGCATTTTTTTACAAGCTAATGCTAATAAAATAAATAATGGTATTAAATTCAATGCTGAGATGTTGTAAGTGTTTTCTAAGGTATTGGTCAAAGACACAATACTGTCTGTATTACCTATCTCAGATGAAGAATGATTAAAGCCAATTATAAGGAATAGAATCAGCGCAATAGTGATTGAAGGGATTGTTGTCCATAACATATAGCGGATATGTTCAAATAGCTCACTGCCTGCTACGGCTGGGGCCAAATTAGTTGTTTCTGAAAGCGGTGATAGTTTATCACCAAAATAAGCCCCTGATATTACTGCACCAGCGGTAACAGAAGTTGATAGTTCAAAACCTCCGGCAATACCGATAAATGCTACCCCCACTGTTGCTGCTGTTGTCCATGAACTACCAATACTCATGGCAACCACCCCACAAACTAAACAAGTTGCGGCATAAAACCAACTAGGATCAATAATTTGAAGGCCATAATAAACCATCGTGGGCACGGTACCGGATAACAACCAAGTGCCAATCAGAGATCCTACTGCTAACAGAATTAAAACCGCACCTAGCGAGATAGATATACCGTGAATAATTGCTTTTTCCATCGCGTGCCAAGTGTGACCATTTTTAAGCCCTATAACAGCAGCAACCCCGGTAGCCAAAAGCAATGCTATTTGATTAGGTCCTGATGATGAACCATCACCAAAAAAAGTAACGGCAGCAATTAATAAACAAATCAGGACAATAATTGGGATTATTGCGTCCAGCATTGAAGGTTGTCGAAGCGATTGAGGATCAGACATAGATAAATTTACACCTTATTATCTTAGTTATTATAGTGATTAATTATTTGTGATAGCTAACATGCCGACTGTTAACAGATTGTGCAAGTTTTTTTTGACAAATCTCAACTAACAAGCCCTTTGTTTATACGGTTTTGCAGAATAACTATGCAGCTATAGTAATTCATACAAACTGTGCTCTGCTAGTCACTATTTAATGGCGCGGTATCGTTCCCGGTGACATTAACAGGGTAATTAGACATTAAAAAGCCACCCTAAGGTGGCTGTTAATATGCGACCATAGAAATATTTACTTTTTCGCGATTTTTCCCAACGAAACTAAATCAAAGGTGATTTTAGCAGTTTCATCCAAAAACGGGTCAAGTTCATCTAAATCTTCTGGCAAATCATCTAAGCTTGTTACTTTCGCTTTACCCATAAGAGCAAGGCGTTCATTAGCACGTTCTAACTGTTTAGCTTTTCGAGCTTCTCTTTTTGCTTTACGTTTAGCTAAATTTAGCGAGATGGTTTTATCGTCTTTTTCTGCTTTGTACTCTTCAATATCTGATAACAAGTAATTAAACTCTTTGTTTTCCAAAATTCGAGAGTTATGCAGTGAACTTAAATAAGCAACGTCTTGGCTAATGTCATTAAGTTTATTGTAGCGAGCTTTAGGGATTTGATCCCAAGGTAGTGCGTTCTCTTCTTTACTTTCACCCCAATCTGCAGGGTCTATCGCTGAAGGGAACTCGATATCAGGCAACACGCCACGATGTTGAGTACTTCCGCCATTGATGCGGTAAAATTTAGCGATGGTAAATTGAATGCTACCAAACGGTTTTTCATACAAGTCATATACTCGCCCTAAGCCCCTGTGCTGTTGAACAGTGCCTTTACCAAAGGTATGTTCACCAACAATAACGCCACGACCATAATCTTGAATTGCCGCCGAGAATATTTCTGACGCTGAAGCACTATAACGATCAACCATAACCGTTAATGGTCCATCATAAAAACTAATGCCATCTTTATCACTGTTCACATTAACCCGATTAGCGCCGTCACGGACTTGTACTACCGGACCTTTGTCAATAAATAAGCCGGTCAACAAGGTTGCTTCAGTTAATGAACCACCACCATTACCACGCAAATCAACAATAATACCCGCAACGTTTTGTTCTTTTAATTTTGCAATTTCAAGCTTAACATCACGAGAAAGGTGGTTATAGAAGCTTGGAATAGTGATAACACCAAGCTTAGTGGTATTTTCATCACCTTCTTTTTCATAATAAACTTCTGACTTTGCTGCACGGTCTTCAAGTTTGATAGTATCTCGTACAATTGAAACAACTTTAATACTACTATCGTCTTCTGATTCTGCACCTAAAATTTGTAGTCTTACTTTGCTGCCCTTCGGGCCTTTGATTAACTCAACTACATCATCTAAGCGCCAACCAATAACATCGACAAAGTCTTTGTCATCTTGTGAGACACCAACAATTCGGTCTTTAGGTTTTAATTCTTTCGACTTATCTGCTGGACCACCAGAAACCACACTTTGAATAACGGTGTAATCTTCTTCCGCACGCAGTACCGCCCCAATGCCTTCAAGTGATAAATTCATCTCCATTTGAAAACGTTCGGCGTTACGTGGTGATAAGTAAGACGTATGTGGCTCTACAACACGGGCAAAGCTGTTCATTACAATTTGAAAAACATCTTCACTTTCACTCTGCTTTAAGCGTTTAATTGCATAACGATACCGTTTACCTAAAACTTCTTGAATTTTTCCCCACTCTTTACCAGCCAGTGTTAAATTAAGCGCATCGTATTTAACCTTTTTGCGCCATAATTCATTTAGCTCAGCAACAGAAGTTGGCCTTTGTGCGTCTTCACGATCAAAATTATAGGATTCATCAAGTTCGAAGTTAAACGGCTGCTCATTTTCTAACAAGCTAATAGCATATTCGTAGCGCTCTAATCGACGTTGCAAATTTAAATTATAAATCTGATAAGCAATATCAAGTTTACCACGAGCTATAACTGTATCGAAATCATCACGATATTGAGCAAAACTTTCAACATCAGAGGCAAGAAAAACATTTCGAGCATAATCTAATTGCTTAATATAACGATCAAAAATTTGTTCAGAAAGCGAGTCGTCAATTTTTATTTTTTTGTAATGTGCACGTGTAAACTGCGCCGTAATTCGCTTCGTGGAAGTAGCATGTTGGCTTTCAGGAGCTAATACTGGTAAATCTTTATCAACCTCTTTCTCTTGAGCTAATACCGAGATACTGGCAATTGATAATGCTACTGCAACAGCTATACGACAAAATTTATGCATGCACATACTCCAAATTTATTCTGTAAAAATATTTTTAACTTGTGTTTTAACAACCATACCTGAATTCAACTGAACACTAACATCTTTACCAGAAACTTCAGTGATAACAGCATCCATAGACGATTGCCCTAACTGTACCTTGATATTTTTGCCAACAACAACATTACTTGTTTCAACGGGTTTAAGTTTTGCGGCAACTTTAGCTGGTGCACGCTTGCTTGATTTAACCGAATTGAATTTTTCTTTTCGGCTAGTATCAACAGCATCTTTATTAGCTGGCTTAGCTGATTTATTAGCATTACCTTTATAAGGTTTTTTTGCTGCTTTGTCTTTAACGTTTTTGTTACCAAATTTTTCTTGGCTTTCTTTTAACGTTTTACTAGCATAATCAGCTTGCTCTTGATCAATTTCTGCAGAGTCATTACCGTCAATATCTATACGAAAGCTGCCCACTTTAATCGCTTTCAAATAGCGCCAACTACTCGTGTAGTGTCTAAGCGCTTGACGTAAACGTGTTTTGCTTACCGTTTCATCACCCGCTAATTTTTCAGCTAAATCTTGGAAAATACCAATCTTTAGTGGCTTAGCATGGCCTTCAATAGAAAAGCATGCAGGAAATTTTTCGGCCAAATAGGCAATAATTTCTTTGGTGCTGACACGCTTAACTTCAGCTTCAACATTCGATGTTGTTTCTACTGCAGTCTCTGCTACCACTTTTACTTCACTTTCTGTTTTATTTTCCATAAATACAACTTTTAAAAATTCTAATTTTGCTCTGCAAGATATTGTTCACGATTTTCCAACAGGTGTCGGCACCAATCGTAAATATCTTCACTTTCAATTTCAGCTAAGGCATCTTGCCCTATCCACGTATCCCACACCAAAGAAAGCAAGTGCTCTAATACCTCTGGTGCAATATCTTCTTCTGCTAAGTCATAAACGGTATGATAAATCTCATTAATACGCTCAGCAATTATCTCTTCCTGACCATCCCAGTCACCTACTACGGCCTCTGAGACTAAATAATCATGAATAACAATAAATTCTTTCATTAGTTTACCACGCCATGCTTGATCATGACATTTTCAAATAAACTAATTATTTTTTCTAACCCTGTTTGATCATCACTATCAAAGCGGTTAAAGGCCATACTATCAATATCTAATACTGCTATGACCTTACCGTTTAATGTTAACGGTAGTACTATTTCAGAATTAGTACTAGCATCGCAGGCAATATGACCGTCAAACTCATGTACATCTGCAACACGTTGCACGCTATTCTCAATAGCAGCAGTACCACAAACACCACGACCTAAAGGAATACGAATACAAGCAACTTTACCTTGAAATGGACCCAGTACAAGTTCGTCGTTCACCCTACGGTAAAATCCAACCCAATTAACCTCAGTTAATTGCTCAAACAATAAAGCACTAACGTTTGCCATATTAGCAATAACATCAGCTTCCTCATTAATCAATGCTTCAACTTGAATATATAAGTCTCGATAAAAGGTATTTTTAGTCATTAATACACGTGCCTACAATAAAACGCATAACATACCCTGATAGCAGATTAAATTAAAGCGCTATCAGTCGCAATTGGCAATTATCTGCAAATTTATTGCGCTTTAATGGTAAATATTAACCTTAAAGCACCTTTAACACTTTTATTTTCCCTTAAATTTGCAATTAAGCTAACCTTTTAGTGCAACTCACCTTTGCTGCCTTAAACATCCCAAGGTGAGTTGAACTGAAACATTAATAAGATGGATGTACTCGTTAATCTTAACAATTGTGATAATCTTTTAAACTATTATAAGAACAACTGACAGCAGGCCTATGTTCATGTTTATTCCATTTGCTCCCTTAAAGCGACTTTCGCTTACTCCGTCATTTAACCCTACCACTGGTAAGAGTCTCACCTTACTATGGGCATTAAGTACATTGATACCAGCATACGCTGCTAACGTTATTGTGCCCCCTAATGAACAATTAGTATTACGTGAGGTTCAACAGCAAGTTAGCGCGACAAGACTCGAAAAAGATATTACAACCTTAGTTGGATTCGGCACACGACACACCCTGTCAGATACTAAATCTGATACTCAAGGAATAGGCGCGGCTCGACGCTGGATCAAAGCAGAATTTGATAAAATTTCTGCACAATGTGGTGGCTGTTTAGAAGTCATCTATCAACAACAAACATTTTCCGGACAAAAGCGCATTCCTGAGCCAACAGAAGTCGTTAATGTTATTGCTATACAACGTGGTCAACTTGACCCAAATCGCTATATTGTTATGTCGGGTGATATCGACTCACGCGTTTCGGACCCACTTGATTATACCAGCACATCTCCAGGGGCAAATGATAATGCATCGGGTGTTGCAGGCGTTATTGAGACTGCTAGAGTACTGTCACAGCACCAGTTTGCTGGCACGATTGTTTATGCAGCATTATCGGGAGAAGAACAAGGTCTATTTGGCGGAAAAATCATGGCCGGTATTGCTAAAAAAGAAGGATGGCGCGTTGAGGCTGTGATTAATAATGACATGATCGGCAACATTTCTGGCATTAATGGCGTGATCAATAATACGACTGCAAGGGTATTTTCTGAAGGTATAAGATTTGTTGAAACAGCAGAAGAGGCACAAAAGCGTCGTTTTACCGGCGGTGAAGTCGATTCTGCTTCACGAAACGTTGCTCGATATATCGATAAAATTGCTGATCAATATATTCCTAATCTCGACGTAATGATGGTTTATAGGTTAGATAGATTTGGCAGAGGCGGACATCATCGACCCTTTAATGCTGTTGGTTATCCTGCTGTACGTATTATGGAAACTAACGAGCATTACGATCGTCAGCACCAAGACTTACGCACTGAGAATGGCCGAGTATTTGGTGATGTACTATCTGGAGTCGACTTTGATTTTACCGCGAAATTAACTTCATTAAATGCTGTCACCATGGCAGCTATGGCATGGGCGCCACCACCACCAGCAAAGACAGAAATTTCTGGTGCAGTAAAACCATCAACCACCTTAAAGTGGCAACGCCCACAAGGTAAAATGGCCGAGAACTTAGCGGGTTACCGTATTCATTGGCGATTAACCACTGAGCCAACATGGACACATAGTCAATATGTCGGTGACGTTACCGAGTTTGAACTAAAAAACATTGTCATCGACAACTATTTCTTCGGCGTTAGCAGTGTTGCTAAAGATGGCTTTGAAAGTCCAGTAGTTTTCCCTGGGCCTGCGGGATCTTTTGGTCTTTATAAATAACGCTAAACAGTAGCTATTACACTGATTAAAACGCGGTTGGAGATAGAGATCTCCAACCGCGTTTTTACAGAGTATTATAGTTTGGGCTGATATTTTCCTAGCATTTTATAACTTGTTAAAATGAATTCCCAGGTATCCTAACCCAGCCTTCCATTAAAACACGTGCGCTGCGACTCATGCTAACTTTTCTTACCGTCCAGTTACCATCAATGCACTCAGCCTCTGCGCCAACCTTTAATGTACCAGAAGGGTGACCAAAAGTTACTGTACTGCTTTCACCCGAGCCCGCGGCTATATTGACCAAAGTACCGGGTATTGCTGCTGCCGTACCGATCGCTACAGCAGCAGTCCCCATCATTGCATGGTGTAACTTGCCCATAGAAAGCGCACGAACGTGTAAATCAATATCACTTTCAGCAATATCTTTTCCGCTAGAAGTTGTATATGCCTGTGCTGGTGCAACAAATGCGACTTTAGGTGTATGCTGGCGTGATACCGCTTCTGAAATATCATTAATTAAGCCCATTTTGACAGCACCATAGGCGCGTATTTTTTCAAACCTCGCCAAGGCTTGTTCATCACCATTAATCGCTTCTTGTAGCTCAGTGCCCTTGTAGCCGATGTCATCGGCATTTAAGAAAATTGTAGGAATACCTGCGCTGATCATTGTAACGCTAAAAGTGCCTACTTCTGGCACAATCAGCTCATCAATCAAGTTTCCCGTCGGAAACATCGCTTCACTTGGGTCAACGGGCGCAATAAAGTCGACTTGCACCTCAGCGGCGGGAAAAGTGACACCATCAAGCTCAAAGTCACCGGTTTCTTGAACTTGCCGTTGGCTAATAGGCACATGAGCAATAATAGTTTTACTAATATTTTTTTGCCAAATACGTACTTCGCAAATACCATTTTCCGGAATTCTGTCAGCACTCACCAATCCAGAGCTAATTGCAAAAGAGCCAACTGCAGCGGTCAGGTTACCGCAATTGCCACTCCAATCGACAAAAGCTTTATCAATTGCAACTTGGCCAAATAAATAATCAACATCGTGATCTACTTGTGTGGATTTAGCAAGAATAACCGTTTTGCTTGTGCTTGAGGTTGCTCCTCCCATTCCATCGGTTTGTTTACCGTAAGGATCTGGGCTACCAATAACCCGAAGTAGCATATTGTCACGAGCATCACCAGCAATCTGACATTGTGCTGGCAATTCAGTTAAATTAAAAAAAACGCCTTTAGATGTACCACCGCGCATATATGTTGCAGGAATTTTCACTTGAGGTAAGTGTGCTTGAGGAACAATAGACATCATTCACTCCTTAAATTAGTTAGCTGAATAAACAGCAATAAAGCCTGCCGTGGCCAGTTGGGAGTAAATCATCCTTGATTTAGAAGGCAGCAAAATATAGCGCTCTGCTGCCGTTACTTTATAGACATAAAATCTGAGTGTTTTTCATAAGTAGAGCGTTAGCGTTTGTTCAAGGCGAAAGTACAAATCTAGTTACTGATATTAGCATCTAGGTAAACAGTTCCAACGTCGATAAAACGCTAACTAGCAATTATAAATTAGACTCCAAGAAATCATTAGCAAACTTCTGTAATACCCCTCCGGCGCTGTAAACAGAGACCTCTTCGGCGGTATCTAAACGACACTTAACTGGAATAGTAACAACTTCACCGGACTTACGCGTCATGACGACAGACATTGCTGCCCCTGGTGATGTTGTACCTTCAACATCAAAAGTTTCAGTACCGTCAATAGTGTAAGTATGGCGAGTTTCACCTTTAATAAACTCTAGCGGTAAAACGCCCATGCCGACTAAGTTTGTCCGATGGATACGTTCAAACCCTTCAGAAACAATCACTTCGACACCCGCTAAACGAACACCTTTAGCAGCCCAGTCACGTGAAGATCCCTGGCCATAATCAGCACCCGCAATAATAATAAGGGGTTGCTTACGTTCCATATAGGTTTCTATGGCTTCCCACATGCGTGATTGTGTGCCTTCTGGCTCTATACGTGCAAGCGAACCTTGTTTAACTTCACCATTTTCATCGCGACACATTTCATTGAACAATTTCGGGTTAGCAAAGGTTGCGCGTTGCGCGGTTAAGTGATCACCTCGATGCGTTGCATAAGAGTTAAAATCAGCTTCAGGTAAGCCCATTTTATGCAAGTATGCACCGGCAGCACTATTAAGTTGAATCGCATTAGAAGGCGATAAATGATCGGTTGTAATGTTATCACCTAATACCGCTAGAGGACGCATGCCTTTCATGGTTCGAACACCGGCCAATGCACCTTCCCAATAAGGTGGGCGACGGATATAAGTACTGGTTTCATCCCAAGCATATAACGGACTTTCAGCTGGCTCAAAAGCACCTAAATCAAACATTGGCGTATAGATTTTTTTGAATTGCTCAGGCTTAACACAAGTGGCAACAATACGATCAATTTCTTCATCACTTGGCCAAATATCTTTTAAAGTAATGTCATTACCATTTTGATCTTGCCCTAAAATGTCTTTTTCAATATCAAAACGTATTGTACCGGCAATAGCATAAGCGACCACGAGTGGCGGTGAAGCTAAAAATGCCTGCTTAGCGTGCGGATGAATACGTCCATCAAAATTTCGGTTACCTGATAACACGGCTGTTGAGTATAAATCACGATCAATGATTTCTTGCTGAATTTTAGGATCCAAGGCACCAGACATACCATTACACGTCGTACAAGCGTACCCGACGATACCAAAACCTAATTTTTCCATTTCAGGTAACAGCCCTGCTTCTTCTAAATAAAGCTTGGCGACTTTTGAGCCTGGTGCAAATGATGATTTAACCCAAGGTTTGCGTACTAAACCTAACTCATTTGCACGTTTGGCAATGAGTCCTGCCGCAACAACATTACGTGGATTAGAGGTGTTGGTACATGAAGTAATAGCCGCAATAATAACAGCGCCATCAGGCATTTCACCATTCGCTTCTTGTGTCTTACAGGCCGTTAGATTTTTCGCAATATCTTTTGATGCCAGATCAGCTGTCGCTAAACGGCGATGTGGATTAGATGGACCGGCTAAGTTGCGCTCAACAGTTGATAAATCGAACTCAAGTACACGCTGATACTGTGCGTCAACTAAATCGTCCGCCCATAAACCCGTTTGCTTAGCATAAGCTTCAACTAAAGCGACCTGTTCGGGTTCACGTCCGGTGATTTTCAAGTAGTCGATAGTTTGTTGGTCGATATAAAACATGCCTGCCGAAGCACCATATTCTGGTGTCATATTTGAAATAGTTGCGCGGTCACCAATAGTTAAACTCTCAGTGCCTTCGCCAAAGAACTCCAAATAACTTGAAACAACTTTTTCATTACGCAAAAATTCAGTGATCGCTAAAACCATATCAGTGGCTGTGATACCTGGTTTACGTTTACCCGTTAACTTAACGCCAATAATGTTAGGCAAACGCATCATTGATGGACGGCCTAGCATAACGGTTTCAGCTTCTAAACCACCCACACCAATCGCAATAACACCTAAGGCATCAATATGTGGAGTATGGCTATCAGTACCAACACAAGTATCAGGAAATGCTACACCATCACGTGCTTGTATAACCGGCGACATTTTCTCAAGGTTAATTTGATGCATAATGCCGTTACCAGCAGGAATAACATCAACATTTTTAAAAGCTGTCTTAGTCCATTCGATAAAATGAAAACGCTGTTCATTACGACGATCTTCAATCGAACGGTTTTTATCGAATGCTTCTGGATCAAAACCAGGCGCTTCAACCGCTAATGAATGGTCAACAATTAGTTGAGTCGGTACAACTGGATTCACCTTAGCCGGATCACCACCTTGCTCGGCAATCGCATCACGAAGACCCGCTAAATCTACCAAAGCCGTTTGGCCAAGAATGTCATGACAAACCACCCGGGCAGGATACCAAGGAAAATCTAGGTCTTGCTTTGCTTCAATGATTTGTTTGAGAGAGTCTGTCAATGTAGCTGGCTCACAACGACGAACTAATTGTTCAGCAAGTACACGAGACGTATAAGGTAAGGTTTTATAAGCACCGGGCTTAATCGCCTCTACCGCTTCGCGAGTATCAAAAAAATCAATTCCTACACCATTTATTTTATAACCTGGTAAAGGTTTGCGGTAATCATAATTCATAATTTATTCCACTTTCTCTGTTATACGATAAAGGCGAATTTCAATAATTAAATTCGCCTTTATAAACATCATTGATTCTAGACGACAATATTTACCGTTATTTACAAGTATGAAAATAGCGGTAACTGCTCGTCTTTTTATCTTTCTGAGATAGCAACAACCTTACGCGGCTCCGCACCTGTATAGTCAGCTGAAGGACGGATAATACGATTATTTTGTCGTTGTTCCATCACATGTGCTGCCCAACCTGTTAAACGTGAACAAACAAAAATTGGCGTAAACAACTTGGTTGGAATACCCATGTAGTTGTAGGTTGAAGCATGGAAAAAATCAGCATTACAAAACAATTTTTTCGTGTCCCACATAAATTCTTCACAAGCGACAGAAATATCGTATAGAGATGTATCACCATTTTCGATAGCTAACTTTTCAGACCAAGCTTTGATGATGACATTACGTGGATCAGAAGTGCGATAAATTGCGTGTCCAAAGCCCATAATCTTTTCTTTACGTTCAAGCATGCCAGCCATTTGCTCTTTCGCATCTGCAGGTGATTTGAACTTTTCAATCATATCCATCGCAGCTTCATTCGCGCCGCCATGCAGTGGACCACGTAAAGTACCAATAGCCCCGGTAATACAAGAAAACATATCAGATAATGTCGATGCACAAACACGAGCAGTAAATGTTGAAGCGTTAAATTCATGCTCTGCATATAAAATTAATGACACATCCATGACTTTTTGATGTTGAGCTGATGGGCTTATACCATTTAACAAACGCAAAAAGTGTCCACCTAATGATGACTCATCTGAGCTGCAATCAATTTCTATACCTTCGTGTGAAAATTTATACCAGTAACACATGATGGCAGGAAACGCTGCCAATAAACGATTTGCGGCTTGTTGCTGTTCAGAGAAATCTTGTTCAGGCTCTAAGTTTCCTAGAAATGAACAACCGGTACGCATAACATCCATCGGGTGAGTTTCTTTTGGAATAAGTTTGAGCACAGCTTTTAATGCGGGTGGTAAATCGCGTAAAGCAAGTAATTCTGCTTTATATGCCGCTAGCTCTGTTTCATTAGGTAATTCACCATTGAAAAGTAAGTAGGCTACTTCTTCAAAGGTCGCATTGTCAGCTAAGTCAGCAACATCATAACCACAATAAGTTAAGCCTGAGCCTGATTTACCTACTGTACATAGTGCTGTTTCGCCAGCACTTTGACCACGTAAACCTGCGCCTGATAATTTTTTATCTGTCATCATTCTTTCCTCTTACGGTTTAAGCACACAATATGTATTGATTACATTATGAGCGCTTAATATTTATTATTTTTGAATTTATTTTAGCGATTAATTACTTGTTTTTACCTTCAGAAAATAAAGCATCAAGCTTTTGTTCATAATCGTGATAGCCTAAGTAATCATACAAGTCCATACGAGTTTGCATGTTATCTATTTCAGCCTTCTGATCACCGTCTTCTAACAACGTTTTGTACACTGACTCTGCTGCTTTATTCATAGCTCGAAACGCTGATAAAGGGTAAAGCACCATCGCGCATCCCCACTCACCTAGCTGTGCTTTATTCCACAGTTCTGTTTGACCAAATTCAGTGATATTAGCTAACACAGGCACATCAAGTGCTTCTGTGAATGCACGATAATGTGCTTGTGTTTTAACCGCTTCAGCAAAAATGCCATCGGCACCCGCAGCAGCATACGCTTTAGCACGTTCCAAGGCGGCTTCTAAGCCTTCTTGAGCAAAAGCATCAGTTCGCGCCATAATAAAAAAATCTTTATCGGTACGTGCGTCAACCGCAGCTTTGATCCGATCAACCATTTCTTCAGTAGACACTATTTCTTTATTTGGACGATGACCACAGCGTTTTTGTGCAACCTGATCTTCAATATGAACCGCGGCAGCACCGGCTTTTTCCATATCACGAATTGTCTTAGCGATATTGAACGCACCACCCCAACCTGTGTCAATATCAACTAATAAAGGTAAACTTGATGCGCTAGTAATACGCTGAACATCAGCAATAACATCATTAAGTGATGTCATGCCTAAATCAGGTAAACCATAAGAAGCATTTGCAACACCGCCGCCAGATAAGTAGATAGCTTGATGGCCAAGTTGCTCAGCCATCATTGCACAATAGGCGTTAATAGTACCTACCACTTGCAGCGGCTTATTATTTACTAAAGCTTGACGAAATTTAGCGCCTGGAGATAATGAATTAGACATTGCTTTATCCTTTTTTAGTCATTTATACGTTATAAGTCATTTAAAGCTTACTGCTATTGTTGCAGAGCAATTTTATTTTCAATATTCTTTCTAGAGGCGGCAATATGGCGCCTCATTAATATTTCGGCTAGTTCACCATCACGATCGGCAATGGCTTCAATAATCCGTGAATGTTCATCAAACGCTTTCGTTGCTCGCGGGCTATTCATACCAAACTGACAACGATACATACGAACAAGGTGATAAAGTTGGCCGCATAATATATTAATTAGTTGTTGATTATGGCTACCAAGGATCACCTTATAATGAAAATCTAAGTCTCCCTCTTCTTGATAATACGATACTCCATCACGCAATGCTTTTGCGCTAGCGTGTTGTTTGAGCATCGCCTTCATTTCCATAATTTCATCTTCAGTCATATTGCTGGCTGCTTGCCGGCACGCCATGCCCTCTAGCGCTTCACGTACCACATAAATTTCGAGTAATCCAGCAATTGAGCATTCAACAACGCGTGAGCCGACATTCGCTTTACGTTCAATTAAATGACACTTTTCCAAGCGGTTTAATGCTTCACGTAACGTTGAACGGCTTATTTGATAGTTTTTCGCTAACTCTGGCTCGCTAATTTTACTACCAGCTTTGATATTGCCATTAACAATGGCATGAAGTATTTGTTCAAACACTTTATCTGCAGTCGTTACTGCGGCTTGAGTTGTGGGGTTATCTAACGCCATAATTGTCGACACTTTCTATAAAGATGCCCTCATGATAGCGTGATATGTTAATTAGTCAATGATAAAACCGATATATTGTCGACAATACTCATCATACTTTAGTTGTATATTAGAGTAGAAAAGAAGATAAGTAAAACACACCTAAAAGACGATAGCCCTCTAATTACTTGATATTTCAGCTAATTAAAATTTATAACATGTTAAGACGTTCACTCAGATTAAGCAGGAGGTTCATTTTTACAAAAAATAAAAAGTGTCGACAATTTAGCTTTTAGCCAAAAAACCAATAGCAAACGCCAATTGCTGCCGTTATACCAGCGACATCAGCGATTAAACCACACGCTAGCGCGTGACGACTATAGCGAATCCCCACCGAGCCAAAATAAACCGCTAAGACATAAAAAGTAGTTTCTGTAGAGCCTTGCACGATTGAAGCTAAACGGCCAGCGAATGAGTCAGCACCGTGAGTATTCATGGTTTCAATCATCATAGCGCGTGCACCAGAGCCACTTAATGGGTTCATAAATGCCGTTGGTAACGCATCAACAAACCGACTGTCGCCATTAAAAAAAAACACCATTTGTCGAATGCCGTCTACTAAAATATCTAACGCACCACTTGCCCTAAAGACCCCGATTGCGCATAACATGGCTAATAAATAAGGAATTATTTTTATGCTGGTTTCAAAGCCTTGTTTAGCCCCTTCAATAAAACTATCGTAAACATTAACCTTGCGTTTTAGTGCAAGTAAAATAAAGCTAATCAAAGTGCTAAAAATCAGTAAATTGCCCATTAATGACGATTGCTGAGCTAACAGTTCAGCACTGAGTGTGGTGAAGTAAACTGCGATGGCTCCAACCAATGCCATGCCCGTTGCGAGGTAAAGTAAGATCACCTGCTGATAAAGTTTTATTCGTTGTACAAAAGCCACGGCTAATAAACCCGCTAAGGTTGAAGCAAAAGTGGCAAGTAATATCGGAACAAAAACATCAGTAGGGTTCAACGCTCCTTGTTGAGCGCGATAAACAAAAACAGTAACCGGAAACATCGTAACCGAGGAAGTATTTAAAACCAAAAATAGTATTTGTGCATTAGTAGCCGTTTCTTTTTTTGGATTCAGTAGCTGTAGATCTTGCATTGCTTTTAAGCCTAAAGGCGTTGCGGCATTATCCAAACCTAAAAAGTTTGCTGACAAATTCATGGTCATTGAACCTATTGCCGGGTGTCCGCTTGGCACACCGGGCATAAGACGCACAAATAATGGCGAAATAATTTGGGCAAATTTATCTATAATGCCGGCATGCTCAGCTATTTTCATCATACCTAGCCAAAAGCTTAAAATACCAATTAAGCCAATCGCTATTTCAACCGTGATCCGCGACATATCAAAAATAGCTTTAACGATTTCTTCAAAAATTAAAACTTGATCAAAAACCAACCATTGCACAATGGAAGAAATAAACGCAACAAAAAAAAAGCCACTCCAAATACGATTTAACACACTTGTTCTCTTATTATATTTTTACTTGCCTATCATGCTAAATATCATGACATAGAAGGATATTATTACCTAACTTGTACTAAAAACATTGGGCATTAGCAAATAATATTCTCTGATGACTAAAACTAGGGCTTATCAAAAAACCTAACAATAACATCTTATAATTCAATAGAATAAATTAATTTTTGCATTTATAAAACCGTACACTACACTTAATTCTGAAGCTAAGTTATTAGCTTATTGCTCGCTAGCCTCTTCATTGAGGCAGTAAAATTTAGTACTTGTGTTTAATGTTAGACGTTCGATAAATTTGACAGTTTATTAGCGCAGGCTCATCTCCTTTTGAGCCGTTCCCTGAGCCCAAAACTATTCATAGTTTTGGGCTTTTTTTTCATCGCTTAATAATTAAACGTTACGTGTACTAGGAAATAAGCGATGAAAGTTATCACTTGATTGCTGCGCTATTTCAGCAACAGAAGTACCTCGAATACTTGCAAGGTGCTTAGCAACCTCAACGACGTAAGCAGGTTGATTTTGTTTACCTCGATGTGGCACTGGTGCTAAATATGGTGCATCAGTCTCAATCAGAAATCGATCTGCAGGGACTTTTTTTGCCACTTCTCTCAATGCACTGGCGTTTTTAAATGTAACAATCCCTGAAAAAGAAATATAAAAGCCCATTGCAATTGCTTGCTCTGCCATCTCCCAACTTTCAGTAAAGCAATGTAAGATACCGCCAACATTTTCAGCTTTTTCTGCTCTTAAAATAGCTAAAGTATCAGCTTGGGCATCTCGAGTATGAATGATCAACGGTTTATTCAATTGATTAGCAACACGTACATGCTTTCGAAAAGAGTCTAGCTGTACAGTTTTAGTTTCTGGCGCATAAAAATAATCCAATCCAGTTTCACCAATCGCGACTACTCTCGGGTGTTTCGCTAACTGGCTTAGCTGCTCGGGGTCTATTTCATCGTCCTGATTTAATGGATGTGCACCACAAGTTAACCAAACATGATCATATTTTGCCGTTTTTTCTGCCATGGCAGGAAATTCTTCTATCGTGACACTGACACACAGTAAGGTATTAACATTTTCTGCAGACGCAGCATCGATGACATTATCTAAATTATTGTCAAAATCTTCGAGTTTCAGGCGATCTAAATGACAATGAGAATCTATAAACACAGGGGGTACTCCGCACGAATGTGCTCGTTTTATTATTAATGAATTTATTTTACGCTAATCTTACATTGATAAGGTTGGCTCTGAAGAGTTAAGCAAACGCCCTATCAATTTGTCAATTTGATTACGGACGTTATCTGGATCTTCAACAAAACTGACACCGATACCTGCCGGTGTTCCATTTTGCGCGCCAATAGGGGTTATCCAAGTAACCTTACCTTTAATCTCTGAGGGCTCTAAAGAGTCTGGCAAAGTAACCGTTAAATTAATATCTGTTGCTAGCTCAAATTGCTCGGTCGTACGAATAAATAAGCCACCGTGCTTCATAAATGGCATATATGACTGATATAAATCACGATCCGAAATAAATTCAAGTGTAATATTTTCCAAAATTATCCCTCTAGTTTTGGTCGCTATTTCGTATAGCAAAGCTAATATCTGCTAAGAGTTTTTCACTTAAAAACTGTCGATTTACTTGTACTAATGTTTTCAGTTTAGTGTTCGCCGTTTGAGCTAAATTATAGATATGACATAACTGCTGCTTATCAGGTATCTTGACTAGTGTATTATCTGACCTTGCAGTTTGCCAACCTGACTGCTCACGCATCAAGCCAACCACTATTTTTTCTAACCAACGATAACCATCACTGTGTTGAGCTAAGGCCACAAGCACTTCATTACGATTTCGATGTAACGTTAAATACTGGATAAAGTGCGTACGAAATTCATTATAGGCATGTGCTGCATCACTATCACTTAATTCATTAAGATGACTCAGGTTAACAAATACATCATCGCCCTGCTGATGAAATTCAGCAAGCAACTTTTCACCTACTGGCGGACGTACTTCAATACGCTGACAGCGGCTTATAATAGTGGGTAATAGAAGATCACTGCGATCGGTTGTTAAAATGATAAAACTATTTGATGTTGGCTCTTCTAATGTTTTTAATAAGGCATTAGCTGCTGAAATAGTCATATGATCTGCATGATTAACTAACGCTGTTTTCGCTTGGCCTATGTGTGCAGTTTTCTCAAAAAATTGACTTAGTTTACGTATTACATCAACACCGATAGTGCTTTTATCACTAATAATACTCAAGTGATCAGGATAACTCGAGTTCAAAAATAGTTTACACGTTTTACACTGACCACAAGGCTGAATAACAACTTGCTCTTGGCCAACATTTTCTTGATGTAGCGCTTGACACAACAGAACATTAATAAGCCAATCTGCAAGCTTTTCTTGTCCAGCATTAGGCACCCCTGCAAATAATAAGGCATGAGGCAGCTTACTTGCCAAAATTTGCCTAGACAATTGCTGTTGAATATTAAGCAACCAAGTATTCATTAATTAATCTTCTTTGCGAGATATAAAAGCTTCAACGCTTTTGGCTACATCACTATGTACAGCCTGCATGGTTTGACTGGCATCTATAATATCGGTGCTCTCTGACGCCGCTGCTAATGTAAGATACTTGTTTCGAACACGCTGAAAGAATTCTATTTTTTCTAATTCAATACGGTCTAATTCGCCTCGGGCTTGTGCACGCGCTAAACCCAGCTCTGGTGCAATGTCTAAATAGAGTGTTAAGTCAGGAGTAAACCCCTTTAACGTGACGTCTGCAATCGCATTCATTACTTTGTCATCAAATTGCCGTCCTCCTCCCTGATATGCGCGCGATGATAAGTCATGACGGTCACCGATCACCCATGTACCTTGCGCTAAAGCTGGCAAAATTCTATTGGCCATTAACTGGCTGCGGCTTGCATACATCAAAAAAAGTTCAGTTTCTTGTGTTAACTCTTCATCATGACTTGCTGATTTTACAATATCACGTAAAGCTTCAGCTAACGGCGTACCACCAGGCTCTCGTGTTTTTATAAAAGCAATATTATGCTTTTGCAATACAGCTTCAATAACATTAATAGCTGAGGACTTACCTGCGCCTTCAATTCCTTCGACAACAATAAACTTGCCTTTATTCATTTTAAACTTCCATAATACAATATATTAAATTTCTTGTGCCGCTTTAAGTCACTTCTTGTTGCGCTGATACTTAGTAACAGCACGGTTATGATCGGCCAAATTCGTTGAAAAAATATGTTCGCCGGCACCATTACTGACAAAATATAAATAGTGACTTAACTCTGGATGTAAAGCCGCTTGTAATGCTTGCGCCCCTGGCAAAGCTATCGGTGTTGGTGGTAAACCTTTTATCTTATAGGTGTTATAAGCTGTTTTTTCACGTAAATGTGCATAAGTAATATCTCCTTGGTAACGATCACCTAAGCCATAAATGACGGTTGGATCGGTTTGAAGGCGCATTTTCTTATGTAAACGGTTAATAAAAACGGATGCAATACGTGGGTGCTCTGCGTGCTTACCACTTTCTTTTTCAATAATTGATGCCATGATCAACGCTTGATAAGGTGAAGTATAAGGCAAGTCAGTGGCTCTATTGTGCCACAACTCATCTAGGGTCTTGCGCATTTTTTTATGCGCTCTGTCAATAATATCAATATCGGCTGTATTTTGAGTAAAGGCATAAGTATCAGGAAAAAGCCAACCTTCAGGATTCGCTTGCTCAATTGACAATCTTTTCGCAATAGCCGCTATCGATAAATCAGTGAGTTGATGGTTAATATGAGGGTGCTGTGCTAATTGTGCTAATACTTGTTTAAAGGTAGTCCCTTCTATAAAGGTTATCGAGAACTGATGCTCCTTCCCTAAAACTACCATTTTCAGTAATTCAATCACCGGCATATTTGCCTGGACTTGATAAGTACCTGATTTAATTTCGCCTAGTTCAGGAGCAAACTTAATATAACTACGTAACCAAAAACGATTTTCGAGCCATCCATTGGTAACAAGCTGTTTTGAAAAAGCATTAAATGACGTGCCCGGCTTAATGGTAATAAAAGCCACTTGCTCCAAGACTAATGGTTGCTGTACCTTCATTTGAGCAGTAATAAAAAGCCCAATAACAGTTAAAACAATTAATGTTATCGTCATTGTTAAGATGACCAATAATTTTCGAACCAACAAAGGTAAACCGAGAAGTTTATTTATCATTGTGTATTTGAATTATCCATACTTAAAGGTTATTTTTCATGTTGGCGACAGCTGAAATATCTAATTGCTGACCATTAAATATTTTAACCGGCACTATACCTAAAATAGCGTTACTAATAAACATCGCGACAACATTATCCAAATCATCTAGCATATATTGCCCCTGTTGAATATTTGGATTATTCAACAGAAGATTAGCTCTCATTAAACCCGCTACTCCTGCAGTAGTTAACGAAGGTGTATGCCACTGACCAGCCTTTAGCCAGAATACATTAGCACTACAACACTCAATGATGTGTCCATTTATATCAGTTACTATCAAATCATCTTCTGTACGTTGATCTAATTCAGCTCTTAATAAGACTTGCTCTAAACGATTTAAATGTTTAATACCGGCTAGCATTGGGTTAATGCCCAACTGTAGCGTACTCGTTCCAACAGTAATTCCTTGCTGTTGCCATTGAGGATAAAATGCGGGGTAATCATGTAATGAAACAATAACTTTAGCTTGTTGTACACCTAGACGTGAGTAACCACGGCCACCACTACCGCAAGTGATCATGACTTTAACTATCGCTATGTCAATATCAGCAGAAATGTCATGTAAGGTGTTCACTAGCGCTATCGAGTCAAACTTAGGTAAGCCTAACTGCTGGCTTTGCTGAACTAAGCGCTCGATATGCTGTGCTAACATTACAATCTCACCGTGTTTTACTAAAGCCGTCGTAAAACAACCATCGCCATAGGCTAAACCACGATCATCAATTGTAATCGTCTTAGTTGCTTGTCCATCTACAAAACTTATCACGTTAATTACCATAAAAAAACCTGAATACTAGGGTCAAGTATTCAGGCTTAAGAGATTGAGTTCAAGGGCTATTAGCATTAATAGTTAAATTTATAATAACCTTAGCTGTATATCAGTTCAGTTTTAAATTTTCTTAAAGATCAAAGATCCGTTTGTACCACCAAAACCAAATGAGTTACATAAAACGTAATCTAAATTAGCATCGCGCGCGGTATGAGCAACATAATCTAGATCACACCCTTCATCAGGATTGTCCAAATTAATAGTAGGAGGTACTGCATTGTTTGCTAATGCTTGAATACTGAATATTGCTTCAACTGCGCCAGCAGCACCAAGTAGATGCCCGGTCATTGATTTCGTTGAACCCACCATTACATCATAAGCCAGGTCGCCAAATACTGATTTAACGGCATTGGTTTCAGCGATATCGCCAGCTGGCGTTGATGTACCATGAGCATTAATATAGCCAATATCGGCAATATTAACTTTCGCGTCCTTAATGGCATTTTGCATTGCTAAAGCAGCACCTGCCCCATCTGCTGGTGGGGATGTCATGTGATAAGCGTCACCGCTCATACCAAAACCTGCGAGTTCAGCATAAATTTTTGCCCCTCGTGATTTTGCATGTTCATACTCTTCAAGTACCATTACACCTGCACCGTCACCAAGAACAAATCCATCACGGTCTTTGTCCCAAGGACGAGAAGCTTGTTGTGGTGCATCATTACGTGTCGACATAGCGCGTGCTGCACCAAAGCCCCCCATTCCTAACGTTGTTGATGCCTTTTCGGCACCACCAGCAACCATTGCATCGGCATCACCATAGGCGATCATCCGTGCCGCATGACCGATATTGTGTACACCACTAGTACAAGCCGTCACGATGGAAATATTAGGCCCTTTCATACCAAACATGATAGATAAATGGCCTGCGATCATATTAATAATGGTAGAAGGAACAAAAAATGGTGATAGTTTACGTGGACCATTTTTTAATAATTTTTCATGGTTTTCTTCAATAAGACCCAAGCCACCAATGCCTGATCCAACAGCTACACCAATCCGTTGAGCATTTTCTTCGGTGATGTCTAAACCAGAATCTTTAATAGCTTGCACGCCTGCCGCGACGCCATATTGAATAAATAAATCCATTTTCTTGGCTTCTTTACGAGCCATATAGTCTTGTGCATCAAAATCTTTTACTAAACCGGCAAATCGCGTTGGATACGCTGTGGTATCAAAATGCGTAATATTAGATATACCACTTTGTCCAAGTAGTAAGTTTTGCCAGGTTGATTCAGGGCTGTTGCCTAAAGGGCTAAGCATGCCAAGACCGGTAACCACAACGCGTCTCATGAGATGTGCTGCCTCCGATAGAATTGAATTATAGCGGGTGTTTTATTTAACTTATTTAAAACAGCTGTTAATATTTTAAAACGATAAAAACAAATCAGGCGGTAATTAAACCGCCTGAAATCAATACATTCGTTTGTTATTACTGGTTAGCAGTAACGTAATCGATTGCAGCTTGAACTGTTGTAATTTTCTCAGCTTCTTCATCTGGAATTTCAGTATCAAATTCTTCTTCTAACGCCATTACTAATTCAACAGTGTCTAAAGAGTCTGCACCTAAGTCGTCAACAAAAGAAGCTTCAACTTTTACTTCGTCTTCGCTTACACCAAGTTGCTCAATAGTAATTTTTTTTACGCGTTCTTCGATAGTACTCATTTTTTTTCCTTTACTAGAAAATACAATTTTTCAAAATTGTGTGTAGTTTATTCGTCAAAAGCCAACCATGCAAGCTTCTAATTTTACTTTTTCGCTGGTCTAACCTGTTGACAGTTTATAATTTATTCGAATTTAACACAAAGTAAGCAAAAAGCGAACTTTTGTTAAACCATGTACATACCACCATTTACGTGTAATGTTTCACCCGTAATATACGCCGCAGAATCAGAAGCTAAGAAAGCCACAGCATTAGCAATTTCTTCAGGTTTCCCTAAACGATTCGCCGGAACCTGCGCAAAAATGCCTTCTTTTTGCTCGTCCGTCAGTGTTTGTGTCATATCAGTATCAATAAAGCCAGGAGAGACCGTATTCACGGTAATACCACGTGAAGCTACCTCTCGTGCTAATGACTTTGTAAAACCAATTAAACCAGCCTTCGCTGTCGCATAATTAACTTGACCCGCATTCCCCATCGTACCAACAACTGAACCAATGTTGATGATTCGTCCTTGACGCTTCTTCATCATAGCGCGCAATACGGCCTTACTAATTTTAAAGACTGAGGTGAGATTGGTTTCAATGATATCATTCCATTCATCATCTTTCATGCGCATCATCAAATTATCACGCGTTATACCGGCATTATTAACTAAAACATCAACTGCACCATGTTTCTCCTTAATTAACTCAAACATGGCACTAATTGAAGCATCATCAGTGACATTTAACACTAAACCTTGTTCTTCGCCTAAGTACTCACTGATATTAGCGGCACCGTGCTCTGATGTTGCTGTTCCAATAACTGTACCACCTAGGGCTTTAAGTTGTGATGCGATAGCTTTGCCTATACCACGACTCGCACCTGTTACTAAAATAACCTTACCTTCTAATGAAAACATATAATTTTACTCTACTGATGCTAATGCTTTAGTTAATGACGTACTGTCATTAACAGATTGACAAACTATGCTCTTATCGATGCGTTTTAACAAACCTTGCAATACTTTACCTGGGCCAGCTTCTATGGCTTGTTCAATGCCATTTTGAGCTAAAAACTGTATGGTTTCAGTCCAACGTACCGGACTATACAATTGTTTAATTAATGCAATTTTAATCGCCTCAACTGAGGTCTCGATTGCTACATCAACATTATTAACTACCGGAATGTTAGGTGTATTAAAAGTAACATTATTAAACTCTTCAGCCAGTTTTTCTGCTGCATCTTTCATTAACGCACAATGTGACGGTACACTGACCGGTAATGGCAATACCCGTTTTGCGCCTGCTTCTTTACATAAAACACCCGCGCGTTCGACAGCAGCTTTATGCCCAGCAATAACCACTTGCCCTGGAGAATTAAAATTCACTGCTGAAACAACGTCACCGTTTTGTGCTTTTAAACAAGCTTCTATGATCATTTTATCATCTAGGCCAATGACTGCAGCCATAGCACCAACGCCTTCTGGTACTGATGCTTGCATAAATTCACCTCGTTTTTCGACTAACTTCACTGCATCAGCTAAAGAGAGTACATCGGCACAAACTAAGGCAGAATACTCACCTAAACTGTGCCCAGCTAACATTGCTGGTGTATTAGCTGTTGATGCATGCCATAAGCGCCAAACAGCAACACTCGCCGTTAACAATGCTGGTTGTGTGAAATTTGTTTGGTTTAACTTTTCTACAGGCCCTTGTTGCACCAATTGCCACAAATCGTAACCTAGTGCTGCAGAGGCTTCTGAAAACGTAGCTTGCACAACTTCATGCTCAGAAAAGTCAGCTAACATAGCTAGAGATTGAGAGCCTTGACCGGGAAAGACAAACGCTAAATTTTTTTGCATTATTAGACCTAATTATATTAATTTTTAACTGTGACAGTGTAAAAGCACATTGTTCTACACCGCTTAAATTCATCAAGCTTAACCTTATAAACAATATGTCATTAATTAACTTATTCTTTATGACATAAACTGTGTTCAAGCTTATCTTTAATCTTTGTTGGTACTTGCCGTTCAACCTCGGTAACCGCTTCAACAATGGCAGTGTAAAACGCTGTCACGTTTGCATTACCATGGCTTTTCACCACAATACCGCGCAATCCTATCAAACTTGCACCGTTATACTGGTCGGGGTTCATAGGTTTAAACAGTTTTTTTATCGTACTTGACAACAATTTGCCGATAATTTGTGCTAAGAAGTGCTTTTTAATAATTTCTTGCAGTTGGGTATAAACCATTCTGGCTACACCTTCACAGGTTTTCAACGCAACATTACCCACAAAGCCATCACAAACAATCACATCAGCTTTATTAGTGAAAATATCATTACCTTCAATGAAACCAATATAGTTAATATCATCATTCGCCAATAAATAACTGGCAGTTTGTTTAATATGATCGCTGCCCTTATTGTCTTCTTCTCCCATATTGAGCAAAGCAACTTTCGGATTTTCAATGCCATCAACTTCTTTTGCCATCACAGAACCCATAATGGCAAATTGATATAATACACTTGAGTCGCAAAAAACATTGGCACCTAAATCCAACATAAAAACATGTTGATTAGGTTTATTACTCGGTAAGGCTGAGATTAATGCTGGACGTTCAACACCAGGCAATGTTTTCAGTACAAAATGAGCCATTGAGAAAAGCGCTCCGGTATTACCCGCGCTAACACAAGCTTGAGCTTGGCCATCATGTACTAAATCTAAAGCTTTACGCATCGATGATTGCTTTTTATTACGCAAGGCAAAGATAGGTTTATCATCCATTTCAACAACCTGTGTTGTCGGGAAGACTGTTATTCTAGGATGTGGATAGAGTTGTTTTTTTGAAAGAGTATCAACAATGACATTTTCGTCACCGCATAGTAATAAATGAAGATCAGGGAAGTTTTCTACTGCAAGTATCGCAGCAGAGAGTGTTACATGGGGGCCTTGATCGCCCCCCATAACATCTAACGCTATGGTTAGATTAATCAAGGTAATCGTTACAGATTACTTATTGATTACTTTAACACCTTTGTAAAAGCCATCAGCTGTTACATGGTGACGACGATGAGTTTCACCAGATACTGGATCTGTTGATAAATGCGTTGCCGTTACTGCGTCGTGTGAACGGCGCATGCCACGTCTTGAACGAGACTTTTTGCTCTTTTGAACTGCCATTGCCTACTCCTAAAAATTCGGTTATTAGCTATAATTAACTACTTAAGTTTTTTCAATACATCAAATGGATTCGGTTTCTCTAGCTCTTCCGGCAACTCGCCCCAAACACTATCAGATGGAGCCTGACAATCTTTAATTGAGTGCCTTGGAATTAATGGAATCGCGAGTAATAACTCATCTTCCACTAATTCTCGCAGGTTAATCTCACCATTTTCATCTAATTCAATTGCGTCATAATATGACGGCAATTCAGCTTCTGCTTCAACGTCTTTCACTGGACTAAAAGTAAAACTTACTTCTAAGGCCATTTCAAAACTTTCAGTACAACGCTGACAAATTAATGCAACTGTTGCCGATGCAGTACCTGATATTTCTACCAAGCCTTGTTCATCCACAGCAAAATTAGCATTCACTTGGACTTGCTCACATTGTGCATCACACACAGCAAGCAATCTGTTCATCCCAGATACTTCAAAGTATCCGTCACACACAAGCTTTCGCTGCGCGCTTCTAGATGGGTCTATCGTTATCGGGAGTTTAAGATTTTTCATAAGGCGCGCATAATAAAGTGCCTACCGGCCTGTGTCAAAAGAAAAATAACTAAATTTGTTTAAAAACTCAATATAGTCCATATATTAACAGCTATCTGTTTATATTTTGAGTTATATTAATGAAAAAACTTGTTTTGGGCTCCACCTCACCTTTTCGTAAAGAAATTTTAGCTAAACTTAATATTCCCTTTGACTGTGCCAAACCCAATATTGATGAAACTGCATTAGATCACGAATCACCAGTAGCGCTGGTTGAACGTTTAGCGATTGAAAAAGCAAAAGCTGTCGCCAGCGAATATCCAGATGCATTGATTATCGGTTCAGATCAAGTAGCCATGTGTGATGGCGAAATTTTAGGAAAGCCACATAATTTTGAAAATGCCGTTAAACAACTCGAGAAGTTTAGCAATAAAACCGTCGTCTTTTATACTGGCCTCTGTGTTTATGATAGCGGTTTAGATTTCACCACAGCTTTAATCGAACCTTTTCTTGTTCATTTTAAAACACTTTCCCGTGCTGAAATAGAAAATTACCTCCATGCTGAACAACCTTATAATTGTGCCGGTAGTTTTAAAAGCGAAGGTTTAGGTATTTGTTTGTTTGAAAAATTAGAAGGCAATGATCCGAATACCCTTATAGGCTTACCATTAATTAAACTGGTCGAACTTTTAAAACAACATGGCCTAGATGTTTTAGCCGAGCAAAAGTGCTCATAATAAACATGTAATATAACTCGCTCTACTGCTCACTATTAAAATTAAATGCAATTCATAGCCAACTCACTGGCTATAATAAATTTAAATAGCAGTAGAGCTAACAATAAACTCTCAGCTAATCATGCTAATACTTTTATAAGCAATCTAAAGGCCATACTTAGGCGCTAACTCACTATCAACCAATATCATCCACAACGCTTTGCACTCAACGAAACATTATATTGTAATAAGCCAAAAACAGAATTGAGGCGAGTAATTAAAAGCCTTAAAAATCCCCCTTCGCTGCTTTACTATGTGAAGAATGCCTGACAAACCATTTTTGGTACGGTTGGTAGCAATCATATACCCAGTTAAATACTAACGTGTAGATAAGCATAAATACTAAAAAACCCGCCTCTAAAATAATGGCTGCTTGCCATGTTATCTTTAAAAACCAAGCCACTACTGGGATTGTTATGACCACCATACCTAACTCAAAGCTTACAGCGTGCAAAATCCGTAGCTTTGCACCTCTTTGACTACGGTTATAACCTGCTAATTTATCGAATATCAAGTTATAAAGATAATTCCAAAGCATCGCAAATAAAGACAGGGCTATACCGACGATTGCCATTTTACCTGCATCAAAGCCACCAATCATTACCGATGTAGGTATAACAATAAGAAGGGCTATGGCTTCAAAAAGAAGTGCTTGAAATACTCGTTCTACCGTTTTCATTATTAATGCTGCTATTAAATGACTATATTGTTATTTTCATCTATTATTAAGGCATTAAATAGTTAGTTAGTATCTTAAAAAACGATATGTTTAGTGTAGAACAATTACAAGCATTTGTAACAACTGTCGAAACAGGCTCCTTTTCGGCGGCTGCACGGCGTTTAAATAAAGCCCAGTCAGTCGTGAGCCAGCATATTATTAATTTAGAAATAGACTGTAACACGAAGCTTTTTCAGCGAGCTGGTCGTTACCCGCAATTAACAGATGCTGGTCATAAGTTACTGCCACAAGCTGTAGCCTTACTTAATCAACATCAGCGCTTAACAAGTTCTGCATTAGCATTAAATGACCAAACACCAAAAGAAATTACGATTGCTCTTGATGAGGGGATCCCATTTAAACTTATTGCTAATACAATTTCACAGCTGCAAGTGAAATTCCCCAATGTATCGATCGAGTTTTTAAGTGCATCAAGTCTCGATATAATCGATATGTTAAAAAACGAAAAGCCGTTAACGGGTATAATTTTTAGTGAGTTAACTATTCCCAGTTACTTAGACTATGAGTGTATCGGCTCGGTAAAGTTTGATTTATATATTGCTAAATCTCACCCTTTAGCTGAGCGAGCTTGTGAAAACATGGATGGATTAAGGCTGCATAAGCAGTTATTAATTCGTTCACGCAATACACGTTCAAGTAGCTTTCAATTAAAAATAAGCCCAGATATATGGTATGCGGATAACTACTTTTTATTACTTGAGCTTGCAATACAAGGGCATGGTTGGTGTCTCTTACCCAATCATATCGCAAAAGAAGCGATAGAAAATGGCGAGTTAATAAAGCTGCCACTTGAATTTGAAGAAATGGGCTGGTTGGCTAACGTCGATGTATTACAACACCAACGGCACAGTAGCCTTGAAATTTTTAAAGTACTTAGAAATTTATTGCGTAGCTCATTATAATAGTTTTTTGCTGCTTTCGTTATACTGATTTGGTGCTTTCCCCTGCATACTCTTAGCCAATATTATCAGGCTTATCTGTATTAAATGTCACTCAGTAACGGTAGCTCATAGTACTTATGCAACGCATTATCCCAACTCGGCTTAATTCGCTTTATAACCAGTTTATTCATCTTGTTATTAAATACATCACGTACAAGGTTTTTTAAGTAAAAGATGAATAAAAGTATAATGGGTCAGTTTAGCTGCTCACCAAAATAGTTTCGCTTACCCATTGCAAGTTATTGAAGTTGAGAGTTGCGCTTCTTATCGGCATTTAAATAACATTGTTGAGTAAAATAGCTTAACACGAAGTGAGCTTATTTATGTTATGCGCTTGAATTATCAAGATAGCTACACCATAACTTAAACTATGATAATCATTTACTTTAAGTTTGCTTAAGCAATGTTTAAATTTATTTTCATTATAAGCATGTTATTACCAACTGTCTCAGCACATGAGATACGGGTAAACGCGTTAAATGATTTAAATTTGATAGAAGTAAATCCGGCTGAAAGTTTAGCTGAAGTTGAACAAGCTGATGATTTAGATTTTGATGATACTGCACTAATAGCGCAAAGCTGTTTTCAACTGCCAACTCACGGCTACATAATATTACCTTATTTTAGTTCTTCGTTTTTAAAAGCTCATCAGACGGGCTTTCGCTCTAGAGCCCCACCGAAATTTATCTAACTGCATTGTGCTTTCAATAACAATCAAGTTTTTGCTATTGAAAGATCGTTTACCCCTTTATTAAGTTAATAATATTTTAGGTAGCAAAGCCTAATGCAAGTTAAGTAGCATTGCCTAACCCTAACATAGTGTTCAAAGCTATTGGCTTTAGTAAAGCCTGATATATCACTATACGAAGTACTGTTAACTTATAAAGAATAAAGATTAAAAATAGTAACTGTGGATATCAAGCACATTTAAAAACGCTGATTTCCCAGTGCAGATAACAGAGATAAATATGAAAAAATTAAAGCTAGTTAACTTAGCAGCGACAGACAACATTATATCACCAGAGCAATTTGAAGAAATTAATCTTAACTCTCCGGCAGCAGAAATCTTTACTGATTTTAAAATACATAAAGCACTGATGATTGACGGCGATACAATGGCGGTTACCGCGTTAGAGTTAATGATAAAAACGCATGTTCGTATGAATATAGTCGTTGCTGAAAATGATGATTTTATTGGTATTATCAGCACCAATGAATTGTCTGAGCAAAACATTGTTGCCAAACTTTCAAAAGGTATTACCCGTGAAGACGTGTTGGTCAAAGACTTAATGATCCCAAAATCAGATTTTCATGCCTTCGATTATAATGAATTATTACATGCATCAGTGGGCGATGTAGTCTCGACACTTGAAAACTATCAATTGCGTCATTGCTTAGTATTAGATCAAGAAAGTCATCATATTAGAGGGGTAATTTCATCGAGTGATATAGCCAGGAAGCTGCATATCAATTTAGACCTAAATGTTAAGCAATCATTTGGTTCCGTTTATGATGTTGTTCATCAAAAAGCCAGTTCAATGTAACTAGTCAACAATACGGCCTAGCATTCACTAAGCAAGGCCATTGCATTGGCAGTAAAAATCCGACTGATTTTTACTTTACCTCATTAAAGAGCTAGCTGAGTTGCACAAAGTTATTTAAACCGCAATTAATACCGAGCCAATGTTTAACTAGCGTCAGTAAGCTAAAATGAATGTAACTTAAAGGAATCGAAAAACTTAAGGGTATTAAAACAACCAGCTTAATAATGAAGAAAGACTTTTATCCATTATCAAGCTGGTAAATTTCTCGTTTAACGCCTGTTTTATCTGACCAAGTTCTAAAGTTAACTATATAATTAAGTGATTAATTAACTAAAGCACTCAATACAAACATGTTTATTAGACATCTGCTTTAGTTAATTTTTTCAAAACTTTTTCAAGCGATGGCTCTAGCGGTGCTTCGATTTTAATTCGCTCATTACTTAATGGATGAGTAAACTCAATACTAGCAGCATGAAGGAACAAACGTTTTAACCCTAGACTCTTCATCTCTACATCAAAGTCTTCATGACCGTATTTAGCATCACAGGCAATTGAGTGCCCCTTAGTTTGGCAATGTACGCGAATTTGATGGGTACGTCCTGTTACAGGAAAGGCTCTCACCAACGTAGCATTTTTATAATGCTGCAGCACTTTAAAGCGCGTTTCTGATTCTTTACCATTAATATTGTCAACAACGACTACACGTTCACCAGATTTTAAATCATTTTTCTTTAAACTTTCTGTGACACGAGTTAATTTTGTCGACCAACGCCCTTTTACCAACGCATGGTAAAACTTTTGCACCGTTTTATTGCGTAGTTGTTCATGTAAATGACGCAACGCTGAGCGTTTTTTAGCGACCACTAAACAGCCGGAAGTATCTCGGTCGAGGCGATGTACCAGCTCAAGCATGCGTGCATCTGGACGTAAAGCTCTTAGCGCTTCAATCAAGCCGAAACTTAAACCACTACCACCATGAACGGCCATTCCTGAAGGCTTATTAATAACAATTAAACGTTCATCTTCAAATAGTATTTGTTGCTCTAAATTAGCCACCACATTCAATTGCGTTGAAACTGTATTAGTATTTTCAGAAACACGGATAGGGGCAACGCGAATAATATCTTCATCAACTAGCTTATATTCAGGTTTGGTACGCTTTTTATTAACGCGAATTTCACCTTTGCGTAACAAACGATATAACATGCTTTTAGGCACACCTTTAAGTGTTTTTACTAAAAAATTGTCGATTCGTTGACCAGCATCTTCGCTATCAATCGTGAAAAATCTAACTTGGGGTTTTGGGCTATCTGTCATATCTATTTTACTAGGAACTATAATTACGCGCAGTTTAGCATATTTTTTTCACATTAGAGCCAATTAAAACGAGGATTTAATTGGCTTATCTGAAAATAAAGTGTGATAATAGGATGGTTACCGCTATATATTAGCCGTAACAAGTAAAAAGGATGCTTTAAGCGAGACGTAAGAGGCAAAATGCGGCCACGTTAGTATTAAACAATTTTACCAAACATCATTGTTTAGATATTAAAAGTAAGGCCTATTGCGAATTTGACGCGTGTAACTTGTCAATAACAGCGCATAAACATATTGTCCGGCACAATAAAGCGATTATGTAATTAAACAGAAAAAATAAGTCACATTTTCAATCGTTAGATTATTAGAAAACACGATAAAAATATCGAACTAAAGTTAACGAGGCACTTAATTTTCTGTTGCGCACAGCACACAGGCTGAGCACATAAAGAATCAATTTCACTGTGGTGTTAAACGCCGCAGTTATATTAAAGAATCAGAATTTTTAACAGCTTGCTGCGTAATATGGCGTAGTAAGATTGACACCCGTGAGGCTGACAAGTTGCTGTTACCATAGCGATAGATGACTTTGTGTTCTAAGCAATGGTGTGTTGTGACTAAAATGAGTCACACAAACTATGAAACGTATGTTAATTAATGCTACACAATCGGAAGAATTGCGTGTAGCACTTGTAGATGGTCAACAACTTTATGATTTAGATATCGAAAGCCCTGGCCACGAACAAAAAAAGTCCAATATCTACAAAGCAAAAATCACCCGTATTGAACCGTCGCTAGAAGCGGCATTTGTTGATTACGGCGCTGATCGTCACGGCTTCTTGCCGATGAAAGAAATCGCTCGCGAATACTTCCCTAAAGGTTATAGCTTTCAAGGTCGACCTAACATCAAAGAAGTACTGCGCGAAGGTCAAGAAGTTATCGTGCAAATTGATAAAGAAGAGCGTGGCCAAAAAGGTGCTGCACTGACGACTTTTATCAGTCTTGCTGGTAGTTATTTAGTACTAATGCCAAACAATCCGCGTGCTGGTGGTATTTCACGTCGCATTGAAGGCGATGAACGCACTGACTTAAAAGCATCATTGAGTAAGTTAGCCCTACCAAAAGGTATGGGACTAATTGTCCGCACTGCTGGTGTTGGTAAAGAATATGAAGAACTTGAGTGGGATTTAAACGTTCTATTGCACCATTGGAACGCAATTTCAGAAGCCGGTGCAAGTCGCCCTGCTCCGTTTTTAATTCATCAAGAAACTAATGTCATCTTACGTGCTATTCGTGACTACTTACGTCGCGATATTGGTGAAGTGTTAATTGACCGACCAAAAATCTTCGAAAGTGTGAAAAAGCACATTGAAATTGTGCGCCCTGACTTTCTAAGTAAAGTTAAACTTTATACTAATGACGTACCTTTATTTACCCATTATCAAATTGAAACGCAAATTGAAACTGCTTTTCAACGTGAAGTACGTTTGCCTTCTGGTGGTTCAATCGTTATTGATCCAACGGAAGCGTTAACATCAATCGACATTAACTCAGCCCGCGCAACTAAAGGCAGTGATATAGAAGAAACTGCGTTTAACACTAACCTAGAAGCAGCAGAAGAAATTGCCCGTCAATTACGCCTGCGCGATTTAGGTGGTTTAGTGGTTATCGATTTTATCGACATGACCCCAGTTCGTCATCAACGTGAAGTTGAAAACAGAATGCGTGATGCAGTCAAACAAGACAGAGCTCGTATTCAATTAGGTCGTATTTCTCGTTTTGGCTTATTAGAAATGTCACGCCAGCGTCTACGTCCATCTATTGGTGAAACTAGCCAAGGTGTATGCCCACGTTGTAGTGGTACAGGTCATGTTCGTGGCGTTGAGTCTCTCGCGTTATCTGTATTGCGCTTAATGGAAGAAGAAGCCATTAAAGACAATACTCAACAAGTACAAGCACAAGTGCCTGTTCCTGTTGCCACCTACTTATTAAATGAAAAACGTCGTTCTGTATTTCATATTGAAAAGCACCACAGCGTAAAAATTCTAATCATTCCGAATCCGAACATGGTAACTCCGCAATATGAAGTGGTTCGTGTTAGAAAAGACGAAGGTATCGAAGAAGCAAGCTATGATATGCCGATTAAGCAAGCAGCCCTTGAAGAAGCTGTTATGCCTAAATTCGATAAAGAAATCAGCAAACGTGATGAGCCCTTACTTCAAGGCATGTCTTCTCCTAAACAAGCACCCAAAAAACAGGAGCCTGTGGCTGTCGTAGAAAAACCAGCTGAGTCTAAAAGCTTATTTGCAGGTATTGTTTCTTGGGTTAAGTCAATTTTTACTGCTGAAGAAGAAGTTAAACCTGCACCGAAAAAGTCAGCAGAAAATTCAACTAAAAACACCAATGAACGTCGCCCACAAAGAGGTCGTCAAGGTCAACGTCGTAATAACCGTAATGATTCACGTAACGATACGCGTAATGACAAACGTAATGACAAACGTAATGACAAGCGCAAACCTCAAGATGGTAACGACAATAAAACCAATACTGCAAGTAAAGCAGCAGCGCCAGCTAAGCAACAAAAAGAAAGAGTGCAAAAGCCTAAAGAAGAAAAAGTTGCTGAACGTCGTCAACGCCGAAACAATCGTAAGAAAGTTCGAGTCAATGCCACAGATACAAATAGTACTAATGCTAATGCTGAAAATAAAAAACCAGCGAATAATTCAGATAAAAATGTATCAACAGGCAGCAAAACTGTTGATACAAATAAAGCTGAAAATATCAAAGCTGTTGAAGCAACGACAAACCTTGAAAACGCAAGCGTTGAACAAACAACTAATAAGGCAAAAGAAGAGCAACGTCCTAGAAGCCGACGTTCTCCTAGACACATGCGTGCACACGGCCAACGTCGTAGACAAAACGCTGATGCAAGCGATGTTAAAACTGAAATAACAGAAGATCCTGTTACTGCACGTTACCCTGAACAAAATGCGACTTCTTCAAATGAAAATGTAGCTGAAACCAAAGCACCAACTGAAGTGTCTGAGTCAACGCCTACTGTTGATGAAGTTCAAAAAGTACAAGCGGAAGCGTTAACTGCAGTTATCAATAACCCTGCGAATGAAGTTCAACAAGACTTACCTTTTGATGAGCCAGAAATCAAAGAAGTTGAAACTGTGGATAAAGCACCAGCAAAAGCAACTGAAAAAACAGCTGTCATCGCTGAAACAGTAAAAGATGAAACAACTGAAGTGCCGGCTGTTGAAGTTGAACCAGCGACCGATATAAAAGTTGATGATGTAGAGACTGCTGAAAACGCTAATGATAGTAAGAGCCTGGATACCGAAGCTGCTAACTCTGAAGTATCCGCTGCAAACCAAGTGGAAGAAACTCAGATTGTTCAAACCGTGACGAGTGAACCTGCACCTTTAACACCTGAAGTAACATCAACAGATGACAATACTACAGAATCTAACGTTGACACTAAGCCTGAAAGTACTAAGCCTGAAAGTAAAAGTGAAAAACCTAAGAAAGTACGTGCTAAAGTAAAAAACATTAAACGTAAAGTTAAAGCTGCTGCAAGTAAGACATCAGGAAAAGCGTCTGCACCTATGACAAAACCAGAAACAGTTGTCAGTCATGGCGTAATTCCTCGTGAATTTGTTGCCAGTGAAAACCGCGCATTACATGCTAAATCTGGAAGAACCGCACTTATTAGTGATGTTACCAGTCGCCATTCTGCGGGACCAACTAAACCAACACTTGATTAAGTTGCATCATTGATCAACATCGCATAAGCGAAACTTAAAACAGCCAAAAGCCAATTGTATTATACAATTGGCTTTTTTTCTTAAATTAACACCGTTAAGTTATTGACATTATATGCAACTCTAGTCGTTTAATGCTGAGTAACTTTTAATTAGTAATAGTGAATTACTTCGCTTTTAAGTTATATCTTGTTATGAGCTGACCAGAAAATCTGGCCTAGTTTTACTGGTTATAGCCCTCCCTGTTTTCAATGAAAGTACCTTATATCAAGCGACTACGGTAAAAAGAATCTAATGGCAATTCCCCCTACCATTTGCTAAGCAGCTAATATCAAAGTGACTGAGCAGGGTAAAAAAGTAACTAGCACGACACTAGATAATATGAGTAAAGTACTACCGGGAAATCTTCGGTTTAGTATTCATCGCAAATACGATTACTGACGAGAGTTATAACAGCTAATGAGCGATAATTAATAACGTCAGCTTTATTGGCTTGTTAAACGTTTGATTAATCCGTCGCTCGCATCTTCAACTAAATCTAGGACAAATTGAAAACCTTTAGCACCACCATAATATGGATCTGGTACTTCTTGCTCATCAAAATTTTCAGCATAATCCAGAAAAAGTTGAATTTTGTAGTGAAGGTTAGCGGGAGCTATTTTGATCAGATCTTTAATATTTTCTTGATCCATCGCTAATACTAAATCAAATTTTTCAAAATCTTGTACTGTTACTTTGCGTGCTTTGATTTTATCGAATGAATATCCTCGAGCAATGCCAGCTTTTTGTGCACGATGATCAGGTTTCTCCCGTGCGTGTGAGCCGATAACACCTGCAGAATCTATTGTTAAAGAAAGCACTTGAGCTTTCTGACGAAACACCGCTTCTGCGCTTGGTGAGCGACATATATTGCCCATACAAATAAACAATATGGATTTCACGGCTGATAAATCAGGTTTGATACTCACAGAACGGTTCCTATTTTCTTAAATAAAATAACAAATGCTACAGTAATTGGATTTTAACAAGGGTACAACCGATTTTTTCGATCAATACTACAGCGCTAAACAGCTTAATATTTTGCTAAGAGATAACTTTATTAACTGATTTATTCAATGACGTTGGTCTAAACTCAAGCGCTAAAAAGTATTTCAGTTTAAGTTAAATGCCCGGTTTTAACCCAGATCACAGTATCTTGTTCGACATACGGATGATGTTGGCTTAAATGCGGACTTCTAATCCAGCAACCCGCAGGATAACGACCAAATTCATCAATTAACTCACCACTGATAACATAAATTTCTTCACCGCCATAATGCCGATGCAATATAAATTCTTCACCTGCAGGCCAAAAAACTAAAGCAACAGATTCTGTTTCAAAGCAATGCAAAGATTTTACTTTTAAATTGCCATTACCCTTTTGCCAGTTCTGTTGCTCTGTATCAACACAGACACGCTGCGTATCTAACGGAGAAATTTGATGTAGCTTAACTAAGAGCTCACAACCATCTCTACTAAAAGGCGCATGAATAAACCCTTTAGGGTTACGAAAATAACTGCCTGCTGGAAAATCTCCGGTCTCATCTGAAAAGGTACCAGAAAGCACAAAAATTTCTTCCCCTAAAGGGTGATTATGAGAACGAAAACTTGCACCTGCATCGTATTTGACAATACTCGTTGCATGACCACTTTCTTGATTTTCACGTGCTAAAGGTTTGCGCCATACCCCCGGTAAAGGACTTGCTTGCCACGGCTTATCATGCGTATGAATCACAACACGCTTTGTAAAGTCCATATTCAACATAATGGGTTATTTTCCTTGGCACTGGCCTTTACTTTCGAGCATAAAAGTAAATGGTAATCAGCGAAGTAATGACCAAATAAGTCCTTTTGCTTTTTCATTAAAAATTCACCTGTGTATTTCATAAAACTATGCCTTGATATGAATATTTCTGCTACATTATTTTATATAGGAAGATTATAATCTTACAAATAGAATAGGCTTTACCATTTTTGCATTATTTATCTAAATTAGCATGATGACAAACAAACTAATCGCTCATTTAAGGTAAGTGCTCGTAAAGCATAATCCAAAGGTCAAAAATCAGCTAATGACCTATAGTAAACTAACACATTTAAATTCACACAAATGAGCATTATTTTTTGAAACTTTCACAGTTAAGCAAATGGTTTTCTTCTGCATTAATTACTGTGCTATTAGTTGGCATTGTGATTAGTTTTTCTCTTATCATTCATGATATAGATAAAAAAAACATTACCATATCAAACAGCAACATAACAACAACGAGCAGTTATTATATCGATAAGACTAATGCCATTACATTAGATAAAATCTTAAAGGATACCAACTTTACTCACAGTGATTTAAATAAAATTCCTTACCAACTATCTAAACAAAGTTATTGGATAAAATTATCTTTACATTACCCGATGGGGACCTTAGCAAATCCAGCTTACGAAAACCTACAAAGTGAGATTAAGCATATTAATGACGAGCAAGTCATTCTCATGGCCGATCACAGTAGACTTGACAGTTTTATTATCTACGAACTTAATGCGTTAACACCACCAATAGAAATATATAATAAACAATTAGTTTTAGGCGATGTAAACCAGCAAATAGCACCTTACGCCCGCTTACCACTCAATAAATTTGGTTATAGTGAATACCTCATTCAACTGAAAAATTCTGGGCCGCCTAATATTCCTTTGCTGTTATTCAAAGCACAAGACTTTGAACAACGACAAATGCTATCACAACTTGTGTATGGAGCATTTATCGGCATATTGATTATTATGGCCATTTATAATTTGGTGCTATTTTTTGCCGGCAATGACAAAGTTTATTTATTATACATTGGCTATTTAATATCTGCATTTGTCGTACTTTCGTCATTAACGGGCTATGGCTACTATCTTTTTTCTGATGCAATAATGCAGCTATTTAACCGATATTTGATCTTTGCAGATTTTTTACTTGTCATATTTTTACTGTTATTTACGTTATATTATCTACGCTATGAACGTTTAAAACATTGGGCCTATAAAGCCTCGAACATTGTTGCTGCTATTTTATTTATATCAGCCTTGTACTCTCTTTTACTGGATGAAGTAACCCAAACAAAGTTGTTTTTTTCTTTACAACCGCTACTCTATATCGTCGCATTATTTTTAATATTTAACCGCTTAAAGCATGACTTTTCATGGGCACGGTTTTATTTTTTATCTTGGATCCCGCTATTAACCGGCGCTGTTATTCAACCTATGGTACTGCTTAATAAACTTGAATACAGTTTTTTAACTGGTAATGCTTTTCTATTTGCTATCATGATTGAAGTTACTTTCATGGCATTCGCTTTAGCTGATCGTATTCGCCGTAATGAACAAGAAAAATTAACCATGATTGCTTACCATCAAAGTAATCATTTACCTAGACAGACAAATTTAGATCATAAAATCAGTCAAATTTTAGAAACAGAGCAGCAAGACATTACCATTGTTGTGGTCAAGCCTGAACAATTTCAACGTATCGAACTATACATCAATGAGCAAACCCGTATTCAATTTTTTCAACACCTAAACCAAAAATTATCATCATTGTTTAGGTTTAATGATGCAGTGCTTAATATAACTGACCAAAATGAGAAGCTGTGCTATTTAGAGAATTGTAGTCTCGCGCTGGTCATTGATAATGCGCGTAATGAACAAGATATAACGTTAGTTATTAACTCTATCCAACACGCCGCTAATGAAGCTTTTTACATTAAAGAGCTTAAACTACCGCTATCAGCCTATATTGGTTTAGCAACCTTTCCAGAGCATGGCAGTTCGAGTGCTAGTCTTATTAGTAATGCATCAATCGCTGCAAACAATGCTGAATCACAACAAAATAAATGGGCTTATTTCACACAGCCCAATAATCAACACAACCACTCTTCAATACAGTTAGCGATTGATCTTCAGCAAGCCATTACCGCACAAGGTTTTAAATTGTTCCATCAACCGCAAATAGACTTAAAAACCAATAAAGTTTGCAGTAGTGAATGTTTAATTCGCTGGCAGCACCCTGTACTGGGAAGTGTTTCTCCGGAGACTTTTATCACCATTGCCGAAGACTTTGGCTTAATGCCATCATTAACACTTTGGATAATAGAAACTGCACTTTGCCAACAGGCTGCTCTTACCAAAAATACAGGGCTTAATCACATGGTATCGATAAATATCAGTGGTAAAGACCTTATTCAAGCAAACTTTATAGACGATGTATCTAAGATAATTGATCGATGTAACATTAGAGCAGAGAAAATAATTTTTGAGCTGACGGAGTCAATTTCTTTTGCCCAAAACAATATCGCGATAAAAACAATAGAACAACTTATTGAACTCGGTATTACCATCAGTATTGATGATTTTGGTACTGGCTACTCTTCCATATCGCAAATTAATAAGTTGCCCTTTCAAGAGTTAAAAATAGACCGTGAATTTGTTGAGAATGTTTGTAGTGATGATAAACGTAAAGTTATTGCAGAAGCGTCGGTTAAAATGGCTAAAGGCTTAGGCTTAGAAGTTGTTGCCGAAGGTATTAACAGTAGTTTAGATGCCGCAACATTGCGCAGTTTTGGCTGCGATATCGGTCAAGGCTATTATTATGCTAAACCCATGTCCTATGAGCATTATCTAGAGTGGCTTAATAACCTATCAAACGGCCAAATACCTGAAAGCCTAGAAGGTGAATACATTCCGGCAAACAAGTAGTCAGTATAATAACCTTGATGTGAAGTCATACTCAAATCAAGGTTATTAACACCTCACTTTTTATAACATTACTTTATACATGGTTACTTTGTACATGGTTACTTTTTACTTAGTCACTCGTGCGTAACGCTGCTCTAATACAACCCTACTATGGAAATATGATAATTAGAACAACTGGTTTTCTAACGTTTTTCCATTGATCAGCTGTGCATAAAACCAATTATTTTGTTGTAAAAGTACCAATAGATCCATTTCTATACTGGTCTTGTTTTGCCCATTAATTACGGTTAGCAAGTATTCTTTATCTTGCGTCATTGTAACTTGGCTAACGCCTTGCAATTGTAAAATTGTCGCGATAATTTCAGGATAGTCTTGTTTCATCCTAAGGGTAATATAGCGAGTGTTACCATTAACATTTGCGGCTTTGTGTTGTTTTAATTGCCCGGCTTCAAGATAAAGAACTTGGTCACATAAACGTTCCAGTTCACTAAGATCATGAGAGCTTAAAATAAAGTTCACATCGCAAGCTTGCTCAGAAACAATTGCACGTATTTCTTTTGCATTCGCAGGGTCAAGTCCTGCTGTTGCTTCATCCAACATGACAATTTCTGGACTACCTAATAAAGCTTGTGCAATGGTTGCACGTTTACGCATTCCGTGCGATAGCTCACTAGGTTGGCTATTACTGGCATCAGATAATGCCACCATTTCGAGCACTCTAGCGGTATCATGTTTTGCACGCTTACTGCTCATCCCTTGCAAACGGGCATAAAAATTTAACTGAGTTGCAATTGAAAATCTAGGATCTAATTGAGCATCTTGTGGCAAGGCTGATAAACGACCAAATAGTGCAGCACTTCCTGGTGCATGATCTAGTACATTAATAGTGCCTGATGATGGTCGAATATAGCCACATAATAAACTAAATAACGTGGTTTTACCTGCACCATTAGGCCCTACTAAAGCAACTGGAGCCCCCTTTTCTAAAGAGAATTCAACACCAGTTAAGGCAACTTTATCGCCATAATGCTTTGACAATTGCTTAACATCGATAATTAAGCTCATAGTGATGCCCTCTTCATTACTAAGTTACTTGTAAAAAGTAACACAAGCGTTTGCGTTAAAGGCAACCAATACTGGCTTGTAACATCACCACGTTGAGATAATATGCTCTCTATTTGCTCACCTGGAAATAATAAATTGAGATAAAACTCATGCCCAAATTGATAATTAATAAAAGCAGTAACTAATGGCCCTAAACTGAAGAAAAGTACGGCAGCAACTATCGCTAGCCTAGCTGAATGAACCCAAGTATTTAATAGTGTCATCAGTGCGATAAATGGCATGACAACAATAATAACTTCAAAAGATAACTTAGCACCTAACTGTAAACTTGCTGGTAATAAGCTCAAATCACGCATGCTAGCTAATATTGCCGTTGCGACTGAGGTCATCAAGATCAATACAGCAACAATAAACAATTGCCCTAAGTATCGTCCGAAAATAATCTCTGTGCGCGTTGAGCGTAAGGTTAAAAACCGTAGTGTGCCACGTTGCCTATCAGAACAAATTTGATCGCTACAAACAGATAAGGCAAAAATTGGAAAAAAATACACAGCGACTAACCAATAAATGGCATATTCTGCTACTGGCCACTGCAATAGAGACGATAAACCTAAAGCACCAAAAAGATCTGCTGCCATACGCTCAAATGACTGAGAATTGACAATACCTGCTGCTGAACTGACAAAATAATAAAGGATAATAAACCAGATAGTAGCAAAAGCTAACAAGGATAATAAACCACGTTTAGTTTTAAATAAGCGGATCATTTCAAAGCTAATAATATTAGCTAGTCTAGATAGGTTAATATTCAATCGACACCAATTATAGTTAATATTTTTAACACCTTAAAAGTAAACGCTATAAAAAGCGAGCTTTATCCTACACTGCCATGCTAAATAATAACTGACTAAGTTAACGACAAACTAATAACGATAAATTAATAACGACTCAGTATTTTACATTATTCGCTAAAAGTTCACTAATCGTTAATACAGCATAAAAGAGTCATGCAAGGTTTATTGTTAAATATTGTCTTGTTATGACTAGAATGACACATAGTCATAATTGCATTTTGACTATGTGTATCGACTAAGAGCAAGTAACCTTGTCTTTAGTTATAGGCTACTAGATAACAAATTTTATTCTTGCTTTTGCATCTTTTGAGCTATCTATTTGCGGTGTGCAAAAGAGTAAACGCGCGGAAGGCACATTTAATTGTTCTACCATGTGTGTTTTGAAATTTTCAGCGCGCTGACGAGATATAGCTTTTAAACGCTCAATATTTTCAGCTTGATTTATAGTGGATATATCCACTAATTCAATATCACTTGCCGTTGCTATAGCACATAGCTTAACATTTACCTCACCTCTATCGGCTAACATAACTGACATCTGACGACTGAACTCTAGCTGTTGGGTGGTTAATTCTGTTTCACCTGCAGCATAATTCAAATCATTTATTCTTAGTTTAAGCGCAAACTCACCGGCGGCCATTGCAACTTTCATCACACTTGCATAAGGAACAAATGTGGTGATTAAATAATCTTTCGCCGCTGACATGGTCGCTTGTTTAACCAACAGGGTTAAAAAGCCTGAAAAGCCAAATGAGGGAGAATTTGTATCTCCGGCTAATGGTAGTGAAAGCTCAACATTACCATCTGAGTCTTTTAACATGCCTAAAGCCACATTAAAGGGCACGCTAGTTTGATCTATTATCGTACCGGTTTCATGATCATCTGCTGCAGTAAACTCTACGCCCCTTAGCAATAAATCTACATCACCATCAAGTTTGCTACCAGTTAGATTGGCTTTAATAGCGACATCGAGTTGCCCACTTTCAATTTCGTACTTTAACGCATCTTTAATATAACTCGAGACACCTGGTAAACTGACTTCTTTAGCCGTGGCATCTAAAGTGAATTTTTGCTCCAATGCAAAAGGAAAACCACGGGCATTTATATCTAAATAAGCATATTTATCGCTTTTGCCCTTCATACTGAACAGCACTGCTTGCTCTGGCTTTTTGCTATCAACATCTGATAACGACAGGTGGCTAATAACAAGATCACGTTCATAGTGTGGTGTTACGCTAGCATCTTTAAAGTTGATGACGGCGGGGTCAACAACGCTAAATTGTCCAAGTTTAAATGCAAATTCCTGCGCTTGTTTTTCTCCATCAAGCGCTGAACTATTTTGCTCTAGCCCACTATCAGGCTTGGAATCATTCTGATACTCAGCATCATTAGGTTTTTCAGCACGATTCGGCAAGCCAACTAATGTTGCTAAAACCTTATTTTCATCTAATAAAAGGTTGCTAACAAGCCCAGATAACGTAATAGTATCAATAGAAATAAGCTCAGGTTCATAGGCAAGCGCATTAATGACAAGTTGATTAAAACTGGCTAATGACGGCATAGCCTGTTGTTGATTATTTGAGAATTGACTAGCACCAAACTCGGTACGTTTAATGTTAATTTTTGCAATATTATTCTCCACCCCTACTACAATGTTATCCGCATTAATACTTGAAATATCAGCGAAAACCGCCTCATTTATTGTATTTTTCGTAAGAATACCTTTGGCAATATAATCTAGGCTAGAATTAAACGTAATGCGGTTATTTGGCTGTAGTAAAACATTAACTAAATCTGTTTCAATTTTTTGTTGTTCTACAGCAATATTAAAATTATCTTGTGTAATATTTAAGTCTTCAACAGACAGTAGAAAGTCACTCACTTGTGCAGTAGTCTGCTCTTGAGTAAGCTCAATGGCAATTTTGCTAGAATAACTGATGTGTCCATCAAGCGAAGATATTGAGCTAGGTAAAAAAGCTTGTGCTGATTTTAAAGCAACATTCTGAGCTTTTATTTTTAAATCTATCTTACCTCTTTGCCTAAACAAACGTCCATCAAGCCCTACTTCTATCGGGGCATCATTGAATTGGCTGCGTAAATTCAGTTTAAGATCTTGCTCATTTTGGGAAAGTAAAATATTGTCCAAAATAAGTGAATCTAACCGAATATCATGCTTTTCTGAAAAATATGATAAAGCGATATGGGCATCGGTTAAGCTTAAACTAGGTAAAATAACTTGATAAGGAAAATCTGCCTCCGTTTGCTCTGTAACGGCTTCATGTTCAGTTGTTGTAGACGTTGGCTTTTCCGCTATCAATTCAATGCCAGCCACATTAAGTGATGATGCATTTACGGTTACAGGAATATAAATACCATTGAGATTAAATTCAGCTATGTAAATTTTATCTAACAACAATTGATGTAAATGCAGTTCGGCCTCAAGACTTTGTAATTTAAGGGCACTATTTTGCTCATTAACTTTAATTTCTAAATTGTTAATAGTTAAGTGAGCAGTAAATGGATTATAACGAATACTTGAAGTTGACGTGAGAGATAAAGGTTTTGGTAAACCATAATGATTAACTACAGAGCGAATAACGAGTGGCGACAATAACCAAATAAGACAATAAAGCGCAATAAAACCAATAACTAATACTTGACCAAGGCGTTTAACATAACGACCCATTCTACATTCCTATATATTCAAGACTGAACAATACCAGAGCACTTATAATTCAAGCCAAAACTCAGCCTATAGAAGTATCAAAGGTAGATAATTCGACGGTGAAATAATTACGTATTTCACCTGATTTAAAATAAAAACGGGCGACCATAACTGAACTTACAGTAGCCCGACCTAAAGCGAAGAATAAAAAACTATTCTGGCTGTAATAAATCAATAAACTGTTGTGACTGCGCTATCGCTTTATTCATTTCTGCCACTAACGACTCAACATCACGTTTAATGGCTTTGTATTCACCTTGCAACGCACCAATAGCTTGAGCATTTAAATTATGTTTAAGGTACAAACTGTTATCTTTTAAGGCTGATAATACCGGCGCCATTCTATCTTTCGCTCGGTGCATAGACTTAATTAAATTTTCATAATTACGCTGCGTTTTTTTTAATTTTTGCTGACTTTGTTGCTTTAAACTAGTGCTAGAGTATTGCTGAATTTCATCATTCCATTCATCAAATAAAGCATCTGCTACACTCTCAATTGCAGCAATGCGAGAAGCAACTTCTTTTGCAGACGACTCACTGGCTTCGTATTGATCATTTATTAATTCATATTGAGCGGCTAAATCACCACCATCATAATTTATTAATTGCGATAACTGTGCTAATGCTGATGTAAACTGCTGCTGGGCATCTTGCTGTGCGGTTTGGGCACTTTCAACCCTGTCCAACATAATGTCACGTTTATGGACACCAACTTTTTCCATTGCAGAGTAATAAGCTGATTGACAGCCCAACATGAAAACTAAAGAACATACAAAAATACTGTATTTTTTAAATTGTATTAAGTGGTTGCTAATTATCATGAGGCGCCTCTATTTGTGTATCGAGCAGCATCAATAATGCACCAAATATAAACAATTGGCAGTAATATCCAACCAATACCAACCCACATTAATGCGCCTGCTACGGTCCAAAAAATAAAAAATAAAATTGCAGGAATAACGCGCCCTTGCACTAGTTGTCCTAATCCAGGAATAAACACACTACAAATCGCCGCTAAAACATTACCACCAGAACCTTGCTCTGCCATACTAAACCTCCAAAGTGTTAACTATTTATTAATAATATATTTTCTTATCAAAAGTATAGCATTACCTTGATTTGTAAACTGCTGTTATTCATTTTAGGTAACTGAAATTTGTAAAAATATATTTTATTGTCTCAAGTCATTAAGTTTATAATTTTTTCAGGTAAATAAACACATCTGATGAAAGCAATTTCACTAGATTAATTATTACCGCGGACAAAAATTTAAAGCTAGCTAATTTATCACTTCCCCCCCTAAACATCATAAAAACCAGGCTACTCCCATTAAGTGAATCTATAAAAAATCACTGCAATATAAACTATTTAACAGTAGTATATTTATTATAAGTGCTTCATCAATATCAATAAACCTCTAAGGTTGAAGCTTGCAATTGAAATTAGTTATATCAGATAAATGAGCTTCCCCTTTCCACTTTTATTTGTAATGATTAATTTATTACCGTGCACTTCAATACTATATTCGGGCATCCAATCTAACTTTTTAAGCAACTTGAGCTCATAGCGATTTAACGGTAATTTACACTTTAAATAGAAATAATGATAAGCCTTTCCCATGGCTCCTGGTTCCGCAGTGTCGGCATAGATTGTACGATCGCTAAACTTTAGCTCTTTAGGTGAATAATCAAGATTAACTGATAAGGAGCCTGCTAATAAAATGCCTAAACAGAGTAAAGGAATTTGCACTATGGCAACTATAAAGCCTGAAACTATAAAAATATTTTAAAAAGCTTATTGTTGATTGTGTCACTAATATAATGATATCTAATGATAAGTAGCAAAAAAGCTAAAATAATTAGCACAAGCTTAAGTACCCTTAATTTATCACCCAATTGAGCCATAAATGCTGGCGACTGCCAGTTTTCCCCCAGAGAGTTCGGCTCCCCTAGCTTTCCATCAATGGTAAATATAAACAAATCGTAATAATAACAATGACTATTGGCCCTTTTTCAATTTTCGTCTGCAATGAGGTAATTCCTATTCACGCTGTTTTTCAAAAAAACCATGGTGACGAAATACTTTGCGCAGCCAAGCTTAACGGTATAGAAACGATTGCTATTTTACTGTTTTTATTACTGTAGTCGTCATCAAAAAGCAAACATTAACGACTTTAGTAGTTATGCTGAGGATATGGTTAATAGCCACTTATTAGCCTTAATAGTAAACTTAATTACCACTTGATTGTAAGGTTCAATAATCATTTAAACCAGAGCTCTGTTATTCTACTTTTGGTTATCAAAAAGGTGCGATTACAGAGCAAATACAAAAAAAGCCAAATGCAAAACATTTGGCTTTTTAAAATAACTAACTTTCAGCTATATATAGCTTATAAAACTAAGCAGAAAATGAGTTACTCTTAATTCTCTGGCGATATACCATACCCACTAGGGCAAGTAACATCAGTACAATAGTTGTAGGCTCAGGCACAATTGCAGGTTCGTTAGTTCCACGATTAACAGCAAATGTTTCATGAACAGCATCATTATAACAAGACATTGCCCAGCTTAGTGATAATGAAGTTGCATCCATAAAAGCATCTAACCCACTGACATTAAAGCTAAAGCTCAATTTACCGCTAGTTGCTGACCATCTTGAATCATTGGAATTCAGTTCATTACCAATAGTATTACCAAATACAGCACCTCTATCACTAGAGTAACTGTGATAACTTCCAGCCGATTGAGTACTATCAATCGCGTAAAGCCCACCATTTTTTTGATTAACACGGTTTATTCTACTAAAGCGGGTATTCCAACCGTTATATAAATCACCTAATGAAAAAGCATAATTAAAACCTGAATCAGTGCCATTATTAGCGCCTATTAATAAATCGCCGTAAATAATTGTTTTCGCTGGATTACCAGAATAATAGGTGTTATTACTATTTCTGTAGTTACTTTTAATTGTTGAAAAGTTTGTAAAAACATCGACGTTAATAGTATTATCAGCTCCCCAAGATACATCCATCTGATCGATATCATAAACCCAACCACCTTCGCCATCATCTGCAAGATCATTGACTGAAACAGTTGTTCCATCAAGAGCTATATCTGTGGCATGTGCATGTGTTGTGACTAGTAACACACCAAAAGCTAATATTTTTAAACTATTTGTAATTATCGACATCATAATATTCCAATTAACGTATTTACAAGTTTCACATCAACTTTTTAAACTGATGATTCTTATTGTTTTTAAACTAAACCTAACAAACCCAAAAGCAAGTATCGAGCCAAAAAGAACAACCCAATTAAAAACAACAACTTAAACCATATCAAAGACATAACTTATTAAATAAAAAACAAAGTGTAAAGTTTATTGACAACTATTTTTAAAATAGTATGTAAAAAACAACGAATTCAACTTAATCATGAAGATATAATATACGAAATTAAAAATTAATTAAAGAATTGATTATCAACTAAGACAGTAAATAACGTAATTTTGCTAGCCTAGTGCAATAAAAGTATTTACCATATTTAAATTAATCATCATTAACTTAGCTAATTTTTTAGAATTTAATGTTACCAACAGGCCCTATAATGAAAAGAATGAGATTCCCAAAGTTAACTACCTCCTCATACCGTAAGACAACATTGAAAACAATCACGGCCTTGTTAGTCATTTCTAGTACATTTTCATGGCAAGTATATGCGGATGAAAATGCGGACAAACTTTATGAAAGTGCCTTAATTTCGTATCAAAATAAGGATATCAGCACCTCGATAATTCATCTAAAAAATGCTCTGCAAAAACAAGAAGATCATTTAGCATCTAGAATTTTACTAGCGCAAGCTTTACTGGCAACTGGCGAAGGTGCTTTAGCAGAAATAGAATTAAATAAAGCCAGAGCTTATAGTGCTGATCAAAACCGCTTAGTCACACTTTTTGCTCACGCGTATTTATTACAACATAAATACGATGATGTATTACGTGTAACTAAGCGCGGTAACCGAGGAAATAAAATTGAAACAGAGTTGTTAGTGTATAAAGGTCAAGCATTAATTGGTCAAAAACTATTGCGCTCAGCAGACAATGCGTTTGAAGAAGCACTGTCATATTCTCCTCGCAATCAAATGGCATTGCTGGGAAGAGCGCAAATAGCCCTTAATACATTAAAAATCGACCGTGCTCTCAGCTTTGTTAACAAAGCAATTGCAGAGCCAACACCTTTTATCAATGGTTGGATCTTAAAAGCTAATATATTAGCACAATCAGGCCAACCACAAGAGGCAATGGCTGCAATTGATCAAGCATTAGAAATTGACAGTACACATTTATCAGCACGATTAACAAAAGCTATGTTACACATCAGCTTACAGGAATATGCTTTAGCTGAAACACATGTTGACTTCATTATCAGTGAAATACCAAATGAGCCAAGAGCTGGATACTTAAAAGCATTGATTAATGCTAACTTAGATATAGAAGGTGACAAATCTGGAAATGTTAAATTAACTGAAGTTATTGCAACTTTAGCAGCTGTTCCTGATGAAATAATGAAAACAACACCTGACTATTATTTTCTTGCCGGTTTGACCAACTTTCAATATGGGAACCTAGTTGATGCCAAAAGGTACCTAGAAAAGTACCTAAGTTACGTAGAGTTACATTCACAGTCAGTCAAAATGATTGCGCAAATAGATTTGCAGCAAGGTAATGCAATTTCAGCCAAAAACCTGCTTTCAAAAGCTAACTTATCACAGCCAGACGATGCTGAAATATTAACACTTCTGGGCATGACCTACTTGCAAATGGGGGATATAACAAAAGCAGAAAATTATTTTAAGCAAGTTTTAGTCTTAAACCCCAACTCTGAAATAGGCATAACAAACCTCGCTCGAAGCAAAATGCAATCAGGGCAATACCAACTTGCGATAGATGCTTTACTAACCATAAAAGATAATAAAGTTAATAACACTCAAATCAAACTCTTATTGATCGACTCCTATGAAAAAGGAAAACTATACGATGATGCTATCGCTATTGCACAAGAGTTAGTTCAACAATACCCGAACGACAGCTACTTTCAGCAAAGACTGGGTTCTTTGTTGGGTTGGAATAATAAAATAACGGCTGCGAGAGCTGCTTTTACTAAAGCATTGGCTTTGGATAGCGCCAATATTGCCGCTATTATACATTTAGCAAGAATGGATATTATTGAAAATAATCTTGAAAATGCAAAAGCGTTTTTAAATGAGAAACTAATAGCGTTTCCACAAGATGCGCTGATAATGACAGAGCTATCAAGTGTGTATGCGCTAGAATCCAACTATGATGAAGCCTTACTCTGGGTCAATAAAGCGCATGTACAAGCCCCTAATAGTTTTTATGTTCTATCTAAGCTTGTTAGTACTTTAGTTGCCAAAAAGCAACTCGCTGAGGCAATCGAGTTTGCCGATTTATATATAGGCCAAAACCCTAGCTCTTTAGAGGGCTTGAAGTTGATTGCTAGTTTATATCAGCGACAAAATAAACATCAACAAGCCATAATGGCACTCAGAGATTACGTTAAGAAGTCTGCTAATAAATCGTCTGCTAATATCACACTTGCACAAGCTCAATTGAAAGCTGGCGATAGTGTAGGAGCAATGCAATCCTACAAGAAAGCCATTGTTGCAGATCAAAACTCAATATCTGCCCATATTGGTTTGGTCAATCTTGTTATTAGCAATAAAGACGAGGCCTTTGCTTTGAGCTTAATTGAAAATATAGCTAAATTAACAGCGAGTAAAAGCTTAGAGCAGGTATTTTTAGGCGATTTATATTATGCTTTGGATAATATAACAAAGGCCAAAAAGCACTATATATCAGCGCTAGGTTTTTCTGATCAAAAGCAAGCTCTTTTAGGTCTTTATCGAAGCTTTAAGAGGTCTAAAAATGTAGAACATGCTATTCCTTACCTGTCGAATTGGCTTAAGAAATACCCTGACGATATTGCTGTTGAAATATCGTTAGCTGATAGTTATAAAGGCTCAGGACAATTACAACAAGCCGCTGATAGCTATGAAGCACTATTAATCAAGCATGGACAATTACCGATATTATTAAATAATGCAGCAAACGTTTATTTTTCACTTAACCAGCAAGAAAAGGCTCGTGAATACGCCGCTCAAGCCTATTCTTATTTAAAAGATAACGTTGCTATCATAGATACCTATGCTTGGATTGAAAGCCGTTCAGGAAATCATTTAGAAGCACTAGCGTTATTTAGATATGCACTGACCAAAGATTATGACAACGCTGAAATAAAATACCATTTAGCCGTCACGCTAGATAAGCTTGGTAGAACAGCAGAAGCAAAAGGTCATCTCATTGAAGCTATTAATAGTAGCCAAATATTTGAAGGAAAAGAGCAAGCTAAGCTGTTGCTAGAAACTTGGTAAGTGATTACGACGATGAGTTAACCTAAATCATCTCCCGTGATCAGTGATGATAATATTACTAAATAAAGAGCCAGTAGCTTTCACTACTGGCTCTTTATTTAGTAAATTAATTCAGATAGTTAACTTAATAATATAAACACCTTCATTGCCACCAAAGCAATCTGAATCCTTGCCTATGTTAAATGCTAAAAATGATAAAATTTGATAGCTGAGTCACCTAAACAATAGCAAATCATTGATATACTATGTCTATATGATTTACCGCAACGCTTCATAGACAGACATAAGTTATTAGTCGATTAAGATTCTGATGTAGCCGTTTCACATTACTTTTAACTTGTTAACTCAACTTAGATATACCAAAACAACACTTAGCAACACAGATAAAAAAAGCTTAACACCTGAGTGTTAAGCTTTTAATGTCATTAACCTATCTTATTTAATGTAAATTAGTGGCTGGTGCCCTTTTCATAATTGATTTTGTTAAAAACATTATATTTTCCTGAAGGCTTTTTCATCGGTAAACGTTTAATTTCTTCCAGTGTATTGGCATCATAAACAATTAAAGCACCATCATTATCCCAAATACTTAATAAAACGTATTTACCATCTTTGGTAAACTCAACATGAGCAGCTGTTTTTCCAGGCACAGGCGCTAAGGTTTTAACAACCTCTAACGTGCTTTTATTAATAACATGCACTTTATCTTTGTTGGGACCAAAAAACACATCAACCCAAGCATAAGGTGAGTTACTGTGACTGCGCATAAAGAAGCCTGGCCCTTGTGTTTCAATCTCTTTAATCACTTGCCAGTTATCCATATCAATAACGGAAACACGACCTTCTTTGATGTTAGGCGATGCAAATACGGTTTTACCTTGATAGTCCCAAGTAATACCTGAGCCTAGATGTGGCATACCTGCCATAGCAATAGTGGCCACTTTTTTCTTAGCATCAAGATTGATCACTTGGCCGTTATGGCTATCACGTGATGCGCCAATTAAATTAATATATTGCGGATCAAAAAAGAAGTCATCTAAATAATCTGCGGTTCTGATACGTCTTACAGGAAATTTGTCAGCAACCTGCCAATTTTCGACTTTACCCTCACCGCCATCTTTACGATAATCGTGGGCCCAGCCTTTATAAACATCAACTCCACCTTTATCACTATAAGGAATTTCCCACACTTCTTTAACATCTTTTAATGCAACAATGAAACTATGGCGTGGTGGTGCATTGTATACTGCACTTACTCGTGAGCTGACCCCTTCGCTATCAACAGCAGCAATATTCTTAATTGGCGATAAATCTTTAGTATCAAGGATAACGACATTATGCGGTAAATAATTACCGACTATTGCATATTTTCCATCTGAAGAAATCGCTAAATTTCGGGTATTAATACCTGCGCGCACTTCTGACACTATTTTCATATTATAAATATCGTATTTACTGATCCAACCATCACGAGAAGCAAAATAGACATAGCGACCATCAGGAGAATATTTTGGACCGCCGTGCAAGGCAAAGCGAGTTTTAAAACGCGTTATCGGCTCAAATGTATCACCATTTAACAGGGTTGCTGAATGATCACCTAGTTCAACAACAATAAATAAATTCATTAAATCCGCATCAAAGAGCGGCTTATTACCTAATTTAGACTGATCAAAATGTTGAATATTACTTGCTTTAATATCCGCCATAGTCCACTGCGGTTGTGTTGTCGGCTTAGTGTAAATATAGTCAACTAATAATTGTGTTTGCTTGGCGTTTAATTGTTGAGAAAACGCCGGCATTTGCGTAGCTTCTCGACCTTGTTGTATTACTTTAATCGCTTTATTTTTACGTAATCTTGATAGATTTTCTGGGAATAATGCCGGCCCCATGCTGCCCATCCTGTCAACACCGTGACAACTTTGACAATGTTCTTGATAAAGGGCTTGAGCAGCTTTTTCTTGATTGATTGTTTCTTGAGTATAACCAGATGAAGAAATAACTAATGCTGATGCACAGAGTAGAATCTTGGTCGGATTCAAAAGTTGCTTAATTCGCTTAATTTTATTTTCCATAATGACTTCACACGTTATAAATGAATAAGGAAATGCGTTAAATAGCTTAAAGTTAACCCGCTTTTACTGCTAACGGCATTTTCATCTGATAATCTTTAGCATCCAAAAACCCTGGTTTTGCTAAGGCGGTGTCTGTCAGTTGATTAACGACATCACCAATCACAATTAAGGTCGGAGGGGTAATATTATGCTGTTTAACTAAATCAGCTAACGTTGATATATTGCCACGGAAAATTTGTTGATCTGGCTGGGTGCCTTTACGAATAAGTGCTGCTGGTGTGTTAGCATCACGGCCATGATTTATTAGCTGCTCAGTGATGCTAGGCAAAGTATTAATGCCCATATAAAATACCACGGTTTGTGAGCTACAACTTAAACTCTGCCAAGGTAAATTTAACTGACCATCATTTTGCATATGACCAGTAATAAACGTACAGCCTTGTGCCACGCCACGGTGTGTCAACGGAATACCTGCGTACGTTGTACAACCTGATGCAGCAGTTATACCCGGACAAACATGGCAACTAATACCATGCTCTAATAAAAATTCGGCTTCTTCACCACCACGGCCAAATATAAATGGGTCGCCGCCTTTCAAGCGTAATACTTTTCGACCTTGCTGTGCATATTGCACAAGTAGTTCATTTATCTTGCCTTGTGGTACACAATGCTTGGCTTGCTCTTTACCAACATAAAAGCGCTCACAACTCTCAGGCAAAAGTGCCATTATTTCATCGCTAACCAATCGGTCATAAATAGCAACATCTGCTTGCTCAATAAAGCGCAGCGCACGAATAGTTAATAACTCTGCATCTCCAGGGCCTGAGCCAACAAGTGCAACTTCTCCAGGCTGAAGTACTGACTTTCTATTAATGTTATTCAAAACATTTTTATTCAATGGGTTTTCTTTAGATAACTGTGTCATGGTATACATTACCTTATCGTTCTTTATTCGATTATAGAATAAAAATCGCTTACCTTATAAAATTATATTTTAATATCTTAGTGTTAATTAACCTAAGTTCTGCTGTTGGGTTTAAACCGCTAAAAATGGAATGTTGTCACATTCTGGGTGCTTGCTTTTCACACCTATTTCAGCATCAGTTAGATAACAACCGGGATCTTCAGCCCATACATCGCCACTTTGCGCAAATGCCCGAGTACGAGTATTACCACCACAAATAGCAAGATATTGACATTCACTACAACGCCCTTTTACTGGGCGCGGATGTTGTCTAAAACCTAACATTAATGGATCTTGAGTGTTCTTCCAGATATCAGAAAACTTTTCAGTTTTAACATTGCCAATGGGATGTCCCCACCAATAAGTATCGGGATGGATAGTGCCTGTATTATCAATATTGGCAACATTTACACCACTAGCATTACCACCCCAGTTAATTAAACGTTGCTTTAAATTAGCTATTCTTTCAGGGTATTTATCAGCAAACTTGCTTTCAACCCATTGCAATAAAAAAGCACCATCGGCATCATTATTGCCGGTAACAAAATCAGTATCGATACCTTGGTTTATATGCGACCAAGCTCGCTCAAACAACATAACCATAGCGTCTTTGGTCATTTTAAACATGGCATCATTTTCAGCGCTTCGTTTACCTCGGCCTGAGTAATTTAAATGTGATAAATAAAACTTATCGACTTTTTTCTCTTCCATTAAATCAAGAACTTTAGGCAAATCGGCAAAATTATCACGTGTTAGGCACAGTCGCATACCAATTTTAATGCCGGCTTCTTTACATAAATCAATTGCTTTCATTGATTCTTGAAAACAGCCCTCTTGACGACGAAACTCATCATGAAAATCTTCTAAGCCATCAATACTTATACCGACATATTGATAATCAGCTGCTTTTATTTGCGCAATATTATTTTCATTAATCAACGTACCATTGGTTGATAAGGCAACATAAAAGCCTTTAGCTTTAGCATACGCTGTTATTTCATAAATATCTGGACGCAATAAAGGTTCACCGCCAGAAAATATCAACACGGGTACCTGCGCTACTTTTAAATCATCAATCGTTGCTTTTACTTGTTCTGTCGACAGTTCATCACTAAAATCCATATCAAGTGATGTCGAATAACAATGCTTACAACGTAAATTACAACGTCGTATTAGGTTCCAAATAACCACAGGACCAGGCATTTTGTGAGCCTTATTAGCCGGTAAATCATCATAAAATGTTTTTAGTAGTTGGGAAATTCTAAACATCTGCATTGATCCTTCTAAATGTTAAATCGTCTAAATTAAAGCAATTGAACTCAGCGATTATTAAACTTTTACTGTTGCTAGCGCTTTAAACGCAAGCCCGTTTTCTTCAGTATCTCTGTACTAGTCAACATATCATTAGTTTTGAACTTTACCCCATGATCTGAATCATCATTTCTAACCTGTAAAACATTAATCAATAAATCTTTGATTTGAGTTCGATATTGTTGGACTTCTGCTTCGGTTTTGCCATGCACCATGGCAAATAAATTATAATTCCATTTTGGAAGATGTCGTGGACGTAAGTAGCAGTGGCTAACAAAGGGCAAGCGCCCTACCGCTTGACCAAATTCACTAACATCCTCATCCTTTACATCCCAAACTGTCATACCATTGAATCGATAACCTAATTTGTAATGGTTTGGCACTGCCGCAATACGGCGTATAATGCCGCGCTCTTTTAAGTCAGCGGCCATCGCTAATACTTCGGTCTCTGTTATGCTTAATTGCGCTGCAATCTGTTGATATGGTTTGGCAACAATAGGCAGACCTGACTGCGTCAATAACACGAATTGGCGCTCTAAGTCTGATAGTTGTTCATTATGCTGGGAGATATAATTGGACATAAAATTCTTCTAATTTAGGCGTATTAAGTACCGGTAATGCAGTTTTTTTCTCAATATCACTGATCACTTGATTTACTTCTACTTCTGATTCTGCGCCAACAACAAACCACATATTATAGTGATGAGTTCTGCGATAATTATGTGCGACTTGATCAAAACTATTTACTTGCATAGTGACCTCTGCAAATTTTTCTTCTGGTACTGCCAGTGCAGCTAATGTAAATGCCCCCCCCAAGCAGACTGCGTCGAACATAGGACCAAACCGGGTTAAGACCTTAGTGGCCATTAAGTGATTTAAGCGCTCAATCACGATATCTTCATTACTACCTAACTGTTCTGCAATATCTAAAAATGGTCGTTCTGAGATTGGAAAGCCGCGCTGCAATAAATTAATTAGGCGCTTATCTAAGCTGCTCAATTCTGCTAACTTTGTCTGTGCATGGCGAGATGACTTATCCATTAACATCACCTTTTTTACCATAGCGAGCACCTTGCTGTTTGTAGGCTTTAAAACTAAATAAAGTATCTTTTTGTATGTCTTCCAGAGAAAATTTCTTGGTCATGGCAGCAATTTGAGCGATAACAACCGCTCGGTCTGTGCCATGGATCATACAAAATAAGTTATAAGGCCAATCGGGTAGCCTTCTGGGACGTCGATAACATAACGATACTTCTGCACAACTTGATAATTGTTCGGCCACTTCAGAAACTCTATCATCCGCAATATTCCACACCACCATCGCATTAGCTTTGAACCCTAGTTTGCGGTGTTTAACCACTAGGCCAAAACGTTTAACTAATCCATCTTCTTGCCAGTGAGATATTTGTGCTAATACTTGTGTTTGCGTGGCAGCAATCTGCTTTGCAATAGCAAGATAAGGCTGAGCGACATGAGGTAAGCCACACTCCAACAAGGCCCTAAGTACTTGCTGTTGTTTTAAAGATAATGGTGCAATATCTAACGTTTCATCTGCAACCTTGTGTAGGGTTTTAGCCATTAAATTAGGCTCTTCTTGGCATTGGATTTTGTGCGATAGTTGGCTTTTGTGCGATAGTTGGCTCATATTAGTGTTTACCTGTTGCTGACTCAGCAAAGTTAATTTTAAATGCTAAATCTATGTGGTACGACGCTTCCATCGGCAAAACCAACACTTGATAACCCGTTAGGCTTTCTATGCTGTTTATGACATCGATTAATGCTTTATCATCGTGAGCAGTAACAACAAACCATAAATTATAGTAATGCTCTCGACCATAATTATGATTGACTTGCTCAAATTGATTAACGATTTCAGCTATGTCGTCCAATTCATGTTCTGGCACTGCTAACGCTGCCAGCGTGCTTGAACCCGCTTTTTTGTGATTAAATACCGCACCAATTCTCGACAGCATGCCGGCTTTATCAAGTGTTAGTATTGCTGATATAACATCATCCTCAGAGCTATTCAGCTCATCAGCAATCGCTCTGTAAGGATGAGAGCACAGTGGAAAACCTTTCTGATATAAGTTAATAATATTTTGCTCTAACTGGCTAAGTTGCATCGCCATAATTACAGTCCTATTTGATGCGCACGATTAGTAAAGAAAATTCCACTGGGACTTTTTACTGACAATTTATCTATTAATGTCTGTGTTGCTGTGTCATAAACATGTACTTCATTACTGTCTCGCACTGAAATCCACACATTCTCTCCCCGAGGAGTAAATTCCATATGCAATACAGCAGGACCTGGCGTTAAAGTTTTGACTAATTCAAAAGTTTCAGTATTGAACACTTGAATAGTGTTATTGTCCGGGAAGGCAAAATTCACCCAAATTTGGCGATTATCAGGTTGGGACATTACAAAAATTGGTTGGCTATGTGCCGGTATTTCAGCAACTTGTAACCATGTTTTAGTATCCACCACTAAAACACTGTGCTTACCTACTGCAGGAAGAAATGCATAATCCCCAGCCATTGCCCATCCTTCAAGATGTGGCATTTTATACACTGGCAGTTTTTCATCACCTTTACCGTAATGAGGTAAAATCCGTCGAACGCCTTGCTCTGTATGCCACAAGTCAAGTAATGCTAAACCATCTTCGCCAAATAAACCGGCAATGTAATAGCGACCGTCTGGGCTGATCAAAGCGTCGTAAGGATATAAGCCTATATCTTCGAACTTGGTTAACTTCATTTCATCTTGAGAAAAATCGGCAATCCAAATTTCATGGCTATCAAACAAACTAAAAACAAATTTTTGGCCAGGGGCATCGACTAAACCTACAACTTTAGAGCGAACAGGACTGCCGTCATCATTCTTAGCTTTGTTTGCAAGTGCACTACTATCGATTGTTGCAACTAGCTCTAGTGTTTCACTATTAAAAACCTTAACGCCACCTGGGGTATAATTTGATACCGCGATAAGCTTACCGTCTTGGCTGATAGCACCACCAATGCTATTACCTGACTGAATTATACGTTTGGCTATTTTATCTTGTAACATATCAATTTTAGTTAAGCCGCCATCACGGGCAAAAACATAGGCAAAGCGCTGGTCACGAGAGTAAACAATAGAAGCATGAGATAAGTCACCTAAACCATCTATTTCACTTAACATAGTATTGCTACTGTGGTTAACAATTTGCACTTGCGATGTCGCCCTTTCAATGACAACCCCTAAATCTCCGGTTGCTCTTAACGGGGTCGAGGCAGAGACCTTAATGTCGTTAGATTGTTGCGAAACAGATTGCGTACATGCACTAGCGAGTAATAACAAAAATGTTAGCCCTAGCACCTTATTCATCTTAGCCATGTTTATATTAGTCATGATTTTCTACACCTTGTTGTAATTGTTGGCTGATCCACAATGCTTCTTGCTCGGTCAAAATAGATTTCCATGGCGGCATTGCCGTCCCTGGTCGACCAAACAATATAGTATGTTGTATTACGGCTACGGGCAGTTTATTCATCGTATTGGGTAAGAGTGTTGGACCTAACCCTCCCTTTAGACTCATACCATGACAAGATCCACAATCTTGCTTTAACATATGAATAAGTTGTTGCTGCCTTGCTATGGTCAGTTCAGAGTTAGAGGCCATCACACTAAAGTGACTACAGAGTAAAGTACCTGTAGTGATTAATGCTGTTAAACCTCTTATAAACGCTGTCATGTTTTGCCCTTATCAACACATAAATTTCGAGGTAATAGTGGCATAGGGATAATTTTTTGCTTTGATTTAAATCACACAATCGCAACATTGAACAGCAAGCAATAAATAACAGACCCAAACGAGTATTAAGAAACTAAGGTATGGGCAATACGACGTAATAAGGCAGAAAAGCAAACGATATAGCGCTATGGATTAACAGCGCTATAGGAATTTATAACCGGGAGTTTAGAAGTAGGGTAATAATGAATAAAAAAACTATTAATCATTAATTAAAACAGAACATTATAACTAGCAACAGATGACAATATTTACGTTGTTCTGTTGCTAATAAATTAAGCAGCTTTCACCTCATGCTGTGTCGTTGTAGACCATGCATTTAGAACCGCTTTAACCAGAGTTGCTAACGGGATAGCAAAAAACACCCCCCAAAAGCCCCATAAACCACCAAATAATATCACCGCTATAATGATCGTAACCGGATGAAGATTGACCGCTTCTGAAAAAAGTAAAGGTACAAGTAAATTACCGTCTAATGCTTGAATGATGCCATAAGCTAGCATGACATAACCAAACTCTGCACTAGTACCAAACTGAAATAAAGCCACCAATAACACCGGCAAAGTTACAATGGTAGCACCTACATAAGGCACAAGCACCGATAAGCCGACTAACACACCAAGTAATACTGGATAGTTAAGACCTAAAGCCATAAAGGAAACCGTTGACGCCGCACCAATAATAATAATTTCAATCAACTTACCACGGATATAATTCATAATTTGTTGATTCATTTCATTACCTACTTGCTTTGCCATACGGCGATCATTTGGTAAGAACTGACGTAAACTATTAAATAAAACACTTTTATCTTTAAGAAAGAAAAAAACCATCAAGGGCACTAAAATTAGATAAATCAGCAAAGCTACTACATTAGAAATGGAGTTTAGCGATGCTTTTAGCGCAATTTCTCCCCACTCAATTAACTTATCATTAACTAGCGTGATCACATTACCAATTTGCTCTGCACTGACCAAGTGGGGGTACTGTTCAGGAAGCGCTTGCAAATAAGTATGTCCTTGCCCGACCATTTGTGGTACTTCTTGTAATAGGTTACTGCTTTGTTGCCAAATAACCGGCATTAGCCCTAGAACACCGATAAGAGATAAACCAACAAAGCCTGTCACGACTATAATCACAGCTAAAGTTCGAGACAAGCCTATCTGCGAAAGTTTATTAACGGGTAAATCCAATAAGAATGCGATGGCAACAGCCACAAATACCGGCATTAATAAATTACTAAAAAAATAAACAAACAAAAAAGTACAAATTAAAATTACCAACAAGGTTACCGCACTAGGGTCTGAGAAATTTCTTTTGTACCAATCGCTAAACAGTGAAACCATAATATTTACTTTTCCATTCTTATTGTTAACTCAACAATTTGTTCATCAACGTTACGTTGTTCAAAATAAAACCCTTGTTTGATTAACAATTTAGGAATATCTTTTTTAGAACCATTATCGCAAATGCGTATCAAACAACTATCAATAGGGGTTAATTTTCTGAGCATCAAGCGTAAATTAACCAGGGGTACCGGACATTTATCTTGTGTAGCATCGTATTCGTATATCATAAATAAAAATATGCACAGTGCTTTAGTTTGATTATCTAATTTGCGACAATTGATTACAATGACATTGATGCATTCTTTTGATGTATTTCTTAAATAATGAAAAGAGGTTAAATGAACAAGCTTCCTGAAAACCCAAACCTTAAAGAAATCAACGCTTACAAAAAGAAGATAAACTGGGGAGAAATTCCTACTATCTATCAGTTAACGATGAGTTCAATGAGTGATATTGATGGTATTTTAAGCCATGGTTTTGATAGCGCCTTCAAACAATTACTCGATCAGAATAATTGGAATCTCAAGCTGTTAGGCGAGAAAAGTGATCAAGCAGGCAATAGAGTAGTTGTTAATAAAGCTAAAGTTATGCTTTATCACGTAATGACCGAACAGCATTATGAATTACATTGTTACCCAATTATCGACAATGAACGTGTACTGCATGCACAGTTGAATAACCCCAAATGCCCATTTAAAAAATGGACACCTGAAACAATGCAAATGCTGTTTAGGTTAAACGCATTAATTCCCTTTATTGCCTTTACCTTTCAGCAAGGTGATGAAGCTGATTACGCGCTTCTTCGCTATGCTAATCACCGTGTTGAAGAGTTAATTAACTTACTCAGGGAATCATTTGATATTATTGACATCAAAGGTTATTCAATTGCCGAGTTTTGTAAAGAAATTTATCGTAAACATGCACGGTCTCAATCAACAGATAGCTTTGAACAGCCAGATAACATGGAAAATTAAAATTGTTTAAATTAAAGCCGCTCATCATATCACTTGCCTTAGCGACATCTTTATCAGGTCATGTGCTTGCCGCGAATCCAGACAGTAATAAAAATAAGCTCCCAGAAATCGGTTCAGCGGGCTTTAGTGTTTTATCCATCGAAAAAGAACGCCAGATAGGTGGCGAAATGATGCGTCAAATTCGTGCAACGCAACCTATCCTTAATGATCCGGTATTAACCGAATATATTAATGATTTAGGCAATCGTATGGTGCGAAATGCCAAAGACGTCAATTATAGTTTTGAGTTTTTTGTCATACGCAATGAAGAGTTAAATGCTTTTGCTTTTTTTGGCGGTCATATTGCGATTCATAGTGGTTTGATCACAACGGCAAGTACTGAAAGTGAATTAGCCGCTGTTGTTGCTCACGAAATTTCACATGTCACCCAACGACATTTAGCCCGTAGATTAGAGTCGCAAGACAAGTCACAACCGCTTGCCATGGCAGGTATGATTTCAAGTATTTTACTTACCTTAATTAATCCAAGTATGGGTATCGCAGCACTGAGTACCACTATGGCTGCATCACAACAGGCTGGTATCAACTATACGCGAGGTAATGAAAAAGAAGCTGACCGTGTTGGCATAGCACTGCTGGCAAATAGTGGCTTTGATCCGCAAGGTGCGCCAGACTTTTTCTCCACTATGGCAGAAAAGTATCGTTATAAATCGAAGCCACCTGCCATGCTATTAACCCACCCATTACCAGAATCAAGAATTTCTGACGCGAGAATAAGAGCACAAAGTTATTCTCCGCGCCCTTTACCACCAAGTTTACAGTTTGAATTGGCCAAAGCACGTATCACTGCACGCTATGAAGGTAATGCTAAAGACCATATTATTAACTTTCAACTAAGTTTAGACAAAAAGCAATATGCCTTTGAAGCAGCAGCAAAATATGGTCTTGCCCTCTCACATTATGAAAATAAAGATTACCAAATAGCTGTCACCCAACTTGAGGAACTTTTAACTAACGATAACAGAAATTTATTTTATGTTGATGCATTAACCGACGCTTACCTTGCCGTAAAAGCTTACGACAAAGCTATAACAATGCTGACTGAGTTGAAATTGTTGATGCCAAACAATCAAGTTGTCACATTAAACCTAGCGAATGCATTATCGGAAGCGAAGCAGTATGAAAAAGCAGAAATGCTACTTCAGGACTTTTTGGCCGTAAGCCCTAGCAACTTTATTGCCAATGACTTACTTACCCAAATTTACAGAAAACAAGATAAAATGGCATTAATGCATGCCACTAAAGCTGAAGTGTATGCATTACTCGGCGCTTACCCTAAAGCCGTAGATGAACTACAAACAGGTTATAACTTTGTTGAAAATAACCCGTTATTGAAGAAAAGAATGAAAGGTCGAATTTTACAGCTGCAAGAACAGCAAGAAAAACTTAAGCGTCTCTAAAAAATCAGTTAAAATAATACCCGTGACTGTTGCACTTGAATAATTGACAATCATAGCGCTTTATCGAATGTTTGGTTGCACCAAATACATAATAGGCGGATAAGGTTTATGATTTTTCAAGGCAAGCCAAGGGGCTATAGCTAGTTTTCAATCTAACATTGTTGAAAACGGTAAAAGTGGATAAAACACCATAGACTTTTCGCATTGTAATCATACAAGTTAGCGAATAGCTAAAGTAAAAGCACAACAGCCCCTAAACCATTTATAATAATTTAAGAGAGAAACATGTTAACTATTTATCACAACCCTCGTTGCTCAAAAAGCCGACAAACTTTAGCACTTATTGAAGAACAAAACCATGAAGTGACTATTGTTGAATATTTAAAAAATCCGCTTAGCATTAATGAGATTGAGCAGCTATTAGCATTACTTAACGTTTCTCCACGCGACATGATGCGAACCAAAGAAGCAGAGTTTAAAGAACTAAACTTAGCAAATGCAGATGATGCAACATTAATCGCAGCTATGGCATCAACTCCTAAATTAATGGAAAGACCAATAGTAACCGATAATACACGTGCTATTATTGGACGCCCTCCGGAAAATGTTCTTTCACTTTTGCAAAAAAACGATTAATAAAATGGCCAATAAACCACGTTTTTCAACAGACACGCTGAAAAAGATCACCCTATCGGGTTATTTTTCGTTACTTTTTTATATGCCATTTTGGCTGATTATTGCCAGTGATGATAGCGCGCTATCAATACCATTAATTCTTGTCATGTTTGTCTTGCCTTTGCTTTTCCCGTTAAAAGGCTTGGTGCAAGGAAACCCTTATACTTATGCTTGGTCGAACTTCATTGTGATGATTTATTTTTTGCATAGCTTAACCACATTATGGGTCTCTGCCGATGAAAAGATATGGGCATTAGGAGAGTTTATCTTAGCAAGCATTATGTTTATCGCTGGGAGTTACTACGCAAAATATCGTGGACAAGAATTAGGGTTAAGTATTCGTAAAAAGAAAGATGAATAGCTAAAACTACCTAATAACCAGCTTCATAGCCAATGTTTAATGAGCACTAAGTATCGTTTTATCCACTAGCTTAATGCTCATTTATCTTCCCAACCACCACAATCATATAATACAACACTGAAATTCTTGATAGTTAAGATAAGTACCATATTTATTAGCTTTCACTGACAGGGAAAAACTGATCAGAATAGGTGTAGGTTATATACTTGATTTAAAACTGCTTGTTTGTAATATTAAGCACTACCGTCATATATTTTTATAGCAATACCGCCTGCTTACATTTAGTCAAAGGCACTTTTTATGCCAATTGTAAGCATAAATTTGTATGCTATTTTTATGAATTTAATTAGGCTTGATCAGGTCTGTTAATCTAATAACTTTATCAATAGAGGCATCGATGGATATTTTACCTAAGCAAAAATGGCTTTCAAAAACAATGCTATTGGTTGCACTCGCCATACAAGGTTGTGGTGGCTCTGACAACTCAAGCAAGAAAAATATTGATGATTTTACACCTGTTGTTACGCAAACAGGCATCATCAGTTTTGATGAAACGAATAAAGTTGCACAGCCGGTTGAACTGTTTATTTATTTCCCTGACGATAGCTTAACAAACATCAATTGGCAGCAAACCGCTGGCAGCGATGTAACCTTTTTGGCAAAGAACTCTAAAGCTATAGCTTTTACGCCTAATGAAGCTGGAGAGTATCGCTTCGAAGTAACTTTTAACCGAAATGGCGCTAATGAAATGTTATCCCATACGGTGATTATATCAGAGGATACACACCCGGTTTCCGCAAGGCTAGGTCATGCTGTACTAGAAGGCAGTAATGTTTCTTTAAGTGCCTATATAAATGCCAGTGACCTAACAAGTAGCAGTATCCAGTGGCAACAAGATTCTGGGCCCACAGTTACTTTTAGTGAACCAACTACCGGCCAGACTGCGGTTTTTTTTCAAGCACCCAATGTCAGCGCTGATAGTCTATTAAGTTTCACGGTCAGTGCTTCTGATGGTGCAATACGGTATCAAGATACCGTGACGATACTCATTGAGGATGCCCCCAATATCAGTAGCAATGATAACATTGCATACGATACACGTTTAGCCACTGTTTTTCCTTTCAATGCCAACTCCCCTTATGCCGACGTACTCGTTAATTGCGTTTATAGCAATACCATTGATTTAAGAGAAACTTGTCGTTTTAATGAATTACCTTTAATAGCACATGACACAACAACTCCTAGTGTTGAAGATATCATGGATCGTGTCGTTGTTTCTCATCAATGGATGGGACAAAGATTTAAAGAGTTTTTACAAAATAGCGATCAGCATAATGATTTTAAAAACTTATTACGTGCCACAACAGCCATTGTCATTTCATACGATGTACGCCCTTCTTATTATTGGGCAGTAACCGGTGCCATACACCTTGACCCTAGTGATCTATGGTTAACACCTGATGAAAGAGATACCATTAATCAAACTCCTGATTTTCGGGCATCATTTGGTGACGAATTAAACTTTGTTATGCCATGGCGTTACGTAAAAAATAATAGTTATGCCAATTTTTCGTACCCTATATCGTCTCGGGAAACTCGAGAGACCAGCGACGGTATCTATGAGCTTGCCGCATTAATGTATCATGAATTAGCGCATGCAAATGATTACTTTCCACAAAGTGACTGGGCTAGCATTAACCTTAATCAGCGCATATTAGACAATGTCAACGATAGACTACAAGACACAGGTATAGTGTCAGACAGGCTCAGCGTTGCAATGCCATTAAATGGAGCTGAAATGTATCGTTTAGCGCAAGTACGTTATCAAGGTGAAACTGCAACAACTCGTGAGAAAAATTATACACCAAGTGATGTTTCCGGTTTTTTCAGCCCTGAACATGCTCCGCACTTCTATAACTACTCAAGTAAGCGAGAAGACTATGCGATGCTGTTCGATGAGGTCATGATGAAAGCACGTTATGATGTCGACAGGGATATTGCCGTAACCAATCAACCTAACAGTACTGGTGAAGAGTATATCGTTACTTGGGGCCAACGTGGTCGTATTGGTGAAGCTAATATTAAGCCTAGGGTTGAGTATGTTACGCAACGAATATTGCCAGAGTACAATGAGGCAAGTAGTTTCATCAATAATTTAACTGCACCTATCGCAATGCAAGCTGGAAAAACGTGGGCGGAAAACTTAGCGATTAGTCCGATAGTAGAGCAAAGTCAAAATGTAGATAAAAGCAATGCACACTCAGCTCAAAGTAAAAAGAATAAGCTTAATAGCGACGGTAAAATATTTTATGAAAAGCCTATACCAAAACGTTAAAGCTTAACGAGAATAAGTATTAACAAAAGTGGTGATGATTTTATTTAATCGTCACCACTTTTTTCGTTTTATATGTTTTATTTTTCCAAGCATTGATCTCGAGGTAAGTCTCAACTTGCCCTTTCACGTGATTTTAGACAATCAAGATTGGTAACGCTAAATCAGGCCATGCGCTGATCCGTAAAATATGATTTTTACTGTCAACGCTAACGATAGCCATCACCATAACGCCAATGCACATTGAGTTTGTGAAAAACGCAATCTCTTGCCTGAGTTTTCACCCTATAAAGCTAGGCTGCTAGTTTTTAGAGACGGATTCAGTAACCGCTTCTGAGGCTATAAGCCGTGCTTTGCTTTTCGCTCTTTTTTTCTTTTTTGAGTTTTTATTCGCTGACACTACAGTATTAATAAACTCTGCAGATTTTTTGTTGGGGTTAAAAGCCAATTGAATAGTTTTACCGTTAAATTCAATAATATCACCACGGCGAATTTTTTTACGCTTTTGCACAACAACTTCATTATTTACTAAAACATTGCCTTCACTGATCATGGTTTTAGCTTCACCGCCGCCACCAACCATATTGGCAATTTTAAGTAGTTTGTAAAGTTCTATCGGTTCAACACAAATGTCGAAAGTTGGATGTTCAGACATGAAATACGCCTAATAATTTTAAATAATAATATCCTTAAATTCTAACATATATGGAATAAAACATACATTAAGGATTCTTTCATATTATGAGCTAACATGCTTGGCTACTAGGTGTTGCAAGAAGATAATGTTAAAGCTTTAACTTTAACAATCTAACCATTAGACAGCACAACAATTAATCTTACCAGCATATTTGAATAGTTAACTCATATTAATAAAAATGAAATAGCATATTTATGTTTTACAATAAACCGTTGTGCAAGGTCATTTGTCAGCAAAAAATCGCCACAATAAATAGATACTGTGCGTTTGATATAAAATACTGCATAGTCAACTTTTTAACACTCTCCAAAAGTTTACAAAAGCAATAAAGCTCATAGCATAAGCGTTTAGTTATGCAGGAAAATTATTGCTTAGTAGCCTTGGTTGAGCATTTGCGTTAATTGAAATAACTTTCGGCACGTTATTACGCTTAAGGCGCTACGGTCAGCACTATTTTCCCTACATGCTGTTTTTTCTGGAAAATTTCTTGCGCAGTATATATCTCTTTTAAAGGGAAAGTTTGTGCAACAATAGGCATTATTTTCTGTTGTTCAATGTAGCTAATCAAATTTTGAAAGACGCCTGGCTCAAGTACAGTACAGCCATAAAAGCTTAAGTCTTTTAAATAGAGCGATCTGATGTCTAATGCAACCAAAGCGCCACCAATGGCACCTGAAACTGCGTAGCGACCTTGTGTTTTTAATATATCTAAAAATTCAGGCCATTGCTTCCCAGCAACAAGATCGATCACTACGTCGACACTATTTTCTCCAAGCACTGCAAGCAACTTTTCGTCCCTAAAAACAACTTGATCAACATCCAAATCCATCAGTTGATGTTTTTTGGCTGGACTAGTAACAGCAATAACATATGCACCTCTGGCTTTAGCTAGTTGAATTGCCGCAGAGCCAACACCACCTGACGCTCCTGTAATTAATACTGTGTCTTTACTGCTCACTTTTGTTCGAGTTAACATATTCTCAGCAGTTGAGTAAGAGCACGGAAAAGTAGCAAGCTCAATATCAGACAGTTCGCTTTGTATAGGATATGCATGATCAGATGAAACGGTGGTAAACTCTGCGAAACCACCATCGCATTCAGAGCCGAAATACCAAGGGGTGACAAGTTGCTGGCCATCAGCTTCACGTATACAGGGCTCAACCAAAACCCGCTCTGCGATACGTTTATTGTCAACTCCATTGCCTACAGCAACAATAACACCGCAAACATCAGCGCCTTGAATACGAGGAAAAATCAAGGCATTACCTGACCAACTGGCATCTTTGTCATTGTTATCATTTTTTGAATACCATGCTGTTCTCGTGTTGATGTCAGTATTATTAACCCCCGCAGCCGCAACACGTATCAACACTTCATTATCTTTTGGTTTAGGCACTGAAATATCATCACGGTACTGAAGTACCTCAGAGCCGCCATGGCCTGTAAGGTAAATACCTTTCATCATTTTTGGAATATTAAACATGACTTTGTGAACCCCATAATTTTTTGATAATTTTTTGTGCAGATATTACCGCGGTATTGCCCATAGTTGGCCAAACACTCGATACGCTTTCATGAAGTAAAAAAAGCTCTGTCGACAGTTCGCTTCGCTGGCTCAGCTGCACTAGCAATTCTTGAACTTCATCTTTGTGGCGCTGAACAGCCTGTTTCATTGCCATATCTTGAGGAAAAGCAGCAATAGCATTTAACGACAAACAACCGTTAGGCGCAAAATCAACCATCCATTGTGCCAGCTTATCAAAAATATGCAGTACACTTTCTAGACCCGTTGAGTGTGATTCACTTAGCAGAAATGCCATATACCGCTTATGGCGATATTCTAAAGCAGCGACAATCATCGCTTCCTTGGATGGATAATGTTTATAAAGTGTTCTTAAGCTTACGTTACAGGCAGTCTTTAATTGTGCGACGCTGGGTTGCGCAAATCCAAGTGTGCTAAAAGCACTTTCTAAGTCGGCTGCAATTTTTTCTTTCAGCATGTCACTTACCCTAGGTAGAATTTATATTCTACCTAGGGTAAAGCAAACACTCTACCCTGTCAAAAACTAGATAATGTTGATGTAGACGTGGTAAAAATTAAAACGTTTTTATTTGAAGTTCATAGAATAAAGCGAAAGCGCTATGTTACTTTTGCTGAAACTAAAAGAGTAAACTGGCGTTGAAGGTATCGCTAATTTAGTTAAATTTCACTGCTGAACAAAGCGTTGAAAGTAATGGAAAACGGCAATGAAATTTAAAATTTGTCGAGGTGAAGTTACAGGCAGGCTTTAGCTAATAATTGCTGCCTGTAAGCGTTAGTTATGAGTATTAACTCTGCTTTAATTTTACTTTTGGTTTATATTTAGTTTTGCTTTGTTATAAAAATCGTCATTTAACTTTGCTCTACTTACCTTAGCCTCATATCGAGGTGGATAATTGCTTGTTAGTTGTGGTCATTCAGATCAGTGTTTTAATAACTCTGCGAAAGTATGCTCTTTTGCCAATAATCGTTTCACACCTTCGGCTAATCGATGCGTGCCATGGCAAGTGGCACAAGCTGTTACCGCTAGTGAGCCAAGATCTCTTGCTTGTTGTTTAACCTGACCAGTTTTCAAGTTCTGCTCAAGATTAAGCATGATTTTTTGCATCTTTTCATTGGGATAAGTTTGTTTCTCTTGTTTATGACAATTACTACACACTTGCCCAAGCTTATTCATTGCTTTTTTTAGCTCGAACAAAGAGGACAACGCAAGTGCTGACTGTCCATCTTCTGAGGCTATTTTGATCTGGTTTACTTGCTTGCTCAATGTTTGCATATGCATGTTAAACGGTATCGAAGGTGCAACATCTATTGCAGAAAAATCTGCACTTCGATAAGTCATTGCGGTGATCGCTTGGTAATCCACATGACAACCATCACAACTTTTTTGCAAAGTGTTTACTGCAGTTAATACCCCAGGATAGTCACGACTTTCTGCCCTGTTTTGTATATTTTCAATCGTTACCAAATCGAGTTTTGTACGCCAATTAGCTACCATTTCACCAATAGCGAGATAATGTTTATTTAACTTTAAGCCCCATTCTACAAGTCGCTTGTGATCTTTTTGTTCGGCATAAAACTCAACGGCTTGCATTTCACGCCTTAGTTTAAACATATTATGTAACCAAACATGGCGTTTATTATCTGGCTTATACCATTGCGCTAGCGCTTTTGGCGGCAATTTAACAACAGTGACTTTATCAGCGTGTTTATAAGTAACAGTCACTACCAGTAAAATAAGCATGACTTGTAAAATAATAAAGTAAATCCATTTCATCGTAATTGTAACCCCAGAGCGAGCTTTGGCTATGTCGTTAGACAATTATATTTGGGTGATATGATAGTACTTTGAGCAAATAACGATTTGATCACGCACAATAACGGGTAACTTTGCTAGTAATAGCTGCTAAAGATATGACGCTAACAGTGCAAAGTTACATCGTAGAATGGTTTATTTTATCTTTTAAAATAAAATATCTTTAATGAAAGGGATAGTAATGCGACGCTGCTCTCTAATTGAAGCCTGATCAAGCTGCTCCAGTGCAGCAAGTAAGCTAGTCATATCACGAGATAAACGATTAATCAGAAAACTTGCCACGTCATCGCTGATATATAAACCACGTTGTTGAGCACGATACTGTAAGGCAAATGATTTTTCTTTATCGGTTAGGGGCTTCAATTGTTCGGTCAAGCCCCAACCCAACCGTGATACTAAGTCAGGTAAGCTAATATTTAACTGGCCAACGCTTTGATCACCAGTAATGATCAAACACTTATTTTGCTCAACCATACGGTTGTATAAATCAAATACGCCTTGTTGCCATTTTTTATTGCCTGCAATTAATTGAATATCATCGAGGCAGACTAAATCAATGTTTTCTAGACCATCAAGCACATCAACAGACAACTGTGTTAACTCAGAAAATGATAAGCATAACGATGTTGCCCCTAATTTGTCAGCATAAACACAACTTGCGTGCAGTAGGTGGCTCTTACCAACACCTGACAAACCAAATAAATACAAACTGTGCACTTGCTTATTAGCATCACAAATGCGGTCTAAAAAATGCGTTACTTGTTGTACAACCATTTGATTACTTTCACTTTGAAAACTGGCAAAAGTTTCATCATCAGGTAATTGTACAGATAGGGTTAATTGCGAAATTTTCGTCACTTTTTACCCCAATAAAATACCGGTACTTGGTCTGAGCCTTCTCGTTCAGCTAAAGGGTCAATATAACGATTTAACTGTGCGCTCAACTTTAACGAAGCAAAGAGTGCTTGCTGCGAACCAATCAGTGATAACTTAAAGCGACGATTGGTACCTTTTACACTGACCAACTGTACAGATTGAACGGCAGAAAGTTCGCTGAGAAATTCCGATACCGCAATTAACTCAGCTAACGAAGAAATGTTAGCTACGTCAATTTCAAATTCATTACTATTGGTTGTTGATAGCGCGTATTGTTGATAAATAATATCAGTGATATCTGATAATGCGTTAACTAATAATTCATTAACATCGTCACCTAAGTATTGCTCACTAAACACTTGAGCATGTTCACTCTGCGCATCCGTCATAAGGCTCCAATCAACAGCTAATTTATGCTGCTGACATAGCGGGCATTCAATTGCGGCATCATCAACGGTAAGTAAACTGGAGTTTGACACTCTGATAACGACAACGGCTTCGGCCATATAACGAGCAGAAGCTTGAGCTACGGGTTGTGAAAATCGCCCCCATAAATCAGACACCGTTAAAGCCGTAAGATCAGTTAAGTCCATTATTGGCATAACTAATGGTAAACCACGTAACTGCGAAAAGTCATGAATGGTGTTGGGCAATAGCGACGATGAAGTGGCCGAGATTATTTTACGTTCAAAACCCTCTTCTTCAATCAACCAAACCATCACTTGGGGCCTAAGTCGGCCCCAAATAGCGAGATCATTTTCTTTAAATAGACGGTTAATTTTCGCTTCGTCAAAAGACACATTCAATAATGTTCTATTATCTTGGCGAATATATTGATACTGAGTAACATACTTGTTGTAGTTTTTTATCGCCTGCGTAATACCTGGATGTTCGATTTTTTTCCCGCCAACCTTAACTAAAATAGCTCGCAAAGCATTTTTAAGCGCTTGATTGCGATCACCAACGGATTGTGAGTCAACAGCAACTTTCGCGCTGTACAAATTTTCGACCTCAATCGCGCTAACGTTCAGCGGTAGTATAAAAAATAACAATATCAGACAATTTCTGAACATAGTGTGTATTAACAAGTGTTTCATAATAAAGATCTTATCATAATGTTGCTGATTTTTATTACATATAAAAATAATTTATTTTAAAGATTTTCAGCGCGCGTTTGCACTGGTAGAATATGCGCCTTTATCGTACAAGTAAACTAACTACTAATTGAGGTTTCCCGTGAGCGAAGAAAAACAGTCTTTAAGTTATAAAGATGCTGGCGTTGATATAGATGCAGGTAATGCCCTAGTTGAAAATATTAAAGGTGCAGTAAAACGTACTACACGCCCAGAAGTTATGGGAGGACTAGGTGGTTTTGGCTCTATCTGTCAACTTCCAACTGGTTACAAAGAACCAGTACTTGTTGCGGGAACCGACGGTGTCGGTACTAAATTGCGTTTAGCCATTGATTTACAAAAGCACGATACTGTAGGTATTGACTTAGTTGCTATGTGCGTGAATGACTTAATTGTTCAAGGTGCTGAGCCTTTATTCTTCCTCGATTACTACGCCACAGACAAGCTTGATGTTGACGTTGCTTCTGCTGTTGTTTCAGGTATCGCTGATGGTTGTGTACTATCAGGTTGTGCCTTAGTCGGTGGTGAAACCGCTGAAATGCCAGGTATGTACCATAAAGGTGATTACGATATCGCTGGCTTTTGTGTTGGTGTTGCTGAAAAATCTCGTGTTATCGACGGAACTAAAGTTGCTGCCGGTGACCAACTTATTGCATTAGCATCTTCAGGTGCACATTCAAACGGTTTCTCTTTAATTCGTAAAGTATTAGAAATTAACAATACTGATACTAACGAATTACTAAATGGTAAATCTATAGGTGATCATTTAATTGAACCAACAAAAATTTATGTAAAGTCGGTCTTAGAGCTACTTAAGCAAGTTGATGTTCATGCTTTATCACACATTACTGGTGGTGGCTTCTGGGAAAACATTCCTCGTGTATTACCTGAAAGTGCGCAAGCCATTGTTGACGGCGATAGCTGGCAGTGGCCAGAAATATTTAACTGGTTACAAGAAAAAGGCAACATTACTACACATGAAATGTACCGCACATTTAACTGTGGTGTAGGTATGATCATTGTTGTTCCTGCAGATGCGGTTGCACAAAGTATTGAAATTTTAACTGCTCATGGTGAAAATGCTTGGCATATTGGTGAAATTGCCGATCTACAAGCCGGTCAAGAACAAGTTATTATCAACAAAGGTTAATCATTGATGCGAAGCCGAATTGTAGTACTCATTTCCGGCGGCGGCACAAACTTACAGGCGATTATCGACGCCTGTAAGCAAGAAAACTATGGCGGCGATATCGTCGCTGTGGTTTCTAACAAAGCTGACGCTTATGGATTAACGCGGGCGCAAGATGCTGATATTGCTACTGCTGTGCTCTCACATAAAGATTTCAGTAGTCGCGAAGATTACGATAATGCCCTGATTACAGAAATTAATCGTTATCAACCTGACCTTGTTGTATTGGCGGGTTTTATGCGCATATTAACGCAAAAATTTGTCCAAACGTATCAAGGCCGCTTAATTAACATCCACCCTTCTCTTCTCCCTAAATACCAAGGCTTGAATACTCATCAACGAGCAATTGACGCTGGTGATACTGAACATGGTGTTAGTGTGCACTTTGTTACTGAAGAGCTAGATGGCGGGCCGGTGATTTTACAAGCTAAAGTCCCGGTATTTCCAGAAGATAGCGCGGATGAGCTGGCTCAACGTGTCCACCAACAAGAGCATCGCATTTATCCACTGGTGGTAAATTGGTGCTGTTCAAAGCGCGTTACTATGGTAGCAGAACACGCGTTAATTGATGGTGTAATCTTACCTGTTTCGGGTTATGCTAGCGAAGAGTAGCATTTAATTTAGAGAATTTACTATTATGTTGAAATCATTACCTTATATTACTTTACTTTTGTCATCAGTGACTTTCAGTGCGATGGCAGAAAATAAAGAAAATAGCGTAATGATACCTGCATTTAATGCGCAATATAGTATTTTACATAAATCTAAAGCTGTAGGTGAAGCAACACGAAAGCTAAGCTATTTAGACAATGGCTTAGCGCAATATAGTTACCATACAAATATAGAGTGGTTAATATTTTCAGATATTCGTGACGAAGCCTCAACCGTAAAACTCGTTGGCAATAAAGTTACCCCAACGCGTTATGAATATAAGCGAGAAGGTACTGGCTCAGACAAGCACTACAAGTGGCGTTATGACACCGAAAATAATACCGCGTTTGATGAAAAAAAAGAGCGTGCTAAAACCATTAACTTTCCAGAGAATATTCAAGACTCGTTAAGCTATCACCTGCAACACCGTCTGAATATGATCAGTAACCCTGAACAAAAACAGTTTGTTTATCCAGTCATCAAAACCTCAGGCTCAATCAAAAACTATGTCTATCAATATGATGGCGAAGAAGAAATCATGCTACCTTACGGCTTAGTAAAAACTATTAGGCTTAAGCGCGAAGTTATTGAGAAAAAGCGCGTAACTTACGCTTGGTTTGCCCCGGAGTTAGATTACTTATTAGTTAAACTTCATCAAATTAAAGGTGATGTTGAGCAATTTGAAGCACAGCTACAGTCTGTTATAACGATTAATTCAACAAGCAACACAGGCCAATAATTTACAGGCTATTAATTTTACAGTTTACTGCACTTGTTTTTATATTGTTTTAGTTGATAGTCATTTGCTCTTAAGAGTCATAGCTTCCATGCAAACGCTATGCAAAATAATTAAATGCAAAACATTGTTGTTTTCTCAGTACGCTTGCGCTCTTAAAAGAAAGAATAAACAATATAGATTGGCGATAACATTTTGCTAACTTCTACTGCTTTGAGCAATTAACTGTCCTTTACTAAATAATAAACCATCTCCCGGCTGCATTTTTTGCCATGTTTCATCATCCGTTAATGGCTGTGTAGCAATTACGGTCACAATATCGTTATCGGTAGTTTCTTGATCAAAGTTAACCACCATTTCTGCGTCTATCAAGCTTGCTTTACCAAACGGTGCTCGTCGTGTAAGCCAATGTAAATTGTTTGCACAGTACACCAATAAAAAGTCACCATCGGTTAACAGTAAATTAAACACGCCTAATTGATTAATTTCTTGGCATAGCCCAACAACATAGTGGAATAAATCTTTCGGTGTAGGGACATTCGCGCCAAAATTTTTCAGTAATTGATCAAGTATCCAGCAAAAAGCATGTTCACTATCTGTCTCACCAATCGGCATATGAGATGTTATGACTAGTTTAGTTTTATAATCAGCAAGCTGGCCATTATGTGCGTAAGTCCAGTTTTTCCCCCACATGGGACGAATGAAGGGGTGCGTATTAACCAAAGATACTTCACCTGAGTTTGCTTGGCGAATATGGCAAACCACAGTTTCACTTTTAATAGGATAGTCAGTTACTAATTGAGCTATAGGAGAGTGCGCACTCGGTAACGGGTCTTTAAAACTACGACAGCCTTTACCTTCATAGAAAGTTATGCCCCAACCATCTTTATGCGGCCCAGTATTACCTCCGCGCTGCATTAAACCGCTAAAACTAAAACAGATATCTGTCGGTACATTGGCACTCATCGCCATTAATTCACACATAAAAAATAACCATATAAAAAATGTTAAATAGAATAGTCACTATTCCTTTGTAGATCAGAAAATAAAACTATTGTTGAGTCTTCAAAATAATTATACCCAAACTGCATTTTCAATAGGCTTGGGGATAATATTTTCTTACTGGCTTAATGCCTAAATATACTCACGCTTTGCGCATCAGATAACTTGCCAGAGGCTACCGCCTACCTTTTAGCAAATACAATGCTTACATTTACTGATATTACTCTGCATAGTACGTGTTATTGTGCTGAATTTACACAGCGTAATATTGAATAGCCTAAAATGGTGTACGAAAAGTAGATATCTCGCTAACTGACATGAATTTCGTCAGCATAAGAAGCTATACTAACAATAAATAATTTGAAATTATTGACAAGACAAATTAAGCTTAATCAACTATCTGGTCTGACCTCCAGTAATTTTAATTTTACATATCAACATTAAGGAAAATATGTGGACTATTTAACTTGGATACTTATTGCTATCGCATTATGTGGGTTTATGGCGTATTCACGCGCATCACTCTCAACATTTACCATAGCATTTACCTTACTTATGATTGTTGGAACTTTTTTCGACATTGTATCTTTCTTCAGCTGGCTAATTTTTGCCATTATTGCCATACCATTAAATATTGCAGATATTCGAAAACAGTATATATCTAACCCGCTACTAACTATGTTCAGAGGCATTATGCCTGAAATGTCAAAAACTGAACAAGAAGCGATTGATGCTGGCACAACTTGGTTTGAAGCTGAGTTATTTCGTGGCACTCCCGATTGGAAAAAGCTACATAACTACCCTAAGCCAAGACTAAGTGCGGAAGAGCAAGCCTTTTTAGACGGTCCTGTAGAAGAAGTTTGTCGCATGACTGATGATTGGCAAACCACGCATGAGCTCGCTGATTTATCTCCAGAAGTATGGCAATACCTAAAAGATAATAAGTTTTTTGCCATGATAATCAAAAAACAATACGGCGGCCTTGAGTTTTGCGCTTATGCTCAATCATGTGTGTTACAAAAACTATCAAGTGTCAGTACCGTTTTGTCATCTACTGTTGGTGTTCCTAACTCATTAGGCCCAGGTGAATTATTACAACATTACGGTACAAAAGAGCAACAAGACTATTATTTACCTCGCCTTGTTAAAGGTGAAGAAATCCCATGTTTTGCCTTAACAAGCCCTGAAGCTGGTTCAGATGCGGGTTCAATCCCCGATTACGGTGTTGTTTGTCGTGGTGAATTTAATGGTGAAGATGTGTTAGGCATGCGCTTAACTTGGAATAAGCGTTATATTACTTTAGCGCCTGTAGCGACAGTATTGGGCTTAGCCTTTAAGCTGCAAGACCCTGACCATTTACTGGGTGAGGAAGAAGATTTAGGCATTACCTGTGCATTAATACCAACAGACATTGACGGTGTTATTACTGGTCGTCGCCATTTCCCATTGAATGTACCTTTCCAAAATGGTCCAACACAAGGCGATGATGTTTTCGTACCGCTAAGTTACATCATTGGTGGTCCTGAAATGGCTGGCCAAGGCTGGCGGATGCTAGTGGAATGTTTATCTGTAGGTCGTGCAATTACCCTACCTTCGAACAGTACTGGTGGTATAAAGTCGTTAGCGCTAGCTACTGGTGCCTATAGCCGTATTCGTCGCCAATTTAAAATTTCTATTGGCAAAATGGAAGGGGTCGAAGAAGCACTAGCAAGAATAGGCGGTAATGCTTACTTAATGGATGCCGTTACTACGATGTCAACTGGTGCTATTGATATGGGCGAAAAACCCAGTGTTATTTCGGCTATCGCTAAATATCACTTGACTGAGAAAATGCGTTCGTGTGTTGCCGATGCAATGGACATCCATGGCGGTAAAGGTATTTGTATGGGCCCTGGTAACTACCTTGCGCGCGCTTATCAAGGTGCTCCTGTTGCAATCACCGTTGAAGGTGCAAATATATTGACACGTAGCATGATTATTTATGGTCAAGGTGCGATACGTTGTCATCCTTATGTACTAGCCGAATTATCTGCTGCTAAAAACCAAGATCAACAACAAGCGTTAAACGATTTTGACCATGCCTTATTTGGTCATATCGGTTTTGCTATTAGCAATATTTGTCGCAGTGTTTGGTTTTCTTTTACCGGTAGCTATGCATTAGCTGCACCTTATAACGACGAAACTAGACGTTACTATCAATTAATGACTCGCTTTAGTTCAAATTTAGCCATGCTTTCAGATATTGCTATGTTGACGTTAGGCGGTGATTTAAAACGTAAAGAGCGTATTTCAGCACGACTTGGGGATATTTTAAGTTACCTATACTTGGCCTCAGCAACGCTTAAACGCTACAACGATGAAGGTCGACAAAGTGCTGACTTGCCACTTGTGCAGTGGGCTGTTGAAGATAGCTTATATAATATTCAACAAGCAATCAGTGAACTTATTAACAATTTCCCTAATAAAATTGTTGCCGGCGCATTAAAGCTAATTATATTACCTGTTGGCTGTTGGTTGAAAAAACCTTCTGACAAAACCGATCACAAAGTAGCAGCATTACTGCAATATCATAACGAAACGCGTACACGTTTAGGTCAGGGACAATATTTAACCCGCGAACCAGAAAATGTTTTAGGACAACTAGAACAAACACTTGAAGATATTATCGCTTGTGAACCAATATTCGATAAAATTTGTCGAGAATTAGGTCAGCGCTTACCTTTTTATCAATTAGATCTTGTTGCTAAAAAGGGCTTAGAAGCCAATATTATCAGTGAAGAAGAAGCTGAGCTATTAACAGCAACAGAAATTGCGCGTAAAGCTGTTATTGATGTCGATGATTTTGAATCTGATTACTTAAAAGCGGGCTAATCCCCTTACTTTTATTACTTTATATAAAGCCCATTACTGCTTTCGCAGTAATGGGCTTTTTTATTGCTATTGTAAAATTAGTTAGGCCGAACTTTTGCTAACGTGCTAAATCAACAGAAAAACGGCTTATGTTTACTGAAAAGTTTTGCTAACATTGTTTCTAATTTGTAACTAACACGCTATATTGAAATTAGCATCATCTATAGCACATCATGACAGAGCTATAAAAACCCAATTATATTAAAAAAATAATTTACGAGTAAAAAGTATAAATGTTAGCAAATAAAGAACAAGCACTCGTTAAGCGACGCACTAAGGGTGAAAAAACAAGAATGTTGATACTAGCAGCAGCAATTGACTTGATTGCTAAGCACGGTATTAAAGGAACAACTCATCGGGCTATTGCTGCACATGCCAATATACAACTGTCTCTAACAACCTACTACTTCAAAGATATTCAGCAATTAATACAACAAGCTTTTGAATTAAATACCCACAATGCTACGACAGCTATCGAGCAATTATGGCAACCCATTTTATCGTTACTAGCACAACAGAATAAAGTAGAGTTACGCAGAGTTAAAGTGCGTCTTGAGTTACAACATCAACTCGCTGATTTGTTTTTAAAATTTATCTTCTTAAATATCGAAAATCATCGCAATCAACTTATCGTAGAGCAACAGTTGTGTAATGAAATACAACTATCACCTTCATTGCGTTTACTCGCTGAGCAGCACAACTTGGCTCAGCTAAATCCCTGTATACAAGTATGCCACTATTTCAACAAAGATCTTGCTAAGGTTAATGGGCAAATATTACTTACGCTACTAAGACAAGCACAATATCAGCAATTACTTGCCAACCAGTCAATTTTATCTTCCGATGATATTCGTAATTTTCTTCTGCAAACCTTAGCAATTGTACTTAGCATAAAGCCACAATAGCAAATCCACTAAAGCTTTGTACTCCTTTGGGAAATCGGTTAAATTAAGTCATCTGCCCCCTATAATTTAATCAGGAATACTTGTGGATTTTAGCGAACAACTAGCGCAACATCAGCAATTTTTTGCCTCAAACAAAACCCGAGATTTAAGCTGGCGTAAGCAACAACTGCAACAAATTAAGCGCTTAGTGACAGAAAATGAACAAGCATTTTTAGATGTCCTTCAAGCTGATTTAGGTAAACCTGCACAAGAAGCATGGATCACCGAAGTATCTTATGTCACAGGTGACGTTGATCATGTCTGTAAACACCTTAATCGTTGGGCGAAAAAACGTTCAGTGTCAACCCCTATTGTTGCACAACCAGGGCGATCCTACATTCAACCTGAACCGCAAGGCAGTGTATTGATTATTGGTGCTTGGAACTATCCAATGCAATTGATACTAGCACCTCTGGTAGCGGTAATAGCTGCCGGTAATTGTGCTATTGTAAAACCATCCGAACTTGCGCCTGCAACATCACAACTTTTAGCCAAGCTTATTCCGCAATATTTAGACCCTCAAGCTTTTTCCGTGGTCGAAGGTGCCGTTGAAGCTACAACGGCATTACTCGCCTTGCCGTTTGATCATATTATGTATACTGGTAATGGTCAGGTTGGCCGTATTGTTATGGCCGCAGCAGCCAAGCATTTAACGCCTGTCACCTTAGAGTTAGGCGGTAAAAGCCCTGTTTATGTTGACGAAAGTGCCGATATTAATATTACTGCGCAAAGAATAGCTTGGGGCAAGTGGATGAATGCAGGACAAACTTGTATTGCACCAGATTACATCATTACTTCAAAAAGCATGATTGCTCCATTAGTAACTGCACTGAAAAGCCAAATAACCAAAATGTTTGGTAAAAATCCCCAAGAAAGTAAAAGCTACGGACGCATAGTGAATGAGCGCCATGCTAAACGCATTAGTGACTATTTATCTGCTCTTGAGATTGAGGTCGGTGGTGAGTTTGACATTGATAAACGTTACATTGCGCCAACTATAGTGATTAACCCACCGCTTGATAGCGCCTTAATGACCGATGAAATATTTGGCGCTATTCTGCCAATTATTGCGATAGAAGACTTTGATAGTGCCAAGGCTTTTGTTAAAGCACGCGATAAACCGCTTTCGGCTTATATTTTTAGTAAAAATAAACAACAATGCCAAAGCTGGGTAAATGAAATAAGTTCAGGTAGCCAATGTATTAATGATGTCATCATGTTTAATGCTGTTCCTGAACTACCTTTTGGTGGTACAGGCCCCAGTGGTATCGGGCAATATAGTGGCCAAGCCGGTTTCGATAACTTTAGTCACTTAAAGTCAGTGTTAGTTCGACCATTTATTAAGGACTTACCTGTTAGGTTTGCACCATACAGTAAATTAAAGTTTAAGTTTCTTCGTTGGATCCGCTGATCAGCAGCAAATTTATACGATTAAAAAGTAAAAATTGAGAATAATGTTATGAAATATGTAAAATTAGGTAGTAGCGCATTAGACGTCTCAACTATTTGTTTGGGCAGTATGACTTGGGGCTTGCAAAATAATCAGTCAGATGCCGATGCTCAACTCAATTATGCGCTACAGCAAGGTATTAATTTTATTGATACCGCAGAAATGTATGCTGTGCCGCCGACTAAAGATACCTATGGCGCAACAGAGAGCATTATTGGCAATTGGCTGAGTTCAAACCCTACTCGGCGTAAAGATATTGTTTTAGCTTCCAAAATTGCAGGCCCTGGCTTTTCCTATATTCGCGAAGGTAGCAAGATTACAGGCGCCAATGTTATCGCGGCCGTAGAAGCCTCCTTAACACGTTTGCAAACTGATTATATCGATTTATATCAACTACATTGGCCAAACCGTCAATCGCCACATTTTGGTAATCACTGGCCAAATACTATTAGCTATAGCCAAGTCGATAGCGAGCAGCAAAATGAAGAAATGCTTGATATTTTACAAGGCTTAGCCCATTGCGTTAACGCCGGTAAAATTCGTTATTGTGGGTTATCAGATGATACCCCTTGGGGCATTAATCAATACTTACGTTTAAGTGCTGAGCATAATTTACCGCGTATGGTTTCAATACAAAATGAATTTAGCTTATTGCATACCAAAGATTGGCCATACCTGATAGAAAACTGTATTCATGAAAATATCGCTTATTTGCCTTGGTCTCCCTTAGCGACAGGCTTATTGACGGGTAAATACTTAAATGGTCAACGACCAGAAGGTAGCCGCTTTACCCTGATGCAGCGCCACGGACTTTTTCGTGATACTCAGCACACTGAAGCAGCCGTACTTGCCTATGTAGAACTGGCTAAAAAACATAATATATCGCCGGCGCACCTTGCGTTAGGTTGGTGTAATCAAGTCGACGGAGTTACTTCCACCATTATTGGTGCAACTAATATGCAACAGTTAAAACAAAATGTTGCTGCTTTTAAACAGCCGTTAACCCCTGAAGTACTTGACGGTATTAATCAAGTACTTCGAAAGTTTCCTACGCCATTTTAACCTGAGATAAATTAAGTGAAGAAGCATTTACTTGAGGGGTTTAACTAGCATAATGCTACGCTGTAGTTTGCAATAACTAGCTATGTAAACTCATTAAATAGCGTTAATTAATCATAACAATAAACAAATGATATTAGCGCTAATAATGCAAGTTATAATAAGCAAAATAAAGTTATGACTTGTTCGGCTTCAGCTAAACATTTACCAACCTTGTTTTAAATATGCTGCACTGTTCGGTACTTATACTGCTACTTCAATGTTAATTTTTGCTTGTACTACATAAACAATGGCGGGTGTATGTAATACAGTAAGCATAAACCTAATGAACATAAGCCAATAAAGATAAACTAGTAAAAATAAGCTAGTAAACATAGACCATATTTGCTGTTGGGTATGGACCTCCAGCCATTGCTGGCGTGCACGCCCCATCTAACCAAAAAGCAATCTTGCGATTGTTTGCATGAGCTAGCATAACTGACGCATAGAGTTCGGCAAAATTATCACGAAGAGCCGAAATAGCGACACCAGAAGCTTCATTAGTGCCATTACAATTCGCATGATCAATAAATTTTATTCCGCTTGGAGCAGAAATCACGATTCTTTGAGAGTCTATTTTATAAAAATAAATATCTTGCTTACCCGAGTTATTACCGGCATAGCAAAGTGTAGTTGTAGCCCAAAAAACCAACAAGCTGATGATCTGTAGTGTTAATCTCATTTTATTATCCTGATTCCTTATTACTATTTATTGTTTGTTCTAGCCAGAACTATCTCCAATGTCTGATGACTATTTCGGCGCGACATATTCAAACCCGGCATCGTCAGCACCAGCCCAAAGACGTAATGGCCCGATGTATTTCGTCATGTACCTGTCTTTTTCCTCAATAAGTTCAATGCTATTAGCCCTTTCATGACGATAAACTCCGTGACGAATTTCTGGGGACGGAATCGTCAGCGGATAGTTTTCAGGATAATGGTACATAGTCGCTCCATGAAAATCCCACTGAGGAATATCGGTAATATCATAATCAACAGTTCCTGTGGCATTATGTGGATATACCCATATACGAAACCTGCCATCATCACCTTGTGAATATTTCATTTGCACAATGAAGTCATACCATTTATTTTTTTCAATCGGAAAACTACTAATATCTGAATGACCTTCAGGTACTTGCCAATCCATTGTTGTGCCCTTTCTTGCCGTAAATTGATAATGTAAGGCTTTATTTATTGGCGTGGTGATAATGCCTACAGCGGGACCACCTTTACTTACATCCGCATCAATAAGCTTGTCAATATCAGCTTGGTTAAATCCGACTTCAGCAAGTGTTTGTTCATTAGGTTGGTTTCTAAATTGAAAAACAGTCGTGATTTTTTCCATATCTACATCGCTATACAATTCTGACCAACCTAGCCATAAAGTAGTGCCTTCCTTTACTTTCATATCTTGCAATGTGCTGCGAATATGTATTTCTGCTCGGGTCATACCAGAAGTTGCCGCGCCAGTTTGTCCAAAATCGGTATAAAGTCTGACATTATTACTGTGTAATTGACGTGGAGCTATCGTGGTATCAGCAAATTCGATTTCAATACCATAATGCTCACCATTGGGGCCAGTAAAGTTTGGATCAGTTTCACTATAAGGCTTTACGAGTGGAATAGGCATGCCCGGAGTTCCAGGATAACGATCGCTAACTCCCCAGTTTGCGATTACTGGCCGATTCCAGTTTTTATTCAAGTTATCAACTTTATTGCTAACCGCATCTGTCCATAAAAATGTTCGTTTGTTGTTATCATGACTTTCACGTGCCTTAGCCATCAATAAATAGCCCTCAATCACCGTTAAATTGAAAGCATAGACAGGTAAAGTATTTAAGAAAAAAAGTACGAGTACGATATTCACCAACAAATATTTACACTTCATTATAACCCTCTTGGCAGTAGCAATAACAAAATCATAGCAAGAAATTGAAAGCTAAAACCTCTTTCCGTAACTCAGCAAGTTATTGTTATAATTTATTAAATATTTTTAAGTGATGTGTTTTAGGTAATATGTAAACCTGGCAGGATGTTAAGTTCAATACAAACTAAAGTCAACATAAGGTAAAAATGTAAAAAAGCCGTATTTCGGAGGAAACACGGCTTTTTAAATGTTATTACTTTTATAAAATATAGTTTACAAGAAAGATAATAACTCTTCGTCTAATTGCATTAACGTTTTAGGATCTGCCATCATAGTCACAGCTAGCGACTTTGTACGTGGCAATAAGCGTTCAAAATAAAACTCTGCCGTTTTAATTTTTGCACGATAAAAATCTCGATTCTCAACATCAGTAGCTAGTTTTTCGTAAGCAGCTTGTGCCATTTGAGCCCAAAAATAAGCCATAACGATATAACCAGAATACATCAAAAAGTCGACTGAGGCAGAGCCAACAACATCACGATCTTTTTTCGCTTTAAGTCCCAAACGAATAGTATATTGTTGCCATTTAGCTACCGTTGTACTTAATGGCCAAATAAACTTATTCATCTGACGTTTATGTGGGTTGTTCGATATCATACTTTGATCTTTACAGAATATAAGCACTTCTTTAGCAAAAGCATTTAGTGACTTACCACGAGTCATTAAAATTTTACGACCTAATAAATCAAGCGCTTGTATACCGGTAGTACCTTCATACAATGTTGAAATACGTGTATCACGAACAATTTGCTCCATGCCCCATTCTTTAATGAAACCATGACCACCAAATATTTGTAAGCCATGGTTAGCACTTTCAGAGCCTAACTCAGTTAAAAATGCTTTTAAGATTGGGGTAATAAAACCTAAACGGTTATCCGCTTTTTTACGCTCTTTCTCTGTTTTTGCATTTTCGATTTCATCAACCAATTTTGCGGTGTAGTAAATCATGGCTCGACCACCTTCACTAATCGCTTTTTGCGTCATTAGCATTTTACGTACATCAGGATGGCAAATAATAGGATCCGCAATTTTATCTGGATGCTTAGTACCAGATAATGAACGCATAGATAAACGCTCTTTCGCGTAAATCAATGAATTTTGGTAAGCGAGTTCAGCAGCACAAACCCCCTGTAAAGCCGTACCAACACGTGCCGTATTCATAAAGGTGAACATACATTCTAAGCCTTTATTTTCAGGGCCAATTAACACACCTTTAGCATTATCGAAGTTAAGTACTGCGGTTGCAGAGCCCTTAATACCCATTTTATGTTCTAGAGAGCCACAAGAAACATTATTAAATTCGCCAATATTTCCTTGCTCATCTGTTTGATTTTTTGGCACGATAAACAATGAAATACCTTTAGTGCCTGCTGGCGCGCCTGGTAATCTTGCTAATACAATATGAATAATATTGTCGGTTAAGTCATGCTCACCTGCAGAGATAAAAATTTTCGTGCCAGTAATGTTGTATGTACCATCGCCATTTGGCTCAGCTTTAGTTTTTACTTGCCCTAAATCTGTACCACATTGCGGCTCAGTTAAACACATGGTACCAGTCCACGAACCTTCAATAAGGCGTGTAAGATAAAGCTCTTTCTGTTCATCAGTGCCATGGGTATGAATAGTATTCATAGCGCCATGACTTAGCCCTGGGTACATTGCCCAAGACCAGTTAGCAGTGCCCATCATTTCAGACATCACCATACCAAGCGACGCTGGTAAACCTTGGCCACCATGCTTAACCGCATGTGGCAAGCTCGGCCAACCACCTTCAACAAACTTTTGATAAGCTTCTTTAAAACCTTTAGGTGTGGTAACAACACCATTGTCAAAAGTACAGCCTTCTTCATCACCACTTTGGTTTAATGGTAGTAGTTCGTTTTCACTAAATTTTGCACATTCTTCCATAATGGCGTCAACCAAGTCGGGTGTCGCTTCTTCAAATTCAGGATGTTTTTGGTAGTGCTCATAATAATTAAATACATCTTCAAACAAAAATTTGATGTCTGCTATCGGTGCTTTATAACTTAGCATGGTTAACTCCTAACACTTTTGATAATAATTTTTTTGCATTGCTGCATAAGTGCTAACGAGTATACACAGATATCACCACTGGTCCAACCACTATTTTCACTCTCAATATAATTACCCATAAAAAGAAATAACTTTTCCTTAAAAACAGTTAGTTATATTTTAAAATGCGTTTAAAAAGAGCCTTATGCACTCAGTTATTTATCTGTTTTTTGAAAATAAAAGCGCTGCTGAATACATTAAATAAGTAGGCTCGTGGGAGAAAAATGATGAAATAAGGTACTTTAAGTTCTTATTTATTAGTGTTAAATGCTTGCATTAATCAAACTATTTTATTGGTAAATAAATATCCGTGATCGTCTCTGCTTCACTAACGTCAGGGTATAAGCTTACTCGCTCTAAAAATAATGGGAAGTCTCTCAGCGCCTTACCCGATTTCTTTAACCACTGAGTGTATAAATAATCAATAGCTGGCACTAAGTTATCATCACTACCTTGATGTCGTATCTTTGCGCATTGGCCTGCGGGGATAACATCATGAATAACACCTTGAAGATTTTCTCTTACCTCGGTATGTATTTCACATGCTATATCAAAACGATACTTATTGGGCTCAGTAGTATTAGGGTCATCGTAAATAAGGTTAAAGGTTTTACTCTTACTCGGTGGTAAACCGTTTGCTTTGCGCCAATGAATAAACTGAGCAATACTATCACCTAACAAACTTGGTGAAGCTCTATGTTGTAGAACAGCTATTGATGTTTCCGGAAAGCTTACTTGCGATACTTGAAAGTTAATATCTTTTGGCATTATTTTGTTCCTTATCGTCAATATACTCTGGTAATGTGCTTGCCATGACACCCAGTTAGGCTTTTGCCTAAATGTTTTAGGGCTTTGCAGAAAAACAGACTTAAATGCTCGTGAAAATGCTGCCGCACTGTCATATCCCGCCATGAGCGCTATATCAATTACTTTTAGCTCTTGGCAATAAGCTAGTTGGTATGCAGCACGTTTTAAGCGCAACAATTTCATAACAGCAAAAAGACTCATTCCCGCGTAGGCGCTGAACAAACGATGAAAATGAAATGTAGACATGCATGCCAAATCACTTATTATTTTGCTGGCAGACTCTTCATCTTGATGGTATTCAAGATGCTTTAAAATAAGCTCAAACTTAGCAATATATTTTTCCATAATTTTAATTCTGTAGCGCCCTTTGCAAAACCATGTTACATAAGCGTAAAAGTAATTACTTGATATATATTGCTAATCTTCAAGTAGCCAATCTTGATAACATTGGATAAAAAATTGCCAAAATTGCTCAGCTCCTGAGATATCACACAACTCTTGCTGTAACTTTGCCAGTATATCGGCGTCAACTATACTGCTTTGATCTGGAATAAATTGCGCCTGCATTTGTGCGCCACAATTTGATAGCACTTGCATACATGTAATGTATTGCTCAATGCTCTGTGCTACTAAGGTTTGCTCCCAACCTTCATCGCCTAAAAAACCTGTGTAAACCGGAAGTTCATCATGGGCAGTATCAACAAAGTACGGATCACCCAGCTCAGTATCACGAGCGAAAACTTGCCATGAAGCTTGCCAGCTGCCTTTACTTTCTGCTGTTGATTCATTTACTACCAATTGCTCTGATGCATTAGTACCAAAACCTAATTGTGCTGCTGTTAATTCATCTAATGATGTGATGTGTTTAAAGCCCTGAGGACCAAAAAACACCTCTGGATTACTTAAAGTATTTAACATGCTGATGAGTTTTTGTGCTGTCATAGCTACCTGATTAATATATAAAAGAAAATATTCATAACCTTACTTACCAGTAAGTAAAGTGACTCGATAAAACAAGATTATCTCACAGGCAGTGACATTATAAAAAACAGTAATTTGGTTTGAATCTTGCTTCAAGACGGTATCTACGTCAATTTTTTGAAATAATCATATGCTTAACAACATAAATTCTTACAGTTCACTGATAAATACGCCATCAACAAACACCAGTACTTCCGAAATAGATAGCATCATAGCGCAACATAAAGAAAGTACAGCGGAGCAAGCAGCATCGGCAACGACAAATCAAAATAGCCTATATTTGTCGAGCAGAGCTCAAAAAATAAATGCCTTGAGTAAGGAATTTTTTAGTGGTGACAGTTTAAAATTTGATGATGTAGAGTCACTAAAAGAGCGTGTTTATCAGCTAGGACTAATTTCGAAAGACGAATATGCCAAACTGACAAATACCTCATCAGATATAGATACGAACACACTCAACACTGATAACTCAACGCTAGGGTTGACCGAGTATATGGGCGATTTAATCACCCGTTTACAAGCAGATGAGAATAACGATGCGTCTGATCCTGAGTCCGAAAAACAAAGAAGTGAAACATTATCGATATTAATAAAAGCGTTAGAGTCCGCAAAATCGATAATATCAGATGTAGAAGAAGCTAAGCGCGAAACCGACTTTAAAGAAAGTCTACAAGCAACTTTATCAACACTTAAAGATACTGTTGAAGATCCCGCTTTTGAGAAAATCCCCTTAGACGATAAAGTTGCTTTAAGTAAGGTTTATCAAACATTAGAGATAGTTGACCAACTATCTCCTCAACGGCTTAACAATGCTAAGTTGAATAAATACATCGATTTATCATTTAGTTAATTAGCCGTCAAAATGTTGTTGTATAGCAATATAAACAATTTGTAGCCAACATGATAATTTTCTTTTTAAACTAGCACTTAGCCGCTGATGCTAACATTAATGCTGTAGCCGATGGCCAGCAATAAACATATTCAGGGCTTTGATTACCACACGGTGTATGCCAATAGCCTTGAGCCGATTCTTTTGCCCCTAATGCCGAATAAAACCCTATGGCATGAGTATTAACTGCTAATACTTCTAAATATAAAGCACTTTCCGAAAAGTGCTTATGTGCCCAATTAGCCGCACTATTTAATAATAAAGCACCGAAACCACAACCTTGATAACACGCTTGTACATGTAAATTATCAATTAGAGTGCCATATGTTTCATCTTTATCACCAAAAAGGCAGATAAAGCCAATAATCCCAGTGCTATTTTCAAGCACTAATACACATTGCTCTGCACAAGGCGCTTTCAGTCGCTTTGTCCATAGCGATATTCTATCCGCCAAAACCTGTTGCTTTAAATAATCCGCCGACAAAACCGCACTGTAGTTTTCTTGCCAACTTTTTGCGTGTAAATTCGCGATGTCATTAACATCAGCAAAGTTAGCGGCCCTGAGGTTAACACGACTATCTTTCGTCACCTTCCCATCCATGTTACATCCTATCGTTTTCATTCTATCGCTGTCATTCTATCACTTTCTTCATAGGTTTTTAGCTCACGAAGCGTGACATATTCCTCTAACATACATAGTTCATCACTGTGATGAACCTTGTTCAATCTATTATGATTTCATGCAATTGTCGCTGGTGTTTTTTGACTTGCTCTTGCTCTACTTTAGATAAATCGCCATATAAACGAGGATATGGCCAACCATAGCCCCAACGAAACTGAGTAGGTAAATAAGCGCTGCCTCCAACCCTAACCCCAGCCAACATTAACGCTGCTACCTCGGGCTGACCCACTTTTTCAACACATAATTTTAATGCCTGATCAGAGGCTAACTTGTCTTGAAAGCTACCCCCCTGCCAATAATCATAGTCATGCTTAATACAGCAATTGAGCCATAAATTTTTCTGTTTAAAGGTGCCATCAGGGAAGACGCTACAACCATCGCTAGTAAAAGGTTTTAATGAAACCGTGCTAGGTGAGTTGATGTAATATATAGACACTAACGTAGTAATTGCCGCCAGTAGAGCAAATTTTTTTCTCATAGCTGTGCCTGTAATGCTGCCATTAACTAAAAATATATTCTATCGCTCTGGCAATTAAATGAGCTCTGCAGCTATTTGCGCAAACGATATTTTAGCCCGAGTTTATAATACACAGCATTACAGGATTGGTTATCATCCATTTTACCATCTCTGTCACAGCCTGAACCGGTCAGGGTTTTGACAATACCTGCACCATGCTTTTCAATATCACTTTCCTCGGCGATTACTCGCACAGTTACTTGCGGTGAATATTTAATAAATTCACCAACATCTTTATATAAGAAGAACTCTTCTTTTGTAACCAAGTCAGTAAAGTCATTTTTAGCATGAGCAATATTTAATTGTAAAAATGTGCAAAGAAATGCCATCAGCCCTACACATATCTTGTTTACTTTCATTGATTGAAGACCAAATTAAGGTAATGGCTCATAACGCATGGATACAACGATGCCATGAATATTCACTTGTTAATATGGTAACTTGACTGGCATAATAATTCACTTTATTTGGCGCCGAGTAGCATTATGATCAATCAATTACAGGAAAAGTATCAGCTTTCGCTATTATTATTGCTAGGCTCTGTTGCTGTAATGGGGGTGTTTCCATTTGTCGTTATACGCTTTCTTGATGGCAACTATATAGCTGCGTTCATTGATCTGACGTTAATATTAGGGATCACATCCTTAGTTAGTTATGCGCATCGTTCTAAAAAAATTCGAATGGTCAGCGCCATAATTGCGATTTTCATTAATGCCGGTGCCATCGTTATTGCTGTAGCTAACGGTATAGAAAGTTTTTTATGGATTTATCCCGTACTGGCTAGCACTTTTGTGTTGGTAAAACCCATAGAGGCGCTTTGTATCAATGCCATAGCGGTGCTATCGTTCGTTGCTATATCTGATATTTTTGGCACCATTTCTTTAAGTTCTTACCTTGTCACAACCTTAATGTTGTCAATGTGTGTTTTTGTTTATGCAAGTCACGGGGCAAAGCAGTTCCGTTTATTAGAAAAACTCAATACTGTTGATGCATTAACGGGCGCATTCAATCGGCGCGCATTAAGTTCAGATATTGCAGCTGCTTTAGCTAGCGCCGAACGTAACAATAGTAAACAACTATTGACGATTATCGATTTTGATTATTTTAAAGCAGTTAACGATAAATACGGTCATGCGGTCGGAGACAAAATTTTAAAAGACTTTGTTAAAATTACCACCGCACACATACGTAAATATGATCGACTGTATCGATTTGGTGGTGAAGAGTTCATACTGCTACTCTGCCAAGTTAACGAGCAACAGCATAATTTTATTGACCAACTTAGAGTGGCAATTAAACAAGCATTGAAAACACCCGACGGTGAATCGGTAACCGTATCATTTGGAGTTGCGCCTTGGCTTCCGGGCACAACGGCAGATACTTGGTTGCAACGTGCAGATGTAGCATTGTATCGTGCTAAAGAAAGTGGTCGTGACTGCGTTGTTTTCAGTGATGACTAGTTTAGTTTTCAGTGCTGACTAGGTTAGTTCTCATAGAGTAAGCTACTATTTCAATAAGCTCTGGGGAGTGAAACTGCTGATAACTTTTATCGCGCTAAATTACACTTGCCCTTAAAACGGTGCTGATTATTATAGCTACTTTACGTTTTACAGTTTTTTATTCTAGATGCTAAAACGGCTATGACAATTCTCCCTACTGGCTTTTGAAACAACCAAACAATAACGCCACTATGATAGCGACTAGATACTACAGAGATTTTTCAATCTTCATTTGGTGGTTCGCTGCTTTCATCCTCATTTTTGATTTGCTCTTGTTTGATTCTTTCCAATTTCTTTATTTCTTGGGGTGGAATAGGAAAGATTGAAATTAAAGGTAAGAAAGCTAAAAATACAAAAGCTCCTTTAGGCATTCTCTTACTCCAAACCACCATCCTATACATAGCCCAAACTATCACCAAGGCCAAAATAACTATCAAAAATACATAGCCAATTTCTGAACTAAACATTATTTTCAAATAATCCATTTCATTCTCTAAAGTTTGTTAACCTTTCTCGGTTAGGTTATGTATTAGGTGCTCTTGAAAAAAAGCTGCATTATGTAGATGAGAGAAAAATAAAGCGTTTTGATTTACCGAATAAGCATACAATAAAGAACCTACCTTGAATAAATCCTCAACCACTCATTGTAAAAAAACTTAAAATTGAAATTTCACCTGACAAGTTAATAAATAGATGGGGAAGTTTTCGGTCATATTCAAGCTATGCTATTCCAAATAATAACCTCTTAAATTACCATAGCTCAAAAGAAGTTAAGGTAACTTAAACAACTAGCTCAGCGATTTGGGAAATCCAGCCTAAGCTAATACCAATGAGAAAACACTTAACCAAAGTAATTGAAAACCATATGAAATACGCTGATGGGTGCCTGGGTTACTTTGAGACTTAACTGCTCTAGCCATTGCAAATAGGTAATAAACAGCTGCGATAACAGCCACAACGGAAAACACGCGAAAGTATAGTGGAATAACTTCAGTTGTTGGGCTTATCGCGATTAAAATGGGTGCAATAACCAGAGAAAGTAGCATAATAAAACCAGCCCAAGAATGCACCTTACAATTAAACGTTGGCTGTTGAGTAAATGGGTCTTCATCCATTGGAAAATAACCGGCTATCCAAGTACCTACGCCATGAAAAACAATGAACCAACCTGCTAGATGGACTAACATCGAGACATTTGAAAGCTGTGTCACATATCCGCCAAAAAGGCAAAACAGTATACCTAGTGGATAATTATTTATTACAGGAGAAAGCTTTTGAGTAGGACTGCCCGTTGCACCTAGCTCACTACAGAATTGTTTCGCATGATTGTAGCCAGGATAAAATTTGCTGACAAAATATACGCCAACGATCAGCCAAATAGTTGCAATTAGCCCTGAATAGAGCACGATACTTTTAAACACGACTGACTCCTGTTTTACTACTTATTAAACGATAAATTAATCAACCAAATAATATCAACAACAAAGCCAAGCTAGCTTTAACTCTGTTAATTTGAAAGGAATGACTTTAAACAAGGCTACACTTATCCCTGACATATAACCTACTATCCATCACACTTTTGACTAGGCTTTGCGATATTCTCTATGCAAATCTAAGCGTTCGAACATCAACAAAACTGTTCTTTCTATTTTTGTCAAACTTGCCACAAGTATTCTCTTTCTCGCTTAAGATAACAAATAATAAAACCTATAACCAATTATAAAACAGACTGTTAACTTAGATTTCAAGCTAAAAATTAGCGTTAAATCTTGCCGTAATCAGTTATCGCTAAGCAAACAACGTCATAACGAATATTGATTCAATTATTCAGCTTCACATATCTAAGCCATAAATAAAAACCGCCAACCAGCGTACCTAGAGGGATATTTAGCAGTGATAAAACAGCTATAGGTAATGCGATTTTATGGCGATATTTATTACCTTTAAATATAAGTACGCCACATAAAAACGTTAATAAACCAAGCACAAAAGCCGCGATAAAAAACATAAAATCCAACGAACCAATTTCTATACTGATAATTGAGTACACAAATGCAGAAAATACCAGTATTAAAGCACCATAAATTGAAAATGCCCAACCACATATTTTATATTTATCTTCCATAATAACGTTCATCTATAATATCGTTCATACAAAATCCGAGCTAAATACCAAAAAAATAAGTTCAACAGCAGCTACAAAATATGCAGTAGTGTGTAAAATGTTATAGTAAATCAACAGTCCAAATAATACGAATTAATGATGGTAATTAATGACTTAGTTAAACGAGTATCAGGGGTTCGGTGAATATAACCAGCATAAATTAAAAAAACACATGGCTTAGAACCGGTATGTTTTTCACACACAAGCATAAAGTTAATGGTGAATACACTTGCTTAATGCGGATGAATTAGCATTTTAAAAACAAAGAGTTGTTCTCAATAGCATCGTTAGTAAGTATTTTGCCATAAACAGTTACTAAAGCAGTCATTAAAGTCATTTAATTTTTCTTTGCTCATGGTTTGAAGCAAAATTAAGAAATGCTTTCCTAGGAGGGGTAAGTTGTGCAATGGTATAAGACAAAGGCACTTCTTCCATGACAACATAAGACGCTTGATAATGATAGTTGTGTTTATAACCAACAATATCGTTCGCTATAACTATTGGGCCTTCGAATTCACAACCGGCTATTCTATCAATAAGCATTGCTAACTCTTCTTTGTCTTCACCAATACACTTTAACGACTGTTCTGCCCATTTAATTTCCCAATGGAGTTTATTTTCTACAAACTTAGTAACTTGGCTTAACATTAAGTTTTCAAATACTAAAACGCTAATAACCTCACCATAATATGAGAGGCCTTTTAGGTCATCTGCACTTAATAAGGGATTATTAATATCTGTAAATACATAAACCTGCCACTCGTCATTAGGTACTATACGCGTTATTTCTGATCTAGGTGATTGTTCTAAAGCTTCAGTTGCTTCAATGGAAAAGTACTGATTAACATCTATTTCTGAAGCACCCTTAACGGCTACCCAAGCTAAGTTAACACCCATAACAAAATACACTCCATAAAGAATTATAATTTGAGCTTAGTACAGCCATTCTAAATTGAATAATGTAGAATGGGGCTACAACTAACTCACGCGATGCTAGTTCCTGCTAATTCCTTTTTCAAGGGATTTATTAAGCGCCTTTTGTTGTTTCTTCTGTTCACTTTTACATCTATTTTTTTCATATTCATATGGGTGATTACAATTCTTGTCAGCACCTAAGCCGATTATTAAGCTTTTTTCTCTTTCCTTGCATTTCATCTCTTGAGCTGGCTCCATATTTATACAGGAAGATTCTTTATTACTAACAGCAGAATTTCCATAATCTTCTTTGCTATAAGTGCTGCAGCCATTTGCTAAAATAAGAACCATTGTTGAGAATATTAATTTAAATTTTAAATTCATGTACGAGCCTATTTTGTATATACCAACGCTTACATAAGCGTAAAATTATCGTTGGCTATTATGTTTGAAAAACTAAGGGAAGTCCAAACAGCCAATTTGGGATGGGTGTCTTTCAAGTTTTTTGTTCTTAATGGTGCCGATGGCGAAAAGCTTGATAAGTTAATGAAAAACTTTGGCGAAAACAGTAAAGAAAATTAAATGAAGAAGAAGCAACAGTATTATGCAAAAAGTGGCGGCTCAACGGGCGTACCAGCAGTTATTGTTAATGGTCGTTATAAAATTGAAACTAAAGGCTTAGATAAGAATAACTTCGAGCAAGATTATAATAATTTAGTGAAGTACTTTTTAGCACTCGATTAAGCGTTAAATCATCTTCAAAAAAGGATCTAATTAGCTCCTTTTTTATTGGCCACATATTATGTAGCATAAATTATTCAATATTAAGTGGATGTTGTTTATTTTAAAGAAGTTTTCATTGATTAATTCTCTTTGAATCGCTATAAATATCATCAACCTATTATTCTTTACTGGTACCTATGAAATTTATTTTATTCGTTATAATTCTATTTCTTTCTACGCAAACTTTAGCCAAAGAATGTTTAATACCTGCCACTAGTGAAAAGCCAACCTGGATTGATAATCCGCTGCCTGAAAGTACAACACACTTTTTTGCTTATGGGGTTGCTGACGTTAATGGTTTAACTTTTTCTAAAGCAAGAAAATCTTCACGCAATGAAGCTAGAAATGAATTAGCAGAAAGTTTATCGGTGAGAGTTACATCTGAAGTGTTTGAGAAATCGTATAAAACCATTAAAGGTGATGTCGCGAGTGTCTCTACCGATGTTAAGAAGATGATAAGTGCCCGCTCTGATATGTTTCTTGGTAAGTCATTCATTGACGGTTATTGGCTTGATACTAAGTATTGCTTATTGTGGTCAAAAGTGAGCTTAAAGAAAAGTGACTTTGAGCAATCGAAAGAGGTTATTGAGGGCTCGGCACTTGAAATGATAAAAGACCAATTAAGCAGTATTGAAGATAAAGTTATCATAATTGCAAAAAATACAAAAAAAACACCTGTCGACCAACTACAAAGTGAGTTTGGCTTAAATGGTTTATCGCCAGATAGCTTTTTTCAAGCAATGACAAATTTAAAAGAGCAGCATTTAGAGAGAGCATTAACGCTATTCAACGAAGCAGGTTTTAATTTAGACCAGCAAGTGGATGCATGGAATATATGTCAAAGATGGCTACCTGAATACTCTGGTGATGTAAAAATACGGTTTATGGTAACCCCTGCCAGTATTAACCTTATTAGTTGTGCTGTTATTGCTGGTTTTAATCTAGATAAATTGAAAGTGCTTTTTTCAGTTTTTGATTACCCTCTTAATTCGGTAGGTGGACTGAGTCAAAATTATATACTTAAGCAGCTTGGTGATAACAATTTACAGGACATGGCTAAATTACTTGGACATGTTGTTGAAAGTGCAAACCCGAGCGATTTATTTGGTTATGATTATGATTATTCTTTAATAAGCTTTAGCCAATTAAAAAACAAAGCCTTAGATCATAAAAGAGGACGTTATACATTATTGCATTACGCTGCCGTATTTGATCGTGTTGATGTTGCTGATTTTTTGATAAAAAATGGCGCGAAATTAAATACAACATCATATTCAGGTTATACCCCCCTAGCGTTATCGATCGAACTTGGTTCGAATGACTTCATTTATTTCATTACTACGAATGATGAATATATAAAAATGAGCAAAAATGAAGATCAGAGTATAAGCTTTGAAATAGCATTAATTAAGGCATTTAAATATTCATCGAGTAAATTTTATTCAGATATAGGGGAGAGTACAAAAACTCTAGGTGACAATAATCTACTTAAATTAGCACATTCACTTACCCCTTCAAGTACTAAAAATAAAGCATTTAGAATTGAAAATGCTAAGTTTGCTTACCTCAGAGGAATTGAGTATGTAAAAGCAGGTCATTTAGCCGAGTTTAATAGAACATCAGAATTAATGAAGCAATACGGAAGAAAGGCGAAAGAATTTAAGCCTTTGGAAACACCTAAGTTAAATGAATACCTTGCTGAATTAGATAAATTTTAATTAACAACAACTAACTTTAATTACACGAATATAACCGCTACTTTAAACGAAAGTTTAGAGTAGCTATTTCAAATAATTGCGTGTCTATACCATTTAATTAATGCTTAAGTGTGCCTGATTCGATTAACTCTAACTCAGCTTCTTTTAACTGTTTATTGTCATGTTCACTTACATAACCAGAAACAATGGCTGCGATAAAAGCAAAGATTATAGTGGAAATTATAAAACCCAAACCTGCAGCAATACTTGATTTTATATAATTGTGCAGCTTCGTTGGAGAGTATATACGGGCGATAACAATACTAGGATAGAGTATCGACGCCACCAATATCAATAATTGACCATAAATATTGCTATACTGACCAATAGCTAACAATGCAATAGATAGAAAATACAAATGTCCACTTAACAACAAACTAACAACATATAGCTCAGAAACATTGTACTTTTCTTTCCAAAAGGCAAGCCTTACAATCAGCGCCATAATAAATGCAGTGATAAAAAAGAAATACACTAGGCCACTTTGTAGTATGCCTTTTACATGGTAAAACCTTGTAGAGATTCATCATCAGCATTATAGCCTTCAAAGCTCACATCTATCATATTTACATTCAGAAATGCTGCGAAAACCATAGTAAAAGTTACTAGCCAAAATGCATACCTTGCCGGATTAAAATAGTTAATTCTTCGGCCCTCGATATATTCTTTGCATAACTCAGCAGGTCGAATAGTTAAACCCAAGATCGTTTTTAACAAGGGTGATTTAAACTCTATAGTTCCACGTTGAATAAGCAGTAATAAATTTTTAAAAGTTATCCGCTGAGATTTTTGTTGTCCACAATGACCACAATATGCAGTATCCAGTGTTTTACCACAATTTAAACATTGTGTTTGATTTTCAAATTCCATTCTTCTACGTCTTAAAATTTTTTCATTACCATAATACCAATAGCCCAAAGTGTCAAAAAATCATTAATAATTAACACTTTATTATAAAAAAACTGTTATAAAGTTATAGTGCGATTAAAAAAAACTCTTTAATAATTATTCTATAAAAAATGTAAAAATAGGTTTTACAACAGGCAAAAAAAAACTTATTTAGGTCAAAAATGCTTTCAGCCTCGTTTTTTCCCATATTTAGGACTTTCATTCAAAAATAGCCTCTAGTCCCCTGTTTTGAGACAAATTTGTATCAGCGTAATGCGAAAAGTACACTGTTGGGAATGGAATAATGTGTTGAGTTTGCTAGGCTGAGTTTTTTTACGCAAACAGCTTATTGCAGTGGCTTATATTCTGTCGTCGTTTGAAGTGTTGATGTTCACAAAAGTCAGTTAACGCCGCTTCTCGGCCCACTGCACCATGAAATTGTGTTCTAAATTCGGTGGTAATAATCAACCAGTGCGCTGCTGATATATTTAAGCGTTTTAGTATCTCTGGTTGGCTTTGCTCGATATAGCCATGTTTATCTTCACGGATACTACGCCCAGTGATATCAATGAGTTGTAAATAGTCTGTTAGGTCAAACGGCAGGCCTTGGGGTATCCCTTCTCTCGGGTTGCCAACAAAAGGCATCAGTGTGTTTGGCTGGTTGCTGATGTTGTCGGTTTGACTGGCTTTGTGATGGGTTTTCTCACTGGTTTTTACTTGCTCACAGCGCAGTTTAACGCTGGTGTGGTTTGATGACTCAGGTGTATCAGCTATATTGGCGCGAACAGGGTTTAAATCAACATAAGCCATACAAGCCACTAGCGCTGTTTCATCCAACAGTGCTTGGGATTTAAATCGTCCTTCCCAAAACCGGCCTTTGCAATCATCTTCTTGATTCGCCTGACGTGCTATTTTTTCATTGATTTCACGCATAAACCAACTGACGTCGATAAGGCGTTGGCGATATATTTCAGCCGTTGCGTTAACCATATCCACTAGTGGCTCTGCGAGCGTATCGCCATTCAGGTATTGTTGCGTTAATAGTGTGCCTTTGTGTAAACGATGCCAGCGCTCAAGTACCTCGTTCATGCTCCATTGGTTGGCTTTGTCTTCATCGACAAATAACACCACATGATAATGATTGCTCATCACCGCATAAGCACACATTTCCACAGCAAAAACAGTGGTGAGGAAGTGCAGTTTTTCTTCTATCCAACCGCGTCGATGTTCAAAGCTTTGGCCTGAGTGCTTATCTTCACCGCATAAAAATTCTCGCCTGACACAGCGTGTCATACAGTGATAGTAAGGGGTATCCGCTAAACTAATTTGTTGCTTTCTGGGGGTAGTCATCATGCACCTGACATAAATAAGAAAGGGTCATTTGAGCTTAGTACACTGACTAGGTTAGTTCAATTTAGGATGGGTGTCCTTCATATTTTGCAAACTGCTCCTTAACTAATTGAAAAATGGCGTGAACAAGGACGCCGCATAGAATATTAAAACAAAACTATAAGCCAAAATAAAGCCTATGAAACATTCTTTTAAATCCGCCACTTCATGACCACGTTTCGCTTTTTTGAAACCTAAATAACTTGGAACTGGATATGTAAGCATAACGAATACAATAATCCAGTTCGCTATAACTTTATCGGAATCAGGTGCGTCAAAAATAAATACTGACATGAATAATGCAACAGGCCACGCTATTATCGCAATTGCAGGTATAAACGCTAAAGCCAATAATGGAATTGATAATGGATGACTGTGAGTTGGTTGCATGATTCCCTTTGCATAATCGTGGTAGAGCGACCTATTACTAGGCCGACCCCACACAGATCCGGACGTGCGGAATTACCGCATCCGGCTCTTCAGTTATATATTCACTCGTGTAAAACACACGACCCTAGTACCAATCAACAAGGATATTTCGCTTGCTGACTTTGATACACTCAATGTTAAAATACTCTATCATCTTCTTGAAATTACGCCAATTATAACTTTTCCTACCACTGCGTCTGTTTAACCATTTGTACAAGTTATGTAATACATAATCATATAAACTCGCTAAACTTCGACTGTTGTCAGGTAGCCCAAAGTAATTTCTAAACCCTATCAGTTTACGTTTTAATTGTGGCAGCCAATCCCTCAACTTAAATGAGCGTTTCGCTTTGATCCATTGGTAATATTCACTTAGCGTTGCCTTTTGCTTCTTCGCGCCAGTGCGCCGCCGCAGTCTTGGTTTACCCGTGGAATCTGTGCCCCAGTAAAACTCAAACCCTAGAAAGACAAAATGACGTTTTCGACCAACGTGAAATCGGCTGAAGCGCATTAACGATGTTTTATCTTCTGCAACGTCTAAGTTGAACTTCTTTAATCGCTTCGGTAGTACCTTATAAAAGCGCTCTGCGTCATTCGCATATTGAAACGCGCAAACAAAATCATCTGCATAACGTATCATCATTGCTCTGCCGCGCATCTTAGGCTTTACTTTCTTTTCAAACCACAGGTCTAACGCATAATGTAGATAAATATTAGCCAGCACAGGACTGATAATACCGCCCTGTGGGCTGCCACTTGATGTAGTGGTCAACTAATTCCGGACATTAAATTAAGGTTTTCTTCTGCTTTAGCAGGAGAGAATCCGTTGTTATAACTATGTGGCCTACGCCAGTTATAGTAGTTCATTAAATAAGAATTTAGGATGGGTGTCCTTTATATTTTTTCCTTTATATTTTCTTTCTCCCTTGTTGAAATATGCGATGGAAAGCAAGCTTTAGGACTTGTGGTCCACCTCAGGGCGTGTTGTTAGAGCTACTTTACCCATAAAGGTGAATTTTCTTGGTACCAATGATCAACCTTGGCAATTGTATTACTGTCATCAAAGAAGTATGTGATACCACCAACCTTTATTGCATTAGGGTATTTTATACCGTCCCATGAGCTCCAATTTGTATATTCTTTGATAGTTTCACTACCTAGCTTTTCGTTAGCGATTTCAAGAAATGACTCCCTTGTTAATTGAGGATCAATAAATTGAGATAAAACTACGGTATCTTTTTTTAGTCTAGGATGAGCTTCAATGGTGTAACTATTAGAAATAAACCAATACGCTAAAGAAAAAAATATAAGAACATTTGCAAGAAAAAGTACTTGTGATGATTTTTTGATAGCCATGACCCTCCTTGTAGCTCTAACGCCTTTATAAACGGCGCGCGTCTCTTTGCGCGTCCAGTGTAGGCCACGTGTTTTTGTGGCCGGAATTAGTTGACCACTACATTTAACACTTTTCGGGTAATGTGAGACCCAGGCTTAAGCAGCAACTTAAGCTTTCCTTATCGTAGTTCGATTGATTGAAGGCTCCTCTATTGAGAGACCGATAACAAGAAAGAACGCGACAAAGGACTCCAAGCACCACACTCGAATAGTCTACTGGGTCTCGAACCCGCATTATGCAAGTAAGAGTTAGCTTATTATGAATACTAAAACAAATCAAAACATTAACGTCGGGGTTGATACCGGTAAATTTCAACTCGATATTTACATTCGCCCTCTTGATATTTATTTCACCGTAACGAATGATGAAAAAGGGATCAAAGAAGCGATTAAAACCATTAAAAAATACAAACCTGAACGTATCGTTATAGAAGACTTGAAATGCCTTTCATCTTAGCCTGTGCTAACGCCAACCTACCTTTTACGATTGCTAATCCAGTACACGTAAAACGGTTCGCAGGTGCTATTGGGCAACGGGCAAAAACAGACAAGCTTGATGCGCAATTAATCGCACATTACAGCGAAGCTATAAAACCACCGTTATCGAAGCTAAAACCAGAAACTATGCAAGCTATGAGTGATTTAGTCACCCGAAGAAATCAGCTACTTGTTATGCAAACAATGGAAAAAAATCGCTTACAAATAATGCCTAAAGCACTCGCAATGACGATTAAACCTGTACTTACATTATTCAAAAATCAAATCATAAAAATAGAAGATAAAATCGTTAAGCTCATCGAAAGTTGTCCAGAGTATCAAGCTAAAAACATGATACTCCAAAGCATGACAGGCATAGGGAAAATTGCAGCCGCTTCTATCATCAGTAATTTACCAGAGTTGGGTTATATCAATGCAAAACAAGCCAGTGCATTAATCGGTGTTGCACCGATTAATAGAGAAAGTGGCCGATATAAAGGTAAACGAAAAATTCAAGGAGGAAGGCCACAGGTGAGGACCGTTTTATACATGGCCATGATGTCAGCCATGCAAAGTAACCCTGTTTTCAAGGCAACATATCAGCGGCTTGTCGCCGCTGGAAAACCTAAAAAAGTGGCGATAATAGCCTGTGTTAGAAAGATGATTGTGATATTGAATTCGATGCTTAGAGACGGTGTAATGTGGGAAGCGCCAATGGTTAAAAATTAACTATTGACACCATAGTCTCTTGTTAAGTGCTTTATTGCTCGACATATTTAAATGTATTCGCACCATCAAAATACCTGATATTTACTGCTTTAAGAATATCTGAGTTTACCATTCTGGTATTTATTGCAACTCTATTTGTACCATCATCTCGTTTTTGAGTGTAATGAGTGGTGCAACCACAAAGCGAGCACGAGTGATACGAACGTAGTTTATTACCCCATAGATATACAGCATTATTAGATTCTTGTTTTATTACTACTTGATTCGCTGTGTAATATGCCCACAAAGCTGCAATACGATAACACATGGAGCAATTACAACTTGTTACTGATTCCGGTAGTTTATTTGTGGTTATTGCTATATTTCCACAATGGCAAGTTGCTTCGATCATGTCGCCTCCTTGGACACTTAACGCCTAAATAACAGGCTAAAAATTGTTGGCCAAAATCAGCGAGGCACGAGCAATGGCCAGCTGTTTTTAGTCCTTGTTTATTTTCTTGTTATGTTTACTTTTGCAAACAAAAACCGTCTTTCTTTAATTGTTTTAATAACGTTTTAGCTTTCGTGGACTGACTCAATAACCGCTCTTCAAATAATGAACCTCTCATTTCACCACCTACAATTACAGTATTAAGCGAACTGGCGGCGAGCTTTAAATGTTTACAGTTGTATGTAATTAATTCTTCGGTATTTTTTTGTTGTGCCAGTAATATATTCTTACTTAACAAGTCGATTAACATTTCATCTTGCACTTGTCCCAAATGGGATTCTTTAATCAAGCTTGATTCGTATTTATTAAGAGTATGAATATATAAATAACCGGAAGTTACAGAAGCTGTAATTATCCCAACTAAGACTGTAATAACATATATAAGTGCGACTTTCTTCATACATCCTCTGTAAACAATCGTGGTAGAGCGACCTATTACTAGGCCGACCCCACACAGATCCGGACGTGCGGAATTACCGCATCCGGCTCTTCAGTTAACTATTCACTCGTGTAAAACACACGACCCTAGTACCAATCAACAAGGATATTTCGCTTGCTAACTTTGATACACTCAATGTTAAAATACTCTATCATCTTCTTGAAATTACGCCAATCAGCACTAAGGACACCCAACTCAATATTAACTAGCCCGTCGTGCTCAATAAAGCTTTTTAATATTAACAATGAGCACTCATCTTAATGAAAGTGA
>NZ_MUZV01000007.1 GCF_002000025.1 Cognaticolwellia aestuarii
TGGTTTTGTAGGTAAGTTTGACAAGTGTGTAGGAATACACAAATCACGCATAACATAGTGTGAATAAGAGAAAACAAAACGTATTTATTATCATTAAGGCATGTCTTAATGAACGGCTTTCAAGATTGTACCCTTTTTGTCTAGCGACAATAGCGACATGGCCCCACCTGATCCCATTCCGAACTCAGAAGTGAAACGTGTTAGCGCCGATGGTAGTGTGGGAGTTCCCATGTGAGAGTAGGACATTGCTAGGCTTCTATTAAGAGAAACCCGTAGCTAACGCTGCGGGTTTTTTGCCTAAACCTTATGACTTAGCTAATTTATAAGTTAATTAATTCATAAAGTTTTTTGTCTGATGACAATAGCGACATGGCACCACCTGATCCCATTCCGAACTCAGAAGTGAAACGTGTTAGCGCCGATGGTAGTGTGGGAGTTCCCATGTGAGAGTAGGACATTATCAGACTCCTATTAAAAAAGCCCGTTACGAAAGTAACGGGCTTTTTGCTGCTTGGTTTAAATTAATTTACACTACTATGTGATTATTTAGCATTAATAATATATCTATTGCATGACTTGAAGATTATTTATTATTCAATCAGTTGCGATTTCCTTTTTCGATAACCTAAAGGTGAACTTATTTATGTCATGGCAACCTACGATGGATTGGCATTATGCTAAACTGCGTGCCAACGTGTTAACTAAAATAAGGTCGTTTTTTTTAACGCGTAATGTTGTTGAAGTTGAAACGCCCATATTTTCACATTCAACGGTTACTGATGCACATTTAGATGCTTTTACTACTCAGTATCATTTCTCAGAAGCTAGTCATTGTGATGAAGCAGTCGCTTTATATGCTCAAACATCTCCAGAGTTTGCTATGAAACGTCTATTGGCGAGTGGTTATGGCTGTTGTTATCAGATTTGTAAAGCGTTCCGCCATGAACAACATGGTCGGTATCACAACCCCGAGTTTTCTATTTTGGAGTGGTATCGCCTTGGCTTTGATCATTTCAGGCTTATGGATGAACTTGCCGAATTATTAAACTTAGTTCTGGGCTGTCAGCAAGTTGATCGAATTAGCTATCAAGCGCTTTTTATCAGAGAAGTCGGAATTGATCCTTTAGTTACCTCGAAAGCTGAATTGATTTCACTTATAGCTAGCCATGATAAGTTGAGCGATTGGTTAGAGAAAGAAGATGATGTCGATACTTTATTGCAATTTATTATGGCAGAGTTGATTGAACCTCGTATTGGCAAAGAGCTTCCGTGTTTTGTTTATCACTTTCCAGCGAGCCAAGCATCACTTGCAAAAATAAGTGTCAATGATCCTCGTGTCGCTGAACGTTTTGAGTGCTATTTTAAAGGTATTGAACTCGCGAACGGTTTTCATGAGTTGACCGATGCCGCTCAGCAAAAATCGCGCTTTGAACAGGATAATAAAACCCGCAAGCAGTTAGGCAAAGTGCAGCGGGCTATTGATGAAAATTTTATATCAGCATTAGCATGCGGTTTGCCTGCTTGTGCTGGGGTTGCTTTAGGTATTGATCGCTTAGTTATGTTGGCACTATCGGTGAACAACATCGAACAAGTACTGACTTTTCCGATAGAGAGTGCGTAAAAGCCATTTTAGCTTTTCATCGTATTAATCGGGCATTTTTAGCTCTTTTAGCTTTCTTGTTAGGGTATTTCTACCCCAGCCTAAGCGCTTAGCTGCTTCTTGTTTATGGCCTTGAGTATGTTTTAATGCACTCTCTAACAATACTTTCTCGAATTCAGGTAAAGCTTGTTCAATGATATTACTTTTACCTAGGGCTAATTCATTGTCTACCCATGTTTTTAAGCTTTCTTGCCAACTATGTTTTGAACTGTTCGGCATTACCATTGGCTTTTCTGTTAGCTCGCTCGGTAAATCGGTCATTAAAATTTCTTTACCGCTTGCCATAACGGTTAGGAAGCGACAAATATTTTCTAGCTGTCTAACATTGCCAGGCCATTCGCATTGCTCTAGATAAGCGAGGGTATTTTTGTGTAGTGTTTTGACTTCAACTGAAAGCTCATTTGCTGCTTGTTTTAAGAAATGCTGAGCTAGTTGACTGATATCTTCTTTTCTTTCACTAAGACTTGGTATTTGAATCCTGATGACGTTGAGACGATGAAATAAATCTTCGCGAAACTCACCACTATTAACACGTTCTTCTAAATTTTGATGTGTAGCGGCAATTATACGGACATCAACCTGAATTGGTGAATGTCCACCAACTCGGTAAAATTGTCCGTCTGCTAGGACTCTAAGTAAGCGTGTTTGTATGTCTAATGGCATATCGCCAATTTCATCTAAGAATAGCGTTCCTTGATGTGCTTGCTCGAAGCGACCTTGGCGTACGGCATTAGCGCCGGTGAATGCGCCTTTTTCATGTCCAAACAACTCAGATTCAATTAAATCTTTTGGAATAGCAGCCATGTTCAGTGGTATAAATGGAGCTGAAGAGCGAGGACTGTGCATATGTAGCGCATGAGCAACTAATTCTTTACCTGTTCCTGATTCGCCATTAATTAAGACACTTATACTTGAACGGGATAGTCGTCCAATAGCCCTAAACACCTCCTGCATTGATGGTGCGGCACCGATGATACCGACACTACTAACTGAAGGAACATTAAATTGTTTTTTAGATTTTAGTTCTTGTGCATGGGTTAGTGCTCTGTTGGCTAATGTAATTGCGTCATCAATATCAAACGGTTTTGGTAAATATTCAAATGCCCCACCTTGATAAGCGTTGACAGCACTATCTAGATCCGAGTGTGCCGTCATGATAATGACCGGTATATGAGCAAACTGATCGTTTATTTGGGCTAATAGCGTCATGCCGTCTATGTTTGGCATGCGAATATCTGAAATAATGACTTCAGGCTGATTGTGTTCTAACGCGGTTAAGAGATCTTCTGGGTTGTGAAAAGTACCAACACTGATGTTGGCATTTGATAAGGCTTTTTCTAATACCCATCTAATAGAGCTATCATCGTCTACTATCCATACTTGTTCGGTGATCATTGGCTTTTCTCGCTATCAAAAGGTAATAAAATAGTAAACTCCGTATGCCCAGGCCTACTTTTACAGGATAATTTTCCGTTATGTTGATGAATGATTGTCTGGCAAATAGAAAGGCCCAAGCCTGTTCCTGAAGCTCTACCAGAAACCATAGGGTAAAATAATGTACTTTGTATATGCTCAGGGATACCTGGGCCATTGTCGATTATGCTGATTTCAGCACATAGTTTGACACGTTTGCCATTTATGGTTTTATTGCTAGCTGCACGTGTTCTTAAAGTTATCTTGCTTTTATCATCGAGTGCTTGAATGGCGTTATTGACGATATTAATAATGGTTTGTTGTAACTTGTCTTGATCAAATGTGAGTTCAGGAATGGATGGATCATAATCACGTGCTAATGTGATGTTTTTCGGGTTATCAAATTGGGTTAACTGAAAAACTTTTTCGATGATGGCATGAATATTCTGTAATTTCATCACCGGTAAATGATTTGGCCCCAATAAACGATCAACGAGGTTTGTCAGTCTATCTGCCTGCTCTATAATCATTGCAGTATATTCTTTTTGCTCAACATTTAGCTCTAAATCTAATAGTTGAGCGGCTCCACGAAGGCCACCTAGCGGGTTTTTAATTTCGTGTGCAAGGCCGCGAATTAAGTCTCGTGCTGATTCCCACTGCTGCTGTTGAAATGCTTCAGAGCTGATCTGTTTTTGCTGATCTATTTGTTTAAACTCTAATAAAATATGAGGGCATTGTTCAAACATTACAGATGACGCTGTGATCTCGACGGTGATTTGTTGATGATCAAAAAATTCAATCGTGACATCGCTATCACTGAACTCTTGGCCTGTGGTCAGTAGTTGCTGTAAACGATTATTATTGATTGGCGTATTATAAAACACTTGATCTATTGGTAGACGATAAAGCTTACTTAAGCTTTTTACTAGCAACGCTTCGGCTGCTGGATTGACATAACAGATAGCCAAGTCATGATCTAATACTACAACAGCGGTTACCATTTGATTAGGTAGTGCTTGTTGATAGTGCAATTTTATTTTTTTTAAATTAACAACGTTGCTAGGCATTACTTTCCTCTGCACTAAAGTGGTGCGTTAAGTAACGAGTGTAAATAGAAATGGTGCAATATGCACTGAAATCAGGCTAATTTGCCTTATTAACAGACGCTCTGTGCATATAAAACGTTACTGGAGAAGATATTGCAATAACCTTGCCTTTATCATCAAGTAAGGACATTTTTATTTGATGTTCTCCTCTATCGATATTTCTAAGGGCAAATACTGAATGGGTTTGTGGTTTTTCGTAGGGGCTGTTATCTAAATATAATTGAATTTTTAAGCCCGGTTTGAAGATAGGTTTGATACGCGCCGAAATATATACTGAGCCGGTGTTATCTCTTATAGTTGCGTTGTTCTTAGGTTGGAAAATATCAACTTGGTAACTATTGCTGATGACCTTTGGCTTGATATCTAAAATAGAGGTGTTGATTGATGACTTTATTGTATTAGATGTTTGTACATCGACTTCTTCAGCACCGGGTTGTGGGCTATCGGAAAAAACTAATACGCCTTGCTCGTTACGCCAGACATAAATTTTAGCAGAGCTAGCATAGACAGCAAAAGCTTGTGTGAGCAGTATAAACAAAATGCAAAAGCGTACTGTGAAAGTCAAAAGTTATATCCTAGTTACATAGGTCTACTATTAATCTATCCAAATAACGCGAAATGTGCCACAAAAAAAGCTCACCGAAGTGAGCTTATTTAATTGTTGATTAACTTAATTCTCTACACGCTGTAGTACATATCAAATTCAACAGGATGCGTAGTTTGGTTTAATAGTTCAACTTCTTTACGCTTTATACCAATGTAAGCTTCGATCATATCTTTGTCCATGACACCACCTTCTAGAAGGAAGTCCATATCGCTTTCAAGAGAGTCTAGAGCATCACCTAAAGATGTTGCAACTTGTGGAATTGCAGCAGCTTCTTCAGCAGGTAGGTCATAAAGATCTTTATCCATCGCATCACCAGGATGAATTTTATTTTTAATACCGTCAAGACCAGCCATCAGTAATGCTGAGAATGCTAAGTAAGGGTTTGCTGCTGGATCAGGGAAGCGAGCTTCGATACGCATTGCTTTTGGTGACGGTACAATTGGAATACGAATAGACGCTGAGCGGTTACGAGCAGAGTATGCAAGCATCACCGGCGCTTCAAAATGTGGCACCAAACGTTTATATGAGTTTGTTGAAGGGTTAGTAAAAGCATTTAATGCTTTGGCGTGCTTGATAATGCCACCAATGTAGTAAAGTGCCAGTTCAGATAAACCGCCGTATTTGTCACCGGCAAATAAATTCACACCATCTTTAGCAAGTGATTGATGAACATGCATACCAGAGCCGTTATCACCAACTACTGGCTTAGGCATGAAGGTAGCTGTTTTACCGTATGCGTGTGCAACATTATGTACAACATACTTGTAGATTTGCACTTCATCAGCTTTTAATACCATAGTATTAAAACGACAAGCGATTTCGTTTTGACCTGCGGTCGCTACTTCATGATGATGTGCTTCAACAACTAAGCCCATTTCTTCCATGACTAAACACATAGCAGAACGTAAATCTTGTGATGAATCGACTGGTGATGTAGGGAAATAGCCACCTTTAACACCAGGACGATGTCCCATATTACCTTCTTCGTATTCAGTGCCAGAATTCCAAGCAGCTTCTTTATCGTCGATCTTATAAAAAGAACCACTCATATCTGTGTGGAAACGAACGTCGTCAAAAACGAAGAACTCAGGCTCAGGACCGATCAGAACTGTATCTGCGATGCCGGTGCTACGCATGTAGTCTTCAGCGCGTTTTGCTACTGAACGAGGATCACGGCTATAGCCTTGCATTGTTGCAGGCTCAAGAATGTCACAACGAATATTTAGTGTTACAGCTTCAGTGAAAGGGTCGAGTACTGCTGACTCTGCAACTGGCATCATTACCATGTCAGATTCATTTATACCTTTCCATCCTTCAATTGAAGAACCATCAAACATTTTACCGTCTTCAAAAAAATCTTCAGTTACTTGATGATGAGGAATTGAAACGTGTTGCTCTTTACCTTTTGAATCAGTAAAACGTAGGTCAACAAATTTGACGTCATGCTCTTTAATTAAATCTAAAACTGCATTTGACATTGAAAGTCTCCGTTGTAGTTAGTTCTTTAAATTTTCAAAAAATTAATTTTGTTTGCATCTGCTTAAGCCAATAACGTGCCAAAGCTAAAGCTATTGAAATATAAGCCTTTTATGTTTTTGACTTTACTTGCCTGCACCATTTGCGTGCGCTTCCTGCTGCATTGTGGTGCGCCTGCTCCAATTTGATCATAAGCAGTATATCAACTGAGAATATTTTTGTTGGTTATATTTTTGCTTGGTGGTGTATTTGTGGTTACTCATCCTGTATAATACGCGCCCAATTGTAGCCCTATAACGTTAATATGCTTATGTAGCAATAAACGATAGTAACAGCGAGTAACGCCTGTGTTAGATAAATTAAGAAATGTGGCAATTATTGCTCACGTTGACCACGGAAAAACCACTTTAGTCGATAAATTATTAGAACAGTCAGGTACGCTAGACGCCCGTGGCGGTCTAGAAGAACGTACGATGGATTCAAATGATATCGAAAAAGAACGTGGTATCACAATCTTAGCTAAAAACACGGCTATTAACTGGAACGGCTTCCGTGTCAACATCGTAGATACCCCTGGCCATGCCGATTTTGGTGGTGAAGTTGAACGTGTAATGTCAATGGTAGATTCGGTTCTACTAATTGTTGATGCTCAAGAAGGTCCAATGCCACAAACGCGTTTCGTAACGAAGAAAGCGTTTGCACAAGGTTTAAAGCCAATTGTAGTTATTAATAAAGTTGATAAGCCTGGTTCTCGCCCTGATTGGGTAATGGATCAAGTTTTTGAATTATTTGATAATCTTGGTGCAACTGATGAACAGCTTGATTTTAAAGTTGTTTATGCTTCAGCAATCAACGGCTGGGCTACGCTTGAAGAAGGCGCAACTGGCACTGATATGACGCCTTTATTTGATACTATTTTGAATGAAGTACCACAACCAACAGCGGATCCAGATGGTCCATTCCAAATGCAAATCTCTCAACTTGATTACAGCTCATACTTAGGTGTTATCGGTGTTGGTCGTATTACGCGTGGTTCTGTTAAGCCAAATCAACAAGTAACTATTCAGTTAGCTAACGGCGGCATACACAATGCTAAAGTAGGTAAAGTATTCGGTTACCTAGGTTTAGAGCGTCATGATATTGCTGAAGGTTTTGCCGGTGATATTATTGCAATTACTGGTTTAGGTGAATTAAAGATATCAGATACTATCTGTTGTCCAAGTGAAGTCGAAGGCTTACCTGCATTATCTGTTGATGAGCCAACGATTAACATGACTTTCCAAGTAAACACTTCACCATTTTGTGGTAAAGAAGGTAAGTTTGTTACTTCACGTAACATCAAAGATCGCTTAGACAAAGAGTTGGTTCATAACGTAGCTTTGCGTGTTGAGCAGCTTGAAGATGCTGATAAATTTAAAGTATCAGGTCGTGGTGAGCTTCATTTAGGTATCCTAATTGAAAACATGCGTCGTGAAGGTTTTGAAATTGCAGTATCACGACCAGAAGTAATTATTCGTGAAGTTAATGGTGAGTTACAAGAACCATACGAAACTGTTACGATTGATGTTGAAGAACAGCATCAAGGTCCTATCATGGAAAGAATGGGTGTTCGTAAAGCTGAATTAACTGACATGGCACCAGACGGTACTGGTCGTATCCGTATGGACTTCATTATGCCAAGTCGTGGTTTAATTGGTTTCCAAACTGAATTTATGACATTAACGTCAGGTTCTGGTTTGATTTATCATACATTTTTTGAGTATGGTCCTCATAAAGGCGGCGAAATCGGCCAGCGTAAAAACGGTGTAATGATCGCTAACGCAACCGGTAAAGCACTAACTAACGCTATCTTTAACTTACAGTCTCGTGGTCGTATGCTAATTGGTCACGGTGTTGATATTTATGAAGGACAAGTTATCGGTATTCATAGTCGTGATAACGACTTAACAGTGAACGCGCTTAAAGGTAAGCAGTTAACTAACGTTCGTTCATCTGGTACTGATGAAGCGCAAACATTAACGCCACCTATCATTATGTCTTTAGAGCAAGCATTAGAGTTTATCGATAATGATGAGTTAGTTGAAGTTACACCAGAAAACATCCGTATTCGTAAAAAATCGTTGAAAGAAACAGATCGTAAACGTGAAGGTCGTGGCGTTAAATAAGCCATAGTTAATCGTTTATTAAAAAACCATTCGAAGAAATTCGAATGGTTTTTTTTTGTCTTTTTGCCATGAAGAGATAGTTTATGTAAGACATATCTTAAACTGTCAGCTACTTATGTAATTCTTATGTCTTCGGTTTTGTATTTAGCTTATAAAAATCATAGTGTTAAAATTTAAACGTTGAAAATATTTTAAGAAACGTAATTATATTCACTGATTGCATTTTCCCTGCCTTTTAGAAAGTTTTTTAGCTGCTATATTTAAGTATATAAAATGTTCATAAAACTATGACATTAGGAGAGCGAAGATCATGGAACCTGATAAGCTAGCAAGGCTAAATTGTCTATTTGAAAAAGCTGTTGCCAATAATGCGAAATATTTAGAAAAGCGTGAGCTTGATGAACTATATGATGAGTTTATTAGTGATGGCCGTGATATAGTGAAAAATAATACGGTTGTGTTTCCCTTAGAAAAAAGACGTTCAGCAAGTTAATCGTTAACGATAAAAGAAAAAGGAAATTTCTTAATGTCTCCAGAGCAACTAAAAAAATTACAACAGTTAAATCAATTGTTTGCACAGGGCTCGGCTGGCCCAAAGCAAGTTAAACAATTATCAGCTCTTTTGGCTGAAATTAACCAGTTAGCCAGTTGGCCTGAAGAAAACATTAAGCAAACCTTGCCTTCACACTAATCAAAATTGCAGTTTTATCCTCCGTCTATTGCACAATTATATCGTTTTTAATCTCTTACTTAGTCGGCTGATTTTATTAAAAGTTTCTTTATGCTACTCTAATTTAAACAGCGTCAAATCTATTTTACTATTGTTTCTTCATAGCACGTATTATTGTATGTATAAAAACTGAAACCTAGTGTTATTGATATTGTCATTACAGTTATTTTAGCTATTGTCTTACTATTAAGATAATGCCGTTCATTAGTAATTTATATGCATCCTAAATTAGAAGAAGTAAAAACACATCCTTATGTCGAGTCAGTCATAGGCTTTTTGTCATTGTTTCTAAACAATTTTAACAAAGAGCGTATTCATGTTACTGCAGGCTATTTATCTTACGTTACGTTAATGTCGTTAGTGCCGTTAATGGTTGTGATGCTATCTGTGATGACCGCCTTCCCAATTTTTTCTGAAATTCGAGAGCTGATAGAAAATTTTGTCTATCAAAACTTTGTTCCTGCCTCTGGCGATGTGGTACAAGAGCATATTACCGGCTTTGTCAGCAATGCTTCTAAAATGTCAGCTGTCGCGATCACCGCACTATTTATTTTTGCCATGATGCTCATTTCTGCTATTGATAAATGTTTAAATAAATTATGGCGGGTGGATGAAAAGCGCAGAGTGATAACGTCATTTTCAATGTACTGGATGGTGTTGACACTAGGGCCTGTATTAGTTGGTAGTAGCCTAGTAATGAGCTCTTATATTCTTTCTTTAGTGTCTTTGGGGGATTATGATCTACTTGGCTTAACAAATATATTTGTTAGGGCCTTACCATTATTTGCCTCAATAGCTGCTTTTTTTATCTTATATATGGTTGTGCCTAATAAAGTAGTGCCAGTTAAGTTTGCTTTTGCCGGTGCTGCTTTAGCTGCAATTTTATTTGAAGTTGCTAAGAAGGCTTTTGCAATTTATGTAACGCAACAGCTATCTTATCAAGCTATTTACGGGGCTTTATCGAGTATTCCTATTTTATTTTTATGGGTATATTTAAGCTGGCTTGTGGTACTGATTGGGGCATTGTTTACCGTATCGCTCGAAGACTTTGATGAAAAAAATAAACTGGCTGCCTTAAAGCAAAATACAGATTAATATTGTTTCCCTTGGTTGCTCAGCATCGCTATTCAATGGTTAAGCAACTAAACTAACAAAGTTTTCTTTAAAGGTGGATTTTATGTCTAGAGTGCTCTTTCCAAATATTGGTGCCTATCAACAAGAATGGCTTGGTGTTGGTGATGGTCATCAACTCTATCTTGAGCAATCAGGTAATCCCAATGGTATTCCGGTGATTTATCTGCATGGTGGACCCGGTGGTGGCTCATCTAAAAATCATCGGCGATATTTTGATCCTGAAAAATATCGAATCATTTTATTTGACCAACGAGGTTGTGGACGCTCTAAACCTTCTCCGAGTTTGCATCAAAATACACCGAATCATTTAATTAATGATATGGAAGCTATTCGTAAACATTTAAAAATATCGCAATGGTTAGTTACCGGAGGCTCTTGGGGCACAACTTTGGCTTTGCTCTATGGTATAGCGCACCCAGAGCGTGTATTAGCTTTTATTTTAAGAGGGATTTTTCTCGGTACTGCAGCTGAATATGACTGGCTGTATACTCAGGATGGTGCAGCGGGTTTTTTTCCTGAGTACTATCGAGAGTTTATTGAGCAATGTGCAGATATTCAATGTGCTAGCACATTACAAGGCTATTACGATTTATTAACTGGGGATAATGAAATTGCGGCTATTGCAGCCAGTAAAGCTTGGTGTCTATGGGAACTGAGGTTATCGACAATAGAGCATCATAATATTGAACCTCATCATATAACGGATGCTCATCAAGCGTTATGTATGGCAAAAATATCAAGTTACTATTTCGTTAATAACTGTTTTATTGATGAAGGTTTTATTTTAACGGCTATCGAAAAAATTAAAGCAATACCTGGGATTATTTTACATGGCCGTTATGACATGGTTTGCCAAATGCGCTATGCCGATAAGTTGGTAAAAGCATGGCCAAATGCTCAATTACAAATACTGCCTAAAGCTGGTCATGGTGGTTTTGAAACGCAAACTATTGATGGCTTTTGCAAAGCAGCAGATACTATGGCCAGTTTTATTGCTGAACGGGGAAGTTAAAGTAAATGATTGCCTTATTACAAAGGGTGTTAGAAGCGAGTGTTAGTGTCGATAATAAAGTCGTTGGTGAAATAGATCATGGCTTATTGGTGTTATTAGCCATTGAACCTCAAGATACTGAGGCAAAAGCTAAACGTTTAGCTGAACGAGTGGCAGGCTATCGAATTTTCACCGATGAAAATGACAAAATGAATTTAAACGTTAAGCAAGTCAACGGTGAAATATTAGTTGTTTCTCAGTTTACCCTTGCTGCTAACACGGCAAAAGGGCTACGACCAAGTTTTACTAGCGCGGCATCGCCAGAAATGAGTAACAGGTTATATCAGTGTTTTTGTCAAAATTTACGAGCGCAAGGCTTTGCAGTGCCAACCGGTATATTTGGTGCTGATATGCAAGTAAGGTTGCTTAATGATGGCCCCGTGACGATTCATTTACAGGTCTAATGAAAACAATATTACGTACTGATATGGTGAGAAAAAAACTGTTGCCAGCGACGATATTGCCATAAGGGCAGATAAGTGGCTTTAGAGCGCTTTTTTAGATTAGTTATTGGCCAGTGACTAGGAAGTAAATGTATGACAATATTAAGGTAGCGTGGAATATGAAAATAGATGATTTGATGTGAGCTTTGTAATTGTTTTAATATTGTTAAGCAAAGGTTTACTTCATGATCGTCAAGGTCAGGTAGATTGATCGTTAAACAAGCATCATTTGTTAAGTTATCTATTAGTGCCGTTAATAATTTCACTCGGTTTGTAAAGCTATCTGCATGATGTTGATATACATCACAAATTAGCCAGTCGACTGCTTGGTTATCACTGCTGTCATGCTCTTGTAACCATGTCAGTGCTGCGTTATTTTCAATACTCATGTTATGCTGTAACGGATTAAAAAATCGCTTGAAACAATGGATAACTTGGCTAGAAAGCTCCACGCTTACCACATCAATATTTGAATTTAGTGTGGTTAAAAATCGACTAATGTTACCTCCACCTAAGCCTAATTCGACTACCTTTTCAGCTTTAAAAAAAAGTAGTGGCATTAGCACCGCATACTGATGCGGTAACGTTAATTTTTCTGGTTGGCGTAAATGCATGACACTTTGAATAACATCATCAAACATTAACCATCGGTAGTGCATATTTTCACTAATGGATATTTGGTCTGCATCATTACTGAGGTACACTATGTGCCCTTGAGCAACATGTTTAGTTAGTTTCACGTGTAATTTGATTCCCAAAATTAAAAGTAGCTAAGCAATTATTTATTTCCTTTGTGATAAGAATAGACAATGTACCTATGTAGAGCACCCAAAAATCAGGCTGAGTTAGATGCTTATTATCAACTTCGTTGGCAAGTGTTGCGTAGCCCTTGGCAGCAACCTAAAGGTAGTGAACAAGATGAGCTAGAGTCGCAATCATACCATCGCGTTATCTTGGATGATATGGGTAATGTTATTGGTGTTGGTCGCTTACATAAAAGTGGGCAATATAAAGCACAAGTGCGTTATATGGCTATTGCTGAAACAGCAAAAGGTAAAGGGCTAGGTAGAATATTACTAACAGAGCTAGAGGGTATTGCTAGAAAAGTAGGGGTGAGCAGTATAGAGCTTAATGCGAGAGAAAATGCTATTGGCTTTTATCTACAACTTGGATATAAAGATCAAGGTTTCTCACACCTGCTTTATGGCAAAGTACCACATACTAAAATGAGCAAGCACCTTAATCATTCAAATAAGCATTTAAGCGAAAAATCAGAAGCTTTACAAACACTATGGCATCAAACTATTCCATTAAGCCAAGCGATGAATATTAATATCTGCTACTTTGACCAACAACAGTTAGTGACCCATTGTGATCCCGGGTTTAATAAAAACTTACATCACACGATGTTTGCCGGCAGTATTTATACCTTGGCAACATTAACCGGTTGGGCGTGGGTTTATTTTGCCTTGCAAGCCTATCAACAGCAGGCTGATATTGTTTTAGCAGAGGGGAATATTCGCTATCTAGCACCATTAGCAGGTGTTGCGCATGCACAAACTTGTCAGACTTTAGTAACCGGTAATGGTGATGCATTGGCTTTAGGCAAAAATGCACGCTTTTCCATCGAAGTTCAAGTATGTTGTGGCGATAAAACCGTAGCGCTATTTACTGGCGCCTATGTGGCCGTTTTAAAAAGAGATAAACTCATGTTAGCGGATAAATAAACCTCAAATAAAACAGTTTAAAATCGTGTTATTTTGGCTTATTGAATTCATAGCTCAAATAGCGTTTGGTCACTTTCAGCACAAGAGTTATCGATATGTATAAAGTTATTTTGAGTTTATTCTGGCTTAGCTTTTTTAGCTCAGCAAATGAAGATATTGAGCAGTTATTAAATAAATTTCATCAAGCGGCAGCGGAAGCTAATTACGATCAATATATTGATTTATTAGCAAAAAATTCGGTTTTTCTCGGTACGGATGGTGGCGAGCGATGGAATAAAGCTCAATTCTCCGCTTTTGTTAAGCCTTATTTTAGTCAAGGAAGAGGTTGGTTATATCAACCAATTGAGCGCCATATTAGCGTTGCTCAAGTTAATGAGATTGTTTTTTTCGATGAACTATTATTCAACAAAAACTATGGTCGCTGTCGTGGCAGTGGTTTATTGATTAATACCGAGCATGGTTGGAAGATACTTCAGTATAATTTGTCAATTCCGGTCCCTAATGCTATCGCTGGTGATGTAGTAGAAGTAATAAAAGACTATCGTACTAATAAAGCTAAAAGTACCGATTAGTCGTTGTACTAATAATGAATAATTTTTGGAGATATTGGGTCTATGAGCGTTAGTATTATAGGTTGTGGTTGGTTAGGCCAAGCACTTGCAACAGTTTTGTTATCTGAGAATATTCCTGTACTTGCAAGTTATCAATCTCAGGCAACATTGGAAAAACTCAATCGCTTAAATATACCTGCTACGCCGCTTGTATTACCACTTGCTGTAGATATAAATGCTATAGAAAGCACGAGTAACACCATAGATGTGGATCAGGCGTTATTTGAAAATGACGTACTAATTATTGCTATCCCACCACAAATAAAAAAAGGTAAGTTAGATTATCCACTCAAAATTAAACAATTAGTAAAGTTAGCTGAGCAAGGGAATACTCAACATATTATTTTATTAAATTCTACGGCTATCTATAATGGTTTAGCGGGAGCTATTGATGAAAATAGCCGCTTAGATATTACTGCTGCAAAGGTTGAAACACTACTAGCTGCTGAGCAAGCGGTAAGGGAATTTTCTAAGCAAGTGCATATTTTACGCTTGGCAGGTTTAGTGGGGCCTAACCGTCATCCTGGCAAATTTTTGCAATCAAAGCGTATTTTTGCTCATGCTGGTGCGCAAGTGAATTTAGTACATCAAGCTGACGTGGTTAATATCATTAGGCTATTGATTGATAACAACACTTCTCAATCCACGGTTGTTTACAATGTAGTCAGTCATACTAAAATTGATCGTAAAGGTTACTATCAAGCCGCGGCACAAGCTTTAGGCTTGCCTTTGCCACGCTTTGAACCAGAGCAAGGTGAGCAGGCAAGTAAGCAGGTTGTTGGTGACAAGCTTCGGGCAGATTTACAATACCACTATGTTTATGATGATTTATTACAATGGGCTGTAGGGTTGCAATTGGTTGCGCTCTAAGCATTAGTAGTGCTCAGTATCGCTAGATTAACCCGTAAACCATTCAGTAATGGTTAAGTAACAATTAAGGTAAATACTTTATGGCAAATAATGTCATTACTAGAACATTAAAAGCGCTTTATCAGTACAAAATCTCTTTGATGTTTTTTGTTTTGTGGGCTCATGTTTCGTTGTTAAATTTATTTTTTGTTAATTACAGTGGCCCCGTTTTTCTTTGGCAAGAAAATAGTGAATTGCTGACTATCCAAGTACATTTTTTGATTGCATTATCAACAACCATTTTTTATTTAATGGTAAGTAAAATAAGGCAACTAAAGAGAGATAAAAAGCTTATCATCGCAGACAAAACCTGGTTGCTTTGTTCGGTAATTTTACTGCTTAGTATTGGCTTTTTGTTAATATAAAATAAGCCAACATCATTGTCGGCTTATCTATTTTTAGTCAGTGCTGATGTTAAGTTAGCTTATTTATGATGTATGCCGGCGGTTGCTAACCATTGTTTAAAATCAAGCAAGTTGGCAGGCAATATTACCTTGGTTGATTGCTGACTTAAGCCTTTCATTTGTTGTAAGTATTGTTCGCTTAATTGCATATCTAACGCCTGTTGACCACCGGGTTGTTCTATTGCTGTTGCCAATTTACTAATGGAGTCACCCGTTGCTTGAGCTATGGCTAATATTTCTGCCGCTTTACCTTCAGCAGAGTTGATACGTCGTTGTTTTTCACCTTCAGATAAATTAATTAACTCCGTCATCTGCCCCTCTGAGCGATTAATTCGACTGGCTTTATCACCTAAGCTTTTTGCTAAAATAGCACGACGTTCACGCTCGGCATTGACTTGCATTTCCATCGCGTTGCGTACAGTTATCGGCGGCGTAATATTTTTAATTTCGTAGCGATGGACTCTTATTCCCCAACTTTCACCAGCCTTATCAAGTACTTCAACTACTTTTGCACTGATAATATCACGCTCTTCAAAGGTTCTGTCTAACTCAAGTGTACCAATGACTGAACGGGTGGTGGTTTGAGCAAGTTGCATAGCGGCAAAACGATAATCTGTAATACCATAACTTGCTTTTACCGCGTCTATCACCTGGATGTAAATAACGCCATCAACCTCGACATTAACTTCATCTTTTGAAAAGCACTCTTGCGGTGGTACTTCTATAGTTTCTTCTTTTAAGTCCTGAATAAAAGCTACTCGGTCAATAAATGGCAATAATAAATGAAATCCCGCATCTAAAGTACAGCGATATTTTCCTAAGCGCTCAACAACATAAGCTGATTTTGTTGGAACTAGGCAAATGGCTTGAAAAAATTTAAAAGCTAGAAATAAAAATATAAATGCCCAAATAGCTAATACAGCTAAATCAATGGTGTTTGCATCAATCGCTATCATGATTTTGCTCCTTGAATATTTTGCGTTACTTTTTCCATACCTTGAAAAAATCCTTCTAATTTTGCCACTTCGTTTGGCACTATAGAAACATCTGCGGTTTTCAAAATGCTACTCGTTTGTGAGATAAACTGCTCTAATAAGCGCATTTTAATCGCCTGATCGCCACTGGGTAAAGCAGCTGCCTTGGCAATTAAATTAATACCTTCTGCGGAAGCTTGAGTCAGAATAGCAATTTCCTGTGCGCGGCCATGAGCTTCATTAATTTGTTTTTGTTTATCACCTTCTGACAAGTTGATCGCTTCTTGGCGTTCACCTTGTGATAAATTTATCGTCGATTCTTTTTCTGCTTCCGCTAAAGTAATTTCAGCGCGTTTTTGTCGTTCGGCTTCCATTTGCTTTTCTAGCGTATGGATAACGTTATCCGACGGAGTAATATTGCGCACTTCATAGCGTAATACTTTTATACCCCAAGGATCTGAAGCTTTGTCAATTTCGCTGACGATAGTTTCATTCAAGGTATCTCGTTCAGAAAATGTTTGGCTTAAGTTTAATTTACCTATCTCGGAACGCATGGTGGTCTGGGCTAAGTTAATGCTAGCACGACGGTAATCTTCAATACCGTAGCTGGCTTTTTCACCATCCATTACTTGAATATAAACCAAACCATCCACGCTAATTTGAATGTTGTCACGAGATATACAGCTTTGTGCTGGTATATCAAGAACCTGTTCTCGTGTTTCATGGCGATAGGCGACACGATCGATAAAAGGGATCAAAAAATGCAATCCAGGTTGCAATACAGCACGAAACTTTCCGAGACGCTCGATCACGCAAACTTCTTTCATTTGAACGACAAGTACTAGCTTCACGACGATAAAGAGCAATGCTAGAAAAGCAAAGGTAACAGTAGCTAACATAGGTATTCTCCTACTAAATTTGGGGGTGTTTAAAAGGGGTATATAAAGTTATTTGGTGGGCTCAACGATCAAAGAAATATTTTCTTTGCAAACAATGGAGGCTTGGCTACCAGCATGAATAATAGAGCCGTCCCCCAATGCTGTCCAAGTGCTGCCTTGAAATTCTACTCGACCTGATTGTGTACCGGGGCCTATTTGTTCAAGCACATTGACATTTTTTCCGTATATATCGAGCTCTTCAAAAACATTTTCTACGGTTGTATCACCAGCAAAGAAACGCTCAGTAATAAAATAGACACTGATCAATAAAAATGTCGCAATAATAAACCAAGTGGTTAAGGTTAATATCCAGGTATCAAGAATTTGTTGCTGTACACCAATAGCGACAAGCAAAGAAGCGATGCCTAAGTTCAGTAAAATGCCACCGGGGACAAAAATTTCTAAACAGGCAAACAAGATAGCGAGAAAGATCCAAGTTTCAAAAAATAGTATGTATTCCATTACCACCTCCGTTATAAGCTGAACTGTTAACGGTAAGTTAACAATCATATAATCAAGTTAACCTGCTTGACATAATATGTCAAGCTTGTCGTTACTTCTACTGTTGATTAAGTGCTTTTGATGCCTCATAGATTTTAAATCGCTATAAACGGGTTAATGCTAAATTCAACGGTCGACTATTGCACGGTTTAGGTTATACTGCCGCGCTCAAATCAAGTATTTTATTAACGGAGTTTTGTTATGCACGATCTGTATTACAAAGGGCGTATCCATACCAGAGTAAATCATGTCAAAACAGGTTATAGCACTAAGCGTACCGTTAAACTTGGCAGCGAAAAAAATCCATTAACTTTAGTGGTTAATAGTGAAGAAAAAAAAGCAGAAGTTGCTATTGTAGTTGCTGAAAATGACTTATTCGCCACCATTAGTGTCGATAGTGCGGCAAGTGAAGATCTCAATGAACTTGAGGTTATACTTAATAAGCCAACGACGACCACCTTTGAAAAAACACCAAGTCGTAATGACCCTTGCTCATGTGGCAGTGGTAAAAAATATAAAAAATGCTGTGGTTAACTATACCTGACAATATTTAGTTACATGCATTTACAGACTATGAGTATAAAAAAACCGGCATCTGCCGGTCTTTTATTCAGTAAATGTTAAATAGTGTTATTTTCGCTAGGGGATGCACACTTTACAGCGACAAATTATCTAGAATATCATCTTCAACTAAGTTCGCTAAGGTAACTTTTAGTTTTGGGGTGCGTGCCATTTCACGTTTAATTGCGAAGTTTGCTTCGGCGTTGCGGGCCCAGCTGCGACGTGCAATACCGTTGTTAACATCAAACAATAACATCGACTTTAAGCGACGCTCTGCTGCTGCACTGCCGTCAAGTAACATACCGAAACCGCCGTTAGTTACTTCGCCCCAGCCTACACCACCGCCATTATGTATTGATACCCAAGTTGCGCCACGGAAGCTGTCACCAATAACATTATGAATAGCCATATCTGCGGTAAAACGACTACCATCATAAATGTTTGAAGTCTCACGAAATGGTGAATCAGTACCACTAACATCGTGATGGTCACGACCCAATACTACTGGGCCAATTTCACCGTTATTAATTGCATCATTAAAGGCTTTTGCGATTTCCATACGGCCTTGCGCATCAGCATAAAGAATACGCGCTTGTGAGCCAACCACTAGCTTGTTTTGCTTAGCGTCTTCAATCCAAGTGATGTTGTCTTGCATTTGTTGCTGAATTTCTTCAGGTGAATCGGCCATGATTTTTTTCAGTACACTTGCCGCGATAGCATCAGTTTTATCTAAATCTTCTGGTTTACCAGAAGCACAAACCCAACGAAATGGACCAAAACCATAGTCAAAACACATCGGGCCCAAAATATCTTGCACGTATGATGGGTATTTAAAGTCAATGCCATTTTCAGCCATAACATCGCCGCCGGCGCGTGATGCTTCTAATAAAAAGGCATTCCCGTAATCAAAGAAGTAAGTGCCACGTGCCGTGTGTTTGTTAATCGCATCTGCATGACGTTTCAATGTTGTTTGTACTTTTTCTTTGAATACTTCTGGCTCTTCGCGAATTAAACGGTTTGACTCTTCATAACTGATATCAACCGGGTAATACCCGCCTGACCATGGATTGTGCAGCGAGGTTTGGTCTGAGCCTAAGTGCACATATATTTCTTGTTCATAGAAGTTTTCCCAAACATCAACAATGTTGCCAATATAAGCAATTGATACTACTTCTTTTTTTGCTTGTGCGTCTTTAACACGGGTAATTAAATCGTCCATATTGTCAATGAGCTCATCAACCCAGCCTTGTTGGTGGCGCTTAGTAGCGGCATTGGCATTCACTTCAGCACAAACGGTTACACAGTTTGCAATATTACCGGCTTTAGGTTGTGCGCCGCTCATACCGCCCAAGCCTGCCGTAAGGAAAATTTTACCTTGTGGGCTTTCATCTTTGTTGAGGACTTTACGAAAGGCATTCATGACTGTGATCGTTGTGCCATGTACAATACCTTGTGGGCCAATGTACATAAATGAACCGGCTGTCATCTGGCCATACTGAGTTACACCTAAGGCATTGAATTTTTCCCAGTCATCTGGTTGAGAGTAATTAGGGATCATCATACCGTTAGTGACTACAACACGCGGAGCATCTTCCGAAGATGGAAATAAACCCATAGGGTGACCCGAGTATAAATGTAAAGTTTGATCGCTTTCCATTTCACTCAAATACTTCATTGCTAATAAGTATTGTGCCCAGTTTTGAAAAACCGCACCGTTACCACCGTAGGTAATTAACTCTTCAGGATGCTGTGCAACGGCAGGGTCTAAGTTGTTTTCCACCATTAGCATAATAGCCGCTGCCTGTTGGCACTTGGCTGGGTAGTCAGCAATAGAGCGTGCTTTTAGATGATAGCTCGGCTTAAAGCGATACATATAAATACGGCCAAAGTCCGTTAACTCTTGGGCGAATTCAATGGCTAACTCATGATGCCATTCTTTAGGGAAGTAGCGTAGTGCATTTCTAATCGCTAATTGTTTCTCTTCGACAGTCAAAATGTCTTTGCGTTTAGGGGCACGGTTAGCGTCAGCAGGGTAGGGTTTGGCTGCTGGCAGCGCATTTGGAATACCTTGCGTTATGCTCTGCTTGAAAAGCGCTAGTTGTTGAGAGTTCATTGCTGTTTCCATGGTTTTAAGCTCCTTTTTATTCATCAAAGTTGACAGTGAATGCTTGTGATTTTACTAAGGAGATCATGGCATCAATATCAGGTTTGAGCAGTCTATCTTCTTCAAGCTTTGCCACTTTATCTCTGATCACGGCAAAGTTTTTCTCAATAATGTCTGAGCACTTATTTGGACGTCTAAAATCAATGGCTTGTGCGGCATACATCAGCTCAATCGCGAGTATTTTTTCTAAATTACCTAATATCTGATTAAATTGTCGGCTTGAGATACTGCCCATTGATACGTGATCTTCTTGTCCCATCGAGGTTGGAACACTATCAGCTGATGGTGGAAAACACAGTGATTTGTTTTCAGTCACTAACGCAGCAGTCGCGTATTGTGGGATCATCATACCTGAGTTTAAACCACCGGCAGTGGTTAATAATCTCGGTAAGCCGTGCAAGCCTTCAAGGAGTAAGTAACAACGACGGTCAGAAATATTACCTAGTTCAGAAGCCGCAATAGACGCGTAATCAAGCACCATAGCCAAAGGTTGACCATGGAAGCTACCACCTGAAATCGCTTCTTCACTACTGATAACAATTGGGTTATCAGTAACTGAGTTCATTTCAATTTCAGCTAATTCTTCTAAATGGTAATAGGCATTGCGTGATGCACCATGTACTTGTGGAATACATCGTAAAGAGTATGGGTCTTGTACACGGTCACATTCTTCATGATCTGCCATGTTTTCAGAGTTTTTAAAGAATGCTCTCATACGTGCAGCAACTTTTAAGTTACCTTTAAAAGCACGGGTTTGATGTAATTCTTCTCTAAATGGCGATTCACTACCCTGCATACCTTCAATACTCATAGCACCCGTTAGGTCTGCTAGGTCTAATAAGTAACGCATTTTAGTTAAGCCAGTGATTGCGTGTGACAGAATGAACTGTGTACCGTTAATTAACGCTAAACCTTCTTTAGCGTGCAATTCCATTGGTGCTAAACCGTGTTCTTTAAGAAGCTTAGCTGCAGGAACTGTTTTATCATCTTTCCCCTCTTCACTTTGCCAGAATTCACCTTCACCAAGCAGTGGTAAAAACAAATGAGACAGTGGTGCTAAATCACCTGATGCGCCTACTGAACCTTGCTCTGGTACCACAGGGATAAGATCAAGTTCAATAAAGGCTAGCATTCTTTCTACGGTTTCTAAGCGAATGCCAGAGAAACCTTGGCTTAATGCATGCACTTTAGTGATGAGCATTAACTTTGAAATAGCTTTATCGATAGGCTCGCCGACACCGACGGCATGAGTAATAAGCAGGTTTTTTTGCAGTAAATTGGTGTCTTCTGGCGAAATTTGCGTATCACATAATGGCCCAAAGCCAGTATTAATACCGTATACCGCTTCATCAGAAGCCGCCATTTTCTCTACGCGTTGACGACTTGTATTAATTTTATCTAAAGCTTCTTGGCAAAGTTCAGCTTTGATACTGCCATTAGCAATACCGTTGACCATATTAATATCTAGACGGTCGATACCATATTTAAACGTCATATTAACGCTCCTAAATTATAAATTAAAAAACTAAATGGCTACCTAAGCGGTACTTATTTCCCGGTGATGTCAAAATGGCTAAGCTGACGACTCCTTGGCTTGACCAAGTACGACGTTTAACTTGCAAACAAGGGGTGACATTATTTATATTCAGTAACTCACAAACATCATTACTAGCAATAATAGCTTCAACTTCATGGGTTGCTTCTGTTAATGGTGCTTCAGAAGAAAGGTACTCATGTGGAGTAATTTGGGTAAAATCTTGGCTTAAATATTGTGAAACTAACTTAGGGTTAACAAATCGTTGCTCTAATTGAATAGCCACGTTGTTTTCAAAGTGTAGTACACTAGAGAAATAAGCTTTATCATTAGGTTTTAACGCTAATAAAATAGCAACTTCGTCATTTACCTCAACAGCTTTTAAGCTTAATTGCTCAGCATGATATTGATGGCCGCGTTCGTGTATTTCATCGGCGATATTACGAATTTCGAGTAGTGAAGATTGGGATTTAAACGTTGCAACGAAAGTACCAGAGCCTTGTGAACGGACTAATAAACCTTGTTCGGTCAGCTCTTGTAAAGCACGTCGAGCAGTCATTCGGCTGACAGAGAACTGTTCGGTAAGCTCGTTTTCAGAAGGCACTTTACTATGTTCAAGCCACTGACCTGATTCTATTTTTTCACAAATGTATTGTTTGATAACATTGTATTTAGCGGTTTTTACTTGTGTCATTGTTATGCCTAATATTGCAACATATGCAAAGTCTACTTAACTTGTATATACAATCTCATTTTTTGATCGTCAGGTCAAGAGTTGTATATACAAGCTTGCTTGTTAATTTGCTATCAGTTAGAGTGCCAATTATTGGCAACCGTCATGTCTTTCTTAAACGTTATCCGGATACGGAAAACGTTTAAGCGTAGCTGAAAACAACTTCTTTGGATTTTTTATGTCGATGACAACACAACAATGGCAAACACTTTGGATTAATGTGAATCTCGCCACCATGAACGATGGCAGCAATAGCTATGGCGCAATTGAAAACGGCGCGCTGGCGATTGCTAATGGTAAAATTGCTTGGTTAGGCACGATGAGTGACTTATCGGCTTCTGAGTATAAAGCAGAGCAGTTGATTGACGGAAAAGGAGCTTGGCTAACACCTGGCTTAGTTGACTGTCATACCCACTTAGTTTTTGGTGGTAATCGTGCCAATGAATTTGAAATGCGTCTTGAAGGTAAAAGTTATCAAGAAATAGCCAATGCGGGTGGTGGGATTATATCAACCGTTACAGCAACTCGTGCCGCGAGCGAGAGTGAATTATTTCAAAGTGCTTTCAAGCGATTAGCTGCAATGCACCAGCAAGGCGTCACTACAATAGAGATAAAGTCGGGCTATGGCTTAGATAGCGAAAATGAAATAAAAATGTTGCAAGTAGCAGGGCAGTTAGCAAAAAGCTTACCCGTAACAGTGAGAAAAACATTTTTGGGTGCCCATGCATTACCAGCTGAATACCAAGACCGCGCCGATGATTATATTAAGTTCGTCTGTGAGGATATGTTGCCGAAAGTAGCCAGTTTGCAATTAGCAGATGCTGTAGATGTTTTTTGTGAAGGTATTGGTTTTAGTTTGGCGCAAACAGAGCAAGTATTTGCTGCGGCAAAAAAATACCATTTACCTATTAAAGTGCATGCTGAGCAACTTTCTAATTTAGGAGGCACGGCATTAGCAGCAAAGTATCAAGCTTTGTCCTCTGATCATATTGAGTTTCTCGATGAAGCTGGCGTTATAGCGATGAAATCGGCAGGTATGACCGCGGTTTTATTACCGGGCGCTTTTTACTTTTTAAGAGAGACGCAACTACCACCAATTGAACTACTACGTAAGCATAAAGTGAGTATGGCTGTTGCAACAGATGCTAATCCGGGGACGTCACCGATCAACTCTTTGCAATTGATGTTGAATATGGCCTGTACATTTTTTAGGTTAACGCCTGTTGAAGCTTTAGCTGGCGTAACATGCCATGGTGCTAAAGCTTTAGGGCTAGCAAATAGCAAAGGGCAACTCGCGGTTGGTTATGATGCTGATATTGCTTGTTGGGATATTAAGCAACCGGCAGAGTTATGTTATCAGTTTGGTGTTAACCCACTTAGCCAGCTCATGCAGGCGGGTAAGATCGTTATTTGATTCTTAAGCTAATGGTGGCTTTAACTTTTACTTTTCTAAAACAAGAGTCAGCGCGATCTTAAAAAATAATGCTGCTAATAAAATAACAGACGAAAAATGTCGCGATTTATTCGTCTGTTACTGAAAGAGAGGCACTGACAGTGCGGATTGACACATTTATTCGATATCTAGTGGTTCTGGAGATAAAATTACCCCAGTATTATCAGCATAAATGTGATCATCAGGTAAGAATGTTACCCCAGCAAAGTTGATCGCTAAATCGCTTTCACCAATATCACTAGTGCTTGCCCCTACGGGTATTGATAACAAACCTTGAATACCAATATCAACATCTTCCAATGCGTCAACATCGCGAACACTACCAAAGCAAATAATGCCTTCCCAATTATTTTTGGCCGCAAGCTCTGCAATATTAATATTGATCAGCGCTCGACGTGTAGAGCCCCCTCCGTCAATAACAAGGACTTTACCTGTACCGTCAGTATCAACAATTTCTGAAATCAAACCATTGTTTTCAAAGCACTTTATAGTTACAACTTTTCCGCCAAACGAACTTCGTCCACCATAATTACTAAATACTGGCTCAAGTACATCGACTAAATCGGTGTAGATATCACATAACTCTGAAGTGTTGTATTCCATAGTGAGTTTTCCTAGTAGCGTTTTGTAATAGCTAGTATAACGGTTGAGTTCACAGGTACAACAGCTAAGCCGCTATAGTTGTTAAATAAATATTGCGTAAACTCTCGCTTGTAATTAGATAAAAAACATTATTTAATAACAGAACTTACTTTTCTATAAGAGTTGTATTCATGGTTGATCTGGCATTTACCCAGAGCTTAATTTATTCTACTGAAACTCTTGTTTTTACTATTCTTGCATTACTTCTTTCTGCTTATTATCGCGGCTTTAATCATCAATACGTTAAATTTTGGATGCTTAGTTTATCAGCCCTAGCGATTAATCAATTAGCGCTGGCCTGCCAAAGTATTTTTCACGATCAACAGATCGGTAGCTTAGTTGACATAACGATCACGCTAGTTCAGCAAACCAGTAATTACTTATATTTATTATTTTTGATGTTGGGGATATATAGCGCGATAAAACAGGAAAGAATAGCAGCTAAGTTACTTTATATAAGTATCGTCATAGTAATGTCGCTAGGTGCTATAGCGACATTAATGTATGGTTTTGATAGTCAAAGTGTCTTTAATCGTTTTTACTTGCGAGAAAGTTTGGCTGCCTTTATTTTTGGCTGTGCCTTTATTGCGGCATCATTTTTTATATATTCATCTAATGTTAAACATTTCTCAGGAAAAATATTACTCGCCTACTGTAGTTTAGTCGGCATTCGATTTGTCGCTTATTCATTCGCTTCCATTGTGTCACTAACTGATGATTGGTTTCGTCACCTTACCGAATACTTGTTATATATCGATATGGGCATCAATACCATTTTAGGCTTTATTATGTTGATATGGCTGCAAGGTGCGGAAAGAAATGTCGCTTCCACAGCAATCAACCGGGCAAAATATTTAGGCAAACATGACTCTTTAACGGGAGTATTAAATCGTGAACAAGTACTTGAGAAGTTAACGAATGAGATGAGTATTGCTGACAATAAAAGCCAAAAACTATGTATTTATTTATTGGATATTAAACGTTTTAAGTTTATTAACGATACTCATGGTTTAAAAGTTGGTGACTTGATTTTAGGTGAAATAGCACGTCGGCTTAATCAAAGTTTACTTAAGCCTAAAGTGGTTGGCCGCCTCAGCGGTGACTCCTTTATGTATGTTATTGATTATTCTAATACACATCAGCAATTGACGGCAGCAGAACATATACATGCGTTAATTGCTCGGCCCTATGAAGTGGCTCAGCAAGAAGTACATTTACAATGTAGCGTAGGTTATTGTAACTTCCCTCAGGATGGAGATAATGCAGATGACTTGTTACAGAAAGCGAATTTAGCATTATTTCAAGCCGAGAGCCAAAATATTCAGACCGTTAAATTTGAAGCGGGTATGCAGTCACAAGGACGACGTTTATTGGCAATGGAAAAAGCAATTCGCAGTGCCATTACTAATGAAGAGTTTATATTACATTTTCAGCCACAATTAAATTTAAAAAATAATCGCTTAGAAGGGGCGGAAGTCTTAGTGCGTTGGCAAAATCCGGACAAAGGTTTATTGGCACCGGGGCAATTTTTTGATGATATTGAAGCATTGAATTTATACAGCGAACTCGATAACTATGTTTTAGAGAAAACCTGCCAAACGATTGCAAAATGGTATAAAACTTATAAACGACGTGTGCCATTAGCAATTAATATTACTGCAGTAGAATTTCAGGCGCCTAACTTTGTTAGCAATATTCAATACTTATTAATAAAGTATGAGATCCCACCAATTTATCTTGAGTTAGAAGTTACCGAAAGTGTTGTTATTACTGATATTGAATTAGTGATGAAAACAATTGTTATATTGCAAAATATGGGTATCAAGGTATCGATTGATGATTTCGGTACGGGTTACTCTTCTCTAGCATATTTACGTAAGTTACCTATAGATAAGATAAAAATAGATCGAAGCTTTATTATGGAAGTTGCAACTAATGATTCTGACTTAACCATAGTGAAAACCATGGTGGAATTATCACACGGTTTAGGTAAGCGTGTATTGGCTGAAGGCGTTGAAACCCAGCAACAGTTACAGTTATTGCGCAATATAGGTTGTGATGCTGTACAAGGCTACTTTATCAGTAAGCCGATAAGTGAAGAAGAGTTTACTAAGTATTTAAAGCGTAAGTAATCTAAGCTCAGATAACTTATCCAGAGTTTAGGTTACTTAAGCTCTTTTATTTCTATTGTTGCTTCTCGGCTCTTGGCTGCAGTGCCTGTGTGCTCTAAATAGTGTTGCCAACGTTGCTGATACTCATCGGCTAATAACTGTAAGTAATCAGCACTATAGATATCGCTATGGTTGTCATCAAAAATAAATCGGTAACCATGTTGAGCAACCGATTCGATTGTTAATAGCTGCACTTGTTTTTTATGAAATACTTGAGGTACAGAGCCTGCGTTTTTGCCTTTGCCGTGAGTAGGAGCAAACACGCGTAAGTATTCAAAGCTTAATTCAATCGCTTTGCTGCTGTCTTTTTCGGAATTTTCATCAAATATCGATAAAGTTGCAGTCGCTCTGTTAACAACAAAGCGTTTAATTTTACTCATGTTTTACTCCAATATCTCTTTTATTTAGCTATAAAATAAAGCGACTTAGGTCTTCATCTTTCACTAATTCAGATAAAATTCCAGCAACAAACTCAGCGTTAATAACTATGCTTTCACCTGTGCGATCATTGGCAGTGAATGACAGCTCTTCGATTAGGCGTTCCATCATCGTATGTAAACGACGGGCTCCGATGTTTTCAGTGCTTTCGTTAACTTGCCATGCGGCATTGGCAATGGCTTGAATACCATCTTCACTAAATGAAATATCAACACCTTCAGTGGCCAATAAAGCAATATACTGCTCAGTTAAAGACGCATTAGGTTCAGTTAAAATACGTACAAAATCATCTGTAGTTAATGCTTTTAACTCAACACGAATTGGCAAGCGACCTTGTAATTCTGGAATTAAATCAGATGGTTTGGCCATCTGAAAAGCACCAGAGGCAATAAACAGTATATGATCAGTTTTAACCATGCCATGTTTAGTGCTAACGGTAGAGCCTTCAACTAAAGGAAGTAAGTCTCGTTGCACACCTTCTCTTGAAACGTCAGGGCCTGAGCTATCGCCGCGTTTACAAATTTTGTCAATTTCATCAATAAACACAATACCGTTTTGCTCAACAGCATAGATTGCTTTTTCTTTGATGTCGTCTTGGTTAACGATTTTAGCTGCTTCTTCTTCTTGCAAAGCTTTGAATGCATCTTTAATTTTTAGCTTACGTTTTTTTGTTTTTTCACTCGACATGCTTTGGAACATGTTTTGTAATTGTGAGGTCATGTCTTCCATGCCCGGAGGAGCCATGATTTCAACGCCCACTTGTGGTGCAGCTAAGTCTAATTCAATTTCTTTATCGTCAAGTTGGCCTTCGCGTAACTTTTTGCGAAATACTTGGCGAGTTGAGTTATTTTCTGGTTGCTCATCATTGCCAAAGCCATCTCGTGCTGGCGGAAGTAATACATCTAAAATGCGCTCTTCGGCAGCTTCTTCAGCTAAGTGCTTAACACGAGCCATTTCTTGCTCTTTCGTCATCTTAATTGCCATATCAGCAAGATCACGAATAATAGTCTCGACTTCTTTACCCACATAACCTACTTCAGTGAACTTAGTTGCTTCAACTTTAATAAATGGCGCGTTGGCTAGCTTAGCTAAACGGCGGGCGATTTCAGTTTTACCAACCCCTGTAGGGCCGATCATCAGAATGTTTTTAGGGGTAACTTCTGCGCGCAACTCTTCATTAAGTTGCATTCGACGCCAGCGATTTCTCAGAGCAATGGCAACGGCACGTTTAGCATCGCTTTGGCCAACAATATGGCTATCAAGTTCGTGAACAATTTCACGTGGTGTCATATTTGACATATTAATTTCCTTACAAATTGGCCGTTATAGCTCATCAATTACGTGTTGTTGGTTGGTAAATACACAGATGTCGCCGGCAATTTTTAATGATTTCTCAACAATTTCTTTTGCAGAAAGTTCGGTATTTTCAAGCAAAGCTGTAGCGGCTGATTGAGCAAAGTTTCCACCACTGCCAATGGCAATAAGATCGTGCTCAGGCTGAACTACATCACCATTACCGGTAATGATTAGTGATGCCGTTTCATCAGCAACAGCTAATAAGGCTTCTAATTTTCGTAGTGCACGATCACTGCGCCAATCTTTTGCTAATTCAACAGCAGCTTTTGTTAAATGCCCTTGATGAATCTCTAGCTTGCTTTCAAAGCGTTCAAATAGGGTAAACGCATCCGCTGTGCCGCCGGCAAAACCTGCTAGTACTTTGCCATTATATAAACGACGCACTTTACGAGCGTTGCCTTTCATTACTGTGTTGCCAAGAGAAACTTGACCATCACCACCAATGGCCACTTTGCCATTACGTCTGACTGAAACAATAGTAGTCACAATTAACCTCTTACATTTTGCCCACTAAGGTAGTGGGCTTGTCTAATGTAGTTTAGATAAGGGGTAGCTATAGCTTTTTCAAGGGAGCTATGACGAATTTATCAGATTTTTTATTATAGAAAGGTGACAATAAAGCCCTAGAATAGGGCTATGTTAAATGACTGAGAGTGATAGAAGTTGGCTAATCCCAGCCCCAAATTTTACAGCCGTGAACAGCATTGTTTTTCAATTTATGTTTGTCTTTTTCAGCATTGCGCTTTTTAGTGTATGGTCCCAAGTAAACTTTGTACCAAGTCGAGCTCGTACCAACAGATTTACTGACTTGTGCTTCTAAGCCGGTAAAGGCAATTTTTGCTTTTAATGATTCGGCCTGTTTACGCGTTTTAAATGAGCCACATTGCATTTTATATGGGCCTCTTTGTTTTACTTCGTATTCACCTACTTCAACTTGTTTGCTTTTTAAGTCATCAACGTAGGTCCACTTTTCTTCTGGTGGTTCAGGCAGTTCGGTGGTTTTTTTCGCTTTATGCACTTTAGGTGCAGCAACCGTGTCGGGGGCTACATCTTTGATGCTCCAGAGCATATAGCCAAAGCTAGGGATAGCAATCACGAGAAAAGCCGCAATTAGCTTCACTTTTAATGGTGTTCCTGCGACCTGCTCAGCATTTTTTTTATATGGACTTTGTTTTTTATTTTTTGCTCGAGAGCGAGAAACGTAATCTTGATGTGCCATGGAAAACTTTATACTGGAAGACTTTCGCCAATTCTAACCAACTGGTAAGAAAATAGCATCAATTGATATCACTTTATTTTGTTATTAAAACAACAGCAACATAGTGTTAACTACCAACTTAAGTCGACAGGGTCGATATCAATAGACCACCTTACTTTTGAATGCCATTCATTTGATGCACTATGATAGATAAGTTTAAAAACTGCTTGGTGAAGTTGCTTTCTAGATTTTGCTTGTAAAATTAAATGAAAACGAAACTTACCGGCTTTTTTCTCCATTGCGGCCGGTACGGGGCCAGCAAATTGACAGCCTTCAAGCGGTGTTTCAGTCATTGCACGTAAAAACTTTTCTGGATAAGAGGGGTAGTTTGCTTCTGCTCGGAACAACGCTTGAAAGCTGAATGGTGGCAATAATGCTTGTTGCCGCTCTATCAGTGCTTGTTTAGCAAAATGTTGATAGCCGTTATGAATTAAATCTTGCAGCAAGGGATGATCTGGGAAATTACTTTGCACCATTACTTTGCCAGGCTTACTGGCTCGTCCTGCTCTACCTGATACTTGTACCAGCAGTTGCGCCATATGCTCTGCTGCACGAAAGTCATAGCTAAATAAAGCGCCATCAACATCAAGTACCGCAACTAAAGTAACATCTGGAAAATGATGACCTTTGGCTAGCATTTGCGTGCCAATGAGCAGTTGATGTTCTTTATTAGCCACTTCCGTTAATAACTTAGCTAAAGCCCCTTTTTTACGTGTACTGTCGCGATCGATTCGTACTGTTGAATAGTCAGGAAATAGTGCGCTAATTTTTTCTTCTAATTGCTCGGTACCTTGCCCCAATGGTTTAATACGAACGCTACCACAACTCGGGCATTGCGGTGGAATACGTTTTTGACTGCCGCAATGATGACAAATCAGTAACCCTTGTCCTTGGTGAAGTGTATAAGGCTTATTACAGCGCTGACAATCAGCAACCCAATGACATTCTTGGCAATTTATTGCTGGCGCATAACCACGGCGGTTAAGAAATATTAACGCTTGCTCGCCGCGAGCTAAGGTGTTTTTAATTGCTTGTTTTAACGTGCCAGAAAGCCCATGTTCCATTTGTTGTTGTGCAACATCGATCAGGCTTATTTTTGCTGTTGAGGCATTGCCAGCGCGTTTGCGTAATTGATGATAATGGTACTTACCTGTTAAAGCGTTATGCAGTGACTCAAAGCTTGGTGTGGCACTACCAAGCATAATGGGTATATTTAGCTGCCTTGCGCGCAAAATAGCAATATCGCGTGCGTGATAGCGAAAGCTATCTTGTTGCTTAAATGAGGCGTCATGCTCTTCATCAACAATGATCAAACCTAAATCGTGCAGTGGTGTAAAAATAGCGGAGCGAGTGCCAATAACAATGGCTGCACTTCCACGCTGTGCGGCTAACCAGGTTTGCAAGCGTTCTTTGTCGTTTAAGCCCGAGTGGTGCAAGCTTATTGGCACATTAAATCGTTGTTCAAAGCGGCTTAAGGTTTGCGGTGTTAGGCCAATTTCAGGCACTAATACTAACACTTGCTGACTTTTTGCTAATACTTGTTCAATGGCTTGTAAATATACTTCAGTTTTACCGCTACCAGTAATGCCGTCGATTAAATGACATGAAAACTGAGCTTGCATTTCTTTCATGGTAGCGACAATGATAGCTTGTTCAGCCGAAAGCTCTAATCTGTTTGCCTGTTGTAAGGCCTGTGCTTGCCATTTAAATAATGTTGCGGCTCGTGTTTCACTATAAATAAGTTGTTTTTTCTCAAGCGCAGTTAATTGTGCCTTATTAAATCCCAGTGTTAATAACTCGGACCAGGTCATACCTTGGTGCTGCTTAATAAAATTTAGCAGCTCTGCTTGTTTAGGTGAGCGTTTGGCTATTGCCTTTTGTTCTGCTTCATCTACGTGAGCTTTTGCCAACCAAAATTGTGGTAATTCGATGTCAGGTTGTTTTATTTGTCTTAATAAAACCGGTAATGCTTGTTGAAATACATCACCAATGGGATGGTGGTAATAATCACTACAACGTTGGATAAAGTTAAGTAGAGTAGGCGAAAAATGAAAGTCATCATTAACACGACTCAGCACCGACTTTAATTTATCAATAGCGTATTCTGTACTTTCATCTATCGATAAAACAATACCAACTACTTGACGGGCGCCAAAGGGAACAATAACACGCTCCCCCAGCTGTAACGTTTTAGCGGCTAACTTTGCCGGTACTTTATAGGTAAATAATTGGCGCATAGGTACCGGAATGGCAACCTGTACATAGATATCTGTTGAAGTTACTGGCAAAAAATTGGTCATATAAAAAGAAAATGTTACAGCTATTCTACTGCTAAATAGCACAATGCCAAGTGAGAAAATAAGGAGAAAAGTCTTTTTATAAAATAAAGTAGTAAATTGCTTGTTTTTTTAGCGGTTTTTATTGCTATGCGGGTGGGGATCTTATAATATTCGCCTCCATTATTTTTAACTCGTATGGTGCTTGGCAGCAATAATGACTGATCAAGTGGCGATACGGCCTTAACAGAGGTTTCCCATGAAAGACGGTATTCATCCAAATTATGTAGAGTTCAAGGCAACTTGTTCTTGTGGTAACGTTATTACAACTCGTTCAACTGTAGGTAAAGACTTACACTTAGACGTATGTTCAGAATGTCACCCATTCTACACTGGTAAGCAAAAAGCTGCTGAGACTGGTGGTCGTGTTGATAAATTCAACAAGCGTTTTGGTGCTCTTAGCAAGAAGTAATTCTGCTAAATTACCAGAAGAAAAAAGCACCTTAGGGTGCTTTTTTTTTAGCTAAATTAGCTTGAATCACTTATGTAATAACGAGCTGCTTATGTTTTTATACTTTTCAGAAGTTATTTTTACTTTTCTTTAAACCCTTTTCCTGCATACTGCATCTAACTTAGTAATATAAGCAAAACATCGAGAATTCACTTTTTGGATAAGTTAAAAATTATTGATGCCAACGAGCGCTTTAGCCCAGATATTGAATCCCAGTGGATAGCGCAAGCACAACAGGGAGATCAGCAAGCATTTCATCGTATATATGAGAATTATCATCGTCGAATTTATGCCTTATGTTGGCGTATGCTGGCTGATAAAGACAGTGCAGAAGATGTTTGTCAGGAAGTTTTTGTACAATTATGGCAAAAAATTAGTAATTTTCGTGGTGAAAGTAAGTTTTCAACTTGGTTGCATAGTGTCGCAAGTAACATAGCGTTAGGACATATCCGCAAAAATAAAACTTGGCTTCAGCGTATTTTTAGCATCGAAGATCAGGTTGTCGAAGATGTTGCCGTTGATATGCCGCAATGCTCAAATTTAGATAAGAATATTCTTAAGTTACCTGAAAGAGCGCGCTTGGTATTCGTATTGTTTGCTATTGAAGGTTATCGCCATGAAGAAATTGCTAGTATGTTAGGTATGGCGGTGGGCACCAGTAAAGCTCAATACCATCGAGCTAGAGGTTTATTACGCGAGTCATTGAGCGAGTAGAAGATGAAAGAAAATAATATTACCGATAATAGTGCGGAAAAAAACTTACAAGTAGCAATCGCAAAGCTGCCAAAAGAAATATCACCAGAACGTGATTTATGGTCTGGTATTGACAGAGCGATTAACCAAAATACTAGGGTGTTGGAAAAAAACAATACCCGAAAAGTAATTATGCCAACAGCTTGGGCTGCATCAGTGGTCGCTGCGGTATTATTAACTTGGATAACTTTAGGCCCTGAATTATCAACAACACAGCCATCGATAAATTTAGTTGCAGAAATTCAACATAATTTTCAGCAACAGAAGCAGGCTATGCTGGTTAATTTTGGTACGCCAGACATTAAACAATTGCCGATAGCTATGCAGGCGGAGTTAATCAAGCTCGCATCAGCACAAAAAACGATTAGCAAAGCCCTTGTAGAAGATCCTAATAATAGTGATTTATTAAACTTATTACGTTGGACTCAGCAGCAAGAGTTAGATTTATTAAAACAATTATATAGTCCGCAATGGCAAGAGATTTAGTTGTTTATAGTTATTATTGAATATGAAACAAGAGGTTAATATGGGAAGCTTACGTAATTATTTACCACTAGTACTTTTTATCACAGCAACCACAACTATCGCTGGAGAACGCATTGATGAGTCTATGCCATTAGGTAGCATTAAAAATGTCACCATTGAAAATTTACGTGGTGAGGTAACCGTTACCGGCACTAGCGGTGATACCGTTTCGGTGATGGGAGAGCTTGATGATAAAGCGCAAGGTTTAACCTTTGAAAAGTCAGGCTCGCGGATCATTATTAAAGTTGAGATACCTCAAGGTAACCATAATGACTGGGGTAATAAAGGCTCTGAACTTAGCATTAAAATTCCCCAGCATGTTCGTATTAGCTTTAAGGGGGTGTCATCAGACATCAATGTCAGCAAGTTCACTCATGGTACTGAAATTCAAACGGTGAGTGGTGACATTAATGCTAAAGACTTACAGCAACAAATAGAATTAGCGACCGTAAGTGGCAATATTGACAGTAATAACTTAGCAGGAAAAGTACGTCTTTCCTCGGTGAGTGGTGACATACACGATCGTAACTCAAGTGGCAGAGCTCACTTTAAAACCATCAGCGGTAGTCTAAGCTCAAGCTCTAGTGCCAATGAAATTTCAGCCAACACCGTTTCAGGAGATATTGACCTACGTTTAGCGGATATTGATGAGTTAATTGTTTCAACGGTCAGTGGCGAATTTAATAGTCAATTATCGCTTAATGACAACGGTTTATTAAAAATGTCTAGCGTTAGCGGTGATTTAACCGTCGACTTTAAAAATGAAGTGCAAGCGAGTTTCGATTTAAAAACCAATGCTGGTGGACATATTATCAATCGACTAACCTCAGCAAAGGCAAAACGTGCAAAATATGGTCCTAGCGCTAAATTATCTTTTGAAACAGGCAAGGCAAATGCTTCAGTAAGAGCTAGTACAGTTAGTGGTAGCATAGAAGTTAAATAACCTAAGCTGCTAAACGCGTTATAGACATGATACTTAAGTGTTTAGCAGTGACTTTTTTGTTTAATTAATGTTTGAAAGTGGTAGGTCACCCTTATTTAACTTAAATATCAACAGTGAAATTCAAGGTGTTAAGTGGCTTACCGTCGGGGCTTTGGATTTTAGCAAAGTAAGAAGCCAGCATTTAAATCCATTCCTAGTTTATTTAGCCTTTTACATTGCTCTCAGTGGTAAGCAACAGATTATCATTACGATGACTGTTAGGCTAAGCCGTTCTGTTTCGCTGAGCTCTGAGCGTTACTATTAATATATTTCTAGCCTAGATTGGCTTAATAATAGTTTTCTTTTTCATTTTTCTTGGCGGTAATTTCTGCTACATTAGCTCTCTTTATTTTCGAATAATTTTAAATACTAAAAAGTGCAATAGTTGCACGTTTAAGTAGAGATTATCGCCAAGCATTTAAGGTGTGATATGGCCGATCGTAAGCCCGCCAAATTTAGTAAAAACAACCAGTTTCCTCGAGACAAACAAATTGATGAGTTAAAAGTTCCGCCACATTCATTAGAGGCAGAACAATCAGTGCTAGGTGGTTTATTATTGGATAATGAAACCTGGGATCGTGTCGGAGAGCGCGTTGTAGCACAAGATTTTTATAGTCGTTCACATCGTATTACCTTTGAAACCATTGGAGCGTTAATTGAGTTAGGTGAGCCGGTAGATTTAATCACCTTATCTGAAGCGCTTGAAAATGATCAAAAGCTTGACGACGCTGGTGGCTTTGTTTATCTCGCTGAAATGATGAAAAACACGCCAAGTGCCGCCAATATCACCGCTTATGCAGATATTGTTCGTGAGCGAGCTGTTACGCGTGAGATGATCAGCGTTGCCAATGAAATTGCTGAAGCAGGCTATGATACACAAGGGCGTAGCAGTGCTGAATTACTCGATTTTGCCGAAACTAAAGTATTTGCTATTGCAGAGCAGCGGGCAAATAAATCGGAAGGGCCTGAAAATATTAGCTCGGTTCTAGAGAAAACCGTTGATCGTATTGAGAAGCTATGCGCCTCACCAACAAATGGTGTTACCGGCGTTTCAAGTGGCTTTACTGATTTAGATAAAATGACGGCGGGATTACAAAAATCTGATCTTATTATTGTCGCTGCTCGACCATCTATGGGTAAAACGACTTTTGCGATGAACTTGGCTGAGCATGCAGCAATGACGGAAGACAAGCCAGCACTTATTTTTAGTTTAGAGATGCCTTCAGAACAGTTGATGATGAGGATGTTAGCTTCACTTGGGCGTATCGACCAAACTAAAATTCGTACCGGTCAATTAGAAGATGAAGATTGGGCACGATTATCGTCGACCATGGGATTGTTAATCGAAAAAGGTAAAATGTTTATCGATGATGCTGCGGGATTAACACCCACAGATGTCCGATCACGAGCACGACGAATTGCGCGAGATCATGGTGGCATCAGCATGATCATGATCGATTATCTGCAATTGATGCGAGCGCCACAGTTTTCTGATAATCGTACCTTAGAAATTGCTGAAATATCACGTTCATTAAAAGCGTTGGCCAAAGAACTAGAAGTGCCTGTTGTTGCACTATCTCAGTTAAACCGTGGCTTGGAGCAACGTTCTGATAAACGTCCAATAAACTCAGATTTACGTGAATCAGGTTCAATAGAGCAAGATGCTGATTTAATTATGTTTATTTATCGTGATGAGGTTTATCATGATGACTCTGAATATAAAGGTATGGCTGAAATAATTATTGGTAAACAGCGTAATGGCCCTATTGGTAGAGTACCTTTGACTTTCCAAGGGCAATTTTCACGCTTTGATAACTATGCTGGCCCGCACGTACTTGATGAAGATTAAGCATAAATGACCTTACGTACTGCTACGGCGGTAATTGATTTGCATGCGCTTAGCAATAATTACCGTTTTATCCAATCGCTTGCGCCTGATACAAAAATTTTAGCTGTGCTTAAGGCTAATGGCTATGGCCATGGTTTGGAGCGTATTGCGAAAGCCTTACCTAATGCCGATGCCTTTGGTGTTGCACGTATTGATGAAGCGCTCGCACTTAGAGCGGCAGGTATTGAGCAACCTATTGTCTTACTTGAAGGTTTCTTTGCTGCTGAAGATATTGCTATTCTGGCGGCGAATAACTTACAAACCATAGTACATAACGAGCAACAGCTTGCAGCAATTCTTCATGCAAGGTTGGAAAAACCGTTAAAAGTGTGGTTGAAAATTGATACCGGTATGCACCGGTTAGGTATTAACCCTGAGCAACTAGAGCAATTTTATCTCACGCTAAGTCAATCAAAAAATGTTCAACAGCCGATAGTATTGATGAGTCACTTAGGCTGTGCTGATGAGAGCAAAAATTTAGCAACGCCAAAACAAATAGCACTGTTTAATGAACTTACCGGCCACTTTTCCTTAGAAAAAAGCTTAGCCAATTCGGCTGGCGTTTTACTTTGGCCTGAAAGTCATTATCAATGGATTAGGCCAGGTTTATTGTTGTATGGTGTTTCACCTCTGCCGATTGAACAGCAGGTAAAGGGGATCGCACCTGTAATGACCTTGCAGTCAAGTTTGATTTCTGTGCGAAATATCGCAGCTGGTGAGGGAGTTGGCTATAGTGGCGCTTGGATTAGCGAAAGAAATACCACGATAGGTGTGGTTGCCATTGGTTATGGTGATGGTTATCCGCGCCATGCACCTAATGGTACACCGGTGCTGATTAATGGCCGTCGAGTGCCGCTGATTGGCCGAGTATCAATGGATATGATCTCAGTAGATTTAGGTGTTCAAAGCAAAGACAAGGTAGGTGATATTGCGACGTTATGGGGGAAAGGGCTACCGGTGGAAGAAGTCGCGATATTTGCCACCACTATTCCTTATGAATTGTTGTGTAATATTTCTCGCCGTGTACATATTCAGCTCACTAACGAGTCAGCATAAAAAATGGGTAGACACCTAAATGTGTTTACCCATTTTTCTTTGTTAATAGATTACTTAACTGAGGTTGGGAGTAAGTAATTTACCTTGATAATGCCATTAGATTATAAACTTAGAAGTGGCATCTCTAATTAACGTCGCGTTAGCATCAAGTTGATGTGACACTTCGCCTATTTCTTCAACAGCAAGTGTTGTAGCGCCAAAGCTGTTGTACATATCTTCAATGTTATTCACCACAGTTTCTGCAACTATTGATTGCTCTTCTGTTGCTGCAGCAATTTGATTGTTCATTGAACTAATATGAGCAATTTGTTGCTTAATTTTAGTTAAAGATTCATCAACTTCTCTGGAAATACTTTCGTTACTACTGGCTTTGTCTTTTGCCGTTTCCATTGCACTTACTGATTGATCTGCTGCTGAAATAAGTTTGTCGAGAAGCTCTCGTACCTCAGTAGTTGATAACGCGGTTCTAGAAGCAAGATTTCTTACTTCATCTGCGACAACAGCAAAACCGCGGCCATGTTCACCGGCTCGTGCAGCTTCAATAGCGGCGTTAAGAGCGAGTAAGTTAGTTTGATCTGCAATGCTATTAATAACATCAAGGATTTGATTCATGTTCTGCGAATCTTGTGCCAATTGGTTGATAACGCTTGACGCTAAGCTGATGTTTTCAGTTAATTCGCCAGAAACAGATAGTGAATGCTGAACATTTTCCATGCCTTGGTTTACTTCTAGTTCACCTGCCTCAGCCGCACTTGCCGCTTGTGAGGCCGACTTAGCTATATCAGTAACACTGTACTGCATTTCTATCATCGACTGCTTAGTTACTTCGGCCACATCTGATTGGCTTTTGATATTACTGTCTACTTGTTGGACCTTTTCTGCTAATTGCTGGGCACTTTGTGTTAAAGGTGCCACAACAGCAACAACTTCTCGTACTATGCCCCTGAGAATTTGGGTGAAAATATTAAAATGTTTAACAACACTACCTAATTCGTCATTGCTAGTAATGGCTAATTGGTTGGTTAAATCACCATCACCTTCGGCAAGTTCTTGTAAAGAAGCATCAATTGAAGTCACTGATTTACTAATTGAACGTGCGATAAATACACTTAAGGCGGTCATTAAAACTAATAAGCTTATGCCCAATATAATGCTTAAATCTCTAGATTCACTTGAATTATTGACTGTTTCAGCAACTAAGTTTTTAAATAGCGTCGCAGCATTTTTTTTGTCTTCATTTAAAACTTTAGCCACTTCTTCAAAGAGGGTTGATTTTAGCTTTATTGTTGGCTGCGCTGATTGAAAATCGATACTTTCATTTATGAAATCTAACGACATTTTACTCGCGATAGCATTATATTCATTGGCTTTTGAAATTAACTGTTCAATATTTGAAAAAGAGTTATCAAGGCTTTTTATTTTTTTTAAATTTGCTAATAAGTCTGTTAATGCCTTATCAGCACCTTCGATCAAATCTTCATCACCAAATGATACACTCTGAGTGTATAGCTCATCTATTCGCTGCCATGCAGTAACATTTTCACTAGTTAAGTTCACCAAATGAATGGAGGTATTTTCTAGGGTTTCTAATAATATTTGGTTTTTTGAAATAGCTGATATGTTTATCGCCAAATTAACAGCAAAGCTAAGAATAGCAACGGCTAATATGGCAATTATTTTGTGAAATATTTTGAATCTTTTAAATATTTGCATGCACAACCTCTAACTTGTCATTCGATACTTTTACAAAAAAAGTATTAATTTAATTGTTATTTGTAAAAGTGAGGTTATTCATCGCGAATAACCTCATATATAAAGCATTAAAAGGTAGCAACAACCTTTACATCACCAGTGACTGCGTTGCTATTAATAAAACCAATTGATGATGGATCAGATTTTATAGCATTAATCATTTCAGCATTACTGGCAACCTCTGTCGGTGGTGTACCTTTACCCGTGAAAGCAATTTTTGACCAATAAGATTTAAACTGACTATTCGATTTATTTAAGGCACTTTCACGGAACTGTGTTGTTTCGGGAGCGTCATCTGTTAATGTTAAAACAGTGACTTTCTCGCCATTAGCAAGTGCTTTAATTTTACCAAGATAAATGCGTTTAATCGTTTTTTCATCAAATGATTCAGTATTAGCAGAATTTACTATGACCGAAACTTCAGCCAAGCTAACAGAGCTTATCAAAAGTAAGATGGTGGTAAATGTGATTTTAAATAAGTTCATTTTACAGGTTTCCTTAATAAATAAAATCTACGCCAAAAGTAACTAAGTTAGCACTTTCATCAGCTAAGTCATTATTAATTATTGTGTATTCAAACTTTAGAGCGACACCTTGATCAAGGTCGTATCTAAAGTGTATGCCTTGCGCGTCATAGGCATCAGACTTAAATAAGCTATCAGCTGTACCGGTAGCAAAGGCATTGATATAAGGATCAGCAGAATTTGCAGGATCATAGTCAAAGCTAGTATCGTAGTCTTGATGGACAAATGATACCACCGCTTGATCAAAGCGATAACCAAGCGAAACATACATTACTTGAGTTTCTTCAACAAATGAGTCTTCAATCCCGTAGGTCGCATATTCGGCATTAAACAACCAATTTTCATAATCAATGGTAAAGCCCGTTGACAAATATAAAGTACGGTCGTCATCAGCATATAGGTCTTGCATATCATAAACTGCAACATTAGCGGGGTTATAAACAGTCGAGTTGTCAATACTATAACCAAGGCCACCTAATGATTGCATTAGTCCATTATCAAAACTGGTTTTATTATCGAAGCTAGCGTCGGCGGTTAATACTCCTGCAAAAATAGAAAACCATTCATAGGTATAGTCGACAGAGGCTTGTATAATGTTATCAAGCTCAAAACCTGTATTACTCACTTCACCGGAAAAAGAGCCAAAGGAGCCTTTAAAAGTTAAGTCACCATCGCCAACTAAAGTGGTATGCATAATACGTATACCCTCAATAATATCGTACTCTTCACCTAAGTAGATTGCCTTAGGCATACGACTATAATTATGGCTGTAACCAATGTCTTGAGTATCTGAATTTCTGAAATATGGTGAAGCAAAGCGCCCTAAAGATATTGTGGTGTCAGGAGAGTATTCGTAGCTTAAATAGGCCCAACGAGCTTCTAAATCAAAGTCTTCTTCACCGCGTGCTTGTAATACAATGGTAGCATTCCATTTTTCATTTAGAGTCGCTTTAGCTTGTAAGGCAAATAGTGATTCATTTTTAAAATCAACCTTGTCGTCATAGCCAAAATATTGTGGCGTAATATCATCATTGACTAGAAGGCCTCCTCTAATTGAGCCATAACCACTAAAGTCAATATCGCTAGCTTGTACTGTGCTAGATAATATTGCAGCCATTAAGCTAGATGCTAGTAGTGTTTTTTTCATTTTTAACCTCTTCAAGTTTAAATTGCATTTTAGTCTGAGAGAATAGAACTATTTAAAGCATAGAAGTAGGTTATTGTTATTACAATTAAAGACTTAAAATAAGTTGTTATAGATCATTATAATTTCCGGTAAGCACCGTTGTATTGCTGATTTTATCTAGGTTAAATGCTATCAGCGCTTTTATTACACCTTGCTCAGTACAACTCTAGCTAAGTTACATTGGCTGATTATTATGCTGGCATAAAAAAACGAACTTGTTATCGTTCGTTTTTATTGGTCAAACCTGAGCGAAATTAGTTTGTCGACTCTAACTGTGCTTGACTATAACTTGGCTTAACATGCTTTTCACCGACATCGTCAGCAAGTTCTTTTGGCATATAATTCTCATCATGTTTAGCAAGTACTTCACTGGCTTCGATCATATTGCCATTAACTAAAATACCATTAGCCACAATCCCTTGTCCTTCACGAAATAAATCAGGCAGAATACCATCGTAACTGACAGTAACGGTAGGATCTGTATCTGAAAAGCTGATTGGCATCCTCATATCGGTTAATTTAAAACTGACCTTTAGGCTGTCGCTGTCACGATGAACACTACCTGGCACGACTAAACCACCAATACGTAAACGTTGACCGTCAATCGCCTTGAGACCAGAGTCTTCTTTACCGTTATAAATTTCAGATGGTTTATAGAATAAATCAATATTTTGACTTAATGCGTATAACACCAACCCAGCGACAACCCCCAAACCTATAATTATTGATGCGACTATGGTTAATCGCTTCTTACGACGTGGATTCATACTACTACCTCTTAAAGATTATAAACGGGTGTCTGCACTGGCTTGTGCCTTCTGCAGCTCGGCTGCTTGACGCAATTTTATTTCACGCTTTTGGCGTTGGGCAATATGTTGTTTGGTTTTTTTATGGTTACTTAAGCTGGATAAAACTAAAAGTGCCAAAACCAAGATACTAACCCCATAAGAAAGCCAGACATAAAAGCCATAGCCACCCATAGCTAGAAAAGCACTAATACTATCAAACTGCATGAGTTTTCCCCTCGTTAGCCACTAATTCACGCACCCAAGGCCGCATACTATTTCGGTTTAATACTTCAGTTCGAAATCGTAGGCAGATTAGTGCTGTTACGAAACAAGCAAAACCGATAAAGCAGACCAAAAATGGCCAAAACATATCAGCACTCATTGAGGGCTGACCTAACTTACTGACTGTTGCGCCTTGATGAAGCGTATTCCACCACTCCACTGAGTATTTGATAATAGGTAGGTTGATAACCCCTACAAGTGCCAATATACCCGCAGCTTTACCCGCTAAACTTTTATCTTCGAAAGCATTATGTAAAGCAATAACACCAAGGTATAAAAATAATAAAATTAATTCTGAGGTCAGTCGAGCATCCCAAATCCACCATGTTCCCCACATAGGTTTACCCCATGCTGCCCCTGTAACTAAAGCAATAAAAGTAAAAGCAGCACCAATAGGAGCCATGGCCGCAGCAGAAGCGTCAGCTAGCTTTAGCTGCCAAACTAAACTCGATAGTGCAGCAATGGCCATACCCAAATAAATACCCATAGACAACATAGCTGCGGGTACATGTAAGTAAAATATTCTAAAAGTATCACCTTGTTGGTAATCAGCCGGTGCAAATAAAAGCGCCCACGTCACACCTATGGTTAAAAAGATAACCGCGAGGCGAGTGCACCAAGGTAATATTTTACCGGCAAAGTGATAGCTAGTTTTTGGGTTTGCATAAGGGTGTAGCCATTTCCACATCATATTAATTCGTACTCACTTTCAGTGCTGCGCTAACAGCAAATGGGGCTAAGGTTAACGAAGCAAAAAATATTGCCGCGATTATAGCAAGTTGACCGCTGTAAGGTAAATTCATTGCTGCAGTATCAATTGCGCTAGTCGCAAAAATCAGTACCGGAATGTAAAGTGGTAGCACTAATAAACTCAATAAAACGCCGCCTTTTTTAATGCCGACAGTTAATGCGACACCAATGGCGCCTAATAAACTTAAGACGGGGGTGCCCAACAGCAATGTTAGCATTAATGCGCCATAACTACTTTCATGCAAATGTAATAGTACTGCCAGTAAAGGTGCAATCAATATAAGTGGCAAACCGGTTAATAACCAATGTGCAACAATTTTGGCCAGTACCAAAATAAATACCGGATGAGGACTCAATAGCATTTGCTCTAATGAGCCATCGGCATAATCTGACTTAAATAATCTATCTAGTGACAGTAATGTCGCTAATAGGGCTGCAACCCAAATAATACCTGGCGCAATACGCGATAGGGTTGTACTTTCTGGTCCCACCCCTAATGGAAATAGTGTCACGACAATGATAAAAAATAATAGTGGATTAACGATGTCATCACGATGGCGAAAAGCGATCATCAGATCTCGTTTGACGATTAAAGCGAAAGCTGCACGATAAGAAAGTTGTGTCATGAACAATTACCCTAGGAGAATCGATAAGCTAAAGTGACTTTCTTTACGCGCTCAGCGGGTAATGAGAGATCTTGATGAGTGGTTAAAACAACGCAGCCACCGTTGTCAGCATGTTGTAAAAATAGTGCTTCCAATTTTTTTACGCCTAATTTATCGATAGCGGTAAAAGGTTCATCTAATATCCAAATTTTAGCTTGGCTTTGCCATAGACGTGCTAAAGAAATGCGGCGATGTTGGCCGGCACTTAAATGTGAGGCAAAGGCGTCTTCAAAGCCCAGTAAATTAACTTCAGATAATGTTTTTTCAGCCGAGCCAGTATGTAAACCATGTAAAGCGAGATTAAACTCAAGGTTTTCCTGAGCCGTCATTTCGTCTTTAACACCAGGTAAATGCCCTAAGTAAAGTAGCTCTTGATGAAAGGCTTCACGCTGTTGAGCTAGGGGGGTTTCTTGAAAGTATATATTGCCGTCATAAGGTTGAGATAAGCCGGCAAGAATACGTAATAAACTGGTTTTCCCAGCGCCATTCGGACCTTCTATTTGCACGATATCGCCGGCAGCAATAGTAAAGTTTAATGCTTCAAACAATACCCGTTCTTCACGAATACAGGTCAAGCCGCACGCGCGTAATAGCGGATTGATGTTTGTACTTGTTGCTTCAATTTTTGCGTTTAAATTCGACAAACCTGTCCACTTAATAGATGCATAATGACATGGGGTAATAATAACGTAATAAAGGCGATTAGAATTTGACTTATGTCACTATTTTTCAACATTAATCGCTGTAAACCATGCCTATGATACTATATCGTTCAATAAAGGCTAGTAACAGATTTTTAGTTTTAGCTTTCTTTAGCCTACTCTCATTGTTTTTATGGCTAGTCGTTTGAACAGCCAGCATGAGTATTTAGAAGTTAATTTAATTAGGTGTCGCAAGCGGTGCTAATAAATAGTGTTAAGGTCGCAATCTATGGCGCTTGCGATAACAGGGAGGGTAACCGAGATTGCCATGTCGTGAAACATTACTGGTTGAATAGCAATGTAGTGATCGAGTCATGTTGTACTTACGTATAAATACCAAGCGCTTATTGTCTCTGTTCGAGCATTGCGCTTGCGACAATGAGCGAAACATCATCAGCGGCATGGTTAATTCCTTTGCTTAGATAATTACGATAATATATAGCGCCATAGCTAGTATCACGAAGTACGCTAAAGGTGCGGTTGAGGGAAACAAATGAAAAAATTATGCTTGGTCACAATCTTAGCAGTAAGTGCACTTATTACCGCTGTAAAAGCAAATACAAATATTGCTAGTGGGAATAATAATACTGAGCCTACGACATGCCTGCCTTTTATGCAGCACAGTGAAAAAAAACTGCATGCGAAAGATATGCTCGATCTTTGTGAGTTAACCGCTGGAAAGCCAATGCTGATTGTAAATACGGCTAGCCATTGCGGTTTTACGCCACAATTTACTGCGCTTGAAGTTATACATCAAACATACCAAGAAAAAGGCTTAGTCGTGATAGGTTTTCCTTCTAATGATTTTTTTCAAGAAGAAGATGAAGAGAAAGACACTGCTGACATTTGCTTTGTTAACTACGGGGTAACATTTACTATGCTAGCGCCAGTGCATGTTTGGGGTAGTAATGCCCATGCCATTTTTAAAGAGCTAGCAGATAAAACCACAGCCCCTAAATGGAACTTTTATAAGTATTTAGTCAGTGCTGATGGTAAAACTATTAAGCACTTTAATAGTAAAGTAACACCAGATTCAGACGTTTTTATTGACGCTGTAAACACTATTTTGTAGAGAAATTTTATGTCGAGATATGCGGGAAGAAGTAAAAAAATTCATGATGTCAGTGCGAAAACTGGTGTTTTACTCACTAACTTAGGTACACCTGATAGCCCAACTCCAGGGGCATTACGTCGCTATTTAGCAGAGTTTTTGTCTGATCCCCGAGTGGTAGAAATTCCTCGGCTACTTTGGCTATTCATTTTACACGGTATTATCTTAAGGGTTAGACCAAAAAAATCGGCCAAACTATATCAGAGCATTTGGACCGAAGAAGGCTCACCGTTGTTGGTGATCAGCAAGCAGCAGAAAGCGAAAGTTGAGACAATACTGACTGAAAAATATGGCGATAAAGTCATGGTTGATGTAGCTATGCGCTACGGCAAGCCATCAATTGGCAATGCTTTAGAAAATTTTCAAAAAAACGGTGTTAATAATATTGTTGTTTTGCCTTTGTATCCGCAGTACGGTGGACCAACAACAGGATCAACCTTCGACGCGGTATTTAATAAAATTAAAACTTGGCGCTGGATCCCAAGCATTCATTTTCAAAGTGGCTATCATGATCATCCGCTATATATTAAAGCACTCGCGGCTAGTATAGGTAAACATATTGCGGTAAACGGTAAACCTGATAAATTAGTTTTTTCTTATCATGGTATGCCTAAATATTTTCTTGAGCAGGGTGATCCATACTATTGCTTTAGCCACAAGACCACTCGCTTAGTGGTGGAAGAGCTCGGTTTAAGTAAAGATGATTATGTCATGACTTTTCAGTCACGCTTTGGAAAAGCAGAATGGTTGAAGCCATATACAGATGCAACCTTAGCAACTTTAGCGCAAGAAGGTAATAAGCACGTGGCAATTATTAGCCCAGCTTTTAGTGCCGACTGTTTAGAAACTCTGGAAGAATTGGTACATGAAAACCGTGAAATTTTTATGACTGCAGGTGGAGAGCAATATCATTATATTCCTGCATTAAATGACGATGATATGCATATTGCTGCTATGGTGGAATTAATCGAACCGCATATTAATAAGTAGTTTAAAGTAGAGAGCTAAGTAGTCGTTAGTAATGAATTATTTTACTAACGACAGAAACAAAAAAACGAAACATGTGTTTCGTTTTTTATTTAATCTTTAGCATTATCTAAATAGAAAGGCTAAAGATAAGTGTGCACTTTAGATTAAGATGCAACTACGTTTTCAGCTTCAGGACCTTTTTGGCCTTGTTTTACGCTGAAAGTTACCGCTTGACCATCAGTCAAAGTACGGAAACCGTCACCAGAGATTGCACTAAAGTGAACAAAAACGTCAGCGCCGTTTTCTTGCTCGATGAAACCGAATCCTTTAGATTCGTTAAAAAATTTTACTTTACCAGTTACTGTATCAGACATACCAACATTTCTCGCAGGTCAAAAATTAAAGTTTAGCCAAAATGGCCATATACGGAGTAAATGCCCTCTACCTATGAAGTACAGACAGAGAAAGGTTTCCAAGTAACACATATTAAAGCGTCTAGGCTGATCAAAAGTCTAATGACTCGCTGATCTCTCCTTCTCCCGAAACGCAAAAACTCAACGCAAAAACATGTTAACACATTAAAATTGAGGAATCTCTAAAAAAAATGAAGATTACTTTACTTTTTTATGACCAAAAAAAACCAGCTAAAGTGCTGGCTTTTTTAGATTATTTTTAACTAACGGTTTACATTTCTGCTATTTGGGCTTTCTGGTCAACCATTTTAGCGAGTGTTGATTCAGCGTCAGCTAGCTTAGCTTTTTCTTTATTGATAACTGCTTCAGGAGCCTTATCAACAAAGTTTGCATTGCTAAGCTTACCGCGAACACGATCAGCATCTTTTGTTAGCTTATCAATCGCTTTATCTAAACGCGCTAATTCCGCGTCTTTATCGATTAAACCTGCCATAGGTATAAGCACTGATAAATCACCGACCACAGCACTTGCTGAGGCAGGACCATTATCATCGTTTGCTAATACAGTAATGCTTTCAAGTTTAGCTAAGGCACTAATAAATTGCTCATTCTCAGATAAACGACGTTGATCATCTGCATTAACATTTTTCAAAAGTACCGGTAATGGCTTACTAGGAGCAATATCCATTTCGCCGCGAATATTACGAATAGCAACAATAAACTGCTTAAGCCACTCTAAATCATCAATAGCGGTCTGGTCACATTGGCTTTCATCAAACTGCGGGAAGCTTTGTATCATAATGCTATCGCCAGTTTTCTTAAAGTCAGTTAACGGTACGACACGCTGCCAAATGGTTTCAGTAATAAATGGCATAATAGGGTGCATCAAACGTAAAAGCCCTTCTAATACATTTACTAAGGTATGGCGAGTTGCACGTTGTTGTGCTTCATTACCTTTAAATAGTACCGGTTTAGTTAGCTCTAAGTACCAGTCGCAAAACTGGTTCCAAGTAAATTCGTATAAAGCTTGTGAAGCGAGATCAAAACGGTAAGAGTCAAACGCTTCATGGACTGTTTTCACGGTTTGTTGAAATTGCCCCATAATCCAGCGATCAGCTAATGAAAACTCCATTGCACCTGCAGGTTTATTTGCGGAAGAACGACCACAGTCAAATTCTTCAGTGTTCATCATCACGTAACGGCTAGCATTCCAGAGCTTATTGGTAAAATTACGGTAACCTTCAAGGCGTTTCATATCCCAGCTGATGTCGCGACCTGTAGTAGCTACTGAGGTTAAAGTAAAGCGCAAAGCATCAGTACCATGTGCTTCAATACCATTTGGATATTCTTTTTTGGTTAATTTGGTAATTTTTGCCGCCAATTTAGGCTGCATCATGTTGCCCGTGCGCTTTTGCAGTAAATCTTCAAGCGAAATACCGTCGATCATATCTAATGGATCAACAACATTGCCTTTTGACTTACTCATTTTATCGCCATTTTCATCGCGAATAAGCCCGGTCATGTATACTTTCTTGAAAGGTATTTGTGATTTACCATTTTCATCTTTGTTGAAATGCATGGTCATCATGATCATACGAGCAACCCAGAAGAAAATAATATCAAAACCCGTTACTAGTACATCGGTTGGGTGGAAGGTTTTCAAGTCTTCAGTGTTTTTTGGCCAGCCGAGTGTTGAGAATGTCCAAAGCGCAGACGAGAACCAAGTATCAAGTACATCATCATCTTGGCGCAAATTAACATCATCAGCAATGGTGTTATTAGCACGTACTTCTGCTTCGGTACGGCCAACATACACCTTGCCGTTGTCGTCGTACCAAGCCGGAATACGATGTCCCCACCAAAGTTGGCGTGAAATACACCAATCTTGAATGTTATTCATCCATGCAAAATACATGTTTTCGTATTGTTTAGGCACAAACTCTATTTGACCATCTTTTACAGCATCAACGGCAGGGCCGGCTAATTTTTCAACACGTACATACCATTGGTCAGTCAATAATGGCTCGATAATAACGCCAGAACGATCGCCGTAAGGCGCTACTAAATCATGCTCTTTTACTTCAACTAATAAACCTAATTCGTCAAATTTAGCGACGATCGCTTTACGAGCAACAAATCGATCCATGCCAGCAAACTCTTCTGGCAAAAATGTATCGTAGGCATTACATGCTTCACCTTTAGTGTCGTAGACTTCGGCAGCTACTAATACGGCAGCATTTTTATCAAAAATATTAATTTGGGGTAATTGATGACGTTTACCGACTTCATTATCGTTAAAGTCATGAGCAGGCGTAATTTTTACACAACCTGTGCCTTTTTCCATATCAGCGTGTTCATCACCAACGATGGGAATTAAGCGATTCACTAAAGGCAATAATACTTGTTTGCCAATTAAGTCTTTATAACGCGGATCTTCTGGGTTTACTGCAACACCAGTATCACCAAGCATGGTTTCAGGTCGGGTTGTTGCAACAACTAAATAATCCAATCCTTCAGCCGTTTTTTCGCCATCAGCAAGTGGGTAGCGTAGGTGCCACATGTGGCCTTTTTTATCTTTGTTTTCTACTTCTAAATCAGAAATAGCAGTGTGAAATTTTGGATCCCAATTCACTAGGCGTTTACCACGGTAAATTAGGTCATCTTCAAATAAACGGACAAAGACTTCTTGTACCGCTTCAGACATACCGTCATCCATAGTAAAACGTTCACGAGACCAATCAATAGAGTTACCCAAACGGCGCATTTGCTTACCGATAGTGCCGCCAGATTCTTCTTTCCATTGCCAAATTTTATCGATAAAGCCTTCACGACCGTAATCATGACGGGTTTTATCTTCTTCTGCGGCAATTTTTCGCTCTACGACCATTTGTGTTGCGATACCCGCGTGGTCGCAACCGGTTTGCCATAAGGTATTTTTACCTTGCATGCGTTGGTAGCGAATTAGGGTGTCCATTATGGTTTGTTGAAAAGCATGGCCCATATGCAAACTACCGGTAACATTCGGTGGCGGTATGGCAATGCTGTAGCTATCGCCTTCGCCAGTTGGGCTAAAGTAACCTTGTTCTTCCCAGCTTTTATACAGGGATTGTTCAATATTTGCGGGGGTAAATGTTTTATCCATCAGATTTTCCGTCAGAAGATTTTTAACTGGTTGTATCGATAGTTTGTGGTGCGCTAGCAACTTGATGGGCCACATTGAAATTCCACTGGCGACAAGTTCTAAAGCGATTTCTAGCCTGTTCTTTTAAAGCTTCATCGGCGGGCACAAAATCTATCAGATGCGAAAATTGGTTAGCAAAGTTGGGTACTTCACTAGTTAAATTAATTAAAACCGCACGGCGGTTCGTTGGCATTTGCCAGCTGATTTCAACAGCTGCGCCTTGTTTTGGGCCTTCACCGATCAGGTTATGTGGTACAAAACTCATTGGATCAAAAGCCCATAACATTTCATCGATGTCATGGGCGCTTTTTTGATCTTGGGTATAAATAAATACTCGCTGATTTTGGCGGTAAAAATAAGCCGCTTGCAGGCAAGCATAATGCAAGTGCAACTGTTGCTCAGAAACACCGGGTATTTTACTTTGCTCTTCAATACTGTAGAACATTGCTTGCGTTTGCATGACTTATTCCGCGTAGTAACTAATTCAGTGAGAACTATTCGCCTTGTTCAGCGCCAGAACGATTCAGTAGAAATTGCGTCAGCATACTTACCGGGCGACCAGTAGAGCCTTTGTTTTTTCCACCGCGCCATGCTGTTCCGGCAATATCCAAGTGTGCCCAATGATATTTCTTGGTAAATTTAGATAAGAAACAAGCCGCCGTAATTGTACCTGCCTCTTTACCGCCTAAATTAGTAAAGTCAGCAAATGGGCTTTCGAGTTGATCTTGATAATCATCCCATAAAGGTAAGCGCCAAGCTCTGTCACCACTCTGCTCAGAAGCATTTAATAGCTCATGTGCTAATGGGTTATGGCTACTTAGTAAACCGGTTGCATGCGCACCCAAAGCTACGACACACGCACCCGTTAAGGTTGCAACATCAATCACCAATTCAGGATCAAAGCGTTCTACATAAGTTAATGCATCACATAACACTAAACGGCCTTCAGCATCAGTATTTAATACTTCGACTGTTTGTCCTGACATGGTGGTTAAAATATCACCTGGGCGGTAGGCATTACTGCTCGGCATGTTTTCACAGCCAGCTAATACACCAATAACATTAATCGGTAATTTAAGTTCTGCTAATGAGTGCATAGCACCTAAAACACCTGCTGCGCCGCCCATGTCATACTTCATTTCATCCATGCCTGCGCCAGGTTTTAATGAAATACCACCGCTGTCAAAGGTTAAGCCTTTACCAACTAATACTAGTGGTTTTGAATCATCACCAGCACCATTATATTTAATAATACTCATTAATGATTCATTAACTGAGCCACGACCAACAGCTAAATATGAGCCCATGCCAAGCTCTTCCATTTCTTTTTCGCCAACGATTTGTGTGCTGACATTATCGTAATCATTTTCAAGAATACTGGCTTGCTCAGCTAAATATGCTGGATTACAAATATTAGGTGGCATATTAGCAACGTTTTTACAGGTTGTTATACCTTCAGCTATCGCCAAACCATGGCTAATAGCACGTTCGCCAATAGGCAGTTCACGACGTGTTGGCACATTAAAAACAATTTTACGTAAAGGGCGACGAGGCTCTTCTTTACGGGTTTTTAAGCTGTTAAAGCTGTAAAGGCAATCTTGAGTTGCCTCAATCGCTTGGCGAACTTTCCAGTAAGTATCACGACCTTTAACATGCAGTTCAGATAAAAAGCATACTGCTTCCATTGAACCCGTTTCATTTAGCGTATTAATGGTTTTGCTGATAATTTGGCGGTATTGACGTTCATCTAATTCACGCTCCTTACCACAACCCACTAACAAAACACGCTCACTTAAAATATTGGGTACGTGATGTAATAATAGCATTTGGCCTGACTTACCTTCTAGGTCGCCACGACGTAATAAATTGCTAATATAACCTTCACTAATTTCATCGAGTTGCTCAGCGATAGCTGATAAACGACGAGGCTCGAAAACACCGACGACAATACAGGCGCTACGTTGTTTTTCCGGACTGCCACTTTTTACACTGAACTCCATGATGTCTCCTAATTTGACTCAAATGCGTATATTTTATTGTAAATATACTAATTAGCTTGCTAAAAACAGTAATTAATCGCTAAGCTTACTTTTAAATGTATTCGGCTAAGGGCTATAATTATAGCCGGATTGCTCAGCATTACCTGTAAGCTTACATTTAATTTAATGCTAAAAATGACAAGTTTACTGAAAAAATGGCTGTATGTCAGAAAAAAACCATGTTTTATAGAAAGTTTTTATAGGATCACTTTGTGATTATATTTCGTTATTTGCTCAAAGAAGTTGCTAAAACCCAGCTGGCGGTATTTCTCGTTATTATGACGATATTTATCAGTAATAAATTCGTTCGCGTGCTAGATGATGCATCTGAAGGCGGTATTCCAGGGCATTTAGTGATGACCTTTATTGGTCTTAAAATACCTGATCTTGCCGGTATGATTTTACCATTAAGCTTTTTTCTAGGGGTTTTGCTAGCTTACGGTCGTATTTACGCTGAAAATGAAATGACCGTTTTGCATGCTTGTGGTGTAAGTGAATGGTATGTAGTACGTGTTACGCTGATATTAGGCTTTGTTACCGCCATTATTACCGGCATTTTCACCTTGTATTTATCGCCTATGGCGGCTGAATATGAATACCAAGTGAAAGATCAAATTGCCGCAGATTCAGGGCTCAGTTCACTTATTGCTGGGCGTTTTCAAACCACCGGCAACAAAAAAGCCGTGGTTTTTATCCATGAAAAAAATCGTGATGATAATACCTTTGAAAAAGTTTTTGTTGCTCAGTTACCTGATCAAGACACACCAAACGCTAGCGTTATCGATTCTAGTTTGGTTTATGCTGCCACGGGGCAGGTTGTTGAAGAAGAAACCGGCTCCCAACGCTTGATTCTTTCAGCAGGCACTCGTTATCAAAATGACATAAAAAACAAAGAATTTCGCCAGGTTGCTTTTGATAAATACTATATTCAGATACAAGATCAAAAAGTTGCACATAAACGCCGTAAACTCAGCGCTATAACAACCGCAGAGCTTTATCAGGAACAAAGTCCTGAAGCGAGTGCTGAAAGTCAATGGCGGATTGCATTTCCATTAGCTTGTATCATCATGACTTTGGTTGCGGTGCCTTTAAGTGTCGTGAACCCAAGGCAAGGCAAGTTTGGCAAAATGCTACCCGCGTTACTATTGTTTTTAAGTTACTTTTTATTACTAACCGCGATTCGTTCAGGTATTGAAAAAGGCTCGGTTCCTCAATATATTGGCTTGTGGCCCGTACATTTTCTAGTCCTTATTTTAGGTTTTAGTTTGTTATTTAAAGGTCGTAAAAGCGGCCGAGTTCTTAAAGCAAAAATAGCAAAAAATAAGGAGGCAATATAATGCGTATTTTAGATATGTATATAGGTCGTGTAATTGCCTCTACGACCTTTCTTACCTTAGCTGTGTTTGTAAGCCTAAGTGGCATTATTAAATTTGTTGAACAAATAAGATCTGTCGGCAAGGGAAATTATGACATTGCCCATGCTGCGCTTTATGTGCTGTACGCTATTCCGCAAGATGTGTCGTTATTTTTCCCGATGTCTGCCTTAATTGGTGGTTTGATTGGTATGGGAATGATGGCAAGCAGCAGTGAATTAGTGGTGATGCAAGCTGCTGGTTTATCACGACTTGATATTATTAAATCGGTGATGAAATCTGCTTTGTTGTTAATTGTGGTGAGTATGGCCGTGGGAGAATGGCTTGCGCCGCAAGGTGAAGCAGCTGCTCGACAAGTTCGAGCGCAGGCAATTTCTGGTGGCAGTTTAATTTCTTCTTCTGGCGGAACCTGGGCTAAAGATGGAGACTATTTTGTTCATATTGGTGAAGTGCAAGATCAAGGCTCCTTGAAGAACATTCAAATTTATCGCTTTAATGAGCAACTTAAACTGTCTAGTTGGGTGTCGGCTAAAAGCGCTGTTTATCAAAAAAATGCTTGGCAATTACGCGATGTAGTAGAGACGAAAATAGCAGCTAAAGAGATAAGTAAAGAAAGCCAGCCGGTAATGTCTTGGGCTTCAACGTTAACACCAGATAAATTAGGTGTTGTGACGGTTAAGCCAGAGTCATTATCGTTAAGAGGTTTAAATGATTACTTAGATTATCTTGAAGCTAACAAGCAAGATCCGAGTCGATATCTATTGGCGTTTTGGCGCAAAATAGCACAACCGTTCACCTTAGCGGTTATGCTGCTAGTAGCCTTATCTTTTATTTTTGGCCCTTTACGATCGGTATCGATGGGCGCGAGAATTATGATGGGGGTGGCAACAGGTATTTTATTTTTTATTGTTAACGAAGTTTTAGGATCGTTAAGTTTAGTTTACCAATTACCTGCCGTATTTGGCGCTTTTATGCCAAGTTTGATATTTGTTTCCGTTGCACTTTATTTCTTGAAAAAACGCGCGAGTTAGCTGCGCGTTTTAGTTATTTAAGTTAGTTTATAACCTGCCTCGATTAGCTTCAAGGGTTAGCAATACCACTTCAGTGCCAGTTAAACGGTCTTGTAGACTTAACTTGTTTTTTCTATCAACGAGTACTGCAAAGTTGCCAAAACCAAATAGCGTTGGCAATAAGCGCTTTATAGCGGTTTTTTTAGTTATTAAACTACCATCTTGATTTTGCACTCTTAATCGCCATGCTTTCATCCCTAAGGTTTGGCCGCTTTTCGACCAAAACCAAATAAAGAAAAATGCCACCCAGCCTAGCTTCCATAGTTCGTTGGGTAATAACAACCAATAGGTATTGGTAATGGTGTCGCTTAAATGCTCATAACCTAGTAAATCAAAAGCACCAAAATGTACCAGCAAGGAAATGATTAAAAATGAAGCCGCGCCAGCAGTCATGTATACCGCAATAGCAATTAAAGCATCATAAAGCCAAGACGCGATGCGACGGCGAAAGCCTGCCCGAGGAAATAAAGAGTTTTTAACTAATGACATATGCTGAACAGTGATAAAATTTGCGCTAGTTTAGCAAAAGGATAATAAAAGTATAAGTAACCACAGGTAATTAATACTCTAGCTATGCTCACCACAAAGTTTGTCTAAATTGCTGCTTATAAAATAAACTTAATTAAATAATTAATTCGTCTGATGTACAAATATACGGCAGTTGAGCGATAATCCAAGAAAAACTATTGCTAAGCGTTTAATTTTTCGTATAATGCCTGCCTCTTCATAATGTTCTGCATTATTTGAAGTGATAGAAAAGAAATGCCAGCGTGATGAAATTGGTATACATGGGGGATTCAAAATCCCCTGTCGAAAGACGTGTCGGTTCGAGTCCGACCGCTGGTACCATTCTTCCCTTGTTTTTAAAGGGCTATAATAAACCGACTTTTAATGTCGGTTTTTTTATGTCTGAAATTTACTGATATTTCGCTGTGGTTTGTCTAAAATGCTTTAATTATGTCGGATTTTGGCGATAGTGAAATTATCAATGGCTCACTTTCAGTGTCATTTGTTAATTTTTTAGCATTTAAACAATATTTAAAAGGCTTTTACATGGCAGCTACAGCTCACGCACTTCACATATTAGTTAAGCATAAGGAGATCGCAGAAGATATTCTCAAACAGCTAGCTAAGGGAGCAAAGTTTCAAACATTAGCTAAAAAATACTCAACCTGCCCGTCAGGTAAGAAGGGAGGGGATTTAGGCGAGTTTAAACGCGGTCAAATGGTGCCTCAGTTTGATAAAGTGGCATTTAAAGGTGCAATATTAGAACCACATCTGGTTAAAACTAAATTTGGCTGGCATGTCATTAAAGTGCTATATCGAGTGTAGTTTACAATGAAAATTGTTAAAAACTCCAGCTGAACTTTATTCTCGCTTGATACCTTACCTTATCCCATTCACTTTTTGGCTAGCTGAATGCTAAAAAGCAACCTATGATAAGTCTATAAATATTACTTGCGTACTTCTCGCGTTATATTAAAGATAAAAATTTATACTTGTGATAATTTATTTTAAGCGTATCGCTTGTTGACTATGACTATTGCTTTTTTTGTAGTCAATATCACTAAAAACAAGAAAAATAGTAGCCATTAACTGGGCTTCTTTAGCCAGTACATCAGACATTAAATCTTTACTGGAGCATTTAAGGCTGGAGCTTTTTATGGTCAATTTATTCGATTAATTAGGAGTGGTAGGCATTTTGACTCGTGTTACTTGTTTAATGCTATTTATCGTATTTTTCTGCAATATGAAAGCTTCCGCTAGAGAAACGATCATTGCCACTAATAACTTGATCTATGACTCCTTTGTGCAGTGGACTAAGCTCACGCCTTGTGAACAAATTTCTAATTTCAATAGTCCATATGCTAACCGTGGCACAGTAGAGCTTATTATTATTTGCCAAGCGCTCGATGTAGCGGGGTATAAAACCCAATTAAAGCTACAAAAGTACCCTAACTATGAACGTGCTTTGGTTCAAGCAAAGTCTGGCAAAGTTCACATGTCAGCGGAAACGCTTTGGGAAGAAGATATTGAAGATGAATACTTTTATAAGACCCCAGCAATAATACAAAATGGTGAGTTTGAAAAGGGGGTTTATACCTTAGCTAAAAACGTTGATGTGCTTGCGGTTAAATCGCTGGCAGAACTTCAAGCCTTCAGCGCAGTGATGCCAAAAATATGGAAAACTGATTGGCAAACCTTGCAAGCCATGACAATAAAAACATCGTCAGCACCTAATAAAGTAAACATGTTTAGAATGATTGAAGCGCAAAGGGGTGATTTTACCTTGTTAGAGTTTTCGCATGCGCAAGACATGTCAAATGAGTTCGTTGGCATCCGCCTTATCCCTGTTCCCTATCTAAAAGTGGGGTTACAAGGAGCAAGGTACTTTGTAGTGTCTAAACAATCTACAGATGCTAAAGCGCTTTATGCGGCGCTGAACCGAGGAGTTTTACATTTGCGAACAACAGGTGTGATCACTAAAGCTTTAACTCAGTCAGGATTTATTAATGAGCGGGTGAGAAACTGGCAGAAAATATTTTAATAAGTTAATGACTTAGTAGAGTGAAGCTATTTTAGTGCTTGTGGTCATGTGTGACGCAAACTTTCTGACTGTGCTATTTTCCATTTCGTGCTGTAGCATAAATCTATATTCATATTACCTCAAGGTCTATGATTGAGCCATGAGTACCTTGAGGAAAATGAGAATATACAACTTTCGGCATATACTTGTTATTGCATTGAATAAGTTTGATTGTTATTGTCATGTCGACTCTACAGAGAAGTATAAATACAGGCACGGCCATTTTCTTTTGCTTTATACAATGCTGAATCTGCGATTTTAAGTAAGCTTTTATATAAATCCTCCAGTGAAGGGGTCAAAGAAGCGTAGCCAATTGACAAGGTAACATTGCTTCGTTGAGCTGTCGGTGCGTGTTTTATATTTAAGTTTAAAATATGGTTTAAAGTGCTTTCTGCAAAATACTTTGCTCCTTCTAAATCCGTGTCGGGTAACACGATTGCGAACTCTTCACCGCCATAGCGTGCGACAAAATCTGTCGATCTTTGTATTGTTTCGAGCAGCGCACTAGCCGTTTGCTGAATGCAAGCATCTCCCATGACATGACCAAAATGGTCGTTATACTGTTTAAATTCATCAATATCTAACATTAATAACGCAATTGGAGTACCGGCTCGTTGAGCTCGGGTAAACTCTAATGCCAGCTTAGTATCAAATGCTCTGCGATTATATAGGCCTGTTAAACTATCCGTTAAACTTAGGTACTCCAGTCTTTCAAGTGCGCGTTTATAGTTGAGTTGTAAGCTTGCTCTAGCTAGCACTACTCGAGGGTTTAAAGGCTTATTGATATAATCGGATGCACCGGCGTCAAATACCTTCATTTCAAAGTCCGAGCCGGTATGACTAGTGATAAAAATAATGGGGATATGTGCTGTTTCCGCTTTTTGTTTTAGGTGTGTACAAACCTCAAAGCCATCCATGTCGGGCATTTCTGCATCAAGTAAAATAACATCGGGTAATTTGGTTTCTGCTAGCATTAATGCGTCAGGGCCATTAGTAGCGAAAATAATCTTCCCTAAGCCATTAAGGGCTTTACTCGTTGTAACTATTATCGAAGGGTCATCATCAACAATGAGAATAGTAACATCTAAATGCTCTGTTTCTTTAGGTAACATGTGCTTACTGATCCTTAATATTTGATTGTAATAACGTTAAAGCATCTTTAAATTTAAGGTTAGTAATATCATTATGAAAAATAGCGTAATCGTTATTATTCATAATAGTTTTAAGCTCTTCTGCATTGCTGCTTAAAAATTGCAAAGCTGCAATATCATTACTTTTTAACATTATTTCTAGTTCTTTAATTTTAATTGCATCCATTGGTAGCATATCTTCAGATTTTACATCATCGGGGCTGATTTCTGGTGTTTTTTTCTGTAGCAGTAATGCTTGGCAATTATCACGTAATTCAATGAATTCTTGACGAAAAGCCTTTAACAACAATACGGTGTTTTCATTGTTTGAACGTAATGAAACCTCAGCTTCACCGGCTGTTTGAGATAGTGCTTTCGCGCCAATTAAGCCCAATGAACCTCTCAATTTGTGTATTTGATTCGCTAAGGTTATTTTATCTGCCCCGGTGATCTTATGGATATCATTATTGCTGAGTAATAATAAACTGCCATGTTCGTCAAATATTCGCTTAATGATCGAGATAAAAAAGGCTAAATCGCCATCTAATAAGTTTTTGTCGTACACTAACCCTTTAATAATTGGCCAATCATCGCTATCGTATGCCACTTCAGCATTCATGCTTTGTAGCTTCACAATTCTGCTTCGGTAAGCTTCTACTAGCTTACGTATTGAGCGAATCAGGTTGCTCGGTTCAACTGGCTTAGTTAGAAAGTCATTCATCCCAGCGGCTAACGATTTCCTTCTTTCCTCCATCAAGGTTCCAGCGGTTAAGGCTATAATAGGCAAGGAATCGAGTTTAAGTTCGTTTCGTATATATTGCGTAGTCTCTAAGCCATCCATTTCAGGCATTTGAATATCCATCAAAACGACATCAATATTATCTGTTGATTTTAAATACTCAATGGCAGCAGCACCGCTGCTAACTTTATTTGCGATAGCACCATTTCGTTCTAATATGTTACCGACAACTTCTAAATTTATTTCACTGTCATCAACAACAAGTATGTTTACATTGAGTAACCATTTTGCTTTAATTTTGTCAGTTTTAGTTGATTTGAAAACCCGTTCTGAGTTCCCCGTGTGCTCTACTACCACGTCATTAACTGCATTAAATAATTGTGGAATGTTTACCGGTTTATGCAAAATACTGCCAATTAAACTTTTATCATCTAATTTAGCGATACGCTCCTTTTCAAAGGCCGAAATAACTAGCACTGCAGGCAAATTCTTAATACCTATTTCTTCTGTTAATAGCGATAAAGCTTGTAGCCCATCTAGTTCAGGCATTTGCCAGTCGACCAGTAAAACATCAGGAAGTGGCTGCCCTGAGTCAAAATACTCTTTGATTTTAGCAATAAGTTCACTGCCATTATTAACAGCAGTTACACGCCAGCCGAGGGCTTTACAATCATTAACTAGTTTTAATTGTTGGTTCAGGTCGTCTTCAGCAATTAATACATTTAAGGTAACATCTTGGCTGTCATGGGCTTCTAGTTCTTCTGCAGAAGGCTCTACGACAGGTAAATAAAGTGAAAAGCTACTCCCCTGATTTGGCACGCTTTTTAGCTTAACTTCACCACCGAGTAGCTCAATCATATTGCTAACAATAGATAAGCCTAAGCCCGTTCCGCCAAATTGCCTATTCGCGCTCTCATCTACTTGACTAAAGGGTTGGAAGAGATTTTTTTGTGCGTCAACAGGAATACCTATACCGGTATCAGAAACTTCAAAAACAACAACTTTGACTTTGTTTATATTTGCAGCATTGGGCTCATTGCAGGTTACCTTCAATAAAATGTGCCCCTGCTTAGTGAACTTTATCGCGTTACCTAACAAATTTGTTAGCATTTGGCGCATCAGCTTATCATCGGTCATGATCCACGGTGGCACCTCGGGGCTAATTTCGACGTTTAAGTTAAGTCCCTTAGATTCAGCTTGGGCCGAAAAAGCGCTGATTAATTCGTTAAGTAATATTTTTATTTTACACGGAGCCAAAATAACATTGACTTCGTTTGCTTCAATTTTAGCAAGATCTAAAACATCATTAACGATACCAAGCAGTGAGCGACCGGATAATTGTACTTTAATCACTAAATCCATTTGTTCTTTGGTTAGCTTCTCATCTCTGAGTAAGTAGGTTAAGCCAATAACGGCATTCAAAGGGGTGCGAATTTCATGGCTCATATTCGCTAAAAATGAACTTTTAGCTTTATTGGCACGCTCTGCCTCATAGGATGCTGCTCGCAATGTGTCTTCAATACGCATTCGTTCCGAAATATCTCTAATAGATGCCGCAAAGAGTAACTTATCTTCAACTTGTACTGGACTTATGCTGATTTCGATAGGGAATTTATTACCGTCAATGTTTAAGCCATGTATGTCATTGTTGTTAGGTGCGTACTGAGTTTTTGTGTCATTAATATTATCGACACATAACGTCTCGTGCAGTTGTAAATCAAAATTAGGTATAAAAGCATTGATATGTCGGCCAAGCATGTCAGCCCTATGATAGCTAAAAAGCTTTTCTGTTTGAGTGTTAATTATTTCTATACTGCCTTGGTTATCACAAATAATTAGTGCTTCTGGCGATAGCTCAATCAAACTTTCAAACATTTGATCTTTTTTTCGTTGAGTTGATTGCTGCTGCTCTTTTCGAGCTCTTTGAAGTCGCGCCCAATTAAAATAGATAAAAACGGTAGCTAGTAGTCCAATGAAAACCAATATTGCCAAGTAGTTTGTTAGCATCAATAGGTTTTTCTTATATAAATGAGAAACTAATGATGTTGCTTTAAACTTTACTTTACCTATGGCTTGTTGGCTGTTTGGAGTAAACTCATGTTCAGCTACTAATACATCCCCTTGAGCTCCTTGCCATATACTTGCATTAATATTATCGGGCTGAAATGGTAATGAGCTAGTGGTAAATTCATGATGCCATTTGTCATAGCTGCCCAAATCTGTGCCAAATAGCTTAGCGGCTTGAGGGTGAACAATAAAATCGCCTTCAGAGTTACTTATATACAAGGCCTCATCAGGCGAAGGCAGATTTTTTAAGTCATCTAATAGTGGCTTAGCATCTATATTGATAACGACAATACCGAATAACTCATTTTGTTGATCAAATACGGGAGACAAATATCGATAAGTTGGTCGATAAGGAAGTTCGAGAGTATTATTTTCTTTATTGAGTTCGATATTAGATAACCATACTTCTCCATTATTTAGCTCAACTGCTTTTTTGATATAAGGCCTATCCCCCTTAAACTGTAATGCAGAATCAGGAACTACGTATATACCATCATCACGCCTTTCTACTCTGACAATCTCGTAGCCATTACGCGTATATTGTATCAATCTTACTTGATAGACATTGGGAGAGGAGATGATATAGGCTTTAAATATTTCAATTAGTCGTACTTTCCAGTCAGCTAACAAGGGGCTGTCTATGCCACTTTCTTGATTTTTAATGGCGTTAATTAAGCCCTTTATCGGAGGTGTTGAGGCTAAAAAAAGCAAGTCTTCTTTGTGCTCTTGGCTATTGCGGACTAAAATTGCCTGACTTCTCTGGACTAAGTTAGTCAGTTTTTCACTTTCTTCTTGTATTTGTTCGGGGAACTTTAAAAAAGCGGTGATGATAAGGAATATCGTTATCAGTGATAAATAGGAAAATAATAATTTTTTGATGGCGGGGCTGTTGAGAAATGAAGCTATATCTACATCTGATTCGAGCTGGTAATCGCTCTTACTATTGACAAAGCCAGCCCAAATTATAAAACCTAATAAGCTAGAAACTAATAACGATAGAAGCCCAACCCATATTGGTGACCACAAACCTAAGATAGCCGGTATGGTTGGTAAACTATAGGTGTTTAATATCCACTTTCGGCCCATAAATTGAATTGTGCGTTCAGTACTAGCACTGTAAATAAACTTGGCGTTAGTCTTTTTGCTATTACCATAAAATGGCACACTTTCAACTTCATCGGTCAGTGTCAGTTTCACACCTTTTTTCGACATGCCTAAATCTGCTAATACTTCATCAACAACCAGCGGAGCAAAAGTCCAACCAAGTAGAGCATCGATTCTATTCTCTGCTGTTTGGAGCGATAAATCAGGGTTATAAATGGGTAATAAGACTAAAAAGCCACGGCGTTTTTTACCTTCTGCTTGCACTAAGGTAATCGGAGCCGTTAGCTTTGCTTTGCCTTCTTTAGCCGCTTTTAAAGCTGCAACTCTTCTGTTTTCTTCTGATGCGATATCTAATCCAGTTGCACCTGCATTGTTTTTTTGTGGGTAAATATATTGAATAACAAAGCGATCATTATAATGTTGATTGATTGTTCTAATATTAAAATTTTCTGCGTTATCCGCTTTTGCCTGCTGAATAAATTGTGCTTCTTCTGCCAAGGGGACTCGCCTAACAAAGCCAAACCCTCTAGCGCCAGGAAACTCACTTGATAGATTACGTGAAGCGACATATCGTTCGAATATCGTACGGTTGAGGTGTTCGATACCTGCGCCAAAAATTACCCCTTTAGCGCCTTGTAAGCCATATTCATAATGCTCAAAGCGTTTTTTTACAAGTTCTTCAGTATCAATCGATAGTGATTCAATATATGACTGCACAAGGTTTTGGTTGTGCTGATATAAATACCAACTGATTAGTGATGAAAAAACTACCCCAATGCCAACGGCGATTAAGAATACTTTTCTTATCGATTGTGTATGAAATATCGAAGAAAAAGAACGTAAAATACGTACATTAGCAGGCATTAGGTAACTCACAGTTAATTAAAATAAATTTAGTAATTTATTCGTTTAAATAGTGAAATTTAAACGTTACGCATGATAACAAAGGAATAAGTTATTTAAAAACAACATGCAAAATAAAAGTGATATCAAAACTGAATTTTTGTACAAGTATAGGTGTTGATAGCTGAGCTGCTTTAGTTTGTGGTTAAGTGAACTAGATACGCTTATTTTTCATATTTTAATCATTTCTCAGGTGGTTAGCTAATTCAGCACTGTTTTCTTTGGTAGTACTACTCGCATTAGTCGTAGTGTAGTTAGGCAACTGGCTTGATTGAACTAGTGATGGATATCAGCTAATTTCATCTATCTATGCCTAGCGTTGCGTGATGTCATACTTGTTTTGTATGAAAAACGTACTATTCTTTGACTGTCATAGGGTTAAGAGGGCTATGTTACATGGATGAAAAGCAATCAAAGATGGCCGTTAGTGAAGCTCCTGCTGAGCTATTAAACCGGCTTGCAAGGGCATATGTACTAAGCTAATTACCTAGGTACAGACGTTTGTTTAATAATCCTATTACGGCTCTATTTTTCTCTTTTACGTAACTTATTCTCACCTCGGTTGCTTTACCTTAAGAAGTTGTTAATACGTGTCAGGTTTTAGAGCAAAAGCTTTCATCATTGAAAAATCTTTATTGCAGGGATGAGTGATCGTAGCTAAAGCCAGTCATGAAGTATTAAGTAATCTTTTAGCGCCATGTTTCCTAACTAATATAGTTGCGGTAGATACTGTCGGTGATATTGCTTAAATCAAACTTAAGTTTGTAAAAGGACACAGATATGCATCCAGAATATATAGTTATCCACACGGCAGCATTTAATGGCAAAAACTGTGATCGAGACATGATTGATCAATGGCACAAAGCGAGAAATTGGTCAGGCATTGGTTATCATTTTGTGATTTTAAATGATAACCATAGTCAAAAGGCAGATGGCATTGTTGAAAATGGTCGAGCGACTAATAAAATGGGCGCGCATGCTTTGGGCTTAAATGATCGCTCGTTAGGTATTTGTTGCATAGGTCATGGTGACAAAAATGACTTTACTGCTGCGCAATATGAAAGTTTGTATGGTTTGATTAGGCGATTAATGACTGAGTTCTCAATACCGCTTGCTAACGTTATTGGCCATCGAGAAATGAATAACTTAGTTGAGCAAGAGCTTGTATCGTCGCGTTATCGTACTAGTAAATCATGTCCAGGTAATAAAATTGATATGGATTTTATTCGAGAGCAACTGTCAAGTGAGATGGTTAGTTCTGATGTTGAGATACCCGTATTTTCTGTTGAAGCTCGGTTAGCTATGGCTAATGCTATTGCTGTTTTGCAGCAGCACCGAGCACAATTTCCTAATGCTCAAGATGAGCTCGATGAGTTTATTTATCATCCTGAAATTATTGCCATGACCCATTAGCAACTGGGCGATATGCCCAGTATTCATTTTAAGTATTGATTAAAAATGATTAGTCAAAATGTCCCGCTATTTTATCAATGTTTTAATAAGGCCTGCATGTTTTGAGTTGCAGTGATCGGCTGTTTAGCTTCTGTAATGGCTGTCACTACAGCAACTGCACTGACGCCAGTACGCCATACTGGTTCAATGCGTTGCTGGTTAATACCGCCAATGGCAACCACAGGGATATCTTCGGCCAATGGTAGTATCTGCATTAAGTTATCTAAGCCTTGAATCTGTCCTGTCATGTCTTTTGTTTTGGTTGGAAAAATAGCACCAATTGCGAGGTAGGATGGTTGTAATTGTTTAGCCAGTAAAAACTCATAACAACCGTGGGTACTGATACCCAAGCGCAAGCCAGCATTAGCAATAGTGCAGAGATCCGCGCTTGCCAAATCTTCTTGTCCGATATGCACACCATAAGCCCCGTATTTAATAGCGAGTTGCCAATGATCATTAATAAACAAGCGACAAGCCGATTTACTCGCTAACTGCACGGCTTTTTTTATGGTTTCTGCTAATGCTGCTGTATCTTTATGTTTAATGCGCAATTGTATAATTTTTATGTTTAATGGTAATAAGCGTTCAAGCCACTCTAGAGAATCAATGACTGGGTAGAGCCCAAGCTTTTCATTTATCTTTAAGTCAAGGGAAGGGAACTTTGCTGATATTTGATGCTGCTGAGCCAAGGGGCTGATAACTTGCGGGAAATGTTCTCGCTGCGTTGGCCAAGCACCTTGCTCAAAAGCGCCATAATATTGTTGATTATCATGGCTGTTTTCTCGCTGACTTGATAATGATAACCCTTGATTAATAAAAGCTTTAGCTAGGGTGAAAGCATCACGGAGTAAATACTTATGCGCAATAAAGCTTGCTAAGGCGCTGGCAAAACTGCAGCCGCCACCGTGACTGTAACTTGTCGCAATTCTTGGAGAGCTTAATTCAAGTATTTGTGGTGATAACGAGCTTGATGTTGAAAGTAAACATAAATCGCTACAATGAGATGATAATGTATTCGGGTTACTATCTTCGCCATGGCCGCCTTTGATGATAACGGCTTTGCAGCCTAAAGTTAATAACTGCTTGGCTAGCTGTAAAGGGCTACATTTAGCATTGTTTGCTGATAAAGCACTTAATTGCTGCGCCTCAATTAAATTCGGAGTAATAACATCAATCAAAGGTAATAAAGGGTGTAATGCCATTGGTGCTACGCTTGATAGATCTCCGCCAACACTGGCTTGGCCGACTGGATCATAAATTACCACTAAATTAGCAAGTTGTTGTTTAAGTGCTATTAATAGCGTTACTAGCCAAGTAACTTGTTGGTTATTGGCAATTAAGCCTATTTTTATCACGCTTGGCGGTTTATCACTGCGCAGTGCTTGTGCTTGTGCGTCTAGAATATCGACGGCTGTGGGGTTAATTGCTATTAGCTGTTGAGAATTTTGTACAGTATTAGCGGTGATTAAATGACAAACCTCAACGTTGAGGTTGTGGCCCGTCTTAATGTCAGCAGCTATTCCGGCCCCGCCTGAACAGTCAGCGCCGGAGATAGTCCAAATAATTGTCTTACGCTTTAGTTTATTGGTTGGTAAAAGAGTATTAGTTGTCATGACTTGTGCTCAGGGTTATGCCAAAAAGGGCTGTCGAGTGTGGGTGTGCTAGGATGTGCTGTTTGTCGTTCAGGCATGGTACCAGCTATGTAAGCAGACTCGCCTGCCGAAATGGCTGTGGCAAAGGCTTTTGCCATCATTACAGGGTTATCAGCAAGGGCAATAGCACTATTTAATAATACACCATCAAAGCCCATCTCCATGGCAATACAGGCATCTGAAGGTTTACCAATACCTGCATCAAGAATAAGTGTGGCGTTTGGAAGGCGCTGACGAATGCTGGCTAAATTATAAGGATTCATTAAGCCTTTCCCTGTGCCGATAGGCGAGGCCCAAGGCATAATAACTTCGCAACCAAGCTCATATAAACGCTGGCAAATGACTAAGTCATCGGTGCAATAAGGCAGTACTTTGAAGCCATCAGCCAGTAATTGCTCAGTGGCAATTAATAGCTCTATTGGATCCGGTTGTAAGTTATAATCATCGCCGATAACTTCAAGTTTTATCCAATCGGTTTCAAATAACTCACGACTCATTTTAGCTAAGGTCACGGCTTCTTTCGCATTTTTGCAACCGGCAGTATTGGGTAGCAAAAAACCTTGGCTTTGCTGAACCGTATCTTGAATATAACGCCAAATTTTTTCGCCGGATTGTGCCAAGGGATTTTGCCGTTTTAGTGATAAAGTGACAACTTGGGAGCCACTGGCAATAATGGCCTGTTTCATCACTTCTGGAGAAGGGTAGAGCGCTGAACCAATCAGTAAACGGCTATCAAGTTGTTGGCCATAAATGTTTAACGACATGGTTAACCTCCAACAATAGGGAAAAGTACATCAATACTGTCGTTGCTTTGTATGAATGTTGTGCAATAATCTTCGCGGCCAATAAAGTCACCATTAAGTGCTAAAGCAAAGCTTTGTTGTTGCTGACTATCTGGTAATGTCGCTTTCAGCGCGGATGTAATATTGATGGGAGCTGCTAAGTGTGAGAGTTCAAACACTTGTCCATTAATATAAATTTTCATTTTTTCTCGCTTTTTATGTCATGAATTTTGCTTTAAAAACATCATTCAATTTGATTCACTGGCAGTAAATTAGCGTATTGATAATCATCAACACCTCGATGTTGTTGTTGCATTAAATTCTCGACATGTTCTATCACTTGCGACATCACAATAGGAGCAATTAAAAAGCCATGCCGGTAAAGGCCATTTACTTGTATCAAGGCATTGCTAGCGATTATTTTTGGCTGATTGTCACTAAATGCGGGGCGAACTTGGCTAATATGCTGGCGAATATGTGCTTCAGCAAAGCCCGGATGCACGCTATAAGCTGCACTGAGTAACTCCATTGCAGAACGTACCGTCATTGGTGATGTATCATCACTTTCAATTTCAGTTGCGCCAACCACGTAATGCCCTTTACCTTTGGGGGCAATATAAAGTTGATAGCGAGGGTGCATCAGTCTGACGGGGCGTGAAATATTAACCTCAGGGGCAAAAAGTTGAAAAAGCTCACCACGTACGGCACGTAAATCGTCGAGTACAGCGTTGTGGTTTACTGGCGATTTTGTCGATTTTTTCGCGCCAATACCACGGCAGTCAATTGCAAGGTCAAATGATTTTTGCTTAAGTTCATCTGGCTTTTGGTTACTGTGAAAATGTAATGTACACCCCCTTGAAAAACTACCGCTGTGAATCCCCGTAACTGTCGTTTTGCTGCGCCATTCAACGTTTTCGTCTTTAAGTTGCTGATGCAAAGCAATGAGCAATTTTCGATTACCAATTTGTCCTTCGCTGGGTAAATATAGTGCCTGTGAAAACTTTTGTGCTAATTCTGGCTCTAGTGCTGAAAGTTGCTGGCGATTAAGCTGTTGTTGCTCATGCTCAGGGTAGTTATTGGTTAAAAAACGGCTGAGCCTTTGCCCGTCGGCTTTATCTTGTTCATGGCTGACAACGAGGGAACCTGACTGTTGAAAAAAATTATAACTGTTAAGTGTGGTTAGTAATTTCGGCCACAAAGGCAAGGCGGCAAAGCCCATCGCCACAATATTGGCAGGGCTGTGCATTGCTTCACCAAGTGGCGTTAATAGCCCCGCGGCGGCATAAGCAGCACTTTGCTGACCATTTTTCTGGTCTTTATCAAATAGCGTTATCTTGTAGCCTTGTCGATTTAACGACAAGGCTATTAAGCGACCCATTAGGCCGGCGCCAATAATAGCGATGGTTGGCATTGCGTGACCTAGCTCTGTGATTTGCTCAAGGGTTTTTCAAGCTGATGATAAAGCTCGCTGCCGCTGGCTTTAAATTCAGCAGACTTTTCAGCCATACCTTGTACCGAAACATTGATGGTTTCATCAAGTAGTTTGATTTCAATCAGCTGCTCGCCATTGGCAGCATCATCTAGGCCCGCGGCATAATCTCTTACCTCTTGAGATATTTTCATCGAGCAAAACTTGGGGCCACACATTGAACAGAAATGTGCAATTTTTCCAGACTCTTGCGGCAAGGTTTCATCATGATAAGCACGTGCTTTTACAGGATCTAAGCCGATATTGAATTGATCGTACCAGCGAAACTCAAAGCGTGCCTTAGACATGGCATTATCACGAATTTGTGCTCCGGGATGGCCTTTAGCTAAATCACCGGCATGGGCGGCAATTTTATAAGTCATTAAGCCCTCTTTAACATCCTCTTTATTGGGTAAGCCTAAATGCTCTTTTGGGGTAACGTAACAAAGCATCGCGCAGCCATACCAGCCAATATTAGCGGCACCGATACCTGAGGTGATATGATCATAACCAGGTGCAATATCAGTTGTCAGCGGTCCTAAAGTATAAAAAGGTGCTTCGCCACAATGTTTTAATTGTTCAGTCATGTTTTTTTCAATCATGTGCAGTGGCACATGACCTGGGCCTTCAATAATGGTTTGCACATCATGTTGCCAAGCTATTTTGGTTAACTCACCTAAGGTGCGTAATTCTGAAAATTGTGCTTCATCGTTTGCATCAGCCACTGAGCCCGGGCGCAAGCCATCACCTAATGAAAATGACACATCGTAAGTTTTTAATATTTCACAAATATCTTCAAAATGGGTATAAAGAAAATTTTCTTTGTGATGTGCTAAACACCACTTAGCCATAATTGAACCACCACGAGAAACTATACCCGTAACTCGTTTAGCGGTCATTGGGATGTATCGCAGCAGAACTCCAGCGTGAATAGTAAAGTAATCAACACCTTGCTCAGCTTGTTCGATTAAAGTATCGCGAAATATTTCCCAGGTAAGATCTTCAGCGACACCGTTAACTTTTTCTAAGGCTTGATAAATAGGTACGGTCCCAATCGGCACAGGAGAGTTGCGAATGATCCATTCTCGGGTTTCATGAATATAGCGACCAGTTGATAGATCCATTACCGTATCTGCGCCCCATTTGGTTGACCAAACAAGTTTTTCTACTTCCTCCTCGATTGAAGAGCTAACCGCAGAATTGCCAATGTTAGCGTTGACTTTGATCAAAAAGTTTCGTCCGATGATCATAGGTTCAACTTCAGGGTGGTTAATGTTGACCGGAATGATTGCCCGGCCTCTTGCTACTTCATCACGAACAAATTCGGCAGTGATTTGCTCAGGAATACTTGCACCAAATGACCGCCCTTGATGTTGTTGAAGCAGTATTTCGTCCTTAACATCTTGGCGTTTGATGTTTTCGCGAATTGCAATGTATTCCATTTCGGGGGTAATAATGCCTTGGCGGGCATAATGCATTTGGGTAACATTTTTACCTTTTTTAGCTTTACGAACTTTCGGTAAGTGCTCAAAGCGAATATGGTCAAGACCTTCATCGGCTAAGCGTTGTTGGCTGTAGGAAGATGACTTCTGGGGTAAAAATTCTACATCGTTTCGTGATGTTATCCATTGTTCACGTAAACGGGGAATGCCTTTATGGACATCAATGTCGACAGCATCATCGGTATAGAAACCTGAAGTATCATAAACACATAAAGGCGGGTTCTTTTCATAGCGAGGGTTGTCTTTATCGCCACCTAGTAGCGTGTCAGATAAAGATATTTCACGCATGCCAACACGAATGTCGTGTATTTTTCCAGGCACGTATACTTTTTTAGAATTTGGAAATGATTGATCAGCAACGTTTTTTAAAAACTGTGCTGCTTGGTCTCGACGCTCGCGTCTTGATAATGAACTCATGTTCTCTCGCCTTAATAAAATAAAAAATTAGGCGGAGCTTTTTGGGGTAGTAACGAGGAGTAACTCTCATAGTAGTGCAGACAAATAGTGCTTAAAGTTACTCACTTGTTCCCTTCGCAGATGTTAATCTAATCAGGTTCTACGGATCCCGCTTTCGCGATCTCAGCCCTTTGGCACTCCGACAAGTCAATACGTTTAATATGGTTTAGCTAGTAAACGTGGCTAGATTCTAACGTGTATTTTGTTGGTTAAGCAAAGGGTTTTAATAAATTAATTCGCAAGCGACTATTCTATTCTCATGATAAGTGAGCATGTTCCAGCAGAAGTTACAGCCTAAAAAAGCATTATTTTTATCAGTAAATGATGAATTATATTATAAATATCAGGACAAATTGTCGTAATATAGCAAAACTTGAATTACGTAGACACTATGGAATGTACTAATGGCCGAATCGAACACCGCTAGCAACACTGAGCAAATAACTAAAACTTTAGATCCTACCTTGTTACTTAAAGATGAATTGGATCAAGTTAGCCGCATTTACAACATTGTTGTTGAGTTTTTTACTAACTATAGCTTTCAATTAATCGGTGCTTTCATTATTTTTATCGTTGGCTATATGTTTGCAGGTAAAATCGCTAACGTTGTGCTGAAGTTATGTGAGCGACATAAACTTGATGTTACCTTAAGTCGTTTTTTGGCAAATACCACTAAAATGTTGATTGTGGTGATGATCACGATTATTGCTTTAGGTAAGTTAGGAATTAGTGTTACGCCATTTATTGCTGCCATAGGTGCAATTTCATTAGGTGCTGGTTTAGCGCTACAAGGCTTATTAGCTAACTATGCAGCAGGGTTTAATATTATTATTATTCGTCCTTTTGTTGTTGGTGACACCATTACTGTTCAAGGGGTTACCGGTCTTGTGAAAGAAGTGCTACTTGCCTATACCATTTTGTCAGATGAAGACAACGTTGAAATCACCATTCCAAATAAACATATTGTGGGTGAGGTTTTACACAATTCACGTCATGATTCTTTGTTAGAGTTAAGTGTTGGCATTGATTACAGCGAAAACCCTTTAGAGGTTGTGGCGATGCTTGAAGACGTTATTGGCAAGCTAGATATCGTGAGTGAAGTGCGTAAACCTTTGATAGGTATAGATGCTTTTGCTGATAGTGCGATTAATATCGCGGTGCGCTTATGGACACCGACAGAAAATTTATACAGCGCAAAATACACGGCTTATAAAGAAATTTACTTGGCGTTAGATAAAGCCAATATTAAAATTCCATTTCCACAACGTGATGTTCATCTTATTAAGGATTCGGCTTAAGTTTAAGCTGTTTGAAGTAGCTTTTTATGGCGTTAAATAAGGCGAGACTGGATCGTTTTCTTGCACAACATTGCCAAATTTCGCGCAAGCAAGTGCGACTGATGTTGGCACAAAGTAGAGTGAAAGTTAATGGTAGTGTCGCTCGTAATATTGAGCAAGTTATTGATACTTTTACTCACATAACGCTTGATAACAAGGTTATTCAGCAGAATACGGCTTATTACATTATGTTGAATAAACCGGTTGGTGTAGTGAGTGCTACGAAAGATGAGCAGCATAAAACTGTGCTGGATCTACTTGAATACCCGTTTAAAAATGAGTTGCATATTGTTGGACGACTGGATTTAAACACTTCCGGTTTAGTGTTACTGACCAATGATAGTCGTTGGTCTGAGCGCTTAACTTTGCCTGAGTATAAGGTCAGTAAGCGCTATATTGTTCACTTGAAAAATAAGCTTGATGAAGCATATGTTAATGCTTTTGCTGAAGGTATGTATTTTAGCTTTGAAGATATCACCACCAAGCCAGCTAAATTAACTATTATTGCGGATTATCAAGCCGAAGTTGAGCTAACTGAAGGGCGTTATCATCAAATTAAGCGAATGTTTGGCCGTTTTCGAAACCCGGTTACGGCTTTACATCGTGCATCTATAGGCACGGTAGTACTCGATAGCCAGTTAGCCGCTGGGCAAAGTCGAATGTTAACGTTGCAAGAGGTCGAAAATATTGCTCAATAACGAGGAGGCTCATGCCGTCATTGATCGTATAAGTGCAATGTTCAGATAGAAATAAAAAATCAATATAATAAAAAGGATAAACAATGGCTAAAATTATTATTATCATTATTGTACTAGGCTTAATTATTAGCTTTTTTGTACGTAATAATAGCAACCGTGAAGCAGCTAAAGAAAATGCGGTACAAGCGGCTAAATTTTTACAAGATAATAAGCAAGCTGAAGGGGTAATTGAAACAGCTTCTGGCTTGCAATATAAAGTATTAACGACAGGTGAAGGCGATATTCATCCAACGGCGAGTTCAAAAGTAACCGTGCATTATCATGGTACATTACTTGACGGAACGGTATTTGATAGCTCAGTGGAGAGAAATGAACCGATTAGTTTTGGTTTAAACCAAGTAATAAAGGGTTGGACTGAAGGCTTACAATTGATGGTTGTAGGTGAAAAAACGCGTTTATTTATACCGTCAGCATTAGGTTATGGTAACCGCGCCGCCGGTAAAATTCCGCCAGGCGCTTTGTTGATTTTTGATGTTGAATTGCTCGCTATAAAATAGGTCGCAGCGCTTTAGTAACAAACGATGAAATACAGTTGAGTAGGGCTTAAACGCTTTGTATAAAGCGCTTAAGCTCAGTTACATTTTCAAAACTTAAAACTTAAAACTTAAAACTTAAAACTTAAAACTTAAAACTTAACATTTAACGCGACAGTCACTTTCAACATTCAGTAGTAAGCATTCAACACTAATATTTAACATATATTACTTAGCTTAGTCCTCTCTAAACGCTTCTGCAGTGAGGTGGTGGCGATTCAGTAGTTTGTAAAATTCGGTACGATTTCTTTGCGCTATTTTAGCTGCTTGTGAAACATTTCCTGCCGTGATCCTCAATAACTTGGCGAGATAATCACGTTCAAACTTATCTCTAGCTTGGACAAATGACGGTAAAATAGTGGTTTTATCGCGTAAAGCATTTTTCACTAGCATTTCACTGATAATTGGCTCTGTTGATAACGCGACTGTTTGCTCGACAACATTTTGTAATTGTCTGATATTGCCCGGCCAAGCAGCACTGATCAGGGCCTCCATAGCCTCTTGTGAAAAACCTGAAATATTAATGTCTGTTTGCTCTGTTGATTTACTCAAAAAATACTGAGCGAGTAAGGGAATATCCTCTCTGCGCTCAGACAGTGGCGGTAACTCAAGTTCAACAACATTTAAGCGATAATATAAATCTTCACGAAAGGTTTTATCTATGATGGCTTGCTGTAAATTTTTATGGGTAGCAGAAATAATTCGAACATCGATTTTTACTGATTGTGTACTGCCGACCGGGCGAACTTCACGTTCTTGTAAGACACGCAGTAGTTTTACCTGAAAGCTCATCGGCATATCGCCAATTTCATCTAAAAATAATGTCCCGCCATCGGTTGCCTGAAATAGGCCGGTATGATTTTTTTCAGCACCAGTAAACGCGCCTTTACTATGACCAAATAGTTCAGATTCAAGTAATTGTTCAGGAATAGCCGCACAATTAATTGCGGTAAATTTTTCTTGGTGGCGAGGGCTTGCTAAATGAATGGCTCTTGCTAACAGCTCTTTACCTGTACCGCTTTGGCTTTGTATAAGTAAGCTAAAGTCGCTTTTTGCTACTTGTTTACTTTGCTGTAAGAGCGACTCCATAATGGTACTTCGGCTGATGATTTGTTCACGCCATTGATTATCTATTTGGCTATGGTTTAACTCTGCAGGTTGAAGCCGAATAGCTTGTTGCACTATATCTAATAGCTCTTTACTTTCAAATGGCTTAGTGAGAAAACTGAAAACCCCTTGCTTTGTGGCATTTATTGCATCAGGAATTGTACCGTGTGCCGTCATAATGATAACCGGAATATGGGGGTGTTTAGCGCGAATTTGTTCAAATAGTGCCATGCCGTCCATACCTTCCATTTTTAGGTCGCTGATCACTAACTGAGGATGAAAGCTTTCTAATCGTCCTAATGCTATTTTGGCATTTTTTGCTGACTCTACTTGATAGCCTGCCGCAGACAAACGAATACCCAGTAAGCGTAATAGGCTTGGATCGTCATCAACGATAAGAACTTTACTATCGATTGTCATTTTAGGCGGAGTAGGATTATTCATGGTTTTTTCTCGATACATTGACGACTAAAATTGCATAGGCAATTTATTTAAAGGCTATTGCTCTCTTTTATCGATAGCTTGTTCAATATTTTTCAATTGTTTAATGATTTGTTCTAACAATTGCACTTGTTCAACTAATTGTTGTTGCTGTTCAAGTGCTTGTTTTTTTTGCGCTTGTTGTTGGGCTAATAAGCGATTTCTCATCAATAAACGTTGATTTAATTGATCACGTAATAAGGTAATAAAGGCTTGCTCGCTTGGGTTAATATGAGCAAAAGCTGCGTTGTCCCCTTCCGTTTTAAGTTGGTTTAGCAGTGCTTTAGCATTGAAGCTATTATAGATAGGTGACTTAGGTAAGCTGTAAAGTAAAAGCAATTTAATTTGTGGATCATAGGTGTCGTACTCAAAAGAAGGAGGTTGTTGTGCTGCATATGTTTGCTGTTTTTCTACTTCTTCAGCTAATTGTTGTGGACTCAGTTGTTGAAGTGTTAAGTAGTACTCACCATAAGTTGTATTTACTGTGGTGAGTTGGCACGCAGATAATAACAGTAGCGCGGTACATAAAAGTAATGCCTTTTGAGTAAACAGGTGCAGCTTGAGCATTAGACTTGTTTCTCCTGACGAAAAGCGCGCGGCAAAGTTATTTTCATGTGAGTTCCTGTTTGATTGCCTTGTGGGGATATCAGTTCAATACTGCCATTGAGGCGTAATAATAACTCTTTAACTATGGTTAAACCAAGGCCGCTGCCTTTGATAGCGCTGTTTTTCGGTGGTGTTCCTTGATAAAAAGCATCAAATATTTTGTCTTGCTCCTCTGGAGGGATGCCGACGCCCTGATCGTTAATTAAAATTTGTAATTGCTGGTTAGCAAGGGCTGTTGAAATTTCGATTGTGCCGTCATCTGGAGAATACTTTATTGCATTGGACAGTATATTATCGAGAATAACCGCTATTTGTTTACGGTTACTAACAATAAATACATTGCCAATTGTTTGGTTTAAGATAATTTTCTTTCGTTTTATGTCGAGTTTTCGTTCTGCTAATACTTGAGATATAACCTCGTCAATAGCCATTGACTCCGAATCTTGTAAGCTGGTTGAGTCGAGGACAATATTAAAGTCGAGTAAATCTTCAATATGTTTTTGTAAACGAAAAACACTGTCTTTAATGATGTGAGATATTTCCTGTTGCTCGGCATTTAACTCACCAACACTATTATCATAAAGCAATTCAGTACCTTCTCTAATTGCAGCCAGTGGTGTTTTTAGCTCATGTGAAATATGTCGAATGAAGCTCGATTTTTGCAACTCTAAAGCTTGTAAACGTGTGCGCATACTTTCTAGTGCTTGTGCTATTTCTTGAATTTCTGGTGAGCCTGTTACGTTAATCTTATGATCAAAATTGCCTTGCTGTAGGCGAAATATATTGTGGGTTAATTTTTTTAGTGGGCTGGTGATTAAGTAAATAAATAGTGCTGCGATCAGCAAGCTAACAGGAATAATAATTAAGCTTTGGAGCATCATTTCGTGCGTAGTTTTTGCTGCATTTCTTATATTGGTGATATGGTGGGTATTAAGTTCATTACTACGCTGAACTATTTGCTCATAAATCTGGCTTAATGTACTAAACTTATGCTGTATTGGTTTTATTATTGTACTGTCTGTTGGAGATTTTTGCTCTGCTGATGGCATAGTCTGTTCAATTAATATAGTAATTGTTTGCGCATATTTATTGACCAATTCTCGCAGTTTTTGGTCTGGATTAGTGGCAATTAATTGTTGAGTTAAGTACAATATCTGACGGCTTTGTTCGTGATAGTTACTTGCTAATGTGGGATCTCGAAGTACTAAATATTGTGAGGCACTTCGTTCCATTTTAATTTGGCTGCTTTTTAAAAACTGCTGGTTATCGAGTATGTTTGCTATATTAGTAATAGCATTTTCACTTTTTTTTGCGAGTGTATTAACCTGCGATGCACCAAATATTAGTGTCGTAACTAAAGGTAAGGAAACTAAACTAAAACCTAGAAAAGTTAATGATTTTATTGATAAATTTTTTACCGAGAAGTGCTTCGTTTTCACTTTTAACGTCGGTTTTATTGGGTTAATCACAACGCGTACAGCGACCTTTTTTATTATTGAGAGCGATGTTAGTGTTAGCTAAAAATTAATAAAAAACAATACTGTCTCAATTTGGAGACATTGATGAACTTGTTTTTTAATTAGATTAAGTTTTTGTTTTTTAATGTTATTTTTGTTTTTTTTAGGTGATGGGTAAGCAATAAAAAAATTTTCCAATCAATGCTGTCGCTAATAAGTGACATGCTTTGAGAGGCTTTTTGCTTTAAATCCTTTTAAATCAATTGGTTACATTTTTGGCATGACGTGTGCTATGTGTTAGTTGTATGTGGCACTAGCCATGGTCGGCATGTTCATTGATGTGCTATTAATCAATTAAAAGGGTTCAAACATGAAAAATATTAGCTTAAAAACGTTGTCAATTACTGTAGTTGTAGCCTCACTTGCTTCTAATTTTGTTTTCGCTAGCAATGATATGAGTAAGGCTTCACTTAAAGTAGAGCAACCAGTATCATCTTTTTCACAATTAATCTCAGATTATGATACGGATAAAAATAACACGTTGAGCATAAAAGAATTAGCTGAAAACGATAAGTTAGCAAAAGCTTTTGAACAACTTGATGTTAACGGCGATAAAGAAATTAGCGAAGAAGAATTTAACCAGTATCTAGATAAAATGAAAAAATCTTTGACCTAGATATTGCCATTATGAGTGAATAACTCTACAGATTGCCGACTATTAAGTATGTGTTTTACTTAATAGTCGGCGTTTTACATTGTATACAAGGTCTAATATGAATAACCAGCCCCCCTCAAAGACTTTATCTCGTTATGTACAAATTGATAAATGGATTTTTGAAGTGAAATCTATACGCGCAATCCGTGTTGATGATTTTGGTAAGCCTTATTCCGCGGTTGCTAATATTGCCTTAAATGGAAATAGTGCGTATATCGATGGCTTACTGACCAGGGAAGAAGAAGACTTTGCACGTGAAGATTATCAAACCTTTGTTAAAATGAGCCAGCAACTGGGTTTAGAAAGTGTTAATTTTGATCGTTTTAAGCAACGAAAAAGAGTATCTGACGTTGTTAAAGTGCCAGCCTCAGGTTGTGTTAAGCCAGCCTTGAAATTAGTAAAAGTTTAAGTTTTATATACTGACTATAAATGCATGGTGACAAAGGTTATAAATGCGATCGGTTAAATTAGATAATAATGACATCACACCCTCCAAGATAGTGTGCGTAGGGCGAAATTATGCAAATCACATCAGTGAATTAGGTAATGAAATTCCTGATAATATGGTGATATTTCTTAAACCTAACAGCGCTATAGGCCATCAATTGCGCTCGTATCATCAAGAAACATTACATTATGAAGCCGAGCTTTGCTTTATCTATCAAAAAGGTCGTTTTTCTGCTGTTGCTATTGGTTTAGATCTTACTAAGCGGGCTTTACAATCTAATTTGAAAGCGAAAGGCTTACCGTGGGAACGTGCTAAGGCTTTTACAGATTCAGCACTTTTTAGCGACTTTGTATCTTTAGATACTATTGATGATGAATTAGCATTAGCGTTATTAGTTAATGGTGAAACTCGTCAAGCAGGCACTGTTGCCATGATGCTGCATTCACCGCAAGCAATATTAAAAGAAATTCAGTCTTTTATTGAATTAGAAGACGGCGATATTGTTATGACGGGTACACCTGCAGGTGTTGGAGAGATAGTCACGGGTGATATTTTTGCAGGGCAAGTACGTACGCGTGAACATGTTCTGGTAAGTAAACAATGGCAAGCAATTTAGTTTGTTATTAGAAATTTGAAATATGTGGTGGTTATAGTTATTTATTCTTTGAGCTATGCGATAATTGCCTAAAGCTAACAATTAAAACACCTCTTATGAAACGTATTATCCTCTATACCATGAGTAATTGTCCTCATTGTCAAACGGCCAAGCGCTACCTTGAAGAAAAGAACATTCCTTTTCGTTTATGTAATGTTAAAACAGCGGCAGGACAAAAAGAGTTCGCTAAATTGAACTTACGTGGCGTACCAGTATTAAAAGTGGGCGATCAAATCCTGAATGGTTTCAATATAAAAAGTTTTAATCAACTCTATAAAAGTTAATTGGGTTAGCTGTAAAACTGTTTCGCCTTCGTTATTTGTTGATAGTTTTTCAATTTTTGAATAAGCAACACAAGTTATTAGTTATTTCATTGCTGATAATTGTAGGCTTATCATTATCACGCGCTAAATTCTACGAATAGGTGGAACGGTATTTAGTTCAATCTATGGTCATGCGTATGATTTTTAGTCGTTTATTGTTTTTTTTTGTGGTAGCGTAAGTATAAGTTTGAACGGATTTCTACTGCGGACACATTATGAAAAAAGCTTTGCAAGCTTGTTATGCAACTTTACTCATACTCTTGTTAAGTTTTCCAATAGCAGCATTGGCTGATAAGCGTGTTAACTTTATCGACATGGATCATGAAATATATCTTGAGCCATGGGGATCCTATCAAAAATTGATTGGTCTGCAGTCAGAGGCTGAATCATACGATGAGCTAGACTACTTATGGTGGTTATTACGCAAAGCCCAGGCTGAAAATCTAGTTTATTTTTACGATGACTTTAGCCGAACAGTCAAGCAAGCTAATAACCTGGTTACAACGGATACCCCTCTAGCTATACAAGCGCGTTTAAGTTTATTTCAAGGCCTTATTGAACGAAGAAAAGGTGATTATAGTCGCTCTCAAGAAACGCTATCTAAAGCTTTAATTCAAGCTAAGGAAGCGCAATTAAGTCGTTTATATGTTTATGGTAAACAAGAGCTGGCTTATACCAAAACCTTGACCGAGTTGTTTGAAACATCACTGGTTGATATCCAAGAGGCTTATGTCGAAGCTTTTGCCTTGAAAGACCAGTTCTTGATTGCGTCAATAAATGAAACTTATGGCGCTATTTATGGTTATTTACATGACTATAAAAAATCGATCGAATATTATCAAAGAGCACTTGAAGCCTATCAAGCCTTGCAATACCCTGCGCATGTCGCAGAAGCCATTTATGGGCTAGCATCAACTTATCGTTACTGGGGAAAATATCAATTAGCTATTGAGTATTTTGAAAAGTACCAACAGCAAACGACTTATACACCCAATTCAAATATTAGTTTCTTTTCTGCTTATGGCATTGGTATGACGATGGCTGAGCAGGGAGACTGCCTTGCTGCGATTAAGGTAATCGATGAAGCTTTAGCTATAAAAGGGATCGTTGATTACAACGCTGAGTTGTATAAACGTAAAGCGAGTTGTTTAATTTCCCTGGGTCGTTTTGCCGAGGCGGAAAGAGCACTTAACAGCGCAGCATCGATTTTTGCTGATATTCCAGAGCTGATTGGTACAAATTGGCAGCTTGAGGTAATAAAAATATCTGCTGAATTAGCCCATGCGCGTGGTCAGCATGATATCGGATATCGCTTGCTTGAGCACTATTATCGCCAGTATACCGATCTATTGTTAAAAAATTCCTCAAAAAGGTTGCTGAAAGTCAGAGCAAGTTTGGAGGTTGAACGCCAGAAAGTTGCCCAAGCATTGTCAGAAGAGCGTCAACAAGTCGAATCGCTTGAGCTAGAAAAGCGCCAAAGTAACGCAACTCAAGATATTTATTTTACTGTTTTTATTACCTGTGGGCTGTTAATTGTGTTACTCGTTATTATTGCGCAATATCGCAGTAATAGAAAAATGCACCTATTAACGATAAAAGATCCATTATCTGGTTTGTTTAATCGTCGCTATATTTTTGATTACCTAGATAAAGCAGGATTAGCTGATAAATCAGAAAAAATGCAAATGTCGATTATTTTAATCGATATTGATGATTTCAAAAAAATAAATGATAAATATGGCCATCCGGTTGGCGATGAGGTTATTTGTCAGGTGGCTGAAATCGGCAGCGATATCTTTCGTCAAGGTGATATTTTTGGTCGCATTGGTGGTGAAGAATTTATGTGTATTTTGCCACGGACAGACGTTAGCACAGCAAAGCAGATCGCTGAACGCTTTTTATGTGCAATCAACCAGTCTACAGTCGTTAAAGGTCATCAAGATAAAGTCACGGTTAGTATTGGTATTTCGGCGCTATCACCGCAATGTCATGATATTAAACAGCTTTATATTAATGCAGATCAAGCGCTCTACCAAGCCAAGCACTTTGGTAAAAATCAAATTAGTATTTTTTAATCCTAAACCCTCTTAGCGACGTATAGTGATATATAAATTAACTTGCTTGTTTAATATCTTAATAGCTATGAGTGAAAAAGAGAAATTAATCATCAAGATGCAAGGTCTGTTATTATTCAGCATCATACCCAAGATAAAAACCCAAGCACGTGCTCATTATGAATAATTTTACTCAACTCGAAGTCGCTGTAATTTCTTACTTACAAGATTATATCGAACAGCGGGGATTACGTGCATTAATTCATTTTGAATTAGAAGGTTGTTATCAATTACCGTTAGGTAAGCGTATCGATTATAAAAAGATTAATCAGAAATTATTGTATCTGGGTGTTGATGGCGAGGTAGTGGCAGAGTATTGGAGTAACCAGTGGGAATATGTATCACTTTTCAATGGCCAAAGCCCATTAAAAGAGGCGCATAATCTCAAGCAAGCGCTTTACTTGTTACCTAAAATTTTTGCCAGCCAAGGGGTCACGAATACTTTGATTAAGCCCGTTGTTTGGGCGGGGGATTACGGTAAATTAGCCTTAGGGTGTAAAAATATTTTCAGTGCTGATAATCGGGCTGTACATATACCTAATGCGGTGCAAATTAACGTTAGTGTGCAAGATAGTGCAGGGAATAACTTATTAGTTTCGGGGGATTTTGCAGAGCGGTTGCAGCAAAACTTTTTGCAGACAAGTTTAGCGTGTTGCTTAGTATATTTGCCTGAAGAAGAAGCTTTTGAGCGCTTATTGCTAAAGTCAAAATATGGTTTGGCAGATGAATTATGCTCACCAGTAGATATTTCTGGTGGTCATCAAGGTAGCATTGCACTCTACCGAGATATTGGTAAACACAATCAAAAAATGGGTGTGGAGCCAGTAATTTATGATGATAAGCATAACGTTATTGTTAGTCATGAAAACTGGCATAAAACAGCACGTATTGAGCACAGGCTTGGCGCATCTAGTCAGCGTTACGACCCATATTTAAATGTCATTTATGCTTTATTAAATGTTATTGATACTATCGACGGCATTATAAATGACGGGCCCTTAACGCCGGAGCTTAATAGCCAATTGCCTCGCTCGCTCTATGATCAGCAAACTGAGCAGGGGGCAATAACATTGTTTGCTAATAATAACTGGTTCAGCGAAAGCATAGATAGAACCCTTAGCAGGGTGAAAGTTGATACTGACTTAGCTGCAACGTTAAGTATTGGCCAACAAGTAAAGCAAAATTATTTAACACAATTTCAACAGCGTAGTATTATTATTTAATACGGCTAAAGTTGAAATAAAATTCAGCTCACAATAATAGCTAGTGAAAAGTAGATGATAAAGCAATTAAATACGCCAACACTTGATGGCAAATCGGTAGTAGAAAAAAGACAAGAGCTCATCGCATATTTTAAAAATACGTGGTCAACTTATGAGTCTTTATTTTCCCTAATAAACCATGACGATGCTTATTTCCTCCGTCCTGAGCCTCTACGACACCCATTGGTGTTTTACTTTGGGCATACCGCTACTTTTTATGTCAACAAACTTATTCTTGGTAAATATATCAAACAACGTATTAATAGTAAGCTAGAAGCTATTTGTGCCGTAGGTGTTGATGAAATGAGCTGGGATGATCTTGATAGTGAGCATTATGACTGGCCCAGCGTTGATGAGGTACGAAATTATCGACAAGAAGTTTATTATTTAGTTTTAAACTTGATTGAAACTATGGAGTTGAGTTTACCGATCAGACAAGACTCCCTAGCTTGGATTATTTTAATGGGTTGTGAACACGAACGTATCCATCTTGAAACATCGTCAGTTATTATGCGCATGCTACCGTTGAATTATTTAACTGCAGATGAACAATGGCAACCTTGTATGCAGTCAGCTGCTGCGCCTGAAAATGAATTAATACCTGTCCAGGCACGTAGCTTAACATTAGGTAAAAAGCCTCAAGATAATACCTATGGTTGGGATAATGAATATGGCCAGCAGGCGGTCGAAATTGAAAACTTTAGTGCGGCTAAGTACTTAGTGTCAAATCAAGAGTATCTCACTTTTGTTGAAGCTGGTGGCTATCAATCAGCAGAGTACTGGTGTCAAGAAGGGCAATCATGGCTGGCATTCACTAAGGCGGAAATGCCTAAGTTTTGGCGTCAACATGACGGTAAATATTATCAGCGAAACTTGTTCAATGAATTGCCACTACCTTTAGATTGGCCTGTAGAGGTTAATTACCTAGAAGCTAAGGCTTTTTGCCAGTGGCGACAAAAAAGCACTACAGGTTTTATTAGCTTGCCTACTGAGGCGCAATGGTACTGCCTACGTGAGTCTGTTGCTGGTGATCAGCATCAATGGCAGGAAGTTCCTGGCAATATAGATTTAGCTTATTATGCATCTTCATGCCCGGTTAATCTTTATCAAAATGGTGATTTTTTTGATGTTATTGGCAATGCATGGCAATGGACTGAGACTGCTATTGATGGCTTTGAAGGCTTTAGTGTTCACCCATTGTATGATGATTTCTCTACGCCGACCTTTGATGGTAAACATAACTTGATCAAAGGTGGCTCATGGATATCAACCGGAAATGAAACCTTAGCTTCTTCGCGCTACGCTTTTCGCCGACACTTTTATCAGCATGCCGGCTTTCGCTATGTTGTTAGTGAGCAAGCTAGAAAATCACAACCTGCAGTGAATCAGTTTGAAACTAGCCAAGATATTTGCCAACAACTTGCTTGTTATTTTGGTCAAGAGTTATTGGGTTATGAAAACTACGGCCAGCAAATAGCAAAACAGGTTGTAAATTTAATTGTCAGCGAAGGTTTGTCGACTGAACGTTTACTTAATTTAGGTTGTAGTGTTGGCCGAGTGGCATTTGAACTCAGTCAGCATTTTCAACATATTGATGCTGTTGATTTTTCGGCTCGTACTATTCAACATGGCGTGCAACTGCAAACTGGCAATAGTGTGCGCTATACCAGTACCATTGAAGGTGATATTTGCCAATATCATGAAGTATCCTTAGCTGATAGCGTTGAACAGGCTAAGCCTGAACGGATATTATTCAGTCAAGGTGATGGAGGCAATTTAAAACAACACTTTAATGATTATGATGTGGTTGTAGTTCAGCATGCACTAGAGCAAAGTTATGATCCTAAGAGTTTATTATCTAATGCGGTCAGTCGACTTAACCCATCAGGTTTATTGATTATTATTTCTGACTATCACTACCAGGCAAATATAACGGAGAAAAGTAAATGGCTCAGTGGCATTAAAGTTAATGGCGAAAATTTATCGGGCTTTGATGCCTTAAGCCAGCAACTTAGCAGCGATTTTGAGTTAGTTAGTCAGCAAGAGCTCTCTCGTGTACTAGCCGATTCAGTTCGTCGCTTTAACTTATCACACTGTCAACTTACGGCATGGCGAGCAAAATAGGTTATGTCGAAGTATGTATTGCCCAAGCATATTGCTTATACCCGAGGTTTAGCAGATCATATTAACGTTAATTTCAGTGACTCTACGGCACAGGCTTTAACTTATGAGCAATTATGCGCATTTTCACTTGATGATCTGAATAGTATGCCGCTAAGTTACTCTCCGGTTCAGGGAGATGTTTTGCTGCGTGAATCCATTATTAACTTTCATCAAAATTTGAATTGTCATCGTCAAACACTTAAGGCTGATAATGCGGTAACGTTTTGTGGTGCTCAAGAAGCGCTATCGGCAATTTATCAATCTTTGTTAGCTGCCGGCGATGAAATTATCGTATTGACACCGAGTTATCCATCCTTGGTTGCTATGGCAAAGTCCATGGGTGTTGTCGTTAAAGAAATAGCACTGAGTGCAGATAATCATTGGCAAGTAAGTATTGCAGACTTTACTCGCTTAATGACTGAAAAAACTCGCCTGATCGTACTTAATTCACCTCATAATCCAACCGGCAGTATTATTGATAGTGCATTGGCTGACCAGCTATTAGCACTGGCTAAGCAGCAACAATGCTACTTGTTGAGTGATGATGTTTCCCAAGCCAGTAATTACCATGATTTAGCCTTGGCTCATCGCTATCTTGATTACTCAAAAAGTATTGTTGTTGGTGTTATGTCAAAAAGCTTAGGTCTAGCAGGTATTCGCATTGGCTGGGCTGTCACTCAAGATGACAGTTTACTGAACAGTCTACTGGCCATTAAAGCGATGAGCTCTATTTGTTGCTCTAAAGTCGATGAAAAGCTAGCCTGTATTGCACTGCAACATAGCGATAAAATTATTACCACTAATAATGCAATTATTCGCAATAATATTGCTTTGTTTTCTGCTTTTATCAACCGCTATAAGCAAGCATTCAATTGGCAGCCACCGCAAGCGGGAATGTTAGCTTTAGTTGAAGTCAAAAATATTGACTCTATAGTGGCTTGGTCAAATGCACTGGTAAAAAAAACCGGTATATTAACTTTACCAAGTGAGTTGTTCGGCTTACAGGGAAATTATTTTCGTTTAGGATTAGGACAGAATCACTTTGCTCAAACACTGGCGATATTTGAGCAATATATTGATGGCCAAAGCATAAGTTAACGACCGCTGCTTGTTTGCGCGTTAAGTATATTAAAGGACGTAGAAAAACATCATGAAAAAGTGACAAATAGCTGCCATGAAAACAAATAAATGCCAAATAGCATGGCTATATTGTTTATTTTTTCGGACATAAAAAATTGTGCCTAAACCGTAGATAATTCCACCTAAAGCCAGTAGAAACATACCTTCAGAAGCAAGCTTAGCATTGAGTTTATCAATAAATATTATAGAAATTAGGCCTAAACCTAAGTAGGTTGCTAATGACAGTTTTTTATATTTATTACCAAATTTAACCTTAAAAGCAATACCTGACAAAGCAAGGCCCCAGATAATACACAATACGATGTTGCCAAGGTCGTCAGCTAGTGTAACTAACATCAGTGGTGTGTATGTGCCGGCAATCAATAAATAAATGGCGCAATGATCAAGCAGCTTGAATATTTTTTTCGCTTTATCATGTAATAACGCATGATAAAGGGTTGAAGCACTAAACAGTAGAACTAAGCTAGCGCCATAGATACTAAAACTGATCACTTTAGCGATATCGGATTGTAGCCAAGCTAAAGTGACTAAAAGTGTTAAGCCCGCTACGCTAAGTAATGCTGCTAATCCGTGGCTGATAGCATTGATAATTTCTTCAGCTAAGCCGTAGTCTTGAGTTTGCACGTTAAGATTCCTGTTTCAGTGTACACGTGTACGCTGTTTATGGTAGCAAACTGTGGATTAGAATACTAGAGGTCTGACCTTTTGGTCTCAGTACGTTCGCCTAGCGATGGGGATAAATGAGCATTTTTGAGCGTATTTCTTTGGCGACAGAGTTATTTAGCAATGCTTTATATACCAATGATTTAGTTAATAATAATGAAATAAGTGACTAAGGCAAAATTGGGTTAGGAGTGCGAATTACTGGGGCATTGCGCTGATACTAGATTATTCAGGAAGTGAAGATAATTTGCGTTTATAATACGGTGACTTATTACCGGATATAAACGCAAATAACGGCAAGTTAATTGCGGTTTTTATTATAAAGCGAGATCGATAACCATTTCACGTAATTCATCTTTGGAGATCGAGTTATCATGATTTTTATCAAAACGATTAAAAATGGTTTCACACATGCGAATGCCTTTATCTTGTAATAAGCAGTCAATCAATTCTACGAATTCACTTCTATTGATTACGCCATCTTTGTCTTCATCAAAAACTTCAAATAGTTCATCAACCCACTGATTTAATTCCATCAGTTATCCTCTTTTTGGCGAAATATATCTACTGATGACTTTATCGTTATTTGCAGCATATGTGAATGATTAATTATGTTATTTGGCGTAAATATGTTTTTTACTGCCTAGTTGGTGCTTTTTACTGATGAGCACTTTAGTTAGGAGACATTTAACGGTATCAACACCGCTATTAAAAATAGCTGCTTATCCAGAGTTCAGGTTATTTACCAATACATTATAGGATTAGCAAGTCTAACTTTAGCGGCTTCATAGTTCTTTGTTTTTCATTTGGTTAGCAACTAAAAATAGAGAAAATTAAATTTATTTAAAAATAAATGTAATAAATTTGTAAATGCTAAGACTAAGCAGTCAATGTTTTAAAAGGAGCATAAAATGAAAATAACTTGGAAAAATTTATTTACCACGAGTTTATTTATAACCGTTGCGGGGCTAAGCCATACTAGTCTTGCTGAAAGTGCCTTAAATCAACAGCTGACATTAGAAAGTTGTCATGTCAAAGGTATTCGTCAACAAGTGCAGTGCGGCACTTTAGTCGTGCCAGAAAATTATGCTGAAGCTGATGGTACGAAAATTAATATTAATTTTGTTGTATTGCCTGCGATAGATAATAGCAAAGAAAAGCAGCCGCTAATGTTTTTAGCTGGTGGACCGGGGCAAGCTGCGGCAGAGCTTTCAGGACAAATTTATACCGGTTTTAATGAAATTAGAAAAACACGAGATCTATTGTTAATTGATCAGCGAGGTACGGGAAAATCGCATCCATTACAATGTGAAGAATCGTTAGAACTTGATCCCTACAGTAGCATGCCTGAGGATTTTTCCCGTACAGATATTGAGCAATGCTTGGCGCAGCTTAAGGGGGATTTAAGTCAATATAATTCAGAAAATGCCATTCGAGATTTCGACGCAGTTCGTCAAGCCTTAGGTCACGATCAGGTGCATATTTATGGTGGCTCTTACGGTACACGTGCAGGCTTGGTTTATATGCGCATGTTTCCAGCCTCAATAAAAAGTGTTGTGTTAGATAGTGTTGGCCCAATTGAAGTACCGATTGGCTTATTTGGTAAAAGTGCAGAGCAATCTTTTGTTCAATTACTTAACAATTGTCAAAATGATGAGAAATGTGCAAAACAATACCCTAATTTGGCGAATGAGTTTGCTGAAGTCACTGCTAAGTTGTCGCTTGCTCCTGTCTCTGTAGAAATTGCGCACCCAAGACTAGGTACGGATATTGAATTTAATATCAGCAAAGAAAAATTTATTTCAACGATACAAATGCAGTTGTATTCCATGCAAACCCGTAGCTTAGTGCCATTGTTAATTCATCAAGCTTATTTGGGGGATTATAAACCATTGGCAGGGCTTATTGCTCAAAGTGAAGGTGGAATGGGCATTTATATCGGCTTGCACTTTAATATTGTTTGTAATGAAGACTTTCCTAAAATCACCGCCAGCATGAAAGCGGCGGATGTTGACAACAACTTCGCGAAAGGTATGAGTCTAGATATGATTGGTAAAGCTTGTGCTGTTTGGCCAAAGTATCAACCTAGCGCTGATTTTTATCAGACAGTAACCGCTGACATTCCCACATTGATCATGTCAGGTGCTTTAGATCCTGTTACGCCAGCAAGTAATGGCGATAAATCGGATAAAAATTTGCCTAATAGCCATCATATTATTTCCAAAAATAATGCGCATATCGTTGCTTCAACAACTTGTGGTATTAGCATTGTTAATGAATTTCTAACACTGCAATCACCAAAAGATCTCGATGAATCGTGCTTAGCAGAAATTCCAGATGAATCATTCATGTTGGGCTTAAATGGTGGTGCAGCACCAGTAGTGAACATGGTAACTACGCCAGCCAAAGTAAAGGAATAGACAATGATTGAAGTTAATAATTTACATAAAAGTTTTGTTAGCAAGAAAAACACAGTTAAGGCCTTGGATGGCTTATCATTTAGCGCAAAAGATGGCGAAATTACCGGTATATTAGGCCCAAACGGTGCAGGAAAGACCACTTGCTTACGCACACTTTACGGCTTGTTACGCGCGGATGAAGGCTATGCCACTATTGATGGCATTAAAGTGACTGAAGAACCGATTAAAGCGAGAAAATTATTAGGTATCTTCCCTGATAAGTTTGGTTTATATGAGCGGCTAACAGCGTATGAACAAATTGACTATTTTGCCAGTATTCATGGCATGAAAGGCGCTGATAAACATGCGGCTATTGAGCAAATTCTCAATGATCTTGAAATGACTGAGTTAGCGCATCGCAAAACCGTTGGCTTTTCTCAAGGCCAGCGTATGAAAGTAACATTAGCTCAAGCCTTGGTACATCAACCAAAGAACTTTGTGCTTGATGAGCCCACACGTGGTTTAGATGTGATGAGCACACGAATTTTGCGTAACCATTTAGCTAGGTTCAAAGAAAAGGGCCACTGCATATTATTTTCTTCACATGTAATGCAAGAAGTTGCAGCCTTATGTGACCGAGTGATTATTGTTTCTAATGGCAAATTAGCTGCGCAAGGAACTCCGCAAGAATTATGTGATTTAGCGGGAGAAAAATTATTAGAAGAAGCCTTTGTTAAATTGATCGGCTCAGATGAAGGAGTAGCGGCATGATGCAACTGAAAGCCTTAATGGTAAAAGAGTTCAAAGAAGCCTTTCGTGATAGACGTGCGTTAATGGTAGCAATGAGCATGGCGTTATTAATGCCAGTAATGATCATGGTAATGTTAAAAGTGGCGATCAAAGAAGCCGTTGATAATCCTGCTGTATATGTCAAGTATACCGGCGAGCAACATGCGCCTAAACTTATTAAAGCGTTACAAGATGAAAATATTTTGTCTTTTGCTGACGTACCTGAAGATGAAGAGCGTAATTGGAATGAGCGAAATATCGAGCTAACCATTCCAGATACTTTCGTTGCAGATATGGCAGCAGGTAAACCGATAGAGCTAATCTTACGCGCTGATTACAACGAGAAGTCGTTATCATCACCTATCCGTCGTATAAAAGATATCGTTAGAGAGCATTCACTTACTATTGGTTATAAACGTTTACTAGTGCGTGGTATTGATATTAAGTTACTACAACCGATCAAATTACTTGAGCAAGACACCTCTTTACCGAGTAGTAATGCGGTGATGATCTCATTAATTTTAGGTGTATACCTGATGATGGCAGCCTTTATGTCAGGTTTACCGGTTGCTATCGATTCTAGTGCCGGTGAGCGTGAACGAAATGTGCTGGAAATGTTACTTTGTCAGCCAGTAAGCACCTTAAAAATAGTGCTTGCTAAACTAAGCTGTGCTAGCTCAATTGCGATTATCTCTATCATTTTAATGTTGGTGTTAACTTCGGTTGCGATGAACTTTGTTGATCTAACGAAAATAGGTGCAACTTTCAGTATAGATGCCAGTACTTTTGCGATTTTATTATTGCTGTTAGTACCTATATGTTTCCTTGCTGCTTCATTACAGTTGTTATTTGCTTTTCAAGCTAAGAGCTTTAAAGAAGCACAATCGACAGTAACTATGTTGATTATGGCACCAAGTTTTATCCCTTTTGCATTGATGATGATGGATGATAAACCGGCTTGGGTTGAATGGTTGCCAATTTCTGGTCAGTCATTATTAATGGAAGATGTTTTTAAAGGCTTACCTATTGATTGGAGTGCGTTGTTATTTAGCAGTGTTGCTACTATCGGCTTAACAGTGGCATTAGTGTTAATTCTAGCCAAACGCTTAACCTCAGAGAAAGTAGTGATGTCGTTAAGCTAATCATAGTGTGTAGATGTTTGGATTGAATTAAATGAATAACTCAGTAGAATTGAGCGACTCAAATAAGACTGTTTTTAAAGCAGCTCAACAACAACTGGGTTATTCATTGAGCAATCAAGCACTATTTATTAAGTGGGTTTCGGAACATGAGAAATTGTTACGTCATATCATCAATGGCTTTGAAGCCAAACCTGCGATTCAAGAAGAGCTATTTCAAGAAATAGCATTAAATATTTGGCGGGCATTACCAAGCTTTAGGGCTGATGCTGCGGTTAAAACTTTCATTGCACGTATTGCCCATAATGTTTTAGCAACACATGTTGCTAAGGCGGTAAAAACAGTGAAAACAGAGTCAGAGCAAGAATCATCGACGATTCAAGATCAACAGCAATGCCAGCAACCGAACCCCTATCAGTCATTAGATCAAGAGCAAAGACAACAACGACTTGCTGAAGCTATTCGTCGTTTAACGCTCGAGCAACAACAAGTGATCACCCTGGCATTAGAGGGCATGAGTTATCAAGAAATAGCTGATGTACTGGCGATTACAGTGAATTTAGTTGGCGTAAGGTTGCAACGAGCGAAAGCTGCATTAGTGCAGTTATTGGAGGCCGTATGAACGAAGAACATGATAAAAGTAAGCTGGCAACTGAAAGTAAGCAGAGACAAGACAAATCTGTTTCTAATACAACACGGTTCATGCGGAAAAAAGAGCGCAGTGCTGAATCCAATAAAATTCTTGATGACACTTGGGCTGAATTAACACAAGATTGGCAAGCACAACCAACAGCTAAAACAGATATTGCTGCTTTGGTTAAGCGCACCCGACGCAGAACCTATGGTGCGAAACTTTGTTTTATTTTAAATATCCTCGCTACCTTATCAATCTTAATTGCTTTCGTTTATGGCATTTATCAAGGAGAGTGGGGCGAGCCGGTTAACATTTACCTTGGCTTTGGTGGTTTATTTTCGATTGCCTTCATTTATTTTGAAATGAAAGTTCGCGTTGCGGCATGGTCAAAGTTATCTGACAGTCCTGAAAAGGCCATTGATAATGCTATTAGTGGTTGTGAGTCGTCAATGAAGTATATGAGAATTACACAAATTTCATTGTTACCTTTTCTGCCGCTAGTTAATTGGTTTGTTTATTCGCTAGCTCAAACGAGCACTAAAGCTGCTTTACCGGCTTACCTTTTCGCGAATGGCTTCATGCTTGTAGTGCTTATTGTTGTTGATTACTTATATCGAAAACGTAAGAAAGAGCGTCAACAACTTTTAAAAATAAAATCAGCATAAAAAATGGTTAAATCTTATTTTTCGGTATTTAATTTTGTTAATGGTTGTTTGTTTTGTTTTAAATTTGTTGTTTTTGCTTTTTTTAGACAGTATATTGGTTTTGATTGTTGATTTAAGCGCTTAATTAAACTTATTTCATTAACTTTAACGACTATTTGATTGCAAAATGAACTAAAAGAGCGGGGTTTTACCGTGTACAAGCTTTACAAGTTCAGGCAAAATATGCCGCAATTAATTTTGCTTTAACGCCAACCAAAGTCCTGCTACTGGCAGACTACTTGAGGATATAACATGTTTACACGTGATATGAATATTGCTGATTTTGATCCTGAACTTTATCAAGCAATGAGTAATGAAGTTGTTCGCCAAGAAGAACACATTGAACTTATTGCTTCTGAAAACTACTGTAGCCCACGTGTACTTGAAGCTCAAGGCTCACAACTCACTAATAAGTACGCTGAAGGTTACCCAGGCAAACGATATTATGGTGGTTGTGAGTATGTTGATGTTGCCGAGCAATTAGCTATTGACCGTGCAAAAGAATTATTTGGTGCAACTTACGCCAACGTACAACCTCATGCTGGTTCTCAAGCAAATGCTGCTGTTTTTCAAGCGTTAGTATCACCAGGTGGTAAGGTATTAGGCATGAGTTTAGCTCATGGTGGTCACTTAACACATGGCTCACATGTCAACTTTTCTGGTAAGTCATATGAAGCGATTCAATACGGTTTACACCCAGAAACAGGTGATATCGATTATGCTGAATTAGAGCGTTTAGCAGTAGAACATAAACCAGAAATGATCATCGGTGGTTTTTCTGCTTTCTCCGGTGTTGTTGATTGGGCGCGTATGCGTGAAATTGCTGATAAAGTCGGAGCTTACTTCTTCGTTGATATGGCGCACGTTGCCGGTTTAGTTGCTGCTGGTTTATACCCAAACCCTGTACCACATGCTCATGTTGTTACTACAACGACACATAAAACACTTGCAGGCCCTCGTGGTGGCTTAATTGTTTCTGGCTGTGATGACGAAGCTATTTACAAAAAGCTTAACAGTGCGGTATTTCCTGGTGGCCAAGGCGGCCCATTAATGCACATTATTGCGGCGAAAGCGGTAGCATTTAAAGAAGCTTTAGCGCCAGAATTTAAAGCTTACCAACAAAATGTTTTAGATAACGCGAAGGCTATGGTGGCAGTATTGCAAGAGCGTGGTTATAAAGTTGTTTCTAATGGTACTGAAAACCACTTGTTATTACTTGATCTCATTGATAAAGACATTACAGGTAAAGATGCTGATGCCGCTTTAGGCCGTGCGCACATTACGGTAAATAAAAACTCAGTACCAAATGACCCTCGTTCACCGTTTGTTACTTCGGGCTTACGTTTAGGTACACCAGCGATTACTCGTCGTGGCTTTGGCGTTGAAGAAACTCAAATGATCACTGGTTGGATTTGTGATATTTTAGATGATATTAACAATGAAGCTGTAATTACTAAAGTGCAAGCTAGCGTGACTGAACTTTGCGCACGCTTCCCTGTTTATAAGTAATAAGCCCAGCATAGTTATTTCCTAGTAATTCCATAGGAATAATATTTAATGGCCACATTCGTGGCCATTTTCATTTCAGTATTTTGATTAATTAAATATACTTTAAGCACAAGATTTTTAGCTTAATGAGTTATTTTCCATTAAAATACTGAGATTAAATTTTTCATGTAGCGGAATTCATTAATGTATTGTCCCTTTTGTTCAGCCACCGACACTAAAGTGATCGACTCTCGTTTAGTTTCTGATGGTCATCAAGTCCGTCGTCGTCGTGAATGTTTAGCATGCCATGAAAGATACACTACCTTTGAAAGCGCTGAACTGGTTATGCCGCGAATTATTAAACGCGACGGTTCACGTGAGCCTTTTAACGAAGATAAAATGCGAAGTGGCTTACTGCGAGCATTAGAAAAAAGGCCGGTCAGTACCGAAGAAATGGAATTGTCGATTAATAAGCTTAAGTCGCAATTACGAGCGACTGGTGAGCGAGAGGTCTCGAGTGAAATGCTCGGAACCATTATTATGAAGCAGCTGAAGAGTTTAGACAAAGTGGCTTATATTCGTTTTGCTTCAGTGTATCGCTCGTTTGAAGATATCAAAGAGTTTGGTGAAGAAATTGCCCGCTTGGGCGATGATGACTAACGCATTGCACATAATCAACTATAGCCTCGAGCCCAATAATGAATGATTTTTCTTTAGCAGATCATAAGTTCATGCAACGTGCCATTAGTTTGGCAAAGCGTGGCCATTTTACTACTTCGCCTAACCCGCGCGTTGGTTGCGTGATAGTTCGTAATGAAGAAGTTGTCGGTGAAGGTTTTCATCAAAAAGCAGGGCAGGGTCATGCTGAAGTACATGCCTTAAAACAAGCGGGAATAAAGGCTAATGGGGCTACGGCTTACGTTACGCTAGAGCCTTGTAGTCATTATGGTTTGACACCACCGTGCGCTGAAGCATTAATTAAAGCACAAGTGACTCATGTTATTGCTGCTATGGTTGATCCTAACCCGAAAGTATCGGGCCGTGGTCTTGAACTTCTCAATGCTGCTGGCATAACAACACAATTTGGTTTGCTTGAACAAGATGCACGCGCATTAAACCCCGGTTTTATTCAATTAATGACCACAAAGCTGCCTTATGTACGATGTAAGCTTGCTGCTAGTCTTGATGGTAAAACAGCAATGGCCAGTGGTGAAAGTCAATGGATAACATCTGCTGAAGCCAGAATCGATGTGCAGCGACTTAGAGCACAAAGCTGTGCTGTTATTTGTGGTGCCGACTCAGTCATTTTTGATGACGCAAAGATGACCGTTCGTTGGCATGACTTAGGTGAGTTAAAAAATAGCTATGCAGAAACCGATGTTAGGCAACCAGTACGCATTATTATTGATGGCAAAAACCGCTTAACACCTGATCTCGCGATATTCCAAAGTGAGAGTAAAATATTATTAATACGACATACCATTGAAAATGACCATACTTGGCCTCATTTTGTAGAACAAGTACAGATCGATAAAGCCGAAAATAGTGAATATATTAATCTAACTTTATTGTTAAGATACTTGGCAAAGCAGGGACTTAATGATGTGTTAGTTGAATCAGGTAGTCAATTATCAGGTGCTTTTGTTAGTCAGAATTTAGTTAATGAGTTAATACTTTATCAAGCGCCAAAACTTATCGGGCATGATGGCAGAGGCTTAGTTAATATGCCAACAGTGCTGCAATTGGACGAAGCTAAAAATCTTGAGATACAAGATATGCGAATGATCGGTAAAGATATTAGATTAACGGCAATATTTAAGCGTTAACTTCTGGCACTAATTTACTTATGAAATTAATAACAGATGGTTATTTACCATCAGTAAAAATACTACAGATAATGAGATAACCAATGTTTACAGGGATCATAGAAGCCGTAGGGCGTTTGAGAGCAATTAATACCTCAGGTGGTGGTGCACGCGTCACGATTGATACCGCAGCATTAGACTTATCAGATGTTAAATTAGGCGACTCAATTGCTACTAATGGTATTTGCTTAACCGTTGTTGCTATAGACAGTTCAAGCTTTAGTGCTGATGTTTCGAGTGAAACTTTAGCCCGCACAGGATTAGCTTACTATAAAATAGGTGACAGCGTTAATCTTGAAAAAGCGATGTTACCAACGACACGCTTTGGCGGTCATATGGTGTCAGGGCATGTTGATGCCGTGAGTGAAATTACCAGCATCGACCATAAAGGTAATAGTATTGATTACTGGCTAACGATGCCAACAGAACTAGCGGCCTATATTGCCGAAAAAGGTTCAGTTACTATTGATGGCACAAGTTTAACTGTTAACAGCTTAACCGCAGATAAGTTTCGTTTAACGATTGTGCCGCATACCACCCAGCAAACCATTATCAGTAAATATCAAGTGGGCACTAAAGTTAATCTAGAAGTTGATTTAATCGCCCGTTATATAGAAAGATTACTTACCAAGAAAACAGCTGACAAGCCAGAGCCGTCAGGTGTTACACACGCGTTATTAGCGCGCAGTGGTTTTATTAAATAAAGAGGTTGTCATGAATTTAAACACGCCACAAGAGATTATCGACGATATAGCTCAAGGTAAAATGGTCATCTTAATGGATGATGAAGATCGCGAAAATGAAGGTGACTTCATTATGGCAGCAGAAAAAGTTACGCCAGAAGCGATTAACTTTATGGCAACACACGGCCGTGGCCTTATTTGTATGCCAATGTCAGCAGAGCGCTGTGAACTGTTAAAGCTACCTCTGATGGTTGATAAGAACGATGCACAATTTACCACTAACTTTACGGTTTCTATAGAGGCTTCTGAAGGTGTAACTACCGGTATTTCAGCGGCAGACCGAGCGACAACTGTTTTAGCTGCTGTAGGTAAAAATGCTGATCATAATTCAATTGTACAGCCAGGTCATATTTTCCCACTTATTGCTAAAGATGGCGGGGTTCTAAATCGTGCTGGCCATACCGAAGCTGGTGTTGATTTAGCACGTTTAGCAGGCCTTGAAGCCGCTGCTGTTATCGTTGAAATACTTAATGAAGACGGTACCATGGCTCGTCGCCCTGATTTAGAAATCATTGCCGAAAAACATGGCATTAAAATGGGCACTATTGCCGATTTAATTGAATACCGTAATGCCAATGAAACCACCATTGAACGTGTATCTCAATGTAAATTACCAACAGCATTTGGTGATTTTGATTTAACGGTATTTAAAGACACTATTGACGGCCAAGCACATTTTGCTTTAACAAAAGGTGAAATTAAGCCTGAAGAGCCTACATTGGTGCGTGTGCACTTAGAAAATACCTTTAGAGACTTATTATTTAGTCAACGTGAAAGTGTTGCTAAATGGCCAATGGCTGATGCGTTAGAAAAAATAGGCAAAGAAGGTGGTGTGTTAGTCTTATTAGGCAAGCATGAGTCACCGATGGAACTTATCGCGCAAGTACAGAAGTATGCGAAGTTAGACGCTGGTGAAACCGTAAAAGAAGTTAAACGCCATGTTGGCTCTCGCAATGTTGGTGTGGGCTCACAGATTTTGGCTAACCTAGGCGTAAGTAAAATGCGCTTGCTAAGCTCACAAACGAAATACCATTCGCTTTCAGGTTTTGGTTTGGAAGTGGTTGAGTATATTGCTGACTAAGTTAGCGGCTATAAGGGTTAAATACTAAAAAAGCGTATCGAGTGATGAACTCAATACGCTTTTTTTATAATTCATGTAAATTAACACTAAAATTGAAAGTGAATATTAACCCCTAGCTTTGCCAACATAGCTTGATCAATATCGATATCATCAAGCGATAAATAAGCGGTTATCCACTTGTTTTGAAATTGGATTTCTGGTGCTATATTTTCAATATCAAATAATAACCGGGTTGTACTATCTTCAGACTCAAACTGAACACCAGCATAATAAAAATTTATATCACCTTGGCGGGTAAAATGAGTGACATAAGCTAAGTCATTTGTTCGATAAATAGCATCTACATTTACTGTTTCGGGGAGGTCAAAGTTGTGGCGTTTGGCTGTTTCTATTCCTCGATATAAAGGTACATAAGCAATACCGCCAATACTATTAATAAACGTACCGTCAGTGTCTATTTTACCTTTGCTGAAACCGGCATTATCTAACTTGTAATCTGAGTAAATATCGGTAATATCAAGACTAATATCGATGTTATTACTCGGCTGCCAGCGCATATGAAGATCTACGGTGACTCCCGACCCTTGCGTTTGCCAATCATCACTGTTTTGGCGTTTTAGAAAGTTATTTGTAGAGTAAAACTCACTTAATTGTGCATCAGCTGCGATGTTTCCATTAAGATCACTTGATATTAAGCCATTAAGTTGAGATTCACGTGTCGCTAGTAAGCGCCAGTAACCTATTCTAAGTTCACTAGAGAAGCGATTAAAGTTAAGTTTATAGCCAACTTTAATACCATTACTGCGTTGATGAAATAACCTTAACTGAGCATCATATTCGCTCTGGCTATCAAGCGCTAAATCATTGCGATTTAAGTAAAAGGCTTGTGCTGTATCACTATTGGTTTCAACAAAGTAATCATAACGTTGAGATACACTGAAGGAAAAATTATCAATATAAGCTCTTACTCCTACTTCATTTTGAGTGAAAGCGTCACTGGCTGACTGTTCTGGAGCTTGCTGCCAATCATCTTCTATCAGTTGTTTTATCGGTAAAATATTACTAAAAGAGTGACTCGTAACGAATGCTTCAACAGAAGTTGCTGCATAGGAATTTTCTGCCGCTAAAGCCAATAGCCCTGATATGTAAAGTAGCCTTTTCTTCATTAATCGTCCTTAATATTTTTATTGCTTTTATTAAACATTTATTCGTAATTTTTGCTATTTAGGTGGATGCTTTAATTGATCTTTAAGTAGGTATTAAAAAGCCAACCAATAATTTGGTTGGCTTTTTACATTATGATAGGGGACTACTTATTATAATGTTTCCACTTCGCCATTGCTGTAAACGATAAAGATACCGCCATCGCGGTCTTCAATATCAGCAACTTTTTCAGCTGCCGCACCAACTACTATAGTACCAATAACATTGCTAGTAGAGCCTTCTTCTGGCTCTTTCAGAACCATGAGTACACCCTCACTATTATTCATTGTCATTCTGCTAGCTTCATCGGTCTTCATATGAACACTAAATTTACGCATCGCAGCTTCATCAGGTAACTTGTATTGCATATTAAGATCAAATTTACCTTCACTTAATGCGGTACGTTCACCTGATAGCATAAGATTGACTTGGTAATCACCTAAAATAGTCTCTAAAGATAATGCAGCGTTTACATCTAAGAACACGTCATTGTTTTCAAGTGAATCAGTAATTGCAGGATAAGTAATGTAGGCATCGAAGGTTGTAGTTTCACCTGGCGCTAAAGTGTTAAGTTCAGCTTCAGATAACGTTACTTCGACACTACCAATATCTGCTATCCCAGTATAGAGCATTGATCCTCTAACGTTTGTCAGCCAGTTTGTGTAAGCCTCTATGCCATTAGATATGGTAAGCGGATTAAATGGCATATGAAAACTACCAAAATTGTCTTCAAATGATTCACCGCTGTGGCTACGATACTCTGCTACCGGCTCACCATTAACATCAACAAGCATACCATCAGCATTTATATACTCACTATAGCTTTCCGCTCGCTCGAAATGGTCTGCTAGCCCATCTTCATTGGTATCGATAGGTATTATGCGAATAAAACTATAATAAGTGCTATCGATAGTGTTAGAGCGAAACATGTTGATCTCATCGATATCTAACCCCGAATCTACTGTTGAAAAAGTTCTAATGTCATGGACTTCAGTTTGTCCTTCAGGTGACACTTTTCTATCAAAGACAAAGTTGCCAGGGCTGGTATAGTCAACATTAAAGGTTCTTGTTACTGTTGCATCCGTTACCACTACTGTTTTACTATCCGCACTAACAGCCACGTTAAATGCATCTTTTAGTAATGGCTTCATCAGGTAGGTATCTAGTGCTATTTCGCCTTCAGGCCCATTAGCAATAACAGCTAAATCTTCTTCTGAAAAGAAGGTTGTCACTTGACCAATATCATCATAAGTAACACTTCGTTGGCTCTTCCACCAGTTAGCAATTGTTTGCGCTAATAGCTCTGCACCATTATTTACGGTTAGAGGGTTGGCAATTAACTGATAATCATTATCCATCATGAATTGATCAATGCTAGAAACTCCCCATGTGGTCCAAGCAGTATCACGAGGGTGGATATTACCATCACTGGTTAGGATGTTACCGTCAGCGTCAATTAAAGTACTGAAACTCGTTGCATCATATTCTTTGTCGTCCCAATTAGTATCGATGATGTCAATATCATAGCTATCAGTTAGGTTGTCATTGTTATGATCTTTTGGTGTTACTCTGACAGACTTTGCACCAAAATTATTTTCACTTTCACCGCTAATATAGGCTCGAGTGTATAAGGTGCCTTGTTCTGCAATACCAGAGTCAAAGCGTTTAGTTATAATTTTACGCTCAATGCCTGTTCCCCAATAATGCTCTTCAGGGAAAGCCGAAACAACACTACTGGTGGCTGACCATTCACCAGCTTGAGAGCCGGGTGTAAAGACACGAGTTTCAGTGGTTTGTTGCTCATTATTGACCATGTCTGATTCAGTAATAACAATGGTGTTTTTATCATCAGAAAAGCTGATAGTAGCAAAACTCTCTACTTGCTTACCGATATATTTAAAATCGGGTGCTTGGTAGCTTTCAAGATCTTGAATACTTGCTGTCAAGGTTGCTTTAATCAAATTACCTTCGGCTGAACTAAAGCCACCACTTAAGGTTAGCATCTCAGGCAATATAACAGTTTCAACTTCTGGCTCGAATGAATATTCACCGGTGTTATTATTCTCATTCCAGTCATATTCAACAGATAATGCCGGAACAGTTTTTGGCATTAGCTTAGTTTTAACTAACCCAGAAAACTTAACCGGGTTTGTTACGTTAGCTGTTGCTTTTTGCTCTAAGGTGACATTGAGTTCCAGCTCACCAGAAGTGATTTCACCCTCAAAAGTATCGTCTTCAAGTGATGTTCTACTAATCGCACTATCGAGGTTTATTTTGGCAAAACTGCCGTCCGTTAATGTTAATTTAGCACCTGCTGATTCGATAGCACCATTGAGGTCTAATGTGACATCTTTACCATTTTCAGCAATAATCGCTTCAATGGATATGTTGACAATTTCAGTTCCAGAGGTCGCATTTACTGAGAAAAGTATTCCACCATTAGCTGTTTCTTCATCAAAAGTAATAGTGCCTTCTGCGCCTTCTAAACTAAGATAGTCGTTGATTGAAAATACGGTGCCGGGTAATGTCCCTGCCTCGTGCATGGCACTTAATTGAGTAATGGCATCAGCAATTTCTGCAAGCAGTAAAAAGCTTGCTGCTTCTGCTTCAACCATGACTCCTGCTTCTTCGATTAACGCGACATATGCTTCACCTTCACCACTAATGGCACTATTTGAGTCTGTACCCACTTCAAATAAATGGCTAAATAAGCGAACATCTTCTACCATCGCTTTTGCTTTTGCTATGGCGTCACCTTCTGTGGGCTGCTCAGCGACAGGGTCTATTCGGCCATTATCACCAGCATTTGCTTGGGCAAATTCAGATTGATTCTCTAAATTGGTTTCTTCTTGATCGAGCTGCGCCAATATCTCTGCATTTTCAGCAAGCTCTGGATCAGCGGCTATAGCCTCAGCGGCCGCACTTGCTGCTTCACTTGCGCCATTTAATACATCAGCTAGCGAAAGCTCAAAACCATCAACATTTTCATCTTGATTAACTAATAATGCACCGTCATTTGCAACTAAGTCATTGACTGCACTCGCTAAGCTAGTTGACATGATATTGCTAGCATTGTTCTGACCAGAAAATAAAGCAGACATAATGCCGGCGTTAATTAAGCCATAACGTAGTTCGTTAAAATTATCTTCACTGGCTACAGCATTGGCACTATCAACGAGTGTTGGCTCAAGTTCTGTTAAGCTGCCGGTAATATTAAAGGCGTTTGCAATGATGGATGACTGCTGCTGAATTGATTCTGTGTTGACGCCGCCTTCAGCAGCTTCAACTAATGCGCTAGTTAAGTGCGTTAACGCTGAAACATTAACGTTTACAGCGCCGTCATTTGCACTGCCAACCGTTGAAATAGCAGATAAGGTTAATGTAGGGTCAACTGTTGCCAGTGCTATTGGGTCACGAAATTCAACATCGGCACAGCCAGCAGGCGCATCACAAATCATTGTGGTGTCAGGACCAACAGATAACTCGACCTTAATCACACCTTCATAATCTTTTATGGTAACTGTGTAGCTGCCGTCAGCTTCAGTTTCAATAGATGTATTATCTAACTCTTCTCCAACTAATTCTACCGCTTCATTATCAACATACTTGTACACGGTAACAATTGCATTGGCAATCGTGCCTTTGATGGCTTTACCATCGACCGTTGTTGTTATAAGTGTAGGGGTTGGTGTTGGAGTAGGTGTTGGCGTTGGAGTCGGGGTAGAACTTTTATTATCTGAACCGCCACAGGCGCCAAGTACTGAAATAAGCGCAAGTGAGATTAGACTTTTTTGAAGTTTCATTAAATATTCCTTATTTAACTTAGAGAGTAGGATTCTGCCTAATTAAAACACAGTTATTTTTTCATTAAAAGAAAAAGTAACTAAATGTAATCGAGTTCTATAACGAGCATAAAATGAATGGGGAACAGTAAATAGTGCAAAATTAACCAGCATCAATGTAGTTTATGGCTGATATAAATTTTATGCGTGTGAAGGGGCCAGAACAATCAAAGTTTTGTCATAGTTGAGCACAGGCCGTTTATTTTAATTAGCGGTCTGTGCTGCAAAAATTGAGTTAACTATCACTTGATAAATTGTTCGACTTTTTGAATTATACCTTTACTATCCAACCCAAGTTCTTGGTGGATTTCAGCCTGAGTACCATGTTTAATGAAACTATCTGGTAGCCCAATGTTCAAGACTTTCTTTGCCATACCTTGGCTTAAAATAAACTCATTAACACCAGAGCCAGCACCGCCTGCAATGGCATTATCTTCAACGGTTACTATGCAGTCGTGACTAGCTGATAACGTGTTGATGATGTCTTGATCTAGTGGTTTAACAAAGCGCATATCAACTAAAGTCGCATTAATATTTTCTGCCGCTATTTTAGCTTGACTCAGTGTGGTGCCAAAGTTGAGAATCGCTACTTTAGTATGTGGTGCAGTGATATCGTCTATGACACGTATGGTGTTCGCTTTACCAATTTCAATAGTTTCATTGATTGCCGGTAATTCAGCACCATTACCACAGCCGCGAGGATAACGCACAGCCGCCGGGGTATTTAATTGATAGCCAGTATTGAGCATTAATTGGCATTCACGCTCGTCCGATGGCACCATTATTGTTAAGTTAGGTATGCAACGCATAAAACTTAAATCAAATGAGCCTTGATGCGTTGGACCATCAGCTCCAACAATACCTGCGCGGTCGATAGCAAATAAAACGGGTAAGTTTTGAATGGCTACATCATGAATTAATTGATCGTAGCCTCGTTGTAAAAAGCTTGAATAAATAGCGACAACAGGTTTGCGTCCGCCAATAGCTAGGCCGGCAGCAAACGTTACCGCATGCTGTTCGGCAATAGCAACATCAAAGTATTGTGCTGGAAAACGCTGGCTAAATTGAACCATGCCAGAACCTTCTCGCATGGCAGGAGTAATAGCCGCTAACTTACTGTCTTGTTCGGCGGCTTTACATAACCAATCGCCAAATATAGCAGAATAGGTAGGTAAGCTTGGCGCGCTTTTAGGTAAACTCGTTTCGGTATGATCAAATTTAGGAACGGCATGATACTTGATTGGATCTTGTTCAGCCTGTTGATAACCCTTACCTTTTTTAGTGGCAATATGTAGTAACTGAGGGCCTTTGAGATTGCGCATATTAGCAATAGTATCAACTAAGCCATTAACGTCATGGCCATCAATGGGTCCTATATAATTAAAGCCGAGTTCTTCAAAAAATGTACTGGGTACTACCATGCCTTTTAAGTGTTCTTCTGCGCGACTGGCTAGCTCTTTAATAGGTGGAATATTTTTAAGTATGCGCTTACTACCTTCACGAATGCCGGTATATATACTGCCTGAAAGTAATTTTGCCAAATGATTATTTAAAGCACCGACATTTTCAGATATCGACATTTCATTATCATTGAGGATAACTAACATATCTTTATTGATATCACCGGCATGATTTAGCGCTTCAAATGCCATACCTGCGGTCATAGCACCATCACCAATAACGGCAATTACTTTACGGTTTTTCGCTTCTTGCTCTGCGGCAACAGCCATACCTAAAGCTGCGGAAATTGAAGTACTTGAATGTCCGACACTGAGTACGTCATATTCGCTTTCTTCACGCCATGGGAAAGGGTGTAAACCATCTTTTTGGCGAATGGTATGCAATTGATCTCGGCGACCAGTTAATATTTTATGAGGATAAGCTTGATGGCCAACATCCCAAATTAAGTGGTCGAATGGCGTGTTATAAACATAATGTAAGGCAACGGTTAACTCAATAGTTCCTAAACCTGAAGCAAAATGGCCGCTACTTTTACTGACAGAGTTTAACAGGTAACGCCTTAATTCTTCGCTAGCTTGCGTGAGTTGGTTTTTTTCTAATTTGCGCAAATCATCAGGCGTGTCGATATTAGCCAGCAAAGGATATTCAGTTAGGTTTATAGTCATATTATTCAATTAAATTTTTTATATTAATGTCTGCGGCTAACAATGAAAGTCGCAAAATCGGACAAGCTTTGCGTATTGTAAGGCAAAGTGCCTAAAGCTTGAAGCGCTTGTTGATATAAGTTATCTGCTTTTTCTTGTGCACCAACTAAACCTAATAGTGCCGGATAGGTACTTTTGTTAGCGGCAAGGTCAGAGCCTGCAGGTTTGCCTAACTCTTCTTCCGTAGACGTTATATCGATTATATCATCACGGACTTGGTAAGCTAAACCAATTAATTTAGCATAATGTGCTAATTGTTTTTTATCTGTAGCTGTTGCTTGCTGGCTGCATTCAGCTGCCATCATAACCGATGCTTCTAGCAAAGCGCCGGTTTTTAATGAATGTAAATGTTCTAATGCTTCAATTGTTATACTTTTATCAGTACCGGCTAAATCTAAAGCTTGACCACCACACATACCTTGATAACCCGCAGCATTGACTAAGTAACGTAATAATGTAATGCGCTTACAGGCTGCTGTTTCAGTAAAGTCATGGTTGGCAATAATATCGAAAGCTAAGGTTTGCAGGCTGTCACCTGCGAGGATCGCTGTGGCTTCATCAAAAGCCTTGTGACAAGTTGGCTGACCACGACGTAAATTATCGTCATCCATGGCAGGCAGATCGTCATGTAATAATGAATAAGCATGAATACACTCAATTGCTGCGGCAACACCATCAATATCATGCTGCTCTGCGCCTAAAGCTTCGCCAGTAATATAAGCCAAATAGGGGCGCATACGTTTACCGCCGATAAGTAAACCATAACGCATAGCGGCCAATAGTTTTTCATCATTACGCGCTAAGCTGTCAAGTTTAGCCGTTAAATAAGTGTCAATGCGCGCTTGCACATTATCAAGGTGCTTAAGTTTAGTCACTGCTGATAGTCTCGTCAGTATTGAATGGTGCTAATTGGCTTTGGCCATTTTTTTCAAGCAATATATTGATTTGTTGCTCAGCACTTTTTAGTTTTTCTTGGTTATGTTGACTAAGATGTAAACCGCGCTCAAATAATGCCATAGAGTCTTCAAGGTCAAGATCGCCTCGCTCTAAATTTTGCACTATGGTATCTAATTCAACTAATGATTCTTCAAAGCTTAAATTTTCAATTTTTTTTCTGGCCATGGACTTTTTTAGCGTGATATGAACTCTAGGCGCAAACTTACCTTAGCTAGCGCGCTGGGTCAATTAATGATGAATTTAAGCCGAAGAGAAAAATATTCACATTATCTCCTTAAGTTATTGACAATATGAGCGATAATAGTAGTAATACTAAAAATATAAGTATTCGCGAAACATCAATTCATCAGGTATTATCAACATAGCGGATATATTCAAGAAAATTTACCGGAGGCATTTGTGGATTTAGCAACGTTAATAGGCATAGTCGGTGCAATAGGCTTACTGATTATGGCAATGTTACTCGCTGGTGACATTAGCATGTTTGTCGATGTGCAGTCAGTGATCATTGTTTTTGGCGGCTCAATCTTTGTTGTTTTATCAAATTACAATTTAGGTCAGTTTTTCGGTATTGGTAAAATTATCGGTAAATCTTTCATGTTTAAATTAGAAAGGCCGGAAGAGTTAATTGAGAAGTCAGTTGAGATGGCTGATGCAGCGCGCAAGGGTGGTTTCTTAGCATTGGAAGAAGCTGAAATATCCAACGCTTTTATGCAAAAGGGTGTAGATATGTTGGTTGATGGTCATGATGCTGATGTTGTGCGAGCGACTATGCAAAAAGATATCGACTTGACAACAGAGCGCCATGAAACTGGTTCTAATATGATGATGGCATTGGCCGATGTTGCACCTGCGATGGGAATGATTGGTACCTTGATAGGTTTGGTTGCCATGTTATCCAATATGGATGATCCTAAAGCGATTGGCCCTGCCATGGCAGTTGCACTACTTACGACTTTATATGGTGCCTTTTTAGCCAATGTTATTGCTATTCCAATCGCCGCAAAACTAAAGTTGCGTATGGCTGAAGAGAAACTTAACCAAGAATTAGTGCTTGATGCTGTGCTTGGCATACAAGATGGACAAAACCCGCGGGTTATTGAAGGTCTACTGAAAAACTATCTTGCTGAGGGTAAGCGATCTGTTGGTGCAACCGAAGAGTAGCGGGAGTTAATTATGGCTGATAAATGTAAATGCCCGCCTCCAGGGTTACCCGCATGGATGGGAACATTCGCTGACTTAATGTCGTTATTGATGTGTTTCTTCGTGCTGCTTTTATCATTTTCCGAAATGGACGTGCTAAAGTTTAAGCAAATTGCTGGCTCAATGAAGTTTGCTTTTGGTGTGCAAAATAAAATTGAAGTTAAAGATATTCCCAAAGGCACTAGTATTATCGCGCAAGAGTTTCGTCCGGGGAAACCAGAACCAACACCTATTGAAGTTATTCAACAGCAAACCATGGAAATGACCCAGCAAATGTTGGAATTTCAGGCCGGTGATGAAACTTCTGCTGGGGGCCGACAAGAGCAACGTGGTACTGAACGTGGTGGTCAATCGCAAAGTACGGCTGATGAAATGTCGGCACAAGCTATGCAAAAAGCTAAAGATGATCTTGAACAAGCTTCACAAGAACAAGTTAATGAGTTAGTGAAGAAAATCGCTGAACAAATGGAGCAACAAATTCAAGATGGTGCTATCGAGCTAGAGTCTTTAGGGCAGCAAGTTATCATCCGTATTCGTGAAAATGGTTCATTTCCTTCCGGTTCGGCATTTTTACAACCGCAGTTTAAACCGATTATGCGTGAAATTGGTTTACTCTTGAACACCGTGCCAGGTGAGATAATGATCTCTGGTAATACTGATAATCAAGGTATAAGTTCTGAATTGTTTACCTCTAACTGGGATCTATCTAGTAAACGTGCGGTAGCAATTGCCCATGAAATTATCAAAGTACCTGGCTTCGATCAATCTCGTTTATTGGTGGTCGGCCATGCAGATACCCGACCCTTAGTGCCTAATACCAATCGATTAAATCGTCGTAGAAACCGTCGCGTTGAAATTGCTATTAATCAAGGTAAAGCCAAAGAAACAGATCCTATTTCAATAAGCCAAGAATAACGATTGCTGTTTCTTTAAGTATATTAAGTTATAAGGAGTACAAATAATGTACTCCTTTTTTATATTTGCTGTTTATTATTTTACGGTTTTGTCAGGCTATTTAATCAGCAGTGAAATTGCATCTTATATCGGAACGGGTATATAATGCGCGCCTTTCTAAGTGTGGGTATTATTGTTAAATGAAATTTATTGTTAAGTTACAGGCTGAAATTACCATTAAAAGCCGTCCGGTGCGTAAACGTTTTACTAAGATATTAGAGTCGAGCGTTAAAAATGTTTTACGTCGTGTTGATGAAGAAGTGACAACACGAATGAACTGGGACAATATTGAAGTTAATACTAAAAATAACACACCAGAAAACCGTTTAAAATTAATCGAAACATTAAAGTGCATACCCGGTGTGCCACAGTTCTTGGAAGTGCAACAAACAACATTTACTGATTTACATGACATTTTTGAGAAAACCTCAGCAGTACATGCAAAAAATATTGAAAATAAAACGTTTTGTGTACGGGTTAAGCGTACTGGTAAGCATGATTTCAATTCGATAAAAGTTGAACAATATGTTGGCGGCGGGTTGAACCAACAAGTTGAATCAGCTCGAGTGCAATTGACCAAGCCTGATGTAACCGTGCATTTAGAAATTAAAAACGAAAACCTATTTATTGTTACTGAACGTCATAAAGGTTTAGGTGGCTTTCCAATAGCGACTCAAGAAGATGTTTTATCATTAATGTCAGGTGGCTTTGACTCTGGCGTTTCAAGTTATCAAATGATCAAAAAAGGTGCTCGTACGCATTATTGTTTCTTTAACTTGGGTGGCGCAGCACATGAGGTGGGCGTAAAGCAAGTGAGCCATTATTTATGGAACAAGTATGGCGCCTCGCACCGTGTTAAGTTTTTTGCTGTTGATTTTGAGCCAGTGGTTGCCGAAATATTAGAAAATATTGAAAATGGTCAAATGGGCGTTGTACTTAAACGTATGATGATGCGTGCTGCTGCTCAAATAGCAGAAAAAATGGGCATTCAGGCTTTAGTTACAGGTGAAGCATTAGGACAAGTATCCAGCCAAACCTTGACTAACCTAAATGTTATTGATCGTGTAACCGATACCTTGATCCTTCGACCTTTAACCGCTTACGATAAGCAAGATATCATCAATATTGCTCGTGAAATTGGCACGGAAGACTTTGCTAAAACTATTCCAGAATACTGTGGTGTTATTTCTAAAAAACCAACCGTTAAAGCAGTATTGTCTAAAGTCGAAGCTGAAGAAGCAAACTTTGACTTTACTATTTTAGATAAAGTGGTGACTGAGACACGTGTTTTTGATATCAGAGATATCGGCAATGAAAGTGAAGCAGAAATTCACGCGGTTGATACTTTAGATAATATTCCTGAAAATTCTGTAGTTTTAGATATTCGCAGTCCAGATGAAGAAGATGAAAACCCATTAACACTAGACGGCGTTGAAATTATGCATTTACCTTTTTATAAGTTGGCAACACAATTTGGTGATCTTGATAAGTCTAAAGACTACTTGCTTTACTGTGACCAAGGTGTAATGAGTAAGCTACAAGCTTTGTACTTATTAGGTGCAGGGTTTACTAATGTGAAAGTTTATCGTCCATAAGTAACATTAAGTGTGTTAAGTAACGAAAAGCCTTTAAATATTTAAAGGCTTTTTTAATGCTGGCAATTAGCAAGTTCAAGTGCTTTTATTTGCAGCGTTAATTTTTCATTTTCAGGTACTTTGATGTGTAAACTCTTAGCCGTATTGGTTATATAGCCGTTGATATAGTCAATTTCAGTTTTACGCTTTTTTAAGATATCGCTTCGCATTGAAGAACAATTTTTTCCGGTCATTGTTGCAACACTTAACACTTGTGCTTTTAATTCATCTAAAGAAAATTGCATGCCTTCATATTTTGCAACACTAATGATTTCTGTGAGTAACTTATCGATTATTTTGTGGTATTTTTGCTGTAATAATTGACCATTTTCTACATCATTAATTGCAGTGAGTGGGTTGATCACACAATTAATCGCCAGTTTTAACCATTGTTTTTCTTTAATGTGATGGCTCAATGTTAGTGATGGTAGTGCTGTAGCTAATGTTGCCACCATTTTGGCTTGTTTTTCTTGTTGAGCAGTTCCAGTAATTAAACCTAAATCATTATGGCCTAAGCCAGTGTGTTGAACATGAAAAGGCTGTATGACCTTACTGCCATGGGTGGTAAGTAATGTATAGCAAGTTTGTGGTAAATTAGGCAGTTGCTTGAAATTCACCATACCGTTGTGACAAAAAATGATTATCGCATTGCTACTGATACGTTTTTTTAATGACATAATTGCTTCTGCAACATGATAAGACTTAACACAGCAGAGAATTAACTCAGCATGCGCTAATATTTGATTGTTAGCCGATATTAAGGCTTTACTGCTAGTTATGTTGTTAATATTAGTAAACTTTATCTCCTTAGGTACCGACGTTATTCGAGAAGAGCAAACGAGGCTGACATGATTTTTTGAGTTTTCTGTTAAACGGTGATACCAAAGCAAACCTATTGCACCTTGTCCGATAACGGTAATATTCATGGCTATAGTCTTTTACTTGATCTATTGCGGTACATTAAAATTGACCACCTGATGATAGCAAACAATGCGATACCGATTAAATCAGAGATAAAATCACTCAACTGTGCACTGCGAAAACCCAGATAATATTGACCTATTTCAGTTAATGCGCCATAAAACGCTACAGTTAACATGGTATTAAATAACGGTAGTTTTAATATGCTATGTAGTACCCAAGTTAGGCAAAAAAAACTAATGATATGGCCAATAGAGTCTATTTCTGTACTACGAAACACTACTCGCCTAAAGTCAGAAGAACTAAAATACAGGCAGAAAAACAGTAGCGCAATAATGGCGAGAATTGATAAATGATAGCGACTTTTCATTAAGATGTTAGTTGTTATATTGCACGAAGTTAGATGTTATTCATCATATCAGGGCTAAGTTATGAAAACTATCACTGTTAATTTTTAGCTAGCTAATAGCATGAATAAGCGCTTAAATTATGCCTTCTGTGTTGGTATTAATGGCATATATTGATAATATATCGCTAATGTTTGTTAGATAGAGAATTATAATGCCTTCAATGGATATCGTTTCCGAAATTAATTTGGAAGAAGTAAAAAACGCAACTGAAAATTCTATTCGTGAATTAGCTACTCGCTTCGACTTTCGTGGCACCAATGCTAGTTTTGACTGGAAAAGCCCAGCGGTAACAATGAAAGGGGACTCAGACGCTCAGTTAAAACAAATGGCTGAAATGTTACGTGGACAATTAGTGAAAAGAAAAGTGGATGCTAAAGCATTAACTTTAGGTAGCGTTGAAAGTTCAGGCAGAAACTTCAGTCAAGTTGCCACCTTTAAAGAAGGTATTGAACAGCCTGTTGCTAAAAAGGTTGTTAAACTTATAAAAGACAGCAAGTTGAAAGTTCAAGCGTCAATTCAAGGCGAACAAGTACGCGTTACGGGTAAAAAACGTGATGACTTACAAGCTGTGATGCAGTTGCTTAGAGAAACAGATTTAGAGCAATCATTTCAATTTAATAACTTTAAAGATTAATGATTTAACATTGTCATACCGTCATTTTTTAAAAAGAGGCTTTGGCCTCTTTTTTCTTTCTACCATTCTTAAATCGTCGTGTTATAGCCCACCGAATACTGATTGTAATTTAAGCAGTAAGTAAATCTTTACGATGAAAATCATCATTAAATTGGCTTTGATGATGATTTATATGAATAAGAGCTGTTTTTTTGCCAATAGTTTAAGTAAATTAACTGACATTAAATAATAATAAGATGGTTTTAAATGGCTGCTTCTAGAGGTGCGTTCAGTTCTCGTTTAGGTTTTATCATGGCTGCTGCGGGTTCTGCCGTAGGGTTAGGTAATATATGGGGTTTTCCAACACAAACAGCAAGTAATGGTGGTGCAGCTTTTGTACTTGTATACCTAGTGCTTGCTTTTTGCTTAGCGTATCCCGCTTTTATGGCAGAGTTGCTCATTGGGCGATATGGTCAAGCCAATGCGGTGACATCACTACAAAAAATTTCTCGTAATATTTTTCATAAACGTTTTGCTTTTGTGGTCGGTTTTGGCGGGATTATTTGTGCTGCTTTAATTTTAAGTTTCTACGGCATTTTAGCCGGTTGGATGATGTCGTATGCAGTAGAGCCTTTTACGCGAATTATCGGCATGGAATCAACAGCAGATTGGGTGATAACCCAGTCATTGCCTCGCAACTTGCTATTTTGTGCTTTATTCATGTTTCTCACCATCTTTATTATTCGTCGTGGTGTAGAAGAAGGGATTGAAAAGTGGTCGAAGCGATTAATGCCAGTGCTTATTTTTTTACTGCTGGGTTTAATCTCTTATGTTATGACCTTAAAAGGCGCTAGAGAAGGCGTCAGCGCTTACCTAAATCCGGATATTAGTCGTGTATTGGAACCTGATTTGTTAATCAGTGCATTAGGACAAGCATTTTTCTCATTGTCGCTCGGTACCAGTGTTATGGTGATATATGGCTCGTATATTTCTAAAAAAGAAAACTTAGTTACCTTAGGCGCGCAAGTCACCTTAATTGATGTTTCCATTGCTTTCTTAGCAGGCTTATTAATTATTCCATCAATGTATGTGGCACAAGCTCAAGGTGTGGCTATTTTTGCTGAAGATGGCAGCTTAATTTCTGGTTCAAGTTTGGTCTTTACCGTGTTACCTAGTTTGTTCAATAGTATGGGGGATATTGGCTTGTATGTTGCCTTAGCATTTTTTATTTTAATGTCAGTTGCGGCACTAACATCGTCTATTTCTATGTTGGAAGGACCGGTTTCTTATGCGGTAGAGCGCCATAACATGGAGCGTAAAAAAGTCACCACCTATATTGGTATTGGTATCTTTATTTTAAGTGCGATTATTATTGCTAATATCAGCTTTATGCTCGACTTCGTGGCTATTTTAGCAACTCAGTATGGCCAACCGATTATCGCCATGTTGTGTTGTGTTTTTGTTGGCTGGATTTGGTTTCGTAATGACATTTTAACAGAGTTGAAACAAGGTAATGATATGGTTGAGCATTCTTTATTCTGGAAAATTTGGCCTTGGTACACTAAATTTGTTTGTCCAACGGCTATTGCCATTGTGTTCTGGCATTCGCTTTAATCAAGTAAATTAAATGTTGAGTTTTTAAAGGCAGCTATTTAGCTGCCTTTTTTATTTTAAGTTATAGCGAGGGCCATGGTTGTTGCCATGGTGGAGTCAATTGTTTGATAGCGTCAATTGTCGAAGGCTGATTGAAAGCAGAACCTGTTATTGGTGGCAGGCAGTACTGATATTGTTGCTGATGCAAAGTAAAAGTTAACGCAAAGGCATGTAAATAGCCGCGATCAGTATCAAGGTCGTTGTTGTAAAGCGGATCACCGAGTATTGGTACACCAATACTATTAAGTGCCACTCTAATTTGATGCGTCTTTCCAGAGTGAGGCTTAATTAAGTATAAGCGCTGACTAGGGGCTATATTGTAAGAGTAAAATTGACTGATTGCAGGGTTGTTAGAGGTACGCATTAACTTCCACATACCGCGACGACTTTTCATCATATCGCCTTTGATTAAGCCCTGTTTCTTTTTCGGTTTACCATTAGCTATTGCAAGGTAATATTTTTCTATTTGGTGTTGTTGGAATAATTGCTGAAATACCTGAGCAGTCGCATTATTTTTGGCAACGATAATTAATCCTGAAGTCATTTTATCTAAACGGTGAACAGGATAAAGCTCCGTTAAGCCGTATTGTGATTTTAGCTGCGCTTTTATTTGTGAAAAAAAGCCACATCCTACATTTCCCTCATCATGAAAACTGAGCTCATTAGGTTTATCAATAACGAGAAAACCGTCTTGATGGTCGATAACTTTTAGCGTTGCTTCAGTCATCACAAACTAAGTCCAATAAGCATGTAGGCTACAAGAGTAATTACTGCGCCTAGTAAAGCATAAGGTAATTGTGTTTTTACATGCTCGAAATGGTCACAACCACTGGCAATAGATGCAACAACTGTGGTGTCTGAAATTGGCGAGGCATGGTCACCAAAAATACCACCGCCAAGCACGGCAGCGACTAAAAACTCAATAGGCAAGCCACTTTGCTGAGCAATCGGAACAGCAATAGGAATAAGAATGGCAAAAGTTCCCCAGGATGTACCTGTAGCAAAGGCCATAATAGCAGCTGCAACAAACAAAATGGGCGCCATTAAAAATAGCGGAACTTCAACATTAATTAACTGGCTAACGTAAACACCAGTTCCGAGGGTTTTAATTGCATCGCCAAAGGCGAAAGATAACACCAAAATGGCCACCGCAGGAAACATGTATTTAATGCCCGTAACTATAGCCTTAACGATATCGCTAAACGACATCAGCCGATGACTAATAATTAGCAATATCAATAAGACTAAGGCACTTATTACTGACCAAAATACAGAGAAAGCGCCTGAGCCACGCCTTATATCACCATCACCTGTATGCCAAAGCAGAACAAAAGTGCCTAGCAATAACATTAGCATAGGTAGCCACATAATATGGGCAGGAGCAACATGGTCAATCGTGGGTTGTTGGTCTTTATTTATTAACGATTCTGCATGTTTCATGGGGCCAAAAACTTTACCACTAAAGGCCGTATAGTAAGCTAATGCCACCGCAACAATAGCGTAAATGTTATAACCTATGGTAGCGATTAAAATACCCACAGGATCATCAAATGAATAGCCATCAAGTAAACCTAGAACATAGGCTCCCCAACCATTCACCAGAAACAAGATACTCACGGGAGCACAAGTTGAATCAACTAAATATGCCAGACGTGCTCGGCTAAGCTTATGATGATCAAAAAGTTTCTGACTTGCCATACCTGCGGTGAACATACTGAGATTAGTGTCGGTAAAAATACTTGTACCTATGATGGTAGGTAATAAGCTAGCTTGTCGGCTATTCTTGACTAGGTTTAACGAGGCTAAATGATTAATAAAACCATTAACGGCACCTGATTGGTTCATTAAAGTGACTAATGCACCTATTAATAAACTAAAGCTGATAATGTAAACATTACCAATAGAGCTAAACACCCCACCGATACCATATGCAATACCGGTTAATCCGTCGATAGGTTGACCATTAGCAATCATTAAATAGCAAAGTGCTACACCACAAAATAGGGAAAATAGGGCATTTCTTCGCCAAATGGCAATGATAATAGCAACAAGTGGTGGGAGTAAGCTAAAGATACTTTCTTGCATAGGAAACCTATATTATTATTTTAAGTAGGATTATCTGGACTTTTAACGGCAATTTAAAAGCTCAAGACGATTAACTTTACCGTAAGGTCAACGAATAAGAAACTGCCTTAGCTGTCAATACCAAGGTAAGTAAATTAAGATAAAAGAAATAAACCTTTCCCTTGTCGGGTCAACTTTTGGTAATTAAAGTAATAATGACAACAAGCAGAGAAAAATACCGTTATATAAGGTATATTTTACCAGTGTAGGAGCGTGAATTTAAAGCAAGTTTTTATATTCTATCATCTTTGCTTATACTTAATTTGTTTGACCTAGCTCATATTTACATAATAATAAATCACTGTAGGCATTGAAAATTCAGCTTTCACCCTTAAATAACAGTTACTCACTGGCGTAAAGCATCAGGAATCATTTTGACATTATCATTAAACGAATATATCGCGGCTTTTGCTCAAGAAAAGCATATCACTTCTTTGAGCCAGTTTGGTCGAGGTATAGAGCGTGAAGCGCTGCGAGTTTTACCGCAAGGGCGATTATCAGATCGTCCGCACAGTGAGCGATTAGGGGCGGCGTTAACGCACCCTAATATAACTACAGATTATTCAGAAACCTTATTAGAGTTTATAACCCCGGTAAGTCATCGTCCAGAAACAGCTATTGCGCAATTGGAAGATGTGCAAAAGTTTACTTTGAGCCAGCTTGAAGGCGAGCTTTTATGGCCAATGAGTATGCCGTGCTTTGTTGAAGATGACGATAAAATACCACTTGCACAGTTTGGCAAGTCTAATATTGGAAAAATGAAAACAGTTTATCGCCAAGGTTTGAAAAATCGCTATGGCAGTATGATGCAAGTTATTTCAGGTATTCATTTTAACTTTTCCTTTCCAAAAAGTTTTTTTCAGTCTTTGCAAACTATTGAGCAAAATACCGATACCCTTGATGAGTATATTTCTGATAAATATTTTGCACTATTAAGAAACTACAAACGCTTTTGTTGGTTAATCCCATACTTGTATGGCAGCTCACCTGCAATTTGTGGCTCGTTTTTAAAAAATAAGCCGACAGATTTACCGTTTAAAAAAACAGATAAAGGTTACATGTATCTTGAATATGCGACTTCATTACGAATGAGTGATTTGGGGTATACCAATAGTGAGCAGTCATCTTTACAGATTTGTTATAACAACTTATCTGGTTACTTAGATGGCGTGAGAAGCGCGATAAACTTGCCATCGAAAAAGTTTGAAAAAATCGGTCTTAAAGTTGATGGTAAGTATCAGCAACTCAACAGTAATGTTCTGCAAATCGAAAATGAGCTATATGCGCCAGTTAGGCCTAAGTGTGTTGCTAAAGCTGGTGAAAAACCATCACAAGCGTTAAAAAATCGTGGTGTTGAATATATTGAAGTTAGAGCGCTAGATGTAAACCCTTTTTCTGCTACGGGGATTAATGTTGAACAAATTAGGTTTTTAGATACGTTTCTTACTTTCTGTATGCTTGAAGATAGCCCAATACTAAGCTGCGAAGAACAAGGTATCAGTGAAGATAATATGGATGCTATTGTGGTTCGCGGTCGCGATCCTAAGTTACTGTTACGTGATCATGAAGAAGATAAGTCAGTGCAGCAATGGGGAGGAGAAATTTTCACTAAAATGGCCGATATTGCTGCTTTATTGGATCAAGCTAATGATACTGAGCTCTATAGGAAGGTGTTAGCAGCAGAAGCGGCAAAAATTCATGACAGCAGTTTAACACCTTCGGCACAAATTTTAACGAATGTTGTTAAGAATAACCAATCGTTAACTAAGTCAGCATTGAGTAAAGCAACTGATTACCGCCAACAGCTTTTAGCACAAGACTATCAAGAGTTTAGTGATGAATACTTCAAAAATAGTGTTGCAGAGTCGCTACAAAAACAAAGCGAAATCGAGCGCAGTGACACACTAGATTTTGATGCTTTTTTACAAGACTATTTTTCCTGAACTGTCTTGAAAGCTTGACTTAGCAGTATATTTTTTTATTGTCAGTAAATATTAAGTAAAAAAAAAGCGCGTTAGGGTAACGCGCTGCAAATAATAAGAAAGCAGTCCAGGGAGGTTTTGCTTTCAAGTTATCTGACCGGTATTATTTTTTAAAGTTCATTTTTTATGCTGAAAATTTATTTTTAACCCATAGACTTTCTTCAATCAAATATTGCCGTTACGCATTTCTCAAGGCTTTAATCAACCCCGCTCCCTTCAGCAGAGTCATTGGCTATTTTGCAAAATTTTAAAACTTTCTGAATCAGTAAAAAATTTGGCAAAAAAAAAGCCCTTTTATTTAAAAATAAATGGGCTTTACAATATAAAACACTACAGGGGAATAACTCTCTCACATACTCAGAGTATAGCGAGTGAAATTAGTTCCCTAGAGAAAAAATAATTTTATCTATTTTAGTCAGTACCGTCAGTTATTCGTCGGTAGCAATCACTGATGCGTATTTTCTAGTAACAGCTTAAGAACAAGTCGATAATTTTAGTCATCACAGAGCGAAACTATCATGACTGATTTCAGGTAGAATCGTGTAAGTATTGTGATAAAAAAGTGTAATAAATTACGACTTTAACCTGAAAAATAACAAATATTCTGGCATGATATTGGCAATCATAATTAAGTGACTGCGTTCATGACTTTTTTCAAATCTCTTATAATTTCAATCCTAGTTTGCTTTACATTATCGAGTTGTGCAACGAGTCCGCCTAAAAAACCAGAAAACCTCTGTGAAATATTTCGTGAACATCGAGATTGGTATTTTGCCGCAAGAGAAGCACGTGAACGTTGGGGAGTGCCTATTCATGTACCTATGAGTATGATGTATCAAGAAAGCTCATTTAAAGCTGATGCATTGCCTCCTAGAGATTTTATCTTAGGGTTTATCCCTTGGGGGCGTGTTAGTAGTGCATATGGCTATTCACAAGCAAAAACTATGACTTGGGATGACTACGTACGTGAAACGGATAGATCAGGTGCAGATCGTGATGACTTTGAAGATGCAATCGACTTTATGGCTTGGTTTATTTTTAAAACTCAAAAAATTAACAAGGTATCTAAGTGGGATGCCTATGGTCAATATTTGAATTATCACGAAGGCTGGGGCGGCTATAAGCGTAAAAGTTATAAGAAAAAAGCTTGGCTAGTTAAGGTAGCTCGCAAAGTAGATAACAGGGCTAAGCGCTATGGCAGTCAACTTAAAAGTTGTGAAGAAGAACTCAATCATAGCTGGTTATGGCGCTTATTTTTTGGTGATTAGCTTTTTTAAGCTCAAGTAAAAGGTTAACACGCTTTAACCTTTTACTTTTGTGTTTTGCTTATTAACAATTAACAATTAACAATTAACAATTAACAACACCCAACTTACAACTCCCAAATCTCAGCAGATCAGATATTACAACTAAGGTCGCTTTTATAATTAGTAGTCGACTCAATTACGGTTTTTGTCGGATGATCTCAGTTATACCTAGATCGTAAGTTAACGCTTAATATCAAAAGTACTAATTGATACACCAAGCATAATAACTTTTACCACAGCTTTTTATGACCGAAAGCTAGGCTCTCAGTCCACTACTTTTTGAAACACCTGTTATGCTTAATATTATTATTTCTGAAAACTTCGTTCTGTTAATTAGCGCTAACTTTAATTGACTGGATTAGGTGGCATGCAATCAGTCAAGTTTTTTATGCGCAAAGATAAATTTTACAGCTTTAAAGTCTGGCATAAAGTCAGGACGCGTAGCATTATTTATTCCGTCGCTTGTGTTGCTAAATCACTGCATAGTTCTTGCCATAATGAACAGTAATTGTACTATTTTTCAGTAATTCAACAGCAAATAAGGCTTAGAAAATAAGCAAGATTTTTTTTAAAAAAAACTTCAATTTTTTTGCAAAAATCGATTGCAAAATACAAAGCCTATTTCTAACTGGGCTTGCATTTGTTATCCACAGAAATTGTGGAAACTTGATCCTTAGATCTAAAGCTGTGTATAACTTTGTTATTAACTTTCAGTTGGGCTATTTATATCCACAAAATGTAATGAAATTAGAGTAAAAAGCTGAATTTTGTTTAAAATACGGATTAACAAGGATCGTTAGTGTCGTTTACTAATAAAAATTATTAATAAAGGCATGATGTATTATTTGAATAGGTCAGCTATTGAGCATCATCAGCTATATTGGTGAAAGAGCATCAGCTAGGGATTAAGTAAGGCGACGCATAAAGACACTGTGTTTTATAGTGACAGTGTCCTTATTGAGATATTTGATAAAAGTTATGACTCTGTGACTTCACCGTCGTAAAAGTCGGGCAAAATTCTTACTGTTTTGATCATGTTGTCTTTTACTTCGATAATTTCCAGTGGATAACCTGAAATTCTAACGCTTAAGTTAGCTTCTGGTATATCCTCAAGGTATTCTATAATTAAGCCATTAATGGTTTTTGGGCCGTCAGTAGGAAAGTTCCAGGTCATCTCTTTATTGACGTCACGCACTGTAGCACTGCCATCAACCAAATAGCTGCCGTCAGGTTGAATATTTACCTCGTCACTGGTTGTTGGCGTCATTGTTGTGGTAAAGTCACCCACGATTTCTTCCAGAATATCTTCTAATGTCACTAAACCTTGAATGTCGCCATACTCGTCAACAACTAAGCCTAAGCGTTCTTTCGCGCGTTGAAATTTTAGCAATTGTACATTCAACGGCGTACCTTCAGGAATGAAGTAAATCTCTCGAACAGCGCGTAATAGTGTCGCTTTAGTGAATTGGCCTTTTGATACTAACCTTAAAGCGTCACGCATGTGGACATAGCCGACTACGTCATCGATATTATCGCGGTACAATAGAACGCGAGTATGATTTGATTGTGTTAACTTTTTCTGAATACGCTTCCACTCATCATTGATATCTATGCCAACGAGTTCATTGCGTGGGATCATAATATCTTCGACAGTAACGTTCTCTAGATCTAGGATGCCGACTAACATATCTTGATCTCTGGATTTCAACATCGCTCCAGATTCATTTACCACTGTGCGCAACTCTTCAGAGCTTAAGCTATGCTGCTCTCGTTGTTCAGAACTAATACCTAACATTGCTAAGATGCCATTAGTGATCCAATTGACAGCGATTACAAATGGATAAAGTAACTTTAACAGTAGAGTAAGAATAAATGAGCTAGGGAAGGCTACTTTTTCTGGATACAGTGCCGCTAAGGTTTTTGGTGTAATCTCAGCAAAGATTAGAATCACTAAAGTCAGTAATAAACCTGAATAAAATACCCCGGCATCGCCATAGAGCCTTTGGGCAATGATCCCTGTGATCAAAGTGGCAAATATATTAACTAAGTTATTACCAATTAAGATCAAACCTATTAATTTATCAGGCTTTGCCAATAATTTACTGACTCGTTTCGCACCGCGATGATTTTGCTTTTCCAAATGTTTTAATCGATAGCGATTAATTGACATCATGCCAGTTTCAGAGCCCGAGAAATAGGCTGATATGAATATGAGAATGCCAAGCACGACAAACAGCATATCGGTAGAGATGTTATCCAAAAAAGGGATCCTATATTTAGTTAATTTTTAAAGCGTATTACAACAGCAAATTGCAAGCGTAATACAGAGTTAACTTATACGCTAAAATTTATAATAAGAGAAATTCTTTCACAAATCGGCTACCAAAATAAGCCAAAGTTAGAATGAAAGTTGCAATCACTGTTAATGTCAGAACTCGCTGACCGCGCCAACCTTGCTTAAAATGTCCCCATAAGGTTACAAAATATAGTGCGCATGCAATCAATGATAAAATTGTTTTGTGAGCGTTTTCTTTGGAGATCATACCTTCAAGAAAGATAAAGCCTAATACTTCGCTGAGTAATAAGCAGATACTACCTAAGAGTAAAATGGTAAATAATTGTCGCTCAACTTGCATTAAAGGGGGTAAATGACTTACTGCTTGCAGGTTTTTGCTTTTTAATTTCATATTAATGTATGCGACTTGAAAAGCATACAGAGTGGCAATAACTAAGATGCAATAAGCAATTAGGGCTAAGGTAATATGACTTAGCATAGCAAGTTTATCGGTAACAATTTCCATATTGCCCATAGGCGCAATGAAAATCATACTAAGTTGCCAGAGTCCGGCAAAACCATAAACAACAGGCAAAAGTAAATTCACTTTAAAGCGCAGTGCCGCCAGCGAAATAACTAAGGTAATAATTAAACTAACCAGAGAAACCACATTGGGCAATGAGAAGTTTAAGGTATGATGTGAAAACAAAAATTGTGAGCTGCTAAGGGCATGAAAAATGATTGCGAGACAAGCAAAAATAAGAGTGACAATTAAGTTTGGCCCTTTCGGATGAAATAGTCGCGATAAAATTGACAGCGTCGCGACGCTATAGCATACAAAAGCCGTAAAAGAACTGATACTTGAAAATTCCACAAAGCGCTCCGAAAAAATAAAAACTGTTCATAACACGGTTGGTTAATGTTGCGATTCTAGCAGAATACCTACCAGACTCCATAACTATTGTTTATTTTATATCAACAGTTTACGTAACGGTTTAATTGCTAGAAAAGCTAATACTCCCGTACAAGTTAAACCAAACCAAAAGGGTAATAATTCGTGACTATGTTGCATTTGTTGGCTAATGTCGATTTGAAAATATTTCAAGCCCCAATCGAGTAATAAGCCAAAGCTAATAGCTGAAATGCTAATCCCTAGCAGGTACTTAATGAGTACCGCATTACCCATTTCATTTCTGATAACCCCTAAAGTTGATATGTTAGTGGCTGGACCGGCCATCATAAAAACTAATGCTGTACCTGGTGATATGCCAGCCATAATAAATCCTGCAGCGACTGGGGTAGAGGCTGTTGCACAAATATACATTGGAATCGATAACGCAATCATAACTAACATAGCGTCTAGACCACTGCCGTAGCTTAATAGAAAAGAGCTCGGTACAAAGGTGCGTACCACAGTAGCAAACAGCAATCCGACTAGTAGCCAGCGTACTAAGTCATCAATTAATTGTGTGGCGCTATAGTGAATACCACTAAGTGTTTTATTTATAAAAGTAGTATTTTTTTGCACTGCTTTGGATGAACAACAAGCGGTACTGCTTTTCACTGGGCTTTTTTTCATTTCAGCTGCTGTAGTGCTAGCACAGCAGCTAGATACAGCCTTTGGACCGGTAAGTTGCTGCTTTTCAGTTTTGCTGGTTGCTACCAGCATGCCAGTAAATATTGCTGATAATATTGCAGTTATAGGTCGGTAAACTGCTAAAATAGGACCTAATAGAGCATAGGAGACAGATACAGAGTCGACACCCGTTTCTGGTGTTGCAACTAAAAATGCTGAAGTAGCGGGAGCCGAGGCACCTGAGCGTCTAAGTTCAGTAGCAACAGGGATCACGCCACATGAACATAAGGGTAATGGTGCGCCAATAAAGGCTGCTTTAATAATCGCTTTATTACCTTGCCCTAAATGTCGGCTTAAAATTTTAGTCGGTACCCAAGCTTTCATTAATCCTGCAATAAGTAAACCGAGTAATAGCCATGGGCTTGCCTCAACACTGAGTTGTAATAAATTGTTTAAAAATAGTATAACAGTGTTCACACTTGCTCCAAAAGTGATGTAATTACCGCCAGTTTATCATAAATATTTTTGTTGTTATTGATCTGTATACACGCTTTTTTCTTTATCAAGCATTGTAAGATTAAATATTGCCATTATCTTAAATGCATAACTTCTACTTTCGCTAATTAATTGTACGGGTATAATAGAGCTAATTTTTTGCGCAAAGTTAATATTTGAGTCATTTATGTTTGAAAATCTTTCCGATCGTTTAACGAAAACACTAAAAAATATCAGTGGCCGTGGTCGCCTAACTGAAGACAATATAAAAGATACTTTACGTGAAGTACGTATGGCATTGCTTGAAGCTGACGTCGCTTTGCCGGTTATTCGTGAATTTATTGCTAAAGTTAAAGAAAGTGCTGTTGGCCAAGATGTTTCGAAAAGTTTAACACCAGGGCAAGTGTTCGTAAAAATAGTTCAAAAAGAACTCGAAGCTGCCATGGGCGATGTTAACGAGGCGCTTGATTTAAAAGCAGCCCCTCCAGCGGTCGTTTTAATGGCAGGTTTGCAAGGGGCAGGTAAAACTACCTCAGTAGCAAAATTAGCCAAGTTCTTAACGACACGCGAAAAGAAAAAAGTCTTAGTCGTCAGTGCTGATGTCTATCGTCCAGCTGCTATTAAACAGCTAGAGACTTTGGCTAATGAGATTGATGTTGGCTTTTTCCCGAGTGATATTAAGCAAAAGCCTATTGATATTGCCAATGCCGCGATTGATCACGCCAAAAAGAACTTTTTTGATGTACTAATTGTTGATACCGCCGGTCGCCTACATATTGATGGCGATATGATGGCAGAGATCCAGCAGTTACATGCCGCTATTAACCCTATTGAAACCCTATTTACTGTTGATGCCATGACAGGCCAAGATGCAGCAAATACCGCGAAAGCGTTTAATGATGCTCTACCATTAACCGGTATAATATTAACTAAAACTGACGGTGATGCCCGTGGCGGTGCCGCGTTATCTATTCGTCATATTACCGGCAAACCTATTAAATTTATGGGTGTTGGTGAAAAAATTGAAGCATTAGAGCCTTTCCATCCTGATCGTATTGCTTCCCGTATTCTTGGCATGGGTGATGTACTTTCTTTAATTGAAGAAGTTGAACAAAAAGTTGATCGCAAGCAGGCCGAAAAATTAGCTAAAAAAGTTAAAAGCGGTAAAGGCTTTGATTTAGAAGACTTTCGTGATCAGCTCGTTCAAATGAAAAGTATGGGCGGTATGATGGGCTTGATGGATAAATTACCTGGTATGGGTAATATGTCGGAGCAAGTTAAAGGCCAAATGGACGATAAAGTGACTATACGCATGGAGGCAATGATTAACTCTATGACACCAGCAGAACGTAAGCGTCCAGAAATTATTAAGGGTTCACGTAAACGTCGTATTGCTGCAGGTTCAGGCACTCAGATACAAGATGTGAATAAGTTATTAAAACAATTCACACAGATGCAAAAAATGATGAAAAAAATGTCAGGTAAGGGCGGCATGCAAAAAATGATGCGCTCGATGAAAGGCATGATGCCTCCTGGCGGTGGTGGCATGGGCGGCGGTATGTTCGGCCGTTAAATAACACTAACATCTAGCGATGCCATTTATAAAAAGGTAGCTAATTGCTACCTTTTTTATTTTCTCCACTACACTAAAACAGTAACTAAGCCATTACTGGGCCCATAGCAGTAGTATTTTATTGACCACTTATACCGAGTTCAGGCCGAGTTCAGGTTAGTTAAATTAAGGAGTATTTATAGTGCTAGAACAAGAAATTATTAGTCAGAAAGATTTAGATGAATTACTGCATATTAATGAATTTATTGAACAGCAGAATGAAAATTCATTGGTGGGTGAGTTAAAGAAAGCGATTTTAGACTCAGGCAAGCTTGAGTTAGCGCAATGGGAGTCTTTACGTGAGCATATCCATGAAATAGAAACGCTAATTCCTCATATTGAATTGATCATTAAATTAAAAAAAGAAAATAAATCCTAATGGCCTATGCTTACGGAAAAATTTTCTTTTAGTCAGCAGCGCAAGTAAATTAAAGCTTGTTACTTTTAAAGCTTAAATAACCTTTAACCAAATTGAAATTATTTCTGTTGAGTATCTTATCGCCAAGTGCGGTTAGCATTGAGCCTAACACAACTAAACCAGCGCCAAAATAAGCGAGTAAGTTCAGGTGTTGAGCTTGAAATTTTGTCGGCCAAAGCAGTTCTGCAATAGTGGCAAAGATCACGGTTAGTAATGGTGTTATTGCTAAGGTGGCGCTAACTTTAGCTGTCGGCAGGTATTCTAATGACTTGGCAAAAGTACCATAAGCAATCAGTGTGTTCGCACAACAAAAAAGTAATAATAGTAATGCGGTGTTATCTAATGACATTATTACATGTGGACTTGCTAGAGGTAGGAAAAATACAGCACTTAATAAATAAATACACCACATAATTTGATTTGAGCTGTAATACCGGAGCATCTTTTTTTGCATAATGGCATAGGCAGCCCAAGTAATTGCTGCGCCAAACATAATAATAAAGCCAAGTATGAAATCATCATGGCTAATATTACTGTTATCAATAAACTGTTGGTTAAAAAATAATAACAAACCAGAAATCAGCACAAATGAGCCAACCATTTGCCCTCGACTAAAGCTCTCTTTAATAAAAACTACACTGCCTATTAGCATTAAGAATGGTGCCATTTGAATCAGCATTTGGGCTGTTTCTGCTGGAATAAAGTACAGTGAGACGAGATAGAATATATAATTTAAACTCAATAATATTGCCGCAATGAATAATCTTTTCATTAAGCTCGGCCGTTGTAAAACAGTACTTGGAAGTTTGCGCTTGAGAAACAAAAATATCGCCACAAAGCATGCCGCAAACACAAAGCGATACCAAGTAATGGTATAAGCGTCCATCAAAACTAAAACAGATTTTAATGCCAACGGCAGCAATCCCCACATTATTGCAGTAATCATTGCTAGCATTAATCCTTTAACACTGTTGTTTGCTAGCTGAGTCATAGTTTTCAAGTCCAAATAAATAAAGTAAGCGGTGGGGTTAATCTAATCGCAATTTAGGCGCGAGCATTATTATATAGGTATATCATGGGCTCAGTAACTCATTTGTGAAATAACTAGGTTAAAATTTAGCTTTGGGTTGCTTTGTCAGCAGAAAAGCGTAAAATACGCGAGCTTTTCTGTCACTAAGTTGATAGAAATGTCTGGAAAATTCGTTTTAACACTTAAATTATATAGAGGACGATATGGTTACCATTCGTTTAGCTCGTGGCGGCGCAAAGAAGCGTCCATTCTATCAGGTTGTTGTTGCAGATAGCCGTAACTCTCGCGATGGTCGTTTCATCGAGAAAGTTGGTTTTTTCAACCCTACAGCGCAAGGTCAAGCGGAAAAATTACGTTTAGACCTAGACCGTGTCAACCATTGGGTTGGTCAAGGTGCAACTGTATCTGATCGTGTGGCCAAATTAGTTAAAGATGCTCAAAAAGCAGCTTAATTAACTTTGGTAGGTTTTAGGAGTTTGTTGTGGAAGTAATAGGTAAAGATGTCACTTTAGGTAAAGTAGGCGCTGTCTACGGTATCAAAGGTTGGTTGAAGATTCATTCATTCACAGATGACCAAGAAGCCATACTAGACTATTTTCCTTGGTCTTTAAAATTAGGAAATAAGATTCAATCAGTAGAAATTACCGATTGGCGCAAACATAACAATGGCATTGTTGTTAAAGTTGCAGGTATTGATGACCGTGACATAGCCCAAAAGCTTGTTGGATCAGAAATATTTGTCAGCGAAGACGCGTTATCAGATTTACCAGAAGGTGAGTTTTATTGGCGTGATCTAATCGGCATGACTGTAGTTACTGACAAAGGTTACGACCTAGGTCAGGTTTCCGACATAATGGAAACTGGCGCGAACGATGTACTGGTTGTTAAAGCTAACTTGAAAGATGGCTTTGGGAAAAAAGAAAGGTTAATCCCTTACTTAATGGACCAAGTTATACTTTCGGTGAGTACTGAAAATAAACAAATTTGTGTTGACTGGGATCCAGGTTTCTAAACTTGAGTAACTGCAAATTATGGATTGGGGTGATCAGCCTTTTTCCTGAAATGTTTGATGCAATTACCGAGTATGGGGTGACTGGCCGAGCTATTCGTAAAGGTTTAATTGATTTTCATAAGTGGAATCCTAGAGATTTTACCCATGATAAGCATCGCACCGTAGATGATCGCCCATATGGCGGTGGTCCAGGGATGTTGATGATGGTTCAACCATTGCGAGATGCCATTATTGCTGCACGTGCTGTAGCTGAAGTTGATGGTAAAAAAGCTAAGGTCATATATTTGTCACCGCAAGGGCGAAAATTGGACCAAGCCGGTGTACGTGAATTAGCACAACATGACCGACTGATATTTATAGCAGGACGTTATGAAGGCATAGATGAACGACTTATTGAATCTGAAATAGATGAAGAATGGTCGGTCGGAGATTATGTTTTAAGTGGTGGGGAACTACCAGCTATGAATGTAATTGATGCCGTAGCACGATTTGTGCCTGGTGTATTAGGACATCAACAATCAGCTGAGCAGGATTCATTTTCTGACGGTTTGTTAGACTGTCCACATTATACCCGGCCAGAAGTGATGGATGTTTCGTCAAACGAAACTAAGTCAGTTCCAAAAGTGTTATTGAGTGGTAATCACGAGCATATTAGGCAATGGCGCCAATATCAGTCATTAGAAAGAACATTGACCAGAAGACCAGAACTATTAACTAACCTAGCTCTGACAGCGGAACAAGAAAAAATGTTAGTAGCCATTAAGGCTGATAACAAAAGTATTGTTGATGACTGTGAACCCTAGGAAGAAGGTATTATGAGTAATATTATTAAGCAGCTTGAAGCTGAGCAAATGAAAAAAGATGTACCAGCGTATAGCCCAGGCGATACTGTTGTTGTACAAGTAAAAGTTACAGAAGGTGATAAATCACGTCTTCAAGCATTTGAAGGTGTTGTAATCGCAATTAAAAACCGCGGCATCAATTCTGCATTCACTGTTCGTAAAATTTCAAACGGTGTTGGTGTAGAGCGTGTATTCCAGACACATAGCCCAATCGTTGACTCAATTGAAGTCAAACGTCGCGGTGATGTACGTCAAGCTAAGCTTTACTACCTTCGTGAGCGTTCAGGTAAATCTGCACGTATCAAAGAGAAATTGGCTAAAAGATAATCCCTCTTTAATTAGAGTTTTATCTCCTAATTTCTTAGTAAAGAAAGATGATAAAAAAAGCCTGAATAAGCAATTATTCAGGCTTTTTGTTTTTTATCAGCTTTTGAGAAATAGTGGCTTTTTTCTTACGGGTTTAGGGCTGGAAAACGTAGCTGTTAATTTATTAGTTATGCTAGTATTTTTAAATATAAGCGGTCTTTATCACAGCTTAATCTAGAGTCGATAACGTACCTAAGCAATGAGTGCCATTGGTTAACTATTTTTAATGGAAGTATGATGCAACAAAATATTACCCAAGCTATTGTCGATTGGGCAGAAGGCAATAGTCAATCACAAGAAAACTTATATGTGCTTATTTATGATCACTTGCGTAAATTGGCATCAAAGCAAAGATTGAAAGTGGCTGATAAGTTTGGTCAAAGTAGTATTGAGGAGCATATCAATTCAACCACTGCAATTGTTCATGAAGTTTATATAAAGCTTGAAAACAGTAATGGCGAGTACTTTCGTCATCGAAAAGAGTTTTTTATTATGGTTGCTCGTACTATTCATAATATTTTAGTCGACCAAGCAAGAAAAAATGCTGCCCAGAAACGCCAAGCAGAATTGACAACTTTGGATGATGTTGGGGAAGAGTCTAGTTTTGAGTTTTCAGAGCAAGACCAAAAAATGCTAGATTTAGGCAATGCACTGCAACAAATGGAAGCTGAATATCCAAGGCAAGCGCAAAGTATGCAGCTAAAATATTTTGGCGGTTTACTCGTAAAAGAGATTTCCGATATTTTGGCGATTAGTACCTCAAGCGCAGAAAAAGATTTGGCCTTTGCTAAATCATGGCTTAAATTGAGGTTGTCATCATGAAAAGCCTTATATTATCGACCAAGTATCAAGGGTATAGCTTAACTTGCTATTGGCACTCTTTAACTAAAAGTGTTGAGTTTTATGCAGTAAATACACCGTTAAAGCTGCATACGGGCTTTGGTTTTATCAGTCGCTTTAAAACGGCTAAGATCAGCGACGATTTATCAATTGAAGTACACTTTAGAAAGCTGAACAGAGATAAAATTGCCATTATCATGTTAAAAGTCGAAGGTATCATTTTAAAAGCACAGGCCATAGAAGTCAGCACAGGGGAAAAAGTATCAATGTCCTCTATTACCTACCAGCAATTGACCAGATAATCGAGCAGCAGGGTTAGCGGAAAAAGCGACTAATTTTATTTACTATAAACTGACCTGTTGTCAGCCAAATTAGTGGCTTCTTTATCGCTATTAAATTTCAGTTCTGGTTTAGCGGCCAATACGCTAAAACAGAAAAATTAATAACCTATTACTCATGAACATACTGCCCAGTGTTATAAAATAAAAATTGATAGCTGCTATGTAAATAGTTGTTAGCCAAAGCCTTGATTAGGTATCTTAGTAGCATGCGGCTGTTTAGCTTGCAAAGCGAGTTAAACTCTTATATAAAACCAACAATAATAAACAAGTAATTGATAATAAAATAAAATGTTGGTTAACTGCCTTTCTATAAAATGCTGTTATATGCAAGCAGGCCAATAAATGGCAGTCACTACTTTATTCGAGCATTTTTCTTTGCTTATTGATTTGCCTCAACATCAACATGCGAGTTATCTCAAACAACATATTAGTGACCCTGTGCAGGCTGAAGAACTTAAAGCGCTGCTTAATAACCACTTTAGTCATAACGATAAAACGCAATGGCACGAACTCATTGCTCAACAAGCCCAAGACATTACGGGTGATGAGCAACTTCAAGATTTACTTGGCAGCAAACTTGGTGTTTATACCCTCACAGAAGTTATTGGTGAAGGGGGCATGGGCATTGTATTTTTAGCTGAACGTCATGATGGCATGATGCAGCAGCAAGTGGCGATAAAGTTTTTATTGCCCTCGATAGTGCATGTTGTTGGTTCAAAAATCGCTCATAATCAAGCACAAATTTTAGCAAGATTAAATCACCCTAATATCACTCAAGTTTACGATGCCGGTACTAGTCCAACGGGTCTGCATTATTTAATTATGGAGTATGTGGCAGGACAGCCCATTGATGCCTATTGCCAACAGCATCAATTGAACTTTATTGAACGCATTCATTTATTTTTAGATGTTTGTGATGCCATCGCTAAAAGCCATTTAATTAATATTGCGCATAGCGATATTAAACCGGCTAATGTATTGGTAAGCAAAGATGGTTTAGTCAAAATACTTGATTTTGATATTGCCAAAATGCTACAGCCAAATGAACAAGAAGCTGAAGGCGATAATGTTAAGCGCTACCTTCGCGCATTGAGTCTTGCATATGCTTCACCTGAACAACTAACAGGACAAGCGTTAACTTTAGCCACTGATCAATACTCTTTAGCGGTGTTACTTTATGTTTTGTTAAGTGATCAAACGCCATTTGATATGGAAAAAAAGAATATCAATGAGTTAGTTGAGGATATTCAGGCCGGCCGGGCTAAACCACTAATAGTCAACCAAGCCCGTGTCAAGCTCACACTAAGCCAGCATTGGGCGATGGTCAGTGATATGGCGAAAATAATCAGTAAAGCCATGTCAGCTGATGTTGATAATCGTTATTCAACGGTTGCTGCATTTAAATCAGATATTCATAAAACCCTTAAATATTACCCCACTAAACTCAGCTATTCATTATGGCAGCGAACTAAAAAATGGTTAATTCGAAAACCATTACTTGCGCTAATCTATGTAATATTGATTGTCGCAAGCCTGTCTTTTGCCGTACAAAATGACAGTATTGAGCAAGAGCGTAATCTAGCCTTGATCGCTCAGCAAGAGGCGGAGCAGAGAACACAGCAGGCCGAACGAGAAAAAATGCATGCTATAGCGGTAGCTGAACAATTAGCGAATATTTTAAAGCAAGAAAGTCGTTATCCCAGCCAAGCAAAGCCAAATGGCCTTAGCCCTATGCTTGAGCAAGGTTACGAAAATACCATGAATACAAGTAAACTCAGTAGTGGGCAGAAATTACAAGTAGTAAAAACTATTGTAGAAAGTTATCTAAATCAACAGCAGTATAAAGCAGCGATAGTAATACTTGAGAGAACACTCGCTATAAGTGAACTGCTTGTGTTAGATATTGAAAAGCAATTACCACTATCGCTCTTACTGATTGAAACTTATGTGAAAACAGAGCAGCGACATCAGGCAAAAGCCTTTGTTGTTCGATTGAAAAAAGCAATAAGCTCTCATGGTCTTAGTACTACAACGAAAACACAGCTATTATCAGTTGAAGATATATTATCGCCAGCGTGATCATTTCAACAAATCACCAGTCTCGTTAGCTATTTTAACGGCTATTTACATTCCGGCTTAAATAACGCATCAGCACTTATAAAAATTATTACCTGTTTTTATAGCTCACTTTCAAGAGTGTCGAGTCGGCTATTTATTTGTCATTAAAATTTATCTCCTTTTTATTCTAAATATTTATAAAAATTTATTACGGTTTTTAAGATTAACTGCGTAGCTATAACGTCACTAAGTCACAAGGTAAATTTATCTCAACAACACAGGTAAGCGCTGATGCAATAGTGCGAAGTAACAGCACTAAGTAGTAATGATGTTAGCATTTTTTTGAAAAAACTGACTGTTCAGCATTTTAACTACTGGAAAGTGTGATCTAGATAGAAAAACTTAATAAATAATAGGATGTCAAATGGCTTTAATAAATTGTTGGGAATGTGATATGACTATCAGCACTACAGCTGAAGCTTGTCCGAAATGTGGCGCACCATCAAAGCATGCAAATTCAGCAGTTCAAGATCTTCAACCTGCAGCGAACACGATGGGTATAGATCCAGAAATTCACAAAGAAATGTTGGCCCAAGCGAGTATCGTAGTAAAACGTAAAAAACTACTAAAAAGTTTGCAAGATATTGTTGCTGGTAATGTTCATGAAAATTTCTTTAATGCCAAAGGAAGTGGCAAAAAAGTTTATGCGCAAATTCAATGGAAACATTATTTTATTGATGATCATGAAAAAGACAAAACTACACAAACACACGTAAGTAAAACAACCGGTTTTACGAATCGTGGCAACAGTTATGTCAAAGATGTCAACGTAAGTACGACGACAACACATTATGATTATGTTGACGTTATTGATATGGAAGATCATAAATCGACATACCGCTTAGTAGATTGTCGTTTAGATAAGTTAAATTCAGGCCAAGTTATCTCGTTAGGTTGGGTAAATAAATCGGAGCAACCTTTAGTTGATGAGCAATGTTCAGAAGATGCTTGGCAGATAGGCCAAAGTTGGAGAGAAAGTATTCAGCCATCGATTTTTGTCTCACACCACGACCCTAAAGGCGGTACTGAAAGTAATTGGCAAGCGTTGGCGTCAGAGGAGTTTAAAGATAGTTTTATTAGCAGTAGCATTGGTAAGTGGCACCTACTTTGGCTGACTCCGGTTGTGCTAAGTGTGGCAGGTTTTAGAGAAGAGTTACTCATTACTAGCTCAGTTGTTGCGTTATCGACAATGATGATTGTTAAAATCGCTCGAAGCATCAAAGCAGGTAGACAATTTAAACTATTAAAAGAGTGGTACCGTAATGAAGCGGGGCTAATGTTAAATAAAGGTAATGATAGCTATGAGCGATTAAGGTAATTACAGCGTCCAATAGCAGAGCCAATAAAATTTTGCTCTGCTTGACCTATTCGCTATAAAAAACTGAGTTTATTGGCTGTATCAAGTGCCAGGCTGGCATTCTTTAATGCTAATAAGCATTTCTATAAGGTAATGTAAGATAAGGAATTTGTAGTGATAAAAGCAAAAATAACTATTGCAAATGTAACAAGGTGTGTGTAAGTTGTAATTGAAATGTTAATGGACTAAGTGTTTCTTTTTAATTTAAATACTGAGCTTTTATCAAATATAGAGGAATGCCATTAATGCACTGTCGTCGCTTTATTAAGTCTTTGTTAATCTCCTGTCTAATTTCGTTACCTGTATCTGCTTCATTAATAGAGCGAGATTATTTACAGTTAGATGATGGCGGCATAACTTATGATAATGAAAGTGGTTATGAATGGCTTGATCTTTCTTTTACCCGTTCAATGAATTTAAACCAATATCAAGACTACCTGTCTTCTTCTAATGATGGCTGGATGTTCGCGAGTAGCCGTATGGTCGATAATTTATTTACCCAATTTAATTTAACCAAAAAAGTTAATGTCCATAGTGGTATATATGAGGTAAGTGAAGATAATTCAAGCTTTGGTACTTATCATTCAGCATCCGGCTATTCTTATTACAAGCCACCGGAAAAAGCTTTTATTGACCTGGTTAGCGCTTTGACGATGTTAGGTGAATCAATGAGTGAAGGTTCGGCACTATTTGGAATTAAAGGCTTTACCAGTGATAATATCAATGGTGCCTATGAGCAATATATGGCTTATCATAATGGTGCGGAAGATCTTGGGATTTTGGCATTTGGTGATTACCACCGAGTGCCTACCGGTAAAGATATTCAGTCATTTTTTACTTATCGTATTGCGAGACCTGAAGTTAATTTTTCCTCACTGAATATTAGCGTGCCAAGCACTCAAGTAACAGAGCCTACAACGCTTGCCATCTTCACTTTAATGCTTTCTTTATTTGCTTTTCGTCGCTATCAAAAGTAACACTAGCTTGATTATTGCGCCTTAAACAAAGGTTTTTGGCCGCTAATTTTTGTACAGCGTTACAATTTTCCTTCCGCATTAGTTCCACTTCTTATGTCATCATTTGACAGTAAATAATGATGAATAATTACTAAATATTCGACTTTAGTGGTGTATTACAACATGAAAACTTAGGCTATGATGTTGGCAAGTTAAAATATAATGATAGTTGAATGAAGACATTAATTCGACATATCAGTAACCACTAGATATTAGAAAATGAAGGATTAAGCATGCAAGCACTTAAAAGTCATTATCCCGTATTAGAGCAAGCAAAAGCTCACACCTATATTGATTCAGCCACTTATGATGCAATGTACCAACAGTCAATCGATCAACCTGAAGTTTTTTGGGCTCAACAAGCAGAAGAGTTTCTTGACTGGTACAAGCCGTGGGATAGTGTGACTGATGTTGACATGAAAGCTGCTGATATTAAATGGTTTTCTGGTGGTAAATTAAATGTTAGTTATAACTGTATTGATCGTCACTTAGTTAGTAAAGCTGATGACACCGCTATTATCTGGGAAGGTGACAATCCTAGTGAAGATAAAAAAATTACTTATCAAGAGTTGCATGATCATGTTTGTCGTTTTGCAAACTTATTAAAAGCACGTGGGGTAAAAAAAGGCGATCGTGTTTGTATTTACATGCCAATGATCCCTGAAATTGGTTATGCCATGTTAGCTTGTGCCCGTATAGGTGCGGTACATTCGGTAGTGTTCGGTGGTTTTTCTACTGAAGCTATTCGTTCAAGAATTATCGATGCTGACTGTCAAGTTGTGATCACTTCTGATGAAAGCCTTCGCGGCGGACGTGTTATTCCAATTAAATCAAATGTTGATGCAGCTATTGTTGATTGCCCTAATGTTCACTCGGTAATCGTCGTAGAAAGAACCGCGGGTGACATTGCTTGGAATGATAAAGTTGATGTTAATTATCAACAAGAAGTAGCCAAGTTTCCTGCGGCTTGTGAGCCTGAAGTGATGGATGCTGAAGATCCGCTATTTATACTGTATACCTCAGGTTCTACAGGTACGCCAAAAGGCGTTCTACATACTTGTGGTGGTTATTTACTCTATGCAGCGATGACCCATAAGTATGTTTTTGACTATAAAGATGGTGAAATTTATTGGTGTACAGCAGATGCAGGTTGGATTACTGGTCATTCTTATATTTTTTATGGTCCATTAGCTAATGGTGCAACCACCTTAGTTTTTGAAGGTGTACCAACGTATCCTGATGCAGGTCGTTTTTGGGAAGTATGTGATAAACACCAAGTGAATATTTTCTATACCGCACCAACGGCAATTCGCGCGTTAATGAGTGTGGGTGATAGCTTTGTTGAAAAAGCTGATTTATCGTCGTTACGTATTTTGGGGACAGTTGGCGAGCCAATTAACCCTGAAGCATGGCATTGGTACTATGAGGTCGTAGGTAAAAGTAATTGCCCAATTGTTGATACGTGGTGGCAAACTGAAACTGGCGGTATTTTAATTACTTCATTGCCTGGAGCGGTTGATATGAAGCCAGGTGCTGCAGGTAAGCCTTTCTTTGGTGTTAAGCCAGCATTGTTTGATAAAGACGGTAATACCCTAGAGGGTGAGAACCAAGGTTTGCTAATGATGACAGGTAGTTGGCCTGGTCAATTACGTAGTGTTTATGGTGATCATGATCGCTTCTACCAAACTTACCTGAGCCAATATCCAGGAAACTACTTCACTGGTGATGGTGCAAAACGCGATGAAGATGGTTTTTACTGGATCACCGGTCGTGTTGATGATGTCTTAAATGTTTCTGGCCACCGCTTAGGTACTGCAGAAATTGAAAGTGCATTGGTATTGCATCCTGCCGTTGCAGAGGCGGCTGTAGTTGGTTACCCGCATGAAATCAAAGGTCAAGGGGTATATGCCTATGTAACTTTGATGAATAATGCGACAGAGTCTGACGCTTTACTAGCGGAGTTAACAGAATTTGTTGCCAAAGAACTAGGTCGCTTTGCTAAACCTGACTATATTCAATACGCGCCTGGTTTGCCAAAAACGCGTTCGGGTAAAATTATGCGTCGTATTTTACGTAAAATTGCAGAAAATGATCTTGATACCTTAGGTGATACTTCAACCTTAGCTGAACCTGCTGTTGTTGATCATTTAGTGAGTAATCGTATTGTTCATAGTTAAATGATTAAAAGATAATTTCTTCAGTATGATTTATAAAAAGCGCCAATCGGCGCTTTTTTTCGTTAAAAACTGATTAATAGGGCTGTACCTAAGAAAATTATAGTGTAATATAATCAATACAAACAAAGTAAAGTTTAATTTACACTGAGATTTTAGATACAATGTATAAGCTGCATTATCGATATTATTACCTCCCATACTTTAGCTAGTCACATCTCTAGCGTCATCGTTAGTTGTTAAATTAACCATAATTGCTTTACTTAACACTCTATTTATTGCTCTATATATTCAGGAAAGTCCTATGTCAGAATCTACTTCAACTGCTGCTCAAAGCCCAATGCCCAAAAGCAGGTTAAACGATATACACGTTAATGCCGAAGATGTTTTAATCACACCTAATGCCTTGCGCGAAGAGTTACCACTGCCAGAAGCTGGTCGTGTGTTTGTTAAAAATGCACGTCAAATCATTGCGAATATTATCCATAAACAAGATCATCGCTTGTTAGTCATTACTGGCCCATGTTCGGTACATGATGTTGAAGCGGCAAAAGCTTATGCACGAAAATTAAAAGTGTTACATGATAAATACCAAGACAGCTTATATATTGTTATGCGGGTTTACTTTGAAAAACCACGCACAACTGTCGGTTGGAAAGGTCTAATTAATGATCCACACATGGACGGTTCATTTGATGTTGAAAGCGGTCTTCGTAAAGCGCGAGAATTGTTAATTTACTTAACTGAGCTAGGCTTGCCTCTAGCTACCGAAGCACTTGATCCTATTAGTCCTCAGTATTTAGCTGAGTTATTTAGTTGGTCTGCTATTGGCGCTCGTACCACAGAATCGCAAACCCATCGTGAAATGGCCAGTGGTTTATCTATGCCAATCGGTTTTAAAAATGGCACTAATGGTGGACTTGGGGTAGCAATCAATGCGTTACAATCAGCGGCTCATTCGCACCGCTTTATGGGAATTAATCGCTTAGGGCAAGTGGCGCTAATTAAAACCTCAGGTAACCCTGATGGCCATGTTATTTTACGTGGTGGTAAGCAACCTAATTATGATTCGGTTAATGTGGCATTATGTGAGCAAGAGCTAGCTAAGCAAAACTTAGAGCCAGGTATTGTTGTTGATTGCTCACATGGTAATTCTAATAAGGATTACCGTCGTCAGCCGTTAGTGGCAGAGAATGTTTTTAATCAAATTTGTGAAGGCAATAAGTCTATTATTGGTATTATGCTAGAGAGTAATATTAATTCAGGTAATCAAAGCTCAGACTTACCATTTCAAGCACTTGAATACGGCGTTTCTGTTACTGATGCTTGTATTGATTTTGCGACTACTGAGCAACTGATTTTAACGGCAAGTGATAAGCTTGAAGTGGCTTTAAAGCAAAGAATTAATAGCACAGTTAACGAATAGGATTAAAAATTAGCAATGAGTAACACAGCTACATTTGAGCAGCAATTAGGTGCACTACGTGATGAGATTGACGATATAGATGGTCAGCTCGTTGCGTTATTAGCTAAACGGCGCGCTGTAACGACAAAAGTTGGCTTATTAAAAAGCGAAGTTGGGATGCCAATTTTTGCTCCTGAGCGCGAAGCGAGCTTACTTAAAGCTCGTCGTCAGCAAGCAATAACTGCCGGAATTTCACCAGAACTAATTGAAGATATTTTACGTCGTTTGATGCAAGATTCTTACATTAGTCAAGATGCTAGCGGCTATCGATGTGTGAACCCTAACTGCAATAAAGTTGTTATTATTGGTGGTGAAGGGCAGCTAGGACGCATTTTTGTTGATCTGTTTACCCGCTCTCATTATCAGGTACAAACGCTAGAGCAAGCCGACTGGCCAAACAGTGCAGAGATACTAGCTGATGCTAGTTTAGTGATTGTTGCTGTGCCGATCCGACTGACAACTATGGTAATTAAAAAGCTAAGCAGCTTACCTGAGAGTTGTATTTTAGCTGACGTTACTAGCATTAAAGAAGCTCCGCTATACGAGATGATGAAAGTACATCGTGGGCCTGTTATTGGTTTGCATCCGATGTTTGGTCCTGACGTTACCGGTTTGGTTAAGCAAACCATCATTGCTTGTGAAGGACGTTTACCAGAGCAATATCATTGGTTACTTGAGCAGTTCCAAGTATGGGGGGCTAAAATTTATCCTGTTGAAGCTCATGCGCATGATGAAGCAATGTCAATGGTGCAAGTTATGCGACATTTTTCCACTATTGCCTATGGTTATCACTTAATGACCGAAGGCGCAGATATTGCGCAGTTAGTCGAGATGAGTTCGCCTATATATCGCTTAGAGCTGATTATGGTTGGACGGTTATTTGCCCAAGATCCGGTGTTGTACACAGATATTATTTTTGCCAACCAAGATAATATTGCTATGATGAAGCGCTTTGCATATCGATTTTTAGAATTACTGGAAGATGTGCAGTTAAATGATAAGCAAGCCTTTACCGCCATGTTTTCACAAGTATCTGATTGGTTTGGTGATTATGCTGATATTTTCTTACAAGAAAGTAAAGCAATGTTGGTAAAAGCAGATCAACTGAAGAAATATTAAGTATCAATATTACGACACAGACAAGGAATGAAATGAAAACAGTTTCCACCATGTTATTAATTATCACGATCCTATTTACCATTACCGCTTGCGCTAATGGTAATGCAGAAAAAAACACTATGGCTATAGGTGAAATTAGCCAACAGCAGTTAATTCGTGATTATGATGCCTTTCAGCAAAGCTATCAGGCATTTGCATTATCTGAGCAAGAAATTTCAGTGATCAAAGGTTGGCCAAATAATTTACATATCGATATATATTTTGGTTCTTGGTGTCATGATAGTCAGCGTGAAGTGCCAAGATTTTTAAAGGTGTTGGCAGAAAATAGCGCATTATCTTACCGTTTAATTGGACTTGATTATGATAAATCTGAACCTAATGGCTCAGCAAAAAAGCATAATATTCGTTACACGCCAACTTTTGTGGTCTATCAAGGTAGTAAAGAAATCGGGCGCATTATTGAACGCCCAAAAGTGTCATTAACCGCTGATATATCAGCAATGCTATAATTTTTAGTTAAAAAGCAGCTAAAATAAAAGTATTAAAAAAAATCGCACAACAGTAACTTGTTGTGCGTTTTTTTTATGCTGATAGACACTTAACTTTGGTAATTTAGCTTAATCACACTTAACCACATTTTGAGTCGCCACAGTTTAAACATGTAGAACAACCGTCTAGTAATACGACTGATTTCTGGTAGCACTTTTTACAGTTACTTGCGGTGTCTGGAAAATTTAATTGATGGTTTTCACTTTTACTGACAGTTTTATTTGTATCCTCAGCCATTGCAGCTTGTTGTTTTTGTTTTAAAAATGCTTGCTGATGAGCATCTATTTCACTCTTAGGTAACATGTCTAAGGTTTTTAAGTGTGTTTCAATCACATGGCCGATATCAGCAACGACTGACGGCATAAAAATACCTGTGCCAGGTTGATAATAGCCACCTTTAGGATCAAATACAGCTTTGAGTTCTTCAACTAAAAATGTGCAATCACCGCCTTTACGAAATACAGCAGAAATTACACGTGTTAAGGCAACAACCCATGAATAAAACTCCATGTTCTTTGAGTTAACAAATATTTCAAATGGTCGCCTAACTTCTTGCGTAGTGCCTTGGTTTAATAAAATATCATTAATGGTGATATATAGTGCATGATCTGAAATAGGTGGTTTTATTTTATAGGTTGAACCGACTAACATTTCAGGTCGTTTGGTTTTTTCCGTTAAATTTACCATCACCTTATTGTTAGCACTTTCTGCTGTGAGTGTTGCGTCGCTGTCAGGTGACTTTACTTTCGCCGCGCTAATATTTTGTGTTATCTCTTTCATCATTGTTACTCTCGTGATTATTTATACCCGTGACGCTTCTATATACAAAGTTCAGCTTGAAGTATTAGGGGCAATATAAGCTTAAAGCTTGCCGTAATAGCCTTCTTTTAAGGCGTCATGTAAATTGGCTGCTGTATGCACTTCGCCGTCGTAGCGGATCTCTTCATTACCTTTTGCTGTTACTTTTGTGCCATCAGCAAGCGTGAACTCATAGTCGACCTTTTCCAGATCGGTTTCTTTAACGAGTACTCCTTGATGAACTTCAGGATTAAATCGAAAGGTTGTACAGCCCTTTAATCCTTTATCGTAGGCATAGAGATAAATATTCTTAAATTGTGGGTAAGCAAAATCAGTTGGAATGTTAATGGTTTTTGAAATTGAAGAGTCTACCCAATACTGCGCTGCAGCTTGAATATCAACATGAGCTTCAGGGCTAATACTGTCGCTGACCGTGAAATAGCTAGGGAGTTGATCATCACCTTCAGTTGCATAGGCTTGTGCATTAGGGTTAATCATTGTTCGATAAGCTAAAAGTTCGTAGCTTGTTACCGCCACAGACTCTTTCGACTTTTTACCCGCGCGAATAATATTTCGATGATATTCATGGGCAAAACTTGGTTCTATACCGTTTGAAACATTATTGCCTAAGCTAAGTGCCAGTGTACCTGTTGGGGCAATAGAGGTGTGGTGAGTGAAGCGTGCACCTATTTTAGCAAGTTGTGCGATAAGTTCAGGCTGCTCTTGTGCAATTCTTTGCATGTAACGGCTGTATTTTGCATGTAATACTGCACCGGTAATGCTATCGCCAATTTTAATGCCATCAGCTAGCATTTCGGGACGTTTGTTGAGCATAGCTTGGTCAACAGTAAAGTGTTGTTTGAGGATTGGAGCAGGGCCTTTTTCTTTCGCAAGTTTTAGCGCTTCTTGCCAACCTGTGATCGCGAGCACCTTTGATAGCTCTTCAGTAAATGCAACGGCTTCAGGACTATTGTAAGGTATTTTCAGTAAGGTCAAAGCTGATCCTAAGCCGAGATACCCCATACCATGCCGGCGTTTGCTTTTGATTTCTTGTTGTTGCTCAGGCAGCGGTAAGCCATTTATTTCTACAACATTATCTAGCATACGGGTAAATATACGGATGACTTTTTTAAATTTCTGCCAGTTAAATTCTGCCTTGCTCGTGAATGCCTGCTCGACAAATTTGACCAAATTAATTGAACCAAGTAAACATGCACCATGTGGGGGTAATATTTGTTCGCCACATGGGTTACTGGCACGTAGCTGTTCGCAAAACCAGTTGTTATTCATATCATTAGCATGATCAATCAAGATAAAGCCAGGTTCAGCATAATCAAAGGTGTTGCTCATGATCATATCCCATAAGCGCTGCGCAGGTATGTGCTGATAAATCCGGCAGGCGATTTTACCTTGTTCGTTTAGGATGTAATCGTGCTGCTTGATAAAGTCGCTATGATAGTGATTCGTTTTAAAAAGCACTGTTGTGCTATCACTAAGATCTATATCATCGGCTAATACTTCTTTCTGAGTTAAGGGAAAATTTAACGGCCAATCGTGGTTATTTTTTACCGCGTTGATAAAGTCATCGCTGATCAATAAAGAGAGATTAAATTGACGTAGCCGGCCATCTTCACGTTTGGCAAGAATAAAATCTTTAACATCGGGGTGAGAGACATCAAAAACTCCCATTTGGGCACCGCGCCTGCCACCAGCTGAGCTGACGGTAAAGCACATTTTGTCGTATATATCCATAAAGGACAGCGGCCCCGATGTTGTGGCACTAGCCCCTGCGACATAAGCTCCACTAGGCCTTAATGTCGAGAATTCATAACCAATACCACAACCGGCTTTTAGTGTTAAACCCGCTTGATGAACTTGTTGTAAAATACCTGTCATGGAGTCTTCAATGGTACCGGATACGGTACAATTAATTGTCGAGGTCGCGGGCTTAAATTTTGCTGCGCCAGCATTAGAAATAATGCGCCCTGCTGGATAAGCACCAGATTGCATAGCCCAAAGAAATTTTTCTTGCCACTGCGCCTGATTTTTAACTTCGATATCAGCTAAAGCTTTCGCGATACGTAAAAATGTTTCATCGACATTGGCCTCTTGATTGTTGCCGTGCTTATCTTTTAGTCGATACTTTTTATCCCATATATCAAGTGAAGCCGCTTGTAGTTCAGGCTTTTTATCCGTTTTATTTTCGGGCGAATTTATTTCAGCAGCAGTTTTTTTTTCACGATCGGTTTTCAGTGTCATCATGGCAAGTTATTTTATTATCGAGTTAATTGGTTTGTTGATAATAAATATTATTGTATTTCATACAAGCTAAAGGTGTATATATGTATATCTCGATCAATATTTAACACAATATGTTGTGTTTTTGTGTTTTCCTACTTGTAAGTGATATTGATCAAATATTGGCGGGGGAAAGCGCTTTTTAATAGGATTATAGTGTAAAGTAAAGTTACTTAAGTCGGTATTTTAATCATTGGTGATTGAACTTTTTCAGCATTTAAGCTGATTATTGCCTTTAGACTACTAGCAGAGCCAAGCTGTAACCATGTAAAAGCCAGTATTGATGACTTTATATATACAGCAATCTCTCAACACGTTTTTTTCACCGACCCTCAGCGTTAAAATATCGACAAATAGCTCGCTATTCATAAACCTTATGCCTTGATAATGGAATAAAATGAAGCGTTAATGGTGTTTATTGTCATGTTAACCGGCGATGATCTTCGCTTAACCGCTTAAGTTATTGAGCAACTTGAATATCAATAACTCATTACCTAAGGGGGAGTTAGTTAACTATGCTCGAGGTAACAAGCCTCAACTTTGCTAGCCGAAAGTTGAGGTTGTTCTAAAAGTATTGGCTCAGATTGAGATATTTTTACGGTTTAATCTGCATGAGGTTATTTACTTGGCGGAATAAAGGTACTGGCAACATTAGTAATATTATCCACGCTATTTGATAGCATTAGCATTTCATCAGTAACAATATCGGTTTGCTGCCAAGTACGGGTGATAGCCTGCTGTACGTCGTTAACATATTGATTAATAGTGACAGAAGTGATGTTTTGCTGCTCAGTCGCCGTTGCTATTTGATTAGCAACATCAGTGACTTTTTGCACGCGATCGACAACGTCAGCAATTTTTTGATTAGAGCCTTCAGCGATCTCAACACATGATTGTGCTTCTTGTTTATTTTTCAGCATTAAGGCAACCCATTGTTCTATGGTTTCTAACATAACGGATAAGCGTTGGTGGATCTTTACTGCAGAATCTTGTGTTCGAGATGATAAATTTCTGACTTCGTCAGCGACAACGGCAAAGCCTCTCCCATGCTCACCGGCACGTGCGGCTTCAATAGCAGCATTTAAGGCTAATAAATTGGTTTGGTCGGCAATAGATTGTATTTCTTCCATTAGATCACCAACGTTGTTGGCTGATTGAGTTAAACTGTCGGCTGAAGATGATGCCTGATCAATATCACCCGCTAATGATTTAATTTTATCAGTGGTTGAGAAAATACCTTGCTGAGCCTCTTCACAATGTCGAAAAGTGTCATCTAAATCACCAGCTGCCGTAGCAACATTTGCTGATATTTCTGTTGTTGCCGTTTGCATTTCAAGCATGGCATGGCTTAACTGCTCTATGGTACCTTGTTGCGTGGTTAAATTTTCTCGGGTTTGGCTAATACCGGCACTAACATTATTCATCACTGCATTCATCGGTTTCGTTGTATCTAAAGTGCGTTCAATAATGGCCCGAAGTTTTGCTTTTAACATTGAAAAATTAAATTCGAATATACTCGCGGTACCTGTACCGAAATAAACCTTCCGTGAAGATGAATCAAACATTGATTGCATACGTTGTGCACTGATGGCAGTAGGAATAATATCTTGCCAAAAAATCGCCACAGGAGTTGCAGCGCACAAGGCTGCAAAAATAGAGTGATATATACCAAAGTGGCTGAAAATAAAATATTGTGCAACAGCACTAACAATTAATAAAAAGGTAAATTTATGATTTTTAGATATTTCTAAATTCGCCCAGCGATTATCTTGGTTGATAGCGGCATAAACACGCGTTGCGCGCTTAATTAACCTTGGTTTGGCAAGCGTTGCAATGGTTTGGTAACCGATAATATTTCCATCTTGATACTGCGGGGTAATAAAAGTGTCGAGCCAAACATCCTGATTATTTTTATTGTTGTATCTAATAACTCCTTGCCATGAAAGTCCTTTTTTTAAAGTGCGGTTAATTTCATTAAGAATACGTTTAGGCATTTCCTGATGAAAGTAACTTTCTTGGCTTTCTTCTGATATTTGTGCCGACTCTAACCCCAAGGCTAATGCAAAAGCGGGGTTAACGTAGTTATATTTTCCTTTAGTATCAGTAATACAAATAAGTTGCTGCGCTGACGAAGCCATAACTTTCCTCGAGTTAACATTTGAGCAGAACATTGCCTCCAAGCTTGCTCTAAGCTAATACTGGAGGATGAATTAAGGGTGCGGTTAACTAATATTTAATCGCGATACCAACAGTAATTGCGCTATCCGTCCAAAGTGAATCGTCAAAGTTAGCATTACAACTTACTTGTTGGCAAAAAATTTTGTCATCTTTATCAACGAGTGTCGCATAAGCACGCAGCTCTGTCATCAATGCTATATTGTCAGATAACTTATAGCGAGTCCCTAAGGCGATACTGGCAGAAGGGGAGAGCTGTTTATCACCGGTTTTGCCATCAAAATAGGCTCCTTAGAAACCTAAACTCATGGTAGTGATATAGTTTTGCTGACGAAACAGCGCGATACTATTAAAGTGGGCATAAGTAATAGTTAGCGAATGCTTTATTTTGTCTTCACCAGTAAAGTTATGGCTAACATGATTTAAGAGAATTTTCCCTTGGCCATTGGGGCTTTCTTGCCAAGCAATACCAACAGCAATATGGCTAGCGGAATCAACATCAATATGACTACCGGTGGCGGCAATAAGGTCTGAACTGTACATTTGACCAAGCATAAGATTAACTTCAAGCTGCTCAGCTAAAACACTACCTGATAATAACGTAGTGCTAATAGCTAAGGAGCCCAAAATGCGCTTTATTATGCTGTGTGCTTTGCAAAAGGCTAGCACGATAAAAGCCTTACATTAACCAAATAAGTCAGTTAACTTTTTCTTAGCTTCTTCTTTTAATTTATCTTTTGCGCTATCAACTAACTTTTTCTTTTGTGTCGCTTTAGCTTGTTTCCAAATATTGGATAGTGCTTGTTTAACAATTTCACTACCTAATTGACTTGCCGGTAAGCCTTCGTCACCACCAACATTGTTTAATGTAATATCTGGTAATGTTGCGCTATGTTCTTTATTGCCAAATGCACTTAAATCTATAGTTAATGCCGTACCTGCAAGGATGATTTTACTCACTTTAATTTTCGGTTCTTTAGCGCTACTTGCTGGTTCTTCAACTGAAGTGTCAGTTTTAGGTGTATTTCGCTCTATGGCATCTAAAATATCTTGAATGTTAGAACCACCGGTCTCAGTGAATTGTACGAAAGCTTGCGGTGATTTAATGACAATAGCATCAATGATAATGGGCGATGAAGTTAAGCTTTCTAGGTTAATGTCGAGAGTCATTTCCCCTAAAGAAAAAGCATTAGCTTGGCTGTAAGTTTTTGGATTTGCTAAATTGATACCTAAAATGCTGCCAGCACCACTGGTAAGTTTGATATCAACCGCTTTTACCGTAACAGCCTGCTCGGTAACTTGCGTACCAACAGTTTCTATTTGGCTTTTAACATACTCATTGAGTGAGCCTCCAGCCAAAAACCAAAGAGCACCACCACTGAGTAATAACAAAACGACAATAATTGAGGCTATAATTTTCACGAATTCAATCCTTAAAATGTAATGTATGAAGTAATACCAAACAGCTAATACCTGTCATTTGGTATGTGTGTAAATAAATTATATCTTAATAATCACAAAGTTAATTATTTTTTCTAATTTGCGACCAAAGCCTTGGATTCTACGCTAAGTTGTATCGAGCGTTTTCAGTATCTAGGATATAGTTATATTATTATATTTTTTAAAAAATTTAGAGAGCTTTTATGTCTGCTGTTAGTCGTCGCCTCCCTTTGTTATTACTTGTTACCATGTTAGTTGTTTTGGCGGTTTATTTACAATGGCCTAAAACTAAGATCACGCAAGAAAAAAATCAACGTGTCGTATCAGTAAAAACGGTCGTTATCGCTTTAGCTGATTTTAAAGATGCAGTAGAAGCTATTGGTACTTCTAGAGCTAATGAGCAAGTCTTAATTACCAGTAAATACTCTGACTTGGTTGATGATATTTCATTCCAAGATGGTGATACGGTAAAAAAAGGCGATATTTTGGTGCGTCTGAATAGCCAAGAAGAAGCGGCCAAAGTTAAAGAGTTACAAGCTAACCTTGCCGAGTCTGTAGCTCAGCTTAATCGTTTTCAAGATTTGTTTGATAAAAAAGCAACTTCTAAATCTTTGGTTGATCAACAAGAGGCAAAAACTAAAGCGATAGCAGCACAACTGCTTAGCGCAAAAATTAAGCTTGATGATTTAACGATTAAAGCACCATTTTCAGGTGTTTTAGGCTTTCGTGAAATAAGTCTTGGTGCTTTAGTGGATGTAGGCGACGTTATTACTAGCTTAGATGACTTAAGTATTATCAAGGTTGATTTTTCAATTCCTGAACGTTACTTAAATACCATCGCTGTTGGTCAACGCATCGAAGCTACCAATACCGCTTATCAATCAGAGGTATTTATTGGCAAGGTGAGCTCAATCGACTCTCGTATTGACCCCGTTACCCGTACTTTAAAAGTACGAGCTGAAATTTCCAATGGCGATCATAAATTACGTGCCGGTATGTTATTAAACCTACAAGTGGTTCGTAATGTTGAAAAAGTTCTACAACTACCTGAAAGTGCTGTTATTCCGATTGAAGATGAGCATTTTGTTTTTGTGATTGAAGATGGTAAAGCGGTAAAAAAATCATTCAAAATTGGTCGACGTTATCATGGTTTTGTTGAAGTGCTAAGTGGGCTGGACAACAACTCAGAAGTGGTAATCGAAGGTGCTTTAAAGCTAAGTAATGGTACCGCGGTTAATGTGTTAGGGGGTAAATCGTGATTTTATCTGACCTCTCGGTTAAGCGTCCGGTTTTTGCCACTGTTATCAATTTATTGTTAATTACCTTTGGTGTTGTCGCATTTTTGACTTTACCTTTGCGTGAATATCCTGATATTGACCCGCCTGTGGTTAGTATCAATACTTCCTATCCTGGCGCATCGGCAGCGATAGTTGAAAGTAAAGTCACTCAATTACTCGAAGATAGAATTAGCGGTATTGAAGGCGTTAAATCAATTAACTCAAATAGCCGAGTTGGTCGTTCGAATATTTCTATTGAGTTTGAACTTGATCGCGATATTGACGCAGCGACCAATGATGTTCGTGATAGAGTTTCACGGGCATTAAACAACTTGCCTGAGCAAGCTGATCCGCCTGAAGTTTTTAAGGCAAATGATGATGAAAGCGCCATAGTTTGGTTTGTTTTACAAAGTGAAACTATGAGTACTCTTCAGCTAACTGATTATGCAGAGCGGTACATTGTTGACCGATTCTCTGTTGTTGATGGTGTCGCACGAGTACGCCTTGGTGGCGGCAGAACTTATGCCATGAAAGTATTGTTAAATCGCAAAGCTATGGCTGCTAGAGGCGTGACTGTTAATGATATCGAACAAACGTTACGTGCTGAAAATGTTGAGCTACCCGCTGGTAAGGTTGAGTCAATTGACCGTGATTTTTCTATTCGTGTTGAACGTAGTTACTTAACCGAAAATGACTTTGCTACTATGGTTGTAGCGCGCAATGATGATAAGTCATTGGTTTATCTGGGTGATGTCGCAAAAATAGGCATGGCAGCAGAAGATGAAGAAAACCTGTTTCGAGGCAATGGAAAAAATATGGTTGGCTTAGGTATTATTAAGCAATCAAAAGCCAACACCTTGGAAGTGGTTAAGTCAGCACGAAAAGAAATGAAACTTATTCGTGATGGTTTACCACAAGGAACCACAATCACGAATAGTTACGACTCATCGGTGTTTATTCAAGGCTCTATTGATGAGGTCTACAGTACGCTTGGCATTGCGATGTTAATGGTAGTACTCGTGATATTTTTATTTTTAGGTAATGTTAGAGCGACACTGATCCCTGCCGTTACCGTCCCCGTTGCGCTAATTGGCTCAATGATGGTGTTGTCTTGGTTTGGTTTTTCCATCAACTTATTGACCTTATTAGCTTTAGTTTTAGCCATAGGTCTGGTTGTTGATGATGCGATTGTGGTGTTAGAAAATATTTATCGCCGTATTGAGGGTGGGCAAACGCCTTTACTTGCTGCTTATGAAGGCGGTCGAGAAGTGGCCTTCGCCGTTATTGCCACAACATTAGTTTTAGTCGCGGTTTTTGTTCCTTTAGTATTCCTATCCGGTAATGTCGGAAGATTATTTACGGAGTTCGCGATTGCTATCGCCGCAGCGGTTATATTTTCTAGCTTAACGGCATTATCTCTGACACCGATGATGTGTTCAAAAATGTTGAAGCATAAAGAGCGCAGCTCATCTTTTGGTCAAAAGCTAGACAAAGGTTTTGCCAAACTTGAGGCCGCTTATTCACGTGCCTTAAGAAATAGTGTTCATCAGCCTGTAATGATTGTTTTTGTTATTATTTTGTCTTTGTTTTCTGTTTACAGCCTATTTTATCAATTACCTTCGGAGTACACGCCAAAAGAAGACAGAGGAAACTTCTTCGTGATGATGCGTGGTGCAGAAGGGGCAAGTTATGAAAATAATGTCAAAAATATGCAGGAGATAGAAAGCAAACTGTTGGTGCATCAAGATAATGGTGAACTCGATCGTGTGCTTGTCCGTGTACCTGGCTTCGGTGGTACCGGCGGTATTGCCATTGTTGGTATGCCTGCTTGGAAAGATCGGGTAATTGATACCTTTGACTTTATTGACAAAATTAATGGTGAGTTGTCTAAAGTCACTGATGTTAGAGCGTTTGCCATGATGAGAAGGGGCTTAAGTGGCGGAGGCTCAACCTCCCCAGTGGCCTTTGTGTTACAAGGGAATACTTATGCTGAGCTAGCTAAATGGCGCGATATTATTATCGCAAAAGCACAAGAAAACCCTAACCTGCACAGCATTGATAGCGACTATAAAGAAACTTACCCACAATTATTGGTGAAAATTGACCACACCAGAGCCTTTGATTTAGGGGTGTCAGTGGGGGATATTGGGCGAACTCTTGAAACTATGTTGGGCCAGCGCCGAGTTACTAACTTTGTTGAACGTGGTGAAGAGTACTATGTGGTTATTCGAGGTGAAAAAACTGACTTTTCGAATCCAAAAGATATCGACAATATTTTTGTTCGCTCTTCGGTTAGTGGCAAGTTAATCCCGTTATCAAATTTGATCACGATTGAAGAGAATGCGACATCATCACAACTAAATCGCTTTAATCGTCTACGTAGTGTCACGATTACTGCTAGTTTAGCTAATGGCTATGCTTTAGGTGATGCTTTAGACTTTTTAAATAATGCTGTAGCTGAGCACCTACCTGAAGAAGCACAAGTAGCGTACAAAGGTCAGTCGCAATTATTGCAAGAGTCAGGTAACTCTATTGCCTTTATTTTTGCTTTAGCTTTAGTGATAACTTACCTAGTATTGTCAGCGCAATTTGAAAGCTTTATTCATCCTTTTGTTATTATGTTGACTGTGCCGTTAGCGTTAGTAGGGGCTTTAGCAGGGCTTAAATTGATGGGTATGAGCCTCAATATCTATAGCCAAATAGGTATTGTGATGTTGATTGGCTTAGCCGCAAAAAATGGTATTTTGATCGTGGAATTTGCCAACCAGCTGCGCGACAAAGGCATTGCCTTTGAGGAAGCATTAATCTCTGCCGCAACACAACGTCTAAGACCTATTGTGATGACAACCTTTACCACGGTCACAAGTGCTATTCCATTAGTACTAGCTGTAGGTCCGGGAGCTGAAAGCCGAATGGTGATCGGTGTGGTTATCTTCGCGGGTGTATCATTAGCAAGTATTTTTACTTTATTTGTTGTGCCGGGCGCTTATTATTGGTTATGTCGAAATACCGGCTCACCACAAGAAATAACTAAAGAAATAGCAAGGCAACAAGCAGAAATGAAGTGAAATAAAGTGAAATAAATTTTAACAGTAAACTTAAAATTTTTAGCGAAAGGTCCATATAGCAGCAATGTTATATGGACCTTTTTATTTTATCCCCATCTATGATCTGTAGATGAAGCAGAATGCTGGTAACACAATACTCGAGAGCTTATGGCTAGCTAACAGTCTAATGTGTTTTTAGTATAAAATTCACACACCTTGATTAAAAAATGAACTTGATATATAACAGAGGGAAATAATAAAAATAAATTTGAGTAATGTGATGTTTGATGTGAATAAGAAACTATGGTCATTTAATTTTGGCTGTTTATTGGCTGGCTCATTAGTTTGGTTAGTGCAAATTGGCCATTTAGCTCCTGTACCGAGTATTCTGCACCCGCATACCGATTTTATCCTTGATTATTATCCTGGTTCAGTTACTGCAATCACGGCAAGTTTGGTCAGTTTATACCCAAGCAACTTGAAAGTGCAGTTTCAGAGTTAAGCTAGGAAATCAGCGCAAGGCACAGCACGCAGATAATGGTTATTCCCTTATCAAGTGCTGCAACGCTGCACTGATTTTCTAGCTTAGCTCCCGTAGGGCAAGTCGATAAAGGGTCATCTCCGTCGTTATTGATTTCGACAATGGAACAACCATTCCTTTCAATCAATGCCTTGGTGCTAACCCTTTTTCGACTTGCTGAATCCTGCATTTTCAAGTGGTTTGGGTATATGTTTATTAGTTTTTATGCATAAAGGCTTTAGACTTTGTGCGAGTGAGCATACTTTTTGGCTATTACTACCTATGCTGTGCTTTATCTGCTTAACCTTGTTAATTGCGCCTTACATGCTGTTTACTTTGATGTTTGCTGCTATGCCTATACTATTTATTTTAATGTTAAGTGCCTTATTCTTTCGATTAAAAAGCCAAAAAGTATCAATTATTTCAACCTGAGTCTTTTTGAAAATTGCTATTGGCAAGTAATCGTTTAAATGATGATCTGAAATAAGGCAGAACACGGCTCAATTTGTTTTACTATGTCACATAGAATATTTCTACACTCATTTGGACTTAACGTAGTATGAATAAACTGACTAAAATCATTTCATTAGCATTCGCATGTTTATTTCTATTTATTGGTATCAAAAGTACTTTAGATACTAAGCCATACGCTGAATTAAACGATATAAAAACTTTTGACGGTATGATTTTAAAGTTACATTGTCCACACAAAGGTGCGGCAGCTTTATCGTTAGAAAATTCAGCTTTAACCTTTAATTTAAGTGTCAGATTTCGTGCTGATTATTGTCGAGATGATGAGTCTCAAACATTGTTAGGTAAAGTGGTTAGTTTAAAAGCACGGCAAGTAAATGGTGACTTTTATCAAGCTTATGAAATAAAAACGCCAGAGCAAGTTATTTTAACACCTGAAGAAATTGAAGCAGACCAAGGCAGTTCAACTTTTGGTATGTTCTTTTTAGCTTTGTTAATTTTTGCAATAGTCGGATATAAAAGTCGCAAGAAAACTTAACTAACCTGAACTCAGGCTGGGCTAACGGGCTTTATAATCCGTTAATTAAAAATGATATTGGCTAAATTATTCGCGATATTGCTTTAAGCACAAAGCTTAATACAAGTGTAATGATGCAATGTAGCCGTTTAGCCGGGGATTTTTAGCAACTATTAGCGAGCTATTGGTTGACAATAAAGCTGTTAGTCGTTTAATTAGCATTATTGGTTAAAGTGACGCAGCCCAGACCAAGGCAACAGAGCTCACCCGAGCTTAATATGAGTTAACTAATGGCATTGTATTGAGTATGAAAAGGGCAGTTATACTGCCCTTTTAGAGCTCAAATATCATGAGTTTAACATTGAATATTATCTCAAGTTAACGCGCTACTTGGGACGTTTGTTGGGCTAATATGCTCAATTGGATAGCAGCCTAATACTTTAATAAAATTCGTTTGTTCGGTAATTTCACTGACGGCTTCTTGAAGAGTTGCATGCTTTAAATTTGCTTCAACATCGATATAAAACATTTCTTCCCAAGGACGACCTTGGATCGGGCGTGATTCAAGTTTACACATGTTTATACCTTTATTTTTCAGTACAAGTAAACATTCAACCAGTGCACCAGGCTTTTGTCCAGTGGCAATGACTAATGTTGTTTTTGCTGGGATTTGCTCGGCAACATCGATAGGTTTGCGAGCAACTAAGATAAAGCGACTGTGATTTTCGGTTTGATTAGCAATAGACTTTTCTAAGGCTTGCAGTTGATATAAATTTCCTCCTTCTTCACTGCCAATAACGGCGACACTGTCGTCTTGTAATTCATAAACTTTAGCCATGGCATCAGCCGTGCTTTCACAATACTCAATGCGAATATCACTTTGCTTATCAAGAAAATTACTGCACTGTGCGAAAGGCTGACCATGTGCATAAATAGTTCTAATATTCGCTAGTTTGCTATTAACTGCCGTGAGCAAACAGTGCTCAATGGGTTGAGTAATTTCGCCAACAATAGATAAGTTAGTATGTTGCAGTACGTCGTAAACTTCGTTGATACTACCTGAACTTGTGTTTTCAATTGGCAGCATACCGTAATCAACCATGCCTGATTCTACTTGTTGCATGATCTCTGCGAAACTTTGACAGCCGTGCTCAATAATTTTTTCAGCCCGACGAGAAAAGTAACGATGACTAGCTAAATAGCTGTATGAGCCTTTATCACCAAGAAACGCTACGCTTACTGTCGGTTCTTGCATATTGGGATTAGTTAATGTTTGTAAGTAGGCTTGCTGATTTAGTACTGAGTCTTCAATAATGGTTTGAAAAATACTGGTGACGTAATGAGCGTCTAATCCTAGCTTTTTGCCTTCTGTAATTAAGCGAATTAGGAGTTCTTGCTCACGTTGCTGATCACGCACAGGTCGAATTTGATGGGCTTTGCTTTTGGCAACATTTAAAGTTAGAGCGCGGCGTTCAGCAAATAAAGTCAGTAGCTGCTGATCGAGGTGGGTAATTTTTTCACGTATTTTATTTAAATCTAATGCTTCGTTCACCGCGTTTTCCTAATAAGTTGTTATGAATTGATTTTGCTATTAATTTTTGTTGCTTTAAAAACGAAAAAACCTCCAGTAGGAGGTTTTTTTATAAATGCCAAAACCCAAAGCTCGCTCAGATAACTGAGAGAAAGAAAGTGTTAAAGAAAAAGTTAAATTTTGTCATTTGCATAGCTTTACTGTATCTACCCTGTTGCAATAGTCAACCGTTTCTTTATGCCTATTTGTATTTAAAGCCAAAGAAAAAGTTTAAGCCCATGAACGTAGCAATGTACTTATAGACAAAGAAAAATCATGGCTAAAGCACTAACCATACCGACCGCCCAGATTAATGAGCGAATAGTCGCAATATCCATTAAGTAAGCAATATTATAAAGTACTCTTGCGATAACGTGGGTAATAGCAAGCTGTTCGATAACGGTGCCTGTATTTTTTGTCGCTATTGCCAATAATACGGCGGGCGCAAATATAATCAATGCTTCAAAGGCATTTTGGTGTGCTGCCAAAGCTCGCGCACCAAAGTCAGTTAACTCTGCTTGTTGGGCTCGCGGGTGGTTATTGTTGTAACGTCCCAACTTATGCATTGCATATGCCACCGGTACTTTGGCAACCAGTGGTAAAAGTGCAGCGATAAATAAACAAATAATTAACGTGGTCATATTTTTTCCTAATAACTGAGTAGAGTGAGTTTGTAATGACTTGGGCCCGGTAGGAAGTTTCCTGCTTGACCTTTTACCCAACTGTCATGTCCGACGCCGTAATATGGGCTCCAAGGATGACCTGATTGGCTAGTTGGCATATGAAAAATGCCATTTTCTTCGTGTCCTGGAGAGACTACCATACGTTGCGATGCACCAAATGACTTGCCTTGTACTCTCGGCATATAACTATCACCAGGTAATTCGACTTCAGGCATATCTAACCATTGACCAATAAAGGGTACCGCACGACTTAATGGATGCTGTACTTTACTGATGTTTTGTTTGCCCCATGTTGCGTTGGCAAGTGTTGTTGATGCTGTCATTTGCGCTAAGGTTTTTTCAAGGCTGGCTGCAAATAGCGCTTGCCAACTTTCATGTTGTCGCCAAAGGAAATTATCTGGTTGTTGATTCACGAGTTGCCATAACGGCGTTTCTATTTGATGACGAATAGTGCTGAAGCTATAGCCCGCATCAAGTTTTGTCATATTCTCATTAAAAATTTCGAAGACTTGATCTCTAATGTTTAACCGAAAATTTCTCACCAATCGATAAGCCACAGAATCAGTGCTAGCAGATAAATTATCAATATCTATGATGTTTTTTACTTCCTGCCAATCGCTATGTTTAGCTAACATTTCTTCAGTGAGAACTTCAGATAGCATAAACGCCTGCCAAGGTAATAAAAACTTGGCGCTGTCATCTAAGGCTATATTGAGTAGTGCTTGTTCATCAAATGATGCTTTAGCGTTAAGGTTGTGCTTTATTTGTGATGATCGCGCGCCAATGGCATAACCACCGTTACCTATTTTGTTGAGCATTTCACCTCCAACAACTCGAGAGTTTGCGGTCCATAAACGGGCATCTTTCGGGTTAATATGCTTAGGGTAATCTACCGCAGGTAGAAGCCCCAACCATTGATTCTCGCCATTAGCCCAGGAGGTAGGTGTTTCACCAAAGGCTTTACTGCGCACTGGTATAGGTCCCATAATGGTCCAGCCAATATTACCTTGTTTGTCTCCAACCATTAAATTTTGTGCTGGCATGCCGGTGCTTGCTGCTATAGCAAAAGCTTGTTCGACATTTTTAGCGGTTTCTAAACCAGTAATGGCGAGATTAACCGCTGCATTGTCATGTGCGATCCAACGATATGCTAATAAATCACCTGCGGCATTTTCACCTATCACTGGTCCCCAAATGGTATCGGTAACGGTAATATTTACCGCATCTTGACCTTTGACGGCGATAATTTGTTTGTGCTTGATAAAGTCTTGGTAACCATCGGGGGTTAAGTATTGCTTTTTGTCAGGCGTTGTTTCAAGCACAATAATATCGCTCCAATCGCCGTAACTGTTAGTAAATCCCCAAGCAATATGTTCATTGCTACCAATAATCATATTAGGGGTGCCCGGTAGTGTCGCACCGGTAACTTTTACAGCGCTGTTATTAGCAGTTTTATACTCAAAAGAAGCCCTAAACCAAATATTAGGTACTCTAAGGCCTAAGTGCATGTCATTAGCAACAATAGCACTACCCGTTGAACTGATCGCACCGCCAACGGCCCAATTATTTGAACCTGGAAATTCTTCGCTTTGAAGTGTTTTTTCTCTGGTGAGTATTGAAGGTATTGGGTTAATTAATGATGGGGTAAACTGTGGATGAGTCAGTAAGCGGGCCAGGTCTTCGCTAGATGCAGAAGGCCAGGGAGCTTTAGGTAATGGCGATGATGGAAATTTACTGCCATCTATGGCGGCATCCCAGCGACTGCCTTTAGGATTTAGAAATGCAAATACCTCAGGACTTAGTGTCGACTGTAATAAGCCCAGTGTACGCTCACGTTTACCGTCTTGATATTGTAAATCAATGTACATGCTAAGTACGGTTAAAATCGTATCTTCTTCTTGCCATTCAACGGGTTCTTGACGTAACAATAGGTATTCAAAAGGTGCTGCTTTAAGATATTTTAAACCTTGGTTTACCCCGCGAGTGTACGCTTTAATTAATGCTAAATCGGCTTTTGCCAGCTGTGCTACTATCGCACTAGCACGTTCTCGGAAACGATGACGACGAATGTCACTATCATAAGCGATTGCTGCCTCGCCGAATAAACTTGACAGTTCACCAGCAGAATTTCTACGCAGTAAATCCATTTGAAAAAAACGCTCTTGGGCATGAATAAAGCCAGTCGCTATTGCCAAGTCTAGGCGATTATCAGCCTTAATTGTTGCTATACCTTGCTGGTCACGCTCTATGGTGGCGCTGGTTGATAAACCATAAAGTGTCCGTTTTCCCTCTAATTGTGGTAAGGCACTGTCGATTTGGCTATAAACCCAAGTACTTAGGGTAGCAAATACTAAAAGCAGCATAAAAAATATGACGAGTAGGGTGTTTTTCAAATGTTTCATCAGTTATTAGCAAGGTAACAATAGCGTGTTTGTAGAGTACCTGAAAACTCTTGTTGTTTGAATCTCGCTTTGGTGATTAATTTAGCCTAACTATTCATTTTTATTTACATTTATTTCGTTGAGGTTTTAATGCGCTATGGTTAACTTGGTTTGATATTAGCTACAATATTAGTAACTATGTAGTCATTTGATTTTCAGTAATAATAATATGGAGTCATACGGTTGATGTATGAACTAGCTTCAGCAATGTTAATGATGTGTATTATATGACGGTGCTAGTAAAGCCGCTAAATGATCGCTGTGCCATAATGGTGCTTGCAGCAGGACAGTCAGCACGTTTAGGTCAGATGAAACAATTGCTGCCTATTGACGGTAAAAGCTTAATTGAAGTTCAACTTGAGCAAGCGCTATCAGTGTCGAAAGATGTTTATTGTGTTTTAGGGTTTAATGCTGAGCAAGTACAAAGTCATATTGACCATTTACCAATCAATACTATTATTAATAGCCAATGGTCGGACGGTATGGCGTCATCAATTGCTGCTGGGGTGAAAGCGCTTCCCTCTGAAATTAAAGCGGTTATGATCGTTTTAGTCGATCAGTGGCAATTAACGGCTGCCGACTTGATACGACACAAAGGCTATTGGCAAGCGCAGCATCATGCTATTGTTGTTGCGCAATTACCGGGTTCTGAAGAAACCATGAACAATGAAAAACTTGGTCCGCCTGTCGTATTTCCGCAAAGCTACTTCTGCGAATTAACGCAATTGTCTGGGCAACAAGGTGCAAGACCGTTATTAAAAAAATACCAAAAGTTATTATTAAAGGTGCCGTTAGTACATGCCTTTGTTGATATAGACACACCAGAGCAATTAGCTCATATGAAGATGCAAATTGACGTTTAATCATTGCGTCAGCAAAATGACATTTAATAAAATAGCACGTAATAAACAACGCTTAATAAACTAAGAAGGAAGCGATTGCATGATCACCTTAACCATTAATGGTAAAGCGCATCAATTCAACGATGATGGCGATATGCCATTATTATGGGCATTAAGAGATATTTTAAAATACACCGGTACTAAATACGGTTGCGGTAAAGGCTTATGTGGAGCCTGTACTGTCCACGTTGATGGTCAACCTATTCGTGCTTGCATAACGCCAGTTTCGGCGGTTGCTAAGCAAAAAATCACGACTATTGAAGGGCTTTCTAAGCAGGGCGAACATGTAGTACAACAAGCATGGCAAGCATTAAATGTTGCTCAATGTGGTTATTGCCAATCAGGACAAATTATGTCGGCTGTGGCGTTACTTGAGCGTAATGCTAAGCCTAATGATCAAGATATCGAGCTTGCCATGAGTGGCAATATTTGTCGCTGCGGTACTTATCAACGTATTAAGCAAGCGATCCATCATGCTGCAGATTTAGCCACTGAAGTAAAAGGAAGCTAACCATGAAACAGATTGAAAATGTTAGTCGTCGAGGTTTTCTAAAGAAACTCGGCATTAGCTCTACAGCTTTAGTGCTAGGTGTACAGTTGCCGTCAATGCTGACGATTCCAAAAGCGTTAGCAGGCGTTGCGGGTACAGAAAAATTTGCTCCGAATGTTTATGTGCAAATCGGCGCAGATAATATCGTTAGCATTGTTGTGCACCGTTCTGAAATGGGTCAAGGGATAAGAACCAGTATTCCGATGATCGTAGCTGATGAATTGGGTGCAGATTGGCAAAAAATAGCCGTTGTACAAGGCTTAGGTGATAAAAAATATGGCAGTCAAAACACCGATGGCTCTCGTTCTGTAAGACGATTTTATCAACCACTGCGTGAAGCTGGCGCTTCAGCGCGCATGATGTTGCAGCAAGCTGCTGCCAATCAATGGCAAGTAGATGTAAATGAAACTTCTGCAGTAAATAATACTATTGTTCATGAAAAAACAGGCCGAGCGTTATCTTTTGGAAGCTTAGTAACAGCGGCCAGCATGTTAACATTACCTGAAACTTCATCATTGAAACTAAAAGCTAAAGCAGACTTTAATTTCATCGGTAAATCCGATGTTGCACTGGTTGATGGCGAAAAAATAGTTACTGGTGCTACTACTTATGGCTTTGATGTTGAATTAGACAACATGCAATATGCTGTTGTAGCAAGGCCGCCGGTATTAGGTGCCAAAGTTAAATCTTTCGATGCTGAGGCTGCTAAAGCTATTGCTGGCGTAATTGCTGTGGTGCAGTTACCTGACTTAACAGAGCCTGTTGTCTTTAAACCGCTAGGTGGGGTGGCTGTTATTGCTAAAAACACTTGGGCTGCTATTAAAGGCCGTGAAGCCTTGGCAATACAGTGGCATGAAAGTAAGCACCAAAGTTACAATAGTGATGAATATAAAAAAGCTCTAGCAAAAAGTTGTGATGAACCTGCAAAAATTTTACGTACTAAAGGTGATGTAAGTAAAGCCTTGTCTGAGGCTAAGCAAGTGCTTAATGCTTCATACTATGTGCCAGAATTAATCCATGTACCTATGGAACCACCAGCGGCAGCTGCACATTTTCATGATGGCGTGTTCGATATTTGGGCTTGTACACAAACACCACAATCAGCACAAGCATCTGTTGCACAAAGCACTGGTGTTGCTGTAGAAGATGTTCATATTAATGTGACGTTATTAGGTGGTGGTTTTGGCCGTAAGTCTAAGCCAGACTTTGTTGTTGAAGCCGCTATACTGTCTAAGCAGTTGAACGTACCAATAAAAGTTATGTGGACACGCGAAGATGAAATTCAGAACGGTTTTTATCATGCGGTAAGCTATCAAAAACTTGCTGCAGGCCTTGATAGTTCGGGTAGTGTCATCGCTTGGCAACATCATGTTGCAGAGCCTCCAATTGGCTCCACATTCAGTAAAGGGGCGGATTTAATTGCTACAGAAGCTAACTTAGGTTTGATTGACATGCCATTTGATATCGCTAATGTTAGTTGTGCTGCTGGTAAAGCGCCTGCGCATACTCGTATCGGTTGGATGCGCTCGGTTACTAACATTAATCATGCCTTTGCTATAGGATCATTTGTCGATGAAATTGCACATGCCAAAGGGTTAGATAGCAAAGATCATTTACTATCTATGTTAGGTAAAGATCGAAAAATAGATTTTTCTCTTGAAAATGCCGAGTATGGAAATTACGGCGAAACACTTGAAAAATTCCCTGTTGATACAGCGCGTATGAAAGCAGTAATTGAAAAAGTTAGTGCTATGGCAAAGTGGGGCAGAAAATTACCTAAAGGGCATGGTTTAGGTATTGCTATGCATCGCAGCTTCGTTAGTTATGTTGCTTGTATCGTTGAGGTTTCAGAAAACAGTGACGGAAAAATTAGCGTTGATGATGTTTGGATGGCAGTTGATTGTGGCTTAGCCGTAAATCCAGAACGTATTCGTTCGCAAATGGAAGGCGCAGCTATTTTTGCCCTATCGTATAGCTTTTATAGTGAACTTACCGCGAAAAATGGTGTGATTGAACAAAATAACTTCGATAATTATCAAATTGCACGATTTGCTGATGCACCAACTACGCATGTTGAAATTATTGACAGTGATGCCCCTCCTGGTGGTGTTGGAGAGCCAGGTGTACCGCCAATAGCTCCCGCTATATGTAATGCTATTTTTAATGCTACCGGTAAGCGTTATAGAGAGTTACCTCTAAAACAATATGGTATTGTTTAGCTACAAGCGTTAACGTGTGATTAAATACGTTGTAAAGAATAGAAAAGCAGCAATGTAAGCTGCTTTTTTATTGGGTGCTGTAATATCGTAAATGACCTGATAAAATAGCGCCAATATAGAACCTCGTCCCATAGGATAAAAAATGGCATCGTTACAAGAGCAGTTGCTAAAAGCAGGTTTAACTACCAAGCAAAAAGCACGACAAGCAAATAGTGATAAGCGTAAAAAAGGCAAGCAAAAGCGTAGTGGCGTTAATGTTGAAAGTAGCTTGCAAGAACAAGTAAAGCAAGATCTTGAGCTGGCGAAAAAAGAAAAGTTGGCCCGTGATATCGCTTTAAATAATGAGAAAAAACAAGCCCTTTTAGCCAAAGAGCAACAATTAAGAATTTTACAAATTTTGCAGCATCATCAAGTAACCAACGTCAATGGTGAAGCAGAATATAACTATACTTTTAATAATAAAATTAAAAAATTATTTGTTGATGCTATAACGCATAAAGCTTTAGTTAATGGCCGATTAGCTTTGTGTGGTGTTGAAGATACAACCTATATTGTGACCACAGAGACGGCTGAAAAAGTGGCTAGTTTAGATGAAAAGGTTATTTTAGTGCAAAATACTAAAGTTGTTGATGAAGTTGTTTCTGATGATGACCCTTATGCAGAGTTTCAAATTCCTGATGATTTAATGTGGTAATGTTCGTCACATATTCTAATTTATTAACTTAACAGTGAGCACAAGTACAATTATGTTTTTAATTCGTTGGCCAATTGGCCGTTTAATATTGCTATTAAATTTTATATTTTCGCCAAGTGCGCCTAAGCGTTCAGCGCAATTACAAAAAGAAGTTGATGCTAGCACCGCACATTTGAGCTTATATCAATTACCTGCTTGTCCATTTTGCGTAAAAACTCGTCGTGCAATGAAGCGTTTTGGTTTAAACATTGAAATACGTAATATTAATCAACATGAAGAATATCGAGAAGAGTTGATTCGTGAAGGTGGTAAAAGAACGGTACCATGTTTAAAAATAGTTAATGAAGATCAGTCGGTTACTTGGTTATACGAGTCTGGCGATATTATTAAGTATTTAGAGAAGTTTGCCCGTTAATGATAATGGTTAATTAATCCATTCGCTTTTATTAAGAATTTTTTTGCCTCTTCTTGGGTCTATTTATCTAAGATAATTAGCTCGGTTAGAGGTAAAAATGTTAATTAAAACTAAAAAAAGTTATCAACTATCAGAACAACAAGTCACTGATGAAGCAATTTATCATGCTCGACGCAAAGTTTTAAAGCAACTTGGCTTCCTAGGTGCAGGTAGTTTACTTGCCCAATCCGCTAATGCGAGTCCATTAGATTTTTTCAGCAGTAAAAGTGCAGAGGTCTTTCAACGCCAAGCTTTGAACTTTAAGCAAGCAGAAAAATCTACAGAAATATTAACCCCTGAAGCTAAAGTGACTTCACATAATAATTTTTATGAATTTGGCACAGCGAAGGGCGATCCTGTTGAAAATGCACAAAGCTTTAAGGTTAATCCTTGGCAATTAAGTATTTCTGGTGAAGTTGATAAACCCTATACCTTAGGCTACGACGATTTATTCAAAAGCTTCTCACTCGAAGAGCGAATATATCGCCTTCGCTGTGTTGAGGCATGGTCGATGGTGGTACCTTGGGTTGGCTTTTCATTAGCGGACCTAATTAAAAAAGCAGCGCCAAATTCGCGAGCAAAATATGTTGCTTTTGAAACCTTATATGATCCTGAACAAATGCCGGGTCAAAAAAGTCGCCGTATAGGCGGTGGTGTGCAATACCCCTATGTTGAAGGTTTACGTATTGATGAAGCCATGAATCCGTTAACTTTAATGAGTGTAGGTTTATACGGTAAAACATTACCCGCACAAAACGGGGCACCTATTCGGTTAGTCGTGCCTTGGAAATATGGTTTTAAAAGCATTAAATCTATTGTCAGCATTAAGTTAGTTGAACAGCAACCTCCAACAACATGGAATCGACTTGCTGATCATGAGTATGGTTTTTATGCCAACGTTAACCCTGACGTTGATCACCCCCGTTGGAGTCAAGCAAGTGAAAGGCGTATCACTACCGGTGGCTTATTTGCCCGTAACCGTATTGAAACACTACCGTTTAATGGCTATGGTGAAGAAGTAGCACAAATGTATAAAAATATGGACCTAAGGAAGTATTATTAGTGCGAACAAATGTTGTAGCGAATAAAGTGTCTTTGAAAACAGTTTTTTTAGCACATCGGGTGTTATTACTTAAGATAGCTATTCACTTAATGTCTTTTTTACCTTTAATGGCACTTTATGTGTTGGCATTTAGTGATCAGCTTGGCGCCGATCCGGTAAAAGAAGTTATTCACTTTACTGGTATGGGGGCTTTTAATCTACTGTTGCTTTCGCTGGTGGTCATGCCTTTAGCAAAAAAATATCGTCAAGCTTACTTTTTACAAGTTAGGCGATTACTTGGCTTATATAGTTTTACTTATGCATTTTGTCATTTGCTGAGCTTTTTAGCTTTTGAAGTGCAATTTGATTTGGCATTATTTTTTAATGAAATTATTGATAGACCCTACATTACTGTTGGTATGGCTGCGTTGATCATTCTGTTTTCTTTAGCTGTTACATCATTGAGCTCATTGAAACGAAAAATGGCTAAGAATTGGCAAAGGCTACACAACGGGGTTTATCTGGCCTTGTTATTAATAGCGCTGCATTTTTTTTGGTCGGTTAAATCCGATATTGTTGAGCCAGGAGTGTACTTTGTTATTGCGCTTTTCTTGTTAAGCCAACGAAAAGAAAAATTTAAGCGTTGGTTTAAACCGTAACTACCTCGCTATAAACAGAGTAAATTTATTTAGTATGAAGTAGCAGTAGCAACAAAAAAGCGAGGGCATAAACCCTCGCTTTTTTGTTGCTACTGCTACTGATAGTAAAGGTTTGTTTTTACTTCGTTGTAAAGCAGCGTGTTATTCGCTGCGCGCTGTTACTTCTAATAAGTGATAGCCAAATTGCGTTTTAACAGGGCCTTGTACTTGGTTCAATGCGGCAGAAAAAACAACTTCATCAAACTCTTGTACCATTTGCCCACGACCAAAAGAGCCAAGTGCACCACCTTGTGCTTTAGAAGGGCAGTTTGAATGCTCTTTTGCTACGGTTGAGAAGTCTTCACCGGCTTCTATTTGTTGCTTTAATGTTAGACATTGCTCTTCAGTGTCAACCAAAATATGGCGTGCAGATGCTGTGACCATTATATTTCCTATTCGCTGTTAGATTTAATGAGGACTGTAGCGTATTTTTTTTAATAATAGAATAGCTTGAAAGTAAATTATGTTACTGAAAATTTCACGGTTAGCCGTGTCATAACAACTTTAACATTTAGAAGGTTGTGCAATATTGAGTTTCTAGCCTAGGTTACTCGACTTTATTGTTGATAATGAATACCAAACTAAGCTTCGGTGTAGATTTTTTGGGGAATAAATATAAGCGATTGGTAAGCTAGGTATAGTAATGTGATAGGGTTTAATGATTAAAAAACACCTTGGTATCGGCTGTTTTAGAAAATAATTTATAATTTTCAAACTATTTACCAACCCAACACTACTTTTAATATATAAGAGTCAGTTAACTTAATAAAATAGGATGCCGAGTGTTTGAACGAAGCGATGAAACGCTAGTAAAGCAAGCGCTGAAAGGGAAAAAATCAGCTTGGGTTACCTTAGTGAAACGATATGAAAAAAACTTGTATAACTATACCTTGCGTATGGTCAGTAACCCTGATGATGCTTTAGATTTAATGCAAGATGTATTTATGGCTGTTTTTCGTAATTTAGCCTCATTTCGAGGTGATAGCCCTTTTAAAGGTTGGTTATTTAAAATTGCACATTATCGTTGTATTGAGTTTTATCGTCGAAAAAAACCGACCCAGTCATTAGATGATGTACCCGAGCAAGAAGAGTACACGAATGATGGCTGCCCAGAGGCTCAGCTGTTTTCTGGCCAACAAGCGAATATATTAGTTCAAGCGTTGCAGATATTACCTATTAATCAAAAGTTAGTCGTGGAGTTAAAATTTTTTCAGCATTGCACTTTTGATGACATAGCACAGCAGTTGGGGATTTCAGTAAATACAGTTAAATCTCGTTTGTATAGCGCTTTAGATAAATTAAAAGATCATTTGGAGTTAGACCATGTCAAATAAAGATGAGCTAAGGCAAGAGCAAGAGTTTGCTAACTGGCTTGATGGCAAGTCAGATGATTGCCAAGTCGATGACGGCGATTTAACACATGAAACCCTATGGCAACAGCGTAAAAATACTGTTGATGCCATTGAGCATCAAGTGAGTATGTCAGGTGAACAATCGGTACCCGCATGGGATCGTGCGAGCGCTTTTACCAATGACAAAGTCACTTTCTGGCAATGGCGTGGTTTGCCTGTATTGTCAATGGCATTTTCCATCCTTGCAGTTGCATTAGTGTTATTTAAAGTTGAATTAGTGATACAAAACGAAGCGATAGTATTAAGTTTTGCAGGGGCTAATAGCAACTTACAAGATGAAAAAATAGCGGCGTTGGTTGATGTCAAGTTGCAACGTTTTGCGCAAGAGCAGCAAGTGTTGTTGGCCAACTACGCTGCTGATATCAAGGTAAAGCAGCAAGATAATAACTTACAACTTGCTAGTTATATTATGGGGGTTTCTCGCCAAGAGCGTAAAGAAGATATTAGCGACTTTATACAATATATTAATGCCGAACGAAAAGACGATCTACTTGAGCAAAAAATTAAATATCAAGAGCTCGAACAAGCGATTAAATACCATAAAGCCTATCAACAAAATAATGTGAAAGGTTATGGATTAAAACAGGGTGATATAAAACGTACACCTGCTGATTGGACTGCTGAGGAGTAAAGTATGAACAAATTTAAGTTATTTTCATCAACGCTAGTAATACCTTGTTTACTGATGTCAGGGGCTGCCTTTGCTGTTGAGCAGAGTACAGAAAAGTATGCGGATATGCATAAACAACTCTCAATAATGAGTGACATTATTAAATCGTCAGTAACAGATGAGTCAGCACGCCAGTCGTCTAAAATTAATAGTATTCAAAGTACGTATTTACGTGGTCAGGGCGTGGTCTTTACTATTAGCTCGGCAGCTGGTGATCGTCAATGGGGGCATTATAACTTTAATTTTTCTATGCCTGAACTACCTGAAATGCCAGTAGCGCCAATTGCACCAGAAGTGAACCAAGACTTTCATGAAAAATATGATATCGATGTTAATAAAACGGTTACACAAGCATTAGAGTCTGCGGCAGTGGGCTATGAAAGAGTGATGGAAGTTTTTGAAAGTAATCGTGATAAAACTCGAGAGCTAAGAGAAGAGCAGCGAGAACTTGCCTATGAATTAAGAGACATTGAACGTGAAAAGCGAGATTTAAACTATCAACTTACAAGAGCGAGCGATGAACGTAAAGCTGAGCTTAAACAGGAACTAAGCCAGCTGACAGAGCAAGAAGAAACATTAAAAGCTAATCAGCGTAAAATGACAAAATTAACTCATCAAGTTGTTGCTAAGCAGCAGGCAGAGCAAGCACAAAGAAATAAAGAGCGTTCGCAATACTATCAGCAATTAGCGGTAACATTGACCGAAACCCTATGTTTATATGGTAATGGCCTAAAAGCGTTACCTAAAAATGAACATGTGAGTCTTATTCTGCAGTCGGCTGGTGCCAAGTCAATGGGGCGATATAAAGACAATATTTTAGTTTTTAGTAAAGAAGATATCGCTAGCTGCTCAGCTGACAAAATTACCGCGTCAAAGCTGATGAGTAAAGCGCAAGTTTATCAATTTTAATGCTGATATTTAACTCAGCTATGATTTATACCCAAGCCACTTGAAAATGCAGTTTCAGCGTTAAGCTAGGAAATCAGCGCAAGGCACAGCACGCAGATAATGGTTATCCTCGATAATAGCTCCTGCATTATCCTAATGCCCCACATCCCTGTGGGAACCTTATCAAGTGCTGCACAGCTTTTTTGCTCCAGACAAAAGCTAAGTACATACATCCATGTATGCAACGCTGCACTGGTTTTCTAGCTTAGCGCCCTTAGGGCAAGTCGATAAAGGGTCATCTCCGGCGTTATTGATTTTAACAATGGAACAACCATTCCTTTCAATCAATGCCTTGGTGCTAACCCTTTTTCGACTTGCTGAATCCTGCATTTTCAAGTAGTTTGGGTATAATAAGTAAAAAAGCCGCAGTAAGCGGCTTTTTTTATGAGAAACATTACCCGTTCAGGGCTTAGTTTTTACGAGTGTTACAGTCTTGCTTCAATGGTAGTTGCAACTGCAAAATACTGTTTTGATTACTTAAGTGAATTTTTCTTTTTGCTTGTTCAGTATTAATTACTTCACTATCTCGTACAGTGCTTTTAGCTGAAAAATCAAAATAAGCCAATATTTGTTGTAATTTGTCGTTAAATTTAGCGGCAAACTCAAAAAAAGAATTTTTCTTTTCAAATTTATTCGGGACTAGGTTTGTAAAGTCAGTCACTTGAATACCTAACAAAGGTTTTTTTGAGTGTTGCGAAAATAAATGCTGATTAGCGTTTACGCTAGTGGGACTGTAGCTGACGTTAATATTCTTTGCCATAACACTTATGTGGTTTACAGCGCTATGTATAACAAAAGCATATTGTGCTTTTGTTTTAACTTCTGTGTTGGCGTGGGCAATTGAGCTCAGTAAGCCCAAGATAACAAAAATAGAGCCAACTAAATTCAGCTTAGTGGGTCTGATCATTTTGTATTCCTCATCAAATATCCATGTTATATCGTTCCATGATATAGCTATTGTATCATTGTGTTACAAAGCAATATAGGTTGGAATTTGACTTTACGCGACTGCAATAAGACCAGCGGTGTATTTTATCAGATAAATAACGATATTATGATCCGCACTTGTCGTAGTTCAAGGGTATTTAATGAGTAGAAGGTGGTTTTACATTATATATTGGCGATAAACCTAGCTGCGCAAAGGGCAAGAATTATTAACAGTTTTACTCGTTGAAATAGGGCGGAATATGACTGGCAAATAGGCCTATACTCAAAACAATTATGAGCATAGGCCGTTACTTAGCTACTTAGTTTGTGCTTTAAATAAAAGTCTATTCTTATGCAGTAAAGGCTCAGTGTAGCCGTTAGGCTGTTCGTGGCCTTGAAACACTAAGGCTAATGCAGTTTGAAAAGCGATATTGGTGTCAAAGTTATCAGACATCGCATGGTATTGATCATCATCTTTGTTTTGTTGATCAACAATGGTTGCCATTTTTTTCATGCTTGTTATCACTTGCTCTGCAGTACAAATATTATGTTGTAACCAGTTAGCCATATGTTGGCTTGATATGCGCAAGGTTGCACGATCTTCCATTAATCCGACGTCGTTAATATCAGGCACTTTTGAGCAACCTACACCTTGATCTATCCAACGTACTACATAACCCAAAATACCTTGTGAATTGTTATCTAGTTCGTCAGAAATTTCTTGCTCAGACCATTGGGTATTTTCTGCCAATGGTATCGTTAAAATATCATCAACATTGGCAGGTGTACGGTTTTTAAGTTGCTGCTGTAATTGTAAAACATTAACTTTATGATAGTGTAGCGCGTGCAATGTTGCTGCGGTTGGTGATGGTACCCATGCCGTATTCGCACCTGCTTCGACATGGTTAATCTTTGTTGCTAACATATTAGCCATTTGATCAGGTATTGGCCACATGCCTTTGCCTATTTGTGCTTTGCCGCTAAAACCACAAGCAAGGCCAATATCAACGTTATTGTCTTCATATGCAGAGATCCATTTGGTTAACTTAATATCTGCTTTTCTTGCCATGACGCCAGCAAACATAGAAGTATGAATTTCATCACCTGTTCTATCAAGAAAGCCGGTGTTAATAAAAACAACACGCTCTTTGGCTGCATAAATACAGGCTTTTAAGTTAACACTGGTGCGGCGCTCTTCATCCATTATTCCCATTTTTAGGGTATTGCGTGGTAATGATAAGAGATCCTCGACACGATCAAATAATTCATTGGCGAAAGCGACTTCTTCTGGACCATGCATTTTAGGTTTTACAATATATACCGAACCCTTATCACTGTTACGCAGTGTATTTTGCTGATTGACATCATATGTTGAAATTAATGAAGTAATAACAGCATCCATAATTCCTTCTGGTACTTCATTGTTGTGCTGGTCAAGGATAGCGTTGTTGGTCATTAGGTGGCCAACATTGCGCACGAACATTAAGCTACGGCCTTTTAGTTTTCCTACCGTACCATCAAGTTTTTGATAGTGCTTATCTTGGTGCATTGTGCGTGTTTGTTGTTTACCTGATTTAACAAAGCTTTCAGATAAAGTGCCTTGGTTTAACCCTAACCAATTTTGATAAGCAATGACCTTATCTTCTGCATCAACAGCGGCAACAGAGTCTTCGCAATCCATTATGGTGGTAAGTGCTGACTCCATTGCGATATCACTTATACCGGCCATATCACTCTGGGCAATTGGGTTACTTGCATCAAATTGCACGATAAAATGTAAATCGTTATGTTTAAAAACAAGCTCACTTGGTTTAGCTGCTTCGCCATTAAAACCGATAAATGAAGCGGATTCTGCCAAGGCAGTGCTCTTGCCATTATCTAGTTTAATGACAAGCGCATTGTCTTGAATGTGATAAGTTTGAGCATTTTGGTGTGAGCCATCAATTAACGGGATAGCTTGATCTAAAAAGTCACGAGAAAATGCAACAACTTTAGCACCACGAGCAGGGTTATAAGCTTTTGTTTTTTCTGCACCGCCTGACTCAGAAATAACATCTGAGCCATATAAAGCATCATATAAGCTGCCCCAACGAGCGTTGACCGCATTTAAAGCAAAGCGAGCGTTCATCACCGGCACCACAAGCTGTGGTCCAGCCATTGTAGCCAACTCAGCATCTACGTTATCTGTTGATATACTAAAATCATCAACCGGTGCCGCAAGGTAACCAATGTCAGTTAAAAAATGCTTATAATCGCTAAATTCGAAATTTTTCGCCTGATGCGCCTGATGATAAGCAGTTATTTTTTCCTGTAATACCGTACGCTTAAGTAATAAAGCTTTATTCTTCGGAGCTAAATCATTAATTAATTTGGCAAAGTCTGTCCAAAATTTTTCCACTGCTAAGGTGGTGCCAGGAAGAACTTGCTTGTTAACAAAGTTATATAATGTTTCCGCAACTTGTAAATTTGCGATTGAAATTCTTGTTGTCATATGACACCTATTTTGAAAGTTTGGAAGACTGTTTGCTGGGTTTAACATCTTATCGAAAAACTGATAACTGCAATGTAAAAATATTGGCTGCCAGATGCAATAGCTGTGATGAGGTGAGCAATATTATTTTTATCCCATCATTCATGCAATAAATTTAGTTTTATATTTAACTTATTGTTAATTAAGTTTTAAATTTTTTTTGTTCTTACAGTTAACTACTTTTATTCATGCTATTGTTTGTTTCTATTCTTGGTATTCATCATGTGAATTTTTGTTGTGTGATACTTTTTAAATCAACGGATACCGAAAAAGTTATTTTTGATTGCTTCTAAGCGCTTTACTTACTGTAACAATGAAGCTAAAAAATTAATAATAAACGGGCTGGTTATCGCGGTGATAACTGCTGAAGCAATTAAGGCTAAAGAGCTATAAGCTGCATGTTCGTAACTGATATTACTCACCGTAGCTGTGCCTATAGCATGGCTTGCCGCACCAATAGCTAAGCCTTGAGCTTTTGCTGATCTAACATTGATATAAGTCAGCCAACGTGGTCCTATTAAGGCACCAAAAAAGCCGGCAAGGATAATTGCAAAGGCAGTAATAGCGGTATTACCATCTAGCTGACCAGCAATAGCAATAGCAATTGGTGTAGTAATAGATTTAAGTGATAGTGCCACGGCAATAGTGTAATCCCCAATAATTAACATGGTAATGATAAAGCTACTGATAATGGCAATAAGTGCGCCAATTGATAACACTAAAATAATGCTTTTCCACTGTTGCGTGATGGTTTCTAAGTGCTGATAAAGTGGAAAGCCTAAAGCAACAACGGCTGGTTCGAGTAAGGCATTGAGTAACCATGCATTTGAGAAATAGTTATCGAAACTTATATCTTGCCAAAGCAAAATAGCAATAATAGCTAAAATACTAAATAGCATGGGCTGAAGCCAAATAGCATTAAGCTTTCGTTGGAATACGGCAATAAACTGAAATAATACAATGGTAGCAACAACGGCAATAATCGATGAGAGCAGGTGAGCGCTGAGTAACTCCGTAAGCATGATGGTATTTACTCCTCTTCAGCGAGGCAACGCTGATAATGAAGCCCAACTAGCGTAAGTAATATAAAGGTTGTTGCAAAGGTAATGAGGACGATTGCAATACCGAACTGTTTGATTAAATCAAAGTGATTGATAATACCAACACCAGCAGGAACAAAGCATACGCCCATATGTTTTAAGCACCAAACAACAGTACTTTTAATACGATCAGCATCGAATACGCGAAAATGTAATGATAGAGTAAAGATAATGAGCCCGTATAAACTACCGGGCAATACCGGCGCTACATACGAGCAAAGCTTGCCTAAAGCAAGGCAACTAAAAATTGCAAAAACACTATACAGTACATTAATTACTTTTTTATTGAATGCGCTCACAATTGCTTAATCTTCCTTACGGACCTTCGTTAGCAGCTTCAATAACTAGCTGTCGAAACCAAATATGGCTGGCATCATGATGTAATAACGGGCTCCAGATCATTTTTAGTTCTATATCAGGAATATCGAAAGGGGGTTTAAGTATGGTGTAGTTGCTGTCATTTTTATGAATTAATGCTGCCCGTGTTGGTAATGTTGCAACTAATTCATCTTCGAACGCTAGCTGCATGGCAACATGATAATTACGGGTAAAAACCTTAATATCACGCTTTTTACCTAAGCGTGCTAATGCTTCATCAACCCAACCTAGCTTTTGCACATCTTTAGGGTCCATACCTACACCCACACCAAAACCCGTTTTAGATACCCAAACATGCTTTGCACTCAAGTAAGTATTGAGATTAAATTTTGACACTACGGGATTGTCGGCACTTAATAAGCAAGAGAATGAATCTCGCCAAATAGTCTTTTGATGAAATGACTGTGGTAACTCGTCAAAGCGATTGATAGCCATGTCAATTTTGCCTGCCTCAACATCATGAAAAGTAACATCACTAGGCGTCATGATATCTATGGTGACGTTAGGCGCTATTTGATTGATGCGTTTTAATAGCTTTGGTAGCAAGGTAGATGCGGCATAGTCACTGGCCATTAGGCGAAAAACACGATGGCTGTTTTTCTCATTAAATTCCTCTTCGCCTTGTAATGCTTCCTCTAGCTCTAACAAAATTTTACGAATAGCGGGTGCCAGAGCTCGAGCACGTTCGGTTGGCACCATACCGTCAGAAGTACGCACGAGTATTGGGTCATTAAATAATGTTCGTAAACGTTTTAAGCCATTGCTCATCGCTGGTTGGGTAATATTTAGCTGACCTGCGGCACGCGTAACGTTTTTCTCTCTAAGCAAAACATCAAGATAAATCAGTAGGTTTAAATCGATTTTTGAGATATTCATAAAATTAATAATCTTGAACAAAAATATAACCTAGATATATGTCATGGCTTATAGTGATAATCAAGTAAATTTGGCAAAAAAATAAATAAATTGAACTAATATTATGGTGAGTTTATTAAAACTAAATATTATTAACTATTGAAATAACTTAATAATTTTCTAATAGCGTTTAGAGTTAATACACCACTATTTTTATTGTGAATGATAGGGATATTAATTATATATTTTGTTTATTTATAGTTGCTGGTTTAGTATTTGTGTTGCTCGGTGTGACAGCTTTCATAAGCGGTTACATCACCAAAATTATAAATACTGTCAGTTAAGACTTTTGGAGAAAGTAATATGTCTAATTATCAAAGTGCAATAGAAGCAGTTAAAGCAATCAAAGAGAAAGCTGGCAGTTCATGGGATGTTATTAATCCTGAATCAGTAGCTCGCATGAGAACGCAGAATAGATTCAAAACAGGCCTAGAAATTGCCCAATACACTGCTGATATCATGCGAAAAGATATGGCAGCTTTTGATGCTGATAAAACTAAATACACTCAATCGTTAGGTTGTTGGCATGGTTTTGTTGGCCAACAAAAAATGATTTCAATTAAGAAACACTTTAATGGTCAAACAGATCGTCGTTACTTATACCTTTCAGGTTGGATGGTAGCAGCACTTCGCAGCGAGTTTGGTCCGCTTCCTGATCAATCTATGCATGAAAAAACTAGCGTAGCTTCTTTAGTTGCTGAGCTTTACACCTTTTTACGCCAAGCAGATGCTCGAGAGTTGGGTGGCTTGTTTCGCCAATTAGATGCGGCAACCACTGAGAGCGAAAAAGCAGCAATCCAAGATCAAATTGATAATCATGTAACGCATGTCGTACCAATTGTTGCTGATATTGATGCTGGTTTCGGTAACGCTGAAGCAACTTACTTAATGGCTAAGCAAATGATCGAAGCTGGTGCTTGTGCTTTGCAAATTGAAAACCAAGTTGCCGATGAAAAACAATGTGGTCACCAAGATGGTAAAGTTACGGTGCCTCACGCAGACTTTCACGCGAAAATTCGTGCGCTACGCCATGCATTCCTAGAACTAGGTATTGATAACGGTATTATTGTTGCGCGTACTGACTCTGAAGGTGCCGGTTTAACAAAAGAAATTGCTGTTGTTAAAGAGCCAGGTGATTCTGGTGATATTTATAACTCTTTCCTCGATGTTGAAGAAATCGACGTAGCAGATATGGCTGAAGGCGATGTATGCTTCAATCGAGATGGAAAGCTAGTGCGTCCTAAGCGTTTACCTTCTGGTTTATATCAGTTCCGTCAAGGTACAGGTCATGAGCGCTGTGTATTTGACTGTATCGGTGCGCTAAATGCAGGTGCAGATCTGCTATGGATTGAAACAGCAGTACCTACCGTTCACGAAATTGCAGGCATGATGAATGACGTGCGTAAAGTACACCCAGATGCGAAACTTGTTTATAACAACTCACCATCTTTCAACTGGACACTAAACTTCCGTCAACAGACTTACGATACTATGGTTGAAGAAGGCAAAGACGTTTCTGCTTATGACCGTGCTAACTTAATGAGTGCAGAGTATGACGATACTGAACTATCAGCTATCGCTGATGAACGTACACGTACTTTCCAAGCTGATACTGCACGTGAAGCGAATGTATTCCACCATTTAATCACATTGCCGACTTACCATACAACAGCATTATCTGTTGATAACTTAGCGAAAGAGTACTTTGGTGAACAAGCTATGCTTGGTTATGTTAAAAATGTTCAACGTGAAGAAATTCGCCAAGGTATTGCCTGTGTTAAACATCAAAACATGTCAGGCTCTGATATGGGTGATGACCATAAAGAATATTTTGCCGGTGAGAATGCCTTAAAAGCAGGTGGTGCAAAAAATACTTCTAATCAATTTAGTTAAAAATTTATGACAAACTAATCATTTGTTAAACAAGTTCCAACCAAAGTAAAAGGCTCTACTGATTCAAGTAGGGCTTTTTTTATTTCAGGTGACATAGGCGAGTAATATAACGCTTTAATACGGTTATTAGATCTTAATAGTCGTTCTGAGTTGCAGTAATTAGTAAAGCTAAGGTGCGCCGGTAAATGGCCAAGAAACGATTAGAAATAATTGTTATAGACAGTAACTAATCCGAACTCGGATAAGTAGTTGCTTTACCATCTAAATTATTGATTTACTTTATAAGGCACTCATTATCCAGGGTTCAGGTTAACTATAAGTAGCCAGCATAACAATGAGACTTAGGTGTCACGAGTACAGCTCTTGCTATATAGCTGAAGTTAATGCGCTATAGTAGTGAGTGTGTTTTAGAGCATGGTGCTTGATGAGTCTAACGCAGCACTTTTCAATAACTGTAGCTATTAAAAAAGCCAGAAGAGCAACTCCACTGGCTTTTGTATTCACTATTTAGTGATGAGGTATTTAGTAAAGAAAAATTAGAAGCTATACACTAAAGTCATTGCTGTTTCAGTATTTAAGTTCTCTTTGTCTTCATCAACTTCGGTATTGTAATCCAAAGTAATGCTGAACTTCAGTTGTAATGTTTCAATTAACTTTGTTGAAATTGAAGTTTTAGCTTTATAAGTACTATTTTCGTCACTTTTTGGTGAGTACTTTGCTACTAATAACTGTTTAAACAATACATGTTCATTGATTTGGCGAGTGTACAATGCTTGTGCCTGAACGATAAAAGATGATTTAGTTTCTTCATCTTGGGTGTCAGTCTGACGAATAACATCGCGCTTAAAGCCTGGACCAATATCAGCATCTAAGGTTGCTTTCTCTGTTTCGAACCAACGACGACCCCAACCCGTTGAAATTGAGCTCTGGTTGTCAAAACTACTAAAGCGGTTGTCTTCATAAGAAACATTAGCATAAATGTAATTTGGGCTAGCTTTATCAAGTGTATAGTTAGTTTGACCTACTAGCGTCCACTTTTGATCACTAGTGTTGAAGTGCTCTTCGCCTTCTTCATCTTCTTGATCACTTTTCTTAACTAAAAGATCCAGTTGTACCGTTGATTTCCAAGCCGCTTCTTCGTGAGCAAAATCAAAGCCTGCTTTAACATCTGCACTGTTGGTATCACCGGTTTTGAAAAGCATACCTAATTCTGCTGATGCAGTGTATGGTGATTTTTCTTTCTGTGTGGTTGCTTCTTCTGCTACTGTTGCTAGTGAAACACAACACAACGCGGCTGATATTAACTTAAGACTCATTTTTTTCCTCTTTATTCATATGAACAGATAATTGTGGGAATGGGATTTCGATGCCTTCGTTGTCCAATTCAGTTTTAATTTTTTCAAGTAAATCGAAGTAAGTAGGCCAGTAATCAGAAGATTTAACCCAAGGTCTTACTACGAAATTAACACTGCTATCAGCTAGTTCTGAAACACCAACAGTGATCGCTTGATCTTTTAATACGCGTTCATCGGCACTGACAACTTTGTGTAAAAGTGCTTTAGTTTTCGCGAGGTCGGCATCATAACTCACGCCGATAATCAAATCTATTCTTCTTGTTGGTTTTGTTGAGTAATTAGTAATAGTGCCGCTAGTAATAGAGCCATTGGGAATAATAACGGTTTTATTATCACCAGTTCTTAACTCAGTTGAAAAAATTAATATTTTCTCAACAATACCGGTAACACCTGATACTTCAATAAAATCGCCAGACTTAAATGGCTTAAATACAATTAATAATACCCCTGATGCAAAGTTTGATAACGAACCTTGAAGTGCTAAACCAATAGCTAAACCAGCAGCACCAACGATAGCAACTAATGAGGTGGTGTTAAAACCTAGATGTGATATTGCCGCAACAATCACGATAAAGAATAACATACCGTATAGCAGGCTACTGATGAATGAAATTATCGCATCATCCATACCCTTGTGACGCATCACCTTTACGACACCTTTACGTACCATATTAGCAATAAATTTACCTATGATAACGATTGCTAAAGCGACAAGTAGTTTGATGGAAAAATCTATTAACATTTGCTGATTATCTATAAGCCAGTTTTGAGCTATATCCATTTTTTACCTTAAAAGCTATTTTAAAGGCTGAATTATAATCAACATGAAAAAAAATGACATTAAATTGTTCATCGCAAGATGGAAATTATTGGCCTAGCTTACAATTGGCATATTGAGAGAAATGTAGAAAACTAAAAAGGCGACCTAAGGTCGCCTTTAAAATAAATTTGTTGTTAGCTAATTAAAATATTTATTTAATTATAGCGTCTAATTTACCACTGGCATATTGCATAAACATATTGTCTAAAGAAATAGGTTTGATTTTTGATGCTTGGCCAACGGTACCGAACGCTTCGTAACGCGCTTTACAAATATCAGACATTGCTTGGGTTGATGCCTTCAAAAATTTACGTGGATCAAATTCACTTGGGTTTTCGGCTAAGAAACGACGAACAGCACCCGTAGAAGCTAAGCGTAAGTCAGTATCTATGTTAATTTTGCGTACGCCATTTTTGATGCCTTCTTGAATTTGCTCTACAGGCACACCGTAAGTTTCTGGAATTTTACCGCCAAATTCATTAATAACGGCTAACCAGTCTTGTGGTACAGAAGAAGAGCCATGCATAACTAAATGCGTGTTAGGAATGCGGTTATGAATAGCTTTAATGCGGTCAATAGCTAAAATATCGCCAGTAGGTGGGCGAGTAAATTTATAAGCGCCGTGCGATGTACCACAAGCAATAGCTAGGGCATCAACTTGAGTTTTTTGTACAAAATCAGCTGCTTCTTCTGGGTCTGTAAGCATTTGATCCATAGTAAGCTTACCAACAGCGCCAATACCATCTTCTTCACCAGCTTCACCAGTTTCTAGTGAGCCTAAACAACCTAATTCACCTTCAACTGACACACCACATGCATGAGCCATTTCAACGGTACGTCGAGTAACATCAACATTGTATTCATAGCTTGAAGGGGTTTTGCCATCATCCATAAGTGAACCGTCCATCATTACAGATGAAAAGCCTAACTGAATTGAGCGTTGACAAACACTTGGTGATGTACCGTGATCTTGATGCATAACGACAGGAATATGAGGGAACTCTTCGATTGCCGCTAAAATTAGGTGACGCAAGAATGGTGCACCTGCATATGCTCTAGCGCCTGCTGAGCCCTGAAGGATCACTGGGCTATTGGTTTCATTAGCGGCAAGCATGATGGCTCTAACTTGTTCTAAATTGTTAACGTTAAAGGCAGGGATACCGTATCCATTTTCGGCGGCATGATCTAACATTTGGCGCATAGAAACTAAAGCCATGAACTAACTCCTGTGATTATAATAATGGTAAAATTGTTTTGCATAAGTTTCACTGTGAAACTTAACGCTTTCATATCGTAATTGTATCAGATGGATTTGGTAATTTGCACTAGAAAAAATACCTAATCGCCCTGAGCAACATAATTTTTAAATGAGGTTTCAACTTTCTTTGCTAATGGGTCATATAATAGCAAGTAAATTAAATCCTACATGGTATTAATAGCTGACAGCAAAATGATAGAGCTATTGCTGTCAGCTTATTGTTTAAAAGTGAATTAGCCTTTTGCTCGGGCTTCTAAAATTTCTACTGCAGGCAATTTTTTGCCTTCTAAAAACTCAAGAAAAGCACCACCACCAGTAGAAATATAGGATACTTGCTCAGCAATGCCATATTTATCAACCGCCGCTAATGTGTCACCGCCGCCGGCAATAGAAAACGCTTTGCTATCAGCAATAGCGCGTGCGATGGTTTCAGTGCCTTGGCCAAATTGGTCGAACTCAAATACACCAACGGGGCCATTCCATACTACAGTACCAGCATTAGCGATAATTTCTGCTAAGGCTTTTGCGCTGTCTGGACCAATATCAAAAATCATATCGCCATCGGCAACCTCGTTGACATTTTTCAATGTTGCCTGAGCTGTCTCAGAAAATTCTTGGCCAACCACAACGTCTGTTGGCACTGGAATTGAGCCGTTGTTGTCATTAGCTTGTTTAGTTAGACGTTTTGCTTCATCAATTAAGTCTGCTTCGAATAAAGATTTACCCACGTTGTGGCCTTGTGAAGCAATAAAGGTATTAGCAATACCGCCACCAACAACTAACTGGTCAACAATACCCGCTAGCGAGTCTAAAACGGTAAGCTTAGTGGAAACTTTAGAGCCACCAACAATAGCAACTAATGGGCGGGCAGGGTTATCAAGTGCTTTTGATAATGCAGCTAACTCACCCGCTAATAATGGGCCGGCACACGCTGTTGGGGCATACTTTGCAACACCATGGGTACTGGCTTGTGCACGGTGAGCGGTGCCAAAAGCATCCATGACGAATACGTCACAAAGGGCCGCGAGTTTTTTAGATAACTCGTCGTTATTATTTTTTTCGCCTTCATTAAAGCGAATGTTTTCAAATAATACTAACTCACCAACGTTGACTTCTACGCCATCTAAATAGCTTTTTGCTAAACGAACCGGCACATTCAGCGCGGCTGCAAGGTAATCAGCTACCGGCTGTAAAGAAAATTCAGGATTGTATTCGCCTTCAATTGGGCGGCCTAAATGTGACATTACCATGACTTTTGCACCGGCTTCTAAAGCGAGTTTTAGTGTTGGTAAAGCCGCTCTTAAACGTGCATCAGACGTGATTTTGCCATCTTTAACTGGCACATTTAAGTCTTCACGAATTAGCACTCGTTGGTTGCTTAATGCTAAGTCGGTCATTTTGATTACTGACATGTTTATTCCCTGTTGGTAGAAGTTTAACTGTTAAGTAAATTTTAATAATGTAATGTTTTGATGATCTTGTGTCGAATTATTTTACCGTTGTCATAGCCATAGCTAAGGCAGTGTCGAGTAAGCGGTTTGCAAATCCCCATTCGTTATCGCACCATATTAGTAACTTAACTAAGCGCTTATGGCTGACACGGGTTTGATTACCATCAACGATGCACGAATGTGGATCATGGTTAAAATCAATAGAAACCAACGGCTCAGTGGTATAACCTAAAATACCCGCTAAACCATTATTTTGTGCTTCGACAATAGCTTGATTGATATCGTTAATGCTTACGTCGCTTGATAAATTTAAGCTTAAGTCCATCGCGGTGACATTGATAGTTGGTACGCGAACAGCGATGGCTTCGAAGCGACCGGCAAACTTAGGTAAAATGCGTTCAATACCTGCCGCAAGCTTAGTATCAACCGGAATTATTGATTGGCTTGCTGCGCGCGTTCGGCGTAAGTCAGGATGATATGCGTCGATAACTTGTTGATCGTGCATTGATGAATGAATCGTCGTTATTGCACCACTTTCAACACCAAAGGCTTTATCTAAAACTTGAATTACCGGTACAACACAATTGGTTGTACAAGAGCCGTTTGATACCACTTCATCTGTGGCAGTAAGTTGCTGATGATTGATACCATAAATAATGGTTGCGTCTAAGTCTTGTGCTCCAGGATGCGAAAAAAGCACTTTTTTTGCACCTTGTTCGATATGCGCTTGACCGTCAGCTTGAGTGCCAAAAATGCCAGTACAATCAATAACGATGTCAACATTATGTTGTTGCCATGGCAAGTTGCTGATGTCGGCTTCATGACTAAGTGCGACTTCATCACCAGCAATAAATAATGTATCCCCGTCTTGTTGCACCGCAAATGAAAATCGACCATGGGTAGAGTCATATTTTAATAAGTGTGCGATACCTTCGGGGTCAGCAAGTTCATTTATAGCGACTAACTTAAAATCATGGTTTCTGGCATTCTCATATAGCGCACGAACAACATTTCTGCCGATCCTGCCGAAGCCATTTATTGCAATATTAATTGACATATATTTCTGATTTATAGCGTTCTATGTTGAGTACAGTACGGATTTAATGTGAGTTAAGCGAAATGTACTCGACATGAATTGTGACTTTATTAATCATTTAATAGCCAGTTAAGCAAACTCAACTGGCTATAACATTATGATTATTGCATTAAGACTTAAAGGCTATTAACTGTTTTTACAACGTTTTCTACAGTAAAACCAAAGTGCTCAAATAAAACATTGCCCGGCGCTGATTCGCCAAAGGTTGTCATACCAACAACGTTGCCGTTTAGGCCAACATATTTATACCAAAAATCGGTATGAGCAGCTTCAATTGCTACACGTTTAGTAACGCTAGTAGGCAATACTGACTCTTTGTAAGCAGCGTCTTGTGCATCAAAAATATTGGTTGATGGCATAGAAACAACACGAACTTTATCACCTAATGCTTCTGCTGATTTTAATGCTAATGATACTTCTGAACCTGTTGCGATTAAAATCACTTCTGGTGTACCAACACTGTCTTTTAAGATGTAACCACCTTTAGCTATGTCAGCTACTTGAGCTGCATTGCGGCTAAGCGCCGGTAAACCTTGGCGAGAAAAGATTAACGATGTTGGGGCGTTTTGACGTTCAACAGCATTTTTCCAAGCTACAGCAGATTCAGTTGCATCTGCTGGACGCCATGTCACCATATTAGGTGTAGTACGCAAGTTAGTTAACTGTTCTATAGGTTGATGTGTTGGACCATCTTCACCCTGGCCAATAGAATCATGCGTATAAACAAAAATGTTTTGAATACCCATTAATGCTGACATACGCACTGCGTTACGAGCATACTCCATAAACATCATGAATGTTGCACCGTAGTTAATAAAGCCGCCATGTAGCGAAATACCATTCATGATACCGCTCATGCCAAATTCACGTACGCCGTAAAAAATGTAGTTGCCAGCAGCATCGTCTTGAATGCCTTTTGAACCAGACCAAAGCGTTAAGTTAGAGCCCGCTAAGTCGGCAGAGCCCCCTAATAATTCAGGTAAAATTGCACCAAATGCTTCAATCGTGTTTTGTGATGCTTTACGTGAGGCAACATTTTCAGCTTTTTCTTGGCAAGCTAAAATGTACGCGTTAGCTTTTTCTTCAAACTCTGCAGGTAAATCCCCTTTGATAACTCGGCGTTCATACTCAGTAGCTAACTCTGGGTATGCTGCTTGGTAAGCGGCAAATTTATCATTCCAGCTTGCTTGCTCAGCATTGCCTTTGTCTTTTTGATCCCAATCTGCATAAATATCGGCTGGAATTTCAAAAGGCGCATGAGGCCAATTTAATTTTTCACGGGTTGCGGCAATTTCATCGTCACCCAAAGGTGCACCATGACAATCGTGTGTACCTTCTTTATTTGGCGAGCCAAAGCCGATAATGGTTTTACAACAAATCATTGATGGTTTATCAGTGACTGATTTTGCTTCAACTATAGCAGCGGCGATAGCTTCTGGGTTATGACCGTCAACACTGACAACATGCCAACCATAAGCGGCAAAGCGGGCAGGCGTATCATCAGTAAACCAGCCTTCAACATCACCATCAATTGAAATACCATTATCATCCCAAAAAGCAATTAACTTGCCTAAGCCTAATGTGCCAGCTAGAGAACAGGCTTCATGAGAAATACCTTCCATTAAGCAACCGTCACCTAAAAATACATAAGTGTTGTGATCAACAATGTTGTGACCTTCACGGTTAAATTGTGCCGCTAAGGTTTTTTCAGCGATAGCCATACCAACAGCATTAGATACACCAGCGCCTAATGGGCCTGTTGTCGTTTCTACGCCAGGTGTGTAGCCGTATTCTGGATGACCTGGTGTTTTAGAGTGCAATTGACGGAAGTTCTGTAATTCATTAATCGGTAAATCATAGCCGGTTAGGTGCAATAATGAATAAATCAACATTGAGCCATGACCATTCGATAGTATAAAACGATCGCGGTCTGCCCAATTTGGATCTGTTGGGTTATGTTTTAGGAAGTCACGCCATAAAACTTCAGCGATATCTGCCATGCCCATCGGGGCTCCAGGGTGTCCTGATTTAGCTTTTTGCACGGCATCCATGCTTAAAACTCGAATTGCATTGGCCAGTTGTTGACGCGACGGCATAATTGCTCCAATTATTGTAAAATTTGAAAGGATGAAAATTGTGCTTATTTTCGCCTAGACTACCCCCCCACTGCAAATTTTATTGGCACTTTTCTATGATTATTTTTAACTTAATGCTCACTCAGCACATTTCTGTAATGTTAGTGGGATATTATTGCTTTTTTGCTCTGTGAATATGTTATTAGAAATTATATTTTTAAATTAACTCTTAAATTTTAACTAAGCTATTGAAATAAAAATGAAGATCCTATAGGGTGAATTGGTTGTATGTACAAATAATAATAAAAAGATATAACCTGACATAGGATTGAATAATGAACAGGTCGTCGTCACGCGGAATTAAACTGACTACCGTAATATTAGCAGTAGCAATATTAGCAGTGTCAGCCCTGTTGAGCAGCGGTTCATCAGCAGACGACAAGGACGTTGTAGTAGAGCAAACTAATACAGAGCTAGTTAACTAGTTCGAGACTAAAAAACAAACCTCGCAATTGCGGGGTTTTTTTATTGCTTGAAAAAGGCAAGAGGTCTGTTAGATGCATTTAAACGATGGCGTCCTCACCAGGACTCGAACCTGGAGCAGCGGCTTAGGAGGCCGCAGTTTTATCCAGTTAAACTATGAGGACTAATATATAACGGCGCTATTTTATAAACTATCCGTTAAAAATCAATATAAAAGATCATCTTTGCCGTAGTTTTATGATCTTTTATTGGCAAGGTTGTGCTCATATAGCGTTAATGATGTTTATCTCATTCAAATAAGGTTAATGATAATACTTGCGGCAATAGCCTTAGTACCTAACTGCTAAGTCGTTAATTTGAATATTATCGAGTATATGTTGCTCGGTAGTAGTTGCATGCGCGCTGTCTTGGCTAACAGAGTTAACAATAATTTTGTAAGGGCTGATATGTAAGCTAGGGTAACTGCGCTTATCATCACTAATGAAGTTATTTAAATGTAACAGCGAAAATTCGTCACCTACTTTTACACCGTGTCTTTTCCCTAAATTGAAGGTTAAAGAATTCCCCTTAACTTGCACAATTCTGCCCTGGGTTGGCTGACACATCATGCTTTCATCAATATCACTAACGATGTTGTCTAATGTAGTGCTAATTTTTTTGCCATATTCACTTTGCCAAAAATTCTTACTTGTAACGTCGACTTGCTTGCGTTTATCAAAGTCCCACGGTGCTGAGCTTTGATAATGCTTATCTAAAATTCGCTCTCCTGTTGCGCCATCATGAACATAAAGCGCAACATTGAATTGACGTTGGTAGATATTATTTTGCCAAAATTGCCAATGATTATTTTCGTCGTTGGCCATTGAAAGATCTTGAATCTCAGAAAATAAAACATATTGACTGTTCGACATGTTTGCTAATGACATAGCTAAATTTTTTAAACTTTGTATTTGTAAACTTTGATTAAGGCGTGAAAATTCTGTTTTAGATTTAAGGGCCAATTTTGTATCTAAATAAATACCTTGATGCTGTATTTTTTTAGCAAGTTGTTCGATCAATACTCCATCAATTGCGTAGATACTACCAATATTGGCTTGCTCACGATGTAATACATTGCTACGTGTTAGTAGCATTGATTTTTTGTAATCTGCAGCAAAGCACTTCTTTTCCTGTGAAAAAATATCAGCACGAATAGTAACTGTAACTACATTATCAGTGTAACTCTCGCTAATGAGTTCTAAAGAGTTCACACTGCCACTCGCTCGAATATTAATCTCGTCTTGAGTCAATAAACCGTTTACCACCTGACGAACACTTGACACTGATGCACCAGCTACTAATAGGGCTTTTTTTAATGCATTTTGCACTGCCTGGTTTTTTGCCGCTTTACTGTCATTGTGCTTTATTGTTGCTACACCCTGTGACTCATACCATTGTCCAAAAGTTGAGCCGCTATATATCGCAAAGCAAAGGCATAATAAACATAGACGCATAAGTATCTCTTTTTTAAAAATTGGTTCGATCAATATGTACAAATATGCAGGTTTTGTGCCTACTTATAAAGTCACTGGAACTAAGGCCAAGCAGCCAGAAAGCATAAGTTACATCATCAGGTGCTAAGGGGGTGGGGGCTAGAAGCGATTCCTTGTCATCTGGTCTGTATAACTAGAATCGCTGTTTGAAATAAACGTAATGTCGTTATTTTTACGTATAATCGTTATGGCGAAAGTTATTTTTTTAATTTCAAGGTTAAATTATCAGGCTAGAAAATAAACATAAAGTTTCATGTTGGCGTGAATCCTGCTTTAACATTTGCATATGATTTATGATGTTTTCACTATTTGAGGGGAGCTCAATGAAAAATTGGCTTATTGCAATATTAATACCGACAGTAATGTCTTGCTCTACGGGATCTAATGATGATTTTTATCGCTCTTCTTATGATGACAAGCAAGAAATTAACAGCTTTAAGTTACCTCGTCATGCCATTAATGATGTAGTAAAAGGACTCGCTTATCAAATGTTGAAAAGTAGTTCATTTGTTAGCCCTAAAACACCTATTGCTATTGCATCATTTGTAGATTTAAAGAATTTAGAATCAACAAATTGGCTAGGTAATCAACTTTCTGAAAGCTTTGTTCATGAGATGCAACGTCATGGGTTAGTTGTTATTGACTTTAAAACCACTGGTCATATTCGGGTTACGGCAGATGGCGATTATGTATTTAGTCGTGATTGGAAAGAGCTGCCTGAACGTCAGATAATTGACTATGTCGTTACTGGCACTATGATGCAGCAAGAGGAAGGTATTCTCGTTAATGCCCGTATGATCGGTATGCAATCTCGGGTTGTCGTGGCTACTGCCCAATCTTTTATTCCTGCTTGGGTGGTTGGTGATGATTTTAACCACCATGAAAATGTCAAAATGAAAGATGGCATGATTTTACGTGATAGTGCGATGTTGGTTGATGACGCTCGTGCTATTGAGATACAGCAATAGCATTAACTGAAAGAGTATTGGACATGAAAATTTTATTTAGTTGCGCTGGGGTTTTATTCAGTACGTTAGTGTTAAGTGCATGTTCTTCGGTATTTGATAAACATGTAGAGTGGCAAGCCGTTAAGCCGAAAAGTTTTCCAGTATTAACAGCTATTGGCCAAGCACCGATTAGTTTGCAAAAATCAGCGCATAAAACACAACGTATGTTGATGGCGATAAACGCTTCCAAGATTGCAGCTTATGCTGAATTAGCCGAACAAGTTTACGGGCAGAATATTGATGGTAAAACTACCATGTCGAATTTACTTATCGATAATCAGCAATTAAAAGCAACAGTGCAAGGGGTTATTCGCGGTGCAAAGGTAGTTAAAAGCTACCCTGTTGGTGATAGTTACACTACCGAATTGAGCTTGGACTTTAAAGACGTTTATGACATATATATTGCATCATCAAATCGTCAAGAGATAAAGAAGGTTTCATATTACTAACAAGTTAAACTGTGATACACCTATTTATAAGCCAGCACTTGCTGGTTTTTTTATATTCAGAGTAAAAAAATGCTATGGAGCTATTTAGGGAAAACGGTTTTCATGATGCTCAGGATCGAATCGTGATATTAAGTATATGTGTTGTGCTGAGGATTGGATAACAAGCTGGTTTTTGTTTGCTATTTAATTAGGCTTTTATGCCTAAGCTACTAAGACCGCTTGAGGTTTTACCTTTATTATCATAGGTCATTGACGACTTATTGTGGTTAACTAATAGTGAGGTTTTCATTCTATCAACCGCTATTTGTGATTGATGAATTATTAAGCCATTAACTTGGTTTTGTTTCTTACTACGCTCTAAACTGGCCTTAATTTCTGCGAGTTCATTACTAAAGTTACCGGCTAACTTTTCTTGCTTAAACTCAAAGCTTTGCCCAATAGCATTATCAACATCTTGTATTGCTAAAAGTAGGGCGTTCTTGTCAGCAGTAATTTTAATGAGTGCGTCAGGATCTTGCTGTTGGAGTATTTCTTTTTCTGTGTTTAACAATGCCTCTAATTGTGCCAATTGTGATAACTGATGAGTGACCAATTGTTGTGGCGTTACTTTTTCAGACATGTGTTTACTCCGCTATAGCGTTAAGTTAACCGAGCTCAAATTCGAAATTGGCGATACTTGAAGCAAGCTTTTCTGGGTTGATTTTGTAATCACCAGCGGTGATCGCACTTTTTAATTCATCTATTTTTTTCTGGTTAAGCGCGGGCGAAGAGTCAGTAGCTTTTTTTTGCAGTTCACTCATTTGCTTTGCTTGAGGGGTGATTGATACTGAATCACGTGTAGCTAATTTAGCTTGTTGTGAAATATCAGTACTTTGAGTAACTTGCTGTTTTGTCTGTACTTGCTGTTCAAGTTTTTGCTTTACTTGATTGGTGTTATTCAAGTTGTTGATATTTATAGCCATTATTATGTCCTATTTACAACAGTTATTGGTTTCTGACCCTTTATCGGCAAAACAGTATAAAACTTAAGAAATTATTATAAATTAATTATTACTTGGTTAATAGCGTTAACTTGTCCTTGAACTACGCGGCCTGATTTCTTATTTTTAACAGGGATCAGCTCACCTAAACTACCGTCTTTTAAAGCAATACCAAAAGATTTAATTTCGAAACTCGTTGATTTAGCAATAATGTTTACTGGCTGCCCTTTACAAACAAAACAAGTATTTCTATTTGTTATGGCACTACCTTGAGATAAGTTTCGTTTAATTCTCGCACCAGTAACAAGCTTGGGATCCGTTAATACTGTTCCTCTTACTTGACTACTGTCTTTAAAAATGACTTCCATATTGGAGCTGTCGAGCAAGGTACCTTTAGATACACGCATTCGAGTAACTAATATTGGCACGATAGTTTGGATTTTAACCGGAATAAATAGTTGCCAAGAGTCTTCGTCGGGGCAAACAATTTTAACATTTACGTTCCTACCATTATGTTTTTCAGGTATATTTGCCGTTAATGGTGATAGGCAAGGCTGTAATGAAATTCTTGGATCGATTGGAGATACTTCAACGTTTAGTTTTCCCTGAGCTGGTATGCTCACATTGCTTTCAACATAAGATTTGATGTAGTTGTAAAGATAATCACGGTCGAATGTCATGGCTGTACTTGAATTGAGTACAGCTAAGTAAATAACGGCAAACTTTACTAATATCTTTAATTTACTCATAATTTTTTTGATCTGGCTGCTAGGGAAATAAAAATACTCGTCTATGCTTAACTGAATACAATTTAACATATATAACGTCAAAACATTTACGTTATTGCTTAATTGGGAATACAATCAAGAATTGTGCCTTTGTTAATTTTTCATTGGCATAACTAAAGAGGTTTTTATGGCAGGTATATTAGACTCAGTTAATCAGCGTACTCAATTGGTTGGTCAGAACCGACTAGAGTTACTATTATTTAAACTTATTGGCAGGCAGCGCTTTGGGATAAATGTTTTCAAAGTGCGTGAAGTTATGCCTTGTCCTCGACTGACATTGTTACCGAAACAGGATAAGTTCATTAAAGGTGTGGCACATATTCGTGGTCAAACGATTTCTGTCATTGACCTAAGTAAAGCTACAGGTGGTCCTGAAATAGTTCAAACAGAAAGTAGTTTCGTTATTATTGCTGAGTATAATCGCAGTGTGCAAGGGTTTCTTGTTGCCGGTGTTGAGCGCATTGTTACCTTGAGCTGGAAAGATATTATGCCACCACCAGAAGGGGCTGGTAAATCAAGTTACCTTACTGCCGTTACCGAAATTGAAAATGAAATGGTATCGATTCTTGATGTTGAAAAAATTCTCAATGAAATTAGCCCTATCTCAACTGAGTTAAGTGAGGGGGTAGCTGATGTTACTGTTGGTGAAGATATTGGTGACCGCGTTATTATGATCGCTGATGACTCAACGGTTGCTCGAAACCAAGTTAAGCGAGCCCTAGAGCCTTTAGGCTTGAATATGTTATTGGCGAAAAATGGTCAAGACGCATTGAATCAATTACAAGGTATTGCTGAAGGGTGTCAAAATAGTATCACTGAAAAAGTTGCTTTGTTAATTTCTGATATTGAAATGCCTGAAATGGACGGCTATACCCTGACTGCTGAAATTAAGCAAGATGAACGCATGAAGGATATTCCCGTGATTTTGCATACGTCTTTAAGTGGTGTTTTTAATAATGCTATGGTAGAAAAAGTTGGAGCAGAAGACTTTATTCCTAAATTTCATCCTGATGAACTAGCTACAGCGGTTAAAAAATGGCTAAAACATGATGAAGTTTCTTAATATTTATTTAGGTTATTTACATAAGGTGGATTATAGCTAGTGTTAACTAAGCAACTTGATGATAAGAGTTATCATCAGTTTAGAACCTTTCTAGAGCAGCAATGTGGCATTGTTTTAGGTGAGAATAAGCAGTACTTGGTGAAAAGTCGCTTAGCGCCATTGATGATAAAATTTGACGTGCCATCGTTGTCTGATTTAGTTGCACAAACCCTTAACCCTGTTAAGCGGCAATTGCGTGCGGCAGTTATTGATGCCATGACAACCAATGAAACATTATGGTTTCGTGATGAATACCCTTTTGAGCTTTTGAAGAAACGCTTATTGCCTGAATTTAAGGGTCAGCGAACACCCTTAAAAATTTGGTCTGCAGCCAGCTCGTCCGGACAAGAGCCTTATTCAATTGCTATGGCTATTTATGAATACCAGCAAAGTAACCCAGGTGCATTTTCTGCAGGTGTTCAAATTATTGGCACTGATATCTCAAACACAATGTTGGAACATTGTAAATATGCGCATTATGACAGTTTATCGTTATCAAGAGGTCTATCTTTAGAACGGAAAAGGCAGTTTTTTGAAGCGGGTGATAATGGCATGTTAAAGGTCAAAGATATCATTAAGAAAATGGTCAGTTTCCGACAACTAAACTTACTAAATAGTTACAGTTTAATGGGACGGTTTGACTTGGTTTTTTGCCGTAACGTATTGATTTACTTCTCTCCTGAGCTAAAAAGGCAAATTATTTCTCAAATTCACGGTACATTAAATAATGATCGTTATTTATTTCTTGGCGCTTCTGAATCTCTTTCAGGTATTAGCCAAGATTTTAATATGATCCGTTGTAATCCTGGTATTGTTTACCAAAAAAAATAACACACCTCTAACACCTCTGGCATAAATATTGAATAAATACCTTCATTAACTTGGAGGTATTTTTTTATGGCTATTAGTTTTGAAAAAGCATTCGGCATTCATCCGCAAGGTTTACAAGTGCGTGCGCAGCGTGCTGAGCTGATTGCCAGTAATATTGCTAATGCGGATACCCCAGGCTACAAAGCTAAAGGAATGGACTTCCAGGCGGCGTTAGCCCAAGCAAGTTCCAAACAACAAACAGGTATGACTCGTACCAATGAGAAACATTTCGATGTTCGCATGGAGCTCAATAATGGCGTTGGTTTTAGAACGCCTAATCAACCTGATACAGGTGATGGAAATACCGTAGATGTACAAGTGGAACGAAACTTGTATCTAGAAAACTCTATGGAATACCAAGCAAGTCTGCAATTTCTTGATAGTAAAATTAAGGGCTTGAAGAAAGCCATCACTGGAGGGTAAGAATTATGAGCCTATTTAATGTATTTTCTGTTTCTGGTTCGGGGATGAGCGCGCAGTCTGTGCGCTTGAATACAACCGCCAGTAATATAGCTAATGCGGATAGTGTTAGTAGCAGTGTCGATAAAACTTACCGTGCACGTCATCCAGTTTTTGCCGCTGAGATGCAAAAAGCTGCCGGAGGGCAAAATGAGTCGGTTGGTGTGCAAGTGCTCGGTGTGGTGGAAAGCAATAAACCACTTAATGTTGAATATGCTCCAGATCATCCCATGGCCGATGGTGAAGGATATATTTATAAGCCAAATGTGAATGTTATTGAAGAGATGACCAATATGATTTCGGCTTCACGCTCATATCAAACCAATGTGCAATTAGCGGAGTCAGCGAAAAATATGCTGAATAAAACGCTAACACTTGGCAAAAGCTAAGTTTATATAGGAATTAAACATGGAAACTGTATCTGGTTCTAGTCCATTAGACAATATTCGTTGGCAGCAAGAAACATCAACACCTGAGGCCGATCCAAATCGCGGTATGCTAACGCAAGAAGATTTTTTCGCGTTATTAACACAAGAGCTTTCGCATCAAGATCCAACAAAGCCAGTTGAAAACAACGAAATGATATCTCAAATGACCGCCTTTTCAACTACTGATGGCGTGTCAAATTTAAATGATCAATTTACTAACTTTGCTGCTTCTATGTCATCTAGCCAAGCTTTACAAGCATCGTCTTTAGTCGGACGGAGTGTTTTAGTTGACGATAACGTATTTGGCATGGAAGAAGGGGAAGAAGTTAAAGGCAAACTTGTTACTGATAAAGCGGCAAGTAATGTCAATATTTACGTTGAAAATGTTGCTGGGGAGATCGTTCAAACGGTTCCTGTAGGTAACGTTAAAGCAGGTGAGTTTACCTTTACATGGGATGGGCAAGGGGCTAATGGCGAACCTGCTCCAGAAGGCGCTTATCGCTTTAGAGTCGCAGGGCTTGTTGAAGGTGAAGCTAATGAATTACAAGCGATGACCTACCGCAAAGTTGACAGTGTCACTTTAGCAGGTGCAGGCGGCAGTATTTTATTAAACCTTAATGGTGGCAGTTCGATGAAATTATCGGATGTTGTTGAAGTAACACAAGGCTAACTTTTACTGTAGTTAGCTTAACAAAATTTTTTACGAGGTGAAATTATGTCATTTAATATCGCATTGAGCGGATTGAACGCGGCTCAAAAAGACTTGGATGTTACATCCAACAACATCGCAAACGTCAATACAACAGGCTTTAAAGAGTCTCGTGCAGAGTTTGTTGATGTTTATGCTGCATCTTTATTATCATCAGGTAAAACGAAAGTCGGTGACGGTGTTTTGACGGCAGATGTTGCACAACAGTTTTCACAAGGTAGTATTCAGTTTACTAACAATGCTTTAGATCTAGCTATTACCGGTAATGGTTTTTTTGCTACGGTACCTGAGCTTGGTAGCTTAGAAACATCTTATACCCGTGCTGGCCAATTCAAATTGAATCAAGATAACTTCATTGTTAATTCGCAAGGCGGCCATTTATTAGGTTTCCCTGTTAATGCTGATGGAACTTCTGCTTCAGTAAGTTTAAGTACTGCAGAGCCTATTCGCATACCGACAGCTTCCGGTGCTCCGCAGAAATCGTCAGAGGTTGATATTAGAATGAACCTGCCTGCGGGTGATTCCTATATCACAGGGGCCCCTGGTAACTTTGATCAAGATGATCCACTCACCTTCAATCATTCAACGTCAGTAACAATTTTTGACTCATTAGGCGATAGCCATGTAATGACTTATTATTTTGTCAAAGATAACCCGTCAACAAATCCGAACGAATGGATGGTATTTGCGGGTGTCGACGGCACTATGGTTGATCTTGAGACAGATCCTGGGGCAACTAACCCTACTGCCGGTGTTGCAGGCATTGTAGGTGGTAGACTGACATTTAGTTCATCAGGTGATTTTATCTCTCAAATACCAAGCTTGGCAGATGGCGGCCTTATTACTACAGCGCTTGGTTCGTCAATTTTATCAAATGGTGCTGATGATACACAGACCATTAAAATTGATTTTAATTTAGATGTATTATCTCCTAACCCAAATGAGCCTACGCAGTTTGCTTCTAACTTTGAAGTAACTTCATTGCAGCAAGATGGTTTAGCTGTGGGACGATTAACGGGTATTGATATTGGAACAGATGGCTTAGTTAGAGCAACTTATAGTAATGGTACATCAGAGCCATTATCACGTATCGCTATGGTTAACTTTGCCAATGAGCAAGGTTTAACACAAGTTGGTAGTACGAGTTGGAAAGAAAGTATTACTTCAGGTGAAGCGTTAGCAGGTGAGGGGGGGTCAGGTACTTTTGGTACGATTAACTCATCAGCATTAGAGCAATCAAATGTTAACTTAACTACAGAGTTGATTGATTTAATTTCAGCACAACGTAACTTCCAAGCCAACTCTCGTGCATTAGAAGTTGATAACCAGCTGAACCAGACTATCTTACAAATTCGTTAATTTAACTGATAAATAACGACAAAAAAAGCCAGGTTCTCACATAGGGATAACTGGCTTTTTTCATTTTTATATCCCCCCTAATAACCTTCAACCGCAAGGTTAATACTTATTTTTTATTCTTTTGGCACTTTACTTGCTTTAGTTAAACTATGACTAATTTTATTGAGGAAGTTCATTATGGATAGGATGCTGTATATCGCGATGAGCGGTGCCAAGCAAAACATGCAAGCCTTATCAGTGAATGCTAATAACCTCGCTAATGCCAAAACTACTGGCTTTAAGGCTGATCTAGCAAATGCTAGAGCAATGCAAGCTTTTGGTGAAGGGCTGCCAACTCGGGTGTTTTCTATGACCGAACGAGCAGGCCAAAACTTTGACAGTGGCGCTTTACTGACCACAGGTCGTGACTTGGATATTGCGATTCAAGGTCAGGGCTGGTTAACCGTGCAAACTGAAGACGGTAGCGAAGCCTATACTCGTAATGGCCAATTAAAACTCAATGATAATGGCGCACTTGAAACATCAAGTGGTGATTTAGTTATCGGAGATAACGGTCCTATTTTCCTACCGCTGCCAGTTAATAATATTAATATTTCTGCTGATGGCACCATTATGGTACAGCCTGAAGGTGCACCCAGTTCGGTGCAGGAAGAAGTTGGGCGTATAAAATTTGTTAACCCAGACAACCGCTTGATTGAGAAAGGCAACGACGGCTTATTTCGTCGTAAAGATGGCAATATCGAACCGGCTGATGTCACGGTTCAAGTGGCAAGTAGGTCTTTGGAGTCAAGTAATGTCAATCCTATCGGTGAGATGACCGATATGATTGCGCTGCAGCGACAATTTGAGATGCAATTAAAAATGATGAAAACCGCCGAAGAAGTTGATTCAAGTGCATCTTCATTATTACGTGCGTTCTAAATAAATTATTTCGAGGTGATGTATGAACCCAGCATTATGGATCAGTAAAACAGGCTTAGATGCGCAAACGAAAGAGATTGCGGTTATTTCTAATAACTTAGCTAATGCCAGTACCGTTGGCTTTAAAAAAAGTCGAGCAGTATTTGAAGATTTACTTTATCAAACGATTAATCAACCAGGCGGACGCTCAGCACAAGATACTGAAATGCCATCGGGCTTAATGCTAGGTGCTGGTACCAAAGTGGTCGCGACACAAAAAATCCACACTCAGGGTGATATGCTCAATACTGATAACGCTTTGGATATGATGATTCAAGGTGAAGGCATGTTTGAAATTTTAATGCCTGATGGCTCTTCGTCCTATTCTCGTAATGGTCAGTTTACTATGGATGAAGAAGGTAACATCGTGACACCAGGCGCAGGTTATTTAATGCAGCCGCAAATCACCATACCTGAAGATGCCTTAAGTATTATTGTCTCGCAAGACGGTGAAGTTTCGGTGACCTTACAAGGGCAAGCTGAACCTGCTGTTGTGGGACAAATTAATACGGTTAACTTTGTTAACCCCACCGGCTTACAGCCGATTGGTCAAAATTTATATGTTGAAACCGCTGTCAGTGGCGCGCCACAACAAGGCGTACCCGGCTTAGAAGGGTACGGCATGATAGTACAAGGTGCGCTAGAAACATCTAATGTAAATACCACTGAAGAGTTAGTTAATCTTATTGAAAGTCAGCGGGTGTATGAAATGAATTCAAAAGTAATTTCAGCTGTTGACCAAATGCTTAGCTATATCAATCAACAATTATAAGATTGAGGAGCACATCATGAAAGGCCAACAAGTTTCGTTAACCTCAAAACTCATTACCTTAAGTATCGTGGTTATGCTATTCACTGGCTGTGCGAGTGTTGAACAAGCAAAAACGCTACCTAATGACCCTGATTTTGCGCCAATTCTGCCTGAAATGGAAGATGAGCCCTTAGTGCCAACCGGCTCTTTGTTCAGAGTTAACTACATTAATAACATTTACTCAGACTCTAAAGCTCATCGCGTTGGCGATATTATTTCTGTGGTTTTAAGTGAAAGTACACAAGCACAAAAGAGTGCCAAAACAGAATTAAAAAAAGCTAATAGTGCAACGCTCAATCCTATTACTGGTTTGGGTGGCGCAGCCATTAATATTAAAAATCAAGCAATACAATTTGGTTATGACCAAGAGTCTGATTTTTCAGGTGACTCAAAGGCTAATCAAGGTAACAGTTTATCCGGTAATATTTCTGTTCACGTATTGAGAGTACTGCCTAATGGTAACTTGATGATCCGTGGTGAAAAATGGATGTCATTAAATAATGGTGATGAATATATTCGCTTAACCGGTGTGGTACGTTCACAAGATATTAGTTCAGAAAATACTGTGACATCGAGCAAAGTGGCTAATGCACGTATCGAGTATGCTGGTACTGGCACTTTTGCTGATATACAAGAACAAGGATGGTTATCTAAATTTTTCAGTAGTTCGTGGTGGCCTCTTTAGCGGAACAATATGATGAAAAAATACTTATATAGCTTTTTATACTTAGTCATTTTGACCTTAACGTCAGAAGTAAATGCACAGCGTATTAAAGATTTAGCTGACGTTGCGGGTGTTCGTAGTAACCAATTGATTGGTTATGGCTTAGTCGTAGGCTTGCCTGGCACCGGTGAACAAAGCCCATTTACTGAACAGAGCTTTAAAACCATGCTGAGTAATTTTGGTATCAAAATGCCAGCTAATTTAAAACCAAAAATTAAAAATGTTGCAGCTGTTGCTGTTCATGCCGAACTGCCTGCATTTGCCAAACCAGGACAAAAAATTGATGTGACAGTTTCTTCTATGGGCAGTGCCCAAAGCCTGCGCGGTGGTACCTTAATTCAAACGATTTTGATGGGGCTTGATGGCAATGCGTATGCTGTGGCTCAAGGTAGTTTAATTGTCAGTGGTTTAGGTGCTGAAGGGCTTGATGGTTCGAAAGTAATAGCAAATACACCAACAGTGGGTCGGATTGCTAATGGGGCGATGGTTGAGCGAGAAGTCTTGTCGCCATTTACTTCGGGTGATCATATTACTTTTAATTTACATAATGCTGACTTTACTACTGCAAAACGCTTGTCAGATACCATTAATAATTTGATAGCCGGCTCTGCACGAGCTGTTGATGCTGCGTCGGTAAAGGTGACAGCGCCGCGTGATGCTGCTGACCGCGTTAGCTTTTTAGCTACCTTGGAGAATTTAGAATTTGAACCGGGTTCACCATCGGCAAAGATTATTGTTAACTCTCGTACAGGCACTATCGTTATTGGCGCTGATGTGCGTTTACTACCAGCGGCAATTACTCATGGTGGTATTACCGTGACAATAAATGAAATGGAGAATGTTTCTCAACCTAATGCTTTTGCACAAGGCGAAACGGTGGCAACTAACCAATCAATTATAGATGTAAAACAAGATGATTCGCGGATGTTTGTTTTTGATCCGGGAGTGACTTTAGATGCCTTAGTGAGAGCGATCAACCAAGTTGGAGCCGGTCCAGGTGATGTGATGGCCATTTTGGAAGCGCTAGATCAAGCAGGGGCATTACGTGGAGATTTGATCATTATTTAATGGTCTTATAAAACTTATGACGACACGTATTGCTGACGCACAAAACTTTTTAGATGTTAATGGCTTGAATTCAATTCGCCAAGATGCGAAGACTGGCGATAAAGCCAGTAAAGAAGCCGCGCTAGAACAAGCAGCAAAGCAATTTGAAGCTATTTTTGTGCAAATGTTAATGAAAAGTATGCGTAAAGCTCAAGATGTGTTGGAGTCTGACAGCCCGCTTAATTCAGAGTCGACAAAGTTTTATCGTGACATGCATGATCAACAAATGTCGTTAGAGCTGTCTAACAATGGTGCTTTAGGTCTTTCTGAGCTTATTGTTCGCCAACTAGGCGGTGATAGTGAGAACTTTACTCCACATTCCGTTTTACGTTCAGATGGTAACCTTGATAGCCGAGCGAATATTCGTGTTAGCGACTCATCAGTAATTAACACTATCAGTTTAGCCAATAACTCGACGGCTGAGCAGGATCCTAATAACGATCGTCAAACAAATGGCTCAATTGTTGCCCAAACGGCGACAAGTTTACTGCAAGCCCCTGTTTTTGAACAACCCAAAGACTTCGTTACAGCGTTAATACCAGAAGCAAAACGTGTGCAAGAGAAAATCAATGTCCCCTTTGAAGTTGTTATTGCCCAAGCAGCACTCGAGACAGGCTGGGGACAGAAAATTATTAAAACAGATAACGGTGAAAGTTCTAATAATTTATTTAACATCAAGGCTGATAGCCGCTGGGATGGCGAGCAAACACAAAAAGAAACACTTGAGTTTGAAAACGGCGCCATGGTTAAAAAGCGTGAACCGTTCAGAGTGTATGAATCACTGTCACAAAGCGTTAATGACTACTTAAAATTATTAACAGGTAGTGAAAGATATCAAGGTGCTTTGGAAAATTCGACAGATGTGGAGCAGTTTTTGCATAACCTACAAAGTGCTGGTTATGCAACCGATCCCAATTATGCTAAAAAAATTATGGGAACACTTCGGACAGTAACCAGCTTATTAAATAAATAAGTTTATCGATAATTTCACTGTTGAAATTAAGGTTACTGCGGGAGTTTAGGTCATGTCGATTAGTCTATATCAAACTGGTGTTAGTGGTTTATTAGCCGCACAACAGCAGTTAGCGACTGTAGGTCACAATATAGCCAATGTTAACACTGAGGGTTACAACCGCCAGAGAGCAGAGCAAGGCGCTTCTCAAGGGCTAATAAACGGTGGTAACTATATTGGTGGCGGAACCTACGTTCAAGATATTACTCGCATTTATGATCAATTTTCCCATAAAGAACAGCTACTAAGCCAAAGTAATCTTGGTAATGCTGACTCGCTAAGTATCAACCTAAACCAACTAAACGAAATCATGACATTTTCCGGTGATGCTATTGGTGGATCGATCGATCGATTTTATCAAGCCATGAATGGTATTGCTGATAATCCTAGTGATTTGGGCTTGCGTAATATTGCGTTAAGCCAAGCAGAAATAATGGCTAGTGACTTTAATACCTTAAATGCTAATTTTGATCAGTTAGAAAAGTCTACCAACGGCGAAATTGAGCAAATGGCCAGTAAGATCTCTCAAATATCTTTAGAAATAGCAAAGATCAATGAACAGGTTCTACAAAATAAAGATATAACGATAGCTGGCCAACCGAATGATTTACTTGATAAACGAGATCAGCTTGTTGGACAACTTGGTGAGTTTACCTCAGTTAATACTATTCAGGACACTCATGGTGTGATGACCGTGATGATCGGTAATGGCGCCACGCTTGTTGCAGGTATTACCCCTTTAACCGTCAGTGTGCAAGCGGGAGATCCAGATCCGCTACAAACGCAACTACAGATAAATAGCCGTAACGGCAGTGTTGCTATTGATGCTAGTAAACTTGGAGGTGCGATTGCTGCAAAAATGGAATATCGTGACGAACACTTAATGAGTGCTCGTAGTGAGATAAATCGTTTAGCTATGGCTATTTCAAACACCTTGAATGAAGCACAAGCACAAGGGCTTGATCTAGACGCCCAACAAGGTCGTGAAATATTTACCGATATTAACAGTAGTGGCTTGCAAGCAGCACGTGTATTAGAACATACAACGAATGCTGGTAACTTGAGTGGCGCTGTCAATATCACAGATGTGTCTTTAGTGCCAACAGATGAGTTCGAAGTTAAGTTTGATGGTACAGACTACATCATGACTAACAATAATAATGGCACTGAAACAAACTTAGGTGCTCCAGGATCTGGAACTTACGCAACGGCCTTTGGTTTTGAATTCAATGAATTATCAGGTACCCCTGCTACTAATGATAAGTTTACTATTCGCCCAACAGAGAATAGTGCTTCACTAATAAAAGTAACACTTACCGATAGTAAAGGTATTGCTGCAAGTGCTGCTGTAGATGTAAATGCAGATGCAAATAATGTCAGTGATGGTGCGGTTAATATTATTAATGTAACAGATCCTGTGATAGCAAGGGCGTACACCGAGGGTAGCAATACAAAATTAACCGTTGATGTATATGAGAGTGCTCCTGGAACATTTGACTATCGGGTTTATGATGCGGCTAATCCGCCACCTGCACCAGTGATTGCATCTGGAAACTTTGCTGCCGGTGCTTCAGCTGTCATTGATATGCCTCCAGCGCCTGCGACAGCAGCTTTTCAGATTGAAATTACAGGAGCACCTGTAGGGCAAGGCTCGTTGGCTCGTGAAAAGTTCACGATTTCCGATGTATTTGGCCCTGGTAATGGAAGCAATGCCGGTTTTATTTCTGCCACACAAGAGCAAGCTATTGTTGGCAACGGTACGCAAACATTTAGTCAAGGCCTAGCGGTAACAACTGCTGATATAGGATCGAAAGCAAGTTCAGCAGAGCTTGTTGCCAATACTGCCCAAGCCTTATTTACGCAAGCCTACAACCGTAATCAATCTACGTCAGGTGTTAATCTTGATGAAGAAGCGGCAAATATGATTAAGTTTCAACAAGCTTATCAAGCCTCATCACGCATCATATCGGTAGCCAATACCATTTTTGATACTTTATTAGCCGCGGTCTAAGAGGAAATATTATGAGAGTTTCAACAGCACAGTTTTATTTTCAAAATAGTCAACAGTTAACGAGTAAACAGTCTAGTGTCAATGAACAAGTTAACTACTTATCTAACGGTAAAAGGGTACTTACTGCTAAAGATGATGCTGTAGCTTACGGTACGCTTGCCGGTTATAAAGATGAGCTCGCAAGTATTGAAAAATATAAGCGTAATATTACTCAGGCTGAAAATAGAAATTCATTACAAGATACCTCTTTTGGCAATGCCGAAAATTTAATGCAAGAGCTTAAACGTATCTTCACACAAGCAAATAACGGAACGTTATCAAGTGCTGACCTTACATCCTTAGCCGAACAAGCAAAAAATTCTCAGTCGCAGTTACTCGATATTGCTAATACTAAAGATGAAACGGGAGGATACATATTTGCTGGTTTTCAAAACCATAAAGAACCCTTCGCTTTACAGCTCGATAATACAGTTATATATCAAGGTGATAGTGGCGTTAGAGAATTGCAAATAGCAAAAAATGTTTCTGTTGCAACTAGTCAAGCTGGTGATGTGGCATTTTCAAATATTCCAAATGAGATCGGTGATTTTAGCGCTAATTATATCAATAATCTTTCTGGTTTTAGTGTCAATAATGCGACGATCACAGATCCCAGTAGCTATGATACTGCTACAAATCCACCAGATTACAAGTTCGCTTTTAGCTTGCCTAATGACCTAACTGTAACTGATGGTAACGGAACTGTTGTTGTGCCAACAGCTACTTATGTCGCAGGGCAAACCATTGCCTTTAATGGAATAGAAGTTCAATTAAGTGGCAACCCTTTGCCGGGTGATGAAGTGGATATATCCCCAGAGCAAAATATCAACATTTTTAACACGATTAAACGCGCCATTGATTGGATGGCAAGTGGTAGTACACCTAGTAATCCACTGCAACATGAAGTTGATTATGCCGAGATTCTATCGCAGTTAGATCAAGGCCTTAACCACATGACAACACGTCGAAGTGAGGCTGGCATAAGGCTTCAACTTATTGAAAGCCAAGAAAATAACCACTTAGATGCCGAACTGTCGCTTGCCGCAGGCCAATCTAATATTGAAGACTTAGATTTTGCAAAGGCTGTTGCGAATTTTGAACAATCAAAAGTCGCATTACAAGCCGCTCAGCAAAGCTTTGTGCAAGTGAAAGATCTAAGTTTATTCAATTATATTTAATTCATTTAAATCAAAATAAACTTTGGCACGAGATATGCTTTATCTATGTTGTGTCAAAAAATTAGAAACGTGGTTCCACCAATGTGTTGTTATCAGCAATAGAGCCACACCCTAAAACCTAGGAGATGATAGCAATGGCTTTAGTCGTAAATAGTAATATCGCATCTTTAAATGCGCAACGTAATTTGGGCGGATCGACCAACGATTTGCAAACTAACTTTGAGCGTTTATCTTCTGGTAAACGAATCAATAGTGCGAAAGATGATGCTGCTGGTTTGCAAATATCCAGTCGTCTGACCGCGCAAATCAATGGTTTAAATCAGGCTGCACGTAATGCCAATGATGGTATTTCATTATCACAAACCGCAGAAGGGGCATTGGATGAATATACTAATGCCTTGCAACGAATGAGAACACTGTCGGTACAGTCATTAAATGGCTCTAATAGTGATGCAGATAGGAAGGCGCTTGATGCTGAATTTACCGAGTTGGAAACAGAGCTAACACGTATTTCTACTGATACTGGCTTTGCTGGTGAAAAACTATTAAATGGTAGTTATACATCTAAGTTCTTCCAAGTGGGAGCAGATGCGGGTCAAAAAATAGAAGTGAGTATTGGTCAAAACTTCGCTGCAGCATCAACGATATCAACCGTCGGTATTTCTGCCGCGAGCCAAGCTTCACGGGCACTAGTAAAAATTGATAGTGCTTTAGCATTAGTCACCAGTACACGAGCTGATTTAGGTGCTAAGCAAAACCGTTTTGCATCTGTTATTAGAAGTAATGATAATACTGCGCAGAACTTATCAGCTTCACGCTCGCGTATTGAGGATACCGACTATGCATCAGAAAGTGCGCAGCTTGCCAGAAGTACAGTACTACAACAAGCATCAAGCTCTATGTTAGCGCAAGCTAATCAGCAGCCGCAAATAGCCTTGTCTTTATTGCAGTAATCATTTCGTCGTAAAGTACAAAGCCATATTTTTAAAAGCCTCCTCGGAGGCTTTTAACTGTTCTGAGGAAATACTTTTATTAAGTTTTAAACTTGTAAAATAATTTTAATAATAAAAAACTAGTAAATACAATGGATTATTTCTTTTTTTTTGTAATATGAAAAAAAAACTCAAAAAAAACTAAAGTTAAATAGCTGTGGTCCGATAAAGGTTTCAAGAAGCATTTATCAATTATGATTAACCGCTTCGCCAATTAACAACTTTGAAGGGCAATTAGCCCAGGAGCATCACCATGGCTTTAGTCGTAAATAGTAATGTCGCATCATTGAACTCACAACGTCAATTAGCTAGTTCAACCAATAGCTTGTCAACCAACTTTGAGCGTTTATCATCAGGTAAGCGTATCAATAGTGCTAAAGATGATGCTGCTGGTCTACAAATTTCAAGTCGTTTAACAGCACAGATTAATGGCTTAAACCAAGCTTCACGTAACGCTAACGACGGCATTTCTCTAGCGCAAACCGCTGAGGGTGCATTAGATGAGTATACTAATACATTACAACGTATGCGTACTTTATCAGTGCAATCGTTGAACGGTTCAAACAGTAACGCTGACCGTACAGCACTAAACTCTGAGTTTTCTGAATTAGAATTAGAATTGACACGTATCTCAACGGATACAGGCTTTGCCGGCGAGAAGTTGTTAAATGGTTCTTACACAGGCAAATTCTTCCAAGTAGGTGCTGATGCCGGTCAACGTATTGAAATTAGTATTGGTAAGAACTTTGCTGCTAACTCTGTACTCTCTACAATAGGCATTTCAGCAGCAAGTATGGCATCAAGAGCGTTAGGCAAAATAGATACAGCATTAGCGTCAATTAACAGCACACGTGCCGACTTAGGTGCTAAGCAAAACCGTTTTGCGTCAGTTGTTCGTAGTAATGAGAATACCTCTCAAAACCTTTCAGCATCACGTTCACGTATCGAAGATACTGATTATGCCGCAGAAAGTGCTGCGTTAGCACGTAGTACAGTTCTACAGCAGGCATCTAGCTCAATGTTAGCTCAAGCAAATCAACAACCACAAATTGCGCTATCACTACTATAATAAGTACTGTAGTGTTATTGAAAGTGAAATGGCACTCAAGTTGAGTGTCATTTTTGTTTTTATATCTATAATTTGGAGGTTTGTATGAGTACGCAAATTAATGCAACACAAAGCAGCTTTGCAAATCAAGCAACGGAGTTTAACGCTACTAGGAAAAATAAACCACAGCCGATGGTTGATGAAGCATTAAATAAAGTTACTAAAGAAGCTGAGCTTGATGAAACTAAAGTGAAGCAAGTTAAAGAACCGCAAGAAATAAACAGTAAGTATCTAAATAGTGAAGAGTCATTAAGTGAGCAAAATGAGCCGTTAGTTATTGATGAAGCACTTGAGTTAATCGCTGACTTTATGCAACTATCATCTCGAAATATTAATTTTCAACAAGATGATGCCAGTGATAAAACCGTGATCAAATTTTTTGATGCTGAAAGTAAAGAGTTGATCAAGCAGTTTCCTTCAGAAGAGGTCTTAGAAATTGCGCAAAAAATTGTTGCACTTAGACAAGATGTTGGAGAGAAAACTGGCATATTTCTTGAAGAAAAAGTTTAATAGTAAGTAACCAGGAGGTCTAATGAATATTACATCGGCAGGTATTGGTTCTGGACTCGATCTAGAATCAATTATAACGGCATTTGTTACTGCAGAGTCTGTACCCACAGAGGTGAGACTGCAAAATAAAGAAGACCGAATTACGTCAGAACTTTCTGGTTTAGGCACTTTTAAATCAGCGTTGTCTTCATTTCAAAGTGTGGTAGATAAATTAAAGACTGTTGATGATTTTAACGAACAAGTTATTAATGTCGGAAATGACGATATTTCTATTACCACTAATGGCTTTGCTAGCAATGGTGCTTTTGAAATAAGCGTAATTCAGCTTGCAGAAGCAACACGTATTCAAACGCCAGATTTTGCAAGTGCGAGCACAACAGTTGCTGCTGGTACATTAACATTCGGTGCTGGTTCTGACTCATTTGATGTCGCTATTGATGCCACTGACGACCTATCTACGATTCGTGATAAAATAAATGCTCAAACTGACAACTTTGGTGTTACTGCATCTTTAGTCAATAGTGATTCAGGTACTTATTTAAGCTATACCTCTAATACTACAGGTACGGCTAATGAACTTTCAGTCACTACTGCTGATTCAGCGCTTGACAATTTAGCCACTAACGCTACTACAACCAGAAATGCTAAAGACGCTATCATTGAAATTGATGGTGCAGGTAATACTGTTACGAGCTCTAGTAACGAATTTAAAAACACCATTGAAGATGTCACCATTGTTGCTAATAAGGTCAGCACATCAGGCGCTGCAACGTTAAATATTTCTCAAAACACCGAAATAGCCACAGATTTGGTGAATGAATTTGTTGCTGCCTACAATACCTTGTCAGATAGTTTAGATGTTTTATCATCACCTAAATTTGGTAAGTTGGCATTTGACTCAGACTTGCGCTCTATGAAAGGCCAGCTCAATGATATTTTAACAAACTCTGTTACAAGTATGGCAGGTGGAAATGTTCAGTCATTGATTGATATTGGTGTAGGCTTTAATAAACTTGGTAAGTTAGAAATATCGACAGTTGGTATTGGCACACTAGACAGTGGCGTAGAAACATTAAATAAAAGAGTTACAAATGACTTAGATGAACTTGGCCAGCTTTTTGCTTCATCAGATGGTATCGTCAGTCAATTGACATCGTTAATAGATAACTATAACGATAGTGACGGCGCGTTGACAAAAAGGCAAACGGATCTAAGTGATGATTTATCTAGCATTTCAGATGAATACGATAACTTGGAAACACGTTTAAGAGATTACGAAGATACATTAAGAAAACGTTTTTCTTTTCTTGATTCGACCGTTGCAGGTTATAACGCAACAGCGAGCTTTCTTACATCAGCATTAAAATCATCATCGGATGATTAAAGCGACTTCGTAACACATAAGCAATAGCAGGAGTAAAGTGATGAGACAAAATTTAAAAGCTTATAAACAGGTTAATGTAAACAGCAGTTTATTAGAATCAAACCCGCATCAAATTATTTTGATGATGTTTGATGGCATGCTGCAAGGTATTGCCGTAGCTAAAGGTGCTATTGAACGTAAAGATCTCGAATTAAAATCTCAGTCTCTGACAAAGGCAATCAATATCTTAGAAGCATTACGCCAGTCACTTGATTTTGACAATCAACCTGAAATTTCAAAAAACTTTGACGTTATGTACAGCTATTGCATTGATAGGCTCGCAGATATTAGTATTTCTTTAGATGTTGACGCATTTTCAGAAGTTGTTGATATGTTAAAGCCCCTTCGAGATGCATGGTTTGCTATGCCCGAGTCAGGTAAGCAAGAAGGGTTATCCTTACTTGCGGAAAAAAATAAGCTTGCTGAAGGCGCATAATGTGTCGTTTGACGATTTAACAAGTAAAATAAACACTTTATCGGCGCAAGTTGAAGCATTAATTTTAGCAAACAATGAAGAGCAATGTTCTGAGCTATTAGAACAGCGCCTCGCGTTATTGCAAGAGCTTGATTTATTAATGAATAACGATAAATCTATGTTGGATCAATATCACGAATTTCTACTAAGTATTCAGCATAGAGATCGCCATGCTGTTGAGATGGTTAACGCTAGCCAAAATAAAATTCTTTTAGATGGTAGCCATCAAAAAAAGCGTACTAATGCTTTGAATGCCTATCAAAAATTTAGCGAGTGATTACATTAAATTAAATCAATGATATTATTAATAAACTTACTAAATTTTTAGGTTTATAGTTATGCTGAAAAAGCGAGTGTTAGTTACTGGAGCAGATGGTTTTATTGGCTCTCATCTTGTTGAGTTGTTGTTAGTTAATAATTATCAAGTTACCGCATTGGCACAATATAATTCATTTAACTCCTGGGGTTGGCTAGATAGTATTTCAGCACATCCAGACTTAACAGTGGTTAGTGGCGATGTTCGTGATCCACACTTTTGTCAAAAAATTAGCCAAAATATTGATGTGATATTTCATTTAGCGGCGCTAATTGCAATTCCTTATTCTTATAGCGCTCCACAAAGTTATGTTGAAACTAACATTAGTGGCACTTTAAATTTGTGTCAGGCAGCAGTAGACAATCAAGTCAGTCGCTTCGTACACACATCGACAAGTGAAGTTTACGGTACGGCTCAATATGTGCCAATTGATGAGAAGCATCCACTACAAGCTCAATCACCATATAGCGCTTCCAAAATTGGTGCTGACGCGATGGCGATGAGTTTTTATAATGCTTTTGACTTACCCCTAAGTATCGCTCGACCATTTAACACTTATGGCCCTAGGCAATCAGCCCGTGCAATTATTCCAACCATTATTAGTCAAATAGCTAACGGTGAAAAAAAAATAAAATTAGGCGATTTAACACCAACGCGTGATTTTAATTATGTCGCTGATACTTGTCGTGGTTTTTTGGCCATCGCCGAAAGTGAGCAAGCGATTGGTGAAGTAATTAATATTGGTTCAAACTTCGAAATTAGCATGGCAGATACCTTAAATTTAATTAAAGAAATTATGCACAGCGATGTCGAATTTGTTACTGATATGCAAAGAATTCGACCTGAAAAATCAGAAGTTTTTCGTCTTTGGTGTGACAATAATAAAATAATAGACTTAACAGGCTTTACACCAAAGTTTTCAATCAAAGAAGGCCTGACTGAAACGGTTAATTGGTTTTTAAAGCCTGATAATCTAAAGCAATACAAACACAATATTTATAATGTCTAAACTGTGATTTGAGGCAAGATAAGATGAGGAATATTGCAGTTTTTACTGGTACTCGTGCTGAATATAGTTTGTTGTTCTTTTTATTAAAACTCTTGGAAAATGATGAAGATATTAACTTACAGCTTTTTGTCGGGGGCAGTCATTTATCGTATAAGTTCGGTCATACCGTTGATCAAATCATACTGGATGGCTTTGAGATAACGCAAAAACTCGATTTTCTTTTACCCTCAGAAGACGAGAATACGGTGGCAAAGTCTTTAGCATTAGCAATAACTACCGCATCCGATGCTATTGTTGAGCACTCGCCAGAAGCGATCGTTTTATTAGGTGATCGGTATGAGGCATTAGGAGTTGCTCAGGCTGCTATGTTAAATAGAGTACCTATTGTGCACATTCACGGTGGAGAAGTCACAGAAGGTGCCTATGATGACGCGATAAGGCATGCAATTAGCAAATTATCTCATATTCACTTCACTGCTACTGAAGTTTATCGACAAAGAGTAATTCAGCTTGGAGAAAACCCAGAGCATGTCTTTAATGTTGGTGCGCCAGGCATTGACAGCATTAAACAGCTGAGCTTATTGAGTCGTGAAGAGTTGAGTACACAATTGGCTAATAGGTTGGTAAAACCTTATTTTTTAGTGACATACCATCCTGTAACACTATCAAAAAACGGTGCTGTTGATGGCTTGAAACACTTGTTACTAGCGCTGGAGCACTTCAAAGAATTTCAAATAATCATCACATATCCGAATGCTGATCATTTTGGTAATGAAATTATTGAATGCTTAAATCGTTATGCCAAACAACATCAAGAGCGAGTGGTATTAGTGAAAAGTTTAGGGCAATTGCGTTACCTTTCAGCGATAAAACATGCCGCAGCTGTGGTGGGTAATACTTCGAGTGGGCTTATAGAAGTTCCTTCGTTCAACGTACCTACCGTTAATATTGGTAATCGACAAAAAGGTCGTATCGCTGGCGCAAGTGTTATTCATTGTGAGGATAATTTTGAAGCTATTTTATATGCGATAAAAAAGGCCATTTCAAGCGGTTTCAAAAATGCGATTGCCTCAACGTCCAATCCGTATGGTCATGGCGGCTCTTCACAGGCTATATACAGCAAAATAAAGACTACTAAGTTTGACGGTATTATCCATAAAAAATTTTTTGATCTTTCTTTTTAATAAACTAATCATACTTGTCTAAAGAGGTTCATGTGAGTTCGACATTAATTATTGCAGAAGCAGGTGTTAATCATAATGGCCAGCTAGACCTTGCATACCAACTTGTCGATGCAGCTGTTAAAGCCGGTGTCGATATCATAAAATTTCAAACCTTTAAGGCCGAAAATCTTGTAACGCGAGAAGCTGAGCAAGCAGATTATCAAAAAATTAACACCGATATAGTGGAGTCACAATACACTATGTTGAAAAAACTTGAGTTAACCTTTGATGAGCACTTGTTAGTGCACGATTATTGCCAACGTCAAGGTATTGCCTATTTATCTACAGCATTTGACGCCCAAAGCTTAGAATTTTTAATACAAGATATAGACTTAGCGATATTAAAAATACCGTCAGGTGAATTAACTAATACGCCTTTACTTCTTGAGCATGCCTATACTGGGCGACGTTTAATTGTTTCAACTGGCATGGCCACTTTAGCTGATATTAAGTTAGCACTAGGTGTGATAGCTTTTGGTTTTTTGAATCGCACAGATAAAACGAGTGAGCCAAGCTTAGCGGCATTTAGTGCTGCGTATGACAGCGCTGCAGGGAAAAAGCTACTAGCAGAAAATGTGTCGCTTTTGCACTGCACTACAGAATATCCTGCGCCAATAGAGGAAGTTAACCTGAACGCTATGGCACTGATGCATGATGAATTTTCTTTACCTATTGGTTATTCAGATCACACAAAAGGGATATTAATTCCTGCTATAGCGGTGGCAAAAGGCGCTGTTATTATTGAGAAGCATTTTACTTTGAGTCGAAATATGCAGGGGCCTGATCATAAAGCGTCTTTAGAGCCAGAAGAATTAGAGCAGATGGTAAAAGATATAAGGCAGGTGGAGCTAGCACTTGGTCGTAAAGTTAAAGCACCTACCATTAGCGAGCAAAAAAACATTGTGGTTGCTCGCAAAAGCATTGTAGCAAGCCAGTCGATTAAACAAGGCGAATACTATAGTGTTGATAATTTGACGGTATTAAGGCCTGGAGGTGGCATCTCGCCAGTTAATTATTTTAATTTATTGGGTACTCAAGCGAATAAAGATTATGATTCAGGTGAGTTAATTACATTGTAGAGAGTTAATTGGCTCAAAAATTGTATTGAATTATTATAAATGTAAACAAGCCCGTCAATAATCGCTTTGATAGTGCGAGTAAATTATATGTGGAGCAAAGCATGGGACATAAATGGCAGGATATCTTGGTATCGCCCACAACGTCTATGGAAGAAACGATTACAGTTATAGACAAAGGCGCACTAAAACTTGCGTTAGTTGTCAATAATGATAATCAACTACTTGGTGTGGTGACAGATGGTGATATTAGACGAGCGCTAATAAAGCATCTTAGTATGGATTCCGAGATCCAGTTGGTTATGCATACCACTCCATTGATAGCGCCGCCAGACACTTCGCGTACTAAATTGCTTAATATGATGAACGCAAAAGGGCTTACGGCTATCCCAATTGTAAAAAATTCTCGAGTAATTGGTTTAGAAACTTTACAGAAAGTTATGGATGCCAAACGTTACGATAACCCTGTATTTTTAATGGCAGGTGGCTTTGGTACTCGGCTAAAACCTTTGACAGATAACTGCCCTAAGCCACTATTAAAATTGGGTGACAAGCCGATACTGGAAACTATTCTAGAGAACTTTATTAGCTGTGGATTCCACCAATTCTATATCTCAACGCACTATATGCCTGAAGCAATACGCTTGCACTTTGGTGATGGTGAAAAGTGGAATGTTGATATTCACTATGTTCATGAAGATACACCTTTAGGTACTGGCGGAAGCCTTGGTTTACTGCCAAATAACTTACCTGATTTGCCTATTATTATGATGAATGGTGATGTACTCACTAAAATAGATTTTGAACAACTTCTAGAGTACCACAATCAACACCAGCCACTTTGTACTATGTGTGTTAGAGAAGATGAATACCAGGTACCTTATGGGGTGGTTGAGGCAGATGAGAGTCGTATCATAAGTTTAGTAGAAAAACCTATCCATAAGTATTTCATTAATGCTGGGGTTTATGTCGTTAGCCGACAGTTGGCCAACACAGTGAGCGAAAATCAGCGAGTTGATATGACAGACTTAATCGAAACAGCGATTACTAATGATCACTATATAGCCATGTTCCCTGTGCATGAATATTGGTTAGATATTGGTAAAATGGTTGATTTTTATCAGGCACAAAAGGACGTAATGCAAGGTGGGCGTTTTGATGGCGGAAACTAGTGATATGAAGCCTGGACAGAAGCAAGGTTCACGAATTTTAGCGATTATTCCTGCGCGTGCAGGTAGTAAAAGGTTACCGGGTAAAAATAGTAAATTATTATGCAGTAAGCCTTTGATTCAATGGACTATTGAAGCAGCAAAGCAATCGACACACTTGACTGATATTCTAGTCAGCACTGATAGCGAAGAAATTGCCTGTATTGCACAAAAATGCGGGCTAGCAGTGCCTTTTATGCGACCAGAAGTTTATGCGGGCGACAAATCAACGGCTATCGATGTGATTGAACATGTTGTTAGCCACCTACGTCAAGAGCGTAAACATTATGATTATATTCTTTGGTTGCAACCCACTTCACCACTAAGGACAAATGATGATATTGATGGTGCGGTAGAGTTTCTAATGGCAAAGAATGCTGATGCTGTAGTGAGTGTCTGCGAATGTGATCACTCCCCATTATGGAGTAATACACTTGACGCTGAGCAGAGTATGGAAAACTTTTTGGATCCATTTGTTAAAAATAACCCACGCAGTCAGGCCTTACCTGAATACTATCGGTTGAATGGCGCTATATACATAGCTCGAACAGAAAGATTGTTAGAGGAAAAAAGTTTCTTTTTAGAACGCAATATTTTTGCTTATAAGATGGCTAAAGAATCATCGGTAGATATCGACAGTGCCTTGGACTTCAAGCTTGCTGAATTACTATTAGCTGAACGCTAAAGTAAATAGACTCATACTAAATTTAGCTTTACCACTTTAAACATAACGACAATACTTTTACTTTTGTCTTGATGAAAAGTCTTGTCGTTAATAACGTTAATAACGTTAATAATTTATTATTTATTGCGTTGTATCTTTTCCATATATACTTTTGCTCTGACATGTTCATTATCTTGTGCCAGTACCATCTCAAAGGCTAATTTTGCCGCTTCTGATGCACCATTTTCGAAGTAAAAAACGCCTAAATTACACCACATAAAAATATCACCGGGGTGGCTTTGTAGAAAGTCAGTATAGCATGCGGTTGCTGCTTCTTTATCACCCAACAGCAAGAGTAATTTTGCATATTGAGGAATATAGATATTGGCGATGCTTGTTAAGTGTTTAAGGCAAGCTTTAGCTAAGTCATAATTTTCTAATTTAAATGCAATACTGGCAATTTGTTGCAATTCATCTTCAAGGATTTCTTCATCGGGTAATTGTTCAAAATACGCTAAAGCTTGAGGTTCATCTTTAGTCGCCGTAAAAAAATAAGCTAAACATAAATGATATAAAGATGTTGCTTCTTGGTTAGTTTGCGTAAGTAACTTTAAACTTTGCGCTAAGGTTTGCAGAGCCGCAATATTTTTTTGATGAAAAAGCGTGATAACTTTTCGCCTAACACCGTATAGTGACGCTTCTTTTTTGGTTCGCTCTAAATGGCGAGTATTCTCATTTGCTATTATGTCATTAAACTGCTGCTCAAATGAGCTGAACTTTGCTCGTAAATCATCTGACAATGTTTCTTTTTGTATAGCCTGCTTAGTTAACCAGTTTTTGGCGCGACCCACGTTGTTATCTTGTTGCCACTGCTCAAGTAATGCCGCAATATTTGGTTTTGCTTTTTGCTCTTCAATACGACTTAATATTCTGCTACGCGTACTATCTAAATGGAAGAGCAAAGTTGAGCAAGTATCAATATATGCTTGATAATATAACTGCCCTGTCTGCTCTAGTTTTTCATCAGACCATTCGGCTGAAGAATTTGTTTGTGCAGATTTAATAAACTTGTCAATGCCAAAGTTTTTCACAAACTTTGCTGCTCTCTTATATTTAGTATTTAACTGCTGCTCAATTTTGTCCATGATGACTTTGTGTTTAAAGTTATCACTTTCTTTACCTTTGTCTTTAAACAGTTGTTCATTCGCTTGCAGAGCATCTTGCGCAAGTAAACTGATTTTTTTCACGTGCGCTAATATTTTTTCCACTTGCTTAAGCACAACATTATAATCTTGAGTAATGACATTGTTGGCTTTTTCTGGAATTAATTGATTGATTTTACCTTTAAAGTTGCACTGCTCATCAACAAAGCTTAGCGCCTCGGTTGGTATGTAATTAATATTATCAACTTTTGCGGCATTAGCTGATAAGTTATAAATATCGGTATTGTTGTTTTTTGCTCTTAATGCCTCAATAGCTAACCCTTCAGCAGCTTGTTCAAAAACAATTAAGGTTTCAACTGTCTTTGCACTGTATGTTTCTACCCACTTACCAGATTGCCCAAGTGTCGGTCCTATTTTTGCTTCATTACTTCCTGATGCATGGGTAACACCTTTATCTGAAAAACACAGATCAACACCGGATAGCAAAATATTGCTAAACCCCATATCAATAGCAACTTTTAGTGCGGTATTTGTAACGGTTGGCCCGCATGACATTAAGTTCTGATCATCATCCTTAACATCCCAAGGATATCGACGGTCCATGTAAACACTTTTGCCAGGCCATTGCCCAAGCAACAAAGGTGTGACGTTATTACTATGAATAAAAAGGACTGTATTAGGAAAAAGTAATTGTTCTTTAGAGACGTCAAAACTTATTTCAAAAGGATCAACAGAAACTACAATGTCAGGTGTAATGCCCACTTGTAATAGTTTTTTTGCGATGCGAGATACGGCCATAATAACCACATGTTGATGGTTCTGCTTTAGCCACTCAATATTCTCATCTAATGAAGGTCCGCCAGCGAGTAATACACAAGTTTCAGTGGTGAACTGACCTTTAAGCGTACTAGCAGGAGTATTATTCTCACAAATGTTTGTTAACTGTGTACTCATAAAAGGCGACACAGCGAGTGCGGCACGTGTAAAAAAACGCAAGCTTTCAAAACTCTGCTCAAACGACAGAATAGCGCTAGTGTAATCAGGCAAGAAAGAGTCAATTGCAGCTAAAGATTTAATAAACTGACAATTATCTTTAAATAAATATAGTTCTATACCAAATACTGCAGCTTGATCTTGCCAGTCATCTATTGCGCAGATGGCAATATGTTCGGGCAAGTCATCAAGGTCAATTTTACGTCCAAGTGACTGAAGTATTTGGGGTAATTCGATAAACAGGTAGCGAGTGTCGTCAGGTAGAGGCTGTTGTAATATATAATTAAATAACAAACCTGAATCAGTACCTAAAATAATATAAAAGCTATGTTCTTTTTCTAGCTTATCTTTATAAAGCCTTTTATATACAGATGCAGATGGTTCTTTATTAAAGCTGTTACGGTTAACCGTATATAAATACTCTTCATTAAATGAAGACGTTAAAAAACTTTCATTTACGTCCATGGTACTCTCTTACTTAACGGCAATTGGCTCAACATTCACAACAGGTATTGCTAATGGGCCGGATACTCTTAGTGGCTTTAAATTAAAGGTAACTTTTGGCGCTGCCAACGGAGTAGTTAATGCTTGTGCATTACCCCAATGTTGTTCAGATTGCGCTAATAACCTAAGATCTTTTAAATAAACAATTTGCTGTAAGCCTAATAATTGCAAGGCAGAAAACTCATGTGAAATAACGGCAGTGATCTTACTTGCATCACCCAAATCCATAATGTAAGCCTCTAAATCACCACTATATTGTTCTAAAATAGAGTCTTTATATTGATAATACCATTCTGATCCTGGATACGGCGTTGCAAAATGTGGTTTAGCGGTAATACCAAGTTTTTTTATGGCTGTTATTGTGTTTCTAACACTTTCAAAGCTTTCTTCTGGAAAACCGATAATTATATTAGGGATTGGTTTTATACCTGACTCTAAACATGTCGCAATACTATTGAAATTTTTTCTCGCGTTTGAGCCTTTACCTAAATTTTTCAAAATATTGGGATCGAAAGATTCTAGACCATAGACAAGGTGAGTACAGCCAGCTTCATGCATCAATTTTAATGTTGCTGGACGATGAAGGCCTGCGTGACTTGTACCATTCCAATGTACGCCTCGACAGTTTTCATCGTGCTCAATACCCTGTGCTCGACAAGTTGGTTGTAAACCAGCCTCAATCCACTTAGCACAAAGCTCTTTTAACCATGTTCCTTTACTTGCTACATCCATTGTCATTAAGTTTTCGTCAATAAAAGCTGCAAAGTCAATGTCATAGGTTTCATGTAAATGCTTCACCATGCTAACAATATAGTCAGGGCTGTGATATCGAATATTACGACCATAGGTAAAAACTACATCATTGTCGCCATCGTCATTAGGCTCTATCAACATGTCGCCTGTTGTGCCAAGGTGCCAGCAATATTTGCAGGTTAAACCACAGCCGAAGCTACCATTAATATCCATTCTACGCTTAGAGGTGAATGATTCTTCGCTAAATAATGAGGCAGAGTTTTCGAAATAAATATCGAGAGGAAATAACTCCCATGCAGGCCAAGGGAGCTGGTCTAAATCGTGAATATTGGGTCTGACATTGGTTAAATGTGACTTTCCTGTCGTATCACGGTAAATTACTCCAAGTATTTTTGAAAAATCTTTGTCATTATTATCAAGGCTTTTTAGTACTTCTGGAAAAGTGACAAAAGACTCTCCAATGCAGCCAACATCCAGCTCAGGAACCCAGCTGAAAATCTCATGTGGCATGCTAGTTAAGAAGCCACCACCAGCAATGATTGTTGCCTTAGGACTGGCCTTGCGAATTAATTTACAGGCTTGTTTTATATAATTGTATGACGTTGTTAAACCACCGATGCAAATGGCGTCCCACTCATCTGCTTGACAGACTTCTGAGATGGTCTCAATGGGTAAGCGCCAAGCATTAGCATCATAAACCTGTACTAAATGACCTTCTTTCATGGCAATCGCAGATAGCAGTGCTATACCGTATGGAATATGCCGTGGTACATCTTCTTCGCGAACTGTGGGGTTAATGAATAAAATTTTAGCCATTTTGAATGTACCTAAGTCATGAATTCGTTAAGGGTTTTGCAAGGTAAATTATCATCAAACAATGTGCCTGATTCTGTGCAGTTGAAAGTTTCACCGTTTGCTTGTTCTAAAAGTTGCAGAAAGTTATGTCGATACCAAAAGTAAGTTGGGTCGGTATAAAAAACCTCACCAGTTAATGGAAAAGTAAACTTTGGAAATAATGCTTCAAGTTCCTCTCTAGAGTTAACAAACTCTAATAACTCATAATAAGTTTGGGTCATCTCTATCGGTGTCTCGAGATGATAACCCAAGTCCATGCCAGTTAAAGCAATACGGGGTGTTTTCAGTATAGCATTGGCGAATACCCAAGCGGCCGTGCCAACATTTCCACCAGTATTCATGCAAGGGTATTTATTAATCTTGTATATTTCTCGGGTTAAACTGTTTTCTTGTTTAGGATCATCGACGATAGGGTTCCACCAGTACAGTTTAAAGCCGGCTTCTTGTACTCTCTTTACTACGTTTTTTGGTGCTGATGAGCAAATAATAAGTTTTATTTTTGATGCATGCTTATTAATCAGCTCGATATTTTCTTCATTTTCTTTGATGGAGTTATTTCTAAAATTCACATCAAGATCTTGTCGGCTAAAGTAATCATCATTACGTGTGTTTTCAATAAAGTCATCATCACCAAACCAGCGGATCATTCTAGTGGGGTGTGGGTCAAGCGTTAAAACATAATCAGGAATTATCCCGCTTTTTAAACATTTTACTAAAGAGCCATCTATAGCGACAATTGTGCCTTGATAATTGGACTCTTTGATTTTTTTTAGCACCCCTTGTTTGTGTAAACTGGGTCCTGCACTTACAATAATGGCCTCTTGTTGCTTAGCTATATCAAGTGAAGGTAAATCTTTTAGGCTATTTTTAGCATATGGTGCATTGTATTTAGCGTTAATAAGTAAGTCACTTGAATGCCAAGCCTTACCTATATCGGTTATTTGAGATACAACCTGCTTAAAAGATTCGCTGAAATTTTTATCTTGCATCGTATTACCTAAGTTTAAAAAGTGGGCTTATTCATCTTCATCATCACCAGACCAAGTGAGATCTGTTCGCTCTACATAAACCATGCTGCCGCCTATAGAATTTAATGCTGCTTTTTTAAATTCACTTTGTAAGCTCGTGCTTTCAGTATCGTCTTGCTTAGCCTCCACTTGTTTCTTAGTTGTGAAGTTTCCTTTTAATAAATTACTCATAAATTTCTCGCTGACTAAAAAGGTTATTGTTACTGATAGGTCATTGTTATAGCACTTTTCATAGCATGCATTAAGTATAACTTTCACAATTACCGTATATTGTTTTTTGTAATTATCATAACTTAAGCAGGATTCATGCCGTAGGTTTCACTGTACTCTGAGGAGTGAATAGTTATATAGGTATTATTAAGGCATATAGTATTGCCCTAAACGCCCTATATGAAAGTCAATAATATGACGTGTAAGTGTCAATTTTTTGTTGATTAATCACAATAGCAAGTTAATATAACTAATATATATGATTTTAAGTGGTTTATCAGGGCACTATGTTGTTAGGACAAAAAATGCAAGGACAAAAACAGATTTTAGTCGTCGACAATGACGCCGCAAGACGCCATCAAATTGAAACCGTTTTAGCTTTTGTTGGCGAGCATTTTCATGTTTTCTCTGAAGATGAAATTGATAAGCAACTTGTTGCAGTAGAAAATATTTTGACCATTATTTGTTGTGGTGAAATATCGCCTAAACTACAAACTATTATTAAATCGCACCCAGCTTGTCCTTTTATTTACCATGATATAGCCGATAAACAGCAAATAAACGGTTATGTTAATGTTATTGGTGAATTAACCACACCACTCAACTATGCACAATTAACGGAACTTGTGCACCATAGTCATCAGTATCACAATAATTTACCTTCAAAACGCAGCGTTAATGGTCCTAACCCATTATTTCGCTCATTAGTCGGCACGAGTGAGCCTATGCAGCAAGTGCGATTTTTGATTGAACAAGTGGCAAGCACGGCTGCTAATGTATTGATCTTAGGTGAATCAGGAACAGGCAAAGAAGTTGTTGCGCGTAACATTCATAATTTATCTGATAGAAGTAAAGGCCCTTTTGTGCCGGTAAATTGTGGGGCAATCCCCGCCGATTTATTAGAAAGTGAATTGTTTGGGCATGAAAAAGGGGCTTTCACCGGTGCTATTTCTACCCGGAAAGGGCGTTTTGAAATGGCGGAGGGCGGTACCTTATTTCTCGATGAAATTGGTGATATGCCGCAGCCTATGCAGGTAAAACTACTGCGTGTTTTACAAGAACGAACTTTTGAACGTGTTGGCGGAGCAAAAAGTATTAAAGCCAATGTTCGTATTGTCGCGGCCACTCATCAGCATTTAGAAGATATGATTAAAACTAATCAGTTTCGTGAAGATCTTTATTATCGTTTAAATGTTTTCCCGATAGAAACACCGGCGTTAAGAGAGCGAAAAGAAGATATTCCGTTATTGCTACAGGAACTTATTTCACGATTTTCTGCTGAGCAAGGACAATCTGTTCGCTTTACCGATAAAGCCATTGAGTCGCTGCAGGAGCATCCTTGGGCAGGTAATGTGCGTGAGTTATCTAACTTAATTGAACGCATGATTATTATGTATGGTGAACAAGTGGTCAATGTTGGACAACTACCGCTGAAATATCGACATTTAGATATTGATGATTATCAACCTGAATATCCTGAAGAATTGCAAGAACGTGAAGCGATTAACGCCTTATTTTCAGGCTTTGACTACGATGATGATGAAGATGATACACCGCAAACTAGCGAGCAAGACACTGCTGGGTCTGCGCAAGGTAATACCGTTGATATCTTGCCAAATGATGGTCTTAATCTAAAAGAGTACTTAGCTGAATTGGAAGTATCTTTGATCAAACAAGCGCTGGATAAAAATGATTGGGTTGTCGCTCGCTCGGCTGAACTTTTAGGAATGCGCCGCACCACGTTAGTGGAAAAAATGCGTAAATATAGCTTACAAAAGTAAGCGTAAATTAGTTTATTAGATAATAATTTTACGCTGCAATTTTCCCCTATGTACTCGTTGAATTTAATTATTTTCACCGTCATACTGCTACTTTATTTCATGACGCTTATTAAGCGTCAGCCATTTTATTGACAGCTCACCTTTAGACTAAAATAGTTTGTTAGCTATTGAATAATATGTGTTTAATTGGTTGGCATAGTTCATGCTTTATCCGAGTGTACTTCATTACTCGGGTGAAAATATTATGGCACTTGCCTATTCGACATCGACCAACTCTTCATCAGCCAGTCCAGTGCTGAATCGTGTATTAACGTCATTTGGTGAGGTTAATTTAAAGCATGAGCAAACTAATCGATTAGAAAGCGAAAATTACGCGGGTGAATTGGCATTTTTACGCCAACAAAATAAACAGCTACAGCATGTTATTGATGTTATGCCGACAGGCATGATTATGCTCAATGGTAATGGCATTGTAGTGAAAATTAATGATACTGCGAGATTGTTGCTTGATGAGCCAATTTTAGGTCAACCTTGGTTTGATGTCATCAAGCGCTCTTTTAAGCCCCGTGCCGATGATTGGCATGAGGTTTCTCTTAATGACGGCCGCCGTGTCAAATTAGAAATTACTGCCTTAGGTGATCAGCCAGGGCAATTAATCATGATCACCGATTTAACCGAGACCCGTTTATTGCAAGATAAATTGGGCCAACTACAGCGTCTTTCATCTTTAGGACGTATGGTTTCGAAATTGGCACACCAAATTCGCACTCCGCTTTCTGCTGCAATGTTGTATGGTGCAAATTTGCGCAATAAAAAGCTAACTAACGATGCGCGAGTGAATTTTCAAGATAAATTAATGCTGCGTTTACATGACTTAGAGCAGCAAGTAAATGACATGTTACTGTTTGCTAAAAGTGGCAAGCAAGCGGTGGTTGAACCCTTAAATATTAATCAACTTATTGAAGGGGCAAAACAAGCTATTGAACCGCAAGTGAATCAAGTTGGGGCAAAAGTAAATTTACATTTTTGTTCGCAAGGCTGTGAGGTTTTAGGTAATGCGACAGCATTATCAGGCGCTATTCAAAACCTGATTAACAATAGTCTATCAGTAATAAAAACAGCTGCTGTTATTGATATCAGTGCTTATTGTCATGACGATTATGCTTATATCAGTGTTCGTGATAACGGTCCTGGTATTAGCGCTGACCTTGCCGATAAAATATTTGAGCCTTTTTATACCTCAAGAAGTCAAGGTACAGGTTTAGGCTTGGCTGTTGTGAAGTCAGTTACAAATGCTCATCAAGGCGAAGTTAGTTTATTGAGTAAGCCTGGTGAAGGTGCACATTTTTGTATGAAAATTCCTAAACTTACGAGTAATCAAACTGATGTTGAGTCAAACCATAAAGACAAAGAGCAAGCTTTGTCAAAGGAGTTAACTAATGACCACAAGTAAAATCATGGTAGTAGAAGATGATGCCGGACTAAGAGAGGCACTTGTTGATACTTTGTTATTGGCAGGCTACGAATGCTTGGCAGTTGATTCAGGCGAAGATGCATTGATTACACTAAAATCACATAGTGTTGATTTAGTCGTGAGTGATGTACAAATGGGCGGTATGTCTGGGCTCTCACTATTAAAAAGTATTCGTCATAGCTATCCAAAATTACCGGTATTGATTATGACCGCATACGGTACTATTGATGACGCAGTACAAGCCATGCAAGATGGGGCTTGTAATTATATGGCTAAGCCATTCGCGCCAGAAGTATTACTTAATATGGTGAATCAATATGTGCCGTTACAAGTTAATGAAGGCTGTGATCCTGTAGTTGCTGACGAGCAAAGTCTTGAATTGCTGAACTTAGCAAAGAAAGTTGCTAAGACAGAAGCCTCGGTTATGGTGCTAGGGCCAAGTGGCTCAGGTAAGGAAGTACTTGCTCAGTACATTCATAACTACTCCCCGCGTAGCCATGCGCCATTTGTTGCTATTAATTGTGCTGCTATCCCTGAAAATATGTTGGAAGCAACATTATTTGGTTATGAAAAAGGCGCCTTTACTGGGGCTATACAAGCTTGTCCTGGTAAGTTTGAGCAGGCACAGGGCGGCACTATTTTATTAGATGAAATCACTGAGATGGATTTGGGCTTGCAAGCAAAAATATTGCGAGTATTACAAGAGCGAGAAGTTGAACGTCTTGGTGGTCGTAAAACCATTAGTTTAGACGTTCGTGTCATTGCAACAAGTAACCGAGACTTAAAAGATGCAGTGCAAGAAGGCATTTTCAGAGAAGATTTATATTATCGTTTAAATGTTTTCCCATTGACTTGGTTACCACTAAACGAACGCCGAGGTGATATTTTACCTTTGGCTAAGCACTTAATTTCAAGAATCTGCCAAAAAGACGGTAATGTTATTCCTGAGTTTACCGCTGCAGCTCGTAGTAAGTTATTGGCTTATGATTGGCCTGGTAATGTTCGTGAACTTGATAATGTAATACAACGAGCATTGATCCTACAAAGCGATCGTTGTATTGATGCGGGTGACTTGCTGATTGATAACTTTCAAACAGCGAAAGTACAAAGTGAAGCGGCTGAGCCGAGTAAAGATGATAAATTAGGAAGTGAACTGAAATTACAAGAGCATCAAATAATATTAGATACTTTACACGCGTGCCAAGGTAGTCGAAAAGATGTAGCCGAGCGTTTGGGTATCAGTCCACGAACACTGCGTTATAAAATTGCTCGTATGCGTGATAGTGGTATACAAATTCCATTGTAATTTGACGATTTAAAAATTTAAAATCGACTTTAACGCAAATAAAAGGCAACTAAAACCTAGTTGCCTTTTTAATATTTAAAACAATAAAAATCCTCTTTGTTATTGATTATTAATGTAATATTTTTAATTTGTGACTTGGCTTTATCAGCTAGCTTTCCTTTGTATTTACCTTGGCACTATGCTTGCTTATTCCTTAGTTATATTAAGTAACAAGAAATTGACGCAAGCGAGTAAACTATGGATATTAAAACCAATTCTCTTTACGCACAAATGCAAAGCATGTCGATGGAAGCAATGGGAAATAGACTTCCTATTGGTGATGAAAGTGGTATGGGCACACCGCCAGTTGCCAAAGCGGGTAGTGACTTTGGTAGTTTATTAAAAGACGCTGTGAACAATGTTAATGAATTACAACAAGATGCTGGTGCAAAACGCACCGCTTTTGAAATGGGTGATCGTAGCGTAACACTCGCTGATACTATGATTTCAGCCTCGAAAGCGGGCATCGCTTTTGATGCAACCGTACAAGTACGAAATAAATTTGTTGAAGCATATAAAGAAATTATGAGTATGCCAGTATAGCGACTCAGTGATTAATGACTTAAGTACAAGTTGATATTTAAGAATATAGTAGCAGTAATGCGGAGAAAGTAAGTGGCAGATTCAACAGACAACACAAATTTAATGCTGGCAGATGGTAATAACGATCTGGTTGCTAATGATGGCGCCGATGGTGTTGTTGCTGAACAAAAGTCAGGTTTAGCTGGTGCTATGGGCAATGTCGATTTTCTGCGCCAAATTACGATTGTGATGGCACTCGCTATTTGTTTAGCTATTGCCATTTTTGTCATCATGTGGGCTAACCAACCTGAATATCGCTTTCTAACTAAATTGCCGACTGAGCAACTGATCAAAACCATGGACTTTCTTGACAGTAATAAAGTGGACTACCGCCAAGAAAATAACACCATATCTGTACAAAGTGATGAGTATCAAAGTATCAAGCTAATGCTAGCACGTGAAGGTTTAAGTGAAGGACCATCTGAAGGCAGTGAAATATTGATGCAAGATATGGGCTTCGGTGTTAGTCAACGTCTTGAAAGCGAGCGCTTAAAACACTCAAGAGAGCAGCAACTGGCTCGTACAATTGAACAATTACAAACTATTTCTAGAGCGCGTGTTTTATTGGCCATTCCTCGTGATAATGTTTTTGCTAAGCGGGAAAAAAATCCATCAGCAACAGTGGTCTTAACCTTACGTCGTGGTCGCTTACTTTCTGAAGAAGAAGTTGACTCAGTGGTTGATATTGTTGCATCAGCAGTACAGAGCCTTGATCCAAATCGTGTGACCGTTACGGATCAAAATGGTCGTTTACTTAATTCTGGCTCGCAAGACTCTGTCTCTTCACGTTCACGCAAAGAGTTTGAAATTGAACAGAAGCGCGAAAAAGAATACATGGATAAAATTGATTCGATTTTAATTCCAGTCATTGGTTTAGGCAATTACACCGCTCAAGTCGACGTGGCAATGGACTTTACTAACACCGAAGAAACTCAACGTCGCTATAATCCAGACTTACCCGCTTTACGCAGCGAAATGAAAGTTGAAGATAACACTATTGGTGGCTTATTGGGCGGCATTCCGGGAGCATTAAGTAATCAGCCGCCATTGGAGAGTAATATTCCTGAAGATGCGACAGGCACTGGTCAACAACAAGCTATGCCTGGTCGTAAACATACCGAGTCAACTCGTAATTATGAGCTTGATGAAGCTATTAGTTATACCAAGCAGCAAACCGGCGTTATTCATCGAATTAGTGTCTCGGTTGCTTTAGATTATTTACCAGGCACTAACGCGGAAGGTGAATCTGTACCTACGCCACGCTCAGTGCAAGAAATGGCTAATATTCGTCGTTTACTGCAAGGTAGTATCGGTTTTGATTTACAACGTGGTGACTCACTTGAAGTTGTTACGTTACCATTTTCTCGTCCAGATATTATTGATGTTGAACAACTACCTATGTGGCAAGAACCTTGGTTCTTAAAACTGTTAAAACTTGTTATGGGCGCTATTGTTATTATCGTACTGATTTTAGCTGTTGTACGTCCGATGTTGAAACGCTTAATTTATCCGGATCAAACACCAAATGATTATGGTGATAAGTCGTTGGATAGTCATATTGACTTGGGCGATGAGACCATGGATATGCTAACATCAGATTTCGATGCCGGCGCAGTTGGCTTCGCTCCAGATGGTAGTTTACAATTACCTGATTTACACCGTGATGAAGATGTCTTAAAAGCTGTTCGAGCACTCGTTGCTAATGAGCCAGAATTATCGTCGCAAGTAGTTAAAAGTTGGTTGAACGAAGATGAGTGATGAAAACCAAGAGCTAGCAGAAACACAATCATCAGGGGGCTTTGATGTTAATAAGCTTGATGGTGGTGAAAAAGCCGCAATTTTATTATTGAGCCTATCAGAAGAAGACGCTGCACAAATATTAAAACACTTAGAGCCGAAGCAAGTGCAAAAAGTGGGTATGATCATGGCCGGTATGGAAGATTTTACTCAGCAAAAAATTACTGCGGTGCATAAGTTGTTTATTAATGAAATTCAAAACTTCTCTACCATTGGTTTCCAAAGTGAAGAGTTTGTTCGTAAAGCCTTAACTGCTGCATTAGGTGAAGATAAAGCGGGCAACCTGATTGACCAAATTGTTATGGGTGGTGGTGCAAAAGGGCTTGATTCATTGAAATGGATGGATTCAAAGCAAGTTGCCAATATTATTCGTAATGAGCATCCGCAAATTCAAACCATTGTTTTATCCTACTTAGAGCCTGAGCAGTCAGCTGAAATAATGACGCAATTTGCTGATAAAGTGCGTTTAGATTTGATGATGCGAATTGCAAACTTAGAAGAAGTGCAACCAGCAGCATTACAAGAACTGAATGAGATCATGGAGAAACAATTTGCCGGCCAAGCGGGCGCACAAGCAGCGAAAATGGGCGGCTTAAAAGCCGCAGCTGACATCATGAACTATTTAGACACTAACGTTGAAGGCATGTTGATGGATTCAATTCGTGAACATGACGAAGAAATGAGTCAGCAAATTCAAGACTTAATGTTTGTCTTTGAAAACCTTGCAGATGTTGATGATAGAGGCATTCAAGCTATTCTCAGAGAAGTTCAGCAAGATGCCTTGATGAAAGCGATTAAGGGTACCGATGAAGCCTTAAAAGAAAAAATTATGGCGAATATGTCTAAACGTGCCGCTGAAATGTTAGCGGATGATCTTGAAGCCATGGGGCCTGTTCGTATTAGTGAAGTAGAAGCCGCACAAAAAGAAATTCTTTCGGTTGCTCGTCGACTATCTGATGCCGGTGAAATTATGTTGGGTGGCGCAGGTGGTGGCGATGAATTCTTATAATAAAATAGCAATGGCCTTAGCATTATGAAACCGCTTTCTCCCTTGAGTAATGCGGCGATAAGCCCAGAAGAAAGCCAGCATGTTGATAGCTGGACTGTGCCTAATGTGGAAGCAAAAAACTTACAAGACGAGGGCAAAACTAATGCCCTTGGTAAATCACGTAATTGGCGATATGAGCCGCCAGAGGAAACCGAAGTTGCTGAGCCCGCCCCGTTAACCGCAGAAGAAATCGAAGAAATTCGTCAAGCGGCATTTGACGAAGGTTTTGAGCAAGGTAAAGCTGATGGTTTCTCTAAAGGATTTGAAGAAGGCAGAGCCGACGGACACCAAGAGGGCTTAACCTCAGGCCATCAAGAAGGCCTTGAGCAAGGTCTAGCGCAAGGTAAAGAAACCATCGAACAACAAATTACGGCTATGCAAACCTTGTTAGATCAACTTCATCAGCCTTTAGCAAATGTTGAAAAGAATGTTGAAGCACAATTATTACAACTTGTGGTGCAATTAACACAAGCAGTGACCAAGCATGAAGCTAAAACCAATCCGGATATTTTATTATCTGCAATTGCTGAAGGTGTTAAGGCCTTGCCAGGGCAGGAATCGCAAATACAAATCTTATTGAACCCACAAGATATTAGATTAGTTGAAGAGAAATTTGGTGCTGGACATATACAGGCGCAAGGTTGGCAATTGCTTGCAGCGCCACAGTTGAACCCTGGTGGTTGTCAAATTGAAAATAGCACTTCAAATATTGATTTGAGTGTTAAATCGCGCTTGAGCGAGGTATTGGAATCATTTTTGCAAGAAGCATTACATCAATAAATTATAGTCAATAAACTCTATTTAAGCAGCGTGAAACTTCTATGGTTGATATAAACCGCATTACAGAACGTTTAAAAAACTGTGAAAAACTCATACATCCCCATAGTGTCTCAGTAGCAGGGCGCTTAGTCCGTGTTGTAGGGTTAACCTTAGAGGCCGTGGGGGTCAAAGCCCCCGTTGGTAGTCAGTGCTTAGTGGAAACATCGCAGGGCGATCTGATTGCTGAAATAGTTGGCTTTTCACAAGATATAACTTTTCTGATGCCTGAACAAAGTTTGCAGGGGGTCTTACCTGGTGCGCGAGTTGTGCCACTATCGACTAAGGCACGCTTACCACTTTCTATGGACTTGTTAGGTCGAGTTATCGATGGTGTTGGCAAGCCACTTGATGGTAAAGGGCCGATAAAAACGTTAGAAAATTATCAATATGATAGTAAACCCATTAATCCTCTGTCGAGGCGTGCTATTAGTGAGCCCCTTGATGTTGGGGTACGCTCAATTAACAGTTTCTTGACCGTTGGTGTTGGCCAACGTATGGGATTATTTGCAGGCTCGGGTGTTGGTAAGAGTGTACTGTTAGGCATGATGACACGTGGTACTAACGCTGATGTGATTGTCGTTGGTTTAATTGGCGAGCGTGGCCGAGAAGTCAAAGAATTTATCGAAGAAATTCTCGGTGAAGAAGGTCGTGCACGTTCAGTGGTGGTGGCTGCTCCCGCTGATAATTCTGCACTTATGCGGCTTAAAGGTTGTGAAACCGCAGTGCAAATTAGTGAGTATTTTCGTGATCAAGGCTTAAAGGTTTTACTCTTAATTGACTCAATTACTCGCTATGCCCAGGCACAGCGAGAAATTGCATTGGCAGTAGGTGAACCGCCTGCAACCAAAGGTTATCCACCTTCGGTATTTTCTAAATTACCTCAGCTTGTTGAGCGGGCGGGTAATGGTGGCGATGGCCAAGGCTCGATCAGTGCTTTTTTTACCGTTTTAACTGAAGGTGATGACCTGCAGGATCCTATCGCTGATGCGGCACGTGCCATTTTAGATGGTCATATTGTCTTATCACGTAAATTAGCCGATGCTGGGCATTATCCTGCGGTTGATATCGAAGGCTCAATTAGTCGTGTTATGCCAATGGTGACGAGTGAAGAGCACCAGCAACTTGCTCGACAATTACGTCAAGTTTATGCCTTATATCAAGAAAATAAAGATCTAATCTCAATCGGTGCCTATAGTAGAGGGACAGATCCTCGAATTGACCAAGCGATTGACTTGCAGCCCGTTATACAGTTTTTCTTACAGCAAAAAATGCTAGAAGTTATTCCTTATGATCAAAGCTTATCACAGCTGCAGGAAATTTTAGCTGCGGCGCAAGCTCATGCCCAGAAAAACCAGTAAGCCACTTAACGCATAAACGGTAAGCCAATGAAGCAGTTAAATACTTTATATAAATTTGAACTTGATAAAGAGCAAAAGGCCTCACAAGCCTTACAAGCGGCTGAGCTCGATTATCAACAAAATAAAGAACGTTTGAAAAGCGTTAGTGATTATCGCTTAGAATATATGAGACGACTTAATCAGCGTTCAATCGAAGGTATAGATAGCGCGACTTATAGCCATTTTCATGCTTTTATTGCCAAACTTGATAATGCCGCTCAACAGGTCAAAATTGCTGCACATCAAGCTAAAGCGTTGGTTGAAACTAGAAAAAAACAGTGGTTAGAGCAAAGAAGAAAAATACAAGCAGTTGAGTTGTTGCGTGATAAAAAGTTAGCACAACTTAGGCTAATAGCCGATAAGCAAGAGCAAAAAATGTTTGATGAAATTGCGACTCAACAATTTGTTCGGCGTCAGCGATAAGTGTTATCAGTACTGCGCTTAAATTAATAATTAAAAAACGAATAATTTACTGTTTAGTTGGAATAAAATTTGCTTGTATCCCAGTATTGTTTACAAGGTTAATGCTGCTACTTTAAGTCTCCAGTAAAAAAGGTTTGTTATGTCTCAAGTAAATTTATTGTCTGTTGATGTTGGCCAAAGCCCTGATATGAAAGGGAGTAAAGGTAATTCATCGATAAAAAATCAAGCGAAAGGCAGTGCTTTTTCTGATGAAATGGCACAACATTACCCTAAAAAAAACCAAGCTGAATCGGATGGTGATATAAACCGTAACGGCAAACTTGTGTCTAAAACGGCAATTGAACAAGCCAAGAAGGTTAAAGCTGAAGATGCTCATATTTTGCCGGTACCGATCGATCGAGATGATAAGTTAGTAAAGGTCACAGTTGATACTATTGATGACCAACACACTCTACCTGTTCCAGTAACGCCAGAAACAGAAGCCTTAAATACTAAAGCAGAAACTGCTGATGACCAGCACATTTTACCTGTTCCTGTCGCCGCTAAAAGCGAAGTTCTAAATGTTAAAGCTGATGCAGTTGATGACCAACATACTTTACCCGTTCCGGTAACACCTGAAAACGAAGCTTTAATTATTAAAACTGATACCATTGATGACCAGCACACCTTGCCTGTTCCGGTAACGCCAGAAACCGAAGCTTTATATGCTAAAACTGCTGCCATTGATGATCAACACACTTTGCCTGTTAATGCTATAACCGAAACTGAAGCAGTAAATACCAAAGCGAGAGTAAGTGATGATCAACATACCTTGCCTGTACCAATAACCCCATTAGCAGGTGAAAATAAAGCCAAATCCGTTACTGATAAAGGTGCCATTGATAGCGCTAGTGTCGCGGTGTATCAGCAAAAACAAACGATTGATGGTCAAGTGGGAAATGGAGCGACTGCAAGCACTGAAAACGATGATACGGTCAATTTATTAAATATGTTAAATGGTGCGCAAAAACTGTTGGCGAAGTCGAATGAAGCACAAGCGAGTATCGAGAAAGAGAGCAACAGTTCGCTGCAACAAGCACAACATGCATTAGTCAATAATAAAAGTGAAATGCACGGTAAGCCCCTAACAACACAGCAGTATCAAGGTTCATTAGCAAAAAACATGGTTGATGATGTGATGCCAGCAAACAGCAAAGTAGATGGCGTGTTATCAGGTGATATCAATGAGTCTGATAATGAGCCAGAAATAACCACACCAACGCAATTAACTCCACAATTACTTGCGCAAGAGGCTGACTCAGCATCGGCTAGTAAACAAAATGCCATACCAGAATCAAAAGATAATAAGCTAGAAAGTGAGTCATTAAATAAAGCGCAAGAAGTAGTCGCAGCTCAAAAGTCACTGTCAGCTGCATTAAGCGCTGAAGAGAAAGCCGAGGTTGTAGAAGGTGAAGCTATTAGCCTGCAAAATGTTAAGCAAACTAATGTCGTTGAATTTAATTCAACTACCGACAAGGAGCCAAAGCGTAATATTAATCAAAAAACGATAGCGGTTGCTGCAACATCACCAGCAGAAAGCCAACTTGATACTGAGCAAAATAAAGTGATGAGCGATGCTAAAGAGGCAACATTAAGTACAGAACCTGATGTTGAGTTAATGGGCAAAGCGGAAAGTGAAAAGCAAGTATTATCAGCTGATAAGGTAGCATCAAGCTTTAACCAAACCCTAGATGCTCATGCAACTAGGTCAACTCCAAGTTCAGGCGAGTTAAGCGCACAACAAGAGCAAAGTTATCAGAATACGCTTGATAAATTAACCTCCAATACAGTACAAACACAAAAATCAACTACAGTATTGCAGACAGAAACTATTGCTATTTACCGTAAAGACTTTGCTGATGCGGTTAAAGATAAAGTGATGGTAATGATAAACCAAAAAATTCAGCAAGTAGATATTCAGCTTGATCCACCTGAGATGGGTAATATTCACGTCAGAGTGAATTTGCAAAATGAACAAGCAGCAGTGCAATTCATTGTTCAAAACCAACAAGCAAAAGATGCATTGGAACAAAATATTGGTAAGTTACGCGATATGTTAGCTGACAATGGCGTTGATGTTGGTGATGCTAATATTGAGCAACGTCAAGCACAAGAGCAAGGTGGTAATGCTTTTAATGGTCAGCGTGCAAATGGTTCAAATGGTGGTGTTAGTGATGGTACGAGCAATGAAGTTGAACATACGGTTGTCAATTTGACAAAAGCTTCATCAACGGGTGTTGATTACTATGCTTAAAGTGAAGTTAATCGTCCTGAGCTAGGGACAAAGCGAATTGAATTGGTATAATTGGCAAAACTCGTTGGATTAGCCGCTATTCAAGGATATAGTTCAACTATAGATATACATACTATTTAAAGGCAAGAATCATGGCTGATGAAAAAGAACTTGAAATGGATAGTTCGGGTAAGAAAAAAAAGCTAATCATAATTATCGCTATTGTTGTGATTTTAATCGCAGGTGGTGCGGCGGCATTTTTTCTGCTTGGTGGTGAAGATGAGGTTTCGCAAGCTGAGCTTGATGCCGCTTTAGATTCAGGTTCAACAGGTCAAGTCGCTGAAACTACTGCAGATGCAGATGTAAAACTTGGTTCAGCACTATATGTGCCTATGCCAAGACCATTTCGCTTTAATGTACCGGGTGCTTTACGTGATCGTTTTGTTGAGATACGTGTGCAATTATTAGTACGAGGCGCAGATAATGAAGAAGCGGCCAAAAAGCATGTACCGTTAATAGAGAGTACGTTATTGGCGGTGTTTTCTCAGTCAAATGCTGATGACCTTGCAACCAGTGCCGGAAAAACCTCATTAAAACAAAAATCCTTAGCGGAAGTTCATGCCATCATGACCGAAGTGGAAGGTAGTAAAATTGTAGAAAAAGTGCTGTTTACCGGCTTTGTAATGCAATAATTTTAAAGTGTAATTAAATTAATAAGATAAAGAGACTAGCGAGTGAGCGATTTATTATCTCAAGACGAAATTGATGCACTTTTACACGGTGTTGATGATGTTGAAGAAGAAGATGTAGAAGAGGAAGTTTCTCATGCAGAAGGGACTTCTGACTATGACTTCTCTTCGCAGGATCGTATTGTTCGTGGTCGAATGCCAACGCTTGAAATGGTTAATGAGCGTTTCGCTCGGCATATGCGTATTAGTCTGTTTAACATGATGCGTCGAACTGCTGAAGTTTCTATTAACGGTATCCAAATGATCAAGTTTGGAGAATATGTACACACCTTATTTGTCCCAACAAGTTTGAATATGGTGCGCTTTCGCCCGTTAAAAGGCACAGCATTAATTACCATGGAAGCTCGTTTAGTTTTTATTTTAGTTGATAACTTCTTTGGTGGTGATGGTCGCTATCATGCGAAAATTGAAGGCCGAGAGTTTACACCTACCGAACGTCGTATCGTACAAATGCTGTTGAAAATAATCTTTGAAGATTATAAAGAAGCTTGGTCGCCCGTTATGGACGTTTCATTTGAATACCTCGATTCAGAGGTTAACCCGTCTATGGCTAATATTGTTAGCCCGACAGAAGTGGTGGTTATTAGCTCTTTTCATATTGAACTTGATGGTGGTGGTGGTGATTTCCATGTCGCCTTACCGTATTCCATGCTAGAGCCGATCCGTGAACTGCTTGATGCCGGTGTGCAAAGTGATAAAGAAGACACCGATATGCGTTGGTCCAAGGCGTTACGTGATGAGATCATGGATGTGCCTGTTGAATTGTCGACTAAATTTTTAGAAGTAGAGCTATCCTTACAAAAAATTATGGACTTTAAAGCCGGTGATATTATTCCTATTGAAATGCCCGATCATATCACTGTCTTAATTGAAAACTTACCGTCGTTTAGAGCTAAGCTTGGTCGCAGTCGTGACAATTTGGCATTAAAAATTGAATCAAAAATTAGACGTCCAGAATCAGTGAAATCAGAGTTAACTATTCTAACTAAAGGTGGCAAACGCTTAGACAGTGATGCCGAATTGCATATGTTAGAAGATGACTTATAAGTACCAATACATAAGATGTGGTGTAAAAATCGCATAAGTAGATAATAGGTAAATAATAAATAAATAGCGTAGTCATTTTGACGCTATTGCGTAAATTTAAGGCGAGATAGTATGAGTACAGAAAACGAAGGTGATTTAGGCATGTGGGACGAAGCGATGGATGAGCAAGCTGCCGCAGAAGCTGCTGAAACCGTCGAGTTAGAAGATCTTCAAGAAGATAGCGAGCCAATTACCGGCGAAGAAAAGCGTAAGCTCGATGCTATTTTAGATATTCCCGTCACTATTTCTATGGAAGTAGGTCGTAGCCACATCAGTATTCGAAATTTACTCCAGCTTAACCAGGGTTCAGTTGTTGAACTAGATCGAGTTGCTGGTGAGGCACTTGATGTTTTGGTTAATGGTACTTTAATTGCCCATGGCGAAGTCGTGGTAGTAAACGATAAGTTTGGTATTCGTTTAACCGACGTTATTAGCCAAGTTGAACGTATTAAGAAATTAAAATAATTGCCAATGAAAAATTTTCTTTCGGCAATTATCATTTGGTGTACTTGTTTAGCCTTGGCTAATGCTGAAGAGCTTGTCAAAGATGTGACTGCTGTAGATATTGCCCCTGTTGAAGTAGGTAAGCATGTAGCAACGAATATGGATGCTATGAGTATGATCCTTTCATTATTCATGGTGTTAGCGGTAATTTTTGTTAGTGCTATTGTTCTCAAACGTTTTCAAGGTGTGCGCCACTCTATTAATGGTTTAAAAGTAGTCACCAGTATGCATTTAGGTGCAAAAGAAAAGCTTGTTGTTGTGCAAGCTGGCAAACAGCAATTATTACTTGGTGTCACTGCTCATCAAATTACTTTGTTAGAAACGCTTGATGAACCCTTAGTACCTAATCAAGAAAGTAGTACTGATTTTAGCCAATCGTTTGCCAAGTTACTTAAACAGAAAGCTATAAAAACTTATGATAAAAAAAAATAAAGCATCATTATTATCGCTAAATAAAATCGTTACTTGTCTAGTGATGATTTTATCATTGTTGCTAATAAGTCATACTAGCTATGCTGCGGATGATCTTTCATTGTCGGCATTGACCTTAACGACTAATCCTGATGGCTCTCAAGAATACTCGGTTACCTTACAAATATTAATTTTTATGACTGCGCTGAGTTTTATACCTGCGGCAGTGATAATGATGACATCTTTTACCCGTATTGTGGTGGTAATGGCTATTTTACGTCAAGCTTTTGGTTTACAGCAAACACCATCAAACCAGGTCATCATTGGTATTACATTATTTATGACTTTGTTTATTATGACGCCGGTATATAACCAGATTAATGAGCGAGCGATCCAGCCTTACTTGCAAGATCAATTAACCTCAGTCGAAGCTGTTAATAAAGCCAAAGTGCCATTACGAGCGTTTATGTTAGAGCAAACGCGTATTAAAGACTTAGATACTTTGGCGCAAATGGCAGGTATAAAGCAAGTGGATAAACCGACCGATTTACCGATGACAGTTATTATCCCTGCTTTTGTTATCAGTGAGTTAAAAACTGCATTTCAAATTGGTTTTATGCTTTTTATCCCGTTTTTGATCATAGATTTAGTTGTTGCAAGTATTTTGATGGCAATGGGGATGATGATGCTATCGCCAATGATTGTTTCATTGCCTTTTAAACTTATGTTGTTTGTCTTAATTGATGGCTGGAATTTAGTGATAGGCACCTTGGCAACAAGTTATGGTATGGGAGCCACGTAATGGGTCCAGAGGTATTTGTTGATATATTACGCGATGCGTTATTTCTAGTTATTGTCTTGGTCAGTGCTGTTATTGTTCCTAGTTTACTTGTCGGTTTAGTTGTTGCTGTTTTTCAGGCGGCAACGTCAATAAACGAGCAAACTTTGAGCTTTTTACCGCGTTTAATCGTTACTTTACTCGCACTGATCATGGGCGGGCATTGGTTAGTACAGAAATTGATGGATTATACCATTCGACTCATTGGTAGTATTCCCAGTGTCGTGAGTTAACCATGGAGTTCGCTGACTCAATTATTAACCAAGCTATGGCTGACTTTATACTGCCGTTTGCACGTATTTCAGCTATGGTGATGTCGATGATTGGCTTAGGAGCAAAGGCGATTCCAGGGCGAATAAAGCTCTTCTTTTGTTTAGCTGTAACTGTTGCAGTTATGCCCGCATTACCACCGACAAAAGTCGCTGACCTATTTTCATTGGCGACAGCGCTGTTGCTTGGTGAGCAAGTGATCATCGGTATCATGCTAGGCTTTGTCACTGTGATGGTGGTTAATACTTTTACGCTTGCAGGGCAGATTATTGCTATGCAAACCGGTTTAGGTTTTGCTTCATTAGTTGATCCCGCCAGTGGTACTAACGTGCCGGCCGTTGGTCAATTTTTCTTAATTTTATCATCACTATTATTTTGGGCTATGGATGGGCATTTAGCCTATTTACAGTTTGTTGTAGCGAGTTTTGACACCATACCTATACCAGCCAGTGATTTTGCTAGTGTTAAATTTAAAGAAATTTCCGAATGGGGAAGCTGGATGTTTGCTACTGCCTTATCACTGGCTATTGCACCCTTAACGGCGATGTTATTGATTAATTTTTCGTTCGGTATCATGACCCGAGCAGCGCCACAATTAAATATATTTGCTATTGGTTTTCCAATTACTATGTGTGCAGGCTTGCTGATCATGTGGTTAACCATGGGGAATTTTTATAGCCACTTTGTTATGCAATGGCAGCGGGCACTCGATTTTAGCTGTTATCTCATTGATTGCGGTGTGGCACCGTAATGGCTGAATCTGATAGCGGCGAAAAAACCGAAGAGCCCACGGCGAAGAAACTTTCTGAAGCGCGTAAAAAAGGACAAATAGCCCGTTCGAAAGACTTGGGAACTATGTTTGTTTTAGTAGGTAGTGCAGCGGCACTACTACTAATGGGCAATGCTTTAGTTGAGGGCTTATCTGTGATGATGAAGCGTCTCTTTAGTTTAAACCGCCGCGAAACCATGGATGTACATGCTTTATACCAAGTAGCAAGTGATGCTGTTAGCGCTATATTAGTGCCTTTTCTTTGGATACATATAATTATTGTCGCAGCGGCTTTTATTGGGAATACTTTGCTCGGAGGTATGAGTTTTTCATGGGAAGCCATGGCGCCGAAAGCGAGCAAACTATCGCCGTTAGCCGGCTTTAAGCGCATGTTTGGCGTGCAAGCCTATGTTGAGCTTATTAAATCAATACTTAAGTTTTTTGTGGTTTTTATTTGTTCGTATTTACTGCTGAGCAGTTTATTTGGCCAGATAATTAATTTAAGTACTGAAAATATACCACACAACTTCTCTCATGCTGTTTCTTTACTACTCTGGATGTTCTTGGCATTAGGATTGTCTATTGGCATTATTGTGGTTATTGATGCGCCATACCAGGTATGGAATCACAATCGTCAGTTGAAAATGTCAAAGCAAGAAATTAAAGATGAAATGAAAAGCTCTGAAGGTAGCCCAGAAACAAAAGGTCGAATACGACGGGCGCAATATGAAATGTCTCAGCGACGAATGATGCAAGAAGTACCTAATTCTGATGTGGTGATCACAAACCCAACTCATTATGCTGTGGCGTTAAAATATGATGCTGAAGCGGGGGGGGCGCCAGTTTTGGTGGCCAAAGGCATAGATGAAATGGCTATACATATACGCACTATCGCGAAAGAGCATCAGGTTGAAATTATAGCGTCGCCAGCACTTGCTAGATCATTATATTACACGGCAGAGCCTAATGAAGAAATTCCTGAACAACTATTTGCTGCTGTTGCGCAAATATTGGCTTTTATTTTTCAGTTGAATGCCCATAAAAAAGGTAAAGCAAAACGACCTAAACCGGTCGCGAAAAACTTACCTATTCCTGACGACTTCCGTTATTGATCATTAAAACGCGAATAACCGCTTAATGTTTACTTATTACTAGGTGGACTATTCACAGGTTTATCTAATGCATCAGACAGCTAAACTTAGTGCTACTGCAAAGGTGTAATATAAAAAGATAAAATTTAATTTTAGTATTTAGCTTTGTTTGGTCTAATTATTGCATTTTTCATGATATGTCAAAAGATTATCACTAAGAGCTCATGCAGTTAACGGCAACTTTCAATCATTTAAAGAAACAAAAATTCAACGCACTTTCTGGCTTAGGTACACCATTTTTGGTGATGGCCGCGCTGGGTATGGTGATCTTGCCTATGCCGGCATTTTTGTTGGATATTCTGTTCTCATTTAATATAGCACTGTCACTCGTGGTGCTATTGATCACCGTATACACCTTAAAACCACTTGAATTTGGTTCATTTCCAGCTGTTTTACTCATTGCGACGATTTTACGCTTAGCACTTAATGTTGCTAGTACTCGAGTGGTCTTGCTCGAAGGTCATGAAGGACCAGCTGCCGCGGGTAAGGTGATTGAGGCCTTTGGCTCGGTGGTTATTGGTGGTAACTATGCTGTTGGTCTAGTGGTATTCCTTATTCTTATTATTATTAACTTTGTGGTGATCACTAAAGGTGCAGGCCGCATTTCAGAAGTAACAGCTCGTTTTACCCTTGATGCTATGCCAGGTAAACAAATGGCGATCGATGCGGATTTGAATGCCGGCTTTATTACAGCAGATCAAGCACGTGAACGCCGTATTGAGGTCACCAGTGAAGCTGATTTTTATGGTTCAATGGATGGTGCCAGTAAATTTGTTAAAGGTGATGCTGTAGCCGGGATATTAATTTTATTTATCAATATCATTGGTGGTTTGGTTATTGGTATGGTTCAGCACGACTTAAGCTTTGACACTGCTGTAGAGATTTATACTCTACTGACTATAGGTGATGGTTTAGTTGCACAAATCCCAGGATTATTATTATCCGTTGGCACCGCCATTGTGGTTACGCGTCAAAATACTTCACAAGATATGGGCGAGCAGGTTAGTAGCCAGCTTGGTCAAACGAAATCGCTTTATATTGCCGCCGGTGTCATGTTTGTGATGGGGATTGTGCCGGGTATGCCGCACATTGCCTTCTTGATCTTTGCTGTACTTATTGCTGGTGTTGCGTTTTTTAGCAGTAAATATAAAGTGGCAAAAGCAGCACAATTAGTGGCACAAGGTGAAGCCGCAGAAGTGCAAAACCAACAACAGGAAGCTGAAGTAAAAGACTTAGGCTGGGACGATGTTAATCATGTTGATATTATTGGCCTTGAAATTGGTTATCGCTTAATTCCATTAGTTGATAAAGCTCAAGGTGGAGAACTACTTAATCGCATTAAAGGGGTGAGAAAAAAACTTTCACAAGAGTTTGGTTTTTTAGTCCCTGCAGTACATATTCGTGATAATTTGGATTTAGACCCTAACAGTTATCAAATATCGTTAATGGGTGTCACAATCGGGGAAGCTGAGATTCGCCATGATCATGAGTTAGCGATTAATCCTGGTCAAGTATTTGGTAAGCTTGATGGGGTCGCGACTAAAGACCCTGCGTTTGGCCTAGATGCTGTGTGGATAAAGCAAGAGCAGCGCGAGCATGCACAGTCGCTTGGCTACACCGTAGTCGATGCTGCCACGGTATTAGCAACACATTTAAGCCAAATATTAACTAATAATGCAGCTCAACTATTAGGTCATGAAGAAGTACAAAACTTACTCGATATGTTAGGTAAGAGCTATCCTAAATTGATAGAAGGTTTGATCCCCGATGTACTATCTCTGGGGACGATTGTGAAAGTTCTCCAAAACCTAATGAATGAAGGCGTTGCTGTTCGTGATATGCGTAGCATTATACAAACTCTGGTTGAATATGGTCCTAAGAGCCAAGACCCTGAAGTGTTAACTGCTGCGGTGCGAATCACCTTAAGAAAGTTTATTGTGCAAGAACTTGTCGGCCCAACAGTAGAAGTACCCGTCATAACTTTGTCGCCAGAGTTGGAACAGATGTTGCATCAGTCTATGCAAATGGCTGGAGACGATGGCGCAGGTATCGAACCAGGTTTAGCAGAGCGGTTACAAAAATCATTGACAGATGGTGCACAACAGCAAGAAATGGCTGGCGACACACCAATTTTATTAACGTCAGGAATATTACGCTCAGTGCTGGCTAAATTTGTTAAGTATACTATTCCAGGATTACGAGTAATTTCTTATCAAGAAATTCCTGATGACAAACAAATAAAAATTGTCAGCGCTATCGGCCAGTAAAAAATACTTCAATGTAAGTAGTACTGAATTATAAGGGGTTGGCCGTGAAAATTAGACGTTACGTAGCAAAAGATATGAGAACTGCACTAGCACAAATTAAAGAAGAGCTAGGTGCTGATGCTGTTATTATGTCTAATAAAAAGATTGCTGAAGGTGTCGAATTAATGGCGGCGGTTGATTACAACCAAAACGTTAAGCCGGCTCAGCCAGTAACCGATAACCATCAAGAGGTTAATCAACAACCAAGCGCAGCCCCTGCAGAGCGAGTTGATTTACCTGAAGATACAGTCGCATTGAGTCATACATCAGAAGCTACTGAACAGTCTGCACCTGCAGATAGTTTAGCTGCGCTGTTAAGTCGACAAGTACAACAAAATGGCTACGATAAGTCACCTGCAACACGTGCATTTAACAGTCAAATAGAGAACTCAGCAGCGAAAGCTCCGAATAATCCAAGTGAAAACAGCGCCTCTGAAACTGCCGATATTGAACAACAATTTAAAAATTTCACTAGCCGTTTAGAACAATCTAGTACTATGGAAACGCCAGTGGCAATGGCGCAAAGCTCGGTTGACTCTGGAGCAAGTCACATGGGCGATTATAACCCCGTAACAAGTCAGGCAATGGCATCTGCCGAGCCAAAAAGCGCTCATCGTGATCAAGTTAGCAGTACTGAGTTTGAGCGTATGCAAAAAGAAATGTCATCAATTCGTCAGTTATTAGAACATCAAATGTCAGGATTGATGTGGCAAGATATGGCACAAAAAGATCCTATGCGTGCAGTACTTGTTAATAAATTAATGGCGATGGGCCTTAATGAGCAAGTTGCTGATCAAATCGCTGGCTATATTCCTGCTAACACCGAAGAACAAGACGCATGGCAACAAGCCAAGCATATTATTGCGCAACAATTAAATACAACCAATAACGATATTATACAACGTGGAGGCGTGGTATCGCTTGTTGGTCCAACCGGTGTAGGCAAAACAACCACAATAGCTAAATTAGCCGCTCGTTTTGCACAAATTCACGGTGCTGATCAAGTGGTATTAATTTCAACAGACAGCTACCGTATTGCCGGTTTTGAACAGTTATCTACTTATGGACGAATTATTGGTTGCCAAGTAAAACTTGCTAATGATGGCAATGAGTTAGATAACTTGTTACAACAGTTTTCACAAAAAAAATTAATCCTAATTGATACAGCAGGCATGGGGCAAAGAGATATGCGCTTAACTGAGCATTTGACTACCTTAATCGCGAATGCTCGTGTTAGAATTCGTAACTACTTAGTGTTATCCGCTAATACCCAACAGCGTGTTATGCAAGAAAATGTCGAGCGTTTTAAACGCATACCATTAGCAGGCTGTATTTATACAAAGCTGGACGAAAGCTTAAGTGTTGGTGAAATTATCACCACATCATTGCAGAATGGTTTAGCTATTGGCTATCTTACTGATGGTCAAAGAGTTCCAGAAGATATTAAAGTTGCAAATGCTGAGAAATTAGTTACGCTTGCAGATAGAATGGCAATAAAGTCTCAAAGTTCAGTAGCAGTTTCTTGGCGGACACCCGCCACAGCCGTTGCAGTATAGTCGCCTTACGATAACGGCGCAGTTATATAGAGAAGTTATATAGATGATAGACCAAGCGAGTGGCTTAAGAAAGATGCAAGATCCCCAACATATAAAAGTCATAGCAGTTTCTGGCGGTAAAGGTGGCGTTGGTAAAACAAATGTTTCTCTTAATACCGCCATTTCTTTAGCTAAATTAGGCAAGCGTGTCTTAGTACTAGACGCAGATTTGGGTTTAGCTAATGTTGATGTGATGTTAGGTTTGCGTGTACAACGTAATTTGTCTCATGTTTTATCTGGCGAGTGTGAACTCGATGATATTATTATTCAAGGCCCAGCCGGCATTAACATTATTCCTGCCACGTCTGGTACCCAGTCAATGGTTGACTTAACACCGTCTGAACATGCCGGTCTTATTCGCGCCTTCAGCGATATGCAAACCAAATTTGATATTTTAATTGTCGATACTGCCGCAGGCATTTCCGATATGGTGCTAAGCTTTTGTCGAGCATCACAAGATGTACTACTCGTGGTATGCGACGAACCAACGTCAATTACCGATTGTTATGCTTTAATGAAATTGTTAAGCCGAGATCATGGGTTATTCAAATTTAAAGTTGTCGCTAACATGGTACGCAGTCCTAAAGAAGGACAACAGTTGTTTGCGAAACTTTCTAAAGTGACTGACAGGTTTTTAGACGTTACGTTAGAGTTAGTTGCTGTTGTACCTTACGATGAAAATATTCGTAAATCAGTCAGAAAGCAGCAAGCTATTGTTGAAGCATTTCCTGACTCTCCAGCATCTGTTAGCCTAAAATCACTTGCTAAAAACATTATAAGCTGGCCAGTGCCAAAACAGGCTTCTGGTCACTTAGAGTTTTTTATTGAGCAGTTACTAGAACACTAACCAACAGAAAAGTGAGCTATAGTGGTAAAATTACATACTTATAGTGTTGATAAAACAGCTTTGTTGGAGCAACACACGGTATTAGTAAAAAGAATTGCTTATCATTTACTTGCTCGATTACCTGCCAGTGTAATCGTCGATGACCTTATCCAATCAGGCATGATAGGTTTACTCGAAGCAGCTAATAACTTTGATCATACCAAAGGTGCAAGCTTTGAGACCTTCGCAGGTATTCGCATTCGCGGTGCTATGCTTGACGAAATCCGGCGTGGCGACTGGGTTCCACGCTCAGTACATAAAAATAGTCGTATGATCAGCGAAGCAATAAAAAATCTCGAAGCGGCATATGGCCGTGATGTTTCCGATATTGAAGTCGCTGAAAAACTTGATATTTCAATAAATGAATACCATCATATGCTCAATGAAGTAAGTTCAGGTAAGATACTGGGTATTGACGATTTAGGTGTTAGTGAAGATGTAATTGAAGTTGCACAAAATCACCAACAAGATGAACCTTATGCTAACATAGAACATAGTATCTTTAAAAAATCATTGGCTGAATGCATTTCCTCTTTACCCGAACGTGAAGCTTTAGTACTGTCATTGTATTATGATGAAGAGCTTAACCTGAGGGAAATTGGCCAAGTACTAGATGTGAGTGAATCGCGGGTAAGCCAAATACACAGCCAGGCGATGCATAGATTAAAAGCTCGTATGCAATCGTGGCAAAGTTAAGTAGAATACTCGTATCGTTATAATTTTAAATGTTCTCACCGGAGGGTGCCTTGGATAAAAATATGAAAGTACTTGTTGTTGATGATTTTTCAACAATGAGACGAATAATCAAAAACTTGTTACGTGACTTGGGTTTTACCAATATTTCAGAAGCTGATGATGGTAGTACAGCATTACCCATGTTAAAAGAAGGTGACTTTGACTTTGTAGTTACTGATTGGAACATGCCTGGTATGCAAGGAATTGACTTACTTAAAGCCATAAGAGCTGATAGTAAATTATCGCATATCCCAGTATTAATGGTGACAGCTGAAGCGAAAAAAGAGCAAATTGTCATGGCTGCTCAAGCAGGTGTTAATGGTTATATAGTTAAACCATTTACCGCTGCTACGTTAAACACTAAACTTGATAAAATCTTTGAACGCCTTGGTTAATTATCTGATTTTGTTACGCAAGGACGTCATATGACTACAAATACTAGTGTCCATGTTTCTTTAGAACAAGCCAAATTATTGGTGGAATACATAGAAACAGATCAGCAAGATAAAGCTGATGAGTTAATTGCAGAAATTCAAAGTCCGATTAATACTGCATTATTTGCCGAAATTGGTAAGTTAACACGCCAATTGCATGACTCATTAAACAATTTTCATCTTGATTCGCGTCTGAATGACTTAGCAACAGCAGATATTCCTGATGCTAAAGAAAGATTAAATTTTGTCATCAGTCGTACTGAAGAAGCAGCAAATAAAACCATGGATGCCGTTGAAACGATTTTTCCTGTCGTTGATAGCATTCAGCAACAAATTAGTACCGTTAAACCGTTGTGGCATAAATTAATGCACAATGATCTTGATATAGGTGAGTTTAAGGAGCTATGTCGAGATATCGATATTTTGTTGAAAACAACAGAAAAAGAAACAAATAAAATTCATGGCTTGATGACTGACGTATTGATGGCGCAAGACTTCCAAGATCTTACCGGTCAAGTTATTCGCAAAGTTATAGACTTAGTTCGTGAAGTTGAAGATAGCTTGATAAATATGCTAACAGCATTTGGCATGAATTCTGAGCCTGAAAAAACAGATTATCTACCTAAAGTAGGTGATAACTTAGTTGAAGGGCCGATTATGAATAGCGAAAGTCGCCAAGATGTTGTTTCAGATCAAGACGATGTTGACGATTTATTATCAAGCTTAGGTTTTTAATAGGAGTTACTGAATGTCATTTGAACAAGATGAAGAAATTCTTCAGGATTTTTTAATCGAAGCTGGCGAAATACTTGAGACATTGTCAGAGCAATTAGTTGAGCTTGAAAATGACCCTAATAATGCCGATTTGCTTAATGCTATTTTTAGAGGCTTTCATACGGTAAAAGGTGGGGCAGGTTTTCTTTCGCTAACAGAGCTGGTTGATGCTTGTCATGGTGCGGAAAATGTTTTTGATACCTTAAGAAATAACCAGCGCTCTGTTACCTCAGAGCTAATGGATGTTATTTTACAAGCACTTGATACGATAAATGAAATGTTTGCTCAAGTGCAAAATCAAGAACCATTATCGAAAGCTGCACCTAGTTTACTCGCTGAATTACATCGACTTTCTGAACCTGAAGGTCAAGAAACTGTCGCTGAGCCAGTTGAAGAAATTGTCTCTGTAGCTGCAGCTGCAGCCACAACTCCTCCAGCAGATACGAATTCAAATGATGAAATGTCTGAAGACGAATTTGAACGTCTATTGGACGAATTGCATGGCTCAGGTTCTCCATCAACAAATACACCAACTACTCCTGCAGCAACAGTATCAAATAGTAACGATATTTCAGATGATGAGTTTGAATCATTACTCGATGAGCTACATGGCCAAGGCGCATTTTCACCTGCTGTTGCCACTGCAAATACCAAGGCTACAGGTTCAACAAACTCTGACGAAATAGACGATGATGAATTTGAATCTTTGCTAGATGAATTGCATGGCAAAGGCCAAAGCCCTAAAGCTCAGTCAGCGATTGAAGAACCTAAAGCTGCACCTGTAAAAGCCGCCCCTCCTGCTCCGGCGAAGAAAGCAGAAACTAAGCCTGTTGCCGCACCAGCTCCGGTTAAAAGTGAAGCTAAAGTAGTACCGGCAAAACCTGCACAAGCTGAAACAACAGTCAGAGTTGACACTAAACGCTTAGATCAAATCATGAACATGGTCGGTGAGTTAGTCTTAGTGCGCAACCGCTTAACTAGCTTAGGCATGACAAAAGAAGATGAAGAGTTAACTAAAGCCGTATCAAACCTAGATGCAGTCACAACTGACTTGCAAGGCGCGGTGATGAAAACGCGAATGCAGCCAATTAAAAAAGTTTTTGGACGTTTTCCTCGCGTAGTCCGTGATTTAGCGCGTAGTTTAAATAAAGAAATTAGGTTGATTCTTGAAGGTGAAGAAACCGATTTAGATAAAAATTTAGTTGAGGCGCTAGCCGATCCTTTAGTGCATTTGGTTCGCAACTCAGTTGACCATGGTATTGAAGCACCTGATAAACGTGAAGCTGCTGGTAAGCCACGTGAAGGTGTAGTGGTTTTATCGGCGTCGCAAGAAGGTGATCACATTCTACTGACTATTCGTGATGATGGTGCAGGTATGAATGCTGAGAAGTTGAAAGAAATTGCCATAGAAAGAGGGGTTTTAGATGCAGATGCCGCAGCTAGAATGCCTGATAAAGAAGCATTTAGCTTGATTTTTGCGCCTGGTTTTTCAACAAAAACTGAAATTTCAGAAGTATCCGGCCGTGGTGTTGGCATGGACGTGGTTAAAACTAAAATCACTCAGTTAAACGGTACGGTCAATATTGACTCTGAAATGGGTGTTGGCACGATATTAGAAATTAAAGTGCCATTAACACTTGCAATATTACCAACCCTAATGGTGGTTATTGGCAAACAAACTTTTGCTTTACCGTTAGCGGGTGTTAACGAAATTTTCCATCTTGACTTAACTAAAACCAACTTAGTTGATGGCCAGCTCACTATTATTGTTCGTGAAAAAGCTATTCCATTGTTTTACCTTGATCAGTGGTTAGTGCGCGATTATGTTGATAAGCCAAGAGATCGTGGACACGTAGTTATTGTGCAATTAGGCAACCAACAAGTCGGTTTTGTTGTTGATAGTTTGATAGGCCAAGAAGAAGTTGTTATTAAGCCGTTAGATAGATTATTACATGGTACGCCAGGTATGGCGGGAGCTACAATCACCAGTGATGGTGGCATAGCATTGATTATTGATGTGCCGAACATGTTGAAATATTATGCGAAAAAATCGATAGTGAATAAAAAATTACGTTCATAATGGCGTAATCAAGATAGGAAAAAACGAGTAAATGTCCTTTAAAGTATTGGTGGTTGATGACTCCAGTTTTTTTCGACGCCGAGTAACGGATATTCTTAACAAAGATCCTGATCTTGATGTTATTGATGTCGCTATTAATGGTATCGATGCGGTAGAAAAGGCAATAGCCTTAAAGCCTGACGTAATTACCATGGATATAGAGATGCCATTACTCAATGGCATCGACGCTGTAAAACAAATCATGGCAAAAGCACCTACCGCTATTATCATGTTTTCCTCTTTAACGCATGACGGTGCTAAAGCTACACTTGATGCTTTAGATGCTGGTGCTTTGGACTTTTTACCGAAAAAGTTTAATGAAATTGCTAAAAATACTGAAGATGCCGGCAGTTTACTGCGTCAACGCGTAGTACAGTTAGCAAAAAAGAAAGGTGCAAGATCACCGCGTATCTCAACTTTTCGTTCTCGTGCTTTAAATGATGCTAAAGCGAAAGCCGCACCACTGACAAGAGCTGCCCCACCTGAAGCGAGAAGTTTACGAACAAATTCATCGTTCAAAAAAAGCTCAGGAAAATCATATAAATTATTGGCTATAGGTACCTCTACAGGCGGACCTGTTGCATTGCAAAAATTACTCACACAACTACCTGCCGACTTCCCTTTACCTATCATTATGATCCAGCATATGCCGGCTGCATTTACGCTAGCTTTCGCTAATCGCTTAAATACGCTTTGCAAAATAAATGTCAAGCAAGCGGCTTCAGGAGATGTTTTAAAGCCAGGTTGTGCCTATTTAGCACCTGGTGGTAAACAAATGATTGTTGATGGCACAGAAAATGCTGCGAAATTAAGAATATTAGAAGATGATTCTGAGCGGATTGCATTTAAACCCAGTGTAGATATTAGTTTTGGCTCTGCTGCTAAAGTATTTGGTGGCAATGTTTTAGGCGTTATACTAACAGGAATGGGCGCTGATGGGCGTGAAGGTTCACGGTTATTAAAAGCGAGAGGCGCAACTATTTGGGCACAAGATGAAGAGTCGTGTGTCGTTTATGGTATGCCGCAAGCGGTAACTGTTGCCGGAATATCAACATTATCACTGGCACTTGAAAGCTTTCCATCTGCAATTCTTAAGGAAATACAGCATGGATAAACTAAGTATATCAGGGTTGGTTATTGCTATATTGGCAATTTATTTTGGCTTCATTATAGATGGCGGCGCTATATCATCGTTGATCGAGCTACCTGCTTTTATTATTGTTTTTGGTGGCACGCTTGGCGCGGTAATGTTGCAGTCATCACAAAGTCAGTTTTTACATGCAATAACCTTACTTAAATGGCTATTCTACCCACCTAAATATGATGTTGAACAAGGCATTGAATCCGTTGTGCACTGGGCGGAAAGAGCCCGTGAATCTGGCTTCCTATCACTTGAGCATATCGCCGAAGAAGAAAATGACTTTTACGTTAACAAAGGTTTAAATTTACTTGTTGATGGCGTAGATGTTGACAACCTAAGAGTGTCGCTTGAATTAGATTTAGACCTATATCGAGAGCATAATTTACGCTCTGCACATGTTTTTGAATCTATGGGTGGGTATAGCCCTACCATTGGAATTTTAGGCGCGGTGCTAGGGTTAATTCATGCAATGTCAAATTTAGCGGATCCACAATTACTAGGGCAAGGTATCGCCACGGCATTTGTCGCGACAATTTACGGGGTCGGTTTTGCGAACTTAATATACTTACCCGTTGCAAATAAAATTAAAGCTATTGTGCACCTGCAAACAATGTATCGTGAAATGATGACTGAAGGACTTATTGCTATTGCACTTGCAGAAAACCCGCACGCAATTGAAAACAAATTGTCGGCATTTCGGTTAGAGCAATGAAACGGTTACGTGTAAGGCGCCACTCGGTAGAACAAGACAATGTAGAGCGCTGGTTAGTCTCCTATGCAGATTATATGACACTACTTTTTGCCTTGTTTGTGGTGTTGTATGCCATGGCTATGGTCAATGAAAAACCATTTGAAACGGCCACTGAATCGATAGGTCGGGTATTTCAAGCGAATGAAGAGCAAGTAAAAAACCGTGGTCACGGTGACGATATTTTGCCGGTCAATAGTGCAAAAACCAATAAACGACTATTTGGCAATGATATCCTAGAAAACCCAGGCCCTGAATTAGTTCCGGGTGATGTCATGCTCTCTAATGTCTCAGAAGCTCAAGTTGGTACCACCTTAACATCATTAGAAGAAGACCTTCATGAAGCATTGTATGAACTAGTTGAATCTGGTTATGCGCAATTGCAAATTGATGGAGACTGGTTAGAAATTGAATTAAACAGTGGCTTATTATTTCCCAGTGGCTCATCATCACCAACGAATGCTGCGAAAGATATATTGCAGGTTATCTATCAAGTAATTGCCGATGCCAGTAATTATATTCGCGTTAGAGGCTATACTGATAATCAAGCGATAGAGACTGAAATATTTTCTTCAAATTGGGAGTTGTCAGTTTTTAGAGCAACAGCAATTTTAAGAATTTTGGAAGAGTTAACGGTCAATCCCGCACGAATGGCGATAGAAGGTTATGGTCAATATTATCCAAATGCTGATAATAGTACGGCAACAGGACGTGCGAAGAATCGCCGTGTGGTGATCGCAATTTCGAAATATGGTTTAGAGCAGGCAAATTTGTTAGCGACGCCAACTATATCGGTTAAAGATGTAGAAGCAATTAAGAGCATTGACCCTGAGACAAATGCTGACGAGAATGAAATTCGTATTATTCGGCTTGAAAATGGTGGTATTCGTATTACCACGCGCGCCGAAGATAGTGATGAAATCTCTAGTCCACCAGAAAAAAAAGATAATGAACAATAGGATATCAACTTGGTAGTTTGGACAGTTGCAAATCAAAAAGGTGGTGTCGGTAAAACAACCACAACAATCGCCTTAGCCGGTTTACTGGCAGAGCAGGGCTATCGAGTACTGTTAGTCGATACCGATCCCCATGCATCGTTAAGTTATTATTTTGGTATCGAGTCAGAAGATTTAGAGCTCAGTGTTTATGATTTATTCTTACAAGTGTCAACGAAAGAACAAATCATGCAAAGCCTCTGCCCAACACATTATGAGAATATTGACATATTGCCTGCAACGATGGGCCTAGCAACACTCGATCGCTCATTAGGTAATAAAGGCGGTATGGGATTAGTATTAAAAAAAGCAATGCGAGCGATCGCTGATCAGTATGATTATGTTTTGATTGATTGTCCGCCCATTTTAGGTGTGCTGATGGTGAATGCTTTAGCAGCATGCGATCGGATTATTGTACCGGTTCAAACTGAGTTCTTAGCGTTAAAAGGTCTAGATCGCATGATGAAGACGCTAGAGATCATGCAAGGAGAGCAAGCATTACCATTTAAGTACACCATAGTTCCAACGATGTTTGATAAACGTACTAAAGCTTCTTTAATGACTTACCGTAAGCTGCAAGAACTTTATGGTGACTCTGTGTGGCCTGGTGTAATACCAACAGATACCAATTTTCGCAATGCCAGTGTTGCCCAAAAAGTGCCTTCTGATTATGTTGCCAGTTCGCGCGGTGTCATTGCCTATCGAAATCTTTTAAAGTATTTAGCTAATTTAACGGTTGTGAGTAAGTGATCCCATGTCAAAGTCTTTAGCTGCAAGTAAACAATTGATGCAGACTTATTTGTCAGAACTGCTTACTGAAGAAGTTGAGCAAAAAACACCTGTAGTAAAAGAAAAGCAAACTGAACCGCTTGAAAGGTTACTTGCAAGTGCTACTTTTCCGCAAACGGTTGAACAAGATGTTGTTGAGCCGATAAGTTCAGCAAAAGCTGAGAACAAAGCCTTAGCGCCTGAACAGGTTAAGCTTAGCACGCCGGCTGAAATTGCTGTTAAGCCAGAGGTTAAGGCAGAGCTTAAAACAAAAACATCAAATAAAACCACTAAGCTTAAAGATAAGCCGGCAGCGAGTCGCGCGACTGACACAGAAAGTAGTGAGTTTAGAACACGAAAAAGTGCTGGTGGTTTTGAAGCAATTGAGCAACGAAGTTATCGACAAGGTGACTTTCAAGCGATGTTTTTTGAAGTAGCAGGTTTAATGATTGCCGTACCACTGATTGAATTGGGTGGTATTCTCAATAATGACAAAACCACAGCATTAATGGGAAAACCCAATTGGTTTAAAGGTGTTATGCTTCACCGTGACGAAAAAGTTAGTGTGGTTGATACAGCGCGTTGGGTAATGCCTGAAAAATGCGATGAGGCGTTACTTACCTCACTTAACTATCAGTATATTATTATGCTGAATAAGACAGCGTGGGGGCTAACGGCTGAAAAATTGGTTGATACAGTAACCTTAAAGCAAGAAGATGTTAAGTGGTTAGATGCGCCAAGTAAACGTCCTTGGCTTGCTGGATTAGTGAAAAATCGAATGTGTGCTTTGTTAGATGTCGACTCTCTAATTAAGTTATTGGAAAAAGGCGTAAATATTACGCAAGAATAATTGATGAATTGAAACTTGAAAGTATACTTAGAGTACAAGTATGCTCGTCATTAAAATAGACAACAAAATTGAAAGAGGCTAGCGGTATGTCGGATGAAAGACGCAATGCAAGTGAAAGTGTAGATACTAACGATGAAGTAGTGCAAAGAGTAACGTTTAAGCTTGATAATGAAACATACGGCATTAACGTTATGCAAGTGCAAGAAATTTTGCGCTACACAGAAATAGCACCTGTTCCAGGAGCACCTGCGTATGTAATGGGGATTATTAATCTTCGAGGTAACGTTGTTACCGTTATTGATACGCGAGCTCGCTTTGGTATGGAATCAGCTGAGCTAACCGACAATACTCGTATTGTTATTATTGAAGCAGAAACTCAAGTGATCGGTATTTTAGTTGATAGTGTTGCTGAGGTTGTCTACTTAAAAACATCTGAAATTGATATTGCGCCAAATGTTGGCAACGACGAAAGCGCCAAATATATTCAAGGTGTTTCAAATAGAGATGGTGAGCTACTTATTTTAGTTGATTTAAATAAGCTACTCTCTGATGTGGAATGGGACGAATTAAAGCAATTCTAAACCTGCGAACAACGCTAGTGAATATATTCTCGCCTTATGAGAAACCGTTTACTAGCGTTAGCTTTTACCAATAGTCCTGCTTAAGCGGGCTTTATAATTTCTGCGGTACCTTGCTATCCTATGGAAAATATCCCTGCTAATCTGATCAGTTTAATCGCATTTGCGATTGTTATGCTTGTTGCGATGTTACTTCTTGCATTAAAAAATCGCTTCAGTCAGCAAATTAACAAATTAGAACAGGCACTACAAAATCAAGAAATGCAATTAATTGCTTTGCAAACCGCGCTTAGTCAAAATCAAGCCTTACTAGAAGCCAGCCAACAGTCTTATCAAGCATCACAACTAGAAAATGAGCAAGTCAGTAAACAGCTTGAACATCGCATTAAAGTAATGCAAACGCAATTTAACGATAAATGGCAAGTAATCGAGCAACAACTTCAGCAGCAACCAGAAGATAAACTTTATTCCAGAGCACAGAAATTGGTTGAGCTTGGTGCTGACATTGCTGAAATAATGCGTGAATGTGATATCCCACGAGCTGAAGCCGAAATGTTACTGGCTATTCACCGCCAAAAAGCATCAAAGTACTAGCGACTCTTGAACCTTCTAGCTTGTATTTAACGCTATTTGTTGAGCCGTGTTTATCTAAATTACACTTTTTAAACAAAACTCTTGATACGAGTTACCTTATAGTCATGATAAAGTATCAAATAGATATGTTTCATCTGATTTTTCCTTTAAAATCCCTAAATAAATATTTACGTATTGTTGAAGTACAAGGACCCTGCAGTGAAGAAAGTAAGTAAGCTGGCATGTAAAGCGCAAGCGATTTTTAGTTTGAAGTTTCTGTTAACATTAGCATTTTCGCTGTTTTTAACTGCTTGTTCTTCAACACCCAAGTCAGAGCAAAGTTTATCCGATCCTAAAGATCCGCTGGAGTCAATTAACCGACCTTTTTGGACTTTTACTTGGGACTATGCCGACAAGTATGTTTTCAAACCGGCTTCAGAAGGCTATGTTGAATATATGCCAACTAACTTACGTGCCGGTGTGCACAATATGGCGTTAAACTTAAATGAGCCTTCGACCATTATTAACCACTTATTACAAGCAAAGTTTACCGATGCAGCAAAATCAACCGGGCGTTTTGTTTTAAACTCAACGATTGGGATATTTGGTTTTTTCGATCCTGCCAGTGATTTTGGTTGGAACCGCCAACAAGAAGAGTTTGGAGAAGTCCTAGGCAGTTATGGTGTAGGCGATGGACCCTATTTAGTTGTACCTGCATTAGGGCCATCTTCTGTTCGTGAAGAAGTTGGCGATTATGTCGATCGTTATTATTGGCCGCTTGCTATTATTGAATTTTGGCCCAATATAGTTCGCTCTGCTGTGCTAGGTTTAGAGGCTAGAGCAGCTTTGGCTGACCAAGAAGCTATTCTAAAAGACTCTATCGATCCCTATGAATTTGTGAAAAATGCGTATTTTCAAAATATGCAATACAAAGTCTACGATGGCAATCCTCCGGTTGAAGTTAATGCCGAAGAAGAAGAAAATATTGACGCTTATTTAGAAGAACTTGAAGGGTTGTAGCTTCGCTAAATAGCGGTGGTATTAGCAAGCCGTGTAGGTTATAAATATAGAAAAAAAGTGAACTTAATGTTCACTTTTTTTGTATTCGGCGATTGCTTTGTTGAGGTACTTTTGGGAGAAAAATAACATAATAGGTCTAAGCAAGAGAAAATAAGCTATCAGCACAACTAGCACAGAAGTAACCAAAGCCACCCCTTGTAAATTAGCGATAAAAAGAAAAGGGGGGATCAGTAATGACAGTTTAATGATGTTAAGAATAAATTTTTCAGGCGCCGTAAACTTTGATTGCGCAATGGCTAGAATAGCTTGTCGTTGATGCAAGTTAAAAGCGTGCAGTGCAGGGATTTTGTTGGAAGAAAAATAAATAGCCATAAGGTTTTATTATATACATAGTGTAAGTTTTAAGTATGTCTATGATACAAAAATGCTGCTTAATGTGCCATGAGCAAATGTTACAATTGACAGCTTTGGTTTTTTATCATTGCTAACATTCATTCAGTTAACTTAATCACTTCTTAACTCAACAGCAAGCATACCGTGGTTCAACTTAGATAAGTTTAGCTTATTGCATTATATTGTTGTAAAAATAGTGCCTTACAGCATTATTTTCCTATTCATTATATCTAAGCTAAGTAATATATTTACTTAATACTCAATATATTGAACGCTATTACTATAAATTTGTTAAAACGAGTTCCTCAGTCGCGCGCAATTTGCTAGAATTGCGGCAATTTTTATCAGTAGGTGATTTTTAAATGAACGTCATAGAAGCTAATTTTGATGCAACAGGTAAGAAGTTTGCCATCGTAGTCTCTCGTTTTAACAGTTTTGTGGTTGAAAGTTTACTTGAAGGTGCAGTAGATGCCCTTAAACGCCATGGCAATGTTACAGATAGTGACATTACCGTTATCCGCGTTCCTGGTGCTTATGAATTACCAGTAGCCGCTAAAAAAATTGCAGCTAAAGGTGGTTATGACGGCATTATCGCAATTGGTGCTGTGATCCGTGGTGGTACACCTCATTTTGATTTTGTTGCTGGTGAATGTAATAAAGGCTTAGCACAAGTGGCTATGGAATATACGATGCCAGTAGCATTTGGTGTTATTACGACAGATACAATTGAACAAGCAATTGACCGTGCAGGCCTTAAAGTTGGTAATAAAGGCGCTGAAGCAGCATTAAGTGCTTTAGAAATGGTTAATGTGCTAGACAAGCTATAACAGGATATTTTTGTGAAACCATCACCTAGAAGAAAAGCCAGAGAGTTGGCAGTACAAGCGGTTTATTCTTGGCAGTTAAGCCAAAATAATGTCGCTGAGATTGAAACAAATTTTTTGACTGAAAATAGCGCAAGACGTTTTGATATCGTTTATTTTCAGCAATTATTTCGTGGTGTTTCAACACAAATTAGTAGCATTGATGAAAAAATTGCCCCGCATGTTGATCGTCCATTAGCTGATGTTGATCATGTAGAAAAAGCAATTTTGCGTGTGGCAGTGTATGAGTTATCTGACTGTCGTGATGTACCTTATCGCGTTATTATCAATGAAGCGATTGAGCTAGCAAAATCATTTGCAGCTGATGACAGCCATAAGTTTGTTAACGGTGTTTTAGATAAGGTCGTTAAGCTTGTTCGTCCAAACGAATAGCGATAATTTGGTTGTAATATGAAAGAGTTTGAAATGATCAAACGCTTTTTTACTGAACAAGTAATTAAGCGTAAGGATGTGCTACTGGGGATTGGTGATGATTGCGCAATTGTTAGCCCCTCAGAGCGCCAAAATATCGCTATTACTACCGACACTTTAGTTGCAGGTGTGCACTTTCCTCATGAAACGAGCGCACGAGCAATTGGTCATAAGTCTATTGCTGTTAATTTATCAGATCTAGCAGCAATGGGGGCAGAGCCTACTTGGATTTCGTTGGCAATTACGCTACCTGAAGCTGATCTGCAATGGGTTGAAGAGTTTTGTATTGGTGTTTTTGAACTATGTGAGTTTTATAACGTACAGCTCATTGGTGGCGATACAACGCAAGGGCCTTTAAGTATTACAGTAACAGCGCAAGGTTTAGTTCCTAAAAACAAACATCTTTCTCGCTCAGGCGCCAAGGCTGGTGACTGGATTTATGTGACGGGTGAAATTGGCGACGCTGCCTTAGCACTTAAACATATTTTCAATGAAGTTGTTGTTGAGTCAGAATACCTTGAGTGTGTTCGAAAGCGACTAGACTACCCAAGGCCTAGAGTACTTGCCGGCCAAGCTTTAAGAGAGTATGCCAGCTCAGCCATCGACTTATCTGATGGTTTACTTGCCGACTTAGGGCATATCTGTTCAGCGTCTCATGTTGGCGCCAATATCGTACTTGATGATTTACCAATTTCTAATGCCTTACGCGATACTGTCGGTTTAGAAAAAGCTTGTGAAATTGCCTTAGCAGGCGGTGATGATTACGAATTATTATTTACTGTATGTGAAGACAATAAAGTTGGTATGGAAACAGCCTTAGCTAATACCGGCAATACGATCACGTGTATTGGTCAAATAAACCGTAGTGAAAAGATCACGTCAACATTGAACAGTAAGTCGGTGCCGATCCGAGCGAAAAGTTTTGAACACTTTGCCAGTAGCACAGATTCATAATGACAAAGTCGACAGCTAACTTTCGCTTATCTAATCCCATTCATTTTTTAGCCTTAGGCTTTGGTAGCGGTTTAGCGCCTAAAGCCCCCGGTACTTTTGGTACTTTAGCGGCGGTGCCACTGTTTTTGTTGGCTGCCCCGTTAAGCAGTCCGCTTTATTTACTATTACTGCTATTGATGAGTGTTGCAGGTATTTATATTTGCGGTAAAGCTGCAGAAGATGCCGGTGTGCCAGATCACGGTGCAATTGTTTGGGATGAGTTTGTTGGTTTTCTGATCACCATGTTTTTAATCCCTATTACTTGGCAAAGCCTTTTAGTCGGATTTTTACTTTTCCGATTATTCGATATCTTTAAGCCTTGGCCTATCTCATATTTAGATAAAAACTGTCATGGCGGTTTAGGTATTATGCTGGATGATATTGTTGCAGGAATAGCTGCATGGGCTTGTATGATGTTGATCTTTAACTAAAACCAAATTAAAAGCTATCAGTAAGACAAGCTATCAGCTGTCAGCAAAACAAGTACCACACGGCTGTTATTTCTCTAGCTTAAAGCTGACAACTCAAAACTTAAAGCTGTCAGCTGTCAGTAAGACAAGTTTTAAGCTGTCCGTAAGGCATAGTTTTGGGTTGTAAGTTTGAAGCTGTCAGCTATTAGTAAGACATAGTTGCTAGTTGTAATCTGTCAACTTGGCTTGATTTTAAACTGAAAGCTGACAGCTAATAACTGTCAGCTTTTTTTAGCTTTAAGTTGCTTTAGTGGAGTAATCTTACTCTAATAGTTGCATCAATTTGTTTTAACTCTTTTAAGGCAAGCTCTCGGCTTTGCGCTTCAATATCGATAACCACATAACCAATTTGGTCAGCTGTTTGCAAATACTGGGCAGCGATATTGATATTATTTTCAGCAAACATTTGGTTTATTTTTGTTAAAACCCCAGGTTGGTTGCGGTGAATATGTAACAATCGGCTAGTACCAGTGTGTTCAGGTAGCGATACTTCAGGAAAGTTAACCGCTGATAGCGTTGAGCCATTATCTGAATATTTAGCAAGTTTACTCGCGACTTCCAGACCAATATTTTCTTGTGCTTCTTTTGTGCTACCACCAATGTGTGGTGTTAAAATTACGTTGTCGAAGGCACGTAATGGGCTAATAAATTCTTCATCGTTACCTTTAGGCTCAACAGGAAAAACATCGATGGCTGCGCCAGCCACTTTTTTATTGGCTAATGCTTCAGATAAAGCTTCAATATCGACTACAGTACCGCGTGAAGCGTTGATAAAGATAACGCCATCTTTCATCACTTCAAACTCTGCTGTACCCATCATATTTTGGGTTTGTGGCGTTTCAGGTACATGTAAACTAATAACATCGGCTTCTTTTAATAGTGCTGTCATGGTTGGAGCTTGACTAGCGTTACCTAGAGGCAATTTAGTTTCAATATCGTAAAAGCGCACTTTCATGCCTAGGGTTTCTGCTAAGATACCTAGCTGCATGCCAATATGGCCGTAACCTATGATACCTAGGGTTTTTCCTCGCGCTTCCACTGAGCCTATTGCTGATTTGTTCCAAACGCCGCGATGTGCTTGAGCGCTTTTTTCAGGAATACCACGTAAGAGTAATAAGGTTTCACCAAGGACTAATTCGGCTACAGAGCGAGTGTTTGAAAAAGGGGCATTGAATACAGGAATACCTAATGCTTGAGCAGCATTTTTATCAACTTGGTTAGTACCAATACAAAAACAACCAATGGCTACAAGTTTTTTCGCATGGCTTAAAACATTTTTATTTAAGTCAGTACGAGAGCGTATGCCGATGAAGTGGACATCAGCAATTTTTTTAATCAGGTCTGCTTCTGAAAGTGAAGTTTTGATGTATTCAATATTTGAATAGCCCTTTATTTTCAGTTCTTCAAGTGCGCTTTGATGCACGCCCTCTAGAAGTAGTATCTTAATTTTGTCTTTCGCTAGTGAATTGTGGCTCATGATAGTTTAACTTCTCTCAATCAAACATTGCTTATTGAATGCTATTTTAGATGGCTAGATACCTAAACTATCATATAGGGTATAAACTCTAAAGTGTTATTTTATTATTTTTGCACCGTCGGCACTGCCGATAATTAAGACATTTGCTGGACGATTTGCAAACAAGCCATTAGTGACCACCCCAGCAATAGCATTAATGCTGTTTTCTAGTGCTTTAGGATCCATTATTGTGAGGTTGTGGACATCAATAATCACATTGCCATTGTCAGTAATAACCCCTTGACGGTAGGCTGGATCACCACCTAGTTTCACCAATTCTCGCGCCACATAGCTGCGTGCCATCGGTATCACTTCAACGGGTAAAGGGAAACTACCTAGCATTGGAACTTGTTTGCTGTCATCAGCGATACAAACAAAGGTTTTAGCAACAGCGGCAACTATTTTTTCGCGTGTTAGTGCAGCGCCACCACCTTTGATCATATGCATGTGCGGGTTGATTTCATCAGCACCATCAACATAAACATCAATGCTGTCAACATTATTAAGCTCAAACACTTCAATGCCGTACGATTTTAAGCGCTCTGTTGAAGCCTCTGAGCTCGATACAGCACCGATAATGTTGTCTTTAACCGTAGCAAGTGCATCAATAAAGTGATTAACTGTTGAGCCAGTACCAACACCAACGATAGTATCTGCTTTGATATAGTCTAGCGCTTTAATAGCCGCTGCTTTTTTCATTTCATCTTGAGTCATTTGAAAACCTTTGTTTTACTTGTTGGTTAAAACACAGTGTAAAGTTTAAAGCTGTCAGCTGTCAGTGAAAACAAGTACCACACTCATAGTTAGGCTTTTGATTTTTCTGAAAGCTAATAACTGATAGCTTAAAGCTAAGATCTTAGTTTTTAGTTTAAAGCTGTCAGCTGTCAGTAAAACAAGCACCACACTCATGAGTTGGCTTTTGATTTTTCTGAAAGCTTATAACTGATAGCTTACAGCTAAGATCTTAGTTTTTAGCTAAAAGCTGTCAGCTGTCATTAAAAACAAGCACCACACTCACGGGTTGGCTTTTGATTTTCCTGAAAGCTTATAACTGATAGCTTACAGCTAAGATCTTAGTTTAAAGCTGTCAGCTGTCAGTAAAACAAGCACCACACTCACGGGTTGGCTTTTG
>NZ_MUZV01000008.1:0-97271 GCF_002000025.1 Cognaticolwellia aestuarii
TCTTGGGTATACCGTTTGCCTTTGCTCATAAAACACCTCTTTTTAGAAGTTACAATGTAACTCATTAGGTGTCTAGCAAACTATGGGAAGTCCATTCATCTGGTGAAAGAACAGTAGGAATATTCTTGGGGCGTTTGGCATAGGAAAAAATTAGACCATCAAATTGCTCGTCGAACATATTTTTATACATAAAGACCAAAGCACATAAAGCTTGGTTTTTTGTTGCTGCGCTCACTCCTCGATTTACAGCTAAATGGGTTAAGAAATGATTTATCTCTGCTGCACCCATGTCTTTGGGATGTCTTTTGTCATTAAAAATGATGAAATATTTGACCCAATATAAATAACTTTTTTCAGTTTGTAAGCTATATCGTTTTACACGGATCACATCTCGAAGTGATGCTAAAAAAGGAGATTTGATGATCATAAATAACCTCTCACCCTGAACTGTATGTTTATACAGTTATAATAGGCTTTATATGAAATTGCAATATTTAGTGTAGAAAGTGAGATCAAATATTCTCACTTTCTACACGCATGATAATGTAAGTTACTGATTCTTAGTGTTTATTGGGTTTGCGTTTGCGTCATACTCAGCCTATGTCGGCTGAGTATGACGCAATTCTTAGTTTCTACAAAAGCTATGTAGGTTAAACGGGTAATTATTTAAGGATAAACCTTTGACAGTTAATAGTTTTATCCTTAATGTTAATGGTATTTTTATACCATAACCTGTTACTAGTCGGAATTATGGATAATATACTGTTAGTGTTCTAGGAGGTTTCAGCTGAGAGTCAAGGCTACTAAAAAGTTAAAAGCTGAAATGTTTAAAAGAGTTTTGATTGCTTTAGTTCTGTTTGGAATTGGAATTTATATTCTAGGATCGCCTGACGGTGTTTGCTTTAACATAGTTACTCGTGAGCTCTGTAGTTTCGAGGAAAAGGCTGTACTATTTAGATGGATACTTTTCTTTGATTCACTATTACTCGTATATGTTTTGTTGCCATTTTTTCATTTAGGCGCAATGAAGTTTCTTATTAAGGCAAAGAGCACTAACAAGTCATTCAAGCAGGACAAATAACAGTTGGCTGTTTGCTCCTTCGTCGCTTATTTTAGCCAACTATTATTTGCCTCTTAATGAGGCGTTATGTGTTTCTATGAATTACGATGAATTTGTCAACGAAGTCCAAAAGTACGATAGCGACCCTGATGTTGCTAAGTTATTAGGTGTATTGAAAGGTTGGAAGCTTAATAATGAAAGTGTGGTTCAGCTTCAAACTATTATAGAACGGTTTTTTGGTCACTCATGGATAGAGAGTGAGGAAACTCATAATCACCTTTATAAGTTGTGGTCATCTTTCAATACAAGTGCAATTGGAAACATCGGTGGCATGACAATGAATGAACGGCTTTTTTGGTTTGGTTTATTTGAACAATTTGATAGTTGTAAATCTGAGGCTAAAAAACAATTGATTTACAGTAAGTTGTCAGCCAACACATAACAACACGCCCTGAGGTGGACCGCAAGTCCTAAAACTTGCTTTCCATCGCATATTTCAACAAGGGAGAGCCCTTTCGTTTCAGGGCTTCTAAATACGTTGATTCATCATACGCGGTCTTCGTTTTCCAACACCGAAACAGTATTCTTATCCACTTAAAAGCCAGTGCTCTTATAATAGTATTGTGCGGCTTTCCTTTACTTTTTTGTTGTTCATAATAAGCCTTGGCCCAAAATGAATATCGCACTGATTGACCTGCCCATTCAACAAAGGTCTGCCGTAAAAATGTGGTGCATGAGTAGCGCCAATGTATCCATTCTTTTTTGCCACTTCGTTCTGTTACTGGTGCAATACCCGCATATTTTTGTACTTCTTCACTCGATTGATAACGCTCACGGTTTGAGCCCATCGCCGCTAATAATCTTGGCGCCATTTGCGGACCAGCCCCTGGCAAACTATCAAATATAAATCGGTCGTTATGCTGTTTATAAATCGACTTTATCTCATGGTCGAAACGTTCGATGGATAGCATTAATTGTTTGAGTTGACCCACCAAGCATTCAACCAATAACAAGTTGGGGCCGATGATAGCGTTGTCGCTTGTTAAAGACTCGGCTTGTTTAATGTCATTAATACGCTTTTCGTTTACGTTAGGATAACGGGCGTTATGTAGGTTAAAAAAATCATGTAATGTTTGTTTTCTTGCGCGTTTAACTTTCGCTAGGGATGGCCAACGCAACAGGAAGTCGCAAAATATCATACTGTCTTTTTCGTTAAACCAATCAAGGACCTGAGGGTAATAGTTCTTAAGTGTCGTGCTCAGTCTGTTGGTTAAATCAACTCGGTCTTGCACCAGTTTTCGTCGGTATTCAACGAGCTGAGCCAACGACCTGATACTCTGTGTATCTGGCATGATAACGTTAAGTTTTGACATGTGTTGCTGCAATATTTCTAACTGGATTGCGGCATCTGTCGGGTCATCTTTAGCGCCACTGTGTGTAAATGCCTTTCGGTATTTGGCGACGGTTGATGGATTGATAGTAAACAATATAATGTGCTTAAATTTACTTAATGCGTAAATTAAAGGGCCTTTTTTTAATTCACAGGCGACCGCAACTTTCTGTCCATTATATTTTTGTTTTAATGCATTAGCCCATGCATTAATCGCCTCTGGTTTAGCAGAAATCACACTAAAAGTGGTTTCATTATTTTGTTGGTCGAGTTCACAAATATCATGTTTACGGTCAGCCCAATCGATGGCGATAAGGGCGGCAAAGTCAGCAGGATTAAAAACTTTCATTTTTGACCTCCAAAGCGTAAAGTTAACCATGGAATATGGCAGTAGTATTGTTTCTCGCAGGTCTTATAGATAGTCGATATAGACGGCAATCCCTGAGTATGCGTAATGAAACAAGTAACTTCTGTTGCTTCGAAAGTCTTGTTAAAAGCATCGAATGTTTTCGCTTAAATATTCGTAAGCAACAGAAGCATATTCCGCCTATTAATGCGTTAGGTAAACAGATTAATTAATGGAACGGAGCAACTATAAGTCACTTAAACGGACAAAAAACAGTTGGTTTTTGCTCCTGCGTCGCTTATTTTAACCAACTGTTTTTTGCCTCTTAGTGAGGCGTTAACTGTCTACAAATAAGGAAATTCAGTGCCAATTTCAAACGACAAAATAAAGAACCACGACTTTCTCACTGGAATGTACAATGACGGATACTTCCCCAACTTTCTTGCAGATAAAGTAAAGAGCATCCTGATCGAGCTATGCGAGAGCATTGAGTCAGAAAAGCCACAAGATGAAGCTTCCTTGTTGAAGCTAACCCACGCAGCTACTGAGCGCATTAATGAACTAGAGGAAGAGTTCGAGGATAACGATAGCGAGCTTGAAACCGAGGCTAGAGAAATTATGGCAGAGAATTTTGAGTTAATCGTCCGAGCTTATGGCTTCGATAGTGTAGATATCGAAGATGTGATTGCTACAAGAGAGTGGTAGTAAATTGACCTCTACAGTTAACAAGGCCAGCCAGAGGGACCAAAAAACCGCCGCTTCGCTCTGGTTTTTCGGCCCCTGCTGGCGGCGTTATATGCCTAGAAGAATCCGGAGTTTATTATTCTCTATATCGTGTTATTAACAATACATATTATTTTCTGGATTATTGTAAGTCTCAAAATTTATAAGAATTTGATGCTTACGAATCCTGAGAAGTTTAAATTAATATTGTTAGCTGTGTTATTACCAATAATAGGTTCTATTTTAAGCTTTTCTATTAGTCGAGGAAGTGAATTTGGAGAGTCGCCTAGATGTAGTGAATTCTACGGAAATTCATCTGGCTCATCAGACGGTGGTTCAGGTTCTGGTGGTGAATAACGGCATATAACAAGCTAATTAACAGGACAAAAAACAGTTTGCTGTTTCGTTCCTCAACATTTTAGCAAACAATTTTTTGCCCATTATTAGGGCGTTAGCTACTAAGGAAAGTTAGGTGAATAAATTCAAGTATATTGCAATCGGTTCTACATTATTTTTAACAGCCTGTGTTACCACTCCATATCAAAAAGCTGGTTTTTTCAGTAGCACTGGCGGTTACGAAGATAAGATAATTTCGGAAGGTGTTTATTCAATAAAATCGAAGGTTAATGCTAATACCTCACCTAAACTCGCGCTCACTTATTGGCATAAACGAGCAGAAGAGCTGTGTGGTCATTCTGAATATGTTTCTGAATTAAAACAAAGTCATGACTTAAATATGAATCCTGGGGCAGTTACAACTACACATGAATGGCCAATAGTAGTTGGAATCGCTTTCTGTGATAAACGTAGCTAACAAGTAATTTAACAGGACTAAAAACAGCGGGCTGTTCGCTCCGCTCCATTTTAGCCCACTATTTTTAGCCCGTTAATTGGGCGTTATATGCAATTCAAATAGTCTTGTTGGTTTAGCTAATGATTTGGTTATTAACTTTTACTTTTGTAAGCGCTGCTACGGGTTTCGCTATTGTAGTTTTTCAATAGTCACTAATAAGCTTTGCCTTGTTAAAGAGACTTTTGTGGCAAAGCTATTATTTCGTACTGGTATTTGTGGGTAGCTCAATTTATAGTTTGGTTATTACTACCGTCTTTTACTTCTGACTTTTGTATTTTAGTTCAGTTTTATCAGGCATATAACAAGCAATTGAACGGGACTTTTACAGCTGGCTGTTTCGTTCCTCAACATTTTAAGCCAGCAATAAAAGCCCATTAATTGGGCGTTAAGTTGCTCTGAGGATACACGTGAAATTTCTCCCCGTAATAATATTATTTTTTTCTAGTGTAACTTTGGCAAATGAAGACCCATGTGAAAGAACTGATTACCCTGTAACAACGGTTAAAGAGTTTAAAACCTTAGCAGACAACAGTTTTCCTTCTGTATATAGAGAAGATGACAATTCGAAAGTAACTGTCACTGTATTAAAGCTTAAAAGCATTATTGAAAAAGAAATGCGGAGCCATCGTCCTTATTTAAAAAAGGCAAAAGAGCATCTTTTATCCTCTTTACAGAAATTATCAACTGCAGAGAGCATAAACGAGAAAGAACTATGGCTTAATGCAAGCAACATGAATAGTGAAGAGCAACAAGTTGCATCGCATGTTATGGCTGGTATTCAGGAAGCTTTTGTAATTGCGCTATTTACAGAGTCAGCTTTTGTTGAAGTAAATAATCAACCAATCAAAAAGCTACAGGTAAGGTTCTTGGAGGGTGTAGATGAAACAATCACTACCCATGAACATAATAAGGTAAAAAACATTCGCTTTGAAAGTGGTAATACATTAGTTTTTCAAAAGTGTTGGCTCGCAAAGTAGCAACTTAACAAGCTGTTAAACAAGGACAAAATACAGTTGGCTTTTGCTCCTTCGTCCCTTATTCTAGCCAACTATATTTTGCCTGTTAACAGGGCGTTATATGTAAATGAGATCGTGGTAATTTGAACAGATTAAAAGGCATCGACCTAGCAGATTCATTTGTTTTAAGTTGGTCAGTTGATGATACTTTTTCAATTGTAATTGAAGCTAGTGTATGGCCTGAATCAAAATTTTATTTCAAACCACCCAATGGTGAATATACATGTTACCGAAAGGCTATTTTAATTTTTAGTGGCTTCTCACAATGTGTTGGTGTGAGAGAAATGAGCTCTTGTATAGCAACGAGAGATTTAGATGGCTCTTTAGATTATGGAAATATAGATAGTTTTAAGAAAACTGATAATGGGTATGAAATTTCTGGTGACTTTGGAGATATTGTTGTTTTAGGTGGTGATTTTTCCTTAACATATTTACAAATAACAAGCCCATAAAATCCGATTCGCAACGCTATCACATTGGTTGCAAAGATAAAAGGCGCAACAAATTGTGCCAGCACTGCTCACGGCTTATGGGGGCGTTATATGGCAAAGGAAGCTATGCGATTCATCCACACAATTTTATTCATATTCCTAGCCGGTTGCTCAACAATGCAAACAGAGCCGAGTACTGATTTGATTAAGGTTGAGGTTCAGGAACTTGTAAATACTGCTGAATGCTCAGGCAAAGGTATTAGGGTTTACTCTGTAAAATCGTCAAATAAACGCTTTAGAGTTGAAGAAAATGTATTTTATTTAACTCCCGGACAGTGGGATATTGCGTATATCCCTGAAATGGAAGATCTAGAAAATGGTGTTTGCGAGGAACTTGAAGGTATTGTGATTCACGGAGAATTTATCATTAGACAGGACTTTGAGTTAAACAAGTCTTACTATATATTTCTCAATGACTCATTTAGAGCTAGTATTAGCGCAAATGCCATATAACAAGCTAATTAATAAGGACAAAAAACAGTTGGCTGTTTTCGTTCCTCAACATTTTAGCCAACAATTTTTTGCCCATTATTAGGGCGTTAAGTTTATAAGGAGAGCGAGATGTTTAAACCCTATCAAGCCCTAAAAAACTTTGTCGTTATCATGCTCAGTCTTTGGCCATTATTTTTGTCATGGGTTGGTGTGATTTTCTTACTTGGTATCTTTGTATTCATCAGAGAAGGATGTGGGGAGTTTTCTAACTCCATGTATTTGGTCTATTCCACCGCACTTTCTTTGGGTTCCCCAAGTATGGATTCATTCCAAGGAATGTGGCGAATTGTAGAGTTACTACTAGACTTATTTGGAATTATTCTATGGGGTATTTTTACCTCTGTAACAATGAAATCAATTGAGGCAGCTTACGATGAATGAGAATGATTTAGCACAGATACGGAAAGTTATCAGAGAAGAAATCGGTGATTTTTTACGTGAAGTTTATAACGAGCGTAGACGAGATCAAGATGAGTTTCGGCATCCTAGTATGCGTCATCACTTCGAAGAAGAGTTAAACCGTTTTGCGATGCTAAACGATAGGTTTTCCAGTTATATGAAAGCAGGAGACTTGATGAAAGGCTGTAAATACAGCAAAAGCACAGTCGATGAAATTTCTGAAAATGTTAAAAACATTGATTCAAAAACTTAACAAGCGGCTGTTTCGGATTCGCCACTGCGTGGCTCACCGCAAAGCCGAGCGTTATGCTACAAGGAAAGTTCAGTGTATAAAATTATAATAGTATTTGTATTTGGTTTATTTATAACATCGTGCGTAACTGTCGCACCAGTTGTAAATCCTCATAGTGAAATTAGCATCTATGGTGTTAAGTCATTGCCTCCACAAAATGGTGATTGGATCGTTATGGCAGCCTCTGGCTACCAGATGTCTCTTGTAAGTCATGCAACTAATAAAAATGAATCACTTGTTGCAAACGTTTCTATTCACCAATTACCTGAATTGTCTTCAGATCAAGAATTTCTTGAATATGTTGTTAAATTTAGATCTTCAGAACCGAATATTGGAAGATTTGAAATCCAAAAAAATACAGCCGATATCTCTTCACTTAAGGGCGCTGTTTGTATCAAATATCACTCTATTTCAAAAGACAAGAATGCAAAAATTCAGGGTGGGGATACGGCTGTAATGTTATTGGAAAATATTGGTTATAACTGTATACATCCAGAAAAAAGTACAGTTGGTGTAAACATGGAATATTCATTTCGTCATTTTGCAGAAACAAATGACCCATCATTTGAAAAAAATGGAAATGACTTTTTTAAAAATATAACTTTCACCGAGTTTTAGTAGCATAACAAGCCAATTAAGACGGGACTGCTAACAGCTTGCTCGGTTCCGCTTCGCTTCACATTTTAGCAAGCTATTATCAGCCCCTTATTGGGGCGTTATGTGTACAAGGAAGATTGAGCATTGGAAAACATGCCTGAATATCCAATAAGCATTGATTATGCTGACGACACTGAAAGTGTTGTGCTAGCTAATGATACGGAGGTTATGACCCACCTCGAATGGTTTGATTCTGAGGATTCCGAATATTGCGCACAAGTAACAGACGCAAAAAATAATGCTGTTTGTCTTATAAGATATTAGAGGGACACCCATTCTAACTCAACGGCTTGGAGTTTGTTTTACTGGTTTGGCGTCGGGGTGCCGACGACACCCAGAGGGAGGCTGACGCCGGCCTCCCTCTGGACTCCCTCGGCGCTGCTACATTAAACGTGTTTCCTCCATGACGTCCAATATTCTTCGACGTACCAGTGCTGATGGCACGTCCGTGTGCCAACAGCACTTTCACTGGCATCCATGCTAGTGATACGTGAATATTGGACATCATTCCGGCGTTTAATGAAGCAGGCTTAGTGTTTGATTCATCGTTCGTGATTCTCCTCAGTCGTTTAGCTTTAACAACTGTTACAGCGCTCCCTAAATCCCATCACAGCAGCGGAACCTGAATTTAGATCAGTGCGATGTTTATCGAAGCCATGACCGTTCCTAGGCATCCATGCCTTCACGGCATTAGTGCATCCATGCACGTCGATGGCGAAGACTGCCGTGTGAAGGGACGATTTTCGGCAGAAATGAACATTGCGCCGCTATGTTTAAAAGAAAGTCAGTTGGAGTGTTTTGCTGTGCCGAGCGCCATGGGGAGAAATCAAAGGGGTCAGGTACATTTGATTTTTCAGTTAGAAAAAATTAGAAGGATACTCACTCTAAATTAACTTTTTGGAGTTGTTTTATTGTTGCCGTATTACCAACATCAACCAACTCGTTTACTTATAAATATTCAAAAAATAGCGCTGATGTTGAATGCTTTATAGTATAAATAGCGTTAGATTAATTATATTATTAATAAAAACTTATAACTTTAGGAGTACGAGATAGTCATGTTAAATGCATTGTTTGGCTTATTTGTATTAGCGTTTGCTTTGTTAATGGTAGATACCATCGTCTTGAGTGAAACGGTTGAAACTGATGGCTTTATTGAAAAAGTACATTACCGTTACAGCGGCGAAAGTACGCTAGATGATGAAGCTGCCTTTAAAGCATCAACGCAGTGGTTTTTACAAGCTTATGTGGTAAATGAAGAGGGCACTAAAAAATATGATTGCGATATTAGTAAAGACAACTATCTTGCAACTGCCAAGCTTTTAGATTTACTTGCAAAAACAGGCCCTTTACCAATTAAGCTCGGCTTGAGTTCAGGAACCATTTTCCCTGGCACGTCTTGCAAATATGCCTCATTTATAAAACCAAGTGATTATTTACAGAAAATCTCTGGTTACGCAGTAATAAAAAGTTTTCATTACTACGGTGATGACGAAGCTCTCGCCACTAAATTTGACGTGAAAGTTGCTTTTAGAAACTTAACCGAGAAAACAACGATCACCATGTTTTGCCCCATTGATAAGGTGGCTTATCAAAACCTTAAAATTGACGCAAAGGTCATGCCTGATGTTTACAAAAATCCTTATGGAAAGGGCGATGAAAGTTATTACTGTGAAAAGTTGTCAGCTAACTTGTAGAGCAGCACTTACTTCCAATTAATACTTTTATGAAAAGTGTTACACCGACGGACATTGATATCCTAAAAAAGAGTATCTAAACAGCCGGCTCAGCAGTTCGATATTTTATCGCCAATAGATTACCTGCTTACAATACGGTTTTCTTGATGGTAAGTAACCCTGTTAGTGTCATTAAACAGTATTGACTGCCTTTTGTTTGCTATTCATTTAAAACCTTGGCGTTTATAATGCCGGCATTAATTTAATAACCAAGATGAGTAATATGAAGTTCCCAAAAGATGAAACAGGCAAAGTCTTGTTTGAAATGCAAAAAGCAGGTATTGATTTAACGGAAACCCATACAGTGGTGTTTTTTCATTTGTTTGGTACACAGCAGCAAGCTGAGGCGATGGCAGCTCATCTTGCTGAAGTAGAGCCTGGTACTATTTGTGATGTTCACATTGATGAAAACCCCAAGGTATGGGCTTTAGATTGTTCAATAAAAGTAATTCCACTTTATGATGCCATTATTTCGCTCGAAGCTAAATTTGAACAAATAGTTACTCAATTTAAAGGCTATACCGATGGCTGGGGGATTGAAGCTTAAGTTATTCCTTTGTTTAACGGAAACTGTTCATAAAGCCTGTATTAAATTTTTAGTTTAATTGATTGGCAACAGCTGATTTTTCATGACTAGATTAGTCACTTGAAATTTTATTAAGTTTTTTTGTTGGGACGACTGCATGGATAAAGCCGATATAATCGTGCATGGAGCAATTCATGTAGTTATTGCCAAGCCAAAGATATTCTTCATAGCTCTGGGTATTAAGGTTGCTACTGCATTCTAATTATTCGATATTATTTTGCAATAATCCCCGTGGTTAAGGTGGGCTCATTATTTACTGGCATTATATTTGTTAACTGAGCCTAATTGAATGTTATTTTGCCGAGCCCAATGATTTCCAACTACGATTTATCGTCGCTATCACCTCAAGCTTTACTCGTTTCCTTACGCTTATATTTAATACACTTTCTCTCTTGATGTAGATCAAGTTCACACGATGAGTTAAGCCTATACTATTAATAATCGTACAGATGCTTTGTTCGTCACATGTAGGAGAGTTACCATGAAAAATATAGCTAACATCATTCCTTTATTTTTAGTTCCTTTGTTAAGTGTTACATCTATATCCTCGATATCAGCAGAGTTACCCATGCGTGGACCTATTCCTTTTGCTAACTATGACCTTGATGGTAATGGCTTGATTAGTGAACAGGAGTTTGTTGACGTTAGAAAAGCGCGTAGGCAGCGAAAGGCCATCCAAGGCCTAGCAATGAAACGAGCTGATAAAGCTCCGCTGTTTGCTACTTTTGATTTGAATCTAGACGGTCAGTTAACGCCTGAAGAGCTTAGTACGGGTCAGCAGGCACAAATGCAAAATAGAAGAGGTAAGGCGCTAAGCGCTAATTTTAAAAGTAGTAATGCTGGCATGAAGCAAGGTTTGCATATGCCCAAATTTGCCAAGTTTGATTTAAATGGCGATGGGGTGATTTTAGAACAAGAGTTTAATGCGGCTAGAGCAGCACGTATTAAAAACCGCGTTGAACAGGGCTATTCTATGCAAAATATTGGCAATGTTAATACCAATACTTTTGCCGATATTGATACTGATAATGATGGCAAAATATCATCAGCAGAGTTTACTGAGCACCAAGCTGGCCAACGACAAAGAATGATGAAAAAATAGATCGTTAACGCTAGGTTGGTTATAGGTTATAGGTTATAACCATCCTAGCGGTTTATATCAAATCGATGCTTGTGGTTTTCAAGTTTGTAGTGTCTATCGTATTACCTCACTCTTAATTTCACTCTTAATTTCACGCTTAATCTCACTCTTACCTTGCTGTGAGCTGACCCGTTAACATAACGCCAAAATTATTGTTAGGCATACATAGCTTTACGACGTCATCACGCTATCATTTGAGATCACATGGAAAATGTAGCAGCCATTATTGCTATACACTCAGCGGATTGACACATTATCATCAGCTTTTAACACTCGTTAAACACTTCTTACAATTTCTCACGTAGTCCTACAATTCGTCGACAAAAGCCTTAAAGAATCGAACGCAACAAGGCTTTACTATGGCGTCATAAACAAACAAGACACTCAACTCAGGGAGTTACATTTATGTACACATTAAAAACTAACAATAACCTTATCAGCAAATCAATTATTAGCTTGTCATTATTATTAGCCTCGTCATCGGCGTTGGCTGCAACAGAATATCCAGAAAATCCTGTTTTAAGACCATTAACCTTAACCGATGGTACGATTGCTATTGGTGGTGCTTTGGGCTGGGGTGAGGAAAGTGACGATAGTCGTGTTGCACTAGGCTTAGATGCTGCATATGGTCTAACAGATGATTTAACGCTTGGCTTAGGTGGTTTAACATACCGATTATTAGCACGCCCAAGTAATGGCACAGGTTTGGAGCTAGCTGTAGGACTTGGCGTTCGTGGCTTTCAAGAGTCGACCGTTAATGGTGATTCGGTAGGCTACGGAGCTGATTTAAATGGTAAGTATGTCTTTAATAAAGATATCGCGATGACATTTGACCTAGGTTATATCAAATGGGATGAAGAAAAGTTAGGTAATAAAGACGAGTACCGTTATGGAATTGGTTTACAAGCTAATGTTGCAAAAGCTTGGACGGCAAGTGTTAATTATACCTACCGTGATTTAAAATACTTTCAGCAAGATGACGCACATGAAGTCAATGTTGGGTTAAATTATGCTTACAGCAAGCAAACGGATATTGGCATGTTTGCGGGTTATTCAAGTTTTGACGCTTTAGAAAATGGCTACAAACTCGACAATAGCTTCGATAGAGTGGCGGGTGTTTATGCGACCTACCGCTTTTAAATAGCGCAATAAATACCGTAGTAAATAAAGCCAGAAACGATTAAAGCCTTCAAATGTTATTAAGATTTTGAAGGCTTTTTATTATTTGCTGCTAACGTAATGGCTATTATTTAGTGAGTTATGCCAGCTGAGTTATGTCAGCTGAGTTATGTCAGCTGACGTAATACAGGTTAACCATCGGCGTTGATTGTTTCAATAAGCTCGGCAAGACAAGCTTCCCCTTGCTCATGCGGAACTTGACATGTACCGGCTGCGTTATGACCACCACCATTGTACTTCAGCATCAACTCACCGACATTGGTTTTTGAACTACGATCAAAAATTGATTTTCCAGTAGCAAATACGGTATTTTGCTTTTTCAATCCCCACATAATATGGATGGAAATATTACACTGCGGGAATAGGGCGTAAATCACAAAGCGATTACCAGAATAGATAATTTCTTCTTCTCTTAAATCTAGCACGACCAAGTTGCCATGCACTGTTGCACAGCGCTTAATTTGTGCTTTGAATTTTTCTTCGTGCTCAAAGTAAAGTTCAGTACGCTCTTTGACGTCAGGTAGTTCAAGTAGCTCATTGATACTGTGATCTTTACCAAACTCAATTAAATCCATCATGAGTTCATAGTTTGAAATACGAAAATCTCTAAAACGTCCTAAACCTGTGCGCGAATCCATAATGAAATTTAGTAATTCCCAGCGCTTTGGATGCAGCACTTCTTCCATGTCAAACTGTGCAGAGTCACCTTTATCAACCGCCATCATCATACTTTCCCAACTTGCTGGAAAAGTTGCTGCACCGCCGTAATAATCATAAACAACACGTGCAGCTGATGGTGCTGCTGGGTCAATAATATGATTGTCTTTCTTTTCATTACGCAAGGTTTCACTGTGGTGATGATCAAAAGCAATATGAACACCGTCAACGAAAGGCAAGTTGGTGGAAATATCGTTAGGCCCTACGGCAATAATTCCGTCTTGCATATCTTTGGGGTGAACAAAGAGAATGTCGTCAACCAAATTAATATGCTTGAGCAAAATAGCGCAAACTAAGCCATCGAAATCACTGCGCGTAACTAAACGGTATTGTTTATTATCCGACATTTATTGTCTCCATTAGATTTAATTGTCTTATTATTTAACATGATAGTACCTAGAGCCATAATAAGTTAATTACGTGAATACCAATGCTTACTCTGAATCTGGGACCGCTTGCTAGCGAATAGCTAGACAAATAAACCTTGCTACAGATAAAGCTTTAATATCGATACTCAAACTTGTAATAACACCTTAAAGATAGTTTACATTGCTGTAAATACAGCATTATTTTTATTTTTTAGTGATTCAGATACTAAGACCAGGCTATATGACTTATTTAAACATAATAACAGCTGATTACTTAGAATAAGATCAAAGTTAGCTTTAAATGAAGTCATACAGAAATAAATTTTCTTTTACTTCTGCATCAGCATAAGCTTTTCCTGCTGTGGGTGTGGATAAAACTAATAAGTTCAATGGCTTATGGTTATTTTGTACTGGCAACAAAAAATAGCAAAACTTATTAAGTTAATTAAATTGTCATTTTTCATTCAAATAACCGTCATATAAATTGATTAATTTAAAGAAAATTTTCAATATGAGTATTTGTTATGCAAGCTAAAGACTGGCCAGAAGAAAACGTTAATGATCTCGATGATTATTTTGACAATCAGAAACGCAAAAGCAACAAGCAATCGAAACGAAAATGGCGCGAAATTGAGGCTTTTAAAGAGCAAAAAAGAATGCAAAGAGAAATGGAATCGTATGATGACTATTTAATGCATTAAGACCCGAACCTTCGCTGTGTAAAGCGCATGTGATAGCAATAATACTGACTTATTTTATTATTACACTGCGCTTTTAAACGCTATTTTGACGACAGATAATGCTAAAAAATAACCATTAAGCTAAACATATTCCTATTTCTCGCTATTTTTTACTATTTCTCGATAATTTCAGGCGATGTTTTCTGGTCAAACCAAATCGCATTGCGCTATAATTCGTTTTTTGTCATTAACCGTGTATTACTTCATGAAGTTCCCCGGACGCCGTCAGCATAGACATTATTTTCCTGTAGATAATAAAAACCCATTAACAAACCAAGTTAGCTCAAGTTCTGTAGCTGATAAAAACTATATTGTCGGTATCGATCAGGTATTAGTTGATATTGAAGCTAAAGTCGACCAAGCGTTTTTGGATGAATTTGGTTTGCAAAGGGGTATGTCACAAGTTATTTCAGATGAAGTAACGCAGCGACTCTACAAGCGTCTAAAAGATGAAGCGTTAATTAATTACGAATTTGCCGGCGGCACTATTGGTAATACCATGCACAATTATTCTGTATTAGCAGATGATCGCTCGGTGCTGCTGGGTGTGATGTCTGAAAATATTCATGTTGGCGATTACGCTTATCGTTTTATTAGTAATACTTCTTCACGTGTTGACCTAAACTACTTACAGCCAGTTGATGGGCCTATTGGTCGCTGCTTTACATTGATTGATGACACCGGTGAGCGTACGTTCGGTATTAATGCGGGCTTGATTAACCGTTTACGCCCAGAGTCTATTGATGAGTCGTTGATCTCTGGTGCATCAGCATTGGTGATAAGTTCGTATTTAATGCGTACTCAACCAGGCGATACCATGACTGAAGCTGCAATTAAAGCGGTGAAGTGTGCTAATGCCGCTGGCGTACCTGTGGTGCTAACATTAGGCACAAAGTTCCTTATCGAAGAAGAACCTGAATTTTGGCGCGATTTTGTTAAAAAGCATGTCAATATACTGACCATGAATGAAGAAGAAGCATTAGCAATTACAGAGATTAAAGAACCTTTGCTTGCGGCCAATAAATGTCTTGATTGGGTTGATTTAGTTATTTGTACTGCTGGTAAAGATGGCTTGTACATGGCGGGCTATGTTGACGAAGCGTTTAAACGCGAAAGTGAATACCCTTTATTATCTGACGAGATCCATGAATATAATCGTTATGAATACTCTCGCCCTATGTTATTGAAAGATTGCCAAAACCCAATGCGGATATATACCCATTCTGCACCGTATATGGGCGGACCGGAGCGTATTAAAAATACTAACGGTGCTGGCGATGCTGCACTTGCCGCAATATTACATGATTTGAGTGCTAACGTTTATCATAAAAACACCGTTGCCCATTCAATTAAGCATCAACAACCTGCTTTAACGTATTCATCATTATCACAAATGAGTAAATATGCTAACCGAGCAAGTTATGAGGTGTTGGTACAACATTCACCACGTTTATCTCGTGGATTACCTGAGCGAGAAGATAGCTTAGACCAAGCATACTGGGCTCAATAATTTATCGAGCGAGCATTAAAAATGCCGTGGAGTATAGCGTTGTTTTTGAGGCGACTATTTTATTAGTGCAATTAAGACTACAATAGCAGCGCTTATTAGCTGCTATTGTAACTGTTCGGTCAATTTACCCCCTTTAATGAGAATCTTAAGCTTTTTCCATGACGACATTAACCACGCATAAATCATCACAACGTCGCTTACTTATTGCACTCGCTATTACTAGTGCTTTTATGGTACTACAACTTGTCGGCGCTTTTTACGCAAACTCTCTTGCTGTTTATGCCGATGCTGGGCATTTATTTGTCCACAATAGTTCATTATTTATTGCGTTAATTGCTTCGACTTTAGCGATAAAGTTTGGTCGCACTTTTAGCGATGGATATCGTCGCCTAGAGCTTTCAGGCGGTTTGATTAATGGCTGTTTGTATCTATTGATCAGCTGCTGGGTTTTACTGCAAGGCGCAGATAGATTATTTGGCCAAGAGCACCATGACGAGCATGAAATTAACACTTTTGTTATGTCTTCCATTGCTTCACTGGGTTTTTTGTTTCATGGCGTATCAGCTTACGTTTTATATAAAGGCCGCAAAGACAGCGTTAATGTTTATGCTGTGTTTTTGCACACCTTTTTTGATTTACTCTCGACCATAGTAACCTTTGTTACCAGTATTGTTATTTACGCAACAGGGTGGACGATTGTTGATTCTCTATCCAGCGTATTAATTTCATTTTTTGTACTATATACCGGTTCTAAGCTGCTTTATAAGTGTGTCAAAGGTTTGTTTTTCAATGGGGTTAGATTACCAGCCTTGAAAAAAATTGAGACAGCTTTACAGGCAATTGAACACATCGATAATGTGCATAACTTAATTGTTAAAAGCGATAATGGCGAAGTGGTGGTTGGTGCGCATATTGTTCTTAAGCATAAATGTACATTAGAAAAGCATGATGAAATATGTCGCTTTCAAGTTGAGCAAGTTTTAAAAGCGCAATTTGATGTCAGCACCAGTGTGCTACAAATTGAAATTCATGGTTGTCAGCATCACTAACTGAAGCTGTTAGCTGCCGCGAAGGTGTTACCTCTAACAATAGTGAGAGGTATTGCATCTTGCTTTGGCATATTTACGACTTAAATCAATAAACTGATCAGCACAATCACTTATCATAGCAAGATGTTTTCTATGGACCTTTTGCATGTCTAATACCGATCAAATACCTAGCAATAACTTGCTCAGTGGCTTCTTAATTTTATTGGCATCGATTATCATTTTTGCAATTGCGCAGGTTATCGAACGCTTTTTGAATAGTTATGAATTAAGCTCGATGTATATTTCGTTTTGTGCGGGTTTTATCTTGTTTACGCCGCTAGTAAGTCTGGCATTACACCCGTTATTGTTAGTGAATAACGATAAACATCATCAATTTAAAACTACAGGTTTGCTGGTCAATGTTGGATTAGTAGCTGTTGTTCAAGGTGCGTTCTTTTTGATCTGGATGACAGATGCGATTGCGGTTTATAGTATTTATGTTGATGCTAACTCTTTTTTAGCAAAAGCTTTTAATATTAATAGCCAAAAAACGACGAGCCTTAACCAAGAGTTTTATTGGTTTAATTTATTTTTGGCTTGGTTTTTTGCATTATTATCGCTAACGCTTGGTTTATTACCGTGCTTAATTGCTCGTTTAAAAAACTTAGGGGTAGTGGGGAATTTCGTTTCAGCCTTTGAGTTTGCGAAACAATGTAAATTACAGATGTTGTTTTATGCATTTTGTTTAGCCTTTGTTGTTGTTATGCCACTGATGTACGCGAAGTATTTGTTTGTTCTGCTATTTCCGGTAGCGTTAACGTGGATTTTTATGACTATCGCTAGCAAGTACTTGGCCTCATTAGAGGCTAAGCTCTGTTCTAGTTTGAAATAAAATAACTGTCTGGCGATACCAAGCTAATCTTAGTCAGTTTCACCGTGCAGTGCCTAAGTCAGTTTGTCATAAATATCAAAAGCTAGCGCTTGTGGTTGGCCACCTCATTGCTTTTTCATTTCCTTTTACATGTTGTTATTAGTTTGTTAACGTCAAAATGATAATAATAACTTGTTGATAATGAGTATCTGGTGATAAACCATCAGTGCGAGTTTAACTAGAGGAATTTATGATAAAAACAATATTTAAATGGTTAGGGTTTTTACTGCTGATCATTGTTTTGCTTGGTGGCAGTTTTGCCGCTTATGAATGGAATGCAGATAAACCTTTCAGGTTTCGCTCATTTGTTGATCGTGAAGTGTTGAAGATGGCATTTGAAAGTCCTGAAACGTTAACCTCGTTAGGGTTTTTAGAGTCGCTTGGTATTACTGGGCATAATGCTGAGCTCGATGATGCTAGCCTAGCAAAAGCTGATGAAATGTATGTCAAACTCAAAACCGTTCATAAAACACTAAAGTCTTATGATGATGAAAGTCTCACTGAGGCAGATCGTCTTTCAAAGGAAATTGCCCTTTATTTATTAGATTTTGCTAAAAACTCCGAGCAGTATCGCTATCATAACTATCCTGTTAATCAATTGTTTGGCATTCAAAATGGTTATCCAAGCTTTATGGAAGCTCAACACCAAGTCAATAGTGTTGCTGATGCTGAAAACTATCTAGCACGCTTAGAAAAAGTTAAACATAAATTTAGTCAAGAATTGGAAGGTATCAGGCTTAGAGAAGAAAAAGGAATTATTCCACCTGCATTTGTCATTGAACGCGTGCTAGATGAAATGAATAATTTTGTAGAACAGCCTGTGCAAGAAAATATTCTCTATAGTGCTTTAGCAAAGAAAATGAGCGACAGTGAAAACTTCTCGGCCGACGAACAGCAGCAGTTATTAGCAAAAGCAAAAAGTAATATTGTTACTTTTGTCCACCCGGCATATCAGTTGCTAATTGACTATTTTACTCAGTTACAAGCCAAAGCCACAAACGATGATGGCTTTTGGCGCTTACCTGATGGTGATAAAGCTTATGCGAGTGCTTTACAGTTTTTCACCACAACTGATTACACACCACAATATATTCATGATGTTGGTTTAAAGGAAGTTGAACGAATTCAAAGTGAAATATTGACTATTTTAGTTGCTCAAGGTTATGACATTTCACAAGGTTTTACTGCAGCAATTGAATTTTTGGCGGCACAAGATAGCTTTTATTACCCGGACACTGATGAGGGACGTGCGCAAATATTGAAAGATTATCAAACAATTCTTGATGAAATAGATGCTGGTTTGGACTCGGCCTTTAGAATTCGCCCTAAAGCGGGTATGGAAGTTGCTCGAATTCCAGAGTTTAAAGAAAAAACAGCCCCAGGTGCTTATTATCAGCAGCCTGCGATTGATGGCAGTCGCCCAGGACGTTTTTTTGCAAACTTGTATGATATTAAGGCAACGCCAAAATACTCAATGAGAACATTGGCTTATCATGAAGGGATCCCAGGTCATCACTTTCAAATCGCCGTAGCTATGGAGTTAGAAGGCTTACCATTATTTAGAATGTTTTCACCTTTTACTGCTTATGTTGAAGGTTGGGCGCTTTATAGCGAGTACTTAGCTTGGGAAATGGGCTTTCAAGATGATCCCTTTGATAATATTGGTCGCTTACAAGCTGAGTTATTTCGAGCCGTGCGATTGGTTGTTGATACCGGTATTCATTATAAAAAATGGACTAGACAGCAAGCTATCGATTACATGAAAAGTAATACTGGTATGGCGCAATCTGACGTGATATCTGAGATTGAGCGATATATTGTGATGCCGGGGCAAGCAACCTCTTACAAAGTGGGCATGATGAAGATTTTAGCGTTGCGAGAAAAAGCTAAAACGGCTTTAGGTGAGCAATTTGATTTACGTGATTTTCATGATGTTGTATTGAAAAACGGTGCTGTACCGCTAGATATTTTGGAGCGTTTTATTGATCGCTATATTGCCGATACATTAGCTCGTTAGTGACGATATTATTTGTTGAATTAAGGTCGCTTTGCGGCCTTTTTTATTGTTATTTTTTTATGGCTTACTGGGGTTTTTATCAAGAGAAATCACCTCAGTTCTAGGTTGTATTAGCTGGACTTGTATTAACTGCAGTTGTATTTTCTTTAGCTAGAGCAAGTTGAGTTGCGTTTACTCAATTTGGTTTAGCCTAGCCAAAGCTCAGTCAATTAAAGTTGATATTTCAGCGGTTTTTAACCTGTCAGAATGAAGATAACAACGAAAAAAGATTGGCGTAGCAATTAGACATCACTTTGTATTTAGCTCGGCATTTTGTTCAGTGTCGGTAGCTGGCTTAAAACCTGTTGGGGTAAGCAGTGATTAATTTGGTATTGATAAAGCTGATAGAGAAAATTTTCCTGGTACAGTCTTTTAACAGCATTTGTCAATAACGGCACTAATGCCACGAAAGGCGACTTCTTTGCTAGGTGTATACCTAATTCATGTTTGCCTACAGGAAAAGCATTGTCGATAAATTCTTTTTTCATATTTTGTCGGTGCAATGCGTATTCTAGGCCAATTTTAGAGCCAATAACACCGTCAACCCGTTGTGCTTCAAACAATTTAATTGCTTGTTCATAGCTGTCAACACTGACTTTATTTAGCTGGCTGTCATGATCAAATTTAAGGTCAAATTGTGCGTTTCTAATCACTGCTATTTTTTTGAGTTGATGAAGGTCTTCGTAGCGTTGAAGGTTAATATGACTGGGGGTAATGAGAACAATTTCTATGAAGGAAAGCGGACCAATATAGATAATGTCATTATTAAGTTGGTTGTTTTTTAAAATCAGTGCTAAATCTAATTCACCTGCTTGCAAGGAGTGTAGAATTCTTGCATATGGGTAAGACGAAAAATCCAGCCTTACTGGTAAATCTTTAGTTACTGCTTGAATGGCGAGCTTATTTATACCAGTACATAGTTTATTTTCAATAAAGCCATTAAAAGGTGGAAAAGCTGGCACACTCGCATAAAGGGTTTTATTGCTGGCGAAAGAGAAAGCATTCGTCAGTGTTAATATTAAAAATACCAAACAAATAATTGGGGCATTCATCTTAAATTTATTCAAAGTTATTCCATTAACAATTCATCTATTGAAAATTATAGTCACGATAATGCTTTATTGTAATTAATTATCGTCATGACTGTTAAATAGTGTGCATAACCTTGGTTTAAACTCAATTTCACTATCAGTACAAGAAAATAAAATTTAACTTGATTATGTAAATGGTAATCATTATCATTTAATTGGTTTAAAATTTATTTATTTTTAAAGTAGGAGCTAATGGATGAATTGGCAGAATTTACTGATAAAAGGCAACACTTACTTTGATGAACAGCAATGGCTTAAAGCTGAGCTGTATTATAAGTCGGCTTATAGTCAGTTAGAAGGGCAATGGGATTACGGTGAAGAGCATGAGCCTTTAATCATGGCATGGGTCTGTACTTGTCATAATCTTGGAACGTTATTCGAAACTCAAGGCGATCATGAAAAAGCTATCGGGTATTTATTACAAGCCTATCAAGAAGTTCATCGTACTAGCCAAGATGAAAGTGCCACTTACTCATTAAGATCATTGGCTTTTAATGCTTTAAAAACTTCTTTACAGGCGATTATGTCTTTTACTCAAAAATACCCAACTTGTGAACATTGTTTAGAGCAGTTAGCACGCTTGCAACAAACTTTAGAGTTTGAAGCTAAAACCTTACATTAACAATACGTTAAAGGTCACATAACCAAACTTAGAAGGGGCGAATTTATGGCATATCAACTTATTAGAAAGCTAGATTATTTTTTCAATTTTAATTGTGCATTTGCCTATTGTTTTGATGTTGAAAAGCAGCACAAGGACATAACTGAGTTTATTAGCGATAGTAGGGAGCAAAATTAATGTTAGGTTTTACATTTTTTAAAGTTCGAGGTAATAGCATGTCGCCCAACATCCCCAATGACAGCTATATACTGGCTAGCCGCTGGTTTGTTGGCTGTTTTTTAGGTGAAGGCAAAAAAATATTAATTCAGCATAATACCTATGGCTTGATTGTAAAAACGGTCGCTTTAGTCGATCATCATGGCTTTATTTGGTTAAAAGGGGAAAACAGCCAGAGCATCTCTGTTGAGAAAATAGGCCCTGTCGATAAATCACAAGTGATTGGCCGAGTGCTAAGCGTTTTTAAAAAATAATGACGAAGAAGTACTGGATATAAATATCAGCGCTACAAGGTTGAGTTTTTATTTACGTGAAACCCAAACAGGTTTAAGTTGGATTGTCGATTAATCGATTTGTCAGTGTAGTCATAGCGAAAGTTACTGATGAAGAGATCAGAGCTGAGCTACTTCAACTAAGGTTCAAACTTGTTTAATTCTCGCTATTTGTTGCAAAGGTTTCCGTTGCGGTTTCTTTTATATTGATGCTTTGTTCAATGATTTCTTCTCTCATTTTCTCTAGTTCTTCAATCGCCTTTTGTTTTTCTTCTGGACTCATTTTTTCATTTTCAGCAACGTTTTTGATCATTGCTTCTAGCTCCGCCAATTTTTCACGATCGATACCCAGTCTTTTATCGAGAATTTTCTGCATCATGTCATTAAAACGGTTATCGGTAACTTTGTTTTCCACCGTGCTGGTTTTGGCTTTATTTGCGGCGATAAGTGACTGCGCTGTTTCTGGTTTAATATATGTTGGCGCAGATTCACTATAATTTTCGCCCTGCATTTTGGCTATAGCAGCATCTGATAGGGTAACCGTGTCTGTTTTTGGAGCAACAGGCAGCGGGTGTTCGTAACCTTTGACGAAATCTACTTGGTTAGCAAGTTGAGATTTTGCTACACTTACCATTTGGGCATAGTTCATGTTGACCATCATAGTACTGCTCCTTGTATCACTGTAAATTACACACTTTAAAAACTTATTGAAAAACACGATGAACTGTTAATAAATAGCAGACTCCATGCCAGAGTGCATTGAAATTAAAGATAAGTTATATTACAGCCGAAGTTTATGGCACTGACTAAGCATTTTAATGCCTAAGGTATTGATAGCTAAGTTGGAGACTCTACTTTGAGGAATAGCGTTGCATTATGACCTTATGCATGCAAAGAACGTGGTACTCGTTGCTAGTATTGGCGTCCATGCCCTAGTGTTTTGGTCGTTTAAAGTGCCTGTTTATTGTTGTGATAGACTCGCTACAGTATCTGATACGTTTGTTGCACCAGCTTTTATCTGCTGCATGACTTCAGCGACTGCTGCTAATTGTTCCTGTCCCTTATCAAGGTAACTTGTTACAGCATTCATACCGTCTTGCACATTTGTCGTGACTTCTTGATTGTCGGATACTACAGTAGCAATTTCATTGGTTGATTGGCTTGTTCGAGAAGCCAGTTGCCTTACTTCGTCTGCAACAACGGCAAAACCTCGCCCTTGTTCGCCCGCTCTTGCCGCTTCTATTGCCGCATTTAATGCCAGTAAATTAGTTTGATCTGCTATGGCTTTAATGGTAGAAACTATGGCTTGAATATTATCGGATTGTTGGTTTAACTTGTTAATTTGTTCGGTGGTTTCTTTTGCTTTCTCAGATATTTCATCAGAAATTTTCACCGATGAATTTAGCAATTCAGCTGCTTGCTCAGTTATTTTAACTGTTTCTAAAGAAGTATCGTATGCGATAATAGATGCTTTATTGACTAACGATTCGCGTTCGATATTTTGCGTGATATCACTTGCAAACTTGATCACTTTGACGACTTGATTATTCTCATCAAATATTGGGTTGTAAGTGGCTTCTAGCCAGAGTTGATTATCCAATTTATCTTTACGAAGAAATTGGCCACTTTTGAATTTTCCTTGTTGTAAGTCTTGCCAAAATGAAGGATTTTCCTGGTAGAAATCATTATCACAAAACATTTTATGATGCTTACCTTTAATATCGCTAAGTTGATATTTAACGGCATCGGTAAAGTTACTATTGGCGGAAATAATATGACCATCAGGGGTAAATTCAATAATGGCTTGAGAGCGATGAAGGGCGCCTATTATGGACTGTTGCTCCATAGCGGTAGTTTTTTCTTTGGTGACATCTGATGCAATTTTCATGATTTTAGTCACTTGACCATTAGCGATGATCGGAAAATAGGTCGCTTCTAGCCAAATAATATCGCCTTGCTTATTTTGTCGTTGAAATGTTCCTTTATTTGCTGAGCCGTTGCGGAGTTTTTGCCAAAAACTTTTGTATTCTGATGAGTTAGCGTAACTAGAAAGACACATAACTTCATGATGTTTTCCGATAACTTCAGCTTTTTGGTAGCCGGCAATAGCTAAAAACAAATCATTAACGTCAGTGATGATACCGTCAGGTGTAAACTCGATAGTGGCAACGTTATTCTTAATAGAATTTACAATAGCGTTTGATTGCTCTAGCAGAGATTGATTGTGTTGTAATTGATTTTTAATTTTGTTATTGAACATAATCTACCTAATAAAATTAACATAAATACGTGTTAAAGATGACTGTACAACTCGTTATCCATAACATACATCTACGTTAAATCTGTTAGATAAAACATAAGAAAATAACTTCCCTACAAAAGCAAGTATAGCAGGTCTTTTTCACTGGTGGTAAAGCAAATAGTAATAGGGGCTAACATGTTAGCAATTAACCTGAACTCTGGATAAGCAGCACTTGCTCAACCCTGTGTTTTAAGCCATTATCTGTGTTAAAACGTCGATAACTAACGCTATTGATAAACGTTTTGCCTTGGAAATGGCATAAAATGAAGTATTGATGGTGTCTATCAGTGATGTTCACCTTGCTATAAAATTTATTTTGCCACCTAAGCTTTTGATTCACTTCAATATCAAGCACTCATTATCCAGAGTTCAGGTTATTTAAGCGTTAATTGGCATTCTGCTGATTTAATACTGAAAAGGCATTAATTTTCCGCTTCTTGATAATAACACTACATTCACCGTTTAACAGTTTGTTAACTTGTCATTGAGGGAAAACGTATAAAAGCATTTATGTTTAGATATAATATGGCTAATTAAAATTACGTAGGGTTGAAAGTGACATTGCTAAATAACAAAAGATATTTTTCGGCAGGCGGGAAAACTAACGAAGAAATAGAGATTACTGATATTAGCTTTACAGATAGACCTAATGTGATTTTAGGACGCGCAATATTACCGTTGTCAAAGCTAGAAAAAAATGTCGTTATCTATGGCCAAACAGTGGCTGATGGTCAGGTAGAATACCGTACAATTTCAGCTAAGTGTCCACATCAAGGTGCAGATATCAGTCAAGACGAATTAAAGGCCGATGGCAATGTTTATTGTTCATTGCATCATCGACCAATTGGTGTTTTTAGTGAATATAATTATGCTTATTTAGTTGAAAAGCGCGCCGATAAGTTTTTTATTGTCAAAACCTAGCACCTTAATAAGGCATCTAAGGTATCAACAACTTCACTCCAATCAGAGTCAAGTTGGATCGCCTCTTGTAAAAACTGCGCTTGAGCACGGCTCCAAAACTCAGCATCGGCTAATGCTTGGTTTTCTGGAATTCCGCGGTGATCGGCAATAAAAAACTCTATATCTTCGTCACTATTTTTAATACCCAGTTGAGCGAATAAACTTGCTATGTCGTGGTTTGAACGATCCATAAAATACTCCATTTTCAAGTGTTAATACAATGTATAACTGCCAACCTACAGGCAACTTACTCTATACCTAAACCACTTGAAAATACAGGATTGTGCAAGTCGAAAAAAGGTTAGTACCAAGGCATTGATTGAAGAGAATGGTTTTTCCACTGTCAAAATCAATAACGTTGGAGATGGCTCTTTATCGCCTTGCTCTGCGGGAACTAAGCTAGAAAAACAGTGCAACGTTGCATACATGGATGTATGTACTTAGCTTTTGTCTGGAGCAAAAAAGCTGTGCAGCGCTTGATAAGGTTCCCACCGGGATGTGGGGCATTAGGATAATGCAGGCGCTATTATCGAGAATAACCATTATCTGTGTGCTGCGCCTTGCGCTGATTTCCTAGCTTAATTCTGTAACTGCATTTTCAAGTGGCTTGGGTATATATTATATAGCCGCTTTAATCTATCGCTTGGTCATTGATATGACAGCTAATAATATTTAAGTGTTTGCACGTACACTACTACCACTTATAGCGGTGCCTAATAAAGACAACAAGCAGTAGCCGGTAAAATAATAAAAGCCCGGCCCTAATGCCGATAAAGTTTGGCTACTGACAATAAAATCTAATTTAAATCCAAACAGTGCTAGCTGCTGTTCAGTAGCTGTTTCTGCATGATTGGTTGAAAGCACAGCAAGAAAAATAGCAACAACAAAAACGTCAGCCATCGACCATTTGCCTATTTTACCAATAAAGTTATAGATAGTTGTTTCAAGCGGTGAATCTTTTTTTGCATAAGCTAAGCTAAGCAAAATGAACTTTATAACAGGAATGCAAAGTGAAAAAGCGAAAATTAACACCGCAACAAGTAAGCGTTCATCTTGCCACAGCTCTTGTATTGTTTGTAGCAATGACAAACTTTTATCAACAATTGTATTTGTTAGTTTTGCACCACTGACATTAGCGGTCATCGCCATATTGAGAGAAAACATGGGTAATAATATACCGGGTATAAATAATGCAATGGCAATTAAATTTAAAAGAAAACCAAGGTGTTTTTTAATCATAATCAGCAGTAATATTCCTAGATAAGTAGTATTCTATAGTCTGTGGCATATTGTGAACGATTTTCTGCTGATGATGCAATATATTTGTATTTTGGCGAGTAAATAACGCTAACAGCTCTGTTGGTTGATAATTAGGCTAAATTTTACAGTTCGCCTTTAAGGTAGCCAAAGTATGTTGGTAACATATTATATCGAATACAGCCGTACTTAATTGATAATTTAATGGATTCTAATAATGAAACAAGTACATATTCTTAATGGTGATTGTTTAAAGTTTCAGCTGCAAAATATTATTCATGCCGAGTTGATTGTGACCAGAGAATGTTTAATTGATGGTAATGTACAAGGTGAAACTCTAACAGATTTTTATGCTAACAGGGCTGAGTTTACCGCACAATATCCAGGTTGTACTGTTGCCAGGTACTATGACATGGCAGCGCTTGAAATTGATAAAATTGCTAATATAGCTGTGGGTAGTGATATTATTTGTTGGTTTGAGGATGATTTATTCTGTCAGGTTAACTTTTGGTTTGTTATTCACTTATTGGTAAAAAAAGGCCATCAAAATAGTATTTATTTAGTGCGTCCTAATGCAGGAAACGAATACAGCTTTGCCAATATGACGGAAGCAGAGCTAAAATTTGCCTGTCAAAATAAGCAAAAATTGTTAGCCCAGCCATTGGTAGCTTTAGCTCAACTTTGGCCTTTATATCAGCAAGATGATATTGCTTCTATGCGAGTTATTGCAAAGCAGTTAATTGATATTTATCCTTTTTTATTACCCGCTGTTGAAGCGCATTCACGTCGAACACCGGATGAAAATGGTTTAGGTTACCCTGAACGTCAATTACTTGCTATTGCTCAGGAGCTAAAAACTCAAGAGTTTGAGGCTATATTTCAGTGTTTTTCTGAACGTGAAGGTATTTACAGTTTTGGTGACCTACAAGTAAAACAGATGTTTGATAGGTTGCAGATGAATTGAGCGTACTCGTTTTTTGTTGGTTTACTATTAATGGTGAGTACGCTTGATTACAGATTACAGATTACAGATTACAGATTACAGATTACTTTTTAATATGGACTTCGCTTAGCTTATCAACGGTTGCAGAGCATGACTTAATAAATGTTGTCATAAAATAGTCAACTTCTGGCATTTGCGTTTTTAGCGTGGCGAGTTTTAATTCTAAGCGCTCTTTTACGTGGTCAAATTCATGGTTTTGATGGTTCAATTCATCAAGCGCTTTAATATAAGCGACTAAAATGTCGGCGGCTTTAACGATTTCTTTGTAGTGTGGCTCTACATTGTCTTGTACGATAATATCCGCGAACGTATCTTGAAACTCTTCAGGTAAAGATTCCAAACATTGCCTTTCTGCTAGATACTCAATTTTTTTAAATTCACGAGCAATTTCAGGGTTAGCATATTTGGTTGGGCTGACAATATCACCAAACCGCGTTTCACTGGCTTCATGATACAGTGCAACCGTCGCCACTTTATCAACATTAACATTACCAGCAAATTTTTTATTTTTAATAACAGCCAACAAGTGCGCGACAATCGCGACTTGATGCGAATGTTCGGCAACATTTTCCGGTTTAACACAAAACATCAATGCCCAACGTTTGATCAACGGCATTCTGAACATCCAAGCGAGAAAAGTACTTTGCATTATGAGGCCTTATTAATGATATTAAGTTGTTTATTCTTGACGGTAAGTACTGAAAAAGTTTGCTAACTTCTCAAGTGCTGGTTTTAATTCGTCAACATGGGGTAAAAATACTAAACGAAAATAGTTTTTTTGTTCGACATTAAAAGCTCGTCCTTGTACTAATAGAATTTTTTCTTGCTTGAGTAGGTCTAAGATCATTTTCTCATCATCGTTGATATTAAATTTTTTCTGATCAACTTTGACAAAGAAATATAATGCCCCCATCGCTTGATTACATGACAGCCCATCGATGCTATTAATCATTTTATAAGCAAGGTTGCGCTGTTTTAGTAAACGCCCATCGCCTTTTATTAACTCATTAATACTTTGATATCCACCCAGTGCTGTTTGAATAGCATGCTGAGCGGGCACATTGGCACATAAGCGCATTGATGAAAGGATATTTAAACCTTCTAAATAATCTTCAGCATGAATTTTAGGTCCTGTTATCACCATCCAACCGGCACGAAAGCCAGCAATACGATAATTTTTTGATAACCCGCCCATCGTGATAATTAAAACATCGTTCGCTAATCTTGCCGTCGGAATATGCTGGGCTTGGTCGTAAAGGATTTTATCGTATATTTCATCACTGAAAATGATCAGGTTATGTTTACGTGCTAGAGCAATAATGCCTTGTAGGACTTCTTCGCTGTAAACTGCACCGGTAGGGTTGTTTGGGTTAATTAATACAATCGCTTTGGTTTTTGACGATATTTTTTTCGCCATATCGTCTAAATTTGGAAACCACTGATTATCTTCATCACAATGGTAATGTATTGGCTCGCCACCAGATAGGGCAACAGCGGCGGTCCATAAAGGATAATCAGGAGCCGGAATTAATACTTCATCACAATTATTAAGCAAACCTTGCATGGCCATCACAATAAGCTCACTGACGCCATTGCCAATGAAAATGTCATCAACACTCACGTCTAAAATGCCTTGCTGTTGAAAGTATTGCATGACGGCAACACGTGCTGGATAAATACCTTTAGATTCGCAATACCCTTGAGCTGTTGGTAAATGATGAATCACGTCTTTTAAAATATCATCAGGCGCTGCAAAGCCAAATGGTGCCGGATTGCCGATATTAAGTTTTAAAATTTTATGACCTTCATCTTCTAAACGCTTAGCTTCGGCGGCGACTTGCCCACGAATTTCATAACATACGTTTTTTAGTTTTGAAGATTTTTGAATAGTTTTCATAATGTTGGTCTTTTAAAAGTTAATGAATATGGTCATTTATTGGCTATCGCGTGTTCACGTTTACCTTAACCCATTGTTGCGAATATTGACTAACTTTGAAACAGTTACTTGCAATTTTTTTATGGCAAAGCACTAATATTTACGTCATCTTGAGGTGGTGATTAAATTTTCAACAATATATTGTTTAATATCTGCTTTATGAGGAGACTTACCTATGCCTTTACCATTACTTTGGATAGGCGCTGCTGCTGTATCAGCGCTAGCGGTTAAAGGGTTAGCTGATGATCGACAGTCTCAGCAACGTAAGCGTTTTAATTATTATCATGCACAAACATTGGCAGACTTAGCTCCTTATGAGTCTGCTATTGCGACATATCCAACCGATATGTTGCTAACTGTGCAGCAGGTTAAACCGGTTGCTGGCGCAATTGTTTGTTGTGGCATTGGTGGCGTATTAGATCATAGCGGCATTTGGGTTGATGAAAATACCATTATAGAACTTGATGGTAATGGCCTAATAAAACCTGTGTCGGCGCAGCGCTTTACTGATACACGTACAGGTAAAGGTATTTTTATTGCGTGCGACTCTTTAGGTGTGCCTTTAGCAAGTGAAATGGCGGCTCAGCGAGCAGTAGCGCAAATATTTCAAGTCAGAGACTATCATCTATTAGATAATAATTGTCACCAATTTATTTGGGAGTGCTTTCAAACGGATTCAAAAAAAGTTACTACTTTTAAAGCCTTATCACTTAATGTTGCCGATTTATTTGATCGGGTTGTGTATTGGGATCGATGTGTGTAAATCACATTAAATTACAGTGGGTAAAGTAAAAAAACGGCTTTGCATAAGCATGCAAAGCCGTATTTTTTTATGTGAGTTTATAGCGTTACAATGTAATGGTCAGCCACTTAATCAACCAGAGGGTAAATTATTTTGTAAATAACGACATCACGTCGCTGATGGCTAACATTGATTTTTCACCACTAATACGGTTTTTAACTTCAATTTCTTGATTATCAAGGTTACGTTCACCAATAACGAGTAATAATGGTGTACCCATGAGTTCATGATCGGCAAACATAACACCTGGACGCTCTTTGCGGTCATCAAAAATAACTTCAATACCTGCAGCTTGCAATTGTTCGTATAAGTTTTCAGCAGTTTCTTTAACGCGAGCAGATTTTGCCATATTCATTGGTACAATCGCCACTTGATATGGAGCAATAGCAGCAGGCCATTTAATACCATATTTATCATGGTTTTGCTCAATTGCGGCAGCAACAATACGTGAAACTCCAATACCGTAACAACCCATAGTTAGCGTTTGGTTCTTGCCAGCCTCAGTTAATACGCCGCAGTTCATTTCTTGAGCATATTTTTCACCTAATTGGAAAATATGCCCGACTTCAATACCACGTTTAATGACAATGTTACCTTCACCACAAGGGCTAGGGTCGCCTTCAACTACGTTGCGTAAATCTTCAACGCGATAGTTTTGTGCATCACGATCCCAATTTACCCCAGTAAAGTGCATATCATTTTTATTAGCGCCACAAACAAAATCAGCTAAATGTGCGGCACTGCGATCAACAATAACATCAATGGTTAAACCAACTGGGCCAATTGAACCCGCGTTGCAGCCAGCTGCAGCGATAATTTGTTCTTCAGTCGCAAAAGTTAATGGCGCGGCAATTTGAGCTAAGTTTTCAGCTTTTACTTCGTTAAGTTGATGATCGCCACGTAACACCAAGGCCACAATAGGTGCTTCATTTTCTTTTGTTGACGTGCCGAGTACCAACAAGGTTTTTACAGTAGTTGTTGGGTCAACGCTAAGCAGCTTTGCCACGTCTTCGATAGTACGTGCATTAGGCGTTGAAACTTCTGTTAACCCTTGTGTTGCTGCAGGTCGTTCACCTGTTGGTGCTAGCGCTTCAGCTTTTTCAACGTTGGCGGCAAAGTCACTAACATCACTAAAAGCAATATCATCTTCACCTGAGTCTGCTAATACATGGAATTCATGTGAAGCTTCACCACCAATTGAGCCAGTATCGGCTATCACAGGGCGGTAATCTAGGCCTAGGCGATCAAATATTCGACAATAAGCGTCGAACATCACTTGATAGGTTTTTCTTAGGCAGTCTTCGCCTAAATGAAAAGAATAAGCATCTTTCATTAAAAATTCACGGCCACGCATTACGCCAAAACGTGGACGAATCTCATCACGAAATTTGGTTTGTACTTGAAAGACGTTAAGTGGCAATTGCTTGTAGCTACTAATTTCATTGCTAACAAGTTTAGTGATCACTTCTTCGTGAGTTGGACCTAAGACAAAAGCACGATTATGACGATCGTTTAGGCGTAATAACTCAGGACCGTAGTCTTCCCAACGACCCGACTCTTGCCATAAATCTGCAGGTTGTACCATTGGCATTAATACTTCTAAAGAGCCAGCACGTTCCATTTCTTCACGAACGATATTTTCTACTTTACGTAATACTTTTAAACCTGTCGGCAACCAAGTATATAAGCCTGATGCTACATTACGTACTAAGCCTGCACGTAACATTAATTGGTGGCTGATAACTTCAGCACTAGCAGGGGTTTCTTTCAAAGTTGAAAGTAAATATTGGCTTGTACGCATTGAGAAAAAATTCCATTAGTAAGCGAGTAATAAATATGTCGGGTATTCTAGCAGGGCAGTTTCAGCCACAAAAGGTTTAAATTGCTTCAAATGTTAAAAATTATCGATTAATCATTACGGACCCTAGTTAATAGTGATTAATTCCCTTGATCACTTGTTGATTTTTCGTCATACCACCAATCGTTAGTAGCTTAGCATCAACGACTAATAAACCTCGATGGTCCATGGTAGCTGTTTCAGTATTCGATATTTTCCAGGTATTTGTGTCGAGGTTATAGTACCAAATTTCATTGCTTGGCTCGGATGGATTACCGTTATACCCGACGCCATTATAGTTGTAAGGATTATGGCTACCACCAACGAAGACAATTTCTTTGGCTTGGGTAACGGGGTTTATTAAGCCTGTGGCTGCCATGCGGTAACGTGATATACCTGTTGGATGTTGAACTTTAAACCATGAGATACGACTAGGATCATTTGGGTTTATTTCACCACGATAACAAGCTGCTTCTGCGGCATAGCTGCGACGTTTATTGAGGTGAACATCAACCCTGACACCATCACATACCAGTAACTTATTGCCGATAATACCGCCTGCTTGGCCAAATACTGCCTTACCTGGGAACGGGGATGCTTGCTGCCATTGGTTGGTTTGGCTGTCATACAGTTGTACTAAATTAACGTTACCGTCGTTATGCCAACCACTGACGAGATAAATGTAACGATTTTCATAGACGAGCGCAATGCTGTCATCGACAGGCACTGGCATTGAGGCTAATGCACGGTACTGATCTTTTATTACGTCATAGGCATATACATCAGGGATCGATACTTCGCTATGATCTTTAGCTACAGTATAACCTCCAAAAACATAGGCAAGTTCGTTGATAGCAGTAGCGACACTTGCCAGTCGTCCTGTTAACTTGTTAATTGGTTGGGCAATAGGAACGGACGATTTTCTATGCCACTGATTATTCGTAACGTCAAAAACATAAAGGTGATTGTGTACATCTTGATGATCTTTATTGGCGCCTAAACCAGAAAATGATAGCAAGTACCAATGGTGATCAACTTTCACTTGTGCAACTGCATTATTTGTTACTGGGGGCGGTAGAAAGCTGTTTTCATTTGCCTTGACGCCTAATGATGTGAAGGCCAATAAAGTGTTGAGTAACATCAGGGACGCGAATATAAATTTGCTCATAGTTTATTTTAGATGCTCATTGGTGAAAGAATTTAGCGAACTCCTAGCCTAGCAAATAATATTAACGCGCTATAGCTTTATTCAATTGTCAGGCGCTAAAAGCAAATATTATTGTATTGAGAAATAAGCAAATAACTGATGTTACGTAGTTTATTTATTGTTAACGTATGGTGCCCCAATGTTCTATTTTAGCAATAGTATCGGGAATAGAGCGCTGGAGAGTCTGTTTTAGGCTAAAAATTTTATGACTAACATTTCAAGGTTTTCAGGTAATGCATTATTTATTATTAACTACTTTTGCTGTTTTATTATGGAGTAGCCTAGCGGTTATTGTTGCTCAACTTGGGCATGTGCCGCCATTTTTCTTACTGGCTTGTTGCTTATTTATTGGTGGCAGTTTGTCGCTATGGCGTTACAAGCAATGGCAATTAAAAGCAACACTCTTACTTGTCGGTGTTTGCGGTATTTTTGGTTATCATTTTTTGTTGTTTATGGCGCTAAGACTTGCTCCACCGGTTGGTGCTAATCTACTTAATTATTTATGGCCGCTATTTATTTTATTATTTACGCCATTGTTTTTTCGTGAAATAACGCTTAGTAAACGGCAAGTTTTCGGCACTTTAGTGTCTTTGTTTGGTGCAGGTCTTATTGTCGCCGCTGATGGTGCGACATTTTCAAGTGATGATATTTTCGGTTATACCTTAGCCATATTATCGGCATTAATCTGGGCATGTTACTCATTATTATCAAAAAAATTAACTTTAACTTATGCGCAATTTGGTTCTGCTACTGTTGGGCTTTTTTGTTTGATATCAGCTGGTTTAGCAGCTGCTTCACATCTAATCTTCGAGACTACACCTGTGATTTCATGGGGTGACTCAAGTTTAATATTTTTGTTAGGATTAGGTCCTATGGGGATTTCATTTTATTGCTGGGATGGCGCAGTTAAAAAAGGTGATCCTAGGGTTATTGCCACCATTTCCTATTTTACGCCATTACTCTCGACATTGATGCTGGTTGCTTTTAGTGAGCAAGTTTTCAGTCAGGAGATCTTTATTGCAATGTGCCTGATTGTATCAGGAGCTTTGCTGGCAAATCTTAATTTACGCTCATTACAAAAAACAACATTAAGGCAATAGGTTATTAAAAACTAATGGGTTTACGTTTTGTTCGGACAGCCTCAGCCTTTTGAACTACTTTGACCTGATTCTTGGAGCTGTTTTTAGTTGCTGTTGATAGCGTTTTTTGTTTTTTAGGCTTACTGTTTTCGGTGTTATCTGCCGCTGTTAACTTATGCGCGGTTTGTATATTGTCATTCGCTTTAACAAGGTTAACCTGTATGGTTTCACCATTAAATTCGATAATATCGTTGTGATAGACTTTTTTGCGCTTTTGAAATTCAACTTCGTTATTTAATAAAACATAGCCTTCACTGATCACTATTTTGGCTTCTCCGCCACCGCCAACCATATTGGCTATTTTTAATAATTTGCAGAGCTCAATGGGTTGTACAGAAATATCAACAAGAGGAATAACGTGAGTCATGGCTGACCTTTAAAGACAAGAAAACAAAGCGTGATTATAACTGAGTTAGTGAGTGATGTCCTCTGCTCATGAACTAATTACTTGTTTAACTTTCTTGGCAGTGGAGTTCGTGTTTATTGGCTAGAAATATAATTTTAGTTACATCAGCAAGGTATTAAGTCGGACATTCCTCTTGTGTAAACTAGCTTGCTCTGTATAATGCGCCCCCAGCAGAAACGGCAAAATACTTGAAAGGGTATTACGCAAAACTACCGATCTAAGGGGCTTACCTATGATAGCGGGGTTTCCAACGCGATTTGATTTAGTATCAATAGTTCGTTTCATTGATTTAATTTTTATTGATATTAAGGCAATATTTTTCATGAAAAACATTTTAATCTTGAGCACATTTTTATTCATCGCAACAACTTACTCAGAAAAAGCCCAGGCACAAAATGTGGCTAAATCATTATGTGAGTATGTTTCAGCTGATGATAAGTCTCGTTTACGCTCTTATTTAAAATCTCATAAATTAAAAATCCGCAATGTATTTGATGGTGTGCAGTGTAATGGTCAAAATTTAGTGGCTTTTGCTAGCACAAACAATGCAATTAAAACAGGCACATTAATGTTAGGTAAATTACCTAAAGCAACAGTTGAAGATTTACTAGCAACAATAACTTCTCCAGAGTTAACTGCAGCAGCAAAACAACGCATTAATGGCTAATATGTCATGACATAAATAAAAAAGCGGACAATAGTCCGCTTTTTTATTGCCTAAATTTCAACATTATCGACAAACTTAGCTTCTTGAAGTGTATGACTGCTAACGTGTGTTTATCAGCTTTTAAACAGAGTTAGCCATAAAATACAGTTGGCTTTTATTGCTTGGTGGCTTATTCTAGCCAGCTGATTTGTCTGCTGCCGTTAGCGTATAACAATTTAATACTTAAAGTTTTACTGCTCAAAAGTGTGTTGTAATTTATTATTGGTGCTAGATAAGTGAGGGATAGTTAATCTACTATCTACGTTTTAGCAATATATCTCAATTTTAGTGATAACTTTAAGGGAACATCATGATCATTCAAACAATAGCAAAATTTTTTAAATTAGCGGCAATTCCTTTGTTACTCGGCTTTCCTATCGCGATAATCGCTTATCGTTTACAAGTTTGGCAAATGGCAACATCTTTTCAGATCATAAAGTTTACCGGTTATGGCAGTGCCATTATATTTACATTAGCGCTACTATTAGCTTTATTCTCGCTATTTAAAAAGCAAGCTAATGTCGCGAAAAGCTATGGTTTGGTGATGATTTTACTTGCTATACCTGTAATAGGTTTATCAATGCAAGCGTCTAAAGCTAAGTCCTTGCCTTTTATACACCATGTAAGTACTGACACTGTTAACCCTCCTAAATTCCAAGCTATTGTAGCGCTGCGTGGCGAAAACAGTAATCCATTGGCATATGACAGCGAAAAGTTAGCACCTTTGCAAAAAGCAGCTTACCCCAAGGTGAAATCGATTATGAGTGAGCTAAATACTCAGCAAGCCTTTAGCCGTGCTGTTGATACAGCGATGAACTTAGGTTGGGAGATCGTTGCAAAGAATGCTGAGCAAGGCATTATTGAAGCTGTAGATACAACATTACTTTGGGCGTTTAAAGATGATGTGGTTATTCGTATTCAGGCAACAACTTCTGGCAGCAAAATTGATTTGAGGTCAATTTCTCGCATTGGTGGTACCGATCTAGGGGCAAATGCTAAACGTGTGGAAACGTTTATCAGCAACTTTTCAGCTAACTAAACCACGTTGAGGCTATTTATTTACTTATTATAGTGTTTTCATACGTTAGCCGCATGCATTGAGCCTGAGTAATATAAATTACTCAGGCTTTATTTTCTACTCTATCACTTCTTGTTGTGTATTCTTCTCGGTTCTCGTTGCATCTAACGTTTTACGACTAAGCGATTATCATTAGCTAAAAATATGATCTAATGAAGCTGTGTATAATTTTTTGATTTTAACTAATAACTAATAACTGATACAGCTTATAAAAGTGCAGTAGGTGATCTTATTTGTATTTGTAAAATGGCTTAAATCTTAGGAAGCAGTAGAATAGGAGTATGGTGGACGATACTGGGCTTGAACCAGTGACCCCCGCCTTGTAAGGGCGGTGCTCTCCCAACTGAGCTAATCGTCCGTAACTATTGAATAGTTAATGACTCGATATATTTTAAATGGTGGACGATACTGGGCTTGAACCAGTGACCCCCGCCTTGTAAGGGCGGTGCTCTCCCAACTGAGCTAATCGTCCATAACTATTTAATAGTATATGAATCTGTGTAATATAAATGGTGGACGATACTGGGCTTGAACCAGTGACCCCCGCCTTGTAAGGGCGGTGCTCTCCCAACTGAGCTAATCGTCCATTTATATTACAGCGTAATTTTTATATTTTATTTCAACCACTTGTAAAGTAAGTGGTGGACGATACTGGGCTTGAACCAGTGACCCCCGCCTTGTAAGGGCGGTGCTCTCCCAACTGAGCTAATCGTCCAATATAACTAAAATATTAAAACTACAAACAGAGAAGTGGTGGACGATACTGGGCTTGAACCAGTGACCCCCGCCTTGTAAGGGCGGTGCTCTCCCAACTGAGCTAATCGTCCTTCTCTGTGGGGGCGTATTATAGGGAGATCGAAAAAGCTGTCAACCAAAACACTGCAATTTTTTATTATTTTTTTAACTATTTAGCTTAAACGCTCTATATTTCGACAGGCTGATGGTTTTATGAGCTTTCTTGGCTTTGTTACTACTACTTGTTAATAAATTTAACCGGCTAAAAGGTGTATTTCCGGCTCTTGCCTGATAAAATGTTGCCAACTTTACAAATAACTTTTCATTTGTTTGCTGATTTTGGTAAATAAATATATTTCATTGAGACTTTTATGACTTTAACAACTCGATTTGCCCCGAGCCCAACGGGCTATTTACATGTTGGTGGTGCTCGTACTGCTTTATATAGTTGGCTCTATGCACAAAAAAATGGCGGCGATTTTATTCTTAGAATAGAAGACACTGATCTTGAGCGTTCAACTCAAGCATCTGTTGATGCCATTATGGATGGTATGAACTGGCTGAACTTAGCATGGACACACGGTCCTTACTTTCAAACTCAACGCTTTGACCGATATAAAGACGTTATTGAGCAACTATTAGCGTCAGGTAATGCTTACCGTTGTTACTGTACAGCTGAAGAAGTTGACGCTATGCGTGAAGAAGCTAAAGCAAAAGGTGAAATAGAGAAATATAATGGTTTTTGGCGTGAACGTACCGATTACCCCGCAGATAAGCCTTATGCTATTCGTTTTAAAAACCCATTAGACGGCGATGTTGTTATTAAAGATATGGTTAAAGGTGATATAACCATAAGTAATGAACAGCTTGATGATCTTGTCATTGCTCGTTCCGATGGTACGCCAACCTATAACTTAACAGTGGTTGTTGATGACTGGGATATGAAAGTATCGCATGTGGTACGTGGTGATGATCATATTAGTAATACGCCAAAGCAAATTAATATTTTAAAAGCTTTGGGTGCAACAGTACCTGAGTACGCGCATATTCCAATGATATTAGGTGATGATGGCAAACGTTTATCAAAGCGTCATGGTGCGGTAAGTGTAATGCAGTATCGTGATGATGGTTACTTACCAGAAGCGTTACTTAATTATTTGGTTCGTTTAGGTTGGTCACACGGTGATAAAGAAATTTTCTCTCGTGAAGAGATGATTGAATTATTCGATCTGAAAGACTGTAATAGAGCACCGTCAGGTTTTAACACGGATAAGCTTATTTGGGTTAATCAGCATTACATGAAAACTTTAGATCCAGTTTACGTGGCATCTCACCTTGAATGGCATATGAAAGAGCAGGGCATTAATATTGAAAACGGCCCTGCGCTAGCAGAAATTGTTAAAGTACAAGCTGATCGTGTTAAAACCCTAAAAGAGATGGCACAAATCAGTCGTTACTTTTATGAAGATTTCACCGAGCTTGATGCTGGAGCGGTTAAAAAGCACTTACGACCGGTAGTTAAAGAGCCTTTATTGTTAGTAAAAGAAAAATTAGCTGCTCTGACTGATTGGTCACCTGAGCCAATTCATGCTGCAATTAATGATACTGCTGTAGAACTAGAAGTGGGTATGGGGAAAGTCGGAATGCCTTTACGAGTTGCAGCAACCGGTGGTGGTAACTCTCCATCTCTAGACATCACATTAGCGCTATTAGATCAACAAAAAGTATTATCCCGAATTGATCAAGCTATTGAGGTGGTTGAAGCACGTATAGCTAACAGCTAGTGTCTGAGTAATTTTTCAGCGCATCAGATAAGAAAGCCAGCGTAATTGCTGGCTTTTTATATTTAGGAAGGTTAGAAATAGCTTTGTTAATGCAACAAAACTAGGTCTTTAAAACTTAGTTGTATCGGTAAATAAGCCTACTTTTAAATCTTTAGCTGTGTAAATCACACGACCATCAACAGAAACCGTTCCGTCAGCAATACCCATAAACAGCTTTCGTTTGATAACGCGCTTTAAAGTAATTTTGTAAGTTACTTTTTTTGCTGTTGGTAAAATTTGTCCGGTGAATTTTACTTCGCCGACACCTAAAGCACGGCCATGACCAGGGCCACCAGACCATGCTAAATAAAAGCCTGTTAATTGCCACATGGCGTCTAAACCAAGGCAACCTGGCATGACTGGATCACCCTTGAAATGACAATCAAAAAACCACAAGTCTGGATTAATATCTAACTCGGCAATGATTTCTCCTTTGCCATGTTCACCACCATCATCATTAATGCTAATAATTCTATCCATCATTAACATATTGTCAGAAGGCAATTGGCTGTTACCAGCACCAAACATTTCGCCAGTACCCGCTTTTATTAAGTCTTCTTTCGAGAACGAATTTTTTTGTTCCATGGGCTCACTTACATTTATTGAGAATTTAAAAGCGTTACTTTAGCGAACACTTGTACGCTAAACAACTCCGAACAGTTAAATAAATATAGTTTTCACTTAACAAAGGTCAAAAAATTTGTCAGTATTAGTTATGCGTAACCGCTTTGATTGTTAAAAATAAAACAGGTAAGTTATTGATGAGTATTAAAAAGAAAGCATTAACTAATGCAGAAAAGCAAAAGCGTTATCGTGAAAGGCAGAAAGACCGAGGCAAAAAAGAAATGCGTGGTTATTTATCACCAGAAGCACAAAAATGCTACGAATTGATTGCTGAACAAACAAAATGGAATGACAGTATTATTTTAAGTAATGCCGTTCGTTTGACTTATGCTGCCTATAAAAATGGTCAAATTGGTTTATTAAATAGTTGGTTAAACAAAAATGAGCTTTAATCATGATATTTTTTGGTTGTTTAAATGCAACAAAAAGAGAAATTAGATTGTGTTAAAGTGCAATTAACTATATTATTTTTTACTTAATTCTACTGTTTTTTATAAAGTAATTATAAGGTAACTCTACGTTGATAAATGTTTTGCTGGTTGATGACCATGAGTTGGTTCGTACTGGAATACGAAAAATCCTAGACGAAGTAAAAGGACTTAAGGTGGTTGGTGAGGCTAAAACAGGCGAAGAAGCCGTACAGTTTTGTCGCAAAAACGAACCTAATGTGGTGCTAATGGATATGAATATGCCAGGCATCGGTGGGCTAGAGGCGACTAAAAAGATCATTCGCTATGCGCCAGATGTTAAAGTTATTGTATTAACGGTGTATTGTGAAGAGCCCATTCCTACTAAAGTTATGCAAATAGGTGCTGCCGGTTATCTGACCAAAGGTGCTGGTCCTGATGAAATGATCAACGCCATTCGTGCAGTTAATAGTGGTCAACGCTATATTACGCCTGAAATAGCCCAGCAAATGGCATTGAGCCAATTTAAGTCGGCCGATGAAAACCCTTTCAGTACATTGTCTGAACGTGAACTACAAATCATGTTAATGATCACGCGTGGTGAAAAAGTGCCGGATATTTCTGAACAATTAGTATTGAGTACTAAAACGATTAATAGCTATCGCTATCGCATGTTTGAGAAACTTAATGTCGGCAACGATGTTGAGTTAACGCACTTGGCCATTCGCCATGGTATGTTGAAAACTGAAGCCCTATAACTTTTGTCTGAAAAAAACTTATCAAATGATGCTCTAACTTTTGATCATAAAGCCTTTCTAGCTGCGGTTTCTGAACAAGCTGGGGTGTATCGTATGTACGATATAAACCAAACCGTTATTTATGTTGGTAAGGCAAAGCATCTAAAAAAACGCTTAGCGAGCTACTTCCGCAAAGATGTTGGTAGTAATAAAACTCGCGCATTAGTCAAACAAATTACCGCTATTGATGTCACCGTAACGCACACAGAAGGCGAAGCGCTGATCCTCGAAAATAACTATATTAAGAAATATCAGCCAAAATATAATATTTTATTGCGCGACGATAAATCTTACCCATATTTATTGATCACCGACCATAAGCATCCTAAATTAGGTTTACACCGGGGTGGAAAAAAAGTTAAAGGTGATTATTTTGGGCCTTATCCAACCGTAGGTGCGGTATGGGAAAGTTTGCGCTTAATGCAAAAAATTTTTCCACTAAGGCAATGTGAGGATAGTTATTATCGAGCGCGAAGCCGACCTTGCTTGCAGTATCAGCTGGGGCGGTGCTCGGCGCCTTGTGTTGATAAAATATCACCAGAAGATTACCAAAAACAAGTTCAATTGGCTAAGTTGTTTCTCAAAGGTAAAAGCTCAACTGTGATTGAACATTTGGTCGATAATATGGAAAGTGCCAGTAAAACACTTAATTTTGAACTTGCGGCAAAATACAGAGATCAAATTGCGACTTTAAGAAAAGTGCAACAACAACAATTTGTTAGTGGTAGCGTTGCTGAAATGGATGTGATTGGTTTGCATCGTCATAAGTCTCAAGCTTGTATCCATTTATTATTTGTACGAGAGCAAAAAATATTAGGCAGTAAAAGCTATTTTCCAACGGTGCCAATTGATACCAGTGATGAGGAGATTATCTCTGCCTTTATTAGCCAGCATTATATTGGCAATGAACTTAACCTAGGGGCCATCCCAAAAGAAATCATTATTCCTAGTGCGATAGATAATCAACAAGATATTGTGCAAGTAATTTCTAGTCAAGCTGAGCGAGAAGTTAAGCTTTCCCATAATGTGCGCTCTGAGCGAGCGCAATACTTAAAATTAGCATGTACAAATGCAGCCACCGCATTAATGACCAGAAATTCGCATAAAGAGTCAATGCAAGCACGATTTTCGGCGCTTAATGAAGTGTTTGAATTGCCTAATGGTATATCACGTATTGAATGTTTTGATATTAGCCATACGATGGGGCAGCAAACCGTAGCGTCAAATGTAGTGTTTAATCAAGAGGGTCCATTAAAAAGTGATTACAGACGTTATAATGTGCACGGTATCACCCCCGGTGATGATTATGCTGCAATGGCGTTTGCTTTAGATAAACGCTACAGCAAAGTGATCAGTGAAGAAAAAATGCCTGATATTATTTTTATTGATGGTGGTAAAGGCCAGTTGTCAAAAGCTGAAGATTTTTTTGCCGGCATCGATAAAGTAAAAACCCCTCTGTTAGTAGGTGTTGCTAAAGGAGAGTCACGCAAGCCTGGTTTAGAGACTTTGATATTAGCGGGTAGTCATCAATTAATATCATTACCTGCAACATCTCCAGCTTTACACTTAGTACAGCACATTCGAGATGAGTCACATCGCTTTGCGATAACGGGACATCGAGCGAAACGACAAAAGGCAAGTAAAAAATCGACATTAGAAACAATTCCTGGCATAGGGGCCAAAAAACGACAAGCACTGCTGCAATACTTAGGAGGCTTACAAGAAGTATTAAAAGCGGATAGAGCGACCTTAGAGAAAGTCCCCGGTATTAGTAAAGTATTGGCGGAAAATATTTATGATGCCTTGCATGACAATTAGAACACGATCTGTGTAAAATGTGTTGTAACACTACTCACCTTTGATTAGATAACGATAAGAATATTAGACATATTATGTGGACAATTCCCAACCAAATTACATTATTTAGAATTATTTTAATCCCGATTTTTATTCTGGTATTTTATTTACCGGTATCGTGGAATCACTTTGGCGCTTTTGTGGTATTTTGGTTTGCAGCCATAAGTGATGCCTTAGACGGTTATTTAGCACGCAAACTTAATCAGTCATCTGCTTTTGGGGCCTTTATTGATCCCGTTGCTGATAAGTTAATGGTCGTGGCAGCACTTGTTATTTTGATTCAAGACCTACAAGTGTGGTGGATATCTATTTCAGCGATACTAATGATCTCTCGTGAAATTTTTATTAGCGCACTGCGAGAGTTTATGTCTTCGCGTGGTCTTAGAGATGTTATTGCGGTTTCACAAATGGGAAAATATAAAACTGCCGCTCAAATGCTCGGCATTATGGGATTAATTTGGTATCCAACGTATGACATTCCATTAATTTTATTTGAATTTCCGCATGAAATATTAATTTTTGCTGCATATTTCTTTTATGCCATCGCAACTGTGCTCACTTTTTGGTCTATGGTTATCTATTTTAAAGCTGCTTGGCCTGAGTTAACTAAGTAATTTACTCATAAATCGCGTGTTTTTAGCTAAAAAAACACCAGATTAGTCGCTTTTTGAGCAGTCAAAATAAAATTGATATTAAAGGGTTGACTCATCAGTTTTTCAATGTAGAATGCGTTTCCAGTTGGCAGGGAGTCAACACATGAAGCGGCTGTAGCTCAGCTGGTAGAGCATCACGTTGCCAACGTGAATGTCACGAGTTCGAGTCTCGTTAGCCGCTCCAATTTCTCTTTAAGTGAGAATTACAAGGAAATACTACTTACAAGTAGTGATATAAAACGGCGGGTTGGCAGAGTGGCCATGCACCGGATTGCAAATCCGATTACCTCGGTTCGACTCCGGGACCCGCCTCCATTGCCCGGGTGGTGGAATTGGTAGACACAAGGGATTTAAAATCCCTCGCTCATAGAGCGTGACGGTTCAAGTCCGTCTCCGGGTACCATATCATGAAATAGTAAGTTGTAATTACATATTGGCGTATGTAAAGTGTAAGTTTGAAATCTATGAAGCGGCTGTAGCTCAGCTGGTAGAGCATCACGTTGCCAACGTGAATGTCACGAGTTCGAGTCTCGTTAGCCGCTCCAATTTCAAACATGTGTAGTCTTAGTTAATATTGGCATTAATTAAGCAAGTGAAGCGGCTGTAGCTCAGCTGGTAGAGCATCACGTTGCCAACGTGAATGTCACGAGTTCGAGTCTCGTTAGCCGCTCCAATTTTTATTGATTTTACGTGAGTAAAATCGACGTAGTTACCAAGATTACGTTAAAAATACTTCTCGTTGCCCGGGTGGTGGAATTGGTAGACACAAGGGATTTAAAATCCCTCGCTTGTAAGAGCGTGCCGGTTCAAGTCCGGCCCCGGGTACCATTACTGTTTAGTAATAGTTGTATTTTATAGTTCTACGAAGCGGCTGTAGCTCAGCTGGTAGAGCATCACGTTGCCAACGTGAATGTCACGAGTTCGAGTCTCGTTAGCCGCTCCAATCTTTAAGATTTTATTATTCATCATTGAAATAAAATCGACGTAGTTACCAAGATTACGTTAAAAATACTCCTCGTTGCCCGGGTGGTGGAATTGGTAGACACAAGGGATTTAAAATCCCTCGCTTGTAAGAGCGTGCCGGTTCAAGTCCGGCCCCGGGTACCATTACGACAGTATTATTCCTACTCTATATATCTATCATTTCTTTTTATTATAACTTTTAAATTAAATCTATCGGCTTATAAAGTGTTTATAACATGTTTTATATGCAAAATGTTACAGCTTAACTTTAGCTTTTGGTAGTAATGATCAGCTGACTATTTAATATGAAATTACATTTTTTAACAAAGCGACTATCTTTTGTCGCGTATTATGAAGTGTTTTTATAAAAACTTTTTATTTTTCCACAATTTCCGAGAACTTAGTATGAGATTACAAAAATCAATTCTTGCAGCAGCCATCACATTAGCAACTTTTAATAGCTACTCTGCCTCTTTTCAATTAAACGAAACAAGTGCCTCAGGCTTAGGGCGAGCGTTTGCTGGCGATGCTGTAATAGCGGACGATGCTGCTGTTTTAGCGCGTAATCCTGCAGCAATGGCATTGTTCGACAAGGCTGCTTTTTCTCTAGCCGCAACCTATGTTGATCCCGGTGTAAATATCAAAGGTATCGATGCTCCAGACCTACTTGGTGCAGATTATGATGCTAGCGAGCTTAAACAGGATGGCGTCGTGCCAACGGCAATCGTCCCTGCAATGTACTTTATTAACCCAGTGAATGACACATTTGCTTATGGTGTTGCCTTTAACTCGAATTTCGGCTTAAAAAGTGAGTACGATAATGATTATGCAGCGGGTTCTATTGGTGGTAAAACCGATTTAAAAACTATTAATGCTAATATTAGCGGTTCATACCGAATCAATGAGCAATTAAGCTTAGGTTTAGGGTTAAATGTTGTTTATGGTGAAGCTGAATTAATTAGGCATGCTGGCCGTGTTCTCGAAAATGGCGTAACAATCCCTGGTGTTGGGACTGTTGTTGCTCCTGTGCCTGGTCGTACTGAAATTGTCAATATGGCTGGTGATGATTTTGGTTATGGTTGGAATATTGGTGTGGTTTATGAAATTAATAAAAGCCACCGCTTTGCGCTGACTTACCGTAGCGAAGTTGAACTAGCCTTTGATGGTGAGTTTTCTGGATTAGGTGTGCAAGAGCAAGCCGCTAGCTTATCTGTTGATATGCCTGCGATAGCTGAGTTTTCAGGTTTTCATCAACTTACCGAACAATGGGCTACACACTACAGTATTATGTACACTCAGTGGTCGAGTTTTGAAAAGTTAGAAGCATTTACTGGTGATACGCTAGCATTTGAGAAAGAAGAAAACTTTGAAGATACTTACCGTTTTGCTTTAGGCGCAACCTATGATGTTAACCAAGATCTAGTCTTAAGACTTGGGATTGCTTTTGACCAATCTGCAGCCGTAGATTATCGTTCAATATCAATTCCTGACAGTGACAGACTTTGGTATAGCGCAGGCGCTACCTATCAACTAGATAACAATGACAGCATTGATTTTGGTGTTTCTTACATCAATGGTGATAATGTTATTGTTACTGAAGAAGATGCGTTATTAGCGCAATTGCCTAGCTCTTTAGATGGCGTTGTCGGCAATAAGGATTGGAATTTTAGTTCTGAAGGCAATGCTTTAATTATTGCGATTCAATATAATAAAACCTTCTAGTTAGTATCCCGATAATAGGTACTTAATAGTTAAAATATTAAGTACCTAATGACGTCATAAAAGCCAACCAAGTTTTAGGTTGGCTTTTTTATGACTTGTTCAATGTGGGTGATTGTAAAAGCTCAATGGTTAAGAAACAGTGTGACTAAAAATCCTAAAAAAGTTCAGTAGCTCCAACTAATAATAAACGTATGAGTGTTAGCATCACAACCAGAGAGTATAAATGTGTGAACTACAGCATAGTAAATAGCATCTCTGAACTAAGATTATTGTCGCCACTAAGCATGCAGACTCTAAAAACTAACAGCGCTTTTATAGCCTAGTATGATTAAAGCGCCTTTAAGAAGTCTAATACGACTTGGTGATGATCTTTAGTTTTGAATTTATTGAATATATGCTCAATGTTACCATTTTCATTTATCAGGAAGCTTGTGCGAACAACCCCCATATTTTCTTTACCCATAAATTTTTTCAATTGCCAGACCTGATACTTCTCACAAACTGCGTGGTTTTCATCAGCGAGTAAAGTAAAATTAAGCTCTTGCTTATTGATGAAATTAGTTAGTTTTCTTGGTGTGTCAGGGCTAATACCAAGCACGACAACATTAAGTGCATCAAGCTCTGCCTTAGAGTCGCGAAGTCCTTTAGCTTGTATAGTACAGCCTGGTGTACTTGCTCTAGGGTAAAAATAAAGTAGTGCCTTTTTTCCTTTTAGTTCAGATAAAGTAACGGGGTTACTGTCTTGATCTAAGAGTGTAAAATCAGGGGCTACTTGGCCAACGTCGATTGCCATTTTATTTTCCTTATTATTATGAAGACAGTGGGCTTATGGGGCTCCACCGAATATTGCTTGAGTGCGTTATTATGTTAGAGATGTTAAAACACGCTGTCTAACGTAAGAATATTATAAAACAGCTATACCTGATGTTACCATCAATACTAATAGCTGGCTTAGGTTGTCGCGTTACATTTTTTCTAAAATAGATTTGATTGAATTTTTTTTATGCAGCCTTGCACATCAAATTGTTCGCATAATTGTACAAAGTCACTCTCGAGTTTATCGATGCTGGTTTCTTCCATCAATGCGATAAGTAATGAGGCGCTCATATGATTATTTTTTTGATTTATTTCAGACTTTAATGATGAAACATCGATATTACGGGTAGCAAAGAATGCGGTTACTGCTTTTAACACGCCGGGTTGATCGATACCGGCATAATCAACCTGATAATGATGGACGAAGTCTTGCTCACGATACCCCGAAGTTCGTTTCATCATGGTAATAAGCTCAAGTTCGTGTGCAACAGCAGGAAGTTTACTTTCTAATTGATGAATTGCTTTATTAGTACCGGTCAGTAGCATGATCAAAGTGAATTCTAAGCCAAATATTGCCATTCTGCTGTCAAGGATATTACAACCGCATTCACTCGCTAACTTTGTTAGGTCGCTGACACTGCCTGTCCGATCTGGTCCCATTGCCGTTAATACTAAATACTCACTCATCAATAAACCTAGCTTTTATACAAAAAAAGCTATTATAACGCATGTCAGGACATTAAAGCTAACGAGGAGGTAGGTAAATTTTTATTATGGGAAGCTTAAACTTCAACGGTGCAAGTCAAATTAATTGTTAAATAATCTGCTTGTTGTCGGTGCATGTGACATCCAGATATCTCGCACTGGGGCTGTAGTTTAAAAGCAACAGGTTAGGCTCGCTCGATTAGCGTTTAGTCGAGAACTAAGCATCTGCTTTTATTTCGTTATTTTTATGATAAATATGCTGTGGTATCTTGTGTTTGCATTTTCAGGCAAGTACCATGGTGCGGCTGTATTTGGCGCTATTAACAATCATTAGGCGTGTTTTAAATAAAAGAGATGATTCTGGGGAACTAAGCCCAGATTTAGTAATCAAAACGGCGTTATTGATTGTATGATGTATTGCTTGAATGGTTTGACACATGTTTTCGTGTCGTCATCATAACTTAACTGTTAATTATAAATAATAAACAAGCAAAATTTAATTTAGAAAGATTCAGATTTGTATCCTCGGGAGTGTTAATGAATCGCAAGATATTTTATTTTTCATTATTGAGTGTCGCTGTTGCTAGCTGCGGTACTGCAAATAATAAGCAAGCGGTAGGCGATTTTGAATACGCGCACAAAAAAGAAGCAAAAGCGTTAAAAGTACCTGCAGGATTAGACAAACCAACCAGTTTTGACACTTATCATGTCACCAATAAAATAAATCATCAGGGACCCGTGGGTGCTGATGTTGATGTTCGTGCCCCTTCACTTGTGCTACCTATTGCGGCATCTACCCGAACAGAAGGCAATTCTGCAGCGTCAACCGTTTGGTTTGATCAAGTACTTGATGACAGCGACTTACAAGCTTTTGTAGTACAGGCGTTAAAAGATCAATTAGCAACAGTTAACGTTGAATTAAAGCAAGTGGATGAAAACGGTTTAGTGTTTGAGTCTGATTGGTTTAATAGTGAAACTGAACAAGGTACTTGGCCATTTAAGTCAATAGCAAGCTCTGAAAGTGTTCGATACCGCTACACCTTTGAAAGTAAGCCTCATGGTCGAAGTGTTGCGTTAACGGTTGAGTTAATTGATTACCTTAAAACAGATAAAGCAGGCGGCAGTAAGCGCATAGATATAATTGACCAACAGCGTGCTGAAATGAACATGCTTAATGAAGTGATAGGTCAGGTTGATTATCAGTATCGCTTAAAGCAACAAGAAAATCGTTTAATGCGTGCTAATCAGAAGTTCGTTAGTTTGGGTGAAAATAGCGTTGGTGAAGCAGCTTATATTATCGAGATTGCTGTAGATCTATTATGGTCTAACTTACCACTGTTTTTTGAAGATCACGGTTTTAAAATAACAGATCTAAATGAAAGCACTAAAACTTACTATGTTGATTATCAACAGCCTGAATTTAGCCTTTGGGATCGAATTTGGGGAGATACTTTACCTATTGTAGAGCTGCCTAACGGTAAATATCAGTTCAAGTTAGCTGGTGAAGCTGAGAAATCTTCGGTTACATTATATGATGCACAAGGAACCGCTTTATCGACTCAAGACTTAGAGAAAATATTTAATGTCATGGAGTCAGGTTTATCATTTAAAGACGCGTTCTAGACTTTGTTAAGTTTATCGTAAATAAAAAAACTCCGTTAATCGGAGTTTTTTGTTTTAGGGCTAGTTGTCGAGGTTTTAGAAAAGCTTGGCATTTTTTGTGCTGACTTTTGTGTACGTGGTAATGTTTCTTTTAGATCATTCAAGCCTTTTTTACGTAAAGGGGTTTTGGCACTTTTTTGAAAGGTACTTAAGTTGCCAATCAAAATAACTAAAGCAATGATTACAATTGCTGGGGCAACCCAGCTTTCAGTGAGTATGCTGGTCATATTTTATCGCTCCGTTAAGGGGGTGGTATTGATTGCATGAGATTACTCAGTGGTGGCTATATTAACAATATAACGCTGATAGAGTTCAGGTAATATTGACATTAATTGTCTTTTACCTTGTATATCGCTGTTTACTAACGTTTTAGCTAATAATTCTTGGCTGTATGCTTGCTGGTAGTGCTGAGATAAAGGCAAGTATGATAGATGCCAAGGCTCTTGAGCTACGCCACCACGAAATTTATCATAAGGTAAAAAGAAACCAAAGCGTTGAGCATGTTCAGCTAACCAGAGAGTTAATGGATAAAAATGTCCAGATGCTTGATACTCCCATGGCTCTAATGCTAAAGATTGTCCTTGGGGCAATAAATTTTTTGCATAAACGTCAATATCACAGCCCCAATGATGACGACTAGCACCGGGTAGCGCTGAGAATAGCATTATCGCGTGGATCTTCTCATCAACACTAAGTTGCTCAATATCGATAGTTTGGTTACTGACATTTTTAATCGCAGTTTTACCCAAAAACTTATTTTGCCAGATAGCTAACTGCCGTTCAAAGCTACGAAAACCACTGGCAATCGTTAATTCTATACCAGCAAGTTCAGCCTCTGCTTGAAGTTTGCTAAAGCCTGATAACATCTCATGATGAATACCGATATTGCTAGATAGCCATTGTATGTGTTGCTCCGTTTGGCCAGTTAAAATTAACTCGAGCTCGCTCATATTACCCATGATTGACTAGCACATTAACCAAAGTGTGATAATAGACATCGGTAAGTTGTATAAGATCAGGTACTGAAACAGACTCGTTAACTTGATGAATAGTGGCATTACATGGGCCCAGCTCAATGACTTGGGCGCCGGTTGGTGCAATAAAGCGTCCGTCCGAGGTGCCGCCACTAGTAGAAAGTTCAGGACGGATTTTACAGCAGGTTTCAATCGCCTGTACAACCGAGTCAACCAGTGTGCTTGGCTCAGTAATAAAAGGTTGGCCGTTAAATATCCAGTTTATTTCAAAGTCTATTTCGTGCTGTGTTAATAAAGCTTCCACTTTATCAACAATCATCTGTGCGTTTAATTCAGTACTATAACGTAAGTTAAATAAGGCGGTTAAATGGCCTGGTACAACATTGGTGGCACCGGTACCCGATTGAATATTCGACAGTTGAAAGCTGGTAGGAGGAAAGTACTCATTGCCACTATCCCAATGCATTTGGCTTAACTCAGCTAAGACAGGCATCGCCAGATGAATAGGGTTGATTACGTGCTCAGGATAAGCAACATGTCCTTGCTTACCATGAATATGTAGCTCAGCAGATATTGAACCACGACGACCATTTTTAACCACATCACCTAGCTGTTTACTACTTGATGGCTCGCCAACAATACAATAATCAATTTTTTCATTTCGCGCTTCTAATGTATCAATAACACGTGTGGTGCCATTAATAAATGGACCTTCTTCATCACTAGTAATTAAAAATGCAATAGAGCCTGGGTGATCTGGGTAGTCGGTAATGAAGCGTTCGGTGGCAACGATCATCGCAGCTAAACTGCCTTTCATATCTGCAGCCCCACGACCATAGAGCATATTGTCAATAATAACAGGCTCAAAAGGCGGGGTGTGCCACAGTTCTAGATTACCAGCAGGCACAACATCAGTATGGCCAGCGAAACAAAATACTGGTCCAGATGCACCTTTTCGTGCCCACAAATTAGTGGTGTCTTCGAACACCATGCTTTCATTATTAAAGCCCAATTTAGCTAATCTTTCAGCCATTAGCTGCTGACAACCAAAGTCTTCAGGGGTAACTGACGGACGTTCAATAAGTGCTTGGGCTAATGAAACCGTGCTATCACTGTGTTTTTGCATAGGATCACTATACCCTTAATTAAATACTTGTTGATATTGACTATCTTTAAAACCAACTAACAGAGTTTGGTTATGTTTAAGCAAAGGCCGTTTGATTAATGTCGGTTGTGCCAAAATAAGCTCAGCCATCACCTCGTCAGTTAGGTTGTTTTTGACCTCATCAGTTAAGTTTCTAAATGTCGTACTGCGTTTATTTAGCAGTGTGGTTAAGTCGGTTAAGCACAAAAGCTCCTGCAATAGCGCTGCGCTGAAGCCATCACTACGAAAGTCATGAAATTGATAAGGGACATTTTCTTGTTCTAACCATTTTTTGGCTTTTTTTACACTATCGCAATTTTTTATGCCATACAGTATTGTCATGTTATTTCCTGATTTAGATCACTTGATAATTGTGTTTTATAAGGGCTGATTTTGCCGCTTCAAATTTATTTGATTTTACGAGAATGTAGTCGGTATCGAAGGTTGAAATGGCAAAGATACTAATTTTTTCATTTGCCAACACCGTTGATATATTTGACATAATGCCAGTTAGACTGAAGTCCAATGGCCCGACAACTTCAAAGGCTTGCCAACCAAGTTCAACCTCTTCACTGTCAATTTCGATATGCTCAGGTATGACGATTGATATCTCATCATAGGTTTTTGCTAAGAAAAACACTGGCGCGTTAAAAACCACATCTGGAATCGAACTTTCACGGCGTAAACTATGAATAGCAAATGTTTCAGATAAGCGGCGTAAAGTTAGCTGACTCATAAATCATTTTATTTAGGCAGTTTGCCAATACTATAGCGTTTAATAGCAGTGAACTCTAGAGGGGAAAGCAGAGATGAACGCATTTTTATATAGCATTAATTCATTAAATAACACTGGTTAACCTGTGTTTAGTCGCTATTAAAAGGCTTATTGCATTGAAGTTAGTATATTTGTAGCTCAATTATGAGCTTAGAAAGAAAATTAACGTTATTAAATGTAATATTAAGTCACAATGATATCCACATAAGCTGTGGATATCATTGTGTGCAACTGTTGTTTAACTACTCAATAGTATGTTTTATATGGCTTTATTTGGTTGGTTAAAAAATACCAGGTAAAAAAATAACCTCGACACTTTAGATAAGTGATTAAAATCTACTATTAATGAATAAAGTAGTTAAAGATCTACATATTTATACTGTAGATCTTTATTATTACGCTTTTTTTAGCCAAGAGACTACAATTGTGCTTGAATTGCAGTCAATGCAATCGTGTATACAATATCATCAACTAAAGCACCACGAGATAAATCGTTAACGGGCTTTCTCATGCCTTGTAACATAGGACCAATACTGACTAAGTCAGCAGAACGTTGTACGGCTTTATAAGTGGTATTTCCGGTGTTAAGATCAGGAAAAATAAAGACATTTGCTTGCCCAGCAACAGGGCTGTTAGGTGCTTTTTTGCGCGCAACATTTTCCATAATTGCGGCATCATATTGCAAAGGTCCGTCAATAATAAGATCTGGGCGTTTTTCTTGGGCAATTTTTGTCGCAGCAGCTACTTTCTCAACATCAGCACCAAAACCAGATGTACCTGTGCTATAGCTGATCATGGCCACTTTCGGTTTAATACCAAATTGTATTGCTGAATCAGCAGATTGAATGGCAATATCGGCCAATTGCTCAGCGTTCGGCTCTGGGTTAATTGCACAATCACCATAGATAAGTACTTGGTCGGGCAACAGCATAAAGAAAATTGATGAAACCAATGAGCTACCTTCGGCAGTTTTAATTAACTGTAATGCCGGTCGGATAGTATTGGCTGTTGTACTCACTGCGCCCGATACTAAACCATCAACTTGACCCAGTTGTAACATCATGGTCGCGAGTACGACATTATCTTGTAACTCTTGTTTAGCAACCACTTCAGTTAGGCCTTTGGCTTTACGCAGCTCTACCATAGGGGCAATATAATTATCGCGAATATTTTCAGGATCGGTAATTAATAATCCCGTCGGTAGGTTAATACCTTGTTGCTCAGCAATGCGCAAAATGGTTTCTTTATCACCGATTAATTGGCAGCGGGCGATATTGCGTTCAACACAAATAGCAGCTGCTTTAATGGTGCGAATATCGGTTCCTTCTGGCAATACGATAAGCTTATTGGCGTGACGAGCAAGTTCAGTCAGTTTATGCCTAAAAGCAGGCGGTGACATTTTATCGCTAATACTTGCCTTGTTGCTTAGTTGTTTTAACCAGTCTTCAGCAAGATTATCGGCAACAAACTCTTTTACTTTCTCTTGCCTTTGTAAATCATCTTCAGGAATGTCAGGATTAAAGTTCATTAAATATCGAGACGTTTGCCACGTATCCCAAGGGACTGAAAGTACAGGCAAACCAGCATCAAGTGCTTGTTGGCAAAGGCTGAAAATTTCTTTATTCGGTACATAACCATTAGTTAACACGAGTGCCGAAACTTTTGTCCCATTGAGTGCTGACAAACACGTGGCAATGATTATATCGGTACGATCTCCTGGCGTAACAATTAAACGACTGGGTTGTAAATGGCTCATTAAGTTATCAACACTACGAGCACAAAAACTAATACTGCGAATACGGCGATGCGCCATATCACCACTATTAATAATATCGGCATTGAGATAATTAGCGATATCGAGCACTCTGGGGGCAATCAAATCCATTTCCCAGGGTACGGTACCTAATAAATCAAAGTGACGGTTTTTAAAAATCGATAAACTAATTAACGGCGCAAGATCTAAATGTTGATTAAATTCATGTTCACGCGGCAATAGACCGAATTCATCTTTATCTGGTGAGTTGATCTTATTAATAATGCAGCCGATAAGTTTAGGGTTTTTAATACCACCGAAAGTTTCAGCGCTCATTTCTATGCGATCTTCAAATTCTTCTACTGAGTCGTTATCTTGTGCGGCAACTAATACTATTTCAGCAGATAGTGCACGGGCAACATCACGATTAATTCTTCCGGCATAGGGTTGGCGAGTTGTTGGGATCAACCCCTCAATAATGACCACATCATGAGCCTGGTCTATGGCATTAAACTTTTCAACAATTTGCTCTAATACAATATCGTTACGTCCATCACCCATTTGCTGCTCAACATATGACAGTGCAATTGATCCCGCTATCTCGCTATCTTTGACAGCTCGAGTACTTTTGGCTCTGGTATTTCTAGAAGGTTGTGAAATGGGTTTAAAGTGACCGACATTAATCCCTTGTTGCTGACAGGCATGAATCAAGCCTAATGCGACACTACTAAGGCCAACACCAAAGCCGGCAGGTATTAACATAATACGATGTGCCATGATTAAGATTCCTGTTCTGTTGATTGATTAAGTAATTGAAAGGTTTGCTCAGCAATAACCCATTCTTCATTGGTAGCAATAACCCATGCAGAACGGGAGCCTTCACTGCTAATAAGTCCTGATTTACCAAAACGCATAGCTAAGTTGGCTTCGTCATCAACTTTAAAGTTTAATAAGCTTAATTGAGCGAGAATTTTTTCTCGGATAATATCTGAGTTTTCACCTATACCACCGGTGAAAATAATGCCATCAAGCGAAGTTAAACTAGCCGTGAAAGACGCAATAGCTTTGGCAATACGATAACAAAATACGTCAAGAGCTAACGCGGCTTGTACGTTATGATCTTCGATGTAAGCGGTTTCAATGGTGCGACAATCGTTGCTTATGCCCGACACGCCAAGTAGGCCACTTTGTTTATTAAGCATGTTATCCACATCTTGCGCAGTGTAGTTGAGTTGGTTGATCAAATGAAAAATTATGCCGGGGTCAATGTCACCACTGCGTGTTCCCATCATGACGCCTTCAAGTGGTGTCATGCCTAAACTGGTATCAACACTTTTACCATCTTTGATTGCGGCTATACTACAACCATTTCCAAGATGGGCGCTTATAAAACTGCATTGAGCTAATGGTTTGTTGAGGATATTAGCCGCTTGTTGAGCAACAAAATAATGACTTGTGCCATGAAAGCCATAGCGCCTGATCCCGTGTTGCTTATATAACTCATAAGGTATGCCATAAATATAAGCTTTTTCTGGCATCGTTTGGTGAAAAGCCGTATCGAATATCGCGACTTGTTTTAAGTTTGGAAATGCGGCTTCAGCGGCAAGGATACCCGTTAAGTTAGCGGGATTATGTAAAGGTGCTAAACGCGCCAGTTTCTCGATCGCGGCTTTTACATCATTATTGATTAATGTTGGTTGACAATAACTTTCTCCACCATGAACAACACGGTGACCAATAGCAGAGATACAATCAATTAAGTGTAAACGTTTGAGGTGTTCTACTAAACATAATACCGCACTTTGATGATCATAAGGTGCTAAAATAAGATGTTGTTCTTTTTCACCGTTGTGTTTAATTTTGATGATAGCTTGGTCAGATAATAATCGCTCTGCTAACCCTGATAATAATGTTGCACCATTTTCTGGGTTGATTAAGGAAAATTTTAACGATGAACTACCGCAATTTAAAACTAAAATAAAATTATTATTCATAAGTAACAAAGCGCCATTTCTACAATATTTTAATAAGGTACATTATAGTGCCATAAATCATGAAAAATGTTGATGTTGTACAATAAAATGTTATTAAACGCACTTTCGCTTTACTAAAGGTTACAACTTTGTACTATCTTTAAATTAACGCTTGATGTAGTGTGTGACCTATGAAACTAACAGTATTAGAAATTATATCGCTTGGTCGAAAATATATGAATTTATGGCCAGAACGCGCAGAACTTGAAGAATATTTTGCTGAATATCGCGTGGTTAAATTTAGTCGCTTGGTATGTAAAATTATTCCGGGGTTAGCGTTGTTTTGCCTTATTATGCAATTGTATTTTGGTTCCATGGGAGTATTACCGCAGGCACTATTATACAGCTTGTTTTTATTAAGCTTTCCGGTGCAAGCTTTGATTTTTATGGGGCTTAAAGCGGATAAATTTTTACCACCAGCGTTGGCAAACTGGTATAAAGAAAGTGTTGCCCGCGTTAATCAAAGTGGCGGTGATATTAAATTATCTACCCAACGACCTCGTTATCTCGATTTAGCTCAGTTATTAAACCTGACCTTTAATAATCGTTACAGTTCACAATAAACCAGCCTAATAAATACATTAATACCAGTATTATCTCAGATAATACTGGTATTTTACTTTCAATGTTATAACAAAATTAGCGAACTTTTTACGCTGGCTTTTGATAAAGACGGATAAGAAAATCTGCCTGACAAGTAAAGTCATGCATAGTGCGCAATGTCTCTTTTACTTGCTCTGATGCTTTGAAAGCGAAAGGAGTCATCGAAAGTAAATTCAGTGTGTCTTGACCGGTTTTTAAATGCATTGGATAAGTGATGCTTTCCTGATGGATCAGAGTTAAATGCTCAATTGGCAGCCTTTCTTCATCATGCTCTTTAGCGTCAGTATAAATCTGTTGTTTTAATTGCATCAAATGTTGCTTTGCTGGCGTAACTGTTAATAAAAAACCGCCGTTAGATAATACTCGAGTAAACTCTTGCTCTAAAATTGGCGCATAAATCGACACAATCCATGAAAATAAGTTATCGGCAAAGGGTAATTTGGACAAGGTGGCGACACTAAAATGGCATTGTGGGTATTTTTTGCCAGCTTTTTTGATTGCTTCTTTTGCAATATCAACACCATAAACAGTATTTTTTGAGGTTTTATGTTGGTGAGTATAATAGCCCTCACCACAACCTGCATCGAGTATTGGTGCCGTTTTATTTTCCTCAAGTACGGTTTTTTCGTGATATAAAGCCACTAGTCGGTCGACTAAAGGTTGATAATAACCTTGCTCTAAAAACTCGCGTCTGGCATTGACCATGGCTTTATTATCGCCAGGATTCTTTGAATGTTTAAACTGTACAGGGAGTAAGTTTAAGTAGTTCTCTTTCGCGCGATCAAAGCTGTGGTTGTTGTCACAGTGGTATAGCTTTTCTTGGCCGACTAAGGGTAAATTACAAAGTGGGCAGGCGTAGTGCAAAGCAGTCATAATATCAGTAAGTTTATTGAATTAAAGTAAAAAGGGCAGAAGCCCTTTTGGTTCAGCATGATAAAACGCACTATTTACTAAATGTTGACCAAATTGGCGCGTGATCAGAAGGTTTTTCGATAGCTCTTAGTTCATAATCTATATCAGACTCAATGCAACGACTGGCAAATTTTTCTGTTGCTAATACCACATCAATACGTAAACCGCGATTATCATCAAAGCCGCGAGAGCGATAGTCAAACCATGAATACCTTTCTTCTCGAGTGGGGTGTAACTCTCTGAAGGTGTCTTTAAAACCCCAATTCATTAAGGTAGCTAACCATTCGCGCTCTTCGGGTTGGAAACTACACTTACCGGTTTTTAACCAACGTTTGCGGTTTGGCTCACCAATACCAATATCTAAATCTGTTGGTGAAATATTAATGTCACCAATCACCACAACATTATCTTCGGGTGTGTGGTGTTCATTTAAATATTGCATTAAATCTTTATAAAATTGTCGTTTGTATGGGTATTTAGTTTCATGAGCAATATTATCGCCTTGTGGAAAGTAGCCATTTAATACCGTGACTTTTTCGCCATTTTCGTCCGTTGTTTGTACCATAATCATACGTTTTTGGGCTTCCTCATCATCAGTAGGAAAACCTTTAATGACCACATCGGCGGGCTTTTTACAAAGCATGGCAACACCATAATGGGCTTTTTGACCATGAAAATAAACCTGATAGCCCATCGCTTCAACATCAGCCAACGGAAAAGCATCGTTATGTACCTTTATTTCTTGCAGGCCAATAATATCCGGTTGATGTTTATCTATGATAGCTTGTAGCTGATGCAAGCGAGCACGTAGGCCATTAATGTTAAAAGAGATTATTTTCATGTGTTAACTCAGTAATTATTTTGCGCTAATGCTACCAGAAGTTGTAATTAAGCGCGAAAGAGAATTCACCTTTATAAAGGACTTTATTTCAAAATACATACTTTGTTACGTATTTTTAACAATGCATAGTAGTATGTTTTTTAGTCCTTGTTATAAACTGCCGTACGGTATGATATTTGTTTAACAGTAATTTTTAGATATCAAATCCAACTTATTCAGTTAGTTACCTGTGCTTTAATGTCAAATTGACGTAGTGTATTACATACTTAGGTAATGCTAAAAATGAAAAGTTATTAGCAAGATAATATAAAAATAAATAGAGGAAAGGGAAATGCAAAGACGTGATTTTATTAAGCTCACTGGCGTAGGTGCTGGTGGGTTAATGTTGCCGATGTCAGGTTTCGCTGTATCAGCAGATCAGTTATTAGATAAGCCTATGGATGTTGCTTACAAAAAAAAATTAGCCGATATTGCGCTAAACGCAGCTAAAGCAAAGGGCGCTTCTTATGCAGATGCGCGCATTGGTCGCTACCTTAATCAGTTTGTAACTACACAAGAAAAGCGTGTTGATAATATTGTTAATACTGAATCTGCTGGTATTGGTATTCGTGTCATTGCGAATGGCACTTGGGGCTTTGCTTCCACCTCGAACATGACACCTGATAGTATTGCTAAAACCGCGGAGAAAGCCGTTGCGGTTGCGGTTGCTAACTCAAAGTTTCAAACCGTTCCAGTACAACTTGCACCAGTGAAAGGTGTTGGGGATGTAAGTTGGAATACACCTATTAAAAAGAATGCCTTAGAAATTCCGATTAAAGATAAAGTAGATTTATTGTTATCAGTTAATGATGCCGCTATGTCTAATGGTGCGAACTATATTACCTCTATTTTATTTCTTGTTAATGAACAAAAATACTTTGCTTCAACAGATGGTTCGTATATCGATCAAGATGTACATCGTTTATGGGCACCATTTTTTGCCACGGCTATTGGTAAGTCGGGCTTTAAACAACGTACTGGTTTAGGTAACCCTGTGGGAATGGGCTTTGAATATTTAGACGGTAAAGAAGAAGATAAAATACGTATTTCTGGCGCTAATGTCGGCTACAAAAACTCATATGACATGGTTGAAGATGCAACAGCTGCGGGTAAACAATTGCAAGCTAAGTTAAAAGCAAAATCAGTCGAACCAGGTAAGTATGATTTAGTACTAGACCCCGCGCATTTAATGTTGACTATTCATGAGTCAGTGGGTCACCCATTAGAGCTTGACCGCGTGCTAGGTTATGAAGCGAATTATGCCGGTACAAGTTTCGCAACGCTAGATAAATGGCGAAGTGGTAAGTTTAATTACGGCTCTGACATCGTTAATTTAGTTGCGGATAAAACTCAGCCTTATTCATTAGGTAACGTGGGTTATGATGATGAAGGTGTTAAAACCAAAGAATGGGATTTAGTTAAAGATGGTACTTTAGTTAATTACCAAGCCACACGTGATCAAGTGCATATGATCGACCAAAAAGAATCACACGGTTGTTGTTATTCGCAAAGTTGGCGTGACGTGCAGTTTCAACGTATGTCAAACGTTTCATTAAAGCCAAACAAGAAAGACTTATCAGCTGATGATGTTATTAAAGACGTTGAAAATGGTATCTACATTGCCGGTCGTGGTTCATTTTCAATTGACCAACAACGTTATAACTTCCAATTCGGTGGACAATTATTTTTTGAAATCAAAGACGGTAAAATTACTGAACAAATTGAAGATGTTGCTTATCAATCTAACACGCAACAATTCTGGAATAGCTGTACACAGTTAGCTGGAAAATCTGATTACCGTGTCGGCGGTTCATTTTTTGATGGTAAAGGCCAACCTTCGCAAGTTAGTGCGGTTTCTCATGGTTGTCCAACGACACGTTTTAATAACATTAACGTGATCAATACCGCTCGAAAAGTGTAATTTCACTGATATGTGAAGATAAGTATTTGGCGATAAAAATAAAGTCTAAAAGGAAGCAAAGCGTCATGACAATTTTAACAGAACAACACGCGAAAAAGTTATTACAAAAAGTACTCTCATTTTCTAAAGCTGACGAATGTGAGTGTAATTTGAACGGTGAAGTGGGCGGGAATATTCGTACAGCCCGAAATACGGTATCAACAGCCGGTGAGCAAAGTGATTTAACCTTGGCGGTGCAATCAACCTTTGGTAAACGTACTGGGGTGGCTACCATTAATGAATTTGACGATGCGTCATTAATGAAAGTAGTTAAGCGCTCTGAAGAGTTGGCAAAACTCGCGCCGGAAAACCCAGAGAACATGCCGATATTTGGCCCGCAAAAGTACAGTAAAACCAATACTGCTTTTGATTCAACTTCAAAGGTTACGCCTGATTACAGAGCGCAGGCAGCAGAAGACAGCATTAAGCCTTCAAAAGCCAACAAGTTAGTTTCGTCAGGTTTTTTACAAGACGAAACCACCTTTGAAGCGATAATGAATAGCAAAGGGTTGTTTGCCTACAACAAAGCAACCAATGTTGATTTCTCGGTGACTATTCGCACCGAAGATGGCAAAGGCTCTGGCTGGGCAACGCGCGATTACAGCGATATAAACTTACTTGATACCAAAGAAGCGTCACAAATAGCGATTGAAAAATCTTTAGGCTCAGTTGATGCGAAAGAAATGGAGCCTGGCAAATATACCGTTATTTTAGAGCCCGCAGCTAGCGTTGGTTTATTAGGGCGGTTGATGGGCGCTATGGGACAACGCCAAGCCGATGAAGGTCGCAGCTTTTTATCGAAAAAATTAAAAGAAGGCGAAACTGGCGCTAAAAATAAACACGGTGAAAAAATGTTTGATGAGCGAGTACATATTTACTCAGATCCTAATCATCCTATTGCACCTTCAGCACCATTTTCTTCTGATGGTTTTCCAAGAAGTAAAACCGACTGGATTAAAGGCGGCGTGATCACCAATATGCCAAACTCACCTTATTGGGCTAAGCATACCGATACTGAATATGTTCCGCGCGGTGGCAGTTTTATTATGGCTGGTGGCGATGAGTCATTAGCAGAGATGATTAAAAACACGCGTCGTGGTGTACTCGTTACTCGTCTATGGTATATACGCGCATTAGACCCTCAAACATTGCTACAAACAGGGCTAACACGTGACGGTACATTTTATATTGAAAACGGCAAAATAAAGTATCCGATTAAAAACTTCCGATTTAACGAAAGCCCAATTGTTATGCTTAATAATATTGAAGCATTAGGTAAACCTGAACGCATTAATGGCAATATGGTACCGCCAATGAAAATTCGTGACTTTACCTTTAGTAGTTTGTCAGACGCTGTTTAACTGACTAATAGCTTATTTATTGTGTTAATAAATAAGCTAGGTATTAAGCATACTTTAATCAAAGGATAACAAGCTAAGGGTAAACGTGGGCATTATCTGCGTTTACCCTGATTGTTTTCTGGTATTTTATGAATAGACGTAATTTCATTCGTACACTCTCGTTATTTTCTGCTGGCGCCTGTGCCTTGCCGTTTTTACGTTTGAGTGCACAAGAGCAAATTGACTTCTTTTTTACTCGCTTGAGCTATGAATCAGGTGACTGGGAAGTCGACGAAAGAATGCCCGCCAATGTCTTGAATTCGCTCATTGAATACACGAGCTTAAGGGTTGATATCAAAGAACGTATAATTCCATTGTCTGATCCTCAAATGCTTAGTGCTCCATTTTGTTACTTGGCAGGGCATCGCTTAGTTCAATTTAATAGCGAAGAAAAACAAAACTTTCAACGTTATGTGGAAAATGGTGGCTTTGTTTTTGTTGATGACTGTAATCATGATATCGACGGTATGTTTGCCCGTAGCTTTGAACGACAAATGCAGGCGATATTTGGTGAGCAAGCGTTGCAAAAAATCCCCAACGATCACCCGATATATACTGCTTTCTTCAACTTTGATGGTCCGCCACGAACGTCCATCGAGCTCAATGGTTGGGGCGATGATTTGGTACATAACTACCTTAAAGCCATAGAAATTGATGGTCGTATTGCCGTGTTATACAGTAATAAAGATTTAGGCTGTGAATGGGATTATGATTTTCGTAATAAACGCTGGCTAAAAGTCGACAACACCCGATTCGCGGTAAATATTGTCATATATGCAATGAATAGCTAATTGGTAACACTCAGTCATATTGATAAATGGAAAATAAATGCAAGCACAACAAATAACACTCTTACTAGAAAAATTAAGCCAAATTAGTGATGAAGTTGCTAAAGTTATTGTCGGCCAACAAGACGTTATTGATGAGTTGCTGATCAGTATTCTTGCTGGTGGACACTGCTTACTTGAAGGTGTACCAGGTTTAGCTAAAACGTTAATGGTCAGTTCATTATCAAAAACACTCGCCCTTGACTTTAACCGTGTGCAATTTACCCCAGATTTGATGCCGAGTGATATTATCGGCACTGAAATTTTGGAAACGGATCACGAAACGGGCGATCGCTTTTTTAAGTTTCAACAAGGTCCAGTATTCACTAATATATTATTGGCTGATGAAATTAACCGTACGCCACCAAAAACTCAAGCCGCTTTATTAGAAGCGATGCAAGAGCGACGTATCAGTTATGGCGGCACAAGTTATGAACTGCCAAAGCCTTTCTTTGTTTTAGCCACCCAAAACCCGGTAGAACAAGCAGGCACTTACCCATTACCCGAAGCGCAATTGGATCGCTTTTTAATGTTTATTCGCGTTGGTTATCCTAGCGAACAAGAAGAAATTGAGATCCTTAAGCGCACAACGGGCAATACTCACAGCGAGTTAAGTGCCATTCTCAGTGCTGAAGATATTATTGCCCTGCAAGATCTTGTACGCAGTGTCACGGTTTCAGATGAATTGTTAAGCTATGCCGCAAGCTTAGCGCGAGCGACACGGCCAGAAAGTAGTCATAGCTGTCAAAGTGTTATTGACCATGTCCGTTGGGGCGCAGGCCCTAGAGCAGGGCAAGCGTTAATATTATGTGCAAAAGCCCGCGCTTTAATGTCAGGGCGTTATGCCATTCATCTAGATGACATACAATTTGTTGCCCCAGCGGTATTAAGGCATCGAATTTTAGTTAACTTTCAAGCGGAAGCCTTAAGCATTAGTCCTGATGATGTGATTACTGATTTGTTGGCACATGTTGCCGTACCTAGCAGTCCAATGTAGTAACCATAGGTAATTACGCGTGCAACAACCTTATTTCGATGTCAAAACACTCTTGCGTGTAAAAGATCTTCCGCTGGCCATTAAAACATTAGCGCAAGGTTTTTTGCATGGCGCTCATGCGAGTCAGCAACGTGGCGTTGGTATTGAATTCAGCCAATTTAGGGCTTATGAACCAGGAGACCAGCCAAGTAAAATTGACTGGAAACTGTTTGCACGCTCAGATAAATACTTTGTACGTGAAGCGGAAAGAGAAAGTGATATTAATGTTTGGCTAGTATTGGACTGCAGTGAATCTATGTTGCAACAATCACTTACCGGCAATACCAAAAATCAGCAACCGTCAGCAAATGTTGGTCAATGGCATAAATTAGATTATGCGCGATATTTAGCAGCAACAATCGCTTACTTGGCGCAAAAGCAAGGTGATACGGTCGGTTTGTTAGCACTTTCCGGTGAAGCACCACTGCAAGTGCCGGCTTTTGGTGGAGAGCGTCATTGGCAAAAAATATTACTGGCCTTAACACAAATTAAAGCCAGTGGTCGTTTTCCTGATACTCAAGCCATTTTGGCCCAGTTAAGTGCGGTGCGTAAAAATGGCTTGATTGTTGTGATCAGTGACTTTCATCAACTGAATAATGAGCTGTTTGCCTTAACGACCAAACTCAGTCATCGTCATAGTGATGTTGTCGCTTTTCATTTAGACAGTGATGACGAGATCAATTTTCCTTACCAGGGCTTAATTCAATTTCAAGACTTGGAAACCGGCGAGCAGCTTGAGGTGTCAGCAAAACAAGTGAAAGCTGATTACCTCAATAATAAAAAACGCGCAGATAATAACATCAAGGCACAATTGGCGGCGCAAAATATACAGTATGTTCACGCCAATATAGATCAGGCTCTAGATCAAACCTTGGTTGATTTTCTCAGTGTTAGAGCTCGAGGGCGCAGTCAATAATGGCCAGTTATTTCCCTGCACTTTTTTTACAAAATCCATCAGCCTTTTGGGCTTTATTTGCTTTAGCTATACCACTAATTTTACATTTGCTCAGCAAGCATAGAGCCACCTTGGTTCGATTTTCCAATATCGCACTAATCAGCAAATTTGCAGTGAAAAGCACGCACAAAGTTCATTTAACTGAAGTTTGGTTGTTATTATTGCGTATTTTGTTATTGATAGTATCTATCTTACTGCTGGCAAAAATATCGCTAAACCCGCCATTAATAAGTCACGAAGAAGTCTACCTTGTCAGCCCTGATTGGCTTAATCATAGCGATAAAAATGAACGTCAAGAGTTGATCTCAAACAGTTCAAATAAGCCCATTTATCTATTAAAACAGCATAGTGCACCGATTAGTTCAGCTGAAATACTGGCGTGGCAACCATCAACAGCAGCATCTGAACCACATAACACATTATTAGCACTGAATGCTTTTACTGCGTTATTAACACCTGAGACGAATATAAAGCTTTTCGTTACTAATCGAGCGAAACAATACCGTGTTAACCAGAGCAAGCCAGCTTTAACATGGCTCAATAACATTGATTGGCAAATTAAAAAGCTCACCTTTGAGCATCTAAAACAATACATTAAACCGATGAATGTGGTGATTATTTATGATCAAGACCGCTTTGCCGATTTGAAATACTTTCAGCAAGCCTTTGCACTCATTAAACAACAAATTGCACCGAAACTCTCGTTAGTCTCATTTTTAAATACCGACTCAGAAAACTCAATTTCGTATCAACAAGCGCTGTTAAATAATCCCCATTGGCTGTTTTATTTGAGTTCAAAACCGCCTGGTGAACTTGTTACTCAGGCCATAGTTAACGGCACTAATATACTGGTTGATGCCAATAAAGCCGATATTAATGTAATGGCGGATAAGCGTTTGATCATAGATAAACAAAGCAGTGTTCTACTGCGAGCAGATATTGCTTTTTATCGTCGAGCACAACCTTTGATGCTGGCCGAAAAATTAACAAACCACCTGATATCAAAAACAGATGAAGTGCTCTGGCAGTTTAGCCAACAAGCAGGGCAGGATCTGCCCCTGTTAACGAAATCGAGCCTGCGCTTTTTCTCGAAAATTGAAAACAGTAATACCATCAGTACAAGTGCTATTTATCAATTGTACTCACGGTTTTCACCTGCTTGGAGCAACCTGTTGGTCACTAAGCAATCGCCACTTTTATTGCAAGATTTGTTATTCTCAACATGGCAAAAATCACAAGCTATAGCGCAACAGACATTGAATGAAAGTCAAATTAACCAGCTTGTTACTGCTAATAAAATAGCAAATTTACAGGCTGAAAAAGCGCTTGCTGCGCCACGCTTAAAAAATATTACCGAGCTGAAAGTAGCACGACAAACAACCCATAATGATTACACTGATTTATTAGGGGTGTTATTGTTAATGCTTTGGATAACCGAGCGTATTGTTAGTGAAGTTTATCGCACCAATAAATCGACAGAAACCACTGTAGGCAAAGCTATCGGTACTGACGATAATTTTGCTATATCTAGCAAGGCGGTAAGTTGATGTCTACTATTGATATTCATAGCGCTGAGCAGGGGCAAGCACAGTCACGTCAAGGTTTTGAACACAACAGTGAGCAAAACAGTGAACAAAATAATGATCAAAGTAATCAGCAAAATTTGCAGCAATTAAGCTGGTTAGTTGGGCGTTGGCGTAAACAGTTTTTACAACAGCAAACCTTGCTATTTATACCCAAACTGCTGGCGATAATTTTTACGATTTTATTTCTGTTATTTAGTTTAGGCTCGTTAGGGGACAGTCAGAACTTATTGACCATTGAGTATGCTGTTGGTGTTGTTTTGCTAGCCTTTATGCTTGGTGTAGCTGTCAACATTGTGCTTGCTTTACGCAGTGAACGTTATCAAAGTATTACGTTAAAGAACTTGCTTGTTCACTTAAATAACCGCTTTACTGTGCTCGAAGATAGCGCACAGTTGCTGTTGCGTGATGAAAGCGAACTGTCAGGGCTGGAAAAGCTACAATATCAAAAAGTACGTACAAATTTTCAGAATATTTTACAGCAACAAGCGCATGCCGGTTACCCTGAATTATCGCCAGTTTTAGCTAAACAGCGCCTCTTGACTGACAGTGGCTTATTATTGATATTGTTGTTAATACTATTACTGAGTGCGCACTTTACATTATTCGATAAAACCTTAGCTTGGTTTTACTCGCAACCTATAGGCAATCAAACAATAGAGAGTGGCTCACAAAACAGCGAAAAAAATACCGCAATACTGATATTATCCCAACAAGTTACCATCACTTTGCCCAATTATAGTGTGGCTAAAAATCAAGCTGAAAGTATAGATTCAGAGCAACTTGATATTAATACTTTAATGGGCAGTCAGGCTCGTTGGACATTTACATTTTCGCAGCAAGCAGCAAATTATTTTATCGTCTTTTCTAATGGCGAACGCTACCCGCTCGTTAAGCAAGACAACAATAATTTTACTTTCGAAAAACAGCTAACCACCAGCATGGTTTATCATTTAGCGATAGCAGATAATAGCACCGAGGTTTCTGAGCAATTCGCCGCAATTCATCGTATTACCTTGACACCTGACCAAGCACCTAAAATTCGTTTTATCAGTCCTAAAAATACCGTAACAGAGTTTGGAATAAGCAGTACACCTACTGTGCTTACTGAAGTACAGATATCAGATGATTTTGCCTTAACGGCAGTTGAAATTTTAGCTTCAATAGCCAAAGGCTCTGGCGAAAGTGTCAAGTTTAGAGATCAACGCTTTAATTTTGATCGCACCGAGCAAATCGACGGTAAAACTCATTATTATAAAAATTGGTCACTGCTTGATTTAGCGATGGAGCCGGGAGATGAATTGTATTTTACGGTATTAGCAACAGATAATCGTCAGCCAGAAGCCCAACAAACCCGATCAGCAACTAAAATAATTCGCTGGTTAGAAGATGAACAAGCCGGTATGCGTGCGGACGGAATTTTACTTGATTTTATGCCAGAGTACTTTAAAAGCCAGCGACAAATTATTATTGAAACTATCGAGCTGATTGAAGATAAAACTGAACTTGAATTGGCTAAGTTTGCTGCCACTTCAGAGTCGCTTGGCGTTGCACAAAGTGCATTAAAAGAAAAATATGGCCAATATTTGGGCGATGAGTCTGAAGGACTAGAAAGTGTCGGAGTGAGTTTTGATGATCATAGCGCAGACGAGCACAGTGGAGATGAACATAGCACAGATGATCATGATGACTCGCAGCGACCGACCATCCAAGTACATGACGAACATGGTGGTAGTAATGCCGTGATCACGGCCACGGCTCATGAACATGAACATGTTAATGCACAAGCAAGCGGTTCAGCTGATGCTGATTTATCAGGTCGTATGTCGTTAATTAGTCGTTATGGTCATACACATGAAGACAGTGATGTAGGCATGATGAATAGTCAAGATCCCAAAGCCTTGATGAAAAAAAGTCTAGCAAATATGTGGCAAGCTGAATTGCATTTAATGTTAGCAGAGCCTGAACTTGCTTTACCCTTTGAACAACAAGCGTTGATGTTGTTAAAACAAGCTCAAAAAGCTGAACGTATTTATGTTAAGCGTTTAGGCTTTGAACCACCACCTGTGACAGAGCAACGACGTTATCAAGGAGAGCAAACTGATATTATTTCAGGCAGTGTGCAATCCTCTCGCTTTAGCACCGCACAGTTGACCGATCAAACACAGTTAGCTTTTCGCCAACTTTTACAGCTATTGAATCGAGTAAGCCAAACATCAGAGCAAAACGTTACGACTGAAATTACCAGTAAACGCTTATCTGTTGATGAATTAGCCTTAGTCGAGTTGGCTAAGCAGGGCATAGAGCAGTTAGTTGAACAGCGTTCTGCTTTGGTTGATGTGCTTGCCATACTTGAGCAAATATTACTTGAGCGTAAATTTACATTGTCTCAATGTCAGCACTGTTTGACGTTATTATCAGGAAAGATCGAACAGTTAATTCCTCAAAGTAATGCCTTACCCGCTAGGAGAGCGCAAGATTTTTTCGATCAACAGCCGATGATCAAGCAATACAGTGAATTTTTAGAGGAAAACTTGTGATTATTGCGTTAACCGATAGCTATCAATTGATACTAACGAGTCGTTTACATTGGAGCTTAGTATTATTCGCTTTTATCGGCCTAGTGCTTACTTGTACTTTGATATATCGGCGCTTTAGCGCTAAAAGCCAGGGTAATGAGCAACAGGTAACTTATTGGAGTTTATCAGAAAAAGGTCGTTTTTCTTTATTGATATTGGCCAACACACTTGCTTTTATCAGTGTTTTACTGTTCATTCTACCTGTGCAGGTAAAAGTGGATACGCCAGCGTACGATGTTTTACTTACCGCGGGTTTTAACAAGTCGACATCAGCAGATGGCTTTAATCTGATTGACCTAGATAGTGAGCAAGTAAAGCAACAATTAGGCTCAGCGCAACATATTTGGTTACTGGCGCAAGCTGACGATTCAACGATAAACCTAAACAGTAAAAAACCGTTATATCAGTGGCTATTAAAATATTATCAAGACAAAGTTATTGTGGTTAACTCCATTTCAGAATTAACAGAGCTTTGGCAAACCAAGCCTACTCACCAAGGTAATGAGTGGCAAGCACAAGTTGACTCAATAACTTATCCTGCACCGTTAACCCTAACTATCATGGGGGATGGCTTAACAACTGAGCAATGGCAGCATTTAATCAATTTTAAGCACCAGAAAAATCCTCAAGAAGCCGCCGATTTATTGCCGAGTAGTTTATCTGGCAATCTACCCGGCAATGTTTCGCCTAAGCCACTGAAATTTAATTTCTTTGCCAGTAAAAAACAACTTGGGTTAATTGACTTGCAATGGCAGCGAGAATTAGTTTTAGGGCAAGCCCTGACGGTCACTGGCCGCTTGCAGCAAGCGAAAGAAAATAATCAACAATTTCAGCTGAGTCTGATGAGTAACAATCATGTTGTTGATCAGGTCAATATTACCGATAATCAAGCTTTTTCACTTAGCACAACCAGTAAAGTGTCCGGCTTATTTACCTATCAACTATTGTTAGAGCCGTTAATTGAAGGTCCTGCTAAGCACGTAAATATTGCACAGCGAGAGGTCAGTACAAATAAAACCAATAGCGCAGCAACAAATCAAGGTATAAACAAAACCATCAATGAATATCTTGCTGTTAGCGTAATATCGGCTCAAAAACCGAAAGTCTTGATCAAACAATCAGCACCTTCATTTGAAACCAGACGTTTAAAACAGTGGCTCAAGCAAACTGATAGCCAAGTGCACATTATTAGCCAAATAAGCCAAAGTAAATGGGCTCAACAAAAAATAAATTATTTTACCGATGACATTAATTATCAAGGTGATCAATCGCCAATAACGACTTCGCTACCAAGTCACCTTTTGACTGCAAGTTTACTAGACGAAAATGATCTGCTAATTATTGATAGTCGCATGTTACTTGCTTTAGAAGTAGCTGAAATTGAAGCCCTATATCAAGCGATAAAAAATGGCTTAGGGTTATTGATCAACGCAGACGCGACACTTTTAACGTCAGATAAATCGCGTTTAGATAAATTAAGCCAATTACTGAATTTATTTGTGATAACTGCCGGTAACGAGTCACAGAGCCAAGTGACTGCAAATTGGCCAGCAAAACCAAATTTAGCGGTTAGTCAGCGTATATTATCACCCAGTCCCACCATTGCCATTTCACCTAAGCCAGGGCAGAGTTTAGTTGAATCAAACAGTGGGCAAATTTTAGTCGCTCAGCAACCCTTAGGTTTGGGCATGGTAGCGATATCAAGTTTAAATCAAACTTATCAGTGGCCATTACAAGCAACGCCCGCGTTATATAGTCATTATTGGCAATATTTATTCTCCAAAATTGCTCGTAGCGAAAGTCATACCCGTTGGTTAGCACCGAAGTCAACCACACTAGAACAAGTCAATCATGAGCACAATATTTGCTTATTATCTCCACTATCAGAGGTCTATTCACCGGGCTTGAACTTAGCTTCTGAGCCATTGTCGAAGCTAAAAAAGTGTGCGCTTTTTAATGCCGATAGCAAAGGTTGGTTTGAGTTTCAGGTTTTTAATGCAGCGCAAGCGTTACTTGCCACACAAGCACGTTATTTTTATCATGAAGCTGACTTTTTAGCATGGCAACAAGCTAATAAGCATCAAATCAGTCAACAATACGCACTACCATTTTCGCAAACTGATTTTGCCGTTAACCCTGTCATGAGCTACCAAGCGGCAAATAAGCACTACTTTTGGTTACTGATGTTTATTTCGATGTCACTGCTTTGGATAGAGCGTAAGTGGCAATCAGGCTAGGTTTTATGATACTTGCCATTAAACTTAGCGAATATCATCTTGGCTATAATTAAAATCAATGGCGGCAATAATCAGTAAAATCGCACCAAATATAATAGCCCAATGAGCACCAAATAACGCGAGCACACTACCGACTAAGGCAATAAGTACATTTGCTAAACTAAATACAGTCGTAATTAAGCCCATGAGTTGACCTTGCTCAATATTGTGATACTGCTCAGAAATATAGACCGGTAGTAAGCCATTAAAAATAGCGATAGCGACACCTGTTAGCGCGTAAATAGGCCAAACTGCAGTGGCTGATAATAATGGGTGTAGGAAAAAAAGTAGCGCCATTAATACCATACCAACAATTGCACCCAACTTTAAACCGAGTAAGTATTTCAATTGTTTAACAAAAAATACACTGGTGATGGTCATAAACAAGGTTAATACTACGGTTATATAGCCAATGTCGGGACTTGAAAAGTCGAACTTTTCCACTAGCCAAACGGGGTAAAACTCATAGTATGCATTTAGGCCCAGGGTCGCGAGTAAATAAATGAGAAATATACGTCTGATTTGTTTATTAGCCAGTAAGGCGAATGAGTTTTGTTTACTAAAAAGTTGTCTAAACTTGACTGTTGGCTCTTTTGAGCTTAATTCATCAGATGGTAAAACACGGGTAACACTTAATAGTGCAATCACCAGAGCCGCAGCAGCGAAGTAGAAAACCGTATCTAGCCCATATACCGCGAGCAAACCACCCGCAAGAGGGCCGAGCAACCAACCTAAATAACTGGTGGCATTAACTAAGTTGAAAGTATAGGTTTTATCTAATGTCGGTGATAAATCAACGGCGATAGCTTTAGCGATACTGATATTGCCAGAAAAAATACCGGTAATAAATCGAGCCAGAACTAATAATAAGAAACTCTCGGCGATAACAGCCAGTGCTGATAATATATAGCCGATAACGGTTAATACTAAAGTAATTATTAAGGTTTTCTTTCGGCCATAGATACCAGAAGCAGCACCTAAAACTGAACTACCGAAAATAACCCCTAATGGATAAATAGCTAAGATAATGCCTAACAGAATTTTACTAGGTAAATCAGCAAATGTGGTTAATGCACTTACTTCATTAAGAAAAAGCGGTGCTAATATTGGGTAAGGTAAAGCAATGCCAGCACTACTAAATAGCACCACCAGCATAACAGAAAACAAAGATTTTTTTGCTTTTATTACTTCTGCACTTGGCTTGTTACTTGGTGAGTTTTCCAGTTTAGCAGCGTGATTCATAGCCGTTTATATTTCAATTTTTTTTCGAATCGATATACTAAATCTAGCGTATTTTTAAGTAAAGTTTTATGTTTATATAATGTTGTGAAAATAGATAATTATCCACTATTTTCAGAAAAAGGTAATAAAACTCAAGTTGTTAGCAGGAGTGTAATTAAGTGTAATCGCTGGGTAATAAGTTGTACTATTGCAGTAACACCTTGTACATAGCGTTGTTAATTAATAATAAACATTTTAAGCTAATGTCATTAGAGTCATTCATACTTTCAATGGTCGTTATTTATTGGCTAAAGTAAACGTTGAACTGTGTTGAGCATACGACCATAAAATTGTTGTTAAAACAGCATATTAAAGTAGGAGAAATTAATGTCAGATAATAATTCGTCAGTAAAAAAGATATTACTTGTTGAAGATGACCGCCAGTTGTCAGATCTCGTCACTGAGTTTTTAGAAAGTGAAGGCTATCACGTTAAGCAAGAGTTTAGAGGTGATACAGTTGAAAAGCGCGTTGATAAATTTGTTCCAGACTTGATCATTTTAGACATCATGTTACCAGGAAAAGATGGCTTTGCTGTTTGTAAAGATCTGCGTCCTGACTTTAAAGGACCTATTTTAATGTTGACAGCCAAAGGCACTGATTTTGATCAAGTCTTGGGCCTAGAAATTGGCGCTGATGACTATGTTATTAAACCGGTTGAACCAAGAGTACTTCTTGCTCGTGTTAATGCGCTGTTACGTCGCGGTCAGTTACCGACAGACGGTAAAGAAAATGCTGAAATAGATTGCGGTAACTTACATATTAGTCGCGGCTCAAGGCAAGTTACTTTGCACGGTGAAAATATTGATCTTACGAGTCAAGAGTTTGATTTATTGTGGTTATTGGCGAGTCGTTCAGGCGAAGTGCAAAATCGTGATTATATTTATAAATCGGTTGTTGGGCGTGAATATGACGGCATGGATCGTAGTGTTGATGTTCGTATCTCACGCTTACGCAAAAAATTGCATGATAGTAATGAAACGCCATTTCGTATCAAAACTATTTGGGGCCAAGGCTATTTATTCGTACCAGACGCATGGAGCTAAGCATCATTATTCTGTTCAAACTGGTGGGTTGCAATAGCAACTCATCGGCCTTTATTTCTTCTTTTTAGGCACTTTAATGAAACTCGGTCGCTCATTTTTTAGTTTATACTTTCTGATCATCTCTATTTTTATTATCTTTTCTTGGATGCTTGATGAAGTTTGGAGTTCTTATCTTGAACAAGATATAGAATCATACACGGGTTATAAAAGTATGCTGCTGGCACTCTCCAATTATGTAGAGAAGCACCCTCAAGATGAATGGCAAGAAATTATTGCTGGGGCGGCAGAGCAATGGCAGTTACCATTAAAACTAATGTCTCAACAGCAAGTTAATGAGATAAGTCACCACAAACATGATGTCATCAGTGAAAACAATACCCATATTTATTATGATGATGACGCAGTCGAAATTCACCACGTGATTAATAACACAGCAACGGTCATAGTATTAGGGCCAGCAAAAATGCCAACCAGACCCCGTATGGAAGCATTAATTCGTGTTATTTTACTCGCCACATTAGCTTGTTTATTATTTTTTTGGTTACGACCACTTTCTCGTGACTTAGATCAGTTACGAAAAACAGCGATTGAATTTGGTCAAGAAAGTTTTGACGTAGTTGCGCCACAAGCAAGATCGACAATGACCGAGCCAATGGTGACCGCTTTCAATACGATGGCGAGCCGGATTAAGCGCTTAATAGATGCCCACAAAGAATTATCGACAGCAGTTGCTCATGAATTACGCACGCCTTTGGCGCGCTCTAAGTTTGCTTTACAGATGCTTGCTTGTACCGATGATAAAGTGAAGCAAGAAAAATATCGCACAGCTATTAGCAAAGATATTTGCGAGCTAGAACAATTAATTAGTGAAATGCTCATTTATGCAAGTTTTGATAATGAAAAACCAACCCTGAACTTCTTTGAAGAGTCGCTGGTTGAGATTGTTGAAAAGCAGGTGAGTAATTATCAACAATTTGAACAAAAGTTTACCGTTACCAACCTGATGGGTAATACAAAAGTAGAAGCAGATCGACATTTTATTAGCCGAGCTCTAAATAATTATATTTCTAATGCAATAAAATATGGCAACGGTGAAATCGATATAACGATTATGCAAGAGCAAGATCATTGTCAGATACGTGTTACTGATAATGGTGGTGGCGTTAATGATGATTTTAAATGCACTATCTTTGATGCTTTCTCACGTGGTGACACTTCGCGCAATAGAGAAACTGGTGGCTTTGGTTTAGGCTTAGCAATTGTTTGTCGGATAATGGAATGGCATGGGGGAAGTGCTTCAGTTATTGACAGTGAACAGGGCGGTGCAAGCTTTATTCTAAGCTGGCCAATTAAGCATGTTGCTAGTTAGTAGCCGGCTCTGTAAATTCTAAGTTAGTTCATGCTAATGTTATCACACTGCTAATATTCAAAAGTGATTGAACATAGCGCGTAATGTCATCTTGCATTGCAGCTAATGTAACTGAATTATTAACAGGAGTCCTTTAAGCACTGATCAAGCTTAAAGGGCTTTTTCTTACTCTCAATTCAATTCAGTTTAGTTAAAGCCAGTTCAATTTAATTCAATTCGTAATGCTCATTAACGCAGCAATACTGAGATAAAAAACTACGAGCAAAAAAAGCGAAAGCTTGCATAATGGTATCATATGCACTTTGCGGTGGTATCTGCATGCTACCTTCAATCTCCTTCGTGGTATGAGCTGAAAAATCAGTCTTAATCATTTGTTCACAGTCGCGCTTGAAAAGTTGAGTTTATTTTAGGCAATATTCTGTATTTATTAGAAAATTTATAAATTTTCCGCGATTAACACTAAAGTAATTTATCGTGTTGCCGATAAGGATATTATCGGTAGTAAACCAGTACATTATTTTGAAATCAGACGCTTTATCAAATGACATATTAGTGCATGAACTTCAGTTAGGCGAACAGCTTAATGAGAGTGTTCATCATGCACGCCGTGCTGATTTTGCTTTAATGATCGCTATGTTAACTGATGATGTTAGAGCTCATAGCCAGTTTAAATTACCACTAAGCACTAGCGAAGAAAAAACGACTTCAACTGAGCAACTTCGTAAACTCTTTCAGTTACCGGACGAAGCACCATTAGCATTAGCTGATATTGAAGGGGTAGCAGCATTTAACCAAGCCAGCTTAGTTGAAAATCAGCAATTAGATCAACTACGTTTAGTCAATACACTTAAACCAAAACCTTTAGCATTTCGTGATGATGCAAAATATGTCAATCAGCAGGTAATGACGAACACCAGTTTATATTGTCAGCAAAAACATCAACAGAAAAACGCAGCGCAAAGCCAACAAAGAGCTGAATTTAACGTCAATGCATGGCTAACGGCGGTGCAAACAACGATAGTAAAATCACCACTTATGGAAGTTTATGCTTAAAGGTTTTTTGCACAACACTGTTTAAACTTTTTTTTGCTACCACAAAAGCAATGTTCATTGCGTTTCGGTTTTTGTAAAGCTTGGCTGTCAGATACGTCACCATCAAGATAGCGCCAAAGACCCTGTTCCATAATAAAATTAGATGTTTCTCGCATGTGCCAAATTTGCCCTTGATGCTGATAAAAGGCTGAAAACTCGACTTGCGCATTTTGATGGTTAGCGAGGTCTTTTTCAAAATCGCTGACTTGATGAATCTCAAGTTTTAACCAATGTGTTTGCTCTGCCCATAAAGCGATATCGTCAATAGTTTGTTCGGCTTGGCTAGCACTAGCGTAAGTCATAAAAATGTATTTAGCTTGCCCAGTAGCATAGGCGCTGTAGCGCGATCGCATTAGCTGTTCAGGGGATGAGGCTGGTTTTTCTACCAAGATAATCGCTTGGCAACATTGAGAATAGGCTCGTTCGGAGCCGCAGGGACACAACATTAAGATCACCAATTAAAAACAATAGCCTAGTTTATCACAAATGCAGTTGGCCATTGAATAGTTTACTTGATGTAAACTCACTCATTGTGTTTGTAAAATAATCAGTTAATTACAATGATAACAGTATTTAACCAAAGTAAGCTTAATGTAATTGCTTTAGTTGCTGTGCTGTTTTTTGCAACAAAATACAGTGCGTTTCTCCTAAAGCAGCGCAGTGAGATATTTCCTTTAGTTGCGCTTCATTATAATGAGCGTTAGAGAGAATCATCGCTGAGCACGTACCTTTAAGTAAAGTATTTTTAATATGGTCTAAACTAACATTAACCTTACTAGCATTAACTTTTAAAATTCTTTCGGGGTTAATTTTACCCATAATAGATAATTGCTCTAATGAGTCATTTTCAGGGTTGATCATTAAAATCCACTTGTGATCATTATGATGGTTTTGACAAATATTTTGATAATGTGTAGATAAATCATAAGCATTGTTTACCTCGATAATATTACACCAATGACTAGATACGCCACTTTGACTCGGTTTTTTAATCGTAGAGTTTATAGCTAAGTTGTTGTTATCTAGTTTTAAATTTATTTTATTGATGTTAATCATTGTACTTACCTCGATATACTGTATGAATGTACAGTATATCGGTTTTGTTGCTATTTCAAGCATTATTTCAATATTTTTATTTCTGTATCGAAATCGATAACTTGAATAAAAGCTGAAATACATAGCGCGCTTATTGATCACGTCAAGATAGGCTTTCTGTCATTTTTTCATCAATAGTTGTTGTTCATTGCGGCCTATAACATGGAGGGCTGAATTTATTTTCGGTAATTTCTTAACTTAATTTAACTTGGCTTAACTGAACTGAACTGAACTGAACTTAAGTAAACGTTAAGAATTAACCGCTATTGTATTGAGTAACCTGACGATTGACGCACCATGACACCCTAGGCGTTTACATAGCGTTTTAAATTTGAAATGCATATGACTGAGAAAGCCATGAATGATTTACCATGCGATTTAGAGCATGTAGCTAAAACTAATAAAAGTATCGTGCCTACTGTCGCTTATTTGATGATTTTAATAAGCTATCTTTTTAGTCATGTCGTTGCAGCAAAGAGTATTGATGCACAACTGCAACAACTCAATGATAAATGGGCTCGTACCCATTTTGAATTAAATGGTCAGCACCAAACCAATGCTTTCGTTGAGCTTATTGAGCAGGTTGATATGCTCACCTTTAATCATCCAATGCAAGCTGATGCTTGGGCCTGGAGTGGTATGATTAAATCAACCTTTGCCCAGGTGAGCCATAGTTTAGTGGCTTTGTATTATATAAAAGCCGCTAAAAAAGATTTTGAACATGCCATTGAGTTAAATGCAAATGCATTGACAGGTACCGTGTATAGCCATTTAGGTATGCTTTATCATAAAGCACCTATCTGGCCTATTGCTTTTGGCGATGACGATATTGCCGAAATTTTGCTCAAAAAAGCGCTAGTTAATGCAGCTAATAATAAGCTCAGTAATTTATTTTATGCACAATACCTATTTAACGAGCGCCGATACCACCATGCTAAAAAACACTTACTAATCGCTAAACAAATACCGCTGCGGACTGATTGCTTGATTGAGGATAAGCATCGTCAAAGTGATGTTGAGTTATTATTAGCTCAGGTAGAGAAAATTATCGCTAGAGAGCCTAAACGCTAAATTTTTAGTCGTCACTAAATTATTTCGTATTAAGGGAAAGTGAACGGATAAATTTCTTGGTTATTAGCTTGGTTATTAGTTTAGCTCTCGGGCTTGATACTTACTGATTTTAATTGCGCTAAAGTAGGTTAGATAGTCATGTTTGTCGGCGGGTAATGTAACAGAAAAAATATAATTACGTTGTTTGGTAAATAGATTACTGAAAATTAAGGCTTTATAGGGCTATATTTTACCTCTATTATCATCAGTTGAGGTTATAATATATCTCATATTACTCGCTAGCAAATTTTGTGCTGTGAACATCATTATGACAAGGTGCAAGCGCTTAGCTTGATGATGAGCTATGACTTCATCAGCTGTTTTTCAATTATTTCGCGAGACTGAACACTCGTTAAAACAAGTAAGTTAATTAACTTAATTAAGTCAACAAGGTTTTAAGATAATCATATGAGAATTTTACTCGTTGAAGATGATTTGCCCTTAGCACAAGCATTGCAACAATCATTACGTCACGAAGGTTTTGTTATTGATCACGTTGCAACAGGCAAAGATGCGATAACGGCATTGGCTGTTAATGTTCATGATATGGCGATTTTAGATTTAGGTTTGCCTGACATGGATGGCTTATTGGTGTTGAAGCAGCTTAGAGCTAAAAAGCAAGCAACACCGGTTATTATTCTTACTGCGCGAGATACTATTGAGCAGCGTGTTCAAGGGCTTGATTTTGGTGCTGATGACTATTTAGTTAAACCATTTGATATTAGTGAGCTGCTTGCTCGATTGCGCGTTATAGAGCGCCGGTTAGGTACGGCAGATAGTGCCATTATCGCAATATCAACAGTTAAACTTGATAGTGCAGCTCATAAAGTTTTTATTGCAGATCAAATGCTTAATTGTTCCAAAAAAGAATATATGGTGTTAAAAGCACTTATGGAAAATGCCGGACGAATACAATCGAGAGAGCAAATTGAATCGCGCCTGTATGAATGGGGTGAAGAGGTTATGAGCAACGCTGTTGAGGTGCATATTCATAATTTACGCAAAAAATTACCGGAAAAATTTATTCAAACGGTGCGTGGTGTTGGTTACACCATCAATAAGGTGTAAAGCTGAGTATGTCTATTCGCCGTTACTTAGTGCTGATGTTGCTATCCATTATCACCTTAGTGATCTTTGTGTCTGCAATTGAAGGCTATAAAGCGAGCATGAATAAAGCAGAAAGCTTATTTGACGATGAACTTGTATCGTTAGCTCAAGTTATCAGTGCTATAGAGCTACCTAAAGGCATTATTAAGCATAAAATAACCAGTAACTTTGCATATCAAGTTATTGTCGATAATCAGGTTGTTAGTCATAGTGAGAATGCGCCTGAATATTTGATCCACGAACTCAGCTCCGGCTTTAAAAAAGTCAATTTTTTAGGCAAACGCTGGCGTACCTATAGCGAAAAATCCAGCGACAATGCTATGGCTAATGAATGGGTTATAATTGCTCAACCGTTGAAACAACGCTTTGACTTAGCTGAAAGCATTATTTTATCTGCGGTTACGCCGATTATCGTTGTGATGCCACTACTAGCACTTATAATCTCGTTGGCCGTAAGGCAAGGTTTGAAACCATTAACATTACTCACCCGAGCATTAAAAAACAAAAAGGCAAACGATCTGAGCCAATTATCAATAAACTCTGCTAACGAACTTGCGCCAGTTATTGCCACATTAAACGAATTATTTTTAAGGCTTTCATTAGCATTTGAGCGTGAAAAACAGTTTGCTTCAGATGCTGCGCATGAGCTGAGAACACCGCTCAGTGTGCTAAAAATTAATCTGCATAACTTGCAGCAAAGCTACCTCGATGCCATGCCTAAAGCCGACAATAGCACCACAGTCACGTTACAAGCCTTACCTTTTGAGCAATTAGAGCACAGTGTTGAGCGTATGGCGCATGTGGTTGATCAAATTCTGACGTTGAACCGAACGAATCCAGAACAAATTTTGGCTGAAAGTGAGCGACTTAATTTACAAACACTCTCTCAAGCATGTATTAGTGAACTCTACCCTTATATTGCCAGTCGTGGTCATGATATTGAACTTAAAAGTCAAGCCGCCACTATTTTTGGTAATCGTTTTGCCATCAGCATCTTATTGAAAAATTTGATTGCTAATGCCGCTAAATATACGCCAGATCATGGCAAAATATTGGTGTCTTGTTGGCAAAATAATCATGGTGTTATTCTGCGGGTCGAGGATTCCGGACCAGGCATTGCGCCAAGTGAATATCAACGTGTATTTGACCGTTTTTATCGGGTTGGAGGAGATAGCCATAATTCAAACATTATTGGTTGTGGTTTAGGCTTGTCGATTGTTAAGCATATTGTACAATTGCATCAAGCAAATATTAGCTTGAGTGTATCTGAGACATTAGCAGGGTTATGTGTTGAAGTGATCTTTAGTCATGAAGACAATACGCGTATGAATAAAATTGACAAAAATAATCAAAAAAATGCCGATGATCGCCAACAAAATGTTCCGTCGACAGTAGGGCGCGTTTAATGGTAAACGTTCGAAGTAAATTTGTTCAAGGCGTTATTGTCGCTTTTATTCTGTTGTCCTTACCGAGCTTAGCTAAGCGACCGGAATTTCAACTGATCCTTAAAAACCACCTTTTTTATCCCGCAGAAATAGAAATTCCAGCCAACACCAAAGTAAAGTTGATTATCCATAATCAAGATCAGACACCTGAAGAGTTTGACAGTTTTGACCTTAATCGAGAAAAAGTGATTTTTCCGCAAAAAAAAGCGGTTATTTTTATTGGTCCCTTATTACCTGGGCGTTATGAATTTTTTGGTGAGTTCAACCCTAATAGCGCCCAAGGTGCAATTGTTGTTAAGTCAAGCAAGCTAAACGCGAAGGTCAACCAAAACACACTCATTGATGCAACAGCGTTAAGTTCAAACAGCCCAGATAAACCTGTTACACAGCAGGCGCTGGTTAAGGAGCTTAACCGTGCTGATTAATACTATCATTCTGTTTTTACGTGATGCCTTACCAATATTTGTAATCAGCACTATTTTAATTTCCTTATTGCAACACCAGGGTATAAAGCCAATATGGTATTTTATTGCTGCGGGCGTTAGCGTGATCTTTAGTTTTTTATTACTAACCGCTATTGATGATATTTCGCACACCATTGATAGCACAGGGCGTGAGTGGCTTTATGCGTGCCTCTATATTATTTGTTATTTTATCGCATTAGTACTACTGATGCAGTTACCCAAAATGCAAGGGCAATTAAGTACGCGACAACATTGGAACATTTGTCTTTGTGCTGGCAGTTTAATGGTCATAGTGATAACGCTCAACAGTGCAAATTTTTTGATTTATATTACCGGCTACTGGTTCCAAAATAATGCCTCAAATGTGCTGGTTGCTGGCGTTATTCTCGGGGGCGGAATTTGCGCAAGTATTGCCGTATTACTGTACTTTTTGATGGCCTTTATTGAACGTTATTGTCGAGTGATTGCTCAGTTTTTACTGATATTTTTTAGTGCTGGTTTGTTAATGAAAGCCACGAATTTACTGATACAAATTGATATCTTATCAAGTGAACGTTTTTTGTGGGACTCAAACCATATTATTATCGAAAATTCAGAATTAGGGCAGTTGTTAACTGTTTTTGTTGGCTATGATGCTACGCCAACAATGTTGCAGTTATTACTTTATTTATCAGCTATTTTTATAGCATTTGGTTTGATGTTTTTACCTACTGTTATTAGTAAGCAAAGCCTCACCATAACCCTACCTAAGGAGGCTGCGTAATGCGTTGTCATAGGTTAATAAGTCTGCTGCGGATTATTTTCTTTAGCCTGGTCGTCGTTTTCAACCATACTGCAGTCGCAGATGGTGTCGTTGTTGATAAGGTGTATCATCCTTATGTGCTACCTAACGAGCGTGAATTTGAATGGCGCATGTTGTCACATCAAAATGATGATGGTAATAGCTTAGGGCACAGGTTAGCGTACGGGCAATCGCTAACTGAGCACCTTATGATTGAAGTTTATCTTGTTGGTGAGCGAGACAGTACCGGTGATTTTGGTCTATCTGCTTATGAAGTGGAAACACGGTGGATGATAACTGAGCAAGGTGAATATTGGGCTGATTGGGGCATGCTTCTTGAAGTTGAAAAGGAGCATAAGTTGGATATTTGGGAAGTTACCACCGGTTTATTATTTGAAAAAGAATTTGGCCGAAATAGTTTAGCGCTCAATGCTTTCTTAATTTATGAAACCGGCGGCGATATCGAAAGTGAATTTGAAGGTGAGTTTCGTTTGCAATACCGTTATCGTTGGTTACCGCAAGTCCAACCCGCGATTGAATTTTATATGGGTGAGGACTACACCGGTATCGGTCCGGCATTTATGGGTATCCAAAGGTTTGAAGGACAAAAGCAATTGAAATGGGAGGCTGGCTTTATAACGGGATTAAATGGTGACAGTAAAGATCATATTTTGCGTGTAGCTATTGAATATGAGTTTTAAGCATCGGATGATAAAAATACAGCTATTTCGTCAACTGGTATGGGGGTTGTTTGCATTCTCCCTGCTGACTTTTTCGCTAGGCATTAGTTGGCAAGTGAGTAAAGTGAATAATTTTTTTTATGGGGTTTGGTATCAAGTATTAGACATACATCAAGTGGTCGATAAAAGTGTTCCGAGAAACACCCAAGGCAAGCGTGATTTCCCAATAGATGACATTAAATTACACCAAGAAAAATTTGCTGATATTGTTACGGCTATTCACCACCATGGTGTTGGTTTAGCTGACATAACTTATACAAACAAACAATTTAAGCTACGAAAGCTTCTAACGGCTAGTGAGGTAGAGCACCTGCAAGATGTCGCTAACCTGCTTGATAATATTAACCATTTTTGGTTAGGTAATTTATTTGTTTTCTTAGCTTTAGCTTTATTTTATTGTCAGCAACTTAAAGTGCTTGCTATCGAAAAAGGACAATTATTAACGGACAATTCGAGTAGGGTAATGCCCACAACTAAACAAAAAGCGCTCACGGTGTTGATATTACTTTTAGCGGTGCTGGTATTACTTGCAAGCGTTGGTTTTACGAAAGTTTTTTATTACTTGCACACGGTTGTGTTTCCACTTGATCATCAGTGGTTCTTTTATTACAAAGACTCGCTAATGGCAACACTGATGAAAGCGCCAGATATTTTTGCCGCTATTGCGTTACAGTTGTTGAGTGTTGCTTTAGTCATTGCCGTCATTATTGACACGGTAATTAGTCGTTATCAGCGCAATTTAAACGTTCAATAGGCTTAATTTCAACGGCAGTGGACTAAGGTATATTGCCTGACTAAGCCTAAATGACTTACTGAGTTCACTGTTATTTATTAAGACTGGCGAGTTCTTCAATACGGTATTGCGTTAACGTGATATAACATTTTTTGTAGGCGGCAGCTGCGTGGGGATCCGGCGCAAGTACTAAATATTGCCAACGACAGTTATTTTCTCGATAACTGATAAAGTTACGTTGTGAACGTTTAAACATATTAAGTGAAGCATGACGACCATTATGAGCCGCCAGCTCTTCTAATATAAAGGTTTGATTGTTTATCCAGGTTTGAAGCTCACGATCTTTCTTTTCTTTTACACTATCGAGACACCTTGATATATCGTCAGTGGTGGCCATTTTTTCTTCACAGCTAGCGATGGTGTTTTTCGCCATCACATTACCAGATAATAGTAAACTGGCGAACAATATATATGTGTTAAGTGCTTTATAATTCATGAAGTAAAATTTACTGCTTATGCTGGAAGTACTTTTTTGTACGGTTTAACGGTAACGTTTTTATAAACACCCGCGGCGATGTAGGGGTCTTGGTCTGCCCATTGTTGCGCTGCAACTAAGCTGTCAAATTCGGCAATAATCACCGAGCCAGTAAAGCCAGCATCACCAGGGTTTTCACTGTCAATTGCAGGACAAGGGCCAGCAACTAACAATTTACCTTGTGCTTGTAAGGCACGTAATCGATCTAAATGATCTTCACGAACTGACAAACGCAGCGCTAAACTGTTTTCAACATCTTCACTATAGATAATATAAAACATTTTTCCATCCAAAATTATTGTTTAATTAACCGCGATCAATAATCGCTACTTTTTGTTTGTTTGTGCATGCTCATCAGGCATATATTTATATAAAGATAACACTGAGCCGATGGCGAATATAAAGGTTAATGCCGTCAGGCCAAACACTTTAAAATTAACCCATGTTTCTAAGCTAAAGTTAAATGCGATATACCAATTTAGTAGACCACAGACGGCGAAAAAAATGGCCCAAGCAAGATTTAATTTATCCCAAATGTGTTCAGGTAAAGTTAGTGCTTCGCCTAAAAACTCTTTGATAATATTTTTATTAAAAACTTTCTGGCTGATAATCAACGCAATAGCAAAAAAACCTTGAATAATCGTCACTTTCCATTTCAAAAAAGTATCGTCATGCATATAAATAGTTAGGCCGCCAAAAATGGCAATTAAGCCAAAGAAAATTAAATTTCTCTTCGGTATTGGCTGCTTTTTTATGATGAAATAAGTAATTTGAATCGCTGATGCAAGAATTAAGGAGGCCGTAGCCCAATAAATATCAGTAAATTTATAGAAAATGAAGAAAATAACTAACGGTATATATTCTAAAAATGCGTGCATAAGCTCGATATCAAAAATAACAATGCGTCGATTCTATCCAATGCTAAGCCATACGCCAAACTATTTCACGCCCGAAAAGAGCATAGTCGTTAAATAGCAGTGTTTTTGCAAACTATAAATAAGGTTGTAAAAACACTGCGGTTAAAGCTTTAACTTGCTTGATAACCAAAAGGGTCATCAATTGAGTAAGACGGTTCGGTAAACCATTTAGCGCCGGTTTCGGTCATATAGAAATGATCTTCTAAACGAACACCAAATTCATTGGGCAATACCAACATGGGTTCGTTTGAAAAACACATGCCCTTAGCTAATGGTGTTCTATCACTGCGTATTAGGTAAGGCCATTCGTGAATATCTAAGCCAATACCATGGCCTGTTCTGTGTGGGCAACCCGGCGTTTCATAGTCAGGGCCCATATTTTGGCTTGCGATATAATTTCTTGCAGCAACATCAACATCCCCACATGGCACACCTATGTTAGCAGCATCAAAAGCCGCTTTTTGTGCTAGCTTTTCTACCATCCACATTTCGCGTTGGCGTTGGCTTGGCTCACCAAAAACATAAGTGCGGGTAATGTCTGAATTGTAGCCCTCAACCTGGCAGCCGGTATCAATTAACACCATGTCATTTTTTTCTAAGCGTTTAGGTGATTTTACGCCATGCGGGTAAGAAGAGTCTTCACCAAACAGTACAATACAAAAATATGAACCCGCAGTTGCACCTACTTTACGGTGTGCTTGGTCGATAAAAGTAGTCACTTCTTGGGTGGTAATTCCAACACGTAGAATGCGCGCGGCGGCTTTATGTACCTCAAGAGTCATGTTTTTTGCTTGCTGTAATAAAGCTATTTCAGTATCTGACTTCGCTGCTCGACAGCCTGCTGTTACACATTTTGCATCAATCAGCGTTAAGTCAGGTGCCGCTGTTTTGATGCCGTCGACTATAAAAAATGCTGTTGATTCATCAATGGCAATCCGGCCGGCATTGATGCCCATGTCAGACAAGGTTTGTCGAAATAATAGATATGGGCTTTCATGCTCTTGCCAGCCTTTGATTTCGCCCTTAACGCTCATATATTGGTTTAGGGTATTCACTTCAAAGAAAGGCGTGATATATTTGATGTCACCTTGCTGAGGAATAATAGCGCCAACCATACGCTCACTGGCATACCATCGAGTACCGGTGAAGTAAAACAAGTTAGTACCAGCATTAACATAAGTGGCTGCAATATTGTTTTCAACCATAATAGCTTGTGCTTTAGCTATGCGTTGCTTAAATTCATCTGCTGTGATTGTGTTAACGTTACTGGTCATATTGACGAGTTTTTCTAATTCAATTTTTGCGGTAGAGCCACCAACACCTATTGTCATATTTACGCCTTATAAAAGTTACTTAATTTAGGTATATTTTATACAATAAAAGATAATATGTATCGAATTAAATTTTAGAAAATTAACAACTAGGAAATTTATCTTAAGTTGCTGCGGTCAGTTTTGATAAGCTTCAATGCTAAACCCTAGCTATGACAACCCATTAACAAAGGAGCATTTATGCGCAAAAAAGTACAATTTATCAGTGGTGAACATAAACTCAGTGGTTTGCTAGAAAGTCCTGAATCTGAAGTTAAGTTCTACGCCTTATTTGCTCATTGCTTTACCTGTGGTAAAGATATTGCTGCCGCATCGCGCATTAGCCGAGCTTTGGTAAGTAAAGGTATTGCGGTTTTAAGGTTTGATTTTACTGGTTTAGGTAACAGTGATGGTGATTTTGCCAACAGTAATTTTTCTTCTAACATACAAGACTTGATTGCTGCTGCAGAATTTTTACGCACAGAATATCAAGCGCCGCGCTTGTTAATTGGTCATAGCTTGGGCGGTGCAGCGGTACTTGGTGTTGCCCAGCATGTAGCAGAAGCAGCTGCAGTGGTAACTATTGGTGCGCCATCTGATGCCGCGCATGTTGCCCATAACTTTGCTTTGCAACTTGATGATATTGAACAAAACGGTAAAGCAGAAGTTAATTTGGCTGGCCGCGTTTTTACCATAGAAAAACAATTTTTAGATGATATTAAGCGTTACGACACCAGTCATATAAGTCAGTTACGAAAAGCGCTGTTGGTTATGCATTCACCAATAGATGCAACGGTGAACATCAGTGAAGCTGAAAAAATATATCAAGCAGCTTTGCATCCAAAAAGCTTTGTTAGTTTGGACGATGCTGATCACCTGTTAACGAATAAACGCGATGCCGAATATGCTGCTGATGTTATTGCCGCTTGGGCTGGACGATATATAGTTGCTGAAGCTGATGAGCTGAACAAAAATGATGCTAAGGGCGCTAGTATTCATCGTCAAGTCACTAAAGGCCATGTTATTGTGGAAGAAAAAAATCATAAGTTCACCCAACATGTCAGCACCAATAGCCATTATTGGCTAGCTGATGAGCCAGAAAGTGTCGGCGGTAATAATATGGGGCCAGATCCCTACGAGCATTTACTAGCGGGCTTAGGTGCTTGCACGGCCATGACCTTACGTATGTACGCGACACGAAAAGGCTTAGCTATAAAGCATATTAACGTTGAGCTAAGGCACGATCGTAATTATCAACAAGATTGTCAGCAGTGTGAAAATAAAACACAAGGCATTGAAGCGATAGTACGTGAAATTAGTTTTATCGGTGAGCTTGATACCGAGCAACAAGCGCGATTTTTAGCCATTGCTGATAAATGTCCGGTACATAAAACACTGCACAATAATGTCAAGGTGGTGAGTCAATTGCGAGCTCAATAGCTACGTTGTTGTGCAATGAAATTTGTCCCTAAACTTGTCGATAACGAACTACGTTAGGTACAAGTTTTAGGGATAAATTTTAGGTACAAGTTTCACGTAAATATGACACTTATTGTTACTGGCTAGATTTGCTGTCTTGAGCGCAGCAATTAATCTTTAATACCCCCCATACACAGGTATTTAATCGCTAAATAATCATCTAAGCCATATTTAGAGCCTTCACGGCCACTACCTGATTGTTTTACGCCACCAAATGGTGCCGCAACATTGGAAATTAAACCTTCATTAATACCCACCATGCCATACTCCAATGCCTGTGCAACTCGCCAAACACGACCAATATCACGCGCATAAAAGTAAGCGGCTAAACCATATTCGGTATCGTTTGCCATGGCAATAACATCACTTTCACTCTCAAAAGCAATAATGGGTGAAACCGGGCCAAAAACTTCGTTGCGCGCTACAGGCATATCTGGCGTTACTTGGGTCAAAATGGTTGGTTGAAAAAAGTTTCTGCCGGCCTGGTGGCGCTTACCACCGGCATGTAAGATTGCACCTTGCTGTATCGACTTTTCAACTAATTTAGCTACATTATCAACGGCTTCAGTTGAGATCATGGGGCCAATTTGTATATTGTCATTAATACCATTACCGACATGTAAGTTATTAACAGCACTTGTAAATTGTTCAGTAAAACTGGCTAAAACTTCTTTTTGAACAAAAATACGGTTTGTACATACACAAGTTTGACCTGCATTTCTGTACTTCGAGTTGATCGCGCCTTTGACCGCTTCTGCAATATCAGCGTCATTAAAGACAATAAAGGGCGCATTACCACCAAGCTCCATCGAGACCTTTTTAACCGTTGAGGCACATTGCTTGATCAGGCTTTTGCCGACAGCTGTTGAGCCCGTAAATGTAAATTTAGCCACATCAGTATCCGTGGTAAATACTTCGCCAATCGCTCGAGCATCTTGACCAACGACGACATTGAATACACCAGCAGGAATACCTGCTTGTTCAGCCAACTCTGCCATTGCTAGTGCTGACAAAGGTGTTTGCGCTGCAGGACGTACCACAAATGTACAGCCAGCCGCTAGCGCTGCAGCGGCTTTACGGGCAATCATTGCATTGGGAAAGTTCCACGGTGTGATTGCAGCAACCACACCAACGGCTTGTTTAATGACCAGTATTTTTTGATCTGCTGACAAGCTAGGTATGGTATCACCGTAAACACGTTTACCTTCTTCAGCAAACCATTCAATAAAACCCGCTCCGTAGGCTATTTCTCCTTGGGCTTCAGCTAAGGGTTTGCCTTGCTCTAAAGTCAGTATACGAGCGAGATCGTCCTGATGCTCCATCATCAAGTTAAACCAGTTACGTAACAACTTTGCGCGTTCGTGTGCAGCCATGTCCGCCCAGGCTCTGAAAGCTTTTTTAGCGGCCTGTATAGCCAATTTAGCGTCGTTTTCGCCCGCATCAGACACTTGTGCTAGTACCTCGTTTGTTGCAGGATTTGAGACCGTAAATGTCACATCAGATGCGTGCCACTGACCGTTAATGTATGAGCTGGTTTTAAGTAATGCGGATTGTTTAATTTTTTGCAAAATATTCTCCTTAACTTAATGAGGTAAAAATTATTGGAAAAGTGTTCACAAGCTCGCTGATTATTTAAGCATGCTTGAAGAGGTGTTATAAACTACCTCGGTAATATTGCTGTTAAAGCTGTTCTATCTGTTAACGATAAATTATCATAATTAGGCAAGTTACATGAGAGTTTTTCAGCACAACTTATAAAATTTAAGGTTTTGAAATGTCAGAAGCGTTAAAAGGTATTAAAGTAATTGACTTAAGCCGAATTTTGGCTGGACCTTGGGCATCGCAAATGTTGGCGGATATGGGCGCAGAGGTGATTAAAGTTGAACGCCCTAAAACAGGCGATGATACCCGACATTGGGGGCCTCCTTTTATCAAGGCCGCTAATAATCAACAACCTGCCCAAGCGGCATATTATCACTGTGCAAACCGTAACAAACAATCAATTGCTATCGACATCACTCAACCAGAAGGACAACAAGTGATCAAAGATATGATCGCTAAAGCCGATGTTCTGATAGAAAACTATAAAGTGGGTGGCCTTGAAAAGTATGGCTTGAGCTATCAGCAGGTTAAATTACTTAACCCTCAATTGATTTATTGTTCAATTACCGGCTTTGGTCAGCAAGGGCCTTACGCGCACAAAGCCGGCTACGATGCGATGATCCAAGGTGAGGGGGGCTTAATGAGCTTAACTGGCGCCGCTGATGGTGAGCCAATGAAAGTGGGCGTTGCCGTAGTTGATGTTATGACCGGACTTTATAGCGCTAACGCTATTCTTGCGGCATTGCTCGCGAAAACACATACCGGTAAAGGTCAGCATATTGATATTGCCTTACTTGATGTACAAGTTGCCACTTTGGCCAATCAAGGCATGAATTATTTGGCCACAGGACAAAACCCCGAACGTTTCGGCAATGGCCACCCTAATATCGTGCCATACCAAACCTTTGCCACTCAAAATGGCAGTTTAATATTAGCCGTAGGTAATGACCTGCAATTTAAAAAGTTTTGCCAAGCTGCACAATGTCATGAATTAGCCAGTAATACATTATTTAAAACCAACCAACAAAGAGTCGAAAATCGCGCTGCGCTTATCCCCATACTGGCTAGTATTATTGCGAAGCACAGTACTGATTATTGGGTTGCCACTTTAGAAGCAATAGCGGTGCCTTGTGGCCCAGTGAATACTTTAGCGCAAGTGTTTAATCATCCGCAGGTGCAGCATCGCAATATGGTTAGGCAACTGCCTGATGAAAATGGCGAATTGATCAACACCATTGCTTCACCAATAAACTTGTCAGAAACGCCATTGCAATATAAACATGCGGCGCCAAACATTGGCCAACATAGCGAACAAATTTTAACGCAATTTTTGCAATATAATGAAGAACAAGTCGCTACGTTATTAGAAAATGATACTGTCGCTTGATTGACTATCTTGGTCGTTCGACGCTAAAACTGGTTTGCTGGTTTGTTTAGTAGGTAAAAATGTATAAATTAATTTGCTTGATTGCGTTGGGCGCGATAGTGATGTCGTTAAGTTTATTCGCCGCACGTGATACACCCCATACAAGCAGGCTGCTCAATGGCGAGTTTCAAAACAGTGAAATTGTTTTTCACAGCTCCTTGGCTGATATGTGGAATATAGTAAAGCAGTCTTGGCAAGCCAAAAGAGCTGAGCCAGTACCCACAAAAATAATCCCTGTTGAGAGCATAACAACGGCGAATTTACTGAAGGAGACTAACGACGTACTTTATCGCCTTAGTCATTCAACATTACTGATAAAATTGCACAGTAAATTTATCTTAATAGACCCTATTTTTAGTGAACGGGCATCGCCTGTACAATGGGCTGGGCCAAAACGTTTTCATCAACCGCCAATGAGTGTTGCACAACTACCAAATATAAGCGCGGTTATTATTAGCCATGATCATTATGACCACTTAGACCAAGAAACTATTTTGCAGCTCGCCGATAAAGTGGATTACTTCGTCACGCCGCTAAAAGTGGGTGAACATTTGCGAGATTGGGGTATTGCAGAAGATAAAATTATTGAATTTGATTGGTGGCAAACCCGTCAATTTTCGCATTTCAAATTGACCGCAACACCAGCGCAGCACTTTTCAGGCCGTGGATTATTCGACAGAAACGAAACGCTTTGGGCAAGCTGGGTAATTGAGTCAAAAGATACAAAGCTATTTTATAGCGGCGACGGCGGCTACTTTTCGGGTTTTAAAGAAATTGGCCAACGCTTAGGCCCGTTCGATTTTACCTTAATGGAAACAGGCGCCTATAACACGCTATGGCAAGAAATACACATGACACCAGAGCAAAGCTTGCAAGCGCATCTTGATTTAAAAGGCAAATATATCATTCCAGTACACAATGCAACCTTTGACTTAGCTGTGCATGACTGGTTTGAACCGCTTGAGCGTATTACAGCGTTAGCAAAGGCGCAGCAGGTAAACGTATTAACGCCACGTTTTGGTGAGATGGTGCTACTTAAAAACCCTAAAAAAACCATGGCGTGGTGGCAGCAAGTAATGGCAATACCATCGGTTGCTGTTAGCCAATAGCGATTAAGTAAAAGCGATTAGCTAGGAGGTATGAATCAGAAGGTATGAATCAGAAGGTATGAGTCATACGTTATTAGCCAGCAGCAAATAGTCAATTCAAATGGCTATTTACTATTGGCACTAAATATCCTCAGCCTAGCGTGACTACATAATTATTAAAGGCTAGCATTATACTCAACATAGCGAGCCGACTCATAGCGAGTCAACTAATAGCCAGTAAAATAATCCCACGCTAATGAATTCTGTTTAGCGAATAATTCGGTTATATATAGGCTAAAAGTACTTGAGCGAGAAACAATGACTACCCATGTTTACACCCTAAATAATATAACAATGGCGGCCTTTTATGAATAATTCAGCACTGTCAGTTCTTAATACTGTTTTTGGCTATGCCGAGTTTAGAAAGCCCCAAGATGAAGTGATTAACACGGTTATCAACGGTAACAATGCACTTGTGCTTATGCCTACCGGTGGCGGTAAATCTTTATGTTATCAAGTGCCGGCGCTTATTCGCTCAGGTTGCGCTATTGTTATATCGCCATTAATTGCCTTGATGCAAGATCAAGTCAATGCCTTAACGCTGCTTGGTGTTAAGGCCAGCTTTTTAAACTCATCCCTCGATCACCAGCAAGCCAATAATGTTGAGCAGGCCCTAATGCAAGGGCAGTTAGACCTACTCTATATTGCCCCTGAGCGTTTAACTCAGCCGCGCATGTTATCACTGCTACAACAATGCAATATTGCTTTATTTGCCATCGATGAGGCCCATTGTGTTTCACAATGGGGGCACGACTTTAGAGCCGACTACTTGCAGCTATCGTTACTACCTCAGCAGTTCCCATTGGTGCCACGCATAGCCTTAACTGCAACCGCGGATCCCAGAACCCACAAAGAAATCAGTGAAAAATTACAGCTTGACGATGCTAAGCATTTCGTTGCCGGTTTTGACCGACCCAATATTCAATATCGCATTGGTCAAAAAGCAAATGCTCGTCAACAGTTACTCAATTTTATTCGCCACGAGCATGCACACGATGCCGGTATTATTTATTGTTTATCACGTAAAAAAACCGAAGAAACCGCCAACTGGCTATGCCAACAAGGTTTACAGGCACTGCCGTATCATGCGGGTTTACCTAACGAGGTTAAAGAGCTGCATCAAAACAGATTTTTAAGAGAAGATGGCCTGATCATCGTTGCCACTATTGCCTTTGGTATGGGTATCGATAAGCCCGATGTGCGTTTTGTTGCACACCTTGATTTACCTAAAAGCATTGAATCGTACTACCAAGAAACCGGCCGAGCAGGGCGCGATGGTCAAGCAGCAAACGCCTGGATGGTTTATGGCTTGCAAGATGTTATTAAATTAAAACAAATGTTAGACAAATCACAAGCCCCCGAGCAACAAAAACGTATTGAGCGCCAACGACTTGATGCCATGTTAGGGCTTTGTGAAATAACCACGTGTCGTCGACAAACACTGCTGCATTATTTTGCTGAGCACTTGGCCAAGCCCTGCGGAAACTGTGATACCTGCATTACACCCGTTGAAAAATGGGATGGCACCGATGCCGCGCGAAAAGCACTAAGTTGTGTCTATCGTAGCGGCCAACGCTTTGGGGTTAATCACCTCATTGATATTTTATTGGGTAAAAACAGCGCAAAAATAACGCAATTTCAACACCAACAACTCACTACCTTTGGTATTGGCACCGAGCTAGACACTAACCAATGGCATTCGGTGTTCAGGCAACTGGTTTCTCGCGGCTATATTTACGCTGATATGGATAGCTTTGGCGCATTTAAATTGACCGATAAATGCCGGCCCTTATTGCGGGGTGAAGAAAGCGTTGAACTGCGAAAAGACAATACCCAGCTAAGCAAAAAACAAAACGCGAGAAAATCATCAAAATCAAAAGTAAAAGCTAATGTACCAGAGCATGCAGAGCCGTTATGGCAAGCACTACGAGCATTACGCAAAAAATTGGCTGACGAGCATGGTATTCCACCTTTTACGGTATTTCATGACAGTGCCCTAATTGACATGATCACCACCAAGCCGGGTAATCGAGAGCAACTGTTAGCGATAAGTGGTGTTGGCGTTAGTAAACTAGACAAATACGGGGATCAATTCTTAGCGGTGCTCAGCGAGTTCGATGCGTAATCACTTCAATTATCATCGATAATTGATGTCTCGTTTTACAGCCAGCTAGCTGTCATCAGGCTTTCAACTTGAGATTATTTAATGGTAAAAATAACGCTAGATAAGTGTTCTTTTATGTAGTGTTGTCGTATTTTGTTCTGGTTTAATGGCATAGGACACTTTGATTAAGGATAATATCATCATTACTTGAGGTGTTTTATGCATCAAAAACAACAATACAAAACTTACACTAAAGCTTTCAAAGAAGAGGTTGTAGCTTTTTTGTTCCATATCAAATCATTTACATTGATCAATTTGACATTGTTTTCATTAGATCAGATAAAGGGCTAGTGACGCCATCAGCACCACATTCAATCACATGAGTGTAAATTTGTGTTGTTCTAATGTCAGTATGGCCTAATTGCTCTTGCACTGTGCGAATATCAGCTCCTCGTTGTAATAGGTGTGTAGCAAAAGAGTGACGTAATGTATGACAAGTAATATTCTTTTTTATATGGGCTTGCTTAGCTGCTTTTTTTACGACTTTTCTTATCGATGTTTCATTTATATGATGTCGTCTAAGCGCATTAACTTTAGGGTCTATACTGAGTCTTTTTGAAGGAAATAAATAATGCCATCCTAACTCTTTTCGTGCGTTTGGGTATTTCCTACTGAGTGCGAAAGGCAAATACACCCCTTGATAATCAGGTTTTTTAAAGTCACCATTAAAAAGTAATTCAACGCTATTTATTTGCATCTTTAATGCATCAACAAGCTCTTTTGCCAATGTCACGCAGCGGTTTTTTCCTCCCTTACCTTGCCATACTCTTACCGTGTAAAAATCAAAGTCTATATCTTGTACTCTTAAACGAACAGCTTCCATTAATCGTAGGCCGCTACCATACATAAGTTGACAAATTAATTGATAGTTAGCGTCAATTTGTACAAGCAGTGCTGATACTTCTTTTTGAGTTAGTACGACAGGTAATTTTTGCTGAATATGGCTTTTATTAAAATTCAATTCCAAGGTTAACTCATTTTTAAGTACATATTTGTACATAAACGATAAGGCATTCAATGCTAACGCCTGTGTTTTAGGTGCCACATTGATAACATTAGACAAGTGAGAGAGAAAATACTCAACTTCACGATTATGGCAAGTGCTCGGGTGTCGCTTATTATTAAAAATGATAAACGCTTTTATCTAATATAAATAAGACTCGATAGTGCGTTTTGCATATCTTTTTGTCCACATCTGCTCTTTAATATGAGTAAGAAAAAGAGAGCTCATATAGTTATCCTTATTTATTTTGTTACGTCATAAATTGTGCTGTATATTTATACAGCTCAGTGTGGTTTCCTGCTTTCATCCAATAAAAAGGAAATATTCTCGTTTATGTCTTTGTCATAACGAAATGTTTTATTAGTAACTTATTGTAGATAGGGAACAAATCGGGTATGTTTTGATTATCTTAAAATATGAAAGAAGGATTTTTTCCTTGTTTAAACAAGGATTTTTTCCTCATAATAAGCTGTTATGTTTTTCATGAGAGTCCTGTATGTTAATTTACCATTACACAAGCGTAGATACTTTTATGAAAGTCCTTGATAGCCAATCTTTATGGGCTTCAGATCTTTCAAAAATGAATGATCCTCAGGAGTTCATATTTGGCATAAAGTTGATCGAGAATCTTTTTAAAAGTAAATTTCCTGATTTATTTGATTGGTTTGAAACTAATCATTTTTTGGGCAACGAAAATGAACAACTTCTATTAGGCTGTTCATTTTCTGAAAATCCAGATGATTTAAGTCAATGGAGAGCTTATGGCGATGATGGAAAAGGTGTAGTTATTGGTATTGATAAAGCCATCTTGAGTTCGAATAACACAACAGTTATCCCTTCATTTTATAAAGGTGATGAAAGAAAAGTTAGTTTTGTTCAATTTCATGAGGTTATATACTCTCAGAAAGCATTTGAAGATTCTGTTGCCAAATTACTAGATAGTATAGGTGACTTCATTACTGACAGAGTTGAAAGTTACAAACTATCCATTGGACTTTCAAGATTAGCTGCTTCATTCAAGTCTGACTTCTATAAAAATGAGCAAGAAGTAAGAGCTATAATCGAGCATTCAAAACGTTCAGAGTTATATTTAGACGAATCACTAAAAAAGCATAAATTATTTGATTTAAACTTTCGTACATCGAAATTTGGATTAACTCCTTTTTGTAATGTGAGCCTTGGTAATAAAGATGGTACTTCAATAAAAACCGTTAGCTTAGGGCCTAAGTGTAATATTTCAAAAGGTGATATGGAGTTTATGCTTTTAGCTACAGGTTATCAGGATGTCAATGTTACAACTTCTGATGGTCAGTATAGATAAAAACATAACAAGAAATTAAACAAGGACAAAAAACAGTTGGCTTTTGCTCCTTCGTCGCTATTTTAGCCAACAATTTTTAGCCTGTTAATTGGGCGTTAGCATTACAACAATATAAAGGACACCCATCCTAAATTGAACTAACCTAGTCTGTCTACTAAGCTCAAATGACCCTTTCTTATTTATGTCAGGTGCGTGATCGTAGATATAAAGGACACCCATCCCAAATTGAACTAACCTAGTCTGTGTACTAAGCTCAAATGACCTTTTCACATTTATATCAGATACGTGATGACTAGCCCCAGAAAGCAACAAATCAGTTTAGTGGATACACCTTACTATCACTGTATGACACGCTGTGTCAGGCGTGCGTTTTTATGTGGTGAAGATAAGCACTCAGAGAAAAATATAAAGGACACCCATCCTAAATTAATATAAAGGACACCCATCCCAAATTGAACTAACCTAGTCTGTGTACTAAGCTCAAATGACCTTTTCTCATTTATATCAGATACGTGATGACTAGCCCCAGAAAGCAACAAATTAGTTTAGCAGATACACCTTACTATCACTGTATGACTCGCTGTGTCAGGCGTGCCTTTTTATGCGGTGAAGATAAGCACTCAGGGCAAAGCTTTGAACATCGGCGAGGGTGGATAGAAGATAAATTACATTTCCTCACCACGGTTTTTGCTATTGAAATGTGTGCTTATGCGGTGATGAGCAATCATTATCATGTGGTGGTATTTGTTGATGAAGACAAAGCCAAGCAATGGAGTATGAATGAGGTACTTGAGCGCTGGCATCGGTTGCACAAAGGTACGCTATTAACCCAGCAATACCTCAATGGCGATACGCTCGCAGAGCCACTACTGGATATGGTGAATACTACGGCTGATATATATCGCCAGCGCCTTATTGACGTCAGTTGGTTTATGCGTGAAATTAATGAAAAAATAGCACGTCAGGCGAATCAAGAAGATGATTGCAAAGGCCGGTTTTGGGAAGCACGCTTTAAATCCCAAGCACTGTTGGATGAAACAGCGCTAGTGGCTTGTATGGCTTATGTTGACTTAAACCCTGTTCGCGCCAATATCGCTGACACGCCA
>NZ_MUZV01000008.1:97281-228523 GCF_002000025.1 Cognaticolwellia aestuarii
CGAATAACGCACCGATTGACCTGCCCATTCAACAAATGTCTGCCGTAAAAATGTGGTGCATGAGTAGCGCCAATGTATCCATTCTTTTTTGCCACTGCGTTCTGTTACTGGTGCAATACCCGCATATTTTTGTACTTCTTCACTCGATTGATAACGCTCACGGTTTGAGCCCATCGCGGCTAGTAATCTTGGTGCCATTTGCGGACCAGCCCCTGGCAAACTATCAAATATAAATCGGTCGCTATGTTGTTTATAAATTGATTTTATCTCATGGTCGAAACGTTCGATGGATAGCATTAGCTGTTTGAGTTGACCCACCAAGCATTCAACCAATAACAAGTTGGGGCCGATGATAGCGTTGTCGCTTGTTAAAGACTCAGCGTGTTTAATGTCATCAATACGCTTTTCATTTACGTTAGGATAACGGGCGTTATGTAGGTTAAAAAAATCATGTAATGTTTGTTTTCTTGCGCGTTTAACTTTCGCTAGTGATGGCCAACGCAACAGGAAGTCGCAAAATATCATACTGTCTTTTTCATTAAACCAATCAAGGACCTGAGGGTAATAGTTCTTAAGTGTCGTGCTCAGTCTGTTGGTTAAATCAACTCGGTCTTGCACGAGCTTTCGACGATATTCAACCAGCTGAGCCAACGACCTGATACTCTGTGTATCTGGCATGATAACGTTAAGTTTTGACATGTGTTGCTGCAATATTTCTAACTGGATTGCGGCATCTGTCGGGTCATCTTTAGCGCCACTGTGTGTAAATGCCTTTCGGTATTTGGCGACGGTTGAAGGATTGATGGTAAATAAAACAATGTGCTTAAATTTACTTAATGCGTAAATTAAAGGGCCTTTTTTTAATTCACAGGCGACCGCAACTTGTTGTCCATTATATTTCTGTTTTAAAAAATATAAAGGACACCCATCCTAAATTGAACTAACCTAGTCTGTGTACTAAGCTCAAATGACCTTTTCTCATTTATATCAGATACGTGATGACTAGCCCCAGAAAGCAACAAATTAGTTTAGCAGATACACCTTACTATCACTGTATGACTCGCTGTGTCAGGCGTGCCTTTTTATGCGGTGAAGATAAGCACTCAGGGCAAAGCTTTGAACATCGGCGAGGGTGGATAGAAGATAAATTACATTTCCTCACCACGGTTTTTGCTATTGAAATGTGCGCTTATGAGCAATCATTGTCATGTCGTGCTATTTGTTGATGAAGACAAAGCCAAGCAATGGAGTATGAATGAGGTACTTGAGCGCTGGCATCGGTTACACAAAGGCACACTATTAACGCAGCAATACCTGAATGGCGATACGCTCGTAGAGCCACTACTGGATATGGTAAATACTACGGCTGATATATATCGCCAACGCCTTATTGACATCAGTTGGTTTATGCGTGAAATCAATGAAAAAATAGCACGTCAGGCGAATCAAGAAGATGATTGCAAAGGCCGGTTTTGGGAAGGGCGATTTAAATCCCAAGCACTGTTGGATGAAACAGCGCTAGTGGCTTGTATGGCTTATGTTGACTTAAACCCTGTTCGCGCCAATATCGCTGACACGCCAGAGAGTTCAAACCACACCAGCGTTAAACTGCGCTGTGAGCAAACAAAAGCAAGTGAGAAAACCCATCATAAAGCCAATAAAACCGACAATATCAGCAACCAGCCAAACACACTGATGCCTTTTGTTGGTAACCCAAGAGAAGATATGCCAAAAGGCCTACCGTTTGACCTAACAGACTATTTGCAACTCATTGATATCACTGGGCGTAGTATCCGTGAAGAGAAACATGGCTTTATCGAGCAAAGCCAACCAGAGATACTAAAACGCTTAAATATATCAGCAGCGCACTGGTTGATTATTACCACCGAATTTAGAACACAATTTCATGGTGCAGTGGGCCGAGAAGCGGCGTTAACTGATTTTTGCGAACATCAACACTTCAAACGACGACAGAATTTAAGTCATTGTAATAAGCTATTTGCGTAAAAGCGTTTAGCCTAAGTAAACTCAATAGAGCACTCCATTTTAAACAGTGTATTTGTCATTACGCCGGACCAAACATGCCTTCAGAATAAATTTTTTGGGTCATATGAGGTTTAATTGATAGAATTCATAGTGCGAGAACCTCAACAGACGATAAAAACACGATTGCGTGCATTAAGGTTAAACTTTTCCTGTTTATATTGGACGTATTATTTAAAATGGGTGTCTGATTTATTTCCTCAATACACACCTGAATTGGCCCGTTTTATGGTTTTACTATTTTAAAAGAGCTCGTGCCATTTCTTTTGCTATCAAAGCGGCATCTTTAATGCCGCGTGTATGTGCCATCACAATGGCACCACCTACTAATAAATCAATTTGCTCTGCTTTATGTTTATCTTCTGGTTGTAATTCAGTTTGTACAAGGTCAACAATTGATTGTTTATGCTCAGCTGCATAAACATGGATAGGATCATTAGAGTCGGCATATTCAGCACTGGCATTAATAAAATTACAGCCGTAAAAACTCTTGCTATTAAACCATGCATGCAATCCATCAAACATAGCTAAAACACGTAAAGGATCACCTTGCTTTGCATTTTCTATTTTATTTTTAATCATCTCTAGCACGTGCTCATGCTGTAATGCTAACGCCGCTAAAATAAGTTCGTCTTTACTGCGGAAGTGTTTATATAAGGTTGCCTTAGACACTTTAGATTCAGCCAAAATCAAATCGATACCCGTGGCGTGGTAGCCTTTTTCATTAAATAACGTTAATGCGGTTTCGATTAAATGTTGCTTTCTTGGTTGCATATTGAGCGGCCTTTATTTGGATTAATGCTGAAATCACTCTGTATAAAAATCAGATTATAACAAAATTACACTTGACGTAAACAGAGCTGTTCACCTATAGTAAAAATAGGAGTGAACAGATTTGTTCACCTGATTCGTATTATTCAATGAGATTTATTATTATGTGCAGCACAATAGCCAGTACCAACAGTAACGAACAAGCAATCACCACAGCAGGCATCCATCATTTAGGTTTAACCGTACCTAATTTACAACAAGCCGTTGATTTTTTTATTGAGCAACTTAACTTTGAAAAAGTAGGTGAAAAACCAGCTTATCCAGCTATTTTTGTTTCTGATGGCTCTATTATGTTAACGCTATGGCAAGCTAAAGATGCTGACAACATGGTTGCTTTTAATCGCCAAAACAATGTGGGGTTACATCACTTTGCACTGAGAGTGAGCAACCTAGAAGAATTACAAGCCTTGCATGCAAAGTTCCTGAAACTTGATGATGTACAGATTGAGTTTGCACCAGAGCCATTAGGTGACACAGGGATCCACCATATGATGTGTTACATTCCAGGTGGCATTAGACTTGAACTGATTAATGCTTAATATCATTAATTCCTAGGAGATAATGATGATTAATGAACAGGTACCGAGCTGGCATCAAGGCGAATTAACCATTCAAAAACGTGTTGGTACGGATAAACGCATGGCAGATATTGGGCCTCGTTTTATTCGCGACTTTATGCCGGAACAACATCGAGACTATTTTGCTAACTTGTCCATGATATTCATTGGCTATACAGCTCGTCATTCACAATCTCGTGCGAGTGTTTTATTTGGCGAACCGGGTTTTATCCATTCGCCTTCTGACACTTCATTGGTGATCAATACACAAAATACCATGGGAGACTTTATTCATCAGGATCTCGAAGTAGGGGATAAAGTTGGTCTAGTTGGCGTTGAATTTGATACTAAACGGCGTAATCGTTTAAATGCGGTGGTTGCAGATATTAGTCAAAAAAATATCACCATTAACGTATTACAAAGCTTTGGTAATTGTCCTAAATACATCCAAGACAAAACATTTAAAACTAATGTCGCTTACGGTGAGTTTTCTACGACCACACGTTCAGTATTAGATGCGACGGATAAACAATTAATAACTCAAGCCGATACTTTTTTCATTGCCAGCAGTTTTGATGATGGTGAAGCGCTGCGTAATCGTGGTGTGGATATGTCCCACCGAGGCGGCGAAGCTGGCTTTGTAAAAGTGAATGAGAAAGGACAATTGTTAGTAGAAGAATATTACGGAAATGGGTTCTTTAATACCATCGGAAATCTCCTGCATAACCCAATCGCTAGTTTGTTATTTTTTGATTGGCAAAACGGACACCTTTTACAGCTCATCGTTTCCAGTGAAATCCTGTGGGATGACAACGGACAAACAGACTCCAATGAAAAAACTAATTCAGTACGTACACTTCGTTTTACGCCACTGAAACTAGATATTCTGCACAATGGACTTGCTTATTTACAAAGAGATTAATCCCTGTATGAAAAATAAAAGATACACCCACCTTAATTTCTGCCCACCTTAATTTTCAAAGACTTAAATGGCGCATATTTTGGGGAGTGAATCAAAACTCCGGTGTACTTTCTGGCATTTAAAGTGGGTGGCATGTTATTTTATAGCTTTTGGGTTGTTCTTGGTGTTACTGTTGTTGCAATGTTTATAATTGGTATTGTGGCAGAGGTCGTAGACAATGCTCCGGGTGGTTTTAACAATCCATCAGAAAAAGATGCAAAGTAAGAGCCATCGGTAAACTAACACATATGTGCCTTATTCCCGTTAAATATAAAAATATAAAGGACACCCACCTCAAATTCGAGTTCTTTCGTCACCAAAGTTTAGCAAGCCTAAACTCGCTTGTTAATGAAGCGTTATAGCGCATGGAGCATATGAACAAGATTATCGAACTAATTGAGCTAGATGAGTTACGTTTGACTGCATTAGAATGTGTACGCTTACTTGACTTACCTCAATGCTATTTAGCTGCTGGATTTGTTCGTAATCTCATTTGGGATAGTTTGCATCAAAAATCAGAGCCAACAATGTTAAATGACGTTGATGTTATTTACTTTGATTCAACTGAATCAAACCCTGAAGCATTTCAAGAGTATGAATTAAGACTTAAAGTGATGCTGCCAAAATTAAATTGGCAAGTTAGAAATCAAGCATTAATGCATATACGAAACAATGATAAGCCCTATAAGAGTTCATTAGATGCTATGAGCTATTGGCCTGAAAAGGAAACGGCGATAGGTATTCGTAAATTATCCAATGGTAATTTAGAATGTATTTCTGCTTTTGGATATGATTCACTGTTCAACTTAAAAATAACGTATAACCCAAAGCGCTTGAGGTCTATATTCGACCACCGTGTAAACTCAAAAGGCTGGCTTTCTAAATGGGGCAATCTAAAAGTCGCGCTATAACAACAGGCCCTTAGGTGGAGTGCAAGTCCTGAAACTTACGTTCCACTACATGTTTCAAAAAAAAACCAAAAAACTAAAGGACACCCAGTAATTGAGTCAACCATAAGAGGAACTAAAGACATGGAAAATTTAGGTTTTATATTTGGTATTACAGGTATGTCTATGGGAGTCATAGGCTTTGTTTTTGGGGTTATATCAATGTCCAAAATTGATAAGCTTGAAAAAAGACTTAAAGAACTTGATGTTCTAAATCAAGACTTTAAGTCAAGTTGATGGTTGTATTTTACTTCATAGGCCAGTCGCAATATAACAAACCAGTTATACCGACCTTAACTCGCTGGGCTCGTTTCGCCAGCATATTAGGGCGTCATGTATACAAGGAGTTTTCGTGAGCAGCATACAGCAGCATACATAGTTACTATTTAACCTGAACTCTGGATAAGCAGCACTTGCTCAATCCTCCCTTTTAAGCAATTATCTGCGTTAAAACGTCGATAAATAGCGCGCTATTGATAAACGTTTTGCCATTGGAAATGGCATAAATTGAATCATTGATGATATCTATTAGTGATGTTCACCTTGCTATAGCATTTACTTTGCCACCTAAGTACCTTATTCACTTGAATATCAAGCACTCATTATCCAGAGTTCAGGTTATTTAGTTGGGTGGATACTTTTATCCGAAATTTTAAATGAATTCATAGAGCATGAGAGCATAGGGATAAAACTGCTTTGCTCGCTTTTGTTATTCACTACTTTCTTATTTGCCTCTCTATTCCATTCGTTGAAGGTAAAAGTCGTAAAATAAAAAGCAGCAAACGTAGAGTAAAGCATGTACTTTTTTTTCTTATCTAGGTAATTATTTGTTTTTATTCAAGCTGTTCGGTATTTTAAAAACAGAGCAACTAGTGTGCTGTATTTAGTTTAAAGGTGATAATATGCCTGAAGAGTATCTGCTGAATTAGTTGTCGCTTGGTCGCGATGAAAGTGCACCTTAACGTGTCGTTGGCAATAACCGAGCGTTATCCCTAACGTTAATTGCTTTAGTCTTATATGGAATAGTGGAGTTTGAATGAAGTTAATTGTTTTTATCTGTCTTTTTATCTGTTTTTTTATTAGTGCAGTGCAAGGCGCTAATGCTCAGAGCACTCATTCACAAAACATGAATTCACCAAGCCGGCATTTAAACACGGTTAATGCCTTTGAAATACCGCGAAGTCGTGTCGTTGACATTAAAGATCCACATTCAGCTAGAGTTTATCCAATTTTTATCAAATTGCCGCGTTCGTACCAACATAATCCTGATAAGGTATATCCGGTTATTTATTTAACCGATGCGCCATATAGTTTTCAATTGATCTCAGGTGCTACTCGATTTCCGATGAATACCGGAAAAATGCAAGAAGCTATTATCGTGGCAATATCCTATTCAAAAGGCTCAGGGGGCCATTCTAGTCGTGTACGCGACTTTACGCATAGCAAAGATGTAAGCTGGAAATACCCTACAGGAGAAGCCAAAGCGCATAGCGAGTTTATTGAAAAATCAGTTTTTTCATATCTCGAAAATAACTACAGAGTCAGTAAATCGAGAACATTTGTCGGAAACTCACTTGGTGGGTTATTTGGGGCTTATATACTATTAACAAAACCAACCATGTTTAATAATTATGTTTTAGGTAGTCCATCGGTATGGTTTAAAGATAATGATATTCTTAAAATTAAAACCACACTTAACCTAAACAAACATAAAGTTTTTATTGGTGTTGGAGCTAATGAAACCAAGGAGCTTGATTCTCCAAACCATGACATGGTTAAAGGCGCTAATGCACTGAAATTAAAAATATCGCCAGCACTGTTCCCTCATACCGAAGTCAAATTATTAACTGTACAAGAGGCAAATCATGAAACGGCTTTTCCAACAACGGCAATTCAAGGTTTATATTGGTTATTTAAACGTTAGAGAGTGCTGTCTGGCAATTATTTAGCTTGTTAGTAATGTTTAATACGTTAGCGGCAATAAGCATGTTTGCTACATTATAAGGTTTATCAGTAGATGAATGTTTTTTTAATTATTGCCGGCGCTTTCAGTGCGACTGCTGCAATGTTGCACTTAGCTTGTATATATTTTGGCGCACCTTGGTATCGCTTTTTCGGTGCTGGCGAACACATGGCAATACTAGCGGAGCAAGGTAGTATTCAGCCAACGCTGATCACAAGTGGCATTGTTGTTGTACTCGTTATTTGGTCACTGTATGCATTTTCTGCGGCGGGTGTTTTTTATCGCTTACCTTTTATGCGCTCAGTATTAAGTTTAATTACATTAATTTATTTAACACGTGGCATTATCGGTTTATTTTTGATTAATACCCCCATGGGGCGTTCGCCAGAGTTTTGGTTGTGGAGCTCAATAATTTGCTTAATATACGCCGCTTTTCATTTGATTGGTTTGAAACAGCAGTGGACTAAGATTGCTAATATGAGGTAATTTATCAACATTATTAATAATAAAATAAAGCAGGGAAAGTCATCATGAATAGTTCAGTAACTGGCGGTGTCGTCGTAATCATTATTATTATAATCATCGCCGTTATCGCTTCGAAGCGTAAAAAATAATAAGCCGTAAGTTTGTCAATTTAACTACATAGCTACATAGCTACATAGCTATTTGCTCGATAAATCGTTAGTTAAATAGCCACTTGCTGACAATAAAAAATATTAATATGAAAAAAAATGCTTTATTAATAATGGTATTAACTTTGCTTTTATTTGCTTGTGTAAAACCATTACAAATAAAAGCTGAAAGTAAAACATCTGCAGCGCTAGGTAATACAGCGCACAATTATCAATGTCAAAGCGGTGAAAAAATTGTGGTTAATTATCAATCAACAGAGACTATTTTGCTGCAATACCAAGGCAGTCATTATAAAATGAGCGCAGCAATTTCTGCTAGCGGTTCACGCTATATTACGAATGATATTGAGTGGTGGACTAAGGGTAGGGGGGCTGGTGCGAAGGGCACACTGTTTCGCCACCTTACTGACGGTGGTTCAGCTCAAGTTATTGAATCTTGTACTGAGTACTTCATATGATGGCTTAAAAGCAAACTTTGATAACATTTAATTTTTGTGTATAGGGTGATTTAAGCCAATAATTTAGTCATGTTATAGCTTTTCAAAGGTGAAAAAATGAAAACTAACCTACTTGGTATTCTCTTGCTGACTTATTTTTTACAGGGCTGCGCTGGTGCTAGATACAGTTACCTAACTGAAGTTGAAAAGACAACTGATGGACAAGTAATAAATGTTAATACAGGGCAAACACTTGAATTGTTAGCTGTTGGTAATGGTTTTCCAGGGTACTGGGGTTATTACCCTTGGGTGATCTCATCGTCAGCAAATATTGCGAGCATAGACTGCAAAGCCGCGAGAAGTATCGTACCATTTCGTGAACCCGGGGTACTATTTGGTGGCACAGTGTGTCATTTAATTGCCCACAAACAAGGTGAGGCAATACTGTATTTTGGTAACAAATATAATGTCAACGAAGAGCACTATGAAGTTAAAGTTGATGTTGTGGTCAAATAAAAATGGCCTGCATAGCCACAAAGCCTCAAAATAATCTCGTATAAAATACGACAATAACGTAATTTCAGCCAACAATGACAAGCAAATGAACAAGTTGCCAGTAAATATATGGCAAAACGGGGCTAACAAGGTGGTTTAGCAATGCCAATTGAGCTTATTTATTAGTGCTGCTATCGGGAGTGATAAAATGATATTAGCCTTAATTTTTAAGGCTAATTTTTTGTATTTGAGGCAGCCATAATCATTTTATTTCTTAACCATTTATTTGCTGGCTCTTTATCAACATTAACATGCCAGTATAAATGAACATCGATATCGGGTAATTCAACGGGCATTTTGTAAATGGCAATATCAAGCATATCTGCGTACATTTCTGCTGCGGTTTTGGGTAATGTCAGCAACATATCATTACTTATCAAGACGCGACAGGCTGATAAAGCATGTTGACAGCGTAAGGATATTTTACGATGTAGGCCAATACGAGAAAGTTCAAAATCTTCTAAGCCAGGTCCTGTTGAACGAGATGAAACTAATATATGTTCAAGTCGAAGGTATGTGTCTAAGTCGAGTTTACCGTTAAGTGCAGGGTGGTTTTTACGCGCCACCACTACCAGTTGATCTAGCTCCAATTGGGTATGCAAAATATTATTACTTACTGGGATTAACGCATCAATTGCGAGATCAATATCACCGCTGGCTAATTTATTTTCAAGCTCACTGCGTCGAACGCGTCTATTACTTCGTAAATTAATGGCTGGAGATTCAACAGATAAGCTTTCTTGTAGTATCGGTAAATAATAAGGTTCTAATGAGCCATGCAATGAAAGAGAGAAGTTTTTCCGAGAAGTTAATGGTTCAAATTGACGAGATTGCACTAAGCATACTTGCAGCTGATGCAATGCTTCTCTCACATCATCAATAACATTTTTTGCAACAGGTGTTGGCCTCATTTCGTTACCTTGTCTAATAAACAAAGCATCATCGAAATAGCTACGCAGCTTACCTAATGAGTGACTGACGGCTGGTTGCGATAAATTCAGTACTGATGCGGCTTTAGTAATATTGCCTTCACAATATATTGCATCGAAAACTACAAACAAATTTAAATCAATTTTCATCTTCACTCCATTGCTGACTTACTATAGCGGTAAATAACCATTAAATTACATTATTTATACTATTTAATATATCAATAGTAGGGTATTAGAACTATTCATTTGTTTAATTTAGATGCTCGGCTTAGCATAGTCAAGTACATTCGATATAGCGCAGTACTATTTTAAAATGCGCATGATTGACATAAAAGAATAGGAGTTAATGTGGTCGTTTATAACCGAAAAAATTTAGCAAACACTCAGTTAAGCAACGACGCTATTGAGACTGCATTAACAGCTTCGTTAAACCTGCAAACCTACCTTAAGGTTGAGTGCTAATATGGCGGCAATTTATTTAATCAGACATGGGCAAGCCTCATTTGGCAGTGCTGACTATGACCAGTTGTCTGATAAAGGCTGGCAACAGGCGGCGTTACTAGGTCAATACTGGCGTTCAAGAGCAACGCCATGTAAATTTTATTGCGGTGATTTACTCCGTCACAGTCAAACATTGTCTAGTTTTAATGAGGGCTATCAAGGCTCGGCAACACCGACAATTATACATTCAGGTTTTAACGAATTTGATCATGTTGATATTTTGAAAAATTATCACGCACAGTGGCAGAATCTTGCCAAAATGAGCGACGAAATAAAACAGCTGAAAAACCCAAATAAGACCTTTCAAAAAGAGTTTTCTAACGCACTTAATCGTTGGGTTTCCGGCGATAAAGATGAAGAATATAAAGAAAGTTGGCAGCAATTTAAAGCCCGCTGTATAAGGGCATTACAAGACATTATTGCACAAGAGTTAGCCAACAAGCGTCAATTTAAAGCCGATGGTAGTAAAGCTAAACAGTCTAAAGACATTCTAGTGTTTACCTCTGGCGGCACAATATCGGTGATCGTTCAGCACATTTTAAAATTAAACGATCAACAAGCATTAGAGATTAATCAGCAAGCGAGAAATACCAGTGTTACCAAACTGTTGTTTTCAGAGAACTTGTTGAGCGTAGACTATTTAAATAATTATAGTCATTTAGAGCAAGCAGGCGATGACTGGGTAACGTTTAGGTAAGCGCTTGTTAAAAAATTAACTAAAACTTAAGTAGGAAATAAAATGAATAATGGCAATTTATTTGATTTATCAGGAAAAGTCGCATTAGTTACTGGTGCTAGCCGTGGCATAGGCGAAGGCATTACTAAGTTACTTGCTCAACATGGCGCACACGTAATTGTTTCAAGTCGAAAAGTTGAAGGTTGCCAAGCGGTTGTTGACGACATAATCAAAGCCGGTGGTAGTGCGCAAGCTATTGCCTGTCATATTGGTGACATGGCGCAAATTGAGGCTATTTTCTCATCAATTAGCGAGCAACATGGCAAGCTTGATATTCTGGTGAACAATGCGGCTGCTAATCCATATTTTGGTCATATCTTAGATACTGACTTAAGCGCTTATGAGAAAACGGTTGATGTCAATATTCGTGGCTATTTCTTTATGTCGACCTTAGGTGCCAAGTTAATGAAAACCAACGGTGGTGGCGCTATTGTTAATGTTGCATCTGTTAACGGTGTTATTCCTGGTGATTTTCAAGGGATATATTCGATCACCAAAGCGGCAGTTATTTCGATGACAAAAGCGTTTGCTAAAGAGTGCGCGCAATTTAATATTCGTGTTAATGCCTTATTACCAGGCGCCACAGATACTAAATTTGCCTCTACGTTAGTTAATAACCCTAAAATTTTAGAGCAAGCTATGGCACACGTGCCGATGAAACGTGTGGCAAAGCCAGATGAAATGGCCGGTACCGTATTGTACTTAGCATCAGATGCTTCTAGCTATACAACAGGTACTGCTATTAACGTTGATGGCGGCTACCTTATTGGCTAAGCCGCTAAAGCTTAAGTTTTATTGGTGTACTTTGTATTACTTAAGTTAATAACAATAATACCAAACGCAAGACAGCGTTTTTGCTTAGTGAGCAATTCAATCTTGTGTTTGGTATGACAAACAGTGAAACGCATTACAATTTATTGAGACAACATTTATGAGCACAACTAACAGCAACAACGCAGCAGCATTATTTCAGCCATTTTCGGTTAAGTCATTAACCTTAAAGAATAAAACTGTAATGGCACCAATGACCAGGGCATTTTCTCCAAATAATGTGCCAACCAAAGAGGTTGCAGCTTACTATCGTCGTCGTGCTGAGGGTAATGTTGGCCTTATCATCACTGAAGGGACTTTTATCTCGCATAAAGCGGCTAACGGTTATGAGAATGTACCGGCTATTTATGGTGATGATGCGTTAGCGGGTTGGAAACATGTTGTTGATGAGGTTCATGCTGCTGGCGGTAAAATCGCGCCACAACTATGGCATGTAGGCTCGGTAAGAAAACTAGGGGTAGGTCCTGATAAAGACGTACCAGCATATAGTCCTTCTGGCTTATTTAAACCAGGGGCTGAAAATGGCGTTGCTATGTCGCAAGCCGATATTGATGAAGTTGTTGCCTCGTTTGCACAAGCGGCACTTGATGCTAAAAACATTGGTTTTGACGCTATTGAAGTACACGGTGCTCATGGCTATTTAGTCGACCAGTTCTTCTGGGAAGGCACTAACCAACGTGATGATAAATACGGTGGATCGTTAGAAAACCGTACCCGTTTTGGTGTTGAAATTGTCCAAGCTATTCGTGCAGCAGTGGGCGATGACTTTACTATTATTTTCAGATTTTCTCAGTGGAAACAACAAGATTACAGCGCCAAACTTTGTCAAACACCTGAAGAATTAGAGCGTTTCTTAAACTTGCTCAGCGATGCCGGTGTTGATGTTTTTCATGCTAGTACACGTCGCTTTTGGGTCAGTGAATTTGAAGGCTCGGCATTAAATCTTGCCGGCTGGACGAAAAAATTGACCGATAAACCTGTGATTACTGTCGGTAATGTAGGCCTTGATGCTGACTTTATTGGCGAAGGAAATAAAGATTTATCAGGCACATCGAACCCAACAGGCATCGATGAATTGCTTGAGCGTTTAGGTAATAACGAGTTTGATTTAGTTGCCATTGGCCGCGCTTTGCTAGTTGACCCTGATTGGGTTAATAAAATTGCGGTTGATGCTATTGAAGAAATTAAGCCTTTTACTAAAAAGTCACTCATGTCATTAAGTTAATTAGCCAGATTAAATAAGGAATACCCTATGAATTTCGAATATAGCGAAAAAGTTCAGGCGCTTATTAAGCAAGTTTCTGATTTTATGGATACACATGTTTTTCCTGTTGAACAAGAAATGCATGATCTTGTTGCTAAAGACCAATGGACAACACCACCATTATTAGAAGCGTTAAAAGCAAAAGCAAAAGCTGCAGGCTTATGGAATTTATTTCTACCTGTTGCTTACGGAAAATACAGTGCTGGCTTGACCAATCTTGAATACGCGCCATTAGCCGAAATTATGGGTAAAGTGATGTGGGGACCGGAAGTGTTTAACTGCGCGGCGCCAGATACAGGCAATATGGAAGTATTGGCTAAATATGGCAATGAAGCGCAGAAAAAACAATGGTTAGAGCCATTGCTTGAAGGAAAAATTCGCTCTGCTTTTGCCATGACAGAGCCAGAAGTTGCTTCTAGTGACGCAACAAATATCGAGTTACGCATAGAACGTGATGGCGATGAATATGTTATCAACGGTCGTAAGTTTTATATTAGTGGTGCCTGTCGTAAGCAATGTGAAGTGATGATTGTGATGGGCAAAACAGACCCTGGCAATAGCAATCGTTATATTCAACAATCTCAAGTGTTAGTGCCAATGAATACACCTGGGGTTACTATGGTCCGCCCAATGCAAGTGTTTGGTTATAACGATGCACCAGAAGGTCATGCAGAAGTTACTTTTGAAAATGTCCGAGTACCGGTTGAAAACATAATTCTTGGTGAAGGTAAAGGCTTTGAAATTGCACAAGGTCGATTAGGTCCTGGACGTATTCATCACTGTATGCGCTCAATTGGTGTTGCTCAACGTGCACTTGATTTAATGTGTAGACGGGTTAATGAACGTATTGTTTTTGGTCGTCCAATGATCAAGCAACAATCGGTTCGTGAAGATATTGCACTATCAGCATGTCAGATTGAACAAGCGCGTTTAATGACCTTAAAAGCGGCGCAAAAAATGGATACTGAAGGCAATAAAGCGGCAAGAGATTTAATTGCGATGATAAAAATTGTTGCGCCAAATATGTCACTTGATGTTTTAGACCGCGCTATCCAGTGTCATGGCGCTGTTGGTGTCAGCCAAGATACCTTTTTGGCTCATGCTTACGCAGGGCAAAGAACCTTACGTCTCGCTGATGGTCCTGATCAAGTGCATATGATGCAATTAGGTCGAGATCTGGTCAAACAAAAAGCCGAGTAAGTGATGACCTTGTGGTTATCACTTTACAGAGACTACATCGCGACAAGCAGGGTAGCTTGTCGTTAATTTCATGTTATTAAGAGTAGTGAACCAATGTCAAATGCCTCATCTATTGATATTAACGCATTAACGATTTATCTCGAACAACACCTTGATGGTTTTCAAGGGCCAATGAGCTTAGAAAAATTTAGCGGTGGACAATCCAATCCTACTTATAAAGTTTTAGCGCAATCAGGCACCTATGTATTACGTCGCCAACCCCCAGGTAAACTTTTGAAGTCGGCACATGCTGTTGATCGTGAGTACCGGGTATTAAAGGCGCTGAAAAACACAGATGTGCCAGTCGCACAGGTTTATCACTTGTGTGAAGACATCGCCGTTATTGGTTCAATGTTCTATGTAATGGAATTTTGTGATGGCAGTATTTATTGGCACGCCTCACTGAGCGAAATTGATGATAACGCGCAACGAACAAAAATGTATGACGCGATGAATAAGGCGCTTGTTGCCTTACATAGTGTTGACATTGAAGCCGTGGGTTTAAGCAGTTACGGCAAGATGGGCAACTATTTTTCCCGTCAACTAGACCGTTGGCTAGCGCAGTATAAAGCGTCTGAGCTACAGGTTATACCCGCCATGGATAAATTAGGTCAGTGGTTAGAAACCCATTTGCCTGAAGATGATGGTCGGGTGTGTTTAGTTCATGGTGACTACCGATTAGACAATATTATGTTTGCCAAAGATAAGCCGGAAATTATCGCCATTTTAGATTGGGAACTATCAACATTAGGGCACCCGTTTGCTGATTTAGCTTACCAATGCATGGGTCTGCGTATGCCACAAGGTTTGGGCAGTATTGATGGCTTAAAAGGTATTGACCGTAACAGTTTAGGTATTCCAACCGAAGCTGAATATGTTGCGAAATATTGTCAACGTATGAATATCGATAGTATCGATAATTGGTCCTTTTATCTGTGTTTTAGCTTTTTCCGTTTGGCTGCCATTGTACAAGGGGTTGCAAAAAGAGCATCACAAGGTAATGCCTCAAATGCAAACGCTGATAAAGTGGGTGCTTTTGTCGAGCCACTTGCGTTAATGGCGCTAGAAATAATAGCTCAAGAGCATAAAGCTTAGTTTACCAACACTAAAACAATAAGTTGGAAGCAATGAAGTTAGTGCAGTAAGTAAAGAAAATTAATCAACATATAAAAAGTATTACAACAATAATAGACAACTTTTATTTAAAGGAAATAGCTCATGGATCCATTGTTAGATTTTACCGGTAAAGTGGCTGTGATCACCGGCGCAGCTCAAGGTTTTGGTCAATTACTCGCTGAAGAGCTGGCCAAGCGTGGCGCTAAGTTAGTGATCAGCGATATTAATGAAGCAGGTGTACATAAAGTTGCTGATGGCATTGCTGCTACCGGCGCCGAAGTATTCGCTATGCAATGTGATGTTTCGCAAAATGAACAATGCAAAGCCATGGTTGATAAAGCTATTGAAGCCTTTGGCCGTGTTGATATCGGTGTTAACAATGCCGGAATCGCGCATGAATTTATGCCATTACACGATATTGATGAAAGCATTATGGACATGCAATTTGCCATTAATGTTAAAGGTGTACAATTTGGTATGCGTCATCAAATACAGCAAATGTTAACTCAAGGTGAGGGCATTATTCTCAATGTCAGTTCTATGGCTGGCTTAGGTGGCGCACCACGTGGTAGTGCTTACTCAATGGCTAAGCATGCGGTGATTGGTTTAACTAAAACAGGTGCCGTTGAGTATGGCCGCAGTAATATTCGTATTAACGCTATTTGTCCATTTTTTACCTTAACGCCTATGGTGACTAATTTTGCAGATGAAGAAAAACAAAGCAAAATGGGGCGCAGTGCGCCAATGAACCGCTTAGCTGAGCCGAAAGAAATTGTTGCTATGATGCTGATGATGCTATCACCTGCCAATACTTATATGACGGGTCAATGTATTGCCATTGATGGTGGCGTGTCTGCTGCATAGTCTGTAGTGCATTTTGAAAAAGCAGCTTGATAGCTTGCTTTTTCAAGTGTAACCGCGCTGTAAACTAAAAGATCAACATACCCTAGCTAACCCAAGTTATAAATTTTAACTGTTAAATGAAAAAGAGAATCGTATGGCTGTAGCAATGATAAATGAGCGTGATTTGGAATTTATGCTTTATGAACTATTTGATAGCGAGCAATTGATAAAACGACCACGCTATCAAGACCATGATCGCCAAACATTTAATGAAGTTATTAATACGGCAAAAGCAATTGCAGAAAAGCACTTTTTGCCTATTCGTCAAAAATTAGATACCCATCAACCGACTTTCGATGGTAAAAAAGTGCATTTAATACCTGAACTTAAACCGGCGATTGAAGCGGTGAATGCGTCTGGTATTGGCTCTGCAATGGCTGATTACGACTTGGGGGGGATGCAATTACCGCCAATCGTAGCGAGTGCTGCAGCGACATATCTGACTATTGCTGGTGGTGTTGGAATGGGCTACAACATGTTAACTACCGCCAATGCTAATTTGTTGTTAGCACATGCCAGTAAAGACCTTATCGATACTTGGGTTAAACCTATGTTAGATGGCCGCTTTATGGGCACAATGGCGATGACTGAACCAGGCAGTGGCTCTGGTTTAGGTGATTTGTCGACTAAAGCCGTAAAAGACAGCGAGGGTAATTATCGCTTGTCTGGCAGTAAAATTTTTATTTCGGGTGGCGATCATGATTTAAGTGAAAACATTGTTCATTTAGTGCTTGCTCGTATCCAAGGAGCACCAAAAGGTGTCAAAGGTATCTCGTTATTTGTCGTACCTAAGTTTTTATTAAATGATGACGGTTCGATTGGCGAAGATAACGAAGTTGCCCTTGCCGGCTTATTTCATAAAATGGGCGGACGAGCACAAACTTCAACCGCGTTAAGTTTTGGTGAAAAAAATGGTTCAGTGGGTTATTTAGTTGGTGAAGAAAATCACGGCCTTAAATATATGTTTCATATGATGAATGAAGCACGCATTATGGTGGGCACAAGTGGTGCCGTTTTGGCAACAGCCGGTTTTCAGTATTCACTTGATTATGCTAAAAACCGTCCTCAAGGCCGACTACCTTCTTGTAAAGACCCACTTTCACCTATGGTTAACATTATTGAACATGCCGATGTTCGTCGAATGTTATTGGCGCAAAAATCGTATGCTGAAGGTGCAATGGCATTAGTGCTTTATGGTACACAGCTCAGTGACGATGAAAAAACCGCAGCAACGCCAGAGCAACGAGCATACGCGCATACATTATTAGACTTTTTAACACCGATCATCAAAACTTGGCCGTCTGAGTATGGTCCAAAAGCTAATTCTTACGCTATTCAAGTGATGGGGGGACATGGTTATATTAATGAGCATCCGGTTGAAATGTTTTATCGTGATAACCGACTTAATGCTATTCATGAGGGAACTACTGGCATTCAATCATTAGATTTAATTACCCGCAAAGTGCCAATGAATAACATGGAAGGTTACCTAGCAACCTTGAACGAAATTAATCAAACCATCGCCTTAGCGCAAGAACTTGATAGTTTAAACGAATTTTCTGATGAATTACTCAGTGCGGTTAGTATGCTAAAACATACAACCAAAGCGGTATTAACTGATATGTCGACGAAAAATATAGATCTTGCTCTGGCTAATTCGGTGAGCTATTTGTCTATGTTTGGTCACGTTATTATTGCATGGTTGTGGTTAAAGCAAGGTATTGTTGCAACTAAAGCCTTAGCTGCAAAGCCTCACCAAGACGATACAGACTTTTATCACGGTAAATTGCAAGCATTGCAATATTTTTATCGCATTGAGCTGCCACAGATAACGGTTTGGGAAAAAACGCTGAACAGTACTGACAGTACCAGTTTCGATATGAAAGCAGCATGGTTTTAATTTAACGGGACAAGGCCTTTATTGCTCAATGCAATAATTGGTGTAACTTCAATGTCAATTTTAAAGCATTACCGCCTTGTCGGTAATGCTTTTTTTGTTATATATCAATAGACTCTTTCTATTGTCATTAGAACACACCTTTTTCTTAACTATTCGTACAATAAATATCGAGGTATGAAAACTATTCATTTGTTTAATTTTACTGTCGCGATTAGCATGAGTTATCGCTTAAAATTCATTCATAGCTGGTAACGTTAACGTACCAAAGGAAAATAGAATGCCGACAGTAATTAATAGAGATGAGATTGCCAAATTTATTGGCAATCAAGCAGCGCCAACTCAGTGGCATCAAATTACCCAAACGCAAATTAACCAATTCGCTGACTGTACCCTTGATCATCAATTTATTCATGTTGATGAAGAAAAAGCAAAAGCCACACCGTTTGGCGCTACGATTGCGCACGGCTTTTTATCGTTATCAATGTTGTCGCATTTTGCCGAAGAGTTTAGTGTCATTATCGACGGATTCTACATGGGGCTAAACGCCGGTTTTGATAAAGTGCGTTTTTTACAACCCGTCACGGTTAATAGCCGAGTGCGTGCTCATGCTAAAACGCTTGCTATTGAAGAGAAAAAGCCCGGACAGTATCGTTTATCAACTGAAGTGACCATTGAAATTGAAGGCTGTGATACACCTGCACTTGTTGCAGAGTGGATTTCAGTACAAATGGTTAAGTAACCTGATGGTTGCTTGCGCGATTTTAAATATTAAGTTTTTTAAAGATTTTAAGGAAAAAGTATGACCATTAGTTTTCAAGGTAAAGTAGCCATAGTAACAGGTGCTGGTAACGGTTTAGGACGTTCGCACGCTTTAGAATTAGCAAAACGAGGCGCTAAAGTTGTTGTCAATGATTTAGGCGGTGCCCGTGATGGTAGTGGCGCTTCATCAGAAGCCTCGCAAGAAGTTGTGCGTTTAATTGAAGAACATGGCGGCGAAGCTATTAGCCATGGCGCTAATGTAGCTAACTTCGATGAAGTGCAAGACATGGTTAATCAGACCATGGAAAAATGGGGCCGCGTCGATATTCTTATTAATAATGCCGGTATTTTACGTGATAAATCTTTTTCTAAAATGACTTTAGATGACTTTAAACTGGTCATGGATGTGCATGTTATGGGCACTGTTAATTGTACTAAAGCGGTATGGGAAATTATGCGTGAGCAAAATTATGGCCGTATTGTTATGACGACATCATCGAGTGGCATGTACGGTAATTTTGGCCAATCAAACTACGGCGCGGCAAAAATGGCGGTGTTAGGCCTGATGAATACGTTAGTACTTGAGGGCGCTAAGAATAATATTCTGGTTAATGCCTTAGCGCCAACAGCCGGCACGCGCATGACCGAAGACTTAATGCCAGAAGAAATTGTTAAAGCGTTCGCCCCCGAAGCTGTTACCGCCGGTATGCTGACCTTATGTGATGAAAATGCGCCTAATCGCTTTATTTTATGTGCCGGTGCAGGTGGTTACTCAAGTGCGAGTATTTTTGAAACACAAGGTTGTTTTTTACCACAAAACTCGCAAAGCCCAGAAGCGGTACGAGAAAATTGGCATGAGTTAACTGACCAAGAAAATCAAGCATCGCTAGCGTCGGGTGCTAAACAAGGTGAAAAATTTGTCATGAAAGCGATGGCATTTATGAAGTCACAGCAGCAATAAGCGTTTAGCTTTTGTAGCACGACTTACCGCCACAGTTATCGGGCAATAATAAGCCGCTTTAACTGACAATGCTTAGATAATAAAACTAAAAATTTAAATATTACAGACAGGAAATATCATGAGAGAAGCAGTCATAGTATCAGCAGCACGTACCCCGATAGGTAAAGCTTATCGTGGAGCATTTAACGATTTATCTGCGCCAACATTAGCCGCAGTAGCTGTCAAAGCAGCCGTAGAAAGAGCGGGTATTGACCCTAATGAAATTGATGACTGTATTTTCGGCGCGGCATTAACTCAAGGCAACCAAGGCATGAACTTTGGCCGTCAAGTTGCTATGGCTGCACAATTACCTGTATCGGTTGCTGGCATGACCATCGACCGTCAATGTTCATCGGGGTTAATGTCAATAGCAACAGCGGCCAATCATATTGTTTGCGATGGCGCTAATGTTGTTATTGCCGGTGGTTGTGACTCAATTAGCTTAGTGCAAAACGACAAAATGAATATGCATCGCGCGGTTGACCCCAGTGTTAAAGCTTATCGACCAGCTATTTATATGCCGATGTTAGATACTGCTGAAATTGTCGCTAATCGCTATGAAATTTCACGAGCAGAACAGGATGCATACGCGCTGAAATCACAGCAACGTACTGCGCAAGCACAAGCAGAAGGTAAGTTTGATGATGAAATTGTGCCGGTTTCTTGTACTAAGTTAGTTATGGACAAAACAACGGGAGATATCAGCAAAGAAGAAGTTACATTAAGTAAAGATGAAGGCAACCGACCATCAACCAATATTGAAGGCTTGTCAGCGTTAAAAGCCGTAAAAGATAATGGCTCAATTACTGGTGGCAATGCTTCACAGTTATCAGACGGTGCTGCCGCAGTTGTTGTGATGGAGCGTGAGTTAGCGCAAGCACGTGGATTAACCCCTTTAGGTGCTTATCGTGGTTTAGTGGTTGCAGGTTGTGAACCTGATGAAATGGGCATTGGCCCTATTTACGCCATTCCAAAGCTACTCGAGCGTAATGGTTTAACCATGGATGACATCGGTTTATGGGAGATTAATGAGGCATTTGCCGTACAGGTACTTTATTGTGCAGAAAAGTTAGGCATTCCAGAAGAAAAATTAAATGTAAATGGTGGTGCAATTTCTATTGGTCACCCGTATGGTATGAGTGGCACACGCATGGTCATGCATGCACTTATCGAAGGTAAGCGTCGTGGTGTTAAATATGTGGTGATCAGCATGTGTATTGGCGGTGGTCAAGGCGCTGCAGGATTATTTGAAGTACTTTAGTAATCAAGCAGTAACATGTACAGTAGCAGTGTTACTGCATGATATGAACAAGACTACAACTAACCATACCAGCAACAACATTAACAATAATAACAATAGCACTAATGACAGTAAATATTAGTGATTGGGGGAGATAAAACAATGGAAAAAATTTGGCTTGAGAAAAGTTATCCTGCAGGTGTTGAGTTTGAAATAAATCCAGACAAATATAACTCTATTGCGGATTTGTTTTTAAAATATACCAAGTTATACAAGGATAATGTCGCATTCATTAATATGGATAGCAGTATTACGTATCAAGAACTTGGTCAGCAAGCGGCTGACTTCGCTGCGTACTTACAGCACGATTTGGGCTTAGTAAAAGGTGATAAATTTGCCATTATGATCCCTAATCTTTTGCAATATCCTATTGCATTATTTGGTGCGCTAATTGCTGGTTTAACGGTGGTCAATGTTAATCCACTTTATACTCCTCGTGAATTACAGCATCAATTAAAAGACTCAGGTGCAAAATCTATTTTGATCCTTGAAAACTTTGCTAATGTGCTTGAGACCGTTATTGATAAAACCGATGTTGAGCAAGTTATTCTCACCAGTGTCGGTGACCGTTTAAGTACAATTAAAGGTGCAGTTGTAAACTTTGTTCTTAAGTACGTTAAAAAACAGGTGCCTGCATATAACTTACCAGGCGCAGTTAAATTTAATAATGCCATGGCTAAAGGCGCAAAACTGAGTTTTACACCTGTTAGCATTCAAGGCGAAGACTTAGCGTTCTTACAATACACGGGAGGCACAACGGGTCCTTCAAAAGGGGCAATGTTAACGCACCGAAATTTGATTGCTAATGTTGAACAATCGAATGCTTCCACTAAAAATGTTTACGAAATTGGTAAAGAAATGATGGTAACAGCCTTACCGCTTTACCATATTTTCGCCTTAACCTCTAATTGCCTGTGTTTTATTCCTTTTGGTGGTGCGAACTTGTTAATTACTAACCCAAGAGACATGGTTGGCTTCGTTAAAGAATTAGATAAATACCCTTTTACCGCAATTACAGGCGTTAACACCTTATTTAATGGTTTATTGCATACGCCAGGTTTCGAAAAACTTGATTTTAGCACTTTAAAATTAGGTTTTGCTGGCGGTATGGCTGTACAGCGTCCAGTTGCTGAGCTTTGGGAAAAAGTGACGGGTACGCGTTTGCTCGAAGGTTATGGTTTAACGGAATGTTCGCCCTTGGTGACCATGAGCCCTTACGATCAAGAAAGTTACAATGGCACGATTGGGATACCAGCACCTTCTACTGATGTCCGTTTAACCGGTGATAATGGTGAAGAAGTTGAAATTGGTCAACCGGGCGAAATGTGGGTTAAAGGTCCACAGGTGATGAAAGGTTATCATAATCGTCAAGATGCTACCGATGAGGTGCTAAAAGACGGTTGGTTAGCGACCGGTGATATAGCCACTATGGATGAAAATGGCTTTTTTACTATTGTGGATCGTAAAAAAGACATGATTATCGTTTCGGGTTTTAATGTCTTCCCGAATGAAATTGAAGAAGTATTGGTTACTCATCCTGGCATATTAGAGGCCGCAGCTGTTGCAGCGCCAAGTGATGCCACAGGTGAAATGGTGAAAGTATTTGTTGTGCGCAAAGACTCTAACTTAACCGAACGCGATGTTATTGAACACTGTACTGAGTTGTTGACGAACTACAAACGCCCGAAAGTAGTGGTGTTTTTAGATGAGTTACCAAAAACCAATGTTGGTAAAGTACTGCGCAAAGAACTGCGTTAATAAAGCATTAGATTAATCATGGGTATGATCAATACCCGTGATTAATCTATCGTAAAACTGAGGTTGATTTATATCCATGCCACTGCAAGATGGAAGGGGCAGCTGCGTAAACCATGTTCATTGTTACACCTATTTGAAGGCAATATCATTAATAAAAATGCGTGTTGAGTACCATTGGCTCAGGCGCTCTGAAATTGGCACCGCTGGGTGTTATGGGTATATATGTTAGAAATTTATGCTGGTGAAACGGCTTTAAAAACGATTAAAGAAAAGGGCTTTAGCCCTGAAATTTTCAGTAACTTTTTAGGTGCTAGTGGAGGGCCTAAATGGTTTGTTTTATACGGATTAGATAAGTATTTTTTTGGTGATTTTTTTCAGCACCAACAGCAACCATTAAACTTAATTGGCTCGAGCGCAGGCGCTTTTAGAATGGCTTGTTTTGCACAACAAGATCCTGTGGCAGCCATTGAACGATTAGCGAAAAACTACAGTGAAACGGTTTATTCAAGTAAAGCTAACGCCGCTGAAATTACCCATAAAGCACGAGAATTATTAGATATATTATTTGGCGAGTCTGGCGCTGAAGAAATTATTAATAATAAAATTTTCAAAGCACACTTTGTTGTCGCCAAATGTCGAGGCTTAGTTGCCTCAGAAAATAAATTGCTATTGGGCTTAGGGCTGTTATCAAGCTTATTGCGCAATGGCGCAAAACGTTCATTGATTAAAAGTCAGTATGAACGTTATGTTTTTCAGCATCAAGATAGCGAGCTACAGCTGCATGACCCCGATAATATTTCCACCACGCGTTTAGCGTTTAGTGAAAATAATATTAAAGATGCTTTACTTGCCTCGGGTGCTATTCCTATGGTGATGCAGGGTATTCAAGATATTGCTGACTGTGGACCTGGCATGTACCGAGATGGCGGCATCATTGACTATCATTTTGATTTAGCACTTGATGGCTTAACCCTTTATCCGCACTTTAGTTCAACGTTAAAAGCAGGTTGGTTTGACAAAAAGCTGTCAAGAAATGTTCGTGCTGAACATTACGATAAAACGGTATTAGTTTGTCCATCACAAGCCTTTATTGATGCGCTCCCATACGGAAAAATTCCTGATCGTAAGGATTTTGTTACCCTAGATCCACAGCAGCGTTTGCAATATTGGCAGCAGGTATTTTTGGAAAGTGAAAAACTGGCAGCAGCGTTTAAAAGCTTCCATCAAACACAAGATATTAAGCAAATAAAGCCTATTAGCCAGTTAGTTGCCTAACGCGCTTTATTGATAAGTTAAAACAACATTAAACACTAATAATAAAAAAATTAACAACAGAAACAAAAAAGGGAATAAACATATGACTACTTACACTGCAATAAACTTAATCGCTCGTCCAGGTGCTGGTCCTGTTGGCCCTGAATTATTTGAAGTTGTCAGCAAACAAATGCCGAGTGTTGGCGAAGGTCAGTTTTTAGTTAAGCAAAATCATATGTCTCTCGATCCAGCCATGTTCGGTTGGATGAGCCCAGACACTGAAAGCTATATTCCACCGGTTGAATTAGGCACGGTAATGCGTTCTTCTGGCGTTGGTGAAATTGTTGAAAGTAAACATCCAGATTTTCAAGTTGGTGAGCGCGTTATGGGCATGATGGGCTGGCAAGAGTATCTTTTGAGTGACGGCGTTGGTTTAAATAAAGTGACAGCACCGTTGCCCGATGAAGCCATATTGTCGGTATTTGCTTTGCCGGGCTTAACGGCAACGCAAGGGCTTTACAGCATTGGTAAGCCACAAAAAGGGGAAACCATTGTGGTTTCTGGTGCCGCAGGCTCTGTGGGTTCAATTGTTGGTCAATTAGCTAAAGCAGACGGCTTAACAGTGATAGGTGTTGTAGGTAGTGATGAAAAAGCGGATTGGATCGTCAATGAGTTGGGTTTTGATGGCGCGGTTAATTACAAAAAACATGATTTAGCAGAAAAACTCACGGAGTTAACACCAAACGGTATTGATGTTTACTTTGAAAACACGGGTGGTCCAATACAACATCATGTTTTTGCTAGAATGAATGCACATGGTCGAATCGCGGTATGTGGATTGATTGCAGACTACCCAAAAGCAGAGCCTGATCTAGCACCTAACTGGATCCCTATCATTAAAAAGCGTCTAACTATACAAGGTTTTACTATGCCAGATCATTTTGGCGAAGTACCTGCTTTGTTAGCAAAATTAACACCTTACGTGATGAAAGGACAAATTAAACATCGTGCTCATGTGCTTAATGGTCTTGAGTCTGCCATGACAGGCTTGAACTTATTTTTTACTGGCCAGAATAAAGGCAAGTTAATTGTGAAGCTATAGTGGCTCGCATCTGACAACGTAAGCTAATAACAAGAAGCGATAGTTAACATAACGATAGCATTAACCTGATATGTGATTTGGCACCTCTATGCTGTTTCACCTTGCTAGTCTGTTTATTGATAACTTTTTGTCGATAATAGATAAGGCTTTAATGCCAGTAAATTAGCTTAGTTTACAAACTCACCTTTAAACGCTGTTGCTTGTGTAAAGTGGCAACAGCGTATTATTCAGCATAGGTATTAACAATGACCGACATTAAAACACATTATCGAAACTGTAATATTTGTGAAGCCATGTGTGGCTTGGAAATTAAGTATAAAGACAAAGAAATTCTGTCGATTAAAGGCGATCAAAAAGACCCTTTTAGTAAAGGCTATAATTGCCCGAAAGCAACAGCTTTAGCCGATTTTTATCAAGACAAAGATCGTTTAAAAACCCCGATAAGACGTACAGCGACGGGCTGGGAAGATATATCATGGGATGAGGCTTTTAGCGAAATAACGCAAAAGTTCACCGCCATTCAACAAGCTCATGGTAAAAATGCACTGGCGATATACTTAGGCAACCCTAATGCCCATAGTCTTGGTAACGGCTTGTTCTTAAAACCTTTTATTAAATCTATAGGGACTATTAATCGTTATAGCTCAGCTTCGGCGGATCAAATGCCGCATCATGTTGCATCTAACTTTATGTTAGGTGCAGGTATGCTTATTCCTGTGCCTGACATTGACCGCACTGACTTTATGCTTATTATTGGCGGTAATCCGGTGGTATCTAATGGCAGTATGATGACGGCTCCTAATGTGATTGGCCGTATGAAAGCTATTCAAAAACGTGGCGGTAAAATAGTTGTGGTTGACCCTCGTCGTACTAAAACAGCGAAAGTGGCCGACCAACATTTATTTATCCGACCAGAAAAAGATGCTTTGTTATTGTTCGCCATCATTCATTGTATTTTTGCTAGTAAAAAGGTTAATTTACGTCATTTAGCCGACATGATTGAAGGCCTTGATGATGTTAAAGCGGTAGCAAAAAACTATAGTCCAGAAAAAGTGGCTGAATTTGTTGGTATTGACGCCGATACTATTCGAACCCTTGCCAACGACATGATGGCTGCTGAGTCTGCGGTTTGTTACAGCCGTATGGGGGCATCAACACAAAGCTTTGGCGGCTTGTGTCAGTGGTTAACTAATGTACTGAATATTGTCACCGGTAACTTTGACCGCGCAGGTGGCGCGATGTTTCCACAACCCGCTTTCGACATGATAAGAAATCATAAAAAAGGTCATAAAAGTACCTTTGGCCAATATCAATCACGGGTGCGTAAGTTACCATTTTTTAACGGTGAATTTCCCGTTGCAACCCTCGGTGAAGAAATTTTAACGCCGGGAGAAGGGCAAATAAAAAGCCTGATCACCATTGCCGGTAATCCTGTGCTTTCCGCGCCGGGTGGCGATAAGCTTGCAGATGCATTCGATAGTTTAGATTATATGGTGTCGGTGGATATTTATTTAAATGAAACCACTAAACACGCCAATATCATACTCCCTGGCACCACGGGTGTCGAAAACTCACATTTTGATATTTTCTTTAATTCATTTTCGGTACGCAATACCGTTAAATACTCACCGCCACTTTTTGAAAAGTCAGTGTCTCAACGCAGTGATTGGCAAATATTGGCTGAGTTATCAGCACGTATGGCAGGCATTCCACTTGATCATGAATCTTTAAAAATAACGCCAGAAATCATCCTTGATATGGCATTACAAAAAGGTCCATACGGCGAGCAAGGTATGAGCTTACAAAAGTTAATTGATAACCCACATGGTCTTGATTTAGGGCCATTAAAGCCATGCTTAAAAGCGCGTATTAAAACTGAAAATGGTAAAATTAACTTATTTCCATCAATTTATCTTGATGATTTACCAAGGCTAGATGAGGTTATGACCAAACCTACACATGATGAGCAATATCCGTTTGAGCTTATTGGTCGCCGTTTAGTAAAAAGTCATAATACGTGGACACAAAACTCTGCGCGCCTGGTTAAGGGCAAAAACCCATGCACTTTAGAGGTTAACACGCAAGATGCACAAAGATTAGGTATCAGTAATGGCCAGTTGTTAACGGTCAGTTCAAGTAATGGTGAAATAGCAATACCGGCATTGGTCAGTGATGAAATACAGCAGGGCGTTGTTACTATGCCGCAAGGTTGGGGGCATAACCAAAAAGACACAAAAATGACCATAGCGGCGACGCAACCGGGGGTTAGTATTAATGATTTAACCCATGCTGATCGTATTTGTGCGCTAACCGGTAATGCCGCTTTTAACGGCACACCTGTGGCAATAAAAGTCGCTTAAAAGGGCCGTAAGATGAAATATTTTTCACCATTATTTTTATTTATTGCCGGTTGGTTACTGCTTTTTTTTACTGAGAGTTTAGCCGTTATTGGCTTTATTAACGGTACATTACAACTGGTGTTATTTACCTTCGTGGTATGCCTACCAACGTGGCGTACAGGGCGTATGTCATACGTTGATATTGGTTGGCCCTGGGGATTAACACTGATTGGCATACTAACCTGGCTTTATGGCGAAGGTAACAGCATACGTGTTGCTGTGGTCAGTATCGCTTACATTTTTGCCGGAAGTCGCATGGGATTTGGCGCGTTAAAATTATGGAAATTAGGCCATTTAAAAACAGAATTACCACGTTATGAATATCAAAAACGTCGTTGGCACAAAGCGGGCAAAACCAATACGGCGTTAGCGATGCAAGTTGAAGCCATTTTACAAGGTTTAGCGAATGCGTCATTTCTAGCGATGCCTGCTTTTGTCATTGCGACGAATCCAGAGGGAAATATCTCAATATTCGAGATAATCGCCATCGTTGTCTGGTTTGGCGCGTTTGGCATGGAAACCGTCGCCGATATGCAAAAGCTGAAATTTTTGCGTAGCATGAAAAAGCTCGGCGAACGAAATAAAGTGTGCAATGTTGGTTTATGGAAATATAGCCGCCATCCTAATTACTTTGCCGAGTGGATGGTATGGAATGCTTTAGTGATCGCCGCTATACCTTCTTGGCTATTGCTTTATCAACAAGAGTCATTGATCATTTGGGCATTGTTAGGTATCGGTGTTTTACTGGCCTCAAAAATGATGTACACCACCTTAGTGACTTACACCGGAGCGGTACCGTCTGAGTTTTATTCTGTGCAGAAACGACCAGAATATAAAACTTATCAGCAAACCACGAATATATTCTTCCCTGGGCCAAGCAAGTCATAGTGAAGACAAGTAAAGCGTAATCAATAAAACGTAACAAATTTAATAGGGTAATCCATGTTTAAAAGTACAGATAATTATATTGCATCTAATGACCTTACAATGGCGGTAAATGCCGCGATAGCATTAGAAAAACCATTGTTGATCAAAGGTGAGCCGGGTACAGGTAAAACTCAGTTGGCTGAAGAGCTCGCTAAATCGCTTAATTGTAAATTGTATCAATGGCATATCAAATCAACCACTAAAGCACAGCAAGGCTTATACGAATATGATGCAGTATCTCGATTACGTGATAGTCAATTAGGCGACGAGCGTGTTCATGATATTTCAAATTATATTGTTAAAGGTAAGTTATGGCAGGCTTTTGAAGAAGAGCAACGACCGATTTTATTGATTGATGAAATTGACAAAGCCGATATCGAATTTCCAAACGATTTATTGCAAGAATTGGATAAAATGGAGTTTTTTGTTTATGAAACTCAACAAGTCGTTAAAGCTAAACAACGACCTATTATTATCATTACCTCGAACAATGAAAAAGAATTACCCGATGCTTTTTTAAGACGTTGTTTTTTCCATTACATTAAGTTTCCAACCAAAGCTGAAATGGCAAAAATTATTGATGTTCACCACCCTAACGTTAAGCAAGACTTATTAAAGCAAACCTTAGAGGTATTTTTTGACTTAAGAGAAGTCAATGGCATCAAGAAAAAGCCGTCAACTTCCGAGTTAATTGATTGGTTAAAATTGCTGATTTCCGATGATCTTGCACAAGATGTATTATTGAATAAAAAATCAGACATCATTCCTTTATTTGGCGCCTTACTGAAAAATGAGCAAGATGTATCTTTGCTGGAAAAATTAGCTTTTATGAGCAGACGAAACGGGTGATATAACAGTGTTTATCGACTTTTTTCTCACGCTAAAAAAACACAAAGTTCCTTGTAGCTTGCGTGAACTACTCGATCTTATCGCGCTATTAAAAAAAGGCGTGGTATTTGCCAATGTTGAAGAGTTTTATAATTTAGCCAAAATTGTCATGGTTAAAGATGAAATTCATTATGACAAGTACGACAATGCCTTTGCTGAATATTTTAAAGGCATTGAAAGTATAGATATTTTTGATCAAATTCTGCCAGAAGATTGGTTAAGAAAAGAGTTTGAGAAAAATTTATCGCCAGAAGAAAAAACACAGCTTAAAGCCTTAGGTGGTCTTGAAGCTTTAATGAAAACGTTAAAAGAACGGCTTGAAGAACAAAAAAAACGTCATGCAGGTGGTAGTAAATGGGTAGGCACTGGAGGCACTTCGCCATTTGGTGCTTATGGTTATAATCCGGAAGGCATTCGTGTTGGTCAAGACAAAAACCGTAATAATAGTGCGGTGAAGGTTTGGGACAAACGAGAGTTTAAAAACTTTGATCAAGACCGTGAATTAGGCACCCGAAATATCAAATTAGCACTAAAAAAATTGCGTAAATTTGCCCGTACCGGCGCCAGTGAAAGGCTTGATATTAATACGACTATTCGCTCTACCGCACAAAACGGTGGCTTGCTTGATGTTCATATGGAGCCTGAGCGCCATAATGCCGTTAAAGTGCTGATGTTTTTTGATATTGGCGGTTCAATGGATGAATATATTCATACCTGTGAAGAATTGTTTTCTGCCGCGCACAGCGAATTTAAGCACTTAAAGTTTTTTTATTTTCATAACTGTCTGTACGATAAAGTTTGGCAAGATAATCAACGTCGTTATCAAGAAACCATTGATCTTGAAGAAGTTATAAGAACATTTGGCAGCGATTACAAAGTGATTTTTGTTGGTGATGCCACGATGGGACCATACGAGATTATGGCGCGTGGCGGTAGTGTTGAACACTGGAATGAAAAGCCGGGCATAGCATATATGAACCGCCTTTTATCTCATTTCAATAAAGTAGCGTGGTTAAACCCTCAACCCGAAACACATTGGCCTTATCATCACTCGATATCTGTTATACAGCAGATAGTTAACGATAGAATGTTTCCGCTAACGGTTGATGGTATTGGGCGCGCGATAAAAGAAATCAGCTAGTTACCCCATTACTGGTGAGCTATAGCTAAAAAGTATGCACTGGGCTTTAGTTATTATTTTAATGGCAATCTTAGCTATAAGTTTCGGCAGCTACTCAGTGAGTGGTAAGCATAGACAATAATAAAAATAGAGAGAGTAATGATGGAATATTTACGTACAGATGATAGCTGTTTTGAGAATTTGCCAGACTACAATTTTTCGCCTAACTATCTCAGTGTTGATGATGGGGAAGGTGGACAGTTAAGAGTTCACTATCTCGATGAGGGACCAAAAGATGCAGCGCCAATATTATTATTACACGGCGAACCCACTTGGAGTTTTTTGTATCGTAAAATGATCCCCATATTAGTGCAAGCCGGTCATCGCGTTATTGCTCCTGATTTAGTTGGTTTTGGCCGCTCTGATAAACCGACTAAACGCAGTGACTATACATACCAACGCCATGTTGACTGGATAACCTCATGGTTACTGCAGTTAGCGTTAAGCGATATAACTTTAGTCTGTCAAGATTGGGGAGGTTTAATTGGCTTACGCTTAGCCGCCGAAAACCCTGCGCGCTTTGACCGCATAGTGGCAGCTAATACTATGTTACCTACAGGCGATCATAAGCCGGGTGATGCCTTTATAAAGTGGCAAACTTTCTCACAAGAAGTCGCTGAATTTCCAACCGGAAACATTATTAATCAAGCCACAACAACCGAACTTTCTGCTGCGGTAATTGCGGCTTATAATGCTCCGTTTCCAGAAGAAAAATATAAAGAGGGTGCTCGACAATTTCCATTATTAGTGCCGATAACCCCTGATGATCCTGCCTCAGACAAAAACCGTGCGGCTTGGAAAGTATTGTCGCAATGGCAAAAACCATTTTTAACCGCTTTTAGTGACTCAGACCCGATCACCGCTGGTGGTGATAAGCTGATGCAAAAACTGATACCAGGTACAAAAGGGCAACATCACACCACCATTATCAATGGCGGTCACTTTTTGCAAGAAGATCAAGGCGAGGCGCTTGCTGATGTGGTGGTTAAATTTATTGCCGATAATGGCGCCACTAATTAACTAATCTGAACTCTGGATAATGAGTGCTGCTTATCCAGAGTTCAGGTTAACTACAATAGCCGCAGTGTCAAAGAGATAATTAACCGGACCTCTTTGATCATTATTTACCTCCATAAAGGTCAATTAAATAAACGCCTTTAGTAGTAATGTGTTAACTAATTTGTTAAAAATAGGTTAATTAGCAAAACTTGTGACTTGAGCACGACTAGATTGTTAGCTCTTATGGAGGATGTTTGATAGTTGACAATATTAGCGTGTTTATTCCAAGCAAGAATTTCGAAATTTCAGCCGAATTCTATACTGACTTAGGTTTTGTCAGTGATTATGTTTCTGATGATCTTTCAATTTTTGCAAATGGTCAATGTACATTTTTCTTACAACGGCATTACAACCAGGAATTTGCTGAAAACTTAATGCTGCAAATATGTGTATTGAATATTGATTTAGCTTATCAAAGTGCAAATTCAGCTCGGCATAAGCAGAAGATCACGGGTATCAAAACTGAGCATTGGGGCAAAGTATTCTATATTTGGGGACCTTCTGGAGAGTTGTTACATATTACCCAGCTTGGCTGTTAAAAAATGAAAATGAGCGTAATACAAGCCGGCATTCATGCCGATTATTTAAGCTATAAGCTTTAAAACAAGGATGTTATTTCAATGAAATATTTTTTATTAGTATCAATGTTAGTTTTGTCTGCATGTACCATGACGCCAGACATCACGGCAGAGCCAGCATCAACTGATGTTATGCAATTAATTGAACAAACAGCCGTAAATGCCCCAAAAGGTGTCAACGGTACTTTTCAGTTTTCAATAAAAGCTTCTGGAATAAAAAGAAAAGTAGTTTACTTAAATACTGAGTTAGATTACAGAGATAGAAGAAATATAACGGTTGCACTTCATCCTAAAACAATCGCTGAGTTCATCAAGAAGTATGGCACCTCTCCTGAGTCCTTTTTTATTAATAAAAATATTGCAGTTACTGGTGAAGCAAAACAAACGAAAATCTGGTTTTTTTCTAATGGTAAAAGAACTGATAAATATTATTTTCAAACTCACATCAGAGTTAAATCAGTCAAGCAAATTAAAGTATTGAGCTGAAGTGTAACGAACAAACACGACAAATGAAAAATAAAGTGTATCGCTTCACTTTGTTGATACTTTAGCAAAGAATTACTTCCTTTTTGCGGGACTTTATATCGTTTAACTGGCACTCAAACAAGGCACTTAAACAAGGAAATTAGGCTTTGAAGACACTAGCACTATATGTATTATTATTTTTATCATTTGCAAGTTATGCCTCAACAGTTGAACCTGTTTTGAAAGCTTTAAATGAAAAGCCGGAGATAACAGTATTACTGCCAGCTTCGTATGCCTCTGACAAAACAAAACATTACCCGGTGATTTATGTCTTAGATGGTCAGCTAAATGCTCAACTGGTGCAGAGCATGAATGCTCGCTTGGCTGCATCAGCAGGCTCATATGAACATATTGTTGTTGGTATAGAGTCAGCTGATCGCTTGAAAGATTTTGCCCCTAGCGTAAATATGGATCTTAGAGGACCCATTGGCGCAGGTGGCGGAGCAGATAAGTTTCTCGACTACCTCGAAATAGAGCTGATACCACGAATAGCTCGTCAGTACCGAACTACTGATCATAAAACTATTGCAGGACATTCTATTGCTGGTTTGCTTGTTGTTCATTCCTTTCACTCACGGCCTCAGTTATTTCAAGCGCACTTAGCGTTTAGTCCTGCGATATGGTGGGGAGAACGAGAAACAGCAAATGAAGTGAAAAAATATATGCGCTCAGGTATTTCAAAGGGCAATTATTTATATCTTAATATCGGTAATGAAAGTGGTGAAATGCGAGCAGTATATGATGCATTTGTAGATAGCATTGTTAGAAATCGTTCACTGGATTTAATGCTCAATTTAGATGAATTTAACACTGCAGCGCATGGTTTCACCCTGTCTGCTGGTTTATATAATGCATTGCGAGGATTGTATAAATACCAACAAGCAACAGGTAAATAATAAACCTGTCAACTTGTCGGCAATACCAGCAGATGTTTTTCAAAATATGAGGTATTAAATGGACAGGGGTGTAAAAGAAAAATTTGCAAGTTATCCTGAAGATATTGCTATTTTACTCTTTAATATACGTAAATTAATTTATAGCGTGGCTGAGCAAGATAATATTTTTGAGCTATCAGAAACCCTAAAATGGGGCGAACCTAGCTATATTTCAAAAATAGGCAGTGCTATTAGATTTGATTGGAAACCCAAGGATGCAGACCAATACGGTATTTATTTCAACTGTAAAACATCGTTGATTGAGACGTTTAAAATTGTTTACGGCGATACGTTTACCTATGAGGGTAATCGAGCCATTATATTTAACTGTAAACAACAGGTACCCGTTAGAGAATTATCTCATTGTATTTCAATGGCTCTACGTTATAAAAAAATAAAACATTTGAACTTACTTGGCGCATAAATAGCGATAATATTGTACAAAAAGCTACCGTTGGCTTTTTACGTAGTACACTGTGTTAGGTGTTGATTTACCTCATGGGTTTCTTTTAATTCCAGAGAGCTGTCGATAAAAACTGTTATCACAAGTAACAAACTGAGCGGTAGATACAGTAAAGGGGCTTTAAGATCAGGTTTATTTATTTAAGCCTTTTATCTTTATTGACTGTAATTGACTTTAATTGACCTTAGCCGTTAATGCTGCCTGCTGCCTACAAAGGCAATTATTTTAGCGATAATATGATTCCATAAATGTTAATAGCTAGTTAATTATGGTATAAATAACAAAGAGATTGGGCGAATGAACAGTGGTTTATTGTTCTCGTATCTCGATTTTTTACATAATACTTTTATTACATCGCTAGGTGTAAAGTTATCATTAAGGAAAATGAAATGAAAAAACTTGTAACTTCAATTGCTTTTTTAACTTTGTTCGGTTGTGCATCAACAGATTATTCGAAGTTAGCAACTGGAGAAGCCTCTATATCAAATTTTAAAGTGAGTGAAATTCATAATTTAAATGCAGGTCAGCATACACTCGATTTATCATTTAACTACCAAATAGCTAAATATCACAATCAGCCTGATTTATACAACTGCTCTGTACAGTTTTTAGCTTTGGATGGGACATCATTTTCGGTTTCCTCTGGTCGAGAGTTACCTTGTAACTTCAATAAAGCCGCAGGTGAAATATCTTTGGTATTACCAACCATACTGGATAAAACAACTTTCGCTTCTAAAGAGCAACTTGCATCACTTAAGTATCCAATAGAGTATTTTTTAGCTATTCATCAGCGAACAGGTAAACATACTAATAGAATCATTGGTAAAACCCCGGTTCAAGTTAGCGAAATAAAATTATAAGGTATCGACACTTTCTGAGTGTCAAGGCCATGTAGACTTCCATTAAACAGTTGATTTAACAGTGGCTGAAATTTGTTGTTAACTATTGCGCTTGTAACTAATCGCTTATGACTTAGGTGCTGATTGAATCAGCTAGGTTTTATTGCTGATGAGCATAAATGTAATTGCTTTATTTCGGGTGAGTCAGAGAGGAAAAAAAGATGCTTTTGCATCTTTTTTGTTGTCTATTAGCCTAAGCTTGCCTGCGTAACAGGTAAAAATGCTTAACGGCTTACTGGTGCTGCCATGCTAGATCTTGAAAAATCTTGTATGTAGCGTTTTGCCGCTTCAGCACGTACATCTCTTTGTTGTTGTGTAGAGCATAGTTTTTGTTTGATGCGAGAGCCTGTGACAGCAAAAAAAGTACATTTATAACCGAGTTTTTTAGCAGCCGCTTTTAATTCTGCTGGCGTAAAATTAGTATTTTTCGCAAGCTCGTCTAACTGTTTATCCGTTAGCTTTTGGGCTGTACTCGTTTGGTTTTGGTTATTGACTGCCACAGCGCTTTCTTGATTTTTTTCCGCTGTTGACCCACAACCCGCTAAAGCAGTTAGTGTTAAAAATACGGTAAGAATTGTTACTTTCATGTGATTTCCTTATATAAGTGAATAATTTTAAGTGGTCAAACCTTATACAATTGTTTTATCTATTACAACCAACTTTTTAACTATTTATTAACAATAATATCAATAAATTAACAAAGTGTCTGTTGTAAGTCATCAAACACCTAAACGCTATCTGTGGTTGTTTATTAGTCGTTCCAATACAAGCTAATACAAGCGAACTATGAAATTAAATCGTTTAGCTAAAGACGTTAGTGCGCTAATCACCTACAAATAAAAACGCTGACGACAAAACTTAAACAGTCTGAAAATAACTTTATTTATCCTAAATTAGAGGCTTACTAAGAGTGGGCCATCAAAACTCACGAAGTAGGGCTTTATGCTGTTGGCGACAGCTTTGATAGTAACCCTTGATGAATTTATACTGTAGACTCGTTGCTAATAATGTTTTGTGGTTTTTATAGCGAATAACAGAGCGAGGTTAATATGAAGTTTTTAATTTTTTTGGGTACGGCACGTAACAGCACACCGCCTGCACCAGCACGTTTGGGTGTTCGTGTTGTTGAGGCGCTGCTTACTTTGTTGAAAAGCCAGTATGAAACGCATGATATTACTTTGATAGATGTTTTAGATTATCCACTTGACGCTGTTTTTAAGCCTCACTTTGCTTACGCCAAAAATAAAGCACCTGCTGAGCTGAATAATTTAGCGCAAATAATAGCGAGTGCCGATGGTTATATTATGGTGAGTCCAGAATACAATCATGCGATGAGCCCTGCATTGGCTAATCTATTAAATCATTTTGGTAGCTCTTTGTTTTCCTACAAACCAAGTGCAATTGTTACTTATTCTGCAGGGCAATGGGGCGGTATGCGTGCAGCAGTAGGCATGCGTAGTTATTTGTCAGAACTAGGGTGTTTACCCGTTTCAGCAATGATACATGTGCCAAAAGCGCAAGCAGTATTCACTGAGGATGGCACTGTGCAAGTTGGGGTAGATCAAGCGGCTTGGTTTAGCTATTTTGGTCGAACTATCAATCAATTGATGTGGTGGGCACAAGCTGCGAGAGAGCAACACGCACAAGTGGATCCGCATCAGTTCATTGGTGATTTTAAAACTGATCCCTCAGAGCGAAATACCTCATAAAATGACGAAGTTGATTATTTATCTTTTTTAAACCGGCATGATTTGGTTTCTTACTTACCGGATGTTATATGGTAATCTCTGATTATTTTTCAGAGGTTACCATGAGATTTAGCCATAAAGATAAAAAAGACGCTCGCGTGTCTAGACAATCTACTTACGCTTTTGATTTTCCCGAAAAGGTTGAGCAAGCTCCAATAGCACCAGGTGTTTTTGTGCTATTAAATGAGCACAGTGACGTGCTATATGTCGGCTCTGCACGTGGCGATGATTTGCAGCTTGTCTTAGCTGAACATGTCGGAAATATAACGGCAGAAAATGTGGTGTCTTATCGTTGGTTTATTACTGAAAACCAAAAAGTAGCAGCAGCTTTAGCAAAAGATTGGATTGAAAAATATCAACCTCAACATCAATTGTTATAACCGTATGGTGATAGCGTAACCGCAGTGACAATGCACCGATTAAAAATTAAACACAATTGCATTTAATTTAACTTAACTCCATGTTACGGCACTTACATCGATTTAATAGAATTATTATCAGTTGCTTAAAAATGACTTCAGGGTTTAATCATGTTTTTTACTATCTACAAGCTAATATCTTTGCTATCTGTCGCTTTTTTAGGCTTTATTGTTTGGATAATATATTTAGCGAATACCGGCCAAAGTAGTGTTTTTTTTAACTTGGTGGCAAGTATTCCTTATGGTGACAAATTAGGTCATTTCTGTTTGTTTGGCTTACTGACTTTAGGGTTTAATTTTGTTTTTAAGCTTAAATCATTTAATTTAGTTTTCTTTAACTTAGCGTCATTAAAGGTATATGTTGGTTCAAGCGTGGTTTTATTGTTCGCTGTACTTGAAGAGTTAAGTCAATATTTCATACCCAATAGAACACTAGATGCAACAGATTTACTTGCTGATGTTGTTGGTATTTTGCTGTTTAACCTGATCACTAAATTTATCAGTAGAAGTGTTTAGCAGGTCATTTTAGCGTCTGATTCAGTCAAGTTAGCGCTTAATAATTTTTAACCATTGTTTTTAAACATTGTGAAATACTCCGCGTAATGAATGAACCATGATGTTGAGACTAACACTTTAATAGGAAAAAGGGGTAGCACCAAGGCATTGATTAAATGGAATGGTTGCTCGATTGCCGAAATCAATAACGCCAAAGTTGACCCTTTATCGCCTTGCCCTGTGGGAGCTAAGCTAGAAAATCAGTGCAGCACTTGATAAGGTTCCCACAGGGATGTGGGGCATTAGGGTAATGCAGGCGCTATTATCGAGAATAACGATTATCTGCGTGCTGTACCTTGCGCTGATTTCCTAGCTTAACGCGGAAACTGCATTTTCAAGTGGTTTGGGTATATACGCTCTGCTGCACATTATCTAAAGGACATATAAAACAATATTATGGATAAGCAGGATAAAAATGTATTGGTTTGGCATATTCTTTACTGGGTAACTTGTATTAATACTCTTGTGGCTATCGGCTTTACATTATTCACAGGCTCTTATCATTACCATCATGTAATTTCAGCAACAAAGTTAGCGTTGATTTGTGCCTGTATGCAATTTATAAGCTTTAAATATCACCGACAACTTCTATTTTACCAACGCTTTGGTGTAATTTCGCTATCGGCTTTTATTTATATGTTATTTATTGATACCGGGATGAATTTACTAAATATGAATTTTAAAAGTATCAGTTTTTATTTATTGTTGGTATTTGTGATCACGCTACCGCTCGTCTTGATTTCATATTTTGTTAGCTTTAGGCTGCAGCGTTATGGTTATAGAAAAAAACACCTGTATAAGTAATATAATTGTTAGCAGAGTTAACAAGTTTAATAATCGTTAATATATATACTACAAATACAGCATGCATGATATTAGACATTATTGATAAATACGATGGAAAACAAAAACAGGAGCTTAGTTACGATGTTTGAATTACTTTATACCAGTGTTGTGCCAGCAGGCTTTTCAGAGCAAGAGTTAGTTGATTTACTGGAAAAATCACGTTCAAAAAACAAACAACACGGTATCACAGGGATGTTAATTTATCACAACCGAGAAATTATGCAGATTTTAGAGGGCAATCGTGGTGAGGTTGAAGCTTTATTTCAAACTATATTCGAAGATGATCGCCATAAAAGTGTCGATGTTTTTTATCAGGGCGAAATTGAACATAGATCGTTCACTGATTGGTCAATGGCATTTAAGTTACTCGATGATAAATTGATCAGTGCCATTACCTCAGGGTATGAAGGCCATGATAAAAATATATCACCCATTCACATGATTAAAAATAGCCCCAATCGCGGTATGAAAACCTTTATTGACTTACGTGACAATTTTTAAGCGATATCAGCGCACAAAAACTGTTTTATCGGCCGAGCTGAACCGGTAAGTTTTTGGTGAAATAAGTGGATTTAACGTATGTTTTTTAAGCATATTTCTTTAATTTTAGCTAACGTTGCTATTTGTTACATAATTTAAGCAGATAATAGCGGTTAACAGTAGCATTCTTCCTCACTTTAGATTAAATTTGCCGCCTTAAATTTACAGTTAACCAGAGCGCCTTATGTTAGAAAACACTCTCCCACAACTCGAACAACTGATCGAAGACATTATTGAAAAAAACAATCAACTAAAAAGCAAAATAGTCGAGCTAGAACAAGAAAAGTCTACGCTTGCTGACGAAAATGAAATGTTACAGCTTGAAATACTTGAAGGTGAAGAAAAACGTAATCAAACCAATGAAACTTTAACTAACCTGCTAGGTAAATTACAAAGTGCAGATGAGGTAAATTAATGCTCGCTGAAGACTCTAAAAGCATCAGCATTCAAATTATGGGTAAACAACACCAGTTTACCTGTTCAAGTGAAGATGAAGAGGATTTAAAGCAAGCAGCAAACAAACTCGCTGCTATGTGTGACGATATAAAAAAAAATACCGGTGTTGTGAGTAGCGAACGTGCTTTACTCGTTGCGTCAATTAATTTAAGTTATTCATTATTAATGGCAAACAACAAAATAGAGCGTTATCAACATAAGCAAGATACGTTGATCTCGACATTAAAAAACGCTCTATAAATATAGTACTTTTTAGTATTGCCAGTCGTATTTATTACTGGCAATATTGATATAGAATTGTTTTATTTAGGAAAAACTTTATTATGGCTGATGCCAGTATTGAATTTAAAGGTACAAGTTTCACCCTATCTGTAATACATTTGAAAACCTCCGTTTTAGCTGATATTCGCGCTGATTTAGTAAAAAAAGTAGCGCAAGCGCCTGATTTCTTCTATCTCGTTCCTGTAGTCGTTAATATCGAGAAAATCGCTTTAGATCTTGACTATCAAGCAATAAAAACATTACTTACCGAATTTAACTTTACTTTTGTTGGTTTTACCGGCTCAATTTCTAAAGAGCAACGTAACTTGGTTCGTGAACTTGGTTTTTCATTTGTGAATACGGCAAAAGCAAAAGTTGTTGAAAAAACGGCTGCCGCAGCGCCTGCAACAGTGGAACAGCCACCTGAAGAACAAGTTGAAAACACAGTTACTCCTGTAGCTTCACAACTATATACCGATAAAATACACCGCGGTCAGATACGCTCAGGCCAACAAGTGTATGCTAAAGAACAAAATTTGGTGATTATTGGTTCAGTATCTGCTGGAGCAGAAGTTATTGCCGATGGTAACATTCATGTATATGGTGCACTACGTGGGCGTGCAATAGCCGGCGCAAAAGGGCATCATAAGGCACAAATATATTGTCAAAGCCTTGAGGCGGAATTAGTGTCTATCAATGGTAATTATTGGTTGAGTGAATCAATGGAAAAAGATTGGGGTTCACCCGCCTATATACAACTAACAGACAGCGAACTTACGTCGTCAAAACTTATTTAATACTTAACTTATAAAGGATATTCGGTCTATGGCACGGATAATAGTTGTTACATCTGGCAAGGGTGGTGTTGGTAAAACCACATCAAGTGCTGCCATTGGTCTTGGTTTAGCATTAAAAGGCCATAAAGTGGTCTTAATTGATTTTGATATAGGTTTACGAAACCTAGACTTAATTATGGGCTGTGAGCGCCGTGTTGTTTATGATTTTGTTAATGTTATAAATGGAGAGGCAACGTTAAATCAAGCGTTAATTAAAGATAAGCGTGTTAGCAGTTTGTCGATATTACCTGCATCTCAAACACGTGATAAAGATGCATTAAATAAAGAAAATGTTGGCAAGGTATTAGAAGAGCTTGGTAAAACCTATGATTATATCATCTGCGACTCTCCTGCGGGTATTGAAGCTGGTGCCATGATGGCATTGTATTATGCAGATGAAGCGATAGTGACAACTAACCCTGAGGTATCGTCAGTTCGAGATTCAGATCGTATTTTAGGTATGTTAGCAAGTCGTTCACGAAGAGCTGAACAGGGCTTAGAGCCTATCAAAGAACATTTGCTATTAACTCGCTATTCACCTAAGCGCGTAGAAGAGGGCGAAATGCTCAGTGTTGAGGATGTTAAAGATATTCTTTCTATTCCGCTATTAGGTGTCATCCCAGAATCACAAGCGGTGCTTAAAGCATCAAATGCCGGTGAGCCAGTCATTTTAGATACTGAAAGTGATGCTGGTAAAGCGTATCAAGATGTTGTTGATCGCTTGTTAGGTGACACTGTTGAATTTAGGTTTTTAACTGCCGAGAAAAAAGGCATTTTCAGTCGTATGTTTGGAGGATAACATGGCACTATTGGATTATTTTTTACGTAAAAAAGAAAAGCAAGTAACTACGGCCTCTAAGGCAAAAGAGCGCTTACAAATTATTGTGGCTCATGAGCGTAATAATAGAAATAAACAGCCAGATTATTTACCGCAATTGACCGAAGATATTTTAGTGGTACTACGTAAGTATATTCATGTTTCTGATGAAAGCTTTTCGATAAACCTAGATAATAAAGATGGCGATTTAAACGTATTAGAGCTAAATATTGAATTGCATGATGAGCCTACTTCGACTGACTAAATCTTTATATTGAAAATAGCGTCGTGATAGACGCTATTTTTATTTAATGTGCTCAAAAGTGCGAAGGGCGACTATCTTGCATCAATATATCTAGTTTAGCTTGTGCTTTTTTCGGCTGTTGTAAGTCAGTTATTTCAACCATTTCACAGCCATCTCTGACCATTTCGCTGATCAAACTCGGATAATGACGACAATCCTCAGGTCGATCTAAATAAATACTACAGGTATATTTATCTGCTTCATTAGGGCTTTTTTTCGCTGCAATATTGAGAAAAGGACAACGATTAAGCTTAATGCCAGACTGAGGGTCAAACCAAATTTCATTATGTTTAACGTATTCGAAAATATCAGGGTTAAATATTTCCCAAAGATTAATTTCATCTTGCGTCGCCGAAAGGTCACCATCACCATATTTGATGCAGCATTTTCCACATTGATTACAATCTTTCATGCTTGCCTTATGTTGATAAAGTTATCGCTATACTCACATACGCTCGGGGCTAAAAGCAAGCTAGAGAATAAGCTATCTCTAGCCTATCTATCGAAGTTGGGATTATTTTATCAAAGGTATTGCTTAAAGAAGGCGACCACACTGGTTTCTGCTTTAGTTTTATCAAATTGCCAAAGTCGGGTATGAGCGCCACCTTGCGCTTGCCAAAATTGTTTTGGCTGCTTTGCCGCGGCAAATAAACGCTCGCCATGATGAAAACCAACCGTGGTATCAGCAGTACCGTGCATAAGATAAATAGGTCGCGGCGATATGTCAGCAATATAGTTTTCTGGATGAGTTTCGTCGGTATTTAAATCACCGCGCCATTGAAACAATAACTCAACTAATGGCATTAATGGATATCGAGGTAGGCCATATATCATGGCGGCTTGTTCGGCAAGTACGTCCATTGAATTGGCGTAGCCCCCACTAAAAACACCAACCTTTATGCGAGGGTCTTTAGCCATGACTATCATGCTTGTTGCTGCGCCCATTGAAAACCCCATAACACCAATCGAGTCGAAACCTTTTACCGATGTTAAATAGTCGAGTGCGACAATAACATCTTTCTGTTCGTGATAGCCCATGGTCGACAAAATATTGGGGTTTTGACGAGGATGACGTAAATCGATGGCTAAAACGCTGTAGCCGGCATCAATAAGGCTTTTTGCATAGCGCATGCCCTCATGACGACTAGCTGTTCTGCCGTGCACTAATAGTATTACCTGCTTAGCATTGTCAACAGGCATAAACCAGGCAGGAATAGTGAAACCGTCAATGGTTTTAAAGCTGACGTCTTCAAAGGGAATGTCTTGTGTACTTGGATCGCCGCAAAATACAAAGTGTTCAACACTGCACTCGGTAAGTCCTAAGTGTAATATTTTCGAGGAAAAGAACCACGCACTGCCAACATAGGCAAGGGTGGTGAGCACAATGATTGATATTATTATTTTTTTGATCATTATGAGACCTTTTAGGTGACAAAAAGCGAGTGTAGCGCACTGTTTTTTGGATATTTTATTTTGCGCTACACTCGTATAGTAATTGCCGTTAGCCCATGTATGGCTGCGGCAATAAAACACCGTTATAAAGCGATGATACTTTTCTTATCGATTTCAATAGCGGCATCTAACGAGGCTAATATTTCAGCTCGCTCTTTTAATTTTGTACCGTGATGTGCTGTCATATTTAGCGTTTGCATTTGTTTGGCTACCGCTTGTGCTGTAGCCATTAATTGCTCTTCTTCAACGACTACATCAAGAAAACCTGCCACAGTAGCCGCTTCTGGAGAGAAAAGTTCAGCGTTGATCACTGCACGTGTTAAGTAATTAATAGGAAGGCGGTTACGTGCGATTTCAATACCGGCGTTATGCATTGTCATACCTATAGCAACTTCATTTAAGCCAATTTTAAAATTACCGGCACAACCAATACGATAATCACAACTGAGCATTAAAAATGCGCCTTTAGCGATAGCATGGCCTGAACAAGCACCAATAATAGGGGTTGGAAAAGCTAACATTCTACGCGCAAGTTGCGAGCCAAGTGTCACTAAACCTATAGCATCTTCAGGGCTTGATTTCATGGTTTTTAGATCGAATCCGCCAGAGAATATTCCCGCTTGACCGGTTAAAATTACAATTGCTTTTTCTTGTTCAGCGTGATCTAAAGCGGTATTTATTTCGCTGATAACTTGCGGTGATATGGCGTTGACTTTGCCATTATTTAGCGTAATTACATGCACGTTGTTTTCAATTGCTACGTTGATCATTTCCATTTTCTTACCTTTGAGTCATTCAATATTTATTGTTGTTTATACAGGGATTTAACCATAATACCAAACAGATTACGCATTTGCTGTGCTTGGTATTATATAAAATAGTTTTATCCTTGGCTGGTGGCTAATTGATAGGCAGGTCTTTGCTGAACCGTTTCAAGGTAACGTTCAATGTGCGCTTTGTTGTCGATTAGCTGCAAAGTACCGGCGATTTCTAAAATGATGGTCATCATAATATCAGCGGCGGTAAAATTGTCGCCGGCGAAATAAGTTTGCTTACTTAACGTGTTATCAATATAAGTAAAGTCTAAGGCTATTTCTTTTGCGATGTAATGATCGAGCGGTGATGCACCTGAACGCTTTTCCATGCCCATCAATAAAGTAGAAATAACAGGCAAGGCTAGTGAACCTTCAGCAAAGTGTAACCACTCTAAATATTGATAATATTCTTGGGTATTTTGAATTGGCCTTAATTGTTCTGTACAACTTTTGTTAAGAATATATTCCATAATTGCGCCAGACTCACACAAGGTTACATTATCATCAACAATGATTGGTGCTTTCGCTAAGGGATGAACCGCTTTTAAGCTCTCAGGCGCTAAATTCGTGTTTGGGTCACGCTGATGTTTCACGAGCGTGTAAGGCATATCGAGCTCTTCAAGTAGCCAAATAACGCGCTTGGAACGAGATTTATTTAAATGGTGAACGGTGATCATAAAATAGTATTTCCTGTGATTATATCAATTGAGTGCTTTAGTGGTGCATGAATGTTGCACAAACATGCTAACCAAGTTAAGTGAAGCCAAGCAATATTTGCTTTTTATCATTGCTCAATTGTGTCTTATTTTTTAGATTGTTCAACAGCTAACGTAATATCATTAACGCTATTGGCCGTTGAACGAAATTTAAGGTGTAATATTTTTACTAATATACCCGCGGTAAATAACATAATGAGGGTATAGATAGCGGGCGTAAACGACATTTTATAATTAGCCAATAAGGTTAACGCCATAAACATTGATAAAGTACTATTTTGTAAACCGACTTCAATGGTTATGGATGTTGTTTGTGCTGAGGTCAATTTTAACCATTTACTTGAGTAATATCCTAGTGCCATGGTTGATATATTCAATATTAATGACACCGGACCAGTAGCAATAAGCGCAGGAATGACAATATCTTGTTGTATATAGGTTAAAAATATAATCAATAGTGTCAAAAATAAAATACCAAATTTGGATACATGTACTTGAGAGCTAGCTGCAAGCTTAGGTGCATACGCTTTAATTATCATGCCGATAGCAATAGGAATAATAGTCAGTTTCATTAAGCTGAACATGGTTGCTAGAATGGGTAACTGGAATTCATTACCTTGACCCATGAAATGATTTAATGAAAAATTTAGCAACACCGGAATGGTAAATACGGTGATAATGCTGGAGATTGCGGTCATGGTAACTGACAGCGCTACGTCACCTTTTGCTAGGTGGCTAAACATATTTGAGGTAGTGCCGCCTGGACACATAACCAATAGCATTACACCAACGGCATATTCAGGCTCCAAAGGCATGATGGTTGCTAAGGCAAACCCAATCATTGGCAAACAAACTAATTGATTAACTAAGCCGATAGAAACGGCTTTAGGCGACTTTGCTATGCGCTTAAAGTCGTCTGGCACTAATGATAACCCCATGCCCATCATAATTAAAAATATGCAAAGTGGGATAATCTGTGTGTTTACAAATGTAACTAATTCAGTACCTTCCATAACTACCTCGTCTAGACATTTAACTTAATAATTCATTAAGCTTTTATAATTTTTTAAACACTACCATAGTATTTTTATTGCTTATTGTTCGCTCAGTTACTCTGCATATCCATGATACTTTTAGTTGAAAATTTTCGCCTTAAAGTGTTTAGGATATCGCTTAAAGTACGGTTACTTAAAACGTTAGGGCAAGAGTGCAAGTCAGTGCTAGTGGTCGAAACATTACGATTTATACCCAAGCCACTTGTAAATGCAGTTTCAGCTTGCACAATCCTGCATTTTCAGGTGGTTAGGGTATTCAATGAAATTACCTGGCCAACAGATGCATCTGCCTTACCAGATAAAACCTCTTGATAAATTGTCTGTATAGCCTGCTCACCTGTCGAATGTTTAACGCTCATGATAGTGCGGCAAAACTCAATATAATCGTGCAGAGATAAGAATATTTTGCTCATGGTTTTTGCTGTTCCCCACTCATTTATTCGCTTCTTTAACTGTGTTGGTGCAAAGAAAAAGATAGGCTCAACACCTGGCAGCGCACTTTTGTGACTTAATTCATTGGTTACAAGGTCGTCGTGATGGGTAGCGCCAACACGGCATGAGTAGCGCAGTTGCTCAGCAAAATGGGTGTGTATGGCGACTAATGTGCTTTGGCTACCTGCCATATCAACTAAAATACTTGAGATGTTGTTATCAAGCTTGGCAACTTCATCATAACTGACTACCTGATCGTAACAGCCAAGGCCTTGAACAAATTTTCTATTACTGTTTGAGGTAATAGCAATGGCGGATTTTCCACCGCGCGCCTTAATTGCAAAGGCCAATGCAATACTGGTTTTACTTGAGGCACTGGTTATCAAGTATTGCTTTGCGCCAAAGTAATCTTGATCAAACATAAAATCTTCAATGAGCCATGATGTGGTGAATAATCCCCGTACTAGCAGATCAAAATCTTCATTATCTTTTTTATAGAAAGGGTTTTTAGCAACCCGTTCAAAAGCAGCATAGACAGGTGATAAGCCTAAGCGGTTATCACTGATATCTGAGAAGGTAGTATCAGTGACATTGCCAGCAATAATTTTTACGTGGCTTGCCATGGGAACGAAGCCCCAAACACGTTCTCCAACGCGGATATTTTCACAAGCAGAGGCGATCACTTCTGAGTACCCCATAGCAGGAATACGACCCCAACCTTGTGTAGCAGGAAAAAAATTCCAGTAGCCTAAACTCTCGCCGGTAACACCGTAACTAATGTTATTTGCGGTCAGGGCGAATTTATCTACTTGTAAAATAACTTCATTTTCAGCGAGGCTTGTTGTCATTTCTGTGGTGATATATCGGCTATTGGCCAATGAAGACTTATTTACTTCAAATGTGTTTACATTAATCGTGGTCATCAGAATCTCTATATAATAGGGTAAGGTGAATTAATAAAACGTAACGGCCTTGTTCAGTGCTTCACGCTCTGTTCTGGTATTATTTACTGGCGCACTTTCATCGGCGTAACCAAAAGACATACCAAACAAAATACCGCGATCTTCAGGTAAGTTTAAAAGCTCTCGAACGGGATCGGGGAATTGACCTAACGCACCTTGCATACAATTCGAAATACCATGCTCTGCCATTATCAGTGAAAGGGTTTGAGCATAAATACCTAAATCAACAGCACCCATGATGTCTAAATACTTGTCCATAGTGAAAAAAACGGCATGAGGAGCATCAAAGAATTGCCAATTGCGCACCATCGCCATTTGCCGTGCTTTTTTGTCTTCTCTTGCGATACCTACAGTGCTATAAAGTGCATTGGCTGAGCCAAACTGTCGTTCTCGATGAATACCTGTGTATTGTGCTGCCCAATTGAAGTCTGGGTTGGGCGCAGCTCCACTCATCAGTATTTCGATAAATTTTGTTGTCAGATCTGTTTTAGTTTGTCCTGAAACTACACATGCTTGCCAAGGTTGGACATTACAGTTTGAAGGGGAAAGTTGAGCATTTTCAAAAATACGCTGTAATGTTTCTGTTGCTACAGGCTTATCGAGAAAAGCACGAACTGAGTGACGAGCTTTTAAAATTGATTCAATAGGCATATCAAGGACTCTTAAATTATTGATGATTAGTAGGGGTTAAAGGTTGAATTACATTGGTTTATAAAGACCATGCCTGAATTGACAACAGCAAAAATAATAACGTGTGTTGTTGCCAATTCAGCTGAGTGATAACTTAAAACTCGTAGGTTAGCGTGGCACCGAAAGTACGTGGTTGATTCGGGTAACCGTTAAAACTACCGGCCTGAATTGGTGGCGGAAATGACGATAAGAAATATTCATCGTTATTTAAGTTACGCACCCAAACTTGTAGGCCGAGACCATTATTAAAGTTAACTCCAGCACTGGCATTAAAAGTACCAACTTCACGTGTGATTGATTCAGGCACATTTTCTGCAATATGTACTTTACTCTCATAAAGGTAATCGGTACGTGCGTAACCATAGGCGCCATTATCAAATTCGAAGTTATAGGTAATGCCGGCAGTAATACTTTGTTCATGTATACCTGCTGGCTTTTCGCCTGATAAATCTACTGGGCCGTCTAAACCTGATGCACCTTTAAAAGAATCATAGATAGGGTCTAAGAAAGTACCGGCTAGGGTGAAAGACCAGCTGTCATTAGGATTATAAACTGAATCAAACTCTATACCTTTAGTGCTTTGTTTGCCCGCATTGGCAAGTACATAGCCGGTGCCGATAAACAATGATGATTGGAAGCCATCTATGGTTTGGTCAAATACCGTAACGTTAAAGGCACCTTGACTAAAACGTGCTTTCATACCAAGTTCATAAACTGTTGCTTCTTCTGGTGATGCATATCGACCACCATAAATTTGGTTTGGTTTGGCAATTCCGGCTGCCTCTATTGCTGATTTATCGTTGATAAATGGAGTAGCGTTACGCGATAAATTCCAAGACGTTGCTTTAAATCCCGTCGCAGCTGATGCAAATAGATTAATATTTTCGTTGAGCTCGTAAGCTAAGCGCATCGACCAAGTAGTTTTACTGTCATCAGATTCATGCTCCTCAACAGCATTAGGTAAACCTAGCATTGGTGGTAGAAACTGTAAGCCTTTCAATGTTGGTACCGCAGGAGCAAGTTGCGGAATAAAGCCAATAGGTACACCAAAGACAGTGTTTTCAGTATCTAAATCTAAGCTTGAAAGGACGTCGCTGTGGTTTTGAGTGATAGTGACTTCTTTTTCATCTTTGGTATAACTGACGCCAAAAATAGCCGTTAAGTTGTCAGAAATATGATAGTCAAAGTTAGCAAATAATGAATAAGCATCATTTTCTTGTGTAAACTCAGAATTTACTGCTGATTCACTCGAGAAAAAGGTACCCGGTGCTAAGCCATAAGCACCTTCAATACCACCTAGTAAACCTGGTGCTCCACCTGCAGCTAATAAAACATCAAAGTAGCTTCTAATGTCATTGCCATAACTAAGGGTGTCGCCGGTGTCGACTTCTTCTTTAAATATGAAGGCACCCACCATCCATTCAAATTGTTGTATACCTGTTGAGGTTAAACGAAACTCTTGGGTAAAAGTATCAATGTCGGTGTGACCATCTTCACTTAAAATATCTAAAGAGGTGTAATCGATATCATTGTCAAAACCAGATTTATTATTACGAAACGCGGTAATTGAGGTAAAAGAAAAACGTTCATATTCTATGTCAACTTGAACAGAAACACCGCCGTCTTCAACACTATTAGTTGGGTCTGTATTTAATGAAGATTCATAGGCAAAAGGTGTACTATCATCAAGAACAATCCCTCCCAACGCCTGAACAGCGCCAGTTGTTGGACCATTGATAATGTCTGCCACAGTACAACAAGCCTCTTCTATTTCACTATAATCAGCAATGACTCTGATGGTGGTATCTTGAGTGAGCTCATATAGCGCTTGTCCACGAATATTCCAACGGTCACGATCGTTAATTTCATCTAATCCAACCACACTGTCAGTATAGCCATCTCGGGTATTAAAGCCGCCAGATAAGCTTAAGGCCAAGGTATCAGACACGCCATTTGTTACATAACCTTTTACTGTTCGCTGGTTAAAATTAGCAATACCTAATTCAATTTTACTTTCAAGATCAAATGATGGCGCCATCGTACGAACATTGATAACACCCGCTGAAGCATTTTTACCAAATAAAGTACTTTGTGGGCCACTGAGTACCTCGATTTGTTGCAATCGCGGTAAGTCACCAATTTGAGCAGCTGCGCGTGAACGATATACGCCATCAACAAACACACCAACGGATGGTTCAATACCGGTATTATTAGTACCGTTACCAAAACCACGAATGGCGAAATTAGTATTTACTGAGCGTTGTAAGGGTGTTACTCGTAAAGTTGGCACAAGTGTTTGCAGATCATTCATGTCCATAACTTTAGTTTGTTCTATTGCTTTACTATTTACCACGGTAACGGCAACGGGTGACTCTTGTAAGCCTTTCAAGCGTTTAGATGCGGTTACAAAAATTCTTTCTATATCTTTGTCTGCTTTATCTGCCGCTAATTCTGCTTCAGCTTCTTGAGCACTTGCTGTTGCTGTGATTGCACCGATAATGGCAAACGCTAGCAGTGACTGCTTAAAAGTTTTTGCTGTATTATTCATTTCTTTCCCCAATACTAACTGATAGTTACTATGTTATTTAACACATTGTTTTTTATAGAATATGTTTGACGCTTAAGCGTTCTTATTTCTAACCTGTAAGTATATAATGTTGTGTAATTAAAGCGGTTTTATTACCAATAGGGCATGAAGCAGTAAACTCACTAAGCCTTACTTATGCATAACCTGCTGATACTTAACTGAACATTTAATCACCAATTCATGCTAAGTCTAGTCATTAAATTAAACCAATCGATTGTTTTGATGGAGAACTATTCTTTAAATGAATAATGCGGTGATATAGGACAATTTAGCCGCTAAGTTGGCAATTAATTGCTTGATTAAATGAATAATAATGTTTATTTACTGATTATTTAAAAAATAGTTTTGAGAACTAAAATAGTTGTTTATAATTAAGTTGAATATATGGTTATAAGTATTATTCATTTGGATAATACTTGTGAGTGATTTAGCATGCAGTATTAGACAATGTTATTTGTGTGAAGAAATCATCCAAATAGTCAATTGACCATATTACCCAGAAATAATTATTTGGAGAACCACATGCTTGAATATAAAGCACCCATTCGTGATGTAAAGTTTGTAATGCAAGAGTTGCTTGATTGTGAAAGTCACTATCAACATTTAGGTTATGAAGATGCAAGTACAGATATGGTTGATGCCATTATTGGTGAGGCCGCGAAATTAACCGAACAAGTTGTTGCGCCGTTAAATCAAATTGGCGATCAACAAGGTTGTACATGGACCGATGGCGTTGTAACTACACCCGATGGTTTTAAAGAAGCGTATCAACAATATGTTGAAGGTGGTTGGCCGACACTATCTCAGTCGGAAGAGTTTGGTGGCCAAGGTTTACCACACTCTCTTAATATTAGTATTGCTGAGCTATTTTCAAGTGCAAATCATAGTTTTGCGATGTATCCAGGCTTAAGCCATGGTGCATTAGCTACGATTGAAGCGCACGGTACAGTAACTCAAAAACAACAGTTTATGCCAAAACTTGTCGAAGGCAACTGGACAGGCACTATGTGTTTAACAGAGCCGCATTGTGGAACTGACTTAGGCATGTTGCGCACCAAAGCAGAATTAAATGAAGACGGCAGTTACTCTTTAACGGGTACGAAAATTTTTATCTCCGCTGGTGAGCATGATTTGTCTGATAACATTGTTCATATTGTTATTGCCCGTATCCCTGGTGCACCAGAAGGTAACAAAGGCATTTCTTTATTTATTGTACCTAAGTTTAATGTTAATGATGATGGCACTATCGCAGATAGAAATGGCGTAAACTGTGGTTCAATCGAACATAAAATGGGTATCAATGGTAATGCGACATGTGTGATCAATTTTGATAGCGCTAAAGGCCATTTAATTGGTGAACCTAATCGTGGTCTTAAATGCATGTTTACCTTTATGAATGCCGCCCGTATTGGTGTAGCAAGTGAAGGTGTTGCCGCTGCTGAAGCGTCATTTCAAGGGGCACTAGCCTATGCTAAAGATCGCTTACAAATGCGTTCGATCAGTGGTGTAAAAAATCCTGATGGACCAGCTGATCCCATTATTGTTCACCCTGATGTACGTAGAATGTTGCTAACACAGAAATCAATTGCTGAGGGCGGTCGTGCACTTGTGTCATATCTCGCACAACTTGTTGATATTGGTCATGCTGAAAAAGATGCGTCGGTTAAAGCTGATGCAGAAACTAAGCTAGCGTTATTAACACCCATCGCAAAAGCCTTCCTTTCTGAATTAGGTTTTGAATGTACCAGCCATGGTGTGCAAATTTTCGGTGGTCATGGCTTTATCAAAGAGTGGGGCATGGAACAATTAATGCGTGATACCAAAATTAGTTGTTTATATGAAGGTACTACCGGTATTCAGGCATTAGATTTACTTGCGCGTAAAATTATCGGTACTCAAGGTGAAGTATTAAAGCCTTTTGCTAAAGATGTAAGCGTTTTCTGTCAAGAAAATATCGACAATGCTGAAATGGCTGAGTTCATTCAACCTATCATGGCTTACGCGAAAGAATGGCATGATCTTACGACGATGATTGGCGCTAAAGCGATGAAAAATCCAGATGAAATTGGTGGTGCATCGGTTGATTACTTAATGTTCTCAGGTTATGTCACTTTAGCGTACTTCTGGGCGAAAATGGCGAAAGTTGCACAAACTAAGCTCGCACAGGGCACAGAAGATACTGCTTTCTATCAAGCGAAAATTAAAACAGCACAGTTTTTCATTCAACGTATGTTGCCTCGTGCGAAAGGTCATGCTGCTTGTATAAGCAATGGCGTTGATTCGATGATGGCATTAGATAGCGAAGACTTTGTTTTTTAGCTCGATAGCTGATTTTGACTAAGTATTAAAGTCATAAAAATAAGCCGTAAAAAAAGCCCGTTACATAAGTAATGGGCTTTTTTATCATGAATACGTTAACGATATTTTAAGATATCATGGCTTTAAATGTTAGTCTTAGCGCTACTTTCCATTGGTGGTAGCATACCTTTTAGCAAGCGACCAAAAATATCGGCTCCGGTGATAATACGTTTACTTTCACCCCATATCAGTAAGACATCGTGTTCTATTACGCCATCAAAGTTTTGATCAACAGAGGTATTGACTTTCATTTTTAAAATGGCTTCATTTAAAGATGTGCTTTCATCAGTGATCACCACAGGTCGATGGCAATAATTGTACGGGTCGAAGTTTTCTGATTGGAATAAAGCACTACGTAAAAAACCATCCGCATCAATCACTAATAAGGGGTCTCCTTCAAGGTTGGTTAATACCACCCAACTATAACCTGATTGATTGAGCATAGTGAGAAAGGGATCATCAGCACCGGAATAACTATCCGGTAAAATAGGTAAATCAAGTTTTGTTGGTAAGGCAATAATGGAATTAGGATCAATAATCTCACCTTCTTCTGTCACTTTAATTTCATCTAAAGCAAAAAAGTTAAGGGCGCCAATACCCTCAACATGGTTTAAATCTGCTTCTTCGGCGCGAATATGCTCTTTAATAATATTGCCTAGTTCACTCTCGCCTAAATAGGTAATACCTTCTTTTCCTAACCAGGCGTCCAGTATTAATGCGCTTGGCTTAGTAACGGGATATAACAAAAATTGATAAAAACGTATAATGGGTGAAAGCATACTGCCCATTTTTAATGCATTACGTGAAAAATAAGCTTGTGGGGTTATTTCACCCACCACAGTAATTACGATTGTCGAGAATAAAAACGCGCCAACACCAGCAAGCACTGAGTCTGATAGCATGGTCAATAATACATTTATGCCGACATTCCCCCACAAAATGGTGGCTAATAAAAAGTTAGAGTCGTTTCTTAGTGCCAGGACTTTTTTAGCGGCTTTATTGCCTTTATTGGCTTCTACTTCTAGCTGTAAGCGACTCAGCGAGAAAAAGGCTAAATTCAAACCAGAAAAAATGGCTGACTGCGATATACAAAATGCAATTGCAATCCAAGTGATTGTTTCTACGGGCATTACTTAATTCCTGTTATAAATATCAAACCGGCTAAAACCGTGAATATTTTAGCGGATTGCTCTGACTTGTTTAAAGCAGCAATAAGCTGCCTAATCCTAAAAATACAACGAAGCCGACAATATCGGTTACCGTCGTTAAAATAACCGCACCTGATAAAGCAGGGTCAATGTTCAATCGGTTTAATAATGCCGGAATCATGACGCCAGATGCGGCGGCGGTCAATAAATTTAATAATATTGCCAAAGCTATCACTAAACTTAGTACCAAACTATCAAACCAAACAAAAGTGATTAACCCGATCACCAGCGACCAAATTAAGCCATTGAGTGCGCCAACTTTGAGTTCTTTACGTAGTAATACTTTTCGGTTTAAATCGGTTATTTGACCTAAAGCAAGACCGCGGACAATCACCGTTAAGGTTTGGCTACCAGAAACACCACCCATTGAGGCAACTACCGGCATTAATACTGCTAATGCCACGACTTGTTGTAATGTTGCTTCGAAAAAACCAATGAACCAGGAGGCTAAAAAGGCGGTTAATAAGTTAATACCCAACCAAATACCACGGTTTTTCGCACTGGTTCGTACGCTAGAAAACAAATCCTCGTCACTGCTTAAACCAGCAGCGGTAGTAATTTGCTCACTTTGTGACTCTTGCTTAACTTGATAAGCCGTTTCTATTGTAAAGCGGCCAAGAAAACGTTCATCGTCATCAACAACAGGAAGCGACATTTTGCCTGATAATATAACGGCTTCAGCTGCGAGAGTGAGCTCTTCGTTGGCATTTAGTCTGACTATTTCTGGGCAAAAAAGCTCCTTCAAAGTTCCTTCAGCGTTATTTGGTAATAGGGTATTAATAGCAATAGTACCGGTTAAAATCCCTTCCTTATTTACCGCGTAAAAGTCTTCGGTATAGGGCGCAAGTCCTTTGTGTAAAAGTAATTGAGCACTAGTGATTTTAAGTTTTTCTGAAATACGAACATAGTTATAATCTAGCCAATGACCGACGCTGTCGACACTAAATTGTTGTGCTTGTTGATACAGCTTACGTTGTGAATCATCTAAGTGCTTTATGGCATATTTTAATAGCCGACTAGGGATTTCTTCGGCAATTTCGATGACATCGTCAACATCTAGCTGTGCTAATAACTCGAAACATTCGTCGTCAGTTAATGACTCGATCAGACTTGTTCTAGTTGCTTGCCCCATATCTACAAAGGCAGATCTTTGGATTTCTTCAGGGTAAGTTGCCCAAACACTTAAGCGCTTATCTTGTGGCAATGCCTCAATGAGTAAAGAAAACTGTTCTGGCGCCAGAGTATCAATGGCGTTAGACATAATTTCAGCGATTTGTGCAGTGTGCTCGGAAATTAATATGTCGTCGATAACTAAGGATAATTTGTCTATAGTGTTTTCTAACATTGAATTATCCTTAAAAGTGTCGTCAAAACACTTTGGTTTGTTATTTTAAGTAATTGTTTAATGGTCATTTGTCTTATATTTAGCGGGTATCGTTTTTTTTTGTTTAACGTTAGGTATTAATCGGTTTTATGCGTATTTAGCATTAAGTGTATTACAATCAAGAGAAATTAAGTTAACTTTAATAACAAGTTGATTAAGTTATTTCACACTCAGCGAAAATTAAGCCGATAAAGCAACAATAACGTGAGTAATTAAATTCCGTTGTTGTTTATTAAATAATTGACATAATGTCAGTAATTGAAAATATTAAGTAATGTACAGTCTTAATATTTAACGAGTCATTACTGAATTTTACGTAGTCGTCAAAACAGAGTTCACAAAACATCCCTTCATATGTTGGGGATATTGAGAGTGTAAAATGATTAAATGTATGTTGATTTCACCCACTGACAAAACACTGTTTGGTGGCCGTGAATTAATAGAACAATGGCAAAAAGATGAGCAATCAACGCTTTGGATAGATTTAGATAATGTTGAATTGGAGGAAGAAAAGCAGTTATTAACCAACTTTAACTGTCATCCATTGGCTATCAGCGATGCTCAACGAGAGCGCCATCCGCCGAAAATAGAGTTGTTTAAAGATTATATTTTTATGTTGTATCGCGGCATAGTGGCGAATGACGACGGCTTACGCTTTGGTCATTTACAAATCAGTATGTTTATCGGAAAACGTTTGTTAATTACTCGTCATCCACAAAGCTCACTGGCGATAAATGAACTTTTTAATCAAAGTAGTGAAAAATATCTTAAACGTAGTCCAATTCATATGGCGTTAAGGCTTTTTCATTGCAGTTGTGGTTATTACCTTAAAGAGCTTTTTACCTTTGAAGCTGAACTGGAAAAAATAGAAGATAAATTTCAGTTAAGTGGTAATGATCGCATGATGAAGCAAATCACCTCACATCGCTCACAGTTGGTGAAAATAAGGCGTACTTTCAATTATCATGTCAGTATGGGCGATACATTAAAAGCCTTTGTCGATGATGATGATACCGATTTGATCACAGATAAAGAAATCCATACGGTTAATGATTTACGTGAGCGTTTAGACCGTCTTTTGAGTCTTTCACAAATGTATTATGATATTTGTGGTGATTTAATTAACGGTTATATGTCAGTAACTTCACATCAACTTAATGCCACCATGCGGGTATTAACAGTGATCACTGCCTTGTTTGTACCTTTAACTTTCCTGGCCGGTATCTATGGAATGAACTTTGAACATATTCCGGAATTGAAAGCTGAAAATGGTTATTTTATATTATTGTTCGTTATGGCGGTGATCTCAGTTGTATTATTGATAGTATTTAAGAAGAAACGCTGGTTATAAATGAGCTTTACCAGCAGCCCAAGACAAAGATGATGTAGTCAGCTGCTGATGACCTGACACACTTTTAAGTGTTGCGCTCAATAAAATACCAGGTTTTGCTTATTTAATGATTTTTGCCAATAAAATCGTCATAATTGCCCTAGACCGTGAAATTTAAACGGCCAAGCAGCCATGGATAACTATTGAAACAACTGAATTACCGATACCCGATTTACCCATTCATTATATGCTTAATGCTTTTGAGCGCTTTTAAAGTGCAGTCAGCCCAAGAGCATGAACTTTCGGGCACATCTATTACGATAAATGGTGTTGATGCATCCTTAAAAACCAATATTTTGAGAAACCTAAATAGTACAGATAACGTGATTCCGTTATCTGTTTTAGGCTTTCCCCAATCAGATGATTATATTTTGAATAAAGCTCGTAGTGCGCTACAAGCATTAGGCTATTATCAGCCGATATTAGCATTAGCTGATGAGCCCCAAAGTGATAAAATCATTAAAATACTCACCATTGATCTAAAGTCACCGGTGCGTTGGCATCAGGTTGATATCAAGCTAAATTGTCAGAATGAGCTGCCAGAATTATCACAACTTGTTAGTAAACATCCTTTTAGCCAAGGCAAGGTGGTTAACCATGGAGACTATAGCCAGTTTAAGGCTACACTACAGCGCCAAGCACAAGAATTGGGTTTACTTAATGCCAGCTTTAGTCGAAGTGTCCTAAACGTTGATGTTACACAGCATATTGCTAATGTTGCGTGGACGTTTGACTGTGGTGCTCGCTACATTATCAATAAAGTAAATATTGATGGTACTGTACTATCACATGATCTAGTTAATCGTTATTCGAAAATCCGTCCAGGGCAAAATTATAATCAACCTGATATTATTTCAAGCCAGCAAGCCCTTAATCGTTCTGGATTTTTTAAATCTGTAGTCGTTGAACAGACCATAGATCACGCGACTGAAACTGTTGATATCAGCCTTTCTATTGCTGACACAGAAAAGTATGAGTTAAAAACCTTGTTAGGCTATGGTACCGACAGCGGAGGAAAGTTAGGCGTAAGCTGGAAAAACAGGCGAGTAAATAACCAAGCACATCAATATATTGCCGCCTTAGATTTAAACAAAGTAAAATTAGATAAAGCAGATATTCATGCCACATTCCAATACCAAATACCGTTAGAAAAAGCCTCCAGCCAGTGGATTAACTTACTGAGTTATCAGATAAAGAATGAAGAAATAGGTCGCAGTGAAATTTTCACCTTAGAGTCGATGCTTGCCAATAAAATTAATGATCATTGGACTAGCCAATGGTCCATTGTGATGGCCCAAGAGCAGTTACAATCTGATGCTGATGTTAGTAGCAGTTTGGAGTATATAGTGCCGTCATGGCAGCTGAATTATTACAGTGTTACCGATCCCTTTTCTGCTACTCAAGGTTGGCGCTGGCAAAGCATATTTCGTTTTAGTGGTGAGCAGATCAGTGATCCCAATATTACTTTCTTACAAACGGATCAACGCATCAAGCGCATTTGGTCAATCAATGAGGATTGGCGGGTATTATTACGAGCACGTATTGGCACTACCTTGATGGATACTGAAGACTTTAATCGCTCTATGCCATCTAACTATCGTTTTTTTGCTGGCGGAGATGTTTCTGTTAGAGGCTATAAACATCAAAGCTTGTCACCCGTTGCTGACAGTGTTTTGCTTGGTGGTAAACATTTGATCGCTTCGAGTATCGAACTTGATTACTTATTTAAAGAGGACTTTCGTTGGGCCGTATTTACTGACCAAGGTAATGCTTTTAATGATTGGCAGGACTGGAAACTACATAAATCTGTTGGCACAGGTTTACGCTGGGTCACGCCCGTTGGCGCTATTCGCTTTGATGTTGCTAAAGCACTTGATGGTAATAAAGATTGGCGTGTTCATGTCACGATAGGGCCGGATTTATGACAGAAATGAAAAAAAGTCGGTTACTTAAAAGCACAAGTTTAACTATTACGGTGTTGCTAGCGCTGATATTGCTAATGTTGTCTTGGCTTTATAGCTCTGAATCTGGCTTGCAATGGTTAACGGCACGTCTGTTACCCTATCAGCCTGCGGGGTTAACTATCGGTAAAGTCACTGGTACGCTTGAGTCAGGTATTTATTTAACTGATTTAACTTGGCAGCAAGATCAGCAAGAAATACAGGCAACGGGTCTAGAGGTTAACTGCCAATGGTGGCATTTAATTGATGGGTTAATCTCTTGTGAAAGCTTAGCCCTGAGCTCTTTAATAGTATCGAGCAGCGAAGATACCAGCAATCAATCGCAAGACATTCCTTGGCCTGAACTAAATACAATAGTCTTACCTATTGCCGCAAAGGTTAAAAAAGTCACTATTAATGATGTCCGATACAATAAACGCTCACCTGAGGCAGCCATTAATTATCATGTTCGTAAGCTAAGCGCGAAAAAATTTACTTTACTGCGCAGTAAAGTCAGTGTTGCAAGCTTAGCATTGACCTATGAAGGACATGAACTTAAAGCATCTGGCTCTGTAGATATGCGAAAGCGCTGGCAACATGTACTGGATTTTAGCGTATTAGGTCCTCAACTTTCTCTTCAGGCCACGTCCAAAGGTAGTATTAATAAAGGCGCGCAACTAACGTTACAGCTAGCGTCGCCAAACCAAGCGACATTAACTACGGATTGGTTTTTACAACAAGGGCTTTTTTTAGAGCATGGTTTACTCATTGCGCCCGAACAAGCAGTGAATTTAGGTAAAACGTCGGCATTTTTGCAACAAGCAAAAGCAACATTTGCACTTGCTTGGCCGACGTTAACTTCAACGATTCAAGCACAGGCAAAATGGCAAGCATTTGAAAATATTCAACTAGATATAGATACTGAACTGGCGAATATTCTTGATTGGCAAATGAATACTCAAAGTACTATGCAGTTGAAAAGCGAGTTAAATGAACAAGCACTTTCGGCTACATTGCCGCCAGTTATTGCTCATAGCGCACCTGATAATGCGCCAGTATGGCCAGTAAAAGCAAACCTAGACATGGCTATTAATCAAGGCGCTTTTACTTTCAACAGTCGTGAGTTGAAAATAGGAGAGCTAACCGCAGCAGTGCAAGCTGAATTTGATGTTAATCAGCCAACAGCAGAAAGTTTTTTAGTAAAAGGGCAAATCAATGGTGATAACTTAACACTCAGTGACAGTGTTAAGTTTTTAGGTGTAGATGTTAATTGGCTGATAAAAAAACAACAAGCACAATGGCAAATCACCAGTAATGGCAATATAGCTGAATTAGCATTATCAGATGTTAGTGGTAAAAAATTACATTGGGCACTCGATTTTAGTGATCAATGGCAGGCTGAATTTAAAGCTGACTCGCTTAATATTCATGATATTGATGTGGCCTCAGCAGCAGTAACACTAACCGGTTTACCTTCGCAACATCAAGCAGTCGTTAAGGCAAATATTGCTGATAATACTGCGATTAATTTAACCTTTGATGGCCAATTACGCTCTCCAAACAAGGAAGCCTTCACCGTTAGTCGTGATTTTATGTCGGCTATTTGGCAGATCGATCAATTAGCGCTTAGTGCGAAAACACAACAACAAAACTTATCTTTACTGGCAGAGCAATTAACACTTAGTCAAGCGCAACAAACGATCAAAAATCTATGTTTAACGGGTCATGGCAGTTTATGTGTTAATGGCGAAAATAAGCATGATCAATGGCAAGCAAACTTAGTGTTTGACCAATGGTCAATATTACCCGCCTTAAACAACATTAACGCTTGGTTGCCAAGGTATTCTGCACAGTTCCCACAACAAGTCTCGGGGACAATAACCGGCAAGCTCAGTGCCTTGGGTCAGGCTGAAAAACTGCAAAATGTTAGCGCAAATTTATCGATACCTCGCTTAAAATGGCAAACATCCGATATTCAATTGCAAGGTGCAAACATTACCCTAAATAGTGAACAACATGAGCAAAACTTTGCTTTAAAAACGCAATGGCAAAGTATTCATACAAGTTTACAGCTACCTGAGTTTACATCAGAAATAGTCATGCCTTCGGGAGACGTTACATTTTCATATCATGCAGATGGAAAACTCGGCTTTAAGCTACAGCAACCCGATACGGTTATTGATATTGCCACTGAAGAAAGTGCAGGTGTAGCGAAAAATTCCCAACGTTTATTGACCATTCCATTAGTCGCACTGACAGGTCAATGGCAACAGGATAAAATAAGCACTGACTTAAGCATACTTTTACCGGTAGAAGATAAAATAACCGCAAAGTTAACCAGTGCTTGGCCATTGGCTGATAACGCTAATATTTCAGGGGATTTATGGCTGAATTTGCAGCAATTTGACTGGCTTAAAAACTGGCAAAAACGTATTGATAAAATTGATATGAGTTTAGTTCAAGACTTTAGCTTAGCAGGGACATGGCAACAGCCATTATTTGAAGGTAAAGGGGCGTTAGACATTGAACATTTAGCCATTGATGAATACGGCTTAGATATTCGTAACAGCAAAATTAAGCTCACCAGTGCTCAAGATCGCATTGAACTGTTAGGTAAATTGCAAAACCCACAGGGAGAACTTAGCATTACTGGACAAGCTAAGTTGTCTGCGCCGATTAAAGCTGATTTAACGATTGAAGGACAGCAAGTTACTTTAGTTAATAGCAATGACAATAAACTGATTGTTTCGCCTACCTTACAAGCTAATTATCAACAGCAGCAACTCAAGATTGATGGACATGTGTTGGTCGATCAAGCAGATATAAAAATAGCCTCTTTACCTAAGTCAGCAGTCAGTGTTTCTCAGGACCAAGTTATTGTCGGTGAAAAACAGGTGCAATCAAGAGACAGTGGGCTTGATTATAATGTTGCACTAACAATCACCGCAGGAGATAACGTTAAAATTAGTGGCTTTGGTTTATCAAGTGAGATACAAGGCAATATTACTTCCAGTGTTATTTCTGGCCAGCCATTAAGCCTTAATGGTCGATTAGAATTAAAAAATGGTGAGTTTCAGGCATATAAGCAAATTCTTACTATTGAACAAGGGCAGTTATTGTTTCTTGGCGCCCCAGAAAATCCTAGCATACAGTTTCGAGCTGTTCGTGTAGTTGATGATATTAAGGTCGGTATTATTGCTGATGGCACCATACAATATCCCCGTCTTACTTTATTTTCTGAGCCAGCGATGGCTGATGAAAATGTACTATCTTTGTTGATCACCGGCCGTAATTTAGATTCTTTGACTAAACAAGAGGGCAATGCATTAACCAGTGCGGCAATTAGTTTAGGTGTTGATAGTGCAAATAAGTTAGTACAAAAAATAGGAGAACAATTAGGTTTGAAAGATGTGGCATTTACCAGTAAAAATGGCACTAATGGTAATAGCACGCGAGTGGATATAGCAGCAAAAATAAATGAACGTTTAAACGTTGGTTACGGGACGAGTATTGACTCTGACAATAGCATACAAGCTGGTTGGGTTATCGAATATAAACTTTCGCCCAATATTTCGTTTGAAGCCACCAGCGGTGAAGAGATAAGTGCCAACATTAATTATAAAAAGCAGTATTCGCCGAGCAAAAGCAAAAGCAAAAATAAAGACAGTGATGATAACAGCGACAAAACGACTGATGATCAAAGTGATAAACTTGAAGATAAACAACAACCTTAGTGTCTCATTTCGCTGCGAATAAACAATTGCGCGCTATGATTGAAGGTCAGTGTGATTTTTATTTTTTGTCATTTTTTCATTAATTATTAAAACTTACTTAGTTAGCTATTGTTTAGGGTATTTGTCAACACAGCAAATAACAGTTAAATCCTGATGTTCGCTAATTGTAAATTAAAGAAGAGGATAGTGATGACCGATGAGTCAAACAAACCAACATTGATAAAGCCACCAACAATATCTAAACGTCATCCGTTACTTAATTGGTTATTGGCAATATTGCTCATGGTCTCAGGTATTTATTTATCAATCATAGAGTTTGCTGGCATAGAATGGCTTTCTCGCAGTGGCTGTTTAATTGTGGTCTTGGGTGTGTGGTCAAGTTTGGGCGGCATAATACAAGAAAGACTGTTAATTAGTCGGCTTAATTTTCAACACCGTATTAATGTGGCTCGCACGAAAAGAAAGCTACGGCTTTTAAAGGTAACCGAAGCAAATAAAGACAGTGAGCTGCAATTAATAGAAGATGAGTTTGACGATAAAACGCAACGTATTTTACAAGCGGTTCGATTACAGCTTGGTATACTTGAAGTTTCGTTACTTATTACCGGCACATTATTATGGGGGTTTGGCGATTTATTTTTTAAACTAATCTAGAGGTGTTGTACTATATTTTTATCGCGCAGCGGCATTATTACCCGTCATGACACTTTCATTTTCGTCTTTGCTACTCTCTAAGTATTAGATAACAAGACGGAAGATAACAAGACGGAAGATAACAAGACGAAAAATATTAAGAGAATTATTGACTTAGTTAACCGAACAGCACTAATACCGGATTGTGAGCATAGCGCTTAAGATTTACGATGAATTAAGTGGCAGTAATGTTAAGGGGTATTAAGTAAAACTAGATCAATATTTTGATGTGTTATCAGTGCTGATATTGTTGAACCGTTTAGCCATTTGTCAAACAAGCTATGCTCTCTGCAACCAAGCGCGATGACATCAATGTTATTATCGTTAATGTAAGTCAATAAAGCCTGTTCAGGCGTACCGCGAATAAAACTAACTAGGTCAATTGGGCATTTTACTTTTTTAGCAAAACGATATACTTGTTCTTTATGTAATGTTTCGATTTGTTTTTCATATTCAATAGCTAATGGTGGAATATGGATGACATGCAATAAACAAGGCTCTTTCTTCTCAGTAACCGAAGTCCACTGACGGATAAAATTAAACACCTTAACATCTGATTTATTATCACTGTCATCTGCGTGAAACGGGTCAATTGCCCCGATAGCTTTACCCTCAGCTAACCACTTCTGTTGACTTAAGATAAACACCGTGTGTTTGTTGCGACTAATGTACTGATGATCTGCTGAGGTTAAGCCAGATGCCGAACGGATGATGACTCTAGGATCTTTCGTTGCAGCATTGTCATTAACATTGTTTGCCCAGTATTTGTCTTGACAGATGGTTATTTTACTTTCAGGAAAGTGCTTGTTTATTTTAGTTTTTACTGGCGAAATTTTATCGCTGTGGTTTGCTTGTAAGTTACTTGAGATAGCAGCAAGTTCATTAGAAAAATAGTGACGGTCAAAAAAGCGTTGATGGTGATGTAAGTACCACACAATATCTGCTGATAGGCGTTTTTGTAATAAACTGACTTTGGTAAAAATTGCGTGAGTGACTTCTAAATCTGACAGAACAATGTGTAAGGTTGTCATGAAACATCCCCTTGGGTGATTAATCATTAAGCAGGGTAAAGCCTAAGCGACAAGCCACGGTGTAAAGCACGGTAACTTGCGGTATTTGGCTGTATACATAAGGCTTTTAAAGCATAATCTAGCCATATAATAAGCTATTGTTAGTTGAAAAGTAAGCCGAATTTCTTTCAGGTACTTTTAGCTAAGCAATGATTTTGTCAGCTGAATCATTGCCGCCAGAGACTTGTCACCAGAAGCTTAGTCACCGGCAACATAATGAACTGACCTGAGTCACATAAACACTGCACTCGTGACAATAAATAACAGCTAGAACATTTAGCCTACAAAAACGTTTTTTCTACCGTGTTAACATCGACAGGTTTAGAGAAAAAGTAACCTTGCATACGCTGAATATTCAGTTGCTGACACAAAGCAAAACTATCTTTATCTTCAATACCTTCTGCCACAATATTCAAGCCTAGCGAGTGTAACATCGCTGAAAGCCCTTCGATTAAGGCAAGCGTTTTTGCTTCATTAGATGCAAGCATCAATGATTTGTCTATCTTTACTGTATTGATAGGAAAGTTTTGTAAATGTGAGACAGATGAAAAACCGGTGCCAAAATCATCTAATGCGATATGGCATCCTAAATTACTTAGCGATTCTATAACACCAATGGCATGTTCACTATTTTCTAATAACGCAGTTTCGGTTAATTCAAGCTCAACAAGTTTAGGCTCTAATTGATATTTTTCTATGGTACTTTCGATAAAACTCACTAAAGACTTATCAGATAACTGTGTAACTGATAAATTAATTGAAACAGATAATGTTTTACCATGATTAATATTCCAGTGTGCTATCTTACTTATGGCTTCTTCTATCACCCATCGCCCAATGTCAATAATAATATGAGAGCTTTCTGCGATACCAATAAAATTATCAGGAAAATGCAATTCTCCTTGAAAATTCCACCGTATTAGCGCTTCAAAACCAATGACTTCAGTAGTAGCTGTTTCAAAAATAGGTTGGTAATGTAATACAAATTCATTTCGCTCTGCTGCACCGACTAAGTTTGCTTCTATTTGATAGCGTTTTAAAAACTGTGCTTGCATTTGCTCTTCAAAAAAACAAATTTGATTTCTACCAAGCTTTTTAGCCCGGTACATCGCTATATCGGCATATTTTAATAATTCATTGGCAATAATACTATTATCAGGATAAACCGCTATGCCAATGCTGGCTGACATTTTTATTTCGATTTCTGCAATAATAAAAACGTCTTCTAAACAGTTTAAAATACGTTTTGTAATTCTTGTTGCATTATCTATGCTGTGTAAATTATTCAATATAATGGCGAACTCATCACCGCCTAAACGGGCAAATAATTCATTTTCACGTAAGCAATGGTATATTCTATTTGAAACTTGTTTTAAAAGCTCATCACCAACATCATGACCATGGCTGTCATTGATAAATTTAAAGTTATCAAGATCAAAGACCGCGAGCGCTAAAATAGATTTGTCACGAGGTTTTTGACTAACACTTAGACGTAGTGCTTCTTCAAATGAGTAACGGTTAGCCAAACCGGTTAATGAATCATGCTCGGCGAGTGTTTTTGCCTTTTGATAACTTATATATAGTTTTTGCTCTAGGTCAAAGCGCGCTTGAGATTGCAGTATGGCCCGCTCCAGTCTCGAAGAATTAACTTCTGATTTTAGTAAAAAATCTTGCGCGCCAGCTTTAATACACTCTAAAGCAAGTTCAGGCTGTTCAGAGTTACTGAGCATAACAATAGCGACACTTTTCTCTAAAGACGAATTGCGTAATTCAAGTAATAATTCGATACCGTCACGTTTTGGCATGCGATAATCTAACAAAATTACATCAAAGTCATTTTTTGCAAAGGCTATTAACCCCTCATCCACAGATTCAGTTTCAGTAAAAAGCCAATTTGTACTGGTTTTGTGTAAGGTGCGTTTAATGTGCTCTCGATCGACAATGTCGTCATCCACAATCAAAATGTTCAACTATAAATTCCTTGTGTTTTCATTCGGATACAGCTTAGTTATTGTTTATATTTCTGGGAAAAGCACTATTTTCCAATAACCTTTTAGCATTTTTACGATATCTAAAAACTCTTCACCTACGTTTTCTTTAAGAAAATAGCCAGCAATATTTTTCTTATAACTGGCGGTGATATCTTCATCAGATTTTGATGTAGTTAAAACAAAGATAATACTCTTATCTAATACAGGGTCTTGACGAATTTCTTCTAAAAACTCTAAACCGCTCAAGCGCGGCATTTGTAAATCTAGCAAAATAATATAAGGTGAGGGCACAGCACCGCTGCGCAATAATTCTAAGCCTTCTAAACCATCGCAAGCCCTGATGATATTATTGCCAATATTCATTTTATCTAATGCGCGGGTGATGGCCATCGCATCAATATCATCATCTTCTAGTAATAAAAGTGTTATTTCATTAGTGTTTATGCTCATTTAGTATCCGTTGAACGTTTATCGTTTAAAAAACGATAATTAAGTTTTATAGTTTAATTATCGTAGTAGTCAAATTATCATTTGGTCGTTTTACTTGCCATTGGCCAAGTAATAATGACCGAAGTGCCATTTACCCCATCAGATTCAATGGTTAAGGTACCACCGTAATGCTCAATGGTTTTCTTAGATAAAGAAAGCCCCATACCACTGCCTTCAACTTTATCTCTAGGTTTTAATGTTTGGAACATCTCAAGTGCTTTATCAAATAGCGCTTGTGGAATACCCGGACCATCGTCTTTTACGCAAATATGATGCATACCGTGTTCTTCTTTATACAGTACCTCGATATGGCCGCTTGTTTTATCATGATGCTTTATCGCGTTCGATATCAGGTTGCGTAGCACGATTTCCAGTGGCGTTTTAGGGATTAATAAAAGCTGCTCAGTTACTGATAATGAAAAGGTTTTCGGGTGGTCTAATAAGCTAAATACCTCGTGCGCAGTTGCTTTTAAATCGAGCTCTTGCGGTGCAAAATCATGGCGGCCAATACGTGCATAATCAAGCAAGTCATCGAGTAACTTGTTCATGCGAATAGTGCGGTTTTTTAGTAAAGCTAAATGTTCTTTAGAGCTATCGGGTAATATGTTTTCACAATCTTCTGAGATCCAATTCACCAGTTTTTGTATCGCATTAAGGGGGGACTTTAGATCGTGTGAGGCAACATAAGCAAATTGTTCTAGGTCTTGGTTTGACTTTGTTAAATGCTGGGCATTAATCTGTAATTCTCGGGTAATATCATCAGCATATGTCAATGCTTGTTTACTGGCTCGAGAGAGTACAATGAATAAGGCTAATAGTAATAATGTGAGTGTAGTGCCGCTGGCTAATATGAAGTATGGCTGATTTGAATGAGAGTCTTTACGAAAAGACAAGTTAGAGCTGATGACAAACTGCCATTTACGGCCATAGAAATCCACGGTTATTTTATCAGTAAACAAAGGCTTTGCATCTATCTCTGCCGTTTCATTACTATCTAAATCATTGTAAAGCCCCTGGCCATTGTCATTGATTTCTAGAGTCACTAAGCGTTTATCTATCGCTAATGTGCCAGAAATAAGTTTATACATAATAAATGGCGCGTATGCCACACCTTCAATTGAACTTTGACGAGCATTCACTGAATCATGCGCCATACCTTTTTTATAGAATGGTGCATAAAAAAGAAAACCAGGTGTTTGTTTTGCATCTTGTACTAAGGTAATCGGGCCGGTTAATTGTGCTAATCCACTGTCCCTTGCCTTTTTGATGCCGGTATAACGGTTATGCTCAAAAGCAACATCTAACCCTATCGCTTGTTCGTTTGATAAGGCCGGCTCAATATAGGTAATAGGCCATAATTCAGACTCCTCGTGAGTCGGATGTATGCTGAAATCAGGTCGAGTTGCCTGTTGTGTTTCAATAAAGCTATTGCGCTGCTCAGGTGTGATATTTAAAATTACCCCTAGGCCATTAATACCCGGGTAAGTTCGGTCGATTTGCAGGCTATTACTGTAGTCTTTCCATTGTTGATCAGTGAGTTCACTTTTATTAGCGTCAAGAAATGCAACAGCCCCCCATAAAGCATGCTCATAGAGTTTCATGCGCTCTTTGACGAGCTCAATAACCTGTAATGATTCGCGTTCAAAACGCTCAGCAGCTCGCTCGTGAACTTGTTCGGTGGTAACAAACCATGCAGCAGTGGTTAATATTACTGAAAGGCTTAATATTAACCAATGAAAGCCACGTAAATGGCTAGAGTAGAGCATTTTCTGCCGTGCATCTTGGGCGTCATTTATTTCCATGGCGTTATATATCCTTATGCCTTATCTTTATTTATAACTTATTATCTAAGCAGCAATATAAGGTTTAATTTTGCATAAAAAGTAAAACTTACGGGCAAATAGATATTGAACTTTATCAGTTTAGCTTAATGAATCAAATGGCGAATAAAACATTAATAAAGTTAATTATACCGTTAAGATAATATAAAACTCCAATTAATACTAGCTGATTGTTTTTATGAACTAACAGATTCTTTTTTAAAGATATATTGTCAGCTGACTCTATAAAAAATGATCCTTTTGTTAGTTTATTTGGCTTTTGTGTGAGCTTTGAACGTTTGCATTGTCAAGCTAGTCTAGCTTTGCTATGTACATATCCAATTGCCAGACATTAATGGGTGTTAACATCAAAATGATAATAATTTATTAGTTACCTATGTTTAAACATTTTATTTGATTACACCGAGTCAATTTTTGCGTTTGCTGACATTAAATTAATCACTATAATCGCGGTAATTGACTATCGACTGAGTAATAAAATGACAATCAAACAGTTTAGCTATACCAATTTAACTTTTGTGTTGGTTATCACCATGGCGTTATTAATTTCTACCCGTGTGTTTGCTTCAGCTGATACCGCTAAAGAGAAAGTAAAAACGGTATTTGGTCAGGTTGAAAAATCCTTGGTTATGTTAAAACAAACACAAGGCTTAACAAAAGCGAGTATAAGAGAGGTATTAACTGAGTTTTTATTGCCTGAAGTTGAAACTCGCTATTTTACTTATAAAGTACTTAATAAAAATTTAACTAAAGTACCAGAAGTACTCAGAGATGCGTTTGTTACTGAGTTGTCTTTACAGCTTATTAATACTTATAGCAGCTTGTTAAATAAATATAATAATGAAGAGCTTCATATTGGCCAAAGTTCGTTATCACCCAGTGGTAAAATTGCCATGGTTGATATTACCGTTATTGGTAAAACTAAAACCAATAAAGCCGTAGTAAAGCTAGTTCAAAGTAACGATCAAGCTTGGCGTTTTTTTGATATTGAAGTTGAAGGGATAAGTTTATTACAGACTAAGCAAGGTGAAATCAATGCCAGCTTTAACCGTTTAGGCGTTGATGGTACGCTATTACATTTAAAAAATATTAATCAAAGAGTTGTTGAAGAGTAATTAAGTAACAATAGCCGTATAACAGCGCTTTAGAGCACATATTTAAATACCTTTAGGCTACCACAAGTATTATAGGAACAGCATTAACTTGAAAATTGAAACCATGGTTGAATTTTTTCTTCAGCATAAATTTTTATTGACCTCAGTATTTATCATTAGTTTTTTTTGCGTTAAAGCATTAATTATTAACGTGATAAAACGAAAATCAAAGCAAAGTAGAAGATTAAAAATAAATTTAGTCAATAATGTATTTACCTTACTTGTTATTGTTTTGATTATAAATATTTGGTCGAATGAAATTCAGCAGTTTGCGTTTTCAATCGCTGCTTTTATCGTCGCTATTGTGTTAGCAACAAGAGAGTTTATTCAATGCTTTATCGGTTTCATTTATATCTTATCTAGTCGCCCATTTCGTATCGGTGACTGGATTCAAGTGGGTAAGTATTATGGGGAAGTGCACTCAAGTGATTGGGCAAAGTTAACGCTGTTAGAAGTCAATAAGTTCGACTATCAATATACAGGTAAAACGCTCTACGTACCAAATAGCCAGTTGATTACCTCGGTGATAAAAAACCTCAACTTTCTAAAACGCTATGCGATGCATCATTTTACAATTGTACGTGATGATAGTGTTAACCCTTTTACATTTATCGATACATTACATGAAAAGGCCAACTTATATTGTGAAGAGTTCAAAGAAGTCGCTATCCGATATAATCACTTGATAGAAAATCGCTTAGATATCAGTATTTCTGGACCAGAGCCACATATTCAAGTGGCGACCTCTGAGTTAGGCGATACACAAGTGATTTTTTCTATTTTTTGTCCTACTGAAAAAGCGCTTGAAATAGAGCAGAAGCTAACCGCTGATTTCATGCAATTGTGGTTTGCAAAGAAATAATAATTATTGTTTGTCGTTTTATGTTAATGGTCATAAAACGACAACATCTTCGCATGTGAAAATTCTACATATTAGTTACTTTTTGGGTTGTATTTGCTTTTTGCAGGCAATTCTCAATATGCCTGCTAAGAGGGCATAAAATAACTATTGTAATGGCGAACTTTCGCCACAAATAGTCAACAGCTTTGTCATTTAATCGTTAATTAAATAATAGTGTAAATATACCCAAACCACTTGAAAATGCAGTTTCAAGTGGTTTGGGTAATAAGCTAATAATATTATGGTTTTATTAAGGTTAATGAACCATCAAGGTGTATATCGCGTTGCGGATAAGCTACAACAATATTCTCCTGCTCAAATAGCTCTTCCAAACGAAATCGTACATTGCTTCTTGCTAACCTTAAACCGCCTTCAACACGTGAACTTATCCAAAACGTCACTTCAAACATTAAAGCGTTATCGCCAAAATCATCAAAAGTCACTAAAGGTTTAGGCTCTGCTAAGGCTTCCGGTTGTTCTGTGGTAGCTTGCATGATTAACTCTGCTACTTTTCTTGCCGGTGAGCCATAAGCGACACCTACTTTTACTGAACATCTGACCAGTTGATCTACTAAGGTCCAATTAACGACTGTATTCTCGAGCAATTTACTATTAGGTATCAATAAATGCACACCATCGACCCGCTTAATACGGGTTGAGCGAGTATTTATTTCTTCTACTATACCCTTAGTATTTTCAACTTCTAAAAAGTCGCCAATACGAATAGGGCGCTCCCACATTAGAATCCAACCACTAATAAAGTTATTAATGATGTTTTGCGCGCCAAAACCAAAACCGATTGCAATTGCACCAGATAAAAAGGCAAAAGCGGCAATCGGTACATTCATAAAGTCTAATATGCTGATAATAAGCACAGTGATCGATATAACATATAAAATCCGTTGCACTAAATGGATAATGTTAGGATCGGTTTTTTTCGATGTTAAACGCTTACTAACAAACCCTGTTAGCCACTTGGTTAACAGTAAACCAAGGCAAATAAGTAATGGTATAAAGAGTATATCGCCCAGTGTGATTGGCTGCTCCGATATCGTTACTACAGTGTAAGCAAGCGTGCCTGTTATTTGTTCTATTATCTGTTCTAAAGTCATAAAAAACCTTTGTTTTAAATGTTACGAGCTAGCGAAAACTTTTGATGGGTCAACAAGAAATTTATCGCCAATGGCCTCACGGCCAAATAGCATTAAATAGCTCATGTCAGAACGATCCGTTAAGGTTATTTCAATGGTCCAATTCGACTCACCCAGTTGTACCGGTGTTGCGATAACATAACGTTGCTCTGATTTACCGTTTGAAGATTTGACTCTTCTAATGTCATGAATAGGCGCTTCACACGATACGGTGTTTTCAACATTATGGACATCAGGGTGCAGGTTGAACTTGACCATTAATTTTCCGTTTTTTGTGAATTTCGTAATGTTATCAACATGTAATGACGAAGTTTTAGCGCCTGTATCTACGCGTACTTGTAAATCTGCTATTGCTAACTCAGGTAGCGCAATAGATTCCAATCGACCAATGATTGCTTTTTGTGTTGTTGTCATATTACGTTAGCCTTTGTTAAACGTTATTGTCTGGTAATAAAGTATCTTGAGCATTCTCTATTTGCTCAACAATATCGGCATCATCTTCTTCAAAATAGGCAATATGAAACATAGCTTCACCTTCTTGTACTAAAGGAATATTTTGTTGGCCTATTAATATGCCCGCTCTACTTGCTTTGACAACATCAATAATATCACCGTAAGGGCTGCCAATATCCGCTAAAATATCACCTTTTTTAATTTGATCACCGAGCTTAACGCGATGATTAACAATACCACTGGCATTAGCACGTAACCATTGGCTACTATTGGCAACAAAAGGCGGTACAACTCTTTTACGTGTTACAGACTTACGCACCATACCTAAGTGTTTTAACACATTGGTAATGCCTCGCATGCCAGCGAGAATCGAAAAATCATCAAAACGTAGTGCTTCACCGGCCTCATAAAGTAGCACTTTAGTTTTATGCTTAACGGCTGCTTCTCTTAACGAACCATCAATAATATTTGAGTTAAGTACAACCGGCACGCCAAAGACTAATGCCAGTTCTTTTGTTTCTTCATCCGATAAATCAGCCCGAATTTGTGGGAAGTTTGAACGGTGTATCGCTCCAGTATGTAAATCGATACCATAGTTACAGTGCTTAACGATTTCATTAAGGAAAATATGAGCAACACGCCCAGCTAATGACCCTTTTGATGAGCCCGGAAAACAACGATTTAAATCACGACGATCAGGCATATAGCGACTTTGGTTTACGACACCGTAAACATTGACCATAGGCACAGCGATTAATGTTCCTCTGATCAATTTAAAGTTTTTTTGGCTGATCAAACGTCGAATAATTTCAATACCATTAAGCTCATCACCATGCACTGCGGCACTGATGAAAATTGTTGGCCCAGGTTTTTTAGCGCGAATGATATGCACAGGCAATGAAACATCGGCATCGGTATAGAGCTTAGCCACGGGCAACTCTATTTTGCGCTGTTCACCGGGCAATATATCAAATTCACCTATACGTAATACATTCATAGAATTCACCTTAATTATCCACGACCACGAGTTTTAGTATTGTGTGGTTTCGCATTTTTTTCTAAAAATTCAAAAATCATACCCGCAACATTTTTACCGGTAGCTTTTTCAATACCTTCTAACCCTGGAGATGAATTAACTTCCATCACCATAGGGCCATTTTGTGAGCGCAGTAAATCAACGCCACACATATTTAAGCCCATGGCTTTTGCCGCTTTTACTGCCGTTTCACGTTCTTCTTTCGATAGTTTCACTACTTCAGCAGAGCCACCACGGTGGAGGTTAGAACGAAACTCACCTTCTGCACCTTGACGTTTCATTGCCGCAACAACTTTACCACCGATCACTAAGCAACGAATATCAGCACCACCGGCTTCTTTAACAAATTCTTGCACCAAAATGTTGGCTTTTAAGCCCATAAAAGCTTCAATAATCGCTTCTGCAGCTTTTGCTGTATCAGCTAGCACTACACCGATGCCTTGTGTACCTTCTAATAGTTTAATAACTACAGGTGCACCACCAACATTTTTGATTAAATCTTTTGCGTTATCAGGTTTGTTAGCAAAACCAGTACGTGGTAAACCTATGCCTTTACGTGATAGTAATTGTAATGAACGTAATTTATCGCGCGAACGACTAATCGCAACAGATTCGTTGATATTAAACGTGCCCATCATTTCGAACTGTCGAGCTACCGCCGTACCATAAAAGGTTACTGAAGCACCAATACGTGGAATAATCGCATCATATCTAGGGAGTTCTTTACCGTGATAACGCACAGTAGAATGGCTACTGGTGATATCCATATAGCAATGTAAAGTATCGATAACATCGACTTCATGGCCCATAGCTTCACCCGCTTCTTTTAAGCGTTTGGTTGAATAAAGGTTTTTGTTTCTTGATAAAATTGCGACTTTCATAGGAATTACCTAATTGATTCACTTTTGCTAAAAAAAGTGATGTAAATGTATGACTAAAGTGTATAGTCTAGCCAGAGAATTATAAAACGCTAAATTTTGCTGTGTTTAATCAAAAAAATTGATTACAGGGGTATTTCATGAAATTTGAACTTTTAACAACGTTTTTAGAAGTTAGTCAAACCTTGCACTTTAGGATAGCATCTGAAAATCTTTTTATTACCCAATCTGCAGTCAGTGCTCGAATTAAACTATTAGAAGATGACCTAGGTGTTTTACTTTTTGATCGAACGCATAAACATTTAAAGTTAACCCGAGAAGGGCATAGGTTAATTAAGCATGCCAATGAGTTGCTTTTTATGTGGCAAAAAACTAAACATGATGTAGGTATAGCTGAGCATGATACTCAGCAACTTGCTATTGGTTCAATGATGTCAATTTGGGACATTGTGTTACAAGGTTGGTTACAAAAAATTCATCGAAATTTAGATGGTGTTAGTTTATTTACCAATACTTATTCGCCAGTAGAGCTGAGAAAAAATGTCTTGAGTCGGGTGATCGATATTGCCTTTTTATTTGAACCGCCCTTTGTTGAAGACCTTGTTACTGAGAAAGTGGCAACGGTACCTCTGCATTTAGTTACCACAGATCCGGAATATCAAGAAGGGACAGACTTAGATAACTATATAATGGTGGATTACGGCGAGTCAGTTAATTCAAAACATATGAGAGAATTTCAAGATGCTCCTCCAGCTAAGCATTTTATGAGTCAACCACGGATTGCTTTAAATTATATTTTGCATGCAGGAGGTAGTGCTCATCTTCCTCGTCAGATGACCTTTGAACATGTTGAAGCGAACAATTTATTTGTTGTCGAAAGTTCACCTATTTATCATCGAGAAATTTTTGCGGTTTATTTGGCTAAAAGTCAAAAAACTGAAGTAATTAAACAAGCTATCGACTTGTTTCCATATTTATCTATGTAATGCGTAAAAGCCGCTGATGTACAGGTGTTGCACACAGCGATATTGCTATAAAACCGTTAGGTGAAATTCTTGTAGTTTGCATTAAATAAGCTAGTCTTCAGGGGAGCTATTGAAAAAGAAAACAGCAGTTAGGTTTATTTTCTTTTAAAGGATTTAATGGAGATTCAATGATAAAGGCGACTTTACCTGCTGATGAAAAAGCAAGACTTGAAACGCTACAACTGCTTCATATTTTAGATACACAGCCAGAAGAAAGGTTTGATCGTATAACTCGTATGGCTAAACGTATGTTCGACGTGCCGATCGCGGTAGTGAGTTTAGTTGATGCACATCGTCAATGGTTTAAATCTTGTGTCGGTTTATCGGTTACAGAGACAGATCGTGATATTTCATTTTGCGGCCATGCCATTTTAGGTAATGAAGTCATGGTTGTTGAAAATACTTTAGAGGATATGCGTTTTTTCGATAATCCATTGGTTCTTCATGAGCCCCATATTCGTTTTTATGCTGGCTGTCCTTTGCGGGCCCCTAACGGCAGTAAATTAGGTACTTTATGCATCATAGATAATAAACCCCGTCAGTTCGATATTGATGATGTTAGTGCTTTATCAGATCTTGCTGCCACTGTTGAAAGAGAAATGTCTTCCTTGCAGATGGCAACAATGGATGAGTTGACTAATATTTCAAACCGCCGTGGCTTTATGATGCTTGCTGGATATAGCTTACATTTTGTCGCTCGCCATAAAATACCATTGTCATTAATTTTTTTCGACTTAGATAAGTTTAAAGCCATTAATGACAACTACGGTCATGCTGAAGGCGACGCTGCTTTGGTTGCTTTTGCAAACATAATGAAGACGACCTGTAGAGAGTCTGATATTTTTGCCCGCTTGGGTGGAGATGAGTTTGTGGTGTTATTGACTAATACCCCAATGTTTTTTGCTGAGGATTTTATCAAACGTTTTCAAGCGTCTTTAGATCAGCTTAATAGTACGGCACAACGAAGTTATACACTTGCTTTTTCACATGGTATTGTTTTATTTGATGCTGAAAAACATACTAGGGTCGAGCAGTTGATTGAAGATGGCGATGCGTTGATGTTTAAAGAAAAGAACCAATCAGAAAGCACTTAATTAGAAAGCACTCAATTAGAAAACACTCAATCAGAAAATAATCAATAACAGACGAGCAAGGAAAGCTATCAAGAAAAATAGCGACGAAGAAGTAATCCACAATTAATTTTAAATCAAATACTTAGGTTGATCTAACTGCATTGTGATAAATCTTATTCTTTGTCTAAACTATCGACAATAATTGCGCCTAAAGATGCAGGCATAGCTACGATTATCGCCCGTTTTATCGCAATGTCAGGCATAGTAGTGATGGGAAATTGATTTAAAGCGGTAAGCACTAAAGCGACCACTATTAGGGTGATCAGATAAGCAATGATAATACGAAAAATAAGCATCGCTATGCGCTGTTTGATATCTGCTTGAAAGATACTAAAGTAAGCAAAATAAACTAAAAAGAATAGTGATAAAACACTGATGAGTAGTAAGTTGGCTAAAGGCAAAGTCTCAGCCAATAGCCAAACCTCTTCTGAAAAACTAATCGGAAGGGCCATGGCAAAAGCACCAATCGCAATTTGACTTGCGTCTTCACCATTAAAATTGGCCCTTTCTCATCGATGATTTTCTGGTTGTTGCTTTAAAGCAATGCTTTTAGGGCAAGTGTTTTAAAGCAATTGTCTTGCTAAATAATCTACTAATAATCTTATTCTAGGTGATAAATGACGATTATGAGGGTACATGGCCCAGATGCCTTCCTCGGGCGCACGGTAATTATCGAGTAAACTCACCAGCTTGCCACTGGCTAAATGTTGTTGAACATAATAGTCGGGCAGTTGCACTATACCTAAGCCTTTTAGTGCGGCATCGGTTAGGCTGTAACCACTGTTGAAGCGTATAGGTCCTGTGACTTTAATACTTTTTTCACGACCAGATTCTTGAAAGTGCCAGTAGTCAAGCGTGCCTAATAAACACCTGTGTTGGTTAAGCTCTGATATGGAGTGGGGAATACCATGTATGTCTAAATATTGTTTTGCAGCACAAACATAATTTGTTCGCTTGCCGAGTTTTTTCGCCATCATCGAAGAATCGTTTAACTTACCCAGTCGGATTGCTAAATCATAACCGTCTTCGACTAAATCAATTTTTCTATTACTTAAATAGGCTGATACTTCAACATCTGGATATTGCTGCATAAAATCGTTCACTAGCGGCAGTATCTGTTGTTCACCGTAAGTCACTGGGGCGGTTAACTTGATTTTACCTTGAGGCTTAGATTGTAAATTTGTGATTGCTCGTTCTGCCGCCTCTAAGCCGTCAAGTACGCTACGACAATGTTGATAAAAAATACGTCCTTCTTCTGTTAACGACACTTTACGGGTTGTACGATAAAATAATTTAATATTGAGGCGCTTTTCTAACGCACTTATTTGACGACTAACCTGGGCTGTGGAAATAGCCATTTTTTTTGAAGCTAATGTAAAGCTCTCATTTTCAGCGACATAGACAAACTCGCTGATCCCTTCCCATTGCATGATTGTTGCCCTTATTTACATCGTTAACACTTCAAAGGCAACATAACAGCGAATATGAATATAAAAGCCATAAGGATGCTAAACAGCGGGCCTTGAATGTTCTGCCTTTGAGCGTTTTTAAACGCTATCTTGAAGTATCACACGGATGTTTTTAATCGAATTACACTTACTTTATCACACACTATTATTACTTGTGAGTAAAAGTGAATTGTAACTAATAGGTATTATCATGCTTAAGTTAATAGACTACACTAGATGACATGATTACAGCGCTGTTTCTGTAGTAGACCTTAGTTAATATTACACAATAGAATATCAACCCATTGGAAGTGAGAATGAATATGTCAGATAAATTTATTAAATCAAAAGCTGCTATTGCTTGGGGACCAAAACAACCATTATCGATCGAAGAGGTCGATGTGATGTTACCGCGTAAAGGTGAAGTATTAATTAAAGTTGTTGCCTCTGGTGTTTGTCATACCGATGCCTTTACGTTATCGGGTGAAGATCCTGAAGGAATTTTTCCGGTTATTTTAGGCCATGAAGGTGGCGGTATCGTAGAACAAGTGGGTGAAGGTGTTACTAGTGTAGCTGTTGGCGATCATGTTATTCCACTGTATACACCTGAGTGTCGTGAATGTAAATTTTGTCTTTCTGGTAAAACTAATCTTTGTCAAAAAATTCGTGAAACTCAAGGTCAAGGGCTTATGCCTGATGGCACGACACGTTTTTATAAAGACGGCCAACCGATTTTCCATTATATGGGCTGTTCAACATTTTCTGAATATACCGTGTTACCAGAAATATCATTAGCTAAGGTGAATAAAGAAGCGCCATTAGAAGAAGTTTGTTTGTTAGGCTGTGGTGTAACTACAGGTATGGGGGCGGTGATGAATACCGCGAAAGTTGAAGAGGGCGCAACGGTCGCTATTTTTGGCTTAGGTGGCATAGGTTTATCGGCAGTTATTGGTGCTACTATGGCAAAAGCAAGTCGTATTATTGCGATTGATATTAACGAAAGTAAATTCGAATTAGCGAGAAAATTGGGTGCTACTGATTGTATTAACCCTAAAGATTTCGATAAACCCATTCAAGATGTCATTGTTGAGCTTACCAATGGCGGTGTTGACTATTCATTTGAATGTGTCGGCAACGTTAATTTGATGCGCTCGGCTTTAGAGTGTTGTCATAAAGGTTGGGGTGAGTCAGTGGTGATTGGTGTTGCCGGTGCAGGCCAAGAAATTTCAACTCGTCCTTTCCAACTTGTTACCGGTCGTGTATGGCGTGGCTCTGCTTTTGGCGGTGTAAAAGGCCGTACTGAATTACCTGATTACGTGGAGCGTTATTTAGCGGGTGAATTTAAATTAAGTGACTTTATTACCCATACCATGGCACTTGAAGATATTAATGAGTCATTCGATTTAATGCATAAAGGTGAAAGCATTCGAACTGTTATTCACTTTGACAAGTAATACGACTTTTAAGTACCCGTAATTATTCAAGCTAAAATTTTTCTTGAAGTTTTCTTGAAGTTTTCTTGATGTTTTATGGGTATGAATATTGTTCCATGTTTTGTTTGCTCTTTTATCAACGAGCGTAAAGGGATACCTATTCGTAAAAGAATACCTATTAAGGTTTTACTATGACAATTGAAAACGTAAGTGTAAATAAAAGTTTTGGTGGCTGGCATAAGCAATATAGTCATCAATCAAAAGTCTTAAATTGTGCTATGCGCTTTGCCATTTATCTGCCACCACACGTATCAAATGGTGAAAAAGTGCCGGTGTTGTATTGGCTTTCTGGACTGACTTGCAGCGATGAAAACTTTATGCAAAAAGCAGGCGCACAACAAATGGCAGCTGAATTAGGGATCGCGATTGTAGCACCTGATACTAGCCCTCGTGGTGATGATGTTGCTGATGATGCCGGTTATGATTTAGGCAAAGGGGCGGGCTTTTATGTCAATGCGACACAAGCGCCTTGGAATCGTCATTACCAAATGTATGATTATGTCGTTAATGAGTTGCCTGAAATCATTGAAGCGGCATTTCCGGTCACACAAAAACGCGCTATTAGTGGTCATTCTATGGGCGGTCACGGTGCGCTGACTATCGCAATGTTAAACCCTGAGCGTTACTGTTCAGTATCGGCATTTAGTCCTATTTGTAACCCTATTAATGTACCTTGGGGCAAAAAGGCTTTTACTGCTTATTTGGGGAAAGACCAAACAACTTGGCGCGATCATGATGCCAGTGAGCTGATGCGTCAAGCGAGCCAGTTTGTCCCTGCGAAAGTTGACCAAGGGGGAGCGGATGATTTCCTTGCCGAGCAACTAACACCAGAGGTATTGGTGGCAGCAGCCCAAACGAGTGGTTATCCTTTAACCTTGAATATTCATCAAGGTTACGACCACAGCTATTACTTTATATCATCGTTTATAGCTGAGCATTTAGCTTTTCATGCTCAGTATTTAAAATAGCTTGCTCATCGTCATTTAGAAGCTATGTAGAAGCTATGCAATAGTCAAGCTAATCACTTTTTTGGCAAGCTAATTAAATGCTGAGAAAGCGTTAACTTAGCGCTTTGGTTTTATTGTTACCGTCGAGTTATTCGGCGGTTTTTTTTATTATTTATTCCCCAAAAAGCTTGTTATTGTCAGCTAGTGCTGACGCTATCGATTTTAGTTGTTTGCAGCCAATAAATGCAAAATTGAGGTAAACATTGTATGTTTATCGCGTCATAACTGGTATATGCTAAAAAGAAAATAGCTTTCGAGAGTGAACGTAACGCTCACCTTAGCCAGAGTTCAGGTTAATATAACAATAAAAACTTCCAGTAAAGACCTCAAGGAATTATCAAACATGTCAACGAAACATACTTACTATGCCCCAACAGGTGGTTTACCACCGCAAACGCAATTAATATCCGATCGTGCAATTTTTACTGAGGCTTATGCCATTATCCCTAAACGCGTGTTAACCGATATTGTTATCAGTTATCTGCCTTTTTGGGAAAATATGCGTATGTGGGTTATTGCTCGACCATTAAGTGGTTTTTCCGAGACTTTTTCGCAATATATTGTTGAAGTTGGCGCAAATGGTGGCTCAAATAAACCTGAACTCGATGAAAGTGCTGAAGCTGTGCTGTTTGTTGTTGAAGGTGAGATGGAGGTTAGCATTGAAGGCGTTACACATCAGATGCAAACGGGAGGTTACGCATATCTACCCGCTGGCTGCAAATGGACAGTCAAAAATAACAGCAACGAGAAGGTGAAATTTCATTGGATCCGCAAGGCTTACCAAGCCGTTGACGGCATCGATGCACCGGAGCCATTTGTTACTAGTGATAATGATGTTGAAGCGATTGCCATGCCAAATACTGATGGCGTTTGGCAAACAACTCGTTTTACTGAGCAATCAGATATGCGCCATGACATGCACGTTAATATTGTCACTTTTCAGCCCGGTGGTGTCATTCCTTTTGATGAAACACATGTTATGGAGCATGGACTGTATGTATTGGAAGGTAAGGCGGTATACCACCTTAATGGTGAATGGGTTGAAGTAGAAGCAGGTGACTTTATGTGGTTACGGGCTTTTTGTCCGCAATCTTGCTATGCCGGTGGCCCAGGGCCGTTTCGATATTTACTTTACAAAGACGTCAATCGACATATGCCATTTATTCGTCCAAAGAACTAATGTTTAACCTTAACTCTATAATAACTTGGTAATAGTCTGGCAGGTGCTTAACCTGTACTACGAGTTGGTTAGTTATATGTATTGTCATTTTACTGTTATTAACCGCTAGTTATCTACTAGCGGTTCAATTTTCTTCTGCTGTTCAAACGATAGCTTTTCTCAGTATTTATTGGCTTTTTTATCAAATTAAGCGCGCAACGTCGATTAGCGCTATTATAATTTAGCTATGGCACTTTATCTTAAAAATGTCGATTTAGCTCTTTGTTAAGCGAATAGCTATGTAGTTTTTTACTTGTTTAATCGTGTCATTGCAGTCAAATAGTCATAAAAAACCTTCATTGTATTCATAATAAATGCCAGTAATTTATAATTTGACACTTGTGTCAGGTTTTTATTCTGATATATTTGCTTATTCGGCCATTGTTCATGTAATAAATTGATAATCTAACAGCGGATACCATTATGAGCCTAAGTATGAGCCCAAGTGCAGTACGTTTTCTATTAAACAACGATGTTGTAGTACTAGAAAACATTGACCCCAATTTAACTGTTTTGCAGTATTTACGTGATGAGCGCTTTAAAAGCGGCACCAAAGAAGGTTGTGCTTCGGGTGACTGTGGTGCTTGTACTGTAGTACTTGCTGAGCTTAGCGAAGATAACCAAGCGCTGAATTATAAATCAATCAATGCCTGTATTAGCTTTGTTGGGTGTTTGCATAGCAAGCAACTTATTACCGTAGAGCACTTAAAACAAGGGGCTAAATTGCACCATGTTCAGCAAGCTATGGTTGATAATCATGGTTCGCAATGTGGTTTTTGCACACCAGGTTTTGTGATGTCGTCATTTGCTTTACACAAGCAAAACAACACACCTGATCGCGCACAAGTGCTTGAAGCGCTAGCCGGAAACCTTTGTCGTTGTACAGGGTATCGCTCGATAATTGATGCCGCGTTAACCTCAAGCCAACACGCTGAGGCCGACTCTTTTGAACAACATTATCAGCGAACATTACAACAATTAATTGACTTTAAAAGCTTACCTTCAGCTCAGTTCTCCCATGCCGAGCATCATTATTTTGCTCCCAAAACAGTGACTGAATTGGCGGATAAGTTATTAGCCAGCCCTAATGCAACATTGCTTGCAGGCGGCACTGATTTAGCCTTATCAGTAACACAAAACTTAGCAACAATTGCAGATCTGGTTTATTTAGGTGATGTGGCTGAGCTGCATACGTTAGCAGAAAATGATCACGAGTTTATTATTGGCTCCGCCGTCCCTTATAGTAACTTTACCCCAATGCTAGATAACGAATATCATGAGCTTGGCGAAATGATTGAACGTATCGGCTCTAGGCAAATTCGCAACCATGGTACGTTGGGCGGCAATATTGGTAATGCCTCCCCAATTGGTGATATGCCACCGGCCTTGATTGCCTTAGGTGCTGAAATCAGCTTACAACGTGGTGATGTTGAGCGAAGAATAGCACTCGAAGACTTTTTTATTAGCTATAAGAAAACCGTGTTAAAAGACGCTGAGTTTATTAAACATATTTACATTCCGAAAGCGAAGGAGAGTCAAATGTTTAAGCTGTATAAAATTTCAAAGCGTATTGACGATGATATATCAGCAGTTTTAGCGGCATTTTTCTTAGAAATTAAAGACAATATTATTACCGAGGTACGCATTGCATTTGGCGGCATGGCAGAAATTCCGATGCGAGCTAAACAGTGTGAAGCTGCCTTATTAAATAATCAGCTGTGCAGCGATAGCATAGCTGCGGCCCAATTTGCTTTAGCACAAGATTTTCAACCGATGTCAGATGTGCGTGCGAGTGATAAATATCGTATGAAAGTGGCACAAAACTTACTGCAAAAATGTTACTTAGAATTGCAAAATAAAACCATTGAAACTCGGGTAGTTAATTATGCGTAACCTTATCGATACTGATCATTCTAACCAAACTATAAACAAGGCGGTAAGCACTGTTGGCTTGGGTGGTGTAGGCCGTTCAAAAAAACACGAGAGTGCTGATAAGCATGTCAGTGGTGAAGCGCTTTATATTGATGACAGACCCAGTTTACGCGGGCAATTACATGCCGCTGTTGGTCAAAGTACGATTGCCCACGGCATCATTAAACATTTAGATTTATCTGCAGTTAAAACAGCAGAAGGTGTGGTTGCTGTGATCACCGTCGATGATGTACCAGGTCATACTGATATCGGACCGGTATTTCCTGGCGACCCAGTGTTAGCGCTTGGTAAAGTAGAATATATTGGACAGCCAATATTTGCTGTTGCGGCTACTAGCTATGATTTGGCGAGAAAAGCAGTCAAATTAGCAAAAATAGCATATCAAGAACTTGACGCGGTTTTAAGCGTAAAAGATGCGTTAGCAAAGCAAAGCTTTGTTCGCCCGCCATTTACCATGCGCCGTGGTGACTCAGCTACAGCTATTGCGCAAGCTGAACATCAATTATCGGGCGAAATATCGGTGGGTGGCCAAGAGCACTTTTATCTTGAAGGGCAAGTGTCAACGGCTGAGCCGACAGAAGATGGTGGCATGACGATATTTTCTTCGTCGCAGCACCCAAGTGAGGTGCAAAAACTTGTTGCTGAAGTCTTAGACATTCCGCTGAACAAAGTGATTGTTGATACTCGCAGAATGGGTGGCGGTTTCGGCGGTAAGGAAACACAAGCGGCTCCTTGGGCTTGTATCGCAGCATTGTTGTCTAATGTCACTAAACAACCGGTTAAGTACAAACTCAGCCGCACAGATGATATGTGCATGACAGGCAAACGTCATCCTTTTGAAAATAATTATCAGGTGGGCTTTGACAGCAACGGCCAAATTAAGGGAATTAATATCGAAGTTAATGGTAACTGTGGTTATTCACCTGACTTGTCTGATGCCATTGTTGATAGAGCGATGTTTCACTCTGATAACGCTTACTTTTTAGACCAAGCAACGGTAACGGGTAACCGTTGTAAACTCAATACCGTATCGCATACAGCTTATCGCGGCTTTGGTGGTCCACAAGGTATGATGACCATTGAGATGGTGATGGATGATATCGCGCGCTATTTGGGTAAAGACCCATTAGCTGTCCGTAAAATAAACTTGTACGGTACAAACGAACGTAACGTTACCCATTATCATCAAACCGTTGAACATAATAAAATGGCAGAATTAATTTCGTCATTAGAAGCCAGTTCAGACTATCAAGCGCGTCGAGCAAAGATCACAAGGTTCAATAATGAAAATACCCTCTTGAAAAAAGGCTTGGCGTTAACGCCAGTTAAATTTGGTATCTCATTTACAGTTCAGCATCTTAATCAAGCGGGTGCGTTAGTGCACGTATATACAGACGGCACCATACATTTAAATCATGGTGGCACTGAAATGGGCCAAGGTTTATATACTAAAGTTGCGCAAATTGTTGCAGAAGAATTTCAAGTGGATGTTGATACCGTTGGCGTGTCAGCAACGCGAACCGATAAAGTGCCTAATACGTCGCCTACTGCAGCATCGTCGGGCACCGATTTAAATGGTAAAGCGGCGCAAGCGGCTGCGCAAACCGTAAAAGCACGGTTAATTGCTTTTGCTTGTGAAAAATATCAGGTGGATGAAAGCGCAGTAAAATTTAGTCATAACCAAGTGGTTGTTGGTAGCGAGAAATTTTCTTTTGCTGAGTTTGTTCAGCAAGCGTATATGGGGCGAGTATCGTTATCTTCGACTGGCTTTTATAAAACACCGAAAATTCATTTTGATCGCGAAACAGGCAAAGGTCGACCGTTTTTTTATTACTCAACTGGGGCTGCGGTATCTGAAGTGTTAATTGATACGTTAACAGGTGAGTATAAATTATTACGTGCCGATATATTACATGATGTGGGTCACTCACTTAATCCTGCTATTGATATTGGCCAAATTGAAGGGGCATTTATTCAGGGCATGGGTTGGCTAACCACTGAAGAGTTAATGTGGAATGAGCAAGGTCGTTTACTCTCCAATAATCCTGCGACTTATAAAATTCCAGCCATCAGTGATACACCGAGTGATTTTAGAGTAAATTTAGTGCCTGATGATCCTAATCGCGAGCATACCATTTACAACTCAAAAGCGGTTGGTGAGCCACCGTTTATGCTCGGGATATCAGTGTGGTCAGCGCTTAAAGACGCCATAGCAAGTGTGGCAGACTACCAATTTAGCCCCGCGCTTGATACTCCAGCCACACCTGAACGCGTGCTTTGGGCTGTAGAGGCGATGAAAGAAAAAGCGACAAAGAAAAAAGCAACAGCTTAGGCGAATATCATGAGCAATAATTGGAGCAGTGCTAGCTATAAATTAAATAAACAAGGTCAAGCCTATGTGTTAGTGACCCTGGTCGGTGTTGCGGGCTCAACACCTAGAAATAGTGGTACTAAAATGGTGATCAGCAAAGACGGTGTTTTTGACACTATTGGTGGCGGCCATCTTGAACACAAAGTGATTAAACACGCTAATAATATGCTAACTGACGGTAAAAATGCTCAACATATTGAGCACTTTCAATTAGGCAGCCAATTAGGTCAATGCTGTGGTGGCAATGCTAGCGTGTTATTTGAATGCTTTGCTGCTACTGGGGTTAATATTATGTTATTTGGCGCAGGTCATGTTGGCAAAGCTTTAGTACCGATATTAGCGCAGCTACCTTGTCAGGTAACTTGGGTTGATAGCCGAGCCGAGCAATTCCCAGCCAATATTGGAGATTATGAAAATGTTGTAATGCTCATTAGTGATTCACCTGAGTTTGAAGTCGATAGCATGCCCGCTAACAGCTACTTTATTGTCATGACGCATAATCATCAAATGGACTTTGATATTACACAAGCGGTTTTAAAACGAGCTGACTTTCACTACTTAGGCTTAATTGCTTCTGAGACAAAATGGCGCCGCTTTCAGCAACGCTATAAACATCGAGATATTGCTGCAGAGCAAGTAGCGAGAATGAATTGTCCGATAGGTTTACGCCAAGTTGGCGGTAAGTTACCTATTGAGGTTGCCGTGTCGGTTTCAGCCGAAATTATTCATACTTATCAAGTACAACAAGCGAAACTCGCTAAGCAAGAACAAGCACGTGCCAGTTTAGCTTTTGCGCCAAATAATCAACAACATGCGAAAGTAAAACCCGATGTTAAGATGAGAGCTAAATCGCAGCAGGGTATTCATTGGCAAGCGCTTAAACCGTTAATTCCTGCTGATTAGGATTTTGGCAAACGCCTTGGCTGTATGAAAGGTTAGCGGTATGACATATCGGCTAGAGTTAACATGAGTAAACATGGAATTAAATAAGAGGAGTAGCAAGGTGTCGCATTTTGCCCTGCAAAGTAAAAATGTCATCGTTAATGATAACGGTAGCAGTGAAATGGTTGCTGCATGTGTTGAAATCAAAGATCAGCTTATTCATGCTATTCATCCCTATGGTAGTACATTGTCGTGTCAGGTGATTGATTACGCTGAGCATGTGATTATGCCTGGCTTAGTTGATTCACATGTTCATATCAATGAACCCGGTCGTACTGAATGGGAAGGTTTTAATACCGCGACACAAGCAGCAGCTGCTGGGGGTATTACGGCTTTGGTAGACATGCCGTTAAACTGTATTCCAGTGACCACTACTAAAGCGGCATTCGCGGAAAAACTTGCTGCTGTTGATGATAAATTATGGGTGGATTGTGGTTTTTGGGGTGGAGTTATCCCACAAAATATTGCAGATTTAGACGACTTGCTTAATGCTGGCGTATTGGGTGTTAAGTCTTTTTTAATTGATTCTGGTATTGCTGAGTTTCCTAATGTAGCAGCGAAAGATATTCGTGCAGCTATGCCGATTTTAGCCAAGCATGATGTACCTTATTTAATTCATGCTGAGCTTGATTGTGGTGGTTTTAATCATGCTGTTATCAATGAAAAATATAACAGCTTTTTAGCGTCACGGCCGAAAAAATGGGAAAATGATGCCATTGCACTTATGGTTGAGATGGCACGTGAATCAAAAGCTAAAGGTGATGATTGTAAGGTCCACATTGTCCATTTATCGTCTGATGAAGCGTTAGCGACGATTGCTGATGCTAAGCGCGAAGGCTTACGTTTTAGTGCGGAAACGTGTCCGCATTATTTAACCCTTGCTGCAGAGCATATTCCTGATGGTAAAACACTTTTTAAGTGCTGTCCGCCCATTAGGGAAGAAAGTAATCGTGAACATTTGTGGCAGGCCGTAAAAGACGGTCGAATAGATTTTATCGTGTCGGATCATTCGCCTTGTACGCCGGAACTAAAGCATATTGATACCGGCGATATTGAAAAAGCTTGGGGCGGCATTTCAGCACTACAGTTTGGTTTGCCACTTATTTGGACTCAAGCAAAAGAGCGCGGCTTAAGTTTAGTTGATTTGGCACGTTTAATGTCGAGTGAAACCGCAAAGTTTGCGGGTTTAAACACCATTAAGGGGCAAATAAGTGTTGGTTTTCATGCTGACTTTTTGGTCTTTGATGCCAATAAAAGCTACACCATTACCAATGATATGATCAAGCATCGTCATAACATCACGCCCTATGCGGGTCGCCGTGTGACAGGACAAATTTTGCATACTTATGTACGTGGTCATCATGTCTACCAACAAGATGAATTTCTTGATTCACCCGTAGGTCGACCATTACTAAAAGGTCAACTTTAAGTATTAAATCAAACTAAGTTGTCTGCCTACGAGTTAATGGAGCCGTGCGATTTAGTCGCGGTTAAAGTAAGTAACACTCAGTGTTACTGGAGATAAAATGAATTTAACACAGTTGAATAGTTTACCTATTAATGAAGCAAAACAATGCTTTATGCAATGTTGTACATCAAGCGTTTGGGTTGATGCCATGGTAAAAGCACGGCCTTTTGCTGATAAGCAAGCCTTAGCTGAACAAGCAGACTCAGCTTGGCAAGACTTGACTGAGCACGACTACCTAGAAGCCTTTGAAGGCCATCCGCAAATTGGTAATGTCGATACGTTAAGAGCTAAATATGCCAATACTAAAGCTCTTGCTAGTGGCGAACAACGCTCGGTCAATAATGCGACAGAACAAGTCATTACAGCGTTAGCTCAAGGTAATGCCGATTATTTGGCAAAATTTGGCTTTATTTTTATTGTTTGTGCAACGGGTAAAAGCGCTGAGCAAATGTTAGCGCTATTACAAGCACGATTACCTAATGATAGAGCGACAGAGTTGATTAATGCAGCGCAAGAGCAGCAGAAAATATTTCACTTACGATTAGAGAAGTTACTATGAGCCAAATAACCACCCATGTACTTGATACCACTCGCGGTTTACCTGCACCTAACTTACCAATTACCTTATTTGCTCAAACGAGTAACGGTTGGCATAAATTGGCGTCAGGTATAACAAATACCGATGGTCGCGTTGCCGGTTTACTCGCAGATGATGTTGTACTCGCTGCGGGAATTTATCGTATGCACTTTGCCACTAAGACTTATTTTGCTGCCAATAATGAACAAGGTTTTTACCCTTATGTTGATATCGTTTTTGAATTAGATGGCAGTGGCAAGCATTATCATATTCCATTGTTATTAACAGCGTTTGGCTATTCAACTTATCGTGGCAGTTAACGTTAGTACTTGGAAGTAGTGATGACTAATAAGATACAGACGATCACCCCAAAAGCATTGACAAGTCATGCTTTTCGCGCTTTTGGCGATGTGATAGAAGCGCATGACGATAATCATAAAATTACCATTAATGACGGCTATACCCAACGTTATCATGATTTAGCTGAGGTAGACGTTAATGATCAAGGTGGCCGTGCGTTAATTAATATCTTTCGTTCGACGCCGCTGGCACAACCGATTGCGATTAAAATGATGGAGCGACATCCTAAGGGGAGCCAAGCGTTTATTCCCATGAGTGCTAAGCCTTATTTAGTGGTGGTTGCGCCGAAGGGCGATTTTGATATTAATAAATTGCAAGTGTTTATCGCCCAATCTAATCAAGGCGTTAATTACCATAAAGGCACTTGGCATCACTTTTGTTTGGCGCTAGGTGGTGAAAGTGATTTTTTAGTCATTGATCGGGGTGGCGAAGGTGACAATTGTGATGTTGTTACGTTGGATGGTTCGTTAGTGATCGCGACAAGTTAAGACAATTTAAGACAAGTTAATGTAGGTCAGTTAACACTGACAAGTAAATAATGACTATCGCGAGTAAATTATAAAGTATTGTCGATAGGTAAATAAGGTAAAAACATGTTAAGAGTATATCGTGGTGAGCTGCTTCATTTTTTAGCAGATCCAGCAAAAGTTGCACTACAAGAAAGTTATCAGTATTTCGAAGATGGACTTATGATCATCAAAGATGGCCTGATTGAAAGCATTGGCGAGGCAAATGAGCTGCTTCCAACGCTTGATGATAATATTGACGTTACCCACTATAAAAGTGGCTTAATGATGCCAGGCTTTATTGATACCCATGTGCATTATCCGCAAACAGAAATGATCGCATCTTATGGTGAGCAGTTATTAGAATGGTTGGAGAATTATACGTTCCCATTTGAACGTCAATTCTCTGATCTAGAACACGGTAAAAATGTTGCTGAATTCTTTTTAAGTCAACTACTCGAAGCCGGTACCACAACGGCTTTAGTTTTTGGTACTGTTCATAAGGCATCAGTTGATGCGTTTTTTACTGTTGCCCAACAGAAAAAATTACGCATGATTTGCGGTAAAGTGTTAATGGACCAAAACTGCCCTGACTATTTATCAGATACTGCACAAACAGGTTATGACGACAGCAAAGCGTTAATAGAAAAGTGGCATAATACTGACCGTTTACAATATGCGATTACGCCGCGATTTGCGCCAACTTGTTCAACAGAACAACTTAATAAAGCAGGGCAATTGCTGGCTGAACATCCAAGCGTCTATTTGCATACGCATTTAAGTGAAAACAAAGCTGAAATTGCTTGGGTAAAAGAACTTTTTCCTGACAGCACTAGTTATTTAGATGTTTATGATAAGAGTAAATTGCTGGGCCGCCGTAGTGTTTTTGCTCATGGTGTGCATTTACATGATGAAGAGTGTCAGCGTTTAGGTGAAACTAATTCGGCCATTGCTTTTTGCCCAAGCTCTAATTTATTTTTAGGCAGTGGTTTATTTAATTTACAACAAGCACAAAAATTCGATGTTAATGTTGGTTTAGGTAGCGACATTGGTGCTGGTACAACATTCTCAATGTTAAGTACGATTAACGAAGGCTATAAAACACAACAACTACGCCAAGAAAAACTCAGCCCATTTCAATCGCTTTATTTGGCAACTTTAGGCGGCGCACGCGCGTTAGATCTTGAAGGCACTGTAGGTAACTTTACACAAGGCGCGGAAGCCGACTTTGTGCTACTTGATTATCATGCCACGCCTTTAATGGCGCGACGTATGCAGCATTGCACAACATTGTCAGAAAAATTATTTATTTTAAGTATGTTAGGTGATGAACGTCACGTCAAAGCGACGCATATTATGGGTGAAAGAGTGACAGGTGAGCCCAAATAGCGAATTTATCTTTGCACTAACGAGGTAATAACGCTGTATTTGGTTAGTGCAGTTTGAGGCTGAATCAAACAAAAATAAAAATAATGATTATTTATACTAAGGAAAATTATGGATCCGTATCTTAATGAATGGCTAAATTTGGTAATTCGCTTTGCCCACTTGATAACGGGTATTGCATGGATTGGAGCATCTTTCTATTTTGTTTGGTTGGATAATCATTTACAAAAACCACCACAAGAAAAAGCCGATAAAGGTATTGGTGGTGATCTTTGGGCGATTCACGGGGGCGGCTTTTATGAAGTGGCAAAATATAAGCTTGCACCACCGAAAATACCTAGCACTTTACACTGGTTTAAGTGGGAAGCTTATACAACGTGGATCACCGGGTTTTTGTTATTATCTTTAATGTTTTATGTTGGCGCTGAAACTTATTTAATTGACAAACGAGTCGCTGATTTAACCCAATTACAAGCTATTGTATTGGGGATGGGGTCAATTGTTGTTGGTGTGGGTATCTATGAAACCTTAGTGCGCACCAAGCTGAGAAATCATGGCATTATTTTAGGCATTATTTTATTGCTCGTTGCCACGGGCTTAGCTTATGGTTTAACACAAATATTCAGTGCTCGGGGTGCATATATGCACATGGGCGCTATCATTGGCACCATAATGGCTGGTAATGTGTTTTTCGGTATCATGCCCTCACAACGGGCGTTAGTTAACGCTGTTAAAGCGGGTACAGCACCCGATCCTGCTTATGGCTTAAACGCGAAAGTACGTTCAACGCATAACACTTACACAACGTTACCTATTTTGTTCATTATGATTTCAAATCATTATCCAATGACTTTTAATCATAGCGCAAATTGGTTAGTGTTAATGGCGATCATCCTTATTACTGCAGCAGTAAGGCAGTACTTTGTTTTACGTCATTTTGGACAACAAAAACCGTTAATTTTAGTGGCATCTGTACTAGCCACTATTGTGTTAGCCTTTGCCATTGCGCCTCGTTCTGTTGAGTTGACGCCAATGCAGCAACAGCAAGTTGTCACTGATACACAAGTGAAGCAAATTATTGCGCAACGCTGTGGCTCTTGCCATTCAGAAACCCCTAGCGATGCTATTTTCACCATAGCACCGGCAGGTCTTGTTTTTTCGAATATCAGCTCAATAAAGCAATGGGGCCCACGTATCAAAGCACGGGTAATTGACGCCAGAGATATGCCATTTATGAATAAAACTGGCATGACTGAGCAAGAGCGTAGCCAATTAGCCAGCTGGTTAGCGAAGCTAGATCAAAAATAACCCAGTTTAAGCTAATTTAAATTAATTTAAGTTGCGTTAAATACCGTTTGCTTGGCTTTGATGGTTGAAACTATGACTAATTTGCTATTTAATAATCGACTTTATTAGATGGATGTGAATTTTCATTCTAATTTCTTGATTTTTATCTTTTAATCGGAGTTTTTGTGGCGAAAGAAAAAGTATCTGAAGGGAGTATTCGACAAAAGAATAAAGCCATTATCTTCAATGCGGCAAAGAAAGAGTTTGTTACTTACGGTTTTAAAGGTGCGTCAATTAAACGTATTGCTGAACGGGCCAATATTGCTCGCGCTAATATTCATTATTATTTTAAAGATAAAACAGACTTGTATCAGCAATTACTCAGTAGCATCATTGCGGTATGGAATAATGATTATGATACGCTAACCGCTGATAAAGAACCTAAACAAGTACTTAGCGACTATATTAGGGCAAAAGTGATGCATGCTAAGAACGATCCTGATGCCTCCAGAATATTTGCCAGTGAGTTGATTCATGGTGCCCCCGTATTAAATGAATATCTACATAGTGATTTTAAAATTTGGTTGCAAAGTAAGGTTAATGTTATCGAAACTTGGATAAAGCAAGGTTTGATAGATGATGTTAACCCTCATCATTTACTCTTTTTAATCTGGAGTTCAACGCAGCATTATGCTGACTTTAACGTACAAGTTGTCGCTGCATTGGATAAAGAGGCTATGAGTGATGATGATTTCGACGCAGTGGTGAGTTCACTGACAAAAATTATTCTCAAAGGTTGTGGTATTCAATAATTTTTTGTCTAGTTGTGTTGAGGGAAAATTTTATTTAACTACGACTAATCCTTTACATTAATATTCAATGTTGGAAATTTGTAGATGAATACAAAGCAATTTAATGCTTGGAAAGCGCTAAGAGAAAAAGGTAAATATCGTTTCTTTCTCGTCAATGGTATTTTGTCGTATGGCTTACCTATGCTAATCATTATGGCATTTATCAGTAAGCCATTTTCAGCTGGGTTTACGCTAACCGCCGCTATCATTCATGTTATTACTTGGTTGTTAGCTGGGTTATTATTTGGTGTGTCAATGTGGTACTTATGCGAATATCGATATAAAAAAGCACTTTCCTGTCGCACCCGTGCTTAAGAGCTTCTGCTTAGCGATAAATAATGCTGTTTTACTTTAGGATATATGATGAGTTTTTTTTACGGTTTTAGCAAAAAATCATGGTTTGAATTAGCGCCTATATTAACGCAATATGGTTATGATGCGCAGCGTATGAAAAGCTTTTTTGTTAAGTCTGGCGACTCATATACCTTAAATACTTCGATGAATAACATATCATCATGTACGGACCAACAATTTGCCATTGCTTGTGTGCTAGCAGCATTAGGTAATCCAACCTTGGCAACACAATTATGTCTTTGTCCTGAGAAATTTGTTGAGCCGGGCTTTGCAGAACAAAACTCAATGATGCTAGAAGCGAGTTTACGTCAGAAAAATACCGCAAGTGAGTGATTATTCCGATAGGTTTGTATTTTTGAAGTCAATATTTAGCGGTCAGCTTTATGTGAAGTAGAGTTAAATTTAGATTATGGAGTTAGGTGTTTACAATGTCAGTAACAAAAAATATCAGCAAAAATAAGCTAGCTGATGAAAACAAAATTGTAGTTGATGAAAATAAAAGCAGAAATGAAACGCTCACTGCGGAGCTACATTTTGAGCTATTTAAACAGTATGCTTGGCTCTCATCAGCGGTAGTGGGTGCGATCATTATTCTAATACAGTTGAAGGCTGTTGCGATTGAAACCGATATATATTTTGCTTTAGCGTTATTAGCCTTATCAATATTTTTCTCCCTTGTGGGCCAAGATCATATTGTAGACTCGTTACTTAAAGGACAAGATATTTATCAAACATCTAAAATGTTAAAGTTGATCAGGTGGGCTTCGTTAGGTTCTTTGGGCTTGGGCGCAGGATACTTTACCGGACAATTAATTTAACCATGGTATTATGTTAGCTATACCCAAGCCACTTAAAATGCAGTTTCAAGTGGCTTGGGTATAATGCGTTGTGTAACCGTTGAAATGGAATTTGGCTTTTAGGATGAAAAAACAACTATTTTTACTATGAGTCGTTAGTGCTGTTTTATTACAATGTTCGTTTTTTGCCAATGCAATATCCCTCGAACAAGCAATTCAGCAACGTACAAGTAATGTACAAGTTAAAGGCACCGGCACGGTTATTCGCTTATTAAAAGGTGATAATCGGGCATCTCGCCACCAGAAATTTATACTGAAATTAGCCTCAAATAAGACTATTTTAATTGCTCATAATTTTGACTTAGCGCCAAGAATTAATGCCATTTCTACCGGCGATATAATAGCGTTTTATGGTGAGTATGAATGGAATAATAAAGGCGGAGTCGTGCATTGGACGCATCATGATCCCAATGGCCATCATATAGGCGGGTGGTTAAAGCATAATGGTAATACATATCAATAGTCTATAGAGAACTGGTTGTTATTTGCTTTATCTATTTAACTGATTGAAATTAATGAATAAAATCATTTAACGTTATATGTCAGCACTTTTATTTCATCAAAAAACGCCTAAATAAGCCTATCGGCTACCTTAGTATTAATGCAAGCGCAACATGGTCAGCGACTTTACTATTTCTTATGCTAATCATATTACACTTTAGTAAAGCGTAATGACTTTTTGCGCCGAGCATGGTCCGTGAACAAAAAAAGCACTATAAAATTTTGATTTTCAGTTATATATTACCTTTAGGTTATAAAAACTGAGTTATTGCTAAAGTCATTATTTTCCTAGCGTTAACTTAGCTGTTTAGCCCAACGATTATGATCCGCGATCGCGGTTGCTGCCATAAGTTACTAGCCAGAAGAGATGTCGCATGAAACTAGAGTCAATTGCTTTACATGAGGGTTACAAGTCGGAAGAAACCACCAAATCTGCCGCTGTACCTATTTATCAAACAACATCCTATACCTTCGACGATACTCAGCACGGTGCTGATTTATTTGATTTGAAAGTCCCAGGTAATATTTATACTCGTATTATGAACCCGACCACGGATGTTCTGGAAAAACGTATGGCGGCAATGGAGGGTGGCATTGGTGCGTTATGTGTTGCTTCCGGCATGGCAGCTATCACGTATGCGATACAATGCCTGTGCGAAGTGGGAGATAATATTGTTAGTACTAGTGAATTATATGGCGGTACTTATAATTTATTTGCTCACACGTTACCAAGACAAGGTGTTGAAGCCCGAATGATCTCGTATGATGATTATCAAGGCTTTGAACAAGCGATTGATGATAAAACCAAAGCCGTGTTTTGTGAGTCTATTGGTAATCCGGCCGGTAATGTTGTAGATATTGTGCGCTTAGCAGAAATTGCCCATAAGTATGGTGTGCCATTAATCGTTGATAATACGGTTGCAACGCCTTATTTATGCCGACCATTTGAATTGGGTGCTGATATTGTTGTTCATTCATTAACCAAATATATCGGTGGCCATGGTACCTCTATTGGTGGGGTAATTATTGATTCAGGTAAGTTTGATTGGGTCGCCAATAAAGCGCGTTTCCCGGTGTTAAATGAACCAGATCCCTCATATCATCATGTTGTTTATACACAAGCATTGGGTGCTGCGGCCTATATTGGTCGTTGTCGTGTTGTACCTTTGCGAAATACCGGCGCCGCCATATCGCCAATGAATGCTTTTCAAATTCTACAAGGTCTTGAAACCCTAGGCTTGCGTATGGAGCGCCATTGTGAAAATGCCGAAAAACTTGCTGCCTATTTGCAACAACATGACAAAGTAAAATGGGTAAACTATGCCGCTTTACCTGATAGCCCTTACTTTAACACTTGTCAGCACATCACTAGTGGTAAAGCCTCTGGTATTATCAGCTTCGGTGTAGATGGTGGAGTTGAAGCTTGTGCAAACTTTATAGATGCTCTGGAGATGATTTTACGGTTGGTCAATATTGGCGATGCTAAATCATTAGCTTGTCATCCTGCATCGACCACGCACCGACAGCTGAACGCTAAAGAGTTAGCATCAGCCGGGGTAAGTGCTGATTTGATCAGAATATCAGTGGGTATTGAACATATCGACGATATTATTGCTGATGTTAGACAAGCGCTCGAAAAAGCATAAAATGTGTTGCGCTTATCTCACTGATCTTAATTAGGGTGTCTAAAAAGTAATATTTATAAAACTAAGCATAAGCATAAGCTGAAGACAGATGAAAAAACGATGACCAGTAGACTTTGATTTTACCGGTCCATTTGGTGATGAAATGACAGAGGCGCTAACGGATTTAGCATCGTCAATTAATAATGAACTTGGGGTTATTTGGAAATATAGACCGAAAGTATTCAAGATCAATTAGATGTTGGCATTTACCTTTTTCAAGACCAGCACTCAGCACGTTTGAAAGTTATGGGTATTAAAGAGATGGGAGGGCATATTTGGGATATTAACTTTGCTTTATCACATATCAATAAAACGCCAATTGCTTAAATGCCTTGGTAGGGTTGGTTTGCTGTTACTTTCACCTTTGCCAATGAGTAGGTCACTAAGAGCATTTTAGTGACCTATGGATTATGCATCACTCAAGTAAAAGTAATTCCACGGTCAATTTATTTTACGAGTGTTTCTTTTAAGTAACTTAGTGCTTCAACTCTTGTTGCAAAAATATGCTCAGTTGGCACTTTGTCAAATAAATTGAGTTTATTAAAATCATCACGTACACGTTTACATATACTTGATAATATGACCTTTTTACCTTCTTTTTGATAGTTCATGATAATTTCTTCGATGGCAATGGTACTGGTTATACCAACAAAGCGAGCATCGGTTAAGTCAATCAACAGGGTTTTGTTTTCATCGACTTTAGAAACGCTCTGCTTTAAGCCACGTGCTACTCCAAAACCAATAGGCCCTGAAATGCTGAGCAGAAGCACATCATCATTCAGTGTTGTCAGTAGCGCTCTTTCTGTCTTTGATAAGTGTTCATCTTGGGCGGTAAACCATTTAATATTGTCTAATTGAATTTCTGATAAACGTCGTATGGTCACTAAATTTGCAATAAAGATACCCACTAACACGGCGGTAACTAAGTTAAAAGCAATTGCCATTACCATTGTTGATAGCATTAAGCTGACGCTAAAAAGTGGAATTTGATGGACACGCTTGAGAAAATTCCAATCAATAATATTAATGCCTACATGGGTTAATATTGCCGCTAGCACAACAACGGGAATGTAGGCGGTATATTCACCTGCCCATAAAACAATGGCGAGAATAAAAAGGGCATGTAAAATCCCTGATAAAGGGGTTGTGCCACCGGCACGTAAATTGGTTACAGTGCGCATGGTAGCACCACCGCCAGGTAAAGCGCCAAATAGGCCTGCAATAATATTACCAATACCTTGACCAACAAGCTCTTGATCAGAATCGTGCAGATCATTGCTAATACTATCTACCGTCAGTGAGGTCATTAATGAGTCTAGGGTACTTAATGTGGCAATAAGTAGGGCTGATTGCAGCATCTCACCGGCTAAGTCGCTATCCCAGGTAGGGAAGTTGAAAGAGGGCAGCTCACTTGAAATTGCACCAACCACCGGCATTTCAGTGCCCGACAACAAGTAAAAAAGGGTTGCCCCTAGCACGACAATAATACTTGCCGGTACCACACGGCTATATTGTTGTGGCCATAAAAATAGTACTAGTAAGCACAATAGTCCAACTAAGGTATTTGCTGTGCTGATAGTACTAAAAGATAATGACAACTCAGGCAACGATGCCCCAAACAGGGGTTCAATTTGCGATAAAATAATGAGTACGCCAATGCCGGATGTAAAGCCTGATATCACCGGGTATGATATTAACGTAAAGTATTTACCCAGCTTAAAAAAACCAAAAAGCATTTGAAACACCCCTGCTAAACTTACAACAGTAAAAGCGAGTGCTATGCCATGATCTGGCGATTGTGCAACAAAGCTAGTTAATATAGCTACCATAGCGATGGTTAAACCAGTGTTAGGACCTGATATTTGTTGATTTGTGCCACCAAATATTGAGGCAAATAACCCCGTTATAATAGCACAATAAATGCCAGCACTCGCTCCAGCACCTGATGTTACACCGAAAGCTAAAGCAAAAGGTAGAGCAACGATAGTTGAGGTTAGAGCACCAAAAATGTCACCCTTAATGGTTTGTTGATTAAAATGTGATAAGGAAAGCATAACGACCTAAATGAAACCTGATTGGAGGTATTTTTAAAATAAATACCAAAAGAAAATTATTAGCATGTCTACGGTATAGCAGGCTATGGAACTAAGTGGCAATTATATAATAAAAACTTAGTTCTTGACACTATTGACAGGTTTTCTCTATTCATTATAGGGTGGGTATATCAATGCCATAAAAAAGCTTGAACATGAATAAGCAATGTCGAACAAGTTATTGAACGCAAACAATACCTTTATGATTAAAGTACATGAGAATAATTATTTATTTAAAGAGATAAACCAGTCAGACTGTTAAATAGAAAATAAAAATAAATTAAACATATTTATCAACAACAAGAGAGCTGTCGTTATGGATGAACACGCGAGCAAAAATCATGGTGAAGACATGATGAACGTAGGGGCACTAGCGCGTTTTTTTAAACTGCCTGCGCATAATACCACCGTAAAAATTGAGCTTATGGCGGGATTAACAACCTTCGTCACTATGTCTTATATTATGTTTCTAAACCCTATCATTATGTCAAAAACTGGTATGCCGTTTGATGGCTTATTTTTAGCGACTTGTTTAGGTGCAGCCATTGCGACTATTTTGATGGGGCTTTATGCTAATTGGCCAGTAGGGCTTGCACCAGGTATGGGCTTAAATGCATTTTTTACTTTTTCTGTGGTGGGTGCAATGGGCTACAGCTGGGAAATTGCCTTAGGTGCTGTATTTCTATCTGGTGTTATTTTTGTCTTAATGAGCGTTACTCGGCTAAGAGAGTGGATGCTTGATAGTATACCAATGAGTCTTAGGCTTGCCATGACCGCGGGGGTAGGACTATTTTTAGGCTTTATTGGTTTACGCTTTACTGGCATTGTTATACCAGATGCTGACAATGTTGTTGCTATTGCGGATTTGACTCACTTTGGTTTTGGCGAATTTGGCCCAGAAGCACCAGCGTTGGGTTTTTTAAGTTTCTTGTTGATTACTATTCTAAGTTATCGAAAAGTGTTTGGTGCGGTGATTATTGGTATTGCAACCACAACCTTGATTGCTTTTATGATGACTTGGGTATTACCCGCCGACTTTTTTGTGGTCGCTCAAGCGGCTAAATCTTTTGCTCCTGCTTCTGGCTTTGTTAGCTATAATGGCATTTTGGCTGTGCCTGACTTTTCTGCTTTGACGCCCATTTTATGGAAAGCTGATATTGCTGGCGCATTCCAAGTTGCTTTGATCCCCGTTATTGTAACCTTCTTATTTGTGAATATTTTTGATACTGCCGGTACCTTAATGGGCGTTGCTGAGCGGGCCAATTTGCAAGATAAAAATGGTAAAATTCATGGCTTAAGTAAATCATTAAAAGCAGACTCAATTGCCTCTGTTATTGGCACCGGCTTTGGTTGTCCACCAGTAACGTCATATGTTGAATCTGCCGCTGGAGTTGCTGTTGGTGGCCGCACTGGTTTAACAGCTGTTACTATTGGCGTGTTGTTTGCTGTTGGTATGTTCTTTCTGCCGTTAGCACAAATGTTACCGGGCTTTGCCGTTGATGGCGCATTGATTTATGTTGCTATGTTAATGATGAGCTCTTTAAAAGGCTTAGATTGGGAAGATTTAACTGAATATGCTCCCGCCGTTTGTACGACGGTGATGATGGCGTTCACTTTCTCTATTGCTAATGGCATCGCTTTTGGTTTTATTACTTATACCGTTCTTAAGGTTGGCGCAGGCAAGTATCAACAAGTATCTAAAGGTGTTTGGGCACTAACTGTATTATTTATTGCAAAATTTATTTTTTTAACCTGATAGTTATTTAACGTATTATGATACAAGGCCTTTCTGTTGAAAGGTCTTTTTGTTTTTCATCAATGATAACGCAATATATTGTGCTAATAATATCATCACAATCTGATCTGTTTGATAGTATATTAGTCATATTCAACTGGTTACATTTTTCAGTTTTAGATCTAGTAAGAGTAAAATTATCATGACGCAAACAAGAGCAGATTTAAGAGACTTTCTATTGGCTTGGTTTGAACAGCATTTTCCAGGTAATTCAATTTTATGGTATGACATATTAGTGCTGTTATGGATCGCCAGTTTTGCCTTGGCGCTGCATTTCATCTTAAGAGCATTAGCCAAACAGTTTCTTAAAGGTCATTTTGTGACTTTAGCAAGTGATCAGCCTGAGAAAAGTGAAACCGCTAAGCTAGTGTTATGCTTAGTTAGCCGTATTTCTTTTGCTTTTCAGGGCGCGATTGTTGTTATTCAAGCCAACCTTTGGTTAGTCAAAGAAGCGGTGTTTTTACATATTGTAAAAGTGCTCACTGACCAATGGATTATTCTATTTTCGTTATTGTCACTTTTTACGCTACTTGATATTTTTCAAGCTATTTCTGATAAACGTTCTAGTCGGGTACCATTTCCACTTCGAGGCTTCTTACAAACTATTAAGCTTATAGCGAGTGTGTTAACCGGTATTCTTGCTGTTTCATTGCTGATGGATAAATCACCGTTAATTTTACTCAGTGGTTTAGGTGCGCTGTCGGCTGTGCTGTTGCTGGTATTTAAAGATCCTATTTTGGGTTTAGTGGCCGGAATACAGCTATCAGCTAATAACATGCTAGCCGTTGGTGATTGGCTTGAAATGCCTAAATATGGTGCCGATGGTGATGTAGTTGACATAGCACTGACAACTGTAAAAGTAAAAAACTGGGATAAAACCATCACGACTATTCCAACTTATGCGCTGATTTCCGATTCGTTTAAAAACTGGCGAGGAATGTCTGAATCTGGTGGGAGAAGAATTAAACGTAGTATTCATTTAGAAATGAGCAGCGTTTGTTTTTTAGATAACCAGCAACTTGCAGAGCTAAAAAAAGCACACTTGTTAAGTGATTATATCGCGAATAAAGTATCTCTGATCGAAAAAGAGAATATCGATAGAAAAGTTGATATGAGTGTTTTACAAAATGGGCGACGGTTAACGAATGTTGGCACATTTAGACAATACTTAGTGTCATTCTTAAAAAATCACCCGCAAATTCATCAGGGTATGACTTTAATCGTTAGGCAGTTAGAGCCAACATGTGACGGTTTACCTATGCAAGTGTATGCTTTTACAAATACTACCAGCTGGAACGCTTACGAAGATATACAGTCAGATATATTTGACCATATTATTGCCGTGCTGCCAGCATTTTCACTCAGGGTTCATGAGTCACCAACAGGCAATGATATAAGATTACTGGCTAAAAATAATGCCGATAAATAAAACAACTGTTATAGCAGCAGCTGATGGTAAATTTTTCGCAGTCTGCATAGTCAGTTCAGAATATAAAGTATGTACAGCAGGCAAGTGGCTGAGATAGCCATTATCATTATTTATCGCTAATCTTTGAGCGATGACTTGAAAGTTGATTTTAGCACCACAATAAAGAAGGTATAACGAGGCTGAATCATTGTTGGAAACAATAATGGTCTATGTTACGATTATTGGATGTTTACTTTGTCATATATTCAAACAACTAATTTAATTGCGAAGTTATCCATTATATGGATGATTCCTGTTCGCGCCTTTCCCATTTAAGGACGACTAAGCGCTACTTTTCCTTAGTCGTCCATCCCCAGCAATAACGCTTGAACTCGTTACACTTTCACTACTATAGCTTACTGTATCACTGCTAACTTGGCGTGATTTTGATACCTCAGTTCGAGATTGAGAGAATGAAATGCATAATAATTTTTGGGATTACCTCTATCAAACCTTTGAGTTAATCGAAGATATGAATAATGAAAATCAAGATCTGCTTTCGCAGGTTAATGCTAGATTAGAAACGATAGAATTGTTATACGCTCGACAGTTTGATCCAGTCGACTCATACGAAGAGTTTGTCGCTGTTAAACTCATTAACGCGATTTCACAGGCTATAAAAAGGCAATAAAATGGCGAGTTCACCTATTAATGTGTTGTTTAGTCGCGAGTATTCAAAACTAAAAAGTGCTGTTAACCTACTGCCAGCGCAGCGATATAAGGTTACTGCCTGTCCGCTATTTGATATCACAGCGGTTGAAAAAACTGCGCAACTACGGGCTGACTTTGCTCAGATGCTAGCAAGTGATTATTTAATTTTTACCTCTCAATACGCGGTAATTGAAACACTCGAATACTTGAGATTATTGGGTATAAACAGTGCCCAGCTCAACGCTTTAAAAATTTGCGTAGTAGGTCCAGTCGTTGCTCGTCAATTGACTGAATATGGTTTAAATACTGATTTAATGCCTGAATTGTATACTGCAGAATCATTAGCTGATTTATTCCCACCAGTTACGGACCAGGCCCAACAAATATTTTTTCCAAAAGGTAACCGGGCAGCATTAAAATTAGAGCAAGTACTTATAAAGAAAGGTTATAACGTCGTTAGCCCAATTATCTATAAAACTGAGCTTCGTTGCGGACTTGATAGCCCAGCGAAAATTTTATTTGAAAATAATAGCGTTGACTGTTTTGCGTTTACTTCACCTTCTTCTGTGCAAGCGTTAATGGCAATTTTAACCAACGCTGAACAGCAAAAGGCGTTAAGTCATACCGTTATTTGTGCTATTGGCACAACAACCTATCAGGCGTGTTTAGCGGCAGGGTTAACGGTAAATATTATGCCAACTGAGTATACAGTTGAAGGCTTAGCACGTGCGATTGACAGTTTCTATGCATCAACAAGTAGTGGTTGATTGCAAAGCAGCAATCGTTTTAGCTACGCAATAAGCTAACTATATCGGTAGTAATAAGTTTTTCTCCAATGCAGTTAATTTACAAAAGGACAGGTATATAATGATTAAACCTAAAATAATTATAAGTCATGATGATTACGATGGCTTACATCTAATGTTAGAAAAAGAAGTTTATGCACCATCACATGATCTATTGATTGATGAATTAGAGCGAGCAAAGATTGTTGATAAAGCCAAGTTACCGAAAACAGTGGTGCGAATGAACTCAACAGTGACCTTTACTATGCTTTCTTCAAAAAAAACCTTTGCCTTGAAACTCGTTTACCCTAAAGATATTGCTGAAAGTGACACGTTATCAATTCTTACTCCTGTTGGCAGTGCGTTGATTGGTCTTTCTATTGGGCAGGAAATTGAATGGCCGCTAGATAAAAATAGATCGACAATCGTTCACATTGATGCAATTGCATATAACCACTAGGAGCTATGAGTTAAAGACGAAAATATCATGATTATTTGATTATTTGATTATTTGATTGTTTTTTGTATCGAGAAATATGCATAAATTATTGGGAACGCTACACACTGCGATCTCTCTATTATGCTCACAGTACAATAATATAATAGCTCGACTTTGCACTAATGCTCGCCTATTGCTCTGACTACTATAGTTAACCTGAACTCTGGATAATGAGTGCAGCTTACCCAGAGTTCAGGTTAGTTAAAGCTTCGCGAAAAATCAGTAGCCGTACTTTGATGGCGTTAACCTCCCAATTTTTAATGCTTTTCAAGCAACAACTTAATGATTAACGCGGATCATCTGCTTATTTGTAGCAACGAGCGTTTCTTTGTATTTCCTCCGCTACCTTTAATCTTTCTTATAAATAAATCAGCATAGGCAATATCATGTCTCATACAACCGTCGCAAGTGTATTTTGGCTTTAACGGTAATGAAAATAGCAGCGATTGATTTATGTTTCACTCTTAAAGCTAAAGCGTTCTATATCAAGTAAATATCGAATAATATTGACTCTTTACCGGCAAAGACTATCTTTATTACTACCTGTTTATTTATCGTTCTTACCGTGCAAAATTTTATGAAAAATTACCCTCTGAAACTGATAGTTAATGTTATGTTGATTTGTTTTAGCTTCAGCACCTTTGTATCGGCAGAGAGTGATGATAACTTGCGGTTTTCTGGTTTTGCTCGTGTTGTTGTTGGCTACCTAGATGATGGACAAGCCGACTATCTCAATTATGATAATTCGATAAGTATTGATAATGAAAGCTTAATTGGTTTACAAGCTGACTATCAGATTATTGATGATTTAGCGATCACAGGGCAACTTATCGGTCATTCTGGCAATAAACGTGACTCAGGGATTGAATGGTTGTATTTGACATATACGCCAAGCAATACTTTGAAATTTAAGCTTGGTAAGCAACGTACGCCTTTTTTAAGTTACAGTGATGTTATCGATGTTGGCTATGCCTACCCATGGGCGACATTACCGCAACAAACTTATCCTAGACACTTTTTTTCTACATTTGATGGCTTAATGGCAAGTTATGAAATACCCAGAAAAGCGTTTGTGATTAATATTGAAGGTTACTGGGGGTATTTCGCTGATAAGGTTTTTGTTGCTGATCGAGAAATGACAGCTAAAACCAAGAATTTGAGCGGTTTAATTGCCAATATTAATTATAAAAACTGGACGTTTAGAGGCTCTTATCATCAAGGGCAAACCAGTGTTGAATTGCAGGAACTTCAACAGTTTTCTGGTATATTAGCTCAGTTAGGTTTTATTAATAGTGCAGAATCGTTAGCAACAGCAGGGTTAACCGAAATTTATCAATTAAGTGCGAACTTTGAAAACGTTAATTATTTTGTGCGAGCAGAGCTCAATAGAATACAAGCTGATTTTGTTTTGGTGCCAGATAGTGATGGTTATTTTGTCTCAACAGGCTATCACTATTCCCCATTTTCTTCGTATATTTCATATGCTAGAAATAAAACTAAGTACGAGTCTGTTGTCGATGAAATACCTACCGGATTAAATCCACAACTTGATGCTTTGGCAGGCGGTTATCAAGCGATATTTAATCAACTGCCTGTTAACAGCTCTGAAGCTTTTACGATCGGAACGCGCTGGGATATCAGTTCAGGTCTAGCCTTGAAAGGCGAAGTCAGTTTAATTAAAGGCAAAAGTAGTGACCGCGCTTTTTTTACTGTTCACGATGCTAACTTTGATAGAGAGGCGATACTTTATCTAGCTGCCGTAGAGTGGGTGTTTTAATGAGTGCCACGTTGCGAGTTTTCGCCATCATTTTGCTGTTTTTTTGCGTTACTTGTTTTGCAAGAGAGCGCATTGTCGTAGTTGCCAATGTAAAAAATACAGCTTTAAAACTTAGTCGACAAGAAGTCAGAAATTTATTTATGGGCGGAGCGTCAGAATATGCTCTAACGGCTATTGCACTGCCGCCAGAAAATCTTACACGGGTATTATTTAATACCAGAGTAGTAGGCTTGACCGAGTCACGTATACAGTCTTATTGGGCGCAAATGAAGTTTTCGGGCCGCAGACAACAACCGAAAGAATTACAGAGTGAACAATCGGTTTTAGACTATGTCAAAAATAATCACAATGCTGTTGGATATCTGTCTTCTGCTATGGAAATTCCAAATGAATTGACGATACTATTTGAAATAAAATAACCTAAGAGACATTATTTTTTTAGTTTATGGCTAAGTACCTGCGTAAGACAGATTGGTTTAGAAAACAGGTAACCTTGTAGTTGATGGCAACCATTTTCAATTAAAAAATTAAATTGCTCTCTAGTTTCTACACCTTCTGCACATATTTTCAAATTCAGTTGTTTTGCCATTTCAATTATTGTTTTGGTTATCAGAGTACTACGCTCTGATATTACTAAGTTATCAACAAATTGCTTATCTATTTTTAAGGTGTTTAATTGTAATTGGGTGAGATAACTTAATGATGAATAGCCTGTTCCAAAATCATCAAGTGCAATTGATGTGCCTAACGCTCTCATCTCAGAAAAGAAGTCATTTGCCATATCAAAATTTTCCAAATAAGCTGACTCAGTGACTTCAAATTCTATTGCGCTTGGTTCGACAGCATATTGTTTGAATAACGACTTGATATACGAAATCAGTGAAACACTTTTTATATCTTGAGCAGACAAGTTGACAGAAACAACGATATTGGGATTGATAGCTTGTTGAATATTTTCAATATCTTGGCACAAACGATCCAAAACCCATTTTGTGATGATTTGAATTTTTCCACTTTGCTCTGCAATAGGAATGAACTCAGCGGGAGATACTTTACCTAATGTTTCACTTGTCCACCTAAGTAACGCTTCGTAACCTATTATTTCTTCTTCCGGTGAGACTTTTGGCTGATAATAAAGCATAAATTCATCATTTTTTATTGCATGTGATATAGAATTGGCGATTAGTAATTTACGCTTTTTTTCTTCCATCATTTCAGGAACAAAAATGGTATGTGTATCGCGCCCAGCCATTTTAGAACGATACATAGCAACATCTGCATTACAAACAAATTCACTTAAATTGAAGTTAGCATCATAAGCTTTGGCAATACCGACACTGACACTGACTTGTACTTCCCATGAATTTATTTTAAATGGCTTTGAAAGACCATTAACTAAGCGTTCGGCTATTTGATATAATAAAAAATCATTAGGTTCGTTATGTAGTAGGATTAGAAATTCATCGCCTCCTAAGCGTGAAATAATATCACCGTCACGAAAATACTCTTTAGAACGATTACTTACTTCAATTAATAATTGATCGCCAGTATCATGCCCTAATGAATCATTGACTCCCTTGAAACCATCTAAGTCAAAGTACAATAATATTAAGTTCTTTTTAGAACGTTTAGCTTTTGCTAATTCAATACGCAAAGTTTCCATAAAAAATTGCCTATTAGGTAGGCCTGTAAGCCCATCAAAATTTGCCAACCGCTCCATGGTTTTTTGTTGCTCCATCAATTGTGCAGTGTACTCTTTATTTTTTAGTGTTTCTTGGTTGATGGTTTCCATCATCAGGTTTAAGTCATGGCTTAAAGAAGCGACTTCTTGTTTACCTCTAATATGGACTTTCAAAGAATAATCTTTTGTTTGTCTAATTTTATGTGTCAGTCTCGAAAGGCTGATTAAAGGATAGAATAGCCGTCCTTGTATCCAAAATAGTAAGAAGATAACGATGAATAATAATATTAGGGTTAAGGGAAGTACCTGTTTTAGCAAGTTCAATTTACTTTTGTTCAGCGGGCCATTTGAGTCATGAATAATGATTAAATAACCTAAAGGAAGTCTTACGTCACCAATTAATTTAACTGCCACTAACTCACCATTTGCTAGGTAAACCCCGGGACCTTTTTCTTTAAATGATTCAAGTTGAAATATAGTTATCGGATGCTGAGCAGAAAATGACTTACCATGATAGCTTTGTAGTGCTTGCCATGTTTTATCGTAAATAGTGGCAAATTTGACATTATCATATCTATCTAAGCGCAGCAGCATTGAGGTCAATTCAAATTCATCGGGCTCAAACGCTAACAAAGGAATGAGATCACTAGACATATTTTCAGCGAGTGCATCGAGGTCGCCTTTTACAAATTCAAAATATAACTTTTCATGTTCCTGCAAAGAAACCGTAAGGACAGTTAAGCTAACAAGACAGATGGCTAACACGGCTATTGATGAGGTGGTATTTTTGATGGTTTTAAATAGCACTCAAATACCTCCGTATAAGGAAGCTACTATGTAGATAACCCGATAGGAGTGGCTTAATAGTTTAAAGATTGGCACTAATAAAATACGACACCATGAAATAAGAGCTAGTTTTCAATAGAGTATATGCGTAAATACGAAAAGTGCTTGAATTTAACTCGAATTAAATTCATATCATGAGTTTTTAATAGTCGCGCGATGAAATAACAGTGTTCAAATCATCATACTGACCACTAATACACGATGTTAAGGTACCGAGATTACTAAATTGTCAGCTAGTACTACCTTCAATATGGTAATTAATGTCGAATAAGCTCAGCGTCAATACAGTTAAAATTCATCCAAATTGCTAACCCTTAAGTTACATGCTATTAATTAACTTGTTCATTAAATGAGCATAAAATAATAAAACTACAAGGATTTCAGGATGAATCAAGTACATAAATTTACACCTAGTATTATTGTAAGTGCAACATTAGCATTATCAGGGGGCTTTACAGCAACAGCATATGCAGCTCAAGGCGCTGAGAAAATAGAACGTATTGAAGTCACGGGCTCTCGTATTAAACGTTCCGATATGGAGGGGCCGTCTCCGGTTCAATCAATTGGCAGAGATGATATCGAGAACATGGGGTATGACAACCTTCAACAATTACTAGAAAGAATGCCAGTTGCGGGTAATGGTACTTTCTCGACTCGTGGAAATAACCAAGACTCTACGGCTAATGGTTCAGCCGCTGTCAGTTTACGTGGCTTAGGTGCAGATGCAACTTTAGTGCTAATCAATGGCCGACGAGTGTCAGTTAGTGCCTTTGCAGAAGGTATTACTAATTCATTTGTTGATATTAATAGCATTCCTGTTTCCGCGATTGAACGGATTGATATTTTAAAAGATGGCGCGTCTGCTATTTATGGCTCTGACGCTGTTGCCGGAGTTGTTAATGTAATTTTGAAAAAAGACATTGAGGGTGTCGAGCTAAACTTGGGGTATGGAGGCACCGATGGACCTAACTATGAGGAAACAACCGCAAGTCTTGTTTGGGGGACATCAAGTGAAAAAAGCAGTGCTTCGATCATTATCGATTACTTTAAAAACACCTCTCTTTCATCCAATGAAATGGGCAGTTTAGGTACCGCAAACCAAGCCCCTTATGGCGGTGAAGATTTTCGTTCATCACGCGGCTTTCCTGGTTACTTCTATGTTGATGAAGTTAAAACCATTGATCCGGACTGTCCTGCTGATAAAGCAACCGCAAGTGGTAGTTGTTTATTTGACTATGGCCCTTATGGCTATATATCACCAGCTTCAGAGCGTATTGGCGCTATTTCACAATTTGAGTATCGCTTTGACAACGCCATAACAAGCTTTATAGAAATGGCGATCCAACATAATAGCTCTGTTGCAGCTGGTGCACCAACACCACTTGATGAAGATGCAGGCTTAACTGTGCCGGCGAGCCATCCCAACAACCCTTTTGGCGAAGATATTGCAATTGGTCGTTACAGAACTGTAGATGCGGGCGCACGTCAATGGGATATAGAGTCAGACACTTTACGCTTGGTTGCAGGCTTAAGAGGTGAAATTAATGATTGGAGCTGGGAGGCAGCAGTACAAAAAGGGCGTAGTAAATCTATGCAAACAGGTGATCGTACCCAAGGTTGGGTACGTACTGACTTTTTGCAACAAGAAATTGATGCTGGTAGCTATAATCCATTTGGTGGCACTTTTAATGATCCTGAAGTTATCGACAGGATCACAACGAGCTTAGTACGCCGTGGTGAATCGCATATGACTTCATTTGATGCCAATATTACGGGCGAGGCCTTCGATTTCGGAGATGGTGTTGTGATGATGGCTGCGGGAATTGAATATCGTGAAGAAGATGTTAATGATATTCCTGACGATCAGTTTCAACGTGGCCTAATTTTTGGTACTGAATCGGTGTCAGCATCAGCGGAGCGTGAGCAATATGCGGCGTATGTAGAATTCTCTATACCTCTCAGTGATAGCTTAGAGCTACAACTCGCCGGGCGTTATGATGATTATAGTGACTTTGGTAACACAACTAACCCAAAAATAGCATTTCGTTGGGCGCCAAGTGATGAAATAACCGTGCGAGCTTCTTGGGCTCAAGGTTTTAGAGCGCCATCATTGGCTCAAATAGGTTTAGGTCCATCACAGAAAAGTCAGTTTTTTGTTGATACGCAGCGTTGTGAACAAACGGGATTAGACTGCCAAGCCTTAGATTATAATATTGAGTTTTCAGGTAACCCTGATTTAGAAGCCGAAGAATCAGAGTCTTGGAATATTGGTTTTATTTGGGCTCCTGAAGCTGATTTTGGCATCAGTGTCGATATTTGGAGTATTACCCAAGATAATAAAATTGATGAAGAAGAGTTTGGTCCTATTTATGCTGCAGAATGCGGTAATCAAAACAGTACGATATGTGTTCGTTTGCCAGCTACCGGTGGTGCAAGTTTAGGTACAATACAAAAAGTACACAGTACTTTTAAAAACTTATCGTCACAAGAAGTATCGGGTATTGATATCTCAGGTAATTATAACCACTCATTGGATGATTTAGGTTTATTAAAATTCAACTTAGAATGGGCCTATCAAGATAAGTTTGAAAAAGATGGTCGAGATTATACCGGCGAGTATGGCTATCCTGAGCATCGCTGGATCTTTTCATCAAACTGGGAAATAGGGCAATTTAATACCAATATTAATATTAGTTACGTTGGTGAATTTGAAGATACGCCAGATATTGATTTTGACGGAAATTTAGACTTTGATAGCAATACATCACGAATGGTTGATTCACAAATATTGGTAGATTTACAAACTTCTTACCATGTTACTGAATTTACGAAAGTATCTTTAGGTGTTAATAACTTGCTCGATGAAGAGCCACCGTTTGCTATTGGTGATGGTGATGGTGACTTATATGGTTATGTGTCGGGAGTACATAATCCTCGTGGTCGTTATCTCTATACAAAAGTTAGCTTTTTATTCTAACGATATATGCTAATAATCGTAATGACTGTATGCCGTTCATAAAAAGTGAACGGCATTTTTATTGATTATTTTCAGTTGGTTATCTTGATAGTGTCCGTTTTATCGTCTGCATTGATTTTTCAATCATACATAAACTGTTCTTGAGGAAGTTAATCTATTTCAATAACAATATCGGAAGTAGGGTAGGCGCAACAAGTGAGTATTTCGCCACCGCCAATAAATGCCAATGGGTATTCGCTATACTCCACCGTACCTTTTTTTAAGGTACAACGACAGGCACCACAAAAGCCATCTCGACAATGAAAATGTGATTCGATGTTTTCTCGTTCTAGGGTATTAAGGATATTTTTGTCTTCAGCGAGGAACGCTATTTCACGTTCCTCGACAGTAATACTAAAAGACATAGCAATTAAAAATCGAAATCGTCAAAGTCGTCGCTTGATACAGACGAGTCTACTTGGCCAACTAAGTAACTAGATATCTCGGTTTCTTGTGGCGCAACTTGTACATTGTCACTGACAAGATATGAATTCATCCAAGGTAAAGGGTTACTTTTAATCTCGAACGGGGCTTCAAAGCCTATTGCTGCCATACGTTGATTACTGGTGTATTCAATGTATTGTTTTAAAATAGCAGCGTTAAGACCGATCATTGAACCGTCTTTAAATAAATAATCTGCCCACTCTTTTTCTTGTTCAACTACATCCATAAATATTTGCTTGCCTTGCTCACGCAATTCAATTGCAATTTCTTGCATTTCTGGATCGTCTTTGCCCGATATCCAGTTATTAAGAATATGTTGGGTGCCAGTTAAATGTAGCGCTTCATCACGAGCAATTAATTTGATGATTTTGGCATTACCTTCGAGCAATTCACGTTCAGCGAAGGCAAATGAACACGCAAAACTAACATAAAAGCGAATAGCCTCTAACGCGTTCACTGAGCATATAGCTAGGAATAAACGTTCTTTAAGTTTACGCTCGTTTACCTCAATGTTTTTACCGTCGACTTCGTAACTACCAGGGCCTTGCGATTGTAATAACTGCGTAGTGATAATGACAGAATCAAAGTATTGAGCAATGCTTGATGCACGCTTTAATATCGCAGGGTTCACCATGATATCATCGAATACTTCACTTGGATCTGAAAATAGATTACGTAAAATATGGGTATATGAGCGCGAATGAATTGTCTCACTAAATGCCCATGTTTCAACCCAAGTTTCCACTTCAGGCAGTGAAACAAGCGGCAGCAAAACAGCGTTCACTGAACGAGCAGCCATAGAGTCAAGCAGAGTTTGATACTTTAAATTAGAAATAAAAATATGTTTTTCAGAGTCGGTTAAACTCTGCCAATCAGCGCGATCTTTGGATACGTCAATTTCTTCAGGACGCCAAAAGAACGATAATTGCTTTTCAATCAACTTTTCAAACGCCATAAAGCGCTGTTGATCGTATCGTGCAACATTAACACTGTTTCCCAAAAACATTGGCTCTAACAATGCATTGTTAGGTGTTTGGTTAAACGTAGTGTACGACATTTATTTCTCCTTGAAATAGTACCGAGTCATGGCAATATTTCGTCACTTATTAGTAATTGATCTGGTTTTATTTTTAGATATCGATGTTGGCAAAAAAAGAGGAAAACGCAATGTTTTCCTCAGTTTGGACGCTAAATTTTACAAGCGCCGCCTGCACAATCATCGTCTTCCACTTCGATTTGGCTATCAGCTGCACCATCACGTGTGTTGTGGTAGTACATTGTTTTCACACCCAGCTTATACGCGGTTAAAATATCTTTTAACACTTGTTTAATCGGCACTTTGCCACCGTCGAAACGCGCAGGGTCATAGTTAGTGTTAGCTGAAATCGTTTGGTCAACAAACTTTTGCATAATACCGACTAACTGTAAGTAGCCCTCATTACTTGGAATATTCCACAGTAACTCGTAGTTATCTTTTAAGCGTTGGTATTCAGGTACCACTTGTTTCAATATGCCATCTTTACTGGCTTTAATACTGATCAAGCCACGAGGAGGCTCAATACCGTTAGTCGCATTAGAAATTTGTGATGACGTTTCAGATGGCATCAAGGCTGAAACTGTCGAGTTTCTAACACCGTGCTCTTTAATACTAGCACGAAGCGATTCCCAGTCTAAATGTAATGGCTCACCGGTAATATTATCGATTTCTTTTTTATAAGTATCGATAGGTAAAATACCTTGCGATAAGCGTGTTTCATTAAATTTAGGACAAGCACCTTGCTCGATAGCTAATTGATTCGATGCTTTTAATAAATAGTATTGAATAGCTTCAAAGGTACGGTGCGTTAAGTTGTTGGCACTGCCGTTTGAATAGTAAACTCCATTTTTCGCTAAATAATAAGCGTAGTTAATAACACCTATACCTAAAGTACGACGACCCATAGTTGCGGTGTGTGCAGCAGGTACTGGATAATCTTGATAATCTAATAAGTTATCTAAAGCACGAACGGCTAAATCGGCTAAACCGTCAAGTTCATCAAGGCTGTCAATAGCACCTAAGTTAAAGGCTGACAAAGTACATAGCGCAATTTCACCATTTGGATCATTAACATCGTCCATCGGTTTCGTTGGCAAGGCAATTTCTAAACATAAATTACTTTGGCGAATAGGTGCAACACTTGGATCAAATGGTGAGTGAGTATTACAGTGATCTACGTTTTGTAAGTAAATACGACCAGTACTCGCGCGCTCTTGGGCGAATAAAGTAAATAGTTCAATAGCTTTAATACATTTTTTACGGATAGAATCATCAGCTTCATATTTTACATAAAGCGCTTCAAATTTTTCTTGGTCTTCAAAAAATGCATCGTATAGACCTGGTACATCACTTGGGCTAAATAAAGTGATTGATTGGCCTTTGATCAAGCGTTGGTACATTAATTTGTTAAATTGCACACCGTAATCTAAATGGCGAACACGGTTCTCTTCAACACCACGGTTGTTTTTAAGTACTAATAAGCTTTCAACTTCTAAGTGCCAAAGTGGATAGAATAGGGTAGCAGCACCACCACGTACACCACCTTGCGAACAGCTTTTAACGGCTGTTTGAAATAATTTATAGAAAGGGATACAGCCAGTATGGAATGCTTCGCCATTTCTTATCGTACTGCCTAACGCTCGAATACGACCGGCATTAATACCGATACCTGCACGTTGAGACACGTATTTAACGATTGAACTTGAGGTCGCATTAATTGAGTCTAAACTATCGCCACATTCAATGAGTACGCATGAAGAAAATTGACGTGTTGGTGTGCGTACACCAGCCATAATAGGCGTTGGAAGTGACAATTTAAAGGTAGAAATAGCGTTATAAAAGCCTTTTATATAATCTAAACGTGTTTCTTTAGGGTATTTGGCGAATAAACAAGCGGATACTAAAATGTAAAGAAACTGTGCACTTTCATAAATCTCACCAGTGACACGGTTCTGCACGAGATACTTGCCTTCAAGCTGCTTAACTGCGGCATAGCTAAAATCTAAATCACGGCTGTGGTCTATAAAGCTTTCTAGTTGCTCAAACTCTTCAGCAGTATAGTCGCTAAGTAAATGCTGATCGTATTTACCGGCAGCAACTAATGCTTGAACATGAGGGTAAAGCTTAGGTGGCTCAAATTGACCATAGGCTTTTTTTCGTAGATGAAAAATGGCAAGTCGAGCCGATAAAAATTGATAATCAGGCGTTTCTTCAGAAATTAAATCTGCCGCTGACTTAATAATGGTTTCATGAATGTCTGCGGTTTTAATACCATCGTAAAATTGAATATGAGACTTAAGCTCAACCTGTGACACAGAAACATTGTCTAAGCCCTCAGCAGCCCAAGCAATAACCTTATGAATTTTTTCTAAGTCGATGGGCTCTTTTGAACCATTGCGTTTTGTAACAAAAAGTTTGTTATTCATGAATGACCTGTAAATCTATTTATTGTTTTAATCACCCGAAAATGGAGGGTGAATTATGATAATTGCCTCAAGTAGACATTATTACGAGATAAATCGTATATCATTCAAACATCAGTGAATGAAAAATGCACTATATCTTGGGGTTTTAAAAAAACTAATCACAAGATAGTGAGGTTTGCATGACAATGCAAGCGATATAAATTTTCGTTTTTTGGTTGATTTTTTTAGAGTAAAAGTTATGTTAGTAACAACTAACTTAGTAAGGCTTTTTAATTTTGATTTTTCTAAAACGCAATGCTTATTTTAGATTTTTTTTTAACATTAAATTATTTTTATTTAATTTTGATGGTTTATATGTCGAAAGGATATATAAAAATATAAATTCAAATTATTCAATAGCTTATGTTTTTAGTTTAAATCTTGAACGCTTTAATTGACGACTGATTATTTTATCAACGCTTAAAGATCAAATTAAGATCCTATTGAAAAATAAAAACAGTGAATCACTGGTTTACTCACTAGATACTTCTGTCGACTGCCCGCTGGCATTTTTCTTGTGGATTTGGCTTTTATAGCTAATTATCTACGCTATATCGAGATACATGTAATTGTGCGATGTCTTGATAAGTTCGATAAACTCGCACGGCGCGAAGTGTAGGCGTCGTGCGAGTCCTTAGACTTATTTAATGAAAGACAATAAGTCGGTAGGAGTGTCAATAATGTGATCAGCCTGCCAAGCTTGGCAGTCTTCATCAGCTAAAATATAACCCCAATTAGCAACAAAAGTTTTCATTAGTGCACTATTTCCGGCCTGAATATCACGTAGAGCGTCTCCGACATAAAAACATTGCTGATTATCGACATTAATTTGTTGGCAAGCATACAAAATAGGCTCTGGATCCGGTTTACGTTTAGCTAAGGTATCGCCACCTACCATCACCGCACACTGTGCGAATTCAGGATAATGGGGTAACAAAATTTTAGTAAGGCCTTCAGGCTTATTGGTGATAATACCCCAAGGGATACTCTCAGCTTCCAGTTGTTGTAATAACGCTTTCACACCTGGATACAGATGGGTATGTGTGGCAATATTTTCTTGATAATAGTCAAGAAATTGTTGACGTAATATTTCATAGTCATATTGCTTTATTTCGGCACCGAAACCTAGATTCAATAATCCCAAAGCACCGTCAGAAGCGATAGGGCGATAATCTTTTGCAGCGACAGGCATTTTACCGTAATGATTTAGCACATAATTTAACGCCGCACCTAGGTCATCGGCGGTATCTAATAACGTGCCATCTAAATCAAAAAGTACACTGGCAACTGCCGGTAATGTAGGATTTATACTGGTCATCATTTTGCGCTAAACCTTCTGACAACAAAGAATGTAATTGACATCAAGTGACGCGTTAAGCTTATGATTTTCAGTTAACGGATTGTAGTGAATACCTGCGGCGTCAATACATTTTAAGTCAACTGATTCAGCCCATGAAATAAGGGTAGAGGGGCGAATGAAGCTATCGTGGTCGTGTGTACCATTTGGCACCAACTTAAAAATTTTCTCTGCCGCAACTATCGCCAATAGATAAGCTTTCAATGACTTATTTAAAGTTGAAAAAAACACATAGCCACCAGGTTTTACCATTTGCGCACAGGCGTTTACGATGGACGCTGGATCAGGTACATGTTCGAGCATTTCCATGCAAGTCACCACATCGTAATGCTCAGGTTGTTGCTGGGCTTTTTCTTCAGCAGTAATTTTCTGGTAATCAACCGTTATACCTGCTTCTAATGCGTGCAATTTTGCAACATTTAATGGCTCTTGCCCCATATCAATGCCAGTAACTTCGGCGCCAAGCTGGGCAAGACTTTCAGCTAAAATACCGCCACCACAGCCAACATCAATAATTTTCTTCTCGAAGATGTCTCCAACATGTTGGCAGATAAATTGTCGACGCAGCGGATTAATTTGATGCAGTGGCTTAAAATCGCCATCAAGTTCCCACCATTGGCTGGCGACTTGTTCAAATTTAGCTATTTCATCTTGATTTACATTTAAAGGGTTGGACATGGCTATTACTATTATTTGTCTTGATGATGTTGGCGATTCTAAACCAATATTTACAGCAAGCCTAGCGTGAAAATTGATTCATCTTAAATAAAGTTAAAATGCTGATGGTTTTATGCGTTGTTTGTTTATAACTATGTTGATTTCTCAAATCATCAGTAGATTAATGTCAGCGATAAAAGCTGGCAATGATGATAAAATATACGTTTGGAACCCTTATGTGCCTAAAATGCGAACAACGGTCACAAAGAAAGTTATTATTTGCCTTAAATTGAATGAAAAAATTCATTGAAATCAGATTGGTATCAGTAATATAGCGAATATCTCGCATTTACTTGAAACTTTAGCTTTTACACGGCAAAATGAAGCAAAATAAAGCGGTAGGGCATAACAAATAATTATGCTAGTATGCCGTGTTAATTAAAAATAATAATTTCGAAATTTTCTGAATTAGATTTACGTTAAGGGATACCATCAATTTATGACCGATTTGGCGAATAATATTGCTCCTGTCAATATTGAGGATGAGCTAAAAAGCTCCTATTTAGATTACGCCATGAGTGTAATCGTAGGTCGTGCATTACCAGATGTACGTGATGGCTTAAAACCAGTACATCGTCGCGTACTTTTCGCGATGAACGTGTTAGGTAACGACTTTAACAAGCCGTACAAAAAATCAGCACGTGTTGTTGGTGATGTTATCGGTAAGTATCACCCGCATGGTGATACCGCTGTATATGATACAATTGTTCGAATGGCGCAGCCTTTCTCATTACGCTACATGCTTGTCGATGGCCAAGGTAACTTTGGTTCTGTCGATGGTGATTCAGCGGCGGCAATGCGTTATACCGAAATTAGAATGTCAAAAATTGCGCATTCTATTTTGGCTGACTTAGATAAAGAAACGGTTGATTACGTTGCCAACTATGATGGCACTGAAATGATCCCCGCGGTCATGCCGACACGTATTCCTAATCTATTAGTTAATGGTACTTCCGGTATTGCGGTAGGTATGGCAACTAATATTCCTCCTCATAATTTAACTGAAGTTATTAATGGCTGTTTAGCTATTATCGATAACAGTGACATTACGTTTGAAGAGCTATTAGAACATATTCCAGGTCCTGATTTCCCAACAGCAGGCATTATCAGTGGTCGTGCAGGTATTCAAGAAGCTTACCTAACTGGCCGTGGTAAAATTAAGATCCGTGCTCGCGCAGACATTGAAGTTGACGAGAAGTCTGGCAAAGAAACCATTGTGGTTCATGAGTTACCTTACCAAGTTAACAAAGCCCGTTTGATTGAAAAAATGGCTGACTTGGTAAAAGAGAAACGCCTTGAAGGTATTTCTGCGCTCCGCGACGAGTCTGATAAAGACGGTATGCGCATGGTGATTGAAGTTAAGCGTGGAGAAGTTGGCGAAGTTATTTTGAATAACTTATATAAGCTTACTCAAATGCAAGTTTCATTTGGTTTGAATATGGTGGCATTGACCAATGGTCAGCCTAAATTGTTCAACTTACGTGAAATGCTTGATGCTTTTATTTTACATCGCCGTGAAGTGGTTACGCGTAGAACCATCTTTGAATTACGCAAAGCGCGTGAACGTGCACATTTATTAGAAGGCTTATCAATAGCTCTTGCTAATATTGACCCAATAATTGCGTTAATTAAAAACTCACCAACGCCAAGCGAAGCTAAAGAGCAATTGTTAGCACGTGGTTGGGATTTAGGTTTAGTTGCAGATATGCTTTCTGCGGCTGGTGATGATGCTGCACGCCCTGAGTGGGTTGAAGATGAATTTGGTATTCGTGATGGTCAGTATTTCTTAACACCGCCACAAGCACAAGCCATTTTAGACTTACGCTTACATAAGCTAACCGGCCTAGAACACGAGAAAATTTTAAGCGAATACAAAGCATTATTAGATATCATTGCAGAGTTACTTCATATTTTAGCAACACCATCACGTTTGATGGAAGTTATCCGTGAAGAGCTTGAAGTTATTCGTGATGATTTTGGTGACGAACGTCGTACTGAAATTACTAATGCTTCGCATGATCTTTCAATGGAAGACTTGATCACCGAAGAAGATGTTGTAGTAACACTGTCTCATGAAGGTTATGTTAAATATCAAATATTAAGTGATTACCAAGCACAGCGTCGTGGTGGTAAAGGTAAAGCTGCAACGAAGATGAAAGAAGAAGACTTCATCGAACGTTTACTTATTGCTAATACTCACGATACTATTTTATGTTTCTCAAATCGCGGGAAACTATACTGGTTAAAAGTGTTCCAGTTACCGTTAGCAAGCCGTACTGCTCGTGGTCGTCCGATTGTTAATATTCTACCGTTAGAGGCTGATGAGCGTATTACCGCAATTCTGCCAGTTCGTGAATATGAAGAAGATAAGTTTATCATCATGGCAACCGCATCAGGTACTGTGAAGAAAACAGCGTTAACTGCTTATAAAAATCAACGCGCTAACGGTATTATCGCCTTGAACTTACGTGATGACGATACCTTAATTGGTGTTGATATTACTAACGGTGATAACGACATTATGTTGTTCTCTGATGCGGGTAAAGTTGTACGTTTCAATGAGAAAAAGCGTGACAGTGAAACCGGCGAAGTTAAGTTAGATCCTGAAACCGGCGAACAACAGTGGGCATTAAAACCTATTGGTCGTACGGGCACAGGTGTACGTGGTATCAAGTTAGAAGGCGATCAAAAAGTTGTCTCTTTAATTGTGCCTAAAAATGACGGTCCAATCATGACTATCACTGAAAACGGCTTTGGTAAGCGTACAGCATTAGATGAATATCCTGCTAAGAGTCGTGCTACAAAAGGTGTTGTATCAATTAAAGTCAGTGAGCGCAATGGCCCTGTTGTTGGTGCGGTACAAGTTGAAGAGCAAGACGAAATTATGCTGATCACCGACAATGGTACACTAGTACGTACCCGTGTTGATGAAGTGAGTGTTATTGGTCGTAATACACAAGGGGTTCGTATCATTCGTACGATTGAGGGCGAGCATGTTGTTGCCTTACAGCGCATTGATGAAATTGAAGAAACCGAAGTATTCGACGCTACAGAAGAAGGTGATGAAGCTTCTACTCCATCAGTTGAAGGTGGCACAGCGGATACGCCAGAAGCCAATGTTGAGGGTGAGCACGCTGACTCTGAACTCAATAATGACAACGATACTCAAGAGTAACCGTTGATAACATAAAAAAAGGCGGTATTTACCGCCTTTTTTTATGTGTAAAATTCGCTTAATCGTGAAATTTTATTGATCTAACAAAGGTAAAATAGTTATATCAAAGTTGAATTAATAATTGATGCAATAAACCAGTAATGTATGCTTATGTGACTAAGGTTCAAAGTTACCATATGATCCTAAAATTCATGCGATAACCGCATGCCATTAGCGAAAAATTCAGTGCTTAGTTTGGCTTTCATTGAGTCAAATAATCCAAGCAAATTACTTAGAAAAGGGTGTAGTGTTTAATGTCTAGTGTTTACAATTTTTGCGCAGGTCCTGCGATGTTACCTGTAGATGTCATGAAAAAAGCGCAAAGTGAGTTTTTAAATTTTGCTAATACAGGCAGCTCTGTGATGGAGTTAAGTCACCGAAGTAAAGAGTTTATTGCTGTGGCCGAAAAAGCTGAAGCTGATTTACGTAAACTAATGGCAATACCTGAACATTATAAAGTATTGTTTTGTCATGGTGGTGGTCGTGGCCAGTTCTCAGCCGTAGCACTAAATTTATTGGGTGAGACTAAAAAAGCTGATTATATTGTAACGGGAGCTTGGTCTAAATCTGCTGCAGAAGAAGCCAGCCACTATGGCGACATTAATGTGATACATGTCATGGATAATGCCGATGGTGTTCAGCGTGTAAAACCAAGCAGTGAATGGCCAATCAGTCAAGATGCAGCCTATGTACATTATTGCCCAAATGAAACTGTGGACGGTATTGAGATTTTTGAGGTACCCAATACCGGCGATATCCCACTAATTGCTGATATGTCATCAACTATTTTATCGCGTGAATTTGATGTCAGTAAATTCGGACTCATCTATGCCGGTGCACAAAAAAATATTGGCCCATCCGGGTTAACACTGGTGATTGTTCGTGAAGATTTGCTTGGCAACGCTCATATTGATACACCTTCAATTATGAATTACCAAGTATTAGCTAATAATGGCTCTATGTATAACACGCCACCAACTTATGCCTGGTATTTGGCAGGTTTAGTGTTTGAATGGTTACTGGCTAAAGGTAGTGTCAGCACTATTGCTGACATTAATGCACAAAAAGCACAGCTACTTTATCAATATATTGATGAAAGTGACTTTTATAGCAATTCAATTACCCCTGAAAATAGAAGCTTAATGAATGTGCCTTTTTGGTTAGTTGATGATGATTTGTCTGGTGAGTTTTTAGCGCAGGCACAACAACAAGGGCTAACCGCATTAAAAGGGCATCGTATGGTGGGTGGAATGCGTGCAAGTATATATAACGCTATGCCTATAGAAGGTGTTCAAGCGTTAGTTGATTTTATGAAAAAGTTTGCCGCAGGAGTGAAGTAATATGGAACAATTAACCCTACAGCCAATTGACAAAATTCAGGGTGAAGTATTTTTACCAGGTTCAAAAAGTTTATCTAATCGTGCATTACTGATAGCAGCACTTGCACAGGGCGAAACAAAAATCACTAATTTATTGGTCAGTGATGACATCAATCATATGCTAAATGCCTTAAAAACTTTGGGTATTCAGTATAGTTTAAGTGACTGTGGCACAGAATGTACAGTGGTTGGTAATAACGGTTTCTTTACCAGCAAAGACGCTCTAGAGCTATATTTAGGTAATGCTGGCACCGCAATGCGACCTTTATGTGCCGCGCTTGCTGCAAGTGAAGGTGAGTTTATTTTAACCGGTGAGCCAAGGATGAAAGAACGACCGATAGGCCACTTGGTCGATGCGTTAGCTCAACTCAATGCTGATATTGAATATTTGGAAAATAAGGATTATCCACCGATAAAAATTAATGGTAAGCAATTATCCGGTACGACTGTTAAGATTGATGGTTCGATATCAAGCCAGTTTTTAACCGCTATTTTAATGGTAGCTCCATTACTCCATTCAGATACCAATATTGAGATTGAAGGTGAACTAGTCTCTAAACCCTATATTGATATTACCCTTGATATTATGGCTAGGTTTGGCGTTACCGTACAAAACAACCATTATCAATCTTTTACTGTCAAAGGTAACCAGTCTTATCAAGCGGTTGAAAAATACATGGTCGAAGGAGATGCGTCTTCTGCCTCATACTTTTTAGCGGCCGGTGCGATAAAGGGTGGAGAGATAACCGTACATGGTGTTGGTAAGCTCAGTGTTCAAGGCGATAAGTATTTTGCTGATGTGCTCGAAAAAATGGGTGCTGAAGTCATTTGGCATGATGAGTCAATTACCGTAATTGGTAAACCGCTTACTGGTGTTGATATGGACATGAATCATATTCCCGATGCGGCAATGACGATAGCAACGACAGCACTTTTTGCTCAAGGTACAACCACTATTCGAAATATTTATAATTGGCGAGTTAAAGAAACCGACCGGTTAACAGCGATGGCAACTGAGCTACGAAAAGTAGGCGCGACTGTGGAAGAGGGTGAAGATTATATTTCGATAACACCGGCTGCAGTGTTGAAACATGCCGAAATTGATACTTATAATGATCATCGTGTTGCTATGTGTTTTTCGCTTGTTGCATTAAGTGATACGCCGGTAACGATTAATGATCCCAAGTGTACCGCTAAAACATTTCCTGATTATTTTGATAAGTTATCTCAAGTCTCTTGTTAAAGTGATAGAGAATAACTTTTTTAGGCGATTTTGCCAGATAAATCCCGTATAATGCCGCCGATTTTCGACTTTAGGAGATAAATATATGCAGGAAAGCATTCCAGTCATTACTATTGATGGGCCCAGTGGGGCAGGTAAAGGAACTGTTGCGCGTATTGTCGCTGAACAATTAGGTTGGCACTTATTAGACAGTGGTGCAATTTACCGCGTGCTTGCGGTCGCCGCACAGCACCATCAGATTAGTGTTGATGATGAAGATTCCTTATTACCTGTCGCCGCACACTTAGATGTGCAGTTTCAAATCTGTAGTGAAGGAGAAGGTAAAGTTATTTTAGAAGGCGAAGATGTATCAAATGCAATTCGTACTGAAGAAATTGGTGCATTAGCATCAAAGGTTGCCGCATTTCCTCGTGTTCGAGAAGCGTTGTTAAGACGTCAGCGTGCATTTAAAGTTGCTCCTGGCTTAGTCGCCGATGGTCGTGATATGGGTACAGTGGTGTTTACACAAGCACCTGTAAAAGTATTCTTAACGGCCAGTGCTGAAGAAAGAGCACAAAGAAGATTTAATCAGTTGAATGAAAAAGGCTTTGATGTTAAAATCGGGCGCCTTTTGGATGACATACGTCAAAGAGATGAGCGAGATCAAAACCGTAAGGTGGCGCCGCTTGTTCCTGCAGAAGGAGCATTAATTATTGATTCTACTGAGCTTTCTATTGATGAAGTGGTTGGTAAAATCTTATCATTTAGTAATGAAAAATTAATGTAAACGAAGTAATAATGCTTCAAAATAACCTAAGGTAAGGATGCGTTAGGTCAATTAACAACCCCATGAGATATGTATGTCGATTGGATTAACTCTGAGTTCATAGACAAATTATGACTGAAAATTTTGCACAACTTTTTGAAGAAAGTTTAAAAACAATCGAAACACGCCCTGGTTCAATCATTAAAGGGACTGTAGTAGCCATTACTAAAGACAACGTTTTAGTTGACGCTGGCTTAAAATCTGAATCTGTTATTTCAATTGACCAGTTCAAAAGCTTAACAGGCGAAGTAGAAGTTGCTGTTGGCGATGAAGTTGATGTGTCACTTAAAGCTACAGATGATGGTTTCGGTGAAACTATTCTTTCTCGTGATGACGCAAAACGCCATGAAGCTTGGCAAGTGCTTGAAAAAGCATATGAAGAAAAAGAAACTATTATCGGTGTTATTAACGGTAAAGTTAAAGGTGGTTTCACAGTTGAAGTTAGCAACATCCGTGCTTTCTTACCTGGTTCATTAGTAGATGTTCGTCCTATTCGTGACACTACTCACCTTGAAGGTAAAGATTTAGAATTTAAAGTTATTAAGCTTGATCAAAAGCGTAATAACGTTGTTGTATCTCGTCGTGCTGTTATCGAATCAGAAAGCAGTGTTGAACGTGATGAATTATTAGCTTCTCTTGCTGAAGGCATTGAAGTTAAAGGTATCGTTAAGAACCTTACTGACTACGGTGCGTTCGTAGACTTAGGCGGCATTGACGGTCTACTTCACATCACAGATATGGCTTGGAAGCGTGTTAAGCACCCAAGTGAAATCGTAAACGTTGGTGATGAAATTCAAGTTAAAGTATTGAAATTCGATCGTGAGCGTACTCGTGTATCTCTAGGTATGAAGCAGTTAGGCGAAGATCCATGGGTTGCTATCGCTAAACGTTACCCTGAAGGCGCTAAGCTTACCGGTCGCGTAACTAACTTGACTGACTACGGTTGTTTCGTTGAAATCCAAGAAGGCGTTGAAGGCTTAGTTCACGTTTCTGAAATGGATTGGACTAACAAAAACATCCACCCATCTAAAGTTGTTAACTTAGGTGATACGGTTGAAGTTATGGTACTTGAAATTGACGAAGAACGTCGTCGTATTTCTCTTGGCCTTAAACAATGTATCCCGAACCCTTGGGAAGAGTTTGCTAAAAACTTCAACAAAGGTGACAAAGTATCAGGTAAGATCAAGTCAATCACTGACTTTGGTATCTTTATTGGTCTTGACGGTGGTATTGACGGTCTTGTTCACTTATCTGACATTTCATGGGCTGGCGGTGAAGAAGCTGTTCGTGAATACAAGAAAGGTGATGAAATCTCAGCTGTTGTACTTCAAGTTGACCCAGAGCGTGAGCGTATCTCTTTAGGTGTTAAACAAACTGAAGATGATCCGTTTAATCAATACCTTGCAGATAACAAAAAAGGTGCTATTGTTACAGGTAAGGTTATTGAAGTAGACGCTAAAGGCGCTAAAATTGAATTAGCTGAAGGCGTTGAAGGTTACCTTCGTGTTGCTGATATTTCACGTGAACGTATCGAAGATGCGACAACTGAATTATCTGTAGATGATAGCGTTGAAACTAAGTTTGTTGGTGTTGATCGTAAGAACCGCACTATTAGCTTATCAATCAAAGCTAAAGATCAAGCAGACGAGCGTGAAGCTATGGATACATTGAACCAAGCTCCAGAAGACACTTCTGGTCTAAGTGCAATGGCTGAAGCGTTTAAAAACGCTAAACTTTAATTCCTAGCAATACCAAGCGAAGAAGAGCTGCATTATGCAGTTCTTCTTATTGTTTAAATCCGATGGCGCGAAGCTATAGTGAACACTGGAGGTCAAATGACCAAATCAGAACTCATTGAAAGATTAGCAGATAAATTAAATCATTTAGCTGCGAAAGATGTAGAACAAGCTATTAAAGAAATTCTTGAAATGATGGCGCACACTTTATCAAAAGGTGAACGTATCGAAATTAGAGGTTTTGGCAGCTTTTCGTTGCATTATCGTGCTCCTCGCGTGGGACGGAACCCAAAAACTGGCGAGTCTGTCGAGCTTGACGGTAAATATGTTCCACATTTTAAACCTGGTAAAGAATTACGTGAAAGAGTAAATCTTTCAATCGCGTAATTGCAGAATTGATGAATAAACGGCATGCTATCAGCATGCCTTTTTTTTATGTTGTTTTGGACGAACTATCATGCGCTTATATATTACCGTTATCCTTTTCCTTCTTTTGTTAGCCGTTGCCTTTATTTTTGGTAGTCAGAATGACCAAGTGCTGACCTTAAATTATTTAATTGCTAAGACGAACCTATCAGTTGCTGCTGCGGTAAGTTTATTTACGACCATAGGCTTTGTATTAGGATTATTATTTGCATTATTTTGGAAGTTATTGCGAATGATAAAACCAACGAAAAATGTAGCGCTGCCTGCAGGGAAAAAGTCTTAGTATGCTCGGATTATTATTTTTATTGTTACCCGTTGCCATGGGATATGGCTGGTTTATGGGGCGCAATAGTGTGAAGCAAAACGACCATAGTGCTCAACAAGAACTTTCTATAAAGTACTCAACAGGGTTAAATTACTTATTTTCAAATCAACAAGATAAAGCCATTGATTACCTACTTGAAGCTTTAAAAGTTGAAGATGATACTGTTGAGGCGCACTTTGCGATGGCCAATTTATTCAGACGTCGCGGCGAGCTAGATCGGGCATTAAAAGTACATGAACATTTAGTACGACAAAAACATTTACCGAATAGTGCTAAACAGCAAGCAGTATTTGAACTGGCGAAAGATTTTCTCAGTGCAGGACTGTATGACCGCGCTGAGTCTATGTTTCATAAGTTATTAAAATCGAAAACTTACGGGTTAAAATCTCTCACCGCTTTAATGCAAATTTATCAATCTACTAAAGATTGGCAACAGGGCATTGCTCTTAAAAAAGCGATTGCGAAAACTCGAGATAGCAAACTATTACACGCTTTGGCTAATTTCTATTGTGAATTAGCGACTTTAGCCTTAGAAAAAGATGAGTTTATCGAAGTTATCGAGTTGCTAGATAATGCATTAAGCCATGATCCTAACTCTTCTAGAGCCAACTGGTTGATGGCACAAATTTATGAAAACCATCAACAATACAATGAAGCTTGCCAATGTTATAAAGCTATCTATGAACAAGATAAAGAGTTTTTTCCTGATGTAATTGAAAAAATGTACCTTTGTTATCAAGCATTGGATGCAGAAAACGATTTTTATCAGTTTATTAAAAAAGTGTATGAGGAAACGGGCAGTACATCGGCGCTCATAAAGTATTTAACCCATATAGAACAAGTTAAAGGCGTTAATTCGGCGAAAAAATTTACTTTATCGGCGTTAAAGCGACGCCCAACTATTCGTGGCTTTAAACATTTTGTCAAAATGCAAATGACAGGTTATGAATCTGTCAACACCTCAGAAAATCTTGAGGTTATTCGTGAGTTGGTATCCGCTTATTTAAATGTTAAACATCGTTATAGTTGCAGAACTTGCGGTTTTAATTCCAGTACACATTATTGGTCATGCCCATCATGTCATGATTGGGAGCAACTAAAACCTGTACGTGGTTTAGATGGCGAATAATCCCATACTTTATAAAAATTGCCTTAGATAATCATTAGTTGATCAGTACTAATGCCAAGGCGTGAAAGTTATCGTAAAAATAGTTACCTATTGAGGAAAATAGCATGATAGATGCAAAAGTTGTCGTAGCCTTAGATTTTGATAATAAAGATGAGGCATTGTCTTTTGTAGATAAGATACAACCTAGTGATTGTCGATTGAAAGTTGGCAAAGAAATGTTTACTCACTTTGGGCCTGAATTTGTTAAAGAACTTGTTAATCGAGGCTTCGACGTTTTTCTTGATTTAAAGTTTCATGATATTCCTAATACCGTGGCTAAAGCTGTTGCTGCGGCTGCAGACTTAGGTGTTTGGATGGTTAATGTTCATGCCTCAGGTGGTATTAAAATGATGCAAAAAGCTAAAGAAGCATTATTACCCTTCGGCGATAAAGCCCCTCTACTGATTGCTGTTACGGTGTTGACCAGTATGAGTGAGGAAGACCTTGCAGGTATAGGTATTACACGAACACCAGCAGAGCAAGTACAGCATTTAGCGACGTTAACGAAAAATGCTGGTTTAGATGGTGTAGTTTGTTCTGCGATGGAAGCTGAATCTTTAAAGCAATTACTAGGTCAAGATTTTAAGCTTATCACACCAGGTATACGTCCAGCTGGTTCAAATGCTGATGATCAAAAGCGAATTATGACGCCTGAACAAGCGTTAAAAGTAGGTGTTGATTACTTGGTTATTGGCCGTCCTATTACGAAGGCAGAAAATCCGCATGCAGTATTACAAGCGATCAACTTATCAATTAGCTAGCTTTAATGCACTTATCGTTAATTGTTAATCGGCTATTTGACAAATAAGACCAACACTTCTAAACCTAATACAGCGAGTTATTATATTTCATAGCTCGCTTATATGGATATTAATTATTAGAAGGAAGGCATAATGAAAACTCATATCTGTTATTTTCTCATCATTTTATTCACTGTAATATCATTGCCGCTTTATGCTACAAACGCTAATGAAGTGACAGAAATGGTTCCCACTCAAGAGTTAAACGTTGTCGATATTAATAAAGCTGATGTTGAAACTTTAACTTTATTAAAAGGGGTTGGAGCAAAAAGAGCCAAAGCAATTGTTGTTTATCGTGAATTACATGGTGATTTTAATACTATTGATGATTTACTCAATGTTAAAGGTATAGGTCAGAGTGTATTAGAGAAAAATAAACGAATAATTAAATTATAAATTATTCGCCCGATGGAGAGGACAGTGCGTGTCAATTGGTCGACACGCACTTTTATTTTTGGTTAATTAATTTCTTCAGCTTATAAACAGACTATTTTAGTTGTCGTTTCTATTAATTCAGTTTTATTACTATGTAATATTTGGGGGCGTAAAATCATATACATTTTAATAATGTGATGGTTTAGTGTATGCTTAGTTAAAAGCTTATGTTTAGCTTCTTATTATCATAAGTTATTTTATTAGATAAACATACTCATATCCTTACATGTCGGCTCTTTTTACAACTCTATAGCAGATATGTGATAGTTTTTTTTAAGTGTTTGTTTTTTAATGAGTGTTTTTTTGTGGCACTATTTTTGCTTACCAATGATGTGCAATATAAAATATAATCGAAATATTTTATCAGTTTACCGTCCAATTAAGGACTTAAGGAAGTAGTATGAGTTCTAAAATTTTATATGTTGTTTTATTCTCTGTCTTTTCACTATTTATCGCTGAAAAGGCTAATGCTGGATTGATTGTTGGTGATTTTTATTCTGACAACAACGGTATTCAATGGCAGTACGTTGGAAGTTTTGATCTAGCAATGGGGCCAGATTTATATGATTTAAATACTCCTACCCCAACTCCTTATAATGGTATTGAAGCGGCTGTGTTAAACTTTGGTGTATTATCCGAGGGCTTAGAATATGCACTGAGCTCAAATAATGTGAATAATTATATTAATGATATTAGTAGTTTTATTGTAAACCATAATGCTTGGTATGATTCTTATGATTTTAATATGGGTTTACATGAAGCGAACGAATCTTTGGTAGCGAATAATGTTGGCGGTCTAGGGTATGATGGCGTAGGGGACGTATCTGCATTTATTTGGGATCGTGCATTTCCAGGTGATAATATCAATCACGTATTTAAATCTATTGCCGTACCAGAACCATCATCTCTAGCAATATTTTTATTAGCTTTGATTGCATTGTCTATCCGTCGTATAAAGAATTAATTCAATAGCCTTAATAACCATTAATAGTATTACTTTTTGATAGTGTTATTAGGGCTTTATTTTTTTATTGTATTTAAAACACCACTAAAACAAAACCTACATCCATCCCTCTGCTATTGTATTAAATTCTATATGTGATAATTTATTTTTTATTAAACTACTTCAATGTTTCTCGTATCACATTAAATGTGATAAATCATATTATTAGGAATATTTTTTATGGAAACCTATACGAATCCCAAAAGTGCACAAATTACAAATGTCGTAGGTGATGTTCGCATAGATTTACCAGACAGTAATTTATTAAGAGTAGGAGATCAGGTTGATCAAGGAACCATAATTATATTAGAGAAAGGTAGCGAAGTTACCTTGACCTATAGTGATGGTAGTCAACAACGAGTGTCTAGCCAGAACAATGATTCGACATTAGATCCTCTTACTGATAGTTCAACGGATCAAGAAAGCGTAGGCATTTCCGGTGATATTGATGTAAATAATATTCAAGATGAAATATCAGCAATTCAAGCATTAATATCTTCAGGCGAAAGTGTAAACCTACCAGAAACCGCAGCAGGTTTCGTTGCAAATGAAGGTACAGATTTTGTTTCGCTCGAGAGAATTGGTGATGAAACGATTGCTCAGGCAGGCTATGATACGAGCGAAATTGATAATAACTTCATTTTTACTGAAAGTTTAATTCCTGAAGATAATGCTCTAGGTAATTTAACAATACCTCCTTCGATATTTGATGATAATGAAGTAGTGACAACGGCAGAAGATACAGCTGTTACTGGCAATGTCTTAGATAATGCCACCAGCACTGATGGTCCATTGTCGATCACCGAATTCAGTATTGGTGGTGTGACTTATACTATTGGCTCAACCGCGGTATTAGCAGAAGGTGAGTTAACCCTTAACCCCGATGGCAGTTATAGCTTTGTTCCGAATGCAAATTACAATGGCCCAGTCCCGGTCGTCACCTATACGGTGCTAGATGGTGTCGGTGATGTGACGGATTCGACGTTAACTATTTCAGTGACGCCAGTGTCAGATTTACTTGATGATAATGAAATAGTGACAACGTCAGAAGATACAGCTGTTACCGGCAATGTCTTAGATAATGCGAGTAGCACTGATGGCCCATTGTCGATCACCGAATTCAGTATTGGTGGTGTGACT
>NZ_MUZV01000009.1 GCF_002000025.1 Cognaticolwellia aestuarii
GATGCCCCAACCCTGAATGCGGATAGTTTCAGCTTGAACGAAGACTTGAGCTTAACTAAGTTGGTGACTGACAGCGACCAATTACTGGCGAATGACAGTGATGTCGATGGTGATACTTTAACGGTCAATACAACGCCGTTAACTAATGTCAGTCATGGTAGCTTAGCGCTCAATAGTGATGGCTCGTTCAGTTATACCCCCAATAGTAACTTCAATGGCGTTGACAGCTTCACCTATCAAGTCAGTGATGGCAATGGCGCAACAGCACAAGCTAATGTGGCATTAACCATTAATGCAACCAATGATGCGCCTATTGCAGCACCCGATAGCTATAGCATTATGGGCAACTTAATGTTCAGCAAAATGATTACTGATAATGATCATTTACTTAGCAATGATAGCGATCTCGATGGTGATACTTTAACGGTAAATACAACGCCGCTAACTAATGTCAGTCATGGTAGCTTAGTTCTTAATAGTGATGGCTCGTTCAGTTATACCCCGAATAATAACTTCAATGGCGTTGACAGCTTTACCTATCAAGTCAGTGATGGTAACGGTGCTACAGCACAAGCCGTTGTTACACTGACTATCAATTCGACGAACAACGCACCTGTTGCAGTCAATGATAGCTATAGTTTTGCCGAAGATTTCACGTGGATAAGACGTGTTACTGACGGCGATCAATTATTAAGTAATGATAGCGATGCTGATGGTGACACGTTGACGGTTAATACAACGCCGATAACTAATGTCAGCAATGGTAGCTTAACCCTTAATAGTGACGGAGCTTTTACCTATATCCCTAACAGTAACTATTTTGGCAATGACAGTTTTACTTATCAAATAAGTGATGGCAATGGTGGCACAGCACAAGCAACGGTAACTTTAATTGTTCATGCAATGAATGACCTTCCTGTTGCTGTTGCTGATAGCTATACCTTTGATGAAGATATTACCTTAACGAAGCTTCTTAGTGACGGAGATAGTTTACTCAGTAATGATAATGATGTCGATGGCGATACCTTGAGCGTCAACACTTCCCCCATAGCTGGTGTCAGTAATGGTAATTTAACGTTAAATGCTGATGGCTCGTTCACTTATATCCCTAACAGTGATTTTAACGGCACAGACAGTTTCAGCTATCAAGTTAGTGATGGTCAGGGGGGCTCAGCACAAGCGACGGTATCACTAACTATTCAGGCTGTGAATGATGCACCAGTTGCCAGCGATCAAATATTTAGTGTTGATGAGAACAAAACTCATGGTGATGTTATTGGCACTATAGTCGCTAGTGATAAAGAAGCTAATGCACTGCAATATTCACTGACTTCGGGTGATACTGGCTTATTTGATATCAATTTAGCGACAGGGGTTTTGACCATAAGAGGTAATAACCCGCTAGATTATGAAACAGATACCCAACATATTGTTACAGTAACTATTACTGATGATGGCTCGCCAAACACAGCATCAACAGATATTAATGTAACCATTAATATTAATGATATCTCAGAGTCAGGTACTGTAAATGAGCTAGCAAGTTTTGGCCGTCCAATAATTGGCTCATTAGAACTAACCGGTATTAAAACTCAAGCGCAATTAACTGACTCTGCCACTCATGGTGGCAAAGTTTACTTTATTGGTAGTGTCGATAATATTGATAAAGATGTTTATATGGTGGCATACAACAGAGATGGTACGTTAGATACCACCTTTGGTAATGGCGGTAGCAAAAGTTATGATTTTGGTGATAACGAATATGGTAAGGCCATTATTAATAAGGCCGGTAACTACTATCTTGCTTTTACTCGTGATGATGGCACCAATACTGAGATTTGTTTTATAAAAGTAGATAGTGATGCTGACTTAGTCAGTAGCTTCGGACGTGACGGTTTGGCTTGTACCAATGAAAAGTCACATTTATCAGTCAATGCTATGGTAAATAACGGTAATGATATTATCGCTGTCGGCAAAGTTCATGGTACTGACGATGACTTATTAGTGCTGCAAATAGATAGCAACGGTGACTTTATTGATCATACGCCTGGCGATGTTACGGACTCTCCTCATCTTATTCATGATATCAGTGGCTCAGGCTTAGATGATGAAGGAATTGCATTATACAAATCAAATAATGATGATTTCCTGATCGCCGGAAATGTTGTTACTGTTAATGGCGATAAAGATATTTTTGCTTGGCTAATCGATGAACATGGTGCAGGGGTTGTAACATTTAACACAGGTAATGCACAATTTTATGATGTTAATGGCACTGATGATCTTATTTATGCAGTTGCGGGTAAAGAAGATGTAGGATTTACTGCGCACTTGGCTGGCTCTACGGTATTAGCCAGTGGAGCTAAAGAAGCATTGATCATCGCTATTGATGACACCGGTATGCTTGCAAACCATTTCGGTGTTAATGGAATTGCCACTTATGATGTTGATGGTGACTCAGGAGGCGGTGACGGGTTTGCTGAGTTTAGTAGTATTGCGCTTGCTGGTGCTGAACTTTACTTGAGCGGCACTGTGTATGAAGGGGAAAGTAAACCATTTACTACACGTGTTATAGCGGCCGATGGCACAGTTGATAGCTCAAGCTACGGTGATATTAACGGTTATCAAAAAATAAATTATGCTGGAGATAATGCCTTTGCAGGCTCTATGACGTTAGATGATGATAACGTTATTTGGTTACCTGGTTATGTAGAATCAGGTAGTGATAGCAAGATGATGATTAATGCCGTCGATGATGCGGGGCGTTTATGTAATCTTGGTTGTATAAACGACTTTTCCAACAGTAAAGTCGTGTTGACTCACTCGAGTGTTGCCTCTGATGATACGGTTGCCGAGGTGATAAAAATACAACAAGGGCTTCAAAAAGATAAGTTTTTAGTGGTTTCAACTGCTGATAATGGCAGTGAGCAACATATAGTGATTACGAGGCTAACTGAAGCGGGTTTGCTTGATAGCAGTTTTGATAATGACGGACATAAACAACTCAAAATAGGTACTAGCGCTGAAGTTAAAGGCATTTTTGAACTACTTGATGGTAAGTTTATTGTTTATGGTAGTGTAACCGAAAGCACAGGTGACAATGGTTTTATTGCTCGTATTGATCATAATGGTTTATTTGACACCAGTTTCGCGAGCGATGGCATTTATACAACATCTGCCATTAACGCAATAGATATTCATTTTAATCAAGTTAAAGTTGATAGTTTAAATAGGCTAGTGGCGGTTGGGAATCTCGAAAACGGTAGTACAAATGCTTTTGTTATGCGTTTAAACTCGGCAGGCGTTTTAGATAGCAGCTTTAATAACTCAACGACGCCTGGCTACATTCTTGGCGCTAATACCGATGATTATTTAGCGGTACTCATTGATGGTAGCGATAACATTTATGCTGGTGGAAATAGAGATATTGGCGATAAAGACATGTTATTAGTGAAATATTTAGCTACAGGCGGCTTAGATTTAACCCTGAAAGGAACAGGTGAGTTGACGGTAGATGTTAATTCAGGTGTCGATGATAGTATAGAGTTTGTTGGCTTTGATAGTAATAATGCTCTCTATTTAGTTGGCAATAACTTAGCTGCAACAGAAAAAGTTGTTGTGATTAAAACATCCACCACAGGGGTATTAGATACTAGCTTCTCCACTGATGGTATTGCTGACTTCTTCTTATCACCGTTAACAGATGACTCGCAAATGTTCAATGCAGCAATTGATAGTCATGACAATATTATCGTGGCTGGGTTCGGTGAAGTCCTCGGTACTAGAAAACACATGGTTGGACGGGTAAAGTCTGATGGAACTTTAGATAACTCTTTCGATAGTAACGGTTATTTCATGCCATTAACTTGTCTTGGTGCTAGTCAGTTAAGTACGATTTTATTACTAAACAACAGCTCTTACATTGTTGCTGGTCAATGCTATATCAATGGTACGTTTGGTCGTAATGTGGACATAAGCCACTTTCAGTTAAACTAACCTTTCAATAAAAAGTGACTTTATGAAAGTAGAATTTTACGGTGTCAGGGGATCTACGCCTACACCGGGTAGAAATACCGTACTATTTGGTGGTAATACCTCATGTGTGTATATCTGGTTAGATAGCGGTCATGACGTTATTTTGGATGCAGGTACAGGTATTATCGCTTTAGGTGAGCGTTTAGTAAGAAAAACAAGTGATATCAATATATTATTAACTCACAACCACTGGGATCATATTCAAGGCTTCCCATATTTTAAGCCTGTTTTTCAAGCGAAAAGAAATATAACAATTGTGCCTGGTGCGATTGAATATGCAGATAAAGACGCTATCCTCACACAAATGTCAGGCTCTAAACATCCAGTAAAGTACGAGCACTTACCTGCGGATATTCGCCTTGAAACAAATATCGAAGTAATGAAAACCTTTAAAATACCTGGGTTTACGGTGCAAACACAAAAGTTAAACCACCCAGATGGTGGTAGCGCTTACTGCTTGACAGCAGAAGGAAAAAAAATCGCATATGTTACTGATAACGAATTAAATCCCCCCAATAAAGCGACAACAACTTGGCAGCAATGGCTAGACTTTATTGCTGATGCCGATATGTTGATTCATGATGCACAGTATATTGATGCAGATTTACCACTCAAGCTAGGTTGGGGGCATAGTACCTTTTTAGAGGTAGCAAAATTGGCCAACGAAGCTAACGTAAAAAACTTATATATTATTAGTCATGACCCTGCTCGTACAGATAAAGAGTTACTCCGTGAAGAAGCAAAACTTCAGGCTAAATATGGCGATATTTTCAATGTCTACTGTGCTAGAGAAGGCACTGTTGTCGATTTAGCAAAGCCAATGAAAGCCATAAAATAGATGACAACAACGCTACGTTCGAAAAGTTTTTTTATTGGTTTAGTAATCACGATATTAGTGATCGGCTTGAATTTTATCAACTTAGAGCATGTACAAAAATTATTGCAACGGGTTGAAGGGATTTTATACGACACGCGTTTACTGGCTACGCTACCTAATAATGCACGACAATTTGATGAACAAATTATTATTGTTGATATTGATGAAAAAAGTATGCGTGAGCAAGGTAGATACCCTTGGAGTCGCAGTAAAGTCAGTGATTTAGTAAAAAAACTGATGGATGCAGGTGTTGTTGTCATTGCATTTGATGTTTTCTTTTCTGAGCCAGAAAGCAACCCAGCTATGGTTATTTTAAATAATAATCAACATCTTCATACTCAAGCACGACAGCAAATAGCTGCACTCGAAGATTCGGTAAATTTCGATCAACAATTCGCCGACACGCTCACCCAGGCAGAGGTGGTGCTAGGCTTTTTATTTGATGATAGCGCTCAAACATCAGGGCAGTTACCTAATAATGTTATTAATTGGCAAAGTTCAACTGAGTATCTATCTGACATTCCAAGCTTTGATAATGTGCTTGGCAATATTGAAACTTTACAATCAGCGGCTAGTGGCGCTGGGTTTATTAATTCTGTACCCGAAAGCGATGGCTTCATAAGGAAAGCCTCTCTGGTGCTTAACTATCAAGGGCAATTATACCCGTCTCTCGCTTTGGAGGCGGCACGTGTATACACTTTAGCGGATCGTATCTTGACTAAAAGTAAAGTCACGGCTAATACTTCGTGGTTACAAGGTTTGAGTTTCTCCAAGCACTTTATTCCCACCGATGAAAAAGGCCAAATACTGATCCCATACAAAGGTAGGAAAAAAAGTTTTCCCTATGTTTCTGCAACCGATGTTCTAAATGATCGAACTCCTCATGACGAGCTTGATGGTGCAGTGGTATTTATTGGTACATCGGCTTTAGGCTTAGCTGACTTAAGAACTACATCGGTAGGCGTACAATATCCCGGGGTTGAAATCCATGCGAATGTTTTTGAAGCACTTATTCATCCTGAAATATTACCAATTGAACTCGATATTACCGTAGCGATACTCTTTACTTTATTGCTGTTAACTGGATTTTTATTAGCTATGTTAATGGCAAAGCAAGGGCCAATGAGAATTTTAGTTATTAGCCTAGTGAGTTTTATGGTGCATATTGGTGTTAACTGGTATTGTTGGACTGTACTGAAAATTAGTTTACCTTTGTTTCAAATTTTATTACTGATAACGTTACTGACAACATATTATGGCGCCATTGGTTTTATTTCGGAAAACGCGACCCGAAAGAAAATAAAAAGTATGTTCGATCAATATGTACCTCCGGCATATATTGAAAGATTAATTCGGTCAGCAAAAGGTGTTGAGTTAACACCCGAACGCCGAAAAATGTCAGTATTATTTGCCGATATTCGAAACTTTACCACCTTATCAGAACAATTTTCCCCTGAACAATTGAGTGACTTTCTAAAAGCGTATTTAACCGAAGCAACGGCTATTATATTCGACAATAAAGGGACAATAGATAAATATGTTGGCGACATGATAATGGCACTATGGAATGCGCCCTTAGATGATGAAAACCATGCGGAGCATGCCGTGGTCAGCGCCATGAAACTTATTGCATTAACGCATGATCTCAGTAAACGCTTTGCTTTAAAAGGCTGGCCTGCAATACGGGTCGGTATAGGTATTAGTTCTGGTGATATGGTGGTTGGCGATATGGGGTCTTCTTATCGTAAAGCTTATACTGTGCTTGGCGATGCCGTTAACTTAGGCGCAAGAATAGAGTCGTTAACCAAATATTATGGCGTCGATATCTTAGTTTCTCATCATACTTACCAAGATATTTTAAAAGTTGCTATTGTTGCGCGCAAAATAGATCGAATCAAAGTTAAGGGTAAGTTAAATGCGGTTGAAATATATCAGCCGATAGGTTTCTCTCGTGATATCAACGAGCAAACTATGATTGATATACAGCTACATGAAAAAGCAATGGAAAAGTACCTCTCAGGTAGTTGGCACGATGCTCGTAATTTGTTCCAGCAGTTAAAACAGTCTACCAATTTGTCAACAACCGTTTATAGTATATATCTAGAGCGTATAAATACTCTTATCGATAAAGTCGAATTAAAACATTGGGATGGTGTTTATAGCCATGAAACAAAGTAAGTAATTATGAAAAATAATCCTTCACAGCAAGCTGCTTTTGAACATTTATTACATATCACTATTCAGTTAAGTACAGAAAAAAACACTGATTTACTGATGGAAAAAATACTGCTCGCTGCCATCGAAGTTTCATATGCTGATGCGGGCTCTATTTATTTGGTTAACACTGAACAGGAAGTGGAGTTTCGTACGGTATACAACAAGAGTCTCAATTTACATCTTGGAGGGAGTTCGGGGGCTGAAATTCCTTTTTCAAGTATCCCGTTATTTATCGATAACCAGCCAAACCAGTCCGCTATCGTCGCTTATGCTGCAAATAACGGCGAAATCATTAATATTGATGATGTATACGAGCGACCTCCGTTTGACTTTAATGCAGCGAAAACTATGGATGCGAAAACAGGCTATCGCACTAAGTCTATGCTGACATTCCCTTTAAAAAATCATACCGATGATATTATTGGCGTTATTCAGTTGATTAATGCCATGGAAGAAGGGGAAGTTGTTAGCTTTTCTAAACAGGTTGAAGAGCAAATATTACCTTTTGCGTCATTAGGTGCTATTGCCCTGACAAATAAAGCCTTGATTCTAAATATGGAGCAATTGTTTGAGTCATTTGCCAAAACAATTGCCAAGGCAATAGATGCTAAATCTTCTCATACTGGCGGTCATTGTAAACGGGTTCCTGAACTCACATTAATGATTGCTGATGCTGTAAGTGATTATAATGACGGGCCGCTTGCTTTGTTCAAGCTTTCTCCAGAAGAACGATATCAACTTAGCATTGCGGGTTGGTTACATGACTGTGGTAAAATCGCAACGCCTGATCATGTCATGGAAAAATCAAGAAAATTAGAAACAATTTTTGATAGAATTCACTACATCACTGCCAAGTTAGAAATTGCCAGTCGGGATATTGATCTGAAGTTTCAAGAACAAATCATTCAGGCATTGAAAAGTAATAAAACTATCAGAATAGAGCAGCTGGAGCGTGAAAGAACTGTTGCACATCAGCAACTGAATTTAGATAAAGCTTTTTTGCAAAAAATTAACTATGGTGGTGAGTTCTTAACCGACGAACAAGAAAGTAATATTCGAGCGATTGCTGAACGATATCAAGTGTCTATTGAGAATCAGCAACAGTCATTATTAACGGATGACGAGATCACAAACTTAAGTATCAAACGTGGTACTTTGAATAATGAAGAAAGAAAAATTATCCAAAAACATATGGATGTCACGTTAAATATCCTTGAGGCATTACCTTTTCCAAAACACTTAGCTAATGTTGCTGAATACGCTTTAGGCCATCACGAAACGATGGATGGTAAAGGCTACCCTAGAGGCCTGGTAAAAGAGCAAATGTCAGTGCCTGCTAGGCTGATGGCATTGGCTGATATTTTTGAAGCCTTATCAGCAGCTGACCGACCCTATAAAAGTGCTAAACCGGTCAGTGAGTGCTTAAGTATTATGCGTAACATGGCAAAAAATAATCATATTGACGCCGATATTTTTACTATTTTTGTCCGCTCTAAGGTTTATGAGCAGTATATTCACCGTTTTGCTGACCCTAAACAACTTGATGATTTTGATATAGAGGCGATATTAGCCTAAACAGAGTGTAGTTTGCTACTAATGCGCGTTAACAGAAAGCCACTGTCAGGTGGCTTTTTGATTTATACCCAAGCCACTTGAAAATGCAGTTTCAAGTGGTTTGGCTATATATTTTTCAGTTTAGTTTCAATAAATAAAATTCCGCACTATTTGCGTTTTTAAAATTTACGTAACTTGTTATGATAATTAACTGTTATTTTTTCATCATTACGCTATGACAATAACTTTCTTTTATTAATCATTTAGTTATTAAGCATTCTAAGGTTTTTCTTTGTTAAACAATCATTCTCATTTTGCCTTACTCGAACTTTACCTAAGCCAAGCGGATAACTTTTCTTGGGTTATTGCCACTATAGTTAATAAAGAAGGTTCAAGTTATCGCTCTCCTGGTGCGATAATGCTGATTAACAGTTTAGGTCAAACACATGGCTTGGTGAGCGGAGGTTGTTTAGAGGCTAATATCGTTTTACATGCTAAAAAGGTCTTTGATAATCAACAAGCACATTATGTTGAATATGATATGCGTGAAGACGATGGTTATGCCGCAGAGCTTGGTGTGGGTTGTAAAGGTAAAATAGGTGTCCTGCTACAATTTATCACAGCAGAGCATCAAACACTGTTAACAAGCCTTTATCAGCGCATGAAAAATGCTCAAGTGAGTTATTTGCAGCAATCATTTTCATCAGCAGAGCAGGAGTCGCTCAATCAACTCAGCTTATTTGGCCGTGATGGTGCGTTGTTATTGACGACGGATAAAAAAAATAGCCAAGATAACAGCACAGCACGAGAATACATAATAAAACAGGGTGATGACCATGTTAACTTTGTGGTGTCGACAACCGAATATTCACTGACAAAAATAGCCGCACCGATAAATTTATGGGTTTTTGGTGGCGGTTCAGATGCCGCCCCTTTAGTTACTATGGCGGCACAAATGGGCTGGCGAGTTACCGTTGTCGATCATCGTTCTAGTTACGCTCGCCAAAGTGTATTTAAGCATGCTAGTCATATTATCCGTGTTCATCCTGATGACTTTGCACAACAAGCGTTATTTCAGCAAATGGATGCAGCCGTTTTAATGACCCATAATTTGACCTTAGATGCTGCATGGCTAACTTTATTGTATAAAGCAAATGTGGCGAAATATATTGGTTTACTTGGGCCGCTTGAGCGACGGGGTAATGTTGAGGCGTTAAGTCATATCAACGATAGTGCTTGGTTATTGCGCCAGGTTAATGGCCCCGTTGGTTTAGATATTGGCGGGGAACTGCCTGAATCAATCGCCTTGTCTATTTTGGCGCAATGCCATAGTGTTCTTCATCATCGCAGTGCTTTAGCATTATCAGGAAAGTACATTAATGCTTGAGTAATTATCTCGGGCTTAATATTTTTCGACTTAGTCCTTTAGTCTAATTTAGCTTTATTATCATTGCAGTTTTCTATGATATGGTTACCTTGTTAAGGTTAACCAGTGAGCAAAAATCATTGGCACCAATTAAAAGATCATTAATCTAAATATTAGGTTAGAAAATAAAATGACATCAAATACTAAGCTCATCATCGCTGATGACCATCCACTTTTTAGGCAAGCCCTCGCGCTAATGCTTAAATCCAGTTTTGTTTGCTCTTCTTTACTTGAAGCGGAAACGATACCTGAATTAGAAGAACAGTTAGCAACTACTACTGATATTGACTTGATCTTACTTGATCTTGATATTCCTGGAGCTCAAGGTTTTAACACCTTAGGTCGAATTCGTCAGCTTTATCCAGAAATTGGTGTGGTTATTATTTCAGGTTTTGAAGAGCTTGATACTATTCGCAAAGCCATGAGTTTAGGCGCAGCCGGTTTTATTCCAAAATCGACCCCTGTGCCGGAAATGATTAAAGCGATTAATGATGTTATTCAAGGTAAATTATGGACCCCTCATGGTGACTATAATCCTGATGAACATGTATCAGAGCAGACTGACAAGCTTGCTTCATTAACCCCACAACAGCATAAAATTCTGTTAATGTTTGCTGAAGGCCTACTTAATAAGCAAATTGCTTATGAACTGGGGTTATCAGAATCAACCATAAAAAGTCATGCCAGTACTATCTTTTTAAAGCTTGGGGTTAAAAGTCGCACACAAGCAGTGATTTTATTAAATGAACGTCAGCAAGCGAACGCCTCGTTCACTTAATAGCAAATGAAGGTGGTCACCCTTAATGTATGACCTTATCTGGTCGCTATTTTAGTTTGCGATAAAAAGCTGTGCTAGGCAGCATAGCTTTTATTGCATTTGCCTGCGGTGATCATTTTGTCGCCTCGTTTACCTGTTACCTGTTACCTGTTACCTGTTACCTGCTAGCTCATAGCAGCTAACTTCCTTGAAACCAGCGTTGGGTGTGATTAATAATATAAACTAAAGACAACATCACCGGCACTTCAACCAATACACCAACAACGGTTGCGAGCGCAGCCCCTGAGTGCAAACCAAAAAGCGATATAGCCACGGCCACGGCAAGTTCAAAGAAATTAGAAGTACCGATCAAACATGCAGGTGCAGCAATGTTATGTGGCAATTTCATCCACTTAGCTGCAAAATAGGCAATAATAAAGATAGCATATGTTTGGATCATCAGAGGGATGGCAATCAAGCCAATGGTTTCAGGCTCAGATATAATAGTATTTGCTTGAAAGCCAAATAATAGTACTACGGTTGCTAACAAGCCTATAACCGACCAAGGTTTTAAGCGTGATAATAAATGCTGCAGTGATAGCTCACCGTGGCGATTATTCAGTATTTTTCGGGTTAATACACCTGCAATTAGTGGCAGTAAAACGTAGAGCAATACCGATATTAGTAGGGTTTGCCATGGAACTTGTATATCACTAACACCAAGTAAAAATGCCGAAATAGGCGCAAAGGCAAAAATCATGATCACGTCATTTACCGATACTTGCACTAAGGTATAGTTAGGATCGCCTTTCGTTAACTGTGACCAAACAAATACCATTGCTGTACAAGGTGCTACGCCCAGTAAAATCATGCCTGCAATATATTCTTGTGCTGATGAAGGATCAACTAAATCAGCAAAAATAAAATTAAAAAATAACCAGCCTAAACCGGCCATAGTAAAAGGTTTAATCAACCAATTGATCACTATGGTTAGCAACAGTCCTTGCGGGTTTTTGCCGATATTTTTTATGGCTGAGAAGTCAATTTGTACCATCATTGGATAAATCATTACCCAGATAAATACCGCGACAACAATATTGACGTGGGCAACTTCAAAACTGGCTATTGCTTGAAATGCTTCAGGTTGCCATAAACCTAATACCACACCAAACACTATGCTCAAGCCAACCCAAACTGATAAATAACGCTCGAAAATACCCATAAATAATTCCTAATATTCAATGTAAACTACCGGCGAAAACTCGCCAAATCAGGTTTTCATCTTGGTCAAAGGTAAAGCCTGAACACCGATCAGCGCAGTATATTTCTACTTCCCTGATAGTATATAATAAATATTGTATATATGTTATTTCGTATGTATAGTGTAAGTATTAAAGATCATAAGATTAAAAAGCATAGTCGTTTTTTGAAACGAGCGAAGACGTTAGAGGCTCCGCTGTACTATATGCAGCCAGTACTCAGTATATTGTTATCGCTTAAAGTTATCTGGAATGTAGTTTCTTTCGAGTTCTTTGGTGAGTAAAGAGCTCATCAGTGCTCGTAAAGATATCGGCTTAACTATTTTTCTTAGATAACCAATGTCGGCTTGTTGCGCTTGAACTAAAACGCTTTCGTCGGTTGTTGCTGTAATTAAAATAGCGGGTAAAGGGTAGTGACTTTTTGCCCGAAGATACTTGATTAACTCAATACCATTGAAGTTCGAAATATCATTATGCTCACGTTTATCTTGCAAAGGTTTGTAAGCAAGTTTGGTGGACAGTGCCTTAGTGCTAGTTTCCGTGGCTAATTGATAATCAACCAGCACAATATCAATCTCTTCTTCGTGTTTTTGATAAATCTCAATAGCTTGTTCAGCACTGATGGCACTATAAACTTTACATTTCCATGCTGACAATAAATCACTCATTCCAGACAACACCGCCGCTTCATTATCGATGCATAAAACACTAACCCCTTGTAAGGTATTGCTGGCACGTAAGGGTTTCGTTTGCTGTAACTTTGGTGCTGCAACAATCGGTACACTGACACTGAATAAGCAGCCATGGCCTGCTTTGGATTTTAAGCCCAGCTCATGGTGCAAAATTTCCGCTAAGCTCTGTGCGATATTTAAGCCTAAACCTAAGCCTTTGGGGCCAACTAATTTTGTTGATAATTGGGTGAACTGCTCAAACACTTGCTGTTGTTTGTCTTCAGGTATGCCCGGTCCGTTATCTAAAACCTGTAAACAAAGATAGTTTCCTTGACGTCGGCATCCGAGCAGTACCTTACCGTTGTTAGCATAACGAAAGGCATTACTGAGAAAGTTTTGAATAATACGTGATAGCAGTGTGAAATCACTTCTGATATATAAATTGCTAGCACAGCAATGAAAATCGATATGATAATCTTTGGTCAGTGCCGAGAACTCTGAATGGAGCATAGAAAATAGTCTTTCAACCGTAAAGGTCGACAAATCAGGGCTGATATTGCCACTTTCAATACGTGCTATTTCATTTAAATCTAATAATAAATTATTGGCAATTTCCAGCGAGTTATCAATTTGTTTGATTTGCTCTCGTTCCTGCTTTGACACTTTTGAACTTAAACTGACAGCAGAAGAAAATAAACGTGCGGCAGACAATGGCTGTAATAAATCATGACTACAAGCACGTAAATATTGGCTTTTTTTCAAATGTGCTTGTTCAGCTTTTAGTTGTGCATTGGCTAAGTCTTGGTTTGCTTTTTCAAGTTCAACGTTTGCTTGTTCTAGTTCTTTTGTTCGTGTTAACACTCGGCTTTCAAGGTCGGTGTTTTCTTCTTTCAGGTATTTTTCAGCTCGACGGTATTCAGTAATGTCGGAAAAAATCATGACAAAGCCGCCACCAGGAATTGGATTACCTTCAATATTAATAATTTTGCCGTTTGAAAGCTTTCGTTCTGATTTATGCTTGCTGCCTGCTCGAATGTATTGCAGGCGTTTTTGTACCTGTGATTCGATGTCGTGTATATAACGCTTTTGATTACTCAGGTTATATCGAATGAGTTGGCTAATCGGGCAGCCGATATAAATAAAGTCTTGTGGATAATTAAAAATATCGAGGTATTGTTTATTCCAAGCCACCAAATTTAAATTGCCATCGATAACCGAAATACCCTCGCTGGTATTTTCAATCGCGCCTTGAAGAACAGAGCGACTAAACTCAAGTTGTTGGGTTGAGTTATCTTCCACAATTTTAACGACTTGATCAAAGGCGATATCACGACCACCAATGGCAAACGAAATGACTAATTTTGCTGAGGCAGAGCCCATTACACTGGCAAGTGTGTGCTCTGCATGAAATATCAATGCTTCGTTATAGCTTTTTTGTTTTTTGTTTTTGTGTAACGCATTAAAGCTTTCAAAACACTCGGCCGCTTTATCTTGACCAATAAAGCGTGCTACTAAATATTCTAATTCTCGTATATCAATTCTTGGTTGTTTCGGTAAATGAGATTGTTGGTGATTTTCTTGTTTGTAGAAAAACTTACTTTGCATTTCTTCACGTATGCTCTGTCGGGTTAGCAAAGAAACGATCACTAATACAACGATGTTAATAAATAGCCCAAATAGCGTAATAATTGTCGTGGCGGCAAATGCTGAGTTGGCTAATGGATGATCATAAAAGCCTAATTGTGGTAATAAGTTAAATAAAATCCAAATTGAAAAGCCACTGCCGATCCCCCAAAGCACACCTTTTTGCGTAGCTCGACGCCAGTAAAAAGCGGCAATTAACGCGGGACCAATTTGGGCTATTGCTCCAAAAGCCACTTCACCTAAAGAAGACAAGGTATCTGGCGGCGACAATAACAACATGCCGTAACTTAATGTGATTACCGTGATAACTAAGGCTTTACGAATACGCAACAAGCGAGATTGAAAGTGTAAAAAGTCATGTTGCTTTTGTGGAGACAGTTTAAACATTAACGGAAATACAATTTCGTTACTTAGCATAGTACTCAGGGCAATTGTTGAGACAATAACCATAGAACTTGCTGCTGAAACGGCACCAAGAAAAGCAAATAACGATAGCCATACCTGCCCGTTGTAGGCCGGTAAAAATAAAACATAGGCGTCTGCCTCTAAAGACTGGCCATAATTTAAAGTACCAGCAAGCCCTATCGGACCCGCGAAAAAAGCGAATACCAGAATATAGGCAGGTAGCCACCAGCGCGCTAAATTACTATTTTTTTGCTCTTTAATCTCAACAAACATCACTTGAAATTGGCGTGGTAAGCATAGGCAAGCTGACATCACAATAATCAGCAAACCTAGCATGTTAATAAGGTTGCTACTTTCAAATTGTTGACTAAACGAAACATGACTTTGTGATAATCGCCAAATTTCAGCCGGTGAATCGTAGATAAAAAACGAGACAAAAATGCCCACCATTAAAAACGCAATAAGTTTCACGGCTGACTCGAACGCGATGGCGATCATCACACCCGGGTGTCGCTCAGTGACATCAATGGTTCTAATGCCAAATATAATGGTAAAACCCGCGAGAATAGTGCTGACAATTAGGCCCAATTGCCAAACCGGAAAATCTTGATTTTGTTGTAATATTTTGTAGGAGTAAACAATGGCTTTAAGCTGTAATGCGATATAAGGCAAGGTGCCAATGAGTGCGACAACCGTAACAATGAAGGCTAAACTTTGTGATTTACCAAAGCGCGAAGAAAGCAAATCTGCAATAGAGGTAATTTTTAGTTTTAAGCAGGTTTTTATAATGCGTTGAATAAAGGGCCAAGCGAAAACAAAGAGTAATATGGGGGCTAAATACACCGAAATATAGGTAAAAGAGCTGTTAGCCGCTTGTGCTGATGTGCCTAAAAAACCCCAAGATGTACAGTAAACGCCTAACGAAAGCGCATAGATAATGGCATGTTGTTTCTCAACTAATTTATGGCGGTATTTCCCGCCCAAATAGGCAATAAGAAAGAGTAAACTTATGTAGCCAATACTGACACTTACCAGCAACCAATTAGAAAACATATTACCCTTGCTACAACGCTAATTTTATTCACTTTAACCTGAATTAATCTAGGTTAAAACCGCTATTTTTCTTCATCTTAGCGTTTGCTATTTTTACTCACAAGCCAAACCTCGTAGCACTAGACTAAAGGACTAAGTGTAAGGTGCTAAGCCTTATTTCCGATTGTTGATTTTTTCGACGTGTTTAGTATGGATCGAACAAAAAATACAAGGGGATTAGCTAGATGTTTCACTCAAATTATAAAAAATTATTACTCGCATCTTCGTTTATGGCCGCAACAAGTTCCGCATTTGCTGGTTATGAAATTGACTTAACAGACAATGATAAATTAACTTTTGGTGGTTACATCAAAATTGATGCTCGCTATGTTGATGGTGATGTTGCCTATAAAGATTTTTGGATAGGTGATGGTGCTGCACTGAGTCAAGATGCATCACAGTTTAAAATTTTTGCCAATGAAACCCGCTTTAATACCAAGTACGTGCATGGTGATGTTATGGGCTTTATTGAAATGGATTTTTGGGGCGGTGGCGGAAATGAAATCGTCTCAAACTCAGCCCATCCACGTATTCGTCATGCTTTTGTGAAATACAAAGATTTAACGGTTGGTCAAACCTGGTCAACGTTTATGAACACCAGCGCTATTCCTGAGTCAGCCGATTTTGCTGGCGCAACAACCGGCTTAGTTTTTATTCGCCAAGGCCAAGTACGTTATAACGTTGGCGACTTTCAAGTATCGTTAGAAAACCCAGAAAGCTGGGGTGGTGATACCGCAAGCGATAGCGTACCAGACGTTGTTGCCCGTTATAACTTTAAAGGCGACTGGGGCAGCGTATCAGTTTCAGGTTTAGCTCGACAATTAAATACAACCTTAGGTAACAGTGAGTCAGCATTTGGTGCCTCAGTGGCTGGCCGTATTAAAACGGGTGGTAAAGATGATATACGCTTTCAATTCCACAAAGGTGAATTAGGTCGTTATGTAGGTGTTGCCGCTGTTAAAGATCTTTACGGTGAAGAAGTCGAGGATGTAACTTCAGTACTTGTTGCATATCGTCATTTTTGGACCGAAACCTTACGTTCAACGGTATTGTACGGCAAAGTTGAAGGCGATGTTTCTGATCGAGAACGCTCGCAATGGGGGGTTAACTTATTTCAAGACTTAACCAAAGACCTCGCTGTTGGTATCGAAGTGGGTAACTTCTCTATTGATGAGTTAGATAAAGACTCTAACTATGTACAAGCCACTATGCGATACATGCTGTAACTTTTTTATCCCGTTCTACTGTTTGAAGCTCACGTAACTTTCCCAATCGTTGTTACGTTTTGGGAGGGGGCTTGCCCCCTCTCTTTTTTAAAACGTGAGTCGCAATAGAATTTTATTCCCCACTTGAATTTAGGAGGTTGAGTATGACTTCGTCGATACTCAATATAGAGCAAATATCTCTCGCATTTGGCGGTGTTAAAGCCTTAACCGATGTTAGCTTTTCAGTAAAAAAAGGCTCAGTTTTTTCCATTATCGGGCCAAATGGTGCGGGCAAAACGTCAATGCTAAATTGCATTTCAGGCCGTTATCAACCGAATAGTGGCAGCATCACCTTTGATGGTAAAAATGTTACCAACTTACGACCAAATGACCGTGCCGATCTTGGTATGGGTCGTACTTTTCAAAACTTAGCTTTGTTTGGTCATATGTCGGTACTCGATAATATTATGGTTGGACGTCATCACTTATTAAAAAATAACTGGCTTACCGGGCCATTATATTGGGCGTCGGGTGCACAAAAAGAAGAACTAGAGCACCGCCGTAAAGTTGAAGAAGTTATCGACTTTTTAGAAATTTCTCATATTCGAAAATCCATTGCCGGTACCTTATCTTATGGTCTGCGTAAGCGTGTTGAGCTTGCTCGTGCCATGGCGTTAAATCCCAAGTTGATTCTTCTTGATGAGCCTATGGCCGGCATGAACTTAGAAGAGAAAGAGGACATGGCGAGATATATTCTCGATTTGAACGAAGAGTTTGGTATTACCGTGGTCATGATTGAGCATGATATGGGCGTGGTTATGGATATTTCTCATGAAGTGATGGTGCTTGATTTTGGTAAAAAGCTGATTTGTGGTTTACCTGAAGAAGTGATGGCCGACCCTTATGTGAAACGTGCTTATTTGGGGCTTGAAGAAAGTGAAGAAGTGTCAGCAGAGCAACAGACCACATTAGAGGAGGTAAGCTAATGGTTGCGCTAACTCAAACGAATAAAGATTTTGAAATGGGCGAGTTGAATACTTTCCCGAAAATTTTACAACATAACGCCGACAATTGGCCAAATGCTATTGCGATGCGCGAAAAAGAGTTTGGCATTTGGAACGAGTTCACTTGGGCTGATTATAACGACCGAGTAAAATGGTTGTCGTTAGGCTTGTTAGATATGGGCGTTAGCCAAGGCGATGCTATTGCCTTACTTGGCGATAATCGCCCAGAATGGATTTGGGGGGAAGTAGCTGCCCATGCCATGCGTTGTTATTCTATTGGTATCTATCAAGACTCGATGCACGAAGAAGTGGTGTATTTACTTGAAAGCAGCGGTGCAACCGTTGTTGTGGCAGAAAATGAGGAGCAATGTGATAAGTTACTTGAGCTTGCAGATGATATCCCACAGGTTAAATTTATTGTTTATTGTGACCCAAGAGGTATGCGCAAATATTCAGATCCTAGATTGGTTGATATTAATGCGGTTTATCAATTAGGCCAAAAGATAGAAAAAGCAAGTCCACAAGCTTATAAGCAATTAACGCAAGCAACAACCCCCGAAGATATCTCAATTTATTGTACAACTTCAGGTACCACCTCTAAGCCAAAAATTGCTTTACTCAATGGCGGTGATTTCGTTAAACACTGTAGTTCATATCTCAGAGCTGACCCACGTGCGCCAGGTGATAACTATGTATCAGTATTACCATTACCTTGGATAATGGAGCAGGTTTATGCGTTAGGCCAAGCCTTAATTGCGCGTCAAATTGTCAATTTTGTTGAAGAACAAGAAACCTTAATGTCGGATCTTCGTGAAATAGGCCCTAGCTTTGTGCTATTAGCGCCACGCGTATGGGAAGGTATTTTAGCTGACGTACAAGCGCGAATGATGGACTCAACGCCACTGAAACGTAAACTCTTTAATTATGCTATGAAGCTGGCGGAAAAAAGCCAAGCAGAAGGCAAAAAGTCATGGCTTGCTGAAGTGTTATTAATGAAAGCATTACGAGATCGCCTTGGTTTTTCATTTTTAAAGTCAGCGGCTACCGGCGGCGCGGCAATGGGCCCAGATACCTTTAAATTTTTCCAAACTATCGGTGTGCCTTTACGTCAACTTTATGGCCAAACAGAAATGTGTGGCGCGTACACCATTCATCATGAAGATGATGTTGACTACGACAGTGTTGGTGTGGCTTTTGACAGCGCTGAAATTAAAGTTATTAACACTGATGAAGCGGGCGTAGGTGAGATTATTTCTCGCACCGTTGGCATGTTTACCGGCTACTTAAATAACCAAAAAGCTTATGACGAAGATGTTATTGATGGCTGGATGCAAACCGGTGATGCCGGTTACTTTAAACCTTCAGGGCATCTAGTGGTGATTGATCGTATTAAGGATCTTGCTTGTACCAGTAATGGTGCGCAGTACTCACCGCAATACATTGAAAATAAACTTAAATTTTCATCTTTTATAGGTGAGGCGGTTATTTTAGGTAAAGACAAGCCTTACTTATCAGCGATTATATGTATCCGCTTTAGTATTGTTGCTAAGTGGGCTGAACAAAATGGTTATGCTTTTACCAACTATACCAACTTATCAACGTTGCCAGAGGTTTATGCCAAGCTTGCCGAAGAAATTTCACGGGTGAACGAGTCATTACCTGAGTCGCAAAAAATTCATAAATTCTTATTGCTTTATAAAGAGTTAGACGCCGACGATGGCGAACTAACGCGAACACGTAAAGTACGTCGTGGTGTTATTGCTGATAAGTATGGCGACATTATTTCAGCTATTTATGACAACCAAGATGTGGTTGATATTGATACCACGGTTGTTTTCCAAGATGGCACCAAAACCCGTATTCAAACCCAGCTTAAAGTAACGTCACTTATTGCTAATGAACAATCAAGTAAAGCGGCTATTGAGCAAGCAAATATAGAACGGAGAGCATCATGAATTTTGAGCTATTAACGCAACTGATCGTCAATGGGCTTATTGTTGGCTTATTGTACGGTGTAGTGGGCATGTGTTTTGTCTTAGTTTATAAATCGACTCAAATTGTAAACTTTGCCCAAGGTGAGTTTCTCTTGATTGGTGCCTGGGTGTGTTGGGCATTACTTATCTACTTAGAGTTACCCTTTATTGTTGGGTTTTTACTGACCATGGCCTTTATGGCGGTATTCGGCATTATGCTGCAAATGATCGTGTTACGTCCCATGATCGGCGAGCCTATTATTTCGGTGATTATGGTGACTATCGGTTTATCGATATTTTTCCAAGCCTTAATGAAGTGGATATTCGGTGTGTCAGCACAAAGCTTTCCGAAAGTATTTGAGACTGAAAGTATTCAAATTTTAGGGCTGCAGATTGAAACGGCCTACTTGATGAGTACGGTGATTGCCTTGATTATTATGGTCGCTTTCTACTTGTTCTTTAAGCATTCAAAATATGGTTTAGCGATGCGTGCTACCGCTTTTGATCAGCAAATAGCACAAAGTTTGGGTATTTCTGTTAAGCAAGTATTTGCCATGAGCTGGGGTATCGCTGCTACAGTTTCGGCAACGGCCGGTGTGGTTATTGCCATGGTTAGCGGGGTATCAAACTCATTATCTATTATTGGTATTAAAGTGTTCCCAGCGGTTATTCTCGGCGGTTTAGATTCCATTATCGGCGCTATTGTTGGTGGCTTAATTATTGGGGTATTAGAAAATGTCGCTGAATTTTTCGACAGTCAATACCTGCATATCGGCAACATGTATGACATAGCCCCGTTTTACGTATTACTTATTATTCTTTGGTTCAAGCCTTATGGTTTATTTGGCACTAAAGATATTGAACGAATTTAACATTTCGCCATTGTAATGAAAATATTGTCGTCAAAATTGAGCGCGCTACTGATAAAGCGGTAGCGCCAATTTACAGCGAATAACATCGAGTTTTTAGGAGTTAATTATGTCGAGTTTAACGATGCGACCGTGCGGTGATTTCCGTACTAGCTATAAACAAGATAACACCATTTTTGAAACCAGAACCATCAGAAACTTTGCGATTATTGCGATCGCCTTATTATGTGCAGCACCATATTTGGTTGATGCCTACTATTTAACGCTATTTATTCAAATATCGTATTTAGGTATTGCAGCCTTAGGTTTAAATATTTTAGTGGGCTACACCGGACAAATATCATTGGGACACGGGGCATTTTTTGGCTTTGGTGCGTTTGCCTCCGCCTGGATGAACGTCTCATTTGGTATCCCAGTGGTGTTTTGTATTCCACTGGCCGGCTTTTTAACTATGGGTGTTGGTATGGTTTTTGGTTTACCTGCATCACGTATTAAAGGCTTGTATTTGGCAATAGCCACACTAGCAGCGCAATTTATTTTAGAAGACTTTTTTGCCCGTGCTGATTGGTTCTCTGGTGGCTCAGCGGGTTCATCTGCTGATCCTATTAGCTTGTTTGGCTTTGCTTTTGATACCGATGAAAGCTTCTTTTATGTTGCGCTGTTTGCCTTAGTATTTATGTATATCTGGGGTTGTAACTTAATGCGTAGTCGTGAAGGTAGAGCATTTATCGCTGTGCGAGATCATTACCTTTCTGCTGAAATTATGGGCATTAAATTAAACAAATACCGTTTATTGTCATTTGGTGTTTCGTCTTTTTATGCCGGTATTGGTGGTGCTTTATATGCGCACTATTTAGGTTATGTTTCTGCTGAAGGTTTCACACTTTTCATGTCGATTCAATTTTTAGCGATGATCATTATTGGTGGCTTAGGATCAGTCAAAGGTACCTTGATGGGCGTAGTGTTTATGGTGTTTTTACCTGAAGTGCTTGAAAGTGGTGTTGGCTTAATGAAAATGACCGAATGGGGCAATATTCCTATGGTGGTTGACGGCTTAGCTTACATCAAAGAAATGGCGATAGGTTTAGTGATTATTTTATTCTTGATATTTGAGCCAGAAGGTATGGCACATCGTTGGGCACAAATTAAAAACTATTGGAAATTCTATCCGTTTTCATACTAATCTACTGAAAATTAACAATATAAAAATATAAATAACAATTATTACAACAAGTCATTGGCAATATAGCCATTAAAAGAAGAAGGAAATAGTCATGCAACATAAAGCAAAATTAAGTTCTCTATTCGTATGCTGTGCTTTGGGGATGAGCACTCAGGTATTAGCAAAAGATACTGTCTTTGTCGGGCACTTAGCTGACATGTCGGGACCAACAGCCTTTGTTGGTAAAAACTATGCTGATGGTGTGCGCGATTCACTCGCTTACATTAATGCCAACGGTGGTATTAAAGGTACTACTTTAGAATATGAAACAATCGACTATGCCTACAAAGTGCCGCAAGCCATAGCATCTTATAAAAAATGGCATTCTCGTAAAAAAATGGTTGCGATGCAAGGTTGGGGAACGGCAGATACAGAAGCGCTTATTTCATTCGTTGCTAAAGACAAAGTGCCGGTTTTCTCAGCTTCATACTCAGGACACTTAACGGATCCAACGGGTAAGAACCCGCATACCAAAAAGCCAGCGCCTTATAATTTTTTCTACGGTGCATCTTACTCAGATGCTTGTCGTGGTCTAGTACAATGGGCAGCGCAAGATTGGAAAGATAAAGGTGAGAAAGGTAAACCGAAATTTACCCATATTGGTGCTAACCATCCATTTCCAAATGCGCCAAAACAAGCCTGTGCTGAATATGCGACTGAGTTAGGTTTTGACGTACAGCCTGCAGTGGTTGTTTCAATGAAGCCAGGTGACTTTAAAGCGCAATGTTTAAGCTTAAAAAGTTCAGGGTCAAATTATGGCTATATCGGTAATTTAGGTGGTTCCGTTTTATCCTTAGTTAAATCATGTAATACCGTTGGCACAGATATTCAATTTATGTCGAATATCTGGGGCGGCGATAAGAAAATATTTAGCGCAGCGGGTGAGGGGATAAAAGATTATGTTTTCCCAACCATGACACCGTTTTGGACTGATGATGTACCGGGTATGAAGCTCGTGCGCGAAATTTCTAAGCAATCAGATGAGTCTGGAAAAGAAGTGCGTGTACATCATTATATTCGTGGTGTTTGTTCTACATTCTTCATGAAAGAAGCAATGGAGTGGGCAAAAGATAACGGTGGTATTACTGGCGAAAATATCAAAAAAGGTATGTATGCACGCAAAAACTGGGTGCCAAAAGGGCTTGAAGGTGCTTGCTTAGCGGCCAATTGGACTAATGAAGATCACCGTGGCATTAACCAAGTTAATATCTACAAAGGTAACTACAACGGTGGCGATATTGCCGTTGAGAAAGTATCACAAGTTACCTTGAAACGTCGTGATGACTGGTTAGGTTATTAATACTTAGCGCGTAAATGACAAGTTACTGGGCGAAGAAAACACTTTGCTCAGTAACCTTTTAGTGATTAATAAATCGAGTAGTAAAGCATAATTTATACGGAGTATGTATGTCACAAGCAGCGACAAAATTACAAACTGCATCACCAATATTAACAGTAAACAATATTGAAGTCGTTTATGACGAAGTCATACAAGTACTTCGTGGCGTAAGTTTAGATGTACCAGAAGGTGAAGTTGTTACCCTATTAGGGCCTAATGGGGCAGGTAAATCGACGACACTAAAAGCGATTTCAGGTTTGTTGAAAACTGAAAATGGTGAAGTTACTAAAGGCGACATTACTTTTTTGGGTGAACGTATCGATAGTAAAAACGCTGAAGACGTTGTGCGTAGTGGCCTGTTTCAGGTGATGGAAGGTCGTCGAATTATCGAAGATATGACGTCATTAGAAAACTTAAAGTTGGGTGCTTATACCCGTAAAGACTCGCAAATAAACCAAGATATAGAAATGGTTTACCACTATTTTCCTCGTTTAAAAGAACGTACGGGTTTAGCGGGATATTTATCAGGCGGAGAGCAGCAAATGCTCGCCATTGGTCGAGCATTGATGGCACGACCCAAAATGATTTGTTTAGATGAGCCGTCAATGGGTCTATCACCATTGTTGGTTAAAGAAGTTTTTGGCATTATTAAAAAAATTAATCAAGATCAGGGTATTACCATGTTGTTGGTTGAGCAAAATGCTAACTATGCCTTAAGAGCTGCAAATTATGGCTACATTATGGAGTCAGGTAAGGTGGTACTTGATGGTACACAGGAGCAGTTATTAAATAACGAAGATGTGAAAGAGTTTTATCTTGGTGGCGGTAATGAAGAGCGTAAAAGCTTTAAAGGTTTGAAGTCTTATAAGCGCCGTAAGCGCTGGTTGTAATTGCAGTAGCGCATGTGTTCAGCACGACTATTTTTAACGTTTTTCTGCCGACAAGATATTATCAGGCAGGCATTAAATGCCATATTAATAGCCCTTACTAGGGCTATTTACTGATTTTATTCATGATGGATAGAATCAATTATCTTCAATCACCAGTAATTTTCAACATAACTTTGAGCTATTATGACGACATATTATCACCCCGATGAACATCAAGCTTGCCAAGCTAGAGAGCAGTCATTGTTTTCTCGATTACCGACATTTATTGCTAATGCGCAGCGCCATAGTCCTTATTATCAAACGCTGCTAACGGATGTTAATGCTGATAGTATTAATTCAAGAGCCGCGCTTGCACAGTTACCTATCACGCGAAAATCAGACCTCATTACCCTGCAAAAACGTCAGCTACCCTTAGCAGGTATGAACACCAGTAATGGTCAAATTAGCCGAATATTTCAATCTCCCGGACCGATTTATGATCCTGAACGTTGCCAAGATGATTGGTGGCGAATGGGACAAGCTTTCCATGCCGCGGGCTTTGTTGCTGGTGACTTAGTGCAAAATTGCTTGTCGTATCATTTAACCCCAGGTGGCTTTATTCTCGATTCAGGCGCACGTGCTTGTGGTTGCATTGTTATTCCTGCAGGGCCAGGACAAACTGAGCAGCAACTCGATATAATTGAAGACTTAAAACCTCAGGGCTATTGTGGTACGCCATCGTTTTTAAATATTTTAATCAATAAAGCAAAGGCGCAAAATCGCGATATTAGCAGCCTTAAAAAGGCCTTAGTAACAGGCGAAGCGTTACCCAAAGCTTTGCGCGATGAATTCACTCAGGCTGGAATTAATGTTTTACAAGCCTATGCCAGTGCCGATGTTGGTTTAATTGGTTATGAAAGCGTCGCAGATGACGGATTAATTATTTCAGAAAACCTTATTGTTGAAATTGTTCGACCGGGCAGTTTAGAACCCGTAGCAGATGGCGAAATAGGTGAAGTAGTGGTAACAAGTTTTAATGCTGACTACCCTTTAATTCGTTTTGCAACAGGTGATTTATCGGCTATTAAACCAGGAGGAAGCGCTTGTGGTCGCAGCAATATGCGTATCAAGGGCTGGTTAGGACGAGCAGATCAAACGACAAAAGTAAAAGGCATGTTTGTGCATCCGGAGCAAATTGAACGGGTGCGTTTAACCACAACATATTGTCCGAAAGTACGTTTAACCGTTACTCAGCAAGATCATCAAGATAAAATGCACTTACAGTGTGAGTTTGATAATACACATAATGCGGATATCGATACCCAGCTATTAGTCAATCAACTTAGCGATAGCTTAAAGCAATTAACCAAACTCAATGGGAGTGTTGAACTTGTTGCTTTAGGGGGCTTACCTGATGATGGTAAAGTTATTGATGATCAAAGAGTTATTGCCTAGTTATAGCCTAGCCATAGCATAATAACCAACAACAATATAAAAAGGAGTTACCCTTGAGCAACATGGCTTTTCAAGACTGTTACCCAGAAGAACTTAGCCACTGTTATGGTTGTGGTAAAAATAACCATGATGGTCATCAACTAAAAAGTTATTGGCATACTGAACAAGGCAATGTGAGTGAACAAGCGGCTGAAGAAACCGTTGCCCATTTTATGCCTGAACAACGTCATACTGCTATTCCTGGTTTTGTTTATGGCGGTTTAATTGCTTCACTGATTGATTGTCATGGCACGGGTAGCGCTGCTGCCATGGCATATCGCCAAGCAGAGCGTGCAATGGGGACTTTACCTGCACTGCGCTTTGTAACGGCAGCATTAAATGTTAGCTATTTAGCACCCACGCCGATGGGCGTTGAACTGGAACTTATCGGCCGCTTTATTGAAGTTAAAGCTAAAAAAGTGGTGGTAGAGATAACAGTATCGGCAAACAAGGTTGTTTGCGCTAAAGGTACGGTTGTAGCGGTAAAAATGCCTGATTCTATGAGCCCCGCTTAATTTTCAGTCTAAATCAGCATTAGTCAGTATTAGTAGATGTGTTACGGTTTTACTAATGCTGATTTTTTACGCTTTAATTTTTTAAATCTTCGCTTTAGTGTTTAACTCACGCTAAATACTTGAGCTTAGTAGACAGATTAAGCTTGTTAAATTTATGACGATAATTTAGGAAGGGTGTCCTGTTAATTTCTGTTAATTTTATCTGACAATTCGATAAATATACGAATTTTATCTAAATCATATAAAAAGTATGGTGAAACCTGATCAGACTTTTTCAAAACAACTCCAAGTTATAAATAGCTGATGGCTAACTTCCTTCCAACTAACAAGGGTAAAGCTGAGCTAATACGCACCATGATTCAATAACAATCACACGAATACATACAAACACATACAAAACCGTACAATAATACCTTACAGCATTTTCTCTAGAAAACCTTACAATAGCGCGTTCTATAAGGCACTTAAAACTCGAGAAAAATTTATGAACACAATGACGCTAACGCTATTAATTTCAACAGCATTTTTATTGACAGCGTGTGGAGGAGGTGGCTCAGAAAAATCTGTGCCTACAACTACACCTGTAACAAAAGTTACTACGCCAAAAGCGCAACTAACGGAAAGTAACTTAGCTGTAGGAGTTTTAAATATGAGTGATAAAGTTCTTGATTTTAATGTTGATTTTTCTAAAGATCAGGATAACGTCACAAAAATAGGGAAAACAGTATTCGGCGTACCAGCATATACTTCTGAAAATGATGTATTTGTATCGAGAGTTAATGAAGCTTTAAGTTTCACAATATCTACGCCTGGCCATAACCAATTAGAAATAACTAGTCTAGATTCTAATACTAAAGAAAGTGTCTCTGAGAAGATAGAAATAACATTCCAATCCACTATTGAAGCTTCCACCCAATACGTTGTGGTAGCATATCCATCTTTTGATTCAGCTCTAAATGAGCCCGCGGTTCATACCAGTCTTATCAAGCTCAATAATACGTTGGAAGATACAAAGTCTATTGAAATAGACATCTTTAATTTTACAGGGCTAGAGCAACTGAGCTACCGCGTAAATTGTTCTAGCGGCACTGCTATGGACGTGATAGATAATAAAGAAACCCCACATGAAACGATTTCATGCCCCAGTGGTCAGGATTTAGTGTCTGTTAGCATCATAAATAAAGGTGTAATAACTGCGCTTGAATATAGCTTTGTTTCAGGATCGAAATATTCTTTAGTTGCAGGGAAAAACAATAATAGTGAAATAATTAGTCAACTAATTAACAAACAATCTTTCTAACCCTCACTACAGTAATACTGAAGTGGTCAAGTAATATTGGCCACAGTTTTGCTGCTTAACTCATACCTTCTTTCTGATTCATTTGGACTTATTCCTGCGTTGTACCTATGTGGTCTCGTCTGATTGTAATCAGACATGATATTATTAATGATTGCTTACTTGGCGCCAGTGTCCGCTTAATTAGTACTTAAATTGTTCGTGATCCAATATAAAATGTGATTGAATAAGGATATCGGCATTAGAGCTAATTTAGAATGAGTGCCAGTTTAATTGTTTAATTTTGGATTAATTACAGCAAGCTATTAATAAGATGGTTAACAAACTGCCCCTCTTAAGTTTTGCGCTATTATCCTTTATGAGTTATGGAGATAAAAATATAATGTTAGAAAGTATTAATAACATTAAGTTAACCCCAAAAAAATCAAAACTAAAAGTTGTATTACTTACCATTACTACCTTGGCTTTGGTCTCTGGTGTAAGTGCTGCGGGCAATAACGAATGGATGAATGGTCAGAAAAAAGTTGAGTTTAGTACAAAAATAAACACGAGCATAGAGCCCATTTTACGTATAGAACCTAAATATCCCATTCGCGCTGCGCGTGATGAAATTGAAGGTGCTGTGCTATTAAAGTTTGATATTGATCTAGATGGAAGTCCGAAAAATATTAGTGTATTAACCGCCATACCTGAAAATGTATTTAATAGGGTATCTATTAGAGCGTTAAAACAGTGGAAATATGCCCCAGATCCTAAAAAAGTGTTAAAAGATAATGTGGTCCAGTTAGACTTTAGAATGAATGCGAATTCTACGTTTGAGTCAGTTAATTTAATCGAAAAAATAAGCATTAATAATCAAAAGAATTAAGCCAGAACTAAGCTAGAATTAAGCAATTAAATCGTGATTAAGCCGACACTCAACCATTCAAATTGATGAAATATAACTTATGCACTTCACTCAACTTACCAAGCGAGTTAGTTCAAGTGCATGATGGCCATGCCAAGCAAGCAAAAAATCAGTTTGACTAAGTTAGAGAGCGTGTTCGCTTCATTTGTGACAAGGTCTGTTGATTTTCTGCCATGCGCGTTTCATCTCTACATTCCCGTTAACTGGCTTGATGATAAAATTTAAATTGCACGCCCTAGATCAAAGTTATAGAACACCTATGCTGTAAAATCAGCGATAGAACTATCATTCAATGAGTAAAGTAGGTGTTATGTGGTACTTATATCTAGGCTATATTCTGGCACAGTCATATGCTGTAGTTGAAAAGTTAATTGTTTCAAATATTACCCCTCTAGCGATGTTTTTCTCTGTACTGGTGTTTTTTATTTGGTCAACATTTCCGGTTGCTGGGTATTTGTTGGCAAAGATATGTCGCGCGCCAGCAAATTTAAATAGCAAAATGTTGCTAGCCTGTGGCTTTGGTTTAGGTTTTGTGGAAAATATTCTATTTCACTTTAACGTCTTAACTTATGGTCAGGAAACCTTAGGAACGTTTATTGTTTTTTGTTTATCTTTTCTGTTGGCTTATATCTCATACTACAAACCGCTTCAGCCAGTATAGTTGAATGCTCTCAATGCCAGCCTCAACAAATACTCTGACAGAGCACTGAACACATAACGATGAATATTTGAATTTTTAGCTGCCCGTGATGTACTGGCAGCTTTTTATTTGGCAGTTAGCGGCATTTATCTGTTTTATATTGCTAGGTGGTTATTTGATATTGTCGCGTCTCTTTTGCGTAATTATTGCTGAGCGTGTTTCATTTCATATTGAGTTTGCTGAACAAGCTCGGCCAGCATGTTAATAATTTTATGAACACTACTTGGTAGCTGGTCAAGGTCAATAGCATCAATTAAGTTCTTTACTTCTAAACCGAGCTCAGTATCACCTTCAATTTGTAATCGTCGTTGGAAAAATAAGGTATCTGGGTCTTGTTTACGGCCGGCAATAAGTAATAAATCGTCACCAGCAGCTTTAAAACTAACATCTTCTTGTATGGCTTGGCTTGGTGCAGCCATAACAAGGTTATTGTTTTGAAAGCTTAACCACCAATGTAGATCAATATCAGTAATCGATATTTTTAACCATTTATCAGTTAAAAATTCAAAATCACCATCGTCAATTGCTTCTTTAAATACTGAGTGCAGTGCTGCTATCAGCAGTGATTTTTGGGCAAAAAAGGGCACAAAACGCAAGCTGGGCTTTAATATTTTAGGTACAAATGACAAGGCATGCTGACGCACACTTAACGGAATATTGTTTAAGTTTAATTGCTTGTTTAGTCGCTTACTGAGTTGACTGTTCACTGTTTGGTCCATTTTTCTCTCGCTATAGCTGGCGGGTGCCAGACGACATATATAGAACAGTAGCACAGGCTCAGTAATGCTTTTATGAAGTAGATCAAAGTTGACTCGAGGCTTTGTTAATTTTGCATTACCGAGCTGAAATAAAAACCTTATCAACGCTAAGTTAGTTATTTTATATCAAATAATGTTTTATCCAAGCTAGGTAAACTGCCCCGCATAGTTAATTTAGGTTGGGATGTTATGGAACTTTTGTGTCCTGCGGGTAATTTGCCCGCACTTAAAACAGCGATTGATAACGGTGCTGACGCTGTTTACATCGGAATGAAAGATGATACCAATGCTCGGCACTTTGCCGGTCTTAATTTTAATGATGGCAAATTGGCAAAAGCGGCTGACTATGTTCACCAACATGGTAAAAAGTTGCATGTAGCCATTAACACCTTTGCGCATCCCGGTGGCGAAGCACGTTGGCGAACAGCGGTAGATAATGCTGTCGCTATTGGCTGTGATGCTTTGATCATTGCCGATTTAGGTATTTTAGATTACGCCGCAACAAAGTACCCAGATGTTGAGCGTCATGTATCAGTGCAAGCATCAACCACTAATTTAGAAGCGATTAAGTTTTTTAAAAATAACTTTGCTGTTGAGCGTGTGGTATTACCACGCGTTTTATCGGTACAACAAGTGCGTCAATTAGCGAAAACTAGCCCTGTTAAGCTGGAAGTTTTCGCTTTTGGTAGCTTATGTATTATGTCAGAAGGGCGCTGTTATCTATCATCTTACATGACAGGTGAGTCGCCCAATACCGCAGGTGCTTGCTCTCCAGCTAAATATGTACGCTGGCAAGAAACCGATCAAGGTTTAGAGAGCCGATTAAATAATGTCCTGATTGACCGTTATCAACCTGACGAAAATGCCGGTTATCCCACGCTATGTAAAGGCCGTTTTGAAGTTGATGACAATGTGTATCACGCTTTAGAAGAGCCAACGAGCTTAAATACCCTAGAGCTGATCCCTGAGTTAGTCAAAATGGGCATAGCCTCAGTAAAAATTGAAGGCCGCCAGCGTAGCCCTGCTTATGTTGAGCAAGTGGCGAAAACTTGGCGTATGGCGCTTGACCGTTTTGCCCAAAGTCCCGAGCAATATCAAGTAGAAACAGCGTGGATGAATACCTTAGCTAACTTGTCTGAAGGTAGCCAAACCACCTTAGGTGCTTATCATCGTAAGTGGCAATAACTGCTGTGAAGCGAACTAGGTTAGTCCGCCATTATGTTACTAACAACAAAAGCCATGACAAAAATTTACCGAGAAAAGTGAGTGCGCAAACGTTTAGCGTGATATTTCGACGGCTTAGCCGGTATTTGGCAAATAATAATTGGAAGTGTTTATGAAATTTTCTCTTGGTCCGAGTTTGTTTTTTTGGCCAAAAAACGATGTTGAAGCGTATTACCAGCAAGCATTAACCAGTAAAGCCGATATTATCTATTTAGGTGAAACTGTCTGCTCAAAGCGCCGTGAATTACGTGCGAAAGACTGGATAAACCTTGCGAAGGAACTTGCGAGTAACAGTAACAAGCAAATCGTTCTTTCAACCATGACCTTGTTGGAATCACCGGCAGAAATCCAAACTTTACGCCGGCTGTGCGCCAACGGAGAGTTATTAATTGAAGCTAATGATTTAAGTGCCGTACAAATGATGCATGAGCAGCAACTGCCCTTTGTTGCCGGGCCTGCCATCAATTGCTACAACATAGCAACGTTAAAAGTATTAATTAAACAAGGTATGAGTCGTTGGGTGATGCCGGTTGAGCTTTCAGGAGATTGGTTAAAAACCTTATTGCAGCAAGCCGAGCAAGAAAATATTCGCAAGCAATTTGAATGTGAAGTATTCGCTTGGGGATATATGCCATTAGCGTACTCTGCTCGATGCTTTACTGCTCGTTCAGAGGATCGACCCAAAGATGATTGCCAGTATTGTTGTATTAATTACCCGCAAGGGCGAAAAATGAATAGCCGTGAAGGCGAGCGAGTATTTATTTTAAATGGCATCCAAACCATGTCTGGTTATCAATATAACTTAGTTAATGAAGTACCTGAAATGGCTAGTATTGGCGTTGATATTGCGCGTATTAGCGCTGATAGTGAACAAGCATTTACTATGCTTGATCGATTTGGCAAACAGTTAGTACAAGCAGAGAAATACCCGTTAGACGGGGTCGAAGAGTGTAATGGTTATTGGCATAAAATTGCCGGTATGTCAGTTGCTTAAGGCTCTGCGCATAACCCGTTTATGGCTAGGTCATAACTAAGCTAAAGTAAGCTGAAATAGCCGTAAGTTACGTGCAGCAGTATTACGATTTTACGTACAGCTATTATCTTGTGCTTTTACTCACTGTTATTAACATCAAACATAGCATTGCTAAAAGGTTATTCCATGTATCAACTGAACGCTGAAGCGTTTAATTCACAAGAGTTTTTAACCAAGTACTGGCAAAAAAAGCCGTTACTTATTCGTCAAGGGTTTAAAAACTTTCAAGACCCGATCAGTGCCGATGAAATAGCAGGTTTGGCATGTGAAGAAGAGGTAGAGTCGCGATTAGTTTATAAAACAGCTGCACAATGGCAAGCACAGTTTGGCCCGTTCGACTCCTATCAACATTTAGGTGACAAAGACTGGTCGTTAGTCGTGCAAGCGCTTGATCATTGGTCGGAAGAGGCGGCACAAATGATCGAGCCGTTTCGCTTTATTCCTCAATGGCGCTTAGATGACTTAATGGTGAGTTTTGCCACCCCAGGTGGTGGCGTTGGTCCACATATTGATTGGTATGATGTTTTTATTTGCCAAGGCTCTGGCAAGCGTCATTGGCGTGTGGGTGATAAAGGCCTGCACCGAGAATATGCTGCTCACCCTGCTTTATTACATGTTGAACCTTTTGAAGCAATGATTGATGTTGAGTTAGCACCTGGCGATATTTTATATATTCCACCAGGATTTCCCCATGAAGGTATAACTTTAGCAACCAGTTTGAGTTTCTCGGTTGGTTTTCGTGCCCAGTCTGCGGTGAGCTTATTGAGCGGCCTTGCTGATCATTTAATTGATCATGAGCAAGGTGGGGAGTTAATTTCTGATCCAGAACGACAAGTAACTCAACATAGTGGCGCAATCAATCATGCAGACTTTGCTAAGATAAAACAACAAATAACATCACTCACTCAAGATGACGATTCGCTGCGTGATTTTATTGGCAGTTTTTATACTCAAGCCAAGCATGAGCTTGATTTGCAAGCCCATAATGAACTGATTGAATCTGAACATGTTACCTGTGCGATGACCGAGCACAATTTAATGCGCCTAGGTGGATTGAGAGCGTTTTATTTTCCAGAAACGTTATCACAAGGACTTTGCTATATTGATGGTAAAGCGGTGAGCTTCCCAGCAAAAATTTCGCCAATCGTACAGTTGATGTGTGATCAAGTTGTTGTAAACACTGAGCAGCTAGAGCCTTGGTTGAACAATAATGATTTTATCGACTTTATTACCCAACAACTTACTGCAGGGTATTGGTATTTTTCTGATGCTTGAGCGTTATAGCCTTGCTAAAACTGTTTAAATGGCGATAATAGCGTCGCCTTTTTTCTATTAGCTATTAACCACAGAACTGACTATGCGCCTCGATAAATTTATTTGTAAAAGCACCGAACTTACCCGCAGTGAAGCGAAAAAACTACTTAAAATCGGCAAAGTCACGGTAAATGACCTCATAGTGAAAGATCCTGCAACTCAAGTACATGAAAATAATACTATTTGCATTGAAAGCGAAACGCTAACTGCACGCAGTTCTCGCTATATTATTTTGCATAAACCAGTAGATACCATTTGTTCGAATGTTGATGAAATTTATCCGTCATTATTGCACCTAGTTGATGTTGATCGAGCTTTTGATATGCACATTGCTGGGCGTTTAGATGCTGATACTACCGGATTAGTGTTAATAACAGATGATGGTCGTTGGTCACATAATATTATTTCACCGAAAAAACAGTGTGAAAAAGTTTATCGTGTCTGGTTACGTGATCCATTAAAAACCGATACCGAAGAAAAGTTTGTTCAGGGTGTGCAGCTGCAAGGTGAAGATGATTTAACTCGCCCTGCAAAATTACAGCAAGTGGATGAACGTGAAGTACTCTTGACTATTACCGAAGGTAAATACCATCAAGTTAAACGTATGTTTGCCGCCGTGGGTAACAAAGTTGTTGGTTTACATCGCGAGCAAATAGGTCCGATAAAGTTAGCCAATTTATCGCTAGGTGAATGGCGTTACTTAACTCAAGCCGAGGTTGATGCTTTCTTATAAATATTAAGTGTGAATACTGACAAATAGTAAGCATTATTGTAGTAGCTGTTCTTGGCGGCAAATAAAGCTTAGAGGAGAAAATAATTGTCGTTAATTTTATAAAATTCCTCATCAAGGTAGAGCTCAAATAGGCTTTTCTTAAGGATTATTAATACTAAAAGAAATATATTTTCCTGTAATGACACCAGCTTTAATTTCATTTTGATAATTTTTGCGATTCATAATAAAATAGCTTTGCTTTGGACTCTGTTGGCTGTCCGAGTTTTATATTGAGTTTACTCTAGTTTTTGCCCCCCAATATTTTAGCCAACTAAATTTTCCCTAACCCTTACCGGTTATAGCCAAATAAGTTGAATTATGCGTATATTTATTTCCTCAATGCTACTGGTTTTTATTTCAGCGTGTAGCCAGCCGATTTTACAAAAAGAAGTAAGTTACTTAACCGTACTTCATACTAACGATAATCATGGTCGATTTTGGCACAATAAACATGGTGAATATGGCATGGCAGCCCGTAAAACATTGATTGACCAATTACGTGGGGAAGCAAAAGCAAAAGGTCATTCATTATTATTACTTTCGGGTGGCGATATAAATACGGGCGTACCGGAGTCTGATTTACAATTCGCAGAGCCTGATTTTAAAGGAATGTCTGAAATAGGTTATGATGCCATGGCTATTGGTAATCACGAATTTGATAACTCGCTTGAAATACTTGATACACAGCAATCATGGGCAAACTTTCCTTTTTTATCTGCTAATATTTTTGACAAATTAACCAATAAGCCTCGTTATCAGCCATATACAATAATAAAGAAAAATAACTTAACCATTGCCGTTATTGGTTTTACAACAACTGATACCGCAAAAATTGCTAACCCAAAACATGTTGGGAGTTTAGCATTCAAAAAGCCTGAAGCTATTGCAGCCTCTTTGCTGTCAGAAATACAACAAAAACATCAACCAGATATTACCATTGCGGTAACACATATGGGGCATTACGTTGATGCTAACCATGGTGTAAACGCTGCAGGTGATATTACGCTTGCTCGTTCATTACCTAAAGGAGCACTCGATATTGTTGTCGGAGGGCATAGCCAAGAACCTGTTTGTATGGCTGAAAAAAACACAGTAGATGTAACATTTTCTCCTGGTAAACCTTGCCGCCCAGATCATCAAAATGGCACTTGGATCATGCAAGCACATGAATGGGGAAAATATGTAGGTAAAGCTGAATTCAAGCTAGAAGATGGGCAACTGACTTTACTTAACTATGCACTGTTACCTGTTAATTTATATAAATTGGGAAGTGATGGTGAGCGTTTGAAGCAGTTGGCTAATGAATATATTGAGCCTAACCAAGCATTAAAAGCGTTGTTATTACCTTATCAACAACGAGGTGAAAAACAAGTTTTAGGTAACGTGGGCTATACAAATGGTAAGCTTGAAGGCGATCGAAACAAAGTACGTTTGCAGCAAGTCAACCTTGCTAGCTTAATTATTAGCGCACAAATGACTGCCGTAGAGGCTGATTTTGGCATTATTAGTGGCGGAGGAATTCGCGATAGTATTCAAGCCGGTGATATTAGTTATAAAGATGTTTTAAAAGTACATCCATTTAATAATCTCATTAGTTATATTGACTTAAGTGGTCAGCAAATAGTGGATTATTTTTCCGTTATCGCTAAATTTCCACCAGATTCTGGTGCCTATTTACAATATAAAAATATTAGCTTTAATTGGCAAGATGGCGAAATAGCGCATGTTAAAATCAAGGGGCAACCTATTGAGTTAAATAAAACCTATCGCATGAGTATTAATGCTTATAATGCCTCTGGCGGAGACGGATATCCAACGTTGACTGATCATCAAGCTTATGTCGCTACCAATAAAACTGATGCTGAAGTACTTAAACACTACATTGAAGTTAATACACCCATTAATATAGCGGATTACGCCGTTGATAACCTAGAGACTAATGCGAATTAGTTGCCGTTTGTAGTTTATGAAGGGGAGTGTTGTTTTAATTTCTCAGTATCTGCTTCATACGCATAGACTCCTAAGTACCAGCGCCCAGGTAATGAGCAAAAAATTGTTGGCTAAAATGTTGAAAAACGAAACAGCCAACTTTTTTATTGTTATTAATTAGCTTGTTATACCTAACCTGAACTCTGGATAATGAGTGCTTGATGTTCAAGTGAATCAAAAGCTTAGGTGGCAAAGTAAATGCTAAAAGGTAATTTTTTTATCGAGAAAGTTTAATTAAGCGGCAAAGTAAACAGCACCATTACGTGCTAGCCGCATTAACAATTTCAAGAATCGCCGGATGCTTTAATCTTCGCTCCGGAGAAATAATATAATAAGGTTCTTTGAATTCGTCAGTTCGACCTAAAATTTTAACGCCATATTTTTCTGCCACGTATTCTTCGATAATCGTTGGACTACTAAACGCCCCAAAACCTGTTTGGCCGAAAGACTTCATTAATGCGCTATCATCAAATTCAGCGACAACATTTGGCGTAAAATTGTTTTTTTCTAACCATGATGATAAACGAGCTCTCATCGCCGATTTTTTGCTTTGCATAAGCCAAGGAAAGTTTGCTAAACATTGTGGAAACTCTTCGTGGCAATTTTTCAGTAAAGTTTGAGCTGCAAAAAAAGTAAACCCACTTTCAGTGAGTAAATGATTGTATGCTTTTACATGACTACCTAACTCAAGTGGTTGGTCGGTTAAAATGCAATCAATTTTATTGACCGATAAATCTGTTAATAAATGGTCCTGATCTCCTTCAACGCAAATTAAGCGAACAGGCTCACTCATTTTCAGTACTGGTGCTAGTAACTCGTGTGCCAATACTTTCGGTATAACGTCGGTTATGCCAACAGTGAATGTATGCCATATTTCTGGTTGTTTTCTTTTTAAAATATTTTTTACTTCATCTCCCAGCTGAAAAATTTCTTCGGCGTAGCTATAAATAAGCACTCCCATTTCAGACAAAGATAATTTCTTACCTTTTCGTTCAAATAAGTTGATACCGATTTGCGCTTCAAAGCCAGTTATTTGGCCACTTATCGTTTGCGAGGTTAGGTTTAATCTTGTACTTGCTTTGGTAATGCTACCTTCAGTAGCGACGACATAGAAATAATACAGGTGATTATAATTTAAAGGGCTCATGGTTTTTTATCAGTTTTATTCGATGATAATGTAAACAATATTCGAATTTACCACCAACAACAAGTGCGCTATAACAATATGGTATTCGTAACTTATTTGATTGGAAAATTATGAAACATCGTAAAAATCGCTCTATACTTTTGATTGTTACTCAGTCTGCTTTTATTACAAGTAGAGCAAAAGTTCGTTGTTTTGCTATTGTATTGTTAACATCACTTTTGTCTTTTTCTTCGCTAGCGACTGAAGTAAATGGGATTAATACTGATAAATACTTACTTAGCTCATGTAATGCTTTTCAAACAACACACGATAACGCTAAAACGTTGCCGTGTGTCATGTACATTAAAGGTTTTTTTAATGGTCTATTAAATGCTGGTAATGCCAGTGTTTCAAACATTGAAGAAAACAATAAAGAAACCTCTACATTAGTAGAAAGAGCTTATGCTAATAGAGTTGGACGGCTAGCACAGCGCAAACCGTTAAGTCATTCATGTATAACAGTAGATGAGTTAAAAATGCTTATTATTGAAAGCCTCTCTAATGATTTAGCTAGTACATTTCTTTCAGTAAAGCAGCTTAATTCTTTTCTGATAAATACATTAACAACCGCATGTTCGTCTGGACAAAGTAATTAAGCAATGAAAATAGACATTCAAAATTGTTTGAGTGAGGTTGACCAGTCAATGGAAGAAGATATTCAACGTAAACTTAGGCTTGCACTATCAAAAATGGCGGCATATATCTCGTCTATTACTTTCATTGTATCTGAGAATATTGGCCCAAACGGCAAAACCGAAAAACATTGCACGCTTACACTGTCACTTTATCGCATGCCAAATATAGTCACTGAAGAAACGCAAGCTGATCTGTACTTCGTTATTGATCGTGTTATCCAAAAAGCGGCACGGAGTCTTTCACGAAAGCTTTCATTGTAAAGGGTGATTAATCATCTTTTCTCTTAACAAAACAATGTTATTAAAATGGTTATTATTGAGGGTTTATGAAACATACAGTCAGCTTGTTTATTACATTGTCAGCATTTTGGCTGCTTAATTCAGGTCATTATTCGCTGTTAATTTTATTTCTTGGCTTCGTGTCTATCACGTTGGTTTTAGTCATAGCGAATAAAATGGATGTTGTTGATCAGGAATCCCAACCGATACATTTAAAGCGCAATATATTTGGTTATTTTGGCTGGCTTATCAAAGAAATTGTCCAAGCTAATATTACTGTGGTTAAACATATTTGGTTAAGCGGCGAGAGTATTTCGCCCACGCTAAAGAAAATTAAAATCACTCAACAAACTGATATGGGAAAAGTGATATACGCCAATTCTATTACGTTAACGCCTGGTACTGTGGCAATAGATCTGGTTGACGACGAAATTATCGTGCATGCTTTGCTGTTGAAGGATGTTGAATCATTAGAAACAGGTGAAATGGATCGCCGTGTAACTATGTTGGAACGCTAATGTTATTTGCTGCAACGCTCGCTATTTTTATCACCATGCTCTTAGCAATCATTCGAGGTATTGTTGGACCAACCTTGTACGACCGTATTTTGGCGGTCAACATGTTTGGAACAAAAACGGTGCTCTTGATCGCTTTATTAGGTTTTGTTATGGGGCGACCTGAATTTTTGGACATCGCTATTGTATATGCATTGATTAACTTTATCAGTGTTATTGGCGTATTACGGTATTCCGACACTCACCAATTTAAACATTCACCGACGTTAGAAGATCCGGTCGAGAAGGAGGACTAAATGGATATAATCATAACAATTAGCAGTGGCTTTTTTTTACTGGTTGGTAGTTTCTTATGTTTTTCTGGCGGTATTGGCCTTTTACGTTTTCCTGACTTTTATACCCGTATGCATGCCGCTGGTGTTACCGATACGTTGGGCGCTGGTATGATTCTAATAGGGCTAATGATAATTAGTACTGATCTTTTAGTGTTCTCTAAGTTAGTTCTGGTGCTGCTTTTAACCTTATTGATTGGCCCTACAACCAGTCATGTCTTAGCTAAAGCCGCTTATCATAATGGTTTAATGCCCAAAACTTTAAACAATCATGAAAAAAATAATGCTAAGGAGACGTCGTCATCGAACCCTTAATTAATATTATTTTACTTACCTTATTGGTTATTGTTGCCTTTGCGATAATTCGCATGAAAGACCTGTTTGCAGTGGTTATGCTTTTAGGTATTTATGGACTTATATCTGCAAGCTTCTTTATTGTTATGGATGCGGTTGATGTTGCATTTACTGAAGCTGCTGTTGGCGCAGGTATTTCAACTTTATTGATGTTGGTTGTTATTGCGATGACTGGCCGAAAAGAGAAAGCTAATCGACATAAACCATTTTCGGCGTTATTTATTGTATTGGTTACAGGCGGTTTACTGATTTACGGTACTTTAGATATGCCACATATTGGTGCTGTAGATGCGCCAATTCACAAGCATGTAGCACCTCGATATATCAATGATTCAATGGCAGAGATTGGTGTACCTAATATTGTAACCTCGGTGCTTGCGAGTTATAGAGCATTCGACACTTTTGGTGAGGTAGTGGTTATATTCACTGCGGGTATAGGGGTACTAACATTGCTATCGGTTGCTCGTCGTAAAGAAAGCGAAGAAGAAATTTCATCAATCAATGACTCTATGCATGAGCAGCATCTGGTTATTCGTATTGTGGCCAAAATGCTGATCCCTTTTATTTTCTTATTTGCGCTTTATGTGCAATTTCATGGTGACTTTGGCCCTGGAGGCGGGTTCCAAGCGGGCGTGATTTTCGCTGCCGCGACTATTTTATATGCGATGCTATTTGGTTTAAGTACCGCCCGCAAGGTAATCAACCAAACATTTATTCAACTTATTGCCGCTATTGGTGTGTTGCTTTATGGCAGTGTTGGTATTGTCTCTTTAATGAGCGGTGGAAATTTCTTTGATTACAATGTACTAGCTAGTGATCCTATTGCGGGTCAACATTTAGGTATTTTGTTAATTGAATGGGGCGTTGGTTGTACGGTTGCTTCAGTGATGATTATTATCTTTTTCAACTTTGCAGGGCGTCAAGAATTACATCAACAAAAAGAACGCGTGCAAAATCAGGAGCCATCGTAATGTTAATGGATCTTTTTAATCACTGGGTTGTTATCACCCTGATGATGAGTGGTTTATATATCGTGATTGCTCAAGGCAACTTAATAAAGAAAATTGTTGGGCTCGCCGTTTTTCAAACCTCCGTATTCATTTTTTATATCAGCATGGCTAAAGTTGAAGGAGGAACTGCACCTATTTTAGCTGATGGCATTACGCAATATTCTAATCCTTTACCTCATGTGCTTATTCTTACTGCCATTGTGGTTGGTATTGCTACCACGGCTTTAGGTTTGTCATTAGTCGTTCGTATAAAAGAAGCTTACGGCTCAATTGAAGAAGACGAAATTCAGCAACAAGATAATCAAGCCTTGTCAGAAAGTAACTTGGAGAAAGAAGCGTGATAGCACACCTACCTATTTTGCAGGTGATTATTCCACTTATGGCGGCACCTATCTGTTTAATGTTAAAGCGTACTCAACTGGTATGGCTTTTTTCAATTATTGCAAGTGGCTTGGCATTTGCTGTCAGTATTTTGTTATTGCAACAAGTGATGGCATCAGGCGTGATCAGCTACGAGCTGGGTGGTTGGCAAGCCCCATGGGGAATAGAGTATCGAATTGACAAACTCAATGCGTTTTTACTGTTAATTATTTCAGGCATAAGTACTGTTGTTTTATTTGCAGCTCAAACCAGTCTTGAAAAAGAAATACCGAAAGATAAACACATTTTTTTTTACGTTTTGTATCTATTATCGCTAACCGGTATGTTGGGTATTGTTGCGACAGGCGATGCCTTTAATGTTTTTGTTTTTTTAGAAATATCATCGTTATCTGCTTATGCTTTGATCGGTATGGGTAATAAAAGACAAGCGCTTTGGGCTTCATATCAATATTTGATCATGGGAACCATAGGAGCCACGTTTATTTTGATTGGCATTGGCTTGATGTATCAAATGACCGGTACGCTGAATATGCATGATTTGTCACAACGTTTACCTGAAGTTGAACAGTCACGCACTGTACTTGCTGCGTTTGCCTTTGTGATTGTTGGTGTATGTTTAAAGTTAGCGATGTTTCCACTACATTTGTGGTTACCTAATGCATACACCTATGCACCATCAATTGTGACCGCATTTTTTGCCGCAACGGCAACCAAAGTCGCTGTCTATTTACTGATCAGGTTTACCTTTTCAGTTTTTGGCTTCTCATTTTCTTTTACGCATATTCCGTTGCAGACAATATTCATGGCGCTTGGCCTAGTTGGTATTTTTGTCGCTTCAACCTCGGCAATTTACCAAAATAACGTTAAGCAGCTTTTTGCCTATTCAAGTATCGCTCAAATAGGATATATGATTGTTGGGTTTAGTTTGAGTACCGTAACAGGGTTAACGGCAACCTTATTGCACATGTTTAATCACGCGTTAATGAAAGGTGCAATATTTTTAGCCTTAGCGGCGGTTATTTATCGAGTAGGTAACGTTGAACTTAATAATCTTCGCGGTTTAGGTCGTCAAATGCCACTGACCATGGCGGCGATAGTTATTGGTGGATTAAGTTTAATAGGTGTGCCATTAACCGTTGGCTTTGTCAGCAAGTGGTATTTACTGATGGCGTTAATCGAACAAGGTTGGTGGCCTATTGCTGTGCTTATTCTTTTAGGATCGATGTTGGCGGTTATTTATGTTTGGCGTATTGTCGAAGTGGCTTATTTCAAAGAACCGCTTAACAAAAACTCAACCATTAAAGAAGCGCCTATGAGTTTTCTTATCCCCATATGGGTACTTGTCATCGCCAATATTTATTTTGGTATAGATACTCGACTTAGTGTTGGGGTAGCGGAAGCCGCTGCTCAGAGTTTATTTGGAGTAGCATTATGAATATTACCTTAGCGTTAATGCTGCAACTCACGATTGTTATACCTTTGTTGTCGACTTTTGCGATTGTTGTAACAGGAAAATATCCTAACCTTCGAGAAAGTGTAACAATTGCATCTTGTTTAATATTAATATTTTTAGTCGTTAATTTATATCAAGGTGTATTAGCGGGTGAATCTATCAGTGTTTTCTGGTGGGAGCTTTTACCCGGTTTATCTATTAGCTTTGATATTGAACCACTGGGCATGTTGTTCGCGTTAATTGCTAGTTTTCTTTGGTTGGTGACAACGTGTTATGCCATTGGTTATATGCGCAGCCACCATGAAAAGAATCAAACGCGTTTCTATGCCTGTTTTGCCATCGCTATTGGCGCGGTGATGGGGCTGGCTTTTTCAGCGAACCTTTTCACTCTGTTTATTTTCTATGAGGTATTAACGCTTTCTACTTATCCTTTGGTTACTCACGCAGGTACTGAAAAAGCGAAAAAAGGTGGTCGTACTTACCTTGGTATTTTGTTGACTACCTCGATTGTTTTCTTTTTGCTGGCAATTGTCATCACTTGGTTTGTTGCAGGGACATTAGATTTTACACCGGGCGGTATATTTACTGACGACGTAGATAAAGTGCTGACTGGTATGCTATTAGTTTTATTTATTTTTGGTATTGGTAAGGCGGCGATTATGCCTTTTCATCGCTGGTTACCTGCTGCAATGGTTGCACCCACGCCAGTAAGTTCATTATTGCATGCGGTTGCCGTAGTAAAAGCTGGAGTATTCACCGTACTTAAAGTCTGTGTCTTTATCTTCGGTTTAGATTTATTAGCGGTGTTACCAACGACACAATTTCTGCTTTATTTGGCTGGCGCTTCGGTATTACTCGCTTCTATCATTGCCATGCGCCAAGACAACCTCAAAGCACGGCTAGCATACTCAACAATTAGTCAGTTAGGTTACGTAACTATAGGTGCGCTATTAGCAACATCATCAGGGGTTATCGGTAGCTCTATGCATATCGCTATGCATGCTTTTGGCAAAATAACCTTGTTCTTTTGTGCTGGTGCCATTCTAGTGACCTTACATAAATCAAAAATTAGTGACATGCGTGGTATTGGTCTAAAAATGCCAATAACGATGGGCGCATTCTTTATTGCTAGCCTGAGTATTATCGGGGTTCCTCCTACCGGTGGAACATGGAGCAAATGGTATTTAATGATGGGCACCATAGAAACTGAACAGTTTGTACTGATGGTAATTTTAATGTTGAGCTCGTTACTTAATATTGCTTACTTATTACCTATTTCTTTTCATGCATTTTTTCCAAAACTTAGCCGCTTTAATGCCTCTGCTAGTAGTACCAAAAGCTTGGAAAATAGATTGCCGATTTTTGACATAAAGGAAGCACCTTTGCCTTCATTAATAGCGATTGTTGTCACCACGTTAGGTTGTTTAACCTTATTTGTTTACCCCCAACCATTATTTGAGTTGGCTTCAGCAGTATTGACTGGTAGGGAATAGTTCATGAAAGATGAGAGAAAATACCTATTTGATGATCCAAAAAATATAAAGAGATTGCTCAATATATTTTATCTTTGTTGTGTTGTACTGGTCATATTGGACTTCGTTATTCATCGCCATACTATGCATGAATGGGATAGTTTGTGGGCTTTTTACCCAATCTATGGATTTGTTGGCTGTGTGGTTTTGGTGCTTGTTGCAACTTGGATGCGTAAACTGTTGATGCGTTCGGAAGACTACTATGACAGCCGTTCAATCGAATCTGTTAGTCCCGATTCGCTTAACAAAAAGGCGCTGAGTAAAAATGCGATAAACGAAAAAGGAGCTTGTCATGTGGATGATTGATCTTCCGCCTTTTGTTCCTTTTTTTATCGGTGCACTCATGCTGTTATTTACTCGCGGTATGCTGCGTAGTGCAATAATGCTAGCTGTTCCAATATTGAGCGCGCTGCACCTTTGGATGATGCCAGAAGGTGTTCATTTACAATTTGCCTTTTTTGATTACCAACTTATTCCTTACCGTGTCGATAAACTAAGTTTAATGTTTGGCTATGTTTTTCACATTGCAGCGCTAATTGGCATTATTTATTCGTTGCACCTTCGCGATACCTTGCAACAAGTCGCTGCAATGTTATATGCAGGAAGTGCTTTAGGTGCTGTATTTGCAGGGGACTTATTAACTTTATTTATTTTCTGGGAATTACTCGCGTTTACCTCGGTATTTCTGATTTTGGCTCGCAGAACTCAGCGTGCCTATGATGCGGCGATGCGCTATCTCATTATTCAAGTGCTTTCCGGTGTTATATTACTGGCTGGCGCACTTTTTTATGCCGCTGAAAATAATAGCTTAGCATTTGGCTATATTGGCTTAGACAGTATTGCTGGTTGGCTTATTTTTATTGCTTTTGGTATTAAATGTGCGTTTCCTTTTGCGCATAACTGGCTAACGGACGCTTACCCAGAGGCGACCGTAACAGGTACTGTTTTTCTTAGTGCATTTACCACAAAAATTGCAGTTTATGCGCTGGCTAGGGCCTACCCAGGAGCTGAGATTTTAGTCTATATTGGCGCGGCCATGACGTGTTTCCCTATATTTTTTGCCGTAATTGAAAATGACTTACGCCGAGTCTTGGCTTATAGCTTGATAAACCAAGTGGGCTTTATGGTTGTTGGTATTGGCATAGGTACTGCGCTTGCAATCAATGGAGCCGTAGCTCATGCCTTTAATGATGTCATTTTTAAAGGCTTGCTGTTTATGTCTATGGGGGCAGTACTGCACATGACTGGGCGGATAAATGGCTCTGATCTAGGGGGATTATATAAAACTATGCCCAAAACCACGATTCTGTGTATCGTCGGGGCTGCTTCTATTTCCGCTTTTCCTTTATTTAGTGGTTTTGTTAGTAAATCAATGGTGATGACTGCCGCGCTTGAGGAAGGCTTTGACTGGGTATGGCTAATGTTATTGTTTGCTTCGGCGGGTGTTTTTCATCATGCAGGCATTAAGATCCCATACTTTGCCTTCTTTGCTCATGATTCAGGTATCCGAGCAACTGATCCACCCAACAATATGTTGTTGGCGATGGCAATTGCCGCAGCGCTTTGTATTGCCATTGGTATTTACCCGCAAGCATTATATTCGTTGTTACCTTATGACACAGGTTATAACCCATATGACGCAACGCATGTGTTGGCACAAACACAGTTACTGTTTTTCTCTGCATTGGCTTTTGTTTGGCTTAATCTCAAAGGCATGTATCCACCTGAACTACGCTCAACGGTTTTAGATTTTGATTGGTTTTATCGTCGTGCAATTCCAAGTGCTTTACAGAATGCGTTTAGTGTCATCTGGCGAGTAGACCGTGCAATAAGAGATGCGGTTAAATTGAGATTAACGACTTACTTAGGTTATTTTGCTGGAAAAAATGACCGACTGAGTATTTTACTGTCACGAGATTATCCAACGGGTAGTATGGCTATGTGGGTTGCCGTAGTATTAGCTGTATATTTGTTACTTAGTTTTATTGCATAAAAGTTACAGCTTTGGATAAATTGGGTTTAAAAAGACTAAAAATAATGGCCAGGTTAATAAACTATAAAATGTAAACTGTGCTTTTTATAGTTTATTAAAGTTCCATTTTGCGTACAAAGTGATTGATAATATTTCAAATGTAAACGACGGCTATGGTGGAGAAGTTGTCCATTTTTTCAGATAAGTCCACGCTTAAATTAGGTCTGCTTTGTACGCTTAGCTAAAGTATTAAAGTCGCTGCTAAGGTCTGCTTTAAGCTCAAAGCCGACGGTCGCTCAAGCGCATTTTTGGACAAAAGCTAGTAACGAATTCGCACATGCTGTGAGTTCTTGGATAACTAGAGTTATGACAAAGCATTCCGTTCACATAAAACTAGCGACAAGTTTTAATCCACCACTACAGCCTCATTTTGTGCAGCATCACTTGAAATTGGCCACTATATGGTATTCTATGATAAGGAGTTTAAACATTAAAGGACTCACGGTCTAAGCCCACTACATGGGCTGGGTTAACCATTGGTAAATACTTCTAACGCAGCTAGCAAACTTACACAACAAAGAGAATTCAAATGTATAACACCGTTAGTGATGAACAAATCGATAATGAAATTGAATCAAGATATCGACCACATGCAACGAATGCAAGCAGCCGAGATTTGCCACTATGTGAGTTAAGCGATAGAGACTTCGAAATACTTACCTATCAATTAATTAAAGAAGAAATAGCTAATAATGAGCATAGTGAATATGACAACATATCTCTCATGCAAGGTGTCGGAGAAAGAGGTAGAGACTGTGTGATTTACTATAATGATGAAGTTGTTGCTATTGTTCAGTGTAAGAAATACAAATCTAACATAACTAAACCTGCACTTTTGAAAGAGTTAATAAAGTTTCTTTTGCATCTAACTATTGATGAAAGCCTTTTTAGCGGAAATAAGATCAAATATCTTTTTTACGTGTCTAAATCACTTACTGAACCTGCAATCAAACTAACTAATCAGTTTAGTAAAGAGGTATTAAACGATATTAAAGAGGGTAAAATTAAAGGTTACATAAAGGAAGTTGTCAATGAGTATACGTCATTTGAAGGCTACGTGGGCAAAGAACCGTATGAAGCAATTGAATCCTTATTAAAGCTAACAACAGTCGAAGTATATGATCAAGTAGACTTATCTTTTCGTATTCAATGTAAACCAAATATACTCCAGAACTTTTTTGATGTGATACAAGTCATTGACAGAGATGCTTTCAAAGAAGATATGACAAGGATATTAGAGGGGTATGGTTTTGCTGATCAATCCGATATAGATATAAAGCATTTACAAAAAAGAATAAAGTCTATTGGTTCAGAAAAGAGAACTAACTTTGGGACATTTGACTTATACGGCTACGACATAGAATTCCTCAAGTCTTTTAAAAATGATGAGTTTGGTGAATTATTCCAACTTATGTCCAATGTTTCATTGTTTATGAACAAAAAACTATTTAGTTATTTGAGCAGTAAAATAACGGAACTTACTCTCAAGGAAGTCACAAATAAGCTTTTACTCAATAATATAATTCATCCCTTTAGCGTAAACGTTGTTACTATGTATCTTTCTCGACGTTGTAGTCGAGCACTAGTGAGCGAGACGCTTCCAGAAAAATTGCATCAGAAGTATTACCCTGAACATTATGCAACTAAAGAACAGTTGATTGGTGAAGTTTTAAAATATTTACTAGACTCAAGCGAACTTTTTATGCATGGTGATTACTCCTTAATCAAAGGGGCAAAAGAGGAAATAAGCTTCAAAATCAATGTGTTATTTCCTAAAGTGCATGAGGGTTTTGCCACTATTGCGGATATTAGAAGTAGAGTGGAAAGAGACTTAATTATATTGAAGCCTGTAATGGATAAGATTGAAGCTGAAATAATAGAGCTATTAGAATCAGAGAAAACCATAATCATTAAAAGTTCAGAGATGTTTAGCGATAAAGAAATGATCCCAAAAATCAAAGAGACTTTTGAAAGCCTGAAAGACAAGTAATGCTACACATCGGAATTACTATGAGTGAAATGGTATAGTGAAAATGGCTTCCTTTTTGTGAGTTTTTAGCTTGTTCTTAAAGTAAACTAAATCCCTAGCTCTACTAAGAAAAAATCAGCTTACTTTGGTTAATACAAAAAAATTTCAAACTCGTAATCTGGTAGACATATTTTATATATCAAAGGCTTAAGTTATGGCGTGCTTTGAAGCGGCTTTTTAGTATTTAATGAGTGACCGCTTTGGTGGCAAAGCTGACTGTTTAAGATGATTTTACAGGTTAGGGGGCAAAACTTAATAGATAGCCTGAACTCTGGGTAAGCAGCACTTGCTCAATCCTCCCTTTAAGCTATTATCTGCGTTAAAACGTCGTTAAATAGCTCGCTACCCATAAACGTTTTGCCTTGGCAATGGCATAAAATGAAGCATTGATGGTATCTATTAGTGATGTTCGCCTTGCTATAGCATTTACTTTGCCACCTAAGTTATTGATTCGCTGGAATATCAAGCACTCATTATCCAGTGTTCAGGTTAGATAGGTTAAATTTATCATCGATTGATGCGTTTCCCGTTAATTTTGACTATTAACACGAGCTAACATTTTGAAATAGTAATTCGTTAGCCTCTGTTAAATAAATAACTAAACTTTTAATTATTGCTGCCGATTTAATGAACAATCAGTCATTCTTTAAGCATTTGGAAGCGCAAGTTCAATGGACGTTCTAGCAGAGTTATTACCCTCAAGTTACACTGTCAAAGCTGAGCCCTCAGCAAAAGACAGTCGTCGACAGCAACCTCAAGCAAAGCAAGGGCGAGCAAAGAAAACCGATAAAAACTCTCAACCTGAAAGCCTAGAAACACCGCTGAATAATCAAGTAAAAACACTGCCTGAACATGAACGTCGAACGGGTGATGATCGGCGTCAGCATTCGATGAAACGTGGCCGCTGGTTAGAGTCTCGTGATAAAAATGATAGGCGAACAACGGCAACAGGCTTATGCCTTAAAGTTTGATGATGGCGCATCAATAGCGCATTACTCGACTGCGATAGCGTCATCGTGAGCTAATATTCTACGGGTGCTGTTGTATTTACTTAATATCATATCGATTTGCCCTGAAGACTTTAAATCCAAAATAATATTATTAATTTTTTTTACTTGTTTTCTTTTCATACTGGGAGAGAAAGCACAGCGTATTTCATTCTCATTTAAGCTTATAACAGCGTCTGACGGCTCTTTGGCGAGGTATGATGCTTCAATTTCAGGAATAACAAAGCCTGCAATTCTATTCTTACGATACATTTTATAGCTATCACCTGGCGACAAACTGGTTACCGGTAGAATGTTTCCATTTTGGATAAAAGTGACTAACTCGGGGTAGATATAGCCCAGAGACGTGCCAATTTTGAGCTTTTTTTGCTTAGCTAAATCAGATATGTCTGTCATGCCGATATTATTAATCAGAATATCTGGAGTACTGTAAAGTACGCTACTCCAATGCAAGTCACCGCGTTTATACCATTTTTTATTGGCAACACAATGCATATCAACAATGTTCCTGATTAAGGATTGCTCCACTCTTTTACGTGGAATGGGCAGCATTTCAAGTTTAGCGTCGAGTTTGTCGGCGATAGCGTGGGTTATATCAAATAAAATGCCGCTAGTCGGCCGACCGTCTGCATCGAAAAAAAGCTGTGGGGCAATATTTTGCATGTAATATGAAGTGCGTAGCACTTGCTGGGCAGCAACTGAAAAGCTTAACATTAAGCATAGGGTTAGCATAAATAGAAAAACGCAACATCTCATCGGTTTACTTACCTCACTGCTTTATTTTCTTTGTTATACCTCGCTAATCATGTTTGCTGATTATCCGTGGATACCAAATACATGGTTAATAATTACATCGTTAATAATTACAAATACATCATTATATAAGTTGAAGATAATAGCAATGAGCGTAATGAATAACACTCATTGCTATGCGTTTATTTTTTTTGATTAAACTTTTCTAGTTGTTCTGGGGTTGCAGGTAATTGGTATTTTTCTTTCCACTCGCTATAAGGCATGCCATAAACCTGTTCGCGTGCATCGTCAATATCAACCGTTACACCAAGTTTTTCAGCTTCTGCGACGGTCCATTTCGAAAAACAGTTGCGACAAAAGCCGGCAAGATTCATTAACTCAATGTTTTGTACATCTTTTCTATCGTCTAAATGTGCCAGTAAACGGCGAAATACCGCTGCTTGAATTGCAATTTCTTTATCCATAATGTTCTCTAACTATCTCTTGTTGAAAAATAAAAATTGTGACTGAGTTAAGTTGTAATTTTATTCTGACTCTAGATCGGGTTTTTTGTAAGGTCTAATTTGAACGATCATGCCCATGTAGGGATGGTCGAAATAATGTACCTCTCCACTGATCACTCGTCGGTTTTGTTTAAAGCGAATAGCTTTGGCCTGTGTTGAATTTGACTTCTCTGTAGCTGAGTTTGAGCTTGCTAATTGTGCCGTAGCAAGCTCTGATAAATTTTTATCCAAAATGTTAAAATCAGCGGTAATAAACAAATAATGTTTTAAATGAATATTAAAAAAACCATCAATAAACCATGGTTGAACTGGTGGCAACGGTGGTGTTTCTTGTTTAGCTGTTGTGAAATCTTCACCAACTAGCTTTAAAGATAAGTCTTCGTTGGCTAATTGAGTTAGCAATTCATCTGTGTTGTCATTGACTTGTGATACTTGGCTAATAATTTTTTCTAAGCGCGCTTTTTTGGCGGCCTGTAACTGTTCTGCTTGGTCACTTTTAAGTTGCTCAAGGTTAACCGTCATTTTTTCAGTTAACGCTGATATCGTCGGGTTTTCAGCGTTTGTTTGTTCAAGTAATTGTGCTATTTGCTGTGTTTTTGAGTCATTAAAGCGCGTTAATTTTTTTTGGTGATCAGCCGCAAAATTTTCTCCGGCGTAAACTTTGACAGGAATCGATTGCTTTTTAGGTCGAGCCACTTGTCGCCATCCCATATGCAATAATGGGCGGAAGTTTTTGCTGTATCTTAAATCTGTGATGACATCACCAAGTTGTAAAGACTCTTTACTCAGTAAATGGCTTTGGTCGTTAGTGATATTTTCAGGGGCATCAATTAATAGCGGCATTTTATCAACGGTAAAGCCGTAGTAGTCGAAACTCGGATCATTAGCTTGATGTTCAGCAAAATAATGCTGATCTATACGACACAAAACTTTAGTTACTAAGTTTTCGCTAGATTGGAATTTTAGCTGTTGGAATTCAGCGTCAGCGGCTGATACTAAGGTTTGTATTTTTTCATATTCTGCTGTTGATAATTGGCTTGGTAGCGAATTGATTTCAGCCATATTAGCGTTAACTGCACTGTTTGAGCTTGGGCTACTTGCACTGTCGTTATTATCTGTTTGGCTATTAGCTTGTGTCTGCGTAGCATTATTGCTGACATTAGGCGTGTATGTTGCCGCTGTAGTATTAATATTTGATGTATCTTCGAAGCGATTATCACCGACTAAATCAGGGGCAGTGACCGTGTTTTCGTCGCTTGTGTTTGACGTAAGGTTTTCGGTTAATTGCGCTATTTGCGTTAAGGTTTTTTCTTCAAAAAGTGCCGGTAACTGTGCTTGAGTTTTAATCAGTTCTTGAGGATACTCAGGGTTATCACAACTGGGCAGTAGTTGCTTTAAACTACGAATGTCGGGGTTTAAATAACGAGCCAGTAAGTCCTCTGAGCGGCGATACTTAGGTAACTCACTGGTGTCTGGAAAAGTTTCTGTTAACTGACTTTTATCACCTAATTGGCTAAAAAGGATAATTTCTACTTCAAACCATCGGTCGTTATTTTTTGATGTTGCAGCCTGTAATGTTAGGGGTAATGTTAAGGCTGCAGAGCATAAAAATAGTTGGGTTAATTTCATTCAGTTTCCAATTAAGGGTTATTTTACCAAGCCATTCGCTTGTTTATAATAATAGCAAAAGTTGATCAATACATAAATTATCAATCATTTACCTTGGCGCTTGCTGCATTTGGCGAGATGTTATGCCCGTAAATGATTAGCCAACTCGTTTAACATAGTGGTAACTAAAATAAAGCGAGACTTTGCATCTTCAGTTGCTTGCTTAAATTTCAATTTATTAGCGTCGTCCATTTTATAGATTTTTGGTTGTTGCTGTATTAACCCTATAATGAACATAGCATCGACTTTGGTGTCACTGCTAAATTCAATAGCACCGCCCGCTGGACCAACATCAATACGGGCAATACCAATTTTTTCAGCTTTAAGTTTAAGTTTGGCAATATGAATTAAGTTTTTTGCCGGCTGCGGTAATAGCCCAAAACGATCAATCAATTCAACTTGTACATCATCAAGTGCTCGTTTGTTTTTACAACTCGCGATGCGTTTGTATAAGCTTAAACGGATACTAACATCGAAAATATAGTCGTCAGGCAATAAAGCAGGAACACGTAAATCGACTTCAGTTTGAGTTTTCATCACTTGCTCAAGCGATAGTTGTTTACCGTCTTTTAAGGCTGCAACAGCGGCATCAAGCATTTCCATATAAAGACTGAAACCCACTTGGCTCATTGAGCCACTTTGATCTTCACCTAGTAGCTCGCCGGCTCCACGAATTTCTAAATCATGGGTTGCTAAGGTGAAGCCTGCGCCTAAGTCTTCTAATGATGCGATAGCTTCAAGACGCTTTTTCGCATCTTTGGTCATGCGTTTTTCATGTGGTGTTAACAAATAAGCATAGGCTTGATGGTGCGAACGACCAACACGGCCACGCAATTGATGCAATTGTGCTAAGCCTAAATGATCGGCTCGGTCCATGATTATTGTGTTGGCACTCGGTACATCGATACCGGTTTCAATAATCGTAGTACATACCAATACGTTGTAACGTTGATGGTAGAAGTCACTCATAATACGTTCGAGTTCGCGTTCGCGCATTTGACCATGAGCGGTAATTATTTTTGCTTCTGGCAGTAATGCTTGAATATCTGCAGCGGTTTTATCTATGGTGTCAACATTGTTATGTAAAAAGTACACCTGGCCACCGCGTAGTATTTCTCTGAGAATAGACTCGCGTATTAAAGCATCATCACGTTGTCGAACAAATGTTTTTACCGCTAAGCGTTTCGCTGGAGGTGTTGCTATGATAGATAAATCACGCATGCCACCCATGGCCATGTTTAAGGTACGTGGAATGGGGGTTGCCGTCAGGGTTAAAATATCAACATTGGCGCGTAACTGTTTGATTTTTTCTTTTTGCTTAACGCCAAATCTATGTTCCTCATCAACAATCAATAAACCTAAATCTTTATATTTTATGCTGTTTTGTAAAAGCTTATGTGTACCAATTAAGATGTCTATTTGGCCTGACTCAACATCTTTGATAACTGCATTTTGCTCTTTTGCGGTTTTAAAGCGCGACAGTACTTCAATGCTCACTGGCCAATTAGCGAAGCGGTCACGGAAGTTTTCGTAGTGCTGTTGAGCAAGGAGGGTAGTTGGCACTAATATCGCAACTTGTTTTCCGTCGTTTACTGCCACAAAAGCTGCCCGCATAGCCACTTCGGTTTTACCAAAACCGACATCACCACAAACTAATCTATCCATAGCTTGTGGCGATAACATATCGCTGATCACGGCATTAATGGCTTGTTCTTGATCTAAGGTTTCTTCAAAACCAAAGCTGTCAGCAAATGCACGATATTCAGTTTTGTCGCGTTTAAAACTATAACCGTGATTGCTGGCGCGTTTAGCATAAATATCTAGTAGTTCAGCAGCCACATCGCGTACTTTTTCTGCGGCTTTTTGCTTCGCTTTGCTCCAAGTATCGTTGCCAAGTTTATGTAAAGGTGCATGATCTGCATCAGCACCTGAATAGCGACTGATTAAATGCAATGAGGCAACCGGGACATATAACTTGGACTCACCCGCGTAGCTAAGCATCAAAAACTCAGTGGTAATGCCACCATTTTCAATGGTTTGTAAGCCCATATAGCGACCAATGCCGTGTTCAATATGAACTACCGGTTGTCCAATACTCAGTTCGGCTAAGTTTTTAAATATTGCATCGTTTTGGATATCGAGTTGCTTATTACGGCGACGCGTTTGGCGCACTCGGTCGCCGAGTAATTCGGCTTCGGTTATTAAGGCAATGGCATTTTTCTTAGCACTGCCTTTGGCTTGAAAAATAAAGCCAGCACTTAAGGCATTAACCGTGATGCCAAGTAACTCATCGCTATTAACAAAGTCTTCAATACTATCAAAAACATTGGGCTTAATTTTATTGCGGTGCAGTAACTCTAAAACACTTTCTCGGCGTCCTTGGCTTTCGGCAACAAATAGCAGTTTTTTTGGTGTTTCTTTACTGGCAATGAAATTATTTAGTAATTCAAATGGCTGCTTAAGTTTATGATCTATCGTTAGATCTGGCAGTGAATGAACATCAAACTGTATTTGCGAAGTTTTAACTTCGTCGTCATTAGCTTGGGGCTTTAAATTGATACGATCAAACGGCTTTAATGCGCTGTACAACTCTTCACTATTAAGAAATAACTGCTTAGGTGGCAGCAATGGCCGAGTTGGATCGTAGCGTCTGTCTTCATAGCGGTACTCAATATCTGACCAGTAATGTGTTAAGGCTTTATCGATATCACCACTGATAATTACTAGGGTGTTTGCTGAGAGGTAATCACATAAGGTATTGGTTTGTTCGAAAAATAGTGGCAAATAGTATTCGATGCCAGCAGGCATAATGCCATTGCTAACTTGATGATAAATAGATTCTTTATCGATAGTACTAGTGAACTGTTCGCGATATTGGCTGCGAAACAAGTTAGTGCCGTCAGTATCAGTAGGAAACTCATGTGCGGGTAGGAGATCAATACCAGAAATTTTATCACTCGAGCGTTGGTTTTCTGGATCAAATAAGCGTATTTCATCAATTTCGTCATCAAAAAAGTCTAAACGAAATGGTGTTTTACTGCCCATAGGGAAAATATCAAGTATCGCACCACGGGCAGAAAACTCACCGTGTTCCATTACTTGATCAACACAGCGATAGCCGCTTGCTTCTAATTCTTGCCTGAGTTGATGTAAATCTTTTTTATCACCTTTTTTGATGATTAAGCTATTGGCTTCTAAATATTGCTTAGGTGCTAAACGTTGCATTAACGTCGACACGGGGACAATAACAATGCCCTTGTCCATACGTGATAATTGGTACAAGGTAGCCAAGCGCTGAGAAATAATATCTTGATGCGGTGAAAATGTATCGTAAGGTAAGGTTTCCCAATCTGGAAATAAACAAATGGGTAGCTGTGCCTGCTGATTCAAACTCGCTAGCTCTTGCTCTAAACGCAATGCGGAAGGCGTATCGTGAGTGAGTAATAGTATCGGTTGCTTAGATGATAATGCGCCATGAAAAATAGCAACACTTGCACTACTTCCAGGAAGGTTTTGCCAGATTTTTCTATCAGCATTGTTACTTCGACTTTTTGCTAATACTGGATTGAATAGACTAACATTTTTACTCATGACTGCTCTTTTATTTACTGACGATGAAATTTATATAACCAAGCGTTTCGACAATTTACCTGACGATTTCAGCATTATTTGTCGGTATCTTAACATGAGTTTTACCTGAACTTTAACCGCTAAATGTAAAGCCTTGAAGCTTTTGTGTTAAATCGCGTGGTAGCTAAAGATCTCATTATTTAAAGCGTGTATAATGCTCAGTAATTGAATCACCATTGTATTACAAATACTGAATAAAATTAGGTAATGTAAAAACAATACTAACCAGCGATATGCGTTGGTTCTTTGGAGAAGTTTGTGACTAACAACGATGTATTGCGTCGCCTGAGATATACCTTTAATTTTAATGATCAAAAGGTTATTGCTATTTTTGCTGCCGGCGATTTAACTGTGACGCGTGATCAAATCAGTAATTGGTTAAAAAAAGAAGAAGACCCGGCTTATGTTAATTGTCCTGATACGACTTTTGCTGCATTTTTAAATGGTTTTATTAATGAGCGTCGTGGTAAAAAAGAGGGCGAACCTGTCAAAGCTGAGAAACGTTTAAATAACAATCTTATTTTGACAAAACTGAAAATAGCGTTCAATTTAAAAGCTGAAGATATTATTGAAATATTAGCTTTAGCCAATTTTAATTTAAATAAACCAGAGTTAAGTGCTTTTTCTCGCAAGCCCGATCATAAAAATTATCGTGAATGTAAAGATCAAGTACTCCGTAACTTTTTGCAGGGCATTGATAAAAAGTTTCATGTGCAACGTCGTGCTAAAGCACAAGTAAAAAATCCGGCAGTTGAAGACAATAAAGATAAATTAGAACAGGTTTTAGCGGCTAAAAATTATAACTCAGCAAAAGCTAATGCCAGTAAAATTTATGTTAACCCTAATAAAACTAAAGTTGAGCGTAAACCCGGTGAACGAAAAGTGTTAAAGCTAAAACCGAAAGATATTTGGGGAGAATAACTAAAGCTTATGCTCAAATCAGCTTAAGATTAACTTACTAGAGCGTCTTAAGCGCTTAATTTTAGCGTAACTTGGTCTCTTGATGCTGTTTGGATTCATAAACTAAAAAACGGATAACGTTCGTTAAGTCGATAATAATCAGTTTACCGTTACTATAAATAATAAAGGGATCATTATGCCTAATCGTATGGAAGCGCCAGAAATAGTAGCGATACCTCGTTGGTTTAAAGTTGCAGCCACCTTAGCACTGTTGTGGAATTTATTGGGTTTGATGGCGTTTATTAATCAAATGATGATGACGCCAGCAACACTGGCTGAATTACCACAACCTCAACAAGATTTGCTTGCTAGCACACCTTGGTGGGCAACGACTGCTTTTGCGATAGCGGTGTTTACTGGCACATTAGGCAGTTTGGCTTTGTTAATGAAAAAGCCTATTTGCTATAAGCTATTTGTGCTGTCATTTGTTAGTGTTGTTATACAAATGTTCCATGCATTTTTCATTAGTAACTCATATCAAGTTTACGGTCCTGCAGGCACTATAATGCCCATTATGGTGCTATTTATTGCTTTGCTATTAGTGCGCTTTGCAGCGAAAGCTAATAATAATCACTGGTTTAGCAAGTCGACAGCGACAGACTGACTTTCATGCTAATTCTGCGAAGAAAAAACATTTTAGTCTCAGCATATAATCTATAAAAGTGATTAATTTCAGCTGAAATAGCACCAAGAAGTGCTATGCCCATAAAGCCGCTTTTTATCTGTTTTTATTAGAAAAATAACCAAAACATTGATACTGATGATACAATTTATTCTCTCACTTTCGCTAAATAACCTTTCGGTTTAATGAAGAAATGCTCGTCAATTTGAAAGCTACATTACTTGGTGCAATTTTATGTTCATTGGTTGCTGTTCTTGCAACAATCGTCGCTGATCGCTATCAAGCGCCGGTTATGTTGTGCGCACTATTATTAGGCTTGCTATTACATTCATTTTATCAACACCAGAATATTCAACTAGGGGTTAATTACTGCTCAAGAGAGCTGTTACGTTTTTGTGTTGGCTTACTCGGCGTAAGTATTGCGTTTGCCGATATTGTCTCGCTCGGTATTACGCCACCATTAATTGTGATGGTGAGCATGTTGCTAACGATATTATTTGGCGTGCTGTTTGCTCGAGTTTTAGCTTTACCTAAAATGTTTGGTGTTTTGTCAGGCGGGGCAGTTGCCGTTTGTGGTGTTTCAGCGGCGGCGGCCATATCAACAGTATTACCCAATGATAAATCCCAAGAAAAATATTTTGCGTTAACTGTGATTGGTATTACCACTTTTAGTACACTGTCGATGATATTTTATCCCATCATTGCAAGCTATTTAGGCTTTTCTGACGAACTGGCTGGCGTTTTTATTGGTGGTGCTATTCACGATGTTGCGCAAGTTATTGGCGCTGGCTATAGCATTTCACCCGAAGCTGGCGATGTTGCAACTTATATTAAACTGCTCAGAGTCGCGTTACTAATGCCGATTGTTATGATGGTTTTTCTAGCGTACAAAGAAAAAGATAGCGAGATGCCAGGCGGTGTTAGTGCTTTTATTCCTAGTTTTTTGATTATGTTTTTTGTTTTAGCCTTTGTTAAAAACTTGGGCTTACTGCCGCTTTGGGTGATTGAGATAATTCGTAGTATGTCGAGTAATTTATTGGTGGTGGCAATTGTTGCTATTGGCGTTAAAACTTCGTTGAAACAAGTATTTTCTGTTGGCTGGCGACCGGTATTGTTAATGGGCAGTGAAACGGTAATATTAGCGACGTTAATTATTACTGGGATTATCTGCTTTTATTGATGCTGATATTTTAGTGGCGCTTGAGGTTTTAAGCCCAACACTTATGCAGTTGCGGGCTTAATTTTAAGGCTTAATTTACAGCTTGTTTGAACCCTAGTTAAACAGTGAGTTAAACAGTTAGTTAGTAGTCACTTTCAACAGCATTCGCTTCACTGATGCGTGCTACTCTGGCTTCTTCTTCCTCAAAAGCGGCTTTGATTTCTTCTAAAACGGTATCAACATCAGCACTTTGAGTGTTTTCTTTGAAAAGGCCTGTCAGGTTTGATTCTGCTGTTAGCTCACCACTTTCAAATAGAGCCCACATTTCTTCGCCATACTTACTGTGCTTTAATTCAGGGCAAAATTGAGCGTAGTAGTTGGTCATATTCGCGACATCACGCATTAACATTGCTTTAGCATTGTTGTTAGCTGAAGCATCTACGGCTTGCGGTAAGTCAATAATAACCGGGCCATAGTCGTCAACCAGCACGTTAAATTCAGATAAGTCACCATGAATAATGCCAGCACATAGCATTAACTTAACGTAATGCATGACTAATATGTGATCTTCTTGTGCTTGTTCTGCTGACATGACTACGTCATTTAAGCGTGGTGCAACATCACCTGCGTCATCAGTAACTAGCTCCATTAATAAAACACCGTCGAAGCAGCCGAAAGGCTGTGGCACTCGTACGCCAGCTTCCGCCAATTTGTACAGGGCGTCAACCTCAGCATTTTGCCAGGCAGACTCTTGTTGGTTTCGACCGTATTTTGAGCCTTTTTCCATTGCTCGGGCGCGACGGCTATTGCGACTCTTTCTACCTTCTTGGTATTGTGCCGCTTTTTTAAAGCTACGTTTAATGGCTTCTTTGTAAACTTTCGCACAGCGGACATCGTCGCCGCAACGTACCATATATACAGTGGCTTCTTTTCCACTCATTAATTGGCTTATTACTTCGTCTATTAGGCCATCATCAACGAGTGGCTGTATGCGTTTAGGTACTTTCATAGCGCCGTTATACCTTAGTTGGGCGTTGGAAGAAAGAACAAAATTATAAGTTTTTATTTATCAATAGATTAAAAGATTGTTCTGTTGGGGTATTATAAACAAAACAGCACCCTATTAATGTAACTTAGATGATCCCATTTATTAGTCAATTACCTGAGCAAGAACAAGCTATTTGGATTGCTGCGCTAAATCAAGCGTTGCCAAACGAAACGATTGTTGCTTTCAGTAATATGTCAGCGGCAGAAAAGACACACTGCCAACTTGCCATTGTTGCCAATCCTGATATTAGCCAATTAGCTGAGTTTGAAAACCTGAAATGGCTACATAGTGTTTGGGCTGGCGTTGAGCGCTTGATGATGGCGCTTGCAGATTCTACCATTGAGGTGGTTCGCTTGATTGATCCTACGCTCAGTCAAACCATGGCTGAGGCTGTATTGGCATGGAGTTTATATTTACATCGCGAGATGCCTCTATATGCTCAACAGCAACAAAGTAAGCATTGGCAACAACATCCTCATGTATTAGCAAGTGATAGGCGAATTGGTATTCTCGGTTTAGGCGAGCTAGGCCAAGCCAGTGCTCAGCAATTACAGCAAAATGGTTTTAAGGTGATGGGCTGGAGTCGTACAGCCAAGACTATTGAAAATATAACCACTTACAGCGGTGCTGAAGGCTTAACTGAAATGTTAACGCAAAGTGATATTTTAGTTTGCTTGCTGCCGTTAACTTCCGCAACACAAGGGCTGATCAATAAAGCGCTTTTAATGCAGCTACCTAAAGCGAGTCGTGTGATTAACTTTGCTCGTGGCGCTATTATTAATACCCCTGAGCTATTGCAGATGCTCGAGCTTGGACATATAAGTCATGCGGTGCTTGATGTTTTTGACCAAGAGCCTTTAAGCGCTGATAGTATACTTTGGCAACATCCCAATATAACTGTTCTACCTCATATTTCAGCGCCAACTAACATGGAGAGTGCCTGTGAAATTGTGGCAAAAAATATTCAGCGCTTTCGTGCTACAGGTGAAATACCTCCGTCAGTAGATAAAATTAATGGCTACTAACGGTTGAGTCGTCGGGATAATCGCTTTGCATAGCGACTGGCCCGCGTTTAGATATCGTGAATAAATTAACCTTATTGACTTAGGGATACTGTATTAGGGATATTGTATTAGGAAATAGTGTATTAGCAGTAGCGCATTAGGAATAGTGTTAGATATAGTTGTTTAGAGGTATTAATCTTTTCCAGCTAGCTGCTCTCATAGTTACTTTCAACTAACTAGGCTCAGCTAGCTGCGCTTAACTTGCTATATTTTCCGTAATTATTAGCGTCACGCCTCGCATTTTTTATATTGGCCTTGCGGTGATGACATAGCGCTCATTAGCATCGTTACCTATTCCTTCAAATGGGTAACAAGTGATAAGTACTAAGTTTGACTCATCTGCTAGTAATGGAAGCTGCCCTGAAGCAGCGTCGACAATATCGATACGCTCTACTTGATATAGTTGGTCTCGCCCTTGAGTATCCGTTAACGAAATAATATCTTTCATCGCAACCTCCTTTAAAAATGAAAAGTGACTATCGCGGTGCCCCGCAACCACAAAGGGTTTGGTGCCATTTGTTTGATTAAATGGTGCAATAGCCCCGGCAGAAAAAGCTAAAGTGGTTGGATCGCCGCCATTTAATACTACAAGGCTTTTATCTAAGCGTTGAAATGCTAGCTCAGCTATAGGGAAGGTATCTGCCCAAGGCCAAGGTTTACTTGCTGTTTGCGGATAGTTAGCACTGACCGTGTTTGCTTGTGTCGCCATTGCTTGTTGCCAACTGTGCTGTATTAATTGCTGCGATAGCCAAGCTTTTGCAGGTAGCCAACTTGCTTGAATAGACAGTAACATGCCAATTATTAGTAGGCCCCAGGCCAATAACATCCTACGGGGTTTGCTACTCGTTTTATTGGCCGTTTTATTACTTTGCTCAGCCAGGCTATTCATGTTGATTACCTTCGTGCAGGCCTGCATCGGCCTTACTTTTATTATACCTAAGGAGTAGTGATGCAAGCAGCATCAATAGTACACCGATAAGTAATTGTTGATGCCAACCCAATGCGGTTCTTGGCATAGCGACCATTAAATTTTCATGCGCTCTTGCTAAGGATTTTGCTTGACGTTTGGCGGTTGATGCTCGATTTTTTGCGGTCAATACGTTATTTTCTAGCGGTTTTTCTACAGCAATAAAGCTGGTATACGGTGACAATGTTTGATGGGCAATCGAGGTTGCAATCACTTCAGTTTTCACTTGTTCTTTGTTAGCCCCCGTAACTAAGCTATCAAGCAAGTCTGCGATTTTTTCTCGAGCCCAAAGCGTTGATACAGCTTGGGCTGAGCGGCTATCATCAACAATAACTTGCTGGTACCAAGGTAACGTAGCCGTATCTCCCATGACTTGAACACTGGTGATCGGGAGTTTAGATTTAAGGGTTACTTGCATCGGCTCACCTAGGTATAAATCGGTAATTTTTTTCGGATAAGCCTCAACTTGTTGATGAACCTGATTGTCGAACATTAAAGAAATATTGCTAATAGCAGGATGACTGATTTTTGCCATTAGTGCTGACATTTGGCTTTGCACATCAGCGTTATTTTGAATAAATACATAACTGCCGCGACCAAATTGCGCTGCTTTTTTCATAAAGTAGCCATTCGGTGCTGCGCCGATACCGACGGTAAATAGTCGAAAGTTTCGCTGCGCGCCATCAAGTAATTGCATCAATTCAAACTCATTTGCTACCGCGCCATCGGTAATAAATACTACTTGGCGAATTGCTTTTTCTGTTTGTTGTTGTGCTTTATCCATTATCAGTGCTTGGCTCAATGGTCGATACATTTCTGTACCGCCATCTGCTTGTAAGCGACTAATAAATTGTTGTGCTTGGCCAATATTACGTTGTGATGCCATATGCGTTATAGGAAACAACAAATCAACGGTGTTGTTAAAAGCAATAATGTTAAAACTGTCTTTTTCATTCAGTTGTAAAATAGCTTGCTCAAGGCTCGTTTTTGCTTGTGTCATTGAGTTCCCTTGCATTGATCCTGAGGTATCAATTATGAAGATAATATCGCGCGCTAAAGTTGCTGAGCTTTCAAGTTGAGGCGGGAAAAAAGTCAATAATGTGAAGTACTCACCGTTAACCTGCTCGGTAAAGCTGCTTATTTGCGGTTGTTGACTCGCTTGCAATTGCCAGTGCAGAGTAAAATCTCTATCGGCTAACGCTTGCTCATGAGTGAGTGTGATCAAATATGACGATTGGTCTTGTGTTATTGCTGTGCTATTTATTTTGTGGCTATTACTATTAATCGTTGAAATACTTGCACCAGCGTTGAGGGCAATGTTGATTGACGCTTGGCTGTCTGCTAATGACTTCGCGATTGGAGCGGTTAACTCGATTTCTTGTTGTGTTTTCGATTGCTGATCATCATTACTGTGATAACGCGTGGTTATTGCTAAAGGTAAGGTTAGGCTCAGTTTATTATCAACAAAGGTTACCGGCATAATAAACTCTAAAGTCACCACAACGGTTGATTGCGCAGGAATATTAGCAATATTGTTAGTGAATAAGTTTGGACGTTGTTGTTGTACTAAACTGGCTTTTTTGCCTTGTTGTTTTGCGCTGTTATAAACCGCTTTCGCGGCTTGCTTTTCCATTATTTGACCAATAATCTCTTGCTCGCCAACTTGTACTTTTAAGTGCTTAATCGCTGCATCTTCAGGTAATGGAAATTGATACTTTGCCTCTAGTTCAAGGTTATAAGGGTTAATAAAAACTTGCTTTATTTTGGCATAGGCAACGAGACCATTCACTTCAATATCAGCACTTATGTCTATGGGCAGGGCAATGTTTTGTAATTGCTCAGGATGATTAAATACCAATTGCGGACCGTGAATTAACCCGTTGCTTGCTGTTTCTGTTTGGTTTTCTTGCGCATTATTGACGGTATTTGCGCGCGCTAAAGGGGCAATAACAACGATTAATAGGCTTAAAAGCAGCCCTAAGGCGATTAACTTATACCATTTTCTTCGTTGTTTTTTACGTTTTTGCAGGTAGTAATATGAGTCTTGATAGTCGACAAGTGCTAATTTCTTATTTGATTTAAACATCTGATATCCAATATTTTGCTGATAGGCTTAGGGATATTTCAACAAAATAAAAGGCGTTTAGAGCGGTAAAAAAGAGGCAACTTTATGAGCAATAGTGGCGAGATTATGGCAATAGTGTATGACGTGATGATAAATCAGATAACCCTAAACTTTAGTCGCTTATTGAACAATGTCGGGGGGAAGCAGCTTTTGGCTAGTAGATATATCGTTTGCATAAATGTCAGCATATTTTTTTATGAGCTGAGAAACCCATTCGGAGTATGTAGGCTCTTGCATTAAGGCTTCAATTTCAGGTAGTAGATGTAAGTATTTAGAGTGCTTAGACATAGAGATATAAAGTTTGCCTTGCACAACAGGTTTATCCAAAATAGTAAATTGTTGGCGCATATTTAGTGATTGCAAAAATGCGATGCCAGCGTAACGACCATAAGGGGTAAAGTCCGCTCGTTCTAGCTCCAGTAGACCAAAAACTTGTTTATTATTATTAACGCGTTGTACCTGAATATTTTGCTCTAAAAAGTTATCGAAATCTTTCCCAATACTGACGCCACGCATCATAACACCAACTTTACCATTTAAATCAGACCATTGAGTAAACTGAAATTCACGGCCTTTTTTTACAAAAATTGCGTTTTCATTGTACCCCATTGGTGTTGCTATATATTCACTATAGTTTTGGCGCTTAGGGGTCATAAAAGAGCAAATATTGATATCTATGAGGCTTGCTTCAATATTTTTTTGGCACCTTTTCCAAGGGCCAATGTAGGTTAAGTCAACCTTCACTCCGATATTTGCAAATAGCTTTTCGGTTACTTCTGCACAAACACCAACAATTTTTTTATTTTTTGACCAATTCCAAGGGGGATAGTCGTGATGGCCACAGGCAGAAGCTACTTCTTGACTAAAAAGTGGTGCGTTAAATAAACTCATTAGTATTACTAGCAAGGTTGCTTGATATTTGCTTATCTTATCCATGATAATGCCTCTACTCGTCGAACTATAAATAATAATTTAATAGTAAATCAAACTATAAAAATAAGTGATTTGACTTTCTTGTAGATTAGCATAACTTCTTAAGTTATAAAGTAAAGTTAGAAGGTAAAGTTGCCAGTATCATAATACCTGTGGTAATTAACACTGTGAATGTGATTATTAGTTGTCGTTGTTAATTACATAGGACAACCTTCATTAGATTTACGCTAACTCTTCATGGAATTAGATTTTATTCATATGTGCTTTATTTTGGCGGTACTGTAAATTCTTTGATGTTTAATTGATGCTTTTGCAGTTTTCGATACAGCGTTCTGACGCTGATCTCTAAATGATCTGCGATGATTTTTGGCTGGTTACCATATTGATTGAGCAATTCAGTAATATGGTTTTTTTCGTTTATGGTTAAATTTATCGTGTCATTTTCTAGCGTTTTTAAGCCTTTGATTTGGTTGGGTAAGTGCTCAACACTGATTAGCTCGTCATCGCTCAACAGCGCACTGCGTTGCACTATATTGTTTAGCTCTCTGACATTTCCAGGGTAATGATAATGACTCAAGAGCGCCAAGGCTTCACAGGTGAATTTTTTCTCTGCAAACTCACTTTTTGATAATAAGTGCTCAGCTAATAAGGCGATATCAGGTTTTCTATCGCGCAGTGTTGGTAAGCTAATAGGGAAGGCGGCAATGCGATAATATAAATCTTGTCGAAATTCACCAGACTCTACCATCTGTTCTAAATTTTTATGGCTGGCGCAAATTAATCTAAAATCAGCGATTTGCTTGTCAACACTACCTACCCGGCGATATTGTCCTGTTTCAAGTAAGCGCAATAATTTTACTTGCAAATTAAGCGGCACATCGCCTATTTCATCTAAAAATAAGGTGCCGCCTTTCGCCATGCACACTAAACCTTTTTTACTGGTGCTTGCGCCAGTAAAAGCGCCTTTTTCGTGACCAAATAATTCTGACTCAAATAAAGATTCACTCAGCCCAGTACATTCAACTTCTATGAAGGGTTTAGTTGCTCGCTTACCGGCTTGGTGAATTGACTGTGCAGCCAACTCTTTACCTGTGCCAGTTTCGCCTTGTAGTAAAACACTGATGTTACTATTGGCACTGCGTGTGATCATTTTAAGCAGCGCTTGAAAAGGCTTACTTTTGCCAATTAATCTGCGATCGCTGCTCACGCTGCTGGCAAAATCCACTTTTTCTAATATCTCTAAAAAACCAATGGTTATGCCGTTATTATCTTTAACAGGTTTCATCAAAATATTGCAATAAATCTCGCCAGCGCCTGTTTTATGAATATGAAGCGCAGAACTATTCTTACCGGTTTTTTTACATGACGATAGCGGGCAGCTTTCTCCTTGTTGATCACAAGGTTGATTAGCATTATGTGAAACTTCGTAACACTTACTTTTCCCTAATATCACTTCTTTTTTGTAAGTATCTCGATAGGCTTGGTTTACTGCTTCAATGGCGTAGTCTGGAGTAATAAAAATAGCCGGTTTTTCGACCGACTCGATAATAGATTGAATAGTTTGATGGACCACAGGCTCTGCACCCTTTGCTATTGAAATTGTCAATAATGGCAAAATGATACATAGTTTAGTGACACTTATGGCGCAATTAAAGTGTATTTAAATATTTTTTTTAATCGTAAAGCTATATTTATAATTATTTCAGTCACTTAGTTTTATCTTTAAAGTTAATAATCTACAGATTTTTTTGGCACTCTTATTGCTATATCGATGTTAGCTATGCTTTTTCAGATTTTTTTAGCTTAGTAAATGGATACAAATGCACTGATTTCGACGGTAATCGCTTTTGTTTATAACTAAACTATCGTCGTGATAGTTCGTCAATATTAAGAGCAAATGCTATGTGGGTTAGTTATTCAACAGCATACTTACATCAGCACCTTTTTTTGCATATAAAGAATAATAACGAGAGTAATCAATATGATTAATGAAACATTAGTCGAGTTATCGCGGTGGCAGTTTGCTGTTACTGCTTTATTTCATTTTTTGTTTGTCCCTTTAACATTAGGGTTGACTTGGATTTTATTTATCATGGAATCCGTTTATGTCATGACAGGTCGAGAGATCTATCGTGATATGACCAAGTTTTGGGGCAAATTATTTGGTATCAATTTCGCCATTGGTGTCGCTACAGGCTTAACCATGGAGTTTGAGTTTGGTACTAACTGGTCATATTATTCGCATTATGTTGGCGATGTATTTGGCGCGCCTTTAGCCATCGAAGGTTTAATGGCCTTTTTTCTTGAGTCGACTTTTGTCGGCATGTTCTTTTTAGGTTGGGACAGGCTCAGTAAGCGTCAACATTTAATGGGGACGTTATTAATGGCACTGGGTACTAACTTTTCTGCTTTGTGGATATTAATTGCTAATGGTTGGATGCAAAACCCCATTGGCAGTGAGTTTAATTACCTGACTATGCGTATGGAGTTAGTGAGCTTCAGCGAGATTATTTTCAATCCTGTAGCACAAGTTAAGTTTATTCACACGGTGGCTGCTGGCTATGTTGCTGGCGCTATGTTCGTTTTAAGCATCAGTAGTTATTATTTACTTAAAGGTCGAGATGTAGCCTTTGCTAAGCGCTCATTCTCTGTGGCAGCCGGCTTTGGTCTAGCCGCTATATTTTCGGTTATTTTACTCGGCGATGAGTCAGGCTATGAAGTGGGGGAAGTACAACGGGTAAAACTTGCCGCAATTGAAGCGGAATATCATACCGAGCCAGCACCGGCGGCATTTACCTTAGTCGGTTTGCCTGATGACGAAGCAATGGAAACACATTATGCGGTAAAAATTCCTTACGCATTAGGTATTATCGCGACACGCTCTTTAGATGAAGAAGTGATAGGTTTACGTGATTTACAAAGCGAACATGAGCCGCGTATTCGAAATGGTATGATAGCTTATGAGTACTTAGTGAAGTTGCGCAATGGCGAAGAAACGCCAGAAAACCTCGCGAAATTTGACGAGACAAAACATGATCTTGGCTACGGATTATTGCTAAAACGTTATACCGATAATGTAGTTGATGCGACCGAAGCACAAATACAAATGGCAGTTAAAGACTCAACTCCTCCAGTTGCGCCTGTTTTCTGGGCATTTCGTCTGATGGTCGCGTCTGGTTTTATTATGTTATTGCTATTTTGTCTTGCTTTTTACTTTAATGCTCGACGCGTAATTGAAGAGAAACGTTGGTTATTAAAAGCGATATTTCTTGCACTACCATTGCCATGGATTGCGATAGAAACAGGTTGGTTTGTGGCTGAATTTGGCCGTCAACCTTGGGCAATTAGTGAAGTGTTACCCACCTTTATGTCGACTTCGAACTTAGCTGTTAGTGATGTATTGTTTTCACTGGTCGCCTTTATTGTGGTTTACAGTATTTTATTTGTTATCGAAATGTATTTAATGATTAAGTTTGCTCGTTTAGGCCCAAGTGCTTTACATACTGGGCGTTATCACTTTGAACAAGCGCCAGCGTCAACGTCTGGTCTTCGTAGCCAGAATTCTTAAGGGGAAAATAGATGTTTGATTACGAAACATTAAAACTAATTTGGTGGTGTCTGATTGGCTTCCTTTTCATCGGCTTTGCGATCACCGATGGTATGGATATGGGCGTGGGTGGTTTGTTGCCTTTCGTGGCGAAAAAAGATGATGAAAGTCGTGTTGTTATTAATACTGTAGGTGCGCATTGGGATGGTAACCAAGTGTGGTTTATTACCGCCGGTGCTTCTTTGTTTGCTGCCTGGCCTCTGGTTTATGCTACGGCTTTTAGCGGCTTTTATTTTGCTATGATGTTAACACTGTTTAGCTTGTTTTTACGTCCACTCGCTTTTGATTATCGTAGTAAAATTGAATCATTAAAGTGGCGTACAAATTGGGATAAAGCTTTATTTGTTGGCTCTATGGTGCCGCCACTGGTGTTTGGTGTTGCTTTTGGTAATTTATTACAAGGGGTGTCATTTGGTTTTGACGAATTAATGCGCGTTACCTATACCGGTTCATTTTTCGCTTTGTTTACTCCTTTTACTTTATTAGCGGGGGTGGTTAGTGTCGCGATGATGCTAATGCATGGTTCAACGTGGCTAGTAATGCGCACTGATGCTGATGTAGCAAAACGCTCAGCCAATATTGGCCGCGTGGTAGCGGTAATATTAGCGCTTTGTTTTGCTTTGGCCGGTGTGATGGTTTGGCAAAGTATTGATGGTTATTTAGTGGTGAGCACTATCGATACCATGGGACAAGCTCAACCTACCATGAAAGAAGTTACTACAGGTGCTGGCGCTTGGTTAACTAATTACAATGCGTCGCCGTTGTTATGGCTGGTACCTGCTATTGGTTTACTAGCTCCGTTGTTAGTGGCATTTTTATTGGGGCTAAAGAACAAAAGTACGTCGGTAAAAGTTACTGCCTTTGTTGGTAGTTCTGTCAGCATTATGAGTATTATTCTAACGGCGGGTATTGCTATGTTTCCTTTTGTTATGCCGTCGAGTAGCCAACCAAACCACAGTTTATTAATGTGGGATACGGTATCGAGTGAAGGAACTTTAGGGTTAATGTTTATTGTTGTAGCTGTTTTTATTCCCGTTATTATTGGTTACACCCTTTGGTGTTACAAAAAAATGTGGCGTACGGTCACCATTGCTGAAATTGAGCAAAACAAACATAGCGCCTATTAATTGGCTTGAACGTAATTTAAGCAAAAGTTGAATAACACTGGCTTAGGCGCTAATAAACTAGTGCCTAGCCACGTTAAAACGAGTTAAGCAAGTTAGCAAAAACTTAGTAAAAAAAGGATAAAATTATGTGGTATTTCAGTTGGATTTTAGGTGTGTTGCTCGCGGTTTCTTTGGGCATAATTAATGTTATGTGGTACGAAATGGAGCAGCATGTGGACAATGTTTCTAAAGATCAACATAACGACGATTAAACGCTTTAACTTGCTTTAACGCACTTAGGACTATTCTTAAAGCTATCCGTTATCAAGCGTGAATCAGCAGACGTACATCCTCAGTAAAGAACAATAGAAATGATCAGAATTAATGATCAATGAGTAACGAGCCAGTAATAATGACAGAGCAAACTCCGCAGCAAAAAAAACAAGTGAATAACTGGCTCAAATCTCAAAAAAAATACGCACACGGTAAGTTAAGCCGCGCTATTGCGTTGGGTGCGGTGAATGGCTTGCTGATGATATTGCAAACAGCCGTACTGGCTTATCTTATTAATTTAGTGATCTTTCCAAGTATAGAAAGCATACCAAGCACAGAACTGAGCAGCACAGCCTTCACTGGCACAGCTTTCACTGACACAAGCATGATCATGCTAGCACTAGTGCTGATTATCTGTTGTCGTGCCGGCTTTGGGTATTTTAGCGAATGTTATAGCCGCCGCGGTGCTATGGATATCAAAGCTAATATTCGTTCACGACTACTCCATCGTTTATTCGAATTTGGTCCTGCGTACACACAAACTAAAGGCAGCGCAAAATTAGCGCAGTTATTACATCAAGGAATTGATTCATTGGAGGATTACTTTGCTGGTTATTTACCTGTTGTAGCCTATTGCGCTGTTATTCCTAGCGCTATTCTCTTTGCTGTATTTCCGATCGATTGGCAGTCAGGTTTAATTTTATTGTTTACCGCACCTATGGTGCCATTTTTTATGATCCTTATTGGTCATAAAGCGCAGCGTTTAAATGAAGAACATTGGACTAAGCTGCAACGAATGAGCAGTCATTTCCTCGATATTATTCAAGGATTAACCCAGCTTAAAATATTTAACGCTTCACGCAGAGAAATTGCCGCGGTAAAAAAAATCAGTGATGACTATGGCGATGAAACCATGGGCATTCTAAAAATTGCCTTTCTTTCATCTTTTGTTTTAGAGTTTTTAGCTTCAATTTCTATCGCGTTGGTTGCTGTGGTTCTTGGTTTTCGTTTGTATTATGGCGATGTTGATTATGTTTTTGCCTTGTGGGTGTTGTTACTCGCGCCTGAATTTTACTTACCCTTTCGACAACTTGGCACCCAATACCATGCCAAAATGGCCGGTGTTACCGCCGCTGAAGATCTTGTGCAAGTACTGAATCAGCCCCGAGAACAATCCAGTTCAAAAACCCTTTTTACCGCTCCTTTTACCATCAAACTAGCAAAAGCTGATTTCGCCTATCCTGAGCGAAAAAACGCGTTAAGCCAGGTAAATTTAACCTTTTCACAGCAAGGTTTATATGCCGTAATTGGTGAAAGTGGTTCGGGAAAATCAACGTTAATCGATATGGTTTTAGGCTTTGTTCAACCAAGTGCAGGGCAAGTGACGGTTAACAGCAATGTATTAACGGGTAGTAATCGTGATCAGTGGTTACGCCATTGCGGTTGGATCTCTCAGCAGGCACAAGTGTTCTACGGCTCTTTAGCGTTTAATATTGCCTTATCAGACGACTATCAGCATGAAGATATTATGCAAGCACTTGAAAAATCTGGCTTAGCCAGCTTTGTGGCAAGTCTTGAGCAGGGGATTGAAAGCAAAGTGGGTGAAGAGGGAGCGGGGCTTTCTGGCGGTCAAGCGCAGCGCTTAGCGCTAGCGCGGATGTTTTATCATCAACCTGAAGTGTTAATTCTTGATGAGCCGACCAGCCACCTTGATCAAGAAACAGAGCAAATTATTACTTCTGTGATCAATGCCTATGCTGAGCATCACTTAGTGATCGTTATTGCTCATCGCTTGCAGACCGTGATGGCAGCGAAGGAAATTATCGTACTTGAGCAAGGTAAAGTGATTGAGTTGGGTACCCATCAGTCGCTTTTAGCCCATGGCGGCTATTATGCCAAGCAGGTGAACTTATGATGATTGATCATTTTTTTGAAAGTAAGTTAACCGAAAATAAACTTATCGAGAACGCACCTACCGAGAATAAAATTATTAGCGGTCGGTCACTTGAAAAACCGTCATATAAAAGTAAATCTCTTGAAAGTGAGTATCATGAAAATACATTGTTAAGAGGCATAGTATGAAGATATTTTTTCGCTTACTTGCTCTACTTAAACCTCAGCTACCGTTGATGCTGCTTGGCGCTTTATTGTCAGTTATTACCGTATTAGCTAATATCAGTTTATTGGCGATATCAGGTTGGTTTATTACTTTAATGGCCATTGCAGGCACAACCGGCATAACCGTTAACTATTTTACGCCGGCTGCTATTATTCGATTTTTAGCGATTGTACGTACGGCAGGGCGTTATGCTGAACGTATGTTAACGCATCGAGCAACCTTTAACGCATTAGCCGATTTACGGCATTACTTTTATCAGCAACTTGAACCGTTACTACCCTACTATCGTCTTAATTTACGTTCGGGTGATCTGTTAGCGCGACTTCAGCAAGATATAGATAACCTCGACAACTTTTACCTGCGTGTATTGCTGCCCATCTTCGTAGCCTTGATCTCAGTGCCTATTGTTTGTTTCGCTTTAGCTACGTTCTCAAGTACCATTGCTTGGATAATGCTAAGTGCTTTATTAACTGTTGCCATTATTTTACCTGTGATCAGTTACTTGGCATCAACAACGCTAGCCATAGAAAAGTCTCGTTTAGAAAGTCAGCTCAGTGAAGCGCTCGTTAATGGTATTGGTGCCATTAAAACATTATTGGTGTATCAGGTCGGCATTGGTTATCAGCGCTCAATCGCGCGCACTACTCAAAAATACTATGATGTGCGTTATGGTTTAGCCAAAATTAATGCTCGCTTAAATGCGCTTATATTTCTCCTTATCCATTTATCTGCGTTAGTGTGCTTTATTGTTTTATTGCCACCGTTAGCCACTGCTGACGTTGACAGCAAGTCTTTAGTGGCCATTATTTTACTGGTTTTAGTCAGCTTTGAAACGGTAAGCAGTATGCCGCTTGCCTTGCAATTGTTACCGCAAACCTTAGCAAGTGCCGCTAGGCTATTCACTATTATCGATAAAGAAAAACCTGTTGATATTGGTATTGAAGAGCCAAAACATGGTGATATAACTTTTGAAAACTTCAGCTTTAATTACCCTGAGCAGAAAAAGGCAAGCTTACATGCGATTAACTTATCAATAAAAGCTGGCGAAAAAGTGGCGATTATAGGGGCAAGTGGCGCTGGTAAATCAACACTAGTGAATTTGTTGATGGGATTTTGGCCGACAGGCGCAGCACTTTTGTCAACGGGTAGGTCAGGCAAACTAGTACCCATAAATAGTAAAAATAACAGTAAAAACAGCAATGACAACAGCAGTAGCGGGAGAATAACACTTGCAGGTACTGATTTAAGTCGCATCAAGCGTGAAGGTTTACGTCAGCACATTGCTTTAATGAGTCAGCAAGGGCATATATTTGATGCCAGTATTGCCGATAATTTACGTTTAGCTAAGCCCGACGCTACTGAAGAAGAAATGCGTCAGGTTTGTCAATTGGTTAATTTAAGCGACTTTATTGATGAGTTGCCCAAAGGCTTAAATACTTGGTTAGGAGCAACTGGCACTGGCTTGTCTGGTGGGCAAGCACAAAGGTTGCAAATTGCCCAATTATTGCTGCGTGCTGCCAAAGTACTGATTTTAGATGAGCCGACAAAAGGTTTAGACCGTCGAAATGAAGAGGCCATGATGGCGAACATCTTAGCGCATGTAAAAGATCGCCAACAAAGCTTGTTGGTGATAACACATAAACCGTTAATGCTTGATAAAATGGATAAAATTATCGTGATGGAGCACGGTGAGATTATCGCCCAAGGCAGTCACCAACAACTTTATGGTGATAATCAGTATTATCAAAAGCTACTCAATTATTTTTAATCTTTTATCTGAACAAATTATTACGTATCAGCTTAAACATACACACCCTGGAAATCGGGGATATTGGAGAACAATATGAAAGCATTAGCGGTAAAAACGTTATTCACTAGCGTTTTATTTAGCTTGCCGGCATTAGCTCATGCAGAAATAAGTCAAACTGAAGTCAGTGCTGGTGAAGTAAAAGTACCTAGCCAAGATATTGCCCAAGCACGCGCACTAGTGAAAGCTTTTGGTGGTGATTTAAAGCATGCTTTAATGACGGCGATGAAATCAGATGGACCGATCAAGGCATTAACCGTTTGTCATGTTGAAGCAGCGCCTATTGCCGATAAAAACTCTGCTTTATCAAGCTGGAATATAGCACGCACAGGAATGAAAGTTCGCAATGGCGAAAACGCTCCCGATGAATGGGAAGCAACCGTACTTCGTCAATTTGAACAACGTAAAGCGGCTGGAGAAGATCTAAAAACGATGGAATATACAGCGGTCATTCAAGAAGGCGAACAAACGGTTTACCGTTATATGAAACCTATAGCCACAGGCGGTTTATGCCTAACATGCCATGGCGCGCAAGTAGATAAAGCAGTTACTGAAAAAGTGCGTACGTTATACCCTAACGATCAAGCAACAGGTTTTACGTTGGGGGATATTCGCGGGGCATTCACCTTGAAAAAAATAGTTAAATAGTTAAATAGTTAAATAGTTATTCAGTGCAGAGTAATCAGCTGAGATGCTGTGCTTAAAAAGTGGGTATTATAGCTTAAGTTGTCAGCTTTATTCCTTATGTTCAAGAGAAAATAACTGATGTGCTTTCGTCCAAAACTGGCTAGATATTTTGTTAATGACATTCGATTCAGCGTTTATTAATACCGTAAAGCCGATATCTAACTCTGGTGAGTAGCCGATATCAGCTCTAAAACCAGCAACCCAGCCTGAATGATAAATAATAGGGTGACCATTAAATTGATAGATGCGCCATCCGTAACCGTAATGCGCGTCAGTTAAATGCTCGCGCCAGTAACGCCGACGTAAGTCTTTTTTAGTTTTAATACGTGGAGTGGTTAACTCATTAAGCAGTGTCGGTGAAAGCACTTCAGGGTTATGTCCTAAATTGGCAATTAACCACTTGGTTAAATCCGCTATGCTGGCGTTTACGCCTGCTGCGGGCGCCACTTTATAATAGTCAGGAGAAACTTTTACCGTGCGCCAAACATAGCGTTTAATATCTTTTCCCGCCTTATTTTTTTGACCCGTGTTGACTCTTTTTCTAAGAATATGGGGTTTAGCGGTATTTTTTTGCTGTAAAAAAACATCAATACCTACCGAAGCATTATCCATTGCTAGCGGTGCAAAAATTCTATCGTGAAGTAATGTTGAGTAGCTTTTAGGTTGACTCGCTTCAATAGCGGGTTGTAAAAAACCGTAAGCAATATTTTGATAACCGTAACATTTCTCTGGCTGGCAGATAGGCGTAACACGGTCGAAACGGCTGATGATTTTATCCATACTCCAATTTTCGTGTAATAAATTGTCATAGGCATTAGGCATTAAACCACTTGAATGACTTAATAGGTGTTTTAATTGAATTTTATTAGCCGCACCTTCGGTTGCTAAAACAAAGTTAGGCACATACTTAGTGACAGGATCGGATAAGTTTAGTTGCTGCTCTTGTGCCAACATTGTGGTGATTGTGGCGGCAAAAGGTTTAGAAACTGACGCGAGCCTAAAAACGGTATTATGGTTGATTTTTTGAGTTTTGCTCGTGTCGGTATAACCAAAGCTTTCCATGGCTATCACTTTATTGTTTTTAACAATCGCGTAGGCGGCACCGGGAATATTATATTTTTTTAAATCACGAGCAATATTGGCAGAGGTTGACTTGTGCAAGCTGTCAAGTTCGACAGCATGAGAAAGTAACGCTGAAAAACATAGAGCGAAAAAACTGATAAGGCGAAAAATCATTCAGATAACCATTTGGAAAAAGCGCGCTAATTCTAGCGACTAAAATGACAAATAAACAGTAAAAGTTAATGTTCTGTTACAAAAGGGCTGATTACTGAGATTATGTTTAGCCAAGCACCTTGCTAGCTTGTGAAAAAACGTTCTGTGCTGTATTCATTTCGACGTTAACAAGCTTTGAAAAACACGACATTTTGAATTGGCAATCATTTGATAGTTTTAACGTCATCCCTTGAAGTGGTTTAGCTATATAACGCTGATATTAACGCTGATATGGCCTAAATTTACCTAATTTTGATTCACATCAATACCGCTATTTTTTACTGCCATAGAATGACAAGGTACGCGCGCTGTCGCCTGATGTATATAGATAAACAGGAGCCAGTAAATTGATAAACTTTAAGTGGTAATTTAAATGAAAAACAAAAAACCGTTAGTTTTTGCTTGTTCTGGTTGTTCGCATCTAGCAACGATGGCAAACGATATAGCATTAACACTTGATAGCGACGGTATTGCTGAAATGTCTTGTATTTCATGGCTTATGGCGGCAACTCAGCAGCAAGTACAAACAAAAGCTCAAGGTAGACCGGTCATTTTAATTGAAGGTTGTGAAGAGTCGTGCAGTAGTCGTTGCCTTAAACAAGCAGGGGTGAATATAGCCGCCTACTTTAACATTTCAGCGTTGGGTTTTATTGCACGTAGTGCTAGCGATTGCTCATTACAAGAAAACAGCATTGCCATGAAACATATATACAAAGAATTAGCTGAACTTGAGCTTACTGCATGATAGTTAGTGTTAAATTTGACTGCAAGTGCTCAGGAATCATTACTTCTAAGCTATATGCTGAGCTAAATAGTCACCTCTAGTTTAACGTTTAAAGATGACTGATTTGCTCTTTGCTGGTTTTTTGCTTATTTGGCTAAGCGAGTTGTTTATTTATGGCTTTTGGCGCTAAACCAAAAATTCATAAAGTCAGCGGTAAGCTTATTTTCAATTTCCATCGCACGCTCTGTTGGGCAAAAAATAGTAAAAATAACCTGAGTATCACCAATGTCGGATGTTGCAACTTCAATATGAGGCTCAGGGCCGGCAATATTGATATCGAGTCGATGTTCAATGACTTGGTTATATCTTACGGCAACATCATTAAAGTCGGCGCAGTAATTATTAGCCTTCATTTTTAAATCATCAATAAAATCAAATGGATTTACACTACCATCACGGGTTATCGTGAAATGATGGACCGCATAACGCTTAAGAAAGTTTAAGTTTTTGATGGGAGTTGTCACTAATTGATTATTCGGAATATATAGCGTTTTACCGGTAAATTGATAATTACTAATATTAACCTCAAGTAAGGTTAAGTTTATCCAGTCAATCGAGTTGACCTCACCACAATAATTACCAACTTGGATCCAATCACCAATACGAAAAGGGCGATTAGAGACCACATAAATAAAGCCAATAAAACATTGAATAAACTCTCGCGTTGCCAGCACTATAGCAACCACAAAGGCGGCAATTGAGAAGGCAAACTTTTGGATCTCAACCGACCAAATATTAAACACCATAAAAATAAGTGCAAAATTGAACATGTTATTCAATAAATTAACGGTGAAGCGTTTATCTACTTTTTTCTTTTTGGCACGACGTTTAATAAAGCGAGTAATAACTAACTTAACCGTGATAAGAACGATAGCTAATAAAGCGGTGACTAAGGTCTTATTTTCAATAAGAGATTCTATAAAAGATTCCATCATATTTGTACTCGGTAAGTCATTACAGCGGTAACTCTAGTTGTCGGTGTTTATTGTCATGTTGTTTCAAACTTAAACTCTGTATTTTGAAACGTCATAGGGATATATTTAGCAAAATATGCAAGGTAGATTATTTTACCTGATAAATCGAGATAAGTTTGATTTAATTATCAAATTCTTCTGTTTATAGCGCTTTGTTGTTACATCAAAAGTAGCTAACCGCTGAGTCGTCAGTAAATTGGTTGCTGTAGATGTAATAAGCGTTAGCACGGCACTTGAATGGGCAATTTACCTTAGGCAGTTTAGCGTTTATTTTGACGATAAAGCTGCTCGCTATAACTATGAAATTATCCTAAAAGTGTACTCGGATGGGCATGATGCTTGTCAATGTATTGTCTGTTCAGCTTAGGTTCATTTATCCTTGCATAAAATAATGCTGAATTACCGAGAAATTACTGCTAATTTAAATGCTTAGTTGAGGGTTTTTATCAACGTAACTGATATATACGTGCTGCAGGCAACAAGCTTTAGTTAAGCTTAACTGTGGTAGCAATTGCTTTTTAATAGGATATATTATGAAATTATTTACCTGTGCTGTGCTGTTAACACTTTCCACTTGCTCTTTCGCTAATACCAGTTTGCCAGGCAACCGTCATATTTCGGTAACTGGCAATGCAGAAATGACAGCGATGCCAGATATTGCTGTTGTGCATTTAAGCGTTGAGAGTAACCAAGCGACAAGCCTAGATGCGAAAAGAGAAGTCGATGAGCGAGTTAATAACCTACTTGATGGGCTTGATGATTTTGGCGTAGATGAAGACAATGTTTCAGCATCCAATATCTCAACCGAAGTCCGGTATGCTTATAACCGCGGAGAGCGTGACAAAATAGAAGGCTATATTGCTCGTCGCACCTTAAAAGTAACATTAAATAATATTGATAAGCTAAATGCCTTTATGGATTTCGCCTTAAGCGTGAAAATTGATGCCATTCGTAATATTGAATTAAAATCTTCTGATGAAAAAAAATTGCAGGCTGAGGTTAATGCCCTTGCAGTTAACAATGCTAAAAATAAAGGCAAGTCACTCGCCAATGCTTTTGGTGCTGAATTAGGGCGTATTTATAGTATTAATGCGAATTCAAATCAAAGCCATCATAGATATGGTGCTAATAACGAGCTTTATGCCGTAAGTGCACGTATGGCTGATAGCTCGGCGAAGCAGGGACGTTATTTACAAGAAAACATTGTGTTTTCGGCTTCAATTAGTGTGGTTTTTGATCTCGAATTATAAGCCTCTATCAGTATCAGACTCTTACAGGTTTGAGTTTTGCTTTGCCTAAAGCCCCCTGTTTCAATTGAATTAGGGGGCTTTGTTATTCGAGCAAAGGGGTTTTACGTTTGAAGATAATTTAGTTAACTTGCATAGTATAAGGGGTACCTTTCTCTGTATATGTAAAGTTAGATACAACACCATCTGTAATTAATACATCAAGTGTTTTTTGTGTGCCAGTAGTTTCTACTTTCATAGTGACGATGTAACTTTGAGCTTTAGCTGTTCCATTAGAGTACATGTATACCCACTTTTCATCTTTAGCAGATATAACGCTTTTGGTAAAAGGTTCTCCAAATAATAAAACCATATCATTCGAGGTTGTTTTACCTTTTACAATTTTTGATACGTTTTCACTAGAGAAATCATTACCCACTTTGAAAGAAGATGTTGCACACCCAGCAAGTAAAAAGATTATTCCAGAAATCACTCCAAATATACGGTACGTCATAGCTTACTCCATTTACATATAATAATTTTATCAGAGGTTACTTTCTCTTTTCCTTTCAGAAAGTTCCTATTATTTTACCTATTAATAACAAACCTTTGCTGTCATTACCATTTATTGTTTATAAGTCAAACGCATGGTTTGTCATTTGTACGAAATAAGGAACATTTACAGTAACCGCTTTGACGAGTGCTAAAATTTCAACCTTAGATCGTAACTTTACAACTGAACCATTAAACGCTAATTATTCAGCTCTGCTAAATCAGTTTCGTTAATAAAATTGTCGTTGCTCCTCGTCATAAATTAACAACGCTATGGTACTAAGGTGCCAATTATTGATTTAAGTAAATACGATAACCTTAGAGACAAATTACTATAATAAGGAATCGTTATGCTTAACGAAAAAGTTGCCTTAATTACTGGCTCAACAAGTGGTATTGGTTTAGCCACTGCACATGTTTTGGCTGCTCAAGGTATCAACCTGGTGTTGCATGGATTAATGTCAGCGTCTCAAGGGCAGGAATTAGCGGATAGCTTTAAAGCGCAATATGGTATTAGTGTTTTATTTGATAATGCCGATTTAAGCGACGTTGCCCGTATTGAACATTTGATTAAGCGCGCTATTGAGCAAATGGGCAGCATTGATATTTTAATTAATAATGCTGGTATACAACATACTGAAAGTGCAGAAAATTTTCCATTAGATAAATGGAATGCCATTATTGCGATTAACTTATCTGCTGCCTTTCATGCGATTCAATATGCCTTGCCCAATATGAAAAGTAATGGTTGGGGGAGAATTATTAATGTTGCCTCCGTGCATGGGCTAGTTGGCTCGGTTAACAAGTCAGCTTATTGTGCGGCAAAGCATGGTTTAGTTGGTTTAACCAAAGTGCTAGCGTTAGAGTGTGCAGAGCAGGGGGTTACGGTGAATGCTATTTGCCCTGGCTGGGTTGATACTCCGCTGATTAATGATCAAATATCGGCGATTGCTAAGCAGCAAAATATCGCTTTTGAGCAAGCTAAATATCAACTCGTTACCGCGAAACAACCTTTACCAGAAATGATGGCGCCTGAGCAAATAGGGGAGTTTATTTTATTTCTTTGTAGTGAAAGTGCTAGAAGCATTACCGGCTCAGCCTTACCTATGGACGGTGCTTGGACCGCACAATAAACTGTAATAGTAGGTAAAAAAAAAGGGCTGCCACTAAATGTTGAGCAGCCCAATTAGGAAGTTTATCAATAGTTTTTATGTCGAAAGGCCGTTTAATTTTAGCTTGCTTTCTGCCCTGATATTTTTAGCGCTGACTTGCTCCGCACGCCCCTTTGCTACACGGCCCTTTCTGCGTTAATCTTTTCTACATTCAGCTTTTCTACATTCAGCTTTGAGTTTACATTGTTTTTATTAAAGCTCGCTTGTTGCTAGTTTTTACTAACGAACTTATCAATGATTTCATAGGTCCGTTTATACTGCTCAGGTATTAATTTTGATAACAGCATATAAGCATGGATCAATTCGCTAAATTGATAGTGTTCAACGCTCGCGCCTGCTTGTTTGGCTTTTTCCGCATACAATACTCCTTCATCTCTTAACGGATCGCAGCCAGCGGTGATCACTAAGGTCTTAGGCATATCGGCGGTAAATTCACTAAATAAAGGCGATGCGCTTGTTAGTAAGCGACTAACTGTTGAGTTTTCTGCAGTATTACTTATTTCAGGGCTGGTGTTGATAATACTAGTGTTGAGAAGATTGGCATCTTGGATGTTAAAGTATTGTTGAAAGTACCAGCGTACTTTATCTGCTTCTAATAAAAATCCCTGACCATTATCTATAATCGACTGACACCCCATAGTATAATCAACGCTGGGGTAGAACAATATTTGCTTATCAATATTAACCTTAGGATTATTCATGTTGTTCATTACCAAGCTAGTGCAAATAGCTCCGCCGGCGCTATCGCCAGCAAGGTAGAGTTGTTCACTATATTGATAGCCATTGAGCAAGCTTGGGTAGTTTTCTAGCAAGTACTGACAATCATTCAAGCCACACGGGTAAGGGTGCTCAGGTGCTAAGCGATAATCAAGACAAATAACAATGGCATGGGCGGCAATGGCAAGCTCTCGGCTGATAGGGTCATATAAATCAATGCTACCGCACATGTGCCCACCACCATGAAAGTGCAATAAAACCGGCAGCTGTTTATCAGGCTCAGGATGATAAATTCGTGCAGCAAGCTGATGATTTTCAAGCGTTAAAATGCTGTCTGTTACTAAGCTTACTTCAGGGCCAGGTAACATGTATGCAGATAAATTTTCTAAGTTTTGTCTAATAATCTCTGGCTCAAATGCTGCTCCACTTGCCTTAGCTTGTTCAAGCCCAGCGTTAACTTGTTCGAGTAATGGTATTAAGCTTTTTGATACATTGCCTCGCATATTAATTTCCCTTTTGCTGTGCATGTGCTTTTTTTGCTGTTTCCGGCAAAAAATAGCTACCGATAAATAAGGTTGAACTCAGTGCGGTGATTAAAATAAATGACCAAGTGTAATCACCTTGATGAATATCCACTAAGGCACCGAATACCCACAGGATCAAGGTCGATATAATGTAACTAATGGAATAAAACATACTGAATATTATGGTGATACGTGCAGCGGTCATTTTGGGTAATTCATGAGGAATTGACACTAATGCAGTGACTGGCAAGAAGATAAAAAAGCCTAAGGTAATCGCGGCTAGTGTTTGTAACCAATAGAGGCCGCTAAAAGAAAAAATAGCCGTGCTGACGATAACAGCTAAGCCCGACCAACGAATAACAGGTAAGCGAGCGGGCACTTTTTTACTGTAAATAATACCAAAAATAGTGCCGATAATGCCAAAGCCTATTACCCATTTACTTTGCACGATGCCGGCTTTGGGATAGAAGGTAAACAGGCATATATAAAACGCTAGAATACCTGAGTAAGCTAAGCCATAAACCCAGTTGAAGCGATCTTTTAAGCCTTGGCTATAACTGTAGTTCGCTGAAACTTCATCTTGTTGGTTTGTTGCTGTTGATGGTTGCTCAAACTTAACCAATAACCAAAGTAGGGCAATAACCAGACTGAAAATTGAGAATAGTGTTAAGCTATTTTGCCAGCCTCCGGTTAGTTGATTAATACTTTGCATTTGCCACAAAATTATCGCTGTTCCGATATTAAAGGCAACGGCATTAATACCGTTAATGGTGGCGCGCTCTTCGGCTTTAAAAAATTGTAAAACAATAGGATTAAAATATACCACCATAAAAGCGCCACCTAGCCCCATAAGAAATCGGCTCAATAGCAATAATTCATAGTTTGGCGCATAAGGGGTTAGCAAGCCTATCGTTATCAGTAAGCTAGAAAGGAAAAATGCATATTTGATCCCCAGTTTAATCGCTATCCAAGCCGCAATGAAAGTACCGACAATTTTAGCTAAAGTGACTGCGCCACTAATAAAACTTGCTGAGGCTAAGCTATGAACATCGAGTGAAAGCATAATACTCTGCATGCTAGCGGTGCCACCGACCCACGCCATAGCAAATAAAACATAACTAAAAAAAACAATAGCTTCTACTACATATTTGTTGGTAATTTTCATCTATGATAACTTTTAAGCTGATAAACAACGAATGGCTAGACTACCTTAGGAAATTCGGAAAATAAGTACTACCTTAGTGCACTACAACTTACTAATAAGCGTGATATGCTAAGTAATAAAAGCGCTAAAGGTCGTTATCTTCAAGCAATGCTTTGCCTAAATACGTTGCTAACTTCAGCTCAATCCTGCATCTTGAAATGACATGAATATATAAAGGAATAAATTTGTTAGCTTGGTTATCTATTGATACGTGGTTGGTTACCATTCTTTCGGTTGGTTATCTTTGTTTACTTTTTTTAGTGGCTTACAAAGGCCAAAATCAATCACCTGAACAATGGCGCTGTAAGCCTTGGGTGTATAGCTTATCGCTAGCGGTTAGCTGCACGTCTTGGGCTTTTTATGGCACTGTTGGGCAAGCGGCAACCACAGGAGCATGGCTTGCACCGATTTATATTGGATCAATGCTTTGTTTAGTGCTTGCCTGGCCAATGCTGTTAAAAATGTTGAACATTATTAAGCGACAAAACTTAACCTCGATTGCTGATTTTATTGCTTTTCGTTACGACCGCTCACCTAAGATAGCTATTACAGTTGCTTTGATCGCTTTAGTCGGCACTGTACCTTATATTGCTTTACAGTTACGCGCCATAAGCACCAGCTTTGATTTACTTACCGGTACCTTTCAATCGGGTATTAGTACGGCATTTGTTGTGACGGTTGTGTTGATTGTTTTTAGTATTTTATTTGGTACTCGGCAAATTGCCGCCAGTAAACAAAATCAAGGTTTAGTCTTAGCCATAGCATTTAGCTCAGTTGTAAAGCTGTTTGCGCTAACCGCTGTTGGCTTGTTTGCCAGCTTTTTTGTTTTTGATGGCTTTGCTGATCTTGCATCGCAACAACAAAGCCATACCTTGTTTAGTGAAAATAACTCCGTTTATCTGGCAATAGCGCAGGCAATATTAGGTGCTATTACCATTTTTGTTTTACCACAGCAGTTTCATATGATGATGATTGAAAACCATCATCCACAAGAATTAAAAACCGCGCGTTGGTTATTTCCGCTGTACTTTATTTTAATTAATATTTTTGTATTACCTATTGCGATTGCTGGATTGCTCACTTTTCCGGGCGGGAGTGTTGATGCAGATACCTATGTGCTGACTTTACCTTTATTTTTTCAACAGGCTTGGCTGGGTATTATTGTTTATATTGGTGGTTTAGCTGCGGCTACGAGTATGGTGATTGTTTCAGCTATTGTACTTAGCACGATGATTTCCACTGAGGTGATCACACCGCTGATGTTGAAGTTTAAATTATTTACTAAAGCGGGGGCCCCACAATTTTCTGGCTTATTGTTAAAGCAGCGCCGATTAGCCATTAGCGCTATTTTATTATTTGCTTTTGCGTTTGAGCGTAGCATAAACCAACAAAGTCATCTTGCAAGTATTGGGTTGCTGTCTTTTGTGTTGTTATCACAATTTGCTCCCGCGATTATTGGTGCTTTATATTGGCGTAAAGCCAATGGTAAAGGCGCATTAACTGGGCTGATTGTCGGTAGTTTAGTATGGTTTTATACTTTGTTATTGCCCATTATTGCCCCTAATTTAGCATGGGTAGAAAATGGCCTATTTGCTATTACTTGGTTAAAACCTACGGCGCTTTTTGGCTTAAATTTTCTTGATTTAACCAGTCACGGTGTATTTTATAGTTTAATGACTAACATTGTTTGTTTTGTTGTTGTTTCGTTATTAACCCATCGCAGTGTCGGTGAAAAATTACAAGCCGAAATATTTATCCGTAAAAGCCAGAGTAAATTTGAGCGTAACCTCAGTACCGAAGATCTCTACAGTTTATTATTACGCTTTATTGATAAAGACTCGGCTGAAGCCTTTATGAAAGTTGCCAAGTCAAATCACCTAAATAGTGATATTGAGCCGGTAAATTTGGTGGAATACACACGTTTACAGCTTTCTGGTGTCTTGGGTTCAGCTTCAACGCGTATGGTAATGAAAGCGGCGTCTAGAGCAGAGAAAATGCCACTAGAAGATGTTGTGAGTATCGTTGATGAAGCTAACCAAATGTTTCGTTTTAATCGCGAGTTATTGCAATCAGGAGTCGAGAATATCGAACAAGGCATTAGTGTGATTGATGCCGACATGAGGTTGGTGGCGTGGAACCAGCGCTATATTCAGTTACTCGACTATCCAGATGGCTTTGTACAAGCGGGTTTACCGATAGAAACTTTGCTGAAATATAATATTACGCGCGGCATTATTTCCGGTCATCATGATAGTGAACAGATGATCGCCAAACGTATTGCTCATATGCGAAATGGCGATAGCCATCATTTTCAGCGCAAAATGCCTAATGGCATTGTTTTAGAAATTCGTGGTCAATCGATGCCAGGTGGCGGCTTTGTTAGCACTTTTTCTGACATTACTGCACACATTGAAGCAGAAAAAGCACTGCAACAAGCGAATGAAACCTTAGAAAAGCGTGTTGAAAGTCGTACACAAGAGTTACAAAAAGCCAAAGCAGAAGCTGAAGCGGCTAATAGTAGTAAAAGTCGATTTTTAGCTGCGGCAAGTCATGATTTAATGCAACCGTTTAACGCCTTATCATTATTTACTTCTATGTTAAAAAAGAAAGTTCAAGGCGAAGAGTTAACAGCATTAGCTGAGCATATTGATGATTCGTTAAATGTGGTTGAAGCGTTATTATCGGATTTAGTTGAAATTTCTCGATTAGATAATAGCTCTGAAAAAATAGAAAAAAATCAATTTGCTCTAGATGATTTATTAAATCCGCTTAAAAATGAATTTACTGCGCTAGCACAACAAGCCAATATCGATTTTTCTTACCAATTAAGTCAGTGTGTGGTGCACTCTGATAAGCGAATGCTTAGGCGGATAATACAAAATTTTTTATCGAATGCGATACATTATTGTCATGATAAACAAGGTGATAAATCGCATGTCCGTAATCGAATTTTACTCGGCATACGACGTAATAAAACCATGATACGAGTTGAAGTTTGGGATAATGGTCCTGGTATTGCGTTAGCACAACAAAAAGCTATTTTTCGTGAATTTGAACGCTTAGAACAAAACCGTGAAATACCTGGACTTGGCTTAGGGCTGGCGATATCAGAGCGTATGGCTAAATTGTTAGGCTTAACGATTACCGTGAGATCTGAGTTAGGTAAAGGCACATGTTTTAGTATTGAAATTCCCCGTGTTAACGCCAGTGAGTCAACTATACCCCCTAGTGTAATTGGTCATGACTTGCGAGCAAATAAAGCCGTAGAGCCGTTAGCAGAATCAGAAAACCTGTTTAACCAACGTGTTGTGTTGTTGATCGATAATGATGAGTTGATGTTAACCGCAATGGCATCACAGCTTATCGATTGGGGTTGCAATGTGTTAACCGCACATGATCAACAGTCTTGCCAGCAGGCACTGGCCAATGCTGATTCGTCTCCCGATATTATTATTGCGGACTACCATCTTGATTATGGTCAAAATGGTGTGGATTTAGTGCAAGCTATGCTCACACGCGAACAGTGGCATCTGCCAGCTATAATTTGTTCCGCAGACCCTTCCGAAAGTGTTCGTCAGCATACCAGTGATGCTGAATATTTGTTTTTGCGTAAGCCAGTAAAATCTTTGGCACTTAAACGTATCATGCGCCAATTACTGACTTAGGTAGCAGTATTTCATATCAACAGTGGTTAGAAGTGTTGAGGGTTTAATGTTCGCTTTCGTTACTTTACTTGTAAAATGTACTGATGTACTGATGTACTGAAAGGGGCATTACCCGAGCTATCATCCTACCTTCCTCCTCCTCAGCTCTGATCAGCTGTTTCACCTGCTAGATATTCTAAGATAATCGCGAGTAAATAACTTAAGCTTACAAGGAGTAAATTTATTTATCGTATTCAAATAAATTTACTCCTTGTAAGCTATTGATAAAATTAATGGTTAACCAATTTTTGTTACCAAAGGGTGTTTTTTCTTTGTTTTTATGAATATTTGGTTATATCTTTTTGTTGACGGATATTGCTGGATTGGTTAGTTTAAGGTGTCGTTAATTTTAAAATAACAAAGGCTAAGATAAAGCTTTGAATAATTAGTAGACTTAAAAAACAAGGTGGGGAAGATGAAGAACATAATTACAACCAATAAAACAAAACTTGCTGCAGCTGTTCAGCAATTATTCATAGCAAAAAATATTCGCAATAATTTATCTATTGCTTGCATAGGTTTAGCATTACCATTTTCAGTAATGGCGCAAGAGCAAGTAAAAACCGATGATATCGAAGTTATTGAAGTTAAAGGCATGCTTGGCAGTCTCAAAGCTGCAGCACTACTTAAACGTACTGATGGCCGAATTGTTGATGCCATTGTTGCCGAAGATATCGGTAAACTACCTGATAACAATATCGCTGAAGCACTTCAGCGTATTACGGGTGTCTCAATCAACACTGACTTTGGTGTCGGTGATAGTGTTTCTATTCGTGGCTTGCCACAAAATCGCGTCGAGTTAAACGGTCGTTCAACAATTGGTGATTCACGCGATGGCATCAGCCTACAAGATTTTCCTTCAAGCTTTTTGAAAGCAGTAGAAGTTGTGAAATCACCAACAGCAGATATGATTGAAGGCGCGTTAGGTGGCACAGTAAGTCTTAAAACTGTTCGTCCGCTAGAGCTAGAAAAGTTAACTGCAGCGTTTTCACTAGATGGCGAATATGCAGATAAAACTGAAAATTGGGCGCCTGTATTTAGTGGCTCAGTTGGTAATAACTGGGACTTAGGTGATGCCGGTACATTTGGTGCGTTAGCGATGTTATCTTTTCAAGACCGCGAAATTCGACAAGATGAGTTTTTTAGCCGTATTAAACCACAAGATATTGATATTGATGGCATGAGTGCTAATACTGAAAGCGGCAACTTTATCGTTAGAGATCAGCATACTGTAGAGCAATATGTTGAAAACCGTAAACGAACAGCATTAAATTTCTCGCTGCAGTGGGCTCCGGTGTCTGGTGACGGCATGATATATCTTGATCTTAATGGCACTAAGCGCTCAGGAGAGCAAAATGGTAGTTCAATTATTGCCGTCGGTGGATCACTACAAACGGATGCTAACACAACACAAGATGCTAACGGTCAGCTTAACAATTACACCTTAACCAATGACTTTGCCATTCCTAAAACCTACAGTGATTTCCGTGATACAGACTCATACTCTCATGCTCTTGGTGGTGAGTGGACTATTTCTGATGGCATTATGATTTCAGGTGAAGTTGCTGTGGCATCTTCAGAAAGCTTTAGACCGGATTCAGAATTTACTTTAAGACCTATTGAACGTGCAACGGGTAATACACATACTTACGATGGTATCTTTTCTCAATCAGGCGATAGACTACCAAGTATCATTCATTCAGATCCTGCGGCGTTTACCAGTGCAGATAATTTAGCATTACGTACGTTTAAAACTGAAGAGAAAATTACCAATAACGATGAAACCGCAGCTCGTTTTGATGTTGTTATTGATGAGCCCCTTGATGTTGATTGGATATCGTCAATAAAAGCGGGTGTTCGTGTGACTGAGCGCGAATACGTTTACAAGCAATATAAAGAAGAAATAAAAGACATTTACAAAAACGCATTTAACGATGCTGATGGCTCATTGGCAACATTATGGATTGATGATTATAACGCAGCGTTCCCGAATAGTTTTTCAACCATTAGCCATGCACATTCGTTTAATCAATTAGGTTTGTCTGGTCAAAATGATTTGCTAACTTATGCCAACTTTAATGGTTTGTCTAATCCCGGTAATGCTTATGCGCAACTACAACAATTACTTGCTGGTACTAACTTAGCCACTACAGGTAGTTTAGCGGATAACCTTGAAGAAAATGAAGGCGCTTATCGAGATATTACTGAAGATACTGCTGCTATATATATATCAGCGCATTTAGATTTCGATGATATTACTGCCATTATTGGTGGTCGATATATTAAAACTGATCTTGAATCTGCAGTTATTCGTGATGGCGAAAAGGTTACGGGTGAAAATGATTACAGTGACTTTTTACCAAGCTTAAATGTAACTTATAACGTTACGGGTGATACGGTTGTTCGTTTTGCTGCAGCAAAAGTTATGCGCCGTGCTGACTTTGGTCAACTAAGCCCTGCATTTGATATAGACAACTCAATTGTTACAGCTAATCAAGGTTCAATTGATTTAGAACCTTTCCGTGCTACGCAATATGATCTATCTGTTGAGCATTACTTTGGTCAAGGTAACATGTTGTCGTTTGCGGTATTTTACAAAAATGTAGAGTCTTTCTTAAGCACTGAGTCTACTTGTGTCGCTAACAGTGCAACATCAGGACAAAATGTTACTGAATGGGAAAATGTATGTCAGCTTAATACTGCAGGAGTAAATAATAGTGATTTAGTTTTCTCAAGCGTTTCTGACTTTGCAAGTAATGCGGAAGGTGAAGCACATGTTGCTGCTTTACGTGATGCAGGTCTTACGGGTATTGATACCGAGAAGGATACTAATGGTGAAAACGGTAAAGTTAAAGGTTTTGAAATTGGCTACCAACAATTCTTTGACTTTCTACCAGGTGCATTTTCTGGTTTAGGTGTTAGCGCTAACTACACTTACGCTGATAGTGAACAGCCTAATGGTAATCCTCTTTTAGATATTTCTAAAAATACTTATAACCTACAAGTATTTTGGGAGTATGAAGGTGTTGCTACTCGTTTAGCTTATAACTACCGTGACAGCTTCTTGGATACTGAAGATGAAAAACGTGTTGAATCTATTGATGCAACAGGTGCTATTGGTGCTGATGACTCTGTTTACGGAAATAACTACCGTGACGATAGAGGTCAGTTAGACTTTTCAGCAAGTTGGGATATTAATGAGAATTTCACTTTAGTGGGTAACGCAACCAATATTACTGGCGAACCTTCTATCTTTAAATCTGAATTAGGTAGTAGCTGGAAATACACTGAAGCAGATCGTCGTTATACCATTGGTGTTCGTGCTAAGTTTTAAGCCAATCCGCAACAATCAACTTAGTAGCTTATTAGTTTGCTAAGTTGATTGGGGGCTAGTTTTAGTTCTTATAGTGACTACTTCATTAGATTAAAGCAACGCAGTATTTATTGACTTAAATACTGCGTTTTTTATTGTCAAATAAAAGCTAATGTTAGCAGGCGTCCCTCTTCATTATTATTGGTAAGACAGATTGGGAATATAGCCAAGTGCTGTTTTTTTCCTGTAATAAAAAGCTACTGAAGTGGTTTATCATTGGGTAATGTTACTTCAATGAATAATTTGATGCGTGTTATTACCAATAACCAGTAATTGGTTGACAGTTGGTTTTGCTTTGGTTAGTATCTAAGTTGTCTTGCAGTTATAGGTTTTAGTCGACCAAATCACTTGATTGATAAGCGCACAATTTGATTGCAGCGTAAGGTGATTATAAAGATATCGTGAATTTAATTTAGTAAATAACCCTGTACTTTATGAGCAAAACTGCGCTTGGCTGTAGTACTCGATGAGATGTTAAGTGACAAGTTAACTCAACAAATTACAGGATGTTGAGCAATATCTTATATACAGGAGCAAGTGCTATTACTTGAATCGGAAACGTTAAAATGTTTTCAATAAGTTTTAGTAAAATTTAAATTTATCAGATAGTTAGTTTATCATTTGATGAGACTCTATCGGATGGAAATACATTAGCAGGCCACCGAAACGGTGAGCAATTACACACGAAAATATTCATATAGCAATATATTTAGGAGCTAGTTATGACAAAACCTACTATAGGTTTCATCGGCCTTGGCCTTATGGGCAGCAACATGGTTGAAAATTTACAAAAGAAAGGTTTTGAGCCGATTGTTATGGATCTTAATAAAGATGCAGTAGCGGCAGTTGTTGCACGTGGAGCTACTGAAGCTAACTCAGCTGCAGAGCTCGCAGCAGCAAGTGATATTGTGATGCTATGTCTTACCACCTCAACAGTTGTTGAAAAGCTTGTTTATGCTGAAGATGGTATTTTAGCAGGAATAAAAGAAGGTGCTGTATTGATTGACTTTGGTACTTCTATCCCAGCTTCTACCCGTAAAATCGGTGCAGATCTTGCCAAAAAAGGCGCAGGAATGATCGACGCTCCTTTAGGACGCACACCAGCACATGCCAAAGATGGTTTACTTAATATTATGGCATCTGGTGATGCGGCAACATTTGAAAAAGTAAAGCCTATTCTTGAAATGCAAGGTGAAAATGTTTTCAATTTAGGTGCACTAGGTGCAGGTCATACAACTAAGTTAATCAATAACTTTATGGGTATGACAACTGTGGCTGCTATGTCACAGGCATTTGCTGTAGCAGATAAAGCCGGTGTTGACCGCCAGCAGCTTTTTGACATTATGTCTACGGGTCCTTCTAACTCACCTTTCATGGGCTTTTGTAAAAACTATGCTGTTGATGGCGTAAGTGATTTAGGTTTCTCGATTGATAATGCCAATAAAGATTTAGGCTACTTCTTAGAAATGGTTAAAGATTTAGGCACTCGCGCACAGATTGCCGAAGGTACTTCTGCTAACCTTAAAGCCGCTGTTGATGCCGGCATGGGCAAAGGTAATGTACCTGAAATTTATGACTATTTTCGTGAACTAGACGTTGTACGCTTATAATGTCATTACTGTGCTGCTAAGAAAATATGTAAGCATTATGCTTAGCTAGCTTCAGCACAGTAAAATTTTGTTTACCAATAAAAAAGCTTCGCAAGAAGCTTTTTTCTATTGAGCCTCACTACTTTATACCAATATCGATAGTCTTTTATTTCAACTGCTTTGATAGCACCTTAACTGCTATTTATTGAAACTACGCTTTACATATACCGTATGTCGCGCCCAGCGGTACTTAGGTTTTTTGCTTCTCTTATCCTGTTGTGGCGAAATGCGGCCTATACAGCATAAAAGTACTAAAAATAGAATTAACACTAAGGAGACTAATAGAAACAGGGTTGAAAGTAAAAGAGTTGATAGTATGAGCAATAACAGCGCTCTAGAGGTAATGACTGGCGATAACTTGATTGTGTGGTTCTGGTCTCAACCAGAGACCAGAAGTTATGAAACAATGATGATGGGCTTACATATGCGCAGAGTTTGGAATTGAATACAAGCCACGTTTTTCGCTATTTCTTTGTTTGATTTCTTCTAAAGCTCTGGTTTCAACAGCATCAAACAAAGCATTGATTAAACGATTGAAGTGGCTATGCATTGCCACTCTAGCTTGTGTTGAGTCGCCTGACTTTAACGCAAGGTATATTTCTTTATGTTCAGCCAGGGTTTTAGAGTTATCTTTACTACAAACACTGTCGTAATCTTTAATTATTTCTGGTGTTGAAGAGCGAAGTTTCCATAAATTTTGTGCAGAGAGCATCAAAGCACTATTACGTGTTGAGTTGGCGATAATATGATGGAACTCTTTATCTGCAGCAGCAATAAACTCACTATTTTCCATGTCAACTAGCGTTTGATGTAAGCGCGCTAATTCATCTTCAGAAATGGTGGTTGCCGCAATAGCTGCAATCTCGCCTTCAATTAATGCACGAGCTTGTGTTACTTCAAAGGCATTAACCTTGTTTTGTGCACCAATTTGATTAGCAGGTTTAAGTACATAGATGCCAGAGCCGGTTTTTACTTCAATTTTCTCTCTAACTTCTAAGGCGATAATAGCTTCACGTATCGTGGGTCTACTAACATTGAAAGTTTCAGCTAGTTCTCTTTCTGGTGGCAAGCGACTGCCAGCCGAATATGCGCCAGAGTCAATTAAGGCTTCTATTTTATCTACAATGCTCCAAAACAGCCTACGGTTGCTGCTCATAATATTTCCTTAACTAATATACTGATTATTTATCACATCTATAATAAATATCATATCGCTTTCTTTACCCCTTAGCAAAATTATTAAGCTAAATTAAGTGATTTTTTCAAATTTTGGTATGGTCAGTTTTGTGATTTTGGTATAAGGGGACGTATTAATTACTTTACTTTGTTGTTACCAGTTCTGTTTTTTATCTTTTTATTGGTAATGTAATTTGGTTGACAATTGCGTGGTGAGTTGGTTAAATCAAACAAGTTTTAAGTTAAAGAGGTTAAATGAGTATTGTTGGGGCGCTCTGTGCTGCACATACTGACATACCATTAACTTTAAATGCTGTATTTGTATTGCTTTGTTTAGCTAATAATAAAGCTGAGCAGGGTGTATCGGTTTAATTGGGTTAATTTTAAGTAATTAAGCCGATTATATTAATGTTGTTTTAAATATTACCTCATAGGTTAGTTTATGAACCCAGCTAGAATATCTATACCATTAATGTCATGTATCGTTGCATTAATGTCTTGCATCTTGGCGATAACACCAGTAGCTGCGAAAGAATGGCTAGTTGAAAACCAGCAAGCCTATGAGCAAGTATTGAGTAAAGTGAAAGCCGGCGATGACATTATACTCGCTAATGGCACATGGCATAATTTTGAAATACTCTTTAAAGGTGAAGGTAGCAAAGAGCAACCAATAACCCTTAAAGCTCAAACCAAAGGCAAGGTCATTCTTACCGGGCAGTCAAACTTAAGGTTAGCCGGTCAGTACCTGGTTGTTTCTGGTTTAGTTTTTAAAGACGGTTTTACACCTAGTAGTGCAGTAATTGCATTTAGAAGCAACAAAGAAACGTTAGCTTATCACTCTCGGGTAACTGAAGTGGTGATTGATAACTATAATAATCCGGATAAACGCGAGTCAGATTATTGGGTAGCTATATATGGTCAACATAATCGTTTTGATCATAACTACTTAGCGGGTAAGCGCAACAAGGGCGTTACTGTCGCTGTACGCCTTGATAGCAAAAATAGTCAAGAGAATCATCATCAAATTGATCATAACTATTTTGGTCCGCGTCCTATTTTTGGGTCGAATGGTGGTGAAACCTTACGTATTGGCACTAGTCATTACTCGTTATCAAATTCATATACTTTAGTTGAAAATAATTACTTTGATCGCTGTGATGGCGAGGTAGAAATTATTTCAGTTAAATCTGGCAAAAATAACATCCGTAATAATGTCTTCTTTGAATCAAGAGGCACGCTGACCCTGCGCCACGGCAATGGGAACGTTATTACTGAAAATGTATTTTTTGGGAATGGCGTAGATCACACCGGCGGTATTCGTGTGATTAACAAAGACCAAATAGTGCGAAACAACTACATTGAAGGTTTAACAGGTTACCGTTTTGGTAGTGGTTTTACGGTAATGAATGGCGTACCAAACTCAAAAATTAATCGTTATCATCAAGTTGAAAATGCCCTGATTGAAAATAATAGTTTGATCAATGTTGCTCATGTGCAATTAGCCGCTGGAAGTGATGCAGAAAGATCAGCTGTTCCTATCAGTTCTACCATGCAAAACAATTTAATTTTTAATGACAATGGTCAACAACCTTTTACTTTATTTGATGATGTCAGTGGTATTAATTTTCAAGGCAATATTGCCAATACTCAGGCACATGAAAAGTTAACGGCTGGTATTAGCCAAGAAAAAATAGCACTGAAGCGAGCCGCTAATGGCTTGCTTTATCCTGTTGACAGTAAGTTTGCCAATAAAGGTGCGCCCAAATCTCTTTCTCCTATTGCAAAATCAGCAACAGGTCCGCGCTGGTATGCAAAAAAAGATAGCTTAGTTGCCTTTGAGTCGGGAAAAATTACTCAAGTAGCCGCAACAGATGATGCTTTGTTTAATGCTGTGCTTGCTGCAGGCGAGGGTGATACCTTGCTGCTAGCGGATGGAAAGTATGATGTGAGAAAGATGATTGATATTAATAAAACCTTATCAATTAAAGCTCAACACCAAGGTATGGCAAAAGTTACTTTTCAACGTTCAACATTGTTTCAAATTTCTGATGGCGGCAGTTTAACACTTGATGGTCTAGACTTTAGTGGCAGTAATAGCCCTGACGCTGCAGGTAACAGTTTAATTCGCTCACAAAAATGGGGCATGGTTGATAACTATCGATTTGTTATGCGTAATAGCAAAGTCAATGCGCTTGATATTAACCATTCGTTTCACTTTTTTGACTCTGGTAGTGGTGCGTTTGCTGATTATATTGAGTTAACGAATAACCAGTTCAGTAATATTACCGGCGACGTATTACGTTTGAATAAGGAAATGGAAGACCTCGGCATTTATAACGCTGAATACGTTACCTTAAAAGGCAATAACTTTGATAATGTGCAAGGCGCTCTAGTGAGCCTATATCGTGGCGGCACTGACGAAAGTACTTTCGGTCCACATTTTGAAATGACTAAAAATACCATTAAAAACAGTAGCCAAGGTAAACGTAATAAATCAGCTTCAAGCCTTTATTTACATGGTGTACAAGTGACTAATATCGTAAACAATACCTTTGACAATAGCGCTATTGTCACTATTGAGCATACGGTAGGCGAGCCTAAAACGGTGTTAAAAAATAACAAGTTTAACAAAACAGCAGCGCCAAGCATTGAAGAATTACATGCAAAAGGCCCTCACACCGCCGTCTTGGTTAATAATCAGCAATCTTTATAACAGATATTAATGAGCTTTTTTATGCTAACTACAATAATTAAATCAATAAAGCCTTTGTCTTCACGTTACAGCATGGTTACTAAAGCTGCGCTTAACATTACCCTTTTAGCGACGTTAACTATCAGCCAATCGGCATCGGCAAGAATCAGTCCTAATCTTGTTGTTACACCAGCTGATGTAAATAATATGCGCGCGGCAATTACCGTCGATGGGCAGTTCAAGTCAACTTTTCTTGCCAATAAAGCGGCTATTGAACAACAAATGCTCAGCGCTATTACCGTGCCTTTGCCAAAAGATGGTGGTGGTGGTTATACCCATGAGCAACATAAGAAAAACTATAAATTAATGTACGATGCGGGTATTGCTTATCAATTAACGCAAGATGAACGTTATGCACAGTATGTTCGAGATATGTTATTAACCTATGCTGAGCTATATCCTGCATTGCCTTTACACCCGGCAAGAAAAATGGGTAAACAAAACCCCGGTAAATTGTTTTGGCAAAGTTTGAATGAAGCCGTATGGTTAGTTTATACCAGCCAAGCTTATGATCTGGTGATTGCCTCATTAACTTCTGCAGAAAAAAGCAAGATAGAGCAAGGCTTATTCCGACCTATGGTGAAGTTTTTGTCGGTTGACTCACCTGAAACTTTTAACAAAGTACATAATCATGGCACATGGACAACCGCGGCCGTTGGTATGACTGGCTACGTATTAGGTGAGCCTGAATGGGTTGAACAAGCACTTTATGGTTTAGACAAATCTGGCAAGGGTGGTTTTTTAAAGCAACTTGATGAATTATTTTCGCCGCAAGGTTATTACAACGAAGGCCCATATTACCAGCGTTATGCATTAATGCCGTTTGTTACTTTTGCTAAAGCAATTGAAACTAATCAGCCAGAACGTAAAATTTTTCAATACCGTGACGGTATTGTGCTAAAAGCCATCGACACCACTATACAACTTAGTTATAACCAATTGTTCTTTCCTATCAATGATGCCATTAAAGACAAAGGTATTGATACCATTGAATTAGTCAACGGTGTAGCCATTGCTTACGGCTTAACAGCTGACGCTGGCTTACTTGATATTGCTAAGCAACAAAAACAAATTATATTAACCGGTGACGGTTTAAAAGTAGCGCAAGCATTAGATAAAAATCTAATGCAACCTTATGGCTTTAAATCAGTGGCTTTTGGCGACGGTAATGATGGCAAACAAGGCGCGTTAGTGATTATGCGCCAAAATGTTGCAGGCGAACAAGCGGTGCTATTTAAGCCAGCAGCTCAAGGGCTAGGGCATGGACACTTTGATAAGTTAACGTGGCAATTTTATGATAAAGGCGAAGAAATAGTTTCAGATTATGGTGCTGCACGCTTTTTAAATGTTGAGGCAAAATACGGCGGCCGCTACTTACCAGAAAACCAAACTTGGGCTAAGCAAACCATTGCACATAACACGGTTGTGGTCGATGAGGAAAGCCACTTCAATGCTAATGTGGAAAAAGGTAACGCTAATCATCCTGAGTTAATCTTTTTTGCCGAAAATGAGCAGGTAAAGGTTGGCGCTGCACATATTGATAGTGCCTATGAGGGCGTTGATTTAAAAAGAACTATTGCACTTATCAACTTACCTGTAAATTTAAAATCAAAGCAAAAACAATCATTTGTTGTTGATGTTTTTGAGGTCACTTCAGATGAGTCACACCAATATGACTTACCGGTTCATTATAAAGGGCAGTTGATCAGCACTGATTTTGAGTTAAATACGCAAGTAGCCAGTTTGTCAGTGCTAGGCAAAGACAATGGCTACCAACATTTATGGCTAAAAGCGCAAGCCCAGCCAAAATCGGGTTTATCGCAAATTACATGGTTAAATGAAAATGGTCGATTTTATACCCATTCGACCATTCTAGATGGTGACAGTTCGGTAATGTTCACTCAAATAGGTGCGAATGATCCGCTGTTTAATTTACGTAATGAAAATGCTTTTATTACTCGTAAAAGTCAGGCGAAAAGCCATACATTTGTTAGCGTTTTAGAGCCTCATGGTGAATATAACCCAGCAAAAGAATTTACGCTTTCGGCGGTCAGTGATGTTAAAAAATTATCACATCAAAAAATTAATAATATTGATGTTGTAGAACTTGTGCTGACAAGTGGGCAAAGTTATTTACTTGCTTTTAATTCAGTAGCAAAGCTTCAAGGAACACAATCAAATAGCTTTGTATTTAACAACAATAAATATCATTTCAATGGTCGCTCTAAATTGTTCGAAATGAACAATTAAGTAACTAAATAGTTAAACAATTATAGATAAATAAAATAAGTAGTAGGGGAAGCATTATGAGTCAAAGTGAAAATTTTTCATTTGGTAACGAAACAGAAATTGAAGATATTGGCGGTGGACTAAAACGCCAAATGTTGGGTTACAACCACGAACTAATGGCGGTAAAAATTTGGTTTGAAAAAGGCGCTATTGGTTACAACCATGCTCATAGACATTCTCAAGTGACTTATGTTGTTGAAGGTGAGTTCCACTTTAATATTGACGGTGTAACCAAAATATTAAAGCCAGGTGATAGTTGCATGATACCTCCGCATGCCGATCACGGCGCTACATGTCCAACGGGCGGTATTTTAATTGATACATTCAGTCCGGCTCGAGAGGACTTTGTTGAAGCAGGTGCTTTTGATCATATTCACAATCAGGAAAGCAGCTCATGAAAATCAAAAATTTACGCTGGTGGGTGATTCTATTAATCGCACTTGCAACGGTGATTAACTATATCGATCGCTCTGCGCTTAGCGTACTTTGGCCTGATATTGTTGAAGAATTATTTCCAGACGAGAGCGCCTTAGAACGTAAACAAATTTATGCCAATATTTCGATTGTATTCATTTTGTCTTATGCTTTTGGTCAGGCAATATTTGGTAAAATATTTGACTGGATAGGCACACGTTTAGGGTTTGTGCTATCTATTGGTGTTTGGTCGCTAGCTACTGCGGCTCACGCCCTTGCTCAAGGTGTACTTAGTTTTAGTATTTTTCGCGCTATTTTAGGTGTGGCTGAAGCGGGTAATTGGCCGGGTGCAGCAAAAAGTAATGCTGATTGGTTTCCAACTAAAGAACGTGCGCTAGCCCAAGGTATTTTTAACTCTGGTGCCGCTATTGGCGGTATTATTGCTATTCCGTTGATTGCTTATTTAACAGTTTATTTTAGCTGGCAAATGGTTTTTGTTGTCATTGGTATGTTAGGTTTTTTATGGCTTATTCCTTGGATTATTCTTGTGAAAGCGCCACCAAAATCACACCCATGGATCACTGATGAAGAGCGTGAATATATTTTAACGGGTCAAAAGAATACTGAAGCCGAAAGTGATAACGACGAAGATGAATACAACCCTTCAACTAAAGAGTTACTTTCTCGCAAACAAAGTTGGGGCGTTATTATTGCTTCAGCCGCTATTGACCCTATTTGGTGGTTATTTGTTTTCTGGATCCCAATTTATCTAAATGAAGTGTACGCAATGGATGTTAAATCTATTGGTATCTATGGATGGGTGCCATACGTTGGCGCTATGTTTGGAGCTTGGTTCGGTGGCTTACTTGCGCAAAATCGTATTAAAGCGGGTTGGAATACCGACAAAACGCGTAAACTTACTATCACACTCGGTTGTCTTATTATGCTACCTGCGCTCTTAGCAATGGCAAACCCTGGTGGGCCAACAACGGCAGTACTTATTATGGCGGTTATTTTATTTGGTTTTCAAACTGCTATTGGTAACGTGCAAACCTTACCTAGTGATTTATTTGGTAAAAAAGCGGTTGGTACGCTGGCTGGCTTTTCAGGCATGGCAGCAAAACTTGGCGCTTTAGGCTTAACGGCTTTAGTACCTTATTTAACTGCTGACGGAAATTATACTCCTGCATTTGTTATCGGTGCTTCATTAGCAATAATTGCCATGGCTGCCGTTTGGTTTCTAATTCCTAAAGTTGAACCATTAAAGGCTAAGCAATAAATACTCAGTAATCGATAGCTTATTATCGAAAAATTTTAATTACAGTTAATAAGGTTTGTAAATGAAAAACATTTTTTTATTCGGTGAATGCATGATTGAGTTGATGGCTGCTTCACAAGGTCAGTCATCCAATACCATGCAACAATCATTTGCTGGAGATGTTTTTAACACTGCTGTGTATTTAAAACGTACTTTTGCCGACGTACAGGTAAATTTAGTCACTGCGGTAGGTAAAGACCCGTTTAGCCTTGATATGATCCAATATTTTGAAAAAGAAAATATTGGCACTGATTTAGTCTTTAAATCAGCCTCTAAAATTCCTGGCTTATATTCTATTCAGCTGGATGCACAAGGAGAGCGAAGCTTTACTTACTGGCGAGAAAACTCAGCAGCACGTCAAGTTATGCAACATATTGACGATGCCGCTACTGAGCAGTTATCAAAAGGTGATATGTTCTTTTTTTCTGGTATCTCTTTAGCTGTTATTGAGCCCGATGCTAGACCTGCATTTTGGCTTTTAATTGACAAGCTAAAAGCGGCGGGTGTGCAAATTGTTTTTGATCCTAATTATCGACCTCGCCTGTGGAGCGGTCCTGAAGAGGCGCAAGCACAATTTGCTTTAGCATTACAGAAGTCAGACTTATCTTTGCCTGGTGTTGATGATTTTGAGCAGCTATTCGGCATGACCAATGTTGATGAAGTTTATACTTACTGTCAGCCATTTCATGTTAATGAGTTAGTGATTAAAAACGGTGAACAAAGCATTTTAGTTGTTGTTGATGGCGTCAGCACTGAGTTTGCTATTACCCCTGTAGCAAACGTAGTTGATACCACGTCAGCTGGTGACTCTTTTAATGGTGTTTACCTTGGTGCGCGTATTGAAGGCTATGAAATTAGTGACGCTATTGCCTTAGCATCTAAAGCCGCGGGGTTTGTTATACAGCACAGAGGTGCTATTACGCCAGCGCAAGAATTTAGTGAATTTATCAACGCTCAGCTTGCCTCTGTGGCAAAATTAAAAAAGGATTAATTATGACATCATTTTCCACCTTGATGGGAAATCAAAAGCTCTTGCCCATTATACAAGCCAGTTCAGTGTCACAAGGACTAGCAATCGGCGAGGCTATGGCTGCAGCAGGTATTCATTTAGTTGAAGTCGTACTGAGAACCGAAGCATCACTAGATGTTATTAAGGCGCTTAAGCATGAGTTACCGGCCTTGAAAGTAGGGGCAGGTACCGTGACGGATGCCGATATTTTAAAACAAGCACTTGATGCGGGTAGTGACTTTATTATTACGCCAACAATTTCAAACAACTTGCTGACTCATCTATCTAGTTGCACCGTTCCTGTGTTACCAGGTGTATCTAATGCTGCTGATATTTTAATGGCGAAAGAATATGGTTATCGAGAGCTGAAGCTTTTTCCTGCTTCGTTATCTGGCGGTGTCCCATTTTTAAAAGCTATGGCAGCTGTATTTAGTAACATTACTTTTTGTCCAACGGGCGGCATTAATGAAAGTAACCAACAAGCATATTTGGCATTAAAAAATGTTTTTGCTGTTGGTGGTACTTGGATTGCCTCACCTGATTGGGTTGCTAACCAAGAATGGTTGAAAATAACTCAAGCTTGTAAAGCTGCACAAGTGATAGCGTAGCTATAAAATAGCTAACAACCCGACCATAAAATTAGCAGTAATTTTGATTGTTAAAATGCATTAAAACATTACTGCTAAATACTCATACTCATACTCATACTCATACTCATACTCATACTCATACTCATACTCATACTCATACCTGTTCTTGTTCAGCCAAAAGAGGCTCTGTGAAGTTCACTTCTTGACGTTATCGAACATTTTATCTCGACATTAGCGTAATTCTCCCCTGATAGTTGGTCTTTTATTTAGACTGAGCTATATAAAGTAATAACTGTTTTTTTAGAAAAATAAATAATAAACAACAAGAAGCTAGCTATTTAATTAAACGGTATAGCTCATGAATTTAGTGTCGTTTTATTAACCCTTACATGAGTTATGGTTTTCTTGAGTTAGTGCTTGCCAAACTTGATTTGCATCAACAAAGTAAATAGTGATGTGTAGTATTGTTGGTACATGGCAATTACTGTGACAAATGTCACTTTACTGTCGCTTTTTATGTTGATGTTGTAGGAATTTATGGTTGATTTAAGTCGTCGCAACTTTATGCGAGCTAAAAAGGTTTCATCGCCACCAGCGATTAGATTACCGTGGACTGCTGATGAGGCATTGTTCACTAGAGGCTGTACACAATGTGGTGACTGCATAAGTGCCTGTGAAGAAAATATTATTATTAAAGGCGATGGCGGCTTTCCTGAAATCAACTTTTCTGCTGGCGAATGTAGCTTTTGTCAAGCCTGTGTTAAGTCCTGTAAAGAACCATTATTCAATTCATTAGATACCTTACCTTGGCAGCTAGATATTGAAATTCAATCTAACTGCTTAGCTAAGAAACAAATCCATTGTCAAATATGTCAAGACAGCTGTGAACCTGAGGCTATTGTTTTTAAATATCTACACGGGAGCGTACCTCAGCCTGAAATTACATTAGAAGATTGTACTAGCTGTGGGGCTTGTGTAGCAGTTTGCCCTGAATCAGCAATTAACTTGTCTGTATCGAGACAGTCAACATCCTATTTAGGAGCAAACAATGAGTGATTTAGAGCAATTAATATGGAATGTTTTGGGATATACCTCAATGCCCTTCATATTTCTATTCGGTTTTATTGCAACAGCGTTAGTCGCAGTTGTTATTTTAAAAATATTTGGTGCAAAACCAAAAAACTAATACTGAAGCTGATCAGTAAGAGGGGAGAAAATGATTAACCTTTTAGAAGAAAGCCCAGTAAATATAGCTGGGGTTATGTTCATGGCTTATCCTGAAAAAGCGGATAAAGTGGCTGATGAACTACAAGCATTCCCAGGCGCAGAGATACATGCAAAAGGCGAAAATGGCAGTTTAGTGTTTACTGTTGAAGGGCTTGAAGGCGAAACCAATCAAGCAAAACGTATTATTGATACCATTACCGATATGAGTAAAGTGTCAGGTGTAATTTCATCGTCACTTATATTCCATCATAACGATGCAGGTTTAGTGCAACATCAGGGGAAAAAACTATGACTTTAACTCGACGTGACTTTATTAAAGCTAACGCGGTTGCAGCAACTGCCGTTGCTGCGGGGGTTGCCGTGCCTGCATCAGCAGCAAATTTAATTACTAAGTCATCAGAAAGCGCAATAAAATGGGATAAAGCACCGTGCCGATTTTGTGGCACCGGCTGTAGTGTTTTAGTGGGCACTCAACACGGTAAAGTAGTCGCAACACAAGGGGATCCTGAAGCCGAAGTGAATAAAGGCTTGAATTGTATTAAAGGCTATTTTTTATCAAAAATTATGTATGGTAAAGACCGCTTAACGCAGCCCTTATTGCGAATGACCGATGGTGAATTTGATAAAGAAGGTGAATTTGCGCCTGTTAGCTGGGATAAAGCTTTTGATGTGATGGCTGACAAGTTTAAAGCGGCGATTAAGAAAAAAGGCCCTACTTCTGTCGGTATGTTTGGCTCAGGTCAATGGACCGTTTGGGAAGGTTATGCCGCTTCGAAATTAATGAAAGCGGGTTTTTTAAGTAACAATATTGACCCTAATGCGCGTCACTGTATGGCATCTGCTGTGGGTGGTTTTATGCGTACCTTTGGTATCGATGAGCCAATGGGGTGTTATGATGATTTAGAGCATGCCGATGCCTTTGTACTTTGGGGCTCTAATATGGCTGAAATGCATCCTATTTTATGGTCACGATTAACCGACCGTCGCTTAAGTTCGCCGCATGTAAAAGTTAATGTTTTATCGACATACAAGCATCGTAGTTTTGAGCTTGCTGATAATGGTATGATTTTTACTCCACAAACTGATTTAGCCATTTTGAACTTCATCGCTAATTACATTATTGAAAACAATGCTGTTAATGAAGACTTCATGAAAAAGCATGTCAATGTTCGTGAAGGTGTGACTGATATTGGTTATGGTTTACGTCCTACGCACCCGTTAGAAAAAGCCGCAAAAAATGCTGGCTCAGGTGCTTCTAAACCGATGACATTTGAAGCTTATGCCAAATTTGTCAGTACTTATACGGTTGAGTACGTTTCTAAGTTATCGGGTGTGCCAGAAGCTAACCTAATTGAAATGGCAAAACTGTATGCTGATCCTAAAGTAAAAGTTACTTCGTTTTGGACTATGGGCTTTAACCAACATACTCGCGGTGTTTGGGCTAACAACTTAATGTATAACGTACATTTGTTAACCGGAAAGATCTCTGAAGCAGGCAATAGCCCATTTTCATTAACCGGACAACCTTCAGCATGTGGTACCGCACGTGAGGTGGGTACTTTCTCTCATCGTTTACCTGCTGATTTAGTGGTGAAAAATCCTGAGCATAGAGCTATTGCTGAAAAAATATGGCAACTGCCTGAAGGCACTATTCCACCTAAACCAGGTTACCATGCTGTGCTACAAAACCGCATGCTAAAAGACGGTAAGCTCAACGCTTATTGGGTGATGTGTAATAACAATATGCAAGCGGCTGCGAACATTAATGAAGAAGCCATTCCGGGTTATCGTAATCCTGAAAACTTTATTGTAGTGTCAGACCCGTACCCAACCGTGACCGCACAAGCCGCTGATTTGATTTTACCTACGGCTATGTGGGTAGAAAAAGAAGGTGCTTATGGTAACGCTGAGCGCCGGACACAATTTTGGCATCAACAAGTGAGTGCGCCAGGCGAAGCGCGCTCTGATTTGTGGCAATTGGTTGAATTCTCGAAACGTTTTAAAGTTGAAGAAGTCTGGCCTGAAGAGCTCATTGCTAAGCAGCCTGAACTTCGCGGAAAAACCTTGTTTGACGTGCTGTATGCGAATGGCAAAGTCAATAAGTTTCCTTTGTCCCAATCCAAAGGCGATACCAATTTTGAAGCTGATGCCTTTGGGTTCTATATTCAAAAAGGTTTATTCGAAGAGTATGCTGAGTTTGGTCGCGGCCATGGCCATGACCTCGCTCCTTTTGATCGCTATCATGAAGAACGCGGCTTAAGATGGCCTGTGGTCAACGGTAAAGAAACTAAATGGCGCTTTAGAGAAGGTCATGACCCTTATGTTGCAAAGGGCAGCGAAGTGCAGTTCTATGGTAAAAAAGATAACAAAGCGATTATTTTTGCACTGCCTTATGAACCTGCAGCTGAATCACCAGATGAAGAATATAATTTATGGCTAAGTACCGGCCGAGTACTTGAGCATTGGCATTCAGGTTCGATGACAGCGCGTGTTCCTGAGCTTCATAAAGCTTTTCCTGATGCTGTGATTTTCATGCACCCTGATGATGCTAGAGAACGAGGTTTACGCCGTGGCGATAAAGTATTAATGGCATCGCGTCGAGGTGAGGTTGAATCGCGTGTTGAAACTAGGGGTCGTAACCGTCCGCCGAAAGGTTTGGTATTTATGCCTTGGTTTGATGCTAAGCAACTTGTGAATAAACTGACACTCGATGCTACTGATCCATTGTCAAAAGAAACTGATTATAAAAAATGTGCCGTTAAAGTAACGAAGGCTTAATGTTGATAAATTTACGCATTGATAACAGCGATTATCAATGCGTGGGAGAGTTAAAATGAAATTATTATCTTTATTCGTTGCCGTTGTCGCCTTTGCTGTTACGGTGAATGTCATCGCGCAAGAAACGGTAAACCCTGGTGGCTTAGCGACTATTCGTGGTGCCTCAAATATTGATGAAACACGTCCTGCTGAAAAGCTCAAGCGTGTCATCAAGGATAAAAATCCAATCGCGCGTAACTATGTGCATCAACCGCCGGTTGTACCACATCAAACACGCGGTTATCGCGTTGATTTAAATAGTAATAAGTGTTTAAGCTGTCATAGTTGGAAGCATGCAGCACAAACAGGAGCAACTAAAATCAGCTTAACGCATTTTGAAACTCGTGACGGTAAAACTTTGTCAGATGTTTCTCCACGTCGTTATTTTTGTTCGCAGTGCCATGTGACACAAGCTGATGCCGCACCATTAGTTGAGAATACCTTTGAACCGGTTGAATCATTAGGTAATGAGTAAACCGCAGCGATATTAAGGGGTATAAAATGCTTAAAAATTTATGGACGTTTTTAACATCACCAAGCAGTGCAGCCATGTGGTTTATTTTAGCTATAGGGTTTGCCGGTGGTATTATTTTCTGGGGTGGTTTTAATACTGCGCTAGAAGTCACCAATACAGAAGAGTTTTGTATTGGTTGTCATGAAATGCAAGATAATGTGTATGAAGAGTACCGTGAAACTATTCACTATGCCAATCGCTCGGGTGTACGTGCAACCTGTCCTGATTGCCATGTGCCTAAAAAATGGACCGATAAAATTGTCCGTAAAATTGCTGCCAGTAAAGAAGTCTGGGGTATGTTAACCGGTGTTATCGACACGCGCGAAGAGTTTGTTGATCATCGCCGCTCTATGGCCGAGCGAGAATGGAAACGGATGAAAGAAAATGACTCTCTAGAGTGTCGTAACTGTCATAACTTTGAATACATGGACTTTTCTGAACAAGGTAATCGCAGTGTGAAAATGCATTCTGATGCTTTAGCCTCAGGTGAAAAAACCTGTATCGACTGTCATAAAGGTATTGCCCATGAATTACCAGATATGAAAGGTGTGGAAAACTGGTAATTGTTTGCAAGCAATGGATAAATATTCTCTAGCGTAAAATGTAAAAAGCAAACCACTAGGTTTGCTTTTTTATTTTAACAACGCGGCGCTAACTGCGAGTTTTTGCACAACTTCAACTATGGTATCTATGTCAGACAAACGCAGTAGCAGCAGATCACTTTGTTAAAAATTTAAAAGTAACCTGAGATCATGTTTTGGGCTTTAAACCAAGATGGCCTAACTAGGTGTGTTAGAGTTTTTTTGACATCACGATAGCGTCTTCATAGCCAAAACCGCTATTACTTGGGTAATAACCTGTTCTACGTGATATCTCGCTAAAACCATGATTGATATAGAGCATTTGTGCACTGATGTTTTTTGCACGTACTTCTAAAAAAATGCTTTGTGTTGAACGTTCTTTACAGCCTTGGAAGAATTGCAGCAGTAGCGCTTTGCCATAACCTTTACCTTGCTGTGCAGGAGCAACACAAATGTCCATCAAGGTGGATTCACCAGCAACATACTCACCGACATAAAAGCCGACAATGGTATTATCAACTGTGAGGTAATCACCAAAGTATCGGCCATCAATACAACTACGAAAGGTTTTTTCACTCCACGGGTGTGGGTGGCAAGCCAATTCAATAGCCATGAGTTGTTCAACAATATCTTGATTTATTGGGCTAAATTCAGTGCTATTTGCCTGGTTCATAGTGAGCTTAATGGTCCTATTGATTGCCATAAGGCCTTTTTAAGTGCTGGCGAATTGGCAAGAGTGGTTAAATCTGGCGTTTTTAAACAGTTATGTTGAAATTCGATACGGTTGTTATCAGTGAATTGCCAGTTAATAATCCCTAAATCTAGCTGATTTTGTTTAACCGTTAAATCAGCATAACTGACCCCTAAGCAACGTATCACATCATTAAATAACGGTAACTTAAATAAGCTTTCGAGATCATAACTGATCGACTTTACATTAGATGATTGCTGTGGCGCAGATGAGGTTGCTTCGGTCGTGGATTTATCCGCTAAGGTCTTGTTAGAAATATCAGCTTGGCTTAAATTAAGATTAGATAAATCACGTCTTTGCCAAACGGTAATACCCATGGCTTGTAATAAATCAAATTGTCTTTTGCTAATGCTCATATTATTTTAGCTATGTTTAAAACTCGTTATTATCATGACAGAGTTTTTAGTTAGGACAAACTAGAATTTATTAATATTTGAGAAATAACATTGCTGTGTTATTTAAAGAAGAAAATGGCAGGGGTGGAGAGATTCGAACTCCCAACCGTCGGTTTTGGAGACCGCTGTTCTACCAATTGGAACTACACCCCTGCAACAGATTCGAATTATACTGATGCCAAGCTAAAGGTAAAGAACAAATTTAAAATAAATGACTGTTCGGCTAAATAAGCAGCATACTGTTCTTTTTTTAACTTTTAAAGCTGATTTTTTGCTTATTTATTCACCATAACTAACTTTAAAGTAAAGTTATAAGGTTGTTAATTATTTTTCCAGTGACAAAAACGTGATTTTTCAGGGTAAGGATAAACATCGGCAAAAACGCCTTTGGCGACATTAGCTTGGCAATCTTGCCAGTATTTAGCTTCCAGCAAATTCGCATGGTAACGTAAAAATGCATTACGATAGCGCGTGTTCGCTAAAGCAAAGGTGGCTATCTCTTCTGGAAATACGTCGCCGGGGTCAACAGAATACCAAGGCTCTGAAGCATAAATTTGCTCTTCTGTTACTGGCTCAGGTTTGACACGAAAATTGACTTCATTCATATAGGTTATTTCATCATAATCATAAAAAATGACGCGACCGTGACGAGTGACACCAAAATTTTTCAGTAACATATCACCCGGAAATATATCTGCGGCAATCAACTGTTTAATCGCTTTACCATAACCGTACATGGCATTGTCAACTTCAGCATCAGTTGCTGTTGCTAAGTACAAATTCAACGGTGTCATTTTACGTTCGATATACATGTGTTTAATGATCACTAAGTCATCTTCAAAGCGTAATAAGGATGGCGCAACGCTATTAAGTTCTTCTAATAGCTCTGCTGAGAAACGCTGTTTAGGAAAAGCCACCTCAGAATATTCCATCGTATCAGCCATTCGGCCCACACGGTCATGTAGTTTTACTAAGCGATATTTGCCTTTAACATCTGCCCGAGTCATATTTTTACTGGGTGAAAATTTGTCTTTAATAATTTTAAAAACATAAGGGTAAGATGGCAGGGTGAAAACTGACATCACCATGCCTTTAATACCAGGAGCGAGCTCTAGTTTGTCATCACTATTATCAAGGTGATTTAAAAAGTCACGATAGAACTGGGTTTTACCTTGTTTATGAAAGCCAATGGCGGAATACAAATCTGCGCGAGTTTTATGGGGAATTAAGCGATTGAGAAAATCAACTAAGGCATGAGGATGCTGGCAATCAACAAAGAAATAAGCGCGAGCAAAGCCAAATACAACGGCCATATCTTCACCTTTTGTAATTAAGGCATCAATAAATAAACCATCTTTTTCAGTATTTAATAATGAGATAATAAACGGTGTTTCACCGGCCGGAGAGATCACTCTTCCTATAATATAGGCGCCCTTATTACGGTAAAAAACAGAATCTAAAATATCAAATTGCAGATCAGATAATTGGTAGCGAGTTTTATGTGCCTGTTGGCGAAATTTGGCGATTAAGGTATTAATATCTTTTTTCAAGTGTGCAAAAGGCAGTGAGAATTTTTGGCTCTTAATGATCAATGTAATGGTTTTATAAAGCCCATGTTCATCAGGATGATAGCTAGTGAAAATTTTTGGTGTTGGTAACTTGTCTAAGCGGGTGGCGGTTGATTGCACGAAAATATAGCCATTATGATAATACTTTCGTTCAAAAAGGTGACAGAAAACTGAATTGTAGAAGCTTTCCGCTAATTCAGGTTGCGGATGTAAACTCAGCAACTCAATATAACTGGTTTTTACATGCTGCCATAATTCGTTATCGAGTGTGGTGATAAAAAAATCTTGCTTAATGGTATCTAAGGTTTCACTAACCCGTTGATCATAGAAATCTGTACGCGCCTTTGCTGCTGTTTGGATGTCATGCCAGCGATATTGTTCAAAGCGCTGTTTGGCTGCTTGGGTTATTTCACTATAAAGATATATATGTCGCTCAAAACCGTTAATAATAGTTTTAGCGATGGCGAAAGCAAGATTTTTCATGGGTTACCTACTGCCAATTTCAGTCAGTTATTAGCCGATTGTGCTGATTAAGCTATAGCAAGTCAATGCTAGGTGTCATGACAAGTGCTTGCTTTTGATCAAGCGAACGTATTGTGCTGACATACTTGCTCCGTACACAATCAGAAAACAAACGAAATAGAATTGGTGTCACAATAAAGTTTGATTTCAGCATACGTCAAAATATCGCTTTAGGGGGATTGTTTTTAGTTTATAGTCGCTATTAATGATAGTGATGCTGACTACGCAATAGTCACTTAACCGTACGCTTAGCCTAGGCTCGTTTTATAAGTTAATGCTTGCTATTCGTGCCGTGCAGCACTAAAATTACGCGTTTTTTCATCTTTAAACTAGTTTATTTATCATGCGCGTAGCCGATTTCTCATTTGACTTACCCGAAGAGCTTATTGCTCGATACCCGAAAGCCAACCGTTCTGCCAGTCGTTTATTAACCCTCGATGGTAATAGCGGTGAATGTCGCGATGAAACTTTTACTGATATTATTAACCACGTTGAACCCGGCGACTTATTAGTTTTTAACAATACTCGCGTTATTCCAGCGCGTATGTTTGGCCAAAAAGCGAGTGGCGGCAAGTTGGAAGTGCTGGTAGAACGTTTACTAGATGAACACAGAGTTTTAGCGCATATACGCTGTAGTAAGTCGCCCAAAGCCGGCAGTGAAATACTGCTTGAAGGCAAAGTTAAAGCTACTATGGTCGCAAGACATGATGCTTTATTTGAGCTTGAATTTCATGGTGAACAAACGGTACTTTCAGTACTAGATGATATTGGCCATATGCCATTACCCCCTTATATTGATCGTCCTGACGAAGACAGCGACCGTGAGCGTTATCAAACCGTATATAATGAAAAGCCCGGTGCGGTAGCTGCACCCACGGCAGGTTTACATTTTGACGATGCATTAATGGCAAAGTTAACCGCTAAAGGTGTTGATTTCGCTTTTGTCACGTTACATGTTGGCGCAGGAACATTCCAACCGGTTAAAGTCGATGAAATTGCTGATCATATTATGCATGCCGAATATGTAGAGGTAGCGCCAAATGTTGTTGAGCAGATAAAACAGACAAAAGCGCAGGGCGGTAGAGTGATCGCCGTGGGCACAACTTCTGTTCGTTCATTAGAAAGCGCGGCAAAAGTAGCGAAAGCACAAGGCCAACCGTTTAGTGCTTTTTATGGTGATACCGATATTTTTATTACCCCAGGCTATGAGTTTGAAATTGTTGATGCTCTCATTACTAACTTTCACCTTTCTGAATCAACCTTATTAATGTTAGTGAGTGCATTTTCTGGCTACGACAATATTATGAAAACCTATCAACATGCGGTTGAGCAGCAATATCGATTTTTTAGTTATGGTGATGCGATGTTCTTAACAAAACGAGATAATCATACAAAATAGCTTGTAAATTATAGTGCTTTAGGTATTAACCTAATGGCTAAACCAGAAAAGCTACTAGCCTGTTTCGCTAGTGGGCAAAGGATAAAAAATGACGAAAGATACAAAAAATACAGAAAAAAAAGCGATGCAGTATGAACTGCTAACTACCGACGGTAAAGCGCGACGTGGCCGCTTGACCTTTGAGCGTGGTACAGTAGAAACACCAGCATTTATGCCGGTAGGAACCTACGGCACAGTAAAAGGCATGAAAACTGAAGAAGTTGCTGATACCGGTGCTGAAATATTGTTAGGCAATACATTTCACCTGATGTTACGTCCAGGTACCGAAATTATTGAACAACATGGCGGTTTACATGGTTTTATGAATTGGGATAAGCCAATTCTAACTGACTCAGGCGGTTTTCAGGTTTTTAGTTTAGGCAAAATGCGTAAAATCACTGAAGAAGGTGTTAAGTTTAGCTCACCGGTTAACGGTGAAAAAATAATGTTAACACCTGAGCGTTCAATGGAAGTGCAAAACAGCTTAGGCTCAGATATTGTGATGATATTTGATGAGTGTACGCCTTATCCTGCGAGCCATGAAGAATCTAAAGTTTCTATGGAGTTGTCATTACGTTGGGCACAGCGCTCAAAAGATGCACATCAAGGTAATTCAAATGCTTTATTTGGCATCGTCCAAGGTGGTATGTATGAAGATTTACGTGAAGTTTCGGTTAATGGCCTAACCGCTATCGACTTTGATGGCTATGCCATTGGTGGTTTGTCAGTTGGCGAGCCTAAAGAAGATATGATTCGAATATTAGATCATACCACGCCCTTGATACCAGAAAATAAACCCCGATATCTTATGGGAGTAGGCAAACCTGAAGATTTAGTTGAAGGGGTTCGTCGCGGTATTGATATGTTTGATTGTGTAATGCCAACACGTAATGCCCGTAACGGACATTTATTTGTCACTAATGGTGTTATTAAAATCAGAAATGCCCGTCATAAAACAGATACTGGGCCATTAGATGCTGAGTGTGACTGTTACACTTGTAAAAATTATTCGCGCGCTTATTTACATCATTTAGATAAATGTAATGAGATTTTAGGCTCGCAATTAAATACCCTGCATAACTTACGTTTTTATCAACGTGTTATGAAAGGATTGCGTGATGCGATAGAGCAAGGCAAACTAGATGAGTTTGTAGCCGAATTTTACGCACTACGTGATTTACCTGTTCCGCCATTAGTTGGCGCAGAAGCAGGTTAAAAAATTTTCAACTTCACCATTTTATAAAATTAATTAGAAGAAATAATAAGAGGAATTTATGAGTTTATTTATTAGCCAAGCCCACGCTGCTGCAGGTCCTGCTCAAGGTGCTGACGGTACATCAATGTTAATTATGTTAGCGGTATTTGGTTTAGTGTTTTACTTTATGATCTACCGTCCACAGGCTAAACGTGTGAAAGAACATAAAAACTTAATGGCTGAATTGTCAAAAGGTGACGAGGTTTTAACACAAGGCGGCATTGTTGGTAAAATTGTTAAAGTTTCAGATGAAAAAGATTTTATCGTCGTTAGTGTTGCTGAAGGTACTGAAGTTACAGTACAAAAAGGTGCAATTAACGCCGTATTGCCAAAAGGCACAATGAAGTCTCTATAACGAGATAGAATTGGTTTAGCTATAGCGATATTAAAAGTGCTAGTTGATATCATTATCAATTGGCACTTTTGAGTAACTATAACAATGAAAAATTTATAAATTTCACTCCAATATTAAATCGTTATATTCGAGTGATTTAAAAGAAAATAGGATGATATTGTGTTAAACAAATATCCATTATGGAAGACATTAATGGTGCTATTTATAGTTGCTATTGGTGCAATCTATGCGTTGCCAAATCTATATCCTGAAGATCCTGCGGTACAGGTTTCTGGTTTACGTGGCATAGAAACAACTGCCGCAACTTTAGATACAGTTAAATCTCATCTAGACGAAAATAAAATATCTTACGCAAGTATCTCAATGGAAGGTGGCCAAATTTTGGCTCGTTTTAAAGATACTGAACAACAATTACGCGCGCGTGATTTACTCGATGACAGTATTGGCGACCAATACTCAGTTGCGTTAAATCTGACACCAGCAACACCACAATGGTTAGCTAGTATTGGCGGTACGCCAATGAAGTTAGGCCTAGATTTAAGTGGTGGTGTTAGCTTCTTGATGGAAGTTAACATGCAGGAAGCTATTGTTAAGGTGCAAAAAAGTTTAGTTGATGATTTTAGAACAGGCTTACGCACGGAAAATATTCGTTATCGTTCGGTTAAACAAGTTAACGATGCCATCAATATTCAGTTTCGTAATGCTGAAGACTTAGCTAATGCGGAGTCTTTTTTAGAAAAGCAAAATCGTGATTTATTGTTTAGCAGTGATGAAAGTAACTTAACGTTATCTGCTAAGATGAGTGAGCAAAAATTAAAAGAAACTCGCGAGTACGCGCTTCAACAAAACATTACTATTATTCGTAATCGTGTCAACGAGCTCGGTGTTGCTGAGCCGTTAGTGCAGCGCCAAGGTAAAAAACATATTGTTATTGAATTACCAGGTGTCCAAGATACGGCAAAAGCAAAAGAGATCTTAAGTGCCACTGCAACTATTGAATTTCGCCTAGTTGATACCGAAGGTGATTTAAGTGCAGCACTTAATGGCCGTGTTCCGGGTAGCTCACAATTATTAAAAGAGCGAAGCGGTCAACCGGTACTGTTGAAAAAACGCGTCATGCTTACAGGTGATCATATTGTTGATGCCGGTTCAAGCTTTGATGAATATAGCCGCCCACAAGTGAATATTACTCTAGATTCTGCTGGCGGTAACAAAATGTCAAACAGTACTAAGAGCAATATTGGCAAGCCAATGGCGACGGTATTTATTGAGTTTAAACCGACCAATCGTGTCGATGCTCAAGGCAATACTATCTTTGAGAAAGTTGAAGAAGTGATCAGTGTCGCGACTATTCAAGCACGTTTAGGTAAAACTTTCAGAATTACGGGGGCGGGAAGCCAAGCTGAAGCACATAACCTGGCGCTATTACTGCGAGCAGGTGCTTTAGTTGCGCCTATTCAAATTGTAGAAGAGCGTACTGTTGGGCCAACATTGGGTGCTGAAAACGTCCAATTAGGCTTCCAAGCTATCATGTTAGGTTTTGCTTTAGTATTCGCATTTATGTTGATTTACTACCGTGCTTTTGGTGTGGTTGCTAACTTAGGTTTAGGTGCTAACTTAGTGTTGATTATTGGTGTTATGTCAATGATCCCTGGTGCAGCTTTAACTTTACCTGGTATGGCGGGTATCGTACTAACCGTCGGTATGGCTGTAGATGCTAACGTGCTTATTTTTGAGCGTATTCGTGAAGAAATGCGTGCTGGTAAGTCGATTCAGCAATCAATTCATCAAGGTTATGATGCTGCATTTTCAACGATTATTGATGCTAACATCACGACGTTAATTGCTGCCTTGATTTTATTTGCTGTTGGTACTGGGCCTATCAAAGGTTTCGCGATTACCTTATCAATCGGTATTATTACTTCAATGTTTACTGCGGTTGTTGGTACTCGTACTGTTGTTAACGCTGTTTGGGGTGGTAAACGCCTCGATAAACTGTCTATATAAGTAAGGCTTCAATATTATGCAAATTTTACAATTAAAAAATACTGTTGCCTTCATGAGTTACCGCAAGGCAGCATTACTATTAAGTCTTGTACTTATGCTTGCTTCGGTTTTTTCTTTGGCAACAAATAAACTGAATTTCGGTTTAGATTTCACTGGCGGTACGTTAATTGAGATTGGTTTTGATAAAACTGCTGATTTAAACAAGATCCGCGAAATCATGGACACAAATGGCTTTGATGATGCTGTTGTTAAATTTTATGGTTCAAGTCGTGATGTTGTTATCCGTTTAGCAACACGTGAAGACGTTAAAGCTGAAATGCTAGGTAACCAAGTGCTTGATATTCTTCAATCAGGTACCGGCGAAACTATCGATATGCGTCGTATCGAGTTTGTTGGTGCAAGTGTGGGTGATGAATTAGCTGAGCAGGGTGGTTTAGCTATGCTGACCGCATTAATCTGTATCTTGGTTTATGTTGCGTTTCGTTTTGAGTGGCGCTTTGCTTTAGGCTCTGTTTTTGCTTTGTTTCACGATGTTTTACTGACACTGGGCTTATTCTCTGTTTTACAGCTAGAGTTTGATTTAACAGTACTTGCGGCAATACTGGCGGTAATTGGGTACTCACTTAACGATACTATTGTGGTCTCAGATCGTATTCGAGAAAACTTCAGAAAAGTTCGTGTTGGTGGTGCTGAAGAAATAATTAATATCTCTTTAACACAAACCTTATCTCGTACTGTTATTACCTCAATTACGACCTTATTGGTATTAGCTGCTTTGTTCTTTAAAGGCGGAGCATTAATACATGGTTTTGCTACAGCATTACTTTTAGGGGTGTTTGTTGGTACGTACTCATCAGTATATGTTGCGAGCTCTGTTGCTTTAGCATTAGGTATTTCAAAAGAAGACCTTATCCCTGAAGTGATTGAAAAAGAAGGTGCAGATCAAGACGAGATGATGCCTTAAGCAATTGTCAATCGGTGCGAACCGATTAACTAAAGTAAACACAAAAACCGAGCAACTATGCTCGGTTTTTTTATACCACTAAATTTTGATGTGAATAAAACTATTGCTTTAACTCGCTAATGTTTCTTTGCCATAGTTCTTTTTTTAAATTTATTTTTTTGTTTAACTTATTGTATTTAATGCCTTTATTTGTCTTTTTGTTTTTTGTTTCTAGCGGGTATGATGATTTTTTTTATTTAATACTGTCATCTGCTTGTCAAACTAGTGAAATAAAAACTACACATTATTTCAACAATTTTGTCATTTTTCCTCCGTACTATTATCGCAAATTTTTTAATAATAAATCTGCGGAGCAGAACTGTAATGAGTATCAAAAATCTATTTAAAGTAAGTGTAATTGTAAGTGCTATGGCTTTAGTTGGTTGTGGTGGTGACATTAAGATTGAGCCAACCGTAAATGATAACAGTGTCGATAACAGCACTAATAACTCAAATAACACCGATGGTGGTACAGACACAGGTGGTACTAACCCTTGTGCAAGCCGTGGAGAGCTTCAAGGCTCATATGATGGTCGTGACTGTAATTATACGGCAGCCTTTGCTAGCAAAAACATTCAAGTTGAAACTGATTTAGTGTTCACTGAATTACCTAATGATGGCGTGCATGTTTTTAATGGCGCACTTCTGATGGGCAAAGACTGTGACACCACTACAGGTTGTACCGTTACTGCAAATGGCCCAACGCTTACGATTTCTGAAGGAGCTAACTTGGCTTTTACTTCAGGTGAAGCAATTATACGTATTGCACGTGGCGCGAAAATCAATGCTATTGGTACCTTAGAAAAGCCAATTACTTTTACATCAGCTAACGCTTATGAGCGCTTAGATGTTGTTGGTGATGGTGCTCAGTTTGCTGACTGGGGTGGCATTATTATTAATGGTTTCGGTATTACTAACCAATGCACAGACGCACAGCGTGCGGCGACAACCTGTAATGTATCAACCGAAGGTGTTACTAGCTACTACGGTGGTAATAACAATGCAGACAATAGCGGGACAATTGAATTTGCAAAAATTTGGTATGCTGGCTCTGGTCCTCGTTCAGGTGGCGAAGGGGATGACCTTAATTCACTGACATTAAACGGTGTTGGCTCTGCTTCAACATTTGATTATATTCACATTCATCAAGGTTTTGACGATGGTATCGAGTTCTTTGGTGGCGCGGCATCAATTAGTCATATTGCTGTAACTGATACACAGGATGACGCTATCGATGTTGACGCAGGTTGGCAAGGTAACGGGCAATACATTTTTGTTAAACACGGCACAGTAGAAACCAAAAAAGAAGTGATTATTCCAGCTGTCGTTGAAGATGGTGTGATTGTTGAAGATGAAAGAATATTCCCTGTCGGCTCAGAAGTTTTTATGGGTAACAACGGTTTCGAAACTGACGGTGAGAAAAATGGTGGTGCAGAATACTCAGAGGCGCCAACATCGAACCCTACATTTGCTAACGTTACTGTAATTACAACGGATGGTAAATCAGTACGCGATAACGACCCTTCACAAGCTTTTAAATTTGATGATGCAATCAAGTCTATGTACTACAACGTGTTGATTGTTAAAGAAGATGGCACGAATGGAACCAACTGTATTGAACATAAATCTGATGGCGAAATTAATGTTGATGCCGTCTCGTTCTCTAACTCTGTTATGGCCTGTGTTAATGAGTTTAAAGGCGAACAAACTTTTGTTTCAGGCCAAGAACCGGCTGCTTTAACGGGTACAGCTAAAGCGGATTGGTTTGATAACAGCGGTGCTAGCGTACGTATAGCTAGCACATCAAGTGTCTTGGCGAATGCCTTTGCTACTGATGTTGATTCTGCAGATATTACGGTTGCTGCCAATGACTTATCTGGTTTAGGTGCCTTCTTCCAAGCGGGCAATTACATTGGTGCAGTATCAGAAGCAGATACCAACTCTGATTGGTATAAGTGGGTTGAAGCCGCTGTTGCAGCAGCAGATCAAGATTAATTAACGCTAATAAGCAATAAGACGCAGCATAGGTTGCGTCTTTTTTTAACTTGATTTAGAAGCAGGATTTAAACATGACAACTCAACATAGACTTAAAAGAGTTTCTCTCGCTGTAGGTCTGGGATTATTAGCCAATATTCCAAATGTGTTTGCCCAAGAAGCACTCGCCGAGAACGAGGTAATGGAAGAAGTCGTAGTAAAAGCAACTCGATTACAAGGAAGTGCCGCGGCGGTTATTGAAGAACGTCGCAACCAAGCATTTGTTGCTGATATTCTCGGTTCAGAACAAATTTCGAAAACTGGTGATAGTGATGCGGCGTCAGCATTAAGACGTGTAACAGGCTTAACCTTAGTTGATGGAAAATATATCTATGTGCGCGGTTTAGGTGAACGATACTCAAGCGCACGCTTAAATGGCGCTAACATCCCAAGCCCAGACTTAACACGTAATGTCGTACCGCTGGATATTTTCCCTGCCAGTATTATTGAAAGCTTATCAGTGCAAAAGTCTTATTCACCTTCAATGCCAGCAGCATTTGGTGGTGGCGCTATTGATATTCGTACTAAATCAGTACCGAAAGATTTTGTTGCTAGTTTTGAAGTGGGTCTCGCTTACGACGAAAACTCACAAGACGGCTTTACTTATGAGCGCCAAGGCAATGGCTTATCCACTGAGCTAAAAAACGGTATTGTGCAATACAAAGGTGATTTCTCGCTACGTAATATTATTTTAACTGATAATTTGGTTGATAATGATACTGCGACTCGTGGTGAGCAAGCCACAACCTTGAATCAAAACTTATTAAAATCACTACCACGTAATATGGTGATGAAAGATGAGTCATTAGATCCCACTTATAATGTTAAAGCGAGCCTGGGCAACTCATTCGATGAAAGCTATTTTGGTGGTCAAATAGGATTTCTAGCCGCAGTTTCTTACGATAATAAATGGCAATTTGCTAATAAAAAGTCGGCAGTGGTAAGTGAAAATTTTTCTGATAACTGTAGTGAAACTTTGCTAACCAATGAGCAGATTGCAAACGCCTGTTATAACACAGTAAAAACATCGCAAGTCACCACTGAAAGTGAGCGCTTAAGTGCCGTGTTTAATCTCGGCTATCAGCTTGATAACCATAAGTTAGCTTGGAGTAATATTTACCTTGAAGATAACGAAGATGAGAGTGTTATCGGTATTATTGAAAGCCCAAATGGCAGTACGGTTGATACCATTTTTGGTAATGGCCAAGCGCAACGTTCACATGAGTTTAATTATGAAGAACGTTCGTTAAAAATCATGCAGTTTACTGGTAAGCATACCTTTACAGACTATGCCGGTTTAGGATTTGACTGGCAATATACTGAGTCGACAGCAGAAACGGATATTCCAACAGATGTTAAGTATAAATTTATTGATACTTACAGTGATGGAGCATATCAAAGCTCGGCAATTACAGGTGATGATAACCGGGTGGTTTACTCTTATTTATCTCTAGAAGATGACGTTAAGTCTTATAGTGGTAATGTGACTCTGCCGTTGTATTTTTCTGATATTGAACTTGAGTTTAAAGCTGGCTATGACTTTTCTGATAAAGGCCGTTATTACACCACATCAAGTTTTACGGTAAATAACGACAGCGGGGTTAAAATTCCGGTCAATAGTGGTGCAGATTCTGTGCTAGGTGTGACAAATTACATTAGTGATGAACTACTTGATGGCAATAGCATTTTGGTTGATTTTAATGAGCCAACAGCGCCTGATGCCGATGACTATATTGCCGGACAAAAAATTGATGCGGGCTACGGTGCTTTTGATTTGATTTATCAAAACACCTGGCGAGTAAGTGGTGGTATTCGTTATGAAGAGTTTAAACAAACGTCACTTGCGACATCGAGTTTAATCTTTAAAAAAGAAGATTTAGGTATTTTCTTTTCAGAAGAAAAAATCGAAAATGGTAGTATCATAGAAGATGACTTCTTTAGTGCTTTATCATTTACTTATATTGGTGGCGATGACTACCAAATTCGATTTGGCTATGGTGAAACCGTGGTACGCCCGGACTTACGTGAAGTAGTACCTGTTGCATACTATGATCCACTAACTGATATTCGCACTATCGGACGAGTTGGCTTGGAAAGTAGCCCGATCAAAAACTATGATGCACGTTACGAGTATTATGCTAATAATGGTGATAACTACTCCGTTGGTTTGTTCTATAAAGATATTGAAAAACCAATTGAGTCAGTACTTTCTATTGGTGACGAAGACTATACTTTGTCATTTGTTAACGGTAAAACAGCTGAAGTTTATGGTATTGAAGCAGAGTGGCTACATGATTTAACGTGGCTAGCCGACGGATTTTTTACTTCAGGTAACATTACTTTGAGTGACTCAGAAGTATCTATTGATCCCGCTTTTGCTGGCAACTTAACCAACCCAAAGAAACGTATGACCGGACATTCAAAATATGTGGTTAACTTACAGCTAAATTATGATGCCGCTAATGGTAATCACAGTAGTTCATTGGTTTATAATGTTTTTGGTGAACGAATTGTTGCGTCAGGTGTTGGCGGTAGGGAAGATGCACTAGAGCAGCCGTTCCATTCATTAGATGCTGTTTATACTTATTACCCAGACTTTAACTCAAAAATCAAAGTTAAAGTGAAGAACTTACTGGGCGAAGATCAAGAAGTGACGCAATCTGACATCATAGTACGTGCGAAGGAAGTTGGTACTATATTTAGTGTCAGTTACACTTATGATTTTTAACTAAGCTAATTTAAATAATAGCTTGCTTCAATCACGCTAAATCATAGTAAAAAGCCAGTTCAAAGAATGAACTGGCTTTTTTATTGCTTTCAATAGTATATGTTTGGTTAAAACATTGAACAGCTAAGCTTTTAGCTAAATAACCAAAGCCCAGGTTAAATACTAAGTTTATAACTGAGATTGAATGTAGTTTTCAAGGCCAATAGTTTTAATTAGCCCGAGTTGCTGTTCTAACCAGAAAGCGTGATCAACTTCAGTATCGTCTAATAGTTTTTCTAGCATCTCACGAGTAACGTAATCTTTTTCTTGCTCACATAAAGTAATCGCAGCTCTAAGCGCAGTCGCGACAGCGTATTCAACGTCTAAGTCACTTTGTAACATTTCAGGTACTGTTTTACCGATATGCAAACCGTGACGTGTCTGCATATCAGGGCTGCCTTCTAGAAATAATATGCGTTGGATTAGCATAGAGGCATGCAGTTTTTCATCATCAAACTCATGACTGATACGTTCAAATAACTTCATGATGCCCCAGTCTTCATACATGCTTGAATGAATGAAATATTGATCCATCGCCGCTAATTCATAAGCGAGCAGGCCATTTAATGCAGATATAACTTGAGTATTACCTTTCATTTTAACTTTCCTTCTAATTGAGTCGACTTATGTCTGCGCTATAGTTGAGCCTGAAGGTATTTTTCAATACCTATATTGTCTATTTGATACTGTTGGGTTTCTAACCAATCTAAGTGCTCTTCTTCGTCGTTCAAAATACTATCTAGCATTTCGCGACTAACATAGTCTTGCTCTTGTTCGCAGACCGTGATTGCGTTACGCACTACGTCAATTTGTGCAGTTTGAAAACGTGTATCACAGCTGATCATCTCTTGAGTATGCTCACCAATAGCAAGGGGGGCTAATTGTTGTAAGTTAGGTAAGCCTTCAAGAAATAATATACGCTCAATAACTTTATCAGCTTGTTTCATATCAAGAATGGATTTTTTATAGCACTTACTGTTCAGTGCATTGATGCCCCAATTTTTATACATACGGGCGTGAAGAAAGTATTGGTTGATGGAGGTGAGTTCACTGGTCAGCACTTTATTTAGTATTGCCAGAACTGTCGGGTTACCTTTCATTAGAGCCTCATATTTAAGATGATTAAATGTTGACTGTAATTATAGGAATAAAAATCAAGAAAGCAAAAGGTATCTAATAAAAAACCTTTAAAAACAAGTGTTTGAAAATAGGAATTGTTATCAGTTGCGATTAATGTTTAGCTAAGGCCTTGTTAACCAACTGCTTTAAATAAACTTTCATCGATAATGGTGTTATCGATAATATTTTGTGCTGTTTTGACACAAGTGCCACATTGCGAACCCAGCGGTAAGTGTTGTTTTAACTCACGCATAGAGCCAACGCCAGCTTCATTGACTAATTGCTTAATTTGATGATCTGTGATGCCTTTGCAAATACAAACAAACATGGTAAAAACTTCGCATATGATTGATAACGCGATTGATAATAGTTCTTATTTGATAGGCTTTCAACCATTAATTTTAACAAAAAAGTAGATCATTGAAATATAAAGAAATAAATATTAGCTGACATAAACTTTAGCTATACGAGTGGATAGTAAACAATTAATTAAGCTATTGCTCAAGAGTGAGTTTTGCCGTTCAACGATAAAATTCAATCGTTATGGTGATGCTTAAGGCAATGCTTAGCGGGCTTATTTAAGTTATTCACTTAATAGAGTAGATCATGAGATTGACTCGTGATAATGACTAAAATTGGAGAGTTCTGATATTGTACATTGTCTTGAATATTAGTGATAAAAACATCTAACATACTTAAAATAAATGATATTAGTTGCAGGGGCTCACTTAATAATTTACTAAGTGCTTTGTTATTACTCGATTAGTAAAAGTTCAGCGTAGAAATTTAAGTTTTTAACAAAGCAATGTTAGAGACTAGGTGCGAGTTATTGGGTGAGAGCACTGTACTGATAGGCGCTTAACTCATAATTTTGTACAGAATCAGCTGTTTTGAATCAGGTATTTCACTTGATGTATGGCAGCAAATAAAACTAACTTGCTGCTTAATCTTGAAGTTTTAACAGCAGAAAATATTAACACCAGAAATTGTATCGCTTTATATCGCGTCGAGTTTTTTACCTAATAGATCTAGCATACTGGCATTTAGTGTTGCTAATTGTAATTGCAACTGTCTACGCTGTTGGTCTGCGGCTTCACCTTTGTCATTCTTGATCCGGCTTAGTTTTTGTTTTACGGCTTCGATTTGCTCTTTAATTTTTTCTAATAATTTGTCGTTGGCGCTGTCTGATGTGCTAGTGGCCTTTTCTGCTTGTGCAGGATCTTGGCGGAACATAGCTAACGCTTGCTCAGATATTGTTACTTTTTCTTCGGCCAGAGCTTTTGATGTCGAGGTTAATTGCTTTTCAACGTACTTCATATGATCGAGAGAGTCATTATTTTTTTCCCGAACCGATAAAGACTGTGTTGGTGCTGATTGGGATGCAGCATTAGTGCTTGATAATGTATTCATATTAAAGGCCTTATTGTCGCTAGTAATGCTATCGGCCGATTAAGCAAAACATAAAGTAATTTTTAAATAATTTATCAAATTCACAATATAACTACTTTCATATATACGAAATATGTTATGTTAATTTTTGTTAATTACTATTTGATGAGCAGACAATGACACCAACAGATTTTTTTAAACATCTCGCCGATGATATTCGGTTGAAAAGTATATTGCTGATGGCGCAAGAGGGTGAGCTTTGTGTGTGTGAACTGATGACTGCGCTTGCTGAGCCGAGCCAGCCAAAAATATCACGGCACTTAGCGGTACTAAAAAATGCCAATTTGTTAGTAACACGTAAACACAAGCAATGGGTTTTTTATACGATTAACCCGAATATACCGACTTGGGCAAGTGAGGTTATTAGCTTAACGTTAGGTAAAAACCAAGCCTTTATTCATGACAACTTACAGGCCTTAGAAAATATGGGCGATAGACCAACACGTATTGCCAGTTGCTGTGTGTAATTTTATGTAGAGACTTGTTTTTACTAAAGTTGTTACAGTGCTTAACAATATATATACAGTACTTAACTATGCCGCGCAGCAGGTTGAAGTATCATTTTGACATACAAATAGGATATTTATCATGACGATTAAAATAGGTATTAACGGTTTTGGCCGTATGGGGCGCTTATCGATGCGTGCAGCATATGATTGGGATGATGTTGAAATTATTAAAATTAATGATCCCGCAGGTAATGCTGAAACTTTAGCGCATCTGCTGAACTTTGATTCAGTTCATGGTATTTGGCAGCATCAAGCTCAAGATGCCGAAGGTGATATCGTTATCAATGGTAAAGCCATTGCCTGTAGCCGTAATCTTAATATTGATGATACCGACTGGTCTGATTGTGATGTCGTTATTGAGGCTTCTGGGGTGATGAAATCTAAAGCGTTATTAAATGCATATTTAGAGCAAGGGGTTAAACGGGTAGTTGTTACTGCACCTGTTAAAGAAGATGGTGTGTTGAATATAGTTATGGGGGTGAATGAACAGGAGTATGATGCGAGACAACATCGTATTGTTACAGCAGCCTCATGCACCACTAATTGCCTTGCGCCTGTGGTAAAAGTGATCCATGAAAAAATAGGTATTAAGCATGGCTCTATGACCACTATCCATGACATTACCAATACGCAAACCATATTAGATGCACCCCATAAAGATTTGCGTCGTGCTAGAGCGTGTGGCATGAGCTTAATTCCAACTACCACTGGCTCAGCTACTGCTATTACCCATATTTTTCCTGAATTAAAAGGTAAACTTAACGGCCACGCTGTCCGTGTACCACTGGCAAATGCTTCGCTAACTGACTGTGTTTTTGAGTTACAGCGAGCCACAAGCGAGCAAGAGGTGAATAATTATCTACAAATGGCTGCTGAAGGAGAGCTGAAAGGTATTTTAGGCTTTGAAGAGCGCCCGCTAGTATCGATTGATTATAAAACGGATCCACGATCATGTATTGTTGATGCACCTTCAACTATGGTCATTAGTGGTACGCAAGTTAAGCTTTATGTTTGGTATGACAATGAATGGGGCTATGCAAATCGCACGGCAGAAATTGCTCGTATGGTGGCAATGTCTGATATAGAAAATCATAAGTTAACTTGATAAGTCGCCAACAAATAGCAGATATTATAGATGAAAACACTTAGCGGGTTACCCACTCAGGTAAAGCAGTATTTAATCATTACCGGCAATTATTGGGCATTCACCTTAACTGATGGTGCTTTGAGGATGTTGGTTGTGTTGTACTTCCATCAATTGGGTTATAGCCCGCTTAATATTGCATTACTGTTTATATTTTATGAAGTTTTTGGTGTTGTTACTAATTTAATTGGTGGTTGGCTTGGCGCTCGTTTAGGCTTAAATAAAACCATGAATATCGGTTTAGCACTCCAAGTGATGGCATTAGCTATGCTCTTGGTACCAAGTGATTTTTTGACTGTGTTTTATGTTATGGCTGCACAAGCTTTGTCTGGGGTTGCCAAAGATCTCAATAAAATGAGTGCGAAAAGTGCAATTAAACTGCTAGTACCGAGAGGTGAAAGTCATAAGCTATATCACTGGGTTGCTTTGCTTACTGGCTCTAAAAATACCTTAAAAGGTATCGGTTTTTTTCTTGGTGGCTTATTACTAACTTGGCTAGGGTTTGCGGGCGCAATTGCCGTGATGGTTATTATGTTGATCATGGTCTGGTTATTTAGCATGATAAAACTACAAGCGGATTTGGGTAAAGCGAAAAACAAGCCGAAATTTAATCATATTTTCTCAAAAAGCAGGGCAATTAATTTACTCTCTGCAGCCAGGTTGTTTTTGTTTGCCGCTCGAGATATTTGGTTTGTTATTGCCTTGCCTGTTTTTTTAGCGGCAGAGTTTTCTTGGTCGCATAGTTGGGTCAGTGGTTTTATTGCTGCCTGGATTGTGCTGTATGGTTTGATGCAAACGCTTGCACCTAAATTAACCCGAAAGCCTTCAGGTCAAGCACCGAGCAGCAAAGATGCGGCTAAGTGGGGGGCAATATTAGTGCTAGTGCCATTGGCTATGGCATTGCTTCTATACTACGGTGTAGCGGCTCAGTGGGTCATTATTATCGGTTTAATCGCCTTTGCGCTTTTATTTGCCATTAACTCTTCAGTACACAGTTTCTTGATTGTCGATATGGCTGATAAAGATGGTGTTTCACTTGATGTCGGTTTTTATTATATGGCCAATGCCTGTGGCCGATTACTCGGTACGGTATTATCTGGCTGGATCTTTCAGGTTTATGGCTTAGTTGTTTGTTTATTTATTTCAGCCATTTTTATTACTTTTGCGGTATTTTTTGCTGCGTTGATCAATCCCCTAAAAAAGCATACACCAGAGCAAACCCAATACCAGTAAAGTGAATGTTTAACTTTTGGTCAATAGGGTAACTTAGTGACTCTACCTTTATTGGTAGAGTCGACTTTTAAGGTGTTTTTGATATCTTTCCATGCGGTAACTTTACCGCCAACATTGAGCTTTGCAAAACTCACATTGTCGACTTTATTTTTATCAATATTTAAAAAATCGAGTAGTTCAGCGTAGCTGTGTTCGGCGCTAACATCTATTGCTAACAATTGGCTTGCACGGTTTTTAAAATACTGCTGCACTTGTTGCTCATGCTGCTGATAGCATTGCGTCAAAAACTCAAAGCTATTGATGTTATCCAAATTATAGGGTTTAAATGTTGCTTTATAACAGCGCTTTATTATCGGGTTAAAGCCGCCATCTTCACGTTCAAGGTTAATATGCATACGATTAAGTAACTGCTTAATCGAAGGTAACCATTTATCCATTGCTCTTGTTAAATAAATAAATTTCGCCTCAGGGTAAGCTTTATCTAAACGTTGATAATCACAAAATGCAGGTGTGTCGGCAATTACTTGTGCTTCGCTAAATGAGCGCTCGGTATAGGCGGTATGGGCGACCTTAAAGCCTAAGTCGAGCATGGCAGCACAGACACTTGTCGTACCGGTTCTAGGCAAGCCAATAATAAAAATTTTCTTCATGGTATGTGTAATACTTGTTAGCTAATAGGCATTGTATTATGCGTTGCAGGGCTGCATGTTCAAGCCGTATCTTTAACGCTGAAAAGATAGGTTTGTTGAGCGCCGATTTACAGCATCTGTTTAAGCATAATGGGTTATTGTTTTTGCTGACTATGCAGTACAGTTTTCTCAGCAGATTGAATTATTTTCGCTAATTGACGGTTATTTTTTAATTGCTTGATCATATTATCAACTTTATTCACTAGCGCTTGATGATCTTTATGGATGTAATGATAAAGCTCTAATTTCGCTAAAGGTCTGCTTTTGTTGATCTCATTTTCTAAGGATAATTTTTTTAACACTTCAATCCCGTCATGATAACTGGTTAGGGCTATATCGACATTACCTTGTTGCAATAACTTAAACATAGCTTCGGTTGAGGGACTATCGGACACTTTAATTAAATTATGGGTGATATTATTGGTATGCTTAACACCTCTCACGCGAGCAATTTTATAGCCAGCTAGATCGCTAGCATAGTTGATAGTAAGTTCACTTTCTTTACGCGTAAATGCTGTAGTAACTAGATGATAATAGGGCGTTGGTACCCGAATGAGGTTTGGATTTTCAGTACCGTAGGTCCAAATACGCATAATTTCACCGGCTTTTTGTCCTGAGTTTGCTTCATATTGCGCACGGTTACCGGAAAAAGAGCTGATATCTATATGCAGACCTAACTCTTGATATATTCGTGTTAACACGATTTTACCAATTTCTTGCTCAATCAGATGTTCAATGGCTGCAAAGTGATAATCTGCATGTGCTTTTGTGCTGACTTTTACAGCAGTGGCACTTGTAGCAGAAGCATACAACACCAACAAACAGCACATTAAGCGCATAGTTTTACCTAGAGTTTTTTCTTTATTATAGACTGAGTAAAGCAACAACCTCAACTATCGATAATAAAAGGGGGGGATTTAACCATACCTCACCTAAACTGACTTGAGCTGAACGACACCAAAGACTTTGAAGCTAAAGCTTAAACGATGAACACCTCGGTACAATTCTCTCATTTCATAAATCTGCAATATTTGTGAAACCCGATTGTCATATTGAAGCATTAAAATTTTGCCAAGTGATTAAGCTGCTGATGTTTTTTTAAACAACTTAGCACTTAATAATTCTCGCTTCTAAAAGGTTTTATGAACAATGAGACAAACTATTTTACCTCAATGTATGCAACTAGCATTAATCGCAGCAGCGATAGCGATGCCTGCATTTGCCCAAGACAGTCAATTAACCGATGTGGTAGCTGCGGGCCAAAAGATAAATCAATCGGCAAACCAATCACAACAAAAAGTCGACGCGATTAATAACAGTATTTTAACGAAACTTCAGCAGTTTAAAACCGTTAATAAAGAGCTTGATGGTTTAAATGTTTATAACAAGCAAATGAATAAACAAATTGAAAATCAACTAAAAGAGCTATCACAGCTTGATGTTTCAATGGAACAAGTCAGCATTATTGAGCGCCAAATATCGCCCTTGATGGCTAGAATGATCAGTACACTTGAAGAGTTTGTTGCGCTTGATATGCCATTCCTTGGCGCTGAACGTAGTGAACGTTTAGCTGGGTTGAAAGCCATGTTAGAGCGTGCAGATATTGCTGTATCTGAAAAATTTCGCCGTGTATTAGAGGCTTATCAGGTGGAAGTTGATTATGGGCGCACTATCGAAGCATATACCGGACTATTAACCGTAGAGGGTGTTGAACGTGATGTCGACTTTTTACGTATCGGCCGAGTGAGTTTGGTTTATCAAACGCGAGATGGTCAAAAGCTTGGTATGTGGCAACAATCTTCGCAATCTTGGCAACCGCTCTCTGGCGAATACCGTTTACCGGTAAATAAAGCCTTACGTATTGCCCGCAAGCAATTAGCCCCTGATTTAATCACTGTGCCTGTGGCACTGAACTCAGCTGAATAAGGAAGGATGAATATGATTTCGTTCAACAGAATAACTTTTATCAAGTCATCTCTACTATCAGTAGCGCTAAGTTCACTACTTGTCGTGATGCCAACGTTTGCACAAGAAACCAATAATTTAGATGAGCTATTGTCGCGTTTGAAGAATGGCCAGATAGCACAAACTAAACAAAATCAGGCTCGAGAAAAAGAATTTAATCAGAAAGTAAATCAGCAAGAGCGTTTACTCAAGCAAGCACAAAGTACCAGGGATCAAGCTATTGCTACGAGTACGCGTTTAGAAACTCAATTTCAAGATAATGAAATAAAGTTAGCTAATAAAACCGAGGCGTTAACCCGCCGTATGGGCGAGCTAAAGGAGTTGTTTGGGGTATTACAGCAAGTGGCGGGAGATACTAAAAGTAAGTTTCAAACATCAGTTGTTTCCGCGCAAATAGCCGGACGAGGTGAGTTTCTCGATGAACTGGCACAAAGTATGGGGTCATCATCTAAATTAGCCTCCATTGAAGAAATTGAGCGTTTATGGTTTGAACTACAGCGTGAAATGACTCAAAGCGGCAAAGTACACACTTTTACTCGTGACGTTGTTATGGCCAATGGTGAAAAGCAGCAAACACAAGTTACGCGAGTTGGCGGCTTTAACCTCATCGCAAATGGTAAATACCTTGAGTATATCGATGAAACAGGCTCTGTTGCCGAATTAATTCGCCAACCATCTGCTCGATACCTTAGTAGTGCTCAGGCATTAAGTTCGAGTAAGAATGAAGCGGTGCCTTTTGCGCTAGACCCAACCGGTGGTTCCATTTTAAGTTTACTTGTACAAGCTCCAGATACGCAAGAACGTATAGAGCAAGGCGGTCCGGTAGGTTATGTTATTTTAGCGATAGGTTTAGTTGGCTTGTTGATCGCACTTGAGCGTTTTGTAACTCTATTTTTGATTGGTGGCAAGGTAAGTCGTCAGTTAAAAAGTGATAAGGCTAATAGTGATAACCCATTAGGCCGAGTGATGTTAGTTAAAGAGCAGAACCCTAAAGCTGACACTGAAACGCTTGAGCTTAAATTATCAGAGTCTATTTTACGAGAAGTCCCGAAATTATCGAGTCGTTTGACACTGATTAAAATTATCTCCGTGGTGGCTCCTTTAATCGGTTTACTTGGTACAGTAACCGGTATGATCAACACCTTCCAGGCGATAACTCTATTTGGCACAGGTGATCCTAAATTGATGGCTGGTGGTATTTCACAAGCCTTGGTGACTACCGTATTAGGCTTGGTTGTTGCTATTCCTATGGTGTTTATTTTTACCTTGTTACATACCCGAAGTCGTTCAATTATCAATCTGCTTCAGCAACAAAGTGCCGGTATTATTGCAGAAAGAGCTGAATGGACGGAGCGCAACGAGCAAGGAGCATAAACCATGATTTGGTTTATCGAATTAATGAATACAATCGGTGAGTTTATTGACACCGGCGGTCAAGTATTAAGCGTTATTGCTGTTGTTATTGCGGTGATGTGGCTGTTAATTTTTGAACGTTTACTCTTTGTGTTTTGGGGCTATCGTCGTGTCAAAAAGCAGCTTAAAAATAATTGGCAAAGCCGAGATGAACAGCACTCATGGCATGCCGAGCAAATTCGCCTAGCGTTAATTGCTCGCGGTAGTGCCATGTTAAGCACCAACTTACCCTTGATTCAAAGTTTAGTGGTGTTATGCCCATTACTTGGTTTATTGGGAACCGTAACGGGAATGATTGAAGTATTTGACGTGATGGCAATTTCAGGCAGTGGTAATGCACGTTCGATGGCTTCAGGTGTTTCTCGTGCAACGATACCGACTATGGCTGGCATGGTGGGCTCACTATCTGGCGTATTTGCAGCAACCTGGCTGCAACGTAACGCTAAGCGGGAAACCGAGCTACTTGAAGATGCTATGGAAGTTGACCACTAATACTGAGCTTAGCTAACGGTCACTAGTTACCGTTAGCTAAGCAATTAGCAACATTGTACAAACTTTTATAAGAGAAAAATTATGCGTTCGCAATTAAATAAAGTATTACAAGAGCAGGAAGAAAGCGAAGAAATAAATATGACACCTATGCTGGATGTTGTCTTTATTCTTTTAATATTCTTTATCGTTACCGCTTCGTTTGTCAAAGAGGCGGGGATCGAAGTTAATCGACCTGAAGCCGCTACAGCAGTGAAAAAAGAACGGGCAAACATCTTAGTTGCCATCAGTGATAAAGGTGAAATTTGGATCAATAAGCGCCGAATTGATGTCCGCGCTGTGCAAGCCAATATAGAACGCTTAAAAGCGGAAAACCCACAAGGTACTGTGGTGATTCAAGCGGATAAAAAAGCGACCACAGATGTATTGATTAAAGTAATGGACTCAGCACGTGCTGCTGGTGTTTATGATGTTTCTATCGCGGCGCAAGAGGCATAGTTATGACAGCAGTAAATATGGCCAATGTCACATCGACACCGTCAGTATTTTTGCAAACCAGTAGTCGGTATTTGTTAGGTTTAATTTTGGCCGTTATCACAACGGTTGGCTTACTTTGGGGTATGCAAGCTTTGATTGCCGGAGGTAGTGAGGTTATGTCTGAGCCACCAAGAGGTAATGTACTTGACTTTATTCGCTTAAAAAAAGAACAACAAGTAGTAAAAAAAGAACGTAAGCCACAAAAGCCGGCAAAACCTAAAACGCCGCCACCGCCTTTGGCGCAACCTCAAATGGCGCAAGCTAACCCCAATGCTCAAGCGGTTGGCAGCAGTTTTAGTGCAGACATTGCACTTGATGGTGGTTTAAGTGGTGGGCTAAGTTTAGAAACGGGAGATGGTGATTACTTACCGATAGTGAAAGTCGCCCCTATTTATCCGCGACGTGCGCAGTCTCGTGGTATCGAGGGATTTGTTATTGTTGAGTTTACAGTGACCAAAACCGGTGCTGTCCGTGATGCCTTTGTCGTTAGTGCGGAGCCAGCGAATATATTTGACAGAGCCGCGTTAGATGCGGCCCTAAAGTTCAAATATAAACCACGTGTTGTTGATGGAGTCGCAATGGAAGTAGCCGGTGTACAGAATAAAATATCGTTTGCCATCGATGGCTAGCCATCTAACTTGCCAACGAAAGCATAACAATGAATTTACAAAAGAGGAGCGCAGAACATGCTAATGAAAAAAATAGCTGTAACCTTATTAAGTGCAGGATTTTTATCTAGTATTGCGGGAATTAACTTCGCTTACGGGCAAGTTATTGATAGCCCAGCAAAGACCCAAGCGGCGAAAGTGGCCAACAAGCGTACCGCTAAAAAAGTGCCAGCTATGCGTAATCGAGTTTATAGCCAACTGGCTCGCGCCCAAAAGTTGGCTGATGAAGGGGTTAAAATTGCCGGTTTTGAGGTGCTAGATGAAGTAAAAGAGCGTATCGATAGTTTAAACAGCTATGAGCGCGCCATGCTCTGGAACTTTTACGCTTTTATGTATTACGGTAACGATGATATTAGCTCGGCGATTGAACATTTTGAGTTAGTTATAAAAGAGCAAGCAATTCCAGATTCTTTATATTTATCTACGCTTTACTCTCTAGCACAGCTATCAATGCAACAGCAGGATTACCCACAAGCATTAACCTATTTACAACAATGGCAAGCGAATAACAGCAAAGCGTTAACCGCTTCACAGCATATTATGTTTGCGCAAATATATTACCAAGACAAACAGTTTGAGAAGGTGATAAAAGCCGTTAAGCAAGCGATCTCGCTCGCAGAGCAAAGCAATGCAACGGTGAAGGAGAATTGGCTGATTTTACAACGTGCAAGTTACTATGAGCTAAAGCAGCCTTTGCAAGTAGTTAAAGTGATTGAACAACTTGTTCGACTTTACGATAAACCTGAATATTGGCTACAGTTGGCTGGCATGTATGGCGAACTAGGGCAAGAAGATAAGCAATTAGCCGTCATGGAAGCCGCTTGGCAAGCAGGTCATATCAGCAAAGAAAGTGATGTAATGACATTGGCGCAGCTGTACCGCTTTCATCAAGTACCTTATAAAGCTGCGGTTTTATTGGAGCAAGCAATCGCTAACGGAACTGTTGTTGCCAGTGAAAAAAGCTTAGCAGCGTTAGCTCAAGCTTATGTTGCAGCCAAAGAAGATGAAAAAGCCTTACCCATTTTAACCCAAGCTGCCGAAATTGCAGACACGGGCAAGTTTGATATGCAACTTGCGCAAGCTTATTTAAATTTAGAGCGTTGGCAAGAGGCGATAACGTCGGCCAATAAAGCCTTGTTACGCGGCGGAATTAGCCGAGAAGGTGACATGTATTTAGTGATCGGTATGGCAAAATTTAACTTGCAAGCTTTTGATGATGCACTAATTGCTTTTACTCAAGCGCAGAAAATTCCCCAATCAGCAAAAACAGCAAAGCAATGGTTTCATTATGTTGAGCGCGAACAAGGGCAACATGAGCGTTTAGCGATGCTCAACTAATTTACCTTTGACATCACAATGTAAATTTATAACGGGCTTGATAAAATTAAAGGCGTAACTGAGTAAATCAGTTACGCCTTTTTAGATGTCCATATCAGCTCAGCTAAGTTGTTGCATGGCTAATGATACGATAGCTATGCTAGATGAGTAATAGCAAAAGCGGGCTCGATCAAGTGCGGATAAATTTTACTTAATATTTGCCCTTTGATGCACTATCGGCCTGTTTAAGCCTAGCGCAAGGTTACTTGTTGCTACCAACAGAAACATTTAAGTCTTTTAAAATACCGTCATGCAAATTATAAACAAAACCATGAACCGTAATATCTTGTTTTATTTTCCAAGCATTCTTTAAAATAGTGGTATTACACACATTGGCAACTTGCTCTATAACATTCAGTTCACATAATAGTTTTAAGCGAGCTGTTTTATCTTCCACAGCATCTAAGCGGGCTTTATGAAACCGGTAAACGTCTTTTATATGATGTAGCCAGTTGTCAATGAGGCCGTGGCTTTTGTCATCTAAAGAGGCAATAACACCGCCGCAACCATAGTGACCACAGACAATAATATGCTTAATTTTCAATACATCGACAGCGAACTGGATCACAGAAAGGCAATTGAGATCGGTATGGATCACTTGATTAGCAATATTGCGATGAACAAAGACTTCACCCGGTTGCATGCCAAGTAGCTCGTTAGCAGGTACGCGAGAATCTGAGCAACCAATCCAGAGGTATTCAGGGTTTTGTTGTTCTGATAAATGTTTGAAAAAATTAGGATCTTCTTGCTTTATCTTATCAGCCCATTGCTGATTATTATCAAATAAGTGCTGTATTGAGCTCATGAAGGAAACAACTTAGAAAAATATACAGTGATTTTAGGTTGTTATACCAACAAGTAAAGAAAAAACTGGTCTAATGATTAGCAAATAATGCAGTTTGTTACCGGCACATCTGACAGATACTACTAAGGCCTGCGCCCGTTGATTTATTCTTGTTCCTTATCTTTTTCTAGTTGCTGAGCTTTTCGACGCTCAACTTTGTCTTGCTGCGCTTTGGATAATTCAAATTTACTCGCTGATTGTTTTATTAATAAGATGCCGGCGATAACTGAACCTGTGGCGATAATAATGATTAATACAGTGGTGAAAGTCATATGCTTATCCTAAGAATATTAAATGAATAATTTCTAACCCTTTGCTGGTTTATTTTATGAATATTAAAAACAGATAGTAAAGTAACACAATTGCATGTAATTTATTTGTAAACTTAGTAAGGGTATGATGTTGTTGATAGTATTAATCAACTGATATTGTAAACCCTATTAACAATAACAATAACAATAATTTAGTGATGATGACTTTTTATGTGTCGCTTATTGCCCGCATAACATGGAACTGTTACTTAGTATTTGGAATAAATAATGTTAAATCGACTCAGTATTAAATTATTAGCACCGACCTTGTTCATTGGCATACTTAGCATGATTGCTATAGCGCTATTCTTTGATAGTTTTAGTAAAACAACAACGTTGACCTTAGTATTTTTGACGGTGATTACGCAGCTAGTGATAGGTTATTTATATACCGAAAACAAGCTTACTCAGCGGTTAGTGTTGCTACAAAAATTTATTGATCAGGTGGTCAGTGTTGATGAAGCACCAAGTAAGTTAGCCCGAGATAATCACCATGATGATTTGGCGAAAATAACCAATGATTTATCAAGTTTTATTGTTAATTTAGCTGATGTAATTCGGGATATTCGTAATGAATCCGAAACATTAAAACAAGGCTCTGCCTCCTTAACTATTCAAATGAATGACTCAGTTGCTAGCGTTGATGAATCTGCTAGCCAAATTGAGCAAATGGCTAACTCGATTGACCAAGTTGCTTTAACATCAGCGACACTCTCAGACAGTACCATGCAAGTCAGCGAAACGACCAGCCAAGTACTCGCCATCTTGACGCAAGGAACCCATGCTTCAAATACCAGTCAACATAGCGTTGAAAACTTTGCTAATGAAGTAACGACAATGGCCGCTGATTTAGCATTGTTACAAGAAGAATGTTCACGAATTGGCTCAGTACTAGAGGTCATTCGAGGTATCGCCGATCAAACCAACTTATTGGCGCTAAACGCAGCGATTGAAGCTGCGCGAGCCGGAGAGCAAGGCCGAGGTTTTGCTGTTGTTGCTGATGAAGTGAGAGCTTTAGCCCACCGAACACAAGAGTCAACGGTTGAAATACATGCAATGGTTGAAGGATTACAAGAAAAGTCGACTAATGCGGTTAATGCTATCAATCGTGGTCAAAGTTTATCACAAGAGAGCTTAACTCACTCAGAGCAGGTGGTTGATGCACTACAACAAATTGGCAGAGTTTTTTCTGAAGTTGACACTTTAACCTCGCAGATAGCTCAAGGAACGAATGAGCAACAGCAATCAACGGCGTCAATAAACGATAATATGTCTAAAGTGGTTAAACTAAGTCGAGATCTTAATTGTAGCTTATTATCCGTTGCAGAGTTGGCTGAATTACAGCAAAAAACAGCGGTTGACGTTGATACAACATTAAATCGAGTTTGCGTATAAAGCTTTATTATTGTTAAGTGAGTAGTGTTAACTAAATGTTTTAGCTCAATAGCGTTAGTTCAGTCGCGCTGATTTTTATACCATAAAAATCAGCGATAATATTCAGGATAATTTAATTTAAATTCATGGATGATTTGCTTAAATTCGCCGTTTTCATACATAGTTTTTGATAATTTGGCAAACTCTGGCGCGAGATGGGCGAATTTAGATTTTTTTGATAGCGCGGTAAATAATAACGCATGATTATCTAATTTAACTTTAATTTCTTCAATATTTTGATTTTCTTTAGCTTGGTTTTTTATTTTATTCAGATATAAGAAGTTAGTTGAAATAAACACATCAACTTTGCCTGCCGCTAATACCCGAATAGCAGCGTCGAGATCACTGACATAGACCTTTTCAAAAAAACCATCAGGAGCATTATCAAATTGTTTAAATTGTTTAATGTCTCTTATCACAGCTATTTTTAAGCCTTTGAGGTCAGCGAAACTACTGATTTTCAGGTTCTTATCATTTACGTAGAATGATTTTTTATTCAATGAGCTATAAGCAAATAAGTGTGCAAATTCTCGGCGCTCTGGCGCATCTAATAACCCCGACATAATATCGACTTTACCTGCTTCTAACATTGCTAAACAACGCCAAAAAGTATTGTTTTCGGTATGCTGAATAGTAAAGCCCTGTTGCTTGAAAAAATAATGGGTTACAGCAATATTTTCACCAATAGGATTTTTACCTGGGGCTACCACTTGATAGGGAGGATAATGAGAAACACACATAGTCAGTTGTTTATTTTCATTATTGTTATCATTAATAGGTAAATTATTCGCTTGCGCTAAGCAAGATACAATGTATAAACCTAAGATGAGTATTTTTAACAACAGTGCACCTGTAAAGCGATAAAGAACTAATCTTCCTAGCGTAAAATAAATAACTAGACAAGTAAATACAATAAAGTAAAGCGTTATAGGCTTTGCACTATGTTCATTGTACTGTCAGGCTCACATGACGCTATGATGTTAAATGTGATTTATTATTTTTAGTGCTAGCAAGTGTTTTTAGCAAAACACTTGCTAGCACTAAAGACGATAAAATGTCATTTATTACCGTGGCTAACCTCGTTGGTAATACTGTCGACTTATATCAGTCTGCTGACATAAGTCGTTTAAAGCATTTAAACTACGTGTCGTCATTCGGTGTACTACATCGGCATCGAGTTTGATAATTTGTTGGTGCTTTACTGCCGGTAAAATCGGCCATTGCTGCCAAGTGTATCCTTCTCTAGCTGCTTGGTTTTCTGATAAGGGTTGGATAATTATCTGGGCATGGGTTTGTAATATTTGCTCAATGTTCACCTGTGGGTACCTAGCATCTGATTGATAAAATGGGTTACTTATACTGCAAATATCTAAAAACTGCTGTGGCCAACTGCCTTTGGCAATAGTGGTTAATGGTCGAGACCACACTTCATAAAAAGCGGTAAGTGGTTTTTTTTGTCCATATTGCTGCTTTATTTTAGCTAAGTCAGATAGAAATTTATTTGCTACTTTTTCAGCTTGTTCACTGTGACCAGATAATTTTCCGAATAAACGTAACTCTTTGGCAACATCATCAAAGGTGTCAGGTTGAGAGTAGACAACATTAAAACCAAGCTGTTTGATACGCGCTAAATCATCACTCGGGTTACCACTTTGCCAGGCAATAATAAGATCGGGCTGCAATTCAATAACGCGCTCAAGTTGAATACGTAAAGAGTTGCCTATTCTAGGTATCTCCCGAGCTGATAATGGATAATTGGCATGTTCGGTTGTCGCAATGATTTGCTCACCAGCACCAATGTCAAAAAGCATTTCAACAATATGAGGCGCCAAAGCAATGATGCGAGGTTTGTTTTGTGTGATCTCGGTGCCACTTTCATTTGCAGTGACCGTAAAAGTAAAGCAAAGAAAAAACACAATAAAATAGTGCATAAGTTTCATTCTAGTTCCAATTTATCAGGGTGTTTTAGGTTACCAGTCAATACCTTTTTGCGCTTTTATACCATTGTCAAAGGCATGCTTAAGGGGTTGTACTTCACTGACGGTATCGGCAAGTTCAATAATACTTCTATGGCATGCTCGGCCTGTAATGATGACATGTTGCATGGCTGGTCGATTAACGATAGCTTCAATGACTTCGTCTAAGTCTAAATATTTGTATGACAGCATATAAGTTAACTCATCAAGCAAAACAACGTCGATACTTTCATCTTTTAGTAAGCGCTTTGCTTGAGCCCAAACCTTAGTTGCTGCTGCGATATCTTTTGATTTATCTTGAGTGTCCCAGGTAAAACCGGTTGCCATCACATGAAACTCAACGCCATTTTTTTCTAATAAATTACGTTCACCGCACTCCCAATCGCCTTTAATAAATTGCAAGGCAGCAGCGGTATAGCCATGACCAACTGCGCGAGTTAACGTGCCAAACCCTGATGTTGACTTACCTTTACCATTGCCGGTAATAACAATAAGTAAGCCTCGCTCTTCTTGTGCTGAATTAATGCGCGCATCAACTTTGTCTTTAATACGTTGCATACGCTCTTGGTGTTTTTGGTTTTTATCTGCATCTGTTGTCATAATTTTTATCCTGTTTTACGCGTGCGATACATGATCGCTAAAAAGAAAATACTGCCGATGGCTGAAGTAATAATACCAATGGGGATTTCTACACTGCTAAGTGCGCTGCGAGCTAGTACGTCTACCCAAACTAAAAAGCACCCCCCAATGAGTGCTGACCCAACAATTAAAGGCATGGTTGTTACACCAACAAGTTGTCGTACTATATGTGGGATCATTAAGCCAACAAAGCCAATACCACCGCAGTAAGCAACAATGGTTGCCGTAACTGCGGCGCACAAGGCTAGCAAAATGATCCGTAACTTATCGACATTAACCCCAAGGCTTGCTGCACTTTCATCGCCCAATAACAGCGCATCGATTTGTCGATGAAAAGCAAAAATGGTCACTAACGTCAGCAACACCATGATGCTGATCAGATAAAAGTGAAACATTTCAACACGAGTTAAGCTACCCATAAGCCAAAAAATAACCCGATTGGTGGCAAAGGGATCACCCAGATAAAGGATAAAGTGGCTAATAGAACCGAGCATAAAAGATACTGCAACGCCTGTGAGCAATAGATGATTCATATTACGCAGTAGAGTTGCGATGCCAAAAACAATAATAACTGAAAATAAAGCGCCTAAAAATGCTGCCAATGGTAACGCAAGCATTTGTTCTTCACTTAATATTAATGTCGCAATGGTTGCGCCTAAGCCGGCACCTGAAATAATGCCAAATAAATAAGGATCGGCAAGCGGGTTGCGGGTTACATTTTGCAAAATTGCGCCGGCGCACGCTAAGCCCATTCCAGCGACGAGCCCGACTAAAACCCTAGGAATGCGTATTTGCCAGATCACCATGTCATGCATGGGAGATGCACATTCATTCACCACACACTGAAATATATCGTTGCTGGTAATTGTCGCTGGACCAAAGGTGATCGACATCACAATGGAGAAAAGCGTTAAGATAATCATGCCCGAAAATATCCAAGCATTCTTTCCTTTAATTACACGAAAAAAATTCATGAAAGCTGACCAATATTGTTAGTGCTTAAATTCGACATATGAGTGATGCTTTCGTCAGGTGCAGGGCTAAAATAGACTCTTGGAATATCACTATGCTGAGCATCGTCTCGATAACAGGGTAAACCAAAAACTTTTGTTAATAATTCGGGGGTTAGTACGTCGTTAACGCTACTGTTGCTAACTAAATTACCTTTATTTAACAGTAGTAGTCTATTGCAATATTGAGCCGCTAAATTTAGGTCATGTATAGTCATGATCACGGTTATATTTAAAGCCTTAATTAATTGCAATATTTGATGTTGGTAGAATATATCTAAATGGTTGGTCGGCTCATCAAGCACTAAAATTTTGGCTTTTTGTACTAAAGCTTTTGCAATTAATACCCGTTGTTGTTCACCGCCAGACAGGGTGTTGAAAAACTTATTTTCGTTGGCGGCTAAACCAACCTTGTCTAACGCTAGCATGATTTCTTTTTTATCAATATCGGTATCACGAGCAAAAAGTGTTTTATAGGGCAATAAGCCCATCCTTACCACGTCATAAACTTTTAAATCAAATATGGGCGGAGATTTTTGAACAACTAAGGCAAAGGTTTGCGCTAACTCATGAGGTTTGTATTGACGAATATTTTTATGTTTAAGTTTAATGCTTCCTTGCCAGTTTTTATATTGATTTAACAAGCATTTAAGTAAAGATGTTTTACCTGCTCCATTAGGGCCAATAATGCCAATAATGTCTCCGCGGCAAACATCAAAAGATAGGTTATTGAGAATTTTTTGCTGCTCGACAGCCCAAGACACTGATTCAACAGCGAGTAACGTTGACATTAAAGTATACTCATTTGAACATTTTTCTGAAGTGAAATGTGTTTTGTGATGTAGCAAGGATATCTTTTCATTATCGCCTAAAGGTTCATTCAAAAAAACAAGTATTGAATAATGCTATTTACGACGGGCAGAAAATTAGATACGAATGTCTTCTCGACAGTGTAACTCACGTGTATTCCCGCACGGTGTTAACATTATTAGTGTTGTACAAAATTAGTTTGGTACAAAATGTTGATACTAGGTGTCCTGACTTATAGCATTTGAAATACGCTATTTACAGTTGCGGGTACAGTCACGGCATTGAACCGTGTTCCCTATAAATTAGCCAAAAAAACAATAAAGTGTGTGGCTAAAGGTATCATTTATAGCAGGAGAGATTTTACGGTTAAGTCTGCAGTTTTACAATGAAAACCTTATTGAACTGACATTGATTAGATAATCGTGATGAACTGATGAATAGCTGTAAAAAAAGGAGCCGAAGCTCCTTTAATACTTTTTACTGTTGCCAGTCACTTTTACTGTGCTGAGCTAAGCTAATCAAAGTTAAGCACTTAGGGATAACTTTGATCTTAGTGCTTTACCAAATTTTAACGCGCTTTTCAGGTGCAATGTACATAGCGTCACCTTCTTTAACATTAAAAGCTTTGTAAAATTCAGGCATGTTAGATAAAGAGCCTAAAGCACGGAACTCACCAGGTGAATGTGGGTCAGTTGCAACACGGTTACGTAATGATTTTTCAACCATTTTTCCACGCCATACTTGAGCAAAGCCCATGAAGAAACGTTGATCACCGGTTAAGCCGTCAATTACTGGTGCTTCTTTACCATTTAATGAGGCTTTATAAGCTTTATAAGCGATAGTCACACCTGATAAATCACCAATGTTTTCACCTAGTGTTAGTGAGCCATTAACGTTTAAGTCATCAAATACCGCGTAGTTGTCGTATTGAGAAACTAAGTTATCAGCACGTACTTTAAAGGCAGCTAAATCGGCTTCAGTCCACCAGTTACGCATGTTGCCGTCACCATCATATTTACTACCTTGGTCATCAAAACCATGACCCATTTCATGGCCAATAACCGCGCCAATACCACCGTAGTTTACAGCGTCATCAGCATTTAAGTTAAAAAATGGTGGTTGTAAAATGGCGGCAGGGAAAACAATCTCATTTTTTGTTGGGTTGTAATAAGCATTAACGGTTTGTGGTGTCATGCCCCATTCTTGTCTGTCGATTGGACCACCAAGTTTAGCGACTTCTTTTTGGTGAGCAACTGTGCCAGAGCGAATTTTATTCCCCACTAAATCATCGCTTTTTATAATAAGTGCAGAGTAATCTTCCCATTTGTCAGGGTAACCAATTTTAGGATCAAAACTAGCTAATTTAACCTGCGCCGCTTTTTTCGTGGTATCTGACATCCATTCTAATTCATTAATACTTGCGCCGTATGCACCGCGTAAGTTCTCAACTAATTGTGTCATACGTACTTTTGCTTCTGGTTTGAAGTGACGGCCTACATAAACTTTACCGATCACTTCACCTAAGTTGCCATTAACCACTGAAACACCACGTTTCCACATTGGACGTTGTTCTTCACGACCGCTTAACTGTTTAGAGTAGAAATCAAAGTTTTCATTATCTAAAGCGGTTGTTAAGTAACTAGAGAAGTTGCTTAGGGTGTGGAATGTTAAATAAGTCTGCCAATCTGCTAGTGATGTTTCAGCGAATGTTTCGCCAAAACCTTTAACAAATGAAGGTTGGTTAATAATAAGATCTTTCTGTGCAGCAACACCTTGTGCTTCAAGATAAGCCGTCCAATTGAAGGTATCTGTTATCGTATTTAATTCACTGACGTTGAATTTGTTATAGCGCTTAGTGCTGTCACGAGATTCAACTTTTGACCAATGATAGCCAGCTAACTTGGTTTCAAGTGCCATGATGGTTTGTGCAGCAGCTTTACCATTTTTCAAACCGGCTAAATTAAACATGTTTTCAATGTGAGCTACGTAGCCTTGACGTAATTTAGCAAAACGTTCAGCTTCATTAAAGTAGTAGTCTTTATCTGGTAAACCTAGGCCACTCTGCCATACATGTGTGGCATACCGTGTTGAGTCTTTTGCATCAACGCTGATGTAAAAAGCTAACGGGCTACCAACACCAATTTTTTGGCTGCTACCAAAAAATGTTGCTAGCTCATCTTTATTTTTAAGCGTGTTAATGTCGTTAAGTATTGGCTTTATAGGGGTAATGCCTGCAGCATTACGTGCCTCAGTATTCATAAATGAGCGGAATAGATCGGCAACTTTTTGCTCATCACTGCCCATTTTTAAGTTTTTAGTGGCTGCTAGCTCTTCGATAATGGCTTTTACGTTGTCATCAGCTTCATCACGCAAGTCGTAAAATGCACCAATTGAAGTTTTGTCGCCAGGGATCTCGTTCGCATTTAACCAGGCTCCATTTACATAACGGTAAAAGTTATCTTGTGGACGAACAGATAAATCCATATTCGCTTTATCAATACCTGATGCTAAAGCGGTTTTTTGCATTATTGGTGCCTCAGTAACTGTTTTTGTACTCAGGTCATGACTACACCCAGCAATGAACAGTAAAGATGTGCAAACTGCACCTGTTATTATATTCTTCATTTTATACTCACGATTTAATTTTTAGTAGACTGTAGCGCTTTGATTTAAAGCACACGATATTAAAGCCAAACATTTAAATTTACTAGGCTAACGTCGATTTTTATAACAAACTATTAACTTTTTCTTGTAGCTATAAATTTACAAAAAACAAAATATAACGTTATTAAGGCGTTAACGTGACGATAATTTGTAACATTTTCCCCACATTGTTTTGTAAAATAGTTAAATTTAACTATTTTACAAGGAGTTAAGTATACATTTAACTTATTAAGTTAAATGTATAAAACTTCATAAAGTCAGGAGCTATATGCATATTAGCTGTGTTATTATTTTAGGCAAAATAACCTTGGTGTTATAACCATTTACAATAAAGAAAGAGTTCATGTTTCAACCTGTTAGTGTTTACATCGGCTTAAGGTACAGTCGCAGCAGCCACGGCAAAGGCTTTGTTTCCTTTATCACCTTCTTTTCAATAATCGGCATTGTCTTAGGTGTTGCTTCCTTAATTACTGTCGTTTCTGTCATGGATGGACTAGAACAGGAACAAAAAAGGCGTGTGCTTGGTTTAGTGCCGCATGTGCTTATGTCACATCAAAAAGCACATATCAGTAATTGGCAAACGTTGCAGCAAGACATCCTCTCGCTTCCTAAGGTTAACAAAGTCACACCTTTTCAAGAAAGTGAAGCCTTGATTCAATCAAAAAAATCCCTGCAAGGGGTTTTAGTGCACGGCATTATGCCTGAATTTGAACAACATAATATTATCAATAGTTCAATGGTTGCTGGGCAATTAGAGCGCTTAGAAAGCGTGCCCTTTAGTATAGTATTAGGCCAAGCATTGGCGCGTAATTTAAAGGTAAAACTGGGTGATGAAGTTCGTTTAACCTTGCCTAATAAGACCTTATTTACCCCAATGGGACGCGTTCCTGTACATCGTACGTTTACCATTGTTGGTGTGTTTAATGTTGGCTCTCAAGTTGATGAAGCAATGGTTTATATCAACATCAAAGATGGAGCAAAGCTACATCGAAAAAAAGGTGATGGTGTTAATCAGTTACGCTTGTATCTTGATGATGCTTTTCATGCTCAAGATGTTATTTCACAGTTGTCTGTAAAATATCCCAAATACCAGTTTGTCAGCTGGCAAGAAAGCCAAGGGGCATTGTTTGCAGCTGTGAGTATGGAAAAAAATATGATGTGGTTGATGCTCAGTTTAATTATTGCCGTTGCAGCTTTTAATATTGTTTCAGCATTAGTGATGGTGGTCATAGATAAGCAAGGTGAAATCAGTATTTTACAAACCTTAGGTTTAGATCGCAGTGGCGTAGTGAAAATTTTTATCACTCAAGGGTTAACCAATGGTATATGGGGCGTTGCTTTAGGTGTTATTTTGGGCATGTTGTTGACGTTAAATTTAAATAACATATTCAGTTTACTTGGCGTTACTTTATTGGGAGCGGGTCAACAACTACCGATTGCTATCGATGCATTAAACATTGTTATCATTATTGTTTCAGCGTTGGCAATGAGCTTTATTGCCACACTATACCCGGCCTATCGTGCAGCACAAACTCAGCCAGCCGAGGTGCTTAGAAATGAATAGTAAGGTCAATAATGAAATGGCAAATAATTTGAACAATAACCAGGTAAAAAAGAGCACAACGATGAACGCCAATGAAAATACTAGTAAGCCTGAAGCTGCACTGAGTTTTGAGTGTCGTCAATTAAGTAAATCATATCAACAAGGACCGATAACAACGCAAGTGTTATCTCATCTTGATTTGGCGGTTAAAGCCGGTGAGTTGGTAGCAATTGTCGGGAGCTCAGGTTGTGGTAAAAGTACTTTTTTACATTTAGCCGGTGCGTTAGATACTCCCAGTACCGGAGAGGTTTTTATTAATGGTGTGAATATTCATCAACTTTCTGAAAAGCAAAGAGCAAAGTTTCGTAATCAGCACATTGGTTTTATATACCAATTTCATCACTTGATGATGGAATTTAGTGCTCAAGAAAATGTTGCAATGCCACTGTTAATACGTGGTGATAGCCCTAAAGATGCGCTTGCTCAAGCGCAAGTTATGCTTGAACAGGTTGGCTTATCACACCGTACTCACCATCGGCCTTCAGAATTATCAGGTGGTGAGCGTCAACGTGTAGCCATTGCGCGTGCCTTAGTCACTAAACCTTCATTGATTTTAGCTGACGAGCCAACAGGAAATCTAGATTTTGATACTGCAGAGCAAATTTACCAATTGCTGCAAACATTAAATCGTACGGTAAATACTAGTTTTGTCATTGTTACTCATGACTTAACTTTAGCCGCAAAAATGGATCGTCAATTACGTTTAGAGCACGGACACCTTAAGCCATTAGCTGATATTAGCCCAAGTAATCTTGAATCAGTTCAGAATGAACAACGCCAAGCTGAGGAAAGTTAAGTGTTAAAACCGTTAAGTGTCTTTATCGGCTTGCGCTATGTACGTAGTCGTCAAAAAAAGGGGTTCTCTTCATTTATCTCAGCATCATCTACTATTGGTATTGCTATTGGTGTAACTGTTCTGATTGTTGTGTTGTCAGCAATGAATGGTTTTGAGCGAGCACTGGCTACACATCTTCTGTCTGTTGTGCCTCATGGTGAAGTTGTCGCGGTCAATGAACCAATTAATCAATGGCGAAAAAATGTTGATAAAATAGCACAAACACCGGGGGTTGTTGCCGCCGCGCCGTTTATCAAAACTCAAGGCATGATGCAGAAGTCAGCGGCTCTAAAAGGCGTTGAGATACGTGGCGTTGATGTCATGCTAGAGCAACAAGTTTCTGCTATCGCAAGTTATATAACGGCAGGTAATTGGCAAGATTTAGCTCGCGACAACGCGATTGTTATCGGTGCCGGTATTGCGCGAAAATTGTCATTGCAAGTGGGCGATAACGTTCAGTTGCTGTTACCGCCTAGCGATGCTGCAACTCGCTCAGGCAATAAAATCACACAATTTCCTGTACCGACTAAGCAGCAAGCGACAATTGTTGGAGTGTTTAAGTTCGGTGGTACTATCGATGACAGCCAAGTTTTTATTAATTTAGCGAAAGCAGGGCAATTGCTAGGGTATCAGGCTGACGAAGTTCAAGGTATTCGATTAAAAGTCAGTGATGTATTTTCGGCTCCGCAAATCGTGCATGACGCTGCCTACAGTTTTGACTTTTATGTTTATATGCTTGATTGGACCCGAAGTCACGGGCATTTGTTTAATGATATTCAGCTGGTGCGTTTAGTCATGTTTATTGTTCTGGTGTTAGTTATTGCCGTGGCAAGTTTTAATATAGTGTCGACCCTAATTATGGCGGTAAATGAAAAAAAATCTGATATTGCGATATTGAAAACTATGGGGGCAAAGCCAAGTACAATCATGGCAAGCTTTATGTTTCAGGGGCTAATGAATGGTATTATTGGCTGTATACTCGGCGCAAGTTTAGGTATTTTAATTTCATTAAATTTAACGGAAATCATCCGTGCTATGGAAGCAATGCTGTCGATGGAGTTTTTATCTGCCGATGTATACTTTATTGACTACTTACCGACACTATTACGCCAACAAGATGTTATTAATACTGTAACTACCGCTTTGTTAATGAGTTTATTGGCCACTATTTATCCGGCATGGCGCGCTACAAAAGTTGAGCCAGCACAAGTGCTAGGACAATCTTAACCCGTATCTGTGATAAAAAAATCAGACGTTAAGTCTGATTTTTTTTTGTAAATACTCTCACCGATCACACCTTTGGCTAAACTTAATCTCTGCGAACTTTGCGTTTTTTCCATTCTTTTGCGACTGAAAAACGCCAGAGCGTGTTTATGGTTAAATAACCTAAAATAGAGAAAATGGTCGCAAGCACGCCACAGCCAAGAATAAATGCTGGACCGATAGTTGAAACACTTTCAACTAACCATTGCCAACTTGCTTCAAAGGCAAATTGTTTGGTGGGAACGCCAACAATCCAGGTACCAACTAAATAACAAAAATAGAAAATAGCCGGCATAGTTAAAGGGTTAGTGATCCATACAAGTGCTACAGAAAGCGGTAAATTTGCATGTACTATAATAGCAAGACCGGCAGCCAAAACCATTTGAAAAGGTACAGGGATAAAAGCAAAGAATAACCCAACCGCAAATGCTTTACTGACCGAGCGACGGTTAAGGTGCCATAAATTTGCGTTATGCAATAGCGTACCGAAAATTTGTAAATGCTTGTTGTTTTTAATCGTTTGATGATCGGGCATCAGGCGTTTAATCATTTTTTTCGGCATAAGTTCTTAACTTTAAATGGCTAATTGGAAATTGATCACTATGGAATGGTGGCTACTTACATTTTTTTTCAGTGCTATTTTGTCATTATTCATACCTATAGTGCCAGAGTTTTCTTTGCTATCGGTAATATTGTTGTTGGCTTTATTTTTTATCTTACGGCAAAAATATCACTTAATCGCTATTGCCATATTCGCTTTTACTTGGGTTTTGATTGCAGCGAGCCAATATCATAATACCCTGAATCAAAATAATATTTTGTTAAAAAAGCTGCATAAGCAAGTTTATTTAATACAAGGTGAAGTGATAAATATTGCTAATATTGACTCAGATAATAGCCGTTTTAATTTTCTTATTACCCATTGGCAAGGCGAAAAGGTTAATAACAGCTTTAAAGTTCGTCTCAGTTGGAAAAAACCAAAGCAACCTATATTACAAGGTCAGATATGGCAGCTTGCTGTGAAATTAAAGCCTGCACATGGTTTAGCAAACATAGGGGGCTTTAATTACCAATTGTGGTTATTGCAACAGCAAATTATCGCAACGGGTTATGTGAAAGGTGATCCTAGCGCTAAAACACTGTCAGTGCCTAAAAAGCGTAATATATTACGACAAAAAAAAGCAACCTGGCGACAAGCATTGTATCTCAAGCTTTCGCTAATGTTAGCAGATAAATCCATGCGTGCTTTAATTTTGGCATTAGGTTTTGGCGAGCGAGGAGAGTTAACTCCTGAACATTGGCAGGTGCTATCAGCGACCGCCACCCAGCATCTTATTGCCATTTCAGGTTTGCATATTGGTATTGTGGCTTTTGGTAGTTTGATTTTCATACGGACTATTTTTCGTCTACTACCACTGAAGTGGCTTTTGTCTAAGAAATGGCAATTTAGGTGCATGGAAAGTAACTTTAGATATTTACCGGTGTTATGCAGTTGTTTTATGGCATGGTATTACGCTTATCTTGCAGGATTTTCTATTCCGACATTGCGCGCTTTGGTGATGTTACTGTTGCTTTGGTCATTTAAATTGTTGTTGGTTAATGTCACGTTATTGCGCTGGTTGTTACTGACCGTTTTAGTTATTTTACTTGTTTGGCCGTTAAGCTTACTCAGTGCTAGTTTTTGGCTGTCTATATCTGCTTTGGTTATTATTTTTTCGACACTGTCTCGTTTTAATATCACGATGAATACCGCAGATAAATCTAAGCCAATGAGTAAACCTCAGTCAGCATTAACGGGGGGATTAAAAGCTGAAAAATTATTAACCAGCCATTGGCTGCAGGTTAAGGCGCGGGCATTACATTGGCTAAAAACGCTATTGCTGGTGCAATTGTCGTTAACGCTTGCCATGTTACCAATAGCGGCATGGCTAAATTATCAGCTGCCATTGGCGGCCTTTTTTGCCAATATCTTGGCTGTGCCTCTGATGAGCGTAACGGTTATCCCATTGACATTGCTTGCGGTGATTTCACTGCCGATAAATACTTGCTTAGCTGGTGTTTTTGCTGACTTAGCGCAATTGAGTATGTCGTTAATTTGGCAGTGGTTAAGTTATCTAGCGAGCAATACGTGGCTAGTTGTTGCCGTTTCTGCCCAGCAAATTCAAGTTTTATTACTGTTTTTTGTTGTTATCGCTTTAGCCTTATTTTTTCGTCTCAGTAAAAGAAAGGTTATTGCGACTTTATGTTTATTTATAATCTCGCTAGCTACCATGCACTTTAAGCGTCCAGCATTAAATGAATGGCAGTTATCTGTGCTTGATGTTGGCCATGGCCTTGCCATTTTGATTGAAAAAAATCAGCATGTTTTTCTTTATGATACTGGCGCAAGCTATCCCAGTGGTTTTAATATGGCTGATGCGGCAGTATTACCTTACTTAAAACATTATGGATATAAAGCTATTGATACTGTCATGATCAGCCACAATGATAATGATCACGCAGGTAGCTTGCAGCAGTTACAAGCCAGCATTGCAGTCAACAATGTAATTGCTAATGAGCAAAAATTAAAGCCGGATACACATTGTATTTCAGGTCAATACTTTACTTGGCAAGGCTTAGTGTTTGAGGTGTTGTCGCCTGCTGAAGTCAAAGGTGATAAAAATGATGACTCTTGTGTTATCACCATTAGTGATGGTACCCATCGCGTATTATTACCCGGCGATATCTCGATAAAGCAAGAAAAGCTTCTGCTAAATATTTCAGGGATGCGTAATAAACTTCGTAGTGACGTACTTATTGCGCCGCATCATGGCTCTAAATCTTCTTCTAGTCGTCGCTTTTTAGCTGCTGTTTCACCTCGTTTCGCTGTTTTTAGTACCGGGTATTTAAATCGGTGGCAAATGCCATCGACAGAAATTTTAAAGCGATATCATGATGTCGATATTACTACTTTTAATACCGCTGAGCTTGGCATGATCAGTTTTAAGTTTAGCCAATCTAGAGCTGATAGCCCTGACATTAGCCAGAGTGATAGTAATGCACAGGCTAGCTATTCAGCGGATAATGCAAGTAGTCATGCAGCAAATGATAGCGAAGATAAAGCAGCGTATTACCATAGAAATCAACATATCAAAGGTCATATTGAGATCAAAAGTTATCGCAAAGATATTCGACCATATTGGTTTGTTAATTAGCTAGCGTGCTGTTTTTTGTTGCAGATGCCGTCAAATGATGTGATTAATTACTGTGATAAAAGTTTATCAGTTGGTTGATTGGCAAAATAACGCTAAAATAGTCAGGCAATTTACTAATACAATTAAAAAATCCCTTAAATGAGCGGGACTTTTTAATAACGCATTGAGAGTATTAATGTCGACAAAATCATCATCAACGACTAATGAAAGTAACACTAAGCAAAACTTTAAGCGTTTAATGGCATATGCGAAAGCGTATAAAGCCGCTGCGTTAGTGTCAATTTTGGGCATGTTAGGCTATGCAGCCATCGACAGTTTTGTGTTTTCACAGCTGCAGCCGCTCATCGATAAAGGCCTAGATGGTCAAGACCCCGAGTTTATGAAATGGGCACCATTTGTCATTGTTTTAATGTTTGTACTTCGTGGTATATGTCACTTTGCCGGTAACTATACCTTAGCTTGGTTGGGTAATAATGTTGTTGCTAATATTCGTCAGGAATTATTTCAGCATGTCATGTCCATGCCTGTTGCTTATCATGATAAAGAATCAACGGGCAGTTTAATTTCAAAATTAACCTTTGATACAGAGCAAGTACTGAGTGCGGTTTCCAAAGCTTTGTTAACATTAGTACAGCAGGGCGCTTTTGTTATTGGCTTGTTGATCGTGATGTTTTATAACAGCTGGCAATTAGCCTCAATTTTCTTGCTGATCACACCTATTATCGCCGGTATAGTGACGGTGATTTCTCGTCGTTTTCGTAAAATCAGTAAGGGTATACAAAATGCGATGGGAGAGGTGACCACAGCCGCTGAACAAACCTTTAATGGCCATAAAGTGGTATTAACCTTTGATGGTCAACAACGAGAATTTGAACGTTTTTCAGACATCAATAAGCACAATCGTCAACAACGCATGAAAATGGTTGCAACACAAGCTGCCAGCGTACCTATCATCCAAATTATTGCTTCATTTGCTTTAGCTTTTGTTTTGTATGTTGCTAACCTAGACTCGATGCGTACAGAAATCTCCGCGGGGATATTTATGACTGTATTGATGTGTATGGTGACATTGCTACGACCATTAAAACTTCTAACGACAGTCAATAGCGAGTTTCAAAAAGGTATGGCGGCCTGTGTCAGTATTTTTGCCGTACTTGATCAAAAAACTGAACGTGATACCGGCACAATAGCAATCGAGCGTGCGAAAGGTACTTTAGCATTTGAACATGTTAATTTCTTCTACAACGATGAAGAAAACAAGCAGGCACTTACGGATTTAAGTTTTACGGCTAATGTCGGTGAAACGGTTGCATTAGTTGGCCGCTCAGGTAGTGGTAAGTCAACTGCGAGTGCTTTATTACTGCGGTTTTACAACGCCACTAGCGGTAGGGTTCTTGTGGATGGTCAAGACATTACCGATTACAAATTAAAAGATTTGCGTAAGCAGTTTGCCTATGTTTCTCAGCAAGTGGTGTTATTTAATGACTCTATTGCGAACAATATTGCTTATGGCAAACCGCAAGCAACGCGCGAAGAAATAGCAGACGCCGCACGCAAAGCGCATGTTATGGAGTTTGTTGAAGCTTTACCTGAAGGCTTAGATACCAATATTGGTGACAATGGAGCTATGTTGTCGGGAGGGCAACGTCAACGCGTCGCTATTGCACGAGCATTATTGTGTGATGCTCCGTTTCTTATTTTAGATGAAGCGACCAGTGCATTGGATACTGAGTCTGAACGTCATATTCAAGATGCGCTGAGTATTTTACAAAAAGATCGTACCTGTATTGTCATTGCACATCGACTATCAACCATTGAAAGTGCCGATAAAATAATTGTCATGGAACAAGGGCAAATTAAAGAACAAGGCGATCATCAAACCCTATTGGCGAAAGATGGTGCTTATGCGCAATTACATAAGTTTCAATTTGGTGCTTAGCTTTAGCTAAGTGGTAATAAATTATGCGCTTAATTGAGAAAGTTTGGTTTCAAGGGCACTCTGCTAAATGGTGGATGGTGCCTATATTATTACCACTTATGGTGGTGTTTGCCGGGCTGAGTTTTATCCGCCGTTTAGCTTACAAAATAGGGCTGTTGCAAGCGGTAAAAGTGTCAGTGCCCGTCGTTGTAGTCGGAAACATTGGTGTTGGTGGCAATGGTAAAACCCCAGTAACACTTTATTTAGTTGAAAAGCTGACCGAACAAGGCTTAAAGGTTGGTGTAGTAAGTCGCGGTTATGGTTCAAATGCGCCGTACTACCCCTATCAAGTACACGCAGAGAGTACTGCAGAACAAGCCGGTGATGAGCCACTACTTATCTTTCAACGCAGTGGGGTTAATGTCGTTATAGGCTCAGATAGGGTGGCGGGTTGTCAATTACTGATTGAACAAGGCTGTGATTTGATTATTGCTGATGATGGCTTGCAACATTACCGCTTAGCACGAGACTTTGAATTTGTGGTAGTTGACGGTAAGCGTTTATTTGGTAATGGCTTATTACTGCCTGCTGGGCCACTGCGTGAAACAAAGCAGCGAATCAATCATGCCAACTGCGTTATCGTAAATGGCGAAAGTTCATGGCTAAAACAAGCACATAATTTAGATATTCCGGCGTTAACCATGCAGTTAACAGCCAATAAAGTGGTGAATGTTAAAACCGGCGAAAGTGTTAAATTATCGGACTTTTTGGCGCAATATCTTGTTAGTGAATATAAAGTAAATGCTTTAGCAGGTATTGGCGATCCAAAGCGATTTTTTAATACCCTCGAACAATATGGTTTTACAATAGCAAGGGCGCAAGGTTTTGTTGATCATCAAACATTTACCGTCGATGATTTACAGTCATTTTCTGAAGATTTACCACTATTGATGACTGAAAAAGATGCGGTAAAATGTGCCAGCTTTGCGCAAGAAAACTACTGGTATTTACCCGTCGACGCGGTATTTTTACACACTTCGAATGTTGAAAATATTACGGCAGTAATAACTGAGCTTGTTAAGCTAGTTGATGAGCATGACGCAAGAGACTCTTATGAGCTCAAGCGATAGAAATTTAACACTTGATGCACAGGTATCAAGTTATTGGTTTTACATTTAAGAGAGATAATTATGGCGTTTGATATTAAATTAATGGAAATTCTTGCCTGCCCAGTATGTAAAGGAAAGTTAGAATATAATAAAGCACAGCAAGAATTGATTTGTAAGTTTGACCGTTTAGCTTACGCGATAGATAAAGATATTCCAGTGCTACTTGAGAGTGAAGCTCGTCGTATTACAGAAGATGCTTAACCTGGTTAGATTTATAATAAAACAAGATTAATGAGGTCTATATGTCGTTTGTAGTAGTGATCCCTGCGCGTTTTGAGTCATCTCGATTACCGGGCAAAGTACTGGCCGATATCGCAGGAAAACCTATGATCCAATGGGTTGTAGAAAAGGCCTTAGCCAGTGGTGCTGAACAAGTTATTGTGGCAACTGATAATGATGATGTTGCCAAGGTGGTAAAAAGTTTTGGTGGTGAAGTATGTAAAACCCGTGCTGACCATCAATCAGGTACTGAGCGATTAGCTGAGGTGATGGAAACTTATCAGTTTTCTGATCAACAAGTGATTGTTAATGTGCAGGGTGACGAACCTTTTATCCCAGTGGAAAATATTGTGCAAGTTGCGGGTAACTTATCTAACCAAAGCCAAGCCCGTATGGCAACATTAGCGATGAAAATTACTGATGTTAATGAAGCATTAAATCCGAATGCTGTAAAAGTGCTCTGTGATAAAAATGGTTACGCCATGTACTTTAGTCGCGCAACAATCCCATATGATCGTGAACGCTTTCTCAATAGTAAACATATTGACACCATTGGTGATTTTTACCTTCGCCATATTGGCATATATGCCTATAGAGCTGGATTTATTAAAGACTATGTACAATGGCCGACAAGTCAATTAGAGCAAGTTGAGTCATTAGAGCAATTGCGAGTGCTGTGGCAAGGAGAAAAAATTCATGTTGCCGTAGCAAATACAGCTTTAGAAGTAGAAGGTGTTGATACACCAGAAGATTTAGAGAAAGCTAGGCTTTACGCAAATTCGTTATAAAAAGCGACAACAGCAACAATAAAAAGAGGCTATCAAGCCTCTTTTTTAATTATAAAGCGCTTAGTAAAACGGTTATTCTGATTGCTTGTTGTTTACTTTAGCGCCATTGAATAATGTTATTTTAGTTTGCTGGTAAGAAAAACGTAAAGCCATCTTACTCATGATGTCAGGTTAATAAATGTTATCCACTTTATCAGTTAGAATGTAAGGTACTTTATTTAAATAACCTGAATTCTGGATAATGAGTGCTTGATATTCAAGTGATTCAAAAGCTTAGGTGGCAAGGTAAATGCTGTAGCAAGGTGAACATCACTAATAGACATCATCAATGCTTCATTTTATGCCATTTCCAAGGCAAAACGTTTATCAATAGCGGGCTATTTATCGACGTTTTAACGCAGACAATGGGTTAAAAAGGAGGATTGAGCAAGTGCTGCTTATCCAGAATTCAGGTTAAATAATTGATATTTCTGATCCAACCCGTTATTAATACTGAGCTAGTTTTTTAATTTTGTCGCTCGTTAGTTTAGGTGAATAGTTGATGGTACTGACCAAGAAACAAGCTCGTTTGCTTATGGTAAAAAAAGGCTTTTTAGATATGTTACCGCTTAACTTAGCGGTGTTACCTTGGGGCATTCTTTGTGGCTCATTGGCGATTCAACGAGATTTTTCGGCATTTGAAGCTATTTTGATGCCATTGATAGTGTTCGCTGGCTCGGCCCAGCTCGTTGCAATTGAATTAATTGCTAATAATGCCTCGCTAGCAACGATTTTATTTACCACTTTTATAATCAGCTCTCGGCATTTTCTATATGGTTTAGCCTTACGTGATAAATTAAAAGTTTTACCAACACCTTGGCGTTATGGCTTAGGTTTTCTATTAACCGATGAATTGTTTGCTTTATCGGGGCACTCTAAAGCCTTTGTTGGGCAATTACGTCTTGTTTATGCCTTAGTAGCAGGCGGCAGCTTTTACTTGTTTTGGTTACTGTGGAATGTGACAGGCGTTATCGCCGGTAGTTATTTACCCGACTTAACACATTTAGGTTTAGATTTTGCTATTGCAGTAACTTTTATTGCACTGGTGATCCCGACAATTATTAATTTACCCATTTTAGTTACTGTGATTGTGGCAGGATTATTATCTGTGCTGTTTAAGTTAATGGCATTTGAACTAGACTTGGTTGCTGCGGCTTTAATTGCCATGTATTGCGGTTACCTTACCGAGCGTTTCCAGCAAAAATACTCTGCAGCTAGCAGCGATGGTCATAATGGTGATACTCGTCAAATATTGAAGGATAAATAATGACATTGCTAACGATTATTTTGATGGCCTTGATCACTTTCACGACCCGATATTTATTTATTCACCCTAGGTTACCTGTTCGCCTCGGCGCAAAAATGGCAAAGCTATTAAGTTTTAGTGCTCCAGCCGTATTGACCGCTATTTGGGTACCGATCATTTTTGTGCAACAAGGGCAGTTAAATGTGTCTTTAAATAACCCTTATTTGATCGCGGCTAGTTTTGCGGTGTTAGCTGCGGCAAAAAGTAAGAGCATTTACCTAACCATGTTGGTTGGGTTGATCACGTTTATCATCAGCCGTTATTTTTTTGTGTTGTAAGCTTTTTAGTCAGCGCTAACTTGTAATACCTTCTTAACCATTTAAAAACTCATGAAATGGTTGGGGCTCATGAAACTTATACCCAAACCACTTGAAAATGCAGGATTGTGCAAGTCGAAAAAGGGTTAGCACCAAGGCATTGATTGAAAGGAATGGTTGTTCCATTGTTAAAATCAATAACGCCGGAGATAACCCTTTATCGACTTGCCCTTCGGGCGCTAAGCTAGAAAACCAGTGCAGCGTTGCATACATGGATGGATGTACTGAGCTTTTGTCTGGAGCAAAAAAGCTGTGCAGCACTTGATAAGGGAATAACCATTATCTGCGTACTGTGCCTTGCGCTGATTTCCTAGCTTAACGCTGAAACTGCATTTTCAAGTGGCTTGGGTATATAGCTAAAAGTACACCAGTTATCGAATAAAGCTTGTCAGTTGATAACGTTAGCTTTTATGATGGCGCACGCCTTTTATCTCAGATGAGCATTGTAAATATTATTATGAAGTTAACTAAATCATTAACCGCCATCGCTATTGCGAGTGCGCTGACTTTTATCCCAAGTACTTTTGTACAAGCAGCAGGCACTCAAGCGAAGCAAGAATCAGCTTCTAGCTGGTTAAACTTGAGCGCCAAAGAGCTTAAAGCGGTAGAGCGCTACGCGAGTGAATATAAAGATTATATTTATAAAACCCCAACCGAACTTACTTTTGTTACCGAAACCATTAAACGTGTTGAAAAACAAGGGTTTAAAATATTAAACGAAAAAAGTAAATTAACACCAGGGGCACGTTTTTATGACGTGAACCGAGACCGAGCAATTACCTTAATGGTGATTGGAGAAGAGCCGTTGGAGCAAGGCACGCGGATCGTCGGTGCTCACATTGATGCGCCACGTTTAGAGCTTAAGGGGCGACCATTATTTGAAAAACAAGAATTTGCCATGTTTCAAACTTATATCCATGGCGGTATTAAGACTTATCAATGGGTGAATATCCCACTAGCCTTAGTGGGCAGAGTTGATAAAAAAGATGGTACAACGGTTAATATTTCTGTTGGCTTTGATGACAATGATCCTATCTTTTTGGTTACTGATTTAGCTCCGCATGTTGACTCACCCAATCGTAAACGTACTAGCCGAGAGGTGATTGGCAAAGAAGAGCTTGATGTTATTGTTGCTGCTAAACCTGAATTAGATAAAAAAATCAAAGATCAGGTCAAAGACTATTTAATGTCTGAATATAATATTGCTGTTGAGGACTTAGTTTCCGCTGAATTGGCGTTAGTGCCGGCAACTAAACCGCGTGATGTTGGCTTTGATCGCAGTATGATTGCCGCTTATGGTCAAGATGATAAGGCTTCATCAATAGCAGCAGTGAAAGCGTTAACTGAGCAAAAAGTTCCTAAATATACTGCTATTGCTTATTTGGTTGATAACGAAGAAGTCGGTAATATTAATAATACTGGTGCAAGCTCTACTTACTTAGTGGATTTGATCAGCGGTTTACTCTACAACGAAAAAGGTGATCGTTACAATGATTACCAATTGCGTAAAGTGTTACGCAATACCAAAGTTATTTCTGCCGATGTTAATCCTGGTGTCAACCCAACATGGTCAAGTGTTTGGGAATTAGGTAACGCGCCACGCTTGGGTAATGGCGTTAACTTAAAGCTTTACGGTGGTGGTTTTAACGCAAACTCTGAGTATATGGCATGGACACGTAACTATTTAGATAATGCTGATATTAAGTGGCAAACCTCAACGTATAAAGGTAAGGCATCAGGTGGCACTATTGGTAGTGACCTATCAAACGATAATATGGAAGTAATTGATTTTGGTATTCCTATCTTATCTATTCACTCACCTTATGCAGTAGGTTCAAAAGTTGATTTATATTCGTTGTATAAAGCGATGTCAGCATTTTACCAAGAAAAATAAAGGTTAAAAGTTATTACAACTAAAATCAAAAAGCCGTATTAATACATACGGCTTTTTTATCAAGTTAATCGCATGTGCTGATTTTGTTAAAGCGTCTGTTTTGCGATAACCGGATTAGCATACATAGTTAATAACCAGTGTTGCTGCTCTGCTGTCAGATTTTCCATACGCTTGTTAAGTTGCGCCAACATTGAATTATCAGTATCTTGCTGATTCAAAGCTGCGTGAGCAACTAAATTACTGTCATAGAGTTTATAGTTGCTGATGATCTCTTTATCAATGGCTGCTGCGATAGCTTTGCTATCAGCGTAATCACCAATGATAGGCTGGCAAAACTCAATATGCACTCGACCTTTTTGCCCGACTAAACCTTGAGTGATACTTTTCAGATCTTCACCTTCTTGCTTTTTATAGCTGCCAGTGGCTTCTTTTTCTGCAAGTTCAATGGCTTTATCACTATCACAGGGATCAAATTCATAGGAAATAGACACGGGCACTATATTTAATTCTGCTAGATAATCAGCGATTGGAGTTTGTTTATCTTTATTTAGCAGTAGCATAGAGATTAAAGCAGCATTTGTTTTATCTATACCGTCTTTAGCTCTGCCTTCACGTTGGGCAATCCAGATGTTCTGTTTACGATTAGCAACGGTGTCATGAATGTAAGCTGATAATTGCTTTGATGCATTAAGCATAGCGCGTTTACTTTCTGCACTACGTTTAACAATAAAACTTTTATTAATACGCATTAAGTCAGCCACCCAAGGCTGGTGTAATAAATTATCACCAACGGCTGCTTCAACAGTGCTGATACCACTTTTATACAAAGCAAGGTTTACTAATGCAACATCTAATACAATATCACGATGGTTACTGATAAATAGTGCGGGTTTAGTATTATCAAAATTATCAATCCCACTAAAGCTGAAACCAGCGGTACTGTTTTTAATTAGGTGATGTAAGTATTTTGCAACTTCCATTTGAATTTCATCAATACTATGAAACTTTTGGGCACGAAACTTTAATGACCACTTAACGATTGAACAGGCAAGTGCGGGCAGTGATTGGTACAAGCGGGGCATTTTTAAACTAGCAATAGAGGCTTGCAAGCCTTTTTCGTTAATTAAACTTTCAATTACCTTAACTACCTCATCATCACGATAAGGGCGTATATCATCAAACATTCAAAAATCTCTTCTATTACAGAAAACAAATAATAAGCCAACAACGATTATAACTGAATCATATTGAAAAATGCGCATTTTGTTTGTTCGTTTAATGCTTTAAATTTGAAATAATAACAATAGGACATTCATTATTGTTAACGTAGTTACGTACTGGGCTCTTGTAAAGCATCAGATGATTTCAGTTAAATATTCAATTGTAGTTGCTTGGTGAATCAGGGCGTAACGAGTTATTGGTCTTTTTACTACTTTTATAGTAGCCAGCCTAGCTATGCTTTTTAGGTTTATCGAGGAAAAATTTAATTGATAGTGAACTTGTCGCCATCTTTTCGTTCTGATGTTATTAAAGCGAGATTAAGTTAAGCTCGAAAGACAGTAAGATAGCGTTGTTAGTATTGATTTAAGCAGTCGCTAGTCGATTAATCGTAATATTTACTAAATTAACTTGCGTTTTTAACATTTAACCCCAACTATTGATATGAGTAGCTAATAAAAAGGAATACCTATGAAAATAAATCTTTCAGGTCATCATGTTGACGTTACTGATTCAATCAAAGAACATATCAATGAAAAGTTTTCAAAAATAGCGACACACTTTCCAACCCTAATTTCACTCGATGTTATTTTATCGCACGAACATAACCAGCACAGTGTTGAGCTTCGAACCACTTATGAAGGTGGACGCATTTCTGCATCAGCAAGCGATAGCGTCATGTATCCGGCTATTGCCACAGCTGCAAAAAAATTAGATGCCGCATTAAAGCACCGTAAAGGTTTATTAAAAGCTAATTTGCATAGTAAACCAGAGGTAACGGCACCAGAAATTGCCCATGAAAAGGTTCAAGAGATGAATCTCAACTAATTCAACAACTGATAAATGTCAGATTTTTAACCAGGGAGGCTACCGCCTCCTTTTTAATGCCAAGTTATCCTACTTCATCACTCAAAGATGTAAAAATCAACGTCAAATCACCCAGCAGCTCAATGAGAGTAAAGGTGAATTTAGTTTGGTATAACACGCAAATATGCTTAAGATAGACATTTTAATAACATGTCATTAGAGATAATATGCTAGAGATTTCCAATAACGTTGTCATTGCTGACTGGGAAATTGAGCTTACAGGTATCAGAGCCACAGGTAATGGCGGTCAGCGAGTTAATAAGGTCGAAACGGCTATCCATTTACGCTTTGACATTAAGCGCTCGTCTCTACCCGCTCTATATAAAGAACGACTGCTAAAACTATCGGACAGTCGAATATCAACTGACGGTATTGTCATCATTAAAGCGCAATCTTATCGAACGCAAACCATGAATAAAGATGACGCACTAAAGCGTCTAAAAGCATTAATTTTGTCTGCCATGATAGTACAAAAAGCGCGACGAGCCACCAAGCCGACGAAAGGTTCGAATCTTCGACGTTTAGATGCAAAAAAACGGCTTAGCTCTAACAAAGCCTTGCGTGGCAAAATAAACCATTAATCATCAATTACTATTTGCTTCTTAACTACACTTTATGTACTTTACTACATAAAGTGTAGTTAGGTTTTATGAGAGTAAATTCTATGTCATTGCCGATCCCCGGTTCAGCTGTTCGTGGCTCAAAAACAGGTAAGCCGATTATGGCTTTACTTGATTTACTTGGTCGTACTTGGTGTTTGGGGGTTATTTGGCAGTTACGCCAAGGAACCTTGAGTTTTAGTGAGTTGCAACTGCGCTGCGAAAATATTTCACCCACATTGTTAACCAAGCGGTTGAAAGAGTTACAACAAACTAATTTAATTGAAAAAAATTTACAAGGCTATCAATTAACCGCTATTGGTTTTGCGCTGTTTCAAGTAATTGCACCCTTAAGTCAATGGTCGAAACTATGGCAATTATCATTCGAAGAACAGTCAATGTTACAAGAGAGCGAAAATGAATAATGATTTAACCTTTTCTCAAATGCCACTTGATCGTGCTTCAACACTGAGAAAAGATCAAACTTGGATGCAAGATAAATTAAGCTCAGAAGATAGTTGCTTCTATTTTTTTTGGCGAGGTAAGTTTCTTTATTATCAGCAGAAGTTAGCCGTATACACTAGAAAAAACGGCATTAACTCTGCACGTGAAGTTAATTATGCTGATGTGTTTACCGAACTTTCACAGACAAGCGATGCTGTTTTTTTGGGCACAAGTGCTGATATTGCTTATTTTGTTTGTGATTTATCGATAATGAATGACGATGAAATAGCGGGGTGGCTGAAAAAACTTAATATTGATAATAGCAAGTTTATTGACTTTAGGCGTTCACTGTCACTATTAAGCCCATCACAGGCCGCTATTCTGAGCTACGGTAAAGCCTTAATACATTGGCAGCAAAGTGCTTTACATTGCGGTTATTGCGGCGCAAAAACTAAGGCATTAGATGGTGGTCATCGGCGTGTTTGCCTTTGTGAAAATTGTCAAAAAGAGCATTTTCCGCGCACAGACCCTGCTGTTATTATGCTGGTGGAATATCAACCAAAATTTGGCCCAGCAGTTTGCTTATTGGCTGAACATCATCGAACACCAGAACAAGCATTTTCAACACTTGCTGGTTTCGTTGACCCTGGAGAGTCATTGCAGGAAGCTGTTGCAAGAGAGGTTCTTGAAGAGGCAGGGGTGCAAGTAAATAACGTTCGTTACGTCGATTCACAACCTTGGCCATTTCCTAATTCCCTTATGGTAGGTTTTATTGCACAAGCTAGCAGTTTGGATTTGTGTCTTGAAGAAGAAGAGTTGCGAAGTGCCGCTTGGTTTACTGCTGAGCAACTAATGAACTTTAAGGATTGGGGAGACGATGCTGCAGGCCCTAAACTACCACGAAAAGAGTCCATAGCAAGGTTACTCATTGATACTTGGTGCAAAAGTCAATTTGAAGCTAATGCCAAGACTGAAAAAATGGCTGTAGAAGTAAAGACTGCGCTTTTAGCGAGTTCGTGATGTTAACTTAGGCACTATGATAGCAATAATGATAAACAATATAGCATAGTGCCTAAATGTAAATGAACGAGAGCTGATTAGTTAAAGCGTCTTCTTAGCGCAATTAAACCGGCAAAAAACAAACCAAACCATGCGATAGTGCCGCCACTGCTACTTGACTTTGGAGGCTCTGGAGTAACAGGTGGTGCCACAACTAAAGAGGTGTTTTTTACTGGCGTTAAGCTATTGGCGGAGTTAACCGTTGGATCAGAAATTGTAACTGATTCAATAATGACAAAGTTGTTAGTGCCCGGAACAAAACTACTATCCGCGCATTGCTCAGCACTGTAATCAGGCATAGGTATGCTTGAACACAAAGGTAACGCTGCAATAGCGTCAATATTATCCATACCTTCGATAACTTCACCAAATACTGTAAAACCGCCATTTTGCGTGTCTAATTTTGGGTCTCCGCCACTATTATCTGATAAGTTTACAAACCATTGGCTTGTAGCGCTATTCTCATTGTTTGCCACTTTCGCCATAGCAATTGTACCGCGAACATTAGAATAAACCGGTTCATTTTTTATGCTGTTATCCGTTGGAATTGCCGTTAAAGGTAAGTTACCGGTAAATTCAAAACCACCTGCTTGCATCACAAAATCAGGTACAACACGGTGCACAACGGTGTTGTTATAATCTTCATCGGTAACGTATTTAAGAAAGTTGCGTACAGTTTCAGGAGTAGTTTCATCATGCAGATTAACTTTAAAATTACCATGAGATGTTTGGAATTCAACTATAGTGGCGGAAGTTGAAAGGCTAATAAAGGTAAGTGCTGCAAGTGATATTTTTGATAATTTTGAGAAGTTCATAGGTATATTCTTATGGCTCAAGCTGTTAAAAATTACAAGAATCATAAGTTGCTTTAAGGAAAACAACAAGACCAAGCAAGCTTTTAGATTTTTCAAATATGGTATTGCTCGTTAATTATCAACTTTACATTGAGTGTAACGTAGTGCTGACAATGGAAAACTTAGTAAGTGTTTATGACCAAAGATAAACATGATCTTGATCAGTTGAAGCATCGATTTTTCTTAGTAAAGTCGCTGACTTATGTAAATTAATCTCAAGGTTAACTGACGATGTCGTATGAAATGAATTTAGGTAAGGCATATAATGATAGCTTGCCAACTTTAGGAAATGTTATCACTGAGGTGATCCAATTTTTTGGCGCTGAAAGAGTTTATGGTGTAGGAGGGGATTTTGCGGCCAATTTAATTGCTGCTATCGCGCCAAAAGTAACTATATGTCCATCAAGTAACGAAATGCATGCCGGATTTTCTGCTTGTGCAAAAGCTGAAATTGATGGTATTGGCTTTTGCCTATCGACCTATATGGTGGGCAGTTTACCCTGCACCTCTGCTGCTGCACTAGCCGTTACTGAAGGCTTGCCTGTGGTGTTTATATCAGGAGCACCTGCAGAGTCGGAAGTTGCTAACCTAGCAATTCATCATACTTTGCATCCCAATACCGCTTGGAAAACTGAGTATGATAATGCCTTAAATACTTTTGCGGCCTTAGGTGTAAAAGTTGAACGATTACAGGGGCAAAGAGCAGCAGGGCACCCCAATGTTGCGGGTGAGCGATTTTATCAACTTGTGGCACATGCATATAAAACTAAGCAACCCGTTTTTATTGAAGTGCCTCGTGATCAAGTGTTTCAAAAAACGCAGCCAATTCAGTTACCACTAAGCACAAGTCATATTTGTGAGTGTGAGCATGTTTTAACGGGTGCTGAACTTGTCGTTAGCGCGATTATAGAAAAACTTAAACATGCTCAGTTTCCATTGTTATATCTGGGCGATAGGTTGAAGCATAATCAAGTACTGCAGCAACTGCTGATGGCGTTTGCTGAGCAGTTTAGTATTCCCTATGCTACCAGTTGGTTTGCAAAAGGGCTTTTTGATGAATATCACAAGCTTTGTTTGGGCTCATATAACGGTGTATTCACTCAAACATCGGGCCGTCATTATATCGAGCAAAAAGTTGATTACATTATAGATGTTGCTAGCAGTATACTGCCGCAAGACAGTAATATTGCTTTTGCCACTGGCACGCATAAAATTGAAACTTTTGAAAATAAAACCTTACTTAAAGGTGGCACATTATTAGAAAAAGATTTAGTTGAGATATTCCAGCTACTATTACAGCGTAATAAAAAAGCCTTCAGCTTTAACCCGCCATCTGTTGAACCACAAAAGATACAACTTCACCATGAGCTTGATTTTAATAATTTGGCAAGCACATTAAATTACATACAAGCTGAGAGTAAGACTAAGTTTGTTTATTTACCAGAGGTCGGTAATTCTTATTTTGCTAGCTATAGTTTAAAAGTAAAAGCGTCATCTTTAGGTCGTAGCTGGCTGACAAACCCTTGGTATGGCGCTATGGGGACCGCACTGCCTTATGCGCGCGTGGTTGCTCAGCGTTTGCAAGATAACGCACATGATGAAAGGGCTGTAGTTATCATTGGTGATGGCGGTTTCCATTTTCAGCTTAACGATTTAATACATTTCTTGAAAGATAACACGGACGTCACGATTATTTACATGCGTAATAATGTTTTTCATCTAGGTAAAAGCGGTGACGATGCGATCTATCATTGTAATGATGAAAGGTTTGATGTTCATCAAGTCATTAAAGGCTATCAAGGAAGTTCAACGACGATAGAAACCGTTGAACAGTTCATTGCTGCATTTACAACAACACTAAAGCAGACGGGGATATCTTTGATAGAAGTGCTAGCAAAGCCTATTGAGAGTAAACAATGCCATGAAATTAGACTGTTGAATTTATATATTAAAGCTAAAAATGGTCAAGCCGAAGCGCTTAAAGAATGGCAGTCGCTAACGTTAGCCTAGTCGCTAAAGGCTAATCAGCTAAGTGTGACAGATAGCGAAATGAGTTAACTATCACACTTTAGCTCTACTACTATGATATTTGTTTAATGTTTTGCTAAAACGAGACTGATTTAAACTTTATTAAATAGCTTTCAAAAATCGTTCGCTGCGCGGCATTAAATATTGCTGATAATTTAAAGAGAATGCGACCGTATTAGAGCGCCCGATAATCTCTTCACGGGGCACTAAACCAATTGAGCGTGAATCAGCACTATTGTCGCGGTTGTCTCCCATCATGAGGTAAAAACCAGCGGGAATGGTTATTTCATTAAAATTTGCTCTATGTGGTTGGTTATTATTGCCCGGTTGTACTTGGGTACGTATTAAGTGAGTATGGTCGGCAATGTGCTCTTGGCTCAGAGTATACTCTTTTTGCTGAGAAACTACTGTATAGTCAGCGACTTGATGATTAATAGAGAGTTGATTGTTCTGCATGGAAATAGTATCACCAGGAATACCAATAACGCGCTTTACTAAGCGCTTTTTTGCCACTTTTGATTCAAAAATGACAATGTCATTGCGCTCTGGATCAGCAAACTTTATTAATGTTTTCTGACTAAAAGGTAGTTTTAAGTCATAAGCCATTTTATTGATAATAATACGGTCACCTTCAACTATTGTTGGTTTCATTGAGCCGGTGGGAACATCATTCCAATCAGCGACGGCGCTACGAAAAACCAACATCAAGGAAATGAAAACGAGTAACGAGGTATTGCTTTTACAGAAATTTGTAATAATTTTTTTCATAATATTCCCTTTAAATTGTAATAAAATAACGACTTAGTTGTTGACTAAGCCGTTATTTAAAAGTTCCGCAATTTAAACAGGATTTAAATGAAATTAACGGCTATAAATGTAAGCTTTTATTTCTATTTCTATTAAAAAATCAGCAGATAACTTAACCATAATGGTTTATTTATCGCTATAGCCCCAGGGTGCATCTGGTGTCTGAACAGCCTGGGTTAAATCGAAATCAACACGAAACTCTCGTCCTTGGCGAATCAAGCGATAGCTAAACTTTTCAGGGTAGATAAACATTTGCCAAGTATTGCCTACAGACTGTGGAATACCAGATTTGACGAATAGCTGCTTTGAATATTCATCAGCAGGAAAAGACTGTACTTGGGCCCAACCCGCGTCATTGGTGTGTCCGCCATACATAGTTGATTCATCGAAACTACCATCTTGATGACGGTGATCATGTTTTAATGAAAGCCCAGAGCCTGTTTTTGTTATTATCCAAGTACGAGAAGCGTCATCACCGACATGAAAAGGAATTTCAAGCCTTTCATCGGAACATTTCCTAATATGCATAATAAGTTTTTTATTACTAAAACCACCACCACTAGCGTTATCGACCGTCACTTGACCTTCAAATGCTTTATGACATAAGGCTTTTATACTATTGAAGAAACTTTCATGGCTTGGCACGGAAACTAATGGAGCAGCACTTATAGTTGCCGCATTAGCAGAACAAAAGATAGTACTGGACAGTAACAAGGTTAAAATATTGGTTTTTGCTTTCATGAAATAGGCCTATAAATTGACTAACATTAGAAAAAATTTAATATTTGATGCTATCAGATATTAATTTAATAGAAAGCTGTAATAGTATTTTGCAATAAAAGTTAGGCTTACACTGCAAAAATAATTTACTTGTAGTCTGCGCACTTGCAGCGCAAAATCAGACAAAATTAAGACCTAGCGTATGAGAAAGCTGGAAATGAAATTGAAGAATGAAAATGTAGTAATTGGTTTAACTGATCCCAAAAGTCCGTCAAATGTTGGCGCTGTTATGCGTGCTGCAGGTTGTTACCAAGCAGATGAAGTTCGCTACACAGGTGTTCGCTACGCAAGAGCGGCAAAGTTCCATACTGACACTAAAGATGTATCTCAAAAAATTCCTTTACATGCGGTTGAGTCCTTAACGGGTAACTTACTATTAGGGCAAAAAATTATTTGTGTTGATTTGGTTGAGGGCGCTATACCTTTACCTGAATTTGAACATCCTGAAAACGCCATTTATATTTTTGGCCCTGAAGATGGCACGATTGCTCAAGAGGTAATTAACAAAGCTGATGCTGTAGTTTATGTGCCAACCATTGGCTGCATGAACTTAGCAGCAAGTGTAAATGTTTTACTTTATGATCGGTTGGCGAAAGCAAAAAATACGTTGTTAGGAGACGAGTTAATTAGACGTAGTAGAGATACTAATAACAAGGTAAAAGTAAAATCAACTTAAGCGGTAAAACAGTTGTAGCGTCAGTTCGTGTGTATAACCAGCGTAAGTTGATTAACAATGCAGCGATTACATTTTTTATTGCTACAATTGATTCTTTTCTGTGAAACGGCTTGACTCTTGATAAAAAGTCGGTAGAATCCGTCTCAGCTAGAAAGTAAGACCTATATTTATGTACAAAGTTTCGAAGTTATATTAGTAAGTAGCTCGTCCTGTTTAATAAGTAATAGCAACACTTCCTGCAACATCGCCTTATTTTTGAGGCATCAATTACGAATAAATAGGATAATACAAATGTCTAATACAACTACTGGTACAGTAAAATGGTTCAACGAGTCTAAAGGTTTTGGTTTCATCGAGCAAGAATCTGGTCCAGACGTTTTCGCACATTTCTCTGCAATCTCTGGCGACGGTTTCAAAACTCTTGCTGAAGGCCAAAAAGTACAGTTTACTGTTACTCAAGGTCAAAAAGGTCCTCAAGCTGAGAACATCGTAGCACTTTAATTAATATTGCTAGTTAGCTTAAATTTTTAAGTAAACTAATATATTAAGAGTGTTGAAAAGGGGAGACATTAGTCTGCCCTTTTTTGTGTCTATAATAAAATAATTATGTCGGTTACTGGCCAATATAAACAACTTGTTGAGCAAAAGTCACTTAAGCTCGATAATGAGCAACTCCAAGCAGCTATTGCTTTGGACAAGCTTGCAGAAAAACTATTCCTTAGACAAACAAAAACACCTCTATTCACTTCATTTAAAAAACTATTCACCAAGCCGGTTGCTATTCATGGCATCTATTTTTATGGCAGAGTAGGGCGTGGCAAAACTATGTTGATGGATTTATTTTATCAACAGGTGAATATAACACGCAAAAAGCGCATACATTTTCATCACTTTATGGAGAGTGTACATCAGAAGCTGCATGACTATAGCGGTAAAGACAACCCGTTAGTGCTGATTGCTCAAATGTGGGCAACAGAAGTTGACTTACTATGCTTTGATGAGTTTTTTGTTAATGATATTGGTGACGCTATGTTATTAGCGGGGTTACTCGATGCCATGCTTTCAAGCGGTATTACTTTGGTTGCTACATCAAACTGTAGACCAGAGCAGCTATACCTAAATGGTTTACAGCGGGAAAGGTTTTTACCAACCATTGATATTATTCACCAATATTGCCAAATTATCTCTATTGACGGAGCCAAAGATCATCGATTACGCGAAAGTGATTCTCTGAGACATCAATATCGAGATTTTCATGTTGGTGATGAAAACGCAGATAACTTTTTGTCTCAACATTTTTTAGCTTTAGCTAGCGATAATATCCAATATAATGACAGCATTATGATTCATGGTCGAAGCATTAACTTTAATGCTCGTAGTGAGAGTGTTATTTGGTTTGATTTTATGGCTATTTGCTCATGTCCGCGTAGCCAAAGAGACTATATTAAATTAGCAGATCAATACGTAAGTGTGTTGATCAGCGATGTACCTCAATTTAGTGGTAAACTTATTCCTGCGGTTTTCTCTGGTGTAGAAGATTGCTACCAGCGTAGTGGTGTGGTGATGGGGCAATTAAGAGGGCTTGATGATGAAGCTCGACGTTTTATTGCCCTTGTTGATGAGTTTTATGACCGAGGCATTCGTTTAATTATCGCTGCACAGGTTGATATTTCGGAGCTATATCAAGGTAGTCAACTTAGTTTTGAATTCGCACGTTGTCGCTCACGGCTGTTTGAAATGCAAAGGTTAACTTACCAGTCAAAGTCATAATAACTACTCAGACAAAATATATCAGTTAAATTTCTCCAACGAGCATTAAAATTACAAAGTTAATCATGTTCTCATTTCCTTTTAATGGCACAGCCACCTATTTATGCCAGTCAATTTAACTTGTTAAATTGACTAATTATTTAGCTATAACACTAATATTTAGTTTTACATTATTTTAGTAATGTTATGGTTTTTATCTTAGTTGTTGATATTTATATGGTTTTTATGTTGGCACTCGTTTTGTAAAGAAGAGTAAGTAATAGAGGCTTATTTTCGCTCTGATGATGGCTAATCTGTCTAATTTGTAAAGGAAGGTAATATGAAAACTTTGATCGCAACAGCATTAATTATGGCAAGTACAGTAAGTTATGCACACGAAAATTCTTTTTCTAGTGAATCATGTAACGTTGACTTAACTGGTGGGGTTAGTATTACTGCCGAAAAAATTACCTTTTCTAAAAATAAATCACCTTTATATACCATCAGCAATAATGATGTTTTATTGATTGATGGTGAAGAAGTGGCTTTGAATGCTAGCCAGCGATCTTTACTTCATGAATATTCAACCAATATTCGTGCGGTTGTACCTGAGGTTAAAGTGATTGCTTTAGATGCGATTGATTTAGCAATCGATGGTGTAAATTTAGCGTTTAACGAGTTATTAGGTGAAGGTAATAATGTTAGTTCAGATCTAACTACGCAATTAACTAGCATTCGTGCTGAAGTCAATGCAGAGTTTGACGGCAGTAAAGATTTTTATATTGATGAAGATGGCTTTGCTGGCGAGGATTTTTTTGGTGAAGACTTTGAGCAAAGAATCGAGTCGGCAGTTGAAACGACTATCCAAAACTCTTTAGGAAGTTTAATGATTGCTGTTGGCCAACAAATGCTGTATTCAGGTGGTGATATGGATGCTTTTGGCAGCAAAATGGAACAATTTGGTCAGCAAATAGAGCATGAAATGGAAGCGCGCGGTGCTGGACTTGAAAAGCGTGGCGAGGCGTTATGTCAGTCGATGATTGTGATTGATAATTTGGAAGAGCAATTGAAAGCAAGTATTGATGAACTTGCTGATTACAACGTTATCACAGCCAGTAAAAAGACTTCTCATGGTGAAATTTAATCTTTAATCGCTTGATAACTTCGTTTTCATTTTAAAGTGCTAAATGTGTAAATACATTTAGGACCGGACATGACTTTCAATAAAGCGCTAGGGGTATCCCTTAGCGCTTTTTATCGTGTTTTATCTTATTTTTATTGCTAAGGCATAAAGTGCACGTTACAGTAGCGCCCCAAAATCAGCCGATAGATTATATATGCACGCAGTTCAACGACTTCATCAATACCGTAAAAGTTTGAGTACAACGACCTACAAGTCGAGAGGCCAACGTGTGGTCCGTTGTGAGCTTTGTCGGTTGGCTGAAAAATTTTGTATTTGTTCGCTAGCGCCGAGTGTCAAATCTAACGCTGGCTTTTTATTATTGATGTACGACACGGAAGTGTTAAAGCCAAGTAATACCGGTAAACTCATTGCTGATTTGATCCCGGATAGTTTTGCGTTTCTCTGGTCAAGAACAGAAGTTAACCCAGAGATCCTTGCTGTTTTAAATGATCCTACTTGGCAACCCATGATAGTATTTCCTAAAGCCTATGCCGGTGAAGAAAGGGAAATTTTTGATAATAAAGTTACATTAGCAACAGGTAAAAGACCTTTATTTATTATGCTTGATGGCAGTTGGCGTGAAGCTAAAAAAATGTTTCGTCGTAGCCCTTATTTACAAAACTTACCAGTGGTTTCATTTACGCCAAAAACACCTGAAGATACAACAAAGCTCAGTTCTCGTTATCAAATTCGTTTAGCGGCTAATAACACCGAATTAGCCACTGCTGAAGTTGCAGCACAGATATTGTCGCTAGCAGGTGAGCAGGTCAATGCAGATTTACTTGATCTTTGGTTTGATGTTTTTAGCTACCAATACCAACGCGGGGTTTGCCAACAAAATAAAGCTAACCCTCATGCGGTATTCGAATATACAGAATTTGCTAAGTTGCATGGCATTACGTTAGCACAAGATAATATCAGTTAAGTGACTCAGTGTTAGCAGTAAACTTTAAATGCATGAAAACACTGCAGCTTAAGCAAAACTATTTTATAATAATGAACATTATAGTAACGAGGTTAATTTATGAAAATATGTGGTGTTGAGTTAAAAGGTAACGATGCAATTATTTGTATCATGTCGCGGGAAAATGGGTTGTACGACATACCAAAAACGCGCGTACAAAAAATTAGTCTGGTTGATGCGGGTGATGCCGAGCAAGTACAATACTTTCAATTTGCTTTCGCTAAGCTGATGGAAGACTATAAAGTTGATAAAGTGGTTATCAAAGGGCGTGCATTAAAAGGTAAATTCGCCGGTGGACCTGTTGGCTTCAAATTGGAAGCTGCTATTCAGCTTATTAAAGACTTACCTGTAGAAATACTAGCAGGTAGCTTTATCAAAAAAGCGCTAACACGTAGCCAGGTTGATATTGATTTTCGTGATACGGGTTTAAAGCAATACCAAGAAAATGCTTTTGAAACTGTTTTTGCATTTTTTGAAGGTAGTATGTACCTTCAGTAATACCAATGACTTGGTGGTGAATATCAAATTATAAAAAGGGTCGCGATTTGCGACCCTTTTTAATAGACAAAAGATAATATTTTAGCCTTTCAGTCTTACTTACTGATTAAACCTCTACGCTCAAGTAATGGTTCTACTTTCGGATCTTGGCCTCTAAAACGACGGTACATAATCGTTGGATCGTCTGTGCCACCGCTTTCAAGCACGTGCTTACGATATAGTTCAGCCGTTTTTTGGTCGAATATGCCATTTTCTTTAAAAGCTAACCAAGTATCAGCATCATAGATATTTGACCAGATATAGCCATAGTAGCCAGCAGAGTAGCCACCAGCAAAAATGTGCGAGTAGTAACCTGTTTTATATCTTGGTGCGATCTGTTCAATTAGCCCTATTTCTTTTAACACATTTTCTTCAAAACTATTAGCGTCTTGTAATTCAGCTGTTTCTAATGAGTGCCAGCTCATATCAAGCAATGCTGCTGCTAAATATTCTGTAGTACCAAAACCTTGATTGAACTTGCCAGACGCTTGAATTTTTTCAACAAGTGCTTGTGGAATAACTTCACCAGTTTGGTAGTGCTTAGCAAAGTTCGCTAATACCTCAGGCTCAGTCATCCAGTTTTCCATCACTTGTGACGGGTATTCAACATAATCTCTTGGTAATGACGTACCGGTTTGAGAGCGGTAATATCCGTCAGATAATAAGCCTTGAATAGCGTGACCAAATTCATGAAATAACGTTGATGCTTGATCAAAAGTTAATAACGTTGGCTTGTCGCCAATTGGGCGAGGGTAGTTTAATACGTTATAAATGATCGGCGTTACGTCTTCACCGTTCATGCGGTACTGTTTACGGAAACTGCTCATCCAAGCACCGCCACGTTTACTTTCTCGCACGTAGTGATCAGCCATGAATACGCCAATATAGCTGCCATCACGGTCGTAAACTTCATAGGTACGCACTTCAGGATGGTATTTAGGTAGGTCATCGCGCTCTTTAAATGTTACGCCCCACAGTTTTTCTGCAGTGTAAAATACGCCTTGCTGTGTCGCTTCTAATGAAAAGTAAGGTTTAGTTTCTGCTGCATCTATATCAAAACGTTGCTTGCGAATTTTTTCAGAATAATACCACCAATCCCAGGCTGCCACTGTAAAGTCGCCGCCTTCTGCATCAATCATTTTTTGAATGTCAGCTGTTTCTTCTTTTGCTCGCTCTAAAGCCGCAGGCCAAACTTTGTTTAATAATTCAAAAACATTTTCAGGTGTTTTTGCTGTCGCATTTTCAAGCACAAAATGGGCATGCGTTTTGTAACCTAAAAGCTGAGCTTTTTGGTAGCGCAGGCTAGCAATTTCACTGGCAATTGCTTGGTTGTTATTGGCATTGTCATTATTACCGCGCATGGTGTAACCCTTATAGATGGTTTCACGTAGTTTGCGGTTGTTTGAGTAAGTTAAAAAAGGATTTTTACTTGGGCGATGAGTAGTAAATACCCATTTTCCTTCGTGACCTCGGGCGGTCGCGGTTGCGGCTGCTGCTGCAATAATATCAGCAGGTAAGCCGTCTAGATCGGCTTTATTATCAATAACCATTTCAAAGTTATTGGTTTCAGCTAGCAGGTTTTCACCAAATTTTAAGCTTAAACCACTGAGCTTTTCGTTTAGTTCGCGTAGTTTTAATTTATCAGCATCGTTAAGGTTAGCACCACCTCTGACAAAGCCTTTATAGGTTTTTTCCAATAGGCGCATTTGATCTGTGCGTAAGCCTAATTTATCTTTGTTATCATAAACCGCTTTAACGCGTTGAAATAAAGCATCATTCAATGCAATGTCATCACCTAAGGCTGAAAGTTTTGGTGAGATCTCCTTCGCAATAGCACGCATTTCATCATCAGACATTGAGCCGGTTAAACCATAGAAAGTATTGCTGACTTTATTTAGAAAATTACCAGATTTTTCCATCGCTACAATAGTGTTTTCAAAAGTAGGGCGTGATTTAACTTTTGTTATCGCATCGATTTCAAGCTTATTCTGTGCGATACCGTGATAAAAAGCCGGTAAGTAATCGCTTTTTTTAATTTTATCAAACGGAGGGATACCATGAGGAGTATCGTAATCAGAAAAAAAAGGGTTGTTTGCCGTATTTTCTGCTTGTGCTACAGCTACCACATTCGCTGTGGTGGTATTTTGTTGGCAACCGGCTAATGCGATAGCAATGGCCAATGGTGCAAGATAACGAATTTTCATTAAATGACCTTGTTAGTTTTATTAGGATGAATGATGTTATTTAGCCAACAATATAGCTAAATAACAGTGAAACTTGTTCTGATTCTATGTTGCATGCACCGTAGGTACAAGGTTAGCAGGCAAAAATTCGATGAGTGGCTAGTTATTGACGTTAAAATTGCATATTGCACGACATTCGTCGTGGTTTGCTCAAAATATGGTAATTTATCGGCTACATTACTAGGTAAAAATAGCCGATAGAGTGTTTACGTTTTCGTCTTGTTATTTATCTAACTTAGGGGATTTAACGATTTCTTTTACCGCAAGCTCAAGGCGTGGATCTGAGGTATCAGAGCTGGTTGATTTAAAGATAACTTGATTATCTCTATTAATGAAAAAAGTGGTTGGAGTGCCTCTGACACCATAAAGCATAGCTACTTGATCACCGTTAACGGCAGTCGGAAAATGATAACCGCGTGAGGCTAATTCATCTTGTGGTAACGCACCGTCATCCTCATTAAAACTAATGGCAACTATTTTGACCCCTTGTTGTTGGTATTTCTTTTCCAGTTCAGCTAATTTAGGCTGTAACTTTTTGCAGTAAGGGCACCAGGTCGCCCAAAAATGTAAAATTGTCGCTTGGCCTTGAAATTGAGTTGAAGAAATTGTTTTACCGTTTTGCATTTTTAATTGCCAAGCTGGAGCTTGCGGTGCCGTTGTCGATTCATCGGCATGAACACTTATCGATAGCATGGCGAAGGTTAATAAAATTGCGTGAGTAAATTTTTTATTGAAAGTAGCTAGGTTAATCAAATGAGATCCTTATTTATTACTGGCTTAAGTAACTTGACCTAGCGAGGGAGGTTCTGGTTTCAAAATAATTAATTTATTTAACCAGAACTGGAAATGACGGCTTTACAGACGTTAATAGTTAGCTATTTGAATGATTACAAGTTTTAGCTGAAGGAGGGGGAAAATCAAATATCTGCATCCTTGCAGATATAATCAATATCAGTAAAAGCGCATTATTGCTCAGGTTATCTAAGCTCGGCTTCTAACGCTACTTGGTGGTTTTTAATCAGCAATGATCAACAATGCTCAGCTAAAATCAAATCAGCGGCTTTGGCGGCAATCATCATCGTTGGCGCGTTAGTGTTACCGCTAACCAGTGTTGGCATAATTGAGGCATCAATAACGCGTAATTGCTTGATGCCATGTACTTTTAATTGCTCATTAACCACAGCTAATTCGTCTTGCCCCATTTTACACGTACCTACAGGGTGATAAATGGTATTACACTTCTCTTTTAGGAACTGATGAATAGCTTGATCGCTATCACAGTTCTCATCTGGAAATAAGTCTTTTACATGTGTTGTGGACAAGGGCGGCGTTGATAATATTTTTTTTGCGATTTTTACGCCTTTAATCATCGTATCAATATCATCTTGGTGATCTAACATATTGAGCTGAATACGTGGATGTTGGCTGATACTATTACTATTAAGTGTCACTGTGCCACGACTTTTTGGCCTAAGTAAACAAACATGTAAGGCCAAGCCATAACTACAAAGTAGTTTATGATTTCGCCCATGATTGTCCATTGCGGCCGGCACGAAATGTAATTGTAAATCAGGTTCAGTTAATGATGGATCCGACTTAATAAAACCGCCGCTTTCAGCAATAACAGTAGTAAGTAAACCGGCACGCTTTGTGATAAATTTTACTGCTTCTTTCGCCCCCCACCAGAGTGCTTTTGGACGATAAGCTAATACTTCGGTTCTATTATGCTGAGCCACATTCAGTACGTCGACATGATCTTGTAAATTCTTGCCAACGCCTTCTAACGCATGTATTAGCTCAATATTATGCTTTGCTAACTCAGCTTGAGGGCCAATACCAGATAACATTAATATTTGTGGTGAGTTGATCGCACCAGCGCTAACAATAACCTCTTTATTAGCCATTAATCGCAGCGATTTACCGTGCTGTTTGTAAATAACACCCACGGCAATGTTATCTTTTATTAATACTTTTTCGACTTGCGTCTGAGTAATAACCGTTAAATTTTTGCGATGTAAATTTGGGGTTAAAAACGCTTTTGCAGCGCTATGCCTCAAACCGTCTTTTTGAGTAACTTGATAATAGCCAATACCTTCTTGTGAAGCGCCATTAAAATCATTATTTTCAGGGTAGCCTGCAGCTACTGCCGATTGTATAAAGTCTTCATTTACTGCTGGTTTTGATACTGAGTCTGCAACGTTGAGCGCACCATTGATGCCATGAAAGTCGTCTTCGCCACGCTCTTGGTGCTCGAGTGCTTTAAAGTAAGGTAATACCTCGTCAAAACTCCAGCCTTTGTTACCTAAGTTATGCCAGTGATCATAGTCTTGCTTTTGACCTCTAACATACAGCATGGCATTAATCGAGCTACTACCGCCAAGTGTTTTTCCTCGGGGAGTGAAAATTTCACGTTGATTAAGTGTTTTTTCAGCATCTGAGTTAAATTGCCAGTTTACATTGCGACTTTGCATTAAACCAATAATGCCGATTGGCAAGTGGATAAGCCAACTTTTATCTGGTTTACCAGCCTCTAATAGGCAAACGCTATGTTTGCCACTAGCCGATAATTTATCTGCTAGTACACAGCCTGCAGAGCCGCCGCCAATGATGACAAAATCAAATGTTTTCACACAACCACCCTTAACTTAATTTTTATTATTATTTTTAACAAGTCAGACCACTATGATATAAAAATGTTGTTTATTCAAGTGCCGAGCTTGGGTGCTATTGACTACCCACATCTTTGATATCTATTTGTTGTACTTTTCCATATTTTGCAACCGCATCATTTAATTGAGATGCTTTACCGATGATAACCATTTGTAAATTTTCTTTTGGAAAGTACTTGTTGATCAGTTGCTGTGTTTTGGCAACGGTTAATGAATTCACTTGTTGTTCAAATGTGTTGATATAACGCTCGTCAAAATTATAACTGTACATTTGTCCTAAGAGGTTGCTTAAATCTTGTGATGTTTCAAATTTAGGCGGAAACTTACCTTTTACGTATGCTTTAGCTGAAGCTAATGTTTCATGATCAATCCCCTGTAACCATAAACGACGGTAGGTAGTTAATGCCAGATCAATAGCTTCTACCGTACTCGCGGTTTTTGTAAAGCTTGAGATAGCAAAACTTCCTGCATGGCTATAGTGAGTAAATTGACTTTTAGCACCATAGGTTAATCCTGAGTTAACACGCAATTCGTCATTTAACCACGAAGTAAAGCGATCACCTAAAATTGTGTTAATTACAGATATACCGACTAAGTCTGGTGTATTTCGTGCAATACCAAGTCCGCCAATGGCAAATGTTGACTCGATAGCATCGGCTTTGTTAACTAACAATACTTTTGCTTGTGTTAAAGGTTTTGGTAGTGTTATTTCCGCTGGTGTTATTTTGTTGTGATTATTCCAGTCTGAAAACAATGCGTTGACTTGTTTTAACATGGCTTGACTATTGAAGTCTCCAACCACGACAATCGCCGAATTTTTTGGTTGATACCATTGTTTATGGAAAGCCTTAACATCGGAGAGTTTTATTTTTCTGATCGAATCAGCATGACCTGTTGTTATGGCATTGTAGCTAGAGTCAGCAAAAACCATCTGCTTAAAATAGTTATTGATCACTGACTTTGGGCTCTCTTTGTTTTGCTCTAATGTCAGTAAATGCTGTTTTTTCTTTTTATCAAACTCATTGCTTGAAAATTTTGGATGAGTGATAACATTTTTTAGTAATGCTAGCATCTCTGTTTGATCTTTCTCGGCGAACGAGTTCCCAATATACGACGATTCACTATCCGCATAGGTGGAAATGTTGGCACCAATAAAGTCTACTGTTTCATTAATTTGAGCTTTTGAGCGTTGTTCAGTACCTAGCAGTAAATTCTCAGCGGTTAAATAGGCTAAGCCCGCAATTGAGTCATTAATAGCACCAGCTTTAACCACAATATTGACATCGATAAGTGGTACTTCATGCTGCTCCATTAAGTAAACGGTTAAGCCGTTATCTAAAGTGACTTTTTGATATTCAGGTAAGGTGTAATCTGCATTAGCTTGCAATGTAAAAAAAGTGAAGCCGCAAATTGCTAAAGTCGTTAATAGCTTATAAATCCGCATCGTTGCTGTCCTTTTCAGAAGATAAAATACCGACAGTGCGGTTTGATTTAATTAAATATTGTTTTGCAACACGTTGAATATCAGCAACGGTAACTTTGTTATACGCTTGTGGTGCAGAAAATAGCTTATTGTAGTCACCAAAGTACAGCTCGTAAGAGCCTATAGTGTTAGCTTTACCATTAATGGTTGCCATAGTGCGATAAAAGTTAACCAGTTTGGTATTTTTAACTTTTTCTAACTCTTTAGCGTTAACACCATTTTTAATAATGTTATTTACCTCTTTAACTACTGCCATTTTTAATGTTTCAGCACTAATATCTTTGGCGGCTACGGCATAAATGTAGAAAAGATTTGGGTCAATACTTTCAGGTAAATATGTAAACAAATCACTGGCAACTTGTTGCTCATCAATGAGTGATTTATACAAGCGTGAACTTTGTCCTGTGGCTAGGATATCGTTGAGAATATCTAAAGCGTAGTAATCTTCATGTTGAGTGTTTGGTACATGGTAAGCCATCATGATGTTAGGAGTGGTTACAGATGCTTTGTGGACATAAACTGTGCGTTCACCTTTTTGCTCTGGTTCAACGGTATGTACATCTCTTGGGGCCGGTTGCGCAGGAATAGGCTCAAAGTACTTTTTGGCGAGTTGCTTTACTTGCTCGGTAGTTACGTCGCCGGCGATAACTACAACGGCGTTATTTGGCGCATAATAGGTAGCATGATATTTTTTTAAATCTTCTAATCGCCAATTTTCAATATCTGAAGCATGACCAATAACAGACCAACTATATGGGTGGGCTCTAAAAGCGGCACCTTTTACTTCTTGCCAAATGGCTCTAAAGTTTGAGTTTTCAAGCCCAGTAGTTCGCTCTGAAGACACCACTCCGCGCTCACTATTAACACTTTTTTCCTCAATGGCTAAATTAGCAATACGATCAGCTTCCAAGTCAAAAATAGTTTCTATTGCGTCGGTTGGAAACCAATTAGTATAAACCGTTAAGTTTTCACTGGTGTAAGCATTATTTGAACCACCGGCGGCTTCCATTGTGCGATCAAACATCTTCGGTCCATATTTTTTGGCACCGTTAAACATCATATGTTCAAAAAAGTGCGAAAGGCCAGTAATGCCTGGCACTTCATTTCGTGAGCCAACTTTCCAAAACAAGTACATATTGGCGTTGGGAATAGATTCATCTTCAAGTACGATGATTTTCATGCCATTACTGAGTGTGAACGTGTTGACGTCTTCAGCTTGGGTTATTGCGTAACTGGTGTTGGAAAAACATAGCAATAAAAGGGAAAGCCGAATAACTGTCGACTTTAACTTGGTAAGGTTCATAGGTTAACTCCAATTAGCCTATCGATAATTTAAGGTGTTAATATTATGTTAATTTACGGTAATTTACTAGCTGTGATTAAGCGATGTAAGGACTACTTTATAAATAATGGTTAGATTGATGAATAAGCAATCTTAAGGTGATTACGATGATATTTTAAGTGCTTTATTTGCTATTACACTAGTCAAGTTAGTACTGTTTTATAGGCTTGGAGTCAGTTGCATTCTATTATTTAAAAATACTACCTAGTTACTGAGTAGCGCTAAAGGTTAATGTGCAATGGTAGGTCTGCTGTATCGGCTTTATTGAGACAATATAACCTTGAGGGAATATAACCTTGAAGAAATATAATCGCTCGACAATATAGTCATGTGCATATTATCGAGCGATACAGGTATAACTTGGCTATGCCTAAGCTTGCTTAGTTTAACCCCAGTACTTTTTTACCTTGTTTAAAAGTAATATCAACAGGGATATTTGCTTTTTCTAAACTGGCTAAATCTTCAGCTAAACTGCTGTTAATCACACCACTTTTTGCAACAAGTTGCTCGACGCCATCGTAATCGCCATTGCCTTGTAAAGTTAAAATCAACTCTGATAATGAGTCAATCGAAGCAGTCATTTTTGCGACATTAACTTTATAAAGCCCTTGCTCATTTCGCGTGAAAGCGCCTTGCTCAGCAAAGTAGTTAAAGCGGACCATGTTCGCTTTACCATGTGCAGAGCTAGCACCAAAACGTACCGAGCGGAATATACCGGCTAAGAATGTTGTGTAGTAGTCTTCTAATGCACCTTCAGTGATAACATTTTTTGCTAATAGTTGGCGTATCATGTACAAGCCAAGAATATCAGCTTTGCCTTCTTCTAAAGCTGAAGCATGCTCTTTTAATGACTGGCGTACTGTGCCTTTGCCATTAATGGTATTTTTAATACCTAAACCATGAGCAACTTCATGGAACATAGTGTTAGCGAAGAATGCCGTGAAGGTTACATTCTTGCGTTGTTCAGGCACAATTAATGTTTCAGAAATCGGTGTCATGATGGCATCGAATTTTGCACGCATCGCATTTTTTAACTGTAAACGACGAGTACCTTTTTCTAACTGCACCTGTTCGTCATTCGGTAAGTTAATGGCGATTGTTTTACCGCCGGCATTTGCATGACCGGCATAGTAAATAACATCGTAAGCATTTAAGTCAGCGTCAGAGCCTGGCACTTCTGTTTTGTATTTGTTACTTACCGGTAAGCCACGTTGTAATTCAGGTAAAAACTCGGCATATTTAGCAAGTTTTTCACTCCATGACATATCTTTGATCAGCACGTAAGATTCAAACGCGGCACGATAACCAAAGAGTTGATCTTCATAGGTTTCAATAGGGCCAATGACAATATCAATTGGGTTGTTCTTCATGTCCATCCAAGCAAAGTCAGATGCTTGGAAGTCATCGTTACGTAATGCTTTTGCACGCATGTTTAGATAATTTGCAAATTCTTTATCGTCGGCCAAGGTTGATGCTTTTTCTAAAATTACCGCGATACGATTAATTTCATCGCTATAAGCTTCTGAAAAGGCAATGCTGCTCAATTCACCATTGTTGGTTCTCAATACAAGTGAGTACAAGCCATTTTTGTCATTAAAGGTGGCTTGTTCAAATTCTGCTTTAGTCATATCTGCAGGATAAAACTGTGCGCCATGACTTTTTGCTGGTGTGTTTGTTAAAAACGCTTTATCGCCATTTAATCGATCCCACGGACCATAGTTAATACGAGCAAACTCTCGTACTTTTTCATCACTAATTGAGGCTAAAAAGCTCTTTTTATCTTGACCAAATGCTTGCTGCCAAAACAAGCCATCGATAATATCTGATGCTTCGATAAGTAATGACAACATTTGCTTTTGGTTCGCTGATAGGTGCGATAAGTCAGCATTTAAAGTTACGGTTTTATAGATATCTAAGCGGTCTTGATATTCAGGTAATAAATTGACGCTTGTTGGTGTTGTTGCTTCGTTTTGGTCTCCACAAGCGGTTAATGTACCAGCAATGAGAAGTAGGGAAGCGATTTTTGAAAGTTTCATGCAAAGTCTCTATTAATAAATACCGGCTAGAGACTAACAAAATCACTGATAAGCGCAAGGCTTGAAATGAATAAAGCTAATTTACAGTGATTTTTACCTATAAAAAAACCGGCCTAAGCCGGTTTTTTAATTCTTTACAAAAATTAAAGCGCTTTAATAGCAGCGTTTAAACGACTCTTACTACGAGCTGCTTTATTTTTGTGAATAAGACCTTTGCTTGCATAACGATCTAAGATCGGTGCAGCAGCAGCAAATTCTGTAGATGCTTTTTCTTTGTCACCGGCTTCGATAGCAGAAATTACTTTTTTAAGTAAAGTACGCATCATTGAGCGACGGCTTGCATTGTGTTGACGGCGCTTTTCAGATTGTAATGCGCGCTTCTTAGCAGACTTTGAGTTAGCCAAGGTGAACTCCTAAAATTGAATAAATATTGCCTAAATTTAAGGCGACGAAATATGCCTGTTTTTAACTGGTTTGTCAAACAATTTACAGCTTTAATTTGACCGTTCGGATTATTACCCGTTTGTATAAATAAAACCAATGGATGCATTCTAAAGTTTTTAGTCAAAAGTTGAAAGGGTTGTTGTACTTTGATTGTATTAATTTTCGATATATTTCATCTTTAATAGTGCTTTTTGCCCGATATTTCAGTTTAAAGCGTTATTGCTCAAGCTATCTGCTCACTAAGTGAACAGAGTTCTTTGTGCAATTAAAATACTTGTTTATCAATTTATAAAAGCCGCATAATACTCCCCTGAGCGGTTTATTATTGTTAATGTACTTTGTTCAGTATAAAAATATTGGTGAAATAGGATTAAATCGTTTGAGTAAAAAATTAATTAAGTCAGGGATTATTGTCAGTGTAATGACATTAGTATCGCGTATTCTTGGCTTAGTACGAGATGTAGTTATAGCGAACTTTATGGGCGCTGGCGCGTCAGCTGATGTTTTCTTTTTTGCCAATAAAATTCCCAACTTTCTACGCCGGCTGTTTGCCGAAGGAGCTTTTGCACAGGCTTTTGTACCAGTATTAAGTGAATATCATACCCTTGATGAGCAAAATAAGACGAATGAAACACGTAAGTTAATTGCCCAAGTATCAGGTACGCTTGGTGTTGTTATCACACTCGTGACTTTGTTTGGCATGATAGCATCGCCAGTGTTTGTTGCATTATTTGGCTTTGGCTGGTTCTTAGACTGGTTAAACGATGGGCCTGCCAGTGAGAAGTTTGACCTTGCGAGTACCTTATTAAAAATAACCTTTCCTTATCTTTGGTTTGTCAGTATTACGGCTTTATCGGGTGCCATACTCAATACCTATGGTCGCTTTGCTGTTTCAGCATTCACCCCCGTTTTATTAAATGTTGGCGTTATAGCTTGTGCTATTTATTTAGCGCCGGTTATGGATAACCCTGCTTTTGGCCTTGCTTGGGGGGTATTTTTAGGAGGCTTTCTACAGTTTGCTTTTCAATTGCCATTTTTATATCGAGCAGGGGCTTTAATTAAGCCAAAATGGGCCTGGCATGCACCAGGTGTTGTCAAAATACGTAAATTGATTATCCCAGCGCTTTTTGGTGTATCAGTCACGCAAATTAATTTATTACTTGATACTATTATTGCCAGTATGTTGATTACGGGCTCTATCAGTTGGCTATATTATGCTGACCGATTACTTGAATTTCCACTCGGTTTATTTGGTATTGGAATTGCTACCGTTATCCTACCAAGCTTAGCAAAACTGCATACTAAAAAAGATACTCAAGAGTTCAGTGATACAATAGATTGGGGCTTGAGAGTTGTTTCATTATTTGGCTGGCCCGCCTTAGCTGGTTTGATGGTGTTAGCGCAACCTATTATTATGGTGCTGTTTATGCGAGGGGAATTTACTCAGCATGAAGTATTACAAGTATCTTATGCGTTATTTGCTTATCTTTCCGGCTTGCTTAGTTTCATGTTTATTAAAGTGTTAGCTCCTGGCTATTATGCCCGCCAAGATACAAAAACACCGGTTAAAATAGCCATTAAAGCTATGGTAGCTAATATGGCCTTTAATATAATGTTAGCGCCTTTTTTTGGTTATGTTGGTTTAGCTATTGCAACGACGCTATCAGCAACGTTAAATGCCATGATGTTATATCATGGCTTAAAGTCAGCTAATGTGTTTCAGTTATCGCGTAAAACTTGGTGGTTTATTATTCGCTTGATTTGTGCTGCCACGGTAATGGCTGTGATAGTTTATTACCTATCGCCAACATTTAATGTTTGGCTTGCTTTGAGTTTTGTTGAACAGGTAACGCAACTTTTGATCTGTATTGTTTGTGGCATTTCAAGTTATTTAGTTTGTTTATTATTGCTCGGTATTCGACTTTCAGATATAAAAGTCGCTGGAAAACCTTCAAATTAATGTCGAATTTATCGCAAAAATAACTACGGCTAAGGGCTGATTCTTATTGCTGAGTGATATATAATTCATCAGTTTTTATTCTTTTATGATTTAGCTAATGGTAAATATCTATTGGCAGTAAGGTTTTTTAATTAAATGCAATTAACACGCGGCATTCATAACATGCGGATTAACGTCGATGAAAATCGTCAAGGCTGTGTGTTAACAATTGGCAATTTTGATGGCGTTCATTTGGGGCATCAACAAGTTATTTTAGCCTTGGTTAAAAAAGCACGAGAGCTTAATTGTGAAGCAGCCGTGTTAGTGTTTGAGCCACAGCCACAAGAATTATTTTCCCCTGAAACTGCACCAGCAAGGTTATGCCGATTACGTGATAAGTATGCGTTATTAAAAAATCTTGGCGTGGATAGATTAATTTGTATCAATTTTAATAAAAAATTTGCTAGTCTAAACGCCGAAATTTTTATTAAAGACCTATTAGTAAAACGTTTAGCAATAAAGCATTTAATTGTTGGTGATGATTTTCGTTTTGGTAAAAACCGTCAAGGTAATTTTTCCATGTTAGAAGCGGCGGGGCAGCAATTTGGCTTCTCAGTCACTGATACCGCAAGTCATAAGCTAGCAGGCTGTCGGGTTAGTAGTACCGCAATTAGGCAATTATTAGAAAAAGACGATTTGAGTGCAGCTGAGAGCATGCTCGGACGTCCTTATTCTATTATTGGTAAAGTATTTCATGGTGATAAACGTGGCCGTGAAATGGGTTTTCCTACTGCTAATGTAAGATTAAAGCGCCGAGTTTCTCCTGTTTCAGGAGTGTATGCGGTGCAGGTAAAAAGTCAGTTTGGTCAACACTTTGGTGTTGCTAATATTGGTTCAAGACCAACAGTTGCCGGAATTAGGCAGCAGTTAGAAGTACATATTTTTGATTTTGATAACAATTTGTATGGTGCAGTCATTGAGGTAGTTATGTTGAAAAAACTCCGCAGTGAACAGAGGTTTAGCTCGCTAACTGACCTTATAAAGCAAATTGCTATAGATACAGAACAGGCCCGCACTTTTGTGCAGAACTTAGCTTAATTTAATTCGGTTAAGAAAACACAACATAACACTAAATAGAATATTAGTGACTACGACAACGGATATTAATTTTAATGAGTGATTACAAACAAACCCTAAATTTGCCTGCAACTTCTTTTGCGATGAAAGGAAATATGGCAAATCGTGAACCGAACATGCTAAAAGAGTGGGCTGAAAAAGATTTATACGGTCAAATTCGTGCCGCAAAAAAAGGTAAGAAATCATTCATTTTGCATGATGGCCCTCCGTATGCAAATGGTAATATTCATATTGGTCATGCGGTTAACAAAATTCTTAAAGATATTATTGTTAAATCAAAAACCCTATCAGACTTCAATGCGCCGTACGTACCAGGTTGGGATTGTCACGGTTTACCGATTGAGTTAATGGTAGAGAAGAAAGTAGGCAAGCCAGGTAATAAAGTGTCAGCGAGTGTATTTCGTGAAAAATGTCGCGAATATGCAGCAAAACAAGTAGATGGTCAACGTGATGACTTTAAACGTTTAGGTGTTTTTGCTGATTGGGACAAGCCTTATCGTACGATGGACTTTGATACGGAAGCCAATATCATTCGCTCATTAGGTAAAATTGCTGAAAACGGCCATTTGCATCAAGGCTTTAAACCTGTGCATTGGTGTACAGATTGTGGTTCATCTTTAGCAGAAGCTGAGGTTGAATATAAAGATAAGCAGTCACCTGCTATCGATGTGAAATTTACGGTTGTCGAGCAAAGTGTTGCTGATAAATTTGACCACCCTGAAAATCATCAAGGTGAAGGTAATATGTCTGTTATTATCTGGACGACAACACCTTGGACCTTACCTGCTAACCGCGCAGTATCAATGCATGCCGATGTTGAATACACGTTAGTTCAGTGCGAAACAGAGCAAGGTAAAGAGCGTTTAATTATTGCCTCTGATCTTGTTACGTCTTGCATGGATCGTTTTGGTATTGATAAGTACCATGCATTAGGCTTTTGTAAGGGTAGTGCATTAGAACTTGTGCAACTTAAGCATCCGTTTTATGACTTTACTGTGCCGGTTATCCTTGGTGAACATGTCACTACCGATTCAGGTACTGGTTGTGTGCATACTGCGCCAGGGCATGGTGTAGAAGATTTTGAAGTGGGTAAACTTTACAACTTAGAAGTGGCTAACCCTGTAGGTGCAAACGGTGTTTACTTAGATGACACTGAGCTATTTGCTGGTCAACATGTTTTTAAAGCCAATGCTAATGTCGTTGAAGTGCTAAAAGAGCATGGCACGCTTATGCATCATCATGCGTTAGAGCATTCTTACCCACATTGCTGGCGTCATAAAACACCTTTAATTTTCCGTGCTACGCCGCAGTGGTTTATCAGCATGGATAATAAAGGTTTACGTGCTGATTCATTAAAAGAGATTGAAAAAACACAATGGATCCCTGATTGGGGCCAACGTCGTATTGAATCTATGGTTGAAGGCCGTCCTGATTGGTGTATATCACGTCAACGTACGTGGGGTGTACCTATGGCGCTGTTCATTCATCAAGACACAGGTGCATTGCATCCTAAAAGCATTGAATTAATCGAAACAGTAGCACAGCGTGTTGAAGAAAAAGGCATTCAAGCCTGGTTTGATTTAGATGCTGCAGAACTCATTGGTGATGACGCAAAAGAATACGTTAAAGTACCTGATACGTTAGATGTGTGGTTTGATTCTGGCACAACACATTATTCAGTCGTTAACGCTCGTGAAGAGTTTGACGGTATCGCTGATTTATATCTTGAAGGCTCTGATCAACATCGTGGTTGGTTTATGTCATCAATGATTTCTTCAGTAGCAATGAATGGTAAGGCGCCATATAAACAAGTACTAACCCATGGTTTTGTTGTTGACGCTAAAGGTCACAAAATGTCTAAGTCATTGGGTAATGTTATTACGCCAAAAGAAATTACTAATACCCTAGGTGCTGACATTTTACGTTTATGGACGGCGTCGGTTAACTATACGCAAGAGATTACCGCTGGTGATGAAATATTTAAACGCCAAGCAGATGCGTACCGTCGTATTCGTAATACCTCGCGCTTTTTGTTATCTAATTTGAATGGCTTTGATCCTAAAACAGATTCTATTGCTTTTGATGACATGGTGGCACTTGATCGCTGGGCTGTTGATAAAGCAGCACAATTACAGACTGAAATTATAGCGGCCTATGACGAGTACGAGTTTCATGTTGTTGTGCACAAACTCATGAACTTTTGTACCACAGAGCTAGGTGGTTTTTACTTAGATATTATTAAAGACCGTCAATATACGGCGAAAGAAGACAGTGTCGCTCGTCGTTCATGTCAAACAGCAATGTATTTAATTGCAGAAGCAATGACACGTTGGATGGCGCCAATTTTATCATTTACTGCACAAGAAATTTGGCAAGCATTACCAACGGCATCTGATACAACACGTGAAGAGTTTGTTTTTACCGGTGTTTGGTTTGATGGTTTACCAAAAACATCAACAACGAGTAGTTTAAATAATGCTTATTGGAGTGATATTTTACTTGTTCGTGCAGAAGTAAACAAAGCCTTAGAAAATGCCCGTAAAGAAAAACAAGTTGGTAAAGCGCTTGAGGCAGCGGTTACATTGTATGCCACCGCTGAGTTGGCTGAAAAACTGCAGCAACTTGGTGAAGAACTTCGATTTGTCTTGATTACTTCTAAAGCGAGCGTGGAAATCGTAACAAGTGCACCAGCAGATACATTAGCAACTGAAATTGACGGATTGTGGCTAACGGTTTCGCCGGCTGAAGGTGCTAAGTGTGATCGTTGTTGGCATGTTACTGAAGATATTGGTCAAGATGAAAAGCACCCTGAACTTTGTGGACGCTGTATTACTAACGTTGAAGCCTCAGGTGAAGTTCGCCAGTTTGCTTAATATTTTAGTAACCTTTTGAGTGATAATTTTAAAGCGTGCAGCACTTTACTCAAGTCTGCACGTTTTTCTCATTTTGAATCGTGTACTTTGGCTCAGTAGCGTATAAGAGAATTATTTATGAAAAATTTATTTACCCAAACCGGTTTACGCTGGTTATGGTTAACGCTGATTTGTTTAATTGCAGATCAAGCGACTAAGCAGTTAATTGTAAGTCAAATGGACTTATATCAATCGATTGAGGTTTTGCCTTTTTTTAACTTAACCTATGTACATAATTTAGGTGCGGCCTTTAGTTTTTTAGCTGATCAAGGTGGCTGGCAACGTTGGTTTTTCACTGCAATAGCCGCTATCGCCAGTATTATTTTTATTGTTTGGCTCGCCAAAACGCCGAAGCAGCAAGCTTTGCTTTCAGTTGCGTTTGCGTTGATGTTAAGTGGCGCTGTCGGCAATTTAATTGATCGTGTGCTATTTGGTTACGTTATCGATTTTTTAGATTTTTATGGTTTTGGTTATCATTTTCCGGCCTTTAATATTGCTGATTCAATGATATTCATTGGTGCAGCATTAATGATTTTCGATTCATTTAAAAATGGTGAAGCGAATAAAAAAACACAAAGTGTTAATTCTTAAAGAGAAAATTTTATGACAAATTTAGTAACTGCAGCTTCTGAAATTATCGCTCATATCACCATGAAGCTCGCTGATGGCTCTGCAGCAGACAGTACCAAAGTGAATAAAAAGCCCGCTAAAATTATGATGGGTGACGCAAGTATTTCACCTGCATTTGAAGCACAATTAATTGGTATGAAGGCCGGTGAAAGTAAAGAGTTTACTTTAGCTGCCGTAGATGCCTTTGGAGAGCCTTTACCGGAAAATATTCATTACATGGATATCAGTAAGTTCAGTGAGGAAGCGCCGGCTAAAGTGGGTAATATTATCACTTTTACACAACCTGGTGGTGAGTTACCCGGCATGATTAAAGATGTGACAGGTAACTCTGTAACCATTGATTTTAATCATCCTTTAGCTGGTCAAGAAGTAACGTTTGTTATCGACGTTATTGAAGTTAAGTAATTTGAAAGTAACGAGAATATTATGGAAATTATTTTAGCTAATCCTCGAGGATTTTGTGCTGGCGTTGATCGAGCGATCAGTATCGTTGATAGAGCCTTAGACTTATTTGAAGCACCTATTTACGTTCGTCATGAAGTAGTGCATAACAAATTTGTTGTTAATGGCTTAAAAGATCGTGGGGCAGTTTTTGTCGATGAGCTAAATGAAGTGCCTGATGATAGTACGGTAATTTTTAGTGCTCATGGTGTATCAAAAGCCGTGCGCAATGAAGCAAAAGATCGTGGCTTAAAAGTTTTTGACGCGACTTGTCCACTCGTTACCAAAGTTCATATGGAAGTATCTCGCACGAGTCGTAAAGGTGTTGAATGTATTCTCATTGGTCATGCGGGACATCCTGAAGTTGAAGGAACGATGGGGCAATACGAAAGCGAAGAAGGCGGCATCTATCTAGTTGAGTCAGCTGAAGATGTTGCGACATTAGTTATCAAAGATCCTACTAAACTGTATTATTGTAGCCAAACGACCTTATCTGTTGATGATACTAGTGATGTTATTGATGCTTTGCGAGTTAAGTTTCCATTAATTCAAGGGCCTCGCAAAGATGATATTTGTTATGCAACACAAAATCGTCAAGATGCTGTTCGTTCTATTGCTGAGCAAGTAGGGCTATTGCTTGTTGTAGGTGCTAAAAATAGTTCTAATTCAAATCGTTTACGTGAGTTGGCAGAAAAAATTGGCACCACATCATATTTGATTGATACGGCTGCTGACATTGATGCATCTTGGCTAGATGGAATTGATAAAGTTGGTGTTACCGCTGGTGCTTCTGCGCCTGCAATTTTAGTACAGCAAGTTATTGATGCGCTTAAATGTTTGGGTGGAAAAGAAGTTATTGAATACCCTGGCAGGGAAGAAAATACGGTATTTGCTGTACCGATAGAATTACGTTAATCTAACTTGATGTTATTTGTAGTTATATTGCGTTAGCTGGTCACTAAGCTAATCTATATAACTGCAAATAGAACTAGCGAGAAGTAAAAAGAAGGAATTTTCCTCGTTATAATGATTTAAGGTCTAGGTTAATGCACTTTACTGATGCGACTTTTAACATGTATAGACTTACACTGCATAGTGGCTGCTCTGGTCGCTATCCACCGAGAACCTGCCTAAATTTAGCTATTTTACTTTTGTTTTTTTCAGCTATAGTAATCATACCTGTTGTTTGTCATTTCTGCTTAAAGGGAGATTAACGCTTGAACAATGTATTCCCCCGTAATTTTCATCACAAGTACACCCTTAATAAAGGCATGACATTTATTGAAGTGTTGATTGCTGTTTTTATCTTAGTTACTGGTATTCTGGGTGCTGTAGCTATGCAAGTAACGGCCAAAAAAGGCAGTTTTGATGCGATGCAACGCTCAGTTGCATCGGCTTTAGCTCAAGATATTATTGAACGAATGCGTAGTAACAATTCAGCGGCATTAGCTGGGTATGCAGCGTCAAATTATGGCGAAACCTTAGATGCTGTGCCCGAAAATCGTTGCAATACGCTTGTTGGTATATGTAACCCCGCAGAGATGATGATTAATGACAAGTATGAATGGGAAATGTCACTAATGGGAGCGGATGTTGTTAATGATGGAAATAAGCTTGCCGGTTTAACAGGAGTTAGAGGCTGCATAAGCCAAGTTGCCAATGCCGTTACTGTTGTGATCAGTTGGGAAGGAAGAACAGAAATTTTTGATGGAGAAAAAAATACCTGTGGTACTGCCGGTAGTAAAAGGCGGCAAGTGATAGTTGAGGCATTTATAAACTAATATGAACAAACAGCATGGGTTTACGTTAGTTGAAATATTTATTTCCCTTGCGGTGGGGTTAGCGCTATTTGCTGGCGTGATAAGTGTTTTCGTTGGTATGAAAACGACTAGCCAAGAAACAACAACTTATGGTGAATTACAAGAAAATGGTCGTTTTGCTCTCAGCGTACTGAGTGATGACTTATTAAAGCAAAACTTCTGGGGTGATTATACCGGCACATTGGATTTAGCAATGCTAAATGCGGTTCCCACTGCTCCTGATGATGAATGTATCGGTGACGGATTGAATAATGGTACTTTCCCTGCTGGAGTTGGTCATTTTAGAACTCTATGGGGGCAAACGGTAACAAACAGCTCAATCATGGGGTGTATTGATGATGCTAAAATAGCATCTGATGTTATACAGTTCAAAAGGGCGATATCAACGCCATTAACATTAAGCACAGCGCAACAGTATTATATCATTTCTAATTTAAGCGAAGCGACGATATTCACGGGTACGGCTATTCCTGCGGTGTTAAATAGTCAACTTTGGGAGTATCAGCACCATATTTACTATATTAGAGAGGAAGCTCAGGGGAATAATACAGTACCGGTTCTAATGCAAGGGCGGCTAACAAAGAAAATGACCTTTGATCCGATTATTGATGGTATTGAAATGATTCGTTTTATGTATGGTTTAGATACCGACTCACCCGATGATGCAGGTTATGGTATTGTTGATACTTTTGTTTCGGCAGATAATATGACCATTACACAGTGGGATCATGGCAACAATAACCGGATTTTGGCTATACGCATTTATGTGCTAGCACGCAGCATTCTTCCCGATAGCCAATATACTAATAGTAATACTTATAATTTGGGTGACTTGCCCGTTACATTTAATGATAATTATCGCCGATTATTATTTAATTCAACGGTAACACTCTATAACGCAGGGGTCGATTCATGGTGAATTTGATAGCTAAAACAAATACTTTTAGTCGACAACAAGGCGTTGTGTTAATTGTATCTTTAGTATTTTTAGTCGCTTTAACAGCTCTTGCTGGCGTCTTGATGCAAAATACTACATCGGATATGAAAATGTCAGGCGCAAGTGAAGATAAAGTTGTCGCCACACAGGAAGCAATAAGTGCCAGCGATGAGGTGATGTTTCGACAAATCAATGGTGGGTTAGGTAATAATGCCTTTGCTTTGCCTTTAGTTAAGTTCCCTGTGGTAGTAACAGAGACCTTAACTAAAACGAATACCGATAGTGATACTACTGCAGGTATTCAAATTGCTAATAATGACTTAGAGTTAGAGCCATATTGCCCGCATTCGAGGTCGGCTTCTTCAACACAAGTTTTTTCCTGTAACGTACTGCGCGTGCAAGTGGTTCGTGAATATGGACGAAAAAATACCAATACGGTTGTCGTTAATACTGGTGTTGTTCAACAACTTTTACGATAACGCTAAGGTATTTTAGCCCAATACTGGAGTTAACATAATGAAAAAATATTTACTGATAAGTTTATTGGTGTTGATGCCAACAATTTCTTTTAGTGAAGATATCGAGTTATACGTTAGCGAGGCTGTAAAGCTTGCAGGGGCTAAAACCCAAGTACTGATCATTCTTGATAACTCAGGCAGTATGACGACAGAAGAGACGGTTAAAATAGGGTACGATCCAGCAGTAAATTATCCCGCGATTCCTAATACCACTAAGTTTTCGAGTAAATTTTTATATTATAACAAGGGTGACGAAATACCTAGACCTGATACTACGACAGAAAAACGTCGTTTTTTAGCTTCGTTAAATGGCTGTGATAGTGCTAAATCATCTTTAGCGACTCAGGGGTTTTATACTGCTCATATTCGACGCTACAAGTATAGAAATAACACGGGACAATGGCGAAACCTCTCAGATAATAATGGTGCCAATATCTATGTGTTGGATTGTGAAGATGATGTATTAAGCAACAATCCTAGCAATGCTGATGGTGTTGAACCTGGTTTTCCTGTTAACTATTTGGGCGATCAAAGTGAGCCACAATATTATACTGCTGAGCAGAGCAATTCAGATGTGGCCTGGAGTGGCACATTAATAACACTGTATACCGATAATTATTTACGTTGGCATTATGGTGATAATACGCAAGAAGAGACGCGTAGCCGTATGGAGATGGCACGAGAAAGCATCAATGACGTGATTAACTCAGCACCTTCTATTGATTTTGGTTTACAGATTTTTAACTACAACTATGGCGATAGCCAAAACCATGGTAATGGCGGTCGTATTGTTGCCGGGATTAAGGAAATGACCGATGAAAATAAATCGTCACTACTTGATCTAGTTAATAATCAAGTTCTTGCTAGAGGAAATACACCTTTATGTGAAACACTATATGAATCATCATTGTATTTTTCTGGTCGGAATGTTGATTATGGTGATGACGATATCAATATTTATTATAATGACGGTAGTACATATTACACCAAAAATACCCCGCCCAGAGATACCGACTCTTCTGTTGAATCATCAAACAAGTATGTTAGCCCTTTTTCAAGTTGTAGTAACAAAGCTTATGTTATTTTAATAACGGATGGTGTGCCCACCCAAGACAAGCATGCCGATGGTAAAATAGAAGCTTTATCTACTGTTGATGATGGAACGACCATTAACTTTTCCGGTAGCAAATATGATAACAACTATTTAGCAGGTCTTGCCGAATGGATGAGCAATAATGATCTTAATACTCAATTATCAGGTAAACAAACCGCCGATATTTATACTATTGGTTTCAGCGACGGTGCTGATGATGCAGCACCGCTATTAAAAGAAACCGCAAGGCTTGGCGGTGGGAAATATTTTCGAGCAACAGATAGTGCACAGCTAACGGCAGCATTGGTTGGCGCTTTGGAAGATTTAGAACCCAGTAATGACAGCTTGACATCGGCATCAGTTGCCGCGAATAACTTCGACCGTACAGAAACGTTAAACTCAGTTTATTACGCTATGTTTCAGCCGGATAATGGGCCGCGATGGCAAGGCAACCTTAAAAAATACAAAGTTATAAGCAACAAGCAGGTGGGAAAACATGGTAAGCCGGCACTTGATGCCAATAATGGCCAATTTTCTGAAGAAGTAACAAGCTTTTGGTCACCAGATGAATCTAAAGACGGTGACAAAGTGAGTGAAGGAGGCGTAGCACAAATGCTGCGTAACAAAACAAGCCGTGTGATCTACAGTGATATTGGCTCTACCGGAGCTTTAGCCTTATTAACTGAAACTCAGGCTGAAAGTTCATTTGGTGGTAGTCTTGAACTCGCGACTGAAATGGATGTTGCTGAAGATGATGTGGGGGCCTATTTAAACTGGGCAATGGGAATAAATGTTGATAATGTCAAATTGGATGATGGCACTACACCCATTATGCGACCAGACGTGTTTGGTGATCCTCTCCACTCTAAACCTTTGGTGATTAATTACGGCACGAGTATTCGAGTTGTCATAGGTACTAATGCTGGAGCGCTTCATATGTTTGAAGATAAAGGAGCGACTGTTGATGAAGATTGGGCATTTATGCCAAAAGAATTCTTCAATAATATTAAACCATTAAGAGAAAACTACGCGACAGCTGACAAAGTGTATGGCATTGACGGTAGTATTACATCATATATAAAAGATAATAATGGTGACGGTATTATTAACGGTGCAGATAAAGTCTGGGTGTTTTTTGGTTTACGCCGTGGTGGTACATCTTATTATGCGCTTGATATTAGTAATCCAAGTGTCCCAAGTAAACTATGGCATATTGATGCAACGTCAACAGGTTTTTCGGAGCTTGGCCAGTCATGGTCACAACCAAAGCTTGGTTATTCTAAATTGAACATAAATGGGACAGGAAACAGTGCAGTAGCAGCTCCAGTACTATTTTTTGGTGGTGGTTACGATGCCGCAAAAGACTCTGTAAACCCAGGCGTTGCTGATGGTAAGGGACGTGCTATTTATATGGTTGATGCAGCAACGGGCTCATTGAAGTGGAGCTTAGCACCTCAGGGAGCTGATAGCGCTTTTATTGGCACTGATAGTATTCCCTCAAGTATAGGTATTTTAGACAGTGACGGCGATGGCTTGATTGACCGTTTATATACTGGTGATACCGGCGGTAATGTTTGGCGTGTAGATATGCCAAGCGCAACCCCCAATGATAGTAATGCTCCTTGGACGGTTTTTAAATTGGCAGAATTTGGAGGGACTAGCAATAGCGCTGATTTACGTTTTTTTAACGAACCATCAATCGTCCGTACTTTTATCAGTGAAACGATTGAAACTGAAGTGACTGATGAAGATGGAGAAACCACTAAAATCATTAGTCATCAAGAAAAACCTTATGATGCTGTTTTAATTGGCAGCGGTGATCGATCGAATCCTATTGGTATAGATACCAATGATCGCTTTTTTATGATCAAAGATGAGCATATTAAAACCCAATCTTTTTATGGTGCTAAAGCCCCTAAAGCTCCTACCGCGTTATTAAAAAATGATCTGTATGATTACACAAATGACCCTTTTGCTAAAACGTTAACAACCCAAGAGCGCAAAACACTTGAAATAGCGGTCAGTGATAAATCGGGTTGGTATATTGACCTTGAAGGTTCAGGAGAAAAAAGTACCGCAGATGCCATTGTTATTAATGGTGTTGTTTATTTCACGACATTTATTCCCCCAAACTTAGATACTAATGTTATTCACTGTATACAACCTAATGGTACGGGCTTGTTATATGCGGTAGATCTTGCATTAGGCACAGCTATATATAATTGGAATGAAGCAACGCCTGAAGCTGCCCCCGTTCGTAAAGTTGTAATCAATGAACAGTTTTTAGGAGCGCCAACCTTAATTGTTGTTCCTAATGATGATGGTGATCCTGAGACAAATGATGATGCCATTGGTAATATTATCGTTGGCCGGAAAATAATACCGGTGGGCTTTACACTACAAACGATGAGAACCTATTTGTATATTAGTGAGGAGCAATAATGGCTAATCGTAAGAATAATAGAGGCTTCACATTAGTTGAACTATTAATGACAGTAGCGATAATTGCAATTTTGGCATCTATCGCTTTTCCAGCCTATATAGATTTTGTGACACGCTCAAATCGTACCGAAGCACAACGTGAATTACTGAGGTTAGCTAATCTTCAGGAACAATTTTATGTCGATAATAGAAAGTATACTAGTGATATGAAAAAGCTGGGCTTGGATAAAGACCCGTTTATCACCGAAAATAGTTATTACAGTATTGATGCAGCATTGGCTGATGGTGGCTTTGTTCTAACGGCGACCGCGCTTGAACCACAAAAAACTAATGACACTCAATGCCAGAAATTATCAGTCAGTGAAACTGGCAAAAAACTACCCGCTAGCGCTTGTTGGGAGCAATAAGATGAAAAACATAACCAGTATTGTTTACATACTGTTCATCGCTGTTAGTTTTGATAATAGCGCTGAAGCTCAGGTGAAAAAAACATACAAAGTAGATGCAAAATGTCATGTCGTATTAACTAGTGATAAAGAGATTATTTATTTTGCTAGAGTGAAGGAGGCTGACATTAAAAAGCTGCTTGATACTTTACCTAAGCGCAAAGTACTGACATCGCTATCAAGGGATAAGCAACAAATCCAAAAGGTATTCGAATGTGTTCCCTTAACCGCAAAATTTTCCTCATTGAAAGCGAATCGTTTGTTTAAGAGTCAAGCACGGTAAATAGTTGTGTTATTACCGTAAAAGTGATTTATTGTCGTTAATCAGTCAGTATTGTTCTCATGCCAACTTAACAGTTAGGATTTTACTAAAGCCCGGATTTTCTTGAGTAAAGTACACTAGCTACAGGAAACATCAGTGCCGTCTCTATTCTCGTCTTTATTGTCATTATCCGTATCAGAAGTTTTATATAATCGACCAGATAATGAAATGTTAATACCACGTGATAAGTCAGTATTATCTTTAGGGCAATAACTAAAAGCACCATTACCCCCTGAAACTAGCCGGCCTGTAGGAGAGAAAATAATAATAGTTTGACTAAATTTTAAGGTATCACCGCTAGCAACTTTAGCTTTAACTTTAATAAGTTCTTCATTAGCGCTGTCAAAGCTTTTATTATTTACCAATGAATTATCATTATTAGTAAATACACTTAATTCGTTTTGCCAATTTGTGCTACAACTTGTGCCACTTAATGGACAGACAGTTACATTTTTCCCACTATTAACAGCACTGTTTCTAGCTGTTAATAGCAGGCGCTGCAATTCACTTATTTCGTTATCAACACGTGATTGCAACATAAAGCTTCCTAAACTCGGTACGGCGACTGCCGTTAATATGCCTATAATAAATATACCAATAAGAAGCTCGGTAATGGTAAAGCCTGAGATGAATTTTTTAGCCGATTGATGTGTATTGTGGTTTTTAGGCATTACGACAGCCAATGTTAGGGTGATATTTTACTTATAACATTGTTACCTATACTCAGCTAGCAAATTTGTTTTACTTTTATCATTTTCCACAGCAAAATATTATCGATTAAATTAACCGTTTTTTAGTGTGAAAAGCAACATTCCTTGCATCAATAAGTACTTAGTTTAAGTTCAAACTGGTTGGATATGCTAAGACTATGCTGCTGGTTATTTATATTAATGACGACACAAATAACCCTCAGCTCCTGTTAGATGTTAAGCGCTTTATATTTTAGGCTGATTATTGTGGTTAATACGTTATGTGCACTTGATTAAGGCACCAGTGCGTCTGATATTTTTTTGATTGGTTTTATTTGCGGCACTTACATAAGCTCGGCCTGAAGTCGCGACAACAATGCCTCTGTTTTTGTCATTATGACCTTTAGGGCAATAGCTGAAAGTAGCATTTTGCCCCCATCCTGCTAAATGTCCTGTGGCTGCGTATGTTAGGCCTACACGCGTTTTACCGTACTGTAGTTTATCACCGACTTTTATTGCGGCTTTATGAGCAATAAGTTGTTCATCGAGTGAGGGCTCATAGATCTTATTATTGTTAATATCTATGAATACACTTAGCTCCTTATGCCATGAATTTTTGCATTGACCGTTGCTATTAAGTGGGCAAAGAGTAACTTTAGAATTGGCACTTATCGCGGTATTCCTCGCAATTAAAATTAAACGGTGGAGGCTAAAAATTTCATTGTCTACACGAGTGTAAACAATGAAATTGTTGAGACTTGGGACGCCGATGGCAATTAAACTTAGCAATATCGCTAATGAAACCAGTGTTTCTATGATGGTAAATCCAACGAATTTTGACATAACAACCATTCCTTAGTTGAGTACGTAGTTCTACGCTATTTATAGTCAAAATCTGATGATTATTCCAAGTAAAATGAGTTAATTCTCATATATTGTTGGAATTGCTAAACGCTTATGTTGTGTTTTCATATAGATAGACATTATTTTGTTTTCAATTGCTTTATCGGTGTTTTTACCTTCCAAAAAGTCATCCAATTGGTCGTAACTCATACCTAAAGCGTCTTCATCTTTTTTGCTTGGAGTCAGCTCTTCTAAGTCAGCGGTAGGGGCTTTTTCAATCAATTGCTCAGGCGCGTTTAACGCACGAGCAAGTTGTTTTACTTGGCGTTTAGACAAACCAAACAAAGGCGCTAAATCGCAAGCACCATCACCCCATTTGGTAAAGAAACCCGTTATATTTTCAGCGGAATGATCTGTGCCTAATACTAAACCTCCTAATATTCCAGCGATATGGTATTGCATCACCATGCGAGTGCGAGCTTTAACATTGCCTTTAGAAAAATCTACCGCTGCAGCAGAGGCGGTAAAAATATCAGCCTCTTGTAAAGCATTAATTGCTTCTTGATGTATACCTTCTACACCAGCAAATATATTAGTACTTAAGCTATGGCTCGGCTTTATAAACTGCAGGGCGAGTTGTGCGTCATCTTCATCTGCTTGCACATCAAAGGGAAGTCTAACGGCAATAAACTGATATTTTGTATCACTTTTAACGTTTTCACTATTTAAAGCGTCAACCGCAAGTTGAGCCAAACGTCCGCAGGTTGATGAATCAATGCCACCACTAATACCTAGAATTAGAGATTTTAGTCCTGACTGTACTAACTTATTTTTAATAAAGTCGATTCTACGTTTAATTTCAAACGCAGTATCAATTTCAGGTAATACTTTCATTTCATCGATTATTGCCTGGGCGTTCATTATATTTCCTTTAGGTGATAAGTGAATATGCGAGTTAAACTGATTTTTATGTCAGGATTAAAGCTAGTGTAACAAAATCTATCTTTGATTAGAATTTTTGCACTATAGCTGTAAGTGAATTCTGTGTACAATCGCTTGATGTTAGGCTGTGATGTAGATAATAATAATTATCAATGAAATGCTGAGTTTAAAAATTAACCTATAGGCTGTAAAAATGAAAAAGATAGAAGCGATAATTAAACCATTTAAAATGGATGATGTACGTGAAGCGCTAGGCGAAATTGGTGTAACAGGCATGACAGTATCTGAGGTAAAAGGCTTCGGACGGCAAAAAGGTCATACTGAGCTTTATCGAGGCGCTGAGTATATGGTGGATTTTTTACCGAAAGTAAAACTAGAAATAGTAGTGAAAAAAGAAAATGTTGAACGTTGTGTAAATACTATTTTAGAAACGGCACAAACCGGAAAAATTGGTGATGGTAAAATATTTATTACTGACGTCGAGCGCGTGATTCGTATTCGTACCGGGGAAGAAGACGAAGAGGCTATATAATAACGAGCTGATTAGCTGATTAGCTGACAATCTAACCAAAGGCTGTACTTTCTTCATAGCGCCAAGACAATTAAAAATACCAGCATCTGCTGGTATTTTTAATAGTAAGTGAGTATTCAGTTATTGATATGGATTAATTAATACTACTTAACGAGCGGGTTGTTAGGATAATTTGCCGCGAGTACTTGCTTAGCGTTAGTTTGTAATTCAGTTAAGCCTAACTCTTCATAGCACATGATCATAATTTCTAATGCCGCTTCAGTTTCAGGGCTAGGAGAGAAGTATTCAACAATGTATTTTCCTCTGTTAGCTGAGGATACAAACGCCCCGCGTTTAAAATAGTAACGTGCTACAGACAATTCATATTTTGCTAATCGAGATTTAATTGCAATCATGCGTTGACGTGAGTCAGCAGCATATTTACTTTCAGGATACTTTTCTAAAACGATTTTTAAATCATTAAAAGCATCTCGTGCAGCAGTAGGATCACGATCTGAACGGTCTATGCCAGCCAAATCCTGAAATAAATTTTCTTGCGTCGCGATGTTGATTAATGCTCGCATATAGTAAACATAATCTAAATTAGCATGCGCAGGATTCAGGCGAAGAAATCGATCAGTTAATGCTAAGCCCTGAGCCGCATCGCCACTTTTGTAATATGCGTAAATTAAGTCTAATTGAACTTGATGAGAAATAGGTCCATAAGGAAATCGAGAATCTATCGCTGATAAAATTTGAATGGCTTTTTGATATAATCCATTATCAAGTGACTCTCTTGCATCAGCAAACAATGCTTGAGCAGATTTGTCTGGTATTTTTTCAATTTCTTTCTCGTTTGTTCCTGAACAGCCTACCAATGCTAGCATTAGCGTAAGGCATATTATTTTTATTGTCATTTTTTCCATAGACTTCAATATCACTACTTTGTTTTAGTTAAAATAAATATCTTCCTCATTAGAATTACTTAATGTAATTGCTTTAGCAAAGAGGTAAAATAAGCATTGGCATTCTAACCTAGCAATCATGCCTTGCACAGTGCTAATTAATAGAGAGTTTAATGGCTGAAATAATTCAACACCGGGACACGGTTCCCGAATCATGCTTAGGTAAGCGTTTCGACCAGACTTTGGCCGAAATGTTCCCTGACTATTCACGTTCACGCTTAAAAGAGTGGATTTTAGCTGGACATGTTACGGTTGATGGTGTCGTTGTCGACAAAGCCCGTGAAAAAATGTTTGGTGGTGAACAAATCGCCATCAATACCGAAGTTGAGGCTGAAGTTCGCTTTGCTGCCCAAGATTTACCATTAAATATTGTTTATGAAGATGACGATATATTAGTGATTAACAAGCCTGCGGGCTTTGTTGTTCACCCAGGTGCTGGTAATCCTGATGGCACGGTGTTAAATGCTTTGTTGCATCATTGTCCGCAGTTAGATGTTGTACCAAGAGCGGGCATAGTTCATCGCCTTGATAAAGACACCACAGGTTTGATGGTGGTAGCAAAAACAATTGCAGCACAAACTAACTTAGTTGAATCTTTACAGGCACGTGAAATTACTCGTGAATATGAAGCTATTGCTAATGGAACTATGACTGCTGGTGGTTTAGTTGATGAACCTATTGGTCGTCATGCCACAAAGCGTACGCATATGGCGGTAACTTTTTCAGGCCGTCCATCGGTGACGCATTATCGTGTTATGGAGAAGTTTAGGCTACATACGCGATTACGTTTACGTCTGGAAACCGGTCGAACACATCAAATTCGTGTACATATGGCGCATATTACACACCCATTAGTAGGCGATCCTGTTTACGGTGGACGCCCACGACCACCGAAAAATGCCTCGGAAGAGTTACGTGAAATGCTCCGTCAATTTAAGCGTCAAGCATTACATGCGGCAATGTTATCTTTATATCACCCTATAACCGGTGAGCAAATGACTTGGCATGCTGATATTCCTGATGACATGGTGGCGCTGACTAATATTTTACGCGCAGATACAAAAAGTAATTTAACTGATAGTGACTACTAAATTACCAGATAACATAACGATGATTAACTGGCCAACCGATCATGTGTTGGCCTTTACTACTAATAGATTACCTTCACCTCATCAGTTACCTGTTGGTAATTTGCAAGATTCCTCATTAACTACTCTCAAGCAAAAAGAACACCGTTCGGCATTTTCGGCTTTTAACCAGGGCGATCATGTTGGTGACTGTGCTGAGCATGTTGCATTAAATAGAAAGTCGCTACTGCAATACTTGCCTAAGCAAGCAAAAATTCAGTGGTTTGAACAAGTTCATGGTAACCATGTTGCTGAAGTTCTTAACTATGAAAATAAAGCTATTGTTGCTGATGCTGCTATAACTCGCAATCCGCATATTGCCTTGGCAATAATGACGGCAGATTGTTTGCCTATTTTATTGTCAAATAAAGAGGGCAGTGAGGTTGCTGCTATTCATGGGGGTTGGCGCCCTTTATCAAGTAATATTATTGCACGAACTATTACAAAAATGCATAGTTCACCAAGCGATATTGTTGCATGGATGGGGCCTTGTATTGGTGCTAAAAGGTTTGAAGTCGGCCAAGAAGTAAAGGATATATTTTGTCAAATGTCAGCCGACTTCTCTGCTGCATTTTCTCCCTTTAAGTCAACGCTTAGTGATTTAAAAGAGCTAAAATATTGGGCTGATTTACAACACATTGCCAAGTTACAACTATTAAATTTAGGTGTTAACAATATTATGCAATTGGGCGATTGCACTTATAGCAACAAGGAAAAATACTATTCTTATCGTCGAGATAATATAACGGGGCGTATGGCTAGCGTTATATGTTTGAAATCTATCTAGCTCATTTCTTTTTTTCATTCTTTTTTTGCGCTAAATCAAAAGTTAAAGCGCCATTTCCTTGAAAATGCTGATGGCTGTCCTTATAACATAGGTAAGTAAACTGTAAGCCCAGTAATATGGCATTAGGAGAAGGTTAATGCGTTTAGACCGATTTACCCAAACTTTTCAAGTAGCAATATCTGATGCACAATCCATTGCATTAGGTAAAGATCATCAATTCATCGAGCCTGTACATTTAATGCTTGCGTTGTTAAATCAAAATGCGAGCAGTATTATTCCGTTATTAAAGAGTGCTGGAATTAATGTTCGAACCTTACGAGCACAAGTGGAAACAGCTATTGATGAATTAGCACAAGTAACAGGCACCGGTGGCGAAGTACAGTTATCGTCTGCTATGGCAAACATCTTAAACCTTTGTGACAAGTTTGCACAAAAACATGGTGATAAATTTATCTCATCTGAAATATTTGTTTTAGCAGCGTTACAAGACAAAGGCAAGTTAGGTCAAATTCTAAAAGGTTTAGGCGCGAATGAGCAGCGAATTCAAGATGCTATTGTTCATATACGCGGAGGGAAAAATGTCGATGATGAAAATGCGGAAGAAACTCGACAAGCGCTAGAAAAATACACTGTTGATTTAACTGAGCGAGCAGAACAAGGCAAGTTGGACCCTGTTATTGGCCGTGATGATGAAATCAGGCGTACAATTCAAGTTTTACAACGTCGTACTAAAAATAACCCGGTATTAATTGGTCAGCCTGGGGTTGGTAAAACAGCAATTGCTGAAGGTCTAGCACAACGTATTGTTGATCATGAAGTCCCAGAAGGAATTCGAAATAAACGGGTCTTATCACTTGATATGGGCGCACTTGTTGCTGGCGCTAAATATCGTGGCGAATTTGAAGAGCGTCTGAAAGCGGTGCTTAATGAATTAAGCCAACTCGAAGGCCAAGTGATACTCTTCATTGATGAGCTTCATACTATGGTTGGTGCTGGTAAAAGCGATGGTGCTATGGATGCGGGCAACATGTTAAAACCAGCCTTAGCGCGAGGTGAATTACATTGTGTTGGTGCAACAACGTTAGATGAATATCGCCAATATATTGAAAAAGATGCCGCGTTAGAACGACGCTTTCAAAAAGTATTAATAGATGAACCGAGTGTCGAAGATACAATTGCTATATTACGTGGTCTGAAAGAGCGCTACGAGCTTCATCATAATGTTGAAATTACCGATCCTGCTATTGTTGCTGCAGCAACATTGTCACATCGTTATGTTAGTGATCGACAATTACCTGATAAAGCGATTGATCTTATTGATGAAGCCGCGTCTAGCATTCGTATGCAAATGGACTCAAAGCCTGAAAACTTAGATCGATTAGAGCGTCGCTTGATACAGTTAAAGCTGGAACAGCGAGCGTTAGCTAAAGACTCTGATCCCGCTTCCAAAAAACGTTTAGACTTAATACAAGATGATATTGTTGCTTGCCAAGCCAGTTATGATGAATTAGACGAAGTGTGGAAAACTGAAAAAGCGGCGTTGCACGGCACACAAGCAATTAAAACCGATTTAGAGCATGCGCGTATTGAGCTTGAGGCTGCACGCCGAGCTGGTGACCTGAATGTTATGGCAGAGTTACAATATAGTCGTATTCCCGATCTTGAAAAACAACTTGATCTGGCTAGCCAAGCTGAAATGCAAGAAATGACCTTACTACGTAACAAAGTTACTGATGTCGAAATTGCTGATGTACTAAGTCGTGCTACCGGTATTCCTGTGGCAAAAATGTTAGAAGGTGAGTCTGATAAGTTACTGCACATGGAGGACAATCTTCATAAACGTGTTATTGGTCAATCAGAGGCGGTTGTTTCTGTATCTAATGCCATTAGACGTTCACGTGCCGGTTTAGCCGATCCCGATCAACCCATAGGTTCATTTCTATTTCTTGGGCCAACAGGTGTTGGTAAAACCGAACTCACAAAAGCACTGGCTCATTTTCTTTTCGATAGTGAAGACGCACTAGTACGAGTGGATATGTCAGAATTTATGGAGAAGCACTCGGTGGCACGTCTTGTCGGTGCCCCCCCTGGTTATGTGGGGTACGAAGAGGGCGGATATCTAACTGAAGCGGTAAGGCGTAAACCTTATTCCGTTATCCTACTCGATGAAATTGAAAAGGCTCACCCAGATGTTTTTAACATCTTACTACAAGTGCTTGATGACGGACGGTTAACTGATGGTCAAGGACGCACGGTAGACTTTAAAAATACAGTTATCATTATGACTTCAAATATTGGCTCTGATATTATCCAAGAATATGGTGATGATAGTCAGTATCAGCAAATGAAATCTAGGGTCATAGCAGAGCTCGGTCAACACTTCAAACCTGAGTTTATTAACCGTGTCGATGAAACCGTCGTTTTTCATCCATTACTTGCTGAGCAAATCAAAAACATTGCGAGTATTCAGATTGCAGCTTTGACTGAGCGTTTAGAAGAACGAGATATAACGATGACATTATCTGATGAAGCATTGTCTTTTGTCGCCGCGGCAGGGTTTGATCCGATCTTCGGAGCAAGACCTTTAAAACGTTCAATACAGCAAGAGATTGAAAACCCATTAGCGCACAAGCTATTGGCTAACGAATTTTTAGCTGGTGACCAGATCTTAGTTGAACTTAGTGAGGGTGAATTGAGTTTTACTACTAAAACTCGAGCGCCATAACTTAATATTGCTTTGAGTGTATTCAAGCCGAGATGTTTATTGATTTAGTCATGACAATAAACTTCGGCTTGTTTTTTATTCATTGCTAGCTGCTGTGTTTTTTCCGATAGAGTTAATATCTTCATATTATCATTTGTGTCTTTATATTGAATTCTATCGAAATTTTGTAAGGTTTTAACATTATCTCGTGCTGTTTTACACATGCTTACATCTGCAGCACTTTGTTGTTTAGTATTAGCTTGCGACTGATTTTTAGGCACCGGATTATCAAGTGACTTTTCTCTCCCCCTTATTGTAGAACCCGTTATGGACCGGCTCTTACCATTTAATACGCTCGTTGCTACATAGTTGCCATGAGTGGGCTGATTTTGACTAAAATGAACAATATTATTTTCATCAACCCAGCGATAAACCGTAAGTTTTGCAGAGGCTGTAACATCGATACAAGTCAGCAGCATAAGTAGTGTAATAGTTTTAATACTCATCATGGTAATCATCCATAACTTAATACTGAGTTATTTTTATAATCGAAATTAATACTCTGCTCAAATGATATTAAACCTAGAAATGAGGAGAGTCATGTAACCACCATCATATTTTATAGTAGTTACAAAGGCGTTTTTCAAACTTCAGTTTGATAAATCAGTAATCATTTACACAACAACTATTGTTCATACTGGTACATATGCTAGATTAGCAGCCTCAATTACTTTTAACGAATTATGGTTTTTATTATGCCAGATAAACATGATGATGATTCATTGCCAACACGTGGTATTTATCTTTTACCTAATTTATTAACCACAGCGGGTCTGTTTTCAGGTTTTTATGCTGTTGTATCATCAATGAATGGCCATTTTATTAGTGCAGCTGTCGCCATTTTTATTGCTATGATATTTGATGGTCTTGATGGACGAGTAGCTCGCATGACCAACACCCAAAGCGAGTTTGGAGCTGAATATGACAGTATGGCAGATATGGTGTCATTTGGTATCGCCCCAGGGCTAGTTGCCTATAACTGGGCGCTGTCGAGTTTTGGTAAGTTTGGTTGGTTAGCGGCATTTATTTATGTTGCCTGTGCGGCACTGCGCCTTGCTCGTTTTAATACTCAAGTTGGTGTTGCTGACAAACGCTATTTTCAGGGCTTAGCCAGCCCAGCTGCAGCAGGCGTTATTGCAAGTCTTATTTGGGTGGGGAGTGAATATCAGATTAATGGTGAAGATTATGGCTTTATCATTGGGCTTGTAACCATTATTACGGGCTTATTAATGGTCAGTAACTTTAGGTATAACAGTTTTAAAGATGTCGACTGGAAAGGCAAAGTTAATTTTGTCTTTGTTTTATTGATTGTACTGGTGTTTGTTGTTATTGCCTCAAGCCCTGAAAATATTTTATTACTGATTTTCGGCTTATATGCTTGCTCTGGCCCGTTTACTACTATTCGCTCAGTGAAAAAATTGAAATTAGAGCATGTGCTAGGTGATGATCATGATGCAGAGTTTCGTAATGAAGCGTTAAAAAAATCTACCGAAACAGTAAAAGAAGATAGTGAAGCAGAAGCCAAAGATACAAAATAAGATGATGCACTCGTTGTTAATAGGTTCTCAAGCTGATTTGGAGTAAGTAACGTTAAGTATCTGCTATTGGTATAATAGAGAGCATGGTTAATAAGAGATTTTAGAGTGCTTTTGTACTTATTAGAACGAAAAAAGAACGTTGTGAATGATTAAGCAGCAAACAGTCACATTTCTGTAATTTAATTGCAATTAGCGGTTGACGCGGGGCGATAAATCTCTAAAATGCGCTCCACTTCTTCGGGACAAGTCGAAGAGGCGGTTT